>CAVXKO010000001.1:0-8200 GCA_963762315.1 uncultured Gammaproteobacteria bacterium
CGCCGGCTGGTCCGGCGCGACGAATTGCGGACAGACGGTCAAGAACGATCCGGTCCCGCTCGGCTCCGCGTTTACCATGCGGTGCGACAGCGGTTCGGCGGACATGCAGATCACGATCGCCACGAAGGCGGATTACACGATCAAGTTCGATGCGACTGGCGCCGACAAGAACAAGCCGAAAGTCACCTTCACCAAGTTCACAAGCGGCGGTGGCGGTGGCGGTACCGAGCCGCCGCCAGTCCTGGACAGCGGCGAGATCCGTATCTACGGGCGCGACGTGCTGACGGCCGGGTTCGGCCGAGAAGCTGCTTAAGACCGATCAAGGGCACCGGCACGCTCGCGGTCGACCTGGCACAGGAAGGCGGCGACCCACGCATCACGCACATCGAGATCCAGAATCTCGGCACCACCGGCGACCTCGGCATCGAGGACTTCACCTGGACCTCGAACCCGCAGATTCTCGCCGGCGGCGGCGCCCGTCGACGTGTTCTATCGGCGCGCCACGGGCGGCTATGCGAATACGACGATCACGATCGGCGGCAAGTCGTATCCGTGCACCGCGACGACCGACAGCGCCTTTGGCTGCGTCGTGAAGGGCGTGCCGTTGTACCCGTACCAGAACGTCAGCATGTCGGTGTCGAACGGCACGGGGACGCCTGAAACGATCGTCTTCAACGCCGACACGGCCACGCAACCGGTCTTCGCCTTCTCGGGCGTGCCCGAAGCGCGTCTCGGAACGCCGGGCCAGACCGGCCAGGCGGCGGCCCTGCCGGCCGCCAACGAAGTCCTGCTTTTCTACAAGCGGGCGGACGCCAAGTACACCGGCTGGGGAGTGCACCTGTTCCCGAAGGATCCGGCGGGCGCCGACTGGACGACCTGGGCCGGCCCGCTGCTCGCCCGAGGGCGTCGACCCGATCTACGGCGCGTACTTCCGCATCAAGCTGCCGCAGAACGCGAACCCGAAGTACAGCAACAACCCGCCGTCGGCCGCCGCGTTCCCGAACGTGCTCGGCTTCATCATCCATAATGGCGATACGAAGGACCCGGGTCCGGACCAGGAAGTCCGGATCGCCCGGGACGGCAACATGGTGTTCGTCGTCTCGGGCGTGGTCGACGTCAGCTCGACGCCGCAGTACTTCAACATCGTCAAGCCGGTGAACTACGCGGCCCACTGGGTCCTCAAGAACACGTTGCTGTGGAAGGCGCCCGCGGCCGCGTCCGTGACGACGGTCGACCTGCTGTACTCGCCGGACGCCTCGCTCACCAACAACGTGGCCGGCGGCTTCAATGGCAACTACGTGTCGGTGCGCCTCGGCGCGGGCACCAACCCGCAGATCCCGTACCTGAAGGACCTCTCGTCGCTCCCGGCGTACTCGCTGCCAGCCTCGTCGGTAGCCAACGCCAAGACGATCGCGCGCTCGCAGATCTACGTCGTCGGCCGCAACGCGAGCGGCGTGATCACCTATGTGACGCGCGCGCAGATCAACGGCGCGCTGGATGACCTGTACTACGAAGCCGCGAAAGACGTCCCGCTGGGTCCGTCGTTCTCGGGCGGCGTGCCGAGCCTCAAGGTGTGGGCGCCGACGGCGCTCCTGAGCCCCGGCGTATCGGTCAATCTCTTCAATGCGGACGGCACACCGCATGGGGCCGCCGTGCCGATGACGCTCGACCCGGCCACGGGCGTGTGGAGCGTGCAGGGGCAGCCGGACTGGAACCGCCTCTTCTACACGTACACGCTGAAGGTCTACAGCAACTACGGCGACACGCTGTTGACCAATGAAGTGTCGGATCCGTACGCGGTCAGCGGCTCGACGAACGGCGCGCGCAGCCAGATCATCAACCTCGATGATGCCGACCTGAAACCGGCGGGCTGGGACTCACTCGCTAAGCCGGCCCTGGCCGCGCCCGAGGACATCGTGCTGTACGAACTGCACGTGCGCGACTTCAGCGCGGCCGATGCGAGCGTGCCGGCGGCCGATCGCGGCAAGTACACGGCGTTCGACCTGGCGGGCACGAACGGCCGGCAGCATTTGCAGCAGTTGGCGCAGGCGGGCATGACGCACGTGCACATCCTGCCGGCGTTCGACATCGCGAGCGTGCCGGAGAATCCGGCCGATCGCGTCGACATCGACGACCCGGTACAGAAGCTCTGCGACAAGGTCGCGGATGCGGCGAGCCTCTGCTTCAATCCGGCGAACGGCTCGAAGACGATCCGGCAGCTGCTCGCCGAAATTTCGGCCAGTGATCCGACCTCGCTGCAGCCGCAGCAGATCACGGGCTGGATCAGCAGCGTCGACGGCTTCAACTGGGGCTACGATCCCTTCCACTACGGATCGCCGGAAGGCAGCTACTCGACCGATCCGAACGGCGCGAAGCGCGTTCTCGAGTTCCGCCGTATGGTGAAGGGCCTTTCGGATGCGGGGCTGCGGACGGTGATGGACGTGGTCTACAACCACGCGGCATCGTCCGGCATGAACGACAAGTCGGTGTTCGATCGCGTCGTGCCGGGGTACTACCATCGTCGCGACATCACCACCGGCGCCGTCACGAACCAGGCCTGCTGCAACGACATGGCTTCCGAGTGGAAGATGTACGAGAAGCTGATGTTCGACACGTCGCTGCGCTGGGTGCGGGACTACAAGGTCGACGGCTTCCGGTTCGACCTCATGAGCAGCCACACCAAGGAGCAGATCGTCCGGTTGCGCGATGCGGCCCAGGCGACCAATCCGGCCTTCTACGTCTATGGCGAGGGCTGGAACTGCTGCGGCGGCGAGAACGACAAGCGCTACGTGTCGGCGCGCCAGGACAACCTGGCCGGCACCGGCATCGGCACGTTCAACGACCGGATCCGCGACGCAGTGCGCGGCGGCGGGCCGTTCGACAGCGGCGCCAGCCTCGTGTCGAACCAGGGCATCGTGAACGGCCTGTGGTACGACCCGAACGCCGCGAATTCCGGCTCGGCGTCGGAGAAGACTTCGCTGCTCAACCAGACGGACCGGCTGCGCGCGCAGCTGGCGGGCGGCATCAAGTCGTTCACGTTCCAGAACGCCGCGGGCGCGACGGTGGCGGGTTCGACGCTCGGCGCCTACACGGCCGATCCGTCGGAGCTGATCAACTACGTCGAGAGCCACGACAACGAGACGTTCTGGGACGTCAGCCAGTACAAGCACCCGGTGGGCACGCCGATCGCCCAGCGCGTTCGGGCGCACAACGTCGGCCTGTCGATGGTGCTCCTGGCGCAGGGCGTGCCGTTCCTCCAGGCGGGCCAGGACGTCCTGCGTTCGAAGTCGACGGACAAGAACTCCTACAACTCCGGCGACTGGTTCAACGAGATCGACTGGACGCTCGCTACGTCGAACTGGGCGATCGGGTTGCCACCGCAGGGCGACAACGGCAGCAACAAGGCGCAGGCGACCAGCGTGCTGCTCGATCCGACGGCGGCATCGTCGGCGAGCGACCGGCAGTTCGCGTTCGACGTCACGAAGGAGTGGCTGAAGATCCGCAAGAGCTCGGTGCTGTTCCGCCTGCGCGATGCCGACCAGATCAAGGGCCGCGTGACGATGCTCAACACGGGACCGAGCCAGCAGGCCGGCGTCGTGGCCTACCGTATCGACGGCTGCTCGGGCCCGAACCTGCCCGGCCAGCCGTACGGCGCGGTCGTGACGATCTTCAATCCGACGACCAACTGGACGCAGCTGGCGATCTTCAAGGACGAGGTCTATACGCTGCACCCGGTGCAGGCAGGCGGCGTCGACGCGGTCGTGAAGACGGCCACGCACGATGCGGCCAGCGGCTTCCGAGTGCCGCCTCGCACCACGGCCGTGTTCATCCGGGCGGCGCAGTCGAGCTGCTCGCCGTACGGCGTTCCGATCTTCGTGCGCGGCCTCGCGGGCGACTGGAGCGCCAACCCGGCGCGTGAGTTGACCTACGTCGGCGGCACGTCCTACTCGCGCACCATCGCCGCGGTGACCGGGGCGCAGGAGTTCAAGATCGCCGACAACGACTGGACCGGGGCTTCGAACTGCGGCGGTGCAGTGGACGGCGTCACCGTGCAGCTCGCGAGGCCAACGGTCCTGCTGTGCGACAACAATTCGAAGAACCTCAAGATTGCGCCGCCTTCCGCCGGGGACTACACGTTCTCGCTCGAAGCGGCGAACAAGGTCAACCCGGTGCTGACTGTCGGCAAGGCGGCGGTGTTCGGCGCAACGACGCTGTACGTGCGAGGCGGCTTCACCGACTGGGGCACGTCGGCGCCGATGAGGTGGGACGGCATCAGCAAGTACCGCGCGGAGATCCTGAACCTCGCGGCAGGCGCGTCGGACTTCAAGATCGCCGATGCCGATTGGGGCAACGGCAACGGCGGCGCGAGCAACTGCGGCGCGGGCGCAAGCAACACCGTCACGCTGGGTACGCCGTACGCACTGAACTGCAGCAACAGTTCGGGCAACCTCAACATCAACCTGGCGAGCGCGGGCTCGTACCTGTTCGCGGTGGACGGCTCGAACCCGGCGGCATTGACGCTGACGGTCGAGAAGATTCCGTTTACGGCGGCCCTGTACGTGCGCGGCCTGAGCGGCGACTGGTCTGATGCCTCGACGAACCGGATGTCGTACCTCGGGGGCGGCATTTACAAGTACTCGAAACAGCTGAATGCGGGCGGCCAGGAGTTCAAGATCGCGGACTCCGGGTGGACGTCGGGCACCGACTGCGGCGCCGGCACCCCGCTTGCTGTCGGCACGCCGCTCACGCTGGCCTGCGCCAGCCCGGGCAACGGGAACATCGCGTTTACGGTGCCTGCGGCCGGCTTCTATGACTTCTCGATGAACGCGACGACCACGACCGCGCCGGTGCTGACGGTCTCGGGACCGTGACTCGGCACGGCTGACTGCGCCACACTCGAAGGCCTGGCGCCCCCAAAGGGTGCCAGGCCTTTTTCTTGCCGGATCCCGACGTGGCGAAGCGCAACAGGAACAAGCCCGAGTCCGCACCCGTCGTGGCGCAGGCCGAACCGCCGGCACCGTCGGCCGGCCGCGTGTGGGCCTTCCGCGCGATCGTGCTGCTGCTGCCGCTCGTGCTGCTGGCGCTCGTCGAGGGCGGCCTGCGCCTCGCCGGCTTCGGCCACGACCTCGAGCCGCTGTTCATCCCGAGTCCGCCGCAGCCCGCCTACCTGCAAGCCAACCCCCGCGCGGTGACGCGACTGTTCAACGATCCGGGCCAGGCGCCTGCCGTCAGCATCGAGACGGCGTACTTCCCCGCGCAGAAGAAGCCGGGCACGTTTCGCGTGTTCGTGCAGGGCGAGTCCAGCGCCGCGGGCTTTCCCTACGGACTCGGCGCGTCGATTGCCGGGGTGCTCGACCAGCGGTTCGAGCGGGCCTTCCCGGACCGCGAGATCGAAGTCATTTCCACGGCTATGGCGGCGGTAAATTCGTACGCACTGCTCGACTTTGCGGACGAGATCATCGCGCAGCATCCCGATGCCATCGTGATCTACGTCGGGCACAACGAGTACCTGGGCATTCTCGGCGTCGGCTCGAGCCTGCGCATGGCGTCGAAGCCGTGGGTCACCCGTGCGTTCCTCGCGGTGCGCGAACTGCGGATCTTCCAGTCGATGAGCAGGCTGCTCACGGCGTCCGGAGCGCAGCCTGCGGAGCCGCTCACGACCGGATCCGACACGCTGATGGCGCGCGTCGCGGGCGAACGTTCGATCCCGCTCAAGTCGGAGCTGTTTGCCAGCGGCCTCGAACAGTTCGAAGCGAACCTGGGCGCCCTGCTCGACAAGTACCGCGCCGCCGGCATCCCGGTATTCATCGGCACGCTCGTCAGCAACGAGCGGGACCAGGTGCCGCTCGCGGTGCTGAGCGGCGCCGAGTCGGACGCCGCGGGAGGCGCGAAGACCGCGTACCACGCGGCGCAGGACGCGGAAGCGATGTCCGACTTCGACGCCGCGCGGTCCGGGTATGCGTGGGCGCGGGACCTCGATCCGCTGCGCTTCCGCGCCCCTTCGGTATTCAACGAGCGTATCGCCGCCGTCGCGAAGGCTCACGGCGCATCGCTGGTCGACGTGCACAGGGCTTTCGTCGATGCGAGCGAGCACGGGCTCGTCGGCCACAACCTCGTGCTCGAGCACGTCCATCCCAACCTGGCGGGTTACTACCTGCTCGCGGACGCGTTCTTCGACGCGATGGTGGCGGCGGGGGTGCCGGGTACGCCCGAGGTCGTCGTCTCCGACGCGCAGGCGCGGCAGGAGATGCCGGTGAGCGACATCGATCGCTGGCTCGGTGAATACAAAGTCCGGCGTATCGAATCGGCATGGCCGTTCACCACGACCAGCACGCTGCCGCAGCTGCCGGCCCCGGCCTCCGAGGGGGAGCGGCTCGCCAGGGAGGTCTACGAGCAGCGCACGACGTGGGCGGATGCGCAGGATCGGTTGCGGCGCTACTACCAGTCCGTCGGCAACCAGCCCGAGTACACGCGCATCTCCGCGATCCTGGCGGATGCGTTTCCTTTCGAGCCGGCCATCCAGTTCGAGACCGCCACGGCCCTGATCGAGCTGGGCCGGCCTGCCGACGCGCTGCGCTACGCGCGTCGCGCGCTCGACCGCGACCCGCGCAACGTCAATTACCTGCTCGTGACAGCTCACGCCTTGATACTCACGGACCGCCGCGATCAGGGCCGGGCGGTGCTCGAGCAGGTGCTGCAGATCGATCCGGCGAACCCCACCGCGCGCAAGGTGCTCGCGCAGCTCGGGGCCGCCCCCTCGCAGGAGACTTTGCCTTGAAGGTCGTCAAGCAGACCGATCGCTACGTGATCCTCGACGACGTGCTGCCGCCCGAGCAGTTCGCGCTCATGGTCGAGTACGCCGCGCGTGCCGACTACGCGCGCAACCCGCGCTGGATCAAGCCCTGGGACCTCGGCGATGAAATGCCGTGGCAGACGGGGGAGACGGTGTTCACGCGCGGCAAGGCGCTGCATGAGCAGGATCCTCGCAAGGCGTATCCAACCGGCGCCGCGATCGACCTGCTGTTCCGGAAGATCCTCGATTCGAAGTTCTATCGCGAGAAAGTGCCGGACACGTACGTCACGGGCCGCACGTACCTGCACCCGCCGGGCTCGGGACTCGACTGGCACGACGACGAGGGACGTTTTTCGGGTGCGTACACCTTCTACGTGCATCCGCGCTGGCATGCATCGTGGGGCGGCGAGCTGATGATCGTCGAAGACGTGCTCGGCCGCGAGCGGCTCCCCGAGCGACGCCACATGCGCGATGGTCGGGTCGAGACGATCCAGCAGACCTGGGACGTGCTCACCAAGGACGACCTGTCGGCGATGCTCATGGACGGGGCCACCAGCACGGAGTTCGTGTTCGCGAAGCCGAACCGGCTCGTCTTCATGGTGGGTGGCGTCTGGCACCGCGTGAACGTCGTGAAGCGGAACGCGCCGTTCGCGCGCGCCGCGATCGCGGGCTTTTTCCTCGGCGAGGCGGACGACACACCCTTCTGGCGATAAATGGGGACATTCACCGTTTTTTTAAAAACGGTGAATGTCCCCATTTATCCCCATTTATCTGGTGAGCGTCGCCGTCGTCCCTATTTCTTCTCCCGCGCGCGCATCTCGGCGAGCCAGTACTTCGCGCGCGGCTCGTCGGGGTGCTTCGCGAGGATGGCCTCGAGCACCTTGATCGACTCGTCCGTCTGGCCCGTGCGGGCCAGCGCCTCGGCGAGCGACAGCCGGTACTCGATGGGTTCGTCGTTGAGACGGATCGCGCGGTCGAGGTACATGCGCGCCCGGCCGGGCTGATCGGCCCTCAGCAGGAGGCGCCCCGCCGTGTACTGCACGTTGTCCTGCGTCACGAACGCTTCCGCGAGGTTGACGCCCACGCGCGCAGCCTCCGACGCGTTGCCGGCCTGCTGGTAGGCGCCCATCGCGTTGTTCATCGTGTCGGCCCACGTGAGCCGCTTCGCAAACCAGGCCTGCGCCAGCTCCTCGATTCGATTCGACGGCGGCGGCAACGTCACGTCCCGGCGGCGCTCGACGAAGGGCCAGTCATTCTTCAGCACCGCGACCCGGTATGACCCCGCGAGCTGGTCGATTTCCGTCACGGGAATCTCCCGTCGAGCGGTCGCATCGTCGATCGCGACCGTCGGCGTCCCAGCCCACTGCGTAACGGCGGGATAGAACGCGCTGGCGAGACGGAAATAGC
>CAVXKO010000002.1:0-7740 GCA_963762315.1 uncultured Gammaproteobacteria bacterium
CCACGCCCGAGCAGGTCAGCGCGTGGCTCAAGGCGGGAGAGATCCTCCTCGTCGACGTCCGCGAGGCAAACGAGTACGCCTTCGAGCGAATACACGGAGCGCTGCTCTATCCGCTCTCGACATTCGACGCGACGACGCTTCCGACCGAGGGACGGCGTCTCGTCCTTCACTGCGCAGGCGGCAAGCGCTCGCTCATGGCAGCCCAGAAGCTCCAGGCCGCCGGGCGTCGCCAGGTGACGCATCTTGCGGGCGGACTCCAGGCGTGGAAGACGGCGGGACTGCCGTTGATTCGCATCGACCCCCAGACCGGCCGCGTCATCGACGACGGCAGGCACTGATCCCTCTCTACGGAGAACGACCATGAACATCGACAGAGCCGTCGTTGCCTTTGCAGGCACGATGATCCTCCTGAGCCTGCTGCTCGGGATCTACGTGAGCCCGTACTGGTTCTGGTTCACCGCCTTCGTCGGCGCAAACCTGCTCCAGTCCGCGTTCACGGGCTTCTGCCCGATTGCGGTCCTCCTGCACAAGCTGGGCGTGAAGCCCGGCGCCGCGTTTCGCTAGCCCGGAGAAGGTGATGAGGCCAGACGCGACCGCTGCGAGGGTGCTCACGTCGCTGTGCCTGGTCGCGGCACTCGGAGCGGCGGTCGCCGCAGGTGCGAAGGATGCCCCGGCCGCGGCTCCTGCAGCGCTCGCGACGTTCAAGGTCACGTCATCGGCCGTGCCCGTCCGAGCGCCTGCTCGACGGCACGGTCGAGGCCGTCCACCAGGCCACCGTCTCGGCGCAGACCGCGGGACGGATCGCCGCGATCGCCTTCGACGTGAACGACCAGGTGCCCGCGGGCGCGGTCATCGTCAGCATCCGCAGCACCGAACAGGTCGCGGGATTCACGCAGGCGCAGGCCGCGCTCAAGGAAGCGACGGCGCGTGAGGTGGAAGCGCAGGCGAACTACCGGCGCATCGCGGACATGTACCAGCGCAAGGTCGTTGCGCGGGCCACGTTCGACGATGCGACGACCACGCGCGACGCGGCGGTCGCGAGACTCGACGCCGCGAGGGCCGGACTCGACGCCGCCCGCGAGGGCGTCGAGTACACCGAGATCCGGACTCCCTACGCCGGCGTCGTGACCCGCAAGCTCGTCCAGGTCGGCGAATCCGTGGCGCCCGGCATGCCGCTCATGGTGGTCGCGTCGCTCGACGCGCTCAGGGTCGTCGCCGAGGTACCGCAGAGCATCGCCGCGCAGGTGCGCACGGCGCGGAAGGCCGTCGTGTACGTGGATGGCAGGCGGGTGGAGGCAAGCGGCATCACCATGTACCCCGCTGCCCAGCCCGACACGAACACTTTTGGTATCCGGCTGGACCTGCCGCCCGGCGAGCGCGGCGTGGCGCCCGGCATGTTCGTGAAGATCGGCCTCGTGACCGGTGAAGCCAACGTAATGCTCGTGCCCCGGCACGCCATCGTCGAGCGCAGCGAAATGCGTGCCGTGTACGTCGTCGGTGCGGACGGGCGCGTGTCCCTGCGACAGGTCCGTCTGGGCCGCACGCGGGGCGACTCCATCGAGATTCTTGCGGGCCTCGCGGCGGGCGAAGCGATCGCGGTCGATCCCGCCGTCGCGGCGGCGCGGATCCGGCAGCAGGCCGCGGCGCATGAGTGAGAAGCTCGGCTTCAGCGGGCGGGTCGCGCGGCTCTTTCTCGACAGCGAACTCACCCCGCTCCTCGGCCTGACCGCGCTGCTGCTCGGCCTGTTCGCGGTGCTCGTCACGCCGCGCGAGGAGGAGCCGCAGATCAACGTGACGATGGCCAACGTCATCGTGCCGTTCCCGGGCGCGAGCGCCCAGCAGGTCGAGAACCTCGTCGCCACGCCGATGGAGAAGGTGCTGGCCGAGATTTCCGGGGTGAAGCACATCTACTCGGTGTCGCGGCCGGGCGCCGCCGTGCTCACGGTGCAGTTCGAGGTCGGGCAGGAACGCACGGCCGCGATCGTGCGCCTCTACAACGCCATCTATTCGAACCAGGACTGGCGTCCGCCCGGACTCGGCGTACTGCAGCCGCTCGTGAAGCCGAAGGGCATCGACGACGTGCCGATCCTGGGCCTCACGCTGTGGACGAAGGATCCCGCCCGTGGCGCGCACGAGCTCCGACAGGTGGCGCACGCGATCGAGCCGGAGCTGAAGCGCGTCCCGGGCACCCGCAACGTCTACTCGATCGGCGGCCCCGACGAGACGGTGCACGTGACACTGGACCCGCAGCGGCTCGCCGGTTACGGATTGACCCTGACCGAGCTCGCGGGCGCACTGCAGGCCGCCAACGTGGCCGAGCAGGCGGGCTCCCTGGTCGTGAGCGGCGCGGACGTCCCGGTGCAGGCGGGCGAGTTCCTGGCGAACCGGGACGAGGTCGCGGGGCTCGTGGTAGCGGTGCACGAGGGTCGCCCCGTGTACCTGCAGGACGTGGCGACGGTGAGCGAGGGCCCCGACCAGCCCGAGCAGTACGTGAGCTTCGGCGCGGGACCGGCCGCCCGGCAGAAGGGGATCGAGCTCGCGGGAACGGCGCCCGCCGTGACGATCGCGATCTCGAAGAAGCCCGGCGAGAACGCGATCGACGTCACGCGCTCGGTGCTCGAGCGGGTCGGGCAGCTGCGCGGCACCTTCATACCCGACGGGGTCGAGGTGACGGTCACGCGCGACTACGGCGTGACCGCGAACGACAAGGCGCAGAAGCTCATCCAGAAGCTCGCATTCGCCACCGCATCGGTCGTGCTGCTGGTGTGGCTCACGGTCGGCTGGCGCGAGGCTGTCGTGGTCGGCGCTGCGGTGGTCATCACGCTGGCCGCGACGCTGTTCGCGTCCTGGGCGTGGGGCTTCACCATCAACCGCGTTTCGCTCTTCGCGCTCATCTTCGCGATCGGCATCCTGGTGGACGACGCCATCGTGGTCGTGGAGAACATCCACCGTCACATGGCGTTCGGGCACGGCGGCCTCGGGGAGATCATTCCCCGCGCCGTGGACGAAGTGGGCGGTCCCACCATCCTCGCGACCTTCACGGTGATTGCGGCGCTGCTGCCGATGGCGTTCGTGTCGGGGCTCATGGGCCCCTACATGAGCCCCATCCCGATCAACGCGAGCATGGGCATGCTGATCTCGCTCGCCATCGCGCTCATGTTCACGCCCTGGCTGTCGAAGCGGATGCTGTCGCACTCGCACGCCGTGCACGCGGACGCCGGGAGCGGCACCCGCCTGCAACGGTTCTCCGAGCGCGTGATGTCGCCGTTCCTGCGCGGCGGCGACGCAAGGCGCAACCGGCACCGGCTCTACCTGGGAACGCTTGCCGCGATCGTCATCGCCGTGTCGCTGGTGGCCGTGCAGTGGGTGGTCATGAAGATGCTGCCCTTCGACAACAAGTCGGAGTTCCAGGTCGTGCGTGGACATGCCCGAGGGCACCGCGCTCGAGGAGACTGCGCGGGTGCTCGACGAGCTCGCGGCCAGGATCGCCGAACTCCCCGAGGTCACCGACTACCAGGTCTACGCGGGCACGTCGGCGCCGATCAATTTCAACGGCCTGGTGCGGCAGTACTACCTGCGCAGCGGCCCGGAGCTCGGCGACATCCAGGTCAACCTGGTCGACAAGCATCACCGCGACCGCAAGAGCCATGAGATCGCGCTCGCGATCCGGCCGGCGCTGGCGGAGATCGGCCGGAAGCACGGCGCCTCGGTGAAGGTCGTCGAAGTGCCGCCGGGCCCCCCGGTGCAGGCGCCGCTCGTTGCGGAGATCTACGGGCCGTTCCGCGACGTGCAGCAGCGGCTGACGAGGCTCGTGCGCCACGAATTCGACGTGCAGCCCGACATCGTCGACGTGGACGACAGCCTCGTGGCTTCGCGAACCCGTATCGTGGTCGCGATCGACCGCCAGAAGGCGGCGCTGCTCGGCGTCGACCAGGCCGAGGCGGTGAGGGTCCTCACGGCAGGACTCGCGGGCCTCGATGCGACCTACATCAAGGCCGGGCACGAGACGGACCCGATCCCGGTGCGGCTCGAACTCGACGTGCCGGAGAAGGCGCGGATCGCCGACGTGCTGTCCCTGCAGGTGCGCTCGAGGAGCGGGGCCCGTGTCGCAGCTCTCCGAGATCGCGGTGGTCGAGAAGAAGCCGTGGGACGGCGCCATCTACCACAAGGACCTGCTGCCCCTGACCTGGGTCAGCGGCGATGCCGTGGGCGCGACCGACAGTCCGCTCTACGGGATGTTCGAGGTGGTGGGCGCGCTCCGCAAGGGCCTGCCCGCGGGACTCGAACTCGAGCAGCGCTTCTTCAGCGCGCCCGAGGACCCCTACACGCCGACGCTCAAGTGGGACGGCGAGTGGCAGATCACGTTCGAGACCTTCCGCGACATGGGTCTCGCGTATTCGGTCGGGCTCGTGCTGATCTACCTGCTGGTCGTGGCGCAGTTCCGGTCCTACGCCGTGCCGCTCGTGATCATGGCGCCGATCCCGCTCACGATCATCGGAGTGATGCCGGGCCACGCGCTGCTCGGCGCGCAGTTCACGGCCACCTCCATGATCGGGATGATCGCGCTCGCGGGCATCATCGTGCGCAATTCCATCCTGCTCGTGGACTTCATCAACGTCGAGATCGCGAGGGGCCGCAGCCTCGCCGATGCGGTGATCGGCGCCGCGGCGGTGCGCGCACGCCCGATCGCGCTCACGGCGGTCGCCGCCATGATCGGCGCGTTCTTCATCATCGACGACCCGATCTTCAACGGGCTCGCCGTGTCGCTGATCTTCGGCATCCTGGTCTCGACGGTACTCACGCTGGTTCTGATTCCGATCCTCTATTTCAGTTATCGCAACAGACTGCCGGCCGCCTGACGCGGCCAACGGGGGCGAACATGGCAAAGATAGTGGTGATGGGTGCGGGTCTCGGTGGCGTCGCCTGCGCCTATGAAATGAAGAAGAAAGTCGGCAAGGGCCATCAGGTCACGCTGGTCGGCAGCAGTCCATTTTTCGAGTTCACGCCGTCCAATCCATGGCTGATGGTCGGCTGGCGCACGGCGCCGCAGACCCGTGTCGACCTTGCCAGCCCGCTCGCTGCGAAGGACGTCGAGTTCGTTGCCAAAATGGTCCAGTCGATCGATGCGCCGGGCTCGACGCTCACGTTCGACGACGGCTCGAAGATCGCCTACGACTACCTCGTCATCACCACCGGTCCGAAGCTTGCCTTCGAGGAAGTGCCGGGACTCGGCCCCAAGGGATTCACCCAGTCGGTCTGTACCCACGGCCATGCGCAGCAGGCCTGGGACCGCTACCAGCAGTTCGTTCAGGCCCCGGGGCCCATCGTCGTCGGCGCTGCGGCCGGGGCGAGTTGCTTCGGTCCAGCGTACGAGTCGGCAATGATTCTGGATACCGACCTGCGCCGGCGCAAGATCCGCGATCGCGTGCCGATGACCTACGTGACGCCCGAGCCCTATATAGGCCACATGGGACTCGGTGGCGTCGGCGACAGCAAGGGGCTGATGGAGTCGGAGCTGCGCCAGAGGCACATCAACTGGATCACGAATGCAAAGATCACCGGCGTCGAGGACGGCGTGATGACGGTGGCCGAGCACCTCGACGACGGCACGGTCAAGAAGGAGCACAAGCTGCCCTTCAAGTATTCAATGGTCATACCCGCGTTCAAGGGCGTGGATCCCGTCGCCGCCGTCCCCGAGCTCTGCAACCCGCGCGGCTTCGTGCTGATCGACGAGCACCAGCGCTCGAAGAAGTACCGAAACATCTTCTCGGCTGGCGTGTGCGTCGCGATTCCCCCTGTCGAGGTGACACCGGTCGGGACCGGCGCACCGAAGACCGGCTACATGATCGAGTCGATGGTGAGCGCGATCTGCGAAAATGTTGCGGCGGACCTCGCGGGCAAGCCCGCCACCGCGCGCGGCACCTGGAACGCGATCTGCCTCGCGGACTTCGGCGACACGGGCGCGGCATTCGTTGCGCTTCCGCAGATTCCACCGCGCAACGTGACCTGGGCGAAGCAGGGCAAGTGGGTGCACGTCGCCAAGGTTGCCTTCGAGAAGTACTTCCTGCGCAAGGTGAAGACGGGCTCGGTCGCGCCGATATACGAGAAGTACGTCCTGAGCGCCCTCGGCATCGATTCGCTCAAGCAGTGAAGGAGTCCTGCAGATGAGTCGTCCAGGCTGGGGCCTCGGATTGGTGGCGACGGCGGCGCTCGCCCTCTCGCCGACCGCGGGAGCAGAGACGCTTGCCGAGGCCTGGGCGCTCGCCGACGCGCAGGACAATGGACTTGCGGCAGTCCGCAGCCAGGCGGAGGCCGCCGAGTTCGACGCCGCCGCTGCCCGCGGCCAGCGCTGGCCGTCGCTCGCGGTCGGCGGTGCCTACACGCGGCTCGACAGCACGCCGGCATTCGACTTCGGCAGCACGGGCATGCCGATCGCAGCGCCGGAGCTCTTCGGCGGCAATGATTTCTGGATGGGTGCCGCGACCTTGACCGTGCCGCTGTTCACCAGCGGTCGAATCTCGTCGGGCATCGCGGCGGCAGAGGCGCGCGGGCGTGGCGCGGGCGCCCAGGCACAGGGCGCCCAGGAGGACGTGAAGCTCGCGGTCGCCGAGGCGTACGTCGGGGTGCTGCGCGCGCGCAAGGCGCTCGCGGTCGCCGAGAGCAACGTGAAGACACTCGAGTCCATGGAGAGCGACGTGAGCGCGATGTTCGAGCGCGAGCTGGTGCCGAAGAACGACCTGCTGGCGGTGCAGGTCTCGCTCGCCGACGCCCGCCAGGGCAGGCTCAGGGCCGCGAATGCGGTCGAGCTCGCCGTCGCGTCCTACAACCGCCGGCTGGGTGAGCCGATGTCCCGGCCCGTCGACCTCGACGAGAACCTGCCCGCGCCTCAGGGCCTCGCGACCGATCCCGACGAGCTGGTCCGCGAAGCCGTGGAGCGTCGAACCGAACTCAAGGCGCTGGACGAGCAGGCGACGGCCTATGGCCAGCTCGCGAACGCCGAGCGTGCACGCGCACTGCCGCAGTTCAACCTGACCGGCGCGTACAACTACCTCGAGAACACCTTCCTCAACGAGCAGGAGTTCGCCTCGGTGGGCGTTGGCGTGCAGTGGTCGGTGTTCGACGGCGGCCAGGCCCGCAAGCGCGCCTCCTCGCTTGACCGGTCGAGGCGCGCCACCGAGCAGCAGCGCGCCGACGTGCAGTCGATGATCGCGCTGCAGGTGCGACAGACGTGGCTGGACGTCGCCGAAACACGGGAACGCCTCGTCGTCGCGATGGGTGCGGTCGAGCAGGCCGAGGAAAACCTCAGGATCGCACGCGAGCGCTACGGTGCGGGCCTCGGGACCCAGACGCAGCTGCTCGAGGCGGAGGGCCTGCGCGTGCAGGCGCTGCGCAATCGCGACGACGCCACGCTGGACATCGGGCTGGCTCGATTACGGCTCGCGCGCGCGATCGGTTCGCTTTAGGCGGCTGGCGGCGCCACGGCCACCGGCCGTGCCGAGCCTGCCAGCCGGATTCCGGCGTCCGCTCCGGTACTACCCCGGCTTCGCCCGGAGATATGCTCGCCGGGTAGTACCGGACCGGATGCAAATCGGGCTCCTATAGCCGGCAATTGCGCGCGATGATCGATCCGTCCGCTCCGGTACTACCCGGCTTCGCCCGGAGATATGCTCGCCGGGTAGTACCGGACCGGACGGTGAACTGGCTCACGTAGCCGATCTCGGTGGCCGGCAACGATGGCCA
>CAVXKO010000003.1:0-718308 GCA_963762315.1 uncultured Gammaproteobacteria bacterium
TGGCAAACCCGCCGCCGGGCGCGGACCCGATCCTGCATCGCATGATGAATGAACGGATCGACGAGCTCCTGGCCGGTGATGCCGACGACGACGTCGGCCGGGTGCGCCGGCTGCTGCGGGCGACGGTGACGACGCGCCGATCCTCGATCGACGACGCGGCGTCGACTCTGCGTATTTCCACCCGTACGCTGAAGCGCCGCCTGGCCGCCGCAGGCACGACCTTCCAGCAGTTGCGCGACGAGGTGCAGTTCGAGCTCGCGTGCCAGCTGCTACGCAACACGACGATTCCCACGGGTCAGATCGCCTCGATCGTGGGCTATTCGGAGAGCAGTGCGTTCAATCGGGCGTTCAGGCGTTGGGCCGGAGTTCCGCCCGCCGAGTGGCGGCACCGGTGATCGGGCTGACGCGCAGTCACACGTCAATCACACGCGGAGCCGATGTCGTCTGGAAGTGGTTGATCTAGGGAGCGGGGTGGCGACGCTCACCAGTGTTCGATTCCAATCACCCGCTCCACTTCTTCGCTCGGTGACTTGTATCGTCGTGCTGCGCTCAAGGCAGCGCGCTCGGCAGCTTGGGCTCGACGCCCGCGCTGCCAGCAACCGCCGCGCTCCGGTCCTGTTCCGGCAGCATGCCGACGGGTTCGGCGCCCGGCGGTCGCCCGACGAACCGGCGCACGCGACCTTTCTCGCCCACGATCAGGCGACCGATGCGCCTGCGGACCTCCTGGTCGGATTCCGTCGGACGGGTCCGCCAGCGCAGGTGGTCGGTCCACGTCGGGCTCTCGAAGCGCTCGATCCACAGCTCGGTGGCGTCAATGTCCTGGCTGACTGACCAGGCGCGCGCGCCGTTGCGACGGCGGACTCGACCGAGTTCGTTGATCGCCACGACGAACTCCGCCGCATTTTCCGGCAGGACGCGATACTCGATGGCGACGATGATCGGACCCGACGCCGGATGGATGGCAACGCTGGGAGGGTTCAACTCCGGTTTCGCTCGCGGATCCAGGGAGCCGATGGGCGCCACCGAGACCGGCAGCCAGCGGGCCACCGCGAGTGAAACGAGGGCGGCGAGTCCTGAGAGCGTAAGCGACTCACGCACACCCTGGGCATTCGCAAGCTGGCCCCACCACCAGCTGCCGAGTGCGATTCCCGCGAATGCGACGGTCTGGTACGTAGCCAGCATGCGTCCGGTCACCCAGCGCGGCGAGGACAGCTGCACGGCGATGTTGAAATTGGTGAAGCCCAGCGTCCAGACCGACCCGGCAAGAACATGGGCAAGGAGCGTGAGCGCGGTCCAGCGGCTCTGCCCGATCGCGATCATCGCGACGCAGGCCAGGGCCGACAGAGCCTTGAGCTGCGCATCGCTGGTGAAACGCCTGCGCAGTCCAGCACTCGCCAGCGCGCCGAGCATCGCGCCGATGCCGAAGCCGCCCAGCATCACGCCGTAGGTGAGGGCGCCGCCGCCGAGAAGGTCGCGCGCGACGACCGGCATCAGTGCCGTGACTGCCGCGATCGGAATCGACTGCAGCGCGCAGCGCAGCAGGATCGCGAGCAGGTGGGGCGACAGGCTTACATAGCGCAGCCCGCCGGCCATTGCGGAGCCCAGCGGTTCCGGCGGGAGGTCGCTCCGCACGCGCTGCGGTCGCCACCAGAGCAGCGTCGCAATGATGCCGAGGTACGAGACGGCGTTGATGATGAACGCGGCGGCAGCGCCGACCGCTGCGACGATCGCGCCGCCGATCGCCGGGCCGAGGCTGCGTGCCAGGTTGAAGCCCACGGCGTTCGCCATGACGGCGGGTGCGATCTTGCTGCGCGGCACGATGTCGCCAATCGAGGCCTGCCAGGCGGGCGCCAGGACCGCGGTGCCGCAGCCGACCAGGAACGTCAGCAGCAGCAGCAGCGAAGGAGTGATGGCGCCTGCCAGCGTCATCGCGGCCAGCAGGACCGAGGCCAGCAGCGTAAAGACTTGCGAAGCCAGCATGATCGTCCGGCGATCGCGCGTGTCGGCGAGCGCACCGGCGATCAGCGACAGGAAGAAAAAGGGGAGCGCGCCCGCCGTCTGCACGAGCGCGACACGGTCGGCCGACGGCGCTATCGTCATCATCAGCCACGAGGCGCCGACCGTCTGGATCATGCCGCCGAACGAGGACACCAGCGAGGCGCCCCAGAACAGCGTGAACGTGCGGTGCTCGAACGGGGCGAGCGTGGCGCGGCGCCAGCGCTCGAAATGCGATTGGCCATCCTCGGGCTGGTTGGACATCGATCCGTCTCAGGCAGTGGAGCGTTCCCAGAGAGCACGCACGGGCAGCGCGTACATCCCGTCGCCGAAGCCAGCACTCGTTACGCCGCCGCCGGCGAATCTCCTGCCGGAAAACTCCCTGAGTTTGCGCAGGATACGCCAATCACACGCAGGCACGACGACTGAGATCCAGCGCCAAGCGTCGTACGTCCGGACCTGCCAGGTTCGATCGTCGACGTCACGGCCTTCCGCGCCCACCTCGAGCAGACCGGGGTCTTGCCACGCCAGCCGATGCAGAGACACTTGCGGACGAATTCATTTGCCAGTATCTGTTGGCTCGCCGTCTCGGACGGCACCCGCGAATCAGAATCACAGGGGGAGCGATGGGCAACACACAAACGAGGCGTGGCTGGCTGCCGCAGGCGAATTTCGGCCCGACCCCGGCATTTGCGACGCTCGCGGCCATGGTCATGGTCCTAGCGGGGTGTGCGAAGTCTCCGGAGACGGCCCCGCCGGCGAGTTCGCCGTCGCCGGCCGCTGCCGCGGATCGCCCCAGCAACGTCGCCATGACCGATCCCGCACCGGCCATCGGTGCGCCCGCCGATGCCCAGGCGCTCGCTTCTCCCCGAGGCGGGAAAAAGCCGAACATCCTCGTCATCTGGGGTGACGACATCGGCTGGTCGAACATCAGCTACAACAACCGCGGCCTGATGGGCTACACCACGCCGAACATCGACCGCGTCGCTCGCGAGGGCGTGACGTTCACCGACTATTACGGACAGCAGTCCTGCACCGCGGGGCGAGCCGCTTTCGTCGGCGGCGTTAACCCGCTGCGCACCGGCATGACCAAGGTCGGCGTGCCGGGCGCGAAGGAAGGCTGGCAGAAATCCGACGTGACGATCGCGACCGTGCTGAAGGCGCAGGGCTATGCGACCGGACAGTTCGGCAAGAACCACCTGGGCGATCGAGACGAGCACCTGCCGACGATGCACGGGTTCGACGAGTTTCTCGGCAACCTCTATCACCTGAACGCCGAGGAGGAACCGGAGAACGAGGACTACCCGACGGATCCTGCCTTCCGCAAGCAGTTCGGGCCGCGTGGCGTGCTCAAGGTCACATCGGACGGCAAGGGTGGCCAGACGATCGTCGATACCGGCCCGCTCACGAAGAAGCGGATGGAGACCATCGACGACGAGACCGTGGCGGCGACCACGGACTTCATCACGCGCCAGGTGAAGGCAGGCAAGCCGTTCTTTGCATGGTGGAACGGGACGCGCATGCACTTCCGCACGCACGTCCGGGAGGAGCATCGGCACAAGGGCAACGACGAGTACACCGACGGCATGCTCGAGCACGATGCGAATGTCGGCGAACTGCTGAAGCTGCTCGACGACCTCGGCATCGCGAACGACACGATCGTGCTCTACTCGACCGACAACGGTCCGCACTTCAACACCTGGCCCGACGCCGGCAATACCCCGTTCCGCAGCGAGAAGAACTCGAACTGGGAGGGCGCCTACCGCGTCCCCGCTTTCATCCGCTGGCCGGGGCACTTTCCCGCCGGCGTGACGCTGAACGGCATCGTCTCGCACCAGGACTGGCTGCCGACGTTCGCCGATGCGGCCGGCGCGCCCGACATCAAGGCGCAGTTGTTGAAGGGGGCCAGGCTGAACGGCCGCACCTACAAGAACCACATCGACGGCTACGACGTGCTCGATTACGTGAGCGGACAGGCCAAGGACTCACCCCGGCCGGGATTCATCTACGTGAACGACGACGGCGACATCGTTGCGGTCCGCTGGAACGACTGGAAGGTGGTCTACAAGGAGAACCGCGGCCAGGGCTTCGGGGTCTGGCGCGAGCCCTTCACGAACCTGCGCGTGCCGCTGGTCTTCAACCTGCGCCGTGATCCCTACGAGCGGGCACAGCACAATGCGAATGTCTACGAGGACTGGGCGCTCGATCGTCCCTACATCATCTTCGGCGCCACCGCGGCTGCGACGCAGTTCCTGATGACGCTGAAGGAGTTCCCGCCGAGCCAGCGCCCAGGCTCCTTCAACTTGGACGCCATCATGAAGCAGATGGAGGCGTCGGGGCGCAGCGAGCACTGAGCGAGCGGCCTGCGCGACCCTCAGTCGCGCAGGCCTTCGCAGTCGACTACGCCTGGTCGAAACGATCCAGGTTCATCACCTTGTTCCAGGCCGCCACGAAGTCGTTCGCGAACTTCCGCCTGTTGTCGTCGCAGGCATAGACCTCGGCCAGAGCCCTGAGCTCGGAGTTCGAGCCAAACACCAGGTCGACCCGCGTGCCCGTCCATTTGACCTTGTTCGAGGCGCGATCACGCCCTTCATAGACCCCTTCGGTCGAAGCGGGGCGCCACTCGATATTCATGTCGAGCAGGTTGACGAAGAAATCGTTCGTCAGCGTCCCCGGTGCACCCGTCAACACGCCGTGCCTGGACTGCCCGACATTCCCATTCAAGGCGCGCATGCCTCCGATCAGCACCGTCATTTCAGGGGCGGTCAATGTCAGCAATTGGGCGCGATCCAGCAGCAGTTCCTCCGCCGGGGTCTTGAGCCCGGCGCGCAGGTAATTGCGGAAGCCGTCGGCGATGGGCTCCAGCACGGCGAACGACTCCACGTCGGTCTGCGCCTGCGAAGCATCCGTGCGTCCGGGCGAGAAAGGCACCGTGACCGGGTGGCCGGCTTTCTTCGCAGCCTCCTCGACGGCAGCGCAGCCCGCCAGCACGATGAGGTCCGCCAGCGAAATCTTCTTCTTGCCGGATTGGGCGTCGTTGAACGTCTTGCGGATGGCTTCGAGCTGCTGCAGCACCGTCGCGAGTTCAGCCGGCTGGTTCACTTCCCAGTCCTTCTGGGGCGCCAGGCGAATGCGCGCGCCGTTGGCCCCGCCACGCTTGTCGCTGCCGCGGAACGTCGCGGCCGATGCCCAGGCCGTGGTCACCAACCGGGAGATCGACAAGCCCGACGAGAGGACCTTGGCCTTCAGGCTCGCGATGTCCTGCTCGTCCACCAGCGCGTGGTCCACGGCCGGAACGGGATCCTGCCAGATCAGCACTTCCGCCGGCACGTCCGGGCCGAGGTAGCGGGCGCGCGGGCCCATGTCGCGGTGGGTCAGCTTGAACCAGGCGCGGGCGAACGCATCGGCGAACTGCTGCGGATTCTTGTGGAAGCGGCGCGAGATCTTCTCGTAGATCGGGTCGAAGCGCAGCGACAGGTCCGCCGTCGTCATCATCGGTGGGTGCTTCTTCGACGGATCGTGGGCATCTGGAATCATGTGCTCCGGTTTGACGTTCTTCCCGACCCACTGGTGCGCGCCGGCCGGGCTCTTCGTCAGTTCCCATTCATAGCCGAAGAGCATGTCGAAGTAGCCCATGTCCCATCGTGTCGGGTTGGGCTTCCACGCTCCTTCAATGCCGCTGGTCGTGGTGTGCACGCCCTTGCCGGTGCCGAAGGCGTTCTTCCAGCCGAGGCCCATCTGTTCGATGGAGGCACCCTCGGGTTCGCGGCCCACCAGCGCCGGGTCGCCCGCGCCATGCGCCTTGCCGAACGTGTGGCCGCCGGCCACCAGCGCGACGGTCTCTTCGTCGTTCATCGCCATGCGGGCGAAGGTCTCGCGCACGTCGCGGCCCGACGCGACCGGGTCGGGATTGCCGTTGGGGCCTTCGGGGTTCACGTAGATCAGGCCCATCTGCACGGCGCCGAGGGGATGCTCGAGCTGCCGAGCCCCGGTATAGCGCTCGTCTCCCAGCCAGGCCTTCTCGCTGCCCCAGTAGATCTCGTCCTCGGGCTCCCAGATGTCTGCTCGCCCACCGCCGAAGCCGAAGGTCTTGAAGCCCATCGACTCGAGCGCGCAGTTGCCGGCCAGGATCATCAGGTCGGCCCAGGAGATCTTGTTGCCGTACTTCTTCTTGATGGGCCACAGCAGCCGTCGAGCCTTGTCGAGGTTGCCGTTGTCGGGCCAGCTGTTGATCGGCGCGAAACGCTGGTTGCCGGTGCCGCCGCCGCCGCGGCCATCCGACACACGGTACGTGCCCGCGCTGTGCCAGGCCATGCGGATGAACAGGCCACCGTAATGGCCCCAGTCGGCCGGCCACCAGTCCTGAGAATCCGTCATCAGCGCGTGGAGGTCTTTCTTCAGTGCCGCCAGGTCGAGCTTCTTGAATTCCCGCGCATAGTCGAACTGCTCGCCCATGGGGTTCGACTTCGCCGAGTGCTGGTGCAGGATCTGGAGGTTCAGCCGGTTGGGCCACCAGTCACTGTTCGACTGGGCACCGGCATGCGTGCGGGCACCTGGTATCGCGGCGAACGGGCACTTCGCTTCACTCGTCATGGCTTGCTCCTGGCGTTCTCGGTTGCGGTGTCATCCGACTGTAGGCTTGTGGCGGGCAGCGAGCCAATTCATTCTAATGATGGGCATCATAGGCATGCTCACTCGAGCCCGGTCTCGCCGGCTGGGCGGCGACACCCGCGCTCCCGCGCGACGCCTGTTCCGCCAGCACCCGGCATGGTCTACTACGCGCGCAATGCGCGTCGCAGAGCAGGTTGACCCCATGTTGATCACCGAAGCCGTCAACTCGTCCCGCGGCCAGTGGCTGTTCCGCACGATCGTCATGGCTTGCACATTGACGATGTCCGCCATCGTGCCCGCGGCCCGCGCGGAAGGCGACGCCAATTCACCCGAGCGGCCCGATCCGCACATCGCGCTCGACCGCACGCTCACGCGGATCGGGTTCGGCTCGTGTGCCGAAGGGGGCAAGGAACAGACGATCTGGGAGGCGGTTCTCGCGGCGAAGCCCGAGCTCTTCGTGTTCCTCGGCGACAACATCTATGGCGACACCCGCGACATGGCCGTTCTGCGCGCCAAGTACGCCGAGCTTGCGAAGCAGCCGGGATTCGCGAAGCTGCGCGACACCACCCCGCTCGCCGTCACCTGGGACGACCATGATTTCGGCGAGGATGACGCGGGCGGCGACTATCCGCAGAAGGAAGCGTCGCGGCAGGTGTTCTTCGATTTCTGGGGCGAGCCGGCCGACTCACCGCGCCGGGCGCGCGATGGCGTGTATGCCTCATACGTGTTCGGCCCGCCGGGCAAGCGCGTGCAGGTGATCCTGCTCGACCTGCGCTACAACCGGACGCCGCTCGTGAAGCCCGAGCCCGGCGTCCGTAACTATCGATCCTGGGCGCTGGCCCGGTACAAGAAGGGGCTCGAGGTGCCGGGCCCGTACGCGCGTAATCCCGACCCCAAGGCGACGATGGTCGGCGAGCGCCAATGGCAATGGCTCGAGCGGCAACTCGAAACGCCGGCCGACGTGCGATTGATCGGGTCGAGCGTGCAGGTGCTGGCCGATTTCCCGGGTTGGGAAGGGTGGTCGCTGTTCGCTCACGACCAGCAACGACTTATCGAGCTGATCCGGCGCACGCGCGCCAATGGCGTGGTGTTCCTGAGCGGCGACATGCACTACGCCGAGCTGTCGAGGCTCGACGTCAACGTGCCCTACCCGTTGTGGGACCTCACCTCGAGCGGGCTCACCGAAGTCTGGCCCGTCCCCACGCCGAACACCCTCCGGGTGAGCGACGTGATCCGCGAGCCGAACTTCGGCCTCGTCGATATCGACTGGCAGGGTGCCGGGACCACGGTGACGCTGTCCGTCGTGGACCAGCGCGGGACGCGGCGCATCGAGAAGCGCTTGTCGCTGGCCGAGCTGAGCGAGAAGCCCTGATCGTGGATCGACTCGTCCGTCGTTCGCGCGCTTGCATGATTGAGTCACGGACATTGCTCGCGCTGCTTGCGGCCTGTGCAACGGCGATCTCGCTGATCGGTGGGCAGTCCGCGCTCGCCGACGACGGCGCCGGATCGGACGGGACGCAACCCGCCGCCAACCCGCAGCTGGAGATGCTCGCGACCGGGCGGGACCTGATGAGAATCGGCGAGCCGCGTCGTGCGATCGACGAATACTTCGACAAGGTCATCCGGTATTTCGAGCAGGCCTACAAGGACAGCGAGCGAGCGGTCTATTCTTCGCAGAACCTGAAGATGAGCCTGCTCTATTCCGCGATTCCCCGTCCCGACAAGAAAGGATCCGAGGTGCTCGATTCCACGTGGGGCGACGCGTACCTGCTGAAAGCCTACGCGCTCCTCCGGCTCGGCGAACGGCACCAGGCCCGCGACGCGCTGTGTGCGGCATTGGTCGTCTCACCGATGAGCGCCCGGTACATGTCCGAGCTCGCGAACACGTATGCCGCCGCGAAGGAATACGACAAGTCGATCGAGCTGTACCGCCGGTCCGCGGACTTTGCCAACCGAAGCTCATCGGATGTCATGCGCAGCGAGGACCTCGCGAGGGCCTGGCGCGGCGAAGCCTACGCGCTGACCGAGCAGGGCAAGACCCAGGAGGCGCGGGCCCTCTACGAAAATTGCCTGAAGCTCAATCCGGACGACATCAACGCCCTGAACGAGCTGAAGTACCTCGACCGGATCGAGAAGCGATAGCCGGTCGATTGTCCCGTCGTCAATGACGAGTCGAGCTGACCGTCTGGGCGCTCGCGGCCAGCGGCAGCGTGAACCAGAATCGGCTGCCGCGCCCGGCCCGGCTGGTCACGCCGATCGAGCCGGCCATCGCGTCGATGACGGCACGACAGATCGAAAGCCCCAGCCCCATGCCTCGGCGCAACACGCGTTGTTGATCTCCAGGCGGCCCGAATGCATGGAACAGCGTCGCCTGCCGGTCTCGCGGAATGCCGATGCCCGTGTCCTGTACCTCGACGAGCACCATGGCTCCGGCGACGACTCGCGCGCGCACCTGCACGTATCCACGGTCCGTGAACCGGATGGCGTTCGTGAGCAGTTCGCGGACGACCTGAGCCAGTCTTGCACGGTCTGCGAAGACCACGAGGTCCTCGTCGCAGCTGACGGCGCGCAGGCTTAGGCCCCGCTCGCAGGCCCGCGCTTCCATGGCCTCGCACTGCTCCTCGAGGACATGGCGCAGATTCACCGACGTGCCGCAGATGTCGAGGGTATTCGTCTCGATGCGGTTGACGTCGAGGAGGCGCTCGACGCTCTCCGACAGTTGCTGGGTGGACTGCCGGATGAGTTCCAGCTGCTCGCGCATCGGCGCCGACGACGCATCCGTGGTCGCGTTGAGCATTCGCGCGCACGAGTCGATCACGACCTTCAGCGGACTGCGAAGCTCGTCGCCCACGCGAGCCAGCAGCACGTTCTTGGCGCGGTTTCCCTGCTCCGAGGCGTCGGCCGCGTCGATCAGCTTGCGTGTCTGCAGTCCGACCAGCGTCTCGAGTTCGTCCTGGTTGCGGCGCAATGCGGTCTCGAGGTCCCGCCGCAACTGCTCGTTGGCCTTGCGGTCGCTAATCTCGAGGTGGATCCCGACCATGCGCAGTGGTTCGCCGCGCGGGCCTCGTTCGATGACCACGCCCCGGGACTCGAACCACGCGTAGCTGCCGTCCTTGCGCCGGACGCGAAACTCCGCGCAGTAGAGCGGGGTCTCCCCGCGCAGATGCCGTTCGACGAGCGCCTTCATCGGCATCGCGTCGTCCGGGTGGATCCTCGCGGTCAATTCGGCGAAGTTTCCGCCGATTTCGTCCGTGTCCTCGAAGCCGAGCAGGCGCTGGTTGATTCGCGAATGAGAGGACTTCCCGTTAACGACGTCCCAGTCCCAGATGCCGATTCCGCTGCCTTCGAGCGCCAGTTCGATCGGATGGCGTAGCGCAGCAACGGAATCCGGAGTGGACGCTTCGGCCCGAGGCAACGGCAATGACTGGCCCATGTGGCACTTCCTCCCGATGGGCACACTGCCTCAGGCATGGGTCGATCTCAATCAGGACCCGCCGCAACCGTCGCGCATTTCCCCGAGGAGCTGCCGGATGATTTCCTGCGCCACCGTGAACAGCATGGGGCTCTCGACGACGACGCGAACGCGCAGTCGTAGACTCAAAAGAGGACCCGTACCGCGTGCGAATCGAGGTCGAGGCTGCATGCGTCACGCAGATAGCCCAGAATCGTCTCGCCCACGTCACCAGGCGAGAAGTCGCGTTCCCCGGCGTCATCCTGCCGTCGGCCGTGATTTCCATGACGGGGCCGCTGGCTTTCGACGTACGATCAGTCATGCACGCCCGGACTCTCGTTGTCATCGGTTGCCTCCTGGCCGGGCTGGCGCACGCGGACGCGATCGACGACTACATCGCGAAGCAGATGCAGCGACAGCAGATCCCCGGCCTGTCGCTGGCCGTGGTCCAGGACGGACGCACACTCAAGCTGCAGGGCTACGGCTTTGCCGACCTGGAACTCAAGGCCGCCGTAACGCCCGACACGGTCTTCGAGATCGGGTCCATGACCAAGCAGTTCGTTGCGGTCGCGATCATGACCCTGGTCGAGCAGGGCAAGGTCGGCTTGGACGATTCGCCGGCGAAGTACCTGCCCGATCTGCCTTCCGCCTGGCGCGCCGTGACGATTCGCCAGCTGCTTACCCACACGTCGGGGATTCCGGATTTCGAGGAAGTCCTCGGCTACGGTGCTTACAGGATTCCGACCACCGCGGAGCAGTTGATCGCAAAGGTGGCGGACCGGCCGATGGATTTTCCGCCGGGCACCGGCTGGCATTACAGCAATACGGGCTACTACCTGCTGGGCCTCATCGTCGAGAAAGCCAGCGGCGAACCCTATGTGACCGTGATCGAGAAGCGCATTCTCGGACCGGCCGGGATGACGCGAACGCGCAGCAGCACGCCGGCAGAAATCATTGCAGGCCGCGCATCCGGTTACGCGCTCGAAGGCGGACGCGTCGAGAACCGCGATCCGGTTCAGCCAACGGCGGTTGGCGGCGCAGGCGATCTCGTGTCGACGGTCGGTGACCTGGTCCGATGGAATTCTTTTCTCGACGCACACTCGGTTCTTTCGAACGAAAGCTACGCCAAGATCTGGACGGACCAGCCGCTCGCGGATGGCTCACTGAGTGGCTATGGATTCGGATGGTTCGTGACGCCGGTCCGCGGCCATCGGGCACAAGAGCACTCGGGCGGAACGGCCGGGTTCAGCTCGGACATCCTGAGACTGCCCGACGATCGCGTGACAGTGATCGTGCTGACCAACACCTACAGCGCAAATCCGGTCGCGATCGCGAGTCACATCGCGCGGCTCCTCGTGCCGAGTCTCGTGTACGCAAAGGTTGCGGACGAGCGCCCCGCAGTTTCGAAAAGCATCTTCGATTACTACGCACACCGCCTCGACCCGGAGGTCTACGGCAAGAACCTGAGTCCGGAATTTCTCGAAACGGTCCGGCCCCGGTGGTCGAAGGGCCACGACTTCTTCCGCTCACTCGGTCCTCCGCTCCGCATCGAGCAAGTCGAGCGGGATTCCGGCGATGCGGCGGATTCATTCCGCTACCGCGTGCGATATGCGCAGACGTCGCTGATCGTCGACGCGACGATCGACGAAGACGGCCGCATAACGAATCTTTCGGGGGCCGAGGAGTAGCGGCGGGCGCGTCCTAGCGATATCTACGCATGCCACGCTTTCGGGGCGGCGCGACACTGCGTGTGGGAGGTCGATCGACCGGGTTGAGCCGGGGTGGAGACCACCATGCAAGGACAGCTGCTCTTCGTGATTGCCGCCGTTGCACTGAGCGCCTGCGGCGACACCTCAGTCCCGGTCAGTGAAAACGGCTACACCGACAGCTGCAGCCCGGGCGGGATCTGGCGCGCCGCCGACGGGACCGTCGCCTTGATCGACGAATCTCCCCGTATGCATCTCGTGCAGAGCGATGGAACCCAGTTCGTCGGCGACGTCACCGGCTATACGATCAACAACCGCGAGTGCTACTTCGACCGCGAAAAATCAGAGCTGCACGTCGTCCTGCCGTTGGGTGCGGCGTTGCCCGATGGCTCGCACAGTGGAGCCGGCAAGGCCGATGCCAGCTGGGTGAAGCGTACTGGCGAGCTGCAGCTGACCGCCAACCTCAAGACGTCCGCGAGCGGCACGGTCCCGGTAGCCTTCCGGGGCAGCTACGACTCACTGCACGGCAGTGGCTCCTCGAGGGCCGCCATTGCCGGTTCATATCGATCCACGACGAACCCCGCCGCCGAGGTCATGACCATTGATGCAGTCGGGCAGATGTTCAGCCAGAACGCCACAACGGGTTGCATCGTCAATGGCTCAATCGATCCAGTCGATAGCCGATTCGACGTGTATCGCGTCAACCTGAGCTACAGCGCCTGCCTGGGCCCGCTGGCGCTGCTGAACGGACTGCCGGTCAAGGGGCTCGCGACCTACGACGGCAGCAAGAATCCTGCGGAACTCTTCCTCGTACTGGACGCCGTCGGCAGCGCGCAGCACTACTCGATTGTCCTGGTCGAGCGCCGCACGTAGGCGCCCGTGCCGCAGGACGGTCCGGCGTCCTTGCGATGCTCACTCGGTCTGCGCGGCGACTTCAGGCACAGCGCTCAATCTCTCGATCTGCGCCGCGACATGTTTGTGCCAGGGCGTGCCCGCGATCGGGTCGCGGTCCTCGATGCGCGTGAGTTCATTGAGGGCCACCCCGCGGCGTACGAGCGCACCGTCGGCGCCGTGATAGTCGATGCCATGTCCGTTCGGCAGCGAGACGTGCCCCGGTTGCAGTTCGCTCGTGATCTCGACGGGGGCCTGCGCACTGCCACGCCGCGTCGTGATGCGAACCCAGTCGCCCTGCGCACAACCGACGTGGGCCGCATCCTGCGGGCTGATCCGCAGCGTGCCGAACGGCCCCTTGCGATGCCACCCGGGATCGCGAATGGACGTGTTGCTGGTGTCGCTGCGACGCTCGCCGGCAGAGAGTACGAACGGAAACTCCTCGTCGTGTGCCGGCCCGCCTGAGTTGAGCTTCGCGAGTTCCGGCATCAGTTCCGGAATGTGAAGATTGATTCGATGGCCGGGGTGCCGGACGGCCTGCCAGCTGTCCGCATACTCGCTGACGGCGAACACCACGCCCGACGGCGATCCGACGATTGCTTCGAACAAGTCGTTGCCCGCATGCAGGGCCGAGCCGCCGAATCCAGCGCGTCGCGCCGCTTGCCGATTGCGCCGCACGTACATCTGGACGATGCCCCACAGCGCCGCCGCGGTATCCATGCCGGCGGGGAGGCGCGGCGCCAGCGTTCGGTACAGCACCACCGATGCGTAGCGCGTCACCTGTCGGTCCCGCTGCGACTTCCACGCGAAGGCCAGTCCATATGCCGTCAGTCCAAGCCCTGCGGCGCGCCTCAGCAGGCGATAGTGGCGGTCGTCCAGTTCGCCGAGGGCCTCGACGAGCCGCGCGTGGATCTCCGCCTCGGGCAACGTCCCGGGCCGCGGTTCGAAGAGCGGTTGCCGCAAGTGGAACCCATTGCGCGGGAACTCGAGATTGAAGAACGTGGCCTCGGCTTTCTCGAACTGGCTCGAGGCCGGCAGCACGTAGTCGGCTTGCGCCGCCGTCTCGGTCATCGCGACGTCGATGACGACGCTCAGTTCGAGCGCGCGCACGGCCTCGCGCATGCGCTGGCTGTCGGCGAGCGAGTGCACCGGATTGGCGCTCTCGATCAGCATCGCGCGGAAGCGCTTCGGGTGATCGGTGAGGATCTCCTCCGGGATCACGTTGCACGGGATCAGGCCCATGATGACCCGGCTGCCGGTGACCGGGCTGCGAGACCCCGGCCTCGGCGCGGTCGTCGCGCCATCCGTCGACGCGCCTCGCGTCTCCTTGGGATTTTCCCGCTTCGACTGCGACAGCCCGAGCATGGGCACGAATGCATTGTTGGTTCCCGGCCGTGCGTAGTGACCGGTCAGCAGCCACACGAGCCGATTCAGGTAACTGACGAGCGTCGAATGCAGGTTCATCTGCACGCCGAGGTCCTCGATCATCGACACACTTTTCGCGCGGGCGATGCGCTCAGCCGCCCGGCGCAGCAGTGACTCGTCGACGCCGCAGATGGCGGCATAGTCCCGCACGGAGATGCGTTGCAGGGCTTCGGCCACGGGGACGTAACCCGTGGTGTGCTCGTCGATCCACGTTCGGGCGACGAGGCCGTCTTGCACGATGATGGCGGCGAGTGCGGCAAGGCACCACGCATCCGTCCCGGGACGGACGGCGAGGTGAACGTCCGCCATCTCGGCCGTCTCGCTGCGGCGGGGATCGATCACGATCATAGAGCGTGCAGGATCGTTCTGGATCTCGCGCAGGATCACGCGCGTGCGCGCAAAGCCGTGCGACTGCCAGGGATTCTTGCCGACGAAGACGGCCACCTCGCAGTGCTCGAAATCGCCGTGGATGCCGGAGCCCGTCATCTTGCCCTGCACCCAGGCTTCGCCGGTCTTCTCCTGGGCCAGCGCATTGGAGCGGTACTGGATGCCCAGCGCCTTGATCGTGCTGTCGCCGTACACGCCGCCGATGTGGTTCCCCTGGCTGCCGCCGCCGTAGTACAGGATGCTTTCGCCGCCGTGCCGAGCCTTGATGGCTGCGAACTTCACGGCGATCTCGCGGATCGCCGTGTCCCAGTCGATCGCTTCGTAGGTGCCGTCCGGCTTGCGGCGCATCGGGCTCGCGAGGCGGTCGGCGCCGTTCTGGTAGTAATCCATCCGTTGCGACTTTTCGCAGACGTAGCCCTGCGACACGGGATGAGCCTTGTCGCCACGCATGCGGACGATTCGGCGACCATCCGTCTGCACCTCGAGGCCGCAATTCAACGCGCAGATGATGCAGGCCGTCTTCTTCCACTGCGTCGTTTCCGTCGCGTTCATCCGCGGTCTCCGTCGAGTTGCCAGGCGAAGGGCTGGTTCGCAGGATATCGAACGTTGGTCATCGACACGGAGCTGCATCGCACGTCCGGGCGATTCGCAGCGGACAGGCCGTCATCGAATTTCAGGTCCGCTTCGTCTAGAATGAGTCTAGTGGGGCATTCCCTGGGCGAGTGCCGCTTGGCCGCCGTGCTTTCGTGTTGGGCCTGTCGCAGGCTCCTCGACGTGGGGCGCTATATCTGCGCATGCCACTCCGGCGGCTGGCCGAGTACGATTTGTACATTGGCTGGCGGAAATCCTTGCGAAAGGGATTGATGCAAGTTTGGTTTTCTTAAGTAACAAGGAGTGAGCTGGATGAGACACACACTTACATTGATCGCTGCGGCCGTGATGGTCGCGACGTCCGCCACGGCGGCGGAACGCAGTGGGTTCTATATCGGCGGCGACGTTGGCCAGGCCAACTGGAGCGTCAGCCCAGTCGGATGCCAATGCCTTTTCTGCCGTCATTGCCGATGGCCTGTTCAACTTCGTGACGATTACCCCGGACAAGGGCAAGCTCAGCGACACGGACATGACGTACAGCCTGTTCGTAGGTTACCAGTTCGTGCCGTGGCTGGCCGTCGAAGCGGGCTACATGGATCTCGGCAAAGAGGAGATCAGGGCGACCGGTACGTACACATATAACGTGAACCCGAATACCGTCCCGCCACCCCCAACCGGCGGAACGTATCGCAGCGACCTGAATTTCGAGAGCAGCGGTTGGGCCGCTGTCGTTGCTCCCCATGCTGCCGATCGGTGACTCCTGGAACCTCTACGGTCGCCTCGGCTATTACATGGGCGACAACAAGCTCAGTGGCAGCTTCTCGGCGCAGGACAACCGGCTCGGGGTTCCGATCCGGGTCGCACCTACGAGGATAAAGGCAACATTTCTGATAACAGCGGCTCGTTCCTGTGGGGCGTGGGTGCCAGCTACACTTGGAATCAGCGCGTGTCCATGCGTCTCGAGTACGACAACGTCGCGGACGTCGCCGAGACCGGCAACGACAAGACCGACGTCGAGCGCTTCACGCTGGGCTTCGTCTATCGGTTCGGTGAGGTCGAGGAGGCGATGCCGGTAGCGGCGGCCGCCCCGGTCGCTGCGGTGGCCGCTGCGCCGACGAAGTGCGCGGATGCGGACAACGACGGCGTGTGCGACACGGCCGACCGTTGCCCGAACACCCCGGCGGGCGACCGCGTGGGTCCGAAAGGCTGCTCGTGCGACGTGACGATCCGGACGCATTTCGCGTTCGACTCGGCGGAACTGACGGCTGAGGACAAGGCCGAGCTCGACCGCATTGCGGCGCGGCTGACGGAGCTGGAGTTCGTCGGTGGTACCGCCACCGGCCACACCGACAGCGTCGGCGACGAGGCCTACAACCAGAAGCTGTCCGAGCGTCGTGCCCAGGCGGTGGTGGATTACCTTGCCGCCAAGGGCGTGGCCCCGGGCCGCATCACGGCGATCGGCATGGGTGAGACCAAGCCGCTGGCCGACAATGCGACCGAAGAGGGTCGTGCGGAGAACCGTCGCGTGACGATCCGTCGCACGGACTGCGGTCCGGCGAACTGATCCCGGCACTGCTTCCCGCATAGGGAACGAGGCCGGCGGGCGCAAGCCCGCCGGCCTTTTTTCATGCCGGAACGTTGAGTCTTTCGACGCGCACGCTCACTTCAACCGCTTGACCCGCCATCCACGGTCGTTCGAACTGAGCCAGTACGAGCCGAGCACGCCGCGCTTGATGCTCACCGCGTCGCCCGCTTTCAGCCGAACGGTCACGTCCGTATCGACCTGCCGCCAGACCTGGCCGTTGTCGAGATCGATCAGGACGCGGCCGTTGGAAATGTTGCGGATGCCCGAGACCTTGGCTTCGAGCGACTCCAGTGATCCGGATGCCGAAACCTCCGAGACCTTCGCGTCCGCCTGCGCCGGTGACAGCCCGAAACGCTGTTCCGGCGTCAGCACAGGCGCCACAGCGGCTGCCGGCGCAACGGCTGCCGCACCTGCGGTCGCAACCACGGCACCCGGCACGAGCTTCGCCATCTCGCGGTCATAGCACGCGTACCGCTCGCTGTCGGCCTTGATCGCGGCGCACGCCCGCAGGCTGTCCGGGACCGTTTGATCCGCGGCCGCGCAGGTTATCGCCCAGAAAGCTGCGACGGCGCACCCCATGAACTTCCACTGAACTTGAGTCATCTTGTGTCCCACCCGTGAAGCCGGCTCTTGTGCCGCGGCAATCTTAAGGGATTCGCAGCGGTCGAGCGCCGGTGTTGTCAACGGTTGCGGGCCTGCGTACCGTGCCGCTCGAGGCCGATGGATTGAACGCCGGGCTGCCGGATACGGAGGGCTGACGCATGCAGAAACTCGTGGCGGCTATGCTGGTCATCGTGGGCATCATCCATCTGTTGCCGCTCTCGGGCATCCTCGGCGCCGAGCGCCTGACGAGCCTGTATGGGTTGAGCTTCGAGGAGGCGAACATCGCCATCCTCATGCGTCACCGCGCGGTCCTGTTCGGCCTGCTCGGCCTGTTCTTCATCATTGCGGCATTCCGTCCGCCGCTGCAGCCGCTCGCGTTCGTCGCCGGTTTCGCGAGCGTCGCGTCCTTCCTCGCCCTCGCATACTCGGTCGGCGGCTACAACGCTGGAGTTGCCCGCGTGGTCGTTGCGGATTGGGTGGCGCTCGGGTGTCTCGTCGTGGGCGCCGGGGCGTGGCTCGTCGCGGCGCGCTGAGCGCCGATGCATCGATTCAAGAACTGGCAGCTGCTCGCGATCTGCGTGCTTACCTGGGGCACGACCTGGTATGCGATCACGTACCAGGTCGGGCGCGTGGCGCCCGAGGTCGGTGTGGCCCTGCGCTTCGCCCTGGCCGGCGCCGTGGTGCTGGCGTTGTGCGTGATGCGCCAGGAGCGATTGCGCTTCACGCCGGCGGAACATGGCCTGCTCGCGCTGCAGGGCAGCCTGATGTACGGCGTGGCATACATCTGCGTCTACCACGCCGAGAAGCATTTGTTTTCCGGGCTGGTCGCGGTGGGCTATTCGGCCTCACCACTGGTCACCGGCATCGGCGCCCGCTCGCTGTTCGGCACGCGCCTGCCCTGGCGTTTCGTCTGGGGCGGTCTGCTCGGGCTCACCGGGGTGGCGCTGATCTTCTGGCCCGAGTTCGGCAAGGCGGCGGGCAATCGCGATACGCCGCTCGGCGCGCTGTTCACGGTCGGCGCCGTGCTGCTTTCGGCGGCAGGCAGCCTCACCGCAAGCCGCAACCGCACGCACGACCTGCCGTTCTGGCCCTCGCTCGGTTTCGGCATGCTTTACGGCGCCGCCGTTTGCGTGCCGGTCGCCCTGTGGCAGGGACAGAGTTTCGTGCCTCCCGCCGTCGCGTCGTGGTGGATCTCCTTGTTCTACCTGGCGCTGGCCGGATCGGTGCTGACGTTCGCGTGCTTCCTGACGCTGCAGGAACGCATCGGGCCGGGCCCCACCGGCACGGTGGGCGTCATGACGCCGCTGCTCGCCCTCACGGTGTCGATGGCCTTCGAGGGGTTTCATCCGGATGCGTTGACGTTCGTCGGTGCGGCCCTCGCGGTCGCCGGCAATGTCCTGATGTTGCGGCGCGCATGACGCTGAGCGCTCCCATGCGTCGCAGCGTCTCGCGAGCGCCCGCACACGGCGAAGGAGGCGAGGCGTCGTGTCCTCACCGTCCACCATGCCCGGGTTGCCCGCGGTACGGTGAGCCCGGCGTCGCACCTGCTGCACTGGCGACGCTCGAAGCGCTGGCGCGGCAGCATGGACTGCCCGGCGTTGCGGAGGTTTCCGGCGCGACGAGCGGGTTCCGCCTGCGCGCCCGGCTCGCCATCCGCGGCCGGTTGGGCGCACCCAAGCTGGGGCTGTTCCAGCTCGGCACGCATCGGCTGGTGAACATCCCGAACTGCAGCGTTCAGCATCCGTTGATCAATCGCGTCGCGGCGGTCGTGCGGCGGGCTCTCATCGATGCCGACGTGGCGCCGTATGCGGAAGCCGCGCACGTGGGTGTCGCACGCCATTTACAGGTGGTAGTGGAGCGTGCCTCGCAAAGTGCGCAGGTCGTGCTGGTCGCGAACAGCGCGACGGTCGAGCCGCTGATCCCGTGCTTCGACCATGATTCGCGAGCGACTCGGAAGTGAACTGCACAGCCTGTGGTTCAGCGCACACTGCGAGCGATCCAACACGATCCTCGGGCCGGCGTTCCAGAACTGGTGCGGACCGGACAGCGTGATCGAGCGCTTTGGCGGGGCCGAGGTGCACTATCCTCCGGGCGCCTTCGGCCAGAACAACCTCGACATCGCCGAACGTATCGTGGAGCACGTGCGTGCCCTGGTTCCGGAAGGTGCGCGGGTGGCCGAGTTCTATGCGGGTGTCGGCGCCATCGGCCTGTCACTGTTGTCCCGCGTCCGGGACATCCGCATGAACGAGGTGAGTGCGCATTCCCTGCAGGGGCTGGCGCTCGGGGTCGCGGGCCTCGATCCGGAAAGCCGCGCCAAGGTGAACGTCGTGCCGGGCCCTGCGGGTGAAGCAGCCTCGGCTGCGTTGGATGCGGATGTCGTGATTGCCGACCCGCCGCGCAAGGGCCTCGATCGCGACATTCTCATGCACATGGGCGCACAACCCCCGGGGCGTTTCATCTATGTCAGTTGCGGGCTCGACTCGTTCCTCACCGACACGGAACGACTGACATCGAGTGGTAAGCTGCGCCTGGGCAGCCTCACCGCATTCAACCTCATGCCCTTCACGGAGCACGTGGAGACGGTCGCCTGCTTCGAGCGCGCGTGACTGCGCCGTTCGCCGACCCACTTCAGACCGGTACCCAGGATGAACGCCGAAGAACTCAGGAAACTGCAGGCGCCGCTCAAGGCGCGCTACAAGGAGCATCCGCAAGCGGCGAAGCAGACCTTCCGTGCGGAGGGCGCGCTGCTGCAGGATCGGCCGGCTTGCCGCATCGAGACCCGCTTCGGCCGGATCGATGCCGGGCTCCATCCTGCCGCGGGCGGCGACGGCACCGATGCGTGTTCGGGCGACATGCTGCTCGAATCGCTGGTCGCCTGCGCCGGGGTGACGCTCAATTCCGTCGCCACGGCCATGAGCATTCCATTCCGTTCGGCCAAGGTGATCGTCGAGGGTGACGGCGATTTCCGCGGCACGCTCGGCACCGACAAGGAAGTGCCCGTGGGTGTCACCGACATCCGAATCCGCTTCGAGATCGACTCGGATGCCAGCGACGAACAACTCGCGACGCTATTGAAGCTGACCGAGCGCTACTGCGTGATCTTCCAGACGCTGCGCTCGCCGCCTCGCATGGAGGCCAGCCTGGAGCGCGCGACGCCAGGCCGGGGCGAGCGTTGATGCGCCCTGCGATGATCGACTGGCGAACCAGCCTCCGGGAGCCCGCATGAGCGCAGACACGTCGCTTTCCCGTCGTCCACCGCGCCGCTTCTGGGGCTGGGGCCGCGCGGACGCTGCGCTCGATGCGCGCGAGCAGGCCACGGTGAAGGCGATGGTGACGCAAGTCGGCGGCCAGTTCGTCGACCTGCCTCCGCCGCAGGTGGCCGAATTCGCTCTGCCAAAGCCGCGGGTCGCTCCCCCCGCCGCGCTTGCGGCGCAGTTTTCCGCGGCGCCGCTCGATCGCCTCAATCACAGCGCCGGCAAGAGTTATGCGGACTGCGCGCGCATGTGGCTGCGCAAGCCGCCGCCGCCGCCGGACTGGGTGGCCTTCCCGGACGACGAGCGGGCGATCGTCGACATCCTCGACTGGGCGCAAGCCGCCAACGTCGCCGTCATTCCCTATGGCGGCGGCAGCAGCGTGTGCGGAGGCGTCGAGGCGTCCGTCGGCGACAGCTTTGCGGCGGCGGTCTCGCTCGATCTCGAGCGCTTGAACCGCGTGCTCGAGGTCGATGCCGTCAGTCGGGCGGCGCGCATCCAGGCCGGCGCCCTGGGCCCGGAACTCGAAGCGCAGTTGAAGGCGCACCACCTCACGCTGCGGCACTTTCCGCAGAGCTTCGAGTTCTCCTCGCTGGGCGGCTGGATTGCGACGCGCGCCGGCGGACACTATGCCACCCAGCACACGCACATCGACGACTTCGTCGAGTGCACACGCATGGTGACGCCGGCCGGCGTCATGCAGACGCGGCGCCTGCCCGGCTCCGGGGCGGGGCCCGCACCCGATCGACTCGTCATCGGCTCGGAGGGCACGCTCGGGGTGCTCACCGAAGCGTGGGTGCGCCTGCAGGTCCCGCCGCGATTTCGCGCGTCGGCGTCCGTGCAGTTCGCCGACTATTTCACGGCGGTCGGCTGCGTCCGATCGCTATCGCAATCGGGGCTGAATCCCAGCAACTGCCGTCTGCTCGATCCGCTCGAGACCGTGTTCTCCGGCGTCGGTGACGGCCGTACGGCCATCCTGGTGCTGGCGTTCGAATCCGCCGACCATGCCGTCGATGCCTGGATGGCGCGAGCCCTCGAACTCGTGCGCGACCACGGCGGCCGGTACGATGCCGAGGCCGTGGCGAGATCAATGTCGCAGGAGAACTCGACCGAACACCGCACGGGAGCGGCCGGTGCGTGGCGGGAGGCGTTCCTGCGCATGCCGTACTGGCGGGATCCGGCAGTGGGGCTGGGCGTGATCATGGATACGTTCGAGACCGCGATCACCTGGGATCGCTTCGAGGCGTTCTACCGCAGCGTCAAGGACGACGTGGGCGACGCCATCAAGCGCGCGACGGGCCATGGCGCCTTGCTGTCCTGCCGATTCACGCACTTGTATCCGGACGGGCCGGCCCCGTATTTCACGTTCGTCGCCCGCGCCGCCGACGGCAGCGTCGCAAGCGCGCTTGCCGCCTGGCGCGAAATCAAGGAAGCCGCCAACGCGGCCGTCGTCGGCCACGGCGGTACCATTACCCATCACCATGCCGTGGGCCGCGATCACCGCAGCGGTTACGACCGTGAAGTCGATCCGCTGTTCCGCCGGATGCTGGTGGCCGCAAAGCAGGTCGCGGACCCGCGCGCGATCCTCAACCCTGGCGTGCTGATCGACACCGGCGATCGGCATGGGAGAAGACCATGAGCGCGACCGATTCGAAAAAGCGCAGCGACATCATCTCGAACAGCGCCAGCCCGGTGATGAACCTCTTTCGCAAGGGGTTGCTGCACGGTGCGGGTTTCAATACCGACAAGCTGAAGTCCCGGCCGCTGATCGCGATCGCGAATTCGCACACCGAGCTGACCACCGGGCACTCGCACCTCGACAGGCTCGCGCGCAAGGTCCACGATGGCATCCTCTCGGCCGGCGGCGAGTGTGCGGAATTCAACGTGCCGGCGCCTTGCGACGGCGTGGCCATGGCGCACGACGGCATGCGGTTCGTCCTTGCGCAACGCGACCTGATCGCGGACAGCATCGAGACGCACATCCGCTCGCAGCCCTACGACGGCATGGTCGTCATCGCGGGCTGCGACAAGATCAACCCGGCGATGATGATGGCCGCGGCGCGGCTCGACCTGCCCGTGATCTACCTGTCGGGCGGTCCCGGGCAGATGGACATCCGCAATGCGTCCGGCCAGCGCGGCTCGATCGATCACGGCGACTATGGCGACGACCTGCAGCTGCTCGCGAAGTCGGCCACGTGCTCGACCTGCGGCGCCTGCGAGATCATGGGCACGGCTAATTCGTTCCAGTGCCTCGCCGAGGTGTTCGGCCTGTGCCTGCCCGGCACCAGCAACATTCCCGGCTGGCACAGCGACAAGCTCGACGCGGCGCGACGCACGGGCGAGCGCATCGTCGAGATGGTCAAGGAAGGCCTGAACTCGCGCCAGATGTTCACGCCGGCGGCGTTCCGCAATGCGGTGCGCATGGCGATGGCGATCGGCGCATCGACCAATACGGCCCTGCACCTGCCCGCCATCGCGCACGCAGCGGAGGTTCCGTTGACGATGGCGGATTTCGAAGCGGCCGGCGACGTGCCCACGCTGCTCGCCGTCAGTCCGAACGGGCCTTACGGCATCCAGGACCTGTGGGCCGCCGGAGGGATGCCGGCCGTGCTGAAGCAGATGGAGCGCTATCTCGACACCGGTTGCATGACCGTCACCGGCAAGCCGCTCAAGGCAGCCATCGACGCGGCGCGCGTGATCGACAGCAAGGTGATTCCGCCGGTCGAGAAGGCATTCCGCTCGAGCGGCGCCATCACCGTGCTGCGCGGCAACCTCGCGCCGGACACGGCCATCATCAAGCAGGCGGGCGTGGACCCGTCGATGCTTCATTGCAAGGGGCCGGCGGTGTGCTTCAACTCCGAGGAAGAGGCGCTTGGCGCCATCGCGGCGGGCCGCATCCGGCAGGGCGACATCGTGGTGTTGCGTTACCTCGGGCCCCGCGGGGCGCCCGGCATGCCCGAGATGCTCGGGGCCACCATGGCGCTGAAGATGCGAGGGCTCAAGACGGCGGCCCTCGTCACCGACGGCCGGTTCTCGGGGGCAACCTCCGGGCCCTGCGTCGGGCATGTCTGTCCGGAGGCGAGTGATGGCGGACCGATCGCGCTCGTCGTGGACGGCGACTTTGTCGAGATCGACATCCCCGGACGCAGGCTGACGCTGCACGTCGACGACGCGACGCTCGAACGACGCAGGGAGGCCTGGCGGCCGTACGAACGCGAGGTGCCGCACGGGTTCATGCGGCGTTATCGCAAGCACGTCCGCCCGGCGTGCGAAGGCGCGATCATCGATTGACCGATGTCCGTGCCCTTTTCGCGGACCGCAGCCAGCCGAAGCCGAGCGCGAGTTCGAGTCGATGCGTCTTCATTGATCTGTCCGCGATCCGCCGAGGTGCATCCGCAACAGTCGATTCGTGTCGTCCGGTGCGGACAACTGCAGCCAGTGGTTGCAGCCGTCCAGGCGCTCGTATTGCCAGCCGGCATCGCAGTGCTGCGCCGAGCCGAGCATCTGCTTCTCGACGAGAAAGCGGTCGCCGCTGCTCCAGACGCCGACCACGGGGACTTTCACCCGCGGGTACTTCTTCTCAAACAGCAGTCGGACGTTTGCGCGGTAGTAGTTGAAGCCTGCAGTGAGTCGCCCGGCTCGCGACAATTGCTGCTTCCACCGCGGGAATTCTTCCGGGAAGCCGGTGAGCCACCGGAACAGCAGCCAGTTGAAGCGCACGACCAGGAACTCCATCAGGCCGCGCAGCTGGATCAGGACGGCGTAGTAGCTCCGGATCTTCTGCTCGAGGCCCCCTTGCGAATACGCGATCGGATGGCCCACGGACAATGCGACAAAGCGCTCGACTCGCTCCGGATGCCGAATCGCCAGTTGCCAGCACTGGACGGCGCCCCAGTCGTGCCCGATCAGCCGGACTTTCTCGATGCCCAGCGCGTCCAGGAGCCCGACCAGATCGGCGACCAGTTCGTCGATGCCGTAATCGGCGACCCGCGGGGCGATCTCGCTTTCGCCGCAGCCGCGCGTGTCCGGCGCAATCACTCGATAACCGGCCTCGACCAGCGCGGGAATCTGCCTGCGCCAGACCGTGTGGTCGTCGGGGAAGCCGTGAACGAGCAGCACGTCCGGCCCCTCGCCGTCGATCAACACGTTCAGCTCGCGTCCGTTCACCCGAATGCGGCGGGAACGAGGCAACATGGCTGGCACGGCCCGGCGAGGCCCGCCTAGCCGGCCAGGTACCCGCTCTTGCGGGCCGCATCGATCGTGAACCTGCGGGCCAGCCGGCGCGAGAGGCGCATGGCGTTGAAGCCGAGCTTCGCCCCCGGTCCCGTGAATAGAAAAATCTTGTCCTTCTCCACGGCACGCACGACATCCGCGGCCACCACGTCGGGCTCGCAACCCTCGTCGGCGTAGTATTTCTGCAGCTTCTGGATCTGCGCCTCGGTCATCCCCGAGGCCGTGGGGCTCACGTGCACGATCGCAGTGTTGATGATGCCGGGGCATACCACCAGCACGGAGATTTCCGTCTCGTGCAGTTCCTGCGCCAGCACTTCCGACAGCCCGACCACGGCGTGCTTCGACGCGGCGTAGGCCGACATGTTGGGCAGCGGGGAGAAGCCCGCCGCCGAGGCCACGTTCACGATCTTCCGGGCACCGCCGGCCTTGCGCATCGCCGGGAGGAACGCGCGAATGCAGTGCACGACGCCGAGCACGTTGATGTCGTAGATGCGCTGCCACTCCGAGATCGGCGTCTCCTCGAACCCGCCGAGGTAGGCGACGCCCGCGTTGTTGACCAGCACGTCGACGGTGCCGACCGCTTGATGCACCGCCGCCGCGAACTCCGCGACCGACGCCTCCTTCGAGACATCGCAGGTCCGCGCAAAGCACTTCGCGCCGGTCGCCGCAATCTCCATCCGGGCCTTCTCGAGTGCTTCGGCATTGATATCCGAGATCACGAGGTTTGCATGGCGCCTCGCGAACGCCCGCGCGCACTCGAGCCCGATGCCGGATGCGGCGCCCGTGACGAGCACTACCTTGCCTTGCAGGGCGTTCATGCGTCGGGCCCGTTGTAGACTTCGAAGAAGCGCGCCATGCCCGCCTGAGGCACGGCCAGGTTCGCGTCCTTGCTGGTGCGTACGCAAACGAGGGCCGGACCTCGAGCGCCCTTCGCGCGCATCAGCGCCGCCGGCAAGGCCTCGATCGATTCCACGTATTCGCCGTGACAGCCGAGTCCCTCGGCCACCTTGTCCCAGCGGACCTCGCCCATCGAGGTATTGAACGTCTTGCCCCAGCGCGCCATCTCGTTGGGAATCTCCATCGTCCACTCGGACTCGGCCATCACGACGAACGTGATGTCGAGTCCTTCACGGGCGGCAGTCTGAAGCTCCATCGCGTTGAAGCCCGCGGCACCGTCGCCGGTGACGCACACGACCTCGCGCGCCGGAGCGCCGATCTTGGCGCCGATCGCCGACGGGATGCCGGTGCCGAGCATGCCCAGTTCCAGGATGCCGTGGTACGAGTTGGGCTGCGTCGACGGCAGCGCCATCGCCGCCCACAGTGACGTCATGCCGCCATCCGTGCAGTACACCGCATCGCCGCCGAACACGGCACCGACCGCGCCGATCGCATGGGCCGGATGGATGCCGGGGCTGGTCCATGCGGCCACCGGTTCGCCTGCAGCCTTCATCCAGGCCGTGTGAATGGTCCGCTGCGCCGAGATGTCCTTGCGCGCGTGGCTCGAAATCGTGCGGCCGTGCAGTTTCGCAGCCAGCCCTTCGAGCGTCGCGCGCGCATCCGCGATGATGCCGAGCGCGACGGGCCGCGAGACGCCGATGTGGCGGGGATCGATGTCGACGTGGATGACGCGGCACCTGGCCGGATCACCCCAGTACTTGTCGAAGGGCACGTCGAGATTGCCGACGCGCGAGCCGACGACCAGCATCACGTCGGCGTTGCGGCGCAGCTCGTCGGCTGCGGGGCTCTGCGAATTGAAGTACAGCGGATGGTCGTGGGGCACTACGCTGCGGCCCGCCATCGACGGAATCACGGGGCACTTGAGCAGGTCGGCCAATCCGAGCAGCGCGGCATTCGCCTGCGCTCGATCGACACCGGTGCCCGCGAAAATCACCGGAGCCTTGGCGCCGGCCAACAGGTCTGCCGCCGTCGCAAGCTGTGCATCGGACGGCTGCGGCAGCGATGCGCGTCCGCTCGCGCCCGGGAAGATCGGTGCCGAGGCCGGATCGCCCGCGGCATAGAGCACCGGCGCCGGAATCTCGAGCTGCACGGGGCCGGGGCGGCCGGCCCACATCTCGCGGAACGCCATGCGCACCAGCTCCGGGATGCGGCCCCACTCGAACACCGGGCCGTTCCACTTGACGACGGGCTTGAACAGGTCGATCTGGTCCTGGCCCTGGAAAGTGGCGGGCGTCGACGGATAGACCACGCCCATGCGGTGCTGCGACGTGATCGCCAGCACCGGCACGCCTTCGTGCTTCGCGGTCAGCATGCCGGGCAACAGGTTCGCGGAGCCGGGGCCCGGATTGCCGAGCACCACCGCCACCTGGCCGGTCGTCTTGTAGTAGCCCTCGGCCATGTGCACTGCCGCGGCTTCGTGGCGGATCGTCACGAAGCGGATGCCGTTGGCTTCGAGCGCGGCGAGCAGCGGGTCGATCTCGGGGCAGGGCAGCCCGAAGATGCACTGGACGCCTTCGTTGGCGAGGGCGCGGGCGAGCAGCTCGCCACCGGTGAGTTCGGTCATGGTCGTTCTCCTCCTGCGGGCCCGCGCATCGCGGACGCTTTGTGAGGAGGAGTCTGGGCGCACCCGGCTCGCGCGTCTTGGCATTTTCTGCCAAGCTGCTGATATTTTAAGACACCCCGATCGGACCGCCCGCCGGGTCCCGCAGGCCAAGTTGCGCAAGACCGACGAGTCGTACACGCTGCCGGCGCGATACATGGCGCAGCTCGTCGATTTCCTCGAATCGACCGGCGTCGACCGCGGCCCGTTGCTGCGCGCGGCGCGCATCCGGTCGATCGATGCGCCGCAGGCCCAGCTCACCCTGCGCCAGGTGGAAGTGCTGCTTCGCGTCGCCGAGCAGGCGAGCGGGCGGGTCGATCTCGGGTTCGAGCTGGGCCGTCGTCTCGACCCGGTGTCCCACGACATCCTCGGCTTCGCGTTGCTCACGAGCCCCACCTTCGGTCACTTCCTGCGCCTGGCGGTGAGTTACCAGCGGTTGCTCCAGCCGGTCTTTGCCTTGAGCCTGCAGCGCACGGCCGGGCGGGTCGATCTCGTCTACCTCCCGGTCGCGCCCTTGTCGCATCGCACGACACGCATTCTCGAGGAAGCCATCGTCGTGTCCAATCACGTCGGCTTCGAGGGGACGCTGCGTGACAGGCTGCCGCCCTACGACGTGTGGATGTCGATCGAGCGACCACCCCATGCGGAGCGCTACCGTGAGTTGTCGCGGGCGAGGGTTCACTTCGGCGACGCGGTGCCCGGCCTGCGCATCTCCCTCGATGCGCGCCTGCTCGACACGCCGCTTGCGATGGCGAACCCGAGGGCCATGCAGGCAGCGGAGGAACGCTGCAAGACGATGCTGCGCCAGACGCATGCGCGCCGTCGCTGGTGCGAATGGTGCCGCATGATGCTGCGCGAGTCCGAGGACGCGCGGCCGACGCTCCAGCAACTCGCCGGCTTCGTGAACATCTCGCCGCGGACGCTGGCCCGCTACCTCGAGGCCGAAGGCGCGAGCTATCGCGACCTGTCGTTGCAGGTTCGTACGGAGCGTGCGCGCCAGTTCCTGGCGGAGGGCGGCCTATCGGTCACGCAGATCGCCTACCGTCTCGGCTACACCGACGTCGCCAGTTTCGTGCGCAGCTTTCGTGCGCAGACGGGACGAACGCCGGGGTCGCTCCGGCGATCGCCGCAGACGACCGCGACGCGATGACGCTCCGCGTGCGCAGTCCGGCGGGATCGTTGCCGCGCAGAAGGTATTTCCCTCCGGCTGCTCCTCGGGCATGCTTCGTTGCCACGCCTGTGGACGTAATCGCGTGACCCTGCGGCCTCGGCGACTGGTCCGAAAGAACAACTGGGAGGCTCAAGCCATGAATCGGATTCTGCAATCCTTTATCGCTTTCGCGGCGGGTGCCGCGGCCTGCGTAGCGTGGGCGGCCACGCCCGGCAACGACGAGGGGGCGACCAAGGAAGACGTTCTACGCATCGCGCAACCCTCGTTCTCGCCCTATGCCGGACGCAAATATCCGACGCGTGTCTTTTTCGGCGACACGCACCTGCACACGTCGGTCTCCGTGGATGCCGGCACGATGAATCGCGTCGGCCAGGAGGACGCCTACCGGTTCGCGCGCGGCGAAGAAGTCACCAGCACGGGCGGATTGCGCGCCAAGCTCTCGCGGCCACTCGACTTCCTCGTGATCTCCGATCACGCGGAGATGTACGGTCTCATGCCGCAGTTGCTTAGCGGCGACCCCGAGGTCCTCGCCACGGAAGCCGGAAAGAAATGGTACGGCGAGCTGACGAGCGGCGACCAGGACCGGATCTTCGGCACCGCAATGGAGATCGTGGCATCGCTGTCGGGCAAGGTGCCGCCGATCAAGAGCGAGAAAGCCGTCCGCAACGCATGGCAGGCCTACACGGCTCTCGCCGACAAATACAACGATCCCGGCCGCTTCACGGCGATCATCGGCTTCGAGTGGACCGCCATCGGCGGGTTCAACCTGCACCGCAACGTGCTCTTCCGCGGCGACTCCAGCGTCGCGAACCGTACGCTGCCGTACTCGCAGTTCGACAGCCAGAATCCCGAGGACCTCTGGCGTCACCTCGCGGAACTCGAGAAGCAGACCGGCGCCGAGGTGCTGGCCATTCCGCACAACGGCAACCTCAGCAACGGCCGCATGTTCTCGGTGGAGACCTTCGACGGCAAGCCGCTCACGAAGGAGCTGGCGGCGCTGCGCGCCCGGTTCGAGCCGCTCATCGAAGCGACGCAGATCAAGGGCGACGGCGAAACGCACCCGTTCCTCTCGCCGAACGACGAGTTCGCGGACTACGAGAAATGGGACCGGTCGAACCTCAACGGCACCGAGGCGAAGACGCAGGGCATGCTGCAGTACGAGTACGCGCGCGAGGCGCTCAAGAACGGCCTGGCGCTGGAGCGCAAGCTCGGCGTGAACCCGTTCAAGTTCGGCATGGTCGGCAGCACGGACTCGCACACGTCGTTGTCGGCGGTGGAGGAGGAGAACTTCTTCGGCAAGCACTCGGGCGTCGAGCCCGGCCCGCATCGCTGGGAGCACATCGTCATCCAGGCGCCGGATCCCAAGTTCAACATCTACGGCTGGATGCAGGCGTCGGCGGGTTATGCAGGCGTCTGGGCGACGGAGAACACGCGCGAGGCGATCTTCGACGCGATGAAGCGCAAGGAAACCTACGCGACGACGGGATCGCGGATGGTCGTGCGCTTCTTCGGCGGATGGGATTTCACCGCGGACGACGCGCAGTCGCGCCTGCCGGCCGGCGTGGGTTACGCCAAGGGCGTGCCGATGGGCGGGGACTTGCGCAAGGCCCCGGGCGGCAAGTCACCGACGTTCCTCGTCGCCGCGATGAAGGATCCTTACAGCGGCAACCTCGACCGCATCCAGGTCGTCAAGGGCTGGCTCGACAAGGACGGCAAGACGCACGAGAAGGTGTACGACGTGGTGTGGAGCGGCGATCGCAAGATCGGCGCGAACGGCAAACTGCCGGCGGTCGGCAATACGGTCGACGTGGCCAGGGCAACCTGGAAGAACACCATCGGCGCGCCGGAACTGAGCGCGGCCTGGACCGATCCCGATTTCGACGCGCAGCAACCCGCTTTCTATTACGCGCGCGTAATAGAGATCCCGACGCCGCGCTGGACAGCGTACGAAGCGCTGCGCTACGGCATCAAGATGCCGCCGGAAGTGCCGATGACGACGCAGGAGCGCGCCTACACGTCGCCCATCTGGTACGCGCCGTAGCAGCGGGTGCCGGTGCGGCGCTACCGGGGCCGGCCGAAGTCCCGGACGGCACGGTGCCAGCCGGTATTCCAGTCCGCGGGCAAGCCCGGGTGCCGGCGACTGGCCGTTCCATCCTCGAGCGCGCTGGCCTGGATGTGGCCGGCGGCAGGCCGGCGCGTCGGGTCACGGTCTGCGGCCGAATAGGAACGACCCTGGGCCGTGCGATCGGTTCCGACGCGATGGCGGGTCACGAGCATCCAGTCAAGCATGGCGGAAGTCCTCGAACATCTGCGCCACGAACAGGAACCCGGTGGCGACCAAAGTGACGGCGCCGAAGGCAATGACAATCGAAAACACGTGGATTTCTCCAGGAACAGGTGGCACCGTCGGCTCGATTAACGGCCAGGGACGGCGGCGCGCGCCCGGCGGCACGCGAAAGGATTGAGGAATCAGGGCAAGCGCCCCCGTATCGCATGCGATGCAGCGTTGCGAACACGGCCGAGATTCAGGCGGCGGGCTCAGGAACCCGATTTCGAGACGGCGCAGGGAACCTGGCAAACCGTCAATGCTGAACAGCGGCGTGCAGTATACGGGATCGCCGCCTGCATCCCGGCCTGAATGCCGTTCCTGCTGTCGCTCGCAGACCCGAACTTGTCGCGCGCGCCGTGCAACAAGCAAACTCGCACCATGATGACGCGCCCGTACCTCCAGCTCGACGTATTCGCCCCGGCTCGCGGCTGCGGCAATCCGCTGGGTGTCGTGTTCGACGCCGGCGATCTCGATCCCGCCGCAATGCAGTTCATCGCCGCGTGGCTGAACCTCTCGGAAACCACGTTCGTGCTGCCGCCCACCCGGGCAGGCGCCGACTATCGGCTGCGCATCTTCACGCCGCGCCAGGAACTGCCCTTTGCCGGTCATCCGAGCGTGGGCACGGCGCATGCCGTGCTCGAGCGCGCACTGGTGACTCCGCGCGAGGGCTGCCTCGTGCAGGAATGCGCGGCGGGCCTCCTGCCGCTGAGGGTGGAGGGCGACGGCGGGCAGCGTCGCATTCATGTGCGCGCACCTCGCGGCGTGGAGCGCGCGGCCGATGGGTCGGCCGTGCTCGCGAGCCTGCGTGGCGCGAAACGAGGTTCGCTGCGTGCTGCGCTCGTGGACAACGGGCCGAAGTGGTGGTGCGTCGAACTCGAGGACGAAGCCACGGTGCGCACGCTGGCTCCGGATCTCGACGCCATGGCGAAGGCAACGATCGCAACCCAGTCCGTCGGTGTCGCCGTGTTCGCGCGCTGCTCCGGGCAGACGCATGAGCTGGTCGTGCGCGCTTTCGTTCCCGCCGACGGCATCCCTGAAGATCCCGTCACGGGCAGTGCCAACGCCGCCATCGCGGCGTGGTTGCACACGAACGCCGCGCTGCCGGCGCGGACGTTCATGTCCTCGCAGGGGCGCGAAGTCGGCCGCGATGGCATCGTCGAGATTACCGTCGATGCCGAGGGCGAGGCCTGGATCGGCGGACGGACGCAGACTGTCGTCGACGGCTCTTTGACCTGGTGATCGGAGCAATTGCATGTCCACCGTCGTGCTCGATCGAGGGTTGACCTGGCCGGACGTGGTGACCGTGGCCCGGGGCGAGCGGCTCGCGCTTTCCGACGCCGCCTGGACTCGCATCGATCATGCGAGTGCCCTGGTGGCTGCGCTGGTCGAGCGCGGTGAGCGCGCCTACGGCATCACGACGGGCGTCGGAGCCCTCGCAGACACTGTGGTGGATCGTGGAGCGCAGGCACGCCTTTCGCGCAACATCCTCATGAGCCATGCCTGCGGCGTGGGTCCGCGACTCGGGGAGGCGGAAGTGCGTGCCATCATGGCGGCGCAGGTCGCCAACCTCGCGCACGGCCATTCCGGCGTGCGCCGTGAAGTCATCGAGCAGATGCTGGCGCTGCTGAATGCCGGCGTAACTCCGGAAGTCCCCTCGCGCGGATCGGTCGGCTACCTCACGCACAATGCGCACATCGCGCTGGCCTTGATCGGTGATGGCTGGGTGCAGCACTCGGGCGCACGCGTGCCGGCGGCCGACGCGCTGCGCCAACTCGGCAGGTCCCCGGTGGAACTCTCTGCCAAGGAAGGGCTTTCGCTCGTCAACGGCACGGCCTGCGCCACCGGCCTGGCGTGCGTGGCGCTCGCCCGCGCGCAAGCGCTGCTGGAATGGGCCGATGCCACCGCGGCGTTGACGCTCGAAGCACTGGGCTGCCAGCTCGCGGCCTTCGAAGGCGCGGTGCTTGCCCTGCGCCCCTCGACGGGCATCGCCGCCGTCGGCGAAACGCTTCGATCACGATTGTCGGGCAGCAGCTTGCTCGAGGCCGTGCAGGGCCGGCGCACCCAGGACGCGCTCAGCCTGCGCGCCGTTCCGCAGACGCATGGCATGGCGCGCGACGTGTTCTTGCAGACGGCGAGTGCCGTCGACCGGGAACTCGCCTCCGTGACCGACAACCCGGTCGTGTTCGGCACCGTGGAAGCCCCAACGGTGCGCTCCGAAGCGCACGCCGTGGCGCCGGCGCTGGCGCACGCGATGGACAGTTTCGCCATTGCTTTGGCGCAAGTGGCGCAGATGAGCGAGCGGCGCACGGACCGCCTGGTCAATCCGCTGGTGAGTGGGTTGCCGGCCTTTCTTGCCGCGGATCCGGGCGCGGGTTCCGGGCTGATGATCGCTCAATACACGGCTTCGGCACTCGCGTCGGAATGCCGCCGACTGGCCGCGCCGGCCAGCCTCGACGGCGGCGTCACCTCGGCATTGCAGGAAGACTTCCTCGCTCATCCGACGGCCGCCGCCGGCAAGCTGCTCGAGCTGCTCGACGATGCCGAGCAGATCGTGGCCATCGAACTCGTTGCCGCGGCCGAGGCGCACGATCGAGTGGCGGCGCGTGGCCGGCGCGCACCGGCGAATGACCGGCTGCACCGATGGGTGCGCGCGGCGATCGCGCCCTATGCCGACGAGCGACCGCTCGGGCCGGTGCTCGAACAGGCGCGTGCGCTCATTCGGCAGGCTTCGCCGACCGTCTGATGGCGGGCCGCAGCAGCGGAACACCGCAAGAGGCGCCGGGTGCTGGTCAGCGGGGCAGGGTGAGCACCGGCGCAAATCCGCCGCCGGGCGTCCGGAAGTTCGTGGTCTGCCCGCGGTAGAGGCGGGCAGCTCGCAGCCAGGTTTCGCCGTGGCTGCAGTAGTTGCGCAGGTCGACCCGCAGCTCGGATTCCTGACCATCGGTGACGACACGTCGCGTCGACGTGGGCGCGATCGCCTGCGCCACGTAGCGATGCGACAGGACGTGCTCGAACGTCGAGCGGGTCAGCTTGTCGCCGCGATACGCCGCCTTGCTGCCGTAACCGTCGATCGGCTTGAAGAATAACTCCTTGCGCCGTCGCCAGAGTTGATCGGCGGCATTTCGATCGACGATTTCCGTGGGCGGAATCGTGCGCAGCAGGTGCTCGCGCTCGCGCGCATCGAGGCCCGCCGAGCCGAGCATTGCATCGTCGCGCAACCACGCGAGCAGGCGCTTGTCGGCCCAGTGCGCATGCGCCGCCGGATGGGGCGTGATCACGGCGAGATCTTCCTCGTAGGCGCGCTTCAGCGCGGAGTGACGTTCCTCGGCGAAGTAGAAGTCCGTGGCCCGGTTGTAGACGAGGTCGATCCGCTGCCCATCGGCGACCAGTTCGCCGCCGCGCACCTCCAGGTCTGCTGCATCGACGATTCGTGCGTGCCATCCGGCTTGCTCGAAGAGGCTGCGATAGAGCACGAACTCGGGGTGGAGGTACTGGTGCAGCGGGTCGTCGTCCACGATCGCCAGGGAGGTGAGCGGCGCATCGCCGCGTGCGCGAGTCCATTCCTCGCGAAAGCCTGCGACGATGTGCGACGGAAGGTCGCCAGGAGGCACGTTGCCGGAGACGAGCCGGGCCATCGGCCCCGCCACGTGGTCGCAGCACGCCGTCAGCGCCCGCGCAAGTTCGAGGTTGACCAGCAACCCACCCGGGTTGGTGTTGATCTCGATGAGTTGCGGGTCGCTGCCGCCGAGGTGGAAATCAAAACCCAGCACGCCGCCGGACACGGCGCCCGCAACGCGGGCGATCGGCGGAGCGTGTTCTTCAACCTGCGTCATGTAGGCAGGGCTCGAGAGGGCGCGATGCACGAGCCGTGCGGTGCGGTCCATCGAGTCCGCTTCCTGCGGATCGACGAAGACCACGCTGCCCGACGCGAGGCCCGGTCGCGACTCGAGCAGGTTGCCTGCTTCGCCGAGGTTCTCTACGAGTTGCGCCCGTAGCTTGTCGCGGTCGAGCCAGATGCATTGGCACGCGGCGTTCAGGGCCGGAGCCAGCCGGGGGGCCGAAGGATCTGAATGTGCGCGAGTCGTCATCACGCGCTCGATCGTTCGTACCAGCCCTTGCTCGAGTTGACGACGCGAACGACGAGCAGCATCACGGGCACTTCGATCAGCACTCCCACCACGGTCGCCAGGGCCGCGCCCGACTCGAACCCGAACAGGCTGATCGCCGCGGCCACCGCGAGCTCGAAGAAGTTGGACGCGCCGATCAGGGCCGATGGACAGGCGATGTCGTGCCTCTCGCCGACCGCGCGATTGAGCACGTAGGCCAGCGTGGAATTGAAGAACACCTGGATCAGGATCGGCACGGCCAGCAATGCGATGACGAGCGGCTGATCGAGGATGGCTTCGCCCTGGAACGCGAACAGGAGCACCAGGGTCAGCAGCAGGGCGCCGATCGACCACGGCCCGATCCTTGCCATGGCCGCATCGAATGCGGCTTGTCCCCTGGCAAGCAGCGATCGCCGCCACAGTTGCGCAAGGATGACCGGGATCACGATATAGAGCACCACCGACGTGAACAGGGTGCTCCAGGGCACGGTGATGGCGGCAATGCCGAGCAGCAGGCCGACCAGTGGTGCGAACGCGAACACCATGATCGTGTCGTTGAGCGCCACCTGGGTCAGCGTGAACATCGGATCGCCGTTCGAGAGCCGGCTCCAGACGAACACCATGGCCGTGCACGGCGCGGCGGCAAGCAGGATCAGGCCCGCAACGTAACTGTCGATCTGCTCGGCGGGCAGCCACGGGGCGAACAGGTGGCGGACGAAGACCCAGGCCAGCAGAGCCATGGAGAAGGGCTTCACCAGCCAGTTGACGAACAGCGTGACCCCGATGCCGCGGAAGTGCTGGCGCACCTCGTGCAGCGCCGTGAAGTCCACCTTCACGAGCATCGGGATGATCATCACCCAGATCAGGATGCCGACCGGAATGTTGACGCGCGCGATCTCCATCCCGCCGATCGACTGGAACAGGCCAGGGAGCAGTTGCCCGGCCGCGATGCCGACGAGGATGCAGATGAAGACCCAGACGGTGAGGTAGCGCTCGAACACGCTCATCGGCGCGCCCGCCGCACGCTTGCCGGTGACTTCGCATTGGGCCGACATGTCTTGCTCCTCAGCTCACCTGGGCGCCGATACGATCCATCTCGGCTTTCAGGCGGACCGGATCGTCGCGCAGTGCTTCGAGCGGGAGCGCGAAAAATGCCTCGATGCGCCGCCGAAGAGTTCGATAGGCCGCGACGAATGCCGCATCGATCTCGGCGTCGGTGCCCGTGGCGTGCGCCGGGTCCTCGACGCCCCAATGCGTGCGAAGTACGGGCCCCAGGTACGCCGGGCAGGTTTCGCCGGCGGCGCTCGAGCAGACCGTGATGACGATGTCGGGCGTTTGCGGCAGGGCGTCCCACGACTTGCTGTGGTAGCCGTCGGTGGCAATGCCTTCCCGCGCCAGCAGCGCGAGCGAACGGGGATGCACCTTGCCGGTCGGTTTGCTGCCGGCACTCATGGCATGCCATCCCGCGGGAGCGAGGTGATTGAACGTCGCCTCGCCGAGGATCGATCGACAGGAATTCCCGGTGCACAGGAAGAGAACTTGAGACTCGGGCATGCGCGTGGCCTGCCTTTCGATGTGGGGAAGCGACTTGATCATGCACACGGCCGACGCGGGGCACAGCGAGCGGAACTCCGCGCTCGATTTCACGGCCTCGGGCGCCGAGTCGCGCGCGATCACGCGAATACCCGCGGCGCTCGAAAAACGGCCGCGCGGTCTGCGTCAGCAGCACCAGCTGCTGCAGCCCGATGTCGCCGGCCGCCGCTTCCAGGGCATTGACGAGCGCAGCGCCGACACCGCGATTGCGAGCCTCCGGCGCAGACGACCAGCGATCGCAGCAAGCCGACCGCGCCGTGCGGTTCGAGGCCGACGGCGCCGACGACAGCGCCGCTGACCTCGGCAACCCAGAACGGCACGCGCGACGGATCCTCCAGGTCTTCGATCGGCAGCGCGGCCTGTTGCAGCAGGCGAAGCACCGTCTCCCGATCGTCCGTGGTGCCCGCGCGAATCATGCGGACTTCCTCCGCGCGGCCGGCCTGGCTGGCGCGCAGACGCTGCCGAGGCTGCAGCAGTTCTCGGTGAGGTACGCCAGCACCTCGTTCATGCGCGCGAAGTTGGCCGAGTAGTACATGAACCGGCTCTCCTTGCGCACCGACACGAGGCCCGCCTGCGCCAGTTCCTTGAGGTGGAACGACAGCGTGGGCCCCGGGATGGCGAGCCGCTCGCCGATCTCTCCGGCGGCGTAACCCTCCGGTCCGCGCTTCACGAGCAGGCGGAACACGGCAAGCCGCGATTCCTGGGCCAGGGCGGACAAGGCCCCGAGGGCGTCGTTCTGGTTCATATTTCCAAATATATCGAAATATGAATTGATGTCAATAAGGGCGGGACGCTCAGCTAAGGCCGCGGATCGCCGCCTGCGGTTGACCGCGATGGCGTGCAACCGAAGGTCGTCGCAGAATTCCAACGATCGACGGGCGGCCGGCCGGTACCCTGTGGTCGACGGGGATGGTTGGGCCGAGGAGGCAGAACGACGATGAAACCCCAATCCACGCATTCGCGGGCCCGGGCTCTCGGGCGCGCTTTGGCCATTGCGGCCGTGCTCGCGGCCAGCCCTGCATTTGCCGGCGACGCCGTGACCGATTCGGCGGCGGCGACACCGGCGACGGCCAGCGCGGCGCCTGAGGCGACGGAGTCGCAGCGCGAGGCTGCGTCCATCCTCAAGCGCATGACGGAGCACCTCGCGGGGCTGCAGTCGTTCACCTGCACGTCGCGTGCCGGTTACGACGTCGTGCAGGCGTCGGGCCAGAAGATCGAGTTCGGCGAGACCCGTCACATCACGATGGCGCGGCCAAACCAGCTGCGCGTCGAAGAAGTCGCGACGCGACGGAACCGGCGATCTCGCGCTCTTCGACGGCAAGACCATGACGGTGGTAAACGCGGATGCCGGCGTCTATGCCCAGGCGCCGCAGCCGGGGTCGGTCGACGACGCACTCGTGTATTTCGTCCGCGACCTCAAGCTGCGCATGCCGCTCGCGCTGCTCCTCACGACTCGTCTCCCGGAGGAGTTGCTGCCGCGCGTCCGGGCCATCGATTACGTCGAAAGCGCGGACATCGACGGCGTGGCGACGGACCACATCGCGGGGCGCACCGATTCCGTCGATTTCCAGTTCTGGATCACGCAAGGCGATCGGCCGCTGCCGCTGCGCGTCGTCATCACGTACCGGCAGTCCGAGGGCCAACCGCAGTACTGGGCCAACCTTACCGAGTGGAATGCGAGTCCGAAACTCGCGAAGACGGCGTTCCAGTTCACGCCGCCGAAGGATGCGCGCCAGATCGCCTTTGCGGTGCAAGTGCCGCGGCCCGCCGACGCGCCTCGACCGCCGGCCGCTGCCGGGGAGGTCAGGCCATGAAGACGAAACTTCTGACGGGCTCGTCGGTTGCCTGCCTCGTGGTGATCCTTGCGTTGCCCTTGTTCTCGATCGACGACGCGTACGCGCGCGGAGGTCGTGGCGGTGGTGGAGGCGGTCGCGGGGGTGGCGGGTTCTCTCGCCAGGGTCCCGCTTCGAGCGGCGGTTTCTCCCAGAAGAGCCCCAGTCCATCGCGCGATCGCAGCGCCCCGGCTCCTCGACCCAGCCAGGATATCGCGCGGCCGACTCAGCCAACGGGATCGCCGCCGCCGTTTCAGGGTTCCCGCCCGCCGGAGGGTTCGCGCCCACCGGAAGGCACTCGCCCGCCCGAAGGTGGCCGTCCGCCGAACGGCAATCGCCCTCCCGATGGCTCGCGTCCGCCGCCCGGAAGTCGGCCGCCTCCGCCGCCGGTCTACATTCCCCCGCCGCCGCCGGTCTACGGCGGCTACTACGGCGGGTGGGATTACTACGACGACGATGATTTCGTTGCCGGCCTCGTGGTCGGCGGTGTGATCGGCGGAGCCGCGGTCGCAGCCTCGGAGGACGACGAGACGACCACCACGACGACGACCACGACGACGACGGGCTTGCCGTGCAACCCGACGATCCTGCTCGTCAATGGCGTGACGTATTACCAGTGCGGCCAGCAGTACTACGTGCAGGCTTACAGCAGCAGCGGACCCATCTACATGCCTTCACCGCCGCCGGCTCAGGAATAGAACGAGCATGCTGAAGAAACGTGTCCCAGGCAGTGCGGCGATGAGAGCCTTCCAGGAATCGAGCGCGATGCCCAGATCCAGCAGCTCCAGTCGCAATGAAGGCGGCAAGGCCGGCACGGGAGACCGTTTCCAGAATGTGACGCTCAACTTCAAGGGCTGGCTTTCGAATCCCAACTTCCGTTACCTGTTCTACACCTGGACCGGCAATACGAACCAGGGACAGAGGCGCCCAAGTCGTGGTGGCGGGCAACCTCAGCTATCACTTCAACGACGCGTTCAGCCTTGCGGGCGGCATCGGTGCGCTGCCAAGCACGCGGTCCACCAAATTGCACGTTCCCGAACTGGCTGCGAGTCGACAACCGCATGATCGCCGACGAGTTCTTCCGCGGCTCCTACACGTCGGGGCTCTGGGCCTGGGGCAAGATCACGGATACGCTCAAGTATCGCGTGATGATCGGCAATAACCTGAGCCAGCTCGGCGTCGACGCGAGCTAGATGGTCAGCACGTTCAACACGGTTGTCGGGCGCGCTGTGGTGGATGCCGACGACGGGCCAGTACGGGCCCGGCGGACGGGCTGGGCGATTTCGAGCATCACGACCAGCTCGGCCACGCTGTTCGGCGTGAACTACACGCGCAGCCGCGAAGACGCGCAGAACCAGCTCGGCGTGAACGACTTCGAGAACGCCCAGATCCGGCTGTCGGATGGCACGCTCCTCTTCCAGGCCGATCCGTTCGGCACCGGCACGCAGGTCAAGAAGGCGAACTACGAGATGGCCGCCGTCAACGCCGGCATGAAGTACCGCGGCTGGTCGCTCGACGGCGAGTATTACTGGCGCTGGGTGGACGACTTCAAGGCCACCGGTCCGATGCCGTTAGACCGGATGTTCGATCACGGTTTCCAACTGCAGGGCTCGGCGATGATCCTGCCGGAGGCCCTCCAGGGTTACGTGTCGGCTCGAAGATCTTCGGCGAGTACGGCGATCCGTGGGACCTCGCGGTCGGTGTGAACTGGTTCCCGATGAAGCGCCGCGAGCTGCGGGTGAGCGTGCAGGGCCTGTACCTGGACGATTCGCCGGTCGGCCATGCGAGCGTGCCGTGCATCGTCGGCGGCAACGGCTGGGTCCTCACCACCGACGTGATGCTGAACTTCTGAAGCGAAGCCGCCGGTCGAGAAATGGTACAAGGGCGGCCGGAACGTCCGCCGGTGCGCTGCTCGTCACGGACGCTCTTGCAGGGACGAAAAGCGTCTACACCCCTGCGTTCGCGCTGCTGGATCGTTACGTCGAGCAGTACTTGCGCGACATGAATGCCCCGGGCCTGACCCTGTCGCTCGCCGACGCCAGCGGCGTGCAACGGGTGACGGCCTACGGGCTCGAACAGTTCTCCCCGCCGGTTGGGCTGAATCCCGACAAGCTGTTCCACATCGGCTCGATCACGAAGTCGTTCCTGGGACTCTGCCTCGTGCAGCTGCAGGAGGAGGGCAAGGTCGACCTGCGCCGCCCCGTCCTCGAGTACCTGCCGACGCTGCGTCTCGACGGACTCACGCGGCCGCTGACCGCGCACGATCAGCTGACGCATTCCGCCGCATTGCCCGATGGAGAGCTGTTCCCGGCCGACCCCGCCTTCCGGTATCGATCGACGGCCGAGCCGGGCACGTTTTTCCATTACTGCAACATGGCTTTCGATGCGTTGGGCCACCTCGTCGCCAAGCTGGACGGGCGATCGCTGGCCGAGTCCTTCCGAGCGCGCGTCTTCGAACCACTCGGGATTACTTCGAGCGATCCCGCGATCATGCTCGATGGCTTCGCGCGCGTGGCTGCGAGTTATCGCCCAGTCTTCAACGATCGGCCTTTCCCGCGAGACGGTGCGTTGCTCGCGAGTCCTCCGATCGAAACTTCCGCCGCGGCAGGGTGCATCGAATCCACCGCGCGCGACATGGGCGCGTACGTGACCATGTTGATCAATCGTGGAGCGACTCGCAAAGGGCGAATCGTCACGGAGGCGGGCTTCGAGCTGTTCGCAAGTCCGCACATGTCCGCGGAGCACTTCGGCCCCGGGGCGTCGTATGGCTACGGCATTGCCGTCGATCAGCTCGACGGCCATACGCGCCTGCGGCACACGGGCGGCATGGTGTCGTTTGCTTCGGCCCTCGAGGTGGATCGCGACACGGGCATCGGCGTCTTCGCGTCGATCAACGCGATGCAGGGTTTCCGGCCGCGGCCCGTTGCGGAGTATGCGCTGCGCCTGATGCGTGCCCGCCGCGAAGGCAAGCCGCTGCTGGATACGCCGCGCAGCAAGTCGCGCTGGAGCATCGAGTCGGCGTCCGACTATGCCGGCAAGTACACGTCCGCCAGTGGTCGCGCGCTCGACGTGGTGGCCGAGGGTGATCGCGTGTACCTGGTGCATCGCGGCGTGCATGTGCCGCTCGAGTCGTCGCCGGATTTCGAGAACACCTTCCTCGTGCACCACGACGACTTCGCGAACTTCGCTCTCATGTTCGGCCGGGCAGGCGCGGACGGGAAGGGAAGGGTCGTCGAAGCGGGCTGGGGCGACGAGTGGTTCACCACTTCGAACTACGACGGCCCGCGCAGCTTCGATACGCCCGACGCCTGGCGACCGTACGTGGGGTACTACCGGACCGAGGATCCGTGGCTCGGCGGGCATCGTGTCTCGCTGCGGCGGGGAAAACTGTGGCTGGACGGGGTCATTCCGCTCGAAGCGGCGCCGGACGGGCGCTTCTATTGGCGCGACGAGCCGCAGAGCCCGGAATGGGTGAGGTTCTCGGACTTCGTCGATACGCGAGCGATGCGGATGACGCTTTCCGGCTACGAACTCAGGCGGGTTTGAGCCGGCGCGTCCGAGGGGCGATTTCGGTCCCCAGCGCTCGACGGCCGGTCCTAGCCTGGCAATTCGTCCACTTTCGCCCGCCGCCAGCGGGTGCTCGTCGTCACGGACGCGTCCCAACTGATCACGCGGTTGCGGCCCGCAGACTTCGCCAGCATCAGCGCCTGGTCGGCGCGCCCGATGCAGTCGGCGACCTCGGCGCCCGGATCGAGCAGCGCCAGCCCGAACGATGCCGTAATGCGCACCGCAGTGCCGCGCGGGCTTGTGATCAGCAGGTTCTGCACGAGGTTGTCACGGATGCGCGCGATCACCGTCTGGCCGATGGACAGGTCGGCGCCCGGCAGCGAAATCAGGAATTCGTCGCCGCCGTAGCGGAACAGCTTGTCCTGCGGCCTCAGATGAGCCTCGATGTGGTGCACGATTCCGGCCAGCACGGCATCGCCCACCTGGTGGCCGTGCGCGTCGTTGATCCGCTTGAGATGGTCGACGTCCATGAAGACGATGCAGCTCGGCTTGCCGCCCCGCCGGACTGCCGCGTGCAATTCGCTCAGTTCGGGCACCATCGCAAGGCGCCCGTACGCGCCGGTCAGCGGGTCGCGGTTCACGAGTTCGGCGTCGATCGACAGCCTCAGCGAGTCGACTTCCAGGCGAAGGCGCGCGCTCGTCGCGACTAGTTCTTCGAAGTCGGTGCGCACGACCGGCTGGTTGGCTTGTGCCACCCTGAGCATCTGCCCCGCCACCTGGTGCAGGCGCTCGTGTTCCGCGCCCATCGCTGCGAATGCCGGGTGTTCCCGAAGTTCGGACGGCGCGCGCTCGTAGTACCAGCGGCCGATGCAACAAAGACGGTGCGCGAACGGCGCAAGGTCGTCGCGTTCGACCGGCAAGTCGCAGAAAATGGACCGCAGCAGGTTCTCGTGCCACTCGGCATGCTCTTCCGTCACCTGCTTCAGCTGCTCGGCGGCTCTGCGCAACTTCGAGGGATCGATCCTGAGCATCGGTGCTCTCCCTACGCCGGCCCGGACTCGTGGGCGAGCATCCGGCGCTGGGAGACGACGCACAAGTTCAACATCCGCCACTGTGCGGCTCGTCACAGAATCCGCCCCGACCGGGCGCGGACGCTGGGGCGGTGCGATGTCCCGCTAGAAGACGATTCCAAGCAGCTTCTTGATAAGTTCCTCCAGCGGCATCAGCGTGAGGACCAGCGGCACCATCGGCGCGAGGGTCGCCGCACCGAGCTGCAACATCGCTTCCTTCGTAACAGGCACGATGCGCATCCCCTTCACCACCTCGAAGCTGTTGCCCAGGTCGGCGAGCGACTGGATGTCGCCGCTGCCGAGGAACGATTCGTCGGCTGGCGCCAGCCCGCGCACCCACTTGGCGTCGAACCCGCGGACGTAGCGCTGCGCGAGGTTGCCATAGTCGCGCAGTCCGGCGCGCTTGGTCTGCGCGAGCTGTCCCGAAAAGGCCAGGAGCGGCCCCACGACCAGGAATACGACCCAGATCACCAGCAGCAGGATCTCGAGGCGGAAGTCCGTGAGCTTGCTGCCCATGTAGAAGATCTGGCTGGCGAGCTGGCCGGCGAGCATTGCGCCGTGTGCCATGAGCAGCGGGACGAATGCATAGGCCGTGTTCGACAGGAATCCCAGGCCGCCGACGCGGTCCGGATGCGTGGGGACGAGGTTCAGCTCGATGCGCGACACCTGCCACAGCAGCCGGGCCCAGATGAACAGGCGGAAGTACCATCGCACCAGCAGGAACTGGAAGATCGGCAGGCTCACGTAGCCGTACCAGAACCCGGCGAGCGTCAGGTGCAATCCATCGGCAGCCTGTATCGCGTACCACGTCGAGGTCTCGAGAGCCATGTAGTGACGCCAGACGATCGTCACGCCGAGCAGGTAGACGATGGCGATCAGTGCCACCTCGGCGGACACCGAATTGCGCAACCGGTAAGCGGATGCAACTGCTGCCTCGAGGCGCGGCGTGGCGCTCTCGGGGATCAGTTCACGGTCGCGGAACGTCCTCGCCACGGTGCGCATGCGCTGGTGGACGACCAGCTCCGCGGCGACCAGCAACGGCAGCACCACGAGGAACCTGACGTGGACTTCCACGTCCATCAGGAACGGAACTTTTGTATCGCCGCCGAGCAGCGTGCCGCTCGCGGCGGCAAGCAGCAGCAACGGCAGCCACGCGAACAGCGAGATGACGATAATGCGCCGCCGTTGCAGCTTCAGCGCGTCGTCCGACAGCCGAGTGCGGCGCAGCAGCTGGTAGAGCGGGCCGCCCAGGACGAGTGAAAAATCCGGCGGATCCCGCGAAGAATCCGTGCCTGTCGCGATCCATGTGGATCCCGAATCGCTGGTTTTCATGAGTAACCCCTGGAAGCGCTCGGCCCCAGCATCGCCCGGAGCCATGTCGCTTGCAATCAAGATGTGTACGCACCTGCTGCGGCGATCCGGCCGGGCCACGCTGCGCCACGCGCTAAGGCGACACACGGCGGTGAGCGCGCAGTTGGCCGATCCTGCTGGAAAGCCGGATACTAGCCCGCGATGCGTTCTGGGTCGGGCAGTTCAGTCGGGGTCGTCACATCGCGCAGCGCGGTCAAGCTGCCTTTACTGGCGCTTGCATTGCTCCTGAGCGCCTGCGCCAGTGCGCCGGTCACTGACTACACGGTCGACGTGCCGGCCGGCGTGACCGACGGGCGCGCGCGCTTCACCGAGACCTTCTGCTCCGTGTTGAAAGAGCGGGGCGATTCGCTGCCCGACAACCGGCCCTGCGAAGACGCACTGAGCCACGTGGCGGCCTCGCCGCAGCCTACCGGCGAGCCGGTGGCACTCGGCCCCTCGCAGCGAAACCTGGTCGCGGCGATGGTGCCCGGGATCGGCTATGCGTGCATCGCCGCGTGGCTGCAGCCGCCAGGCACAGCTCGCGAGCACCTCGCGAAGTTCGGCTACGGACTGCAGGCGGTCGACGTCGACGCGCTTTCCGGCTCGGCCAGGAATGCCGGCCAGGTACGCGACGCGATCATGGCGCTGCCGCCGGACCCCGGTCCGCCCAGGGTCGTGTTGTTCGGGTATTCGAAGGGCACGCCCGACGTCCTCGAAGCGGTCGTTCGTTACCCGGAGTTGCAGCAGCGCGTCGCCGCAGTGGTCAGCGTCGCAGGTGCCGTGGGCGGCTCGCCGCTCGCGGACGACGCCAGTCAGGGGCAGGCGAACATGATGGTGCACTGGCCCAAGGCCCGGTGCGACCCTGGCGATGGCGGTGCGGTGGAAAGCCTGCGCACCGACGTAAGGAGGAAGTGGCTGGCGGACAACAGGCTGCCGCCGGGCATCCGCTACTACTCGGTCGTCACGCTGCCGGATCGGGATCGCATCTCCAGCATCGTCACGCCGACGTACCGCAAGCTGGCGAAGATCGACCCACGCAACGACAGCCAGATGATCTACTCGGACCAGATCATCCCGGGCAGCACGCTGGTCGGCTTCCTCAACGCCGACCACTGGGCCGTTGCGGTGCCGATCGATCGCGCTCACGGTGTGATCGGCAGCACGTTCGTCAACCACAACGACTATCCGCGCGAGGCGCTGCTCGAATCATTGTTGCGCTACGTCGAAGAGGATCTTGGGACGGCCGGACGGTAGGCCGTGGGGCGACGCCCCGGAGAGGGCCCCGGCAATGAGAGCGGTGTGTCGCCTCACCGCGACTACCGGGCTAAACTCGTCGACCAGCAGGTCGTCCCAATCGACCTGGGCAGGCTCAGACAGTCTTCGGCCGGGGAACATTCATGAAAGTACTGCAGATCGTCGCACTGGCGCTGGCCGTCGATGCCGCGGGGCCCGCTTATTCGGATGTGCCGACGCAGTCGGCCCAGGCGTCCGTTACCACGGACGTACCCAGCATCGCATTCGAGAAGTACACGCTGCCGAACGGGCTCGAGGTCATCCTCTCCCCGGACCATCGTCTGCCGATGGTGGCCGTCAACCTCTGGTATCACGTCGGCCCGGCCAACGAGGCTGCAGGGCGCACCGGATTCGCGCACCTTTTCGAGCACATGATGTTCCAGGGTGCCAGGCACGTGCCGCCGGACACCCACTTCCAGATGCTGGAAGGAGCCGGTGCGAGCGACATCAATGGCACGACTGATTTTGACCGCACGAATTACTTCGAGACGCTGCCCGCGAACCAGCTCGAGCTGGCGCTGTGGCTCGAGTCGGACCGCATGGGGTACCTGCTCGACGTGCTCGACCAACCCAGCCTGTCGAACCAGCAGGACGTCGTGCGCAACGAGCGACGCCAGGGCGTCGAGAACCAGCCGTACGGCATCGTCCAGGAGGAGCTCTTCCACCTGGTCTACCCAAAAGGCCACCCGTACTACGCCAGCGTCATCGGCTCGCACGCGGACATCCAGGCTGCGCGGCTCGAGGACGTGAAGAACTTCTTCAAGACATTCTATGCGCCAAACAACGCCAGCATCGCGATCGTCGGCGATTTCGATCCCGCCGAAGTGAAGGCGCTCGTCGCGAAGTACTTCGGGACGTTCAAGCGCGGCCCTGCGATTCCGAAGCTGGACGTCACGACGCCGCCCATCACGTCCGAGCGGCGGGCCGTGGTGCCGGACCGCGTCGAGCTGCCGAAGGTCTACCTCGCGTGGATCACCCCCGCCATCTACCAGAGCGGCGATGCGGAGGCCGACCTGGCTGCGCGGATCCTCGGCGGCGGAAAGTCGAGCCGGCTCTACAAGAAGCTCGTGTACGAGTTGCAGATCGCGCAGGACGTCACGGCCTCGCAGTACTCGCTGGTGCTCGGATCGTTCTTCAGCATCGAAGCGACCGCGCGTCCCGGGCACACCGCGGAGGAGCTGGAGAAGGTCATCGATGCCGAGATCGAACGATTCCGCGCCGAAGGCCCCAGCGCCGACGAAGTGGAGCGCGCGCGCAACACGATCGAAACGGAACTGGTCGGCGGACTGGAGACACTCGGCGGATTCGGCGGCGTGGCCGATCGCTTGAACCAGTACAACCATTATCTTGGCGACCCGGGGTACCTCGCGAAGGACGTCGCGCGTTACAGGACGGCCACGCCGGCGGCGGTCAAGTCGTTCGCGGCCGACCAGCTCAAGCGCAGCGCACGCGTGGTCGTGCACGGAGTGCCTGGCACGCCGGACTTCGGGCCGGACGTGCCGACACCGAAGGGCTGAGAATGTCGCGGCGGGCACCGGCGCGGAATCGATCAATGCCGACGAGCCGTGGCGCGCGAAGCCGCCGAAGGCCGCGGCCGCCAAGCCGCTGCAACTGGCGGTTCCCCAGACGTTCAAACTCGCGAACGGGCTCACCGTCATCCTCGACGAGCGCCGCAATCTGCCTATCGTGTCGGCCGCGCTGGTCTTCCGTACGGGCAGCGACGCCAATCCGTTCGACAAACCCGGGCTCGCCAACTTCACCGTGGCGATGCTCGACGAAGGCACCTCGTCCCGCAATGCGCTGCAGTTGGCGGACGACGTGGCGCAGATCGGTGCGACGCTGGAGACGGCCTCCACGATGGACTTCTCGCGCGCACAGGTCCGGGCGCTGAAGCGCAATGCGCCGACGGCGCTGAACATCCTCGCCGACGTCGTGCTGCATCCGACGTTCCCGCAGGACGAGGTCGAGCGCCAACGCGGCCAGAGACTCTCGCAGCTGACGGAGGACCGGCAGAAGCCCTCCTCCGTAGCGGCGAAGGTCATGGCCGCAGCGCTCTACGGCTCGAAGCACCCGTACGGTTACGTCGAACTGGGTACCGAGCCCTCCGTCCAGCGCATGACCCGCGCGGACATGCAGGCGTTCTGGAAAGCCAACTTCGTTCCGAACAATGCCGCGCTGATCGTGGCGGGCGACATCGGCGTCGACGAATTGCGGAAGCTCGCGCAAGCTGCGTTCGGCGAATGGCAGCCGGGCAAGGCTGCGACGCCGGTGCTCGGGGCGCCCGATACCACGAAGGCGAAGCTGGTGCTGGTCGACAAGCCCGGCGCGGCACAGACAGCGCTGCGCGTCGCGTCGATCGGCGTGCCTCGCGCGACGCCCGACTATGCGGCGCTCGAGGTCATGAACGCGTCGCTGGGCGGGTTGTTCTCGAGTCGCATCAACATGAACCTGCGCGAGGAGCACGGGTACACGTACGGTGCGGGCTCGGCGTTCCGCTACCGCCGTGCGGCAGGTCCGTTCTTCGTCTCCACGGGTGTGCGCACGGACGTGACGGGTCCGGCGGTGAAGGAGATCTTCAAGGAAATCGATCGCATGATCGCGACGCCCCTGACCGCAGACGAACTGGACCTCGCGCGCGACTCGATCGTGAGGTCCTTGCCGGGACAGTTCGAGACCTCGGGCCAGGTACTCAATAGTTTCGCGGACGTTTTCGTGTTCGACCTCGGCCTCGATTACTACCAGCGGCTCCCGCAGGCGGTGAACGGGGTGACGTCGGAGGCGGCCTTGGACGTGGCCAGGCGGCACCTTGTACCTGCGAACATGATCGTGGTGGCCGTCGGCGACCGGGCCAAGATCGAGCCGCAGCTGAAGGACGTCGGGCTGGCCCCTCCGGAACTTCGGGACGCGGACGGCAACGTCATCAAGTGACGAGCATTCTTCGGTTCAAAGTGTGTTCGCGACGAAAAGGCGGGGCGGCAAGATTGCCGATCCACCTTACTCGTGCCGCAATGCGTCGATGGGGTTCAGCCCGGCTGCGCGGCGCGCCGGAAAGTAACCGAAGAGCACGCCGATCGCCGCTGAAAACACGAAGGACAGCAGGTTGATGCCCGGGTTGAACAGGTAGGGCACGTTCATCAGGCCCGCAAGCCCGATCGAGGCGACGGTGGCGAGCGCGATGCCCACCAGTCCGCCGAGGCTCGAAAGCACCACCGCCTCGATCAGGAACTGCAGCAGCACCTCGCGCTCGAGCGCCCCGATGGCGAGCCGCGTGCCTATCTCGCGCGTCCGCTCGGTCACCGACACCAGCATGATGTTCATGATGCCGATGCCGCCGACGAGCAGGCTCACGGCGGCCACGGCGGCGAGCAGCATCGTGAGGATCTTCGTCGTGGCGGTGAGCGTCTGCGTGATCTGCCGCGTATCCATCACGCGGAAGTCGTCGTCCTCGTTGTCGGCGATGTTGCGGCGCTCGCGCAGCAGTTGGGTGATCTGATCCTTGACGCCGTCGATCGACGCGCCCGTGGCCACCGAGACCATCATGCGGCTGACGTCCTGGGTGCCGGTGATGCGCCGTTGCACCGTGCGCAGCGGCATGATCACGACGTCGTCCTGGTCCGAGCCCATGGCCGACTGGCCTTTCGATTTCAGCAGCCCGATGACCTCGCAGGCGAACTGCTTGATGCGGATCTCGCTGCCGACCGGGTTCTGGCCTGTGAACAGCTTGCTGCGCACCGTTTCGCCGACGACGCAGACCGCCTTGCCCGCGCGCTCTTCCGCATCCGTGAACGTCCGGCCCGACACGACCTGCCAGTTGCCGGCCTCGAAGTAGTCTTCGCTGGTGCCGGTCACGACGGTCGGCCAGTTGTTCGCCTGGTAGACGGCCGTGGCAGCCTTGCTCACCACCGGAGCGACGAGCCGTGCCGACCCGACCTGCGCGCGGACGGCATCGACATCGGAGTCCCGGAAGGGCGCGGCCTCGGAGCCGGGACCGAAACGCTGGCCGGGCACGACGATCAGCAGGTTGCTGCCCATGCTGGAGATCTGGTCGGACACGGACCGCGTCGCCCCGTTGCCGAGCGTCACCATGGTGATCACCGCGGCCACGCCGATGACGATGCCGAGCACCGTCAGGAACGAGCGCAGCAGGTTGCGCCGGATGGCGCGCAGCGCGAGCGCGATCGTGTTCCAGAGCATCAGGCAGCCTCCGCGTCGCCGCGATCGCTGTCGATGCGCCCGTCGACGAATCGGACCGCCCGCCGCGCGAATGCAGCCACGTCGGGCTCGTGCGTTACCATCAGCACCGTGATGCCGTGGTCGCGATTGAACGACGTGATCAGTTCCATGATCTCGTGGCTCGTGCGGCTGTCGAGATTTCCGGTCGGCTCGTCCGCAAGCAGCACGGCAGGCCGCGTCACGATGGCGCGCGCAATCGCGACGCGCTGCTGCTGGCCGCCCGAGAGTTCCGCGGGTGTGTGATCCTCCCAGCCCTTGAGCCCCACCTGCTCGAGCGCGGTGCGCGCAGCTGCGTGTCGCGTGGCTGCCGGTTCGCCACGGTAGATCAGCGGCAGCTCGACGTTCTCGAGCGCCGTGGTGCGCGCCAGCAGGTTGAAGCCCTGGAACACGAAGCCGAGGAAGTGGCGGCGCACCAGCGCGCGCTGGTTCCGCGTCATCTGCTCGACGCGCGCACCGCGGAATTCATAGCGGCCGCTCGTCGGCGTGTCGAGGCAGCCGAGGATGTTCATCGCCGTCGACTTGCCGGAGCCGCTGGGCCCCATGATCGCGACGAATTCGCCGGCGGCGATCTCGAGATCGATCCCTTTCAGGGCCTGGAATGCCGCCTGTCCCGTGCCGTAGGTCTTGGTGATGCCGGCCAGGCGGATCAGCGACGCGGCGCTCATGGCTTGGCGCTGATAGCTTCCGTGATGACTTCCATGCCGGCCGTCAGCTCGCCGCCGAGAATCTCCGTCACCTTGCCGTCGGTCGCGCCGGTCTTCACGTCGAACGGCTTCGGTGCGCCGTTCTCCAGCACCCAGACCCGGGGCTGCCCTTCGCCGGATGCCGACCGAACCTTCTTCGCCTGCTGGGGCGGGCGGGGCATGAGTGCGCCGACGATCGTGTTGCCTTTCTTCTTCTGCGGTGCCTCGGCGACCGGCGGCGAGAAACGCAGCGCCGCATTGGGCACGAGCAATGCGTTCTCGCGCGTGACGGTCGTGATCTCGGCCGTGCCCGTCATGCCCGGGCGCAGGCTGAGGTCGTCGTTGTTGACGTCGAGCACCGTCAGGTACGAGACGACTCCTTCCTTCTCCTGCGAGCCATAACCGACACGGCTGATGACGGCCTGGTACTTGCGGCCGGGCCAGGCATCGACGGTGAACTGCGCCGGTTGGCCGATCTTGACCTGGCCCACGTCGGCTTCGTCCACGTCCACCTGCAGTTCCATCCTGGCGAGGTCCTCGGCGAGCGTGAACAGGACCGGTGCCTGGAAAGAGGCCGCCACGGTCTGGCCCGGTTCGACCTTGCGCGTCAGCACCAGGCCGTCGATGGGCGAGCGGATGGTGGCCTTGGTCAGGTTGGTGTCGTCGGACTTCAGCGCCGCGCGAGCTTGCGCAACGCCGGCCTGTGCGCTTGCCAGGTCCGCCTCGGCGCGCTTGGCATTGGCCTGCGCCGTGTCCATGTCGGTGTGCGAGATGAACGACCCGCCCGACGCTTCGGAGACTCGCTGCAGGCGCGAGAGTTGCGCGCGCTTCTCCATGACGGTGGCCTCGGCCTGCAGCGACTGCCCTTCGGCGGCCGCGAGGGACGCGCGCGATCGCTCGACCGCGTCATGCAGCTTCGAGAGGTCGAGCTGCGCCAGCACCTGGCCCTTGTGCACGCGATCGTTCGCGTCCACGAAAACCTGCTCCACGATGCCGGACAACTCGCTGCCGACATCGACCTGGTTGGTCGGTTGCAGGTTGCCGGTGGCCGAGACCCTGACGACCAGCGTTCCGGTCGAGACGGACTCGGTCTTGTATTGCGGAGTGCTCGAGCCGCCGCGCGACCCGAGCCAGAGTGCGGCGGCGATGGCAATTGCGGCCACCGCGGCAAGCCACCACCTGTTGCGCGCGAGGAAGCCTTCCGGCTTCGCTTCCATGAGGGCCTGCAGGGTCGAGTCCTGTTCCGTTTCTCTTGTCGTCGACATGATCTGAGAGAGTCCTCGGCCGCGGCGAGCTCAGTAGGCGCGCGCGACTTCCTCGCGAACCAGCTTCACCAGCTGTTCGTCGCCGAACTCCGGCAACGGCCTTCCATTGACGAAGTACTCCGGCGTCGCCGTGACTTTCAGCGTTGCCGCGTCGCTCATGTCACGCGCCATGCGCTGCGTGACTTCCGGCGAGTTCATGTCGGCCATCAGCTGGTCCATGTCCAGTCCGACGCCCGACACGGCCTGCAGCACGAGGTCCTGCTGCACGGCGTGATTGGGCGCCCACCGCCCTTGGGAGCCGAACAGCGCTTCGAGCGTCTGCCAGTACTTGTCCTGCTTGCGGCTCGCTTCCAGCACGCGGACGGGGAACTCGGAGCCCTCGTGGAACGCGACGTGTCGCGTGGAGAGGCGGATCCTGCCCGGGTTCTCGGCCATCAGGTCCTGCACGATCGGATAGAACAGGGCGCAGGTCTCGCACGCCGGATCGAGGAACTCGACGACGTGCACCTTTGCGCCCGCTTCGCCGTGCGACGGCGAATGCTCGCTCGCGAGGGCCGCGGCCCGTGCCGGGTCCGTGGACTGCGTTGGCGCCGAACGCTCGCCGCCGAAAAGGAACACGCCGGCGACGGCCGCAACCGCCAGGAACGCGATGGCGCCGACGAGGAGGGCCCGTCGTCCACGGCCGCCCGCGGCCGCAGGCTCGCCGGCCGCAGCAGCTTGTGAATCGGCAGGACGGTTCCGCTGGCTCTTGCGACTCATCACGACTCCTCAGGTGTGGCCAAAAAACGCCCACGGCGTTCTCGCCGCGCTCGCGGTCGCCGGGCTCAGTTCGCGCGAACCAGGCCGTCCTTGTGCAGGCGGTCCGCGATCGCGTCTGTGATCGTGAGGAAGCCGGCGTCGCGCGACTCGATGTTCTTGACGGAGGTGTCCACGCTGAAGACCATCGTGGCGCCCTTCGTCTCGTACACGCGGGTCGTGACCTTGACCTCGGACTTGATCGTCGTGATCGACGGAGAGGTGGTGAAATCGGCGTAGATCACCGGCACGCCATAGGCGCCGTAGTAGCCGTCCCAGCCGTACGCCCAGCCGCTGTCGGTGGCCTTGTAGTAGGCGCCGCCGCGGGTGTCGCGGCTGCCGCCGTCCTTCGTGTCCGTGTTCTTGCCCACGAGCAGCGTGGCGATCACCGCGTCGATTCCGAGCTCGTCGACGGCCGCCTCGATACCCGCGCGGGTCAGCGGCTCCTTCTGCTTCAGGGCATCGCAGCTCGTCGCCACCAGCGTCGTTTCGTTCCGCAGGCGCTTGGCGAGCACGCGCTCGAAGGAGCAGCGCTGGCTCAGGTTCGGGCTGACGCCGACCACGAGAATGGTCGAGAACGACTGGCCGCGCGACGCGCCCGGTCCCCAGGTGCTGGACACCTTGGGGTGCTGGGCGCAGCCCGCCACGCAGGCGACGCCCGCCAGCAGCAGCATCCGGGCAATAGACTTCGTCGACAGGACGGGGGCGGCACGATTCAGCAAGGCAGGCTCCGGGGAAAGCAGCGCAGGAAAGGCGTAAGGATACGCTAACGGCCTGCGCCGGGCCTAACCGGCGTCCGCGCTCAGGACTCGCGCCACGCGGGCGGTCGCTTGCCGACGAAGGCGTCGATGCCTTCCGCGGCGTCGTCGAAACCGAGGTTGCAGGTCATCGTGCGGCCGGCCGTGTCGTAGGCGTCGCGCACGCCCTGCTCGAGCTGCGCATAGAACGTGCGCTTGCCGAGGCCGATGACCTTGGCGCTGCGCGCGGTGATGCGATCCACGTAGTGCTGGACGGCGGCGTCCAGGTCGAGCGGCCGGCACCGCGCGATTCACCAGGCCCCAGTCGACCGCTTGCCCGGCGCTGATCGTGTCGCCCGTGAGCAGCATTTCCATCGCGCGCTTGCGGCCGATATTGCGGCTGACGCCCACCGCCGGCGTCGAGCAGAACACGCCGATATTCACGCCGGGCAGTGCAAAAGTGGCGGTGTCGGCGGCCACGGCCAGGTCGCACATCGAGACCAGCTGGCAACCCGCGGCCGTCGCAATGCCGTGCACGCGCGCGATCACGGGTTGCGGCAGCTCCGTGATGCGGAGCATCAGGCGGTTGCACGCGTCGAACAGCGCGTTCAACCACGCGTCGTCCCCCGTGTGCGCGCGCATCTCGCGCAGGTCGTGGCCCGCGCAGAAGCCCTTGCCCTCGGCGGCAAGGACGACGACCCGCGCGTTGCGATCGAGTTCGATGGCAGCGAGCGCCGCATCGAGCGCAGCGATCATGTCCACCGAGAGCGGGTTGAAGCGGCTCCCGCGGTTCAGCGTGAGCCTGGCCACGCCGCCCTCCGTGGTGCAGAGCACCAGCGGAGAGCTTTGCGAGTCGTCGGGTCGTGCCGACATCGATGTGTCCGACGTCACTCCGGGAGGACGTCGCCCGAGCCGCCGAACTCCTTCGGGAAGTCCTTGAACTTCGGCAGGCCGTCGGTGACCTTCATGACCTTCTCGCCGTAGTGCACGTGTACCGTCGGCGTGTACTTGAGGCCGACGACGGAGCCGGCCGGCACGTCGGTCATGCCCATGCCCGGGTGGCCGACGAAGACGGCGGCGCCGCAGCTCTTGCAGAACTGGCGGTGGCTGTTCTCGGTCTTCTTGTAGAGGCCGAGGTTGTCGGCGCCCTTGACGACCTTGACGTTCGGCGACGGCCAGAGCGCCGCGGCGTGAATCGGCGCGCTGAGCCAGCTGCGGCAGGAAACGCAGTGGCAATAGGCCTGCACCGCCGGCGGGCCGCTGATCTCGAGCTGGACCGCGCCGCAGGGGCAGCCGGCCTTGTAGGTCTCGCTGGTCATCGTGATCCTCCGTTGGCGTGAGCCAAGTTCTTGTGAGCGGGCACCGAGAGTAATCCAATGGCGCCCCGGCGGGCACGCGGCATTGCAACATGCCAGACTACCGTGACCCTGTGACCCGCCCGGAACCGCTCAACTTGCCGTCTCAGCCCTCGCACGATCACACCTTCGACCTGCACAACCCCGTCGCCGAGCGCCGCACGCGCCAGGTGATGTGGCTGACCGCCGTGATGATGGTCGTCGAGATCGCCGCCGGGACGATCTTCGGCTCCATGGCGTTGCTGGCCGACGGGTGGCACATGAGTTCGCACGCGCTGGCGCTCGGCGTCTCGGCCGGGGCCTATGCGTTCGCCCGCCGCCTGGCTCGCGATCCCCGGTTTGCGTTCGGCACCTGGAAGATCGAGGTGCTTGGCGGGTACACGAGTGCCGTGTTCCTGGTGGGCGTTGCGGCCTACATGGGAATCGAGTCGATCCAGCGGCTCGTGGCGCCCACGGCGATCCGCTTCGATGAGGCCATCCCGGTCGCGATCATCGGACTCGCCGTGAACGTGATCTCCGCGTGGCTGCTCTCGACGGGGCATCACGACCACGGGCATGCGCACGCGGGACATGCCGAGCATGGGCACGGTCACTCGCATCCACCACGACCTCAACCTGCGCTCGGCCTACCTGCACGTAGTCGCTGATGCGGTCACGTCCGTGCTCGCGATCGCGGCCCTGGTCGGCGGCAGGTATTTCGGCGCCACCTGGCTCGATCCGGTCATGGGGCTGGTCGGCACGGTGCTGGTCGGCCGGTGGGCGATCGGCCTGCTTCGCGACACGGGCCGGGTGCTGCTAGATGCCGAAATGGATGCGCCGGTGGTGGCGGAAGTGCGTGAGGTGGTGGGCACGCTGCCGCAACCCACGGTCATCCGCGACCTGCACGTCTGGCGCGTCGGCAAGGGCAAGTACGCGTGCATCCTCAGCCTCGCCACGGAGGCCGATCTGGATGCGGGGACCGTGCGGCAGGCACTCGCCATCCACGAGGAACTGGTTCACGTGACGGTCGAGATCACCTCGCGCACGTCCTGAGGCGGGCCGAGTCAGTTTTCGAGGGGTGTGACCGAAAAGCCTTCCTCGCGAATCGCGGCGGATACGGCTTCAAGATCGGATGTGGTGGTCAAGCGCACCGTTCCGCTAGGCAGGTCCACCGCCACGTCCGCGCCCGGATCCACGCCCTTCACGGCGTTGGTCACCGAGCGGACGCAGTGGTTGCAGGTCATCTTTTCGACTTTGAGCAGCATGATCGGTCTCCGGATCGACGCCTTGCGCGGGCTGGGGCCGGGGAGAATGGTGCTTCCCCCGGTGGCAAGGTCAAGCATCCTGTGGAATCTCCCTACGCCCCTGGGGATTCCGGCGCGTGGCTTGACCTTCCCATGATGGGAAGGTGCATGATGCCGCCATGAACGCTCCCGCTCCCACGGCCCTGCGGCTCGACATCGGCGGCATGACGTGCGCATCCTGCTCCGGTCGCGTGGAGCGCGCCCTCACCAGGGTGCCGGGCGTCGTGACGGCCACCGTCAACCTCGCGACGGAGCAGGCGGCGGTCGATTTGCAGTCCGGCACGGACCCCGCGATCTTGGTGGCGGCGGTCGAGGCCGCCGGTTACACGGCGGCGATCCACGAACCCGAGGCGCCGATTGCACCGCCGGCGACAGGGATTTCGACGGAGGCGCGGCACGTGCTGTTCGCCGCAGTCCTCGCGCTGCCGCTCGCCGTCCCCATGATCGCGCTCGCGTTCGGCCGGCACGTGATGCTGCCGGCCTGGGCGCAATGGGCACTCGCCACGCCGGTACAGTTCTGGCTCGGCGCGCGCTTCTACGCGGGCGCGTGGAAGGCGCTGCGCGATCGCACCGGCAACATGGACCTGCTCGTGGCGCTCGGCACGAGCGCGGCCTACGGCCTCAGCGTGTATCACCTGCTGTCCGGCCAGACGGACCACGATCACCTGTACTTCGAAGCGTCGGCCGTCGTCATCGCACTCGTGTTGCTCGGCAAGTGGCTCGAGGCGCGGGCAAAGCGGCAGACGACGGAGGCGATTCGTGCGCTGCAGGCGCTGCGGCCGAACGTCGCGCGCGTTCGGCGCGACGGGCACGAGCTGGAGATTCCGGTCGCTAACGTGCGCGTCGGCGACGTGGTCGTGATCCTGCCGGGCGAACGCATCCCGGTGGATGGCGAAATCGTCGAAGGACGCAGCCACTGCGACGAATCGCTGTTGACGGGCGAATCGCTGCCGGTCACGAAGGTGCCGGGTGAGCGCGTGACGGGTGGCGCCGTCAACGGGGAAGGGCGCCTGGTCGTGCGCACCACGGCCGTCGGTGCCGAAACGGCGCTTGCCCGCATCATCCGGCTCGTCGAGGACGCGCAGGCCCGCAAGGCGCCGATCCAGCGCATCGTCGACAAGGTGAGCGCGATCTTCGTGCCGGTCGTGGTCGGCATTGCGTTCGTCACCTGGCTGGGATGGGGCTTGATCGCCGGCGACTGGAGCGCAGCCACGCTGAACGCGGTCGCCGTGCTCGTGATCTCCTGTCCGTGCGCGCTCGGGCTTGCGACGCCGACGGCCATCATGGCCGGCACGGGTGTCGCGGCGCGCGCAGGCATCCTCGTCAAGGATGCCGAGGCGCTCGAAGCCGCCCACAAGGTGCGCACGGTGGCGTTCGACAAGACCGGCACGCTCACCGAAGGCAAGCCGACACTCGTGGCGATCGAATGCGCGGGTGTTCCCGAAGTGGAACTCCTGTCGGCGGCCGCGGCGATCGAGTCGGGCAGCAGCCATCCGCTCGCGCGCGCCGTGCTCGATGCGGCGCGCGACCGTGCGATCGTGGTGCCGCAAGCCAGCGACGTGACGGTGCTGCCGGGTCTCGGCGTCCAGGCCCGAGTGGGTACTCGCGACCTCGTGCTCGGCAACGATCGCCTGATGCGCGACATCGGCGCGGATATCGCGGCACTGGCTGCGTCGGCGCGCGGACATGAATCTCAAGGCCGCACGGTGTCCTGGGTCGTCGAGCGGACGGCGGGAGCCCCGCGCCTGTTCGGCTTGCTCGCCTTCGGCGATCCGCCCCGGCTCGTTGCTGCCGAGGCCGTGGCCGCACTGCAGGCATTGGGACTGCGCACGGTCATGGTGTCCGGTGACAACCTCGGTGCGGCCCGATCGGTCGCGAGGCAGGTGGGCATCGCCCCGGAGGACGTCATCGCCGAAGTGTTGCCGGGCGACAAGGCCGCCGTCATTCGCGAGCTGCGCGGCGCGGGCAGTGTCGCGATGGTTGGCGACGGAGTGAACGATGCGCCGGCGCTGGCGGCCGCCGACGTCGGATTCGCCATGGGCAGCGGCACGGAAGTCGCCATGCATGCGGCCGGCGTCACGCTGATGCGGCCCGATCCCCGGCTCGTCGCCGACGCCGTCGACATCTCGCGTCGCACCACGCGGAAGATCCACCAGAACCTGTTCTGGGCGTTCGTCTACAACGTCATCGGCATTCCCCTGGCGGCGGCCGGACTGCTGAACCCGGTGGTCGCGGGCGCCGCCATGGCTTTCTCGAGCGTGAGCGTCGTGTCGAACACCTTGCTGCTGCGGCGCTGGAAGCCGCGAGCGGCCCGATAAGGAGCCGATGTTGCCTCGAGCCACGCCAGGACCGGAGCTTGCGAGCGCCCGAAGACAGGGCCTGCACAACATCGGCGATGCCGCACGGCTGACGGGTGTCACCGCAAAGATGATCCGGCATTACGAGAGCATCGGACTGATTCCCGAGGCGGGTCGCACCGTTGCGGGATACAGGCTCTACGGACCCAACGACCTCCATCGGCTGACGTTCATCAAGCGAGCACGATCGCTGGGCTTCTCGATCAAGGACATCGAGGTGTTGCTCAGCCTTTGGGGCGACCCGAAGCGCGCGAGCCGCGACGTGAAGCGACTGGCCCAGTCCCACGCCGACGAGCTGGAGCGCAAGATCCTCGAAATGCAGTCGATGCAGCGCGTGCTGCTGGACCTGGCGCGACGCTGCCACGGCGACAACCGGCCGGACTGCCCGGTGCTCGAAGATCTCGCCGGATGAGCGGGGCATCCGCGGCCGCAAGGCGGTGCCCGGTGAATCGACTACGACATCACCGCGACTTGCCTGCGCACGGCCGTTGGTGTCTCCTGTGCCGTCGCGACGACCCTGCGGACCCCCTGCGGATTCATTGACGCCCCGGAGCCCCCGACCATGAAGCTTTACGGTTTCCCGTCCAGCAACTACGTGAACATGGTGAAGCTGGCGCTGCTCGAGAAAGGCCTGCCCTTCGAGTACGTGCTCGCCTTCCCCGACCAGGCGCCGGCCACGCTAGAGAAAAGCCCCCGCGGCAAGGTGCCGTACCTCGAGACTCCGCAGGGGTTCCTGAACGAAGCGAGTGTGATCCTCGAGTATCTAGAGGATCTCGGCCAGGGCAAGCCGCTGCTGCCCGCCGATCCCTATGCTCGCGCCCGGGTGCGCGCGTTGATGAAGGAAATCGAGCTGTACGTCGAGTTGCCGGCGCGCACCTGCTTTGTCGAGGCGTTCTTCGGCGGAACGGTGCCGGATGCGATCAAGGCGGTCGCCAGGGAAAACCTCTTCGCGGGGTTCGCGGCCGTGGCGCGACACGGGCGGTTCGCGCCCTATGTGGCGGGCGACACGTTCACGCTTGCCGACATCGTCTTCCTGTACAGCGTCGATCTCGCGAACGTCGTCGCCCAGAAGTGCTTCGGACGCGACCTGGTGGCCGAGTACCCGCAGATGCAGGCGCTGCTGAAGCGGCTCGGCGAGAACCCGCACGTGCAGGAGATTGCGCGCGCGCGCGATGCCGGCATGCCCGCATTCGTCGCGGCAGTCCGCGCCAGGCTCGGGCTGGTCAAGTAACGAGGGTGCACGCATGGCCTTGAAAAGAGCATGGATCGGCGCGTTTGCCTGCCTCCTGGCGACTTCGACGGTCGCCAGCGCAGCCGACGTCCTGCTGCAGAACGTCCGGGTCTACGACGGCACGGGCAGCGCCCCGTTTTCGGCCGACATCCGCATCCGCGGCAACCGCATCGAGGCCGTCGCCTCGCACCTCGAAGCAACGCCCGGCGAGACGGTGCGTGACGAGCATGGACTGGCCGTGGCACCGGGCTTCATCGACATGCACAGTCACGGCGACCGCGGCCTGCTCGAGGACCTCGACGCCGCCACGGTCTCGCGGCAGGGCGTGACGACGATCTTCGTCGGCCAGGACGGCGAGTCGGCCTATCCGCTGCGGGACTGGTTTGCAAAGCTCCAGGCCACGCCGCCGGCGATCAACGTGGCCAGCATGGTGGGTCACGCCACGCTGCGCGAGCAGGTGATGGGCAAGGACCTGTATCGTCCGTCGACGGCGCAGGAACTCGCGCAGATGAAGGGCCTGCTCGCGAAGGAACTCACCGCGGGGGCCTTCGGCCTCTCGACGGGGCTCGAGTACGAGGAGGCGCACTTCGCGACCACCGAAGAGGTCGTCGAGCTGTCGAAGGTGGCGTCCTCGACCGGCGGCTTCTACATCAGCCACGTTCGCGACGAAGCCAACCAGGTCTTCGACTCGTTCGACGAGCTGCTGCGCATCGGGCGCGAGGCCCGCATTCCCGTCGAGATCACGCACATCAAGCTCGGCTCGACACCGGTCTGGCACCAGGCAGCAGCGCGCATGCCGGCGTACTTCGAGCGCGCGAAGCGCGAGGGCATCGATCTCAAGGCGGACGTGTACCCGTACACGTTCTGGCACTCGACGATCCGCGTCATCGTCACGGACCGCGATTTCTTCAACGCGGAGAAGGTGGCCCGTGCGATCGCCGACACCGGCGGAGCCGGGGCGATCCGCCTCGGAATGTACACGCCGGAGCCCGCGATGGCCGGAAAGACCCTGGAGCAGATCGCTGCCGCCTGGAAGGTCACGCCCGTCGAGGCCTACATGCGCATCGTGAAGGCGACGGAGGCGGAGGTCGACACCGGAGAACCGATGGAGAACGTGCTCGGCACGTCAATGAGCGAGGACGACCTGCGCTGGTTCATCCAGCACCCGGACATCATGTTCTGCAGCGACGGCGAACTGCACGGCACGCATCCCCGCGGCGCCGGCGCCTTCCCGCGCGTGCTTGGCCATTACGTGCGCGAGGAGAACGTGCTGCCGCTCGAGGCGGCCATCCACAAGATGTCGGGCCTGGCTGCAGCGCAGCTGGGGTTGAAAGATCGCGGGCGGATCGCGGCGGGATACGTCGCCGACCTCGTCGTGTTCGACCCCGCGGTCGTCATCGACCAGTCGACCGTCGAGAGTCCCGAGAAGCCGCCGCTCGGGATCCCGGGCGTGATGGTGTCGGGCGAATGGGTCGTGCAGGACGGCAAGGTCACCGGGCAAGCGCCCGGGGCAAGTGCTGCGCAGCGCGGTCTATCGGCCCTGATCGGGCGGACACGAGGAAACCGTCGTGCTCGTCCTGCGCAAGCCGTACCTGCTGTACCTCGGGGACGCCGCCCTCAAGTCGGACTGCAAGACCGCGTTTGGCCTGCGCGACTGGTGCGGCGCCGACGTGATCGGCGAGTGGTCGCATCCCGAGGCGAAAGTCACGCTCGACATCCCGCGCTTGTCACCTGCGGCCGCGGCGGCGCAAGGCGCGGGCTCGATCGTCGTCGGCGTGGCGTCGACCGGCGGCGTGTTGCCGGAGCACTGGCAGGACGACCTGGAAGCGGCCATCGACGCGGGGCTCGACGTGGTGAGCGGCATGCACACCCGCCTCACGTCGTTTCCCCGGTTGGTGCGCGCGGCCGAGAAGCGTGGCGTGCGGCTGGTCGACGTGCGGCACATGAACCCGCCGTTTCCGGTCGCCAGCGGGCGCAAGCGAACGGGCAAGCGGGTACTGACGGTCGGCACCGACTGCGCGCTCGGCAAGAAGTACACGGCGCTCGCGATGACGCGCGCGCTGCAGGCGAGGGGCGTGGCCGCAACGTTTCGCGCCACCGGCCAGACCGGCCTCATGATCGCCGGCAGCGGCATCGCCATGGACGCGCTCGTCGCCGACTTCCTGGCGGGCGCCGCCGAAGCGCTCTCGCCCGACAACGACCCGGCGCATTGGGACGTCATCGAAGGCCAGGGCTCGTTGTTTCATCCCGCGTATGCCGCGGTGACGCTGGGCCTGCTGCACGGGTCGCAGCCCGACGCGATCGTGCTGTGCCACGCGCCCGAGCGCGAGACGATCGAGGAGTATCCCGACTATCCGATTCCGCCGTTGCCCGAAGTGATCGACACTTACCTGCGATCCGGGCGGCTGACGAATCGTGCGATCCGCTGCGTCGGACTCAGCATCAATTCGTCGACGCTGGCCGACGCGCAGTGGCACGACTACCGCCTGCGGCTCGAACGCGAGCTTGGGCTGCCGGTGTGCGATCCATTGCGCGGCGGCGTCGACGTGCTCGTGGCTGCGCTGCTGGCCGAATGATTCACGTCACGACGTCGGTCGAGCGCTGGGAGCTGATCGAGCCCTTCGCCACGGCGCGCGATTCCGTCACGCACGTGCCGGTGCTCGTCGTGACGCTCACCGGCGCGGGCGGCCACCGCGGCTGGGCCGAAGCCGCCGGTGTCGATTACGACGGCGAGACGCCCGAGACGATGGCAAGCGCAGATCGAGGCCGTGAAGCGCTCGCTGCACGACGCGATCCGGTTCGACGAGCTGCGGCGATCGTTGCCGGCGGGCGGAGCCCGCAATGCGCTCGATTGCGCGCTGTGGGACCTGCGGGCGAAGGAGGCGGGCGTTCCGGCCTGGACGCTCGCCGGACTCGACCACCCCGACCCGTGACGACCGCGTTCACGCTCGGGCTCGCCAGCGAGGAAGACACGCGCCGCAAGGCCCGCGAGGCGCGCGGCTACCCGCTCCTGAAGATCAAGGTGGATGCCGACCGCCACGTCGATCTCGTGCGCATCGTTCGCGAGGAGCACCCGTCAGCGCGGTTGATCGTCGATGCGAACCAGGCCTGGTCGCGTCCCTTGCTGGAGCGGCTCCTGCCGGACCTGCGCGAGCTAGGCGTCGAGCTGGTGGAGCAACCCTTGCCGCGTGGCGAGGATGCGGCGCTCGACGGCATGTCGAGGGTGCTGCCGCTTGCGGCTGACGAGTCGTGCACCGACCTCGCCTCGCTGGCCGGGCTCGCGGGCCGCTACGACTACGTGAACCTCAAGCTCGACAAGTGCGGCGGGCTGACGGAAGCGCTCGCCATGTGCGCCGAGGCAAAGCGGCGGGGTCTCGGGCTCATGGTGGGCAACATGTGCGGCACGTCGCTCGCCATGGCGCCGGCGTTCCTGGTCGCGCAGTTCTGCACGTACGTGGACCTCGACGGGCCGCTGCTGCAGAAACTCGATCGGGAGCCGCCGATCCGTTTCGAGTCGGGGCGGATGAGTCCGCCGCAAGCCACGCTCTGGGGCTGAACGGCGCGGCTCAAGGAATCTGGTAGCGCGCCTTGAAGCGAGTGATTTCCTGCCAGACCTCGTCGGACACGGTTTTGGCGCTGACCCGGTCGAAAATCCGGCCGAGCACCGCTCGCTCCTGGTCGTCGATCATGCCGTCCTCGAGCGCGAGCCGCTCGATCATCGCGAGCTCGTCCGCATCGATGGTTCCGTCGTTCGCGAACACACGCAGGAACGAGTACTGCATGATTGCGTTCCAGCTGCTTCCCGTCTTCATCGTGTCCGCCCCGATCGTTCTTCTTGGAATCGCGAGCCACGGTCGCGACCGGGAATGGAAACGCGCGTGCTCGTGACGATTTCATGACAATCATGTGTCAACGAAGGAGGCGGCTCAACGGTTCGATTCTGTGCGAAGAGGTCGCGGCACCTGCGCCACTGCGGCGCAACTATCTCCGGCGGCACCGGTCGAAACTTCACGGGTGCTGTCCTGCGCGTCGTCGATCACTCGGCGCGATGCGATGGGAATTATCCGGTACGTATCCGCAGTCTTTCGGAAGTCAGGACCGCGCGGCGGGATGTTGGCGGCATCAGTTGCGCCTCGGTGACGATCTCACGGTCTTCGAGTTGCGAGAAGAGTCCTCGCCACAGTCGCTCCATCGTCGGGTAGCGGAGATCTGCCGGATGCAGCGCAGCGCGTACGACCCGGCTCGTCGCATGTCGTTCGAGCAAGGCTCGATTCCATATCGGCGAGAGCGCGCGACGCCACGCGGAACGAGTGCTGACGACCAGGCTCGGTGCCGGGATCGTGTGACCGGACTGCAGGGCGACGACAGCATCGCGTGTCGCACAATACTGCAGTGGCGTCTGCTACAGTGCGCACTGTGCCGGTGTGCTCATGAGCCATGCGGGTGCGACAAACCCGGTCGGGTACCAACCGGCGGAGTGCAGCACGACCAGCCCACGCAGAATGCGCGTCCTGGCCGCCTCGAAGTCGAGCTTCGAGAACTCGCCTTCGCCGTCCGTGTAGACACGTCGCGTCTGCCACTCCCGAATGCCGCGCGCAGGGGGCCCGCATCGACGTGAGACGATAGCCATGCAGGACGATCTCGTCGCCCCGCAGGATGCGAGACTCGATGAACGAAGCGAAGCGACCATCCCGGTCGGCGCGACCGAGCCCGTGATAGTCGGGCACGACCAGCAAGGAAACCGGAACCAGGCCGAGGCCGTCGAGAAAGGCGAGAGTCGTCGTACAATCATCGAGCGTTGCCGGTGCCACGTCGTGCAGCGAAACACACAACAACCGAGGCGAGTCAGCGGGCATCCCGCATCCGGAGATCGCGGGCGCCGGCTTGTGGCATGAACCGGGATTGTCCGGCCGCGAACGTTACGGTGACGTTGCGGCGAGCGGGCAATGGACTATGCGCGACGCGCACGGCCGGTGCGAGCCATGCAACGAACTGGCGCGTTGCCACCTCCCAGGAGTAACGAAGGGCATGTGCGCGGCAGGCCCGCGGGTCGAGGTTGAAGGCGGCGAGCGCTGCTGCGTGGAAGTCCTCGCTCAAGCACACCGGTGATACCGTGCGCGACGACGTCGATCGGGCCCGTCACCGGGTAGGCGGCGACGGGAACGCCGCAGGCCATGGCTTCGAGGAGCACGAGCCCGAACGTATCGGTGCGACTGGGGAACACGAAGACATCGGAGGCGGTGACGTAGAAGGGCGAGTTCGTCGCCGAAGCGATAGCCGGTGAAGACGGCCTCGGGATATGCGATGCGCAACGATTCGGTCGCTGGGCCATCACCCACGACGAGCTTGGTACCCGTGCAAATCGAGGGCGAGAAAATCCTCGATGCCCTTCTCGACGGAAACACGGCCGAAATAGAGCCAGATCGGTACGTGGCCACTCGAGAAACGACTTATCGTGCGGTCGGAATAAATTTGTGTCGACGCCGCGACTCCAGAAGCACGAGGTTACGGAAACCCCGTGCTTCGAGCTGCCGGCGCATCGAGGGAGTGGTCACGAGTGTGTGGGTTGCGCTTGCCATGGAACCAGCGGAGGAACGCATAGCTGACGGAAAGGGGAATCGGGACGCGGGCGCGAAGATACTCCGGGAATCGCGTGTGATACGAGGTCGTGAAGGCGCAGCCACGGCGCAGGCACCAGCGTCGTGCAGCCAGCCCGAGCGGACCTTCCGTGGCGATGTGCACGGCGTCGGGGTCGAGCGGCGGCGAGGCGTTCGACGGACCTTTCGTGCCGGCGAAGAGCGACAGGCGGATCTCCGGATAGGTCGGGCAAGGAAACGTGCGGAAATCGGCGGGCGAGATGGACGTGCACTTCGTGGCCCTTGGCTGCGACAGTTTCACGACCGTGATGGTCAGCGTGCGAACGACACCGTTGATCTGCGGCAACCAAGCATCGGTGACGATCGCGAGCTTCATGCCGCCTGCTCGACGTGCCATCGCTCCGTCGAGGAACGGGAACGGCTGCGTACCGACGAGGACCTCGGCGTTCTCGGTCCAGCGCAGCAGGCTGAGCCGTCCAGCGAAGTCCTCGACGAGCGTCGTGCAGCTCTCGACCCAGTCGCCGTCGTTGCAGTAGAGGACGCCGTCGATCTCGGTGATCTCGGCGCGATGGATATGGCCGCAGATCACGCCGTCGACGCCGCGCCGCCGCGCTTCGACGCGCGAGCGCCGTCTCGAAGTTGGCGATGTATTTCACCGCGTTCTTGACCTTGTGCTTGAGGAACGCGGCGAGCGACCAATACGGGTAGCCGAGCATCTGCCGCACCGCGTTGACGTAGCGGTTGAGCGCAGGGCAGTGGCGTAGGCAGCGACTGCCGAGCGGACTCGAGCAGCGGGCTCGCGCGAACGATGCTGTCGAATCGTCGCCGTGCAGGACCAGGAAGCGTCGCCCGTCCGCCGTCTCGTGGACCGCCTCGTAGCCGGATCTCGACATTGCCCAGCGTCAATCCGTCATGGTCGCGGAAGGGGCGGTCGTGGTTGCCGGGCACGTACACGACACGAGTGCCGTGCTTCGCCTTGCCAAGAATCGTGCGGATGACGTCGTTGTGTGCCTGCGGCCAGTAGAAACTACGTTGGCAGACTCCACAGGTCGATGATGTCCCCGACGAGGTAAATCTGCTCGCACTCGACGCGGCGCAGGAAGTCGAGCAGGAACTCCGCCCGGCATCCCCTGAAACCCAGGTGGACGTCGGAGATGAAGACGCTGCGCAGGCGCAGCGTGGGTTGCGGCGGCTTGGGGGTCATGATCGCTTTCTCCCGTGGCCTTGCTCGCTGCGGGAGATTGGCGACGCTTCATGACGGCGGCATGAACGCTGCAATAAATGCACATGACAATCAGCGTGGTAGGCGGAAAATCTCTACGATGACTGACGATATGTAAAGCGAGTGCAATGTTCCTGTGGACGAGGTCCTGTCCGTTTCACACGTGGAGCCGTGCGGCGATCTCGCGCCACAAACTCGAATAGACGAGCGCGGCGGGGCTGCGTGGCGCGTAGGCGGGAATCGGGGCTCGACGCACGGCCATCCGCTCAATCTCGCTCCAGTACGGCACCTCCGTGGCGAGGATCGTCGGAAACCGCTGGCGGGTGGCGGCGATGATCTCTGCATGCAGCGACTTGCGCCGGTCCACCATGGAAAAGAAAGGCAGGATGCGCAGGTCGGACCAGCCTGCCTGGGCGACGAGATCGAACAGCTGCTCGAGCATTCGCAGTGACAGCGGTGTCGGGAGCGTCGGTACGATGACGGCATCCGCGGCCCGCAGCACGTTCTCCGACAGGAGCGACATCCCTGGCGGGCAGTCGAGCAGCAGGCACTCATAGGCCTCGTCGAGCGCGCGACTCATCCGCAGGAGTCGCTCGGTCGGGTGCTTGCGCTCGCTCATGTGCACGTCGAAATGACGATAAGAGAAGTCCGCGGGCAACAGGTCCAGGCCCGGATAGCCGGTCGATGTGACGAGTTCGGGCAATTCGCGCTTGCCGCTCACCAGCTTCCTGGCCGAAGCGCGCTCATTCGGCGTGCCGCGCAGAGTGTAGGTCGCAGCGCCTTGTGGATCGAGGTCCCACAGGACGGTCGAGCGGCCCGACGCCGCAGCAAGGTAAGCAAGATTGACGGCCGTCGTCGTCTTGCCAACACCGCCCTTGATGTTCGAGACCGCGATGATCTCCATGGTCGGCCGATGATAGTCGAGACGCCGGGTTATCGTTTATACCGCTCAGACGCGCGGTCAGGATCGCCTGGCCCATGCGTATCGGCGCACCCTCGCGCACGCGGTCGCAAAGCTCGAACCCGCGCGGCACGAGCACGATGATCGTCGAGCCGTGCTCGAACCAGCCCATCTCCTCGCCCTTGCGCAACGGCGCGTCGCAGGCGATAACGTGCGGGCCGCGGTAGCGCAGGTGCAGCAGCACATCGAGGAAATGCAGGCGGATGCTCGCGACCAGCATGGCCGCCACCGGCACCAGCGCCATCGGTCTGCCCGGCGGCCGTGAGCCGCGACTGATCACCGCGCGCTCGTTCCGGCAGAACAGCTTCTCGACGCGCTTCAGGGCGAGCGGATTGACGTTCCAGGTGTCGCCGGAGATGTAGGTCACCTGCTCGACGCGGCAGTCGTGCGGCGCGTGGAAGCGGTGGTACATGCTCGAGGTCAGCCGCAGCGTGACGTAGCTGCCCGTCGCGGTATGCGCGCGACCAGGTCGGGATCGCCGCAGCAGGTCCGCCAGCGTATAGGGGAAGCCCTTGGCCTGGAACAGCTCGTCGCCGTCGATCGCGCCCGCAGGCGCCGACGATCCGTCGCACGGGCTCGACGAGCACGCCGGCGTCGGGATCGACCGGCCGGGCGCCGTCCTGCAGCTCGCGGATGAAGCAATCGTGCAGGCTGCGGAAGTGCGTGTTCTGCGCGTCCGCTCAGGTCGAGATCGGCGAACAGCCGCCACAGCGCCGATCGAGAGGTCGCGCACCAGCGGCTGCTCGATCCGGCTGAACCAGCCCATGAAGCGGGTCAGCGCCGACGCGGGGAATGCGGTTGGTGAGCAGGAAGTTGAGGTCCTCCTGCTGCGGCGATCCGGGCGAACAGGGACTGCGGATGCGTCATGGGCTGTCATCAACGTCGTCAGTACGGATAGGCACCGGACTCGATGGCATTGGACACCAGCAACCGTTGCGCTGCTACGCCGCTGGCGCCGCGGCGGTCGCGGCCCTCGCTGCCGCGACGCTGCAGACGCGCGTCTGCGAACTCTCGCCGCGCCAAGCACCCCTCGCTGGCCGGCCATGCGCGCATGGCGCGGCGCATGGCGCGCGCTCGTTCCGTTCTACGAGTACGACGACGCCCGCTTCTTCCGCGCCGACGGCGCGCCGGCCGACATCGCGGCGCAGCGGCGGGCGGGCTTCATGCGGCTGGCGGCGCTCTACGCGCCAGCGCTTCGCCGAAGCACGTCGGCGCTGACCGCGCGAGGTCGCCGGACGGCATCTCCGACCTGCAGTTCACGAGCGCGCTACCGGGTGCCGTTCCAGTATCAGCCGCCTTCGTGCGCCAGCACCTGAAGGTCGGCGCCTTCGTCGCAGTCGTCCGCGGGCGTGCACGCTCACCGACCTCGACGGCAATCGGCTTCTACGACCTGACCGGCTCCTACGGCGTCAATGTCTTCGGCTACGATTTCTACAAGGAGTGCATCGCGCGCGGCGCCGCGCGCGTGCGCGAGCTGGGGCCGGTGCTCGGCGCCTACCATCCGGTGGTCGCCGACAACGTGCGCGCGCCTGCGCGCGATCTCCGGCCTGGACGAGGTGTCGTTCCACATGTCGGGCACCGAGGCCGTCATGCAGGCGGTGCGGCTGGCCCGCTACCACACGCGCCGCTCGCACCTGGTCCGCTTCTGCGGCGCCTACCACGGCTGGTGGGGCGACGTGCAGCCCGGCGTCGGCAATCCGGTGCCGGCGCGCGAGCACCTACACGCTGAAGGACATGGACGAGCGATCGCTGCGCGTGCTGCGCACGCGGCGCGACATCGCCTGCGTGCTGGTCAACCCGCTGCAGGCGCTGCACCCCAACGCAGCGCGCCCGGCGACTCGTCGCTGGTCGACAGCTCGCGCCGCGCGCATTTCGACCGCGCCGCCTACGCCGCGTGGCTGCAGGCGCTGCGCGAGGTCTGCACCGAGCGCGGCATCTCCCTGATCTTCGACGAGGTCTTCATCGGCTTCCGCCTCGCGCCGGGCGGCGCCCAGGAGTACTTCGGCGTGCGGGCCGACATCGTCACCTACGGCAAGACGCTCGGCGGCGGGCTGCCCGTCGGCGTGCTTTGCGGCCGCGCGGACGCTGATGAAGCGCTTCCGCGACGACCGCCCGGCCGACATCTGCTTCGCGCGCGGCACCTTCAACTCGCACCCCTACGTGATGGGCGCGATGCACGAGTTCCTGCGGCGCCTCGAGCGCAGCCGCGAGATCCGCGCGTCTCTATCGCGACCTCGATGCGACTCTGGAACGGCGCGCGCGGCGCGGCTCAACCAGCGGCTGCGAGCGCCGGCGCTGCCGGTGCGGGTCGCGCAACCTGTCCTCGATCTGGACCGTCTGCTACACCCGGCCGTCGCGCTACAACTGGATGTTCCAGTACTACCTGCGCGCCGAAGGCTGGCGCTGAGCTGGGTCGGCACCGGCCGCCTGATCTTCAGCCTCAACTACACCGAGGCGGATTTCGAGGCCGTGGCCGAGCGCTTCGTCGCGGCGGCGCGCGCGATGCAGCACGACGGCTGGTGGTGGCAGCGACGCCGCGACTGACCAATCGGGCGATCAAGCGCCGCATCCTGCGCGAGATGCTCGCGCAGCGGTTCTGACCGGGTCGTGCCGCCGCGCACGGTCAGTCGGCCGATGCTCATCGCGTCCCGCGATCCGCGAGGCATGCCGGATCGATCAGTTCGCCCGCGCATGCAGGTAGAGCGGCGCCTTGTGGTAGAGCTTCATGTCGTGGAACGGGTCGGTGAGGATCTTGGTGACCAGACGAGGCCGGTCTGCACGTCCTTGAGGAAGAAGAGGTGCACGGTGCGGAACAGCAGCCCGCCGAGCGCCGACGACGAGCCAGACCAGGCCGACGTGGTCGCACGAATTCGCGGCGCCGGCGTGCGGCGCGAAGAGGCCGAACAGCGTCGGGTCGAAGTAGCAGCAGCAGCGGCGACAGCGGCCCAGATCGCCAGCAGCACGATCTTGCGGCTGCAGGTTGTAGCCGACCTTGATCTGCTTCCTTGTACTCGTGGGTGGCCTGGTTGACCGCGTCGTAGCCCTTGGGCTCGAAGAAGAAGTGGCCGGCCTGGCGGCGTCACCATCGAGACGAGCCAGCCGATCAGCGCCGCGACCGCCGGATCGATGAAGAGCAGGACATAGGCGACACAGGAAGCTCGATCGCGCTGACGCAGGTGCAGCGACTGGTTGATCGCGGCTGTGGTGGTAGTAGCGGTGGTCGTCCCAGCGCTGCGTGGCTAGAGCCTGCCGGAAGCTCGTCATGTGCGTCGACCTCCTGAAAGAGCAATCCCGGCCGTGGTTTACAGGACTTTCTTGACCGTGCGATGACAGCGACCGGCCATCGTGCTGGATTCCTGTCCGCGCTCGACCGTGCGGGTGTCATACGTCGAGTCGAGGGGATTGGCTGAGTGCGTCGGCCTTCACGTCGAAGCGCCCGCGTGCGTCATTCCGTCATGAATACGTCAAATTGTGCAGATACAAATATGCGGCTTTCGTCGCGAAGACAGCGAACTGTCCGTGTCGGGGCGACGGACAACCGGAACGCTCTGTACAGAAGGGAGACCTGATATGAGAGTCAATTGCGCATCCTGGCCCGGCCGCTTCGCCATCGCGGCCATCGTCCTGGCCGCGCTCGCCGGATGCGGCGGGAAGACAAGGTCCACGATCGGCGGTACCGTCACCGGATTGACCGGTACGATGGTGCTGCAGAATAACGGCGACGACGACCTCAGCGTCAGCGCAAACGGTCCATTCACGTTCGCGACCAAAGTCGGGTACAACGGGTTCTACTCCGTGACCGTCAAGACGCAGCCCGCCGGCCAGAGTTGCAAGGTCACGAATGGCACCGGTACGACGGTCGTCAACGTCCGTGAAGTCGTGGTCACGTGCACGAACGTCTATACGATTGGCGGTAACGTCACCGGCCTCACCGGAACGGTCGTGCTGCAAAACAATGCCGCGGACAACCTCAGCCTCAGCGCGAGCGGCCCGTTCACGTTCCCGACCAGGATTGCAAAAGGCGCGGCCTACGCCGTGACCGTCAAGACGCAGCCGACCGGCCAGACCTGCGCGGTCACGAACGGTTCCGGTACGGCGAACGCCAACGTGACGAACGTCGCCGTGGCCTGCGCCGCCTCGAGCGGACCTTTCGCCGTCGGCGGCACGATCTCCGGCCTGAAGGCGGCCGGATTGAAGCTCGAGGTCAGCGCCGCGAACTCGGTGTCGCCGGCCTCCGGTGCGACTACGTTTACGTTGCCGACGGCCCTGGCGGCGGGCACGGAATTCAGGGTCGGCATCACCGCCCAGCCGACGGGGCAGACCTGTGTGATCACGACATCGCACGGTGTCGTTTCCGCCAACGTCACGAACGTGCCGGTTGCGTGCATCGACAACGTCACGGACCCGATCATCGGCACGTATCGAGGCGCAGATCACCGGCAGCCTCGTGTACATCACTCTGTGGGCGGATGGCTCCTACGTCTATGCGTCGGTCGAGAACAATGCACCCTGCGGACGAGAACAACGGCAATGGCGTGGAGTACGGCGTCTACAACTACAACAAGACGAGCGGCGCATTCTCGATCAAGAGCGCCGTGGTGGACACGAACGGCAAGTGCGGCCTGTACGACAGCGGCGCTGCGAGACCGCTCGCCTCCGGAACGCTGGCGAAGACCGGCACGGGCAAAGCACCGTGCTCACCCTGACGGCCACGGCGGGCCAGGTGGTTCTGACGCCAGTACCCTCGACCGCGAGTTCGATCGTCGGCAGCTTCGGGACCCCGGCCCACCAGAACGTCTGGCTGTTCTCGACAACGGCGTGAGCAAGAACTACCTGATCGCCGAAACGCAAGCCGATACGGCCGGCGGCGGACAGAGGCCGGTGTCGAGTACGCCTGCTACAGCATCGCGACCGGCAACATCACGGCCGACTTGAGCGCGGCATGTCAGACGCCGGACGCTCCAACTCCGAACGGCCCAGTCGACACGAGCGGCAAGGCGGGCTTCTCGAGCGCCGTCGCGCCGATTCCGTACTCGATCGTGGACGCCAATACGATCCAGGTGGGTGGCGCAACTGGAACTACCGCGACGAGGATCACGCCGAACTGAGTCCTCAACTCATCCGTGCTCGAGTCGCGTTCGCCGCGACTCGAGCGCGGGGCGCGAACCGTTCGGGCAACACGACTAGAATGCGGTACGCCGTCGCCTGTCGACGGCGAGCAGGGGTGCATCGCATGAATTCGAATGTCGTCAGGATCCGGCGCGCCACCAAGGAAGACGCAGCACGCATCAGTGAACTGGCGCAGGCCGTTGCGCTCAAGTTCATCGTCGATGAGTTCCGTGGGAGGGGACGTGCCTTCTACCTGAAGCAACTGGCGCCCGAGGTCATCGCAAAGCGCCTCGCGGACGATGATTTCCGCTTCCTGGTTGCGGAGAACGGAGATACGCTGGTCGGTGTGGCCGCGATGCAGGGTCACTGGCACCTGTATCACCTGTTCGTGGCCAAGGGCTACCAGCGCGGCGGCGTCGCGCGACAACTGTGGAAGATCCTGCGCGAGGAGGCGCTCAGCGCCGGCCCGCCGAGAAGCTTCAAGGCAAACGTACCGCGGTATGCGATCGGCGCCTACACGCGGCTCGGGTTCACTCCCGACGGTGAGTTTCGCGACGAGAAAGGCGTGCGCTTCCAGCCGATGACGTGTCCGGCGAAACGGCTCGGCGGCCGGCGCGACGACGTAACGCGAACCGCTACAGCTCCGAAACCGACAGCCGCCGCAGCAGCGCCATGCGCTTGTCGTGATGCTCCTCCATGCGGCCGAGAATATCGGCGAGGAATTCCACCGTGCTCACGATCCGTGGGCCCTTGTTCAGCATCACGCACTCGGCGCGGCTGCTCATGACCGCGTCGCTCACCTCCGCACGCGTCGGGGCGCCGGCCTTGGCGAGGCCTTCCAGTACCTGGGTCGCCCAGATGACGGGCACGTGGGCCGCCTCGCACACCCACAGGATCTCCTCCTGGACTTCGGAGAGACGCTCGAAACCGATCTCCACGGCCAGGTCGCCCCGGGCCACCATCACGCCGACCGGCGGGGAGCGCAGGCTGGCCAGCAGGATGTGCGGCAGGTTGCGAAACGCGGCGGCGTTCTCGATCTTGAGCACGATGCCCATGTCGCCGGCACCGAGCAGGTGCAGTTGGTCTTCAAGGGCCTCGACGTCCTGCGGGGTGCGCAGGAAGGACAACGCGATCATGTCGGCGAAACCCACGACCGCGCGCAGGTCGGCGAGATCCTTGTCGGTCAGCGCGCTGAGCCCGAGTTCCGTGTCGGGGAAGTTGACACCCTTCTCTGCGCGCAGCTTTGCACCGCCGGGCGGCGCATGAGTGATCCGGATCTCGATGCGCGAGCCGTCGTTCGCGGTGACCGCGCCACCGATCTTGCCGTCGTCGAGCCAGACCCGGTCCCCCACCTGCGCGTGCTCGAACGCAGCTGGCAATGTGCAGTGAATCTGCGCCGGCCGGGCAATCCCACCGAGTTCGTCCAACACCGCAGCCGACCCTGGCGAGTCGTCGCGTGTGAGGACCAGGGTCTGACCGATCTGCAGCGCAATGGGCACGACGACATCCGGCAATGCCCCGACGGTTGTTTCGGCGACGAGCGTGCCGTTGCGCAGCAAAGTGCAGTTGGCGCCCTGCGCGACATAGGCCGTCTTTGCGGTTTCAGCGAGCCAGGACGAGCCTTCCCGGCCGACGATCGCCAGCGTGCGTTCCTTGCCGCGCAGGTCGGCCAGGCGAAGCACGTCCCCAGGCGCGATCTGCTCGAGGAATGCAGTCGGCATCGGCAGGGAGGTCTCACCGGCCGGGGCCACGTCGGCCGACTCGCCGGGGGTCAGCCGGACCTTGGCCGGCGCTCGAACGCGCCCGGTGACATCCCGGCCAGGCTTGATGCGGACGAACTGACCCACCGGGGCGATCGCACCGGTCCGCAGCTTCGGCCCGGCGAGATCCGCCTGGATCCGGCACTTGCGACCGACCGTGAGCTCGGCGCTGCGCAGGTTCTCCGCCATGCGCCGCCAGGTCTGCGCGTCGTCGTGAGCACAGTTGATGCGCATCACGTCCATGCCGGCACGCAGCAGGTCCACGAGCAGTTCAAGGTCTGGTTGCAGCCTCCGACGGCATCGTGACCATGATGCGGACCGAGCGGAACCTCCGTGTCGGTCCGAGGAGCTGCCGCGCATGGTCGCGGAGCAGCAAGGGTCCCGTGCGAAAGTCCACCGGGGGTACGGGCACTTCGGCGCCCGTCTTGCCGGCCAGCCGCTCCAGATTGCCGATCACGGCGTTCAGACTCGCCAGCACGTTCGGTTCGAGGACGCCGAGCGAGGAGAGGCCCATCGAGTGGAGGTCCCGCTGAAGGGTGCGGATGTCCTGCTGGCGCACGCTCAAGTAGTGCAGGAGATTGCGCGCACTCTCGCGAAAACGCGGTTCGACCGCCTCGAGTTCGGTGAAGTGCTCGGCCTCGAACTTGAGCGCGCGCGTCCGTAGCTCGCAGGCGGTGGTGAGAGTGCGTTCGAGGAGACGGTCCATCGCCTTGAAATTGCGTGGGTGAAAACTTCCCTATTCTAGGGAGAGTCTGTGACGCATTGATTACGATGGCGCCGTGCGTACAGATGAAACCGGTCCATTCACGGCCGTGCATGGCATCACTTGACGCCCCATGATCCGGGGCGGTCGCGAAGTCGCCGCACTGAATGAGATCCATGTGCGGCACACGCGACACCGTGGTCTCGCTGGAGTCGGTCCAGCTGGAGGCAAGTCTGCTGCGGCGCAGCAGGCCCGACACGGTGCGAGTAAAATTCGCTTTGGCCAGCCTTCGCGCGAGGTGACGTGTGGACCAGAGGACTGAAAACCGAGTCACGACCGATTCAACTCACCCGGTCGTGCTTTCGCTGGCACGCGAACTCGATTTGCCGCCGGAGCATGTGGCGCGCGTGTACCGCGACGAGGCTTCAAGAATCGAAGCCGGCGCCCGCATCAAGACCTTCGTTTCCGTGATCGTGGCGAGCCGCGTCCGCGCGGAGCTGCGGCGGCAGCAATCGAGCCGCTGATCGCGCCCCCGCGGGTCGGGCCGTATTCAGCGGTCGGCGCAGCCCGCGCCCGGGCTCGCTTCATCAGCGTGACGTGCGTGCCATCTCGCGCCACCCGTGACGCGCGGCTCGCGGGGCGCAGCTGCACGTAGGTTCCATCGGATTGCATCTGCCAGGCGTTGCGCTCGTCGGACAACTCCACCTGCAGCACGTCCCATATCCGCTCGCGAAGGTGACGCACCTCGACCGGCGTCACGGCCTCGATGCGCCGCGACAGGTTGCGGTCCATCCAGTCGGCGGAACCCAGGTAGAAGTCCCCGTCGACCGGATCCTCTTTGCCGTTCGAGAAATAGAAAACCCGGCCGTGCTCCAGGAAGCGGCCGATGACCGAGCGCACGCGGATGTTCTCGGTCCACCCGGCGATGCCCGGGCGCAGGCAGCAGAAGCCGCGCGCAATGATGTCGACGTTCACGCCCGCGATGGAGGCCTCGCACAATGCCTCGCAGATCGGGGCGTCCTCGAGCTGGTTGAGCTTGGCGATGATGCGGGCGGGGTGCCCGTCCCGCGCGTGGCCCGCCTCGCGACGGATCAGCTCGATGAAGCGCTCGCGCATGTTCAGGGGCGCGACGAGCAGCTTCTCGAACTTCGGTTTGCGTGAATAGCCGGTGAGGTGATGGAACAGGGTCACCACGTCGCGCGTCAGCACCGGGTCGCAGGTGAACAGGCCGAAGTCGGTGTAGAGCCGGGCCGTCTTGACGTGGTAATTGCCCGTACCGATGTGCGCGTAGCTGCGCACGCCGTCGCCCTCGCGGCGCACGACGAGCGCCAGCTTGGTGTGCGTCTTGAGACCGCGCACGCCGTAGATCACGTGGACGCCGGCCTTCTGCAGCTCCTCCGCCCAGTGCAGGTTGCGTTCCTCGTCGAAGCGGGCCTTGAGTTCGACACAGCAGGCCACCTGCTTGCCGTTCTCGGCGGCCTTGATGAGCGAGTGCACGAACGGCGTGTCGTCGCCGAGGCGATAAACCGTCATCTTGATCGTCGTCGTGCTCGCATCGCTGGCCGCATCGCGGATGAATCGCTCGACCGACGCATCGAAGCTCTCGTAGGGATGGTGCACGAGAACGTCGCCTGCGCGGATCGATGCGAAGATGTCCGAGTCGGCGTCGATGCCGATCGGGGGCAGCGATGTCCACGCCGAGTCGCGCAGCTCGGGCACGGGCAGGGACGCGATCTCGAAAAGACTCGTGTAATCGAGTATCCCGGGCAGCTCGTACACGTCGCCGTCGCGCAGCTCGAAGCGGGCCGCCAGGCCGTCGCGGATTTCCGGGCTGGGAGGCTCGAGGAACTCCAGGCGCACCACGGGCTGGAAGCGACGCTGGCGCACCTGCTCTTCGATCAGTTCGCGGATGCTGTTGTCGCTGTCTTCCTCGATGGCGATGTCGGCATTGCGCGAGACGCGGAACAGCGTGGCCTCCTCGATCTCGACGCCCGGGAACAGGCGTGACGCGTTCTGACGCAGCAGCTCCTGCAGGGAGACGAAGCAGCGCTCGCCGGATTCGACGTCGGCGCGCAGCGGCAGCCACTGTGGCAACGTGGTCGGCACCTTGACGCGCACCAGCATCCGCTCGGCCGTCTCGGGGTCGCGGATGACGAAGCCCCACGACGTCGAGAGATTCGACATGAACGGGAACGGGTGCGAGGGGTTGAGGCTGAGAGGCGTCAAGGCAGGGGACACGTGCCGCTCGAAATGCTCCGTCGCCTCGTCCCGCTGCGCGTCGGACAACTCCGCCCAGGTGGCGAGGCGGATGCGGTGGCGGTTCAGCCGCTGGCGCAGGTCGGCAAAGCACTCGGCCTGCTGCAGCAGCATGGGATGCAGGGCGTCGTGCAGGGTCTGGACGTGCGCGTTGAATTCCTCGACGGTCGCCGGGTTGCCGCTCGCGTACGCGCGGGTGCGCATGGCGCCGACCCGCTTCATGAAGAATTCGTCGAGATTCGTGGTGAAGATGGCCAGGAATTTCAGCCGCTCGAGCAGCGGGGTGCGCTCGTCGAGGGCCTGGGTGAGCACGCGGCGGTTGAATTCGAGCCAGCTCAGGTCGCGGTCGAACCACGCCTCCTGGAGCATTCGCGCCCGATTCCTGGATTCCATGGTCTTCGCCCCGTCGCGTGCCGGACTCCCGCGGGCTCCGGTCGGTGATTCACAATAACCTTTTATCATTGACCGCGAACATGACCGTTTGGTTTCAGGACAGAATCGGGCCAAAGTGTGCCCGTCCGGCCGCAACGCCGGCGGAGCAGGGGTCCATCCCAGGAGTCGACGAATGAGCCAGAACCCTTCCCGAGCCAGGTTCGATGCCGCGGCGGCCCTGGCGCTCGAGCAATCGATGCCCGGCTGGGCCTTGACCGAGGACGGCAAGGCCATCCAGCGCCGCTTCAAGTTCAAGGACTTCGGGGCGACCATGGCCTTCGTGAATCGGCTGGCGGCGGTCGCCGACCGCAAGGATCACCACCCCGACCTCAAGGTGGGCTACGGCTATTGCGAGGTGCTGTTCACCACCCACGATGCCGGCGGTCTCACGGTGCTCGACGCGGACCTGGTGCGTCAGACGCAGGCCCTTGCGGATGAGTTGGCCGGCCCGCCGCGCGAGGCTCGCAAGTACGCGTGGTCCGCGTTGCCGGGCGAGCAGGTGAACCCGTCCATGGTCCGTCGCATGGTCCACGGCGATCGCACGCTCGTGGCCAGGATGCAGTTCAAGGACGGTTTCGTGGTGCCGCAGCACCACCACGTTCATGAACAGGTGACACTCGTGCAGTCCGGGACGCTGCGCTTCCACCTGGGGGCGGATCGCAGCCAGGTCGTGGATGTCGGGCCGGGGGAGGTGCTCGTCATCCCGTCCAATCTCCCGCACGAGGTGCTGTGCATCGGAGACGTGGAGGAGATGGATGTCTTCACGCCCGTGCGCGAGGACTGGCTCGACGGCTCCGACGCTTACCTGCGCAACTCGAAATGAGGTGCATCGATCTTGCGGCCGCGGCATCCGACGGCGCGCTGTCGAATGCAGCCTACATCGCGAAGTCCGCGCCGAATCCAAGCACGTAGACGCGGCTGTCCTCGATGGTTCCTTGCAGCGACGGGATGCCCGGCAGCGGCAGCGGGTGCGTCGTTTGCACGAACCTCGCGTCGCCCTGCGCCATGATCGAAGCGCATACGCGCAGCGTGAGGTCGTCGCCGTAGGATCGCTCGGCGCCCGCCGCGAAGCGCCACTGCTCGGCCACCGGGAAGTACGCGGGCACCTGCCCGTTTGCGGCGGGGTCGCTGTCGTACGCAATGCCTGCGGTCACGTGCCATTGCGGACCGATCGCATGGCGCATGCCAAGGGAGACGCCCCAGGTATCGTTCAGGCCTGCCGGAAACAGATCGGAGGTCTGGCCAGGCATCTTCACCGTGGCATCGTCCAGTGACGACCAGTCCTGCCAGGACAGGCCCAGCGCGATGACGGTGTCCGGCGTCGACTGGTGCGTCACGCCGAGCAGGACCTGCTGCGGCAGCGTGGCGTCGAGTTCGACGTCGCCATCGCCCGGCAGCAGGGCCGCGAGCACAGGATGCACGTCATGGGCGTGCACGTCGCTGGCGAACGAATGATGCACAGCCGACGTCCAGGCGAGACCGGTTCGGATCCGGTCGTTGACGCGATACGTCAGCCCGACCTGGCCGCCTGGCGCCCAGGAATCGCCCTCGATCTTCAAGCGGCCGTCCGGCAGGCCGACCGGAGGGCCGTAGTAGAGCGCGTCGTTGGCAACTGCGAAGGCCGCCTCGTACCGGGCGAGCTGCGCAGCGACCGAGGCGCCGACCGTCAGCCGGTCGTTCACCGCATACGCGACCGCCGGGGCGATGTTGAGCGTGTTCAATCCAGCGCGCTCGATGGAGCGGTTCCCGGCCCATTTCGTGCCGAGATCGAACGCGAGGCCTACGTTCGAGTAGACGCCGAGCCCGTAGGTGATCCGGTCGTCGCGCCACGCACCGTACAGCGCGGGGACCGGCGTGACGCCCGTTCGATTGGAGGCGACCGGAGGCGTTTCCGCGGGGACGCGAAAATCGAGCTCGATGTCGAGCGGCATTACCGCCGCCGTGACGGCGCTGCGCAGCAGTCCACCCAGGGCTGCGGGGTTGCCTGCCTGCGCGGCCGGATCGAGCGACAGTGCGGCGCGGCCGGCGCCGGCCATGCCCATGTCGGCGCCGCCGCTTTCGGACATCCAGACGGCTCCGCCCCGGCACGGCAGCGCGCAGCTGAGGAGCGCGATTGCGCAAGCCAGTGAGCGGCAGCAAGCGGACGTTCTCATCGAAGGTCTCCGACGCGATGTCGATGAGCAGTACGGTAAGCTCGCGGCGGGGCCGCATTTTCGTTTTTCGACGCAAGGATTATCGTTTTCCTGCGCTACACTCCGGCCATGCCCATCCCGTCGCGAACACGCGCCATCATCCGACGCATCGCCGGCCGGCCCATGGCCAGCGGCCGCGTGCCGGCGAAGTGGCCGCTGCTGCTGGATCGCTACCAGACGTTGTTCGAGTCCGTGAGCCTCCCGCCTTTGCCGGCGCCCGTGCTGCTGGTGCACACCGGCGGCAAGCCCCTCGCCTATGTCGCTGCGGGACGTCCCGAGCAACGGCAATCGATCCCGGGCTTCGTGACGTTCGTGCCGCGCGAGGTGCGCGCCGAGATCGCGCTGCGCGGCGTCGGGGAGGGCACGCTGATCTATTTTGCCGACGAGCAGGCGCTGCCGTCGTGGTTGCGACGCGCCAGTGCACGGGAGCCGTTCACGTTCACGAACGAGGTCATCGTTTCGCTGACGCGCAAGCTGATGCGGGTCGTCGAGGCGGGCGGCGAGGAAGAATCGTACTTGCGCACTCTCGGCAATGCGCTGCTCGCCGAAGTCCAGCACGAGCTGGAGAAACCACTCGAATCACGGCGGTTGCCGGCGTCACGCAGCGGCTTGCGGATCGCGCACGCGGCTACGCACTACATCGAGCGGCACCTCGGTGAGCCCCTGTCCGTCGCGGACCTCGCGGCTGCGTGCGGGCTCGGGACGACGAGCTTCGCGAAGAGTTTCCGCGGCGCCACGGGCGTCACACCGCACCGCTACCTGCGCCGTGCGCGGATCGACCGCGCCTGCGAGCTGCTGCGGACCACGGCACTGCCGGTCGGCGACGTCGCGATCACGGTCGGCTTCCGCGGCCAGAGTCATTTCTGCACGGCGTTCTCGCAGGAGCGCGGAATGACCCCGTCGGCTTATCGCAGGTCCTGCATGGGGAAAATGCGGGGCTAGCGGCGTGCTGTCGCCGTCGAGCGCTTCAAGCGCGCTCGACCCGCGCCGCGTAGCACCCGGCACGGGCGTAGTGCACCTGAATGTAGGCGGCGCGCTCGTCGGCCAGCAGCTGCTCGAGCGCGGATTCGACCTCGCGGCCGTCCACGACCACCGCGTCTTGCAGCATGTGTCCGGCATCGAACGCGCGCAGAGACAGGGGGCGGAGGCGCAGGGTCTCTGGCACGCGATCGACGGCGTCGTACGCCGTTCGGGAATTCTCGCCGACGTATACCGCGTGACTGGCGCGATACGGCGTGTCGGCCGGCTGGTGCGTGTAGTTGACCAGGAGCGCGGTCTCGCCGATCTCGAGATCGCGCAACTCGACGCGATCCGGAAATCCCGGCTTCGCGTCGACGATGCAGCGGCGCGCGCCGTGCCGGGCCAGCTCCGTATCCGTCATGCGAAAGAAACCGGCGAACGGTCCAGGGTGGAGTCCGGTCAGGCGAAAAGACATGGTCGTTCCCCGCGAGTGGTCGTGGACCGAAGCTTGCCGGGCACGCGCGAGGCGGGCCACCCGGTTCCTGCTGTTCCTTCGGCACCGCGCCTTGACGGTACACTGCAAGCCTCGGGTGGCGCTTGCGAACGCGGTCAACAGTCTGTGCACTCGACTTGACACATGGCGACGGCTTGCTGCCCGATACAGCCATGCGATCCTGGTGTTCGAAAGTCCTGCTCGGCGCACTGTGCAGTCTCGGCGTGTCTGCGCCGGGCCAGGCCGCGGACGCGCCGGCCTTCCTGCAAATGGTTGCCGTGGCGCCCGACCCCAGGGCCGAGCCGCCGTTCAAAGAACATTGGACGATCTTCCTCGACGGCATCATCGATTCCGATGCGACCGGCCGACTGCAGCGATTCATCGACAAGCGCGACGTCGGGAATGCCGTCATCTACTTCAACTCTCCGGGCGGCAGCCTGACCGCCGCCATGGCGATCGGCCGCCTGCTGCGCCAGCAGGGGTTCGAAACGCATGTCGGCGCCCGCGCGGCCGACACCGGCCGCGTCACGCAAGGCGTCTGCTACAGCGCGTGCCCGTTCGCCTTCGCGGGCGGCGCCCGTCGCAAACTCGACGAAGGCTCGGTGCTGGGCGTCCATCGCGCCGAGAATCGTACTCCCGTGCCCGACGAGACTCTGTTCGAGCGGCGTGTCCGGTTCGAATCGATGGGGTACCTGGCCGAGATGGGCGTCAACGCCGACCTGCTCGACATCATGGAGGCGGTCCCGTACGACGCCATCCGGCCGCTGTCGCGCGAAGAGGCCGTGCAGTTCAATCTCGTCAACTAGTGTTTGCAGCGCCTGTCTTCACTCCGGGAAATTCGACCCATGAAACGCACGGCCTCGTCATCCGCGACACTCTCCATGACGCGCCGTGCATGGCTCGGCCTGGCGCTGGCCGTCGCTGCGCTGCCTTGCCTTGCGTTCGCCGGCGATGCAATGCCGAGCTGGAACGACGGCGCCAGCAAGGCGCGCATCGTGCGCTTCGTCGAGGACGTCACCAATCCCGCGAGCCGCAACTTCGTGCCGCCGGCCGAACGTATCGCGGTCTTCGACAACGACGGCACGCTCTGGACCGAGCAGCCGATGTATTTCCAGCTCGCATTCGTCTTCGATCGCGTGAAGGCCCTCGCGCCGCAGCACCCGGAGTGGAAGACGACCGAGCCCTTCAAGTCCGTGCTCGAAGGCGACATGGCGGGCGTGGCCGCGTCCGGGGATCACGGCTTGCTGGCCCTCGTGGGCGCCACGCACGGCAACACGACGTCCGAGGAGTTCTCGAAAATCGTTTCGGACTGGCTGGCGACGGCGCGTCATCCACGATTCAATCGGCCCTACACGGAGCTGACTTTCGCGCCGATGAAGGAGCTGATGGCCTACCTGCGTGCCAACGGCTTCAAGACCTTCATCGTGTCCGGCGGCGGCATCGAGTTCATGCGCGTATTCAGCGAGCGCGTGTACGGTGTGCCGCCCGAACAGGTCGTCGGCAGCTACGTGAAGATGAAGTACGCAGTGCGCGACGGCAAGCCGGTGGTCGTGCGCTCGCCGGAGATCGACTTCATCGACGACAAGGGCGGCAAGCCCGTCGGCATCGACCGGTTCATCGGCCGGCGTCCGATCCTCGCCTTCGGCAATTCCGACGGCGACTTCGAGATGCTCGAGTACACGACGAGCGGGCCGGGACCACGCCTCGGCCTGATCGTCCATCACGACGATGCCGAGCGTGAATACGCCTACGATCGCAAGTCGCCGGTCGGCTCGCTCGAGCGCGGCCTCGACGAGGCGCCGAAGCGCGGCTGGGCCGTCGTCAGCATGAAGGACGACTGGCGCAAGGTTTACGACTAGGGTAACGGCCTCAGCGATTCCTGCGTTTGCGGGTTGCCGAGTGGTCCGCGGGCCCTGTGGGGCCTGTCGTGCCGCGGCCGAATCGTGCGACCAGTCGCTGCTCCTGGAGCGTGGCCGCCTGCTCCGCCTCCACGGTGTACTGACGGAACTTCTCGGCCGCATGCGTCCATGGCCGGCCTTTCAGGCTGACGATGCCGTAGTGCAGGTGCAGCCAGGGTTCGGTGCCGAGCAGGACGTACTGGCCGCTCTCCAGTTCCGTCGAGATGCAGGACAGGATGGACGCGGAGACGGCGTCAGAGCTGGCCAGGATTCTCTTGGTTGGACCGAGTCCGACGCACTGGATCGACGGGAACGGGCGCGGTGCGTGGCCGCGCCGCGTGGCATCGCGGTGCGCTGCCAGCATCGGCTCCAGGACCCTGGGCGGGATCCGGCCAGGCGCGACGAACTGCCAGGCAAAGACGTCTGCGGCCTCGACGTGGCCGCGACCCGCCAGCGGATGCCCCGACCTCGCGACGAAGTAGAGCGAGTGCGCGGCCGACAGCGGCGTGATCTCCAGGTCGGGCTCCTTCAGGAGGGTGCTCGATTCGGCGACGAAGAAATCGAGTTCACGGCTGCGCAGTCCGCGCAGGAGTTCGTCCCAGTCGCGGGCGGTCAAGTGAACGCTGACTCGCGGGTAATTTTCGGTGAAACGCACGGCAGCCGGGCCGAGGAATGATTCGGCCGGGAAGGGTCCGCCGCCGACGGCGACGCGGCCGGTGCGCAGTTTGCCCTGGGCTACCGACTCGCGGTCGAGGTCGTCGGCCATCCGCAGGAGGTCGCGTGCGCGCTCGATGTACAGGCGGCCGAAATCCGTCGGCAGGGCACCGCCGCTGGAACGCGAGAACAGTTCACTGCCGAGGTGCCGCTCGAGGCCCTGGATGCTGCGCGACAGCGCGGGCTGGCTGATGTGCAGCGCGGCCGCGGCGCGCACGAAACTGCCGTGCTCGGCCAGCGCGATCACCTGCCGCAGTTGCTGGAGTTCGAAGGCCATGCGTATAGAGTATACGAGGCATTCCAAATATGCATTGGACACATGGCCCGGCACTCTTCAACGTAGCAACGCCGCCGTCCAGCCCAAGGCGCCGGCCCGGTACGAAAAATTCGATTCTGGGAGGGTGGGTACATGAAGTCAGGATTCATTCGGTCGCTCGGAGCGTCGCTCTTCGCGATCACGGTGTCGATCGCCGGCGCGGCGCACGCGCAGGCCGGCAAGCCGAACATACTCGTCATCTGGGGTGACGACATCGGCGGCTTCAACATCAGCGCGTACAACCGCGGCATGATGGGTTATCGCACGCCGAACATCGACAGCATCGCCGAGCAGGGCGCGCTGTTCACCGACTGGTACGGCCAGCAGAGTTGCACCGCCGGCCGCGCCGCGTTCATCACCGGGCAGTCGCCGATCCGCACCGGCCTTACCAAGGTGGGCCTGCCGGGAGCGCCCGAGGGCATGAAGGCCGAGGACCCGACGATCGCCACGCTGCTGAAGGCGCAGGGCTACGTCACCGGCCAGTTCGGCAAGAATCACCTCGGCGACCGCGACGAGATGCTGCCGACGGCGCACGGCTTCGACGAGTTCTTCGGCAACCTCTACCACCTCAATGCCGAGGAAGAGCCGGAGAACCCGGACTACTTCAAGAACCCGGAGCTGAAGAAGAAGTTCGGGCCGCGCGGCGTCATCCACAGCTTCGCCGATGGCCGCATCACGGACACCGGCCCGCTCACCAGGAAGCGCATGGAGACCATCGACGAGGAGGTCAATGCCAAGGCGATCGACTTCATGGAGCGAGCCGCCAAGTCGGGCAAGCCGTTCTTCCTGTGGTGGAACTCCACCCGCATGCACATCTTCACGCACCTGAAGTCCGAGTCGGACGGCAAGACGGGCCTCGGCATCTACGCCGACGGCATGGTCGAGCACGACAACCACGTTGGTCAGATCCTCGCGAAGCTCAAGGAACTGGGCCTCGAAGACAACACCATCGTCATGTACTCGTCGGACAACGGTGCCGAGACCTTCACGTGGCCGGACGGCGGCACGACGATGTTCAAGGGCGAGAAGAACACGCAGTGGGAAGGCGGCTACCGCGTGCCGACGCTGATCAAGTGGCCGGGCGTCATCAAGCCGGGCACCGTGATCAACGACATCGGCGCGCACGAAGACATGCTGACGACGCTGTTGGCCGCCGCCGGCGACAAGACGGTCACCGCGGACCTGTTGAAGGGCCGCAAGATCGGCAAGACGAACTTCAAGGTGCACCTCGACGGCTACGACCTCGGCCCGGCGCTGCGCGGCGAGTCCGCCTGGCCGCGCCATGAGTTCATCTACTGGACCGATGACGGCAGCGTCGCGGCGTTGCGTTACGACAACTGGAAGATCACGTTCCTCGAGCAGCAGGCCGTAGGCCTGAAGGTCTGGCAGGAGCCATTCGTGGTCCTCCGCGCGCCCAAGGTGACGAACCTGCGCATGGATCCGTTCGAGCGCGCCGAAGAAGAGAACGCGATGGGTTACCAGCGCTGGTACATGGAGCGGATGTTCATGATCGCACCCGCCGGCGGTTACGTCGGCCAGTGGCTGCAGAGCTTCAAGGAATTCCCGCCGCGCCAGAAGCCGGGCAGCTTCAACCTCGACCGCGTCATGGAAGCGGTGACGGCCGGCACGCCCTCGAAGTAAGGAGCGCACCGCACCCGACTGTAAAATCCACGGCGCCCGTGACGGATCGACCTGCACCCCACCCCCCGCAGGAAGGTTCGTCACGGTGCGCCGCGGTGCGTCAGAGGGCTCACCATGAAGCGTGTTTGCACCTGTGTCTGCCTGCTCGCCGCCTCGATCGGCGCGGCGCATGCGCAATCCGTCGAATCCGACGTCACGCCGGAGTCCGCAGGCCTGGTGATGGACCACGAGCACTACGTGGTCCCCGACATCAGCGACGAGTCGCTGGCGGCGATGAAGGTCGAGGACGTGCACAAGCGCTACCAGCTCAAGTTCGGGCTGGTGGTGATGCCCGCGGACTACACGACCTTCGACCAGGACGCGGCCAGCAAGTCCCAGGTCGGCAACCAGCAGGACGAGTTCGAGGCGCGCTCGCTGCGCTTGATGGCGCGCGGCTATTTCGAGCTGTTCCGCAAGTGGAACTACGTGGTCAGCTACGAGTACAAGGGGTTCGACCAGACCTCCACTGACGATTGGAACGTCACCGACTTCAGGGTCTCCACGGACATCGGGCCGCATGTCGGCACGCTGACGCTCGGCAAGATGAAGCAACCCTACGTCTACGAAATGGTGGGCGACGCCGCGAACCTGCCGCAGAACGAGCGCCTGCTGAGTCCGTTCTTCCGTTCGCGCAACGTCGGTGCTCAGCTTGCGAACGCCGTATTCGACCAGCGCGCCACCTGGGCGATCGGCTGGTACAACGACTGGTGGACGACGGGGCAGTCGTACTCCGACTCGGGCCACGATTTTGCCGGCCGCGTCACCGCGCTGCCGATCTGGAGCGACGACGGCGCCACATACCTGCATCTCGGCGTGGCGGTGCGTTACTACGGCGCCGTCGAAGACCAGTTGCGTTATCGCGGCAAGCCGGCCTCCAACGTGGCGAGCGACTATGTGGACACCGGCAAGGTGCCCGGAGACCACGCCTGGCACACGGGCCTCGAAGCACTCTGGAACGTGGGCGCGTACTCGCTGCTCGCGGAATACGTGCGCGCCGACCTCAGTACGCGCGACGGCACGAATCCAACTCTGGACGGCTACTACCTGACGGGCAGCTGGGTGATCACTGGCGAGCACCGCCCATACGACAGGAAGGCTGGGTATGCGCGTCGCATCCTGCCGCAGGGACGCTGGGGCTCGATCGAAGTCATCGGCCGCTACGGGCACGTCGACCTCGACGATCGCTCGGTGCGCGGCGGGACGATGGACGGCTGGTGGGCCGGCGTGAACTGGTGGGCAACGCGCCGCCTGAAAATGAGCATCGGTTACGGCGACATCGACCTCGACCGCTTCGGCACCGAAGGCAACACGAAGACGGTACTCTCGCGACTGCAGTGGATATACTGAGGTTCCCTCGGCACCCGCGACCCCGGCAATGAGCGACAGCTTCGACTACGACTGGCTGGTCGTCGGATCCGGATTCGGCGGCAGCGTCTCGGCGCTGCGGCTGGCGGAGAAGGGCTACAAGGTCGGCATCCTCGAGGCCGGCCGCCGTTACCGCGACGAGGACTACGCGAAGACCACCTGGGACCTGAAGCGGTTCCTCTGGGCGCCCGCGATCGGGCTGCGCGGCATCTTCCGGCTCACCCCATTCAAGGACGTGTTCATCGCCAGCGGCTCGGCCGTCGGCGGCGGCAGCGTCGTCTACGCCAACACGCTGTATCGCGCGAGTCCCGAGTTCTTCGCCAACCCGCAGTGGTCGGCGCTCGGAGACTGGGCCCAGGCGCTGGCCCCGCACTACGACACCGCCGAGAAGATGCTCGGCGTGCAGACGGTGCCGCGCGAGAGCGACGGCCAGAAGATCCTGCAGCAGGTCGGCGAGCACTTCGGCGTGGCGCACACGTTCCGTCGCACTCCGGTGGGCGTGTTCTTCGGCAAGGCGGGCGAGACGGTGCCGGATCCGTATTTCGGCGGCGAGGGGCCGGCGCGCACGGGTTGCACGTTCTGCGGCGCATGCATGGTCGGTTGCCGTGAAGGCGCCAAGAACACGCTGGTGAAGAACTACCTCTGGTTCGCCGAGAAGCGCGGCGTCGAGGTGCTGCCCGAGCGCGAAGTCGTCGACATCCGTCCGCTCGGCGCCGAAGACGGCTGCGGACGGCTACCGCGTGACGACGCAACATCCGGGCGCGTGGTTCAACAAGCGCAAGCGCACGTTCACGGCCCGCGGCATCGTGATGTCCGCGGGCGCGCTCGGCACGAATCGCCTGCTCGCGAAGTGCAAGCTCACCGGCGCGCTGCCGCGCATCAGCGACCGGCTCGGGCAGCTCGTTCGCACCAACAGCGAGTCGATCCTCGCCGTCAAGTTGCCCGAAGGGATGGCGCGGCCGTGGAACGACGTCGCCATCAGCGCCAGCATCTATCCGAAGCCCGACACGCACATCGAGTTCGTCACCTACGGGCGCCACGGCGACTTCATGGCGCTGCTGTACACGCTGCTGACGGGCGACGGGGGCCGGATCACACGCCCGCTGCTCTGGCTCGGGCAGGTGCTGCGGCATCCCGTGCGATTCCTGAAAACCCTGTGGCCGGTGGGTTGGTCGCGCAGCACGGTGATCTTCCTCGTGATGCAGAGCCTCGACAACGCCATCGCATTCCGTGCGAAGAAGGGGCTGTTCGGCGGCGTGTCGCTCACCACCGAGCAGGACCCCGAGAAGCCGAACCCCACGTTCATCGAGGTCGGCAATCGCGCGGCCGACTGGCTGGCGCAGAAGACGGGCGGCACGGCGCAGAGCATGCTGCTCGAGGCGCTCGCGAACATCCCGACCACGGCGCACATTCTCGGCGGCGCAGTGATCGGCCGCGACGCATCGACCGGCGTGGTCGATTCGCAGCACCGGTTGTTCGGTTACCGGAACTTCCTCGTGTGCGACGGCTCGACCGTGCCGGCCAATCCGGGCGTCAATCCATCGCTCACCATCACCGCGATGAGCGAATACGCCATGAGCCAGGTGCCGGCGCGCTGAGAGGGCCAGCGTCCGATTACAGGTGCGGGCCGAGGTCCACGGACCGCAGCGCGTCGGCGGATCCGATGCCGAGCCGCTTTACCAGCTTCATCGCCGCAGCCATTCCCATGTCGAGCGGCTGGATGCGATCGTTGGACACGTAGATGACGTTGCCCGACATCGGCGTCGGTGCCGAGGGGACGAACACCGCGACCCAGCCTTCCGGCAGGTCCTCGAGCCGGTAAGCGAGTTGCCAGCATTCGTCGGTGCGCATCAGAACGGGTTGCATGCCCTCGCCCGATTCGATCTGCGTGAGACCCTCGGCCATGCTCTTGACCATGCGGTACTGCGGCATGCCGCCCAGGATGGACTCCTCGAACCAGCCCGTAATGCGGCGCCCGGCCGGCGTCCTGGCGACCAGGCCGGCGAGCAACGCGATCGCGAGCAGGATGGCCACGGCCACCAGCGTCACGGCCGGCACCCCGAACGACTCGCCGACAGGCAGCATCGCGGCGATCGGCTTGGCCGCCTTTCCCGCGAACTGCATCGCGTGACGCAGCACCACCAGCACTAGCACGACCGGCACGAGGAACATGAGTCCCCCGACCAGCGTGGCCTTGAGGAATTCCTTCATGGTGTGCAATGCGCTCTCCTGGTTGGTCGGACGGTCGGTGGTCGTCAGGACAGGTACTGGCGCGGCGTCTTGCCGGTCCAGCGGCGGAATGCGCGCGTGAAGTTGCTCTGGTCCGCGAATCCCAGCAGGAACGTGATGTCCGCGAGGCTGTGCTGGCCGGAGCGCATGTATTCGAGCGCGCGGTCGCGCCGTGTGGCATCGAGCAATTGAAGATACGACGTGCCTTCGTCGCGCAGCCGACGCTGCAGGGTGCTGGCGCTGTGGTGCAGCGACCGGGCGATTTCTTCCTGGTCGAATTCCCCCGAGGGCATCGCCTTCAGGATCAGCGCGCGCACGCGAGCGGCGACGGAATCCGGTTCGAACTGCTCGAGGTAGCGCTCGGCCATCTTGTCGGCGTCTGCGGCGAGCGCCGGGTTACCGCCCGCCACGGGTTCACGCGCCGTCTTCGCGTCGAATTCAAAGACGAGGGTCGGGGCGTCGAATAGGACCGGGCAACCGAGGCACTCGACGAACGGCCCGGTATCCGGCGGCGCGACGTGCGGCAGCAGCACCCGCCTGGGGGTGCCCGCGGGCCCGGCGCAGAGCGTGAACAGCCGGCAGAGCGACACGGCGAGCGCGTCGAAGGTGGCTGTCGAGGGCGGAACCATGCCGGCTGTCGGGCGGCCCTCGAGGCTTACGGTCTCCTCGCGTTCGCAGACGATGAGCCGGCCGTTGGTGCTGAGCACGCGCATGTAGCGCTCGACCCGCCGCAGGGCGGCCAGCAGGCTCGAACTGCTCATGATGCCGAGCCCCAGCGCGTGGAACACGGCGGGTCGCGCGCGCTGGCCCACTCTCAATCCGAACAGCGGATCGCCGGACTCCTGTGACGCGAGCCGCCAGAGTTTCTGCAGGCGCACGACGGATCCCCGGGCATTCGGTCGCGCCGGAAGGTCCGGGTCGACGCCACAGCGCCGTGCGAGGGCGCGGAAGTCGAGCCCGTAATCGCCGAGCACCTCCTGCATCGGTACCAGGGTCACGGCGAGCGTCGTCGGGGAATCGGACATGCGGCGGCCATCCCAGTCGTTGTGGGCATCTTAGGCCGCCCGGCGATTCCGGCAAGTCGCCACCCCGGTTGATGCCTCCAGACCATGGAATGACGCCCGGTGACCAGAGCGCGGCCGCCGGCTTCACTACAGTGCGCGCCACCATGGACAAGCCCAGATCGAGACATTCCCGCTTCGAAAACACCGATCACGACGGCTACGGTGACCCGGCAATCGAAGCCCTCACGCAGCTGATCCAGTCGGAAAAGTCGCTCGCCCTGGCCGAGGAGCCGGTGCTCCTCGAAAAATGCGACGCGGGCCAGGTCTGGCTGTTGTGGTTCGCCATCGGCGCCACCGACGAGATCTGCCGCTTCGTCCACCGGCGAGGCGAGATCGAGCGCAACCAGGTGTTCCGCCACGTCGTGGGGTTGATCTTCGGCTCGGGTGTAAAGGCTGATGCCAACCCCGTGTCGGCCGGCGAGCAACACGTCGAGTTGTTCGAGTCGGCGGGCGCGGAGGCCGTGCGGGCCTGCATGCGCGGCGATCGCAAGCTCGGCTATTACCTCGAGGCGCTCCGCGTCAGCTCGACGCTGGCCTCCTGACGCATCGCCGAGGGACGCTCAGGGCAGCTCGCGCAGCAGGCGCAGCCGCTGCGTCGAATTGGGGATGCCTGCCTGGTCCACGCCGGCTTTCACTCGGGTGAGCAGTGCGTCGGCCGCGCGAGCGGCAACCGTCCCGAGGCGGGGCTTGGTGGATCAGGGGTTCCCGCGGTATTCTCTTCCCCGGGGGAAGGGAGCGCTCGTGAGAAAAGTCATTCATAGAAATGGCATCTCCGCGGTATTCGTGCTGGCCGGCCTGTTGGCGGCGCAAGGCACGGCCCAGGCGGATTCGCCCAGTGATCAGCCCACGTCGGTTGCGGACGCCGCTGCCGCCCCGCATCCGCTCGCCGTGGATCTGGCGGGAGGCGATGATGCGCCTCGCCATGCCACGGACGGGCTGCTCGAACTCGTGGTGGAGTATCTCGATCTCGCGTTCGTGCCCGAGCCGAAAGCGTCGCGCACCGCCAGCCTCGAAACCAGCCACAACCCGGAAGCGATCGCTCAGTAGCCCGTTCCGATCCGGATCGCGTGCAGCACCGCGCCGGCCGCGATGGCGGCGACCACGTCGTCGAACATGATCCCGAAGCCGCCTTCGACGTTGTCGTCGAACCACCGGATGGGCCACGGCTTCCAGATGTCGAAGAGCCGGAAGAGTGCGAAGCCGGCGACCACCCACTCCCAGCGTACGGGCATGAGGAACATGGTGATCCAGTAGCCGACGAACTCGTCCCACACGATGCCGCCGTGGTCGTGCACGCCGAGGTCCCGCGACACCGTGTCGCACAGCCAGACGCCGGCCGCAAATGCGGCGATCACGACGAGCGCGTACGGCACGGGCGGCAACTGCGCGAGCAGCAGGTACAGCGGAATTGCGACGAGCGTGCCCCACGTGCCCGGCGCGTAACGCGCCAGTCCGCTGCCGAGCCCGAACGCGAGCCAGTGGCGCGGATTGCGCAGCACCAGTGGATTGATCTCGGGGTCGAACATCACGCGTTGAGCCGGTTCGACGTGCGGCCGCTCAGGCCGACGCGGCCGCGTAGCGCGCCGAGGCTTCGTCGAGCAGCGAACCGAGCGCGTCCATGAAGCCGGACAGGTCGGCATCGCGCAGATCGCCCATCACCGCCACCTGGAAATAGCGCGGCCCGAGCGGCGCCTTGCAGGCATAGATGACATAACCACGGTCCTTCATGGCGGTGTACAGCGCGTCGAAGCCGACGCGCTCGGGCACCGTCACGGTGAGGATGGAGTGCGCTTCTTCGCCTTGCGGCAACGGCAGCAGCGACAGGCCGAGCCGCCGAAAACCCGCCGCGAGCAGGCTGCGACGACGCGCATAGACCCGCCGACGTCCTTCCGCGCCGCCCGCGGCCACCAGTTCCTCGATGGCGCGATCGAGCGCGGCGAGCAGCGGCACGGGCGGCGTGAACGGCGTCTGTCCGTTGGCTTCCATCTGCGCGTGGAAGCGGCGCAGGTCGAGGGAATAGCTGCGGGTGGGCGCCGGCTCGTCCAGCCAGTCGCGCCGCACGCAGACGAGCCCGACGCCAGGCGCGCCGTGCAGGCATTTCCCCGAGGCCGTGATGCAGGCGTCGATGCCGTCGCGCGTGACGTCGAGATCCTCGACGCCGGCGCTCGACGTCGCATCCACGATGTAGCGCAACCCGTGCCGGCGGGCGAGCGCGCCGAGCGCCGACACCGGATTGAGCAGGCCCGCCGACGTCTCGTGATGCGTAGTCGCGAGGACCGTGTAAGGAAGATCCTTCGCCGCGAGCAGGGCGGCCTCGATCCGCTGCGGATCGAACGCCTGCCCGAAGCCGAAATCGAGCACCGTGTGCGAGATACCGTGCACCTCGAGGATGGCGGCGATGCGCGCGCCGAACGTGCCGTTCACCGGCACGAGGACGTGGGCATCGCCGGCCAGCAGCGACGCGCACACGGATTCGATCGCCGCGGTGGCCGGTCCGCCGATGAAGACGATGCTGTGTTCGTTGCCCGAGCGGAACACATGCCGGCAGTTGCTGCGCAGGCGCTGCATCAGCTGCGAGAAGCGCACATCGCGGTGGCCGATCGCGCAGTCCGCCATCGCCGCGCGCACGGCGGGCGAGAGCATCACCGGCCCCGGGCACAGCAGGATCTCATTGCCGCGACGCGTTCCGACGAGGCTCGTCATGCGTACCTGCCCGCGAGCGACAGCGTGTAACGCCAGCCGGCAAAGCAGCTGAGGCCTAGGCCGGCCGTGAGGCCCGACAGCGCGACCCAGCGCAGCGGTTGCACCCAGCCCACCGGCATCTGCGGCACCATCGCCACGGCCAGCACGAAGGCTCCCCAGTAAATGAAGGCCGTGGCCAGCTTGCCTGCGAGGATCGACGGGATCTCGATGCCGGCGGCGGCGGCGTAGCGCCGCACCGTGCCGACCCAGAACTCACGCATCAGGAAGACTCCGAGGAATGCGAAGGGCAGTCCGGCGGCCACCACGAGCATCCCGAGCGCCAGCGCAGTGGTGAAGCTGTCCGCCGCCTGGTCCAGCATGGCGCCGAGCGCCGTCTCCTGGTTGAGGCGGCGCGCGAGATAGCCGTCGAGGTGGTCCGTCAGGCAGGCGATGAGCCCGATCACGACGGACGCCAGCCGGTGCCCGGTGAGATAGAGCGAAACGGACACGATCACCCCGACGATCCGGGCGAGGGAAACGATGTTCGGGAGCGTGGTCAGGTCGGTGCCCCTGATCACGGCCGGGTGCCTGGTAGGTTGGGTCATTCTCTGGCCGAAGTCGGCACGCTCCAACGCATGACCGGCCGGCCCGGATCCTGAGGAGTCGCGCGTCCGGGAATGGTAGCGCATCGGGCCGTATTCCGCTGGCTTGCGCGGCTTTTCGGTCCTCCTCTGGCCCGTCGCCATGGCGAGATTGCGGACCCGGCTTCGGCAAGCGAACGCCTTGGCGGTGTCGGCGGTGCGCGCCGACCGAGGGACGCTACGACTCGAGGCCCTGCGAGTCGAGGTACTCGTCGTAGGTGCCGGTGAAGTCGCTGAAGCTGCCGTCGGGGCGCAGCTCGATCATGCGCGTCGCGAGCCCGCCGACGAATTCGCGGTCGTGCGAGACGAACACCAGCGTGCCGGGGTACTTCTCGAGCCCGATCTGCAGCGACTCGATCGTTTCCATGTCCATGTGGTTCGTCGGCTCGTCCATCAGCATCACGTTCGGCCGCGTCAGCATCAGCTTGCCGTACATCATGCGGCCCTTCTCGCCGCCCGACAGCACGGTGACGGACTTCTTGGTCTCGTCGCCCGAGAACAGCAGCCGGCCGAGCGTCGCGCGCACGATCTGCTCGTCGTCGGCCTTGCCGGTCCACGTCGACATCCACGACAGCAGGTCGATCTTCTGGTCGAACTCCGCGCTCGGGTCCTGCGGCATGTAGCCGGGCTGCGCGTTCTCGACCCACGTGACCTTGCCGCTGGTGGGCGTGAGGTCGCCGGCGAGGCAGCGCATGAGCGTCGTCTTGCCGATGCCGTTGGGGCCGATGATCGCGACGCGCTGTTCCGCCTCGATGGTGAAGTTCAGGTCCGTGAACACGTCCCTGTCCGTGCCCGGATAGCGGAACGACAGCCCTTCTACGGTGAACGCCGTGCGATAGAGCTTCTTCGCCTGCTCGAACCGGATGTAGGGGTTCTGCCGCGACGAGGGCCGGATCTCCTCGAGCTTGATCTTCTCGAGCTGGCGCTTGCGCGAGGTGGCCTGGCGGGCCTTCGACGCATTGGCCGAGAAGCGGCGCACGAATTCCTGCAGGTCCGAGATCTGCGCCTTGGCCTTGGCGTTCGATGCCTCGACGCGCTGGCGCGCCTGCACGGACGCCAGCATGAAGTCGTCGTAGTTGCCCGGGTAGATCTTGAGTTGCTGGTAGTCGAGGTCGGCGATGTGCGTGCACACCTGGTTCAGGAAGTGCCGGTCGTGGCTGATGATGAGCATGGTCGCGTCGTACGCGTTGATCGTGCGCTCGAGCCAGCCGATCGAGTGGATGTCGAGGTTGTTGGTGGGCTCGTCGAGCAGCAGCACGTCGGGCCGCGAGAACAGCGCCTGCGCCAGCAGCACGCGCAGCTTAAGGCCCGGCGGGATCTCGCGCATCGGCAGGTTGTGCTTGTCCTCGTCGATGCCGGCGTCGATCAGGATCGCGCCCGCGCGTGCCTCCGCCGTGTAGCCGTCGTACTCGGCCACCTTGCCCTCGAGTTCGGCTGCACGCATGTAGTCCGCTTCCGAGGCCTCGGCGTTCGCGTAGATGCGATCGCGTTCCTGGATGGCGGCCCACATTTCGGCGTGGCCCTGCATGACCACGTCGAGGACGCGCTGGTCCTCGTAGGCGAACTGGTTCTGGTTCAGCTTGCCCATGCGCATGCCGGCCTGCAGGACCACGTCGCCGGAGCTCGGCTCGAGCTCCCCGCCGAGGATCTTCATGAGCGTGGACTTGCCGCAGCCGTTGGCGCCGATCAGCCCATAGCGATTGCCGTCGCTGAACTTGACCGAGACGTGTTCGAACAGCGGCTTGGCTTCGAACTGGATCGAAAGATTGGTCGTGGAGAGCATGGTTAGGGCGGCGGGGCGCCGCTCCGGAAGGGGGCGCGATTCTAGCCGAGCCCCGCCGCCGATGCGCGGATTTCCGCCGGAAACCTGCGCTCCGGACGCAGTATCATGGACAAGAGCGCCCGGCGAGGGACAAAGACATGTGGAAATCGGTGGTCGCGATCTGCGTGGGTGCCAGTGTCGGCGCGCTGCTGCGCTGGTGGCTGGGCACGCAGCTCAACAACCTGTTTCCGGCGGTGCCTCCGGGGACGCTCGCCGCGAACCTGGTCGGCGGTTACGTCGTCGGGCTCGCCATCGCGTTCTTCGCCATGTATTCCGCCATCGCGCCCGAGTGGCGCCTGCTGATCATCACGGGGTTCTGCGGCGGACTGACGACGTTTTCGACGTTCTCGGCCGAGATCGTCACGCTGCTGCAGCAGGGCCGTAACCTGTGGGCGCTCGGCGCCGCGTCCCTGCACCTGTTCGGCTCGGTCCTGATGACGCTCGCGGGCATCGGCACCGTGCAGTGGCTCAGGGGCTGAAGGCTGCCCGAGGAGGCCGACCATGCAAGGCCAGTTCTGTCGCTTCTACGTCCACGAAAACGACCGGCACCACGGCCAGCTGCTCTGGGAGTGGCTGCTCGAACAGGCCAATCGCCTCGGCATCCGCGGCGGCTCGGCCTTCAAGGCGATGGCCGGCTTCGGCAGCCGCCACGTGCTCCACGAGCAACGCTTCTTCGAGCTGGCCGGCTCGCTGGCCGTCGAGGTGGAGTTCATCGTCACCGAGAAAGAGGCGCACGAGTTGCTGGAGCTGTTGCGGATGGAGCGTGTGAACGCGTTCTATGCGTTGATTCCGGCGCGTTTCGGCATGACGGGCGTCGAGCAGTCGAAGGAGAGCGAGTGATTCCCGGGCAGATGAGTTACGTGGCGGCCACTGCCGCCGGCGATGCGGACGTGCTGCGACTGGGCACGACCGCGGTCCCGCAACCCAGGGACGATGAAGTGCTGATCCGCGTGCACGCGGCGGGCGTCAATCGGCCCGACGTGATGCAGCGCCGCGGCTTGTACCCGCCACCGCCGAACGCGAGCCCGATCCTCGGCCTCGAAGTGGCCGGTGAAGTCGCCGCCGTCGGTTCCGCCGTGCGCGACTGGCGCGTCGGCGACCGGGTCTGCGCCCTCACGAACGGCGGCGCCTACGCGCAGTATTGCGTCGCGCCCGCGCCGCAGTGCCTGCCGTGGCCGAAGGGCTACGACGCCATCCGCGCGGCGGGCCTGCCGGAAACCTATTTCACGGTCTGGGCCAATCTCTTCATGCACGGTCGCCTCGCGCGGGGCGAGACGGTGCTGGTGCACGGCGGCACGAGCGGCATCGGCGTCACCGCCATCCAGCTGGCTCGCGAGTTCGGCGCGCGGGTCATCGCGACGGCCGGCAGCGACGAGAAGTGCGCCGCGTGCGTGAAGCTCGGCGCGGAGGCGGCGATCAATTACAGGACCGAGGATTTCGCCGACCGTGTGGCGGCCCTGACGGGCGGACGCGGCGTGGACGTGATCCTCTGCATCGTCGGCGCGCCGTACTTCGAGCGGAACCTCAAGAGCCTTGCCATCGACGGGCGGCTCGTGCAGGTCGCGACGCAACTGGGCGCCAAGGTCGAGAACCTCGACCTCTTCCTGGTCATGCGCAAGCGGCTGGTCATCACGGGCTCGACGATGCGGCCGCGCACGACACAAGAAAAAGGCGCGATCGCCGCGACACTGAGGGAGAAGGTGTGGCCGTCGCTCGATGCCGGCCGGGCAGGGCCCGTGATTCACGCCGTGTTCCCGATGGCCGAGGCGGCCGCCGCTCACCGGCTCATGGAAAGCAGCACTCACGTCGGCAAGATCGTGCTGCAGGTCGCGGGCTAGCGTTTCACCCTAAGAGGCAGCCCGCGCCGCCGCCGCACGGCAGTGATCGCCGATCTTCGCCGCGACCGAGGTCATCAGCTCGGGCGGGAAGTCGTGCCCCATGCCCATGATCACTTCGAGTCGCGCGCCGCGGATGCACCGCGCCGTGTCGAGTCCTGCCGCGAGCGGCACCAGCGGGTCGTCGCCGCCGTGGATCACGTACGTCGGCGCCGTGATGGACCGCAGCAGTTCGCGACGGTCGCCGGAGCCGAGGATCGCCATCATCTGCCGCGCCGTGCCTTCGCGGTACAAGCCACGCTGCGCCACGCGCTCGAAATGCTGTCGCAGCGCCGCCGGGTCCTGCGGGAAGCCCGGGCTGCCGATCACGCCGAACAACCGTTCGAGATGCGCCACGGTCGCCGGGATGTCGCTCGCCGGCGGCGGCACGTGCAGGATCGCGCCGAGCGCGCGACGCTTTCCGAAGGCGATCTTGCGCTGCGGGTTGCCGGTGGACGACATGATCGACGTCAGGCTCGTCACACGCTGCGGATGACGCGCCGCGAGCACCTGCGCGATCATCCCGCCCATCGAGACGCCGACGACGTGAGCTCGCTCGATGCCCAGGCCGTCGAGCAGGCCGATGGTATCGGCCGCCATGTCGTCGAGCGTGTAGGGCGCGCGGACCTTGCGCCGCAACAGGGCTCGTGCGATCGCCGCCGGAATGTTCGGCACGCGCAGGCCCGCGAGACGCGTGGATCCGCCGCTGTCGCGATTGTCGAACGTGACGACGCGAAAACCCTGCGACAGGAGCGCGTCGACGAAGGCGTCCGGCCACATCGCAGCCGGCATGCCGAGCCCCATGATCAGCAGGAGCGGCGGCGCGCCCAGGTCGCCGCGGGCCTCGTACTCGACCTCGATCCCGTTCGCGGCAAGCTTCGGCATGACGGGCGTGGTACTGCGCCTCGGTCGATTACGGCTTGGCCGGCGCAGCCGCCGCGCCGGCTGTCGCCTTGATCAGCTCGACCTCGAACAACAGCACCTGGTTGGCGAGCGGGCCCTGGTCGGCATAGGCGAGGTTCGGCGGAATCGCGAGCTCGAACTTCGATCCTTCCTTCATCAGCTGCAGCGCCTCGGTCCAGCCGGCGATCACGCCGCCCACCGGGAAACGTGGCGGGCTGGCCACGCTTGTACGAGCTGTCGAACTCCGTGCCGTCCACCAGCGTGCCGCGGTAGTGCACCGTCACGGTGTCGCCGGCCTTAGGCGTGGCGCCCGTGCCTGCGCTGACGACCTTGTACTGCAGGCCGCTCTTGGTCGTGACGACGCCGGGCTTCTTCGCGTTCGCCGCGAGATAGGCGGTGCCTGCGGCCGCAGCCTTCTGTGCCTCCTCGGCCTGCGCCTTGGCGCGCTGCGCGTTCACCTTGGTCTGCAGCGAGTTGAGCGCCGCTTCCATTTCGGCCTGCGTCAGCTTGGGCGCCCCGCCCGAGCGTCCGTCTTCGATGCCCTTCACGAGCGAGTCCGGGCGCACGTCGGTGCCGGCGAGATCTTTGCCGAGCTGGTAACCGAGCGCGTAGCTCATCTTCGCTGTGTCGTCCATCGCGGCAGGCGCAGGCGTGGCCGCCCATGCGGACGCGGTGACGAGCAGCAGGGCAGGCAGTGCAGCCGTAACGGCGGCGTGGCGCAAAGGCTTCATGGAATCGGGCTCCCGGCAGGAATTCAGGGGTTGGGCGGGGGGCGAATCTTACGTGCCCGTCGCGGCTTTCGCCACGCAACTTGCGTCCGGCCGGCCCCGCCGCGCATCATTTCGCGTCGATTGGGGGGACCCATGATGCGAATTCACCTGCTTGCGGCGGCCGCCATCCTGGTCGCTGGCTGCGCCTCGCAGCCGCAAACCGTAGCAACGTCCGCGGTGCCCGCGCGCCCGCCGCAGCCGCGCCGGCAACGTCGGCCGTCGCCAAGGCGGAGCCGAAGACCGTGCAGGAAGCGCAGAAGGCCGGTTACAGGATCGTCACCGAGAATGGCAAGACGGTCTACTGTCGGGAGCAGCTGAAGACGGGGTCGCATGTGCGGACTGAGACGATCTGCCTTACGGCCGAAGAGCTCGAGGCCGCGCGCGAAGCGTCGCGCCGCAACCTGGACCAGATGCAGCGCGCGATCCCGCCGCCGCAAGGTACCTGATTCGGCGTCCTCAGGCGCCGCCCGCTCGCGCCTCGACGAACAGCGAGTAGTACTCGGTACCGTAGCGTGCCTTGGCCACGGCGCTGACCTCGTCGACGCGCAGCGCCGGATCCTCGCTCGCCATGTAGCGGGAGGCGCGGATGCCTTCGAAACCCGCTTCGCCCAGCACCTTCGCCAGCGTCTCGAAGTCGTAGCCGTATTTGTGCGCTTCGAACAGGTGCGCGGGTTCGGCGCCCGCGCCCGAGTACGCCAGGAAGTCCTCCAGGCGGGTCGCGTTCTCCGGCCACCAGTCCCAGGTCTCGCGCCGGCTCGCGAAGAATTCCCGGTCGCGCGTGGAGTAGGCCGCGATGCACTTCTCGATGTCGGGCACCACGATGCGCGCGACGGCGCCGGGCGCCATCACGCGGCGCAATTCCGCCAGGAAGAACTTCACGTCGCGCGGGTAGAACAGGTGCTCGAGCAGGTGCGACACGAAGACGCGACGCACGCTGCGCTCGCCGAACGGCAGGCCCCACAGGACGTTCATCGCCAGCGGCGCGGGCTCGACGTCGATGTTGATCCAGCCGGGCAGGTGCCCGCGGCCGCAGCCGATGTGCAGCTGCAGGTCCTTCGACGTGGCGTCCACACCGAGACGCACGAGTTGCTCCCGCAGGCGGGTGCGCCGTGCCTGCAGCAGTTCGCTGCGAAGGCCGTCCATGGCAGCGAGTGCCGCCATGAGCCGCCGCTCGAGGCCCACGCCGCCGCCGGCGGCCAGCGCCCGTTCCGCCTGCTCGGGCCCGAGGCCGATGACGTCGCAGGCGAGTTCGTACACGCTGCGCGCGAGCAGGCGGAGATGATTGCGTGAAAGCTCCGCGGCGGCCGACGGCGTGGCCTCGAGCGACGCGGGGCTGCCGGCGCTCACCAGGACGCCGCTGTGCGTGAGGTACTCGATGATCTGCGCGGCTCCCGGCCGATCGTCCGGCGGCAATTGCGCAACGGCCGCATCGGCGTCGGTGGGCGCGGCGAACTGGCAGATCCAGCCGATGAGCATGGGCTGGTCGGTTTCGAACGCGGGCATCCGGCCGGTCGTCGTGTGCGCGATGATCCGGCCGTTGCGGAACCGGACGAGCGTGTCTGCGGCGAAGACGAGGACCCTGGCCATGGCGCGGAACTCCCGGACGACGCGCCTATGCTATCAGCCAGCATGCCCGGCGGCGGCGCCCCGGGCGGTCGGCTAGACTTGCGGCCTTTCGCCCGGCCTGCGTCCGCCGGGGCACTCGCGGGAGATTCATCGATGCGATCGCGGCACATGTCGGGCCGGGCCCTGGGCGGGTTCGCGGCATTCCTCCTCCTGGCACGGGTCTGCGCGGCCGCGGACATGTCGGTAACGCTCGACGCGTCGGACCCCTCGCGAGGCCGGACGCATTCGGAGCTGAAGATTGCCGCGCAGCCCGGCCCGCTGACGCTCGTCACCGCGAAGTGGATGCCGGGCGAACACTCGCCGAGCGGCCCCGTCGACCTCATGATCGGCCTCGAGATCCGGGCCAACGGGCAGCGGCTTTCCTGGACGCGCGATCCCCTCGACATGCACGCGATCCGCGTCGTCGTGCCCGCCGGCGCGGATCACGTCGAAGTGTCACTCGACGCCGCGTTGCAGACCGAGGAGGGCTACAGCGAGGGCGCGAGCAGCACCGAGCAGCTGGCGTTCATCTCCTGGAACGAGCGTCTGCTCTTCCCGCAGGGCATCGACGCAGAGAAATATACGGTCGCCGCGTCACTGCGCATTCCGGCGCAATGGAACATGGCATCCGGCGCCGAGTCGAAGGTGCTCGCGGACGGCACGGTGCAGTTCGAGGAGCTGTCGCTGACGCGGCTGATCGACTCCCCCGTGCAGACCGGCCGGCACATGAAGATCATCTACGTGCCGGGTGCTGCGCCGCGGCCCGATCTCCGTCATCGCGTGGCGCTGGCCGCGGACAGCGCCGCAGCGCTCGCGGTGCCCGACGACTTCGCGGCGGGCTACGGCCGCATGGTGGCCGAGGCGGGCGCGCTGTTCGGCTCGCGCATGTACCGTCACTACACGTGGCTACTGACGCTCTCGGATCACGTCGCGATCTACGGGCTCGAGCATCACGAGTCGAGCGACAACCGCCGCGAAGAATTTGCGCTGCTCGAGGACGACCGGCGCAGCGACGCGGCGGCGCTGCTCGGTCACGAGTACGTGCACAGCTGGAACGCGAAGTATCGGCGCCCGGCCGGATTGCTCAGCCCCGATTACCAGAAGCCCATGGACGGCACACTGCTGTGGGTCTACGAGGGGCTGACGGAGTACTGGGGCGACGTGCTCACGACACGTGCCGGCCTGCTTACGCCGGAGCTGTATCGCGAGACCATCGCCAGCTACGCGGGCACGTTCTCGATCCAGCCGGGCTCGCGCTGGCGACCGATGGCCGACACGGCCGTGGCCTCGCAGATCACGTTCGACGCGCCGGCCGCGTGGGAATCGAGCCGGCGCGGCGCGGATTACTACGACGCTGCCGATTTCCTCTGGCTCGACGTCGACGCGAAGCTGCGCTCGATGTCGCGCGGCAAGCTGTCGCTCGACGATTTCGCGCGGCGATTCTACGCAGGGGAAAGCGGTGCGCCCGCGCTGAAGCCCTACGTCGAGCAGGATGTCTACGACACCTTGAACGCAGTCGCGCCCTACGACTGGCGCAGTTTCATGCGCCGTCACCTCGACCCCACGGACTCCGTGGCGCTGCTCGGCGCGCTCGAGAACGCCGGCTGGACTCTCGAGTACACGGCCGGGAAGAACGCATGGCTGGAATTTGCGCGCAAGCGCCACCACACGGTGGATCGGCGCTGGTCGATCGGCCTCGTGCTCGATGAGAAGGGCGCCGTCGAGGACGTGATCGCCGATCGCCCGGCAGGAGTGGCCGGCGTGGCGCCTGGCATGAAGGTGGTCGCCGTGGGCGGTCGCAAGTACTCCGACGACATGCTCGATGCCGCGATTGTCGACGCGCAGAAGACGAAGCAACCGATCGAGCTGCTGGTCGAGAGCGGCGAGTTCTACCGCACGATTCCGGTGCCGTACTTCGACGGCCCGCGCTATCCGCACCTGAAGCGGATCGAGGGGAAGCCCGACTACCTCACCGCGATCCTCGCGCCCCGCGCCCGCTAGAGGTGTCCGGTACGTAGGTTTGAAGGTTCGTCACTTCGGCGCGGGGAGGTTCGTCCGCAGGAACAGGTCCCAGAGTCGGTCCGTCATCAGCGCGCGCGAGGCGAGCAGCATGTGCGCGGACGGCGTCACCTTGTAGCGCGTCTTCGGGCGGCGTGCAGTGATGGCTCGCTCGATGGCGCGCGCCACGCTGTCCGCCTCTCCACCGAACCAGGACCACGGCGGCTTCTCGTAGACTTCCTTGGTCGCTTTCTCGACGGCGGCGTTGAATCCCGCATAGGCATCGCCCGGCCTCGTCGGGACCATCTCGCGCTGCGCAGCTTCCGGGAAGGAAGTGCGGATGAAGCCCGGCTGGATGAGCACGACGTCCACGCCGAAACCCGCCACCTCCCAGCGCAGGGCATCGCTCAACGCTTCGACCGCGTGCTTTGCCGCGTGATACGCGCCGCCGCCCGGGAACGTGAGCTTGCCGGCGACCGATCCGACGTTGACGATGCGGCCGTAGCGTTGCCGGCGCATGCCCGGGAGCACCAGCTGCGAGAGCCTGAGCAGACCGAACACGTTAGTCTCGAACTGCGCGCGCACGCGTTCGAGCGGCAGGGTCTCGAGCGCCCCCGACTGGCTGTAACCCGCGTTGTTGATCAGCACGCCGACGGCGCCTTCGCGCTCCTCGACGAAGCGCACGGCGGATTGCATCGACGGCTCGTCGTTGACGTCGAGCGCGAGCGCGGTGCATCCGGCGGATTTCAAGTCGTCGAGGGTCTCGGGCTTGCGGGCGGTCGCATAGACCTTGTGGCCGGCGCGCTGCAGCCGCAGGGCCGTCGCGTGGCCGATGCCGGTCGAGCACCCGGTGATCAACACTGCCTTGGATACGTCGGTCATGCATGCCTCCCGGGCAAGCCGTCAGTGTCGAGCGCATCGAGCATCGCGCGCAAGCGCGGCTTTTTCCGCCACACCCGTGCGGACCGACCTGCCGGACGGCACGCCGCTCGCCCTGCCCTGGGCCACCTGACGCCGCTTGCAACCCGGCCGGGGGTAGGCCACCTTTGCGGGAGATCGCGATGACTGAATAACCAAGACAGGCGATGCTGAGGAACCATGAGCGCGAACCCGGCCACTCGCGAGCGGCTGCGGCACTTACCGAATGCCATCAGCACGGCACGGATCGCGGCCGTGCCGGTCCTGTTGTACCTGGCCCTGACCGGACGGCAGGCAATCTTCACCTGGGTGCTCGTGCCAGCCTTGCTCAGCGACATCGCGGACGGCTGGCTCGCCCGCGCCTACCGGCTGGAGTCGAAGCGCGGCGCCCAGCTCGACTCGGTCGCGGACACGCTGCTCCTGTTCGTATCCATCTTCGGCATCTGGACCTTCCATCGCGAGGTCCTCGCGGGCAATGCGTCGCTCTGCGCCGCGGTGGTCGCGTGCTGGGCCCTCGAGAACGTGGCGGCGCTGCTGCGCTATCGACGCCTGTCGAGCTTCCATACGTACCTCTCGAAGGTGGCGGGTTACCTGCTCGGCATCTATGTCGGCGTGCTCTTCGTGTTCGGTCACGTGCCGTGGCTGCTGCACCTCGCGGCGGGCCTCAGCATCGTCGGCAACCTCGAGGAGTTCGCGTTGCTCGCGGTGCTGCGCGAATGGCGCGCCGATGTGCGCGGCCTGTGGTGGGTGCTGGCCGAACGGCGACGCGGAGCCGCGGGGTGAAGTGGCTTGCCGTCGTCAACACCGCCGCGGGACGGGCGCACGAAGCGGAGCAGTTGTGGTCGCGCGTTGAACGCAGCCATCCGGGCCTCGAGCGAGCCCTGACGGATGGGCCCGGATCGGGCGCGCGCATCGCCCGTGCGGCGACGGACTTCGACGGGCTGATCGTCATCGGCGGCGACGGCACCATCAGCGAATGCCTCACGGGCATGGACCTGCCGCGACAACGGCTCGCCGTGCTGCCCGCCGGGCACGGCAATTGCCTGGCGCGCGACCTGGGCCTGCGCTCGGCGAATGCGGCCCTTTCGGCGCTGCTGCAGCCGCACTGGCGCTCGCTCGATCTCATGGACGTCGTGTACCACCGGCACGGCGGAGCGTCGTCGCAGCGACTGTGCGCCAGCACGCTGGCGCTGGGATACGTGGCTCACGTCGTCGCGACGGGGAGGGCGCGGCTGCCGCGGCTGGGACACGCCGCGTATGCCGCGGCCGCATTTGTGACCGTGCCGCAACGCTTCCGCGCGCATGCGGCGGTCCAGGGCACGGCGCGCGGCGCAGCGCAGTCGCTGACGGGCATCGTGGTGAACAACACGGCGCACCTGGCCAATTTCCGCGCGTTCCCCGACGCGCGCATCGACGACGGCCGGCTCGACGTGATGTGGCAGGACCACGGCTGGTGGCGCCAGCAGTTGCACAACTGCGCCGTGCTCGTCGGCAGCACCGCCTTTGGGCCGCGAGCGATGCAACATGCGTCGCACCTGCAAGTGTGGCTCGATGCGCCGCAATCGCTGATGGCAGACGGCGAGTTGCTCGACGGCGTGACGATGTTGGAGATTGCCTGCCGCCGCGCTGCCGTCCAGTGTGCAGGGGCGCGGCCATGATGGGCAGCATCCTGTCCGTCACGCTGGCGGGATTCGCGCTCGGCGCCGTGGTCATGGGGGCCGGCAATCGGTCGGTACCGTCGCAGGCCGCGCGCGCGCGCTGGCACAAGCTCGCGATCTTTTTCCTGATCGTGCATGCGGTGCTGGCCGCCGCCGTGCTCGGCCGGCCGTGGGTCATCGGCGTGCTGGCCGTGATCCTCCTCGCCGGCACGATCGAGTTGACCGGCGCCTGGCGTCGGATCGCGCCGCCTCGTCCTGCCGTCGTGTGGCCGCTGTTCATCGCAGTCGCAACGATCGCGCTGTGGAACACGCTGCGCCTCCCGCCGACCGCTTTCGCGTTCCTGTTCCTGGCCACCGCGGCCGGTGACGGCTTTGCACAGGTCGTTGGGCACTGGATTGGGCGGCATCCGCTCGCGCCGAAGGTGAGCCCGGCCAAGACCATCGAGGGTTTCCTGGGTGGCTTGTGCGCGGCCGGCGCGGTCGCCGCGCTCGCATGCGGGCTCGTGGACCTGTCGCCGGTGAAAGCCGCACTCGTCGGAGTGCTCACGGGCATCGCCGGCCTCGTGGGCGACCTGGCGGCGAGCTGGGTCAAGCGCCGCGCCGGCGTGAAGGATTACTCGGGTGCGCTGCCGGGGCAGGGCGGATTCCTCGATCGCTTCGACAGCCTGCTCGGCGCCCTCGCGCTTGCGGCGTGGTGCCTCTAACCGCTCGCGGACTTTGCGCCGTGGCCGAAAAAGCCGAGCACGGCACCCTTGAAGAACCGATCGGAGACCGTGCTCAAGTGGCTGCAGCCGGGGACGACCACGGCCTTGGCGCCGGGGATCGAACTGGCGAGCGGAATCGGGCTGCCGGCGAGCCGATCCTTCCCGCCCACGGCGACGAGCGTCGGTACGCGCACCTTCGAGAATTCGCTCGCGCGCATTGACGGAAAGCCGCCGAGCAGGCAGGCGGCGAGCGCTCCCATGCGGCCGCCGCGGCGAGTCACACGGTGGTACAGCGGCACCATCGAGGGGACCGCGAGCGAGTCGTGCCTGGAGTTGTCGGCGGGGAGCCGAAACCCCCGCGCGGCCCAGCGCCTGGCGTCGCGCGCGGCGAGCAGGTTGAGTCCCTGGCCGCCGATGACGACTGCACTGAAGCGTGATGGATGACGGGTCAGCAGCCAGGCGGCGTTGCGCGCGCCCATCGAATAGCCGACCAGCTTGGCCTTCCTGAGACGGAGGTGATCGAGCAGTCGCACGGTATCGCCGGCGATGCCCTCGGGGCGATAGGCCTCGATGTCGGGCGGTTTGTCGCTCTGCCCATGGCCGCGGGCGTCCGCTGCAATCACCCGGTAACCTGCGTCGCGCAGGGTGTCGTACCAGCCTGTCAGGCGCCAGTTGAGGCGCCGGTCGGCCGTGAATCCGTGCAGCAGCACGACCGGTTCGCCCTCGCCGAGATCGTCGTAAGCGATCCGCAGGCCATCCGCTTCGAAGTAATGGGTCATGCCGCCATTGTAGGCTGCGGCGAGCCGTGCGGCTGCTGCGTTGCAAAAAGCGGCCCAGACGGTAAAGTGCGTTGAGAAATATTCCCAGGCGGGCGCCTCCTGTGGTTCAAGCCGGTCCACGCCTCGGACCGCGAACACCCGCCCGCCGTGACCCGGAACGAGACCATGAACCAAGACAACCGCAGGGTGTGCCGCCTGCCCACCGCCATTCTTTTCTCCGCGCTGCTGCTGGCAGGTTGCGGCCGGGGCGAGCCGGGACGCATGACGCCGCCGGCGCCGGAGGTGGGCGTGGCGACGGTCGAGGCGGGCCAGCTGCCGATGACGCTCGAATACACGGCGCGCGCCGCAGGATCGCGCGAGGTCGAGGTCCGCGCGCGCGTGAGCGGCATCCTTCTCGAACGTCGCTACCAGGAAGGCGGCGTCGTGAAGCAGGGCGACGTGCTGTTCCGGATCGACCCGGAGCCCTATCGGGCCGCCGCGGCCCAGGCTCGCGCCGAAGTCGGCGTGGAACGGGCTCGGCTCGATGCGGCGCGGCGCCAGCACGAGCGCATCCTGTCGCTGTCGGACAAGGGGCTCGTCAGCCAGACCAGCCGCGACGAGGCGGTCTCGAACTTCGAGGTGGCGCAGGCCAATGTCGCGGCCGCCGAAGCGAAGCTGCGCACGGCAGAGCTGAACCTCGGCTACACCGAAGTGCGCGCACCGATTGCGGGGCAGACGAGTCACGAGGCGCGATCCGAAGGCAGCCTCGTGACGGCTGGCGCGGACTCGAGCCTGCTCACCCGCATCGTCCAGACCGATCCGCTGTACGTCGAATTCTCGATCCCCGAAAGCGACGCCTCCATCCTGCGCGCGCATGCGAGAGACAGTGGCGTCACCCGCCGTGGTTCGCTTGCTGCTCGATGGCGGCGCGGTCTTTCCGGCTGCGGCGCAGATCAACTTCCTCGACACATCGGTCGAGGCGGGCACCGGCACGGTGCGTGCGCGGGCGGCCGTCGCCAACCCTGACGGCTCGCTCGTACCCGGCCAGTTCATGCGCGTGCGCGTGGAGGGCATCGCCCTCGAAGGCGTCGCGGTGCCGAGGCGCGCCGTGATGTCCGGCGCGCAGGGCAGCTTCGTCTGGGTCGTCGGCGCCGGCGACACCGTCGAATTGCGTCCCGTCACGCCCGGCGGCAACGTCGGCGATCGCGAGCTGATCGCGTCCGGGCTGAAGGGTGGCGAACGCGTCGTCGTCGACGGCGTGCTGAAGGTGCGTCCCGGCGCCAAGGTCACGATCGCGAAGCCCCAGCAAGCCGCGCCGGCCGCCAACGCCGGGCCCGCGCAATGATCTCGCGCTTTTTCATCGACCGGCCGATCTTTGCGTCGGTCCTCTCCGCGTTCATCGTGATCGCGGGCCTTGCGGCGTTGCGCGTGCTGCCGATCGCCCAGTACCCGGACATCCTGCCGCCCGAGGTCCAGGTCCAGACGTTCTATCCCGGCGCGAACGCCGAGACGGTCGCGCAGACCGTCGCCGCGCCGCTCGACCAGGCCATCAACGGCGTCGAAGGCATGCTTTACCTGCACTCGGCGAGCGCGGGCAACGGCGCGCTGCAGATGTCGGTGACGTTCAAGATCGGCACGGACCCGGACCTCGCCGCGATCAACGTCAGCAACCGCATCCAGAGCGTGCTCTCCCAGCTGCCCGAGGAGGTGCGCCGGCAGGGCGTCACGGTGCGCAAGCGCTCCAACACCTTCCTCAAGATCTACGCGCTCGACTCGGATGATCCGCGCTTCGACGGCGTCTTCATCTCGAACTACGCGTTGCTCAACATCGTCGACGAGCTGCGGCGCATTCCGGGCGTCGGCGACGCGCAGATCTTCGGTTCCAAGGACTATTCGATCCGCATCTGGCTGAAGCCGGATCGCCTCGCCGAACTCGGGCTCACTCCGGCCGACGTCGCCAAGGCGATCCGTGAACAGAACTCGCAGTTCGCCGCGGGCCGCATCGGCCAGCCGCCGATGCCGGCCGGCGTCGATTTCACCTTCTCCGTCACCACGACGGGCCGGCTGGCCGATCCCGAGCAGTTCGGCCAGATCGTCCTGAGGACGACCGACTCCGGCGCCGTGGTACGTCTCGCGGACGTCGCGCGCGTCGAACTCGGTTCGCGCGACTACGACTTCGCGGCGACGCGCAAGGGCAAGCCGGCCATCCCGATCGGCATCTTCCTGCAGCCAGGCGCCAATGCGCTCGAGGTCGGCAAGGCCGCCGATGCCCGCATGGCGGAACTCGCCAGGTCGTTTCCCGCGGGGCTGCGCTACGGCTCGCCCTACGACACGACCACGTACATCCGCGTCTCGATCATCGAGGTGCTGAAGACGCTCTGCGAGGCGATGCTGCTGGTGTTCGCCGTCGTGTTCCTGTTCCTGCAGAACTGGCGCGCCACGGTCATCCCGATGCTGGCCGTGCCCGTCTCGCTGATCGGCACGCTCGCCGCGATGCTGCTGCTCGGCTTCTCGATCAACACGCTGACGCTGTTCGGCATGGTGCTCGCGATCGGCATCGTCGTCGACGACGCGATCGTGGTGCTCGAGAACGTCGAGCGCATCATGGCGACCGAGCACCTCGGCCCGCGCGAGGCGGCGCACAAGGCGATGGCGCAGGTGACGCGTCCGGTGATCGCCATCGTGTTCGTGCTGGCGGCGGTGTTCCTGCCGGTCGCGTTCCTCGGCGGCCTGGTGGGCGAGATGTACCGGCAGTTCGCCGTGACGATCGCGATCTCGGTGGCGATCTCCGGGTTCGTGGCGCTCACGCTGACGCCCGCGCTCTGCGCCGCGATCCTGCATCGCGACGACGTGGTGCATCACGGGGTCCTGCGGCGCTTCAACGACTGGTTCGCGCGGATGACGGGGCGCTATGCCGACGGCGTGCGCTACGTCCTGCGCCACGCGGCGCTCGCGCTCGGGCTGGTGCTCGCGATGCTGGTCGCGATGGCCGCGCTGTTCCGCACGATCCCTTCCGCGCTCGCGCCCAAGGAGGACCAGGGCTACATCATGGTGATCCCGATCCTGCAGGACGCGGCGTCGCTGCAGCGCACGGAAGCCGTGAACGCGAAGCTCACCGAGGCGTTGCTCAGGAACCCGGCCGTGCGTGACGTGATGGCGTTCTCCGGCCTCGACGCCCTGACGTTCACGACGCGCTCGAACACCGGCATCACCTGGGTCAACCTGAAGGACTGGAGCGAGCGCAAGTCGCCGGACCAGTCGGCGGCTGCCGTGGCCGGTTACGTGTTCGGTGCGGGCATGGGGATCAAGGACGCGTTCGTGCTCGCATTCGAGCCGCCGCCGATCCAGGGCCTCAGCATGACCGGCGGGTTCGACGGCTTCGTCCAGTCCGTCGGCGGCGGGAGTTACAAGCAGCTCGAGGCCGCTACGCAGGCGCTGGTCGCCGCGGCCGCCAAGCGGCCGGAGCTCGCCGGCGTCACGACGACGTTCTCGGCGAGCGTGCCGCAGGTGCGCATCGAACTCGATCGCGAGAAGGCCAAGCTGCTCGGCGTGAACCTGGCCGATGTCTTCGACACGATGCAGAGCACGTTCGGTGCGTTGTACGTCAACGACTTCAACCGGGCGGGACGCGTGTTCCGCGTGCACCTGCAGGCGGAGGCGCCGTTCCGCGCGCGGCCCGACGACATCCGCAACGTCTACGTGCGTTCGAGCTCCGGCCAGATGATTCCGCTCACGGCACTTGCCACGGTGCGCGAAGTGGCGGGACCCGAGATGGTCGAACGCTACAACGTCTTCCCGTCGGCCAAGCTGCTCGGCGGCCCGGCGCCGGGCTACAGCTCGGGCGACGCGCTGCGGGTGATGGAGGAAGTCGCGGCACAGGCGCTGCCGGAAGGCTATCGTCTCGCCTGGACCGGCACTTCGTTCCAGGAAAAGGCGACGGGCGGCGCGTCCACGGGCGTCTTCTTCGTCGGCGTGCTGATGGTGTTCCTGGTGCTTGCGGCGCAATACGAGCGCTGGACCCTGCCGTTCGCCGTGATCCTGGCGGTGCCGTTTGCCGTGTTCGGCGCGCTGCTCGCCGTGTTCCTGCGCGGTCTCGAGAACGACATCTACTTCCAGATCGGGCTCGTCACGCTCGTGGGCCTTGCGTCGAAGAACGCCATCCTGATCGTCGAATTCGCGCAGATGAAGGTCCAGGAAGGCATGTCGCATTTCGACGCGGCCGTGGAAGGCGCCAGGCTGCGCTTCCGCCCGATCGTCATGACCTCGCTCGCGTTCATCCTCGGCGTGCTGCCGCTCGCCATCAGCGGCGGTGCGGGCGCCGGCAGCCGCCATTCGATCGGCACGGGCGTCATCGGCGGCATGCTCTTCGCGACGTTCGTCGCTACTTTCTTCATTCCGCTCTTTTTCCTGTGGATCGCAGGCCGTAAGCTTCGCCGCGGGGTGACAGTCGCTGATCCGGAGTGAGCGTCGTGAATGAACGGATGACGGGACCTGTACCCCTGCGCGAGCCTTTTTCCGGGAGAGCCGGTGCGGTCCTCGTCGCAGCTTCCCTGACGTTGCTGGCCGCGTGCGGCAACCGCCCTCCATCGGCACCTGCTGCCGGAAGTCCCTCGGGTTCCGCGGCCTCTGCGGCAACCGTCGCGGCCAACCGGAAGGTGGCCGACTCGCTGCCGCTCGCGGACGCCCAGGACTTCGAGGACGCCCGCCGGGGCTTCATCGCGACGGACGACCCGCTCGTGATTCCCGGCGTCGACGGCGGCACGGCCTGGGACATGAGCAAGTACGCCTTTACGGACGGCGACGCGCCCGCCACGGTGAACCCGAGCCTGTGGCGCCAAGCCAAGCTCAACCTGCCGCACGGCCTGTTCAAGGTGGCCGACGGGATCTACCAGGTGCGCGGCTACGACATTTCGAACATGACGATCATCGAAGGCCGTACCGGCTGGATCGTCGTCGACCCGCTCACCACGACTCAGACCGCCGCCGCCGCGATCGCGCTGGCGCGCAAGCATCTCGGCGCCAAGCCGGTCGTTGCCGTGATCTTCACCCACAGTCACGGCGACCATTTCGGCGGCGTCGAGGCGGTGTTGCCCGGGGATCCGGCCGCAGCCGCCGCGATCCCGATCGTCGCGCCGAAAGGCTTCATGGAGGAGGCGACCAGCGAGAACGTGCTCGCCGGTACCGCGATGGGGCGCCGCGCGATGTTCATGTACGGCGGTGCGCTGGCCCGTGACGCGAAGGGCCACGTCGATACGGGGCTCGGCAAGGGGTTGCCGGTCGGCACGATCACGATCCGTCCGCCGACCGTGCTGATCGACCGCACGCCGCAGGAGATGGAGACTCGACGGCGTGCGCTTCGTCTTCCAGTACGCGCCGGAATCGGAGGCCCCCGCGGAACTCACGTTCTACCTGCCGGACCTGCGCGCGTGGTGCGGCGCCGAGATCGTGAGCCACACGATGCACAACCTGTACACGCTGCGCGGCGCCAAGGTGCGCGACGCGCTCAAGTGGAGCGGGTATATCGACGACGCGCTGCAGCGCTTCGGCGACATGGACGTCGAATTCGCGAGCCACCACTGGCCGATGTGGGGCAATGCGCGCATCCGTGATTACCTCGCCGCGCAGCGCGACACCTACCGCTACATCCACGACCAGACGCTGCGCCTCGCGAACGAGGGCTTCACGTCGCAGGAGATCGCGGAGCAACTCGAGCTGCCGTCCACCCTGCGCACGCGCTTCGCGAACCGTGGCTACTACGGCACGGTGCGGCACAACGCGAAGGCCGTGTACCAGGCGTATTTCGGGTGGTACGACGGCAATCCGGCCAACCTCAATCCGCTGCCGCCCGAGGAACTCGGCAGGAAATACGTCGCAGCGCTGGGCGGCGCGAAAGCCGTGCTCGAGCAGGGTCGCAAGGCGATCGAGGCGGGCGAGTACCGCTGGGCGGCGTCGCTCCTCAACAATCTCGTGTTTGCGGATCCCGGGAATGCCGAGGCCAAGGCGCTGCTGGCGTCCGCCTACGACCAGCTGGGGTACCAGGCCGAATCGGGCCCGTGGCGCGACGTGTACCTGACCGGCGCCTACGAGCTGCGCAACGGCGTGCAGGGCACGTTGGTCGACCCGCGCCGGGCCGCAGCCCTGCTCAGGAACACGCCGGTCGATCGCTTCCTGACCTCGATGGCGGTGCGCCTCAACGGGCCCGATGCCGACGGCAAGCACATGAAGTTCAACTTCGTGTTCACCGACGTCGGCGAGACCCACGTGGTCGAACTGGAGAACGCCGTGCTGCACCACCACCGCGTCGAGGCCGCGGCCCCTGGTGCGGACGCCACGGTCCAGCTCACCCGCGACCTGCTGGTGCGGATGGCCACCGGGCAGGCGAGCCTCAAGGACGTCGTGCTCTCGGACACGCTCAAGGTCGAGGGCAGCCGTCTGCAGCTGCTGTCGTTTCTCTCGCTGCTCGACAAGCCGGACGGCCGGTTCCCGATCGTGACGCCCTGAGTCACCAGGCGGCCGGGGAGCGATTGCGGATTCTGCGGAGGCGGAAGACGGCGGCGGCCGTTAGGCTGAAAATTTTCCCCGATGACCACACGCAGGGCCTTCCCGTGACCACCGACGACACTCGCAGCCCAACCCCTCCGCCGCCTTCCCCGCCGTCGGGGCCAGGCAAGCTCGCCCGCGCAAAGCGCAAGGGGCGCGCCATCCCGCGCCGCGTGTCCCGCGGCGACATCCCGCCCCGCCTCGGCGCGAAGGCGATCGAGCGCTTCGCCGTCTCCGAGGCGGTGGACGCCGCGACCGAGTCGAAGGCGTACGCGATCCAGGACATCGCATCACGCGTCGCCAACGGCGACTCGGCCGACGTGGCCGAGACCTTCGAGGCGATCCTCGCCGGCGCATCGCCCGACGACGTGCTCGCCCTCAAGAACATCCTGCTGCGGCACGGCCGCGCGTCCGACGCGGCGCGGCGCGAGCAGGGCGACCGCGAACTCGCCGACGGCTGGCGCGAGGGCCGCTATCCCTATCGTCACCTGATGTCGCGCAAGAACTACGAGCGCGAGAAGTACAAGCTGCAGGTGGAACTGTTGAAGCTGCAGGCCTGGGTGAAGGAAACCGGGCAGCGCGTGGTGATCCTCTTCGAGGGCCGTGACGCCGCGGGCAAGGGCGGCACGATCAAGCGGTTCATGGAACACCTGAACCCTCGCGGCGCGCGCGTCGTCGCGCTCGAGAAGCCGAGCGAGGTCGAGCGCGGGCAGTGGTATTTCCAGCGCTACGTCGAGCACTTGCCGACGCGGGGCGAGATCGTGCTGTTCGACCGGTCCTGGTACAACCGCGCCGGCGTCGAACGCGTCATGGGGTTCTGCACCGACGACGAGTACCTCGAGTTCATGCGCCAGGCCCCGGAGTTCGAGCGCAACCTCGTGCGCAGCGGCCTCATCCTGATCAAGTACTGGTTCTCGGTGAGCCGCCAGGAGCAGCGGCGCCGCTTCAAGGAACGCAAGTCGCATCCGCTCAAGCAGTGGAAGCTGAGCCCGATCGACCTGGCGTCGCTCGACAAGTGGGACGAGTACACGCGTGCGAAGGAAGCGATGTTCTTCCACACGGACACCGCGGATTCGCCGTGGACCGTGATCAAGTCGGACTGCAAGAAGCGCGCGCGGCTCAATGCGCTGCGCTACGTGCTGCACCGGGCGCCGTATTCGAACAAGGACCTGGAACTGATCGGCCCGATCGATCCGTTGCTCGTCGGCCGTGCGAACGTGGTGTACGAGCGGGGCGAGCGGCACACGGTCGACCTGCCGGGCTGACGCCCGGCGGGTTTCAACGGCGCCAGCGCCGCAACAGCCGCACGGAGCCGGTCGATTCGCCGTCCTGCGGCGGGCGATTCCGTTCCGCGATCTGCAGCAGCGTTGCCATGCGGATTTCCGAATCCCTCACGAAATCGAGCACGCTTGAGGCTTCCATCGGCCGCCCGACGAGGTAGCCCTGCACGAGCACGTCGCCGCAGTTCGCCAGGAAATCGAGGTGCTCGTGGCGCTCCACGCCTTCGGCCGTCACGGTCAGGCCGAGGCTGCGGCAGAGGCTGATGATCGAGCGGGCGATGGCGGCCGACCGCGGATTCTGGTCTGCGGCCGAGATCACGCTGCGGTCGAGCTTGACGCAGCTGAGCGGCAGCTGCTCGAGCGAGGTGAGCGACGAATAGCCGGTGCCGAAATCGTCGAGCGAGGTGGCCACCCCCATTCCGGCGAGGCCGTGCAGCGTGTCCACCGTGACGGCGCCCGTCTGCAGCATGTTCTCGGTGAGCTCGAGTTCCAAGGCATCCGGCGGCAGGTCGTAGCGCTCCAGCAGCCGCGCGATGTTCGTGAGGAAGTCCCCGGCGACGAACTGCTGGGCCGATACGTTCACCGCGACGCGCGCCTGCGGCCAGCCGCTGTTGCGCCACTCGCGCACGGCGCTCGCCGCCGTCTCGAGCACCCAGTCGTTGAGGTCGAGCATCAGGCCCGATTGCTCGGCGACCCGGATGAACTCGCCGGCCGGCACGATCTGCGTGTCGCTGGTGCGCCAGCGCAGCAGCGCCTCGACGCAGACCGTCTGGTGCGAATCGAGCGAGACCTGCGGCTGGTAGTGCAGCACGAAGTCGCCGCCGTCGATCGCCTTGCGCAGCGCCTGCTCGATGCGGAAGCGATTCGAGGCGTCCACCAGCATGACCGGGTCGTGAATGCACAGGCGATTGCGGCCGAGGTCCTTGGCGCGGAACAGGGCGGCATCCGCGGCGCGCAGCAGCGAGGTGGCGTCGCGCCCGTGCTCCGGGAACATCGCGACGCCGCAGCTGACGCCCACCGACACTTCGCGCCGGTCGATGGCGAGCGGGCGCTGGAAGCCGTCGACGATGCGTCCGGCGCGCTGCTCGATCTCGGCCGTGTCGCCGGAATAGGGGAACACGAGGGTGAACTCGTCGCCGCCGAGGCGCGCGATGAAGCCCGTTTCGCCGGTGATCTCGCGCAGCCGCTCGCCGATCTCGGTGAGTACACGGTCGCCGAACTCGTGGCCGAGGCTGTCGTTCACGGTCTTGAAGTTGTCGAGGTCGAGGAACATGACCGCGAGGCTGCCGCCCGCAGGCGCGGCCTTGTCGATCATCTCGTTGAGGTGCTGGAACAGCTGGCGCCGGTTCGGCAGGTTGGTGAGCGGGTCGTGCTCGGCGAGGTGGCGCAGCTGCAGCGTGCGCTCCTCGACGCGCTGCTCGAGTTGCGCCTGGTAGCTGCGCACCGCCCGTTCGGCGGCGTCGAGCTCCGTCGCCATGTGATTGAACGCCAGGGCCAGTTCGTCCACTTCGCTGGCGCCACCGCGCGGCACGCGCGCCGTGAGGTCGCCCGCCGCGAGCCGGCGCGCGCCGGCCGTCAGGCGGCGCACCGGCCAGGTGATGGCCCAGGCCGTGATCGCGAGGGCGAGCAGGGCCAGCAGGACCGCCTTGGCGGTGGCCGTCTGGATGCGCTTGGCCGAGGTCTCGACCGCCGACTGCGCCTCGCGTCGCCGCGGCAATGAAGCCGCGCCAGGCGGGCGCCTCGAGGTCGCTGCGCACCTCGAGGGCGAGGGCATCGCCGCTCGTCACGAACGCGCCGCGGGCCGCCTCGATGTCCGAGTCGATCTGCTGCGCGCGCCGGCGCAGGCGGATGCTGCGGTCGATGTCCTCGTCCATGAGGTCGAACCACACGCGGCCCGGGGCACGGACGAATTCCTCGCGATTCGCATCCAGCGTGCGGCGCAGGGTGCGTTCGCCCTCGGTGAGGGCGGGCGGCGATTGCGAGTGCTGTGTCACCGCGGCCGCGGCGTCCGCCCGGGCGGCCTCGACTGCGCGGGTGAGCTCGGTGAGCGCCGGCCTCGATAGCATGTTCTCGCCCACGAGCACGCCGGCACCGCCGCCGCCCAGCACGCGGCGATGCAGGTCGGCATAGGCCTGTTCGAGTTCGTCGACGACGCTACGCCTCTGGTCCTGCATCTCGATGAGGCCGAACCCGGTGGCCTGTCGCTCGGCGACCTGCTGCAGGAGTGCGCGGATCTCTTCGGCCTGGGCCTCGGTGCCGACCTGCGAGGTCTGCGCCACCGCCTGGGAGAGGTGCGCGGCCGCATCGGCAGCCGCCGAGCGGTTCTCGTCGGAGTCGGCGCGCAGGAAGGCCAGCACCGCGCGGTCGAATCCCGCCATGCCGTCGCCGAGGTCGCGCACGCTGCGGGCGAGCGGCTCGAACTGGCGCTGCATGACGGCGAGTTCCGAGGTGGCCTGGCGGGTGCCCCGCACGGCCACGATGCTCGTGGTGGCGAACGCGCCGATGACCAGCGCGAAGCCGATCACCAGCCACGCGCTGATGGGCAGCCCGAAACTCCGGAGCCGCCTCGTCCTGGACACCGAGACCTTCGTCGACTTGGACACGCGCTGCTTTCCTGTGACGGTGTCCGGTGTAAACGTTTGAGCTGCTTCCGACTGAGACTTATGTCGAAAAACGCCCAACCGTCAGGACCGGGCACCCCGGAGGTAGCGGTCGCAGGCGGCGGCCGCCCCGCGACCCTCGTTGATGGCCCAGACTACGAGGCTCTGGCCGCGCCGGCAATCCCCGGCCGCAAAGACGCCCGTCAGGCTCGTGGCGAACCGGCCATGCTCGGCCTTTACGTTGCCCCGGGGGTCGCATTCCACCCCCAAGTCCTTCAGAAGTGGGGCCTCGGGCCCGAGGAACCCCATGGCGAGCAGCGCCAACTGGGCTGGCCGCACCTGTTCGGTGCCCGGGACCTCCACCGGGACGACCTGCCCCTTGTCGTTGCGCTCCCACTTCACCTGGACGGTGACGATCTCCTTCAGCCGGCCGTCAGCGTCCCCGGTGAACTTCTTCACGGTCGTCAGGTACACGCGCGGATCCGAGCCGAACTTCGCCGCGGCCTCCTCCTGGCCGTAATCCACCTTGTGGACCTTGGGCCATTCCGGCCACGGGTTGTCCGGTGCCCGCTCGAGCGGCTGGCGCGGCATGATCTCGATCTGCACGAGGCTGCGGCAGCCCTGGCGCAGCGAGGTGCCGACGCAGTCCGTGCCGGTGTCGCCGCCGCCGATGACGACGACGTCCTTGCCTCGTGCGTGGATCGGGCTCGCGTCCGGGCCGCCGTCCAGCAGCGCTTTCGTCGCCCTCGTGAGGAACTCCATCGCGAAATGCACGCCCTCGAGGTTGCGCCCGTCGATGGGCAGGTCACGCGGCTGCGTCGCGCCCGTGCAGATCACCGTCGCGTCGAAGTCGCGCAGCAGCAGCTGCGCCTCGACGTTCTCGCCGACGGTCGCATTGCACAGGAACTTGATGCCTTCGAGCTCGAGCTGCTGGATGCGCCGGCTCACCACCTCGCGCTTGTCGAGCTTCATGTTCGGGATGCCGTAAATCAGCAGGCCCCCCGGGCGATCCTCGCGCTCGAGCACCGTCACCGAGTGGCCGGCGCGGTTAAGCTGCTGGGCCGCCGCGAGACCCGCGGGTCCCGATCCGATCACCGCCACCTTCTTGCCGGTGCGCACGGCGGGCGGCTCGGGCAACACCCAGCCCTCGTCCCAGCCGCGGTCGATGATCTCGTTCTCGATGTTCTTGATCGTGACCGCCGGCTCGTTCATGCCGAGCACGCACGAGCCTTCGCACGGCGCCGGGCACACCCGCCCGGTGAACTCGGGGAAGTTGTTGGTCATGTGCAGGCGATCGAGCGCCTCGCGCCACAACCCGCGATACACGAGGTCGTTCCACTCGGGGATGACGTTGTTGATCGGGCAGCCCGAAGCCATGCCGCTGATCAGCTTGCCCGTGTGGCAGAACGGCACGCCGCAGTCCATGCAGCGCGCGCCCTGCTGGCGCAGGCGCTTCTCCTCGAGGTGCGGGTGGAATTCCTTCCAGTCGCCGATGCGCTCGAGCGGGGCGCGGTCGACCGGCAGCTCCCGCAGGTACTCGATGAATCCCGTTGGCTTTCCCATCTTCTCGTTCCCGGTCAGTTGCCGCCGACGCGCGACAGGTCGCGGGCGTTCTCTTCGAAGGCGACCATGATCGCCTCGTCACCCACGAGGCCCTGCTCCTCGGCGCGCGAGATGCACGCGAGCATGCGCTGGTAGTCCTTCGGGATGACCTTGACGAACCTCGGCACCATCGCGTTCCAGTCGTCGAGCACCTGCCTGGCGCGATCGCTCGACGTGTGCTCGAGATGCCGCTCGACGAGCCGGCGCACGTCGGCGATCTCGGCTTCGTCCGCGAGTGTCTCGAGGTTCACCATCTGCAGGTTGACGTTGCCCGGGAACCGGCCGGTCTCGTCGAGCACGTAGGCGACGCCGCCCGACATGCCCGCGCCGAAGTTCCGCCCGGTCGGGCCGAGCACGACGACCCGGCCGCCGGTCATGTACTCGCAGCCGTGGTCGCCCACCGCCTCGACGACCGCGTTCACACCGCTGTTGCGCACGCAGAAGCGCTCGCCCGCCATGCCGCGGATGAACGCCTCGCCGCTCGTGGCGCCGTACAGCGCCACGTTGCCGACGATGATGTTCTCCTCGGCCACGAACGTGGCCTCGCGCGGCGGGAACACGGCGAGCTTGCCGCCCGAGAGTCCCTTGCCGACGTAATCGTTTGCGTCGCCTTCGAGCGAGAGGCTCATCCCCTGGGGAACGAACGCACCGAAGCTCTGGCCGGCCGAGCCGCGGAAGTGCAGGCGGATCGTGTCCTCGGGAAGGCCCTTCGCGCCGTGGCGGCGCGTGATCTCGCTGCCGGTGATCGTGCCGGCCACTCGATTGACGTTGCGGATCGGCAGTTCGGCGACGACATCCTCGCCGCGCTCGATCGCCGGCGCGCACAGGTCGAGCAGCGTGGTGACGTCGAGCGAGCGCTCGATGCCGTGATCCTGCGCGTCCTGGCAGTAGCGGCCCCAGTCCGGGTCCACCTCGGGCGAGTAGAGCAGGCTCGAGAAATCGAGGCCCTTCGCCTTCCAGTGCTCGATCGCCTTGCGCGGCTCGAGCTTGTCCACGCGGCCGACCATCTCCTCGATCGTACGGAAGCCGAGCTGCGCCATGATCTCGCGCAGGTCCCGCGCGATGAAGTACATGAAGTTCACGACGTGCTCGGGCTTGCCCTTGAACTTCTCGCGCAGCCGCGGATCCTGCGTCGCCACGCCGGCCGGGCACGTGTTCAAGTGGCAGACGCGCATCATGATGCAGCCTGTCGCCACGAGCGGCGCCGTCGCGAAGCCGAATTCCTCGGCGCCGAGCAGCGCGGCGATGGCGACGTCGCGCCCCGTCTTCAGCTGGCCGTCGGTTTCCACCGCGATGCGGCTGCGGAGGTTGTTGAGCACCAGCGTCTGGTGCGTCTCGGCGAGGCCGAGCTCCCACGGCAGGCCGGCGTGGTGGATCGCCGTCTGCGGCGAGGCGCCGGTGCCGCCGTCGTGTCCGCTGATGAGCACCACGTCCGCATGCGCCTTGGCGACGCCCGCGGCGATCGTGCCCACGCCGACTTCCGCGACCAGCTTCACGCTCACCCGCGCATGGCGGTTCGCGTTCTTCAGGTCGTGGATCAGTTCGGCGAGGTCCTCGATCGAGTAGATGTCGTGGTGCGGGGGCGGCGAGATCAGGCCGACGCCCGCGGTGGTGTGCCGCGTCTTCGCGATCCACGGGTATACCTTGGTGCCCGGCAGCTGGCCGCCCTCGCCGGGCTTGGCGCCCTGCGCCATCTTGATCTGCAGTTCCTGCGCGCTCACGAGGTATTCGCTCGTCACGCCGAAGCGGCCCGACGCCACCTGCTTGATAGCGGAGTTCTTCGAGTCGCCGTTCGGCAGCGGCACGAATCGCTCCGGATCCTCGCCGCCCTCGCCGGTGTTGCTCTTGCCGCCGATGCGGTTCATCGCGATCGCGAGGGTCTCGTGCGCTTCCTTGCTGATCGAGCCGTACGACATCGCGCCCGTCTTGAAGCGCTTGACGATGCTCTCGACCGGCTCGACCTCCTCGATCGGGACCGCGTCGCCCGCCTTGAACTCCAGCAGGCCGCGCAACGTGCACAGGTTCGTCGCCTGGTCGTTGATCAGCCCGGCGTACGACTTGTACGTCTCGTAGCTGCCGGTGCGCACCGACTTCTGCAGGCGGTGGATGCTCTCCGGGTTGAAGAGGTGGTATTCGCCCTCGGCGCGCCACTGGTACTCGCCGCCCACCGGCAACGCATGGCGCGCGGCCGCGCGCTCGGAGAATGCGGCCTGGTGGCGCATCAGCACCTCCTGCGCGATGACGTCGGTGCCGATGCCGCCGACGCGGGACGACGTCCAGCTGAAGTACTCGTCGATGACGTCCTGCCTCAGGCCGATCGCCTCGAACACCTGCGCGCCTCGATAACTCTGCAGCGAGGAGATGCCCATCTTCGAGGCGACCTTGATGACGCCCTTCGAGCCGGCCTTGACGAAGTTCTTGCAGGCGGTCTTGTGGTCGATGCCCGTGAGCGTGCCCTCGTGGATCATGTGGTCGATCGTCTCGAAGGCGAGGTACGGGTTGATCGCGCTCACGCCGTAGCCGATCAGCAGCGAGAAGTGGTGCACCTCGCGCGCCTCCCCCGTCTCGAGCACGAGGCTCGCACGCGTGCGCAGCCCCTCCCGGATCAGGTAGTGGTGCAGGCCGGCGACGGCCATCAGCGCCGGGATCGGCGCGAAGTCCTTGTTGACGCCGCGGTCGCTCAGGATGATGACGTTGACCTCTTCTTCCTCGATGAGGCGGCGCGCCATCAGGCGCAGCTCTTCCATCGACTTCACGAGGCCCTTCTCTCCGCGGCTCACGCGGAACAGGATCGGCAGCACGCCGACGCGCAGGCCCGGCAGGTCCATGCGGCGGACGCGCGCGAATTCCTCGTTGGTGATGATCGGCCACTTCAGCTCGAGGCGGCGGCAGTCGGAAGGCTGCGGGTTCAGCAGGTTGCCTTCCGAGCCGAGGCGCGTCTCGGCCGAGGTGATGATTTCCTCGCGGATGCAGTCGATCGGCGGGTTCGTCACCTGCGCGAACAGCTGCTTGAAGTAGTCGTAGAGCGGACGCGGCTTGTTCGACAGCACCGCGAGCGGCGTGTCGTTGCCCATCGACCCGACGGCCTCGACGCCGTCGCGCGCCATCGGCGCGATGAGGATGCGCTGGTCCTCGAAGGTGTAGCCGAACGCGACCTGGCGCTGCAGCAGGCTCTCGGGATCCGGCTGCGGCATCTCGGGCGGCTGCGGCAGGTCGTCGACGTGGATCAGGTACTCGTCGAGCCACTCGCGGTACGGGCGCTGCGCGGTGATCGTGCGCTTGATCTCCTCGTCCTCGACGATGCGGCCCTCGGCGGTGTCTACGAGGAACATCTTGCCGGGCTGCAGGCGGCCCTTGCGCGCGATGTTGTCGGCCGGCACGTCGAGCACGCCCGCTTCGGAGGCGAGGATCACCAGGTCGTCCTTCGTGACGTAGTAGCGCCCCGGCCGCAGGCCGTTGCGGTCGAGCACCGCGCCGATCTGCGTGCCGTCGGTGAACGAGATCGACGCCGGGCCGTCCCACGGCTCCATGAGGCTCGAGTGGTACTGGTAGAAGGCGCGCTTCTGGTCGTCCATGCCCGGGTCGTTCGACCAGGGCTCGGGGATCATCATCATCATCGCGTGCGGCAGCGAGCGGCCCGACAGGTAGAGCAGCTCGAGCGTGTTGTCGAACATGCCCGAGTCGCTGCCGTTCGGGTTGATGATCGGGCGGATCTTCTTGATGTCCTCGCCGAACAGCTCCGCCTCGAAGCGCGCCTCGCGGGCGTGCATCCAGTTGGCGTTGCCGCGCACCGTGTTGATCTCGCCGTTGTGGGCGATGTAGCGGTAGGGATGGGCACGGTCCCAGCTCGGGAAGGTGTTGGTGCTGAAGCGCGAATGCACCAGCGCCAGGGCCGTCTCCATCAGCGGGTTGTGCAGGTCGGGGAAGTACTGGTCGAGTTGCGTCGTGAGCAGCATGCCCTTGAAGACGATCGTCCGGCACGACAGGCTGACGATGTACCAGGACTCGGCGCCCGCGAGCGTCGAGGTGCGGATCTCGTTGTACGCGCGCTTGCGGATCACGTAGAGCTTGCGCTCGAAGCCCAGCTCGTCCGCGATGTCCTCGCTGCGCTTGATGAAGACCTGGCGCATGAACGGCTCGCAGGAGCGGGCCGTCTCGCCGAGCATGCCGTTCTGCGTCGGTACCGTGCGCCAGCCGAGCACGTGCTGGCCCTCGGACTGCACCACCTGCTCGAACTTCTGCTCGACCTGGCGGCGGATCGTCGGGTTGCGCGGCAGGAAGATGATGCCGCTGCCGTACTGGCCGGCCGCGGGCAGGGCGATGCGCGCCTTGCGGCACACCTCTTCGTTGAACGCGTGGGGCATCTGCAGCAGCACGCCCGCGCCGTCGCCCGTGTTGATCTCGCAGCCGCAGGCGCCGCGGTGGTCGAGGTTCTTCAGGACCTGGATGGCCTGTTCGAGGATGCGGTGGGACTTCTGCCCCTTGATGTTCGCGACGAAGCCGACGCCGCAGGCGTCGTGCTCGAACTGCGGGTCGTACAGGCCCTGTTTCCCGGGCCGGCCCGGCGCCTCAGGGATGGGCTCGTGCCCACCCGGGAGTGGGGTCGCGCGGGTGGCGGGGTGCTGCTGTTCGCTCATCGTCGGCCCTTCCTGCGGATTCCAGTCGCTCAGGCGCACGGCAGAGCCACGGCTCGGTCGGAGCCGGGACCCCCAGATCCTGGGCGACGGTCGTGGATACGTCACTCATATGACACGCTCGCCGCGCGTCGTCAATGCACTGCAACAAAGTGGTCTGAGTCCGACGCCCGGAGTCATGACGGGGCCCCTCCGAAGGGCTGGCGCGACCCGGCGCAATCCTGTTAGCGTCCCGTTCGGCTGCAAGCGAAAACAAAGGGGATTCAAATGGATGCATCGACGACGGCCGGCACGCTGGGCACCGGCCTGGGCGTGTTCCTGATCGTGTTGCTCGTGCTCGGCGCGGTGAGCGGGCTCGTGGTGGGCGCGATCGCCCGGTTCCTGCTGCCCGGGCCCGATCCGATGAGCTGGGGCAAGACCATGCTGTACGGCATCGGCGGGTCCTTCCTGGGGGGCTGGTGGCGAGGGTTCTCGGCGTCCCGGAGACCTTCGGGTTCGTGCTTTCCGTGGCCTGCGCCGCCGGCCTGATCTGGTTCTTTACGCGCCGCAACAAGCCCGCCGGCGGGCCCCCGGCGAAGATCTAACTCACTGATTTATAATTATAAATAAGCCGTCCGGGGGCATCCCCGGAGCGGCTCTGGTATCCTTGCCGGGAACTCGCGGCAGGGTGGCAGGTCCCATGAGCCGCGGATTTCGTGTACCGGCTGCCCCTCTCGGCAGCTGCGTGAGGCACGTCACCGTTGGAGCAAGCTCCGTTGACCCCGGCTTTCGGGGCCACCAGTCTCCACCCCCAGGATACAGCCCGAGAACCCGCCCGCCATGCCCATGACGAACGCCCGCACCCGTGTCCGCCGCTTGCCGCGCAGCCGCCGCGCTGCCGCGCTGGTTGCGGCGTGGGCGATGGTCCTGGCGCCGGGCGGCCTCGTGCGGGCGGATACCCAGCCGACCAGCGGCCTGACCGGCGCCCTCGAGCAGGAGATCGCCAGCCCCGCGCAGGAAGGAGTGGTCTCCTGGTACGGGGCCGCGTTCCAGGACCGCAAGACGGCCAGCGGCGAGCGCTTCGATTCGGCCGCCTACACCATGGCGCACCCGAGCCTGCCTTTCGGCACGAGGGTGAAAGTCACGAACATGCGCAACGGCCGCAGCGTCGTCGTGCGCGTCAACGACCGCGGGCCGTTCGTCGGCAAGCGCATTGCGGACCTGTCCCAGGCCGCGGCGACGGAGATCGGCATGATGCGGCGGGGCGTCGCCCGGGCGCGCATCGAAGTGCTGCAGGATCTTGCGGTCCCCGAGACCGGCTGATTCCCGGGCGCCTGGGGCCGGATGACGCAATCCACGCACGAAGTCATGGCGGCCGACGAGTCGCTGCTGCAGAGGCTCGTCGCCGCCGTCCTGCGCTTCACGTTGAAATCGACGTTGCTGCCGGCGTTCCAGTCGGGTGTTCCGATGGCGCAGCAGCGCTCGCGCATCGCCACCGTGACGAAGCTGACCCTCGCCCCGCGCGGCGCATCGTATCGCCCCGGCAAGTGCGGCGGTGTCGCGGGCGAGTGGGTGGCCGCGAAAGGCGCCAGCGCCTCGAAGCGCGCGATGCTGTACCTGCACGGCGGCGCGTACTGCGTCGGCTCGCCGGCCACGCACCGGGTGATCACCGGGCAACTCGCGTTGCGCTGTGCAGCGCGGGTCTTTGCCGCCGACTATCGCCTGGCGCCGGAGCATCCGTTCCCGGCGGCCGTCGACGATGCGGTGGCGGCCTATCGCGGCCTGCTCGATGCGGGGCACGCGCCGGACGATCTCGTCATCGCGGGGGATTCGGCGGGCGGCGGCCTCGCAATGGCCACGGCTGTGCGGCTGCGTGACCTCGGCGTCCCCTTGCCCGGTGCGCTCGTCGTGTTCTCGCCGTGGGTCGACTTGCGCGAATTCCAGCGCGTCCGGCCGCCCGCCGGCGACATCATGATCGTCGAGCCCTGGGTGAACGAGTGCGCGCGCTTCTACCTCGCCGGTCGCGATGCCGCCGAGCCGCTGGCGTCGCCGATCGAGGCGGACCTGCGCGGCCTGCCGCGCACGATGATCCAGGTGGGCGTCGACGAGGTGTTGCTCGAGGATTCACGCCGCCTGCATGCACGGTTGGCCGAGGCGGGTGTGCCGGTGATGCTGCAGGAATACCCGAGGCGCTGGCACGTCTTCCAAGTGAACGCCGGGCCGCTCGCCGATGCCAATCGCGCGCTCGAGCGCGTGGCGCAGTTCGTTCGCTCCGGCCCTTGAGACGCTGCCCCGTCCTATAACGAAGCGGTCGGACCCTGGACGAAATCGGGCACTGCCGTGACCGTCGGCGGCGGGGGCGGCGGCGCATGCGCAATGGCGCGTCGACCCGCGTGCTTCAGGATGAAGTCCGCCACCTCACGCTGAGCCGCGCGGGCTTCGGGGACCCAGCGGATCACGTGGAACACGTGCGGCAGGTCGATGAAGACCTTGATCTCGGCCGGCGTGCCGGCCTGGCTCGCGCGATCGTGCGCACGCACCGAGTCGTCGAGCAGCATTTCCGTCGAGCCGGCGTGGAACAGCAGCGGCGGCAGGCCGGCCCAGTCGCCGAACAGCGGCGAGATCAGCGGGTTGGTGCGCACCTGGCCCGGGCAATACAGATCCGGCAGCAGGTCGCCTGCGCCCAGCGTGAACATCACGTCCGCCTCGGCGTTGTATTGCACCGAGGGTCCGCTGAACGTGATGTCGGTGGCCGGCGAGATCAGCACTGCGCAATCGGGAAGAGCGAGGCCTGCGTCCCGCGCGCGCATCAGCGTGATGAGGCTCAGGTTGCCGCCCGCGGAGTCGCCCGCGATCGCCAACGGACGCTGTGCATAGTTGTTGTCGATCAGCCAGCGGTAAGCGGCGAGGCAATCGTCGATGCCGGCCGGGAAGGGGTGTTCGGGTGCGAGCCTGTAATCGACCAGCAGCACGCGCATGCCGGTCAGCGCCGACAATTCGCCGGCGAGGCGCAGGTAGGTGGCCGGCAGGTGCACGACCCACGCACCGCCGTGCAGGTACAGCAGCGTGCCGCGCGCTTCGAGCGCCGGCTCGCCGATCCAGGTGGCTCTCACACCCGGGATGTCCGCCGATTGCGCGGGGAACACGCGCGTCGGCCGGCCCATGCGGCGATCCACGCGCGCGACGTGCTGGCGCAGGTGGTCGAGATCGACGCCCGGCTTCCAGAGCGACTTGGCGGTGAGGCGCAGGAACTTGTTCGTCAGGCGGGCACGGAAGCTCGGCATGGTTCGACCCCTCGTGCTGCGATGCAACATTCTGGACCAAACCGCCCGGCCTGGCCACTGCGCTCGCTGTGTAGGGCGAAAACGCGCGTCAGGCGGGCCGATCGAGCAGTTTCTGCACCTGCCGGCGCTGTGGAGGCTTGAGGAGCGGGCTGAACAGCGCAACGAGGTGGCGGATGCCTTCGTGGATGTCGGCGGACTGGATCGTCTTGCGGCGCGAGACCACCTGCCAGTACGTGAACCACTGCGACAGCACGATCCAGGCGTTGGCCGCGAGCAGTGCGATCTGCTCGTCGGTTGCTTCCATCCAGCCTTCCTCGACGAGCGACTTGAACAGCAGGCGCGAGTTGGCCTGCACCTGTTCGGCGAGCTGTCGGTAGCGCTCCTTCAACCCGGGCACGTCCTGCAGCAGGGCGGTGAGGTCGCGATAGAAGAAGCGGTATTCCCAGAGGTGCGCAAAGATCCGGTCGAGGTATCGAAGCACCTCGTCGAACGAAGGCGACGGTCCCTGCAGCGGCACGACGATGCCGAGCAGTTGCGCCTCGATGCGCTCGTACAGCGCGAGGACGATCTCTTCCTTGTTGCCGAAGTGGTAGTAGAGGTTGCCCGGGCTGATGCCGAGCTTCGCCGCGACGTGGCGCGTGGAGACGGCATGCGTGCCCTCGGCGTTGAACAGCGCCAGCGCCGCGTCGGCGATCCGCGTCGCGCGTGTCCTGCGATGCGGGCTTGCCTGCGTTTGGCCATGACCTCGATCGTCTCGGTTCAGTTCCGCTCTTTATTGCATCGCAAAGTGTACTACGCCGCGCTTTTCGCTCGTCCGTTTGACAAGGCAGTCCAGCGTCGGGCAATCCTGTTTAGAACAAATGTTCTAACCGGCCGCGAGTCACGGGGCGGCCACGACGGAGGCGCCATGCTGAAGTACCTGCGATTCCTGGGCATCTACCTGTTCGCCGGCATCACCACGCTCGGGCTCGCGCTCGGCGGCGCGTGGATGTGGCTCGGCGTCGGCGTCGTCTACGCGCGTGATGACCTTCGGCGATGAACTGCTCGGCGACGAGTACTCCGAACCAGCGTACCGCTACCCGGCAATGCTCAACGCGCTGCTGTACCTCGCGGTGCCGGTCCTCGGCCTCATGTGCCTGGTGATGGCCTGGATGGCGGGCTCGGGCGACCTGTTCGGCCTCGGCGCGTGGGTGCAGGCTCACCTCGGGCATCGACATGTTCGCCGGCCGCGCCGCGACCGGGCCGCTCGCGTGGCTCGGCGGCGCGCTCTCAGCCGGCTGGTCATTCGCCGCCGTCGGCACCAACATCGGGCACGAACTCACCCATCGCACGACGGATCGCAGCGCGATGTTCGTGGGCCGCTGGCTGCTCGCGCTGACGTTCGACGCGGAGTTCTCGATCGAGCACGTCTACGGTCACCACCGCCGCCTCGCCACCGCGAAAGATCCGGCCTCCGCGCGGCGCGGCGAGCAGTTCTACGCGTTCATGGTGCGCTCCATCGTCGGCCAGACCCGCAGCGCGTGGGAACTCGAGGCCGAGCGCCTCGACAAGGTCGGTCACGGCGTGTTCTCGATCCACAATCGCATGCTGCGGGGCTGGGCCATGTCCGCCGTGCTCGCGGCATCGTTCTTCGCCGCGGCGGGCTGGTTGGGCTTCGTGGTGTTCTTCGCCACGGCGGCTTACGGCCGCACCATCCTCGAGGCCGTGAACTACTTCGAGCACTACGGCCTGGTGCGCGAGGAAGACCAGCCGGTGGAGCCGCGGCACTCGTGGAACACCAACAAGCGGCTGACCAACGCGGTGCTCTTCAACCTGGCGCGCCACTCGCATCACCATGCCGAGGGCGATGCGCAGTACTGGAAGTTGCGCGCCTACCGCGACGCGCCGACGCTGCCCTATGGCTACCTCACGTGCATGCTGCTCGTGTACATCGCGCCTATCTGGTATCGCAACCGCATGACGCCGCTCGTGCTCGAGTGGGATCGCCGCTACGCATCGCCCGCCGAGCGGCGCCTCGCCGCCGCCGCCAACCGGGCGAGCGGGATTCGCGAGTTCGGTCTCGCGGCCGAGGCGGGCTGACGCGCGTGTTCGATTTCCTGAAACGCAAGCCCGCCGGTCCGGTGACGGTGTCCGTCGAGCCGTTCGGCTGGACGTTCGACGTCGAGCCCGGCCAGACGATCCTGCAGGCAGCGCTCGCGAAAGGGCTGCCGTGGCCTTCGCGATGCCGCGTCGGCAGCTGCACGACGTGCCGTTGCCGGCTGCTCGACGGCGACGTGCGCCAGCTCACGGACACGTCCTACGTGCTGTCGAAAGAGCAGCTCGCGAACCGCACGATCCTCGCGTGCCAGTCGCAGCCCGGCGGTCCGGTGCGGGTGCATCTCGAGAAGGCGCGCGCTACGCTCACGGCCGATGCCACAGGAGCCGCCGTCACCGGTTGAGGAAGTCGTCGCCGTGCCGATCCCGGACGGCGAACTGCGCTACTGGCCGCACGCTTTCCGTGACGACGAGGCGCGCGCGCTGTTCGACGCGTTGCGTCGCTCCATCGACTGGTCGCAGGAAGAAATCCTGATTTTCGGACAACTGCGCCGCGTCCCGCGATTGGTCGCGTGGCACGGCGACCCCGGCGCGGGCTACACGTACTCGGGCACCTTTCACGAGCCGCGCCCGTGGACGGACGAGCTGCGCGCCGTCCGGCATCGGGTCGAGCAGCGCTGCGGCCAAGCGTTCAACAGCGTGCTGCTCAATCTCTATCGCGACGGGCGCGACGGCATGGGTTGGCACGCCGACGACGAGCCCGAACTCGGCCGCAATCCCGTCATTGCGTCGGTGTCGTTTGGCGCGACCCGGCGCTTTCGCCTGCGTCACCGGAGGAACGTGGTCGAGCCGGTCACCCTGCCGCTGGCGAATGGCAGCCTGTTGTTGATGGCAGGCACGCTGCAGCACCACTGGGTGCATGCCGTGCCGAAGACGGCGACGACGGTCGGGGAGCGCATGAACCTGACGTTTCGCACCGTCCTGCCGGACGTTGGTTCGACGCCACAACGAGCCACCGCCGTCTCCTGAGAAGCTATACTGCGCGCCGTTTGCGCCCGCCTCGGCGAGTGCAGAAAAGCCGACAAACCAAGCCGGCGGCTCACGGGCCGTCGCGCATTGCGGGGGATCCTCGATGAAGCCAGGCCTGCCGGTGCGGCTGGCAATGGGTGCGATGGCCGCCCTGGCCTCGAGTGCTGCACCGGCAGCGACGGGCCAGCAGCTGTTCGCCCAATGCGTGGCCTGTCACGGCGCGAAAGCGCAGGGCAATCCTGCGCTCGGCGCTCCCGCGCTCGCGGGCCAGCATGTCGCCTACCTGCAGCGGCAGCTGCAGAATTTCCGCGGCGGTTTGCGCGGCACGCACCCGAGCGACACGCAGGGTGCGCAGATGCGCTCGATCGCGGCCACGCTGCCGAACGATGCCGCGATCGTCGGAGTTGCGACGTACATCGCGAGCCTGCCGACGACGGTCGCAAAGCCGGCGACCGGCGCGGACCTGAGGAGCGGCAACAACCTCTACCAGGGCAAGTGCGGCGCGTGCCACGGCACCAAGGCCGAGGGCAACCCGTCCTTGTCGTCACCGCGCCTCGCCGGGCTCGATGCGGCCTACGTCCGTCGCCAGTTCCAGCATTTCGCGCAGGGCGTTCGAGGCGCAAATGCGAAGGACACGTACGGCCGCCAGATGGCGATGATGTCGAAGACGCTCGCGACCCCGAAGGAACTCGACGACGTGATCGCCTACATCCACACGATCGGCGCGGCCAAATGACGAGAGGCGCGGCGCGCGTGCTTCGCTGCGGGCCGCTGATCTGCGCTGCGATCTTCTTCGCGGCACCGGCGCTCGCCGCCGCGTCCGATTTCGTGCTCGCCGACCACTGCCCGCCGGGGTTCGAGCTGCGCGGGCAAGGGCGTGTGCGAGCTGCGCACGCTCTACCAGTTCTACGATTCGCTCGAGAATCGCGGCGTGGGCGGCACCCGCACGGCATTGCCGCCGCATCGCGACGGCTTCACTCCGCAGCAGATCGACCTGGGCCGCTACCTGTTCTTCGATCCGTTGCTGTCGGGCGACGGCACGCTTTCCTGCGCCAGCTGTCACCGGCCCGATCGCGGTCTCGCCGACGGCCGCCCGCGCTCGATCGGCATCCACGGACAGGATGCCGGCCGCGCGGCACCGACCCTGTGGAACGTCGCGTTCCTGCATCGCTTCTTCTGGGACGCGCGCGCCGATTCGCTCGAGGCGCAGGCGACCGGTCCGCTCTATTCGCCGCGCGAGATGGGGAACGACCCGGCGCGGCTGATGACGAGCCTCAACGGCAACGCGACCTACCGGCGCCTGTTCGCGCAGGCCTTCGCGCAGAAGCCTGGCACGCCGATCACCGCGCAGCAGGTCTACACCGCGCTCGCCGCCTTCCAGAGCTCGCTGGTTTCGCTCAACAGCCGCTACGACCGCTACGTGCACGGTTACGACGCGGCGCTGAGCGAGCGCGAGATCCAGGGACTCAACGTGTTCCGCTCGTTCGTCGCGCGCTGCTCGGAGTGCCACACGCCGCCGCTTTTCACGAACGAGCAGGTGGCCGTGATCGGCGTGCCGGAACCCAAGGGCCGGCCGTTCGACGTCGGCGCCGAGAACACCTTCCACTCCGAGAAGCTCAAGGGCGGCTTCAAGGTGCCGACGCTGCGCAACATCGCGCAGACGGCGCCCTACATGCACTCCGGCACGTTCGGCACGTTGCGCGAAGCTGTCGACTTCTACAACCAGGGCCGCGGGCACGCCGTCCCGAAGGACCTGCACCTGTACCTGCACTGGCACATCACGGATCCGAAGCTCACGGACGCGGAGGTCGATCGCATCGTCGACTTCCTGCACGCACTGACGGACGAGACGTTCCTGCCACAGGTTCCGGCGCGCGTGCCTTCGGGCCTCGCGCCATTGCCCCGGACACAAGCGTTGAGCGCGGCCGCCCGATCGGGCGCGCCGGTGCGCCGACGATAGGATTCAAGGAGAGACACGATGAAGAAAGGCCTCATTCTCGCGCTGCTCGCAGCCCTGGCGGCGTTCGGTGCCGGCGCCTATTACGGGCGCGCGTCGAAGTCGGCGGTGGTCATCACGTCCGGCGCGACGGGCGCCGGTTACGCGGGCGGCTTCAAGGCCGAGGGCGGGCCGGCGGCTGCGACGCAGGCAGCGGCGCCTTCCGGCTCCATCATTTCGGTGGCAGGTCCGGAGCCGAAGCAGGTCGTCGTCGTCAAGGACGGCGAGTCGATCCAGGCGGCGGTCAAGAACGCGCAGCCGGGCACGGTGATCCGCGTGATGCCGGGCACGTACCACGAGACCGTCTACATCGACAAGGACGACATCCGCATCATCGGCGTGATCGAGGCGGGCAAGCGCGCCGTGCTCGACGGCCAGAAGAAGCTCAACGACGCGATCCTCTACTCGGGCAACAACTTCGTCGTCGAGAACCTCGAGATCCGTGCCTACAAGGGCAACGGCGTGATGGGGCAGGCGGGCAACAACTTCGAGATCCGCAACAACATCATCACCGACAGCGGCGTGTACGGCATCTTCCCGCAGCTCGGGCAGAACGGCATCGTCGCGCACAACATCGTCTCGGGCATCGCCGACGCGGCCATCTACATCGGCATGAGCGACAACATCCACGTCGCCCACAACGAGGTGTTCGACAGCGTCGCGGGCATCGAGGTGGAGAACTGCCGGCACGTCATCGTCGAGCACAACTACGTGCACAACAACACGGGCGGCCTGCTCGCGTTCGTGACGCCGGGCCTGCCGATCAAGACGACGCAGGACGTGATCTTCCGCAACAACTTCGTGGTCGGCAACAACCACGCGAACTTCGGCGCACCCGGCTCGACCGTCTCCGGCATCCCGGCCGGCACCGGCATGCTGGTGATGGCGGCGGACGACGTGGTCATCGAGGGCAACATCGTCTCGGACCACAAGACGGCCGGACTGATCATCACCGACCACGCGCACGCGTCGAACATCACCGCCGATCCGGAGTCCGACCCGAACTCCGACCGCGTGAAGATCCTCGACAACGTCATGCTGAAGAACGGCTACGAGATGATTCCCGAGGTGCGGGCCGTGCTGCTCTCGGAGGCCAAGGGCGGCGGCGCGATCGACATCGTCCGCGTCGGCCCGAGCCCGGGCAGCTGCATCATCAACCGCCACCAGTACGTGACGGCGGGGGTCGATGATTTCGCCGAGTGCGACTTCGCGAACACGGCGAACATCGCGACGTACCTGCTGCCGCCGGTGCCGCCGCGCAAGATCGATCCCGCGGACCGCGGCAAGGTGGCCTACCTCGGCATCTGCAGCGGTTGCCACATCTACAACGGCCGGATGATCGGCCCGCCGGTGCAGGTGATCCAGGCGCTGTACCTGGACAATCCGCAGGGCATCGCGGACTACATCGCGAAGCCGGTGAAGAAGCGCCCGGACTTTCCGGAAATGCCGCCGCAGGACTACCTCGATCCCGAGACGCGCGTCGCGGTCGCGAAGTACATGCTGCAAGTCAAGAATTGAAAACGACAACCTACTTGATCACGGGGTTCATGATGAACGAACGAAAGAGAGTCCTTGCGCGCGCCGTCGCGGCCGTCCTGGCGGGCGGCAGCCTGTCGGCCCTCGTGCCGCACACGGCACTGGCACAGGAGGCGAGGAGCGCCTCCATCCTCGAGGAAGTCGTCGTGACGGCGCAGCGCCGGGAGCAGGCGCTGCAGGACGTGCCGATCGCCGTGCAGGTCGTGAACAACGACCTGATCAACGACGTGGCCGCCGAAGACATGGGCGACCTCAATGGATTCGTGCCGGGCCTCGTCGTCTCGAGCGACAGCCCGACGCAGCCCAAGTACCAGATCCGCGGCATCCAGACCAGCGACTTCGGCGTCGGCACGGATTCGGCCGTCGGTGTCTACGTGGACGGCGTGTACTCCGCCCGCTCCGGCTCCTCGCTGCTCGCCTTCAACGACATCGAGCGCATCGAAGTGCTGAAGGGCCCGCAGGGCACGCTGTTCGGCCGCAACAGCGCTGCCGGCGCGATCTCGATCATCACCCGCAAGCCGGTCGACGAATTCGACGCGTCGCTGAAGGTGCGCCTCGGCGAGGACGAGAAGCAGCGCGTGGAGGGCATGGTCAACCTGCCCCTCGGCGATACCGTCGCCCTGCGCATGAACGGCGTCTGGAACAAGAGCGACGGCTGGGTCGAGGATTCCGCCACCGGCAAGAACGTCTGGCCCGAAGACAACTGGGCCGCGCGCGCTGCGCTGCGCTGGGACGTGACGGACGACACGCAGGTCACGTTGACGTGGGACCACGATGCGCTCGACCAGAAGGCCCGCCCGGCCTTCGGAATCGTTCCGCTCGATCCCGAACCAGCCGGGCGCGCCGTTCCCGCCGAACCCGGACGAGTACCTGAACCCGCTCAAGATGCGCGACAAGGTGCAGAACGACGTCGTCGGCAACGAGGAATCGCGCAAGCTCGACGGCGGCACGCTGTTCATCGACCACGACTTCGGCTGGGCCGATTTCCGCTCGACGACCGCGTATCGCAAGTTCGAGACGGTGAACCGCGAGGACGAGGACGGCACCAACCGCATCGAGCTGTATTTCGACACGGCCAACGTCGAGGACAACGAGAGCTGGTACCAGGAGTTCAAGTTCTCGGGCACGACCGGCAGCTTCGACTGGGTGGGCGGCGCCAGCTACTACTGGGAAGACGCCAAGCAGGCGAGCGACACGCACGCGTTCACGGACAGCATCGACACGGTGCTGGTCAACCTCGGCTACGCACCGCCGGGCGGGCTGTTCGGCGCCACGAGCGACGCTCTCGATTTCTTCGGCATCCCGCTCACCATGCGCGGCCTGCCCTGGCGCGAGGTGATGGACAACGAGGGCACGTTCAAGGCCGCGGCGCTCTTCGGCGACGTGATCTGGCATGCGACCGACCGCCTGAACGTCACCTTCGGCCTGCGCTACACGCACGACGAGAAGGAGTTCAGCTGGCTCAACGGCCCGCGCGAGGCCCCGGAGCTCGACGCCACCGTCGCGATTCTCGACCAGCTCGGCTTCTTCGAGGCCGCCGGGATCGATCCTGCCGTCTACAATTTCGACCTCGTGTTCGCTTTCCCGCCGATCGGCACGCAGGTGATCGAAGGGCAGAAGGTGAAGCTCAAGGACTCCTGGGACGACGTCAGCCCGCGACTGGTGCTCGATTACAAGATCACGCCGGACGTGATGGTGTTCGGCTCGCTCGCCAAGGGCTACAAGGCCGGCGGCTACAACAGCGTCCAGCCGCTGTCGAAGTTCGACAACGAGGACGTGTGGAACGTCGAGGCCGGCGTGAAGAGCCTGTATGCCGACCTGGGCCTCATCGTCAACGCGTCGCTCTTCTACTACGAGTACCTGGACAAGCAGTCGATCTCGCTGATCTGTCCGGATCTCGAAGTCTGCCGCTACGTGACGGACAGCAGCGACCAGAAGGCCTACGGCCTCGACGTCGATTCGCGCTGGCAGCCGGTCGATGCGCTGACCCTCGGCGCGAACTTCGAGTACATCGACGCGACGTACAAGAACTACGTCACGCAGGATGGGACGGACCTGTCCGGCGAGCCGACGGGCGAACCGAAGTGGTCGGCATCGCTGGGCGCGAGCTACGTCTGGACGCTCGAGTCGTCCGGCAAGGTCGACCTCTCGGCGATGTACGCGTACCGCGGCGAGTCGCGCTGCAATGCGGACTCGCAGCTGCAGGGCACCTGCCAGATCAGCCCGAACTTCAAGGTGGGTGAGGCGACCCAGCGCACCGACCTGCGGCTCGCGTGGTCGACCGAGGACGATGCTTTCGGCGTCGCGGTGTTCATGAACAACGTGTTCGACCAGCGCTACGTGTCCGGGGTGAACAACATCACCGCCAACACGTTCGGCACGCCGTTCGCGTCGATCACCCCTCCGCGCACCTGGGGCGTCGACTTCAAGTACAACTTCTAGGTCCTCGTCACCTCTCCCGCTTGCGGGAGAGGTCGCCCGCGGGCGGGTGAGGGTCTGAAAAGCCCTCACCCCTCGCGTCAATGCTGTCGCATCGACGCGCGCACGCCTCTCCCGCAAGCGGGAGAGGGTCACTGTCGCAGCGGTGGCGGCGCGATCCTGGTTGGCGCGCTGGATGATGTACGCGTGGATGTCGTGCACGTCCTGCTCGTTCACCAGGTCGCCCATGCGCGGCATGCCGGCGCCGTGGATCACGCCGTCGTGCACGATCTCCTTGAAGATCGCGTGCTTCTCGGCCGTGAGCATGCGCAGGTCCGGGATCACTCCGCCGGAAACCACGAGCGCGCCGTGGCACACCATGCAGGTGGACGCGTACTTGTACTTGCCGTTGGTGATCTGGGCGTCGGTCGCCTCGATCGCCGGCGGCTCAGGAATCGACGCGTTCTTCTCCGCCACGCGCGGCATCGCCGACTTGCCGCCGAGCTTGAAGGCCAGCACGTAGCCGTCGTTCATGTGTGTTCCGGACGCCATCGTGCGTGGATCACCGAGAGTGACCCCGCCGGCGCCGCCGTAACCCGCCATCACGGCGACGTACTGTTCGCCGCCCACTTCATACGTGACCGGCGGCGCGACGATGCCGATCATCGTCGTCACGGCCCAGGCGATCTTGCCGGTGTCCGCCGCATAGGCGACCAGCTTGCCGTCGCCCGTGCCCTGGAACAGCAGGTTGCCCGCGGTCGTCAGCAGCCCGCCGTTCCAGAACGCCGGATGTTCGATCTCCCACACGGTCTTCTTCTGCACGGGATCCCAGGCCTTCAGTGAGCCGCGGTCCGGCGGGAGCGAGCCGTTGAATCGCTTCAACAGGTCGTCGATCGTGTCGCTGTAGCTGTTCCAGTCGATGCCCGGATTCCAGAACAGGTCGCGCCGCGTGTACTTGCCGGTCTTGATGAATTCCTGCGACGGCGGATAGATGCCCATCGGCTGCATCGCCGGGATGTACACGAGACCCGTCTGCGGGTTGTAGGCCATCGGCTGCCAGTTGTGGCCGCCGATCGCGCCCGGGACGATCAGCCGCGTTTCCTTGCTGTAGGTCGCTTCCGGGGTTTCGACCGGACGTCCGGTCTTCAGGTCGACGTGCGTCGCCCACGTGACTGGAATGTACTTGTCCGCCGACAGCAACTCGCCCGTGACCCGGTCCAGCACGTAGAAGAAACCGTTCTTCGGCGCCTGCATCAGCACCTTGCGCGGCTTGCCGTCGATCGTGAGGTCCGCGAGGATGATGTGCTGGGTCGACGTGTAGTCCCAGTTGTCGGATGGCGTGACCTGGTAGTGCCACTTCAGGCGGCCGGTGTCCGGGTTCATCGCCAGGATCGACGAGAGGAACAGGTTGTCGCCGCCGCCCGGTGAGCGGATGTCGCGGTTCCACGGCGAGCCGTTGCCGGTGCCGACGTACAGCGTGTCGAGCTGCGGGTCGTAGGCCATCGAGTCCCACACGGTGCCGCCGCCGCCGCCGAGCCACCATTCGCCCTTCCAGGTCTTCGCGGCCGCCTCGAGTTCGGGATTTTCGAAGCCCTTCCTCGGATCGCCCGGCACCGTGTAGAACCGCCACGCCAGCTTGCCGGTGGCGGCGTCGTAGGCGGAGAGGTACCCGCGCACGCCGTACTCGGCCCCGCCGTTGCCGATCAGCACCTTGCCCTTCACGACGCGCGGCGCACCGGTGATCGTGTAGGCCTTGGTGCGGTCGATCGTATTGACCTCCCAGCGCTTCTTGCCGCTCTTCGCGTCGAGCGCGACCAGTCGTCCGTCGAACGTGCCGACGTAGACCGTGCCCTTCCAGATCGCGACGCCACGGTTGACCGCGTCACAGCAACCGTAGCGGCCCCACTCGCGGGGCACCTGCGGGTCGTACGTCCAGAGTTGCTTGCCCGTCCTCGCATCGAGCGCGTGGACGACGCTCCAGGTCGCCGTCGTGTACATCACGCCGTCCACCACGAGCGGCGTGGCCTCGAGCCCGCGATAGGTGCCCATCGGCACGGACCAGGCGAGGCCGAGCTGCTCGGCATTGCCGGCATTGATCTGCTTCAAGGGGCTGTAGCGCTGCTCGCCGTAGGTGCGGCCGTACGAGAGCCAGTTCTGGGGTTCGCTGTCGGCGCCGGCGATGCGAGTCCCGTCGACGGTGGCGGCTCCTCCCGCGGCAAGCGCGGCTTCGGAGCAGGCGAGGGCAAGCAGGGCGAGCCAGATCCGGGTGGGGTGGTTCATGATGGTTTGAACGTGTGTTCCAGGGGAGTGCCGAGTGTCGACGGGTCGGCAGGCATTGGCAAGGGTCCCGGGTTCGGCACATCATCGGCACCCATCACGCAGCCGGAAATGAAAACCATGGCCTTCCCGGATTACGGGCGCTACGACGCCCTCGGACTCGCGGAACTCGTGCGCAAGGGGGAGGTGAGTCCTGCCGAACTGCTCGACGAGGCGCTGTCGCGGACAGCGGCCGTCAATCCGAAGATCAACGCCGTGATCCACCTGATGGAGGGGCGTGCGCGCGAGACCATCGCAGCGGGTCTGCCCGCCGGGCCGTTGAGCGGCGTGCCGTTCCTGATCAAGGACCTGATGACGGCGTACGCAGGCGAGCCCATGCGTTTCGGTTCGCGCCTGTTCAAGGACTACGTGCCGGCGGCGGACGAGGAACTCACACGCCGCTATCGCAAGGCCGGGCTCGTCATCTTCGGCAAGACCAACACGCCGGAACTCGGGGTGACGAACGTCACCGAGCCCGAGCTGTTCGGGCCCACCCGCAATCCCTGGAACCTCGAGCGGACGTCGAGCGGTTCGAGCGGCGGTTCGGCGGCCGCCGTCGCGGCCCGCATCGTGCCCGCGGCGAATGCGAACGACGGCGGCGGCTCGATCCGCACGCCGGCCTCCAACTGCGGGCTCGTCGGCCTGAAACCGAGCCGCGGCCGCAACCCGACCGGGCCCCAGGCGCCGGACATCTGGTGGGGGTTCATCGGCGAGCACGCGGTGTCACGCGCACGGTCCGCGACTCCGCGGCCATCCTCGACGCCACGGCCGGCGATTACCCGCAGCAGCTGATGAAGCTGCCGCCTGCGGAACGTCCGTTCCTCGAGGAGACGCAGCGGCCGCCGGGCCGCCTCCGCATCGCGTTCACGTACGACCCGGGCCTCGGCAAGACCCTGCATCCGGAGAATCGCAAGGCGATCGAATCCACGGCCCGGGCCCTGGACGGCCTCGGCCACGAGCTGGTCGAAGTGAAACTGCCGTTGCCGCCCGAGACGTTCGTCGAATGTTATTCGGCGCTGGTGTCCGCCGACGTTGCCGCGACCCTGCGCATGGCAAAGACCCTGGTGGGCCGCGAGGCGACGAGCGACGACGTCGAACTCGCGACCTGGGTCCTCGCGAAGATGGGTGAAGCGCAGTCCGCGGCGGAAGTCGCGACGGCGCTCTGGACCCTGCAGACGTTCTCGCGGCAGTGGCTGCAGTGGGCGTCGGGCTTCGACGTGCTGCTGACGCCGACGGTGGGCGTCCCGCCCATGCCGATCGGCGCCTACAAGATGACGGCGATGCAGCGCCAGGGCCTCAAGCTGCTGACTTCGCTGCCGGCCGGTGCATTGCTCAGCCAGCGTTCGAAAGTGATCGAGGCCTTCGAGCCCGTGCTCGCCGCCGCGCCGTACACCATGGTCGCCAACGTCACCGGCCAGCCGTCGATCTCGCTGCCGCTGCACTGGACGGACGACGGACTGCCGATGGGCATGCTGTTCACGTCGGCCGTCGGCGCGGAAGGCGTCCTGTTCCGTCTTGCCGCGCAGATCGAGCAGGCCCTGCCCTGGCGCGACCGGATCGCGCCCCACGCGATTCCCTGAGAGGGACCATGGACACCGCGACGATCCTGGTCGCGGCGCCCGGCTTCACCTTCGATTACCATGCCGAGGTCCGGGTCATCGGGCCCCGCGCCACGAGAACATTGGGAGTCCATCATCGATACTGAAGCCGAGGCTGGGGCGAAGAACCCCGGCCGTTCCCTGAGTGCGTGGCTGAGAGAGCCGCTGCTGCATTTCCTGGTCCTTGGTGCGGTGCTGTTCCTGCTCTACCGGGTGTTGAACGGTGGCGAGTCGACGTCGCCGAGCAGCATCGTGGTGTCCGAATCGCGGGTCGAGGCGCTGGCGGAGAACTTCGCCAAGACCTGGATGCGCCCGCCGACCGCGCTCGAGTTGAAGGGCCTCGTGGACGATTACGTCGCCGAAGAGGTGTACTACCGCGAAGCCATCGCCATGGGCCTCGACCGCGACGACACCGTCATTCGCCGCCGCCTGCGACAGAAGATGGAGTTCGTCACGGACGACGTGGCCGGAGCGGTCCCGCCGACCGACGCGCAGCTGCAGCAGTATCTCGATGCGCACAAGGACAAGTTCGTTCGTCCGGCACTCACCTCGTTCGAGCAGGTGTTCCTGAGTCGCGAGCGTCGCGGCGATGCCGCGCTGAAGGATGCCGAGCGCCTGCTGGCCGAACTGCGCGCGAAGGCGCCGGAAGCGGCGGCACAGGATCTCGGCGACGCCACGCTGCTGCCGGCCAGGCTCGAGGACGCCACGTCCCAGGACATCGAGAACACGTTCGGCACGGAGTTTGCCGCCGCATTGGCGGATGCTCCGCTCGGCCAGTGGTCCGGTCCGGTGCAATCCGGCTACGGACTCCACCTGGTGCGAGTGAATGCGCGCGAGGCCGGTTCCGCGCCGTCGCTCGACGCAGTCCGCCCGCTCGTGCAGCGCGAGTGGGAGGCAGAACAGCGCAAGCAGGCCAAGGACGCGTTGCTCGCGCAACTGCTCTCGAAGTACGAGGTGCGCGTCGAAGGCCCGCTCGGCGAGGCGCTGCGCAAGTCGGAGCAGGCGCAGCCGGCGGGGACGAAGCCCTGATGCGCAACATCGTTTGCACCATCCTGCTGCTGCTCGCGGGCATGGCCCTGCCGGCGCACGCCCACGAGGTGCGTCCCGGCTACCTGCAGATCCGCGAATCCGCGGCCGAAGTGTACGACGTCGTCTGGAAGGTACCGGCCAACGGCGAGTATCGCCTCAGCCTGTACGTGCGATTGCCGAAAGAATGCGTCGGAAAGCCCACGCAAGGCTCGTTCGTCGGCGGCGCATTCGTGGAGCGCTGGCGGGCGAAGTGCCCGGGCGGGCTCATCGGCAGGACGATCTGGATCGACGGCCTGAGCGCTACGCGCACCGATGTGCTCGCGCGCGTCGAGCGGCTCGACGGCACGACACAGACCGTGCGCCTGACGCCGGAGCAGGTGTCGTTCGTCGTCGCCGCAGCGCCGGGCGCCTTCGAAGTCGTCAAGACGTATCTGCTGCTCGGCGTCGAGCACATACTTTCCGGCGTCGATCACCTGCTCTTCGTGCTGGCGCTGCTGTTCCTGGTCGGCAGCTGGCGGCGCCTCGTTGCAACTGTCACGGCGTTCACCGTGGCGCACAGCATCACGCTGGCGGCGGCCACGCTCGGCCTCGTGCACGTGGCCCAGGCGCCGGTCGAAGCCACCATCGCGTTGAGCGTAGTCTTCGTGGCTGCCGAGATCCTGCACGTTGCGCAGGGCAAACCGGGACTGACGGCACGGGCACCGTGGGTGGTCGCGTTCGTGTTCGGGCTGCTGCACGGCTTTGGTTTTGCCGGCGCGCTGCGCGCAGTCGGGCTTCCCGAAAAGGACGTTCCGCTGGCGCTGCTGTTCTTCAACGTCGGCGTCGAGATTGGCCAGCTGCTGTTCATCGCGGCCGTGGTGGCGATCCTTTCCGTCGCGTCGCGACTGCTGCGTCGCAGCACTTCGCAGGCGTCCGGTCCGTGGGCCGCAGAAGCTTTCGTGCGCACGCCCGTCGCTTATATGATTGGTTCGGTGGCTGCATTCTGGGTCGTGCAACGCGTGGTCGCGTTCTGGCCGTGAGCGCCGATCCATTGCACCGGATAACAAGATCCATCAGGAGGTTCGTGCCGTGAGGAAGACGAGAATCGCGCTGGCAGTGTGCGCTGCCTTTGGTCTGATCGGCGTGGCGAGCGCCCAGCAGATCCTGGACAGCGACCGGTTACCAGGCCGCCGATCCTGCCAAGTTCTACAAGTCTGCCGGCTATTCGCCTTACGCGGGACGCCACTATCCCGAGCGACCGCTGTTCGGCGATGAGCACGTGCACACGAGCTGGTCGGCCGACGCCGGGATGGGCGGCACCACGCTCGGCCCGGAGGAAGCGCTGCGTTTTGCCCGCGGTGAAGAGGTGGTCTCGACGAGCGGCCAGCCCGTGCGCCTCTCGCGCCCGCTCGACTGGATCGCCGTCACCGACCATTCGGACGGCATGGGCGTCATCGCGCTGATCCGCGACGGCGAGCCCGAGATGATGGCGGACCCGATGCTGAAGCGCTGGCACGACGCGATGCTGAAGGGCGGCGCCGACGCGCAGGCGGCGATGATGGAGCTCATCGCGGCGCAGACGAAAAAGCAGCTGCCGGCGACGGTCATGGACCCGAAATGGGCCAAGACCACCTGGGAGCGCAACAACGACCTGGCCGAGAAGTACAACGAGCCGGGGCGGTTCACCGCGCTGATCGGTTACGAGTGGACGTCGAACGCGGGCGGCGGCGACAACCTGCACCGCAACGTCATCTATCGCGACGGCAAGGCCCGCGCCGACCAGGTGCTGCCGTTCACGACGTTCCAGTCGGAGAACCCCGAGGACCTCTGGCAGTGGATGTCGGACTGGGAGCAGAAGACGGGCGGTAGCCTGCTCGCCATCCCGCACAACGGCAATCTTTCGAACGGCCGCATGTTCGAACTGCAGACCTTCAAGGGCGGGCCGCTCACGAAGGAGTGGGCCGCCATGCGCGCGCGGTACGAGCCGCTGTTCGAGGCGATCCAGTACAAGGGCCAGAGCGAGGCGCACCCGAGCCTCTCGCCGAACGACGAGTTCACCGCCGGCTACGAACTGTGGGACCGCGGCAACCTGACGCTGGTGCCGAAGAAGCCGGGCCAGATCGCGCACGAATACATGCGTGAGGCGCTCAAGAATGGTCTCAAGCTCGAGCAGGACCTCGGCGCGAATCCGTTCAAGTACGGCATGGCGGCCGGCACCGACACGCACAACGCGCTGGTCGCGGCCGAAGAAGACAACTTCTACGGCAAGTTCGCCTCGAGCGAGCCCAGCAAGGAGCGCTGGAGCGAGAACGCGATGAAGTTCGGCGATCGCGTCGTGAAGGGCTGGGAGCTGACGGCCGCGGGCTACACCGCGGTCTGGGCGACCTCGAACACGCGCGAAGCCATCTGGGACGCGATGAAGCGCAAGGAGACGTACGCCACCAGCGGTACGCGGCTGTGGCTGCGCTTTTTCGGCGGCTACGATTTCGCTGCGGCCGACGTGAACTCGCGGGCGCCCGCGATCGCCGGTTACGCCAAGGGCGTGCCGATGGGCGCGGACCTGCCGAAGGGCCCGGCCGGCAAGGCGCCGACCTTCATGGTGGCTGCGGCGAAGGACCCGTACGGCGGCAACCTGGACCGCATCCAGGTGATCAAGGGCTGGGTGGACAAGGCGGGCAAGACGCACGAGAAGATCTTCGACGTCGCCTGGAGCAATCCCGAGAAGCGCAAAGTCGGCGCCAACGGCAAGCTGGCCCCGGTGGGCAGCACCGTGGACGTGGCGCATGCCACGTGGACCAACACGATTGGCGTCCCCGAACTGAGCGCGGTCTGGAAGGACCCCGAGTTCGACCCCTCGGTGCGCGCTTTCTATTACGCGCGCGTGCTCGAAATCCCGACCCCGCGCTGGACAGCCTACGACGCCGCTTTCTTCAAGGTGAAGATGTCGCCCGACGTGCCGATGACGACGCAGGAGCGGGCCTGGAGCTCGCCGATCTGGTACACGCCGTAGTCCGTCGGGCCGGCCTGCCGGGTGTGGTGATCCCCACTTGGCAGGCCGTCCGTGCCGCAGCATGATGCGGTGCATCAAACCTCTGGGGCACGGCCATGCTTTTCTCGCTCCGCCTGCTGGCATACCGGCTGGTCAAGCCGTTCATGTGGCCCGTCTCGCGCGCCGTCGCGATTCCGCGGCCCACGGCGTTCGTCGGCGCCGACTCCGCGCTGCGCCTGTGCCACACCATCGGCCAGTTCGGCTTCAAGCGCGTGATGATCGTCACCGACGCGGTGCTGGTGAAGCTCGGCCTGATCGAGCCGATCCGCCGCGCGCTGGTGGAGCAGGGGATCGACGTGGCCGTGCACGATGGCATCACGCCCGACCCCACCTATCCCGTGCTGCAGGCCGGGTACGAGGCCGTGCGCGCGCATCGCAGTGACGCGATCCTCGCCGTCGGCGGCGGTTCTGCGATCGATGCGGCGAAAGTGATCGGCGCGATGGCCGTGACCGGCAAGTCGCCGGCCAAACTGGTCGGAATGCTGAAGGTGTCGAAGCCGATGCTGCCGCTATTCGCCATCCCGACGACGGCGGGTACCGGCTCCGAGGTGACCGTGGCGGCCGTCGTCACCGATCCGGTGAAGCATTCGAAGTCGGCGGTGATCGATCCGAAGCTCGTGCCGCTGGCGACTGCGCTCGATCCGAAGCTGATGCAGGGGATGCCGAAGCCGATCACGGCTGCCACCGGCATGGATGCGCTCACGCACGCGGTGGAGGCGCACCTGAACCGCTGGCCGCACGCCGAGACGCCGCTGCACTGCACGTCGGCGGTGCGCATGATCTTCGCGAACCTGCCGCGCGCGTACACGAACGGCGAGGATCTCGAAGCGCGTGAGGCGATGGCGCTCGCGTCTTTCTACGCGGGCCTCGCGTTCACCAAGGCCTACGTCGGCTACGTGCACGCGTTCTCGCACAAGGTCGGCGGCATGTACGGTGTGCCGCACGGGCTTGCCAACGCAATCATCCTTCCCTACGTGCTCGACTACATCAAGGACGCGCCGCTTGCCGAACAGCGCCTTGCGGAACTGGCGGTCGCAATTGGTGCAGGCGCCGAGGGTGAGTCGAAGGCGGTGCTGGCGCAGCGCTTCGTCGAGCGGGTGCGGGAACTGAATCGCACCGTCGGCATCCCGGAGAAACTAATCTCGCTCAAACCGGACGACGTGAACGAGATCGCGCGCGCCGCGATGATCGAGGCGCATCGCGACTATCCGGTGCCGAAGAACATGACCCTTGCCGAAGCCGAGGCGCTGCTGCGACGACTCTTGTAATCGAGCCGCTGTTTGCCGATTTGCCAGGCGTACAGCATCGCGATTGCATGGAATGCCGCCGAGTCATGCGGCGGTAGTCGCATGCCGCCAAGCTGAGACGTTCCCGCCGGAACGTCAAATTTAGCTACGCAATGGCGAAGTGAGTTGGGCGGCTGCAGTCGACCGAGGGTGTGTGAAAACGATCCTGTAATTCGTGCGAATATCATCGTGCCACACGAAGGGGTGCACGATGAAGCGGTTCATCGAGAGTGAGAGCCGAGCGCAGGCCACGCTGTTCCCGGAGCGTCTGGACGACTGGATCGCCGAGGACAACCCGGTGCGGGCGGTCGATGCCTTCGTCGACGGGCTTGATCTCGCCAAGCTCGGGTTCGAGGGCGCCGAACCAGCGGCCACAGGCCGGCCTGCGTACCACCCCGGCACGCTGCTCAAGATCTACATCTACGGCTACCTCAACCGCCTGCCCTCGAGCCGCCGCCTGGAGCGCGAGACGCAGCGCAACCTCGAGTTGATCTGGCTCACCGGGCGGCTCGCGCCGGACTTCAAGACGATCGCCGACTTCCGCCGCGACAACGGCCCCGGCATCCGCCAGGCCTGCCGCCAGTTCGTGCAGCTGTGCCGCGAGATCGGGCTGTTCGAGCAGGCGCTCGTGGCGATCGACGGCAGCAAGTTCAAGGCGGTGAACAACCGCGACAAGAACTTCACGCCGCGCAAGCTCAAAGCCCGCCAGCAGCAGCTCGATCAGAGCATCGCCCGCTACCTGGCGGACCTCGATCGGGCGGACCGGGATCCGTCTCTTGTGCCTGAAGAGCGGGTCGAGCACCTGAAGGAGAAGCTCGCCACGGTGCGTGCCCAGATGAAGAAGCTGGAGGCGATCGGCCGCCAGCTCGAAGTCGCGCCGGACCAGCAGATCTCACTGACCGACCCCGATGCACGCTCGATGGCCACCAGCGGCCGTGGCACGGGGATGGTGGGCTACAACGTGCAGGCGGCGGTCGACACCGAGCATCACCTGATCGTCGAGCACGAGGTCGTCAACGAAGGCCACGATCGCAGCCAGCTGAGCCAGATGGCTCAGCGGGCGCAGGAGACGCTCGGCACGAAGGACCTGACAGTGCTCGCTGACCGCGGCTACTTCAGCGGCGAGGAGATCCTCAAGTGCGAGCAGGCCGAGATCAAGGCGCTGGTGCCAAAGCCAATGACCTCGAACTCGACATCCAGCGGCCGCTTCGACAAGCGTGACTTCCACTACGAGGCAAAGCGCGATCGATACCGTTGCCCGGCGGGCAAGTACGCCACGCGGCGGTGCACCTCGATCCAGCACGGCATGACGATCCACCGGTACTGGTCGACCGCTTGCCCGCAGTGCCCTATCCGCAGCGCCTGCACGACCGATACCTGCCGACGCATCAACCGCTGGGAGCACGAAAGCGTGATCGAGCGGATGCAACGACGCATCGACGGCATGCCGCAGGCCGGACGGCTACGCCGCCAGACCGTGGAGCACACGTTCGGGACGCTCAAATCATGGATGGGCGCGACGCACTTCCTGACGAAGACGTTGCCGAGAGTGCGAACGGAGATGAGCTTGCAGGTCCTGGCATACAACCTGAAGCGAGTGATGCAGATCCTCGGCGTGCAGCCGCTGATCGCGGCGATGCGGGCGTGACGCTCGCTCGCGTCTCTTCGTCCGTTCGCGCTATAAAGCCATTACCGACGGCGTTTTCACACGGCCTCGACCCTGAACGGCCTGTCGTGCTGCAGAGGACCAGACACTCGTTTGCTCAAGGCATGCCCGAATTCCTCGAACGACGTGAACCCGACGGCCGATCGATTGGCGCGCCCGGACGGGCGAAAAGTAAGGGAGCGTGACCGTACTATGTGCAATGTGGAAGTCCCTGTAGAAGAGCAGCCCTGTACCGGCGTGTAGTCAATGGCAAGTTCCCGCCAGGCGGAAACGCAAGGAGAGGAAGGGCAGGCCATGGGACATAGACTAAAGGTACTTATGGTCACGACGGTGCTAAGCGCAGCGGTGCCCGCCAACGCAGTAACCATCGCGTCGTCGTCAATAACGAATCTTGCGGTCACGATTACGATTACGCCCTTATTCGGTACGGACCTTATCGGCAGCGGCCCGACTTCGGGATGCTCCCCGAGACGTGCCTTTCAGGCATTTACGTATTCAAACAGTGGGCCCTTGCCGTCAGGTATGGGAGAGGCGAACAGCTACGAACCTACGACGCTTTCATGCTCGCAGATCGATGCACGACCGCGGATGCAGAGTTGGACAACGAACATCGACACTATGTCTTCCTTCGTACGCATCGAAAATCCGCCGACCACATCTGAGCAGTTTGGTGGTTTCGCAGACACCCGCTTGTATTTCGACTTGAATTACGGTTCATTCTTTGGCAATTCAAAAACCATGACTGTTCAGGTCACGGGAGATTACGTCAGCGATCTTTCTGCTGACGGCATACCGCTGCTCGGAGCGCCCGCGAATCAGAGCGCGAGCACTTTATTTCAGATCTGGATGGAGGACCTTGACTGGCACGGCAATGTCTTGCAAACGTCAGTGGTCGCTTTTGACCTCAGCGTCCCGCACGACCAACCTGGGGAGATCCTGAACTCCTTCAGCTTGGAGCAATTGGTGGGTGGTGGTGGTTGGCCGCACAGCGGAAATAACCACTGGCAAGTAGTGATTCGGACATATGCCGACGCCACATCGGGCTATGACACATCAGGAGTTCCCGTCCCTGAACCCGGTTCGCTGGCGCTGCTTGGTCTTGGCCTAGCGGGGCTGGGCCTTAGCCGCAGACACAAATCTGCCTGAGCGTCAGTAGCTCAACGCATCAAGAAGCCCGTCCTCGTGACGGGCTTTCTCGTTTCTGCACACACACACTGGTGACCGTCTGCTTCTGGCCGAGACTGTGTGAAAGCGCCAAGCCAATTTCATGACAGCGGCATGCTTTGTGAGTCGTTTTGCCCAAATTGAAAGGCATCGAAGCTACGACCGCGAAATTGACAGTGGATTATGCGTCTCGTGCTTGGGGTGCGCGTTTTCACACAGCATCGGCCGAACTCGGAAGTGACGCCATCTCCGCCTTTTGCCCGAACTCACAGCATCGGCCAACAGGTTTGGTGACAGAGCCATCCTGCGCACCTCATGACCCCTCGGAGGCATCGCCTTTCGTGCACGTGACGTGTCTGGGATGATCATCGGCATGAAGAAGTTCTCGAGCTGGCGCGTGCTGAGCGCGTTGCTGATCTGGGGCGAGCAGGACCGGACGGTTCCCTTTGCGCTCAGCGCCGCACTGCGCCCGGCGCTGGGTGAACACCAGTTCCTGCCGGTGGCGGACGCGGGCCACCTGCCGCACCTGGAGCGCCCCAAGGCGGTGGATCCGGTGTTGCTCGCCTTCCTGGCATCGCCCTGACCGCGTCCTGGCCTCGTTCTCTGGCCGCTCGGACCGAAGCCGGCGAGACCGACGCGAAGCAGGGGGCGCTACAGTCGTGCGGGGGCGTGCTCGCGCGCCTGCAGGCGTCGATCGCGTAGAAACAGGAACAGCGGGAACGCGAATGCGAAGGCAATGCCGAAGGTCAGGATGGGATAGACCCACCAGCGCCGCATGCCAAGCCGGCGTACCTCGGCAAACGACCAGATCAGGAACGCAGTACAGCCCACGAGCAGATCGTTGCTAAGCGAGCTCGACGCACTGTTCGCGTACCCGGCGCGCACGAAGGCCGCGACGTCGAACGCGCCGCCCGACTCGGCCATGAACCGGAGATTGAAGTACCAGGTGGCACAGAGGCCGATGACGGCCAGGACTAGGTACGAAATCTGCCGGGGCGTAATCTTCATGCGGGTCTCCAGAGGCGGCAGCCGCTAGTTCAACGTCACGTTTACTCGTCCTTGCCAACATAGCACGGCGGCATAGGCGACCCTGCCAAACCCTGCCGCGCTCCAGCGCGACTCCGAGGACGGCCGCGACCCGCGGCCGTCGGGCGCAGCTTCCGCCCGAAAGCGGCAGCCTTGAAGTCCAACCGCACGCCAAGCACTCGATCAGTCGGGCGGACGACAGAAATGCGACCACGCCCGAGAAAGGCGGGGAGTCGATGAGGCTGAAGCTTCCCGACGACTTCCGCGCGCTGTCGCCTCGGCCGGCGCTGTCAATGCGGTACGTCGTCTGCACGATACCGAACCCGTACACCCGCGAACGCACGGTCGTTAGCAGCACGTCTTGGACGTCATCGTTTACCACGCAGGCCCGCTGCGCGTTAGTCAATTCCCGAGCAACTTGTTACCTTTGGCCGAACAGAGGAACGCGAGAATGCTGCCGTTGTCCGTCACAAACGCGCGTAAACGCCACAGTCCGCTCGCTGCATGGACCGCCCACTTGTTCGCGACGCGCAGGGTCACGCTGCGACGACTTGCGCTCGGCAAGGACTCGCGCGTGAGCATTGTTCGAGTGCTGCTGCTCTGCGTGGCGACCACGGGCCTTGCCTGTGCGTCACCCACACCCAGACCGGCGGAGTTGGCCGCATGGCAAGAGCAGGCCGAGCGCGTGACCATCACGCGCGACGAATGGGGCATCCCGCATATCCATGGCAGGAGCGATGCGGACGCGGTCTTTGGCTTGATCTATGCCCAGGCGGAAGACGACTTCAATCGCATCGAGATGAACTACCTCAAAGCGCTCGGCCGCACCGCTGAGGCCGACGGCGAAGCGCAGCTCTACCAGGACTTGCGCATGCGGCTCGTGGTCGACGAAGACACGCTGCGGTCGCAGTACGCCACGAGCCCCGACTGGCTGCGCAGCCTGATGGACGCATGGGCCGATGGACTGAACCATTACCTCGTCACCCATCCGCGGGTACGGCCGAAGGTGCTGCAACGGTTCGAGCCGTGGATGACGCTCGCCTTCTCGGAAGGCAGCATCGGCTGGGACATCGAGCACGTCGCGCTCGCCGACCTCGAAGCGTTCTATGGCAAGGGCGCGGTGGCGGCGCCCGCGCCCGAACCGGGCGACGGGCCGGGCGGCTCCAACGGCATGGCACTGTCGGGCGCGCTCACGCGGTCGAAGCACGCGCTGCTGCTGATCAATCCACACACCTCGTTCTATTTCCGCGCGGAGGCCCACGTCCGCAGCGACGCCGGGCTCGACGCCTACGGGGCCGTGACCTGGGGACAGTTCTTCATCTATCAGGGTTTCAACGAACGGCTCGGCTGGATGCACACCTCGACGGGCGCCGATTTCCTCGACGAGTACGTCGAGACCATCGCGCGCACCGCGGGCGGTGACGCGACGTACCTGTACGCGGGGGCGCAGCGACCCGTTCGCTCGCGCACGGTCACGATCCGCTATCGCACGCCGAGCGGCGGGACGGGGGAACGCCAGTTCAAGGTGTTCGCGACCCATCACGGCCCGATCGTGCGCGCGGAGCAGAGCAAGTGGATCGCGGTGCGCCTGATGCAGGACCCGGTCAACGCGTTGATGCAGTCCTACCTGAGGACCAAGACCCGCGATCTTGCGGCCTTCACGTCGGTGCTGAACCTGCACACCAACTCCTCGAACAACACCGTCTACGCGGACGCCGACGGCCACGTCGCCTATTTCCACGCGAACTTCGTGCCACGTCGGGATGCGGCCTTCGACTGGACGCAACCGGTCGACGGCGCCGATCCGGCGACCGAGTGGCACGGCGTGCACGCGGTCGAGGAGAGCCCGAACGTCGTCGATCCAGCGACGGGCTGGATCCAGAACACCAACAACTGGCCGTATTCCGCCGCCGGAACCAGTAGCCCCAGAGCCGCGGACTATCCCGCGTACATGGACCAGGCCGGCGAGAACGCGCGCGGGATCCACGCGGTCCGAGTGCTGTCCGGTCACGATGAGTTCACGCTCGACGCCCTCATCGCAGCGGCGTACGACCCCGATCTCCCGGCGTTCGACGTCCTGTTGCCGCCGCTGTTTGAGGCGTATCGGAGCCTGCCGGACGCAAGTGCGTTGCGCGCACAGTTGTCCGAACCCATCGCGCTGCTGCAGGCGTGGGACCGGCGCTGGGCCGCGGATTCGGTGGCGACGACCGTGGCGATCCACTGGGCCGAAGAACTGTGGCGAGTGGTGGGCGCCGATCCCAAGGGTCGCAGCTGGCCGCTGTTCGCGCAGGTGGCTTCCTCGAGTACACCGGAGCAGCGCCTGCAGGCGCTGCTGGCAGCAGCCGCAAAGCTGCAGCAGGACTTCGGCCACTGGCGGACGCCGTGGGGCGAGGTCAACCGCCTCCAGCGCAGGACCGGCGACACCGTGCAACGCTTCGACGACGCGGCCGCGTCGACGGCGGTGGGTTTCACCTCGGGTCGCTGGGGTTCGTTGGCTGCATTTGAAGCGAGTACTTACCCGGGCACCGTGCGCCGCTACGGCATCAGCGGCAACAGCTTCGTCGCCGCCGTCGAATTCGGGCCGCAAGTCACTGCCAAGGCGATCCTCGTGGGAGGTCAAAGCGGGGCGCCGGGTTCGCCGCACTTCTTCGACCAGGCGGCGCGCTATGCGCGCGGAGCCTTGCGCGACATCCACTTCTACCCGGACGACATCGCACAGCACGCGACCGCGACCTATCACCCTGGACAATCAATTCGCTAAACAGCGCCGGCGCCACCTCAATTGCAGCTCGGTGTCGCTCGTCCTCTTCCCAGGTGAGTCCACGTTGCGCCACTCACTGGTGACGGACTCCCAGTCGCGCAATGCTGAATCGCAGCCGACCCGGTTTGTAACCCGTCCTTGCCCAACCTCATCCGAGGACGGCCCGTCGGTTACCTCGGCGGCCTCGCGGCCGGCCGAGCGAAATCCGACGTCACCCACAAGCGCGGCACGCGCATCGAAGACGGCACGCGCCGGCAGCAACGACGCGGTCGACGCAGCAGACGACGCAGGCGAGCAGGGCAGGGCGGAGCGGCAAGCGCAATCGCGCGATGCGGCGCCCGTCCTCGATCTCACCGGCAACCTCGCCGCGGCGGCTGCATCGCGTACCAGCACGGCCGAGACAACGAGCCGCGAGCACACCCGGGCCGACGGGCTCATTCACGGCGAACAATACGCGCCCAGTCGCGACGACGACCGAGACGCGACCACGCCTGAGAAGGGCAGGGCGCCGAGGACCCACCCGGACGACGACCTGGCGCAGTAGGGGCGCCAAATTGTCGCCACCCAGGCCCGGGGGAGGTAGGCTTCTTCGACAACCTCTGACCCCGGTGACGCATGCAGAGCATAGGGTTCGGTCTGACCGTTGCACTTCTGTTGGTGACAGCCGGCGGCTCCGCGCAGACGGCGCCAGTGCCTGAGCGCACGGCAATCGTGGAGCGCAACGACGCAGTCGACGAGTTTCTCGAGAGCTACATGAAGCGACACGGGATTCCAGGGATTTCCCTGGCCATCTGCCGCGATGGCAAGCTCGAACGCGCCAAGGGCTACGGCCTTGCCAACGTCGAGCTCGAGGTTCCCGTGCGGCCCGAGACTGTCTTTCAGACGGGGTCGGTCGGGAAGCAGTTCACCGCCATGGCCGTGATGATGCTGGTCGACGAAGGCAAACTCCGGCTCGACGATCCCATCGTCAAGTACTTTGCCGGCGCCCCGGCGACGTGGAAGGGCATCACGGTGCGGCACCTGCTGACCCACACCTCCGGGATCAAGGACTGGGAAGGCGAAACCGACCTCGACTACCGCAGGGACTACACGGAGGACGAACTCGTCGAGGTGGCGATGAAACTGCCTCCGGACTTTGCGCCCGGTACGCAGTGGAGCTACAGCAACACGGGCTACGTGCTGCTGGGCATTCTCGTGCACAAGGTCAGCGGCAAGTTCTATGGGGATTTCCTGGCAGAGCGGGTGTTCTCGCCGCTCGGCATGGAGTCGACACGCATCATCAGCGAGTCGGACATCGTCAAGAACCGTGCAGCCGGGTACACGCTCGCATCAGGCAAGCTGCAGAATCAGGAGTGGGTCTCTCCCTCGCTCAATACCACCGCCGACGGCTCGCTCTACACCACGACCCTCGATATGGCGAAGTGGGACGCCGCACTTTCGGCGCAGCGCTTCCTCAAGCCCGAGAGTTACCAGGCGATGTGGTCACCCGTGAAGCTGCGCGATGGCAGCACCTATCCGTACGGGTTCGCCTGGGGGTTCGACGTGCAACGGCGCGAGCCGGTGATCCGGCACAGCGGCGCCTGGCAGGGTTTCAAGACGGCGATCGTTCGCTACCCCGGCCGCAAGCTCACCGTGATCGTCCTGGCCAACCTCGCCGAAGCCGAGCCGGAGCGCCTCGCCACCGCGGTGGCGGGCCTCGTGGAGCCCGCGCTTGCCTGGCCGGACGTGCATGCCGCCGTCGTCGATCCCGACCCGATGCGCACCGCGCGATTGCGCGAGGTGCTGCAATCGTGGGCGAAGGGCGAGACTGCGCCAGGCATGGCGAAGGCACTGCGGAGCACGAGCGCCGGCACTGCCCGCGAGAAAGCGGACCGCGAGGACTTGCAGAAACAGCTCGCAGCGGCGACGGGATTCACGTTCCTGGCCGAGGACGACTTAACGGGCCGAGGCATCGAGCGTCGCGGAGAGACGATCAGCACCGTCGTCTTCTACTCCATGCCCGGCGAGCGTGACCGTCGCTACCGGTTCTTCCTGAACGACAAGGGCGAGGTCGCCGATTTCTCGTCTGAGTCGGTCGACTAGCGGCGCTGCACGCCAGCCGCCGGCTCCGGATTCGTAACGGTCTTCCGCTGCAAGTCCCCCTCCGAGGACGGCCCGCTGGGCCGTCGAGCGAAGCGTCTGCCCGAATCCTCCGGTCCCGGAAATCCGACCCAGCGAAAGACCACCGCGCGAAGACGCCCGCTACGCTTCGCCACATCGCTCCGCTTTCCTGCTTCGCTTGTGTACCGGCCGCGGCATCCCTGCCTTGGCGTTCGCTGCATGCAGCTCACCCATGCTTCGCGGCGTACCGGCCAGCACGTCAGTGTGCTGGCGTTCGCACGGTGCGGTCCTTCACTGGAGGCCCGCATCCATCGCCGTGCTCACCCGAGGCGGGGCTTCAACTGCCCCGCGCGGCTCGAAGAGCCGTCTACCCTCAATCCGATGGGCTCTGTTACCAATTCGTGTTGGTGACCTGGCCGACGCACCCGCCCGAAAGCGGACCTTGTAGGCGAAGGATCGACCCGAAGCGGCCATACGCGGGAGATGAAACACGCAGCCTGTCATCTCGGCCGGGTCTCTCGCTCACACCAGATGCGCGTCGAGGCGTCAGTCGTCGTTGGACTTCGCGATGGCCACCGCGACTCCGACCACTGCCGCGCCGACTACGGCACCCTTGAGGAGGTCATTGTCGTCGCGGTCGCGGCGACGGTAGTAGCGTTGCTCGTATTCGTAGCGATCCCAGTACCGTCCGTCGCGATACCAGCGATTGTCGCCACGGTAGTAGTTGTCGTAGTAGTCCTCACGGATCTCGCGCCGGACCTCGCGCCGCGCCTCGCGCCGCTCGCGCGCGACTTCACGTTGGCCCTCCCGGATCTCCCGTCGCGCGCACTCGCGGGTCTCGCACTTGCGCAGCTCGCGGATCGCCTCCTTCTTCTCCTTGCGAACCGACTTCGCACCCTCGCGCACTTCCTGGCGCACCTCCCAGCGGCTGGCCAAGGCGTCCGTCGGGACGAATGCCCCGACGATTGCGACGCTCACCGCCGCCACCGCCATCACCGTCATGGAGCGCATTACTTCTGCTCCCCGCGCCCTGCACGGAACTTCGCAACCCGCGCTTCGTAGGTCTTCAGCACTTCGGCACAGTCCTTGGTCTCGACTTCGACGGTCGTGCCGTATCCAAAGGATGACGCGAAGAGAAATGCGCGATCGGTGCCGAGCAGCCGCCCGATGCCAGCGTGCAGATCGAGCGCCTCGCGCTCGAGGTCCACGCGCTGCGCTTCCACGACGCATCCGCGAGCGAGGCCGGCGAGGTAGCCGAAGCGCTTCAGGCCCTCGTCCACCTGCTCCTCCTCATCGACGGCCGTCGTCGCCGCCGGACTGGTCGCGGCCAGTTCGGCGGCATGCGCGTACGGTTGCAGGGCGATCACCGCCAGTAGCGCTGGCAAGAACTTCTTTACGTTGGGCATCGCAGTCTCCGCGAGTTGGTCAAAAAGTGTGTCCCGGGGCAATCCGACATCTCGTTGCGGCGCAAGCACTGTCAGCAGTGTTCATTGGCCACCCATGCGCAGGGTGCCGCCTTCCTGCCGAGGCTTGCATTCCTCAAAAGTGGCCATGTGAGCCGTCACGGCGTCCTGCACCTGGCCGCCGAAGGCAACGCCCATCTGCATCGCCAAGTCGTTGCTCTTCTGGCCGCCGTGCTTTTCGTACGGGTCCATGCGCAGGTTGAATACCAGCGAGCTCGGCTTGAAGTGGTCGAAGAATCCCTCGCGGGTCATCTGATGCGTCTTCCACGGACCAACGCGGACGGCCGTGAAATTGGTGCCTTCGTAGTAGTAGTGAACGTCGCGCGCCGACGGGGCGCTGCCGGTCCAGTGGGCGAGGTTGTCGACGCCATCGATGCAGACCTTGTCGCGCGCCTTCAGCTTGCCGCGCACATCGCCGTAACCGGCGGCAGCTGCCAGCGTCGTGAACATGTCCTCGTGCGTCTGGATGCCGTTCGAGACCTTGCCGGCCGGGATCTTTGCCGGCCAGCGCACCAGCATCGGTACCCGCACGCCGCCCTCCCAGGTGGTGGCTTTCTCGCCGCGGAACGGAGTGGTGCCCGCGTCCGGCCACCACGACACCATCGCACCGTTGTCGGTCGTGTAGACGACGATCGTGTTGTCGGTGATCTTCAGGTCATCGAGCAGCTTGAGCAGCTGGCCGACGTGGCCGTCGTGCTCCATCAGGCCGCTGCCATAGATGTCGAACTCGCTCGAGATGTCGCTCGCAAGGTGCCGCGATTCCGGCTTGAGATGGGTGTAGATGTGCATGCGCGAGGAGTTGAACCAGGCGAAGAACGGCTGCTTCGCGTTCGTCGACTCCGTGATGAAGCGCATGGTCCGGTCGAGGAATTCCTCGTCCACGGTCTCCATGCGCTTCGTCGTGAGTGGCCCGGTGTCCTTGCAGCGCTGCTTGCCCCAACGACCGAAGCGCGGATCGGCGGTTCCTTCGTCCTCGCGCGTGGCTACGCAATCAAGTACGCCGCGCGGGCGATAGCGGCTGTTGAAGCCCGGCTCGTTGCGCCACATACGCAGCTCGGGCTCCTCCTCGGTGTTGAGGTGGTACAGGTTGCCGAAGAACTCGTCGAAGCCGTTGACGGTCGGCAGGTGCTCGTTGCGATCACCTAGATGGTTCTTGCCGAACTGCCCCGTGCGGTAGCCGAGCTCCTTGAGCAGCTTGGCGAGCGTCGGATCGCGCTGGTCGATGCCCACCGGCGAACCAGGCAAGCCGACCGTGTGCATGCCGGTGCGGATCGGCATCTGCCCGGTGATGAAGGAGGCACGCCCTGGCGTGCAGCTCGGCTGTGCGTAATGGTCGGTGAACAGCACTCCCTCGCGACCGATTCGATCGATGTTCGGCGTGGGCACCATCATGCCGTGGCTGTAGATGCCGACGTTCGAATAACCCACGTCGTCGGGCATGATGACCAGGATGTTGGGTCGCTGCGTGTCCTGAGCCAGTGCGGGAGCCACGCAGAAGCCGCACACGGCTGCCGCGAGCGTCGCCAGGCCTCGAACGGTCCGGAACGAGGTCATGTTTTCCTCTCCTGTGTGTGTTCTCTGTGAGTCGATGCGCGAGTAGTCAGAAATTAGCCGTGAGGCCCAGGCCGATCGTGGTCCAGGCTTCCGTGCCGTCTGTCGCGGCAGCCTTCAGGCCTTCCCCGGGACTCGAGCGCGAAACGAACGCGATGGCAATCAGCTTGGGCGAGAAGACGTGCGAGTACTGCAGGTAGAACTCATCCGACAGTTCAGGCTCGGGGACACCCACCACCAGCCGCGCGCCTTCGAACTGGGCGCCCTGCCCGAACTGCACGGGACTGTTGACCTCATCGACCGATGCGCGCACGTACTGGAACTGAACGATGTCCCGTGCCGAGAAGTACGCATCCACGATGAAGCGATGGGCGAGCAGGTTGGCGTTGAGCCAGGAATAGGCGCCGTTGGCGCCGAACCACCAGTTGTCCAGTCCATTGCCCCAGTACAGGGGATCGAACCGCTCGTAGGTATTGGTCTTCGGATCGTCGCCAGAGAAGCTCGCGTAGTGGTAGCTGAACTTCGGCGCGAAAGGCAATTTCAATCCCTGCCAACTCACGCCGAGCATCCAGGCATCGGCCCGCATCGGATCCCGCTGGCCTCCGACCCGCGTGATGTCGTTGCGCTGCTGCGCGAACTCCGCGCGAAGACCCAGCGTTGGCACCGCGGGCACCACTCCCGTGACGTTCACCCATCCGTGCCAGGTGTCGAGGCCGTCGCGTCCATCGTCGATGAAGTCCAGGGGTGCAAGGTCACCGGGGTAGATGGCCTTCGAGCGCGGCACCGTGAACCAGGAGAGGCCGGCCTTGCCGATCTCCGTCCTAGACCACTCGAGCGCGACGCCCTGCAAGCGGGTGTCGGTGCGCGCCTCGGGCGCTTCGTCGGGCTCTAGCGAGTAGACGCTCGCGGCGAACTCGCCGCGGCTGGCACGCGCCACAACGCTACTGCCCCAGACCTTGCGCTGTGCCGATGCCCCGCCGCCCCAGGAATAGCCGTTGCTCGAGCCGGCAGTCAGCAACATGCCGGTGCCGAGAGTGAACGGCTGGCGACCAACGGAAACGTCGTATCCCCAGCGGCCATGCTCGCCCCGGGCGCCGATCATCACCGAACCGAAACGGATCGTGCCTTCGTCTTCGTAATCGAACGGATCAGCACCGATCGTCTGCGTGACTCCGACCGAAAGTGCGGCGTATACCTCGCCGTCGTCACCGAGCTTGAAGGTGCCGTTGAGCTTCGGGTGGACCCACAGCTCGCCAAAGTTGCGGTCCTTGTCGAAGTCGGGAGCCGAGGTGGCGGCCAAGTTCCACCAAGTGCCGCTCATCGAGTAGTAGGCGCTGTACGTCTCGAGGGCGCCTTCCAGCGCCAGCCCCCCGGACGTCCAGCCCCAGGCGGGCGCAGGTGCGTCCTGGGCCGAAGCGGCAGCCGCCGATATCAGCAAGGCGCACAGACCGGCCACGGCCCGGCAGGGACGTGCATTCATCTATCTCCCCCAGACATGCGCCCGCTCGGGAGCGCTGGCCGGAGTCTAGTGGATGCACCCGTTTTCCAGACCGCCCCCGCGGCAACTCTGTACCCGATTTGGGTTCGGGATCAGTCGAGCCGTAACGGCCCCAAGGGAGTCGGCCGATTCGCGAGCAGGTCCTCAAGCCGCCGCGCTGTGGTCAGCAGTTCCTCGACGTTCCTGGCCGTCATGTCCTCGAAGTCGTTGCCGACCGTCCGGGTGAGGAACAGAAAGCCCTCCGCGGAGCGGTACACATAGCCGCGGTCGATGAGCATCACGATCTTGCGGCGCACAGTCTCGCGGGGCATGCCGCACGATTCAGCGATCGACAGCGCGTTGCACGGGCGCATCAGCTTCTCCCGCTTTGCAGGGTCGTGCAGGAGTTCCTCGGCGCGATCGTGTTCCGCCAGCCACGCTTCGACGTTCCGGTGAGCGATTTCGCCGAGTACCAGGGCCGCCACCATGTCACCGTCGAAGGCGTGGTAGATGCGGCCCAATAACGGCACCGTGAATTCTGACAATGCCAATGAAATGCGTGCCCGATTCGCCTCAAAGCCGGGACTTGTCTTGACCACACTCCCCCCTCCGGTCATTGCTCGTACTGGATTCGGACAGACATACGTCCGCCGACAGGCTATCTCGACGCCGGCGGCCCCGGTTGGGCAACATTTGGTCTGTCTTGCCGCAGTACAGTATCGGATTTCTTCGTCCAGCCAAGTGCGCCGGCACGGCCTGGGCCGAGAGACCCGCTCTTAAATTGATGGGCTTACGGGGTGGGCACTGGCGCTACTGCTGCGCGCCCGTCACCAGCGCGAGGGTACTCGAATACCCTTCGGAGCCGCTGAGGCGCGGCGAGGATTCACAGGTCCGCTCCTGGCCGAGGCTGTGTGAAAACCCGGCACTAAAAGCTAACATTTCATCGTGTTCCCGCTCCAGAGATTTCTATGAGCCGGTTCATCGATGAAGCCGACCGATCGCAGGGGACGCTGCTTCCCGAGACGCTCGACGAGTACGTCGCCGAGGAGAACCCGGTCCGGGTGATCGAGGCGTTCGTGGCGGCCCTGGACTTGGCGAGCCTCGGCTTCGCGGGGGTCGAGCCGAAGGCGACGGGCCGCCCGGCCTATCACCCGGCGACGATGCTCAAGATCTATCTCTACGGGTATCTCAACCGCATCCAGTCGACACGCCGGCTGGAGCAGGAGGCCCGCCGCAACCTCGAGTTGATGTGGCTGGTCGGGCGCCTGGCGCCCGACTTCAAGACGCTGGCTGACTTCCGCACCGGCAACACGGCGGCGATCAAGAACGTGTGCCGCGAGTTCATCGTGCTGTGCCGCCGCTGGAACCTGTTCAACGAGGCGACGGTGGCGATCGACGGCAGCAAGTTCAAGGCGGTAAACCACCGCGATCGCAACTTCACCCAAGCCAAGATGAAGATGCGGATGCAACTGGTCGAGCAGAGCATCGTCGAGTACCTCGAGCAGCTCGATCGGATGGATCGCAAGGAGACGCCGAGCACGCCGCTCAAGGCGGCCCGGCTCAAGGATCGGATCGCGACGCTGAAGGACGAGATGGGCCGTCTCGAAGGGCTGAAGACGCGGATGGAAGCCTCGCCCGACGGCCAGGTGTCGCTGACCGATCCCGATGCACGATCGATGGCGAGCCAGGGCAAGGGCACCGGCATCGTCGGCTACAACGTGCAGACGGCGGTCGATGCCGAGCACCACCTGATCGTGGCTCACGAAGTGACGAACGTCGGCTCGGATCGTGCGCAGCTGAAGCGGATGGCCGATCAGGCCCGCGAGGCACTTGGCACGGAGGGGCTGACCGCGGTGGCCGATCGGGGCTACTACAGCGGTGAGCAGATCAAAGCCTGTGCAGACGCTGGTATGGAGCCGCTGGTGCCGAAGGTCATGACCTCCAGCAGTGCGGCCGAGGGTCGCTACGGCAAGAGCGACTTCGCTTACGAACCCGACACCGACACGTTCCGCTGTCCAGCGGGCCAGCAGGCGACCTACCGGATGACGAGCGTCGAGCACGGCATGGCGATCCGGGTCTACTGGTCGTCGGCGTGCAAGCGCTGCGAGCTGCGGGCGAAGTGCACGACCGCCGACTACCGCCGGATCCGTCGCTGGGAGCACGAGGCCGTGCTGGACACGATGCAAAGTCGGCTCGATGCGCACCCCGAAGCGATGACGGTGAGACGCAGCACCGCCGAGCATCCGTTCGGGACGATCAAAGCCTGGATGGGCGCCACCCACTTCTTGTGTCGGCGACTACCGAGGGTGAGCGCCGAGATGAGCTTGCACGTCCTAGCGTACAACCTGAAGCGAGTGATGAAGATCATGGGAGCCGGGCCCATGATCGAGGCGCTGCGCGCCTGATCGGGCCCGGCTTATGATCTGATCGGAAAGGATCGGGTCCGTTGGCTGACTGGACTGTCGATGCCGCGGTGAGTTATCACACAGTCTCGGCCGATTTTCCCCGTTCCCGAACGTCCGCTTCAAGAATACGCCCCGCTATGGCCACCGGGCTACCGACCGCCGCCCGGGACAGTCGCTGCCCGGCCGGCCCTATACGTCCGTCTGCTCGGAAATCTCCAGGGCGTCGTCGACCTCGATGCCGAGGTACCGAACCGTGCTTTCGAGCTTGGTGTGCCCGAGCAGCAGCTGCACGGCCCGCAGGTTCCGGGTGCGCCGGTATATCAGCGTCGGCTTGGCCCGGCGCATGGAGTGCGTTCCGTAGGCGGCCGGGTCCAGCCCGATCGAGCCCACCCAGCATCCGACGATCCGCGCGTACTGCCGGGTCGTGAGGTGCGGCGACGCCGAGACGCGGCTGGAGAACAGGAACTGTTCGGGCTTCAGGCCGGCCCCCGCGATCCAGGCGCTGACCGCATCCCCGGCCTGTTCGGTAATCTCGAACTGGACCGGTCGTTGGGTCTTCTTCTGCATGACGATCGCACGGGACGCGACCCGACTGCCCTGGGCGACATCGTGGACGCGCAGCCCGACCAGATCGCAGCCACGCAGCTTGCTGTCGATGGCCAGGTTGAACAGGGCAAGGTCGCGCAGCCGGTGGGCGAGCTGGAGCCTGATCCGGATGGCCCAGATTTCCTTGGGCTTCAGCGGCGGCTTCTGCCCCAGCAGCTTGCCTTTGTTCCACGGGCCGCAGCGACTTTCGACGGTATCAATGTGACTCTCCCTTGGGTTGAAGGGAGACACATGCTGATCGTCGCGCCGGTCATACAGCCCGGTGGCGCGCGCCGACTCGTGATTGGCCATGCGCTGTGCGATTTCGAGCTTGCCGCCGTTCCGCGGGTACTCGGTGATCCCGGTGGCGCGAAACGTGTGATTGCCGATCTGCGTGCTGGCGAGCGCGCGGCGGCGGATCATCCGGTACACGTCCGCCTGCGAGAGGGCATTCTCGGTCAGCTCGCCGGTGCGGGCCCGCGTGCTGCGAAACAGCCAGCCCTTCGGCTCGCCCGCCACATCGGCCGCCTCGATGTACTCGGCGAGACAGGCATCGAGCGAGTGATGGCAGGGCATCTCGTGCCGGTAGCAGGCTGTTGAAAGGATTCCTTGCGACAGCCCGATGCCGCCAGGCCACGGACGGCCCGGCGAAATCACGCACGGTCCTGCGTGCTTGATTTCGGGAGCGCAGCGAAGGTCGCGCCTTTCGCAAGCGACGCTGGGAAATGCATGGAACGCATTTTTCAGCACCTTGTCAGCCACCTTTTTCGTGCAACCGCGCCGATCTACGGCATTCATGCGTCACCGTCAGTGACGGCCGACGTGAGCTGTGCCGCAGCGTCCCCGCCACTCCGCCATGACTTCCGCCCTCGCACCTGCAGCGCATTTCCCCGGATGGGAGCGAACCGCGCCCCACGGGACAATGCGCCTGTCGAGGAGGCCGCCATGGACACCCGAACGTCTCTCCGCCGCCACCGTGCCGCGCTCGGCCTGTTCATGGCTCTCGGACTCGTCGGTTGCGACTCCGTCTACACGATTCACAGCATTGCTGAGCCGAGTAATGAACCGTCGACCGTTCCCGACCTGTCCGGGTTGTGGGCGCCAAGCGACACCGACCTGGCCGGTGTGGTGCTGCGCATCTCTGCGGAGGACTACGACATCGGTCACTGTCGGAACGCCGACATGCGTCTGCTGTTAGCGAACACCGGAGAGGAAGACCCGATCGGCGATCAGATCTGCTTCGTCCCTGTCGCAGGTCACTTGGTCGCCCAGCTGCGCACCACAGGGGGCGTGCAGTTGTACCAGCAGGCTCTGTTCAAGTTCGACCAGCAATCGATGTCATTTTGCAGCGCGATCTGGGCAGATCTGCGCGAGTGGTCGGAGGAGCATCCACAGGCGTCCGCAGCTCACGGCATTGAGTTCGCGCGTCGGGAACGGGCTGTATGGTTTATTTTTGAAGTTGAAGTCACGGATCTGTTCGTAACCTCCTCACGGAATGCCCTCCTCGAGTACTTCGATGCCAGGCTCCCGGAGGTGGCCGAGGCGTGCGACAAGGTGGATGAGGAAGGCCACTCCGGATGGGTAACGTACATCCGCCTGACGCCGTCTCGGCAACCCGACGCCGCAGACGCAGACGACACCTCGCCGTCCCATGGCGAATCCCCTCCCGGGCGCGATCAGTGATCGCGCGACAAGAGTCGCCGGAACGATTTTTGAACCGCCGCAGGGTGAGTCGCACCGCGACGAACACCAGTACAGTGGTGAGCTGCATGCAGCGACCGCCGAGGCATTGATGCCGAGGTCGGTACGCAAGCGCAGCAAGGAAGCACGGCGCGGTGGCAAAGCGTCGCGGACCCGGAGGGCGAGGGGCAGGGCAGCCCCGTGTCAATCGAACAACTGCCGGACTTGAGCGGTTACCTAAAGCAAGCGAGGAGGCCCCGCATGGAAACGCGAACCCCCGGACACGGTCGTCTTGCCGTCCTGTCGATCCTCATGAGCCTCGGACTCTGCGGTTGCGACGACGGCTACACCATTCACAGCATCTACCAGCCGAGTCCCGGGCCGTCGTCCGTTCCCGACATGGCCGGTCTGTGGCAGTCGAGCGATGCGGGATGGAACGACGGCGTGTTGCAGATCGCTGCCGAGGACTACGACGTCGGTCACTGCCGCCTTGCGGACATCCGGATCCTGAACATGAAGTCGAATGAAGACGACTGGGTGATCGGCGACGAGATGTGTTTCGTGCCCATCGCCGGTCACATGATCATGCAGGTTCGCACCACCGGTGAGGTGCGTCTCTATCAGGATTTTCTCGTCAAGATCGATCAGGACTCCATCACGACGTGCGGCTCGATCTGGACGCAGTTGATGGCACTGAAACGCGATCACCCGGAACAGTTCTCCATGGAAGGTCTCGAGTACACCATTCGCAGCAAGGACTTCGAGAACGAAATGATCGTCACCTCGTCGACCGACGAGCTTCGAGCCTACCTGGAGGTGAACCTCCCGAAGATTGCGCGCATGTGCGACGAAGGCGACGAAGAGGCTCAGCACTGGGCCAGGTTGAAGCGACTGACGCCTCCTCGGCCGGCCGAGGAAGCAGACATCACCGTCGCCGTAGTCGCGTGACTGCCCGACTCCGCCAGCTATCTGAAGTTTGCGAGCACCCCGCCTGGCCCGGGATCCGTCTCGACCTGCCTTGACGCTGTCCCCTGGCAAACCAATTCTCGGCGCCACGACGTGGCGTTCGCTGCGCAGCAGCGTCCCTCAGCTGGATGGGGCATCCTCAATCCGATAAGTCTTGGAGTTGTCGCACCAAGAAAACAAAAAGGGCGGGCCCTTGCGGAACCCGCCCTGTCCGGTTCAGCTTGCGCTGAGCGGCCGATTACTTCTTGGCCGCGTCCTGGATCGCTTCGCCCGTTTTCTCGACGGCCTTGCCGGTCGCGTCTACGGCGTTCGCAGTGGCTTCCTTGGTCGCGTCGGCGGCGTTCGCAGCGGCTTCCTTGGTGGCGTCGGCGGCGTCCGCAGCGGCTTCCTTGGTGGCGTCGACGGCGTCCGCAGCGGCCTCCTTGGTCGCTTCGGCGGCGGCGTCAACGGCCTCGCCGGCCTTGTCGGCAGCTTGGCCCGCGGCAGCGGCGGCGTCGGAAGCGGCTTCAGCCGCAGGGCTTTCCTTCTTGGCGCAGCCAGCGAGGGCCAGTGCGGCGAGAGCGGCGATGAGTACCATCTTGTTCATGGACAAGTTCCCCTTAGTCTGTTGAAACACGGAACGTCCTGGCAGTCACACGACGGTCCACGCCCTTACGAGTGCGGGCCGCAGCACGTTCAATGACAGAGTGTAGAGCGTCGATCGGGATCCGATAGGCTTCCGACCGTCTCTGATTGGCGACGAATCGCGACGGCGCGATCATTGATCGTGCGACAGGCCGAGACTGGTCGACTGCTCCACGACAAAGCCCGCTTTGGCGGCCTTGAGCGGCTTGATGAAGTAGTAGTCGAGACCGATTCCAGTCTTCGTGCGCAGCTCCACCGAGTGATCGAAGCGCAGGGACGCGACCGCGACCCTGCGATCCGCTTCAGCGCGCTCGCTCGTGGCCTGCCTCGTCCCGATGAAACCACGCACCGGCCGCCGGGCTGGCCAGAAAGACGACGCTTCCTGCAAGCAGGCCTGCCCCGACCAGGCCAAGGGCGAGCCAGACTGGGGACACGGTCCCGAATTCGAGTATCGACATCCGAGCGATGACGGCGACCAGACCCAGGCCAAGAATCACATAAACGATGCGCCCTAGATTTCGGCCCATCTGCACGGCCACCACGAGCACGCCCCAGGCCAGGACCGCGCAGAGTGCCGGCAGACCGACGAATGCAACGGCGATCGGCTCGACCTGCGTGCTCTTGAGCAGCGAAAGCGCTGGCAGCGTGAGCACAAACCAGGCCAGCCACATCAGTCGCAACCCGAGCGTCACCGACCGCGGCCTTGCCTTGCTCGAGGCAGTCGGATGAGCACGCGTGTCCACGGGACACCTCCTGCGTTCATTGTCACGCCAGCGCAGTGCGAGCTCGCATCGCGGGAAATGCGTGCGCCATCTCGCGTTGCCAGAGGTGATTGGGGTGAATAAAGACCGTACGAAAGCACCCACGCGCGTCAACGCATCTTTCACAACACGATGGCCTGCAAAGTTCGTACACCGAACAAGTCTTCCGATCCTGATCTTCCCAAAGGTGAACAAAGTCCGTACGACGTTGTCCGTCGCACCCGACTATTGGCGCTGACTCCTTCCGTGCACGGGAAGTGGCGGGCGCCTCAACTGCACTCGGATCACTCCCGGAAAGACCGCTTTGTCCCATCGGCAAGGTCTCGAACCGACCGAGGGTGTGTGAAAACGATCCTGTAATTCGTGCGAATATCATCGTGCCACACGAAGGGGTGCACGATGAAGCGGTTCATCGAGAGTGAGAGCCGAGCGCAGGCCACGCTGTTCCCGGAGCGTCTGGACGACTGGATCGCCGAGGACAACCCGGTGCGGGCGGTCGATGCCTTCGTCGACGGGCTTGATCTCGCCAAGCTCGGGTTCGAGGGCGCCGAACCAGCGGCCACAGGCCGGCCTGCGTACCACCCCGGCACGCTGCTCAAGATCTACATCTACGGCTACCTCAACCGCCTGCCCTCGAGCCGCCGCCTGGAGCGCGAGACGCAGCGCAACCTCGAGTTGATCTGGCTCACCGGGCGGCTCGCGCCGGACTTCAAGACGATCGCCGACTTCCGCCGCGACAACGGCCCCGGCATCCGCCAGGCCTGCCGCCAGTTCGTGCAGCTGTGCCGCGAGATCGGGCTGTTCGAGCAGGCGCTCGTGGCGATCGACGGCAGCAAGTTCAAGGCGGTGAACAACCGCGACAAGAACTTCACGCCGCGCAAGCTCAAAGCCCGCCAGCAGCAGCTCGATCAGAGCATCGCCCGCTACCTGGCGGACCTCGATCGGGCGGACCGGGATCCGTCTCTTGTGCCTGAAGAGCGGGTCGAGCACCTGAAGGAGAAGCTCGCCACGGTGCGTGCCCAGATGAAGAAGCTGGAGGCGATCGGCCGCCAGCTCGAAGTCGCGCCGGACCAGCAGATCTCACTGACCGACCCCGATGCACGCTCGATGGCCACCAGCGGCCGTGGCACGGGGATGGTGGGCTACAACGTGCAGGCGGCGGTCGACACCGAGCATCACCTGATCGTCGAGCACGAGGTCGTCAACGAAGGCCACGATCGCAGCCAGCTGAGCCAGATGGCTCAGCGGGCGCAGGAGACGCTCGGCACGAAGGACCTGACAGTGCTCGCTGACCGCGGCTACTTCAGCGGCGAGGAGATCCTCAAGTGCGAGCAGGCCGAGATCAAGGCGCTGGTGCCAAAGCCAATGACCTCGAACGCGACATCCAGCGGCCGCTTCGACAAGCGTGACTTCCACTACGAGGCAAAGCGCGATCGATACCGTTGCCCGGCGGGCAAGTACGCCACGCGGCGGTGCACCTCGATCCAGCACGGCATGACGATCCACCGGTACTGGTCGACCGCTTGCCCGCAGTGCCCTATCCGCAGCGCCTGCACGACCGATACCTGCCGACGCATCAACCGCTGGGAGCACGAAAGCGTGATCGAGCGGATGCAACGACGCATCGACGGCATGCCGCAGGCCGGACGGCTACGCCGCCAGACCGTGGAGCACACGTTCGGGACGCTCAAATCATGGATGGGCGCGACGCACTTCCTGACGAAGACGTTGCCGAGAGTGCGAACGGAGATGAGCTTGCAGGTCCTGGCATACAACCTGAAGCGAGTGATGCAGATCCTCGGCGTGCAGCCGCTGATCGCGGCGATGCGGGCGTGACGCTCGCTCGCGTCTCTTCGTCCGTTCGCGCTATAAAGCCATTACCGACGGCGTTTTCACACGGCCTCGACCCGGAGCGGACCGCCACCCGGTGTCCACATGGCGTGGGGAAGCTCACTTCGTGCTGACGGCACATGTCGCGAGTGTCACACTGACAAGAGACTTAATTGGGGGGCAGATCAATGCATGCAGGACGCATCGCACTTTACGCTGGCACAGTGGTGTCCATGGTGGCCGGCAGCCTTGTTGCGCTAGCCGGGCAGCGCCAATCAGCACCGCTGCGCATTGCTGATCTGCCGGGCACCTATGAGCTGGTCGAGCGTGAGCTGGTCGGCGGCAAGGTGCTGCGGCGACCTGACGTCGCCGGCCTGTATTCCTTCGGCCACGGGCGCGCAAACCTCAACTTGTTTATCCGCAACGCCGACGGGACGCTTGGTTCCGAGTCATCGATCATTCGCTACACACTGAGCGAGAACCAATACTGCGAGTGGATCGAATTCACGACGCGCAAGGATCTCGACGCGCCTGGCATCACGAACGAGGCGCCGGCAGTTTCTTCGCACTGCACGCCGATCAAGGCGACAGGGGACAAGGTAATCTTCGCTCCGCCGGGGGAGTCGGTCGTGACGACGTACGACCGGAACGGGTTTACCGCGGTCATCCAGGGTCAGTTCACCGATCATTGGCGCAAGATCGACTGAGGTCCCTTCGCTCCTGTCGCTACGGCCAACCCGCTCGTGCGGTGGCGCTTGGCCGGTTGCCCTCCGCCGTAAGTGTCTGCAATCTCGCGGTCCCTCGTAGCGCCCGGAATCCCGCTCTCCATAGCGGACCATCAAGGGGGACCAACGACCCTGAAGAGACATTCGCTTTCCTATTCGCGCCGCCTCGAAGCTGCCGGTCGGACCCGGATGCCCGATAAGACGACCCAGGCATTGGAGACGACAGCCCACCTCTCGGCCTAGCACTTTGCCCAGTACAGCACCGGGCCCGAGGCGTGATTGCCCGCGCGCCCAGACTGACGGATCGATCTGGCGCGCAGGCTGCATTCAGACGGCGGCCTCGGTGATCAAGCCCCCCTGCCCGGCCACAGAGACTTCAGCCTGCCGACGGCGGGGCCCAGCACTTTGCCAGCCAAGGGCGCAACCAGGGCACCCACTGCCAGCCCCACCACCGCATCGATGGCCGCCCGAACCACCCAGGCCACAAAACCGGGGGACACCGGGGTGGCCGCGCGCGCCAGGGCGGTCACGCCTTGAACCCACTGCTCGGGCGCTTTCAAGCCCAGATCGTAAGCGCCATGGATCACGATATGGCCACCGACCCAGAGCATCGCCACCATGCCGACCGTGCCCAGCACCTTCAGGAACAGCGGCATACCCAGCACGATGCCGCGGCCCAGGGCCCGCACCGCGCCGTTGCCCGTGCGCGCCAGCAGGGCGCCGAAGTCATCGGCCTTGACGATCAGCGCCACCGCGCCATAAACCGCCACGGTCATGCCGAGGCCCACCAGCCCCAGCACCACACCTTGCACCCAGGTTGCCAGCCCGGTCAGCGTGGCCAGTGTGATGGCCATGATCTCGGCCGACAGGATGAAGTCAGTGCGGATGGCGCTGCTGACGCGTTCGCCTTCCACAACCTCGGGTGCCTTGGCCTCGTCGTCGTCCGAGAGGCCGTCGGCATCTGCCCTGGCGCCATGCCGACCCCGGCCCAACAGGTCAGCCACCTTGTGCCAGCCTTCAAGGCACAGAAACGCCCCGCCGAGCATCAGCAGCGGCGTGATGGCCCAGGGCGCGAAAAAACCCAGCAGCAGCGCGCCCGGCAACAGGAACAAAAGCTTGTTCTTGAGCGACCCGAAGCCGATCTTGCCGATGATCGGCAGCTCCCGGTCCGCCGCAAACCCCACCACATATCGCGGCGTGACAGCAGCGTCGTCGATGACGATGCCGGCGGCCTTTGATGCCGCCTTCGAACCTGCCTTGGCCGCTTGTGCGGCGGCATCGTCCAGCGAGGCAGCGGCCAGTTTGGCTATCGCGGCCACATCATCCAGCAGTGCAATCAGACCCGTACTCACGCTGGCTCCCTATCCGTCCCCGGGCTGCCATCATCTCCGAAAAGCCTTTAGGCCTCGCGTCTGTTGCAGGACGCGTTAATCCGCAACCTGCAGACCTTGGCGGAGTCAAGCCAGCGCTTGTCCAGCAAGATCAAGTCCAGCGAACAGGAATTGCCTGTGCCGAGCTAGGCAGTGAACCGCATGGCCGCGCACCTCAACCCTCAGGGCTGAACCGAACGGCTGCTTGGCCGCTGAACGTCCGGCGGCTTGTGGCCGACTCTACGCGTACAGGAGTGTCGGCTTTCCTTTGGCCTCGGGCAACGACCAGAATCCTGTACCCGATTGCGGCCCTTGTACGGGGAAAGACGACCCGAAGTGGTCGTCAGCCGTGTCGAGAAACGGCCTCGCAACGTTTGAGCTCAGCCGCTGGCGGAGACTGGCCAAGGGCGTCATGCACCGTCGCTGAGCAGATAGCCTCTTTGCGCGTACGGGAACGTGGCCAGCTCTGCGTTGGCGGCTGAATCCGCGATGAAGTACGCCCGGACCTCGGCGATACGGCCGTCTCGCATGACGTACCACTCGGTGCCTCGCGCCATAAGCCGGAGCTTGCTTCCCGGCGGGGTCGACAAGCAACTCCACTCGTTGACGACTTCGTCGCCGCTGGCAATGATCCGATCGATTGACCAGAGCGGGTCCAGAGCATGTTTGTACTTTCGCCAATATCGGGCGAGGTGCTCCGCGCCAGCGATCGGTGGAAACGATGGCGGCAAGAAGTAGTGACAAACGTCTGGTGCGAGCGTGCTCAGCAGATCCTCGAGATTGCCGGTGTTGCAACCGTCAAAGTACTTGCGGACGACCGCGATATTTGTGGCTTCGATGTCTTTCATCTCTACCTCTCAACGTACGGAACGCGAGTGTGACGCCTGATTTTGAATTCAACGACATGCATGCCGGTCCACACACCCGATGTCGGCATAAGCCCGGCCCGTGCCCATCAAGTTTCCGCCGATGTCGGTGTAAATCTTTATCTGGAGATGCTCGCGTAATCTGCGCTACCGCAAGACCCTGGCGCAAGGCGCAAAACTTGGCACCCGTGCCGACGCGCGGCTCTTGGCCAATTTTACGCGTACACGGGTGTCGGCTTCTGTCGAAAGCAGTCGCCACAGGCGACTCCTACCGCTTCCCGATCTAACCCCCTCCCCGTCGGACAGACACTCGCCGAACCCTCTTCTCCGAGGCGGCGCTTTACTCGCGCCGCGAGCTGCGGAGCAGCGTCCCCTCTTCCCCGCACCCGGTAGCGGACGTTGTACGGTGAAAACCTACCCCTTGCGGCCTGTCGTGCTCCAGAGAAGCGGACCTTCGAGGTCCCCGCTGGAGACCGGAGCCCAGCAATCGATCAAGCGGGCGACGTGGTCGAAGGGTGGCGTGGCGCGTGCTCGGCATGAAGCCCAAAGAGCGGCTGACGATGACGCTGTCGATGCTGATGCTGATGCTGATGCTGAGGCTGATGCTGAGGCGAGCGACCGGCTCGGGCCTGTAGGAGTTCAACATCCGGGGGCGCGGCGGCCGGCGGGTGGTGGATCTCTGTACCTACTGGCACCCGGCTGGGTTCCGGGGGCTCTTGTACTGGTACGCCCACCTGCCGCTCTACAGCCCGCTGGGGCATAGCGCCGTGGCAGAAGTTGCACGCCAGGCAGAAGCGCTCGACGATGCGTGGGCACCAGCCGCGGAGCAAGTCCTCTCGGCTGATTCGCGGGATCGGAGGAACGGACTACGGTAATGACGTCCGCCGGCGACCGCGGAGAGGAATCGGCGTGGGGACGAACGCAAACTGGCGCTGCGTTCCAGACGGCTCACGGGGATCCGTGCTGTTGACGTCTACCGGAACCTCCACGTCAGTCCGAGCACGGCAGAGTCGAAGCGTGCGAACGTGTATAACTCGTCGTTGTCCGCACCGCCGTCGAGGATGCGGTACCCGCCCGCGACCGTGATGTTCGGCGTGACGTCGTAACCGATCTTCAGCGCCGCGTCGATTGCGCGACCCTGCGGTGCGGCGAGGCCCTCGAAGTCGAGCAGGCCGTACCAGCCGGGCGCAAAGCGCCACTGGCCTTCGAGCGCCAGCAGGGGTACGAAGCCGGTGTTCTTTTCCACTCGCGTCAACGTACCCTGCCGCAGACGGATCTCCGCATCGCGGATATTCAGCGTGCCGCCGCCGGACCACGTCCACCGCTCACGCTCGAAAAACACGTAGCGATAGCTTGCACGGTAGGAATCGAACCGGTACGTGACGTCGAGCGGGCCTGGCGCGAACGTCGTGTCCTGGAACACGATGGGCTGCGAAGCGGTGCCGGTCTCCTCGATCTTCAGTGGTGCGATGACGAATCGCAGAAGGTGCCTTTCATTCAGCGGCCAGTCGAGGATCACGCGTCCGGCCGGAAACGGACCGTCACCCGTCAGTTCGTCAATCCTGAACCGGGTGTTCGGCGGTGCGTTTGATACCTGCGCGGTGTTGCGCAGCTGCCAGGCGGCACCGAGTTCGACCGTGAGCGCGGGGAACGGCGGCTCGCGCTCGGTCGCCGGCGCAGCCGCTGGCATCGCCGCCGCGAGCGAAACCAGCAAACGCAGCGGGGGGGTGCGGAGAATTCGATGCAGCATGTCTTTCGTGATCCTTGCACGGATGATCTGCCGGTGCGCCAGGTGATGCCGCCGCCGGCCAGTGATCAACGTGTTGATTTGCGCCTTGCTCTGACCCACTTTTCAACAGTCAGCCGCCCGGGGCGAAGTTGAGCGGAGCCGTCGGGCCGAGCGGCAGACCCGTGAAGTACCACACGACCAGCAGCGCGGTCCACGCGACGCCGAGCGCCAGCGAGTACGGCACCATGAGCGAGATCAGCGTGCCCAGGCCGGCGGCGGGCCGGTACCGCTGCAGCACGGCGAGCACGATGAGCATGTAGGAATTGAGTGGCGTGACGATGTTCACCACGGAGTCGCCGATGCGGTAGGCCGCCGTCGTGAGTTCGGGGCTCATGCCGACGATCATGAACATCGGCACGAAGATCGGTGCGAGCACGCCGAACTTCGACAGCATGCCGCTCATCGCGAAGTCGCCGAGCACGACGACCAGGACGAACAGCACGATCAGCAGCGGGATCGGCAGCGCCGCGTCGAAGAGCAGCGAGCCGCCCGCGTAGGCGAGCATGCGGTCCATCTGCGAGTACGCGAAGTAGTTCACGAACTGCGCGAGGAAGAAGAGGATCACGAGCACCGGCACGATCGAGCGGATGCCGTGGTTCAGCGCCGCGACGAAGTCCGCCTGGGTCCGGAGCGTGCCGGTCATCCGGCCGTAGACCATGCCGGGCAGCAGGAACGACAGCAGGATCATCGGCACGATGACCTGCGACCAGCGCGGCCCCGGCGCTTCGACGAGCCGTCCTGGGGCTGCGCCCGCGACGACCGAGAGCGGTTCGCGCGCGAGCACCGCGGCCCCTTCTGCTGCCGGCATGCCCGCAGGAGCGACCTCGACCGGTTGCTGTACGAGCACCCGTCCGTTCGCGAGCGTCGGCTGCCCCGGGCCGTGCAGCGGCGAGCCCGGTGCCCAGATCAGCGCCGCGAACACGGCGAGCACTGCCGCCATCGTCGCCAGCGACCACCTGAGCGCGCGACGTTCGGCGGGCGCGAGCGTCATGTCTGCGAGTTCGCCGTCACTTCCCGCCTGCACGTCGCCCGGGCGCAACCGTACGAGGCGCGGCTCAACGACGCGGTCTGTCACCCACCAGCCGACGCCGGTCACGACGAAGGCCGAGACGAGCTTGAAATAGAAGTTGTGCAGGATCGTCACCGAATAGGACGGGTCGATGACGTGCGCAGCCTCCTGCGCGAATCCCGTCAGGACACCGTCTCCGCCCGTCGGAAACAGGCCGCCGCCGAAGCCGCCGGCCACGCCGCAGAAGGCCGCCGCGAGCCCAGCGACGGGATGCCTTCCCGCTGCGAGGTACAGCGCCGCGGCGAGCGGCGGCAGGATCACGTAGCCCGCGTCGCTCGCGACCGAGCTGTTCGCGCCCAGGAACACGATCACGGGCGTGAGCAGGCGCGCGGGCGTCACGAACGCGAGCTGACGCATCAATGCAGAGAAGAAGCCGAACTTCTCGGCGAGCCCGATGCCGAGCATCGACACAAACACCAGCGGCAGCGCCGGCATCGTCGCGAAGTTACGCAGCATCGAGGAGAGCATGAAGTAGAGCCCCTCGGCGGTGAGGAGGCTTCGGGGCTCGATCGCCGCACCGGCCGCGACGAGCGTGACGCTCACGCCCTCGGGTCCCGTCACTGCGACCGGCTTGAGCGGCTGCACGCTCCAGCCGACCGCTGCGCCGAGCGCGGAGCCGATCACCACGAAGAAGGCGAGCCAGCAGAACAGGATCGGCGGCTCGGGCAGCTTGTTGCCGAGCCGCTCGATCCGGTCGAGCAGCGACGCGCGGGAGCGATCGGACATCGGGGTGTTATCTGGTGATCGTTGGCCCGACAATCTGGTTCGTGGCGACGAGGGGCCCGGATTCACGGGCCGAACACGTGGCCCGCAGCCACGCCAATCGTCCGGAATCCGGTGTCACTTCGAAAAACTCGAAGTCTTCTTATGTTTATGTCTGCTTTTTCGAACTTCAAAAGACCGGATGATCCGCACTGCCGCTCCACAGACAGGAAACGATCGTGTTCTACGCACTCAGCTGGTCCGTGATGTTCATCCTTCTCGCGCTCTGGTCGCTCGCAGCCTGGGCGTTCCACTCGGTCGCGGCATGGACGGTCTCGAATGCGGGCGTGCTGGCTGAAGGTTCAGGGGCGATCGAGGGCTTGCGTGCGCCGGATTGGCTCGCGCCCTGGATTCCACCCGAAATCGCTCTCGCGTTCACTTCCGTGCTGTCCGCTTTGAATCCGGCCATTGAAACCGCTCTCAACCAGGCACCCGCCCTGGCGGGCGGGCTGTCGGTGGCGAGTCTGGGCGGTTTGGGGAGTCGGCAGCGCCGTGATCGTCATCCTGGGCCTGGTGTGCAGCCGATTGATCACCGCACTGCGCCGCCGCGCGTCGCCGCGAACACTCGAGGCCGTCCAATGGACACCCTGATCTCCTTCTTTGCGGCCGACTTCCTGGGCACGCCCGCCTGGGTCTGGCTCACCTTCATCGGCATCGTCTTCGCGTTGCTGGCCTTCGACCTTGGCGTTCTGCACAAGGACGATCACGAGATCGGCGTGCGCGAAAGCCTGCTGCTGTCCGCCGGCTACATCAGCGTCGCGCTGATCTTCGGCGCCTGGGTCTGGTGGTACCTGGGCGCGCAGAGCGGCATGGACTACTACACCGGCTTCATGATCGAGAAGTCGCTGTCGATGGACAATGTCTTCGTCATCGCGCTGATCTTCAGCTTCTTCGCGATCCCGCGGCAGTACCAGCACCGGGTGCTGTTCTGGGGCATCCTGGGCGTGATCGTGCTGCGCGCGATCATGATCGGTCTCGGTGCCACGCTGGTCAGCCAGTTCAGCTGGGTGCTTTACCTTTTCGGTGCCTTCCTGATCTTCACGGGCATCAAGATGTGGATCATCGCCGACCACATGCCCGACATCGCCAACAACCCGCTGCTGAAGTTTCTGAAGCGACACATGCGAGTGACCGACGACTTGCGCGGCAACGCCTTCTGGGTGCACGAGCCTGACCCAGCCAGCGGCAAGGTGGTGCGCTTTGCCACGCCGCTGTTCCTGGCGCTGGTGCTGATCGAGTTCGTCGATCTGATCTTCGCGGTCGACTCAGTGCCGGCCATCTTCGCCATCACCACGGACCCGTTCATCGTCTATACGAGCAACATCTTCGCCATCCTGGGGCTGCGTGCGCTGTATTTCGCGCTGGCGGCGATGATCCACCGCTTCAAGTACTTGAAGTACGCGCTGGCTCTTGTGCTGGTGTTCATCGGTTCAAAGATTTTCCTGGTCGGCATCACCGGCAAGATTCCAGCGGTGATCTCGCTGAGCGTGACATTTGGACTGATCGCCGGTGGCGTGCTGGTGTCGCTGTGGAAGACGCGCGGGCAGCCCGCTGTCGTTTGATCCCACATGACGGCCACTTAGGCGCTACGGCGCGCCACCGGCGGGGCCCGCCTCGATCTCCTCGAGCAGCGGATGCACATGGCGGCCGGCCGGGCGGATCAGGTACAGCAGCTCGCTCAGCTCCGGCACGCGACCGACGGGTTGCAGCCCGAACTGCGTGGCGACGTCGGACTCGATCACGGTCGGCACGCAGGCAATGCCGAAGCCGCGCTGTGCGAACACTTTCATCAACGCACTGTCGTCGCAGCGCGCGACGACGCGCGGCGTGAGTCCGCGCTCGGCGAGCCAGGCATTCAGCGCAATGCTGAGCGGCGATTCGGCGGACCCGGCGAGCAGCGGTGCGCCGTCGAGGCAGGCGGGGAAGTCCCCGCTCAGCGCCATGCGCACGTGCGGCGCCGCGACGAGGCTCAGGCCCGACTTCAGCAGCCGCCGCCCGCGCATCGAGCGCGCCAGGTGCGGCGGCACGGGCTGGTCCGCCAGCACCGCGTCGAGCTGGTGCGCAGCGAGCCGTCCGAGCAGCCCCGTGACAGTGCCTTCGACGCAGTCGAGCTCGATGCGGTCGCGGTGGCGCTCGAGCAGCGGCGCCAGCACGCGCGCGGTCAGCAGCTTCGGCACGCTGTCCGTGACGCCGAGGCGCAGCCCAAGGCGGCGTGGTTCGGCGCGACCGGCCATCACGCTGCGCAGTTCCGTGCCGAGGGCGAAGATCGACTCCGCGTAGTCGCGCGCCACCTCGCCGTCGGGCGTCAGCACCAGGCGCCGGCCGGCCCGTTCAAGCAGCGTCCGGCCGAGCGATTGCTCCAGCTCGCGCACCTGCGAGCTCAAGGTCTGCGGCGCGAGGTGCAGTCGGCGTGCGGCGCCCGTCAGCGAGCCCTCACGCGCAACCTCGTGGAAGTAGTGCAGGTGCTTGAGATTGATGCGTCCCGGGGGTCGTGCGCTCATCAGCTTTTCTCGAAGTCTGATGTGCTTATTTTCTCATTTATTCTGGTTCTTGTCGCCCGTAGGATCAGCCGGCAACCAGCCAACTAGACAGAAGAGGAACCGCCATGAAAGTCGACGTCCATGCCCGCAGCTTCACGCTGACCCAGTCGCTGAGCAATGCGGTCCACCGCGAAATCGCGCGGCTGGCCCAGGCGCTCGGCGCCGGCATCACCCGGGTGTCCGTACGCCTGTTCGACGTGAACGGCCTGCGCGGGGGCCCGGACAAGGGCTGCTTGGTGCACGCGCAGTTCACCGACGGCACCTCGATCGTCGGCAGCGACGTTGACGCCGACCTGTACCGCTCGGTACCGGCCGCGTTCGATAAGGTGCTGCGCAGCAGGCGCATGAACCGCGCGCGCCGCCACACGCTGCGACGGCACGACCCGCGAGCGCAGCTGAACCCCGCCTGAACGGCGCCGCCCGCGCTGGCGCACTACGGCCGATGGCAGGCAGCATCGGCTAATGACCGACTTTGAACACCGCGCGCATGATCCCGCGCCGGCGGAACCTGCGCCGGAACTGCTCGTAGGCGGCAGCGCCGCCTACGCCTGCATGTGGCGCCTGGTACGGCAGGCGCGGACCGCAGTTGAGCTCGAGACGTACATCTACGAGGCCGGTGCGGTCGGCGACCGGTTCCTGGCCGAACTAACCGGCGCAGCGCGCCGCGGGGTCCGCGTGCGAGTGCTGGTGGACGCGTACGGGTCGGACGCGCTGCCTGATGGATACTTCGCGCCGCTGATCGCCGCTGGCGCACACGGGCAGCCTGAGTTGCTGCTCTGCGGACCGGGCTGCCCGACTGCCGAGCTGCATCGGCGGCTGCTGTTCGACATCCGTGCCGCGCGCCGGATGCAGGCCTGGGCCGCATACTTCCTTCCGTCGCGGCGCATCGGCGCCGCAATCCGGGACGCCGCGCGCCGTGGCAAGGCCGACATCATGCTTGGCGAACGCAGCGACGTGCCGGTCTCGCGCTGGGCCAGCGAGCGGCTGTTTACGCGCTTCCTGCGAGCCGGACTGAGGATCCACCGTTACCGGCCGCAGATTGTCCACGCGAAGGCGATGGTGCGCGACGACGTCGTGTACGTGGGCTCTAGCAACCTCGACGTGCGCAGCCTGCTTATCAACTACGAGCTGCTGGTGCGGATACCGTCCGCTGCACTCGCGGAGCGGCTGCGGGCCGAATTCGAGACCGACCGCCGGCATGCCGACACGCTGGACGCGGTGCGGTGGCGGCGCGGACGCCGCTGGTGGCAGTCGCTGCGATCGTATCTTGCGTACCAGCTACTGGCGCGCCTGGACCCCTACCTCGCCACACGCAGCCTGAGGTCGCTGCGCTGACGCTCGGCGCCTGTTCATTAGCCCGATTCCCGCGAAGCATAGCGTGGCGCACGGTCGACCGTCCGCTCGCGGCCGAACTGAGACATTCGACCCGCGATCGAATTCTCCAGAAAAATTTGACGTTCCGGCGGGAACGTTCCCGCCTGCGACATGAATGCATAGCCAGCAACAAACCGGCGATGATCCCGTTTCAGCCCGTCGCCTTCTGCATCAGCACCTGGCCGAACTTGTCGCGCAGCTCGCGCTTGTTGATCTTGCCCGTCCCGGTGAGCGGCAGCACGTCGACCACCACCACTTCATCGGGCAGCTGCCACTTTGCAAAGTGCTGAGCGATGTGAGCGATCACCGAATCACGCTCCGGTGTCTTGCCCGGCCGAGGCACGACCAGCAGGATCGGGCGCTCTTCCCATTTGGGATGCCTCACGCCGATGGCCGCGGCCATCAGCACGTCCGGGTGTCCGCAGGCGCAGTTCTCGAGGTCGACGGAGCTGATCCACTCGCCGCCGGACTTGATCACGTCCTTCGCGCGGTCGGTGATCTGCAGGAAGCCGTCGGGATGGATCATCGCAACGTCGCCGGTGGCGAACCAGCCTTCCTCGGCGTGCGACGCGGAGTGATCGAGCTTGAAGTAGCTCTTGCACACCCAAGGTCCGCGCACCTTCAGCTCGCCGGATGCCTTGCCGTCCCACGGCAGCTCATGGCCATTCTCGTCGACGATCTTCATGTCCACGCCGAAGATGCCGCGGCCTGCGCGCGTGCGGATCTTGAACTGTTCCTCGAGCGGCAGCTTTTCCATTTCCGGCCGCAGCGAGCCCACGGTGCCGAGCGGGCTCATCTCCGTCATGCCCCAGCCCTGCAGCACGTCGACGTCGTGCTCGAGCTTGAAATCGCGGATCATCGACAGCGGCACTGCGGAGCCGCCGATCAGCGTGCGCTTCAGCGTGGTCAGCTTCTGGCCGCTCTGGCGCAGGTAGTTGAGCAGCATCGTCCATACCGTCGGGACGGCGGCGGCGAGCGTCACGCCTTCCTCGTTCATGAGCTGCGTGAGCGTGGCTGCGTCGCCCATCTTCGGGCCGGGGAACACGACCTTGCAGCCCACCATCGGCGCGTTGTACGGCAGGCCCCAGGCATTGGCGTGAAACATCGGTACGACCGCGAGCGTGACGTCCTTGCCGCTCAGGCCGACGGCATCGGCCATGCAACCGGCATAGGCGTGCAGCACCGTCGAGCGGTGGCTGTAGAGCACACCCTTCGGATTGCCGGTCGTGCCCGATGTGTAGCAGAGTGAGCTGGCCGTGTTCTCGTCGAGCGCCGGCCAGTCGAACGTGTCGGGCTGCCCGGCGATGAACGACTCGTAGTCCTTCAGCTTGCCCTTGACCGCCTCTGGCATCGAATCCGGACCGGCCAGCACGATCACCTGTTGCACCGTCGGTATCTTGCCCTGCAGCGGCGCAAGCACCGGCAGCAGCGTCGCGTCGATGAAGATCAGCTTGTCTTCGGCGTGGTTGACGATGAACTCCAGCTGCTCCGGAAAGAGCCGCGGGTTCAGGGTGTGCAGCACCGCGCCCATGCACGAGACCGCGAAGTACAGTTCGTAGTGGCGGTAATCGTTCCACGCGATGGTCGCGATGCGGTCGCCGGGCTTCACGCCGGCCTTCTGCAGCGCATTGGCCAGCATGCGGGCACGACGGAAGATGTCCTTCAGCGTGCAGCGATGGCGCGGGTGATCGTGGGTCAGGGACACGATCTCGACGTTGGGCTGGTGCTTGTCGGCGTACCGCATGATCTCGGTGATCAGCAGCTGCGAGTCCATCATCAATCCGCGCATCGTGGTTCCCCCGGCCAGGCCTGAGTCTCAAGGTGATCGCATAGGCTAGAGGCGTTTCGCCAGCAGGCCAAGGCTGGATGTCTTTTATATGTATTCAGGGCTTTCGCAGTGCAGCAAAGCGCCTGTCGTCGGTCTCGACCAGCGACTGCCAGCGCGGATCGGTGGCCAGCTCCGCCTGTTGGGTCCCACCCCGGGCGAGCGCCGCTTCGAATGCTGTCCGCGCCCGGTCGCGCTGTCCGGCCAGCTCCAGGGCGAGGGCGCGGTCCAGCATGAGCCGGGGGTTCTTGTCGAAGCCGGTGCTGGCAACGGATTCCAGCGACACCAACGTTCCTTCGGCGACTTCCCGGGCTCGCGCGGCATTGGCTGTTTCGCGGTAGGCCCACGCGAGCGCGTTGGCAAAGTCGGCTTCCGCGTCCGCGGGCTGCAGGCGGACCAGCGGCGTGCCGTTCGCGCCGAACACCTTCTCCAGCAGTGGCACGGCCAGCGCGGGTTCGCCGGCAAGCGCATGGCCGAGTCCTTCGACCTCGAGCCAGTGTCGCGCTTCCTCAGGAGTATCGCGATGGGCGGTCGACGCGCGCAGCCGTAGCTGGTCGGCGAGGTAGGCCCGCGCGCCTGACCCGCCATCGAGCAGCTGGTGCACCCAGAGTGCCAGTTCGAGGGACTCACCGGTGTCGACGGCCCGTGTCTGGTCTGCAACCGCAAGGGCTGCGCGCGCCTCGTCGATTCGACCGAGCCGCGCCAGAGCCGTCGCGACGAACAACTGGGTCCCCCTGGAACGCCCGTCGTGGGCCGCGAGATCACGCGTCCAGCGTTCTGCTTCGTCGCGATTGCCCGAAGCGAGCGCGTTCTCGACGAGTTGCCTGAACACCATTGGCGGCGGATCCGGGCGACTCGTAAGCGGAATGAGCCGCTCGCGCACCTTGGCGTTCTCGCCGCGAGCCATCAGGAAGTTGTTCGCGTTGTACGTGGCCACGGGATTGAGCGGGTCGAGCGCAAGCGCGGCTTCCGCCTCTCGTGACGCTCGCAAGAGATCTCCGCGCTGCTCGTAGATCATCCCGAGCCAGGTGTGCACCTCCGGCAGAGCGGGATCGAGCCGCGCGGCCTGCTCGAGGCTGCTTTGGGCGAGATCGACCAGCCCACGCTGGTCGCATCCGGGATCGCAGGCGCTGGCTTGCTGAAAAGCGAGGAAACCCGCCGCAGCGTGTGCTTCGGCCGACCGCGGGTCGAGTTCGAGCGCCAGCCGCGACGATTCAAGGGCGCACGCCAGCGCTTCCTCGCCGTCGATGGGCCCGTTGGCGGACCCGTTGGCGGGCCACGACCGCGCGTGTATGGCGCGGAACGTGCAGGCGATGGCCCGCAATGCATGAGCCGAAGCGAAGTCCGGAGCGACCGCAATCAGGTCTTCGGCGTCCTTGCGTAGTCGCGATGCAAAACCCAGGCGACGTTCGTGCAGCTCCGCGCGAGCCAGCAAGTACCGCTGTCGTGTTTCGATCGGCAGCTGCGAGAGATGCGCGATCGTTCCGTCCGCAAGGGGTGCCGCCACGTCGGCCGCACGATGCGTGGGGCGCTGTGGGATTCCTGGCGCAAATGCCGCAATGGCTGCCGCCAGCGCAATGACCATCAACGCAGCAACCGGACCCACGAATCTTCGCTGCTGTAGAACACCCTGTGCCGGCGAAGACGCGAAGGCGCGGTTGCTCGCTTCGTCATGTGTCGGCGATGGTTCGCGCGAAAGCGCGGCGGGCTCGACCAGCAGGCGATAACCCTTGCGCGGAATCGTCTCGATGTAACGCGGCTCGCCGGTCTCGTCGCGCAGCGCGCGCCGAAGCTTGCCGATGGCCTTGTACACCGGGTTCTCGCCCATGGGCCGGTCGTGCCAGACGACCCGGATCAACTCGTCGCTGCTCACGACGCGTCCCGGACGCTCCGCGAGGACGAGCAGCACGGCCATCGCCTTCGGTTCGAGTTCGACGCGCTCGCCCGTGCCGGGCCGGAGCACGCGATCGGTGCCCGGCTCGACGATGAATTCCCCCAGCCGAAACCCTATCGGCGCCATCGGACGAGCAACTCCAGTGCTCCGGAAGGAAAAAACCAGCGATTCGGCAGGACTTTGCACCTCGTTGCGCCGGACAGTCAACGTGCTCGCGTCCGCAGCGTCCTTTGGTCGTGCGGTGCAGCAACCCCACTCGATCGAGAGACTCAAGAAGAGGGACAGCACGATGAACAAGTCCAGAAGGATCAGGAGCGCGCCGTCGGGCGCGTGGACACTCGCCGGAGCCGCCCTGGCCGCGGCCTTGGTCGCGGGTCCGGTGCCAGCGGCGCCCACCGGCGCCGCCACGGTGACGGTGTTTGCCTCGGGATTGAACAACCCGCGCGGCCTGAAGTTCGGCCCGGACGGCAATCTCTACGTCGCCGAGGGCGGCGTCGGCGGCGCGACCCCGGCACCCGCGGATCCCGCCTGCGAGGTCATTCCACCCGTGGGTCCCTATACCGGCAGCACCACGGGTTCGCGCATCTCGATGATCGATGCACTCGGCAATCGCACCACGTTCGTCGACAACCTGCCGTCGAGCCAGACGAGCGCGGTGCTCGGCTATCTCGTGAGCGGCGTGGCGGATGTCGCTTTCGTCGGCGACACGCTCTATGCCTTGCTGGCCGGGGCGGGCTGTTCGCACGGCGTGCCGTCCATTCCGAACGGCGTCGTGCGCGTCAATCCAGACCACAGTTGGACGCTGGTGGCGGACCTGAGCGCATACCAGCGCAGCCATCCGGTCGCGCATCCCGAGGAAGACGATTTCGAGCCGGACGGCTCATGGTTCAGCATGCTCTCGCTGCGCGGCAACCTATATGCGGTCGAGCCCAACCACGGCGAGATCGTCAAGGTGACGCCGGACGGCAGGATCACCCGCGTCATCGATGTCTCCGCGACGCAGGGCCACGTGGTGCCCGCGTCGATCGCATATCACGGCAACTTCTACATCGGGAACCTCGGGCTCTTCCCGCAGGATGCAGGGAGCTCGAACGTGTGGAAGGTCACGCCGAGCGGCCAGATCAAGGTCGACACCCGCGGTTTCAACATGGTGCTCGGGCTCGCGTTCGACCATCGGGACCGCATGTACGTGCTCGAGGCGTCGGCCGCGCCGGCGCCTGCACCCTGGGACGGGGCGCATCATTCGGATCAGCCCAAACGGCAAGAAGCGCGACGTGATCGTCGAAGGACTGTTCCTGCCCACGGGCATGACCATGGGCCCGGACGGCAACCTGTACGTGTCGAACGTCGGCTTCGGGCCGCCGCCAGTCGGGCTCGGCGAGGTACTCAAGGTCGAATTGCCGCACTGACGGTCGCAAGGTGGGGTGGCGCGCCGGGGCACGGAAGCCCTGCGCGCCGGCCCGCTGCCGTCCTACAGGACGTCGAGAATTCCCGAGGGCCCTGCCAGCCGGATGCCGGCGTACTCGCAGCGGCCGTGCCCGCGCTGGAACACGCTGATGGCGATCAGCCAGATCCGCGACGACCGACGTCGCCGGGCCGCCGATGATGCGCCGATAGTCCTCGTGCAGGTCGCGTTCCTCGTCGAGCCAGCGGCCGAGTTCCGCCGGACCCGAACGCTGCACGACGTGGGTTTCCTTGTCCTTCCACGTCGGCAGCGGGCAGCGATAGACCTTGCCGGCCGGCAACGACGCGCTCCAGTAGTAGGTGATGTCCTGGCCGTCGTCGAACTCGACGGCAATGCTCAGGTAGTCGTGCGAAGGCAGGGTGTCTTCCGGCAGGTCCGTCGGCAGTGCGTCGACGCGCCACGACCACTTCAGGCGCGTGCCCGGTTCGAGCGGCAGGCGCGCCTCCTTGCGCAGGATGCCGACGTCCCTGTGCGTCTGGCAGCAGATCGTGGCCCGGCCGTCGTCGAGCGCCGCGGGGCGATAGATCTCGCTGTCGCCGAGATACCAGAGGTAGTTCCATTGCGGCGGCGGCGGCACGGGCTCGTCCTGGCGCTGCGCCTCGGCCAGGACGAGCCCCGGCACGCTCGCGAGCTTTGCGCTCTCGCGGAACACGCCGGGCACGTCGGCGCCGCGGTTCCACTTGAGGAGCAGCACCGACATGCCGCCATTCAGCTTCGCGTACTCGGAGGCGGGTGTCGCGAGGCTTCCGTCCGGGCTCGTCCACTCACCGGGGAAGTAACTCGCGAGCCACAGGCGTCCCGACTGCCGTGCGGTGAACGTATGCGTGGCGCGCGTGCCGCGGAAGACCGGGCCGTCCGCGCCGATGCGGCACCAGAGCTGGAACGAGGGCTCGACGTAGATATCGAGGAATTTCGAGAGGTACACGCGCCCGGTGGCGAGCCACGTCACGTTGTCGCCGGCGGAGACGTCGAGGCCCGTGTCGTGCCACGGCATCTCGGTGGCCGGGATGTCGCAATAGCGGTGAGCCGCCAGCGTCGATGGCGCAAGGCCGGCGACCCACGGGTCGAGAGTCGCGCGGAATGCGCCGGGATCCGCCTCGTATGCGTCGCCAGCCAACCGCCGGCGCAGCGCGCGCGTCGCAATTCGCGCGACGACGGAGATTTCGTGGACGACGCTCACGCGGCCCGGCGCTTCGAGTGCTTCCGGATGCGCGGCCGCCCGACGTCGCGTTCGAGTTCGCCGAGCGCTTCGACCGTGTAGTCGGCGAGTCGCGGCAGGTCGGGAACCGCTTCGCGCAGCGCGATGAACGTCACGTGCAGTTCGTCCACGTAGGTGGTGACGGTGATGTTGAGCACCTGGTGATGCGCCACCACCGACACGGGCAATGCGAGTTCGACCTCGGCGCCGTTGAAGTACACCTTTTCCGCAAGGCCTGCCGGGTTCGAGATCACCGTATTGGCGAGCATCGGCAGTTCACCGAGCCCCAGCGATTCGATGGCGCCCGCGATGGAGTGCTGCACGATCGAGTACAGCATCAGCGCGTTGCCCGAGATCGACCGCAGCTCGTCCTTCATCTCGCGGGTTTCCCGCACCACGTCCCGCAGTCTTTCGACCGGCTTTGCCCCCGGCTTGCCCATCGGCACCTGCAGGATCGTGATGCGGTTCCCTGTTCCCCCGTGGTCATCGAGCGCCACCGGCACGTCGGCGACGAGCGGCCGGTCGGGCGGCGTGCCGCGTTCGGCCAGGTAGCGGTTCATCGCGGCGTCGAGGATCGACAGCATCACGTCGTTGATCTTGGCGTCCTGACGGCGCGCGATCTCCCGCACGCGCGGCAGCGGCACGGCGCAGTGCGCCAGGATCCGGTGCGCGGTCGGCTCGGTCTTGAGCACGTCGGGCGTCGTCACGAACGGCGCGACCAGCCCGTGGCCGAAGCCGAGATCGCGCAGGCCCTGGTGCCACATCAGGCGCGCCATGTCGTTGGCGGTGCGCCGTGCTTCCTGCGCAAATCCAAGCAGGCGCCGCAGCGCACCCTGCGTGTGCTGCGCGCCGCCCGGTGTCGCGCCGGGCAGGCCGCGCCAGATCGCCTGCGGCGTCCGGCTGTGCGGGGAGCCGGTCACGATCTCCGTGACGATCTTGATGAAGCCGATGCCGTCGATCAGCCCGTGGTGTGTCTTGAAGTAAAGCGCCACGCGACCTTTGGGCAAGCCTTCGAACACGTGCGCCTGCCACAGCGGTCTCTCACGATCGAGCGGTTCCACGTGGATGCGGCAGATGCGCTCGAACAGCCGGGGCAGGTCGCTGCCGGCCGGCAATCGGTGACGGAAGACCTGTTCGGCGGCCGAGGTCGGCGCGGGCACCAGAGCGGGCAATCCGGTGGTCGGCGATTTGCGGAAGCGGTAGTTGAAAGGCGGGCCGACCGGGACCTTGAGCATCGCCTTGACGAGACGATCTGCGTAACGCCCGCGCGAGCCCTGCGGCGGTGCGAGCACGATCAGCGCGCCGATGTTCATCGGGCGCTGCCCGGTCTCGAGCAGGAAGAACGCCATGTCCACCGGGGAAAGCGTCGCCATGAGGTGATGCTACGCCCGGCGGGGCGGCCGGGCGTTTCGCAAATGGCTAGCTGCGTTGCAGCAAAATCCCCGGGCGAGGGTTCAGACGGACGCCTTGAGCACCTTGTACTCGTCTTCGAGGTTCTTCTTGATCTCTTCCCCGGCGAACGAGGCGATGATGCCGCCGAGCAGCGGGATGCCGCTGGTGATGTCGAAGTTCCATTCGACCGTGCAGCCGCCCTTCTCGGGTTGCAGCGCCTTGGTGCCGACGATCTTCACCGGCACGCCCTTGATGTCGATGGCGATCTTCGACGCGAACCCCTTGCCTTCCGCCGCCCAGTCCTCGGTGTGCGAGACGTCGTTGGTGGCGGGGACCAGCCTGCGGATCGCGGCCGGCGGGTTCGCGGGCATCTTGCGCGAGATCTTCAGCTTCACGTTCGGCGCGCGCCCCTCCCGCTTGATCTTGAGGTCGGTGCCGGCCAGCTTGGCGTAGACCGCCTCCTGGCTCTTCTGCTCAGTGCAGAGCTTGAACGCCGACTCGACGTCGGTCTTGAGCGAGTGCTTGACGTTGACCTTCATGAACGGACTCCCTGGACGCATCAGGCGCCGAGCAGGTGGCGCAGGAACAAGGATACCGCCTTCACGATCCCGAAGATCACCCCGGACGCAATGAACAGCGCGCCGGCGGCGGCGGCGAGACCGGCGAGGACGGCGACCCCGTCCTTCTCGAGGAGGGCCAGCGCGAGGATGCAGATGGCCACCGCCGGGGGCATGTTGCCGAACGGGATCGGCAGCGTCAGGACCAGCGCCAGCACGGCACAGACCAGGCCGATGACGCGTTCGAACCACCCCGACGCCAGCGGCACCAGCCGCGGCTTGAGCAGTTTCTCGACCCGGCGGATCCAGGGCACGGCGACGTTCATCGCGCGAGCGAAGGATTCGCGCCGGACCGAACGGCGCATGAAGGCCTTGGGCAGCCACGGTGCCTTCAGTCCGAGGATCATCTGCATGGCGAGAAACAGCAGCGGCATCCCGAGGACGGTCGAGACGCCGGGCGGATTGACGGGCAGGGCGTTCGGCACGGCGAAGGCGAAGAGCAATACGCCGTAAGTGCGATCACCCATCACGTCGCGGATGTCCGCAAACGAGATCGCCTCCCGCGACGTGTCGTTGGCGATTTCCGTCAGCACATCGGAGAAGCGCCGTCCCCGTGCGTGGCGGAGCGGATTGACGGCAGGGACACTCATGCGCGAGGGAGCAGGACGGCGGCGCCCGAGAGCCTGCCTTCGCGCAGTTGTCGCAAGGCCTCGTTGGCAGCGTCGAGCGGGAACGTCTTCACGTGCGTGCGAATGGGAACCTGCGGCGCAAGCGCCAGGAATTCCTCGCCGTCCCGGCGGGTGAGGTTGGCGACCGAGCGCACGACGCGCTCGCCCCAGAGCAACGAGTAAGGGAACGATGGGATGTCGCTCATGTGGATGCCGCCGCAGACGACGGTACCGCCCTTGCGCACGGCGGCCAGCGCGCGCGGCACCAGTTCGCCGGCGGGCGCAAAGATGATGGCCGCATCGAGAAGGACGGGCGGCACTTCGTCGCTGCCGCCCGCCCAGGTGCAACCGAGTTCGCGGGCGAAATCCGCGGCCGTCGTATCGCCCGGGCGCACGAATGCGCAGCAATCGCGGCCCTGGAACCGGGCCACCTGCGCGACGATGTGCGCGGCGGCGCCGAAGCCGTACAGGCCGAGTCGCCTTGCGCCCCCCGTCATCGTGAGCGCGCGATACCCGATGAGTCCCGCGCACAGCAGCGGCGCGGCGTGCACGTCGTCGAGTTCGCCGGGCAGGCGCAGGCAATAGCGCGCGTCGGCCAGGGCGTAGTCCGCGTACCCGCCGTCGAGATGGCAGCCCGTGAAGCGCGCCGCGTCGCAGAGGTTCTCGTGTCCCGAGAGGCAATAATCGCAGGTGCCGCAGGTCGAGCCGAGCCACGGCACGCCGAGCCGCGTGCCGGTTGCGATGTCCACACCCGCGCCGCAAGCCACGACTTCGCCGACGATCTCGTGGCCGGGCACGATCGGGTGGCGCACATCCGGCAGCTCGTCATCCACGACGTGCAGGTCCGTGCGGCAGACGGCACAGGCGCGCACCTTTAGCAACACCTGGTGAGGTCCGGGGGCAGGAACGGCGCGCTGCTCGGGTTCGAGCGCGCCGCGTGGCTTGTTGAGCACCATGGCCAGCATGGCAATCACTATAGCCTCAGTCCTGCTGCATTTCCCCCTGCAGCCGGCGGGCCATCAGGCGCTCGAAGAGCGACGGTGCGAACCGGCTCACCCACCACGCCTGCCGGGCGGTCGAGCCGATCAGCAGCAGCGGCTTGCGACGAGCGACACCTGCGTGGATACGATCCGCGACGAAGTCCGCGGTCATGCGCCGGCCGATGACGACCTGCGCGTGCCGCGCGGGCTGGCCGTCTGCCCCGAGCGCATTGCGATCGATTCCGGTCGCGATGAACGACGGACACACCATCGTCACGTCCACGCCTTGCGGACGCACCTCGGTCCTCAGGCTTTCGAAGAACCCGTGCATCGCGTGCTTGCTCGCCGCATAGCCCGTGCGGGCGATTAGCGGCGTGAAGCCGGCGACGCTCGAGATCGCCGCGATCGCACCGCGGTTCGTCAGCAGGTGGGGCAGGGCGGCGTGCGTCAGGTTCATTGCCCCGAAGAAGTTCACTTCCATCACGCGACGGATCACCGCGAGGTCCGTCGCCGCGAACGGGCTGCGATGCGTGATGCCGGCATTGTTCACGAGCACGTCCACGCGGCCGAACTTCTCGACGGCCGAGCCGATCGCCATGTCGCACGACGCGAGATCGGTGACGTCACAGGTGAGGGCGAGGCTTCCGCCCCCGCTCCGTGCCATGCCCGCTGCCGTCGCTTCGATCGCCTCGCGGCTCAAGTCGAGCAGCACGAGGTTGGCGCCGCCGCGGGCGAAACGCTCGGCGATGGCACGGCCGAGCCCGCCGCCGGCCCCGCTGACGACGACCGTGGCGTCCTTGAACGAGCGCCGGCTCATCGAGCGTCTTTACCGAGGCCGTGCGAGCGGCAGTACAGGTCGAACACCTCGCTCGAAGACTTCTGCGGCACGTAGCCGAACTCCTCCTTGAGCCGACGATTGGCAAGCACCGGCCGGTAGCGCAGGAAGTTCACTTGTTCGGGTCCGTACTGCGACAGGCCCAGCGGGTGCAGCACGGCCAGGATCGAGCGCAGCAGGCCCGGCGGGAACGTGATGCAGCGCTTGCCGAGGCGCGCAGCGATTTCCTGGATGCTGAGCGCGCCGTCCCCGGCGACGTTGTAGATTCCCGCACGGTCGGTGTCGATCGCGTGCTCGATCGCGCCGACCACGTCGCGGTCCCAGATGAAGACGAACGGGCTCTTCGAGCCCCGGATTGCGATGAGTCGCGGACGCTCGAACAGCGCGGTGATCTGGTTGCGCGTCGTCTCGCCGAGGATGGTGCCGACGCGGAAGATCACCTGCTTCAGTTGCGGTTGCGTCTGCCGGTACTGCGCGAGCATTTCCTCGACGAGCCGCTTGTGATGCGAGTACGCGAACTCCTCGTTGCCGCGCACCGGGTCCGTTTCGCTCAGCCACTCGGGGTTGTCGGCGTGATAGCCGTACGCCGCGCCGCTCGAGGTGACGATGAGCTTGCCCGTGCCGGCCGCCACGCACGCGTCGAGCACGTTCTTCGTGCCGAGCACGTCCACCGAGTACTCGAGCTCGCGATTCGACTTCGGGCCCGGGGTCACGATCGCGGCGAGGTGCACGACGGTGTCGATTCGGTGATGGGCCAGGATCTCGGTCAGTGAAGGATCGCGCACGTCGAGCGCGGCGTACTCGACGCCGGGAACGCGTTTCTCCGGCGGGACTTCGCGCAGGTCGCTCGCGACGATGCCGTCGATGCCCCGGCCCGCGGCCCTGCGAGCCGACAACGATTCGATGAGCCGGCTGCCGAGGTAGCCGGCAGCGCCCGTCACGAGAACGCGCCGTCCGGTCATGCCGCTGCTCCCGCGAGGGCCGGTGGGTGCCGGCGCCACCAGGTCGACAGGCTGAGCCCCACGAGGATGTGCCAGATGCCCCACCACGCGGCCACGATGGCCATGCCGCCGAGGCCGCCGAAGAAGTTGAACACCAGCGCGAGCCCGAACCCGGAGTTCTGGATGCCGACCTCGAGCGCCACCGCGCGACGGTCGCGCTCCGGGAGGCGGAAGGCCTTGGCCGTGAAATAGCCGGTCAACAGCGCGAATGCGTTCAGCAGGAACACGAACAGCATCACGCGCTCGGTGTACTGGAGGAAGAAGTCCCAGTTGGCGACGAGTGCGCCGAGCACGAACAGCACGAAGAAGCCGAGCGACAGCAGGCGGAATGCGTTGCGGCTGCGAGCGGCGAAGGCCGGCCAACGATGCGCGACCGACATGCCGAGCACGGTCGGGATGCCGAGCAGCAGCACGATCGTGCCGAACACCTGCCACGGGCTCAGCGACACCGCTTCGAGGATCGGTCGCGTATGGGGATTGGCGGCGCCCCAGAACGAGAGATTGAACGGCGTGAAGACGATCGAGCCCAGCATCGAGAAGGCGGCGATGGTGACGGAGAGTGCCGTATTGCCGCGCCCGTAGTTCACGAGGAAGTTCGAGATGTTGCCGCTCGGGCAGGAGGCGACGAGGATCATGCCGAGCGCGATGCTCGGCGCCGGCTTCAGGATCATCGTGAGCGCGAACGCCACGGCCGGCAGCAGCACCGAATGCGCGAACAGCCCGATGATCGTGCCGCGCGGCGCGGACACGATCCCCTTGAAGTCCTCGACCTTCATGTCCAGCGCGACGCCGAACAGGACGAAGGCGAGGATGACGTCGAGCGCGACCAGCGACTCCGGGCTGAAGTGCAGCCGGACCGCGTCGAGCTCGGTCATTTGCCCTTGGGCTCCAGGTGCATGTCCTTGAAGTGCATGAGTCCGGGCGCCCACATGTGCTTCACCGGATCCACGTCGACGTGGATCACGGCCGGGCCGCCGCTTGCGATCGCGCGCTCGATGGCCGGCTTCAGTTCACGCGGGTCGGCCACGCGTTCGCCGTGCGCGCCCATCGACTCGGCCAGCTTGTCGAAGCGGATCTCGCCGAGGTCGGCCTTGATGGTCTCATCCGGCCCCAACGACTTCTTGATGAGCGTCTTGATCGGCTTCAGCGCGAACTGCTGGTTCATCTTCACCATGCCCCACTGCTTGTCGCAGAGCACGAGGTAGATGGCGCGCAGGCCGTTGCGCACGGCAGTCTCGATCTCCTGAGGATGGAAGCCCATCGCGCCGTCGCCGATGATGCAGCACACCGGATGGCCCGGGCGCGCGATCGCGGCGCCCAGGGCCTGCGCGACGCCGGCGCCGAGCATGCCGAACTTGAACGTCGAGAGGATCGTGTTCGGCACCCGCATCTCGTGGAACATCATGGCCCACACCGCGGTGTTGCCGCCGTCCGCCACGAGCACGGTGCCTTCCGGGAAGACCTGCTGGCACACGTGCGCCACGTGCGCCGGATTCATCGGCACGGCCATGTCTTCGAGCTTCTCGTCGAGCTTGGCGCGCTCGCTGCGGATCGCCTCGCGGTACTTCGCCATCTTGCGGCGGCGCGCATCGAGGTTCATCTGCCCCTGGCGCGGGGCCAGCTGCTCGGCGAGCGCGGCAAGGAACAGCTTCGCATCCGCGAGCACCGCCAGCGCGGCGGGCTTGTTGGCGCCGAGGATGTGCCCGTCGGTGTCCACCTGGATCATCTGTTGCTGCGACGGGTGCCGCCAGTACGGGGCCTTGCCCCACCAGTCGGTCTCGCCGAGGCGCGAGCCGACGCAAAGCACGAGATCGGCGTCGTTGCGCACTTCGTGGTTGACCTTGATGTGCGCCATCGGCACGGCGAGCTCCGAGGTCTCGGGCAGCACGCCGCGGCCCGCCCAGCTGGTCGTGACGGGCGACTGCAGCAGCTCCGCCACGCGCCGCAGTTCGTCGTATGCGCCCGCATGAATGACGCCGCTGCCGGCGTGGATGATCGGCATCTCGGCAGCCGCGAGCATCTCCGCCGCGCGCTTGACGTGTTCGGGCGATGGAACGATCGCGTCCGTGCGGCGGTACTGGTGCGGCTTCCAGATCGGCACCTCGGCCTTGACCCTGCCGTTCATGATCGTCTCGGGCACGTCGAGGTGCACGACGCCCGGGCGGCCTTCGTAGCAGTGGCGCAAGGCGGTGCGGCCGAGTTCGGCGACGCGGTCGAACGAGACCACCGAGTGGCTCCACTTCGAGAAATGCGCGATGGCGCCGACCTGGTCGAACGCCTGGTAGGCGCCGCCGCGATCCGGATACACGATCTGCGGACGACGGCAGCTGGTGATCGCGAGCACGCGGTTGCCCTCTGCGTTCTCGACGACGAGGCCGGGCAGCAGGTTCGCGACGCCGGGCCCGTTGCTGGCCATGCACACCCCGAGCCGCCCGGTGAGGCGCGCATAAGCGCCCGCCATGTGCGCCGCGCAGGTCTCGTGCCGTGGCGTGACGATCTCGATGCCGAGCTTGTGCAGGCTCGAATAGAAGCCGAAGTAGGTGCCGTCGATGATGCCGAAGACTTTCTCGACACCCTCCGCCTGGAGCATGCGCGCGAGGACTTCGCCGCCACTGGTTTCGCTCATGGTGTTCCCCGGTCGATCCACGATCGTTGGCTGTTCTCGGTCTCGGAACTATACGCCGGAGGTCGATCGGAGAGGCGGTCCGGCGCCAATGGCCGTAGAATCTTGTGGTTTTCCACGATGGACTGCGCTTGCTGGAACATCTGCTTCACTGGCTGCCCATGATCGCCGCCGTCGTGGCCGCCGCGACCGCGGGAGGACTGGTGGCAGGGCTGCTCGGCGTCGGGGGCGGCATCGTGCTCGTGCCGGCGCTGGACCTGGCGCTTGGCGCTGCCGGCGTCGATCGCGAGGTTTCGCTGCACATCGCGGTCGCTACCTCCATGGCGACGATCATCCCGACGGCCATCTCCTCCTCGCGAGCCCACGCGAGTCGCAACGCGGTGGACTTTGCAGTGGTCAAGCGCTGGACGGCGCCGATCGTGATCGGCGCATTGATCGGCGCGCTCGCTGCGGCGCACGTGAACGGTAAGGTGCTCGCGGCGGTGTTCGGCGTCGTGGCGTTGCTCTCGGCGTTGAAGATGCTGCTGCCGCTCGATGGCGTCGTGCTGCGTTCGTCGTTGCCGGGTGGCGTTGGCGGGGCACTGCTTCCGGCGTTCATCGGCGGCATCTCCGCGATGATGGGCATCGGCGGCGGCACGCTGAGCGTGCCGACCATGACGCTGTGCGGCGAACCCGTGCACAAGGCCGTGGGCACGGCCGCGTTGCTGGGCCTGTGGATCGCGCTGCCGGCGACAGTGGGGTACCTGGTTGCGCAGGTGCCTGACGGTGCGGTCGTACCGCCCTTGACGATCGGGTACGTGAGCCTGATCGGGCTCGCGCTGGTGGCGCCCATCACCTGGCTCGTTGCACCGTTCGGCGCCACGCTGGCGCACTCGATGGATCGGCGCAAGCTGTCGGCCGCGTTCGGCGCGTTCCTGATGATCGTCGCGGTGCGGATGCTGTACCGCGCGCTGTCGTGATCCCGGGGGTGCCATGACATCGTCGCTGCTCGAGCGCATCGATCACCTCGTCTACGCGACGAACGACCTGGATCGCGGGATTGCGGAGATCGAGGCGTTGCTCGGCATTCGTGCGGCGATCGGTGGCCGGCACGCGGCCTGGGGCACTCGCAACGCGCTGGTATCGCTGGGCCCGCGCTGCTACCTGGAGATCATTGCACCCGACCCAGAGCACTCGCCTGCATCTGCCGCGCGCCCGTTTGGATTGCAGGGTCTCAGTGCGTCGCGGCTCGTGACGTGGGTTGCGAACGGCAGCGGGCTCGAGGAGATTCGGGATGACGCGGCTCGACAGGGTGTCGTGCTCGGTGACGTCCTGTCCGGGGAGCGTCAGCGGCCGGACGGCGGGGTCCTGCGCTGGACGCTGACCGATCCCGCGTGCGTCGTCGCCGACGGCCTCGTTCCGTTCTTCATCGACTGGGGACGGTCGCCCCATCCTTCGCAAGTGGCTCCCCAGGGAGCGACCCTGGCCGCTCTGCGCGCCGAGCATCCTGAGGCCGAACGCGTGCGAGGGCTGCTTCGCGTGCTCGGCCTCGCGTTGTTGGTTGCGATCGGACCGGCGCCGGCGTTGATCGCGGAGATCGATTGCCCCAGGGGGCGGGTCGTGTTGCGGTAGATATTCCAGCTGGAACTTCGCGGCCGCGTTCAGGCGCTGAGCGCGAGGACTATCGATTGCCTCACAAGGCGGCGCGACTCAACGGCCGAACTCAATCGCGCTCTTGCTGCGCGCCTCCGCCTCGCCGCTCCTTGCCGAGGAGCGCGTCGATCGCGAGCCCGTAGTCCATCGACTCGCCGCGCCAATGCGTGCGCGCGGTGTGCGGATCGATGTGGATTCCGTCTTGCTCGTGCCGCGTGGAGAGATCCGTCCATGATGCAGCCATGGATTGCGTGTGGCCCGGAGCCGAAGAGACCCACGATTCGCCCTTGGCATTGACGAACCGCCACGCACCATCGTCCAGCCGCTCGATGCGGATGCCCCCTTCGTGCACCTGGCGGTGATGGAAGCGGCACAGCGAGACGAGATTGCCGAGCTTGGTCTCGCCGCCCTCGGCCCAGTGATGCACGTGATGGCCATCGACGTACTTCTTGTGGGTGCAGCCAGGGAAGACGCAGCCTTTGTCCCGTGAATTGAGCGCGCGCTTCAAGGCAGGAGGAATACTCCGTGTCTTGCGACCGACATCGAGCGGCTCGCCTTTCTCGTCCTCAGTGATTTTCACGTAACTGCAGTCGCAGGCGTGGCGCCGTGCCGTCTCGGCGGACATCGCCAGGGCCATGCTCGAACTCGCTGCGGCCGGCCGTGCGCTCCTTGAGCGTTTCATGATCGACGTGAATGACGATCTGGTGCCGCTCACCGCCAGTGAGAGCCTCGGCACCGTGCTTGAGGAAGCTCTCGGCCACCAAAGCCAGAGCATCGGCACGTTGCGCCGTCGGTGGAATCTTCGGTGCAAAGCTGCGCTGGAACGTTCCAGACGTTCCCGCTGGAACGTCAAATGAAACTTCACAATCTTCCCGCGGCAACGGCAGCTCGGACTTCGCCGCCTCGAGGGCCTTCAGACACGAGCATCCCCGCTTCGGCGGGCAGCCGTGCCTTCAACACCAGCGAACCGTCGTCATCGAAGAAGTACGAAACGGACCGTCCCGCCTGCTGCCGCTCTTCCCGCGACAACTCTTCGACCTCCTGCACCCGCCGGTACTGACGCACCAGCCGCTCGACGTGACTGGCCGTGCCGTGCAGCGCGATGTCCAGCAGGTACTTCTCCGTGGCCGGCGTGGCCACCCGCGTCAGCTCGCGAACCTTGGAGTAGCTCAACTCTCCCCGACCCATCGCCGCACCGATCAGCGGCAGCTCATCGAGCGCATGCGCCACCCGCACCTTCTCGCGCGCGGCCCCCAGCGCCAGTCCGCACTGCCAGTTGAGCCAATGCGCACAGGACTGGGTGACCGAGTCCGACCAGCCCTTCCTGCGATCGAACTCCGCGATCAGTGCCAGCCAGCGGCGGGTGGCAGCGTTCAGGTGCCCGGCCAGCTCGGTGATGGAGGACACCAGTTCGCGGGTGCTGAGATTGCTCAAAGCGTCGGAGGAAGGGCTCTCCATGGCGCGCTCCGAAAGACTGTATGGATATCCAGTCACGATAGCATATTGGCTATTAAAAGCAATGACTTACAGGTAGATAATTGCCTCCGAAAACGCACAGAAATGCGCGTCCGATTCCGCCTCCGGACCAACCTCGATGACCATCCGGACCAACGCAAAACGCAGTCGGGCTCGCCCATCTGCAAGGCGACCGACTATCGTCACGACCACCCATGCACCCGACCCGTAGCCGGTCACCAATTCACATCCGCCAAGCACCGTCGTCCCGCCAGCGCATCGCCTGCGTCCGAGCCATGACACCCCGCGACCCACGGGCTAGCATCGCGTGCTCCGAACCATTGGCAAGACCGGGGGACGAACGATGAACAAGAACGCACTTCGGATCCTGGCGATCTGCGCGTCGCTGGCGTGGCCGGTCGCGCGCGCAGCCGACGTGATGGATGCGGCGGCAGAGAGCGGCAAGGCGGTCGCGTCGGCCATCGCGAGCAAGGATCGTCCCAAGGCCGACGTCGAGCAGGACGCGCGCCGCAAACCGGCCGAGATCCTCGCGTTCGCCGGCGTGACGCCCGGCATGCGCGTCGCCGACATGTTCTCGGCCGGCGGCTACTACACCGAACTGCTCTCGCGCACGGTCGGCGTAAAGGGGCAGGTCATCGCGTACAACAATCCGCCGTACGCCAAGTTCGCGGAGAAGGGCATCGCTGCGCGCTACGCCGACGGTCGCCTCGGCAACGTGCGACAGATCACGGCGGACATCGACAAGTTCGATGTCGCGCCGGGCAGCCTCGATGCCGCCATCTTCATCATGTCGTATCACGACCTGTATTGGCGCCCGGCCGACGGCTCGTGGCCGCCGACGGATCCCGCGGTGCTGCTGAAGGGGTTGTTCTCCGCGCTGAAGCCCGGCGGTGTCGTCGTCGTCGAGGACCACGTCGCGCCGGCCAACGATGACGCGTCCGCGACGGTCGACAAGCTGCACCGCATCGACCCGGCGCTCGTGAAGCGCGACTTCGAGAAGGCCGGCTTCGTGTTCGATGCGCAGAGCAAGGTCCTCGCGCACCCCGACGACGACCACAGCAAGCTGGTGTTCGACGACGCGATCCGCGGCAAGACCGACCAGTTCGTCTACCGGTTCAAGAAGCCCGCGCCTTGAGCGTACTGCGGCTCGCCATGTGGTCGGGACCGCGCAATGTCTCGACCGCCTTCATGCGGTCCTGGGGCAACCGGGAGGACACGGTCGTCGTCGACGAGCCGTTCTACGCGCATTACCTGAAGGTGACCGGCCTCGAGCATCCCGGGCGCGACGAGGTGATCGCCAGCCAGCCGACCGACTGGCGCGAGGTGGCCGGGATGCTGCACGGCGAAGTACCCGGGCACGCTGCCATCTACTACCAGAAGCAGATGTCGCATCACCTGCTGCCCGGCATGGGGCGGGACTGGCTCGACGGACTCACGCATGCCTTCCTGATCCGCGACCCGCGGGGAATGATCGCGTCGCTCGGCGAGAAGCTCGCCGACTTCGAACTCGAAGCGACCGGGTTGCCCCAGCAGGTCGAGATCTTCGAGCACGTGATCGATCGCGAGGGCCGCATTCCGCCGGTCGTCGATTCGGCTGACCTGCTTGCGCGTCCGGAGCCGATGCTGCGCGCGCTCTGCGCGGCGCTCGGCGTGCCGTTCAGCGAGCGCATGCTGTGGTGGCCCGCAGGTCCGCGCGAGACGGACGGCGTGTGGGCCCGGTACTGGTACGACCGCGTGGAGAAATCCACCGGTTTCGAAGCGCCGCCCGCGGCCGGCAAGCCTGTCGAATTGTCGCCGCGCGCGGCTGAAATCGAGGCACGCTGCCGGCCGCTGTATGAACGTCTGCGCGAACACAGCCTGCGCGCCTGAGAGGACTTGCCCGTGCTGCAGAAATTCGACGAACGCAATCGCGACCTGATGGTCAACATCAACGGCGAGCTCGTGCATCGCGACAAGGCGGGCGTGAGCCCATTCGACTCCTCGGTGCAGGGTGGCGACGCCGTCTGGGAAGGGCTGCGTCTCTACAGCGGGCGCATCTTCCGGCTGGAGCAGCATCTCGACCGGCTCATTCGCTCCGCGAAGGCGCTGGCCTTTGCGCAGATCCCGACGCGCGAGGCGATCGTCGAGGAAATCCGGCGCACGCTGGCCGCCAACCGGATGTTCGACGGCGTGCACATTCGGCTGACGCTGACGCGCGGGGTGAAGATCACGTCCGGCATGGATCCCCGGCTCAACACGCAGGGTCCGACCCTGATCGTGCTGGCGGAACACAAGGCGCCGGTCTATTCGAAGGCCGGGCTGAGCCTCATCACGTCGAGCGTCCGGCGGTTTCCACCCGATTGCCTCGACCCGAAGATCCACCACAACAACCTGATCCAGTCGATCCTGGCCAAGATCGAAGCGAACGTCGCAGGTGCGGACGATGCGCTGATGCTGGACCAGCGCGGCTTCATCGCCGAAACCAATGCGACGCATGTATTCCTCGTCGAGGGCGGCAGGATCCGGACGCCGCGGCTCGTCGCGTGCCCGGAAGGCATCACGCGCTCGACGGTGCTCGAGCTGTGCCGCGAGCACGACATTCCGCACGAGGAAACGGACCTCACGTTGACGCAGGCCTACTGCGCCGACGAGTTGTTCTGCACCGGAACGATGGGTGAGCTGGCGGCGGTCACGAAGGTCGACGGCCGGACGATCGGCAGCGGCGAACCCGGGCCGATGACGACGCGCCTGTCGGCGCTTTTCCGCGAGTTGACCGCGCGCGAGGGAACGGTGGTCGCGGAGAAGCCGGCCCGTTGAGGTTCTGCGGGGTAACTCCCGCCAGGGCGCTCGCCAAGGCACGCCGCCCCGCGGCAGTGGCTGCCGCGGAGCGAGGTAGACCCTGCTTCGGCCGGCGGCTATTTCTTCAGGGGCTTGTACGAGAACTTCTGCCCGGAGACAGAGGCTTCGTACATGAGGCCGCCCTTCGAGATGACGAAGATCGCCGTGCCCTTGTTGTACTTGCCGGCAGTCGCCGCATCCTTCTTGCCGCCGCTGGCGCTCGCGCCGGAGCCCGTGGTGGTGGCAGTCCCCGACGCGGCCGCGGTGATCACGACTGCGCCCACGTTCGCACCCAACTCGAAATTGCCGGAAGTGAATTCGTCGAACGCGCGCTTGTCTTCGAAGAATATGATCTCGCTGAAACCCTCGCCGCCGGCCTGGAAACCGATGCTCAGTTGCGACATCGACGTGTCGCCCACGTACTTTCCCTTCTCGTACACGCGGCCGTCGCCATGCGCACCGCCGATTCCGAGCCCGGCCTTGCCGATGGTCGGAAAGACGGCGTAGCCGTAGCTCTTGCCGAAGAACGACGCGCTCTGGCCGGCGTTCTTGAACAGGCTGATCGTATCGCTGTATTTGTCGGCGAGGGCAGGGCCCGCCGCCAACAGCATCGTGGCGAATACCAGCCATGCGGCCTTGATCGTTTTCATGTTCGAACTCCTGTTGAGAATCCCGGCCTCGAATGGCCGAAAGCCCACATGCAGGGCTAAGCGCAGTATGGGGTAACTGGCCCCATGGAATCTTCTGCACTAGTACGGACCCACCGATTCGACGGGTCGCCGGGATCGACCGCTGGATCGGGTCCGAGTGAGGCCGGCTCGCCGGTGGCTCCAGCGCTCCGCTACGCCCTGGCCAGCGCCGCCGCATGCCACGCAAGGTGGTCGGCCATGAACGACTGGATGAAGTAGTAGCCGTGGTCGTAGCCGGCGTGCATGCGCAGGTCGAACGCCTGGCCTGAGCGCCTGCACGCCGCGGCGAAGACGTCCGGGTTCAGCTGCTCGGCGAGGAATTTGTCGGCCGAGCCCTGGTCGACGAGGATCGCGCCGTGGAATGGCCGCTCTGCGACGAGCGCGCTGGCGTCGTACGCCAGCCAGTGCGCCTCGTTCGCGCCGAGATACCCCGTGAATGCCTTGCGTCCCCACGGGCACTGCACCGGCGCGGCAATCGGCGCGAACGCCGACACTGAACGGTACTGCTCCGGGTTGCGCAGCGCGCAGACCAGCGCGCCGTGGCCGCCCATCGAGTGGCCGAAGATGCCTTGCCGCGAAAGGTCGGCCGCGAACTCACGCCCGATCACTTCCGGCAGCTCGCGCGTGACGTAGCTGTACATGCGGTAATGCTGAGACCACGGCGCCTGCGTGGCGTCGACGTAGAAGCCTGCCGCCAGTCCGAAGTCCCAGCTCGCATCGTCGCCCGGCAGCCGCACGCGCGGGCTCGTGTCGGGCGCGACCAGCATCAGGCCGTGCTCGGCGGCGAGGCGCTGCGCTCCCGCCTTGATCATGAACGTCTCTTCGGTGCACGTGAGGCCCGCGAGGTAGTAGAGCACCGGCACGCGGCCGCGCTTCGCCTGCGGCGGCTCGTAGACCGAGAAGCGCATTTCCGTGCGGCACTCAATCGAGTCGTGCGCGAGGAAGCGCTGGGTGCCGCCGAAACAGGAATGTTCAGAAATGACCCGCATCAGTAAACGACCACGCTGCGGATGGACTCGCCCTTGTGCATCAGGTCGAACGAGTCGTTGATGCGCTCGAGCGGCATCGTGTGCGTGATGAGCGGGTCGATCTGGATCCTGCCGTCCATGTACCAGTCGACGATCTTCGGCACGTCGGTGCGGCCGCGCGCGCCGCCGAACGCCGTGCCTTTCCACACGCGCCCGGTCACCAGCTGGAACGGCCGCGTCTTGATCTCCTGCCCCGCGCCCGCGACGCCGATGATCACCGACACGCCCCAGCCGCGGTGGCAGCACTCGAGCGCCTGGCGCATCAGGTCGACGTTGCCGACGCACTCGAAGCTGTAGTCGGCGCCGCCGTCGGTGAGCGCGACGAGGTACGGCACGAGATCGCCCTGGACTTCCTTCGGGTTGACGAAGTGCGTCATGCCGAACTTCTCGGCCAGCGCCTTGCGCGCCGGGTTGATGTCCACGCCGACGATCATGTTGGCGCCTGCAAGGCGCGCGCCCTGGATGACGTTGAGACCGATGCCGCCGAGCCCGAACACCACGACATTCGCGCCAGGCTCGACCTTTGCCGTGTTGATGACGGCGCCGACGCCGGTGGTCACGCCGCAGCCGATGTAGCAGATCTTGTCGAACGGCGCGTCGGGGCGAACCTTCGCCACCGCGATCTCCGGCAGCACGGTGAAGTTCGAGAACGTCGAGCAACCCATGTAGTGGTGTATCGGCTGCTTGCCGAGCGAGAAGCGGCTCGTGCCGTCCGGCATCACGCCCTTGCCTTGCGTGGCGCGGATGGCCGTGCAGAGATTGGTCTTGTGCGACGTGCAGCTCTTGCACTCGCGGCACTCGGGCGTATACAGCGGGATGACGTGATCGCCCTTCTTCAACGATTTCACGCCCGGGCCCACGTCGACGACGATGCCCGCACCCTCGTGGCCGAAGATCACCGGAAAGAGCCCCTCCGGATCGGCGCCCGAGCGCGTGAATTCGTCAGTGTGGCAGACGCCGGTGGCCTTGATCTCGATCAGCACCTCGCCGGCTTTCGGTCCGTCGAGGTCCACGGTCTCGATCACCAGCGGCTTGCCGGCTTCATAGCAGACGGCGGCGCGAGTCTTCATGGGGCACCTTTCTTATCGATGGGTGTGATGCGGTGGCCGGAGTCTATCCCGGCCAAAATCGCCGGGCCATTGCAACCTTTCGGCGAGCTGTCCCATCCAAAGGGGACAAAGGCCGGTTTCCGGCGTGGGAGAGCGACGATGTTCCGTTACCTGGCAACCCTCGGATTTGCGTTTTCAGCCGTGGCCCTCGGCGGGACCGCCGACATCAGCAAGGTCAACGGCAGCATCGTCGTCGAGGCCGGCCAGCAGGCGGGCGACGTCGAGACCGTCAACGGCTCGATCTCGATCGGCCGCGGCGCCCACGTCGACGACGTCGATACGGTCAACGGTTCGGTGCGCATGGACGAGCAGGTGATCGCGTCCTCGGCCGAATCGGTGAACGGAGAAATTGCGGTCGGCGCGCAGTCCGAAATCCGCGACGATGCCTCGACGGTGAACGGCGCGCTCACGCTCGGCAAGGGCGCCCATGTGGGCGGCAAGCTCGAGAACGTGAACGGCAAGCTGATGCTGGACGGCGCCACCGTGCAGGGCGGGATCTCCACCGTGAACGGCGATGTCTACATCGCGACCGGTTCGCGCGTCGAGGGCGGCATCCACGTCGAGAAGAATTCGGGCTGGAGCATGGGCAGCAAGCCGAAGAACCCGCGCATTACCATCGAATCGGGCGCGGTGGTGACGGGGGCGCTCAGGTTCGAGCGCGAGGTCGACCTGTACGTCGGTGCGGGCGTCGCGTTACCGCCGATCGAGGGTTTGCAGCCGCAGCGCTTCTCGCTCTGAGCGAGCCGGCGCGGCTGGCCAACACATAAACGTCACGGAGCAGTCACAGGCCGTAAACGTGCGTGGACTCCAATGAGCGTCCCATCCCGAGCCGGGATGGGATCCGCCGAATCACAGGGAGTCCCACCGATGTTCCGTAAGCCTCTCGCCATTTTCATCGCCGCTGCCCTCGCGTCCGCGGCCCATGCCGAATCCGTCACCGGTCCGAGCAGCTCGCAGTCGCCGTACCTCGTACCGACGCAGCCGGGCGTCGGCGTCGTTTCCATCCTTACCGTCGGCGATACCGTGAATGCCAGGCCGGACGGCACGCCGTACCGGATGGTCGGCGTCCCCGATGGCCTCGGCGCCTTCGACAATCACGACGGCACGTTCACGGTCCTCATGAACCACGAACTCGGGAGCACGGTCGGCATCTCCCGGGCGCACGGCGGCACCGGCGCGTTCGTCTCGAAGTGGATCGTCAACAAGGACACGTTCGAAGTGGTGCGCGGTGAGGACCTGATGCAGCAGGCCTACGGCTGGACCGGCTCGGCGTGGGTGCCGCTGACCGGCACGAAGAACAACTTCGGCCGCTTCTGCTCGGCAGACCTGCCTGAGGTTTCGGCGTTCTTCGACGATGCGACGGGTCGCGGCACCACCGAGCGCATCTTCATGAACGGCGAGGAGTCCGGGGTGGAAGGCCGGGCCGTGGCGCACGTCGTCACCGGCGATTTTGCCGGCAAATCGTACGACCTGCCGTGGCTCGGCCGCTTCAGCTGGGAGAACGCCGTCGCCAAGCCGGGCACGGGCGCGAAGACGGTCGTCGCGGGGCTCGACGACGGCACGGGCGGGCAGGTGTATTTCTACGTCGGTGACAAGACCAACGGGGCCAATCCTGTCGAGGCCGCCGGCCTCACCAACGGCAAACTGTACGGCCTCAAGCTCGCGCTCGGCAGCGGTCAGTTCATCGAGACGAACGCCTCGTCGATTCCGGCCGGCACGCGCTTCTCGCTGGTCGACCTCGGCGCCGTCGGCGCACTGACCGGTGCGAATCTCGAAACCGCGAGCAATAACAGTGCCGTGTCGAGCCTGCAGCGTCCGGAAGACGGTTCCTGGGACCCGACGAGCCCGGCGCGCTTCTACTTCAACACGACGGCGAGCTTCACGGGCATTTCGCGGCTGTGGCAGCTCACCTTCGACGACCCGTCCGACGTCACCAAGGGCGGCACGCTGCGCATCGTGACGCAGAGCCCGGCATTCGATGCGACGAAGGCGAACATCGACCAGGCCGGCCCCCGCATGCTGGACAACCTGACGGTCGGCGCGAAGGGCCACGTGCTCGCGGTCGAGGACGTGGGCAACAATGACGTACATCGGCGGTTTGTGGCAGATCGACCCGGCGACGGGCACAGACCGTCAAGGTGGCCGAGCACGATCGCGAGCGATTCGCGCCCGGCGCCGCCGGCTTCCTGACCCGCGACGAAGAGGCCTCCGGCGTCATCCCGCTGAAGGGCATCCTCGGCGAGGGCTGGTACTTGATCGACGTGCAGGCGCATTACGGCATCGCGGGCGAGCTGGCCGAAGGCGGTCAGTTGCTGGCAATCAAGGTTCCGCCGCGCAACATCGACAAGGCGTTCAAATAGGGAACCGGTCGCCGCGCGCGACCTTCAGGGACGAACGACGGCCGGGCTCGATGCCCGGCCGTCTTCACGTGTAGAGGCGGGCCGCGGCTTTCAAGTGACCGGCGACGGTCGCCCGCAGCGAAGGTGGCGCAAGCACTTCGACGTCGGCGCCGTACTTGAGCACGTCCATGACGAGCTCGGGTTCCTGCGAGTACGGGAACTTCAGCACGTACGTGCCGTCGGGCTGCAGCTTGCCGTCCTGCTTCGGGTGCCAGGTCTCGCGCGACACCCAGCGCGCCCGTTCCCTGCTGAAGAGCAGCACGGCTTCCTGCGTCTCCGCCCCCGAGAAAATACCGTAGCCGCTGGTGAAGTGCCGGTCGAGCGCGTCCTCGCTCACGTCCCTGGCCGTCTTGTCGCTCACGCTCGCGCTTTCGATTGCATCCACGCCGAACGTGCGCAGCGCCTGCCGCTTGTGGCACCAGGCGTCGAGATACCAGTTGTCCCGGTAGTGCACGAGCCGCTGCGGGGAGACTTCCCGCTCCAGCACGTCCCCGTCCTGGCGCCGGAAATGCCGGATCCTGATCCGGCGTCGCGAGAGCAGTGCAGCGCTGAGCACGCGGAAGTGCGCCGGTTCGACCTTGCGCGTGCCGATGGCGAGCACGCGGATGCGTTTCGCGATGTCCTCCGCCGAATGTTCGCCGGATTCCAGCAGATCCTTGAGGCGCTTGCGGATAGGGCCGGTGAGCTCCGAGAGCACGCCCGGCTGCAGGTCGCCGAGCAACTGGTCCATGGTCAGGAGCGCGCGCAGCTCATCCGCGCTGAACCACAGTCCCGGCAACTGCCACACCTCGCTGTCGGCGACGGTGTCGTCGAAGCGATAGGCCTCGTGGTGCCGGTCGTAGACGATCGGCGCGTGCATGCGGTCCTTCATGTACTCGAGATCGCGCTTGAACGTGGCCCGCGACACCTCGAGTTCGGCGAGGAAGTCCTGCGTGCGCACGAACCGGCGGTTCCTCAGCATGCCCTGCATGCGGTAGAAGCGTTCGATGCGGTCCATGCGATCCGGCTCCCGGGCTTTGGTTCGGTGTCGAGACCGATTATCCTGCAGTCGAAGCGAGGCGTAGAGGAATACAACCCATGGTCGACGCACCAATGAAGCATGCCGGGGAAAAGAAACTCCCGCCGCCTCCGGCGCCGACCTCGCGCGACGCCAATCCGTGGTCGATGCCGGGCACGAAGCCGCCCCGGCGGATCCCGGGGCTGCGGATCGATCCAGCGAAGCTGCCGGAGCGCCTGAAGGTGCCGCCTCCGCGGCCGGTCAATGCCGCTCCCGCATCCGGCCGCAACGCGCCAAGGCTCCGTTGGGCTCCATTTGCCATCCTCGGCGGCATCTTCATCGCCGTCGGATTCAATGCCCTCGAATCGTTTCGCAGCGGAGACTTCGTCGGCGCCTTGGTGCCGCTGGTCTTCGTCGGCCTTGTCGCGGCCGGCATGCTGCGCAGCCTGCTGCGCCCGAAGCGCTGAGCAAGGCCGGTGGGGATCAGTTCCGGCGCAGTCCCGCGCTGGACGTCAGGTATACGGCAAACGTTCCGAGCCAGTGGCCACCCTCGTAGTGCTCGCCCGTCACGGCGGGCAGCGCGGCCTGGGCGTGCGCATCCGCCGCGGCGTGCAGCGCGGCGATGCGGCGGTCTTTCGCCGGCAGCCCGCTCGCGATGCCTGCGAGCATCCAGGCGCGGCTGAGATTGAGCCCGTCGATGTGCGCGAGCTTCGGATCCGCGCGATCCGTGACCTCGCCGGGCACGAGCCAGTCCGCCCTGCCGTCGGTCGGAATCGACGGCAGGAAGGCCTTCAGCCACTTTGCGAACTCCTGCGGGGGCAAGATGCGCCGCATGAAATCCGCCTCCGCGATGCACGGCGAGAGGAAATCCTCCCCGGACGGTTCATAGGCAATCGGGCAGTTGCGATCGCCGAGGTAGTAGGCGCGCGCCCGCGAGTCGAGCAGCCGCGACATACCGGCGTCGCCCGCCACGATGGCCCAATCCGCGATCAGGCCGAACGCGAACGCCGTCTGGCCGTGCTCACCGATACGGATCGGATAACGCAGCTTGGGCAGCCAGGTCATCACGCGCTGCGCGGCCTCGATCTCGAGCGGCTGCAGGTTGCGCGACCACTGCTGCGCCTGCGGGTCGTTCCAGGACCGCAGTTCGGCCGCCAGCGCGAGCAACCAGGCGAGGCCATAGGGCCGCTCGAACGACGCGCGGCCCGGACCCTTCAGGTAAGCCACTTCACCCGCGATGTTCTGCGCCGTCAGGCTCCGTGCCAGCGCGGCGCGCGCCTGCGCAGCGAACGGCGCGTCGGGAAACGTCCTGGCCAGCTTCGCGAGCAGCCAGTGGCCGTGCACCGACGAGTGCCAGTCGTAGCAGCCGTAGAACGCGGGCGTGAGTTCATGGGGCGCGCGCACGTCGGCGGGCCCCGCGAGGTTGTGCGAAATCTTGTTGGGGTACTCGAGGTGCACGCAGGCGAGCGCCAGGTTCGCGAATCGCGCGGCGGAAGCTTCGTCGAGCGCAGGTGCGGCGCGAGCCGCGGATCCGAGGCACGTGAACGCTGCGATTGTTGCAATCCACCAGGCGCGTCGGACGAGGGCCATCTTGAATCTCCGGTGTGTCTCACCCGGCGTCCGTCTCGAACAGCTTCTCGAGCTGTCGAGCGGAAGCCTGTGCCGTCGCGATCAGCTTTTCCTCGTCGTCGCGCACCGACGCCTGCTCGCGCAGCGTCTGCTCGTCGTGCGTGCGGAAACGTCGAACCTGCGCCTCGGCGGCTTCGCGCCGCGTGCCGAGCGCTACGAGCGCCGCCTCGGCCACTTCGAGGCTGGACGCATACGTCTCGCGCCAGATCTCCTCGACGCCGGCGTCCATCAGGCGGAAGGCGTGCTGGCGATTGCGCGCGCGAGCCAGCACGCGCAGCTTGGGGAAGTGCCGGCGCGCCATGTCCGCCGTCCTGACCGACGCTTCGACGTCGTCGATCGCGAGCACGAGCACGTCGGCATGGTCGGCGCCCGCGGCGCGCAGCATCTCGAGGCGCGTCGCGTCGCCGTAGTACAGCTTGTTGCCGAAGCGGCGCACGAAATCCACCTGCGCCTGGCTGATCTCGAGCGCCGTGAAGCGGATCTGCCGCGCCCGCAGGACGCGCGCCACGATCTGGCCGAATCGACCGAAGCCGGCGATCAGCACGCGAGGCTCCTCCGACTCGATGGCGTCGAACTTCGGCGGCGAGGCGGGCGCTGCGAAGCGCCTTGCGATCGCGTCCGCGGCGGCGATGAGCAGCGGGGCGAGGATCATCGAGGCCGTGACGATGATCACCAGCAGGTCGGCCGTGTCCGGGTCGATCAGGCGGCCGCGGGTCGCGAGCGTGAACAGCACGAACGCGAACTCGCCGCCGCCCGCCAGTGCGACGGCCAGTCGCCGTGAGGTCGCTCCGTCGTGGCGCGTGAGCCTCGCGGCCATCCAGATCGCCGCCGCCTTGACTGCGAGATACGCGAAGGTGAGCGCGACCACGCGCAGCGGCGCCTGCGCGAGAACGCCGAGGTTGGCGGACATGCCGACGGCGATGAAGAACAGTCCGAGCAGCAGGCCCTTGAAGGGTTCGATGTCGGCCTCGAGTTCGTGCCGGTACTCGCTGTCCGCCAGCAGCACGCCGGCGATGAAGGCGCCGAGCGCCATCGACAGGCCGGACGCCTGGAAGAGCAGTGCCGTGCCGACGACGACCAGCAGTGCCGCGGCGGTGAACGCCTCCTGCGCGCGCGTGTTCGCGACGACGCGCAGGACGGGACGCAGCAGGTACCGGCCCGCGCCGACGGTCGCGACGATCGCCAGCGCAGGAAGCACGACCTGGCGCCAGGACATTGCCTCGCCGGATCCGCCCGCGAGGAACGGCAGCAGCACGAGGGCCGGCATGATCGCGAGGTCCTGGAAGAGCAGGATCGCAAACGCCGAGCGGCCGTGGCGCGTATTGAGTTCGCCGCGCTCCGCCAGCACCTGCAGGATCAGCGCCGTGGAGGACAGCGAGAGCGCGAAGCCGATCACGAGCGCCGCCGGCCACGGCTGGCCCAGCAAGTGAGTCGCGAGCGCGAGCAGGGCCGTCGTGACGGCGACCTGCGCGGCGCCGCCGAGGAACACCGCATGGCGCAGCACCCACAGGCGCGACGGCTGCAGTTCGAGCCCGATCACGAACAGCAGCATGACCACGCCGAACTCGGACAGGTGCAGGATGGCCTCGACGTCCTCGAACAGGCCGAGGCCCCACGGGCCGACGACCATGCCGGCCGCGAGGTAGCCGAGCACGGCGCTCAGCTTGAAGCGACGGAACAGCGGCACCGCAATGACGGTCGCGGCGAGGAAGATCGCGATCTGGGCGGTGAGGCTCATCGCGCTGCGGCGATCCGCGACGGCGCGAGTACGCGCGTCGTGCGCGGCGCGAGGGCGATGCCCGTACCCGCGTTCACCGAGGTGCCGTCGAGCAGGTCGTCCAGCGGCCCTTCGACGCCGGCGAGTCGCAGGCTCGGCACGCTGTCGCCGCCGAGATTGGCGACGACCGTGAGCGTGCGGCCGTCGAGGCTGCGCTGCCAGGCGATCACGTCCTCGCGGCCGGTCTCGACGGCGCGAAAGTCGCCGCTCGCGAGCGCGGGTTCGGACTGTCGCAGCCGGATCAGCCGGCGGTAGAAGTTGAGCAGCGAGTCGGGATCGGTCGTCCTGCGCCGCGACGTTGCGCGTCTCGAAGCCGCGGCTGCAGCCGCTCCCAGGCCGCGCGGCCTGCCGGTGAAACCGCCGTTGCGCAGCCGCCGTTCCACGGCATGGGGTTGCGGATCATCTCGTCGGGCTTGGCGCCGATCTGGCCGATCTCCTCGCCGTAATAGAGGAACGGCACGCCCGGCGCCGTGAGCAGCAGGCGCCGCCGCGAGCCGGAGCTGCGCCGGGTCCTCGTCGCAGCACGCTCGCGACGCGGTCCTGGTCGTGGTTGGTGATGATCGTGGCGAAGTGGTTCGCCGGGTAGCTGGCGACCACGTTGTCGAGCGAGTACGCGAGCTTCGCCTTGGTGCCCGAGTTCGCGCGCGTCGAGGATCGCGCTCGCGAGGTCGAATTCGAACGCGAGGTCGAGCGCGCCCTGGTGCACGTAGTCGCTGACGATCTCGGTGCTGGTCCACACTTCGCCGACGACCATGACGTCCGGCTTCGTCGGCTTGACCTTCGCCTGGAAGCCTTGCAGCCAGGCCAGCGTCTCCGGCGTGTCGTTCATGACCGTCGCCGTCCTCGATCAGGTGGCGGATCGCATCGAGCCGGAAGCCGTCCACGCCGCAGGTCCTTCAGCCAGAAGTCGGCGATCCGGTACGCCTCGGCGGTCACTTCCGGATTGCGATAGTTCAGGTCGGGCATGCCCGACCAGAACATCCCGAAGAAGTGCTGGTCGCCGATCTTCTGCCACACCTGCTGGCCCCAGGGGCCCGCGTGTGTCGGGCACCTTGTCCGGGTCGACGAAGATGTACCAGTCGCGGTACTGCGGATCGCCGGCGCAGCGCTTTCTTGAAGTACGGATGGTCCGACGAGCAGTGGTTCAGCACGAGGTCGACGATGACGCTGATGCCGCGCTTGTGGCACTCGGCGAGGAAGCGCCGGAAATCGTCCTGCGTGCCGTACTGCGGGTTGATGCCGTAGTAATCGGTCACGTCGTAGCCGTGGTAGCTCGGCGACGGGTTGATCGGCATGAGCCAGATCCCGGTGATGCCGAGGTCGCGTCGTCGTCGCGGGGTCGCCGTCGTTCAGGTAGTCGAGCTTCTCGATCAGGCCCTGGAAGTCGCCGATGCCGTCGTTCGCGAGCGGTCCGGTAGTCGAGTCGGCGAACGAGCGCACGAAGATCTCGTAGAAGACGCGGTCGTTCCACCAGTGGCGCCGATCCGGGCACGGGCGACACCGTGGGCGCCGCGGCGGGCACCGGACCCTCGGGCGTCGCACGGCAGCCGGTCAGCGCGCGCGCCGACGAGGTGACCGGCAGCCGTGTGGACTGGTCCTGCGTCGAGACGATGCGGGATCCAGCCGCGCGGTCGAGCCTGTTCATGCGCCGACGCCTTCCCGGCGTCAGCTGGATCAGCGCACGACGTTGCCGTCGGCGTCGAGCACCTGCACCTCGCCGAGCTTCAGGTCGCGGATCGGCTGCTCGATCTTGCCCGAGGTCGCCGATCACCACCCAGGTGAGCGGCCGACGGGTCGCAGCGTCTCGCGCGCCGCAGCGCGCACGCCGTCGTCGGTCTGCGCCTCGATGCGGGACTTCAGCGTCCGCACGTAGTCGTCCGGCCAGCCGAAGATGATCATCTCGGCGATGGCGCCGCTCACCGCCGCATTCGTCTCGTAAGCGGCCCGACAGCGCGCGCACGTCGCTGTTGCGGATCTTGGCGATCTCCTCGGCCGTGGCCGGGCGGCTGCCGACGAACTCGCCGATCTCGCGCTGGATTTCGCGCATCGCATCGACCGTCTTGTCGGTCTGCACCGGCGCGGAGAGCAGCCACGGCCGCTGCCCGAGCGCGTCTGGCAGGCTCGAGCGTGCGCCGTACGACCAGTGCTTGTCCTCGCGCAGGTTCATGTTGATGCGCGACGTGAACGTGCCGCCGAGCACGCCGTTCATGGTCTCGATCTCGAGGCGGTTGGGCGCGAGGCTCGAGGGCATCAGCTGCCCGGCGAGGATGTTGGTCTGGATCGGCATCCGGCTTGTCGATCAGGAACACGCGCGGCGCGGACGGGTTGCTGGCCGCCGGCAGCGATTTCGCCGGGCGCGGCGTGGCGGGCGCCGTCCAGTCGCCGAAGTACTTCTCGAGCAGCGGCAGGATCTCGTCCGGCTCGACGTCGCCCGTCGACGATCAAGCGTTGCGTTGTCGGGACGCAGCCAGTCGCGGTGGAACGCGAGCAGGTCGTCGCGGTCGAGCGCCGCGATCGACGCTTCCGTGCCGGTGCCCGAGAACGGAATGGCGTAGGGATGGCCCTCGCCGTACAGCAGCGGCGGCAGCAGCGCGCATCGCGAGCGCGTCCGGGTTCTGCTTCTCGCGCGCGATGGCCGCGATCCACTCCTTGCGCACGCGCTCGATCTCCTTGCGCGGGAACGACGGGTTGCGCACCACGTCGGCGAACAGCGCGAGCGACGGGTCGAGGTGCTCCTTCAGCGCGGAAAGCGACGACGGACGAGGAATCGAGCGAACGTGCCCGCGCCGAGCTCGGCGCCGAGCCGACTCCGCGCGATCGGCGATCTGCAGCGACCCGAGCGCGCGCGTGCCTTCGTCGAGCATGGCCATGGTGAAGCTCGACGGTGCCGAGCTTGCGGCCCTGGTCGGCGACGTAGCCGGCGTCGAACAGCAGCGAGACTCGCACGACCGGCACGCCCGGGCGATTCGCGATCACGACCGGCAGGCCGTTGCGCAGCTTCGCGTGCTGCAGGTCCGGGAACACGACGTCCGGGAAGCTCGCCGTGCCCGGCACGCCCTTGCTGCGATCGACTGCGCTCGCTGGCGGCCGGCTTGTAGGAGCCGGGCCGCGCGCACCTCGAGCGTGTAATCGCCTTCGGAGAGCCAGCGCCGCGCGACATCGCGCAACTGCTTCGGCGTCGCGGCGTCGATCACCGCGAACGAACGCCGGTAGCAGCCGGGATCGCCCTCGTAGACCTCGCAGGCCGCGAGCACGTCGGCCTTGCCGCCGAAGCCGCCGATCCGCTCGAGGCCGCGCAGGAAATCCGCGCGCGCCGTCGTGCGGGCGCGCTCGAGTTCCGCGGCGAGTCGGGCCCTTGGCGATGAAGCGCTGCAGTTCCTCGGCGAGCGCCTGCCTCGACGCGCGCCTGCGGGCACGCCCTTCTTGACGTCGGCGGAGATGATGAACAGCCCCGCGATCTCGAGCGGCATCGTGCCCGGCGCTCGCGCTGTCGGCGATCTGCTCGCGGTACACGAGCCGCTCGTACAGGCGCGAGGTCTTGCCGCCGCCGAGGATCTGGCCGACCATCGACAGCAGGTCCGCATCTGCCGTGCCGTCCGGCGGCGTGTTCCAGATTCGGTACGCCGCGTCTGCGCGACCTGGTCGTACATCACGTCGCGCGCGGCTGTCGCTGCGCGCCGCGATCCACACGCCTGGCCGCGTCAGCGCCGGGCCCCGGTGGGATGTCGCCGAAATACTGCTGGGCCTTCTCGCGTGCCGTCGCGACATCGATGTCGCCGGCCAGCACGAGCACGGCATTTGCCGCGCCGTAGTACGTGCGGAACCACTCCTTCACGTCGTCGAGCGATGCGGCGTTCAGGTCCTCCATCGAGCCGATCGGCAACCAGTGGTACGGGTGGCCGGCCGGGAAGCTCGACTTGAACAGAGTCTCGAACACGCGGCCGTAGGGGCGGTTCTCGCCCTGGCGCTTCTCGTTCTGCACCACGCCGCGCTGCTCGTCGAGCCGCGCCTGGTCGATCGACCCCGAGCAGGTGCCCCATGCGGTCGGACTCCATCCACAGCGCCATGTCGAGCGCGGTGGTGGGCACGTTCTGGAAATAGTTGGTGCGGTCGAAGTTGGTCGTGCCGTTCATGTTGGTGGCGCCCACCTGCTCGAACGGCTTGAAGTACTCGTCGTTGAAGTTCTCCGTGCCCTGGAACATCAGGTGCTCGAAGAGGTGGGCGAAGCCGGTCTTGCCGGGCCGCTCGTTCTTGGAGCCCACGTGGTACCAGACGTTGACCGCCACGATCGGCGCCTTGCGATCGGTGTGGACGATCACGGTCAGCCCGTTGTCGAGGGTGAATTTTTCATATGGAATCAATGGGATAGCATCGACTGGCGGCTGCGCGAGCGGGGGCGCTGCCGAAACCGGAAGCGCGGTGGCGACGAATGCGACGGCCAGTGCGCGGGCGAGGGACGACTTCACGTGGGCGACCTCCGATGCGGCCGGACGGCGAAATCGCCAGCCGGTTTTGTTGTGTTTTTGCATCAACCACCGGGCCGGGTTGGCCGGCAAGCCGGGGGCGGATGCTAGGCTGGTTCCAGTAACTGCGGCAAAAACGGATGCACCGCGCTACAATTGCGCCAATCATAGCGGGGTAACAGCCGTCCTATGGGTTCACATGACCGAGTCACCCGGGTAGGGAGGTGGCCTGGTCGAGCGGTTCGGCCGCTTTTCGGTTTAGGTAATGCATGGCACAAAAGCCACAAGGAGAGACCTGCAATGTCATCCCGTATTCTCATTTCACTGGCGGTTGCCGCAGCACTGGCTGCGCCAGTCGCAGCGCAGGCCGATGCTTATCCCGGTCAACCGAAGGGCGACTGGCTGTTCCGCGTCGGTCTTTCGCAGATCAACCCCGAAAGCAAGAACCTCGCCGGCCTCGCGAGAGCGGGCTTCGATGCCAATACTCGTCGTCGACAGCGACATCTCGCCGACCTTCAACGTCGACGTACATGCTCACGGACCACCTCGGCACCGAACTGCTGCTCGCGTGGCCGTTCACGCACGGCATCGATGCGAAGGCCGGCGGCGAGACGGCGTTCCGCGTCGGCAGCGTGGATGTGCCTGCCGCCGACGCTGAGCCTCAAGTGGCACTTCAACATGGCCGGCACGTGGCGTCCGTACATCGGCGTCGGCGTCAACTACACGATGTTCTCCGGCGAAGAGCTCCGCGATTCGGCAAGGCCGCCGCCGACGTGCCGTGCCGAGCACGAAGCTGAAGCTCGACGACTCGTTCGGCTTCGCCGGCCAGGTCGGCCTCGACGTCTCGTTCGCGAAGAACTGGTTCCTGAACGCCAACGTGCGCTACATCGACATCTCGTCGGACGTGGCGCTGCAAGTCCCGGTCGAGGCAGTGTCCCGACGGGTTCGGCGAAAGCCGGCTCCGAGTCAAGCTCGGCACGGCTCGACATCAATCCGATCGTCGCCGGCCTGCACATCGGCTACCAGTTGGGCGCCCCGGCGCCGGTGCCGGTCGTTGCGCCGCCGCCGCCGCCCCCGCCCCCGCCGCCGCCGCCGCCCGCGAAGTGCGCGGACACGGACAACGACGGCGTGTGCGACGAAGCCGACAAGTGCCCGGGCACGCCGGCGGGCGTGAAGGTGGACTCGGTGGGCTGCCCGATGGAGCAGACGCTGAAGCTGCTGTTCGACTTCGACAGCGCGGAGCTGCGCCCCGAGTCGATCACGGAACTCGAGCGCGTGGTGAAGTTCATGGGCGACGTGCCGTTCGCGAAGGCCCTGATCGAAGGCCACACGGACAGCAAGGGCACGGAAGAGTACAACCAGGCCCTGTCGGATCGCCGCGCCAAGGCGGTGTTCGACTACCTGAGCTCGCGTGGTGTCGACCCGGCTCGCCTGAGCTCGGTGGGCAAGGGTGAGTTGGCGCCGATCGCGGACAACGCGACCGAGGAAGGTCGCCAGCTGAACCGTCGCGTCATGCTGATCCGCACGGATTCGGGCATGTAACCGACTGACGGGTTGCCTGCGAACCCGAACGAGGCCCCGGTGCGCAAGCATCGGGGCCTTTTTTTCGTTCCGCGCTAGAATCGCCTGCCTGCCGCCACAAGGTGGCTGGCCTCCGCCGCCACGATCCCAAGGAGACTCCTCGCATGAAGCTGCATCGTCTGATCGTCCTGGCCACCGCCGTCGCGGCCCTGCCGCTCGCAACCGCAGGGGCCGCCACCGATGGCAAGGGCCAGGCCATCGTTGCCGACAAGGCGCTGCACGCTGCCGTGAACGGCGAGTGGCGCTCGGAGAAGGACAAGGCGCGCGATCAGTATCGCCATCCGGTGGAGGCGCTGACGTTCTGGGGCCTCAAGCCCGGCATGACGATCCTCGAAGTGCAGCCAGGCGGCGGCTGGTGGACCGAGATCCTCGCGCCATACGCCAAGCTGACCGGCGGGAAGTTCTACTCGACCGGCGCCGACCTCGGCAATCCGGAACTATCCGAGGCTTCGCGCAAGGCGCGCGCGGATTTCGCGGCGCGCTGGGCCGCCAAGCCGGACCTGTACGGCACGGTCGAATTCGTCAACTGGGGCCCGAAGTCGGCACCGATGCCCGCCAACACGTTCGACTTGATCCTCACGGCGCGATCGGTCCACAACTGGATGTCCACGCCGGGCTGGGCCGACAAGACCTTCAAGGATTTCTACGGCGCGCTGAAGCCGGGCGGCATCCTCGCCGTCGAAGAGCATCGCGCGAATCCGGGGCCGCAGGATCCGAAGGCGGAAAGCGGCTACATGACCGAGGCCTACGTGATCGGGCTGGCCGAGAAGGCCGGCTTCAAGTTGCTGGCGCGGTCGGAGATCAACGCGAACCCGAAGGACACCAAGGATCATCCGTTCGGCGTGTGGACGCTGCCGCCGAACCTGCGCTCGACCCCGTACGGGTCGTCGCCAGCCGAGGATCCGAAGTTCGACCACTCGAAGTACGCTGCGATCGGCGAGTCCGACCGCATGACGCTGCGCTTCGTGAAGCCCAGGAATTGAGGCCGCACCTCTCCCGCTTGCGGGAGTCGCGCGCAGCGCGGGTGAGGGCTCTTCACCTCCCCGCTTGCGGGAGAGGTCGCACGCAGTGCGCGGCTGAGGGTTCAGATCTCCTCCGGCACGGTGCGGATCGCGCCGCATGGGCACTCGCTCACGCACAGCCCGCAGCCCTTGCAGTAGTCGTAGTTGAACTCGTAGCGCCGCCCGGGCCCGAGCTTGATCACGGCGTTGTCGGGGCACACGCCGTAGCAGTTGTCGCACTCGAAGCAGTTGCCGCAGCTCAGGCAGCGGCGCGCTTCGAACTGCGCCGTCTCCTGGTCGAAGCTGCCGACCACTTCCTCGAACGTCGACTGCCGGCGGATCATGTCGAGCACCGGCTGCTGCGATTTCGGGGCGTCCGAGTAGTACCAGGTGTTGAGCTTGGCGTAGGTCGCCAGTTCGTGGCGCGCAGGGTGCTCCCACTTCCTGCCGCGCAGCCACGCATCGATGTTGCGCGCCGCGAGCTTGCCGTGGCCGATTCCCACCGTCACCGTGCGCTGGCCCTGCACCATGTCGCCGCCGGCAAAGATGCCGGGATGACCCGTCATCATGTCCGGGCCGACCTTCGCGACGCCGTCCTCGATCTCGAGGCCGGGGATGCCGTTCAGCAGCGACAGGTCCACGTCCTGCCCGAGCGCGAGCACCACCGAGTCGGCTTCGAGCGTCTCGAATTCGCCCGTCGGTTGCGCCATGCCTTTGTCGTCGAGCTGCATCTTCTCGACGGTGATCGACGACTCGCCCGCCTGCTTGATGGTCGAGAGCCACTTCACGAGCACGCCTTCCTGCAGCGCCTCCTCGAGCTCGGACTCGTGCGCCGGCATCTTCTCGCGCGTGCGGCGGTAGACGATGATCGATTCGTCGGCCCCGAGGCGCTTCGCCGTGCGCGCCACGTCGAGCGCGGTGTTGCCGCCGCCATAGACGACGACGCGCCGCCCGAGCAGCGGCTTTTCCCCGCCCTCCATGCTGCGCAGCACGGAGACGGCATCGAGCATCTTGCCGGCGCTGCCCGCCGGCAGGTACGCACGCTTGGCGATGTGCGCCCCGACCGCCAGGAACACGGCGTCGAAGTGGCCCTTGCGCATGGTCTCGACCACGTTCGTGACCTTCGTGTGCAGCTGCAGCTTCACGCCGAGGTCGACGATGCGCTGGATCTCGGCGTCGAGCACCTGGCGGGGCAGCCGGTATTTCGGGATGCCGAAGCGCATCATGCCGCCCGCGAGCGGGCCCGCCTCGTGGATCGAGACGCTGTGTCCCAGGCGCGCGAGGTGGTACGCGGCCGAAAGGCCGGACGGCCCCGCGCCAATCACCAGCACGCGCTTGCCGGTCGGGGAGGGCGGCGGTTCGAATTTCCAGCCGCGGCGCAGCGCCTCGTCGCCGAGAAAGCGCTCGATGGCGTTCACGCCGACGCAGGAGTCGAGCGCGCCGCGGTTGCATGCGGTCTCGCACGGGTGGTAGCAGACGCGACCCATCACCGCCGGCATCGGGTTGTCGCGCGTGAGCATGCGCCACGCCTGCTCGTATTCGCCGGCTTCCGCGTGGAACAGCCAGCCCTGGATGTTCTCGCCGGCTGGGCACGCGTGGTTGCACGGCGGCAGTCGGTCGACGTACTCCGGCCGCACCGTGCGCCACGATCCCGTGTGGTTGGCGAGGCTCGAGCCCGGGTCCAGCGTGATCGCAAACGGCTTGGGCTTCATGACGAGGCCTCCTCGTCGAGCAGCCCGTACCGCGAGATGTTGCGGTCCGCCATGGACTGCAGGCGTGCGACCACGTCGGGGCGGCCGCCGTCCTTGAACAGGTGCGCGAAGCGCGTCTGCGGCCGCAGGTACTCCTCGACCGGCATCCTGTGCTTGATCTTCGACACGCTGGTCACCTCGCCGTGCTCCGCCTCGAACACCGGGAACAGTCCGGTCTCCTTCGCGAGGCGCGCCATGCGGATGGTCTCCGCGGAACCGTGGCCCCAGCCGAGCGGGCAGGGCACGAGGATGTGGATGTAACGCGCACCGTGGAACTCCATCGCGCGCCGCACCTTCGCCTCGAGGTCGCGCAGTTCCGCGACGGTGGCCGTCGCGACGTACGGAATCTCGTGCGCCATGGCGATGCGCGGCACGTTCTTGCCCTGGCCGAAGGCGTTGCCCGCGGTGTCGCCGACGGGCATGGTCGTGTTCGTGCGCGCGGCCGGCGGCGTCGCCGACGAGCGCTGCACGCCCGTGTTCATGTACGCCTCGTTGTCGTAGCAGATGTAGAGCACGTCGTCGTTGCGCTCGAACATCCCGGACAGGCACCCGAAGCCGATGTCGGTAGTGCCGCCGTCGCCGCCCTGGGCAACCACGCGCACGTCGTGACGGCCCTTGACGCGCATCGCGGCCGCAATGCCCGTTGCCACGGCGGCGGCGTTGCCGAACAGCGAGTGGATCCACGGGATCTGCCACGAGGTCTCGGGATACGGCGTCGAGAACACTTCGAGGCAACCCGTCGCGTTGGCCGCAACGAGTTGCCGGTGCGTGGCTTCCATGGCCGCGTCGATCGCGTAGCGCGCGCCGAGCGCTTCGCCGCACCCCTGGCACGCGCGATGCCCCGAGTTGAGCGAATTGGTGCGGCGCATGTTCGCCTGCACCGAGCGCTGTTCTTCATTCAGCAGCCGGTTGCCGACGGTGAAGGTGCCGGTCTGGTAGAAGCGGATGGGTTGGTACGTCATGTGCGCCTCACCCGATCTTCGCCGCGACGACGCCGAGGTCGCGCAGGATGCCTTCGGCGATCGGCCCCGAGCGCCGCTGCTCGCGCTCGCGCGTCAGCACGCGCTCGACCAGGGCGTGATCGAGGTCCATGAAGGTCAGCGCGTCGAGCGTGCCCTCCATCGCCTGTCCGAAGACCCGGTGCAGCGATTTCTTGGTGATGGCGCGGCCGCCGAGTCCGGCGATCACCGTGTGCACGTCGTCGGGCGAGCCCGCGAACGCCGCGGAGACGTTGTTCGAGACGATGCCGCCGAGACCGACGGCGATGCTCTTCTCGAGCACCACGACGCGCTTCGCGCCCGACAGCGCCTCGCGAACTGCGGCGAGCGGCCACGGCCGGAAGCAGCTGATGCCGAGCACGCCGATCTTCGTGCCGGCCGCGCGCATCTCGTCCACGGTATCCTTGATCGTGCCGAGCACCGAGCCGAGCGCGACGACGATCACCTCCGCGTCGCTCGTGCGGTAGGCGTGCGTCAGGCCGCCGCTCTGCCGGCCGAAGATGCGGCGGAACTCGTCGGCCCACGCGGGGATCAGCTCGAGCGCCTGCCTCTGCTTGGCGTGCGCGAGGTAGCGCACCTCCATGAACGCCTCGGGGCCGACCATCGCGCCGATCGACACGGGGTCGGCGGGATCGAGTACCTGGCGTGGTTCGTAGGGCGGCAGGAACGCGTCGACCTGCTCCTGCGTCGGGATGTCCACGCGCTCGTAGGCGTGCGTCAGGATGAAGCCGTCCATGCACACCATCACCGGCAGCGAGAGTTCCTCGGCGAGCCGGAAGGCCTGGATGTGCAGGTCGAGCGCTTCCTGGTTGTCCTCGGCAAACAGCTGGATCCAGCCGCAGTCGCGCTGGCTCAGCGCATCGGTGTGGTCGTTCCAGATGTTGATCGGCGCGCCGATCGCGCGGTTCGCCACGGTCATCACGATCGGCAGGCCGAGGCCCGCCGCGTTGTACACGGCCTCCGCCATGAACAGCAGGCCCTGGCTCGCGGTGGCGGTGTAGGCGCGTGCGCCCGCAGCCGATGCGCCGATCGCCACGGACATCGCGGCGAACTCCGACTCGACGTTGATGTACTCGCAGGGCGCGAGCTTGCCCGAGTGGACCATCCGCCCGAGCGCTTCGACGATGTGCGTCTGCGGCGAGATCGGATAGGCGCAGATCACTTCCGGCCGGCACAGTCCCACGGCTTCGGCGACGGCGGCCGAGCCTTCAGTCTGCTTGAGCATGTGCGGCCTCCTGCTTCTCGCGGGCGACGAACTCGTAGGCCGCCGCCGCGGCGGCCACGTTGGCTTCCGCGACTTTCGAGGGGAATTTCTCGCGGATCGCCGCGTTGACGGACTGCGAGCGAGACCCGGCCGGACAGCGCCGCAAAGCCGCCGAGCAACGCCGCGTTCGGCAACGGACGACCGACGTGCTTCATGGCGATCTCGGTCGCCGGCACGGTGCACAGGTGATCGGCGCTGAAGCCGCGCGCGAATTCGCCGAGCCCGAGGTCCTCGAAGGTGCGGCCGGTGTTGATGAGGATGTAGCCGTCGGGGACCAGGCCGCCGAAGACGTCCACCTGGTGCAGCAGTGTCGGGTCCTGGATGATCAGCGCGTCGGGCGCGAGGATCGGTTCGCGCAGGCGGATCTGCTGGTCGTCGATGCGGCAGAAAGCCACGACGGGTGCGCCGGTCCGCTCCGAGCCGAAGCTCGGGAAGGCCTGGGCGTGCCGTCCCTCGCGAAACGCGGCGACCGACAACAGTTCTGCGGCGGTGACGACGCCCTGACCGCCGCGTCCGTGGATGCGTACCTGGAACATGATCCTCCTGCCCGCCGCTGCAGCGCGGCCCGGCGAGCGCCAAAATGCGCCGACTGAGTCCAAATTGACATCCGTGAGGACACGGATACCAAACCCTCACCCGGCTGCGCCGACCTCTCCCGCAGGCGGGAGAGGTAGACACCCTCACCCGGCTGCGCCGACCTCTCCCGCGGGCGGGAGAGGTAAGACACCCTCACCCGGCTGCGCCGACCTCTCCCGCAGGCGGGAGAGGTGGGAATGCTCTTCCGGCGCGGGGCCGGATGGGGCAAAGTGCGCGGCTTCAACCCATCCAGAGTGAAACGACCGATGCGCCGACCTGCCTGCTTGCCGCGTCTCCTGGCCCTTTCCCTGATCGCTCGTTGTTGCAGCGCAACAGTCCGGTGCGGCGCCCGCGCAGCCAGCGGCTGTCACCGCCCAGTCTGCGGCCGAGTCGGAGAAGCTCCGGCGCATCGTCGACGACTACTTCGAGGAACTCCTGAAGCTCAACCCGATCCTCGCCACCTCGATCGGCGACCCGCGCTACAACGACCGCTTCGTGGTGGACGATCAGGCCGGATGGCGCGCGCGCCGAAGAGAAGCTCGAGCGCGATTACCTCGCGCGCATCGGCACCGTCGACCCGGGCAAGCTGGCCGACGCCGACCGGGTGACCTACGACGTCTTCAAGTCCGGCGCGCAGCGCGACATCGAAGGCTTTCGCTTTCCGTGAAGACCTGATCCCGCTCAACCAGTTCTATTCCGTGCCGAACAGCTTCGCGCAGCTCGGCTCGGGCAACGGCCTGCAGCCGTTCAAGACCGTCAAGGACTACGACGACTTCCTCAAGCGCCTCGACGGCTTCGTCGAGTGGACGGACCAGGCCATCGTCAACATGCGCGAAGGCGCGTCGAAGGGGTACACGCTGCCGCGCGTGCTCGCCGAGCGCGTGCTGCCGCAGCTCGAGGCGCACATCGTCGCCAAGCCGGAGGACTCGCTGTACTGGGGCCCGATCCGCAACATGCCGGCCTCGTTCCCGGCCGAGGATCGCGAGCGGCTCACGGCGGCCTACCGCGCGGCCATCGACGACGAAGGTCGTGCCGTCGTACCGCAAGCTGCACGACTTCATGCGCGACGAGTACCTGCCGAAGTGCCGCGCACCAGCGTCGGGCTCGACGCGTTGCCGGACGGCAAGGCCTGGTACGAGTACCGCGTCCGCGACATCACGACCACGAACCTCACGCCGGCGCAGATCCACGAGATCGGCCTGAGCGAGGTGGAGCGCATCCGCGGCGAGATGCAGGGCGTGATGGCGCAGGTCGGCTTCAAGGGCAACCTCGACGAGTTCTTCCGGTTCCTCAACACGGACCCGCAGTTCGTACTACTCCGACCGCGAGGCGCTCATCGCCGGCTACGATGCCATCCGCAAGCGCGTGAATCCCGCAGCTGCCGAAGCTGTTCGAGATCCTGCCGAAGGCGGACTACGAGGTGCGCGCGGTCGAGCCGTTCCGCGAGAAGAGCGCGGCGGGCGGCCAGTACCAGGCGGCGAGCGAGGACGGCTCGCGGCCCGGCATCTTCTACGCCAACGCCTACGACCTGAAGGCGCGGCCGAAGTGGGCGATGGAGGCGCTGTCGCTGCACGAGGCGAACCCGGGCCATCACTTCCAGATCTCGATCCAGCGCGAGCAGAAGGACCTGCCGCGCTTCCGCCGCTTCGGCGGCTACACGGCCTACAGCGAAGGCTGGGGTCTCTACGCGGAGTCGCTCGGCCCGGAACTCGGCATGTACACCGATCCGTACCAGTACTTCGGCCGGCTCGAGGGCGAGCTGTTCCGCGCGATCCGTCTCGTCGTCGACACCGGCCTGCACTCCAAGGGCTGGACGCGCGAGCAGGTGCTCGAAGTACATCGGCGAGAACAGCGCCACCAGCGAAGCGCGCCGGGTCGCCGAGACCGAGCGCTACATCGCCATTCCGGGCCAGGCGCTGGCCTACAAGATCGGGCAGCTGAAGATCAGCGAACTGCGCGCCCGCGCCGAGAAGGAGCTCGGGCCCCGGTTCGACGTCCGCAGAGTTCCACACCGCGGTGCTCGCCGACGGCGCGCTGCCGCTCGACGTGCTCGAGGCCAAGGTGGATCGCTGGATCGCGGCGCAGCGCGGTTGACCGCGGCCGCGCGAGCGGATCGCCCATCGTGTTCGGACTCGGAGGTCACATGCCTCGTTTGCGTATCGTTTCCCGCTGGTTGCACCGGACGGCCGCGATCGTCACGGCTGCCCTGGTCCTGCCGCTCGCGGCGAGCGGGGCGTCGCTGCCCGGCGCGGACCAGATCGTCACGAGGACGCTGCCGAACGGCCTGAAGCTCGTCGTGTGGCCGGACAACGACATCCCGAACGTCGCGATGTACACGTTCTACCGGGTGGGCAGCCGCAACGAGCGGCCGGGCATCACCGGCATCTCGCACTTCTTCGAGCACATGATGTTCAACGGCACGTAGACGCGCGCGCCGGGCGACTTCGATCGCCTGATGGAGGCCAGCGGCGGCCGCAACAACGCGTACACGAGCAGCGACGTCACCGTGTACCAGAACTGGTTTCCGGCCTCGGCCACGGAGCTGGTCTTCGATCTCGAGTCCGATCGCATGCGCAACCTCGACTTCGACCCGAAGGTGGTCGAGAGCGAGCGCGGCGTCGTTTACTCGGAGCGCCGCTCGTCGGTCGACAACGACAACTTCGGCACGCTCCTCGAGCAGATGCAGGCGACGGCCTACGTCGCGCACCCGTACCAGATCCCGACCATCGGCTGGCCCTCGGACATCGAGGGCTGGAAGGTGGAGGACCTCAAGGACTACTACACGAAGTACTACGCGCCGAACAACGCCGTCATGTTCCTCGTCGGCGACGTGAATCCCGACGCGATCTTCAAGCTCGCCGACAGGTACTTCGCGGGCATCAAGGCCCAGCCGGCGCCCGAGCCGGTGACCACGAAGGAGCCGCGAGCAGCTCGGCGAGCGCCGCATCCGCATCGCGCGCGAGGCGCAGACGCCGCTGCTGGCGATGGCCTGGCACGCGTTCCCGGCAACTGACCGCGAGACGCGCGTCATGGAGGTGCTGCTCTCGATCCTCGGCTCCGGCGATTCCTCGCGCCTGCACCAGCGGCTGGTGGAGAAGGAGCAGGCGGCCGTGCAGGTCGGCACGTCGCTCGACCAGGGCTTCGATCCGGGTCTCGCGTGGGTCTACGCCGTGGTGCCGCCGGGCGGCGATACCGCGAAGGCCGAGAAGCTGATCGACGAGGAGATCGCCCGGATGGCCAAGGAGGGGCCGACACCCGCGGAACTCGCCAAGGCGCGCAACCAGGCGCTCGCGTCGTTCTGGCACGGCCTCGAGACCATCAGCGGCAAGGCGCAGGCGCTCGGCACGTTCGAGGTGTTCGACGGCGATTACCGCAAGATGTTCGATGCCCCGGCCGAATACGAGAGCATCACTGCCGACGACCTCAAGCAGGCCGCCGCGAAGGTCCTGCGCGCGGACAACCGCACCGTGGGCGTGCTGGTGCCGAAGGCAGGGGACGAACTGGCGCAGGCCGCCGCGAAGGCAGGTGCGCGATGAACCTCTTCAAGCGGATGTCCTGCGCGGGTCTCGCGCTCGGTGCGCTGGTTTCGTTCGCTGCGCTGGCAGACGGTGCCGCCGGCGTGCGGCTGCCGGCCTTCGAGCGCTTCACGCTGCCGAACGGCACGGAGGTCGTGCTGATGGAGAAGCACGACACGCCGCTCGTCTCGCTGTCGGCGAGGATTCCCGGGGGATCGCTCGGCGATCCGGAGGGCAAGGAAGGCACGGCGTCGCTGCTTCGCGGACCTCATCCAGAAGGGGGCCGGCCAGCGCGACGCGGCGCAGTTCGCCGAGGCCGTCGAGAGTGTCGGCGGAGCCTTGAGCGCCGGCGCCGACGTCGAGAGCGTCAACCTCAGCGCGAGCTTCATGGCGCGGGACGTCGACCTGATGCTCGAGCTGGTGAGTGACGCGCTCGAGCGGCCGCGGCTCGTAGCCGACGAGTTCGCGAAGGTGCGCTCGCTGGCGGTGCAGTCGATCAGCGCGGCGAAGGATTCGGACCCGCGCGCGCTGATCGGCGAGTACGGCGACGCCTGGCTGTTTCACGGCCACCCGTACGGACGCCCGGTCGACGGCAGTGAAGAGCTCGCTCGACGCCATCACGCTCGACGACGTGAAGCGCTTCTACGCGGGGCACGTCGGCGGCGACCGGCTGATCGTCGTCCGTCGTCGGCGACTTCAATACGGCCGACATGAAACGCAAGCTCGAGGCCGCCTTCGGCGGCTGGCGGGCCGGCAGTACGGCCGTGCCCATCGCGCCGCTGCCCTCGCCGCTGCAGGGCCGCCGCGTGCTGCTCGTCGACAAGCCCGGCGCCACGCAGACGTATTTCTGGCTCGGCAACGTCGGCGCGAGCCGCACGGATCCGGCGCGCACCGCGCAGTCCGTGGTCAACACGGTGTTCGGCGGGCGCTTCACCTCGATGCTCAACACGGAGCTGCGCATCAAGAGCGGGCTGACCTACGGGGCCGGTTCGTCGTTCGATCGCGCGCGCCAGCCTGGCGTCGTTCAGCATCCAGTCGTACACGCAGACGGAGAAGACTACCGATGCGATCGACCTTGCGCTCGCCACGCTCGACCGGCTGCACGCGGACGGGCTCGATGCCGCCACGCTCGATTCGTCGAAGCAGTACCTGCTCGGCCAGTTCCCGCCGACGATCGAGACCAACGGCCAGCTCGCGAGCCGGCTGACCGACCTCGTGTTCTACGGCCTCGGTCCCGACGACGTGGACCAGTACGCGGCCCGCGTCGGGGCCGTGGACGGCTCGGTCGTGAAGGCGACGACCCAGGCCAGCTTCCCCGCCTCGGGCGATCTCGCGATCGTCCTGATCGGCGATGCGGCGAGGATCGGCGACGCGGTGAAGAAGTACGGTCCGGTGACGAAGATGTCGATCACGGACCCCACCTACTACCCGCCCAGCGCGAAATGAAGCGCCTGACCGCCGTGCTGGCCGGCGCGACCGGCCTCGTGGGTGGGGAGTGCCTGAAGCAGCTCCTTGCGCGCGAAGAGTATTCGCGGGTGACGGTGGTCACCCGCCGCGATCTCGGCGCGGCGGCCCGGCACCCGAAGCTGCGGCAGGTGGTCACGGACTTCGCGAACCTCGGCAAGGTGCGCGACGAGCTGCGCGCCGACCACGTGTTCTGCGCGCTCGGCACGACGATCCGCAAGGCGGGTTCGCAGGAGCAATTCCGGCAGGTCGACCAGGTGATCCCGTTGCAGCTGGCGCAGCTGACGCTTGCGCAGGGCGCGCGCGCACTTTTCGATCGTGAGCGCGCTCGGCGCCGATGCCGAAGTCGCGGGTTCTTCTACTCGCGCGTGAAGGGGGAGGTGGAGCAGGCCCTGCGCGCCATGGCGCTGGCCAAGCCTCGGCATCGTGCGCCCGTCGGTGATCGCCGGCGATCGTGCCGAGTCGCGCCCGATGGAGCGGCTGGCCGAACACGTGCTGCGCTTTGCGCCGGCCACCTGGAAGCCCGTTCCCGCACACGAGATCGCCGCGGCGATGATCCGCACTGCCTTGCGCTCGCCGCCGGGTGTCACCACGATCGAGTCGCGGGACATCCCGAAAGCCGCGCGTTCAGCCACCGCCTGAAGGCATGCCGCCTGGTGGGCTCGCGCTCGCCGGGTACAGCTGCTGCAGCTTCGCGCCGTAGTCGCGCGCAGCTTCCATGTGGCCTGCTTGCGCATTCATGGTCATGAGCGCGGTCAGCAGGTCGCGGTCGTTCGGTGCGCGGCGGATCGCACGCTCCAGCACGGCAAGTGCTTCCTTCGTCCGCGCATTCGAGTGCAGCGCCACCGCGTACACGTACGACATGCGCACGTTCTCCGGCGCCAGTTCTGCCGCGAGACGCAGCTCTTCGAGCGCGGCGGGCAGCTGGCGCTGGCGAACGAGCGACAGCCCGAGTGCGTGGTGCAGCGTGGCGTCCCTGGGCGACACGGCGAGTCCGCCGCGCAGCGCTTTGCCCGCATCCGCTTCGCGACTCTGCAGCCGCATCAGGTCGGCGAGGTTCACCCAGGCCGGCACGAACTGGTCGTCGAGCGCGATGGCCGCGCGGTATTCCGCTTCGGCCTGCGGGTATTCGCCGCGGTCGGCATGGAAGCCGCCGAGGTTCGTGCGGTTCTCCGGGCGATCGGCGTTGAAGCGCTCCGCCGCCACGTACTCTGCGGCGGCCTTGCCAAAGGCTGCCGCTGCTTCCGTACCGAGCACGTCCGCCGACACAGGCGCCAGCAACCGCGCGGCCCGGATGCGCACGGCCCGCGATGGATCGTTCAACAAGAGCGCGGCCGGGCGGCGCTCCTGCGGCGGCATGTTCTCGTAGGCGTCGAGGGCCGCCATGCGCACCAGCGGGCTCGGATCCTTGAGCGCGGCTTCGGCGGCCAGCAGCGCATTCTCGCTCGGCCAGTCGGCGAGTCGAGTCAGTGCCGAGGCGCGAGCCATCGCCGATTCCTGCTGGTTGGCGACGAGCTGCGCCAGTTCCATGGTGACGGGCGTCCCCGTGTCGTTCGCGGCAAAGGTTTCCGCGAAATCCTGGAAGCCGGGCTTTGGTTGCGGATAGCGCTTCCTCACTTCGTCGGCGGACCACTGCGCCGAACGATCGCGGTGGCACTGGTTGCATGCGTTCGGTGTGCCGATCGTCACCGTGAGGTCCGGGCGCGGTATGCGGAAGCTGTGGTCGTGACGCGGGTCCACGACCATGTAGGTTTCCGTGCGCATGTGGCAGTCCGCGCAGGCAGAGCCCGCCTGGCCGGCCTCGTGAAAGTGATGGCCCGGCGCGTCGTACTTCGACGCGAGGTGGCACTGCGCGCAGACGGCATTGCCCGGCGCGCGCGTCTTGCCGCCGTGCGGCTCGTGGCAGTCGCCGCAGGTCACGCCTTTCGCGTACATGCGGCTCGAGAGGAACGAGCCCCAGTTGTACACCTCGTCGCGCTGCTGGCCGTCGGGATGGTACAGGCCGGCCGTCAGCAGGGCGGGCGTGTAGTGATCCGCAAACGGTTCGCCCGCGTGATAGTCATTGGAATACTGGCCGCGGCGTGCGTGGCACTGTGCGCAGACGTCGAGTTCCTTGTCCGTCGCCCGCGGCGTGCTGCGCGCAGCCAGCCCGGTCCGCGCGTCGATGGCCCAGGTTACCCCACGGCGTTCGTCGAGTTCGACGGTCAGTCCGCTGCGTGCCAGGCCCTTGCCGGTCTTCTTTGCCTCGTTCGCAAGGGCGACGTGCGTCGACCCGGGGCCGTGGCAAGCCTCGCAGCCGACGCTGATCTCCGACCACTTCGTCGCGTAAGTGTTCGTCGATGCGTCGTAATTCTTCTGCAGGTTCGTGGAGTGGCAGTCCGCGCACATGTAGTTCCAGTTCTGCTGGCGCCTGGTCCAGTGCAGTTCGTCGCGCGGGTCGATGCGTTCGTTCGGATACAGGTGGAACCAGCGCTGTCCGCCCTGGTCGGCGGGCCGCGCATCCCACGCGACCGAGAACGCCTGCACGTGCCCGCCCGGCAGTTCGACCAGGTATTGCTGCAGGGGATACACGCCGAAGACGTGGCGTACTTCGAACTCGGCCGTCTTGCCGTCCGGTCCCTCGGTGCGAATTACGTACTTACCACCGCGACGGAAGAATTCCGTCGTCACGCCGAAGTTGCGGAACGAGGTGTCGTTGAAATCGCCGAGCACGGTCTTTTCGGTGGCGACCTGCATCGCCACTGCATGCTGGGATCCCTGCCAGCGCTGGAATTCGTCCCGGTGGCAGTCCGCGCAGGCGCTCGAGCCCACGTAGGTCGGAGGCGCGCCCGGCTCGGGCTGGGCGGTTGCCGTAGCGGCGGACTCGTCGGGGCGGGAAGGCGTTCGCCCCTTCAGCCAGATCGCCGCCACGAGGAGGACGACCATCGTGACGGCCACGGCCAAAAGCACCGGTAGGCGCCGGGAACTGCCGTCGGCCGGGGGCGTCGAACTCATGTACGAGGACTCTGCAGCGGGGTTCGGGCCATTTTGCAGTTCGCCTGCCGCAATTGACAGTCCGCCCGATTGAACCTGGAATAGAGCCTGGACCCGGGGGCCCACAAGAAGGAATGCCGAACGATGAAACTCAAGAAGTCCGCAAGCCTGGTCTTTGCTGGTCTCGCGATGGCGTTGCTCACCGCCACGGCCGCCCTGGCTGACAAGCCGCCGCAGACCTGGGACGGCCTCGAGCTGACCAAGAAGAAAGGCCTGGATCTCGTCTATCTGCGGCCCAACGTCCAGTTCCGGGCCTACAAGGACGTGAGCATCGACGTACTGGAAGTCGCGTTCGACAAGAACTGGGACCCGAACGACAACGTTCGCAGCGTTTCACGACGCATGTCGACGGCGGACATCGAAAAGATCCGCACCGACATGGTCAGCGAGTTCCGCAAGGTCTTCGTCGAGGAACTCGGCAAGGGCGGCTACTCGGTGGTCGACAAGCCGGGCGACGACACGCTGCGTGTCAGCCCGGCCCTCGTGGACGTCTACATCACCGCGCCGGATCGCATGGAGCCGGGCCGCGTGACGACCTACACGACGGACGCGGGCCGCATGACCCTCGCGATGGAGCTGCGTGACGGCCCCACCAACCAGTTGCTGGCGCGCGTGATCGACCAGAAGGCGGGTTCGGACATGGGTTTCGCGCAGGTGACGAACTCGGTCACGAATTCGGCCGAGTTCCGCCGCATGGTGCGCTCGTGGGCTCAGCGCCTCGTGAAGGGCCTCGACACGGTCAACGGCAAGGCGAAGTAAGCCTCCGCGCGTGTGGCGCTAGGGCGTCGCCGGCAAGGTCGCGATGAGTCGCGAGTCTTCGAGCGCCGCCGTGCGGTGCACGGCGACGGCCTGGTAGGCCGGATCGCTCACCATCGCGAGGAACGCCGCCTTCGACGGGTACCTCACCAGCAGTGCGAGGTCCCAGCGCTCCCCGGGCGGTCCGAGCAGCACGGCCTTGGGCGCTCCCTGCCAGACCAGCGAGCCGCCGACCCCGGTCACGAACGCGAAGGCCAGCTTCATGTAGCGCCGGTACGCTTCGCTGCCGCTGCACGGTTCGATGTCGGCGCGGCCGCCGTAGTCCGCCTGCTCGCGGTAACGGAGCAGGTTGATCATCACGACCGGTTCGCCCGGCGGAATGCCGGCGAGCAGCGCATTCACGCGCTCGATGAATGATGCTGCCCCGGGGATGCTCATGCCATGTCCCGGGCGTCGATACACGCGTTACGGCGCATACCAGATCGGCGATGTGTAGGCCCGCTCCTGCAGCTTCATCGTCGTTCCGGGCAGCGGTTGCGTGCCGAAGCGCTTTGCGTCGTACGCCGTCCAGCGCGGCGTCGGGATCTCGAGCACACGCACGTAGTAGAACGCTCGCAGCGCCGGATCGAAGTCCGGGTCTTTCCAGACGGTGATCAGTTCGGGCGCGCCGATCGTGTTGGTCCACGTCGCATTCGCGACGTCCACGGTGTCGCCCACCGGAGTCTTGCAGCGACCGTCCGCGTCGATCTGGCGGCCACCCGACACGGCCACGTCATAGATACGTTCCTGAGTCTTGCCGGCCCTGTCCACCCAACCCTTGATGACCTGAAGGCGGTCCAGGTTGGCCCCAATCGGATCCTTCAGCGCCGCGACCAGGAACGTCGGCGACCTGCCTTTCGGTGCGCTGTTGAGGTCGCCACCCATCGGCACGCCCTTGGCGTAGCCGATGCTCGCCGGCATGCGATTGACCGCGTCGGCCGGCTGGAAGTCCCAGCCGCCGAAAAAGCGAACCATCATGCGCGGACCGGTCGTCGCATAGGTCTCGCGACGCTGCATGGCGTCGAATATGGCTGCGCGCGTGTTCTCTTTCGCCCAGACGGCGGCATAGCCGGAGGCAGATACCTCCCAGTCCTTGATCGTGACGCTGATCTTGGGGTTCGCCATGAACGTCCCGGTCAGCCGCTCGGGGCCGGGTTCGCCGACCGTCGTCTTGCCGAAGAAATTCTCTTCCTCCGCGGCGGTAAGCCCCGTGTGCGCATCGGTGCTGCCGATCAGGCCGAACTTGTAGGGGTTGGCGCCGAGCTTGCCTTGCAGCAGCAACCCGTTCTTGAGCGCCGCGCGCGCGTACTCGCCTTCGAACATGGCGTCCGTGTGCTTTTCGATCACCGCGAGGTTGGCCTTGTCCCAGCGCTCGAAGCTGGCGAACTCGTCGGTGGGCGACAGGAAGGGGTGTGTCTCGCCATCCCCCTTCATTTGCGTGACTTCGTAGAGTCGTTCCCACCGGGCGCGTGTTTCGACGTAGTTCCTGTCGATCTTCTTGCCGTAGGCTTCGATCATCGGGAACATGCTGCCGTTGCTCAAGTTGCCGTTGTGGGCGATGGCGAGCACGGGGCTGCCGGTCTTCTCTTCCGCCACGGCCATCCACTTCCATAGGTCCGCCGGATTGTCGCTGCCTTGCGGCGCAAGCGTGGTGTACGGCTCGACGCGAATGGCCTGCGTACCGTCGCCGCGGAAGATCACGTTGCGGTGCTGGTTGTTGCCATTCGTGTTGGACGTCCACTCGAATCCGATGAAGGCGGTGAACTTGCCGGGTTCGTTATTGGCCTCTGCCGCCTTGATGACCTCTTCCCATGCCGAGCGATAGGCCGCGGTGCCCGGCAGGGGGAATCCCTTGGGCAGGTTGTTCGTGCTGAAGGACTGGATGATGTCGAACGCAGCCTTGGCCCCTTCGCCGCCTTTGATCTGGTCGTACCAGCGCCGGCCTTGTTCGGTGCCCAGCAGTTCCGGATCCCCGCTCATGAGCAGTGGGAAGAACCCGAAGCCGTCCGAGTGATCCGAGACGACGAGGAAGTCGAGCGGCCGTGACAGCTTCACGGGCTGTCCGCTGGAAGCCATGATCTCCTCGCCCCTCGCAAATCGGTAGGCGTCGCTGGGAGTCAGGCGCGCTCCGGCCGCCCCCGCGTCCATGGAAAACGAGGTGTGCAGGTGCGTGTCGCCGAAGAGCGGGCGGGTCGGGTAGTCGCGTCCGGCGTAGGGTGAGTACGGCGGCTTCGAGGGGAAGACCTTCTCGGCCTTGGTCTTATCGAATTCCCCGGCATCCTGGGCACTGCCCGCTGACGGGAACAGCATTGCACTGGTCAGAGCCGCGCACGCGGCGAGTCGAGTGGCGAGCGCACTGCGCATGATCCGAGCCATGTTGCGGGTCCCCCTGGGTGATGTGCCGGTGCCGGCCGATTGTCAGTCGATTTCCGGCCGGCTGGCAAGCCGCGCTTGCCGTATCCAGAAGTGATCAAGCTGATGGACATGGCTGGAAACCTGACAGTCTGAGACAACGTGTCGATCGAAGCAGGCAACTCACGCCAGATCCGAATATGCCAGTCAGCGTGATCGACGTGCCGCATTGCGCAGGCCGTTCTGCGCCGACCGCCAATCGCGCGGCGACACGCCTGTCCAGCCCCGAAAAGCCCTCGAGAATGCCGTGCCGTCCGATGCATGGGCCTCCGGCGCACGAACGGGCGCCAGTATCCTGACGCTTAATCCATGCGCCGCTCCGCCGCGGCTCGTTCCGCCTGATCCAGGGACGCGGTCTTCGCCGGCGCAGGACGCACCTCCACGGTCACCTTCGGGATGTGGCCGTTGAACTTCGACTTGGCCTCAGACCCGATCGACTCGACGACCGGCGTGCCGAGGTCGATGCCGACGTCGGCGGTCTCGTCGGCCGAGAACATGCCCGCTTCCGTGTGTTCGATCCGGCCCTCGCCGACCTTCTCGCCGTTGATGAAGAGGGTGCCCGTGCCGCCCTTGCCCGGGCCGCCGCCGTCGTAGGCAAAGTCGAACTTCACGGTCGCCTTGCCGGGCGCCAACGGCTTCGTCGACACAATGCTGCTCTGCTGCAGGCCGAGGAAGTTGTAGCCGTAGGCCGGGACACCGTCCTTCACGTACAGCGACCAGCCGCCGAAGCGGCCGCCCTGCGCGATGATCGTGCCGTTGCCGCCGCCCGCAGGCACGACCAGATCGGCGGTGATGGTCTTGGAACGGTTCTTCACGTTGATGAACACGCCCTCCATCATGCCGGTCATGCCCTCGGCGAGCGTCAACGAGGTGCGACCCGCCATCAAGTCGGGCCGACCGACCGATGCGGCGTCCAGTCGCTCGAACACGCGATCGTCCATCGGCAGCACGTGGTACTTCTCGGCTTCGCGAAGGTAGAGTGCCTGCAACTCCGCCAGCTTCTTCGGATCCTTGGCGGCGAGGTCGTTGGCGAGACTGAAGTCCGATCGCACGTCGTACAACTGCCAGGCCGAGTTGTCCTGGAGCGGACGGCGTGGCTTCGCTTCCCAGGGCGCCCGGTGGATCTCACGCGCGAACCAGCCTTCGTGGTAGATCGCGCGATTGCCGGCAATCTCGAAGTACTGCGTGGTGTGGCGCTCCTTCGCCTTGGCATCGTCGAAGCTGTACAGCAGGCTCGTGCCTTCCATCGGGATCTGCGTCGCGCCGTCGACCACTTTGGGTTCCGGCAGGCCGATCGCCTGCAGGATGGTCGGGGCGACGTCGATCACGTGGCCGAACTGGGTGCGGATCTCGTTCTTGGCCTTGATGCCTTTCGGCCAGTGCACCACGAGGCCGTTGCGCGTGCCGCCGAAGTCCGATGGCACCTGCTTCATCCAGCCGAACGGCGAGTCGAATCCGACGGCCCATCCCGCGGCCATGTGCGGATAGGTCTCGGGCCCGCCCCACTGGTCGATACGCTTCAACATGTCGGGTACGGTTTCCTGCACCCCGTTGAAATAGGTGTACTCGTTGAACATGCCGTTCTGGCCGCCTTCACCGCTCGTGCCGTTGTCGCCGGCGATGTAGAAGACGAGCGTGTTGTCGGCTTCCCCGACGTCGTTGAACGCGGCGAGCATCCGGCCGATCTCGTGGTCGGTGAATTCGACGTAGGCAGCGAACACCTCGGCCTGGTGCGCGAAGAGGCGCTTCTCGTCGGCCGAGAGCGTGTCCCAGTCCTTGATCGCCGCCGGCTTCGGTGCCAGCTTCGTTCCCGCGGGCACGATCCCCATCTGGATCTGCCGGGCCAGCGATTCCTCGCGCAGCTTGTCCCAGCCCTGGTCGAACTTGCCCTTCCAGCGGGCGATCCATTCCTTCGGCACGTGGTGCGGTGCATGCGTCGCACCCGGCGCGAAGTAGACGAACGCGGGCTTGTCGGGCGTCAGCGCCTTCTGGAACTTGATCCACGCGACCGCCTTGTCCGTCATGTCGGTCATGAAGTGGTAGTTCGGATCGTCCGGCAACTCGACCTGCGTGGTGCCGTCGTAGAGGTACGGCGCCCACTGGTTGGTCTCGCCGCCGATGAAGCCGTAGAACTTGTCGAAGCCCTGGTGCGTCGGCCAGCGATCGAACGGGCCGGCGACGCTCGTTTCCCAGGCCGCGGTTTCATGCCATTTGCCGAAGGCCGCCGTGCTGTAGCCGTTGAGCCGCAGCGTTTCCGCGACGGGCGCGGTCGCGCTCGGAATCTGGCCGGTGGCGCCCGGCAGGCTGGTCGCCATCTCGGTGATGAAAGCCATGTTCACCGTGTGGTGATTGCGTCCGGCCTTGAGCGCCGCCCGGGTGGGCGAACACAGCGCCGTGGTGTGGAAGTTGTTGTAGCGCAGGCCTTCCGCGGCCAGCCGATCCAGCGTCGGAGTGCCAACCGGGCCGCCGAACGCGTCGGCGACGCCGAATCCCATGTCGTCGACCAGGACGATCACCACGTTGGGTGCGCCTGCGGGCGCCTTGACTTCGAAGCGCGGCGGCGCCTTGACGTTGCGCGCGTCCACTTCCTTGTAGAGCGGCCGCACCGGTTCCGGGACCGGCAGGATCGTGCGGTCCAGGCTCGTTTGCGCGACGGCGGAGCCGATGCCTGCCAGTGACCATCGCGCACGCGGAGGCACATACGGCGAACTTTGCTGCAGCGCGGCTTCTCTGGCTCATGGAACAACCTTTGTGGAATTCGATCACGGACGATGCGGCAAGCAGGCGGGACGCGCGGTACTCGCGGCGCCTGGCTCGCGCGTGAGCATACTCAGAACTGCCGAGACCAGATACCGCCACGTTTGGTGCTTGGCGTCAATGTGCCGTTAAGAACCTGACAGGAACGCTGCCTGACTGTCCAGCTCCTGGCATTATTGACCCGGTCCAGCAGTTTGTCTCAACATGTCAAGCCGGGCCGCCCAAGTCCACCCAGAATCATCAGCGTGCAAGATCGACCGCGGCCGACCTTGGGCGCATTCACGGCTTCAATACTTTCCTCAGGAATGACGCATGGCAAATCTCAGGGCGGCTTTGACGACCGTCTGTGCCGCGGTTGCGATACTCGCGACGATTCCCACCACGGCGCTGGCGGACGACGCGCGGGACGATTGGCAATGGGGGCTGACAGTCTATGGGTGGCTGCCGAGCATCAGCGGCGACACGTCGTTTCCGTCGTCGCCTGGTGGCGGTGATGGCGGCGGGTCATCGATCGACGTGAGTGCCGACGACATCCTCAATGCCCTGAACTTCACGTTCATGGGCATGCTCGATGTGCGCAAGGGTCGCTGGGGCCTGGCGACGGACGTCAACTACGTCGACCTGGGCGGCTCCCGGTCGAACACGCGTGCCTTGAACATCGGCGGCAATGAGTTGCCCGCCAGCGTCACCGCCAAAGCCAACCTCGACGTCACAGCCTGGGTCTGGAGCACTGTCGGCACGTATCGCGTGGTCGATCAGCCAGGCTACTCCCTCGACGTGCTCGCGGGCGCGCGACTCCTGGACCTCAGTCAGACGCTGAAGTGGCATCTCGACGGCGACATCAGCTCGCTGCCGCTGCCCGGGCGTGATGGCCGCAGTGAAGTCAGCGACAGTCTCTGGGACGGTATCGTTGGCGTCAGGGGGCGGGCCACTTTCGGCGCCGAGCACTCGTGGTTCGCGCCGTACTATCTCGACATCGGTACCGGCAGTTCCGATCTCACGTTGCAAGCGATGGCAGGAGTCGGGTACGCGTTCCACTGGGGCGAGGTCACCGGTGTATGGCGTTACCTGGACTATGACCTGGGGTCCGGTTCCCCTATCCAGTCGCTGACGCTCAGCGGGCCGGCGATCGGCGCCACGTTTCGCTTCTGATTTCCCGGATCCGAGGCTACCCTTGCTTCAGGCACGACATGGTGATTGCCGGGCGTGAGCCCGGTGTGGTCTTCATCTTTCCAAGGAAATCCGACGATGACAATCATGCGCAAGAGAACGGGGCCGGCGACGTCGTGGGTGCTGGCGCTCGCGTCGTTGCTCCCAGTTGCATCACTGGCGCAGAGTCCCGGCGTGGATCCGGAGGCCGCCCGAATGATGAAGCGGATGACGGAATACGTCGGCAGCCTGCAGAAGTTCGGATTGGTCACCGCCAGCACCATGGAAGTGGTGCTGGTGAACGGCCAGAAGATCCAGTTGGACAGCGGCACGCACCTTACGGTGCAACGGCCGAACAAGTTACGGGCCGAACGAATCGGCGACGTCATCAGCCAGTCATTCTACTACGACGGCGATCACCTCACGCTCTTCAATCCGGAAGACGGGCTCTACGCAACGGTGCCGGCTCCGGGGACGATCGACGCGATGCTGGACTTCGCGCGCGACTCGCTCGATGTCGTCGCGCCGGCCGGCGACCTGGTGATGCAGGATTCGTACGCACGCCTGATGGCAGACGTGACCTCGGGCTTCGTCGTCGGCAAGTCCATCGTGGGCGGAGTGCGCTGCGACCATCTCGCCTTTCGCAGCCTGGACGTCGATTGGCAGATCTGGATCGAGGATGGCGCCAAGCCCTTGCCGCGCAAGTACGTCATCACGACACTGGACGTCGCCGGATCGCCGCAGTTCGAGATACGGATGAACGACTGGACGACCGCTCCCGACGTCAGCGCGAAGCAGTTCGAGTTTGCGCCGCCACCGGGGGCAAGAAGAATCGAATTCATGCCGCGGGGACAGACCGGGAGTAACCCATGATTGCATACCGCAAGCCAGCACTTCTTGGCGCATCGTTCATACTGCTGTTCCTGGCGGAAGTGGCGCCTCACGCTCCGCTCGGCTTCGATTTTCCTGGCGAAGCGCAAGCCGTCGTTGGTATGCCGATGACGCCAGTGAGTGTCGCGGGAGTTGCCCGGCGTAGTGCCGTGCGGACGACGGCCGTCGTGGCGACGACGACCGCAGCCAGCGCCAGTGCGGCAAGCGCACAGTCGGCACGGCGCAACAGCCGGCTACGGCGCAACAGCAGGCGGCTACGGCGCAGCAGCAGTCCGCGACGGCACAGCAGCAGTCGGCCACCGCGCAACAACAGGCAGCTGCAGCGCAACAGACGGCAGCCACGCCTTCCGGACAGGCTTTGCCCCTCGGCACGGTCGTGGCGGCCCTGCCATCGGGGTGCAGCCAGACGACTGCGAGTGGTGTCGAGTACTACAAATGCGGTGCAAATTACTATCGTGCCGCGTTCCAGGGCAACAATCTTGTGTACGTCACCGCAAAGCCGTGAGCGCCAACAACATGACATCGAACAACGACGCCCATGCTCGCAACTGTCGCGGCGTGTCCTTCACCTGCGCCATTCTTTCTGCCGCGCTGCTCGTCACCGCGTCGCCGAGCGCCGACGCGCAAGCGAAACAGGGCGATGCGAAATCGATCCTCAAGGCCACGGCGGATTACGTCAGCAGCCAGAGGACTATCGAGCTCACCTTCGACAGCGACATTGAGGTCATCACGCCGCAGATGGAGAAGATCCAGTTCACCAATTCCGGCGAGGTGTTGCTTAACCGCCCGGACAAGCTGCGAGCCCATCGGGTGGGTGGCTACGCGGACGTGTCACTGTTCTTCGATGGCAAGATTGCGAGTGTCTACGGCAGGAACATCAACGCCTATGCGCAGTTCGACGCCCCGGGGAATGTGGACCAGCTGATCGAGGTCCTGAGGGCGGGCCATGGCGTCGCGCTGCCGGGCGCGGACTTTCTCCTGTCGCATCCCTACGACGTCCTCGTTGCAGACGTCATGGAAGCCAAGCACATCGGCCGCGGCGTGATTGACGGGGTGGAATGCGAGCATCTCGCCTTCCGCAACTTCGATACTGACTGGCAGCTCTGGGTGGAAGTGGGTGACAAGCCCATCCCGCGCAAGTTGGTAATCACCAGCAAGACCTTGAACAGCGCACCGCAGTACACATTCCGTGTCAGGAGCTGGAAGACCGGATTCGAGCCCGCGGCGGGTGCATTCAAGTTCGTTCCGCCCGCCGGAGCGGAAAAGATCGGTTCCGACGCCCTCATCGGGCTCGACGAGCTGCCACCGGAAGCTCCCACAGGAGGAAATCAATGACTCGCCTCACTCGCAAGTCCGTGCTCTTGTTTGGCGCCGCTGCCGCGTTGTGGATATGCAATGGTCAAGTCTCGCCAACGCATGTAAGCGTCGTGGCCACGGCGGAAGCTGTTGTTGGCGCGCCGGTGACGCCGGTCAGCTACGCCGGCGTGGCCCGACGCTCCACTGTCGGCGTGGGCGCTCCTGGCGTGGGCGCTACGCCGGCACCTGGAGTCGGCGTGGGTGCGCCTGGCGTTGGTGTGACGCCTGCACCCGGAGTCAATACACCGGCCAACCGGGGCGGACCCGTGAACAGAGTCGGCGTTCGCTGAACGCATGCAGCCATGACGGCGTAGCGACCACCCACTGGAGTCGCGTGAACCATCCGTAAGGAGGAATCCATGAAGTACGCAATCGTCTTCAGACAGATCGGCCTGGCGGCCAGCGTGTGCGCCGGATTGGCGCTTGCCTACCCGCAGGAACTAAGCGCCAAGGACCCGCCGCCCGAAGTCAGCGCGGATGGCCTGCACCTGCAGAAGAGCACGAATGAACGCCTGGTGTACGTAAAGCCCGGTGCGACGTTGACGCCGTACAAGCGCGTCGCGATCCTCGACTGTTATGTCGAGTTCGAAAAGAACTGGCAGCGGGACTACAACAGCAGCAGGATTGGCCTGGAGGGGCGCGTCTCAGACAAGGATGTCGATCGGATGAAGAGCAAGCTGGCCGCTGAGTTCAAGAAGGTATTCATCGACGAACTGCAGACGAACGGCGGCTACGAGGTCGTCGATACCGCGGCGCCCGACGTCCTCGTGCTGCGACCGGCGCTGATGAACGTGGAAGTCAACGCCCCGGACCTGATGACGGCAGACATCGGCGCCACAGTCGTCCGGTCCGCGGGCCAGATGACCCTGTACCTCGAACTATGGGACTCCGCCTCGAATACGATTATCGCGCGGGTCATGGATGCGCAGGCAGATTCGAACGCTTTTGCGCAGCGCGCGAGCGGCGTCACCAACAAGGTCGCCGCCGATCGGATCCTGAAAGGCTGGGCGGAGGACCTCCGCAAGCATCTGGACGCCGCCAACGGCAAGGCGTCGGGCCCATGACCTCGGATGCGCATCCAGGCGCGCCCAGCCTGAAGGAGCGGGCACGCCACGAGCTGCGCAATTACGCGATCGTTGCGGCCTATCTCTATGTCTGTTTCGCAACCTTCCTGCTCTACAAGTCCGCACTGCTCAGGGAGGAGGGCCTGGGCCTGCTCCCGCACGGGATCGCGGCGGTCAAGGCGCTGATTCTGGGCAAGTTCATCCTGATCGGTGAAGCCGCCGGTGTCGGGACGCGGATAGGCCGTCGAACGCTGCTGATGGCGATTGCGACGAAGGCCCTGCTCTTCTTCCTGCTGCTGGTCGTGCTGTCCGTAGTGGAGGAACTGCTGGTGGGCAAGGCGCACGGTCACTCGTTCGCTCAGACTCTGGCCGAATACGAGAAACATTCGGTGCTCGAAATGATCGCCACCTGCCTGTTGCTCCTGGTCGTGCTGGTGCCATTGATCACCGCCAAGGAATTCAGCCGGGCGCTGGGGCCGGGCGTGCTGACACGCGCGCTCTTTGGTTCGGACCAGGGCAAGGACGGGTAATCGCGTGCAGAGAAGGCGGGAGGCCGAACGCCGTTCTGTAATGTCTTGCCGCCTGAAATGAACAGGCCTCGGGACCTTGCGATCCCGAGGCCTTTTTCCGGTGCGGCCTCAGCGGCCGCCTCGCGCATCAGAAGTGGACGGTGTAGAAGATCCGCGGGCCGCTGTACTCCCAGTTCAGGTCGCCGTTGAACTTGTCCGTGTCGACGCCGACGTCGACCTTGAAGCGGTTGTAACCGAGGCCCAGGCCGACCCACTTGGACGGCTGCCAGATGGCGTCAATCTTGGCGTCCCAGATGCTGCCGTCGTACTCGTCGATCGACAGGGCGAACCACTGCAGGCTGGCGTCGAGCCAGAAGTCCCCGCCCATGCGCCACAGCGCTCGACCGCCGAAGACGGGCAGGGGCGCGCCGACGCTGCCTTCCTTCTTCACCTGGCGCGTACCGCCTTCGCCGTCAAGCGCCTGCCCCGAAAGAGTCATGGAGAGGTCGGTGTAGTGCACACCGGCGGTACCGGTCAGCTCGAAGTTGTCTCGCCGCATGAAGGCGTATTCGTATGCCAGCTCGACGATATTGAACTTCGACTCGCCCTTGACCTTGGCGTTGACCGGGAACGTCTCGCCCTGCCAGACGATCTCGGTGTCGATCGTCTTCGAGTCGTCGCGCGACGAGTTGAACCACATCGTCCGCACTTTGTGCCGCTCGGCGAACCGCCAGTAGCCGTCGAGCCGGAAGCGCGTGGTGTCGCCGTCGCCGAAGGTCTTTTCCCAGTCGACGGGCGTGCCGGGGTTGATGCTCCCACCCCCCGTGTCGCCGTCCAGGCGCACTTCCGTGTCCTGGTTGACGATGAACGTGCCGAGGCTGACGTCCCATCCCTCGTCGAGCAGGTTCGGGCCATCCGCACAGGCCGTGCCCGCGGCCAGGAGCAGGGCGCCCGCGGTGGCCATCGCCAGGCCCCGGCGCCGTCGGATCTTGTTATTGCGCATCAGTACACCCTCCGTAACGCTACCGGCAGGCACGCGGGCCTGGCCGAGTCGTTCCTGTTGACCCCAGCCGGACGGCAAGTCCGAGAGGAGCACGTACCCCCGTGCATCGCTCAACATTCATCCTACCCCAGCCGACTACCGCACGGAATTGGCGTCCGGATACATGCGATTACGTCTTATACGTAATGCTGTGTCGCCTACGCAACCGCGGCGGCGATCCTTGAGGCGAGCTTCTGCGCATCGGCATGGAACAGCCGGATGCCGTCGGCGAGTTTCTCCGTCGCCATCGCATCTTCGTTGTGCATCCAGCGGAATGCTTCTTCGTCCATGTCTACGCGGGCAGCATCGCTGGCCTCGGCGGCTGCCGGGCTCAGCCGTCGCGGCACGTCGCCCGGGGCCGCCTCGAGCTTCTGCAGCAGGTCCGGGCTGATCGTCAGCAGGTCGCAGCCGGCAAGGTCGAGGATCTGCGTCGTCTTGCGGAAGCTCGCGCCCATCACCTGCGTCTCGTAGCCGAATTTCTTGTAGTAGTCGTAAATGCGGGTCACGGAGGCGACGCCCGGATCCGACTCGCGCGGGATGTCCTCCACGCCCTGTGCCTTCCTGTGCCAGTCGTAGATCCGCCCGACGAACGGCGAGATCAACGTGACGCCCGCGTCGGCGCAGGCCACGGCCTGCGCGAAGCTGAAGAGCAGCGTCAGGTTGCAGTGGATGCCATCGTGTTCGAGCCGCTCGGCGGCGCGAATGCCCTCCCAGGTGCTCGCAATCTTGATCAGTACCCGTTCGCGCGGGACGCCGGCTGCCTCGTACAGGTCGATGAGCCGGCGTGCCTTGGTCTCCGTGGCGCTCGTGTCGAAACTGAGGCGCGCTTCCACTTCGGTCGAGACTCGCCCCGGGACCAGCTCGAGGATGCGCCGGCCGAATCCGACGAACAGCCGGTCCATCGTGTCGGCGAGCCGCGAGTCCGCGGGCGTTCCGGCCGCGGCCGCGATGGCTTCGTCGATGATCGGCCGGTAACGCGCATCCTGCGCCGCCTTGAGGATCAGGCTCGGGTTGGTCGTGGCGTCCTGCGGCCGGAATTTCCCGATCGCATCGATGTCGCCGGTGTCGGCGACGATGATCGAGTGCTGCTTCAGGCCGTCGAGCTGGCTGACCATGGTGTCCTCGTCGAGTGCGTCACAGCGGCCACTTCCAGTCACGCTCGGCCGGACGGTCGATGCCGTGCTCGTGCGCGTAATTGCGGCACTCGATCTGCAGGTTGCGCATCTTTTCCTTCACGTGCGCGCCCGCCACCTGCAGACGCGGCACGCGATCGATGGCGTCGATCGCGAGGCTGAAGCGGTCCACCTCGTTGTTGATCGCGAGCTCGAGCGGCGTGTTGATGTTGCCCTTTTCCTTGTAGCCACGCACGTGCAGGTTGTCGTGGTTCGTGCGGCGGTAGGCGAGGCGGTGGATCAGCCACGGATAGCCGTGGAAGTTGAAGATGATCGGCTTGTCCGTCGTGAAGAGCGTGTCGAAGTCCCGGTCGGAGAGGCCGTGCGGGTGCTCCTTCGGCGGCGTGAGCTTGTACAGATCGACGACGTTGACGAAGCGGATCTTCAGGTCCGGGAAGTGCTGGCGCAGCAGCGCCACCGCCGCCAGCGCCTCCTGCGTCGCGATGTCGCCGCAACCCGCCATCACGACGTCGGGCTCGGCGCCCTGGTCGTTGCTGGCCCAGTCCCAGAGCCCGATGCCCTTGGCGCAGTGCTTGATCGCCGCATCCATGTCGAGGAACTGCAGGTGCTTCTGCTTGTCGCAGACGATCACGTTGATGTTGTCGGTGCTCTTGAGGCAATGCTCCGCGACCGACAACAGGCAGTTCGAATCCGGCGGCAGGTAGATGCGCGTGACGGTCGGGCTCTTGTTGACCACGACGTCGAGGAAGCCCGGGTCCTGGTGCGTGAAGCCGTTGTGGTCCTGCCGCCAGACGGTCGAGGTGATCAGCATGTTGAGCGAGGCGACCGGCGCGCGCCAGGGCAGCTCCTCGCAGATGTCGAGCCACTTGGCGTGCTGGTTGAACATCGAGTCGATGACGTGGACGAACGCTTCGTAGGTCGAGAAGAAGCCGTGCCGGCCGGTCAGCAGGTAGCCTTCGAGCCAGCCCTCGAGCGTGTGCTCGGAGAGCATCTCCATGACGCGGCCGTCCGGGGCGAGCTCGCCGCCGTCGGCATCGACCGGAAGCATGTCCGCGAGCCAGGTCTTCTTGCTCGCCTGGTACACGGCGTCGAGCTTGTTCGAAGACGTTTCGTCCGGCCCGAAGACGCGGAAGTTGTCGACGTTGAGCTTCAGGATGTCGCGCAGGAATTCGCCGAGCTTGCGGGTGTTCTCCGCCTCGACGGCGCCCGGCTTCTTCACCGGGACCGAGTAGTCACGGAAATCCGGCAGCCGCAGCGGCCGGCGCAGCTGCCCGCCGTTCGCGTGCGGGTTCGCGCTCATGCGGCGGCGGCCCTGCGGCGCAAGAGCCTTGAGTTCCGCGACCAGCCGGCCTTCCTTGTCGAACAGCTCCTGCGGCCGGTAGCTCTTGAGCCACTTTTCCAGCAGCTTCAGGTTCCCGGGATTGTCGCGCACGTCGGCGAGCGGCACCTGGTGCGAGCGCCAGTAGCCCTCGACGGCGTGCCCGTTGACCTTCTTCGGGCCGGTCCAGCCCTTCGGGCTGCGCAGCACGATCATCGGCCAGCGTGCGCGCACGGCCTTGCCGGTGCGGCGTGCCGTCGACTGGATCCTGCGGATGTCGAGCACGCAGCGCTCCATCGTCGCGGCCATCAGCTCGTGCATCCTGATCGGGTCGTCGCCCTCGACGAAATGCGGCGTCCAGCCGTAGCCGCGGAACAGCGCATCGAGTTCCTCGTGGGAAATCCGCGAGAGGATCGTCGGGTTGTTGATCTTGTAGCCGTTCAGGTGCAGCACGGGCAGCACCGCGCCGTCGCGCACCGGGTTCAGGAACTTGTTGGAGTGCCAGGCCGTGGCGAGCGGGCCGGTCTCCGACTCACCGTCGCCGACGACCACCGTCACGAGCAGGTCGGGATTGTCGAACGCCGCGCCGAACGCGTGCGAGACGCTGTAGCCGAGTTCGCCGCCCTCGTGGATCGATCCGGGCGTCTCGGGCGTGCAGTGGCTGCCGATGCCGCCCGGGAACGAGAACTCCTTGAAGAACTGCCGCAGGCCCTCGAGGTCTTCACCCTTGTTCGGGTAGATCTCCGCGTACGTGCCCTCGAGGTACACGGGCGCCAGCACGCCCGGTGCGCCGTGGCCCGGACCCGCGAGGAAGATCGCGTCCAGGTCGTACTTCCGGATCAGGCGATTGAGGTGGACGTACGTGAAGCTCAGGCCCGGGCTGGCGCCCCAGTGCCCCAGCAGCCGGTTCTTGATGTGCTCCGGCTTGAGCGGTTCGCGCAGCAGCGGGTTGCCCTGCAGGTAGATCATGCCCGCGGCGAGGTAGTTGCAGGCGCGCCAGTACGCGTCGATCTGCTGCAGGTCCCGAGCCTCCAAGGTCTTTCCCTTCGCCATACACCCTCCTGATGATGCCCGCCTGAAACGTGGTGGCCCGGACTCCCGGCAAGCCTAAGGCAAACTTCGTGGCATGTGCTATCTCGGATTGGGCAGCGGGCGCTGTGGCATATTCCCGCCAGATTCCGGGAGTAGGTGCCCATGCGCATCGCGTCGTTTTCGATAGACGGTCGGCCCAGGCGGTTACTTTGCGCCATTGCGTGGCTGGCCGCCGGCGTTCTCGATGCCGCGTCCCCGGCGCAGGCTGCGCCCAGGACGGACATCGTGATTCTTAATAACGGCGATCGCATCACTGGCGAGGTCAAGTCCCTCGAGCAGGGCAAGCTCGAGTTCAAGACCGACGCCGCCGGCACCCTCTACATCGAGTGGGACAAGGTCCAGAGCGTCGAGTCGACTCAGTTTCTCCGGGTCGAACTTGCCAGTGGCTTGCGGTACTTCGGCCAGGCGCCCAAGGCCGACGAGTCCGGCACGCTGCGCCTGGTCGCAGGGGAGGACGCCAAGGGCTGGAACCTGAAGATGGCGAACGTCATCCGCATCGACCCCATCGAGCAGGAATTCCTCAAGCGCATCGACGGCTACCTGACGGCCGGCTACAACTACACCAAGTCGAACGACCTGCAGCAGTTTACGTTCACGGGCGGGCTCAACGCCCGCGCCACCACCCACCAGTGGACGCTCGACGGCTCGTCGACGGTCACCACGCAGCAGGGCAACGACGATTCGGCGCGCTGGAACCTCTCGGGCGGATACCGGCATTTCCTCGCGGACCGCTGGTTCCTGCAGGGGTTCGGCGGCTTCGAGGGCAACGACGAGCTCGGCCTCAACCTGCGCTCGACCGTCGGCGGCGCCTACGGCCGCTACCTCGCGCAGACCAACCACCAGGATTGGGCCGCCTACGCCGGCCTGGCGTACACGAAGGAAAATTTCGTCGGCCGCGACCAGGCCGACAGCGTCGAGGGCGTGCTCGGCACGCAGTACTCTTTCTACCGCTACGACACGCCCGAGGCCTCGCTCGATGCAACCCTGAACCTGCTGCCGAGCCTGACGCAGTCCGGGCGCGTGCGTGTCGACGGCAAGCTGCGGTCGCGCTACGAGATGGTCAAGGACCTCTTCTTCGAGGTCAGCCTGTACGGAACCTACGACAGCGATCCGGGCGAGACGGCGATCTCGAAGTCCGACTACGGCCTCACGACGTCGCTCGGCTATTCCTTCTGAGCGCAGAGGCAGGAACCGCACGTGCCCCTCGATGCGGTTGATGAGGTACACGAGGCCGATCGCGGCTGCCACCGAAAGGACCAGCGAGACGACCCCGCCGCCGAGGAAGCCGGTTGCAAAGGCTCCGATCGACCCGTGCGCCTGGAGCCACGAGTAGAACACGAGGATGCCGACGATGTCGGAGAGCGAGCTTTCGTACACGATGAACTCGCGGGCATCGCCCGGCAGGCCGACGGAATTCGGGATGGCGACGGCGCTCGAGATCACGGCAAAGGGCATGGCCGCAAGTGCCGCGGCGGCGAGTGGCAGCTCCAGTGCGTAGTGGAACGCGGCCGTCAGCAGAGCGACGCACACGAGGAACCCGGCCACCGCCGAGAACGAGGCCCGCGCCACGAGGGGGATCTTGTCGCGCTTCAGCGAAAGGTCGAGCGCGCCCTCGAGCACGATCAGGATCAGGCCGAGCGTGCCGATGACGGGCACCGGGGGTTCACCCAGGCGAGGTGCAGATCGAGCCGCTCCATTACCTGCCGCCCGATCATGCCGGTCGCCACGAGCAGCACGACCGACGGCAGCTTAGTGCGCCGGCCGAAGATGTCGAGCAGGTAGGCGAAGACGAGGAGCGCGGAAACGCGAGGATCGCGGTGTTCGTCATCCGGCGCCGATCGGTCAGCCACCGAGCAGTTGCCGCCGGGAGATCTGGCTCGTCGGTTGCGGCTCCGGCTCGTCGACGCTGAAGAGCCCGTCCGCGGCGGCCTGTGCGGCGAGCTGCGCCGCTTCGTGATCGGTGAACTCGCTCATCGTCGAGAACAGCGAGCAGTACCCGATCAGGCCGAACTCCGGCAGTTCCGTGACGGTGAAGTCGTACGAGCCCGACGGGAACGCAAGCCGCGCCTTCCCGCCGCTCACCCACACCGCGAGATCGTCCGGCGAGGGAATCGCCGTCACGTTCATGAACCACGGCGTCACGACCACGCCGACGTGGCGCCCGTCGTCTTCGCGAAAGCCGACGGCCTCGACGGCCAGCGTCGGGTTGTAGATCGGCATGCCCTTGACCTTGAGCGCCGCGCGCCGGTACGCGTTGGCGAGCCGCTGCACGGCATCCTCGTCGGACGGGGCCGCCGTGCCGAGGACCATGAATTTCGCCTTGTCGGCCCCGCAGCTCGGGCACGTCCCAGGTGTCGGGCAGCAGGCGGAACGGCGTGCCCGGCGGGATCTGGTTGACCTCCTCGCCGAGCGCCGGGTCGTACACCCACCAGCAGATGCCGCACTCGAGCCGCGTGTCGTCGGCGATGCGCGAGCCGTCGCCGCCATAGCTGCTCTCGAACGGGCGGCTCATGACGCGAACGCCTCGAGGATCTCGGCGAGGCGCTCCGCGGAATCCTGGAAGTCCTCCTTCGCGGCCAGCACGGCGACGGGCACGCCGCCGACTTCGAGCGTGTCGAGGATCACCTTGCCGAGGCCGTTGACGTACTGCACGGCCCAGACGTGCCGCAGCCCCGTCGCGAACACGCGCGAGCTGCCGTAGCCGCCGGAACGGATCACGAGCGGCGCCTGCCCGAGCACGTGCGTGAGCACGTCGGCGTCGATGTCGGTGAGCGGCAGCAGCGTGAAGTTGATGACGTGGTTCTCGTCGCCGGGCCGGTACTTGCTCGAGCGATCCTGCAGCTCGGCCAGCAGGAACGGCGCGTTCATCGCGCCCTGCGGCATCTGCTTCGGAATCTCGAGCGTGTCGCGGGTCATCTCCGCGGCGACTTTCATGACCGGTTCCGGCACGGCGCCCACTTCGATCCATTCGTCCGTCACGCCGTCCGCACCGCTCGCTTCGAGGCGCCAGATGCCCGCCATCACGGACTCGACGATGCGGCGGAACGACTCGCCCACGCCGACCTTGGCCCAGACGTCGCCCTCGCCGAGAATGTCGGCCACGGCTGCCTTGCCGGCTTCGTCGAGGTCGCGCAGGCTGTAGCGCGTCGGCGGGGCATCCGGCGCATCGATGCGCCGGCGCAGGTCCGCGATCACGCCGTGCAGGATCGAGCGGGCCGCGGGCGTGAGTTGCCCGGCGGCCATGGCCGGCCGCGGCGGGCGCACGAGGCCCGTCGGCATGCCGATCAGCCGCGGCGCGTCGTCGCCGCCCGCGGGAGATTCCCCGGGGACCTTCGGATGCCAGACGAGCACGTGTTCGGTCATGCGTTTCCTCCAAAATCCTGGGGCGAGGGCGCGTCGCCGGGCGCCAGCAGCCTTTCGCAGGCTTGCGCAAAGACGGGCCAGTCGCGCATGCGCGCGACCAGTTCGAAAGGTTCGCCGTCGCGCACGTAGACGACGGCGGGCGTCACCACGACGCCGAATCGGGTCATCAGCGCGGCCTCGTCGCGCCGGTCGACGAGACCGAGGCGCAGGCGGCCCTGGTAGCTGGTCAGCAGCTCGCGCACGACCACGGCCACATCGAGGCCTTCCGGCCGCTGCGCGACGTCGCCGCTGAAGAAGAGCAGGGCGCGGGGATTGCGCGCCAGGAATTCGTCGAGGTCGGCCTTGCGCACCACGTCGCAGGACGGATGCCCGGCCAGTGCCTGCAGTACGTCCGTCATCGGGAGCCTCCCTGGTCGTCGTTCTGTTTGTTCTCGCTCGCCGCGCGGATCGCGAGGAACCGCTCGTCCCCGGTGCGGCAGGCCACGTCGGCGGACGGGCGCTCGTTCTCGTAGCGCGCGCGCGCGAGGGCGGCGATCACCGTCGCGCGCTGGGCGGGTTCGGTGCGCTTCGTCGCGACGACACCCCAGCGCGCCAGTTCCTCGAGCCCGAGCTCGAGCGCCGCCGGCACCTTGGCCTGCACCGCGGGCGTGAGGCTGCCGCCGTAGTCGGCCAGCTCGACGGGCTTGATCCCGACCACCGTGAAGTACTCGGGCTTGTGATTGAGCAGCTCGAGGCTGGCGAGGATGTCGTTCATCCCCACCTGGTGCAGGCTCATCTTGCCGACGCCCATGATCCCGCGGGATCTCGTCGTCGCGTGCGACGATCAGCGAGCCCGGCTCGCCGCGGTGCGCGACGGCATCGAACAGCAGCACGTGGGTGGCGTCGAGCAGCAGCGGCACGAGCGCGAGGCCGAGCGTGCCGCCGTCGAGCACCTCGACGTCCGAGGGGAGGTCCCAGCCGTCGCCGAGGGCTTCCACGCAACGCACGCCGAAGCCTTCGTCGGCCCAGAGAATGTTGCCGACGCCGAGCACGACGATGCGGCGCGAGGCGATTGAGTCCGGGTTCATGTGTCCGAGGGCCCCTGTCGGTGCGTTTAGACGGCGTCCAAAAGTATAACGGGACAGGGGGAGTTCGGGGCGGAAGCGCCCCTCGTCCCGCTGTCCCGTCGGCCCGGGATCGGGCCTGGGTTCAGCAGACCTGCCTCAGCGGAAGAACCTCCAACCGCTGACCATGGTGCTGATCGTCGTCTGGCGGTGCGTCATGTCCTCGCGGATGGCCATGTACATGTGCACCATCGAGAAGATGACCATGATCCACATGCGGCGTGGTGCACCGTGTGGACCGTCATCGAGTCGCCGAGCAGCCGCAGCACCCAGCCGAACGCGCCGTAGTACCAGCCGTCGTAGCCCGCGCCTTCGGCGAACATCGCGAATCCCGTGAGCAGCAGGACGATGCATCGGCAGCACGAACATGAGGAACATGGCGAGGTGCGCCAGCGGGTTGTGTCCGACGTACTCCTTCGGCTTCTTGAGGAACAGGTACCAGCCGATCTCCTCGAACAGGTCCTTCCACCACGCGAGGCTCCAGAACGGGATGTAGAAGATCTGCCGCGCGTGTGGGCCGCCCACGATCGCGCGGTAGAGCCGCAAGCAGGAACATCACGCCCAGGATCATGCCGGCCGAGAAGTGCACGAAGCGGATCCAGCCGAACAGGAAGTGGGCGGCCGCCTCGCCGCCCAGGGAGGGCGGCGGCGTGCCGATGAAGTAGCCCGTGACGGCCAGCACGACGATGCAGATGCGCCGTCACCCAGTGCCAGATGCGCACTGCCGCGTCATAGACGTACACCGGCCCCGCCAGCACGCCCTTGGGCGGCAGGATCGCCTCGCCGAAGAGGCCTTCGCGCAGCCTGTTCGCGATGGGTGTCGAAGGGTGATACATCTTGGTCATGGCATCCCTCCTCACCGCACCTTGACGCTGGTGACCTCGTTGCCTTCCATGTCGAGCACGTGCGTGGCGCAGGCCAGGCACGGGTCGAAGCTATGGATCGTGCGCAGGATCTCCAGGGGCAGGTTGGGGTCGTGCATCGGGGTGTCGAGCAGCGCCGCTTCATAGGCGCCGATCTTGCCGGCCGGGTCACGCGGACTCGCGTTCCACGTCGTCGGCACGATGCACTGGTAGTTCTTGATCTTCTTGTCTTCGATGTCGATCCAGTGGCCGAGCGCGCCGCGCGGTGCCTCGACGAAGCCGAAGCCCTGCGCCTTCGCCTTCCAGGTGGAAGGCTCGAAGTTCGCCATGTTCGCCGTGGCCGTGTCGCCCGCCTTGATGTTGGCGATGAGCTTGTTGAACTCGTCCTTCAGCTTGTGGGCCGCCCAGCTGCACTCGAGGCCGCGCGCCGCGGTGCGGCCGAGCGTCGAGAACAGCGCCGTGATCGGCACGCCGAGCTTGCCGAGCACCATGTCGACCGGTTCCTTGAACTCCGGGATGCCCTTGGCATAGCCGATGACGTAGCGCGCGAGCGGGCCGACTTCCATCGCGTGGCCCTTCCAGCGCGGGGACTTGACCCACGAGTACTTCGCGGATTCGTCGACCGACTCGATGCGGGTCTTCGTGCCCTTGGCGCCGCCGATGTCGAAGTTCGGCTCGGTCTCGCCCTGGAACGGGTGCAGGCCCTTGTCTCGTCGCCGTACTTGTACCAGCTGTGCGTGACGAACTCCTGGATCTCGTCGAGCTTGCCGAGGTCGATGTCGTGGACTTCGTTCAGGTTGCCGTCGATGATCGCGCCGCGCGGCATCATCAGGTTGCCGGGGCTGTAGTCGTTGGCCGACTTCGGCAGGTCGCCGTAGGACATCAGGTACTTCGACGACAGTCCGCCGCCGATCGGCCGCCCAGTCCTTGTAGAACGAGGCGATCGCCAGCAGGTCCGGGATGTACACGTTGTCGATGAAGTCGATGGTGCGGTCGATGATCGAGCTGACCATGTTCAGCCGATCCATGTTGACCGCGCCGACCGCGCCCACGCCGTTCATGTTGATCGGGCGACGGGCACGCCGCCGACCAGCCAGTTCGGGTGCGGGTTCTGCCGCCGAAGATCGTCTGGATCTTGACGATCTCCTTCTGGAAGTCGAGCGCTTCGAGGTAGTGCGCGACCGCCATCAGGTTCGCTTCGGGCGGCAGCTTGTACGCCGGGTGGCCCCAGTAGCCGTTGCGGAACGGGCCCAGCTGCCCCGACTCGACGAACTTCTTCAGGCGGTTCTGCAGGTCGCGGAAGTAGCCCGGGCGAGGACATCGGCCACGGACGAGATCGACTGCGCCAGCTGCGAGGTGGCCGCCGGGTCGGCGCTCAGCGCGCTGACGACGTCCACCCAGTCGAGGGCGTGCAGGTGATAGAAGTGCACCAGGTGGTCCTGCGAATACAGGGTCAGGTGCATGATGTTGCGGATCGTGTTCGCGTTCTCGGGGATCTCGATCTCGAGCGCGTTCTCCACGCAGCGCACCGAGGCGAGCGCGTGGACGCCCGTGCACACGCCGCAGATGCGCTGCACGAAGGCCCATGCGTCGCGCGGGATCGCGGCCGCGCAGGATGACTTCGAGTCCGCGCCACATCGTGCCCGTGGACACTGCGTTGCGGATGACGTTGTTGGCGTCGACGTTCACCTCGATACGGAGGTGCCCCTCGATGCGCGTGATCGGGTCGACGACGACGCGCTTGCCCGAGTTGTCGAGCTGGAAGCCATTGGGTGTTGCAATGCTCATTTCTCAGTACTCCACTCGGTCAGACGGCACGTTTATCGGACTCCGCCTCGATGCGAGGGGAGTTCGGTTTCACGCTGCGCCTGGCGCAGGGCGGTGAGGCCCGCGTGCACGGCGATGCCGGCGCCGACGATCGCAGCCGCCGTCGCGCCGACCTTGACCGCCGTCGCTTCAGCGCCGAACTGCGGGAAGGTCTCGAGGCGCTTGTAGAAGGGTCCGTTGTCCCAGAAATCCGGCTCCGAGCAGCCGAGGCAGCCGTGACCGGAGCCGATCGGGAACGACACGCCCTCGTTCCAGCGCGTCGTGGAGCAGGCGTTGTAGGTCGTCGGTCCGCGGCAGCCCACCTTGTACAGGCAGTAGCCCTTGCGCGCGCCTTCGTCGTCGAAGGTCTCGGAGAACTGGCCGGCGTCGAAATGGCCGCGGCGATAGCACTTGTCGTGCACGCGCTGGCCGTAGAACATCAGCGGCCGGCCCTGGCGGTCGAGCGCCGGCAGCTGGCCGAACGTGACGTAGTAGGTGATGACGCCGGTCATGACTTCGGCGATCGGCGGGCAGCCCGGCACCTTGATGATCGGCTTGTCCTTGATGACCTTGTGGATCGGCGTCGCCTGCGTCGGGATTCGGCTTCGCGGCCTGCACGCAGCCCCACGAAGCGCAGGAGCCCCACGCGATGACGGCGGCGGCGTCCGCGGCGGTCTTCTTTCAGTTTCTCGACGAACGGTCGTCCGCCCGGGATGCAGAACGTGCCGTCGTTGCCGAGCGGCGGATTGCCTTCGACGGCCAGGATGTACTGGCCCTTGTAGTCGCGCTTGATGTCTTCGATGCACTGCTCGGCCTGGTGGCCCGCGGCGGCCATGATCGTGTCGTCATAGTCGAGCGAGATCATCGACAGGATCACGTCCTTGGCGAGCGGGTGCGCGGAGCGGATGAAGCTCTCGGTGCAGCACGTGCACTCGAGGCCGTGCAGCCAGATCACCGGAACGCGCGGCTTCGTTTCCATCGCGTGCGCGATCTTGCCCGCGAAGGCCGGCGCGAGTCCCAGGGACGCGGCACTCAGTGAACAGAACTTCATGAAGTTGCGCCGGGAGATGCCCTGGCGGCGGATCAACTCGTAGAAAGTCTCTTGACGACCCATGTCGCGCTCCCGTTGGTTATGTCGTTTTGCCGAACCGGCTGACATGCGGCGCGGCCCCTGAAAATGCAGGGCCGATCGTCTTCCCGGAGCGCCCGAAGGGACAATCGTATTACTACTTAATCGCGGAACTTTCGGGGGTGCAGGCGTGGCAGACGGCGCGCGGCATGGTCGAGGAAAGCGCCAGGTCGGAAAGGCGTCCGCCTGACGACAGGAATTGCTGCACTGCACCTATTGATTCGCTCGGGGCGGGGGCTGAACGGATCGTTTCCTCGATCTTGGCCCGGTCCTCGGCCGTGGGAGTGCCGACGATCCGGCCTGTGCCCGCTTCGACGACGAATGCCGGCGCCGGCGCGGCAGCTTCGACCGCGACCCTGTCCGCGCCGAACCACGCCAGCGCGGGCGGGCAGGGACCCACCCCGAGTTCGATGCGGTGCAGTTCGCGGGGTTGCTCGAGATCCACGATGCTCAGGCGCACGCTCGATACGTCGGGCGCCGATGACGGGCCGCAGCCGAGCACGGCCGCGCGCTTGCCGTCTGCCGAAACCGCGACCCGGCGCGGACCGGTGTCCAACGCGACGGATGCGAGCCGCAGGCCGGAGCCGGGGTCGACGAAATCCAGGGTGCCCTCGGCGGTGCGGGGGATCAGCAGCGTCGACGCACTCTGCGTCGGTGGCTCAGCGGAAGTGCCGGCCGCGACGAGCAGTGCGAGAAGTATGGCGAGCCGTGCGTGAAGTGGCCTCACGACATCGGCACCTCGGCGTCCCAGGCGTCCGCGGGCAGCGGCAGATGTTCCAGCAGGGCCGCGGGCAAGGACGGACGATCGTGGACGCCGAGCAGGTCGAGCACACGCTCGAGCTGGCGCACGTGTTGCGCCACGTGCCAGGTGGTGCGTTCGAGCACGCCGGGCAGCGGCTGCGTTCCGTAGTAGGTATCGAGCGACGCAGGCAAGCGCGACTGGTTTCCCGCCCACCACACCGCAAACGCCTGCGCCACGCTGCGCGTCAGTCGCGCGGCATCCGTGCCCGTGCGGATGTGCTCCGGCGGGCGCCGCTCGAAGTGCTCGTACGTCAGCCGGCCGCCGAGCGCGGCGTCGAGGAAACCCACGACGATCTGCGGCACGTGGTAGGCGAGGTCGAGATAGGTGCGCTCGCGGCCGGGCAGCTTCGTCTGAAGCGAGCCTTCAGGAAGCCGTTCCGTATAAGCGGCGGCGATGTCGAGCAATGCCATCAGGCGCGAGACGAGCACGGGCACGGGGAGTCGCGTGCGATTCACCGTGACTCCCACGAAACGCGCGACTTCGTCCAGGTCCTGGCCAAGCACGAATTCGCTGCCGCGCGCGACGACCGGCACGGACTTCACGCCGAGGCGCGCGAGCCGCTCGAATGCGCCGGCGTCTTCGCGCACGTTCACCGATTCGAACGGTCGATGCTGTGCGCCCGCAGGAACTCCTTCGTCTTGAGGCAGCTCGTGCAGCCGGGTTGCCAGTACACCGTGAACGTTGTCATGTGGGTCGAAGTCTACAGCGACCCATCGACGCGCCCATTCGAACGAAGGCGTCGAATCGGTCCGCCTGCGCCGCGGAAATCTGGCTGTTTCCGAAGGTCATTTTCTCGCTTAAGCGATTGCTTTGTATGATAAATATGATACATTGACTGGATATCCGTACAGTCTTTCGGAGCGCGCCATGGAGAGCCCTTCCTCCGACGCTTTGAGCAATCTCAGCACCCGCGAACTGGTGTCCTCCATCACCGAGCTGGCCGGGCACCTGAACGCCGCCACCCGCCGCTGGCTGGCATTGATCGCGGAGTTCGATCGCAGGAAGGGTTGGTCGGACTCGGTCACCCAGTCCTGTGCGCATTGGCTCAACTGGCAGTGCGGGCTGGCGTTGGGTGCCGCGCGCGAGAAGGTGCGGGTGGCGCATGCGCTCGATGAGCTGCCGCTGATCGGTGCGGCGATGGGTCGGGGAGAGTTGAGCTACTCGAAGGTTCGCGAGCTGACGCGGGTGGCCACGCCGGCCACGGAGAAGTACCTGCTCGACATCGCGCTGCACGGCACGGCGAGTCACGTCGAGCGGCTGGTGCGTCAGTACCGGCGCGTGCAGGACGTCGAAGAACTGTCGCGGGAAGAGCGGCAGCAGGCGGGACGGTCCGTTTCGTACTTCTTTGATGACGACGGTTCGCTGGTGTTGAAGGCACGGCTGCCCGCCGAAGCGGGGATGATCGTTCTGAAGGCCCTCGAGGCGGCGAAGTCCGAGCTGCCGTTGCCGCGGGAAGATTGTGAAGTTTCATTTGACGTTCCAGCGGGAACGTCTGGAACGTTCCAGCGCAGCTTTGCACCGAAGATTCCACCGACGGCGCAACGTGCCGATGCTCTGGCTTTGGTGGCCGAGAGCTTCCTCAAGCACGGTGCCGAGGCTCTCACTGGCGGTGAGCGGCACCAGATCGTCATTCACGTCGATCATGAAACGCTCAAGGAGCGCACGGCAGGCCGTAGCGAGTTCGAACATGGCCCTGCGATGTCTGCCGAGACGGCACGGCGCCACGCCTGCGACTGCAGTTACGTGAAAATCACTGAGGACGAGAAAGGCGAGCCGCTGGATGTCGGTCGCAAGACACGGAGTATTCCTCCTGCCTTGAAGCGCGCGCTGAATTCACGGGACAAAGGCTGCGTTTTCCCCGGCTGCACCCACAAGAAGTACGTCGATGGCCATCACGTGCATCACTGGGCCGAGGGCGGCGAGACCAAGCTCGGCAATCTCGTCTCGCTGTGCCGCTTCCATCACCGCCAGGTGCATGAAGGGGGCATCCGCATCGAGCGGCTGGACGACGGTGCGTGGCGGTTCGTCAATGCCAAGGGCGAATCGTGGGTCTCTTCGGCTCCGGGCCACACGCAATCCATGGCTGCATCGTGGACGGATCTCTCCACGCGGCACGAGCAAGACGGAATCCACATCGATCCGCACACGGCACGCACGCATTGGCGCGGCGAAGCAATGGATTACGGGCTGGCGATCGACGTGCTGCTCGGCAAGGAGAGACGCGCGGGTCCTGCGAGCTGGATTGCATGAGCCCTTAGGCCGGTTGCGTCACCTTCAGTTTGTCTACGCGCATCGCCCAGGCGCGATTGATCGGACTTTCGGACTTCCACGACAACCGTTCGGCCACGAATGCATCGGCAAGCGCTCGGTCGCCGAGGCGCATTGCGGCTTCGGTCAGCGTCCACGAAAGCATGTCGCGCTGCGCATGGCTGCCGCCAAAGCGGTTCGCCTTGGCGCGCAGCGGCAATAGGAACTCGATTGTCTGCGCGTAGTCACCACGACCGAACGCGGCGAAACCTTCGCAGGCAGGCACGCCGATCTCGCGGCTCATCATCGCATTGGTTCCGGTCCCCGATCCCGCCCGCCGTACGGCTTCGATCTGCCGCTTCTGCGCCGCGCCGTCGCGGGCGCCGACAAACGCCATCATCGCGTTCACGTCGTTGAAGGCGTAGTAAGCGTCGTCAATGCGTGTCTCCCATTTATTGGCCAGTCCGTTCCATCGGTCGCCCACGTCGTGGCCGAGCACCCAAAGCCGCCACAACAATGCCGAGCCGTCGAGGAGTTCCAGCGCTTGACCAAAACCGGCGGCAGAGATCCTGTCATCGAAGAGCTTCAGCGCAGTGGACGCGTCATTCATGTCAAGGTGGAAAAGCGCCTTGTGCCACCACAGGTGGTACGCGAACATGCTGTTCGGCGCCCAACCATCGACGCCGGTCTCGAGGAATTCAACACCCTCCGCGGCCCGGCCTTGCATCTCCATGACATGCGTGACGGCATGAACGGCCCAGCCGTCTTGTTTGTTCAAGGCGACCGCTTCTCGGCCGTGTGCCTCCGCCTGAACGTAATCGCCCGCTTCCTCGAGCCCGAATGCATACATCCCTTTGATGAAGCCATAGCCCGGTACGTCGCGATTCCAGTGCGGCAGCACACGGGCAACGCGATCGCGCAACATGTGCGAGTAGCCGAGGAAGAAGTCGCCGACATGCGCAAACTGGAGCGCCAGCAGATCGCGCGGATAGGCAATCGAAGCGCGGCCCCACAGCTCCGTCGCCCGTTCCAAATCGCCGTCGAGCCACGCGCGCACCGCGGAAATGTGGGTCTGCTCGCGATGGTTGGCTCGCGCCGCCAGCGCTTCAGCCGCTTCCACGCTCTTGATGAGTTCCGGCTCGAACGCCTTGTCGGTCGCGGTGGCCAGGGCGCCGGCGCGAAAGGCGTGCGCCATGGCAAAATCCGGATGGTCGGCGATGATCTTGTCGACCTCGGCCAGCGGATCGGCCTGGTAGGCATGCAGCAGATCGAACGCATGATCGAGTGCGTCGATCGCCTGCTGTCCGCGAAATGAAACCGGGTTACCCCGCTTGTCGAGCTTGGTCATGGTCTTCTCCGAATCGTGAAGTCTCCGCAGCCGGCGTCAGTGGCCATCAAGCGACTGGAGTACACCGGACGACAACGATGTCCTCTGCCGCCCGTCAGCATCGAAATTGCCGGGGTTGAGCCACCGCTGAAATCTCTCCGCCATCGCCGGCCACTCCCCGTCGACGATCGAGTACCACGCCGTGTCGCGGTTGCGGACCTTGTAGACGATCGCCTGGCGGAACAGTCCTTCGTACTTGAACCCCAGTCGCGCCGCCGCGCGGCGCGAAGGCGCGTTGAGCGAGTCGCACTTCCACTCGTAGCGGCGATACCCGAGATCGAAGACGTTCTTCATCATCAGGTACATCGCTTCGGTCGCCGCCGGTGTCCGCTGCAGCTGCGGCGAGAAGGCAATGTGCCCGACTTCGATCACGCCGTTCGCGGGATCGATGCGGAGATAGGACGCCAGGCCCACCGCGCGACCGGTGGCGAGGTCGACGATCGTGAAGAACAGCGGATCGTCGGACGCCTGCCGCGGTGCCAGCCATTCGTGAAACTCGCTCTCCGTGGCAAAGGGGCCGCTGAACAGGTACGTCCACATGCGCCCTTCGCGATCCGCCGCGAAGGCAGCGTGCAAATCCTGGCCGTGCCGCGCGGCGTCGAGCGGTTCCACGCGGCAGAACCGTCCCGCCAGCGTGTGGCGCGGCGGACGCGGTGGCGCGCGCCAGTCCGGGACGGCGTGCCCAATCGGCTGCCCGAGTTCGTTCGTGCGGGGCGTGGACTCGCTCATGCGCTGACTCCCGATGCTTCGTGCGACGCGCCATCGGCAAACTGCAGCGCGGCGAGCCGGCCGTAGAGTTCGTTGTTGCGCACCAGTTCGGCGTGGGTGCCCTGCGCGACGATGCGCCCGTGGTCCATCACCACGATGCGGTCCGCCTGGAGCACGGTCGCAAGCCGGTGCGCGATGATGATCGTCGTGCGGTTCCGCATCAGGCGATCAAGTGCGCCCTGCACCAGACGCTCGCTTTCCGCGTCGAGCGCGCTGGTCGCTTCGTCGAGCAACAGGATCGGCGGATCGCGCAGGATGGCTCGGGCGATGGCGATGCGCTGGCGCTGCCCGCCGGAGAGACGCGTGCCGCGCTCGCCGAGGAACGTGTCGTACCCTTCCGGCAGCTTGCGCAGGAATTCGTCGGCAGCTGCAGCGCCGGCCGCAGCCTCGACTTCCACATCCGTCGCGCCCGGCCGGCCGTAGCGGATGTTCTCGCGCGCGCTCGTCGCGAACAGCACCGTGTCCTGAGGCACGAGACCGATGCGCGCGCGGACCTGCTCGGGTTCGGCATCGGCGACGTTCACGCCGTCGATCACGATGGCGCCTTCGGCCGGATCGTAGAAACGCAGCAGAAGCTGGAACGTCGTGCTCTTGCCGGCTCCCGACGGCCCGACGAACGCCACCGTTTCGCCTGGGCGGATGTGGAGGTCGAACCCGTCCAGCGCCTTGGCCTCGGGCCGCGACGGATAGCGAAACGTCACGTGATCGAAACGGATTTCACCGAGTCCGGGCGCGGGCAGCGCAACGGGGTGCGGCGGCGCGACGATGGCCGGCGCGGCATGCTGCAGTTCGACCAGTCGCTCCATCGCGCCGGCCGCGCGCTGCACTTCGCCCCACATTTCGGAGAGCGATGCGGCCGCGATGGCCACGTAGACGGCATAGAGCAGGAACTGTCCGAGCTGGCCGCCGGTCATTTCCCCGCGGACCACCGAATGCGCGCCGACCCACAGCACGAACGTGATCGCACCGAAGATCAGCATCGTGGCGAGCGCCGTCAGCGTGGAGCGGGTCCGGGTGCGGCGAACGGCCGCCTTGAACGAGTCCTCGACGGCGGAGTCGAAACGCCGCACGTTGACGTCCTCGAGCGTGAACGCCTGCACCGTCTGGATCGCGTTCAGCGTCTCGTCGGCAATGCCGCTGGTGTCGGCGATGCGGTCCTGCGAGCTGCGCGACTCCTTACGCACACGCCGACCGAGCACGATCATCGGCACCAGCACGAGCGGCATCATCAACACGATCAGACCGGTCAGCTTGGCGCTCGTCACGGCCAGCATCACGAGGCTGCCGATCAGTGAGATGGTCGAGCGCAACATGATCGAGAGGTTCACGCCGGCGATGGACTGCACCAGCGTCGTGTCCGCCGTCAGCCGTGACAGCACTTCGCCGATGCGCGTGACTTCGAAGAAGCTCGGATCCATGCGGATGACGCGGGCATACACCGCCTCGCGGATGTCGGCCACGACGCGTTCGCCGAGCCACGTGACGAAGTAGAAGCGCAGCGCGGCGAAGATGCCGAACACGCCGGCCGCCACCATGAAGGCGATGAAGTAGCGGTCGATCGTGTCGGCGCTGCGGGACGACAGGCCCTGGTCGATCAGGTGGCGGAATGCGATCGGCAAAGCCAGCATGGCGGCTGAGGCGATCAGCAGTGCGAGGAGGGCCAGCACCAACGTCCCGCGGTACGGCTGCAGGTAGGGCAGCAGCGCCCGCAGCGGCTTCAGCGAGCGGGACTTCGGTCGGTCGGGAAGCGTCGGGTCGGCCATGGGGTACTCGGGACGGGAGCGCGAACTCTAGCGCACTCCCGCCGGCGCGCGCGGAGTCCGTCTGCGTGCCGGGCGTCCTTGGCCGCGAGCCGGGTCTCAGACTTCCTGGAAGGCGACGACGCGGCCCTTGTGCACCGCGGTCTTGAGCGTCGCGAAGTCCTTTTCGGCCTGGTCGGCGTAGGCGAGGCCAAAGGCTCCCATCGCCTCGTCGAACTGCGAGCTCGTCCCGAGGTAGCCCGCGATTGCGCACACGTCGGACGCCTTGGCGTGCGCGCGCGCAAGAACCCAGCCGCACGCCTTCGCATAGGTCAGCAGCAGTGCGGCGTTCATCGTCTCGACCATCGGCTTGATCTTCGCGTCGCGCAGTTGCCGCACGTAGAAGTGCCGGCCGTTGGGTCCGGTCACCCAGCCGAGGAACAGGTCGGAGCTCGGCTGCATCAGCCGCTGGCCGTTCACGACGCGCTGGCCGTGGTGCTTGAAGAGGCTCGCGCCCGAGTACGGCTCGAGCACCGAGGCCACCGCCTCCTTGAACTGCAGGAACATCGGTTCGTTCGAGTCCGACATCATCAGGGCGATCCAGCACCACCGGCCGACGCTGCCGACACCGACGACCTTGATCGCCGCATCGACCAGCTGGTACCGGTCGAGCAGGACGCGGCGATCGTCCGGAAGGGTTTCACGGTAGTCGGCGAATACCTGGTCGAGTGTCTGCTGGAAGTCCGGTGCCCGGGCCACTTCGGGGTGGTAGATCAACGGCGGCGTGTCACGGATGGCGAGCCGGCCGTGCACGACGCCCGCCAGCTTCGGGAAGTCCATCTCCGAGCCGCTGTGTTTCAACGCGGCGTCGATTCGCGCCTGCGCCCGCTTGCGCTCCCCCGGCGACAACAGGTCGAGGATATCGCTGGCCGTGACCCTTGAATACCAGACGTCGAGCGGATGCATTTCGGCGAACTTGCCGATGTTCTTGCGGTAGCTGCGCGCGCAGGCTTCCGCCAATTCACGGCCGTTTGCGTCGGAGAGCCCGGTCGAGCGCGCGGCGAGGACGAAAGACGCCACCAGTCGCTTGACGTCCCACTCCCACGGCGCGGGCGACGTCTCGTCGAAGTCGTTGATGTCGAAGATGATGTTGCGCTCCGGCGTCGCAAAACCGCCGAAGTTCATGAGGTGGCAATCGCCGCAGGCCTGGACGCGCAGGCTGGTGGTGGGGGTACGCGCGAGGTCCGCAGCCATCAGTCCCGCCGTGCCGCGGTAGAAGGCGAACGGCGACTGGAGCATGCGGCCGTAGCGGATCGGCACGAGTTCCGGCACCCGGCCTTCGTCCGCGGCTTTCAGGACCTGGATCGGGTCCTTGCGTCCGGCGTGGGCCTTCCAACGGCCATGGGCATCGCGCGCGAGCTTGATTCGCAGGGCCTTGCCGATGGCCCGGCGCTCGTCGGGCGACGACCGGTGCGTGACGGTGTCGACGTGTGTCGCGGCCTGTGTTGCGGCGGCGTCATGCTTTGCCTTGCGGTTGCGAGCCGGCGATTCCGTCGAACGGGCCGGGGTACGTTGCTTGCGAGTGGCCATGATGACGCCTCCGAATGCGGGGATTGTCGGCGATGCCGCGGCGAAACGCCCGGCCCGCCCGAACCACCTGGCCGCGGGATAACGTCCCGAGCGTAGCCCGCCTCACGGCTGGCCGCATTGTGGATGTGTGCAGCCGCCGCTCGCGAAGCGCGTCGTCAGACGTAGGTATTGCAGACGATGTGCCGGACCGTCGCGAGGAGCACAGTGGGCTGCAGTCCGTATCGGGGGAGGATCCTAATCGGGAGCTCACCATGAGATTTCAGGACGGGCAGGAAGGCGCGATCACGCGCCGCAACGTTCTCACCGGGTCGGCCGCTCTGCTCGCAGGCGGAGGCATCGGCAGCGGCTTGACGGCCATCGCCGCTCCAGCCGTGATCTCGAGCGATGCGCCGCCACTCCCGTGGTCCTGGGTCAAGCTCGATCCGCTGGAGGCGGGTCGCCGCGGATATCGTTTCTACAAGGAGAAGGGCGGTTGCGGATCAGCGAGCTACCTCTCGCTGCTCAGCCTGCTGAAGGAGAAGGTCGGCCATCCCTGGACGACCATGCCGGACATGTTGATGGTCCATGCGGCGGCGGGCTTTGGCGGGCACGGCACCCTGTGCGGTGCGCTCGCCGGCGCGTCCGTCATCATCAACATGGTCACGTACGGAGAGAAGCGCGACAGCTACCTGCAGAACAACGCGATCGTGGACCGGCTGTTCTGGTGGTACGCGGAGCAGGACTTCCCGACCGACCGGTTCGACGACCTGTCGCCGCTGCCGAAGCAGATCCGCGTGAAGGCCATGTCACCCCTGTGCCACACCTCGGTCTCGAAGTGGTCGCTGGCCGCCGGTGTGAAGGACCTGCATGACGGTGCGAAGATCGAACGCTGCGCCAAGGTGGCCGGCGAGGTCGTCTATACCGTGACGCTCGCTCTCAACGAGTTCTTCGCCGGCAACTGGGTCGCGCCGGCGTGGCACCCGTCGAAAGAAGTCGAGCACTGCATCGGGTGTCACGGGCCGGATACTCCGGCCAAGAAGGCACGCAGGTGGAACCAGCAGGGGCACATGGAGTGCCTGATGTGCCACGAGGACCACACCGTCTGAGGTTCTCCCGGCCGGCGTCAGTCGCGCGATTGCGCCGCGTACATGCCGACGAAGACGGCGACGACGACCGCGACGTAGAACTGCCCGACGACCGCCTCGAGCATGGCCAGCATGCGGGCGAACTCGGTCTGCGGCAGGATGTCGCCGTACCCCACGGTCGCGAGCGTCACGAGGCTGAAATACAGCATGTCGCTCTGCAGCAGGTGGGGCGTGCGTTCCAGGGCCGGGATTGGCAGCGAGAAGCTCGAGGGATTCGCCGCGATCGTCAGCACGTAGAGCTGTGCAAACATCAGCGCGATCATCAGGTAAACCGCGACGGTCGCCAGTATGCCGTCGATCGACAGCCTCTTGGAGCGGAAGATGAACCGGAGGATGCCGACCACCAGCATGGCGAGCAGCGGGAGCAGCGATACGTCCCCCGCCAGGCGGCACCATGGCAGCCACCGGTCGGGCAGCGGCAGGACCGCGAGCAGGGAACCCACCAGCGACACGCACCAAAGGGCAATCGCAATCCGCCGCGCGTTCCGCCACTGCGGGTTGGCCCACAGGGTGACGAGGACGGAATTGAGCAGGAACGCCTGCAGGAAGACCTGGACCAGCCAGCGGTCGGGTAACAGCGGCGACAGCAGCATCCAGGCTGCGATGAAGAGGCTTAGCTGCAGGAAGTGCCATTCCCGGCGCTGATCCGATGCCCCGACACCGCTCAATGGCCTGCGCACGTGACTGGATCCTCTGCGCAGCCCGGGTGGGCGGCGTCGGCGCCGACTGTACCGGCCGTCGACCCGACGCGCAAAGGCCGGGGGTGAGTCGCTCCGGCCGCGATCGCGGTATGCTCCACGACTCGTCATCGTTGACTGACAGGAAGGGACGGCCATGCGCGACTACCGCAAGTTTTACATCGACGGCCAGTGGGTCGAGCCCACGCAGGCGAAGACCCTGGACGTCGTGAATCCCGCGACCGAACAGGCGGTCGGCACCATTTCTCTTGGCAGCTCGGCCGACGTGGACAAGGCGGTCGCCGCCGCGCGCCGTGCGTTCGAGACGTTATTCGCAGACGACCCGCGAGGAGCGCATGGCGCTGCTCGGGAAGATCATCGAGGTCTACAAGAGGCGCATCCCCGACCTCGCGCAGGCCATCTCCGAGGAAATGGGCGCGCCGATGAAGACGGTCGCCCTGCCGTTGCAGGCGCCCTCCGGCCTGGGGCACTTCATGGTCGCGCTCGGCGTGCTCAAGGACTTTGAGTTCGAGAAGCTGCAGGGCACGACGGGCATCGTGCGCGAGCCGGTCGGCGTGTGCGGCCTGATCACGCCGTGGAACTGGCCCGCCAACCAGATCGCCTGCAAGGTGGCGCCGGCGCTTGCGGCCGGCTGCACGATGGTGCTGAAGCCGAGCGAACTCGCGCCGTTCTCGGCGCACATCATCGCGGAGATCCTGCACGAGGCCGGCGTGCCGAAGGGCGTGTTCAACCTCGTCGATGGCGACGGCCCCACCGTCGGCGCGGCCATCTCGTCGCATCCGGGCGTCGACATGGTGTCGTTCACCGGTTCGACGCGCGCCGGCATCCTCGTCGACAAGGCGGCGGCCGATACGGTGAAGAAGGTGGCGCTCGAACTCGGCGGCAAGTCGCCGAACATCATCCTCGAGGGCGCGCCGCTGCCGGACGCCGTCGGCCACGGCGTGCTGGTGATGATGAACAACACGGGCCAGAGCTGTAACGCGCCTTCGCGCATGCTCGTGCCGCGCAAGCACCTCGCGGAAGTCGAGGCGATCGCGAAGGCAGTGGCAGCGCAGGTCGTCGTCGGCGATCCGGCCGATCCGAAGACGGCGATGGGCCCGCAGGCCAACCAGAACCAGTGGCGCCGGGCGCAGGGCCTGATCGAGAAGGGCATCCAGGAGGGTGCCAAGGTCGTTTGCGGCGGCGCGGGCCGCCCGGATGGATTGGCCAAGGGGTTCTATACGAAGCCCACGATCTTCAGCGACGTGCGCAACGACATGACCATCGCGCGCGAGGAAGTCTTCGGTCCGGTGCTCTGCATCCTGCCGTACGACACGGTGGAGGACGCGATCCGCATCGCCAACGACACGCCCTACGGGTTGTCGGCCTACGTGTTCGGGCCGGACGCGGCGAGTGCCCGCAAGGTGGGGTCGCGCATCCGCGCCGGCAACGTGCACATCAACGGCGCGAGCCTCGACGTGTGCGGCTCGTTCGGCGGCTACAAGCAGTCCGGCCTCGGCCGCGAGTGGGGTGCGTTCGGCTTCGAGGAGTTCCTCGAGACGAAGTCCGTGTTCGGTGCGGGCGGCGAAGTGAAGGCCGGGCTCGTGGAGATGCCGGCCTAGCGGAAGATGCCCTTCTCGAGGATCGTGCCGCGGCCGATCGGCCGGCCGACGGCGAGCCAGAGGCTCCACGAATCGGTGTTCGTGCCGCCCACGCCAAGGGTGAGCGGCCCGACCAGCGTACGGCCCGTCAGGTAGATCGAGCCGCCGTAGAGGTCGGTGCGGTAATTGCTGCCGCCGTCGAACCGGGACATGGCGTCCTGGTACGTTGCGCCGGCCTGCAGGCTGATGCCGGCGTACAGCGCCTGGCCGCGGATGGACATGATGTCCTTGAACTTCCAGCGGTAGCCCGTACTGGCGGTCCAATAGCCACTGACGCGCATTTCGCCGAGTTCGAACCCGGGGAAGCTGCCGGGCCCGCCGAGCGCGAAATAGCGGTCCACTGGGAGGTGGCCGTTCAGGTCCGAGCCTCCGGCCAACGTCAGCCACAACACGTCGCGACGCAGCGGAACCGCGAGTCCGACACCCATCTCGGCGCGATCCCAGGACAGGTCCGCGCCGAGCGCGTCGTCGGCATGCATGTACTCGAGCGCCACCGCGAGTCCGCGGGTCGGGTTGAACGGTGTGTCGCGCGAGTCGTACGTGCCTGACACGACGATTCCCGCGTCGTTGCGGTCTACTTCCGGCAGCAAGGGCGAGCCCGTGTTCAGCGTGACTCTGCGCCGGTCGTATACGTAGCCGACGCGCGCCTGTGCCGCGTTGCCGAGGTTGACCCCGAAGTCGGCCTGCGCCATCGCGTCGCTGAACCGGTAGGACGCCAGCCGGTCGTTGTCGAGAAAGATGTCCTCGATCGACGACTTCCAGAATAATTTCGGTTCGACGAAGAAGCGGTGCGCCGCATCGAGCGGCTGGTACAGGCTGGTCGAGACGAAGCTGTCGCCGCCCAGCTGCAGCTCGTTGCGCCACTCGGCGCCGAGCGAATTGAGCCAGTTGCGGTTGTGCTTGCCGTAGATCGCGAACGCGACGTCACCGCCCGCCGAAGCGTACACGCCGAGGTCGATCTTGAGGTAGTCGGGACCATGGCGCTTCTCGTGCGGCAGCCAGACGAGCGTCGGATTCTTCGGATCGCCCTCCAGTCGGTACTCGACGGACTCGAAGTCCTGCAGCGCCGACATGCGCTGCGCTTCCTTGCTGATCCGGGCAGTGTCGACGACGTCGCCCGCGTGCACCTGCGCCTGCTCCTCGAGGAAACGCCGGGTTGACGCGCTGCAGGCCCTCGTAACGCACGCCGGCCAGGCGCGCCTCGATTGCCTGCGACGACGTGACGTGCTTGCGCCAGGCGAGGTATTCGTCCGCCGGCACGGCGTACTTCGCCAACGCGGCCATCTGGTCGCGCGCGGCTTTCTCGCCGAGCGGAATCGTTTCCGGAATGCGCTCGAAATCGGCCGTGCCGATGTCGCCCATCATCACGTTGATCAGCACGTCCTTGTCGGTGAGCGTCTGCAGCTGAAGCTGCTCGTTGGCCTGGATGCCCACGTCCGTGCTGCGGGCCATCAGCTGCATGGCCGTCTGCAGCTTCGCAGGATCTGCCGGCGGCTCGACCAGGTTGACGACGATGACCACGTCGGCGCAGAGGTTGCGCGCCACGTCCACCGGGATGTTGCGCACCATGCCGCCGTCAGAGAGGATCTGCTTGTCCATGATCACGGGAGCGAAAGCGCCCGGGATGGCCATGCTCGCCCGCATCGCCGTGGCGATGTCGCCCTTGGCCAGCACGACCATCTGGCCGCTGACCATGTCGGTGGCGACGGCGCGGAAGGGGATCGGCAGCTTGTCGAAGTCGCTCTGCATGCGCGCGCCGGCCACGTAGGAGCGCAGCAGGTCCTCGATACTGCTGGTGTTGACGATGCCGCCGGGCATGACGACGCCGCTCTTGCGCACGCCCAGCTCGAGCTGGTTGCTGTAGGTGACGCCCTGCCGCTTCTGCTCGACGGGCTCGAGGTCGCGGCGGCCCTGGCCACCCACGACTGTTTTCCAGTTGATCCCGACGATGAACTTCTGCAGCTCGTCGGCCGGGATGCCCGAAGCGTAACCCGCGCCGACCAGCGCTCCCATGCTGGTACCGGCGATGCAGTCGATCGGTACGTGCATCTGCTCGAGCACCTTGAGCACGCCGACGTGCGCGCCGCCCTTGGCGCCGCCGCCCGCCAGCACGAGGCCGATACGGGGGCGCGCCGTTGCTGCGGTCGTGGCCGAAGGGTCGGGTTCGGCCGCGAGCGCGAGGCCGGCGACGCAGAAGCTGACGATCGTCGTCAGCACCAACTTGAGCGCGCTGCGACAGGGTGTCGGGTGACGCATGAATACTTCTCGCTGGCGATGCATGGCGTGCGGAATCGCGGACATTGTAGGCCACGTGTTTTGCCCGAAGGTCAATATTGCGACCGGGAATCGATCCATGCGGGTGATCCACGATTGCCATCGACGGGACGGCCGCTCAGCCTGACCCGAGGCAGACAAGGGGAATCCGCATGGGCATCGATGCACTGCGGCGCCGCGTCGCTGCGGCACTCACCCGCATGCAGGACGCCTGGAGGCGTGCCGAGAAGCGACTGCTGAGCCGCTTGGCGTGGAACCGCGCCTACCGCCTGGTCAGTTACCTGCGGTCCGCGCTGTGGGTGGTCCCGCTGGTGGCGATGCTGCTGGTGCTCGTCGTCATCCGGGTGCTCCATTGGCTGGACCGTTACGTTACCTGGGACCTCACCGGGCTCCAGGCCGCCGGTGCGACGACGCTGTTCCAGTCGCTGATCACGCTCACGCTGTCATTCGTCATCTTCACGTTCGGCTTCCTGCTGGTGGCTCTCCAGATCGCCGGCGGGCAGCTGACCCCACGTATCATCGCCACCCTGCTGCTGCGCGACCGCGTGATCAAGTACACGGCGGGCCTCAACGTCTTCACGCTGCTGTTCGCCATCAGCGCGCTGAACCGGATGACCGGCGAGGTCCGCCAGCTGGTCACGCTCGTCGCGATGCTGCTCGGCCTGGCGAGCCTGGCCGGGTTCCTCTTCCTGATCGACTACGCGGCCCGGTTGCTGCGGCCGGTGCGCATCGTCGCGATCGTCGCGGACGACGGCATGCAGGTCATTCGCGATGTGTATCCCCGGCAGAGCGCCGACCTTGCGTTCGACGGCGCCGTCGGGAAAGACGAATCTTTCGGCGTTCCGGCGCGGGTCGTTATCCACCAGGGCATCTCACTGGTCGTGCTGGCGGTGGACACGGCTGTCCTCGTTGCGGAGGCGAGTCGGCTCGATGGCGTGATCGAGTTCGTACCGCAGGTCGGTGATTTCGTCGCGGCCGACGAACCGCTCTTCCGGCTGTATGGCGGCGCCGAGGGCGCAGACGATGCCGTGCTGCGCGAGGCAGTTGCATTCGGCCCTGAGCGGACGATGGAACAGGACCCCATGTTCGCTTTCCGCATCCTGGTGGACATCGCATTGAAGGCCTTGTCGCCTGCGATCAACGACCCGACCACGGCGGTATTGTGCATCGACCAGATCCACCGCCTGCTGCGCTACGTCGGTTTGCGGCAATTGCATGGCGACAGCATTCGCGACGCGCAAGGAAAGGTACGGCTGCTGTTGCGCACGCCGAACTGGCAGGACTTCGTGCAGATCTCGTGCAACGAGATCCGCGCCTGCGGCATCACCAGCGTGCAGATCGTCCGCCGCCAGCGCGCAATGCTCGAGAACCTGATGTCCACGTTGCCGCGCGAACGCCACCCGGCATTGCAACAGGAACTGGACACCCTCGACCAGCTGCTGCCCGACTACTACAAGCTGCCGCAGGAACTTGCGCTCGCGAGAATCGCCGATTCCCAGGGACTCGGCGGCGCCGCCGACGCGACGACTCGCGGCTAGGGCTGGAAGCGCCACTCGATGCCCGGTCTCGTTCCCGAATGGATCGTCTCCGCGTTCGCCGTCGCGACCGTGTTCGTGGTGATGTTCAACCTCGGGCTGGACATGAATCCGCGGGATTTCGTGCATGCGTGGGGTCGGCCTGCCCTCATGCTCAAGGCGCTATTCGCCGTGCTCGTGGCGGCGCCCGTCCTCGCTCTGGTCATCGCGAGGGCGATGCAATTGCCTCGTCCCGCGGAAGTCGGCATGGTGGTGATGGCGATCGCGCCCGGGGCGCCCGTCGCACTGCGCCGGTCGCTCGCGGCGGGCGGGGATCGCGACTTTGCCCCCGGCCTGCAAGTCACGATTGCGCTGCTCGCGGTGCTCTCGATGCCGTTGTCGCTCGCGCTGCTCGACGAACTCTATTCGGCCCACGCGACCATTTCGCCCTGGCAGTTGTTGCGCCAGGTCCTGCTGGCGCAGTTCCTGCCGCTGACGCTCGGCGTGTGCCTCGGGCAGGTGCGCGGTCGCGCTGCCGCGTGGTTGCAGCCGAGGCTCGCGCGCCTTGGGCAATGGCTGCTCGGCGCACTGGCGCTGTTGGCCATCGTTGGATTCTGGGGCGTGCTGATCGCGACCGGGCCAAGGGTCGCCACCGCCATCGTGTTGACCACCCTTGCAGGGCTCGCGGTCGGACACTTCCTCGGTGGTCCGAATCCTGCCACTCGTACGGCCACAGCCATCTCGACCGCACTGCGCAATCCGGGCCTGGCGCTGCTGGCGGCCGCTTTGAATTCGGCCCCGCCCGGCGTCAAGGCGACCATCCTGACCTGCCTCGTGGTCACCGGCCTGACGGTCACGCCTTACGCGATCTGGCGCTCGCGCTATTCTTGAGCATTCAGGTGGGGGAACATCAATGACCGCGACTCGTCGGCAGACCTTCGCCGCCAAGTACCTTGACCCGGGATCGCGGATGGGCGAGATCCTGTTCGGACTGATCATGACGCTGACCTTCACGCTCGGCGCCGGCATGGTGATCCAGGAGGAGGGGAGGCAGGGCGCGCGTGACATGCTGGTCGCCGTCCTCGGCTGCAACCTCGCCTGGGGCGTGATCGACGGGTTGTTCTACGTGCTGGGCCGGATTTTCGAGCGGGGCCGGATGCTGCGCCTGCGCTTGAAAGCACGGGAGGCCGGCTCGCAGGACGAGGCGCGGTCGTTGGTCGCCGGGGAACTGGACGAGCTGCTGTGGCGTGTCACGGATGACGAAACGCGCCGCTCGCTGTACGAAACCATCGTGCAGCGCATGCGCGGCGACCCGATCCCGCTGAACCGGGTGCGCAAGGACGACGTGCTCGGCGGCCTGGCGGCCGGCTGGCTGGTGTTCGCCTGCAGCTTTCCAGCGATCCTGCCGTTCTTCTTCATCGACGACCCGCGTCTCGCCCTGCGGGTATCGAACGTCCTGCTGCTGGCGCTGCTCTTCTACGTCGGCTATCGCTTCGCACGGGACACCATGGCCCGGCCGGTGCTCACCGGAATGGTGTTCCTGCTCTTCGGCGTGGTCCTGGTCGCGGCGACGATCGCGCTCGGCGGCTAGGATTCGCTCGCGCGAAACTGCGTTGGCGTGCGGCCCGTCCAGCGTCGAAAGGCCGTAGCGAAGTTGGCGGAGGACGAGAAACGCAGGTAGTCGGCGATTTGCTGCACGGACGAGTCGGTCTCCTGCAGCAGATGCGCCGCGATTTCGCGCTTCACCGATTGCTGCAGCGAGCTGTAGTCCTCGCCGGCGCGCGCCAGCCTGCGTTCGAGGCTGCGGCGATGCAGCGAGAGCATGGCTGCGACGGTTTCGATCGAGCACGGGCCGCTCGACAGTTGCTTGCGGATCAGGTCGCGCACCAGCCCGGGGAAATCCTCGAACGCGCGTTCGCGCGCCCGGCGCACCTCGGCGGCCACGAATCGCCGGACCGAGTCGTCGGCCGCAGGCAGCGACTGTGACAACCATGCGCTGTCGAACGCGATCGCCGATTCGTCGGCGTCGAAGTGCACCGGCGCGCGAAACACTCGCTGGAACGGCCGCGCGCTGGCCGTGCTGCGCAATGCGAATCGCACCTCGGCGGCCTCCCATTCCGGGCCGCACAGGTCCTGAAGAATGTTGAATAGGATCGTGATGGAGCCCATCTGATACTGGCGCGTGTCCCGGGCTCCGGGCATGGCGATGGCGAAGACGAAGCGCGCGAGCTCGCCGGAGTCGACCAGATTGAGGATGCCTCCGCCGCGGTGCAGGTTGTACGCCCGCGCCAGCGCCTCGAGTCCCTCGCCGACGGTGCTGGCGCAGCGGGCCACGCGTCCGGGCAGGCCCATGTCTTCCAGGCGCGAGTTCTCGCAGAGCAGCAACCCGAAGTGCTCGCAGCCGGTTCGTCGTTCGCACTCCACGAGCAGCGACTCCAGCTGGAGGTAAGGCATCCGGTTTTCGGGATCTTCGAAGTCGGCGCGCGCGAGTCCCCTCGACGCAAGCATCCCGTCGGTGTCCACGCCGAATTCGTCGAGGAGTTCCGGCAAGCGCCGGTACAGCGCCACGCGCGTGATTCCGGAATGCGTGCCCGCCAGCACATGACCCAGATGGACGCGTCTCGATGGCGGAGACGGTCGATCCTGCGGGAATGTCATGGCGGCCATGGCTAGGGGTCGATCCTTCTTCGAGCGCGCCGCCTGTCGGACAGGCCAGCGACATACGTGGAAATGCGTACCAAGGCACCACACGCCACGAGGGCGGCTGTCGCGTATTCAAAGGCCAAGATTGCCACCCAGGCCTAGAGTTCACCCCAGAAATGGCTCCGTCTTGACGCGAATTCGACTGGCTCGCAGGCCCGCTCGGACGCGTCCGCCACCCACTGGAGAGCAAGTATGTACCGCGACAAGAGTTTGATGGGTAGAAGGATTTTCCGTCTTGCCATCCCGTCGGCGCTGGCCGCCGGTGCGCTCGCAAGCTTGCCGGCAACCGCCGCCGACGCCGGCCGTTCCTTCGAGATCTACGGTTTCGCCCAGGCCGACTACATCCAGGACATCAGCGGGCGCCTGGATCCGTCGTGGGACGATGCCTTCCGGCCGTCCAAGATCGGCATCGACGACCAGTTCGGCAGCGACGGACAGTCGAGCATCAGCGTCAAGCAGAGCCGCTTCGGCGTGAAGGGCGCGATGCCGACCACCGACGGCGGCAACCCGATCAACTTCAAGTTCGAGTTCGACCTGTTCGGCACCGGCGCCGATGCGGGCCAGACGACGTTCCGGCTGCGCCACGCGTACGGCGAGTGGGGCTCGCTGCTGGCGGGCCAGACCAACAGCCTGTTCATGGACGGCGACGTGTTCCCGAACACGATCGACTACTGGGGCCCGGCGGGCATGGTGTTCTATCGCAACGTGCAGATCCGCTGGACGCCCTACAAGACCGAGAACAGCCACTTCGCGATCGCCATCGAACGGCCGGGCAACGACATCGATTCCGGCAACGTGCGCCTGATCGAAGGCTTCGAGGATGCGCAGATCCAGAACGACGAGACGCTGCCCGACCTCACGGCCCAGTGGCGGATCGGCGGCGACTGGGGCCATTTCCAGGCCGCGGGCATCCTGCGCAAAGTCGGCTTCGAGTTCCGGCAGTTCCCCGGCGACAAGTGGCAGAGCAACAGCGAGACCGGCTGGGGCATCAACCTCGGCTCGACCATCAACACCTTCGGCGACGACAAGATCCTGCTGCAGGTCGTGTACGGCGAGGGCATCGCCAGCTACATGAACGACGGCGGCATGGACCTCGCGCCGCAGGCATCCTTCTCGGGCGAGGACCTCACAGGCGTGCAGGCCCAGGCCGTGCCGCTCACCGGCATCGTCGCGTACTACGACCACTACTGGAGCAAGAAGTGGTCGAGCTCGATCGGCTACAGCTACACGGAAGTGGACAACACCAACTTCCAGGACGACGAGCAGCTTCCACAAGGGCGACTACGCCTCGGTGAACCTGCTCACGTACCCGATCGACAACATGATGGTGGGCGGCGAGCTGCTGTGGGGCAAGCGCACCAACAACGACGGCGCAAACGACGACGACGTGCGCTTCCAGTTCACCGTCAAGTACAACTTCGGCATCAAGCTCTGACCGGGAGATTTGCAATGATCACGAACAGGAAGGTTTCGATGCTGACGGCCGTGGCGGCCGCGGCTGTCATGTCGTTCGCGCCCGCGTACGCGCGCGGCCCGGCGCCCGACCCGGCAGTCAAGGACTTCCAGCGTGTCGTGGACGCGGCCTACGCGAAGTACAAGGGCCTGCAGGACGGCAAGAACGCGGACTACATTCCCATCCTGACCGAGACGCCGAGCGACCTGTTCGGGGTGGTGATCGTCACCAAGGACGGCAAGGTCTACAGCGCGGGCGACGTGGACTACAAGTTCTCCATCCAGTCGGTGTCCAAGCCGTTCACGGCGGCCCTGGTGATGACGCAGCAGAGCCCGGAGGTCCTGAAGGAAAAGATCGGCGTCGAGCCGACGGGCATGGCGTTCAACTCGAAGCTGGCACTCGCGGTCTACGAGAGCTCGGTGAATCCGCTCGTGAATGCGGGCGCGATCGCGGCCGTGAGCCTGGTGCAGGCCACCTCCGAGGCGGATCGCTGGAACAAGGTGTCGCAGAACCTCAGCGACTTCGCGGGCCAGCCGCTGACCGTGCTCGAGAAAGTGTACGAGTCCGAGTACACGACGGCCTTCGGTAACCGAGGCATCGCGAACCTGCTGTACAACTGGGGCCGCCTCTACAGCGATCCGGAGGAGGCGCTGCGGGTGTACACGCGTGAGTGCTCCGTGGGCGTCAGCGCCAAGGACCTCGGCATGATGGGGGCGACGCTGGCCAACGGTGGCGTCAACCCGTTGACGAAGAAGCAGGTGATGCCCGCCCGGCACGTGCCGGAGCTGCTGGCGATCATGGCCACGGCCGGGTTCTATGACGAGTCGGGCGACTGGATGTTCACGGCGGGCTTGCCGGCCAAGACGGGTGTGGGTGGCGGCATCGTCGCCGTCGTGCCGGGACGATTCGCCATCGCGGCTTTCTCGCCACGGCTGAACGAGGCCGGCAACAGCATCCGTTCGCTGAATGCCATCCGCGACATCTCGGGCGAACTGGGACTCGGCGTGTTCGGGCCGAACCCGAAATAGTCGCGCGACGTGATGCATGGCCGGGGCCCACGTGCTCCGGCCTTCTGGATTCGAATTGCGGGGTGGCTTATGAAGATGCTGAAGGCTTCGATCGCCGCAGCGCTGGCGCTGTCGGCTTCGCTCGCGGGCGCGCAGGCAATGTCCTCGACCGTCGAGGAGCGACTGCAGAAGCTCGAGGCCGAGCAGACTGCGCTGAAGCAGCAGCAGGCCGAGATGCAGCGGGAGCTGGCGGAGCGCGACGCACGCATCAAGCAACTCGAGAGCCAGTTGCAGGCAGGCGGCCAAGCGGGCGCGACGGCGGCCCCGGCGGCTCCGACGGTCGCAGCGGCTCCCGCTCCGGCGCCCGGGCCGACCGCGCCCTCGGGCGCGGAGGCGGCGGTTCCCTCGCCAGAAGAGACACAACTGGCCCGTGGAACCTGGGAGAAAGGGTCTGTACCCCAGCAACCCACCTTCTGGGGCGAATTCAACCCGGGCCAGGGATTTGTCGTCGGACGCAATGAGTTGGGCGAGCTCGACATCAGCGGTTACGCGCTGGCGCGCTTCATCGACCAGAACGACTCCGACAATGTCTTCACGGATCATCTCGGAAACGTGCGGTCGGTCGATCCCCGCAACGACATCTTCTCGCACCGGGTCATGGTGTTCTTCAAGGGATGGCTGGCCGATCCGAAGCTGATCTACAACATCACGCTCTGGACGGTGAACACGACCGACCAACGCGCGGTCTTTGCCAACCTGGGCTACCAGTTCAGCAGGAAGTTCCAACTGTATGCCGGCCTCAGCGGCAACCCGGGGTCGCGCTCCATGATGGGCTCCCATCCATTCTGGCTCGGCAACGATCGGGTGATGGCCGACGAGTTCTTCCGGCCGTACTTCGGTTCGTCTATCTACGCGACCGGCGAAGCGTTGCCAGGGCTCTGGTACAACGCCACCGTTGCGACCAGCAACAGTTCGCTCGGCGTGAAGGCGTCCCAGCTGGACCGCAAGTACACGACCGGCGCGACGCTCTGGTGGATGCCGACGACCAACGAATTCGGGCCGCGCGGCGCCTACGGCGACTGGGAGTGGCATGAGGATGTGGCGACACGATTCGGCGTCTCGGCGGTGTTCAGTCCCGAGCAGAGCTTCCGCAGTTCCAGCGGCAGCCCGGAGAACACCACGCTGCGCCTGGCCGACAGCGTCAACCTCTTCGAGACCGGCGCGCTGGCGCCGGGGGTCACGGTCGAGAACGCCGACTACCAGATCGTCTCGGTGGACGCCGGCGTCAAGTACAAGGGCGTGTTCCTGCAGGCGGAGTATTACTGGAGGACGCTCGACAAGTTCGACGCCGACGGCCTGCTGCCGGCCAGCGAGATCAAGGACGACGGATTCTACGTGCAGGGATCGTTCTACCCGATCAAGCAGAAGCTGGAACTGTACGCCGCCACGTCGCAGATCTTCGGCGACAGCGATGCCGGCTTCGGCGACAGCTCGGAATACCTGGTCGGCGCGAACTGGTATCCCTGGCCGACCCGCAACCACCGCATCAACCTGCAGTTGATTGACGTGAACAAGTCGCCGGTGAGCAGCACCTTCGGCTACTACACGGGCGGCCAGGACGGCTGGACCCTGGCGACCGCGTTCTCGGTGTTCTTCTGAGGCGGGTCGCGCGCAGTCGCATGATCACGGACGACGAAGCGAGGTCGAGAGGAGAAACTGCAATGCGCAATCAACTGAAGCGTTGGTGTCTTGCGGTCGCGCTCGCGGCGCTCGCCGCCGTGGTGAACGGGCCCGCGTTCGCCGCGTCCGAAGCGAAAGCGGCGGCCGACGGTTACCTGTTCCACGACGCGCACTTTCACCTGACCAACTACGTGCAGAAAGGCACGGACATGGGCAAGTACGTGCGCGAGATCATGGGCGACAAGGTCGGCCGCTCGACGGTGTTCGGCATCCCGTTGCAGCAGACCTGGTCCTACGAAAATTCGGGCGACTTTGCGCCGACGTACTACCTGCAGTCGGACGCGCCGCTCTATTACTACTCGTTCACCGATGCCTGGATCGCGAGCCAGTACCTGAAGCTCAAGCCCGAGGAGCGCAAGCGTCTCGACCCGATGATTACCGGGTTCAACCCCGCGGACATGTACGCGGTGGACCACATCCGGCGCGTGCTCGAGACCTATCCGGGCGTGTTCACCGGCATTGGCGAATTCACGATCCACAAGGAATTCGTCTCATCGAAGATCGCGGGGCAGGTGGCCAGCCTGGCCAATCCGGCGCTGGACCGGATCCTCGATTTCGCGGGCGAGGTGGGCCTCGTAGTGATCCTGCACAGCGACATCGACATGCCGTTCGCGAAGGCGGGCGCGGAGCCCGTGTTCCTGAAGCAGATGAAGGACCTGCTGCGCCGCCACCCGAAGACGACCATCATCTGGGCGCACATGGGGCTTGGTCGCGTGGTGCACCCGGTGCAGGGGCAGGCTACGACCGAGGTGGCGGAGCGCAGCAGCAACCAGGGCGACATCATCGAGGCCATGGTGACGGACCCGACCTTGCGGCACGTGTACTTCGACATCTCGTGGGACGAGGTCGCGAAATATGCCGTAGCGTCGCCCGAATCCATTGCCCGGACGGCAGCGGTGTTGAACAAGTACCCGGACCGCTTCCTGTTCGGCACCGACAACGTCGCGCCGCCCGACCAGGCCGCGCAGCTGCGCGTCTACGACATGTGGGCCCCGATCTGGGCGAAGCTGACGCCGGAGGCGAGCCTCAAGATCCGCAAGGGCAATTACGAGCAGCTCTTCGACGCGGCCCGTGGAAGGGTGCGGGCGTGGGAGGCTGCGAACGTCAAGTGACTCGCTGCGCCCAGCGCGGCCCGTGACTGCGGAAAAGTGATCGGACGTCCACCCCCGGCGTCCGGTCATTCCAGAGCCGGGGCCCGAGCAGGGCCCCGGCTCAACTCCCACGCCGTAAGGAGGCGTATGGCCAATTCGGCCAAGACAGACAAGGAACGGACCCGCACGCCGCGCTTTCCACGCGAGTGGGTCCGTGCCGACGTCATCGCCGGCCTCACGGCGGCAGCGGTCGTCGTGCCGAAAGCGATGGCCTACGCCACGATCGCCGGGCTTCCCGTGCAGGTGGGTCTCTACACGGCCTGCATCCCGATGGCGATCTATGCGCTGCTCGGCACGTCGCGGCCGCTCAGCGTCAGCACGACGACGACGCTCGCGATCCTTGCGGCATCGGCGTTGGCGCTGGTGGCCCCGTCGGGCGACGCGTCCGAGCTGCTGACCGCCACGGCGACCCTCTCGGTGATGGTCGGCCTGATGCTGTTGCTGGCCGGCGTGCTGCGTCTCGGCTTCGTGGCCAATTTCATCTCCGAGCCGGTGCTCACGGGCTTCAAGTCGGGCATCGGCCTCGTGATCGTGGTGGACCAGGTGCCGAAGATGCTGGGCATCCACATCGACAAGGCCGGCTTCTTCCACAACATTCTCGCCATCCTGCAGCACCTGCCCACCGTGTCCATCGCGACGCTGGTGGTGTCGCTGTGCGTCCTGGCGCTGATCGTCGCCATGGAGAAGTTCCTGCCGCGGCTGCCGGCCCCGCTGGTCGTCGTTGCGGCGGCGATTGCGGCCTCTGCTCTGCTCGGATTGCAGGGTGCGGGCGTCGCCACGGTCGGCGAGGTATCGCGCGGCCTGCCATCGCTGGTCTGGCCGCAGATGTCCATGGTGGCGCAGCTGTGGCCCGCAGCCGCCGGCATTGCACTCATGAGCTTCACCGAGTCCATCGCGGCGGGTCGGGCATTCGCAGCACCGCAAGAGCCACGGCCGCTTCCGGACCGCGAGCTGATCGCGCTCGGCGCGGCGAACGTGGGCGGGGGCTTCTTCAGTGCGATGCCCGCGGGCGGCGGCACGACGCAGACGGCGGTCAATCGCAATGCCGGGGCGAAGTCGCAGATGGCCGAGCTGGTCACTGCCGCCAGCGCTCTGGCGATCCTACTGTTGTTCGCACCGTTGATTGCGTTCATGCCGCAGGCGGCGCTCGCGGCGGTGGTCGTCGCGTACTCCGTGGGGCTCCTCCAGCCGCGGGAGTTCCTGCAGATCCGCCAGGTCCGCGCGATGGAGTTCCGCTGGGCATTGATCGCCTGCGCGGGCGTCGTGCTGCTCGGGACCCTGAAAGGCATCCTCGTCGCCGTGATCGTGTCCCTGCTGGCGCTCGCGCACCAGGCCTACAGCCCACCCGTCTACGCGCTCGGCCGCAAGCGCGGCACGACCGTCTTCCGCCCGTTGTCGGAGGGGCATCCCGACGACGAGCGATTTCCGGGATTGCTGCTAGTGCGCGTCGACGGGCGGATCTTTTTCGCGAATGCGCAGCGCATCGGCGACATGATCTGGCCGCTCGTCGATCGCGACAAGCCGCGCGTCATCGTGCTCGACTGCAGGGGCGTCATCGACGTGGAGTACACCGGGCTCAAGATGCTGGGCGAGGCGCAGCAGAAGTTGCGCCAATCCGGTAGCGAACTCTGGCTCGCTTCGATGAACCCGACGGTTTTCGCGGTGGTCGAGCGCTCCGACCTCGGCGCAGCGCTCGGCCATGAGCGCATGTTCCACAACCTGCAGTCGGCCGTGGAAAGGTACCAGGAGGAGAAAGGCAAGTGAGCAGCAAGAAAAAGGCCGGGAAGGCGACGAGCCGCAGGAAGGCCGATGAGGCGACGAAGGTCGGCAAAGCCGCCGCCGCGGAGAAAGAGGACCGGAAGCTGAAGCGCGGCGAATACGACAAGCAGCTCGAGAAACTGCACGTCGAGCTCGTGAAGCTGCAGCAGTGGGTCGTACACAAGGGCCTCAAGGTCTGCATCATTTTCGAAGGTCGCGACGGCGCCGGCAAAGGCGGCACCATCAAGGCCATCACCGAACGAGTCAGTCCGCGCATCTTCCGCGTCATTGCGCTACCGGCGCCCACCGAGCGCGAGAAGAGCCAGATGTACGTGCAGCGCTACCTGCCGCACCTGCCGGCCGCGGGCGAGATCGTGATCTTCGACCGCAGCTGGTACAACCGGGCCGGCGTCGAGCGCGTCATGGGCTTCTGTACCGAAGAGCAGGCGCAGAAGTTCCTCAAGGCCGTGCCGCTGGTCGAGAAGGCCATCGTCGAGTCGGGCGTGATCCTGCTGAAGTACTGGCTCGAGGTGAATCCGGACGAGCAGACGCGCCGGCTCGATTCGCGCATCAACGACGGACGCAAGATCTGGAAACTCAGCGGGATGGACCTCAAGTCCTACAGCCGCTGGTACGACTACTCGCGGGCGCGGGACGAGATGTTCGCCGCGACGGACACGGGCTTCGCGCCTTGGTACGTCGTGCGCTCCGACGACAAGAAGCGGGCGCGGCTGAACCTGATAACTCACCTGCTCGAGAGGATTCCCTACAAGGACGCGCCGCGCGAAAAGGTGAAGTTGCCGAAGCGGCAGAAAGCGCGTGGCTATCGCGAGCCGGACTACCCCTACAAGTACGTCAAGGAGAAATTCTGAGCATGCGTCTTCCAGCCTCTCAGCCGCCACGGCGCCGGCCGGCCGAGTGACGGTGTCGCATGGGAATGAGCAAGGCCCGACTGTTGTGCGTCGCGGCATGCGCGGCACTCGTGTGCGCGCCGCTTTCCGCCGGCGCCCAGGAACTCGAGCCTCGCGCGTACTCGCCCGCGCCGGTAGGGACGAATTTCCTGACGCTCGGGCTGTCGCAGTCGAGCGGCGGCGTGGCGGTGGATCCGACGCTGCCCCTCGACAACGTGGAGACGAAGTTCCAGACGGCGACCGTCGGATACCAGCGGACGTTTGCGCTCGCCGGTCGAACGGCCAGCGCGGGCGTGATCGTGCCCTACGGCTGGGGCAATGCCAGCGGCGACGTGTTCGAGGAGTACCGTTCGATACGGCGCTCGGGGCTGGCGGATGCGAGGCTGCGCATGGCCGTGAACCTGTACGGTGGACCCGCGGGCGATCCCCAGCAGTTTGCTGCGCGGACGCGCTCCACGCAGATCGGTGCCAGCGTCACCGTCGTGGCGCCGACGGGCGAGTACGACTCGAGCCAGCTCATCAACCTCGGGTCGAATCGCTGGTCGGTGAAGCCGGAAATCGGCCTGTACCAGCCGTGGGGCCCATGGTCCTTCGAGCTGGCCGCCGGTGTCTGGATCTTCGGCGACAACGACGATTTCTTCGGCGGCCAGCGCCGCCAACAGAGTTCCGTGACCGCGATGCAGACGCACGTCGGCTACACGTTCCGGCCACGTCTCTGGGTGACGGCGGACTATACGTACTACTGGGGCGGCGTCGACCCGCCTGGACGGAGTCGCAAAGCGCGATCGGCAGGAGTCCAGCCGCGCCGGTCTGGTGGCCTCGTTTCCGTTGACGAAGGTGTACTCGCTGAAGCTGGGCTACGCGAACGGCGTCACGACCCGCATCGGTGCGGATTTCACGACTTACTCGTTGCTCGTGCAGCGGGCATGGTGAGCGGGGTGGGCTATGACTGAAAATCGTGCAGAACTCGCGCGGACGACGCTCGGCGTGTTGTTCATCCTCGCCTTCATCGTCGGCTCGCTCTGGGTCCTGTTGCCGTTCATTGCCGCGTTCGTCTGGGCGGCGACCATCGTCCTTGCCACGTGGCCGGTCCTGCTTTGGCTCGAGCGCCGATTCGGCGGGCGGCGAGGGCCGGCGGTGGTGGTCATGACACTGGCGCTGCTCGCGGTATTCATCCTGCCGATCGGGCTCGCTGCGCATGCCATGCTGACGGGCATCGACGACGTCGCGTCGCTCGCCAGCCTGCTTTCCGGTGTGCAGCTGCCTGCGGCGCCGGGCTGGGTCGCTGGCATTCCGCTCGTGGGTCCGCAGATTGTGGAGAGCTGGAACGCGATGGCGAGCGCCGGCCCGGAGGGCCTGGTCGAGAAGCTTCAGCCCTACCTGCGGGGCTTCGGCGGCTGGTTTGCCTCGCACGCGGGGACGGTCGCCTCGCTGCTGGTGCAGTTCCTGATCACGACCGTCTTCGCGGCCGTGCTGTATTCGGGTGGCGAGGCCTGGGCGGGGTTCGCGCGCCGATTCGCGCACAGGCTCGCGGACGAACGAGGGGAGCGCGTCACGATCCTTGCGGGTCAGGCGATCCGCGGCGTGGCGCTCGGCGTCGTCGTCACCGCGTTGTCTGCAGACGATCCTCGGCGGCATCGGTGTCATGGTCGCCGGAGTGCCCTTCGCGGCGGTGCTGACGGCAATCATGTTCCTGCTGTGCATCGCGCAGGTGGGCCCGCTGCTGGTCCTGATCGCGGCCACCGTCTGGGTCTACATGCACTCCGGCCCGGTCGCAGGCACGATCATGCTCGTCTACGCCTTGATCGTCGGGCTCATGGACAACTTCGTCCGCCCGGTCCTGATAAAGCGGGGTGCCGACCTGCCCTTGCTGCTCATCTTCACCGGCGTGGTCGGCGGCCTCGTGTCGGTCGGGCTCGTCGGCATCTTCGTCGGGCCGGTGCTGCTGGCCGTAACGTATACTTTGCTCAACGATTGGGTGGCGCCTGCGGCCGCGCAGCGCTCCGGTGGAGCACGCATGACATCCGATCGAACAACCGCGGACTCGGGGGTCCAGACAATGCACCTGATACCGCAGACCGGACGGATGCGTCCGGGCGTATGGGCCTCGGCCCTGGCCGCCTCGCTGGCAACCACGCCGGCGTTCGCCTCGCACGGTTCGCCCGAGACCGTCGACAAGATCGCCGACATCCTCACGTGGGTCGTGATCGTGATCGTCCCGATCGTCGGCATCACGGTCTTCTGGCTGGTGCACGTGCTGCCGGAGAAGATCGCACACAAGCGGCACCACCCGCAGACGGAGGCGATCCAGGTGCTGTGCCTGCTGTCGCTGGTATTCGGGGGGCTGTTGTGGCCGCTCGCCTGGTTGTGGGCGTTCTCGAAACCCGTGCTCTACAAGATGGCCTACGGCACCGACAAGGTTTTGCATGACGACGCCGAAGGCACGCCGCAGCCGGGTGGAGAGGGCCGCGACCTGCACGAGGACGTTGTACGCCTGCGGTCCGACCTGGAGCGGATCGTGTCCAGAGGCGGGGCGCCCGAGGAACTGGCCGAGATCCGTGACCGGCTGGCGGCGCTCGAGCCGCGGCTGGCGTCCAGGGCATCGGCGGAGGGGGCGCGCTAATGGAAGTCCTGCTGCTAGGTATCTACGGCGCCTTCGTCTGGCTGATCTTCATCAAGCTCAAGTGGCTGCCGTGGAACACCACGAGCCAGATCACGGTCGCGATCATCCCGATCGTCGCATTGACCGTGCTGATCCTGTGCCTGAACGTCGTCGCCCCGTCTTCGGCCGACGTGCGCGTGTTCAAGTACACGATCCCGATCGTCTCGCAGGTGCGCGGACGGGTGATCGACGTTCCCGTCGAAGAAGGCAACCGGCTCGTCAAGAAGGGTGACGTGCTGTTCCAGGTCGATCCGAAACCCTACCAGCTGACCGTCGACAGCCTGGCGGCGCAGCTGGTCGGCGCGAAGGGCGGTGACAAACAGCTGCGCGAGCAGTTGCGGGCTGCCGAAGGCAGCACGTCAGCGATCCGTGCGCGGGTCAACCTCACGCGCACACGCGTCCAGCAGAATCGCGAGCTCGCGGCAACCGGCGCCGGCAACAAGTTCGACTTCGAGCAGTCCGAAGCCGACCTGCGCGACCTCGAGGCCCAGTTGAGCGCGTCCATCGCCAACGAGGGCCAGGTTCGTGCGCAGCTCGCGGCGACCGTCGGCGGCGACATCGCCTCGGTCGCGAAGATCAAGGCGGACCTGGCCAACGCCCAGTGGGAACTCGAGCAGACCACGGTCCGCTCGCCCTGCGATTGCTATGTCATCAACCTGGCGTTGCGGCCCGGCGCGTTCGTCGCGGGCATGCCGTTCAACCCGGTCATGACGCTGGTCGAGGCCGAGGGGCAGGTCGTGGCGCTCTACTACCAGAACGAGCTGCACCAGGTCGCGCCTGGCGACGCGGCCGAATTCTCGCTCAAGACCAATCCGGGCCGCATCGTCAAGGCGACGGTGGATTCCGTGATCTGGGCGCAGGGCATGGGGCAGATGCAGCAGAGCGGCACGCTGCCGATGACGGGCGTGCTGGCTGCACCGCCGAACCGTTTCGCGGTGAAGTTCAACATCGACCCGAAGGACAATGGATTACTGGTGGCTGCAGGAGCCGCCGGCCACGCGGCGATCTACACCAAGCGCTTCGAGCCCATCCAGATCCTGCGCAAGGTGATCCTGCGCGTCGGCGCCTACTCCGACTACCTGGTCCTGAAGTTGCATTGATGCCATGAGCACTCGCAACACGGCCTTCACGCCAGTCTTGTTCGCCACGCTTTGCGCGTGCGCGGTGCAGCCGCCGCCGAAGCCGGCCGACATGCAGGTCGAGGCGATGCCCGCAGTGCAGGTGCCGGCCCGGTGGACCGCGGACGGCGCCGGCCCGGAGGCCGTGGCAGGGCGGTGGCTCGCGACCTTTGACGACGCGCGTCTCGATGCACTGGTGGCCGAGGCGATCGCGCACAACCCGGACCTCAAGGTTGCCGAGGCGCAGGTCAAGATTGCGTCGGAGTACGCGCAGCTCGCCGATTCGACGTTGTGGCCGCAGGTGAACCTGCTGGCGCGCGGCGGCGGCAAGATGAGCGGCGATTCGAGCGGCCTGCAAGGTGTGGGCCTCTTCGCCAACTGGGAGCTGGACCTGTGGGGCCGCGTGCGTTCCGCAAGTGCGGCCAGCCGGGCCAGCTACGAATCCGCGGTGGCCGATGCCGAGTACGCTCGTCAGTCCATCGCGGCCTTGGTGGCGAAGTCGTATTTCCTCGCGACCGAAAGCCAGTCTGCAGTTGCAGCTGGCCGGGGAGATGGTCAAAGCCTCGCAGGAACTGGCGTCGCTCGCGGAGCAGCGACAGAAGGTCGGCAAGGGCGACGGCTACGACGCGGCCATCGCGCGCGCGACAATCGAGACGTTCCGCGACACCGAGCAGCAGCTCGAGCTGGCGCGCGAGCAGGCCCTGCGCAGCCTGGAGTACTTGCTGGGTCGCTACCCCGCAGCCGAGGTCGCGGCCGCCACGGAACTCGCGAAGGCGCCGGGTCCGGTGCCGGCCGGGTTGCCGTCGGAACTGCTGGAGCGCCGGCCCGACGTCGTGGCGGCGGAGCGGCGCGTGGCGGGCGCGTTCTACGGAATCCAGGAAGCCAAGGCGGCGCGCCTGCCCACCATCAAGCTCACGGGATCGGTCAACGACATTTCGAGCGACCTGTTCATCCTCAAGAACCAGGACAACCCGGTATGGAGCGCGGGGGCGAGCCTGCTGCAACCGGTGTTCAACGCCGGGGCACTGCAGACGCAGGTCAGGATCCGCACGGAACAGCAGAAGCTGGCGCTGGCAGACTACGGTCGTATCGGCGCGCGTGCGTTCGGCGAGGTCGAAGGCGCACTGTCGTCGGAGTTCGCTGCGGGCAAGCGCGAATCGATGCTGGGCCGCGCGGTGACCGAGAACCAGCAGGCGCTCGACCTGGCCAACGTGCGCTACAAGGTCGGCTCCGAGCGACCTGCGTGGCGTCCGGCAGCAGCAGATCGCCACGTATGGATCGCAGTCGGCGTTGATTCGCGTGCAGACCGAGAGGCTCGTGCAGCGCGTCAATCTGTACCTGGCCCTGGGGGGAGGATTCGACGCGGCGCCGGCGCCGGTCGCGCAGGTGAAGTAACAGGTCGAAGGAGTCAAGCATGACGTGGCTGCAAGGGATCCTGCAGGCGCACCCGGAGATCGCATTCTTCCTGGTGCTCGGATTGGGCTATCTGCTCGGCAAGCTGTCCCTTGGCGGGTTCAAGCTTGGCGCGGTGACCGGCACACTGCTGGCAGGCGTCATCGTCGGACAGCTCGGCGTCACGCTGCCCAACGAGGTCAAGCAGTGCTTCTTCCTGCTGTTCCTGTTCTCGATCGGCTTTCGCACGGGCCCGCAGTTCTTCCGCGGGCTGAAGAGCGACGGCCTCGCGCATGCAGGCCTCGCCGCCATCGTCGCGACCACGGGCCTCGTGGTGACGTACGCCGTGGCGAAAGCGTTTGGCTACGATGCCGGCACCGGCGCTGGTGTGCTGGCCGGGTCGCTGACCGAATCCGCCTCGATCGGCACCGCGCTGGATGCCATCGCGCGTCTCGACGCGTCCGAAGCGGCTCGCACCGCCATGGCGAACAAGATCCCGGTCGCGTTCGCGGTCACCTACCTCGTCGGCATGACGGGCGCGGCGTGGGTGCTTTCGCAGCTCGCGCCGAAGCTCCTGCGCATCGACTTGGCGGAGGAATGCCGCAAGCTCGAGGAAACGATGCTCACCCGGTCCTCGCATGCGGTATCCGCGCGCCGCGAGTTCGAATTGCGGGCCTACGCCGTCGACCCGGGCTCGCGGTGGGTCGGGCGCACCATCGATGAGCTGGAGCGTTCCGCGGGCGGTGTCCGGATCTTCGTCGAGCAGGCGCGCCGTCGTGGCGACATCGTGCCGGCACATCAAGTGGGCGTCATCGCGGTCGGGGACGTGCTCGCCGTGTCCGGAGCGCGGACTGCGCTGGTCGAAGTGCTCGAGAAGCCGGGCAGTGGCTTGCGCGAGACGGACGACCGTGCGCTGCTCGACGTGCCGAGCGAAATCGTCGACGTCGTGGTGACCCACGCGGAGATCGACGGGCTCCTGCTCTCGGAGCTGGCACTCAAGGAAGCGGCGCGCGGCGTCTTCCTGCGACGCATCACTCGCGCCGGCGTCGAGCTTGGTGTCGGCCCGGAGGTCCGCGTACATCGCGGCGACGTGTTGACCATCGTCGGCACGGCCGAAAGCACGGCGCGCGCGTCGGAGCTGCTGGGCATCGCCGACCGTGCAACTGACGTCACCGACATGTTCGTCGTCGCGGTCTCGATCGTCGCCGGTGCGCTCATCGGGCTGCCCGCGATCGATGTAGGCGGCATCGAGATCGGGCTGAGCCTGCCGGTGGGCGTGCTGCTCGGCGGCCTCGTGTGCGGCTGGCTGCGCTCGGTGCGTCCGCGCTGGTTCGGCCGCATTCCTTCGCCGACGCTGTGGGTGTTCGAGTCGATCGGACTCACGGGATTCGTCGCGGTCGTCGGCCTCAATGCCGGGCCGGATTTCGTCGCGGGACTCAAGGCCAGCGGCGTCACGCTGCTCGCCGCAGGGCTCATCGCCATCACGACTTCGCTGCTGGTCGGCGTGTTCGTCGGCCGGTGGCTCTTCAAGATGCATCCCGGCGTCCTTCTGGGCGTGTGCGCGGGCGCGTGCACGGCCACGCCGGCGCTCGCCGCCATCCAGGAGACCGCAAAGAGCTCGGTGCCTTCGATGGGTTACGGCGTCGCCTACGCCGTCGGCAACGTGCTGCTCGCAATCTGGGGGACGGTCATCGTCGCTTTGCTCGCCTGACATGGGCCAGGCCTGGGAGATTCTCCATGGGCGTCTGGAATTGGATCGTTGCAACCTTGCGCACCTACCCCGAGCTCGCGATCTTTCTCGCGCTCGCGGTCGGGTTCTGGGTCGGGCCGAAGAAGGTGGCGGGCTTCAGCCTCGGCAGCGTCACCGCGACGCTGCTCGCGGCGGTCGCGATCGGCCAGCTCGGTATCGCCGTACCGGGGCCGATCAAGTCGACGTTCTTCGTGCTGTTCCTGTTCGCCGTCGGCTACGGCGTCGGCCCGCAGTTCTTCAGGGGGCTGAGCAAGGACGGGCCGAAGCAGATCCTGTTCTCGGTGATCGTGCTGGCGCTGTGCCTGCTCGTGCCTTATGTCTGCGCGCGGGTGGCCGGTCTCGATCTCGGCTACGCGGTCGGGCTGTACGCAGGATCGCAGACGATCTCCGCGTCGATCGGCGTGGCGTCGGACCAGATCAACCGGCTCGGGCTCGCGCCCGACCAGGCGAAGGCCTATCTCGACGCAATCCCGGTCGGCTACGCCGTCACGTACATCTTCGGCACCATCGGCTCGGCCATCGTGCTTGCGCAGCTCGGGCCGAAGTTGATCGGCGTCGACCTGCCGAAGGTCTGCTCGGAGTACGAAAAGCAGATGGGCGGCGGGCAGGCGGGCCTCGACCACGGCGTGTTCTCAGCCTATCGACGCGTCGAGGCGCGCGCGTATCGGGTCGAGCAGGCGAGCGGCCTCACGGGGCGCCCAGTGCGCGAGCTGTTCCCCGGGTTGCGCATCTTTGTCGAGCGCATCCGCCGTGGCGATCGGTTCATCGACGCCGATGCCGATTCGGTGCTGCAAGCCGGCGACATCGTGGCGATCTCGGGTCCTCGGCAGGCGCTGGTCGAGAAGGTCGAAGCCGTCGTTCCCGAAGTGGACGACCGCGACTTGCTCGACGTGCCGGCGACGATGGTTGACGTATTCGTGCGCAGCAGGGACGTGAACGGCAAGACGCTCAGGCAGCTGGCGGACGAACCTCTTACGCGGGGCATCTACCTGCGCAAGATCACCCGCAACCTCGTCGAGATCCCGATCCTTCCGGAGACCGAGGTCCTGCGTGGCGACATCCTCACCATCGGGGGCAGCACTCGCCATGTGGACGCCGCGGTCAAGGCGCTGGGTCACGCGGATCGACCCGTCGAGAGCACGGATCTCGCGGTCGTGGCAGCGGGCATCGTGATCGGCGGTCTCGTCGGCGCGCTCACGTACGTGGCGGGTGGAATCCCGATCAGCCTCTCGACGTCCGGCGGCGCGCTGCTTGCCGGCCTGCTGCTCGGCTACCTGCGCACCATCCACCCGACGTTCGGCAACATTCCTGGTCCCGCGCTGTGGCTGATGAACACGCTGGGACTCAACGTGTTCATCGCCATCGTCGGGATCAGTGCCGGGCCCGGATTCGTATCGGGGCTGCAGAGCGTCGGCATCAGCATCTTCCTGTGGGGCATGGTCGCGACGACGATTCCGCTGATTGCCGCCATCTTCCTCGGGCACTACGTGTTCAAGTTCCACCCGGCCATCCTCTTCGGCGTGTGCGCCGGCGTGAGGACGACGACGGCGGCGCTCGGAATGATCCAGGAAGCTGCGAAGAGCAAGGTGCCGGCGCTCGGCTACGGCATGCCCTATGCGATCGGCAATACGCTGCTGACTATCTTTGGCATGGTCATCGTGCTGATGCTAGTGGGCGGTTCATGACCTGAGGCGGCGACAGCCGCGACGGAGACGAATATGGACATCGTGAAACTGCGCGCCTACGAGGCGTTGAGCCCGTTCGAGATCAAGGACTTCCTGGCCAAGGCGGCCAGCAAGACCTCGAGCGCATCCGACATCGCCTACCTCAACGCGGGGCGCGGCAATCCGAACTGGATCGCGACGGAGCCGCGCGAGGCGTTCTTCCTGCTCGGGCAGTTCGCCATCACCGAGAGCAAGCGTGTCTACGACATGCCGCCCGGCGTCGGCGGCATGCCGCGGCGCCCGGGTATCGCGGACCGCATGTCGCAATGGCTGAAGAAGAACGCGGAGACTCCTGGGGCGGAGTTCCTGGCCGCACTCGTGCCCTGGGCCGTCAACAAATTCGGCTTCGATGCCGACAAGTTCGTGCACGAGCTGGTCGACTCCATCATCGGCGACAACTATCCGGTGCCCGACCGCATGCTGGTGCACAACGAGCAGATCGTGCACGAGTACCTGCAGTGGGCGATGTGCGGCGAGCCGCGGCCGAAGGGCACGTTCAAGCTCTATGCCGTCGAGGGCGGCACGGCGGCGATGTGCTACATCTTCAAGTCGATGAAGACCAACCGGCTGCTAAACGCCGGGGACACCATCGCGCTCGCCACACCCATCTTCACGCCATACCTCGAGATGCCGCACCTCGAGGACTACGCACTCAACGTCGTGAACATCCAGGCGAAGCAGGAGAACCGCTGGCAGTTCGACGACGCCGAGCTCAAGAAGCTGCTCGATCCGAAGGTCAAGGCGTTCTTCGTGGTGAACCCGGGCAACCCGAGCGCCGTGGCGCTGAGCGCCGAGACGATCGCGAAGATCGGCGCCATCCTCAGGAAGCGGCCGGACCTGATCCTGCTGACGGACGACGTGTACGGCACCTTCGTGCCGGGCTTCCGTTCGCTGCTCGGCGCCTTCCCGCACAACACGATCGGCGTGTATTCGTACAGCAAGTACTTCGGTTGCACCGGCTGGCGCCTCGGCGTCATCGCGGTGCACGAGGACAACCTGTTCGACAAGCTGATCGCGAAGCACCCTGAGCCGACGCTGAAGAAAATCGAAAAGCGCTACTCGGCGCTCAGCCTCGAGCCGCGCAAGATCCGCTTCATCGATCGCATCGTGGCCGACAGCCGCGACGTGGCCCTGAATCACACGGCCGGCCTGTCGCTGCCGCAGCAGGTGATGATGGCCCTGTTCTCGTCGTACGAGCTGATGGACGTGAAGAAGTCCTACCAGAAGGCCTGCATCGGCATCGTCAAGCGCCGCGTCGAGGCGACACTCGAAGGACTCGGCATCGAAGTGCAGCCGAACGAGCTCTACGACTACTACTACGGCCTCATCGATTTCGAGTTCTGGGCGCGCAAGTACCTGGGCGAGGACGTCGTCAAGTGGATGAAGGCGAACGTGCATCCGCTCGACATCGTGTTCCGGCTCGCCGAGGACCACGGCATCGTGCTGCTGAACGGCAGCGGCTTCGAGGCGCCGGACTGGTCGGTGCGTGTGTCGTTCGCGAATCTCAACGACCACGTGTACGACGACATCGGCCGGGCGGTTCGCGCGGTGGCCCGCAGCTACCGGCAGGCCTACGAGGCGTCGACCGGGAAGAAGGCCGCCGAGCCTGCGAAGCCCGCGAAACCGGCCGCGAAGGTCAAGGCAAAAGCGGCGCCGCGCCGCGCGAAGTGAACAAATCCGGGCCGGCGGAGCGCCGGCCCCCCCTTATCAGGAGACAGAACATGACGACGTTCCCGAAGAAACTGGCAGTGATGGCCGCCATCGCGGCGGCCTGTTTCGCAATGACCGCGCAGGCGGCGGACCTGCCGAAGGTGCGCGTGCTGGCGACCGGCGGCACGATTGCCGGCGCCCAGGCCAGCGCCACGGACTACGGCTACAAGTCCGGCGCCTACGACGTGAATTCGTTGCTGAGCGCCGTGCCGAACCTCGACAAGCTCGCCGTGATCACCGGTGAGCAGGTCGCGAATATCGGCAGCCAGGACATGAACGACGAGATCTGGCTGAAGCTCGCCAAGCGGGTCAACGCCGTGCTGGCCGAACCCGGCACGGACGGCGTCCTGATCACGCATGGCACCGACACGCTCGAGGAGACGAGCTACTTCCTGACGCTCGTCACCAAGAGCGACAAGCCGGTCGTGATGGTCGGTTCGATGCGGCCGGCGACGGCGGTCAGCGCCGACGGGCCGGGCAACATCTACAACGGCGTGGCCGTGGTGGCAGATCCGCGCGCGAAGGGCAAGGGCACGCTCGTCGTGCTCAACGACACGATCCACTACGCGCGCAACGTGATGAAGACCGACACGACCAGCGTGCAGACGTTCCAGTCCCTCAACCGCGGTCCGGCGGGCGTCGTGCACACCGGCAAGATCGAGTGGTTCGAGCCGATGGACAAGAAGCTCGGCCCCGCCAGCGAGTTCGACGTGGGCGGCCTCGACAAGCTGCCGCGAGTGGACGTGATCTATGCCCACGCCAACATGAGCGCCGACCTGATCGACGCGGCCGTGAAGAACGGTGCGCAGGGCCTCGTGATCGCCGGCGTCGGCGACGGCAACATGACCACCCCGGCGCTCGAGGCGGTGCAGAGGGCCGCGAAGGCCGGTGTGGTGGTCGTGCGCAGCACCCGGCTGGCCGAGGGCATCACGCTAAGGAATAACGAGGTCAACGACGACCAGATGGGATTCGTCGCCTCGGGCGAACTCAACCCGGCGAAGGCTCGCGTTCTCCTGCAGCTCGCGCTGACGAAGACGAAGGATCCGGTGCGGATCCAGAAGATGTTCTACGAGTATTGATCGCCGACGGACGCGGCACCCGCGAGTCGCTGCGCTTGCTCGCGCAGCGGCTCGCAGGGGAGGTGTCCGCAACGCGACTACTGCGCCGGGATGGTGACCAACGGCAAGCGCTCGGGGTTGCCGGTATCCGCGAGCGTGAAGAAGAACATGACGGTCGTCAGCGCCCGCTTCGACTGCCAGTCGCTGTCATCGAGCCAGAACCAGTATCCGCGGTACTGCACCGCGACATAAGCCGAGTCCGGTTTCGACTTGCCGCTGTGGATCCGGCCGACGTCACGCTGGCCCTCGGCGGCATGCTCGAATGCGGGTGCCGCGCGTTTTTCCTGCAGGTGTTGCTCCGGAACTTCCACATAGCTCGCGAAGGCCTGCAGGATCTGCAGCAGCGAGCGGCTGTTCACCGCCAGTTCATTCGGCGCCCCGCGCATGGGTGAGTACGCGAGCACGAACTTCTGCTGGTCGGCCGGCAGCCGGAGCAATCGTCCGGATCTCCGCCGACTTCTGCTGGATATCCGCGGGCAGGTCGTCGCGCTGGAAGAAAAGCACGGCCGTCGAGCCCTTCACCTTGTCCTCCTCGACGCGCATGCCGACGCCGCCGGCTGCCTGCACCTCGCGCATCAATTGCAGTGCGCGCACGAAGTCCGGATCCGCCTGACGGACCACGCCCGCGGCAGCCGACCGGTTGCGCACGCCGTTCAGCGACTCGACGGACAGGCCCAGGATGTAGTCCGCGGGATAGCCGGCCTGCAGCATGAAGAAGATATTCTTCGGATCGATCGGCGTGATCAGCCCGCGCAGGAATTTTTCTCCGGTCATCGGCACATAGGTGATCGTGGGCCGGTCGGTATAGACGGCCTGGCCGCCGACCGAGCCGTAATTGCCCTGCACGGCGCGCTCGGAAGACAGGACTCCATTGACCGCGACGCCGGTCTGCAGCGAATACCCGGCGACGATCGAGGCGACGTCCACGAACACCGGCAGGTCGGTATAGCGGATCTTCACGATGTTGAGCAGCGTCTGCTGCTTCCACGAATCCGCGATGGCCGTGCTGTAGTCGAATCGGTCGACCGTCACGGACGGTGGGCCGAGGTGCGCGCAGCCGGCGAGAAGCAGCGTGCCCAGCATCGCGGCGGCGACCCCAGGAGGCGTATGGGCAGTCATGGTGCGTGTTCCGCTTGCGAAGACATGCAACCTTATTACGCCTCCCGGCGCAGCGTCGCAATTCGCGGCTCCGCTGCGGCACCTTTTCCGACGCTGAATGACTGGCGCTCGGCGATCGCGAAAAAGGCCGGCGGGCTTTCGCCCGCCGGCCTTGTTCCCTATGCGGGAAGCAGTGCCGGGATCAGTTCGCCGGACCGCAGTCCGTGCGACGGATCGTCACGCGACGGTTCTCCGCACGACCTTCTTCGGTCGCATTGTCGGCCCGCGGCTTGGTCTCGCCCATGCCGATCGCCGTGATGCGGCCCGGGGCCACGCCCTTGGCGGCAAGGTAATCCACCACCGCCTGGGCACGACGCTCGGACAGCTTCTGGTTGTAGGCCTCGTCGCCGACGCTGTCGGTGTGGCCGGTGGCGGTACCACCGACGAACTCCAGCTCCGTCAGCCGCGCCGCAATGCGGTCGAGCTCGGCCTTGTCCTCAGCCGTCAGTTCCGCCGAGTCGAACGCGAAATGCGTCCGGATCGTCACGTCGCACGAGCAGCCATTCGGACCCACGCGGTCACCCGCCGGGGTGTTCGGGCAGCGGTCGGCCGTGTCGCACACGCCGTCGTTGTCCGCATCCGCGCACTTCGTCGGCGCCGCCGCCACCGCAGCGACCGGGGCGGCCGCCGCAACCGGCATGGCCTCCTCGACCTCACCGAACCGATAGACGAAGCCCAGCGTGAAGCGCTCGACGTCGGTCTTGTCGTTGCCGGTCTCGGCGACGTCCGCGACGTTGTCGTACTCGAGACGCATGGATACGCGCTGATTCCAAGTGTAGCTGGCACCCACGCCCCACAGGAACGAGCCGCTGTTATCCGAAACGTTGCCTTTTTCCTCGTAGGTGCGACCCGGGATCGGAACCCCGAGCCGGTTGTCCTGCGCCGAGAAGCTGCCAGTGAGCTTGTTGTCGCCCATGTAATAGCCGAGGCGACCGTAGAGGTTCCAGGAGTCACCGATCGGCAGCATGGGGAGCAACGACGCGGCCCAACCCGTGCTCTCGAAATTCAGATCGGTCCGATACGTTCCGTCGGTTGCGGTTGTCGGGCCCGGCGGGCTCACATAGTTATATGTGTACGTACCGGTCGCCCTGATCTCCTCTTTGCCGAGATCCATGTAGCCCGCTTCGACGGCCAGCCACGGCACGAACTGGTAACCGACAAACAGGCCGTACGTCATGTCCGTGTCGCTGAGCTTGCCCTTGTCCGGGGTAATCGTCGCGAAGTTGAACAGGCCATCGGCAATGATGGCTGAAAAAGCATCGGCATCCGACTGGGTGACGTTCCAGTTGGCCTGGCCAACGTCGCCGCCGATATAGAACCCACTGCGTTCCGCCGCCGTGGCGGACGTCGCGACCATCACGGCCGCAGCGATCAATGTAAGTGCATTTCTCATATCCATCACTCCGTAAACTGAAGTACCTGATGCCAGGCTGGCCGACGCGCCCGGTCGAGGCCCGCGTTCAAGCCGGCCCGGCGGCATCGTGCACGCAAGATTGCAGGTCTCAGCAGAACCGGGCTCGGCACTTGAGGACTCGCGCGAGGCATCTGGAGACAAGCCGCTGCGACTAGTACCTACCCCGAGAGATACGAGCAGGGGTGACGCCAGGCGCGCCACCGCAAGGTCGGTGTGGATCAGTCCGAATTCCGCTGACGCCGTGACCGCTCGCGGCCATGCGTCGGTCGATCGACCTCACTGGTGTGCCTCGACCGCCAGACGGCGGGCGTGGTGCCGCTCCAGCGGCGAAAGGCGCGGCTGAAGGCGCTCGCGTCGGAGTAGCTGAGTGACGCGGCGATCTGGCTGATATCCAACGCAGTTTCCGCCAGCATGCGCTTGCCTACCTCGCAGCGGGTCTCGTCAACGATTTTTTCGAAGGTCGTGCCGAAGTTCGCCAGGCGCCGCGTCATCGTCCGCCGGTGCATGGAGAAGAGGGCCGCGATGCTTTCCGAATCCGCGTGTCCCGTAATGAGACCGCTCCGCAACACATTGCGCACTTGGTCCGGAAACTCGTCGCTTTGGCTTGCCTTGAGGATTGCGATCTGCTGCAGCAGCAATTGCTCGATCTCGACGTCGACGCCTGGCAGCTTGTGCTGCAACCAGTCGGTGCGGAACACCAGCGCGCTTTGCTCGGCGTCGAAGCGCAATGAGGTCCCGAATAGCCGGCTGAATGGCCGCTGGTCCCTCGGCGGACGGTGAGCGAATCGCACTTCGAGCGGCAACCATTGGGGGCCGCATAGGCTGCGCATTAACTTGAAGAAGATGGCCAGCGCTCCGTCATCGATCTGGTCGACCGCCTCGACCCCTGGATGGACGACCGCATAACTGAGAGTCGACACGTCGTCGCCGGCATCGAGCGTTATGACCTGGCCGCCGTGATACAGGTGCTGGTACGTCGCCATCCTTTGCAGTGCCGTCCGCACGTCGGGCGAGTACCTCGCAAGCAGTCCGATCACGCCAAAGGACTGCGGACCGCCGTTCTGTCCGACCAGCAGTCCGAAATGCTCGCAGCCCGTGGCGGCGACCGATTCCTTGACCAGGCGACCTACGGCGGCAATGGGAAGCAGGTTGGTGGGATCGTCGAACAGCGAGAGGCTCACACGCGCCTTCGCAAACACCGCGACGGGATCGGCATTGAGTTGCTCGAGCACGATCGGCAGCGACACGACGCCGCTGACCCTGACATTCGCTTCAGCGTACTGCGGACTTCCGGCGGGACGGTTCATCGGTGCTTCGATGCGAGAATCTCATCTCGATCTGGCGTGAAATGCGTGGCTGGCTGTCCCCAATTGTCAAGTCTACGTCCCCGTGCGTCAACAATAGTCTCCGGGCGGGTATCGCGTTGACGCCGCGGTAGCGAGGCTGGCGGTCCAGGATGACAGCGCCGGCATGCTCATGCTGGTTCGCCCGGCGCCCGACCTTGATCATGCTCTTGAGGCACGCAACGACTTGTTCGGGGTTCCTCGACGATGTCGCAACGCCTGCTCACGGTGTCCTGACATCGCAGGCGAGCCTCCCGCGCGGCGGGAAACACCTATCAGTCCCGTCCTCTAATCACAAGACCAAGTCCCCAAGTGCAAAGAGCGGTCGCGAAACGCGTGCTGTACTTGCCACTCGGGCAACAACGGTGGCCTCGAGCGTTGCCTGAACCGCCGCGCTCGAGGTTGCAGCTCCGCGGTTCGACGGCTTCCGTCGGGCCATCCGTATCACGAACTCGCAATCGGAGGTGCAACATGAAACTGAAAACAGGTATGGAACCCTTGAGTTGGATGAGCTTCACCAACACCCGCGGCCTGCCCTTCCGCGGACTGGGGGCCTTCGTCGGCATCGGGAAGGCTCAGAGGGCTCACGTCTATACGGCGGCAACGATTCCCGTCGGACCCCGAGGCCTACAAGAAGATCGATGCCGAGAAACTGGCGGGCGAACTCGAAGTGGACATGTGCGCGGTCAACATGCGGACGCTTCTGGATGATGGACGAAATCAAGTTCCTCGTCGGCGAAACGCAGAACTTCCATGGCGTCGAGATTGCGTTGGGGCGGGGACATGACCGGTGCGGAGATGATCTCCCAGATGCAGAGCGCCTACGTGCCTTCGCTGATCCGTCGCAGCTCAGTCTGGATCTTCAAGGCGGGTAAAGCCGTGTGCCTGCTGCGCGAGCCCGGCGGTGCGGTCTGGGTCCTGCAGGAGTACACCAAGGCGGTCGATCCGAGCCTGACCCCTGACAACCTCGACACGTTGGGCAAGAAATACACGACCCTGCCAAAAGGCTGGAAGTTCGAGACCAAGATCCTCGAAAAGGATCTCGTGCTCGACACCACCAAAGCGGGCGGATGGGCGGCCATCGTTCGCGACGAGCTGCACGGCACCTATCAGGGCTGCGGCTACGGCGCGGATACCAGCGCCAACTACGTGCCGTAATACCCGACCCCGACCTCGGCTGAGGCTCATTAGGAGAGATCGTGATGGCTGTTTCGATTCGCCGCAGAGTTCTATTGGCTTCCGCGCTGACGGGGTTGCTGCTCGGCTCCAGTGCTTTCGCCGAGGAGACCGCAGCGGACTGGCAGCACACGGTATTCATCTACGGGATGGGCGCCGGCATCGATGGTGAGGCGCAGATCGGACCGGTCGAGGTCGGGATCGACGCGAGCATGTCCGACGTGCTCGACGCGCTCGAGTTCGGCGCGATGCTCGCGTATCGCGCCGACAACGGCACCTGGTCCTTCACCGGCGACGCGACCTTCATGGGGCTCGGCGCACATGAGACGCACGAGACCCCAGTGGGTGGCGCGGTGAAGGGTGAAATCGACGTCGACCAGACCACATTGATGGGGACTTTCGGTCGTCGCTGGACAGAGCATCTCGAGGTCCTGTTCGGTCTGGCCTATGTCGATGTGTCGATGGACCTGTCCCTGAAGAGCACGAGCGGAGGACCGCTGGACGTCAAGGCCAGTCGCGACGCGGACTGGATCGACCCGACCATTGGCCTGCGATACGACCGGCCGCTCGGTGACGCCTGGCGCGTCGTCCTGCGCGGCGACATCGGTGGCTTCGGCGTCGGGTCCGACTTCATGTATCACCTGCTGGCCGGTGCCCACTGGCAGGCATCGGAGTCCGTCGGCGTCATCCTCGGTTATCGGCTCATCAGCTTCGACTACGAGGAAGGTAGCAACCAGGACTATCTGCGCTTCGACTTGACTGAACAGGGCCCGATGCTCGGGATGAGCATCTCATTCTGAGACGGCCCGTCGGCGCGAACTGGAGACAGAGTCATGACAGAGCAAAGCGCGGGCGTTCCCAAGGGAAAACAGACGGTCCTCGGACTCTACGTGACGGCCAGGGAGGCCTACGAGCAGTGCCGGGCCGCACCGGACAGGGTGAAGATCATCGACGTACGGACCCCGGAAGAATTCATGTGGATTGGCCACGCGCCGATCGCATGGAAGATCCCGTTCATCGCCGTGACGTACCAGTGGGACGCGGGCAAGAAGCAGTTTCCGGCAAGGCCGCTACCGGACTTCGTCACCCGCGTACAGAAGATCGCGACGACGGACGACACGTTAATGGTCATGTGTCGTTCGGGCGGTCGCGCGGCCATGGCCGTCAACCTGCTCGCCCAGGCCGGATTCAGGAAGGTCTACAACATCGTCGACGGCATGGAAGGCGATGCCGTGACGGACCCGGACAGCATCTTCAACGGGCGGCGGCTGAAGAACGGTTGGAAGAACGCGGGGTGTCCATGGACGTACGAACTGACCGGGGACCGACTGTTGCTCCCAGCGTCGGAAGGCTGAGACGACGGAAGTCGGAGGTCCAGGATGATCGACACTCGACCGCAATCTGCGACTGGCGCCAATGACCGGACGCCGGTGCAACAGTTGAGCGATTTTTCGCTGGTGGCCGGCGGACCGCTGTACCAGTTCTGGCGGCGCACGCGGCTGTCCGGAGACTCCCTCGAACTTCCACAGCGCCGGGTTCTCGTGCTGGTCGTGCTGATCTGGGTACCGCTGCTGGTTCTGTCGATTGTCGAAGGGCGGGCCTGGGGCAACGGCGTGGCGTTGCCATTCCTGCACGACATCGAGACGCACCTGCGTCTGCTGATCGCCGCACCCCTGCTGATCCTGGCGGAAGTCGTCGCGCACCGGACCCTGTTCCCGATCGTGAGGCAACTCGTCGACAACGGCGTGGTCAGCGAGGAGGCGCGTCCGCAGTTCGATGCCGCAATTGCCTCCGCGCTACGGCTGCGCAATTCCGTTGTGGTCGAACTGCTGCTGGTCGTCTTCGTGTACGCCGTGGGAATGCCGTTGGTCTGGCGCGACCAGCTCGCGCTCGACGTGAACAGCTGGTACGCAACGGTCGCGGGAGGCGAGTTGCTCCCGTCCAATGCCGGCCGTTGGCTGGTGTACGTGAGCATGCCCGTGCTCCAGTTCCTGGTGCTGCGCTGGTACTTCAGGTTCTTCGTGTGGGGGCGCTTCCTGTGGCACGTGTCGCGCACGCGGTTGCACCTGGAACCGACGCACCCCGACGGCACCGCCGGGCTGCTGTTCCTTGCACGCAGCGGCCGTGCGTACCGGCTCGTGCTGCTGGCGTTCGGCACAATGCTCTCCGGCATGATCGCCAACCGGATATTTCACGCCGGTGCCACGCTGGCGGAATTCAAGGTCGAGATTGTCTTCGCGGTCGGCGTGTTTGTGCTGATGGTCCTTGGGCCGCTGATTGTCTTTTATCCGCAGCTACGCGCGGCCCGGCGCCAGGGGATGATCGAATACGGGACCCTCGGCCAGGCCTATGCGCGCGAATTCAACCGCAAGTGGCTGCGCGGTCGGCTGCCGGCCGACGAGCCACTGCTCGGCAACGCCGACTTCCAGTCGCTGGCCGACCTGCACAACGGCTTCCAAGTGGTGCGCGGTGTCCGGCTGGTGCCGTTCACCATGAAGAACGCCACGTCGCTGGCGGCGATCCTGCTGCTGCCGGTGGCGCCGCTGGTGCTGACGATGGTATCCGTGGAGCAGCTGATCGATCGTTTGCTGAAGACGCTCCTCTGACAGCTTCGGTGCCGGTCAAGGCCTTGGCAAGCGACCCGATAGGACGAGAGGCCCGATGCGACGCCGAGTCGGTGATTCAGCGAACACGAGAGCGTCCCTGGCGCTCGTCGTACTGGGCGCTATGAGCGACAGTGCCTGGTCGGCGGAGGAGGTCGCGGCGCCATCCGACTGGCTGACACGCGACACGCTCACTGGAGACTGGGGCGGCAGTCGGACCTGGCTGCAGGATCACGGCATCCGCCTCGAACCACGGTTGAGCCAGTTCTACCAGGGGCTGAGCGCCGGTGACGTTGACAGCAGCCACGACTACGGCGGCAAGGCGGACCTGCGCATGACGGCCAACCTCGCCCGGCTCGGCGCCTGGGACGGCCTTTCGATGGTCATCCACGCCGAATACAACTTCGGCACCAGCGCCAACGGGCGCGGCGGCGTGATGATCCCGGTCAATACCGCGCTCTACACGCCGGGGATGGACGGTGCCGACGCCTTCGACATCTCGAGCTTCTATTTCATCCGGGCATTCGCCAATAAGGCTTCCCTGGCGTTCGGCAAGATGAACATGATCGACATGGTGGCCGGCAAGCCCTTCATGGGCGGAGCAGGCATCGACTCGTTCTGGAACCATACGTTCACGGCCACGCCGACCGGCACCGTGCCGCCTTATCTGTTCGGCGTACTGGCGAGCGTGCCCACTGATGCGGCCACGTACCGACTCTGGGTCTATGACCTGCACAGCTACACCAACCGGTCCGTGTCCGACGATCCGTTCGCCGACGGCGTGAGCATTCGTGGGCAGGTCGACTTCAACGTGACCATCGGCGGTCGCCGTGGCCACCAGGGGTTCTCCGCCTTCTACAGCTCGCAGGGCGGCACCGACCTGGAGACCCTGGGCGACACGATCATTCCATCGCCCACCCCTGGAAGCCCCGGCATCAAGGAATCGCGTTACTACGTCGCGTATTCGTTCGACCAATACCTCCGTGAGGCGGGCGGCAGCTCCGGCGAAGGCTACGGACTGTTCGGGCAGGCTCGCTGTCTCGGATGGCAATCCCAACGGTCTGCGCTGGTCGATGTTCCTCGGCGTGGGTGGGGCAGGGCTGCTTCCCGGCCGGAGCAGGGACCGCTGGGGTGTCGGGTACTTCTACGATGGCTTCAGTCAGTCCCTCAAGGATTCGCTCGCGGACATCCAGACCATCCGGGACGAGGCGGGGCTCGAGGTCTTCTACGACTTCCAGCTGGCACCGTGGTGCCACGTGGGCGCGGACCTGCAGGTCATCAGGCCCGGCCTCGGAGAGTCGACCGCAGTCTTTCCCGGGCTGCGGATGGTCATCAGGTTGTGATTACAGGGAGAAAGAGATGTTGACGGTCAATCGGCCATTCCGAGTTGTACTGCTGGCGTCGGTACTGCTGGGACTGGCTGGCACGGCCAGCGCCCAGGACGAGGCTGCGGCGAACGATGCTGCGCAGGCAAACAACCCGCTCCTAAGGGCGAAGGCCGTCAACCTCCACGACTACTACATCGGAAACCTGACCGACGTGGGCAAGGATGCCAATCAGTTCTGGCTGCGCTTCGCCACGCCGTTCTCGATCGGCGACACGAAGTGGCTCATGCGTGCGTCCTTGCTGGCTGTCAATACCGTGCCGGCGGCGCCGGAGTTCGACCACGAAACCGGGCTGGGAGACTTCAACGTGTTTGCCGCGTACCAGATGGACGTGGGCGTGCCGGGAGTCAGTTTCGGCGTCGGACCGTTGCTGAACATTCCGACGGCCAGCCAAGACGCCACGGGCAGCGGCAAGTGGTCCGCCGGTATCGCGAACGTGCTGTTCAGCGCGCGGTCGCCGAAGTTCCAGTACGGTTACCTGCTCACGTGGCAGGCGAGTTTCGCGGGCGATGACGATCGCGACGACATCAATGTGGCCGCCCTCCAGCCCATCCTGATCTACCAGCTTGGCGGCGGGACGTACCTGCGCTCGACGCCGATCATGACTTACGATTTCGAGAACGACGGCTACACCGTGCCGCTGGGTCTGGGCATCGGCCAGGTATTCAAGTCTGCCAAGGGCTCCAACAATCTGTTCATCGAACCGCAGTGGTCGGTGGCAGATGACGGGGCGGGGTGGCCGGAGTGGCAGGTCTTCGTCGGATTCAACATGATTTTCAAGTGAGACCGAAGGCAAGACAGCGAATGCACACACGGAGCCGAAAATGAACGAACCACGTTTGGACGGTCGTCGGAGCCGGTATGCGCAACGCCTGGTGGCGCTGGCGATTGCTGGCTGTTTCGTTGCCGCAGGCGCTGCGTACGCGACTGAGGGCGCCGATGTCGATGTGCCGATGAGGCCGATCGATCTGGGACAGGTCCTGCCCATCCTGATCCTGATGCTCGGGCCGTTCAAGATCATCGGGCCCTTGTTCAAGGTGACGAACGGCGCAAGTGCAACGCAAACCCGCCAGATCGCGATGTGGGCGACGATTTTTGCGGCGCTGGGGCTGCTGATTGCCGGCTTCCTGGGCGAGAGCATTCTCAGCAGTTACGGCATCCCCCTGCCGATCCTGGTCCTGTCCGGCGGGATCATCCTCTTTCTGGTGGCACTCAAGAACGTGCTCGATCAATTCGAGGCGCACGAGCCGCCCAAGGGAGAGGCCACGGCTCTACCGGCACCTGCCATGAAATTAGCGTTGATGCCGCTCGCCTTTCCGGCCATCGTCACGCCCTATGGCATCGCGGCGCTCATCGTCCTCCTTGCATTCAGCGACGGCCAGGAGGGGCGCCTGACGATCGCTGCCGCAGTTGTGGCGATCATGATCTTGAACCTGATCGTCATGCTTGCCGCCCGGCGGCTGGCGACCGTGCTGGCGTTCGTGCTGCCGATTCTCGGCGCCGTGCTAGGTGTCGTTCAGGTGGCGCTGGGCTTGCAGATCATCAACAACGCATTGCAGATGCTCGGAGTGCTGTGACGAGGTGAAGCGCAGCAGGCCGGAGCGCATGGCCTTCAAATGAGACGGAATGGACGGTCGCTGATGCGATCACAGGGGCTACATATGCATATGTTCGAGTCACGCATGAACGGTCGGTCGAACCGACTTGTCGTCATGTCGGCGCGGGTGCTCTGCGTCGCGTTTGCCGCGATCGGCGTCGTCGCCGGTGCTGCTGCCGGCACCGATGCCACGGTCCAGCAGATGTCGAAGCAGCCGAGCACCCAGTTACCGGCTGAGAAACAGACGAAGCTCGGCCTTTACGTGACGGCAAAGCAGGCCTACGACCAATGGCGGGCTGCGCCAGACCAGGTAAAGATCATCGATGTCCGCACACCCGAGGAATACATGTGGGTCGGCCACGCCCCGATGGCATGGCTGGTGCCGGTCATCGGCGTGACGTACCAGTGGGACCCCAGCAAGAAGCAATTCCCCGTGCGGCCCTTGCCGGACTTCATCGCGCGCATGCAGAAGATTGCCCAGCCAGGCGACACGCTGCTCGTCATGTGCCGCTCCGGTGGTCGGGCGGCTGCGGCGATCAACTTGCTGGCTGATGCTGGTTACACGCACGTCTACAACATCACCGATGGCATGGAAGGCGACCCCGTGAAGGACCCCGAAAGCCTGTTCAAAGGTCAACGTCTCGTGAACGGCTGGAAGAACGCGGGATTGCCGTGGACGTACGACATCGATCCGGTCCGGCTCGTGCTTCCGGCCGCGCACTAGGCCAGCCGGAGGACGCGCATGTCGATCCGCACGCAGAGCCTGATGTTGGCGATCCTCTGCCTCGGGCAAGCGATCGCGGGCGTATCTCGCGCGGCGGAGGTGTCCGAGTTCTGGCCCGAACTGCAGGGCTTCTATCGGCTCAATCCGGACGCGCGCATCTTTCTCAACGCGGCGTATGCCAAGGGAAAGGAGTCCGACGAGAGGTCGATGGATATTGCGGCGTATCTCGATTACTCGTTCGTGCCGATCGTGCTGGCCAGGTTGCGCACCGACGACTGGCAGCGCAGCCGGTCGTTCTGGGCGCGCATCGGCTACGCCCGCATCTTCAAGACCACCGACGATTCGGGTGCGGAAGTGGCCGAGGACCGCGGCATCATTTCGTTCTATGGCAAGGCGCCGATGCCGGCCGAGGTGTGGCTCGAGGGGCGCGTGCGTGCCGATCTGCGCTGGATCGGCGACGACTATTCGACGCGCTATCGTGCACGGCTCGAAGCGACCCGGGAATTCGACGTGGGAGGGCACCCGGTCGTGCCTTACGTGAACTACGAGTGGTTCTACGACACCCGCTATGACGCCTGGGCGCGGACGCTGGGGCAGGCGGGTGTCGAAGTCACGATGACCAAGCACTTTCGGCTGGAGGCCTACCTTGCGAGCCAGCACGAAAGCGAGCCGAGCGACGACAGCCTCGGCGCATTCGGCATCGTCGCGAAGTGGCACTACGGAAGGTGACGGTGTCCCGCAGCGATGCAGCGGAAAGTCACATGCCGTTGTCCCCGTATGCCCAGCGGGTGTCCTCAGGTGTCAAGCCGCCCAGACCGCTGGATGTTGGAATGCGAATCGCCCTGTTCGTCACGCCACATGCGGCCGCACCAGGCCGTGCGATCGCCCGTCATGGAAACCCACCGATTGAATCAGGAGTAGGAACATGAGCGCATTGAAAAGGCGATCCACCGCGGGCGGACTTGCAGTCGGATTGCTGGCTTTGCTGACGGCCGTTTGCCCTGATGCCCAGGCGGACACTCCGGCGGTGGATCCGGCCGCCGTCGGGATGCTCAAGAACATGACCGATTACCTCGACTCACTGAAGCAGTTCAGTGTGACGACGCGGAACACCATCGAGGACCTGAACTATGGCGGGCATCGCGTCGATTACGATCTTGCTGCAAATGTCGTCGTCAGGCGGCCCAATAAGCTCTTCGCCGCACGCTCGGGCGAATTGATGGACCAGCGCTTCTTCTATGACGGCAAGACGCTGACGTTGTACAACCCAGCCGAGAAGGTCTACGCGACCAAGGCCGCGCCCGAGACGATCGAGGGCATGATCACGTTTGCGCGCGAAACGGTCGGTGTTCTGCTGCCGGCCGCCGATCTGCTGTTCCGCAATGCGTTTCCTCTGTTCATGCAGGACGTCACGCTGGCCACCGTGGTCGGCAAGGCCGAGATCGGCGGGGTCACGTGCGACCACCTGCTCTTCAGCCGGCCAGGCGTTGATTTCCAGATCTGGATTGCCGAAGGCAAGCAGCCGTGGCCGCTTAAGTATGTCGTCACCGAAACGGCCTCACCCTCACGACTGAGCATCACCACGTTCCTGAGCGACTGGAACGCCGCGCCGGCCGTGGATGACGCCCAGTTCAAATTCGTGCCGCCGAAGGGAACCCAGGCGATCGATTTCCTTCCGCCCCGAGACATCGGCGGGTCCGGCCGCTGAATCCCATAGGAGCAACGTCATGAACATCATCATCAGGATTGCAGCAGTCGTCGCCGTTCTCTTCGTGGTGGCGATTGCCGACATCCCCTACGTGTCCAGCATGCTGGTTTCCGACGCGCTGGCGCTCCGTGGCCGAGGGGCCGCATTTGCGGTCGGTGCCGCGGTTGGTTCGTCGAACTCGTCGGACTCATCCTCCTCGTCGACGGCCGCACAGCAGTCCGCAACGGCCGCGCAGCAGTCCGCCACCGCGGCGCAGCAGTCGGCGACGGCTCAGCAGCAGACCGCTGCCGCCCAGGCGCCAGCGGCACCGCCGCCGGCGCCCGCGGCTACCGGTCAGCCGCTGCCGCTCGGAACCGTGGTCGCGACCCTTCCCGCCGGATGCACTGCAACGCCGGTCGGCGGGGTGAACTACTACTACTGCGGCGGCAACTTCTACCAGGCGGTGTACGAGGGCAGCACGCTGAAGTACATCACCGCCAAGCCGAAGTAGGCGTTAGCGAAATTGAAATACTGTCCAGACGACCGGGTCTGTTTTTTTTGAACAGTTCGTCACCACCGGTCTGGTGACTGCAAGGAGAAACGAGCAATGAGAAGCCATTGGAAAGACATGGACCCGGTTGACGACTTCATCACCCAGCAGACCCCGGGCCTGAAGATCTACCAGAAGGTCTGGGGCGGCATGCAATGCGCCTACCACTGCTTTGCCCCGGGTACTGACTTCACGAGGCTGCTGGCGCCAATGCCGGACGGTCTCTGCGGCGTCCCACACCATGCCTACGTCATCAGCGGCTCGATGAAGGTCATCTACAAGGATGGGTCCGTTGACCTGTGCAAGGCCGGGGACGTGTGCTACTGGCCGGCTCCGCACAACTTCATCTCGGATGAAGGCGCGGAGATCATCCAGTTCAGCGGTAGTGGCGACCTGGCTGCGCAGGCCAAGGTGATCGAGAATCTGATCGCGAAGATGAAGAAGTAAGTGTTGATGTACCCGGGCGCGGGCAGTCCGGCCCGCCTCGATACGCGCTGCGGTTGTCACCGCCCGGCCGCATGACGGCGCGGGGCCTGCCCGAACTGGCAGGCCCCGCCATCGCCGGGGTGGCGCGTCACCAGGGGCAGGACATCGAGCCTATGTTTCGGCAACGGCGCCAACTACATCCCATAAGACAGAGGAACTGGCGATGCCTACGACGACCCTGCAGGGCAAGACACTGAGCACGGTCGACCTGAACTGGAAGGAGGTCTTCTACACCAACTGCGGCATGGTCTCGGCCAGCAACGTCGATCAGGAACTCACCTGGGGCAGGACCGACTTCGCGGCGATCGGTGTCGACTACGCCCACTTGCTCAGCCGGCGCGAGAACGACTGGTACCCGCACTACATCCACAACCTCGACAACCTGGTCCGCTTCGGCGGCCTGTACCCGACGATCCACGTCCAGGCCGACATCCGCCGCACCCGGCTGCTGGGCGCGACGCCCACCTACGAAGGCGGGTGCATGCTGGTGCGGGCCAAGGACCGCATCTACAAGATGAGCCACCTGAAGGGCAAGCGCATCGGCCTGTCGAAGAGCCTGAACACGCTGAAGGCCGACTGGTGGCGCATCACCGAGCACTACGGCATCTTGAACATGCTGATGCTCAACGACATGAGCATCGGGGATGTCGAGATCGTCGAGTTTCCGGATGCCGACGACTGGTACACCGACCCGAAGATGCGCGGGCCTCTGAACAGCGCGACCGAGTTCTACATGGGGAGGGTGGACCACAAGCGCACCCTGATCACCCGCCCGCTGGAGACGGCGCTGCTGGAGGGCAAGGTCGATGCGATCTACACCCACAGCAAGACCTGGCAGCACCTGCAGGAAGACACGGGGAAGATCGCGGCGATCGAAGATCTGTCGCGCCACCCCGACTGGCGGCTGCAGGCCAACAACGAGCCCGCAGTCATCACCTGCAGCGACGTGATGGCCGAGCAGCACCCCGAACTGGTCGTCACCTTCCTGAAGGCGATGGTCAAGGTCGGGCGCTGGGCCAACGAACACAAGCACGCCGCGTCCGTGATCCTGGACCGCCAGACCTACTACCGCGACGTCGAGGACACCTACCAGTGCATCAAGCACATCGACATGGTGCCCAGCCTGTCGCCGAAGAACCTGGCGCAGATCGAGATCGGCAAGGACTTCATGCTGAAGCACGGCTACATAAAGCGCGATTTCGACGTACAGAAGTGGGCCGCGCCCGAATTCCTGGAAAAGGCAGGCAAGGAACTGATCGAGGAACGTTGGGAGAAGGCGACTGCGGCAAGACTTCCCGAGGCGACTGTGGTCAGGCTCGGGTGACTCGAGCGCGCATCCAGACGGGGGAAGCGGCATCGCTTATCGCCAGGTTTGCCGCCTGATAGTGGCAGCACGCGCACCATGCAGAAGCTCATCAGTCTCGAAGTCGGCGGTTTCGGGGTCACACCGAGTCGGTCCCTTGAAAGGAGTATTCAGATGTTAGTAGCGAAACTGAAGGCAAAACACGACGAGCTGGCGAAGTCGAAACTGCCACCGGACGAAGTGGCGAAACTGCTCAATGCAGGAGCATTCCTTGTCGACGTGCGACCGAAGATCCAGGCGAAGATGGGCATGGCTCCCGGCGCGACCAATATTTCGATCTTCACGCTGAAGCGTCGCCTGGACGAACTGCCGCGTGACCGGAAGATCATGCTCTATTGCCACTCGGGCGCCGCGGCCGGAAAGGCCAAGGAAATACTGGATGCCCTGGGATTCAAGGCGTTCAACGCCGGCGGCTACAAGGGTGTCCTGAAAATCGTAGGTCAATAGGAGACGTTGAGGCCGGTCATTGCCGAGCATGGAGCACGGCGTTGTCGCGGTCCTGCGCGAAATCGCCGGCGAATCCGCAATGGATTGGCCAGCACTTTCCGCGGCACTGAAGAACCACGGCAGGCTGCACTTTGAAACATACTGAACAGAAGGATACGGCGATAGCATCGTCGTTCTGACCTCGTGACCAACAAGTAAGACTACTGCATTCAATTTCCGCTCCGGGGAGGGCGCCCGGTCGTGCCTTACGTGAACTATTAGTGCTGCATTGGGACAGGCATTTGGCGGAGATCCCGGGCCAACGTCCAGAGTAGAAAAGGAGATAAGTCGTGAGAATGATGAAAGGCACATTTCTGGTGGCTGGAGCCATGCTGCTGGTGGCGGGGCCAGTCCTCGCCGACAAGTACAGCGACACAACCACCCTGTTCAAGAACGCAGGCCAGAGCGCGGCGTTCTTCGGCAAGAGCTATGGCTATGCGGTGTTCCCGACCATCGGCAAGGCGGGACTCGGCATCGGCGGCGCCCATGGCGAGGGTCGCGTATACGAACGGGGCAAGTACGTCGGCGATACGAAAATGACCCAACTGAGCATCGGGTGGCAGGCCGGTGCCGAGGGTTACAGCGAGATGATCTTTTTCCAGGACAAGCGCTCTTTCGACGAATTCACGTCCGGCAATTTCGAGTTCGGCGCGAACGTCGGCGCAGTGGTGATCACCGCTGCCGCGTCGGGGACCGCTACCACCACAGGCGCAGGGGCAAGCGCCAGCGGCGGCAAGAAAGACGCATCGACAGCCGGCCGGTACGACAAGGGCACCGCAATATTCATCATCTCGAAGGGCGGCCTGATGTACGAAGCGTCGGTGTCGGGGCAGAAGTTCTCGTACCAGCCTCTGAAGGAGTAGTCGCAACGCAAGATTGGGCATGCATTGATCGTGGCCGTCGCATGTGTCGGATGAAAGTCATGCGAAGTACGGGGGCCACCGGCTCCGTCCGGACCTGTCGTCCGGCCGGGGTCAATCACGACACGGCATGGCTCTCGAGCCTGCTGGTGTGATTACGGAGGGTGTGAAGATGCGCAATAACGAAGCTCAACGGTGCCGGATCCTAACTGTCGGCGCGGCTACAGTCGCGCTGCTGGTTGCCGGTGCGGCCTATGCGGACGGCCCGAACCTGCTCGATGAAGGATTCGATGTCAGCCTCGGGACGTTCGTCGTCAACCAGAACACGGAGGTGCGTTTGGACGGCCAGGCGGGCGAAGTCGGCACCCCTGTCGACTGGGAAAAGAATTTCGGCGATGGCGACAGCACTCGAATCCGGCTTGATGGCTACTGGCGGTTTGCAGAGCGGCACAAGATTCGCACGATGTGGTTCAACGCTTCCCGCAGCGGTTCGAAGACCATCGACACGGAAATCGACTGGCAGGGTGAGGTATTCCCGGTCGCGGCGAAGATCTCAGGTGAATCGAAATTCAATATCGTCGAACTGGCGTACGAGTACGCCTTCATGCGTCGCGACAACTTCGAGCTGACTGGGACTGCCGGCATTCACTACACCGACCTTTCGCTGAGCCTTTCGGGGCAAGCACTGAACACCGAAGGCGACGGTACCCGTCAGGTAAAAAAGGAAGGCAGCGTCGCCATCCCCTTACCGGTATTCGGCAGCCACTTCCTATGGCGCATGGGTGGGGACTTCTGGCTCGACACCAGCGTGCAGTGGTTCGCGCTGTCGATCGACGAGTACGATGGCAGCATCTGGGACGCCAAGATCGACGCAATCTGGCAGCCTTCCAAATGGGTGGGCCTTGGCGTTGGCTACAACCGCTTCAAGATTGACGTCGGCGTGAACACGGATAAGTTCGACGGCAACCTCAACTGGGAGTACAGCGGACCGCGCATTTTCTACGCTGTCCACTTCTGACGCGCGTCGACGACGCCCTGAAACGGATCTGGAAACCTGGAGACCTGACGCTTGCATCCATCGAGGTCCCCAAGCGGCATCGCTCCTCGCAAGATGTGCCGCCGGATAGCGGCAGCACGCGCACCATTTGGAAGGCCATCACTTTCGACGTCTGCGGCCTGGGGGCAGGCCGAGCCGATCCTGAAAGGAGGATTAAGATGTTAGTTGCGAAATTGAAGGCAAAACACGACGAGCTGGCGAAGTCGAAACTGCCGCCGGACGAAGTGGCGAGACTTCTCAAGGCAGGAGCATTCCTGGTCGACGTGCGACCGAAGATCCAGGCGAAGATGGGCATGGCTCCAGGCGCGACCAATATTTCGATATTCACGCTGAAGCGTCGCCTGCACGAACTGCCGCGTGACCGGAAGATCGTGCTCTATTGCCACTCGGGCGCCGCGGCCGGAAAGGCCAAGGAAGTACTGGATGTCCTGGGATTCAAGGCGTTCAACGGCGGCGGCTACCATGATGTTCTGAAAATCGTCGCAAAGCCGAAGTGAGTTTTTCGGCCTCGCGGCCTGCCGCGCCAGGCAATTGCGTCACGAGTTCGTACAAATGCCCGATGCCGGTGGCTCTCCGTGGATGACCGTGCGACTCGAGGCCGCCCGACCGGCTGATCGGAATGCGCTCATCCAACGTGAAATCGCCGCGTTCGGCGAGGGGCGAGCTGGTGACGAGATCCGGACACGCACGCGCCCGATCACCATCACGACCCGACGACCGAAGTGAGGTTGTATGGCACACGCAAACAGAACGCGCACAGACAACCAGACACGCAACGCATCGCGCGACCGTGCGGCCGCACTGCGCCGGAATATCCGTAAACCGACCATCACGACTCGCGATGCAGTCGAAACGGTGTCGTCACTGCTGGCGGAATTGCCAAAGCTTCACGCGATCTGGAAGTTGCATGAGCTCGATCCGGCGTTCCGCGAGGAACTCATGGTGGCGGTGGCCCGGCAGAACGACGCGCCAAACTGTAATTGGGCACACAGGACGTGGGCCGAAGCGGAGGGCGCCACGATGTCCGAACTCGCGAAGATCGAGCGTCTGCAATCCCGTGGGCTCGATCGCCGGAAGTGGGTCGCGGTCGTCTATGTCCGCACGCTCGTCACCAGTGAGTTCACGAAGATGCCGCCGGACCTGCGTGAGGAACTGGCCGCACACTACACGCCTCGCGAGATCGCCGACATCGAACTCGTTGCCCGAGTGATGGACTTGATCAATCGTATATCCAATACTTTCGATGCTATGGTGTCACGCTTACAGTTTGCGCCCGGAAAGGACAGCCGGCTGCTGGACGAGGTGGTTTCAAGCGCTATCTTCCTCACCGCGGCGCCCCCGCTCTTGCTCTATCTCGCGCGCCGATCCGGCCGCTCTTTCTTGGAGGCGACGCGCAGCCTGGCAGGTCATTCGCGGCGGATGCGCGCGGAACAGGCACGCACGTAACGTCGGTCCGTGCCTCTGGACAAGCGTCGCTTTTCCCGTTCAGATGTGCGACCGACCCGCAGGGTTTCTATCGAAGGTTTGGCCGTGAACGACTATCGATCCGCCTGGATGGACGACGAACTCGACCTGTTCCGTGACGCCGCCCGGCGCTTCATCGAACAGGAAATCGTGCCGCACGACGCGCGCTGGCGCGAACAGCACCACGTCGACCGTGAAATCTGGAACAAGGCGGGCGAGGTCGGCCTGCTGTGTACCGACATTCCCGCCGAATACGGCGGCGTCGGCGGCGACGCGCGTCACGAAGCGGTGGTCGCCGAGGAAATGGGCCGGCACGGCATCACCAGCTTCGGCCACGTCGTGCACAGCATCCTCGCTCACTACGTGCTCAATTACGGCACCGAGGAGCAGAAGCGCGACTGGCTGCCGCGGATGGCGAGCGGTGAGCTGGTCGGCGCCATCGCGATGACCGAGCCGGGCGCGGGCTCGGACCTGCAGGCCGTCAAGACGCGCGCCGTGCGCGAGGGCGACCACTACGTGCTGAACGGGTCGAAGACCTTCATCTCGAACGGCCTGCACGCCGGGCTCGTCGGCGTCGTGGCGAAGACCGACCCGGCCAAGGGCTCGAAGGGCATCTCGATCATCATGGTCGAGCCGAAGGACCTGCCGGGTTATCGGGTCGGCCGCGTGCTCGACAAGATCGGGCAGAACGGCTGGGACACCGCCGAGTTCTTTCTCGACGACTGCCGCGTGCCGGCCGCGAACCTGCTCGGACCGGCCGAAGGGCAGGGCTTCGTGCAGTTGATGCGCGACCTGCCATACGAGCGAGCGTTGCTCGCGCTCGGCGGCGTCGGCGCGATGGAATACGCGCTGCAGCTCACGATCGATTACACGCGTGGACGCAAGGCGTTCGGCCAGGCGCTGCTCGAAATGCAGAACACACGCTTCCGCCTCGCGGACGTCAAGACGAAGGTGCAGGTGGCGCGCGTCTTCATCGACGACTGCATCGGCAAGCTGAAGGACGGCAAGCTCGACACGGCGACCGCGTCGATGGCCAAGCTGTTCGTCACCGAGACGCAGGACGAGGTGATGGACGAGTGCCTGCAGTTCTTCGGCGGCTACGGCTACATGCGCGAGTACCCGATCTCGCAGCTGTACGTCGATTCGCGCGTGCAGCGCATCTACGGCGGCGCGAGCGAGATCATGCGCGAGATCATCGCGAGGACGCTGTAATGGGGCCGCTCGCGGGGGTGCGCATCGTCGAGATGGCCGGCATCGGCCCGGGACCGGTGTGCGGCATGATGCTCGCCGATCTCGGCGCCGAAGTGACCGTCGTCGATCGCAAGGGCTCCACGTTGCAGCTCGGGCCGACGGATCCGAAAAACGACCTGACACGTCGCGGCAAGCGCTCGATCGCGCTCGACCTCAAGTCACCCGGCGCGGCAGAGGTGGTGCTGCGGCTGATCGAAAAGGCTGACGGCCTCATTGAGGGCTTTCGCCCCGGCGTCATGGAACGCCTCGGCCTCGGTCCGGACGCGTGCCTCGCGCGCAATCCGCGGCTCGTCTTCGGCCGACTGACGGGCTGGGGCCAGACCGGTCCGCTCGCCCCGGTGGCTGGGCACGACCTCAATTACGTCGCGCTGAGCGGCATCCTGCACCACACCGGCCAGCGCAACTCCCCGCCCACGATTCCGGCGACCATCGTGGGCGACGTGGGTGGCGGCGCGATGTTCATGGCGCTCGGGCTGGTGAGCGGCATCCTCAGCGCGCGCACCACGGGCAAGGGGCAGGTCGTCGACGCCGCGATCGTCGACGGCTGCGCCGTCATGTCGGCGCTGGTCCAGTCCGCGCGATTGATGGGCCGCTGGTCGGACCGCCGCGAGTCGAATTTCCTCGATGGCGCTGCGCACTGGTACGACAGCTACCAATGCTCGGACGGCCTGTACGTCACGGTGGGCGCGCTCGAGCCGCAGTTCTACCAGCTGCTGCTCGAGAAGCTCGGCCTGCAGGGGCAGGGGCTCGAGGGCGCGCACTTCGACGTGAGGCGCTGGCCGGAGCTGTCGGAAAAGTTCGCGGCGATCTTCCGCACCCGCACGCGCGCGGAGTGGTGCGAGCTGCTCGAAGGAACGGACGTCTGCTTCGCGCCGGTGCTGAATTTCGGCGAGGCGATGGATCACCCGCACCACCAGGCCCGCGGCACGTACCGCGAGGTCAACGGCGTGCGACAGCCGGCGCCCGCGCCGCGCTTCAGCGCGACGCCCGGCGAGATCGGGCGTGCACCCGTGGCGATCGGCACGGATACGCGACAGGTGCTGGAGTCGCTCGGCTATTCGCTGGCCGAGGCGGCCGCGCTGACGCAGTCGGGCGTCGTCTAATCGGGGGTCCGCGCGAGGTTGCGCTCGATCCGCCGGTCAGGGATCAGCCACATCACAGCGACGACCACGTACAGCGCGCAGGCTAGCGCCGGGCTGACGAAAGCGAGCGGCACGGCGCAGGCATAGATCGCGAGCGAGGCGAGGCCCTTGCCGTCCTTGCCGACGGCCCTCGCCAGCGCCGATTCGGGCCCGTGCCTGCGCGATCAGCGTGCGGCTCAGGATCGTGTAGGCGACGCCGCACATCAGCAGCAGGAAGCCGTACAGCGCGACGGGCACCGCCTCGAAGTGGTTCTCGCCCATCCAGGCGGTGCCGAACGGGATCAGCGACAGCCAGAACAGCAGGTGCAGGTTGGCCCAAAGCATGGCGCCGTTGACGTGCTGCGCCGCCTGCAGCATGTGATGGTGGTTGTTCCAGTAGATGCCGACGAACACGAAGCTCAGCACGTAGCTCAGGAAGACCGGCACCAGCGGCCGCAGCGCCTCGAGCGTCGTGTCGTGCGGAACCTTCAGCTCGAGCACCATGATCGTGATGATGATGGCGATCACGCCGTCGCTGAATGCTTCGAGGCGGGACTTGTGCATGTTGCGCGTCCCGCTAGTGCGTCATGGCCGGGCCGAGGTCCTCGAACCGCAGGTTCTGCACGGCGTAGGACTGCCAGTCGCGGTAGTCGAAGTGCCACCATTCCTGCGGGTAGACCGTGAAGCCTTCCGCCTCCATGGCCTTGCGCAACAGGTCGCGCAGCCCGCGCTGCCGCTCGGTGCCGCCCGCGTAGTCCGCATAGGCGCGGGTCGACATCTCGTCGTACAGGCTCGGCATCTCGACGGCCTTGCCCGTCTTCAGGTCGTACAGGGTGAGGTCGACGGCGCAGCCGCGGTTGTGCTTCGAGCCTTCCGCCGGATCCGCGACGAACTCGTGCTTGTCGGGGGGCGTGGCATCCCAGAACATCTTCGTCACGTACCACGGCCGGTAGCCGTCGTGGATCAGCAGGCCGTAACCCTGGGCCGCGAGCGCGTGGTGCGCGCGCACGGCGCTTCCGCGGCCGGGCGCTGCAGGAAGGCGCGCGCCTGCGTGTACACCGGCGCGCCGAGGAAGTTGTGCTTCGACGCGTAGCGGATGTCGAGGTGGATCGTCGGGTCGAGCGCGACCAGCTCGACGAGATCGCTCGGGCGTTCGTCGCCCCGGGGCGCGGGTGGGGTGGCGGCCAGTGCCTCCTGGCGCAACTCCGCCACCGGTCGCGGCGGCTCGACGCGAAAGACCTCGGGCGTCGCGGCGCATCCCGCGAGCGCGGCTGCGAGCAGAAGGAGCGTGGGCCGATGGTTCATGCGCGTTCCCAGCGCGCCGGGCCGGCGCTCAGTGGGACGGACGATACCCGAGCAGCCGCGCCGGCAGGAAGAGCAGCGTGCCGACGAACGCGAAAACGGCGTGAATGACCAGAGCCACGAGCCGCAACGGCAGGAGCACCAGCCAGACGACGGGCGCCAGGACGAGCGCGAGCAGCGCGATCGGCCAGCTCACCGCGAACAGGAAGCACCAGGCGAGGAAGAACATGAGGAACTTCACGGTCGTCTCCCGCGCAACGATGCGCGTGGGGAAATCATAACCAAGCCGTGCGTGCGTGCCGGCGGTTCGTCGCGCCGCCGTTTCGTCCTGGCGCGGCGCTCCTTGCGCAAGCCGGAGTGACGACGGACGGCAAGCCCAGGGCTCCTGCCGGTGAAGGAGCAGGACTCTGCGGTGTGCACCACTTGCGGGGCCGCGGCAACGAGGCGTAGAATCGGCCGCAGGGAGATCTGCGGCGGGGAGAGCGATCATGAACGAAGAAATTCTTAATGCAGTGCAGCACCACCCGTTCGTGCAGGGCCTGACGCCCGAGCACTGCGCGACGCTTGCCAGCCTCGCCCGGCCGGCGAAGTTCGCCATGGACGAGATCATCTTCACCGAGGGCGACCCGAAGCACGAATTCTTCCTGCTGCTGAACGGGCGCGTGGCGCTCGAGATGCTGGTGCAGGGCAAGGCATTGCGCGTGCACAACCTCGAGGGCGGCGACGAGCTCGGCTGGTCGGCGGTGATCATGGGCGGCGGCAAGCGCTTCCAGGCGCGCGCGCTCGAGCCGGTCGAGGCGCTGGCGTTCGACGGCTATGCGCTGCTCGAGAAATGCCGTGCCGACACGGGATTCGGCTACAAGATCATGCACCGGCTGCTGGGCGTGGTGTCGGAGCGCCTGCAGGCTGCGCGCATGCAGGTGCTCGACATGTACTCACCCGTCGCCAGGCGCGCCGGCGCCTAGAGCCTTTCGAGCAGCCAGCCCGGGAAGAAGCTCAGCAGGATCGCGGGCACCACGCACACCACGGTTGCGAGCAGCGCCATCCGGCGCGGCTTGCCGTGCGCCGCGGCCGGCTCCTCGGCGCTCATGAACATGTACTGGATGACGCGCAGGTAGAAGTAGATGCCGAGGTAGCTGGCCACGAGGCCGAGTACCGCGTAGGTCGTGTAGCCCGCGGCCAGCACGTTGCGGAACACCAGGAACTTGGCCGCGAACCCGGGCAGCGGCGGCAGGCCCGCCAGCGAGAGCATCGCGGCCGCGATCACCACCGCGGCCAGCGGCTGACGATGGAACAGCCCCTTCAGCGCGTCGAGCTGGTCGTGCCGTGCATCGTCCACGCTGCGTGGGAGGGCCACGAACGCGAGCACGTTCATCACGCCGTACACGATCAGGTAGAAGACGATTGCCTCGTAGCGGCCCGGGCCGGCGCCCAGGAAGCCGTAGAACAGGTAGCCCGCATGTGCGATCGACGAGTACGCGATCATGCGCCGGAAACTCGCCTGGCGGATCGCCGCGAGGTTACCCCAGGCCATCGAGGCCAGCGGCAGGACCAGGAGCAACCCCACCATCGGCTGCGTGACCGGCGCAGTGCCGAACAGCCGCAGCGCCGCCAGCAGCGCGCCCGCCTTGATGACGGTCGCCATGTAGGCCGTCACCGGGCACGCTCGCGCCCTCGTAGGCGTCCGGTGCCCAGGCATGGAACGGCACGATCGCCGCCTTCAGCATCAATGCCACGACCACGAGCACGGCGCCCGCCGAGGCGAGCGGCTGGGCCGTGGCCAGCGCGTTCGAGAAGGTGCTGAGTTCGAGCGACCCGCTGGCGCCGTAGAGCAGCGAGGCGCCCATCAGCAGCGTGGCCGTTGCCGCGCCGCCGAGCACCAGGTACTTCAGTGCCGCTTCCGTGCTTTCGGGGCGCAGGAAGGCTAGCAGCACCAGCACGTAGACCGGCAGCGACATCAGCTCGATGCCGAGGAACAGCGTCAGGAAGCTGGCCGACGAGATGATCAGGCAGGCGCCGTACAGCGAGGAGACGACGAGGGCGTAGAAGCGCGTCTCGCGGAAATCGTCCCGTGAGATGAGCAGGATCGGCAGCGTCAGCGCCAGGATCGCGGCCTTCGGCAGCGAGGTCGCCGGCGCGGCCACGAAATGGCCGGGGAAGGGCGAGCCGTCGTAGCCCTGCGTGTACAGCATGCAGGCCGAGACCGTGGCGGCCGCGATCGTCAGGAAGGCGAGGAAGAAGCCGTCGCGGTTCTCGCCGCTCACGACCTCGACGAACAGCAGCAGGACGAGGCCGGCGAGCAGGATGTGCTCGGGCAGCATCGCGGTGAACACGTCGTGCCAGTTCATGGCAGGCTCCCCTCGGCGGCCGCCTGCGGGCCCATCACGATCTGCTGGTACTCACGTGCCGCGAGTTCGGTCTTGCGCAGGGCCTCCTGCGGATACAGCCCGAGGTAGAAGATCGCCGCGACGAGCACCACGAGGATCGTCCGCTCGCGGAAATTGAGGTCGGCGAGCGGCTGGTGCGGCGCCTTTTCCTTGCCGAACAGCAGGTGCTGGGCGAGGCGCAGCATGTAGAGCGCGCCGAGCACGACGCCGGTGACCGCAATCACCGCCAGCACCAGCGGCAGGTCGTAACCCGCCTCGTGCTGCGGCCACGCGGCGTTGAACGCGCCGAGCAGCGCCATGAACTCGCCCGTGAAGCCGCTCGTCGTGGGCAGGCCGATCGAAGCGAGGGTCAGGATCGTGAAGAACACCGAGAACACCGGCAGCAGCTTGGCGAGGCCGCCGTAGGCCGCGAGGTCGCGGGTGTGGCAGCGCTCGTAGATCATGCCGACCATGAGGAACAGCCCGCCCGCGACGAGGCCGTGGCTCACCATCTGGATGATCGCGCCCTGGATGCCGACCAGGTCGAGGCTGACGAGGCCCAGCATCACGTAGCCGAGGTGGCTGATCGACGAGTAGGCGATGATCTTCTTGATGTCGTTCTGCACCAGCGCGAGGCACGCGCCGTACACGATGCTGATCACGGCCAGGGTCATCAGCGCCGGCGTGAAGGCCCGCGTCGCTTCCGGGAAGAGCGGGAAGCCGAGCTTCATGAAGCCGTACGTGCCCATCTTCAGCAGCACGCCGGCCAGGATCACGGAGCCGGTGGTCGGCGCCTCGACGTGCGCGTCCGGCAACCACGTGTGCAGCGGCACCATCGGCACCTTGATCGCGAACGACAGGCCGAACGCCGCGAGCAGCCACATCTGCGTCTGCAGCGGGAGGTTGGTGTGGTACAGGTCGACGAAGGCGAAGGAACTGACGCCGGTTCTCTGCTGCAGCGAATACACCAGGTAGATCAGCGCGGCGAGCATCAGGATGCTGCCGAACGCCGTGTAGAGCACGAACTTCAGGGTCGCGTAGATGCGCCGCTCGCCGCCCCAGATGCCGATGATCAGGAACATCGGGATCAGCATCGCTTCCCAGAACACGTAGAACAGGAAGAGGTCCTGCGCGAGGAAGGTGCCCAGCATCGCGAACTGGATGAAGAGCACCATCGCGTAGAACAGCTTGATGTCCTTCGTCACCGCCGAGAACGAGCCCGCGACGACCAGCGGGCCGAGGAACGCCGTCAGCGCGACGAGCAGCACGTTGATGCCGTCGAGCCCGATCCGGTATTCGATGCCCCACTCGCGGATCCACGGCTTGCTGGTCGCGAACTGCAGGCCCGACACGTCGGGGTCGAACTGGCAGTAGAGGATCGCCGTCAGCGCGAGCTGCACGATCATGACGGCCAGCGACAGCGCGCGGACCTGGGAGTCGCGTCCCTTCGGCAGCAGCGCGATGGCGACCATGCCGGCGACCGGCAGCCACAGCACGAGGTTCAGGAGCATCGGGTTATCCATGGCGCCACATCCAGGCGACACAGCCGATGGTGCCGGCGACCGCGAGCAGGACGTAGAACTGCAGGCTGCCCGTCTCCACGCGGCTCAGGCGCCCGGCGGCACGCTGCGCGAGCGCGGCCATGCCGTGCAGCGAGCCGTCGATCAGGAAGCGGTCGCCCACCTTGAGGAACACGCGGTCCGAGATCCAGTTGAGCGGACGTCCGAGCACGGTTTCGTACAGCTCGTCGATGAAGTACTTGCCCGAGAGCAGGTGGTGCAGCTTCGGGAAGCGCGAGGCCAGCGCCTCGCCGCGCGCGAGGCCCTTGCCGTACACGAAGATCGCGCCCGCCAGGCCGGTGAGGGCGATCACGACGGAGAACACCAGCAGTCCCTTCTCGTAGTGCTCGAGGTGCTCCTGCGCCTTCGCGAGCGGCAGCACCGGCTCGAGGAAGTGGGGGATGCTGAGGAAGCCGCCGATGGCCGACAGCACCGCGAGGACCACCAGGACGCCGGTCATCGACGAGCGGCGACTCGTGCACGTGGTGCTCCGCCTCATGGCTCATGCGCGACGGCGTCAGGAACGTCAGCCACAGCAGCCGGAACATGTAGAACGACGTCATCAGCGCCGTGACCGTGCCGACGAGCCACAGCACCGGCGAGCCGCCGGTCTCGCTCGCGAACGCGAACCAGAGGATCTCGTCCTTGGAGAAGAACCCGGCCAGCGGCGGGATGCCCGCGATGGCCGCCGTCGCGATCGCGAAGGTCGCGAACGTGACCGGTATCTTCTTCGCGAGACCGCCCATCCTGCGGATGTCCTGCTCGCCGCTCATCGCGTGGATCACGCTGCCCGCGCCGAGGAACAGGCAGGCCTTGAAGAACGCGTGCGTGTACAGGTGGAACACCGCCACCCCGTAGGCCCCGACGCCGAGCGCGACGAACATGTAGCCGAGCTGCGAAAGCGTCGAGTAGGCCAGCACCTTCTTGATGTCGGTCTGCACGATCGCGACGGACGCGGCGAAGAACGCCGTCATCGCGCCCACCACCGCGATCACGTGCGACGCTTCGGGAGCATGCTGGTAGATGCCGTTCAGGCGCGCCACGAGGTACACGCCGGCCGTGACCATGGTGGCCGCATGGATCAGCGCCGAGACCGGTGTCGGGCCCGCCATCGCGTCCGGCAGCCAGACGTGCAGCGGGATCTGCGCGCTCTTGCCGCAGGCGCCGATGAACAGCAGGATGCCGACGAGGCTCGCCGACACGGCGGGCAGCGTGGGCGCCAGGAAGGCCGCGTTGATGCGGTCCATCTCGAGCGTGCCGAGCGTGTGGTAGACCAGGAACATGCCGAGCAGGAAGCCGGCGTCGCCCACGCGGTTGGTGACGAACGCCTTCTTGCCGGCCGCGGCCTTCTCGGGATCCGCGAACCAGAAGCCGATCAGCAGGTACGAGGCGAGGCCCACGCCTTCCCAGCCGACGAACATCACCAGCAGCGAGCGGCCGAGCACCAGCATCAGCATGAAGAACAGGAACAGGTTGAGGTACGCGAAGTACCGCGCGTAGCTCGCATCGTCCTTCATGTAGCCGGTGGAGTAGACGTGGATCAGCGAGCCGACGCCCGTGACGATCAGGGTCATCACCGCGCTCAGCCGGTCGAAGTAGAACGCGATCTCGAAGCTGCGGTCGCCGACGCTGGCCCAGGTGTAGGCCACCTGGAGCAGGGGTTCTTCGCCGCCGCCGTTCATCAGCAGCAGGAAAGACCGGACCGCGGCGACGAACGCGAGGATCGGCAGGCCGCAGCCCACCGCCGACACGAAGGACTTGCCGAGGCGCCCGCCCAGCAACCCGTTCAGCACGAAGCCGACCAGGGGGAGCAGGACGATGAGGGTGAGCAGGTTCATTCGCGCCTATCCCTTCAGGCTGTCGTAGGCTTCGACGTCGAGCGTGCGGCGCTGGCGCGAGAGCAGCAGGACGATCGGGATGGCGATGCCGATCTCGGCGGCGGCCACGACGAAGATCAGGAACACCAGCACGGCGCCGGAGAGCGTGGCCGTCTGCTGCGAGAACGTCACCAGGCTCAGCACCACGCCGTTCAGCATCAGCTCCATGCACATCAGCATCACGAGCGCGTTGCGGCGGATCAGCACGCCGACGAGGCCGATGCCGAACAGGGCGAAGCTGACCCCGAGCAGGAGCTGGGTCCTATCCATCGTGCCTCCGCCCGCCCTTGATGACGGCGATGGCCGCGACGACCGCGGCGACGAGCAGCACCGACGTCAGCTCGAAATGCAGCCAGTAGGTGCGCAGGAACTCGGCCGAGAACGGCTGGATCAGGTACGACACCCCGGGCTGCGCCGCGGCGACCACCACGTTGCCCGGCCGCATCGCGGCGAAACCGAGCGCGGCGACCAGCAGCAGGCCGGCGATCACGCCCGGCACCAGCACGTGGCTGTAGCGGCGGACGAACGACGGGTCGCGCACGTCGAGCAGCATGATCACGTAGACCATGAAGACCATCACGGCCCCGACGTAGATCAGCACCTGGAAGACGGCGATCACGTGCACGCCGAGCATCGCGTAGATGCCGGCGAGCGACAGCATCGAGCAGATCAGCGCGAGGGCGACGCGCATCGGGTGCCGGGCCACCAGCATCAGCAGGCCGCCGAGCACCGCGCCGCCCGCGAAAAAGAGCAGCAGCAGGCTCTCGAGGTTCATCGCGCGCCTCCCGGCGGAGTTCCGCCCGCGACGGGATAGGGTTTCGCGACGTCCTGCGCCGGCTGCCAGTTGAGGAGTTCCTCCTTGCCGATCCACATCTTGTCGCGGTCGAAGCCCGGGAAGTCGGGCGTTTCCTTGACCATGCGGATCGCGTCCTCCGGGCAGGCCTCGACGCACAGGCCGCAGAACACGCAGCGCGAGTAATCGATCTCGAAGCGCGCACGGGTACTTCGGGTGCGTGAAATCGTCCGGGTCGAACGCCGCGTCGATCTCGATCACCTGCGCGGGGCAGACCGTCGCGCACATGTTGCAGGCGATGCACTGCGGACGCCCGTCGGGCCGCTGCGTGAGGACGTGCTTGCCGCGGTTGCCCGGGGCGTAGTCCTTGCGGATCTCCTCCGGGTAGTAGGCGGTGAGCGCGCCCTTGCGGCCCGTCATCCACTTGGCCATGTTGCGCAGGAACACGCCGCCGGTGATGGCGAGTCCGCGCACGACCTCGAACAGGTACGCCTTCTCGTACCAGCCCATCTCGGGCTCGTTCCAGTACTTCGGCCGCACGTAGGGTTTTCGGGTCTGGCTCATGCGACCGCCCAGACCACGAGCGCGGTCACGACGAGGTTGGCGATGGCGAGCGGCAGCAGGAAGCGCCACGCGAAGCGCAGCAACTGGTCCCAGCGGAACCGGGGCAGCGTCCAGCGCACGAGGATCTGGAAGCTGCAGAGCAGGAACACCTTCGCGAGGAACGTGACCACCTGGATGAGCACGACCCAGCCGTGGCTCACCGCGATCTGGTGGCCGCCCGGCAGCGTGAAACCGGCGTCCGTCATCCACGGCAGGTTGCAGCCGCCGAGGAACAGCGTGACGAACAGCGCCGCGACGATCGCGATCTCGATGAACTCGGCGAGCATGAACATGCCCTGCTTCATCGCGCTGTATTCGGTGAAGTAGCCGGAGATCAGTTCCGACTCGGCCTCGGGCAGGTCGAACGGGATGCGCTTGTTCTCGGCGATGGCCGCGGTCATGAACAGGATCGCGGCGAACGGCTGGTAGACGATGCCCCACGCCGGCAGGAACCCGAGCACCGTGCCGGACTGGTGCCGCACGATCTGCATGAAGTCGACGCTGCCGTAGATCAGGACCAGGCCGAGCAGGGTCAGGCCCATGACGACGTCGTACGAGATCAGCTGCGAACCCGCGCGCAGCGCGCCGAGCAGCGAGAACTTGTTCGCGGACGACCAGCCGGCGAGCATCGCGCCGATGATCGAGATGCCGCTGAAGGCGAGCACGATCAGCAGGCCGGCGTCGATCGGCGCGATCTGCATCGGGTAGGTGCGGCCTCCGAACCAGTCGGCGAGGCTCGGGAACAGCAGGCCCGGGTCGAGCATGCCGCCGAACGGGATCACCGCGAACACCAGCATGACCGGCACGAAGGCGAGCCAGACGCCGAGCGCGTACGCCAGCTGGTCGTAGGCGATCGGCTTGAAGTCTTCCTTCAGCAGCAGCTTCAGGCCGTCCGCCATGCCGTGGAACAGGCCCAGCCAGATCAGCTTGACCTGCGTGAACGGGATGCGCAGGTACGCGCGGTTGGCGCCGATGCGATCGGACATGATCGCCGCCTGCTTGCGCTCGACCCACGTCAGGACGGCGCCGAACGTCAGCAGCACCGCCATCGCGTACGCGATGTAGACGAGGCTGATGGCGAGGTCGGGCGCGCTCATGGGTGGCCTCGCGCGGGAGCGGCCAGCGCTTTGAAGAGCACCTCGGCGTCGGCCACGGCTTCGCCCTTCGGGAAGCACGGTTCGAACCCGGTCACGATGCCCGCAAAGTTGGTGTAGTGGCCCGCGCGCTCGGTCTGCACGCTGATCGGGATGAACACGTCCGCATGGCCGTTCTCGGGCGCGAGGTACGAGTTCAGGAAGATGATCTTCGCCGTGGCCGGAATCTTGGCGAAGTCCGCGCCTTCGCCCCAGACGAGCACGAGGTCGGTGCCGTCGTGATACGCGGGCTCTCCGGCGTGGAACAGTTCGCGGGCCTTGGCCGTGTTCGGGTTCTTGTCCGCCTTGATCAGCAGGTCGTCCTCGAGGCGCTCGCCTTCCTCGGGCTGCCAGTCGGTCTTCGCGAACGAGTGGAATACCTCGCCGAGGTAGCGCTTGAACGCCTCGAGTTCCTCGTTCGAGCCCCAGTTCGAGACGAGCGCGAGCGGGTGGCGGGCCGCGCCGATCAGGCGGCGGGCCTCGTCGATCGCCGCGGGAAGGTTCACCGGCCGGCCCTTCAGCATCGGCTCGTCGGCGCGCGTGCGCTCGAAGATGCGCGAGAGATCGCGGGCCTTGTTGCAGATCCACGGCCCGTTGACGGCCGGGTTCTCGAGCGGCGTGACGCGCGCGATGCTCGTGTTCTGCTTCGGGTCCAGCGACTTCACGAACCACTCGGGCTTGCGGTGCCAGACGTTGATCGAGCAGCCGCGGCTGCACCCCGGGCACACGGACGGCGTCGGCTTCAGGTACCACACGCGCGCCTTGTGCAGGAACTGCCGGGAGAGCAGGGCGCCGACCGGGCAGAGGTCGATGATGTTGTCGGAGTACGGGTCCTCGCTCAGCGGGCGGTCCTCGACCGGCCGGATGTTCGAGATGTCGCCGCGCCGCTCGATGCCGAGCGCCATCGACTTCGAGACCTCGTGCGTGAACCGCGTGCAGCGCAGGCACAGGATGCAGCGCTCGTTGTCGAGCAGGATGCGGTTCGACAGGTTGTAGAACTTGGTCGAGCGCACCTTCTCGTCGCGCGAGAGCGAGGCGTCGCCGTTGTACGTGTAGTGGTAGTCCTGCAGCGTGCACTCGCCCGCCTTGTCGCAGATGCCGCAGTCGACCGGATGGTTCAGCGTGATGAACTGCAGGATCGCCTTGCGGTGCGCCTTGACTTCGTCCGAGTCGGTGAACACCTTCATGCCCGCGCTCACGGGCATGTTGCAGGCGATGTCGAGGCCGCGGCCTTCGACCTCGACCAGGCACATGCGGCAGTTGCCCGCCGTGGACAGCTGCGGGTGCCAGCAGAAATACGGGATGAACTGGCCGTGCTCGCGCGCGACCTCGAGCACGGTCTTGTCGCCGTCGGCCTGGATCGCCTGCCCGTTTATGAAGATCTCAGGCATTCCAGGTTCCCGCCGTAGCGCGAGCGCTTGTGCTCGATGTAGTACTCGAATTCATCCCGGAACTTGTCGAGGATGCCCGTGCACGCGTAGCCGGCCGCGTCGCCGAGGCCGCAGATCGTCGTGCCGTCGTTGAACTTCGAGATGTAATAGAGACGATCGATGTCCTCCGGCTTGCCGCCGCCCGCGACGATGCGGTCCATGATCCGGTGCAGCCAGCCCGTGCCGTGGCGGCAGGGCGTGCACTGGCCGCAGGACTCGTGGTGGTAGAAGCGCATCAGCACCTGCAGCAGGGTGACCATGCAGGTGCCTTCCGCGATGACGATCATGCCGCCGGAGCCGAGCGTCGACCCGGCGTCCCACAGGTCCTCGTGCGAGAGTTTCAGGTTCGCGATGTCGGCGCCCGTGAGCACCTTCGACGACACGCCGCCCGGCACCACGCACTTGATGGCGCGCCCGTGCAGCATGCCGCCGCAGTCCTCCTCGAGGAACTTCATCCACGGGTAGCCCAGCTCGACCTCGTACACGCCCGGCTTGTTGACGTGGCCCGAGACGGAGTACAGGCGCGTGCCCGGGCTCTTCGGCGTGCCGATCTTCTTGAACTCGTCGGCGCCGTGATTGACGATCCACGCGACGTTCGAGAGCGACTCGACGTTGTTGACGACGGTCGGTTCCTGGTACAGCCCCTTCACCGTGAGGCGAGGCGGGCGGTTGCGCGGGTAGCTCTTCTTGCCTTCGAGCGACGAGATGAGGCCAGAGGCTTCACCCGCGACGTACGCGCCGGCGCCGCGATACACCACGATGTCGCAGTTGAAACCGGTGCCGAGGATGTCCTTGCCGAAATAACCGGCCGCATACGCTTCCTCGACCGCGCCGGCGAGGCGGCGGTAGGGAAGGTCGAACTCGCCGCGGATGTAGACGAAGCAGTTGTGCACGTTGAGCGCATAGCTCGAGATCAGCATCGACTCGAGCAGCTGGTGCGGGTTGTTCTCGAGGATCCAGCGGTCCTTGAACGTGCCCGGCTCGCCTTCGTCGGCATTGGCGATGAGGTAGTGCGGTTGGCCGTCGTCGTACTGGATGACCTGCCACTTGCGGCCCACCGCGAACGCCGCGCCGCCGCGGCCCTGCAGGCCCGACGCCGTCACTTCCTTGACGATCTCCACCGGCTTCATCTGCTTGAGCGCCTTGTCGAGGCCGGCATAGCCGCCGCGCGCGCGATACTCCGCGAGCGAGTGCGAGGTCGCCGTGACCGGGAACGTCATGAAGATCTGGCGGCCAGGCATGATTACTTGAGCCCCTCCAGCAGTTCGTCGAGCTTCGCGGGCGTCAGGTTCTCGTGATAGGCCTCGTTGACCATCATCATCGGCGCCGTGCCGCAGGAGCCGAGGCATTCTGCCGTGCTGAGCGTGAAGCGGCCGTCCGGCGTCGTCTGCCCCGGCCGGATGCCGAGCTTCTTCTCGACGTGCGAGAGCATGCTCTCCGCGCCGCGCATCGAGCAGGCGATGTTGTGGCACATCTGCAGGTGCCAGCGGCCGATCGGCTTGCGCCGGAACATCGTGTAGAACGACAGCACTTCCTCGATCTGGATCTTCGGCACGCCGAGATACTGCGTGAGCTCTTCCACGTCGCTGTCCGAGACGTAGCCGCGCTCGTGCTGGATGCGATGCAGGCAAGGCAGCACCATCGAGGAGGCGAAGCCCGCCGGGAAGCGCTCGCGCATCTTCTCGAACTCGGGGATGAGGTGTTTCACCGGTCGCATTCCCCGCCGATCATGTTCACGGACCCGAACGTCGGCACGATGTCGGCGAGCTGGTAACCGTCGAGCATCAGGTGCACGCCGCCCATGTGGACGAAGCTCGGGCTGCGGCAGTGGACTTTCCACGGCACGCCGCCGCCGACGCTCACGATGTAGAAGCCGAGTTCGCCGTTGGCGCCTTCGTGCGCGGCATACGCCTCGCCGGCCGGCACCTGCGGGCCTTCCATGATCAGCTTGAAGTGGTTGATCAGCGACTCGATCTCGGTATAGACGAGTTTCTTTTCCGGCAGCGTGCAGCGCCTGTCGGCGACGTTGATCGGGCCGGGCTCGAGCATCTCCATCAGCTGGCGGATCATGTGGCGCGATTCGTCGAGCTCGCGCATGCGGACGTAGTAGCGGTCGTAGTTGTCGCCCTTGATGCCGACCGGCACTTCGAATTCGAGTTCGCCGTAGGCGAGGTACGGCGTGTCCTTGCGCAGGTCGCGGGGCGCGCCGGTCGAGCGCAGGATCGGGCCGGTGAAGCCCCAGTTCACTGCCTGCTCGGTCGTCAACACGCCCACGTCGCGCATGCGGTCGATGAAGATGCGGTTGCGGTCCACGAGCCCGTGCACGCGATTCACGAACGTGTCCATCTCGTCGAGGATCTCGCCGAGACGCTTCAGCCAGCCGTCCGGCAGGTCGTGCGACAGGCCGCCGATGCGGCCGTAGGTGTAGGTCACGCGCGCGCCTGTCAGCGCGGCAAGGTGCTCGTACACGTAGTCGCGGATCGTGACGAGGTACAGGAACGCCGTCATGGCGCCCAGTTCCATGAGGGCCGCCGCGATGCACGTCAGGTGGTCGGCGATGCGCGAGTACTCCGAGAGCAGCGTGCGCAGGTACCGGCAGCGCGGCGTGATCTCGACCTCCATCAGCTTCTCGACCGCCTCGCAGTACGCGAAGTTGTTGATCAGCGCCGAGCAGTAGTTGAGCCGGTCGACGTACGGAATCAGGTTGTGCCAGGTGTGGCTCTCGCACTCCTTCTCGAAACCCCGGTGCAGGTAGCCGCAGTGCACGTCGGTGCGGATCACTCGCTCGCCGGACAGCTCGGCGACGATCTGGATCGTGCCGTGCGTCGCCGGGTGCGACGGGCCGATGTTGACGATGACGGACCCTTCGACCGAGCTCGTGTCGAAGGCGGGCCGGATCGGGTTCGGCAGGGTGCTGATCGGTCTGGCTGGGGCGTTCATCTGCGGTACGGCACCAGCGGCTGTTCTTTCTGCTTGGGGTAGTCCTTGCGCAGCGGGTGGCCGACGAATCCCTCGTACAACAGCAGCGGACGGAGGTCCGCGTTGCCGCGGAACACGATGCCGTACATCTCGTGGCACTCGCGCTCCATGTAACGCGCCGAACCATACAGCGGGACCAGCGAGTCCACCGTCGGGTCGTCCGCCGCGACGCGCGTCTTCAGGCGCACGCGCACGAAATCGCGCGTCGAGTAGAAGTGCCAGACGACGTCGAAACGCAGCGCGCGGTCGGGCCAGTCGACGGCCGTGACGTCGAGGAACATGTCGAAGCCGAGGTGTTCCTTCAGCACGCGGGCGATGGCCGCCGTCTGCGCCGGTTCCGCCTGCAGCACGAGGATGCCGTGCGCCACGGACGTTTCGGTGACGGCCTCGCCGAGGGCGTTGCGGATCTTTTCGAAGCAGGCCTCGCTCACGATCAGAATTCCTGGTTGATGATCGGGTGGCGCTGCGCGGCGATCTTGTCCTGCAGCTTCATGATGCCGTCGATCACCATCTCGGGGCGCGGCGGGCAGCCCGGGATGTAGAGGTCCACCGGGATGATCTTGTCGATGCCCGGCAGCGCGGCGTAGTTCTGGTAGAAGCCGCCCGTCGAGGCGCACACGCCGAAGGCGACGACCCACTTCGGCTCGCACATCTGCTCGTACACCTTGCGCAGGATCGGCGCCTGCTTGTGCGTGACGGTGCCGACGACCATCAGCATGTCGGACTGGCGCGGCGTGAAGCGCGGCAGCGCGGCGCCGAAGCGGTCGGTGTCGTAGAGCGTCGAACTCACCGACATGAATTCCATCGCGCAGCAGGCGGTGACGAACGGGTACGGGAACAGCGAGAACTTGCGGGCCCAGCCGACGAACTCGTCCTTCTTCGTCGTGAAGTACTCGAACGCGGCGCTTCTCTGGTGCCCGGCCGGGGTGCTCCGATTCACTGCGTGACCTCCTCGAGCAGGCCCGTGCGCCACACGTACAGCATGATCAGCACGAGCAGCCCGATGAACAGGCCGAGCGTGGCGACCATGAAGCCGTCGATCGGCTGCGCGCCGAGCGCCCAGAGGAACAGGAACACCGTCTCGAGATCGAACAGGATGAACAGCACGGCGATCGCGTAGTACTTGACCGGCACTGCGTGCGTGTTGTCCTGCTGCACCGGCGTCGCGCCGCATTCGAAGGGCTCGAGCTTCAGCGCGGTGTTCTCGGGCTTCGGGCCGACCACGCTGTTGAGCCACAGCGTCAGCGCCACGAAGCCGACGATCACGAGCAGGTAGATGAGGAATGAGAGGTAGGCGTTCATGATCGTGCCGGTGGGCCGGTGGCAGGACTATATTCACTTGCAACCATTTGCTGTTCCTGCGGAAAACACTTATGGCCGCGACGCCATGTCATCACTCGAAATCGCACCACCTTTCGCGGTCACAGGTGCCGCTCCGTGAACACAAGAATTGAGGTCTCCCCGGGTACCGTGCAGAGCGCTGCGCGGCGCTCGAGCCGCTGGCCCGCGCGGCTCGATTTGCTGCAGAGTGGCAGCGGTCTGGCGCTCGGGCTCTTCATGTGGGTGCACATGTTCTTCGTCTCGTCGATCCTGCTCGGGGGCGACGCGATGTGGACGGTGGCGAGGTTTTTCGAGGGCTATTTCTTCTTCGGAAAGCCGCAGTACTGGCTCGTGTCGGCGCTGGTGGCGACGGTGTTTGCGCTGTTCATCTGCCACGCCGCGCTGGCGCTGCGCAAGTTTCCGGCGAACTACCGGCAGTTCCGCACCTATCGCGAGCACATGGGCGCGATGAAGCACGACGACACGACGCTGTGGTACTGGCAGGTGGTCACGGGCTTCGCGCTCTTCTTCATGGCGTCCACGCACCTCTACATCATGATGACCCGCCCGGACCGCATCGGGCCCTTCGAATCGGCGGACCGCGTGTGGCACGACCTGATGTGGCCGCTGTACCTGGTGATGCTGTTTGCCGTGGAATTCCACGGCGGCATCGGCCTGTATCGCCTCGCGCTCAAGTGGGGCTGGTTCGAGGGTGACGACCCGGCCAGCGACTCGCCGGAAGCTGAAGGTCCTGAAATGGGCCCTGACGGTCTTTTTCCTGGTGCTGGGCCTCGCGACCCTGGCCGCGTACATCAAGATCGGCATCGGGCACGCCCCGAACTACGGGGAGCACTACGTGCCCACGTGGCTGCAGGCGGGGGCGCAGCCATGAAAGTCGTCTACACCGACCTTTTGGTGATCGGCGGCGGGCTCGCGGGCCTGCGGATGGCGATCGGGGCCAAGCGCCGCGGCCACGACGCCATCGTCCTCTCCCTCGTGCCGCCCAAGCGCTCCCATTCGGCCGCCGCCCAGGGCGGCATGCAGGCCAGCCTCGGCAACGTGACGAAGGGCATCGGCGACAACGAGGACGTGCACTTCGAGGACACGGTCAAGGGCAGCGACTGGGGCGCGGACCAGCAGGTGGTCCGGATGTTCGTGAATACGGCGCCCAAGGCCGTCCGCGAGCTCGCCGCCTGGGGCCTGCCCTGGAGCCGGGTCCGCGAGGGCGACCGGCAGGTCATCATCAACGGGGAAAAGGTCACCATTACCGAGCGGCACGAGGCCCACGGGCTGGTGGCCCAGCGCGACTTCGGCGGCACCAAGAAGTGGCGGACCTGCTACGTCTCGGACGGCACCGGCCACGCCATGCTGTTCGCCGTCAGCGACCGGGCGATCGCCGAGGGCATCCCGGTCCACGAGCGGACCGAGGCGTTGGCCCTGATCCACGACGGCTCCCGGTGCTACGGGGCGGTCGTTCGTGACTTGATCTCCGGCGAACTGGTGGCGTACGTCGCCAAAGCGACCGCGATCGCGACGGGTGGCGCCGGGCGTGTCTACCGCGTCACGACCAACGCCGTGATCTGCGAGGGCATCGGTGCCGCGCTGGCCCTCGAGACCGGGGTGGCCCGGCTCGGGAACATGGAGGCCGTCCAGTTCCACCCGACCGGCATCTTCCCGGCCGGCATCCTGGTGACCGAGGGCTGCCGGGGCGACGGCGGCCTGCTGCGCGACGGCCAGGGCAACCGGTTCATGCCGGATTACGAGCCGGAAAAGAAGGAACTGGCGTCCCGCGACGTCGTCTCTCGCCGCATGGAGCAGCACATCCGGGCCGGCCACGCCGCCCAGTCGCGCTTCGGCGAGCACCTGTGGCTCGACATCACGTTGCTCGGGAGGGCGCACATCGAGCGTAACCTGCGGGAAGTAAAGGAGATTTGCCAGCACTTCCTGGGCGTCGACCCGGCCGAGCAGTGGATTCCCGTGCGCCCGGCCCAGCACTACACGATGGGCGGCATCCGCACCGACTACCGGGGGCACAGCCCGAACCTGAAGGGCCTTTTCGCGGCCGGCGAGGCGGCGTGCTGGGACATGCACGGGTTCAATCGCCTCGGCGGCAACTCCGTGGCCGAGACGGTGGTCGCCGGCATGATCGTCGGCGAGTTCATCGCCGACTTCCTGGACAGCGCGAAGAGCGATATCGACATCCCGACGGCGTTGATCCGCGAGACGGTGCAGGCCGAGCGCGCCAGGCTCGACGCGCTGCTGAACTCCAGGGGCCCGGAGCGCGCCGACGCGATCAGGATCGAGATGCAGCAGATCATGACCGACAAGGTCGGCATCTTCCGCACCGGCAAGGACCTCGAGGAGGCCGTGCACCGGCTGCAGGAGCTGCTGGTCCGCAGTCGCAACATCGGGCTGCGCTACCAGGTGGACGGGCCGAACCCCGAACTCGTCACCGCCTACCGCACGCAGAAGATGCTGAAAGTGGCATTGTGCATGGCCACCGGCGCGCTCGCGCGCACCGAGAGCCGCGGCGCGCATTTCCGCGAGGACTGCCCGCGACGCGACGATGCGCACTGGCTGCGCCGCACGCTCGCGTCCTGGGACAAGCCCGACGACACGCTGCCTTGCCTGCATTACGAGCCGCTCGACGTGAAGTCGATGGAGCTGCCGCCCGGCTGGCGTGGCTACGGCAACAAGGACTACGTGGACCATCCCGATACGCCGGAGCGCGCGGGGCAGGTGAACGAAGTGAAGGAGCGGCTGAAGGAGTCCGGCCGGCACGCCGTCCAGCAGGAGCTGATGCCCTACGATCACCTGCTGCCCGAGCGCTTCCGCGGCCGCAACGAGCGCATCGACGAGAAACTGCCATGAGCCACGACACGACCGCACCCGTCGCCCCGCCGGTGTCGAACGCGCCGCTCCGGAAGCTCCGCTTCCACGTCCTGCGCCACGATCCGCGCAATCCCGCGGAGCGTCCCGCATTTCCAGACCTTCGAGATCGAGGAAGCGGCGGGGATGACGCTGTTCATCGCGTTGAACGAAATCCGCGAGCAGCTCGACGCGTCGCTGGCGTTCGATTTCGTCTGTCGCGCGGGCATCTGCGGCAGTTGCGCGATGGTGGTCAACGGTCGACCCGGCCTCGCATGCCGCACGCTCACCAAGGACCTGCCCGCGGACATCTCGCTCGCACCGCTGCCGGTGTTCGAGCTGATCGCCGACCTGTCCGTGAACAGCGGCAAGTGGATGCGCGGCATGAGCGAGCGCCTCGAGACCTGGGTGCACTCGCTCGGCAAAGAGGTGGACCTGCGCCGCATCGAGGCGGCGATGGATCCCGACCTTGCGGACAGCATCTACGAGCTCGATCGGTGCATCGAATGCGGCTGTTGCGTCGCGGCTTGCGGCACGGCGCGCATGCGCGAGGACTTCGTCGGCGCCGTCGGCCTCAACAAGATCGCGCGCTTTGCGCTCGATCCGCGCGACGTGCGCACCGATGCCGACATGTACGAACTCGTCGGCAACGACGACGGCGTGTTCGGCTGCATGACGCTGCTCGGTTGCCACGACGTGTGCCCGAAGCAGTTGCCGCTGCAGACGCAGATCGCGTTCCTCCGCCGCAAGATGGCGCGCACCGGCGCGTCGTAAGTCTTCGGCTCGTCGTCGCCGCCGAACGCTTCGTCGCACTTAGCAAAAAGTTAGGGTTTTTCTAGGGGATTCGTACTAACGCCCCGGGCCGCGCTCGCCCAGAATTTCACCCATCGCAAACACACGCGGGGGTTGAAAGTCATGAAGTCTCGATTCGTATTGGGCGCCATCGCCTGGGCCTGGATCATGCTCGTGTCAACGGTGGCCAGCGCGGCCGAGCCGGCGCAGCTGGCCCGGGGCAAGTACCTCGTCACCATCGGCGGCTGCAACGATTGCCACACCGCCGGCTACCTGCAGAACGACGCCAAGGTTCCCGAGAGCGAGTGGCTGCGCGGCCAGCCGGTCGGCTACCAGGGTCCGTGGGGCACGACGTATCCGGCCAACCTGAGGCTCGTGATGAGCCGGCTCAGCGAGGAACAGTGGTTGCTCCATGCGCGCGCGCAGCGGCTGCCGCCGATGCCCTGGTTCAACCTCGCCAAGATGACCGACGGCGACCTGAAGGCCGTCTACGCCTTCGTGCGCAGCCTCGGTGAGCCGGGTGTCGCGGTGCCGGCCTACGTGCCGCCGGGCGGCAAGGTCACGACGCCGTACTTCGTGTTCGTGCCGCAGGTCGACCAGAAGGCGGCGGCGAACAAGTAGGCCTCGCCGCGACCGGGTGGGATCGCGGGCAGCCCGGGGCGCTAGCGCGCTCCGGGCTGTATTTCCGCCAGTGCGAGCGGCCGCGACACGAGCAGGCGAAAGCGGCCGCGGCCGGTCTTCTCGATGCGCAGGCCCGGGCAGCGTTCCTCGAGCCGGCGCTGCAGCAGGATCAGGCGCGCCTCGAGGTTCTCGCTGACGTCGGGCAATCCGAGCGTGGGATCGAGCCGCAGTTCGCGGTTCGAATACTCCGTGCGTCGCTCGTCGACGAAGCCGCGCACGAGCCGCCAGAGGATGGCGCCCGCGACGCCTTTGATCAGGTAATCGTCGTCCACGAAGATGCTGTCGTTCTCCGCGTAGCGGCGGATGCGCAGCGACTGGCCCTTCGGGTCGGCCGCGCGCGCCGCAGGCCGCTCGTCCTGCTCCGTCGCCTCCGCAGCGCCGTCGCAGAACTGAGCCGTCACACCGATGTGGCTGGCCAGCACGACCAGCGCGTCCTCTTCGTCGTAACCGAAGCGGCCCGGCTCGGTGCTCTCTGCAAACAGCACGCCTGCCAGCCGGTCGCCGGCGAGGATCGGCACCGCAATCTGGCTCTGCGATTCCGCCAGTCCCGGAAACGGGATTTCCTGCTCGAGTCGCGCTCCAAGGCCGTGGCTTTGCGCCGCTTCGCGGACGGCGCGCCCATAACCGAATTCAGCGGTCGCATGAGTGATGCGGATCGGCGTGCGTTCCTGCGCCGCCACGCCGATCACGCCCTGGCCGAGCGGGATCTCGGCTCCGACGCCCGACTCCGCATACCCGGCGCTCGCCACGGTGTAGAGCTTGCCGACGGCCGGGTCGTGCATCAGCACCATCGCGTGCGAGAAGTGGAACTGCTCGCGCAGTACGGCCAGCGCGCTGTCGAGTTGCGAGGCGAGGTCCGTGGTCCCCGTGAGTCTCGCCACGCCCTCGCGGAGTGCGGCAAGCGCGTTGAGCCGCGGCGGCGGCGAGCCCATGGGCGTGCCGTAGACCGTAATGATCGATTCCACGCGGTATACATCGGCCCCGCGCAGCTTGAACACGCCAGCCATGCCCGTGTGCGAAGCGATGCCCGCGAGCTTGGCCTTCATGCTCTCGAACAGCGGGCCGGATTCCTCGGTGCGCAGGTAGTGCACCGCCAGCTTGTATTGCGCCGCGCTCTCCGGGTGGATCACCACGACGGTGGCCCGCGGGTTCTGCTGCACGTTCGCGCGCGTCTTGCTGAAGAACTGGAACGAGAGCGCCACGTGCGACGGATCGACGTAGTGCACTTCGGAGATGTACGAGACGTTCGGCGTCCCGTCCCGCGCGCAAGTTGCGATCACGGCGGGGATCGCGCCTTCGAGGCAGGGCCGGATGGCGTCGAGCGTGATCTTCATGCGCCCGGTCCCAGCCTGGCGCCGGCGGCCGGGCCCGGCGTCTGCTCGAAAGCCGACGTCGGCGTAAATGCGATCGCGGCGAGGCCCAACTCGGCGCGTCCACGCACCGCGGCAGCGAAATCGGGCGCGTAACCGATGGAGACGAGTTCCTCGACCCACGCGCCGAGGTGGCGGTCAGCGATGCGGCGATCGGCTGCGGTGACGGCGACGATCTCCGCGTCGGTGCCCTTCAGTTGGATGGTGCGGTGCGTGCTGGGCCGGCTGCACACCACCGCGATCATGCCGGTGAGACGGATGTTTTCCAGCAGTTCGCTGGCGCGGCCGGGTTCGACGAGCACCGTCACGCGCCTGCGATCGCGGGACACCCGGCAGCCGCAGCCGCGCACGACGTCCGCAACGAGCGCCGGATTGCGCGAGGCGACGATGACCGAGACTCCGCCCTGCATGAATGCAGCGTGGTCCGCGTCCAGCAATGGCTGCGTGTTCGTCCGGCCCTCCATGCGCGAAATGATAGCCCGATCCCTCGCGCGGCCGCAGCCGCCGCGAATCGCTGGTGCCCGGGTGGCCCATGGGTTACGGTCCGGGTTCCTTGGACGGCAGGATCAGGACGCCCTATGCCCCAGTTCGCGCATCGTCGTGCTTCACGAGCCCTGCGGTCCCTCGCGCTGGCGGCGGGTCTTTTCTGCGCGCTGTCGGCGGTCGCCGACTCAACGGCGCCTGCGGCCACGCCCGGATCCACGCGGGCGCTCATCGAGAGTCTCGGGCTCGTCGAGTCGGCTGCACCGGTGCGGGAGCGTGCCGGGTGGGCGCCGCCACGCAAGATCCTGGTGAACCCGTTGGTGCCCGAACTGGTGGACCAGTTGCGGGCGGCCGCGCCGAAGGCGACGTTTCTTTCCGCCGCCACGCCCGCGGAAGCAGCGAAGCTCGCGAAGGACGCCGACGTCTCGCTCGGCTGGTGCACGCCGGAGGTGCTCGCGGCCGGCAGCAAGCTGCGCTGGATCCAGTCGTACTCGGCCGGGGTCGAGCGCTGCGTCGCGATCCCGCAGGTGCAGGCGGGCGGCGTGCTGCTGACCAACATGCAGCGCGTCGCGGCACCGGTGATGGCGGAGCACGTGCTGGCGATGATGCTGGCGTTTTCGCGCGGCCTCCAGTTCTTCATTCCGGAGCGCATGGCCGGCCAGCTGGACGGACGAGCCGCCGCCGACCACGCGCATGTTCTCCATCGAAGGCAAGACGGTGCTGGTCGTGGGCCTCGGTGGCATCGGCACCGAGGTGGCGAAGCGCGCGCACGCGCTCGGCATGACGGTGACCGCGGTGCGTGCGAGCGGTCACGAAGGGCCCGACTATGTGAGCTACGTCGGCCTGCCGTCGGAATTGCGACGGCTGGCCGGCACAGCGGACTTCATCGTGAATACCACGCCGCTTACGGCCGCAACGACGAACCTGTTCGATGCGAAGTTCTTCGACGCCTGCAAGAAGGGCGCGTACTTCTTCAACGTCGGCCGCGGCAGGAGCGTAGTGCAGGCGGATCTTGTTGCGGCGCTGCGCAGCGGACAGATCGCGGGCGCCGGTCTCGACGTCACAGAGCCAGAGCCGTTGCCGGCCGACGACCCGCTGTGGAAGTTGCAGAACGTGATCCTCACGCCGCATGTCTCGGCCGCGTCGGACCTCGGGCAGACGGTGCGGCTCGAGATCCTGAAGGAGAACCTGCGGCGGTACGTGGCAGGGGAGAAGATGCTGTCCGTGGTGGACGTCGCGAAGGGGTACTGAGGAGTCTGAGGATGAATCGGGGCGGTGCGCCTTGAGAGCGGACGTTGTACGGGGAGAAACGAGCCGAAGCAGACCGTCGCGTCAGCGTTGGCAAGACCATTTCACGAAGTCGATTGCGGTGTCTGTATCCCAGTCAAGCCCGGCCGCGTCGAAATCCAAACGAAGGTAACGGCCTTCCACACGGCGCTCATCTCATCTGAGTGACAATACGCGCTGCGATCCGAGACCCGAGGGCGGCGACGGATCGTGGGTTCTCCGGGTCATTTCGCCTTTTGCTGGACGCATGCCTGGCGAGCTTCCGGCGTAGCGAGCTTGCTGCAGTCCGGGCTGTTCTGCTGCTTGTGCTCGACGCATTCCTTTTTCGCCTGCGGGTCTGCGACTGGTGCAGTCGACTTCGGCGCCGGACTTCTGCTTCATGCATTCTGGCGGCCTGCGGGCTGGCCAGCTTGCTCATCCACCTCTCCGCCATCGCCAACGAGCTTGCCAGGCCCAGGATCACGATCGTCAGGTCTGGGTGAGTCGCATGATTTCAGGTCTCCAAATGTAGCGATGAACAGACTGCCGCTGACCGTGCGGGTCAGTTCGGCGAATACCAGATGGGCGAGGTGTAGGCGCGGTCGGTGACGGTCATCGGGACGTAGTCGGGCATCTTGATGCCGAAGCGCTTCTGGTCGTACGCGGTCCAGCGCGGCGAAGGAATCTGGATCACGCGCACGTAGTAGAACTCGCCATTCGTCGAGTCAACGACGGGTCTTTCCAGTACGCCGACAATGCCGGCGCACCGATCGTGTTCGTGTAGCTCGCGTTTGCCACGTCGACGGTGCTCCCCACCGATGTCTTACGGCCCTCCGGTCCGATCTTGCGTCCGCCCGACACCGCTACGTCGAAGATGCGCTCCTGGCTCTTGCCGTCCTTGCCGAGCCAGCCCTTGATGATCTGGATGCGATCGAGGTTGGGACCGTCGGGGTCACGCAACGCGTACACGAGCAGGGCCGGTCGCTGTCCCGCCGCCGGCTTGCCGAGGTTGCCGCCCATCGGTACGCCGTGCGCGTAACCGTTTGCCGCGAAGTCCGGGCGGTTGAGGTCCGCCGGCGCGAAGTTCCAGCCGGCGAACACGCGCACGACCGGCCGGTCGCCGGTCGTGGCATAGACTTCCTTGCGCTTGAGCGCGTCCCAGATCGCCTCGCGCGTGTTCTCGCGCGCCCAGACGCCACCGAGGCCCGATGCGGATTCGTTCCAGACCGAAACCACGGGCTTGCCGTCTTTCCCCATCGCGAGCGGGGTCTTCCAACGCTCCGGAGACGGCAAGCCGTTGGCGAACTCGCCGAAGAAGTTGTCTTCCCGCGTCGTGACTACGCCTACATGCGCATCGTTGCCGCCAATCATGCCGGTCTGGTAGGGATTGGCGCCGACCTTGGCCTCCAGTTCGAGGCCGAGCTTCAGCGCCGCGCGCGCGTAGTTGGCATGGAGCACGTTGTCCTGGGCTCGCGCCATCTTGCCGAAGTCGACGTCCCACCGCTCGAAGTCGGCGAATTCGTCGTTCGGTGACAGGTAAGGGGTCGTTTCGCCGTCACCTTTGATCTGCGTCGCTTCGAGCAGCGGCTCGTGACTCGCGCGCGTTTCGGCGTAGGCGCGATCCATCGGCTTGCCGTCGAAGGTCTCGGCTGAGTACATCATGCCGTTGCTCAGGTTGCCGTTGTGCGGAATGGCGAGCACCTGGCCCCCTGTCTTTTTCGAGTACGCATCCATGTACTTCCACAGCTGCGCCGGGTCCGAACTGTCGAAGGCGGAAAACGGCAGGACCTGGTTCACGTGCTCCGCGTTGTCCCGAAAGATGACGGTGCGATGCAGGTTGTTGCCGCCCGGCGCGGAGGTCACTCGAATTCGTGACAGCGTCGTGAAAACGCCGGGTGTTCAATTTTCGATACCTCTGGCGGCGCCACGCGGTAGCGGCGAGCGTGGAAGACGGGCGTGCCGGTCTGCATAGAGACGCCCGCCTCGATCGCGGCCTTCACGCCTTCCTCGGGGCTCTTCTGGGACATCTCGTACCAGCGCTTGCCTTGCGGATTCTCAGAGTTCAGGGCTGCCGGCGCGAAACTGATCGGCGATACCGAGGGACTCGGCGTGATCCGTGATAGAAACAGTCGAGGACGGTCCTGCATGTAGCGCTGCCATTGTCGGGCACGACTTCGCCAGCCGACGAAACGCGGAAAAGGTCCGCCGAGTCAGCGTGACGCAAACATCCCCGCGTCGAACGGAAGCCGGAAGGACTGCGCTACGCCCCAGAGCCCGCGGTTGGGAAAGCTGATCGACGTGAGGGAGTACGCGGGCTGTTCGGCTGAAAACGGCCTTCGACCATTCGCCGCAGGAGGCGCGCCTTGCGCTGCGGCGCGCTCACCTCCGCCTGCGATCGCCAGCACAAGTGAGGCGCAGGCAAGCCCGGTTGCAATCACGTCCGGGAATCTGGTCTGTCGTATCATGGCTGTCCCTTCGATCGTCCGGTCAATCCGGGTCAAGGATCGCAAAAGGCCGTCGAAGAGTTGTACGATGCTTTCCGATTTGGGACAATTGCGAAGAATGACTTCGAGGATGAATTTCCTTGGACTACGAATTCACGACGCGAGGCCTACTCGACCATAGCGGGCGCCATGTGGAGATCATTCAGCTGAGCCGGGGCCGCTGCGAGGGCACCAATTGCGAATGGGCTCCCCGGCGCCCAGATTAGCGCATGGTCACAACTTGCCGCTTCGGGGGCGGGAAAGCCTCCCCGCTGGGACCGGACACCCTCCGTCGTGACCGGAGCCGCCACTCGCGCGCACAACACGGCGTCGATCGTCGGGTGATCGCCCACTGTTATCCAGGACCGGGGCGGAGCAGTGCCATACGAATGGGATTTTTCCGCTGTGCCTGTGCGGGCGGAGCGAATCTTGCGGAACCGCTGAGAACGAATTTCCCGAACTCGAATCGGTCATGGACCAGCCATGGCTGGTGTCGGAGCCGTCCGGTCTAGGGCGAACGCAATTGATCGCGCAATTTCAAGCAGGCTGCGGCACCTCCGGACGACAGGAGGCGCAGCAGTCTCGCCGCCAAGTTGGTCAAGCAGGGCGAATGCTCGGTATATTCATCGAATCGCTGCGGCAGTCAACGGCGCCGATGCGCGCCCGTCGCACGGCGCGGCGTGGTCAGCCGGGCGGAAGAATTTGCGAAGAGGTCACGGGCGTTCGACGGTGTCAGGACTTTGCCCCGCGTGCGGCCCGCAAGGCCGGTGAACCACGCATCCCAGCAGTCTGGATGGACCGGCGAGATATGCCCCCCATGCGGATCATACCAAGAAGACGCACCCGAAGCAGGCCGTACTGCAGGCGAAGCACGGTAAGATCGTCGCGCTGAAACGGCTTCTGGCACGCGGGCCGAATCGGTTCGCAATACCGGGAGTTGTTCGGCGAGAGTCCGCTGGAAAGCGCGCGACGGCCTGACGCACGCTGATTGGCGACGCACGTGATTTCGGCGCCGCGCGGCGGCGCATTCAGGTGCCCGGTGCTCGGGTATGCCGCCACCTCGACCAGCAGGGCGGGCGCAATGGCCGCCAAGCCGACTGCTTGTGGCCGATGTTACGCCTTCGCGAATGTCTCCTTCTGGAGCCGAGGCGTCGCAAGTCATGACGCTTCAAGGCACGTCGTTGGAGCGTCGCCCCATGTCAATGCAGCTCCCATTTTGGCGTTCCGGCAGGAACGTTCCAGGCTCACTCTTCACTGCGTTTCGCGCACGCATTTCTGGTCAAATCCGCAGGTCATGTTCGAGTGTTAACCGATTGACTTTATTGCTGATTTCGATACGATAGCTGTACATCCATACAGTCTTCGGAGCGCGCCGTGAACAGCCCCTCGCCGCACCCGTTCCAAGGCCTCTCCAATCGCGATCTTGCCGCGTCCATCACCGAGTTGATGGGACACCTGAATGCTGCGAATCGCCGCTGGCTCGCGATGATCGCGGAGTTCGATCGCCGCAAGGGCTGGTCCGACTCGATGACGCAGTCGTGCGCGCACTGGCTCAACTGGCAGTGCGGCATCGCGTTGGGTGCCGCGCGTGAAAAGGTGCGGGTCGCCCATGCGCTCGAGCAGTTGCCATTGATCGGTGCGGCGATGGGTCGTGGCGAACTGAGCTACGCCAAGGTGCGCGAACTCACGCGTGTCGCGACGGCGGCGACGGAGCAATACCTGCTGAACATCGCGCTGCACGGCACGGCGAGTCATGTGGAGAAACTGGTCCGGCAGTATCGACGGGTGCTCGAGGTCGAGGAGCTGTCGCGCGAAGCTCGGCAGCAGGCGGGGCGCTCGGTCACCTACTCGTTCGATGAGGATGGATCGTTGCTGCTGAAGGCTCGGCTGCCGGCCGAGGCGGGGATGCTGGTGTTGAAGGCCATGGAAGCCGCAATGCCCGATCTGCCCCTGCCCAAAGAAGATTGTGTAGATCCTGTTGACGTTCCGGCGGAAACGTCAGTGGCGCGGCAGCGCCCAACGTTTGCGCCGGGATATCGGGCGAAGGTCTCGAAGGCCGCGAGACGTGCTGATGCGCTGGCGTTGGTCGCCGAAAGCTTCATGGCGCACGGCGCGGAGTCCATGAATGGCGGTGATCGGCTGCAGATCGTGGTGCACGTCGATCACGAGACGCTGAAGGAGCGCACTGCGGGCCGCAGCGAGTTCGAGGAAGGCCCCGGCGTATCGGCGGAGGCAGCTCGTCGCATGTCCTGCGACTGCAGCTACGTGAAGATCACCGAAGACGAGCAGGGCGAACCACTGAACGTGGGCCGCAAGACGCGCTCCATACCGCCAGCGCTCAAGCGCGCGCTCAATTCACGCGACAAAGGCTGCGTGTTTCCGGGCTGCACGCACCAGAAGTACGTCGACGGCCACCACGTGCATCACTGGGCCGAGGGTGGTGAGACCAAGCTCGGCAATCTCGTCTCGCTGTGCCGCTTCCACCATCGCCAGGTGCACGAAGGCGGCGTGCGCATCGAGCGGCTCGACGACGGCGCGTGGCGGTTCATGCGGCCCGATGGTGAGGCATTCGTGTCCACGTCCCCAGGCCACACGAAGCCGATGCAAGGCGATTGGGAAACGGTATTCAAACAGCACGCCGAGCGCGATATCCCCATCGACCCGCACACGGCCCGCACGCGCTGGCGCGGCGAATCGATGGACTACGGCATCGCGATCGACGTTCTGCTGGCGAAAGAACGCCGAGCGACCGGTGGCGGCAACTCGTCGCAGGCCTCGCCTTAGCCCGGCCCGGCGGACCGCGCCTTCAGTTCGGCGACTTCCTGGCGCAACTCCGCGACCGCTGCTTCCAGCGCCGCGATGCGTTCAGCATCCGGCGACGGCCTCGACGCGGACGAGGATGCCGCAACGGTTGAGGTTTCCACATACGGCGGCGCCTCGCCGCTGAACAGGTGCATGTAGCGCGACTCACGCCTTCCCGGCTCGCGGGTGAGCTTCGCGACGTACGGGCCGTCCGGGCGCGTCATCAGGTCCTCGAGCGCGGTCTCGACCTCCGTCACGTCGTGCAGCGGAGCCATGCGCGCGGCGTGGGTGCGCAGTTCGCCGGGCGTCTGCGGCCCGCGCACCAGCAGTTCGCAGACGATGCCGGTCTGTTGCGGGGAGAACTTCAGCGAGCCGTATTCGGTATTGCAGAAGAGGTGCTGGTACTTCGGCACGCGGCTGCCGAAGCCGGAGCGCTCCATCACCAGCTGGCGGCGCATCAGGCCGTCGACGGCCTCTTGCACCTGGCGTTCGTCGAGGTCCAGCACCGGGTCGCGGTTGCTCTTCTGGTTACAGGCGTTGGTCAGCGCGTTGAGCGAAAGCGGGTACTGGTCGGGGGTCGTGATCTGCTTCTCGATCAGGCAACCGATGACCCGCGCTTCGAGGGCAGTCAATTCGACGGACATGTCAGTGCTCCAAGGGGCCCGGGTCCGGGCATAATCGCACAATCGCAATGACGGAAGGCCCGGCCGTGGCGCAGTCCCGAGGATCGACGCTGAAGGGCGTCGTGTCGATCTCCCTGATCTCGCTCAACGTGATCGTGCTGGTGCCGGTCCTCATGGTCGCGGCGCTCGTCCGGCTGGTCGTGCCGCTCGCCGGCTGGCGGCGCGTGATGGGCCGCGTGATGGTCGCCATCGCCGAGTTCTGGATCGCGAACAACACGCTGATCCTGCGCGCGCTCGGCGCGCTGAAGATCGACGCACGCGGTCTCGAAGGCCTGCAGCGGCGCGACTGGTACCTCGTCGTCTCGAACCACCGCTCGTGGGTGGACATCCTGGTGCTGCAGGCCGTGTTCCGCGGCCGCATCCCGTTCCTGAAGTTCTTCCTCAAGCAGCAACTGATCTGGGTGCCGCTCCTGGGGCTCGCGTGGTGGGCGCTCGACTTCCCGTTCATGCGCCGGCACACGTCCGAGTACCTCGCGAAGCACCCCGAGGAGCGCGGCAAGGATCTCGAAGCGACGCGCAAGGCCTGCGAGAAGTTTGCGGAGATCCCCACCTCGGTGATGAACTTCGTCGAGGGCACGCGCTTCACCGAGGCGAAGCGCGAGCGCTTCAAGTCGCCCTACCGGCACCTGCTGCCGCCGCGCGCGGGTGGCGTCGCGTTCGTGCTCTCGGCGATGGGCGGGATCCTGCACTCGATGGTCGACGTCACGATCGCGTATCGTGAGGACCGGGCCCACGCTGTGGGACCTGTGCTGCGGCCGCCTGCAGCCGGTGATCGTCGAAGTGGCCCGCCGGCCGATCGAGCCTTGGACCACCGAAGGAAACTACACGGACGACGAAGCGTTCCGCCGGCGTTTCCAGCAGTGGCTCGGCGAGATCTGGCAGCAGAAGGACGCGCGGCTCGACGCGCTGTTGCAGTCCGGTCAGGCCTGAACGGAGGACACGATGCGCTGGGACCTGCCGTCGCCCTTCATCCACGAACGCGTCGCGGTGCACGCCGAGATCGACGGCTACGGCCACGTGAACAACGCCGTGTACGTGGTGTGGCTCGACGACTGCGCCTGGGCCCACTCGATCCACCGCGGCATCAGCCCGGAGATGTGCCGCTCGTTGAATCGCGGCATGGCGGTGTGGCGCACCCAGATCAACTACATCAAGGCCGCCCTCGAAGGCGACGACATCGAGGTCGGCACCTGGCCAGTGTACAACGACCAGAAACTGCGCATCGACCGCCGCTTCCAGGTCCGGCGCAAGTCGGACGGCGAGACGCTGCTGCGCGCGCTGATCCACTACGTCTGCATCGACCTGCAGACGGGCCGCGCGAAACGGATGCCGCCGGAGTTCACGAAGTATTACGTGGCGCCCGACGTGGCGGCCGCCGTCGCGCTCGAGACGGTCCCGTACCAGCCGGGCGTCGAGCCGCGCTGACATCGTTACCTGCAGGGGAGGACACCATGCACGACCAATGGACCGAAGCCGATCTCGCTGCGCTGCGCGGCAAGTCCGCGTTCACCCGTCGCGAGATTCTCGTGACGTCGCTCGCCACCGGGTTCGCCCTCGCGACGCAGCCGGTGTCCGCGCAGACGATCACCACCGACACGGACGGGACTCACGGCAGGGGAGGTGAAGATTCCCGTCGCCGACGGCGAGATCCCCGCGTATCGCGCGATGCCGGACAAGGGCAAGCACTTCCCCGTCGTGCTCGTCGTGCAGGAAATCTTCGGCGTGCACGAGCACATCAAGGACCTCTGCCGCCGCTTCGCCAAGGCCGGCTACCTGGCCGTGGCGCCGGAGTTGTTCGCGCGCCAGGGCGACGTGTCGAAGATCAGCGACTGGAAGCAGATCTTCGCCGAGGTCGTCTCGAAGGTGCCGGACGCGCAGGTGATGTCCGATCTCGATGCGACCGTCGCGTGGGCCGGCAAGTCGGGCTCGGGCGACGTCAAGCGCGTCGCCGTCACGGGGTTCTGCTGGGGCGGGCGCATCGTCTGGCTGTACGCCGCGCACAATCCGCAGCTCAAGGCGGGCGTGGCCTGGTACGGCCGCATCAGGGGCGACGCCACCGAGCTGCAGCCGAAGTATCCGATCGATGTCGCCGCGGACCTCAAGGCGCCGGTGCTCGGGCTGTACGGCGGCAAGGACCAGGGCATCCCGCTTGCGGACGTGGACGCGATGCGCGCGGCGCTCGCCGCTGCGAAAAAGCCTTCCGAGATCGTCGTGTTCCCGGAGGCGCAGCACGGCTTCCTCGCCGACTACCGGCCGAGCTACAGCGAGCGGGATGCGAAGGAAGGTTGGGCGAAGTGCCTCGCGTGGTTCCGCGAGCGCGGCGTCGGCTGAGCGGCGCTAGCGTTCCAGCCAGTCGAACGGCGCTTCGCCGGCCGGGATCTGCTGGCGGGCGACCTTCTCGTCCTCGATCGTCAGCCGTTCGCCAGCCGTACCGGGGATGTCGTTGTCGGGCAGCGCCACCACGACTCGCCCGCTGCGCACGCTGACGTGCACTTCGTCGCCGACGACCCGCGCTTCGAACTGCGCGCCGCCGACCTGCTTCACGTTGCCGTCCGGGGTCTTGAGACGGAACTTGCGGGGGTCGCTGGCGGACACCGGCCCGGAGTCCACGTACACGGCGCCGCGACGCAGTTCCCAGCGCCGCAGGTCCTGCACCCCGATCCGTGTCTCGGAATCCAGCACGAGCGTGACGCCGTTGACCAGCTTGATCTGGACGCGGCCGCCCTTGCCGGTGCGCACGCTGTGTCCCGACATCAGTGTCGCGCCCTTCGTCAGCGGGACCCAGCCATCGTCGCCGTCGCGACGGTACTCCACGGGGCCGCGGAAGTCCGAGGCAGAGGCGAGCGGTTCGTCCGACCGGATGTAGAGCGGGCGCGCGAACCAGGCGGCCAGGCCGACGACGAGGACGATCGCCGCGGTCGTGAGCGCGACTCGCTTGCGGCGCTTCGCTTGCGCGGCCTGCGTCGCTTCCCATTCCGCTTCGACCGCGGCGCGCACTTCGGGCGAGATCTGCTCGCGGCCCTGCATGCGCACGCCGGCGGCGCGCAGCAGGGAGGCGAGATCGTTGTCACTTTCGGGTGGCATGCGCGCGATTGTACACGGCGGGCTTCAGGGACAGGCCCACCCGAGTTGCCGCACGACGGTGGCGAAGTCGTCGGCCAGCGGCGCGTCAACGACGACGGCTGCACCGCTGACCGGATGCCGAAATGCCAGCTGCGTGCAGGCGAGCAGCAGGCGGTGCGAGCCGAACAGGTCGCGGAACAGCCGGTTGTGCCGGCCCTTGCCGTACGTCGAATCGCCGACGATGGGATGCGAGGCATGGGCGAGGTGGCGTCGCAGCTGGTGCCGCCGGCCGGTCAGCGGCTCGAGTTCGACCAGTGCATAGCGCGAGGTCGGGTACCGATCGACTCGATGCGGCAGTTCGATCGTCGCCAGCGTGCGGAACGTGCTGCGCGCGTCGCGTGGGCCGCCCGGTTGCGGGCCCAGCACGTCGTCCGCCACCGGTTCGAGCGGGTGATCGATGACGCCCGACGGTTCCGGCCAGCCGCGCACGACGGCGACGTACTTCTTGCGCACCTCGCCGGTCGAGAATTGCGTCGCAAGACCCGTGGCGGCTTCGCGATCGAGCGCAAATGCCAGCGCGCCCGAGGTGCCCTTGTCGAGCCGGTGCGCCGGGTAGACGCGTGCCCCAGCTGGTTGCGCAGGATCTGCACGGCAAAGCGGCGCTCGTGTCGATCGATCATCGAGCGGTGCACCAGCAGCCCCGAAGGCTTGTCGACGACCACCAGGCAGTCGTCGCGGTGGAGAATGGGGAGGACCTCCGCAGGCGGGTCGCCCTCGGGGCCCGAATCGGGGACACTGCGTTCGGGGAACGGGGCTTGGGTCATGACGGCTCGCCCCATGATGCACGCAACGGGAGCGTCATGGCGATTTCCAGTCGGCTGGACCAGTGGATGCGCGGCGGCACGAACCTGTCGTTGAGCGGCCGCCGAATTTTCGTGCGCACGGCCGTCACGCACGGCCGGCCGGCGCTGCTGCTTATCCACGGGTACCCGACGGCCAGCTACGACTGGCATCGACTCTGGGAGCCGCTGGCGCAACGCTACTCGCTGTACGCGCTCGACATGCTGGGTTTTGGCTTGTCCGAGAAGCCGCTCGACAGCGATTACCCGATCGCGCTGCAGGCCGACCTGTGCCAGGCCCTGCTCGATCACTGCGGAGTGAATTCGGCGCACGTTCTGGCGCACGACTACGGCGACACCGTCGCACAGGAACTGCTGGCCCGCGAACGGGAAGGGCGCATCCGGCTGGCCAGCGTGTGTTTCCTGAACGGCGGCCTCTTCCCCGAGACGCATCGCGCGCGTCCCGTCCAGAAAGCGCTGGCGTTGCCGTTGATCGGTCCGCTGCTGGCGCGCGCGATGACGTACGAGCGCTTCGCGGCGACGATGCGCTCGATCGGCGGGCGCACGCCGCCCGCGCCGGACGAACTCGCCGACCTCTGGGTGTTGATCCAGCGTGAGAACGGGCGCCAGACGCTCGGGCGGCTCATCAACTACATGGAACAGCGTCGCCGGCATCGCGATCGCTGGGTGGGGGCGCTGATCGGGTCGGCCGTGCCGCGCCGCCTGATCTGCGGTGCGCTGGACCCGGTCTCGGGCGCGCACCTCGCCGAACGGTATCGGCAGCTCGTTCCCGGGGCAGACACGGTCCTGCTCGATGAGGCCGGTCACTACCCGCAGCTCGAGGACCCGGAACGCGTGCTCGAAGCCTATTTGTGTTTCCGCGACCGCATCGACCTCGCCAGGCGTTAAAATCGAGGATCCTGGCGCAGCCGTCGCTGCCTGCTGCAAGGATTCCCCATGAAGCTGCACACGCTTTGCCGTACCGACGAGCTTCCCAAGGGCCAGATGAAGGCTTTCACGGCCGGAGGCGAGAAGATCGTCCTCTATCATCTGGACGACGGTTTCTACGCCACGCAGGCCAACTGCACCCACGTGTTCGCGCCGCTCGCGAAGGGCAGGATCCTCGACGGGTGCAAGGTGCAGTGCCCGCTCCACCGCGCGCGCTTCGACATCAAGACCGGCGAGGTCGTCGACTGGGCCAACTTCCCGCCCGGCATCCAGGTGCTGAACTTCGTGCGCGGCGAAAAGTCGCTGAAGACCTACAAAGTCAGCGTCAAGGACGGCGACGTGCGGGTGTCGCTCAAGGCCTGACGCTCAGGCCAGGGCGGCGGCCCACGCGGCAACGATGAGCGCGGCGGCCCCGAGGCCGCCCAGCCACTGCGCGCGCGCAGGCCATGGGCGATTGCGCGCGGCCAGCGCCGCGCCCGCGACCGCGCCGGCGAGAAATCCCGTCAGGTGCGCCAGCACGTCCGTGTTTTCGCCGGCCGCGCCGGTGAACGCGAGCATGAACACGCCGGCCACGAGCGGCGCCCACCGGTACGCCCACTTGCCTCCGTCGTCCGCACGACGCCGCCACGCATACGCCGACAGCATGCCCAGCGTCGCAAACACTGCCGTCGACGCGCCGGCGGAGACGTGATCGAGCGGCTGCAGGAACGCGTTGACGAGGTTGGCCAGGGAGGCTGCCGCGACCACGCCGGCCAGCGCCACGCCAGGCCCGAGCAATTGCGAAGCGAGCCACAGGAACGCCGCGCCGAAGCCGAGATTGGCAAGCAGGTGCGCGACGTCGAAGTGCAGCGTGAGCGCAGTGACCGTGCGCCACAATTCGCCCGAGCGCACGGCGGCCGTTGCGACAGCGCCCTGTTCGAGCCAGTTTGCCGCGAAGGCGCGGTGGCCCGCGAGGTACGCCACCGCCAGCAACGCGGTTGCATACGCGGCGGCGCCGACCCAGGCCCAGGCATGCGTGCCCTCCGGTCGAATGAAGCGGCGGCGTGGCGGATTCTCATGCTCGTAGCGCACGAGGTGCGTGGCCGCGGCCGGCGTGTCGCCGGCGTCCACGAACAGGCTCCAGTGGCGGCCCGTGAACGCGACCTGCGACCCGATGCCGACCGCGTGCAGCACGAAAGCGCGCTCATCGCAGGCCGCCCGGCTCGGGGAGTGGAAGATCTCGACGAGGTCGTTCAGCACGTCGAGGCCACGGCGAGCAACTGCGGCGCGGCGGCTTCGACGCAGGCGCGGCCCGCTTCGATCGCCTGGCGAGCCCGGTGGAAGTCCATCAGCTGGAAGTCGTCCATGCGGGGGCGCAGCAGGATCTCCGCCGGTTCGATGGCGAGGCGCGAGCGCGTGATGCGGTCCTGCATGATGTTCACGGAACTGGTCATCGCCTCGAGCAGGCCCGGCTCCTGGCGCTTCGAGCGGAACGACTCGACCATCCCGTCCACCAGGCCCGACCACTTCTTCATGATCGCCGAGCCTTCCTCCGTCGCGGCGGCCGGCGGTTTCGAGTCGGCCGAAAGCTGCGCGCGCTGTCCGGCGCGCGTCACGCTGCGGCTGAGGTCCACCGCGATCACGACGTCCGCGCCCATTGCGCGGCACATCGACACCGGGATGGGATTCACGACGCCGCCGTCGATCAGCCAGCGGCCCTGGTGCCACGCGGGGGCGAAGAGCCCCGGGACGCCGCTCGAGGCGCGCACGACCTGCATCATCGGGCCTTCGCGCAGCCACACCTCTTCACCGGTGTAGAGGTCGGTGGCGACGGCGCCGAACGGAATCGGCAATTGCTCGATCGGCGTGTCGCCCACGCTGGCTGCGATCGCGCCCATCAGTCGATTGCCGGTCATGATGCCGCCGCCGCGGAACGTCGCGTCCATCAGGCGCCACACGTCGCGCTGCGTGAGCGCGCAGACCCAGGCTTCCAGTGCGTCGAGCTTGTCGTTCGCGAAGGCCGCGCCCACGAGCGCCCCGACGGAGGCGCCCGCCACGACGGTGGGCCGCACTCCAAGGTCGGCGAGCGCGCGCAGGATGCCGATGTGCGCCCAGCCTCGCGCCGAGCCGCTGCCGAGCGCAATGCCGAGGCGCGGTCCGGTCATGGTTTCAGCGCGCGGTAGAGGAACGGCAGGCTGACGTCCATCCGGTAGTCGATGTCGGAGTGGTCGTCGTCGAATTCCTCGTAGACGTGTTGCACGCGTGCCGCCTTGAGCGCGCGCGACAGCTGGCGGCTGCCGAAGTGGATCTGGTACTGGTCGCGCCACCCGCAATCGACGTAGATGCCGGAGAGCTTGCGCAGTTCGCGCGCGTAGCGCGGCACGAGCAGCACCGGATCGTGCTCGAGCCACTTCTTCCAGCGGCCCTCGATCAGTTCGCCCGTGTCGGGATGGAACGGCAGCCGGAAGCCGAGCGGCGCGCGCGGATCCGCATCGTAGGTGGCCGCCATGCAGACGTTCATGATGGCGTGGCCTTCGGCCGTCGAGAGCTTGTGTTTCTTCCACATGGCATCGAGGAACCGCTTGACGCGACCGTCGTCGAGCCCGGCTCGCAGGGCGCGCTCCGCGGCGGGACTCGCGGGCTGGTAGGGCCCCGCCTTGCGCGCAGGCCGGCGATACTTCGCAAGCTCGTTGAGCGTGTTCGGCCAGTCGCAGCGGTAGAGGATGTCGAAGCACGCGTCGCCCGAGTGGTCGGCGATCGCGCCCCAGTGCCGCGCGTACTTCATGCCGTGGATGATCGCGCCGTAGCCGCCGGACGACTTGCCGAAACAGCCGCGGTGCTCGCGTGAGGCGAGCGTGCGGAATTCACGATCCACGGTCGGGATGATTTCCTGCAGGAGGTAATCGGCGTAATGGCCGATCGCCGAGGAATTCACGTACTGGTTGCCGCCGAGCGCCGTGAAGCAGTCGGGGAAGACGATGATCGCGGGCCCCATCTTGCCCTCGCGCACCAGGCGCGCCGCGCGTTCGGCGACGTTCTCGCTGAACGGCTTCCAGTTGAGGTGCGCGATGCCGGAGCCGGTGAAACCCACCATGTCGTAGAACACCGGGAAGCGGCGGCCGAGGCCGCCTCTTGCGCCCGCGTCGTACTCCCGCGGCAGCCACACTGCCAGCTTGCGCCGGCTCGGGTCGCCGAGAGGGTTGTCGGCGAGGATTCTCGAGTCGTGTTCGAGCACCACCACGGTGCCGGCATCGCGTAGCAGGGCCTTTCTTGCCATTGCGCGGACTCCTGGTCAGGGTGAGACGGGGGGCAGCGTGCGGGCGGGCAGGTTGCGCTCGATCGCCGCCGCGGTCGTGCGCAGCGCGGGGAGCACCTTCTCGACGGCGAGCCGTCGCGCATCGGCATGGTAGGGAATGCTGGCGTTCAACGCAGCCACCACGCGCTCCTGCCGATCGTGCACGGGCACGGCGATCGAGCACAGGCCCAGTTCGAGTTCCTGCTCGACGTATGCGTAGCCGTCCTCGCGCGCGGCTTCGATCAGCTTGCGCAGGCGGCGCGTGTCGGTGACGGTGTGCGCCGTGAGTCGCGCCGGGTGGCACCGCTCGAGCCAGCTGCGCAGGTCGGCGTCCGACAGCCCGGAGAGCAGCACGCGGCCGAGCGACGCACAGTACGCGGGCAGTCGCGAGCCGACGCTGAGCGACACCGTCATGAGGCGCTGCACGGGGACGCGCAGCACGTACACGATGCTCTGTCCGTCGAGCACCGCGAGCGAGCAGCTGTGGTGCACGCGCTGCGCCAGCGCCTCGAGGTGGGGCTGCGCGAGATCCGTGAGCTTGAGCGAACCGACGAAGCCGAGCCCGAACTCGAGCACGCGCGGGCTCAATGCGTAGTCGCGGCCCTGGGCGCGGACGTAGCCGAGGTGCTCCAGCGTCAGCACCAGTCGACGCGCCGCCGCGCGCGACAGGCCGGTGCGGCCGGCGATGTCCGCCATGCTGAGGGTCGGCGTGTCGCCCCCGAACGCACGCAGGACGGCGAGGCCACGGGCGAGGGACTGCACGTAGTCTCGGCTGTCGGCGAAGGCATCCGTCTCGGTCATGGTCGGGCCGGGCGTGGTTTGACAGGCGGGAGCCGGGGTCCGTAGCATTGTGCGCTATCCGGACGATTGTGCGCAATGCGCACTTTTTCGGGCCGTCCCTCGAGCCAGGAGACATCGTGAGCGCCGAACGGGACACCGTGCTGCACAGCTGGTCCGTGCAGTCGCAATGGAATGCGCCGACGGTGGTCGGCGGCTCCGGCGCGCACCTGCACCTCGAGGATGGACGGCGCATCCTCGACATGAGCAGCCTCGCCGAGTGCAGCAACCTCGGCCACCAGCACCCGCGGGTCGTGGCCGCGATCCGCGACCAGGCCGAGCGGCTGTGCTTCGTCACGAATGCGTGGGGCGCCCAGGCCCGCAGCGACCTCGCGCAGCGCCTCCTCGAGGTCTCGGGTTTCGACGGGGGTCGCGTCTTCTTCACGCTCGGCGGCGCCGATGCCAACGAGAACGCGGTGAAGATCGCGCGCCAGGCGATGGGCCGGCCGCAGGGCATCGTGGTCACGCGGGATCGCTCGTATCACGGGTCCACTTACCTGGCGATGGCGCTTTCGGGCGACACGCGCACGCGGGCGTACGTCGACCCCGACGCGCTCGGCGTGAGTCACGTGCCGCCGCCGTACGCGTATCGCTGTCCCTTCGGCAGTTCGAGCCTCGAGCACTGCGGCGAGCGAGCGGCCGCGGCAGTCGCCGAACGGATCGACCAGCTCGGAGCCGGCGAACGTGGCCGCCGTGATGATGGAGCCCAATGCGGGCTCGAACGGCATCGTGGCTCCGGACACGTACTGGCCCGCGCTGCGCAGGCTCACCGCCGAGCGCGGCATTCCGTTGATCGCGGACGAGGTGATGAGCGGCTTCGGCCGCTGCGGCGAGTGGTTCGCCTGGCAGAGACACGGCGAATCCGCGCGCCCCGACATGATGACGCTCGCGAAGGGACTCACCGGCGCCATGGCGCCGCTCGGCGCCGTCGTGCTGTCGCGTGCCATGGCCGAACGCGTCGAGAACCAGATGCTCTACGCGGGCCTCACTTATTGCGGGCACCCGCTGTCCTGCGCGGCCGGCGTCGCCGCGATCGACGCGTATCGCGACGAAGGGCTGATCGAGCGCTCGCGTTTCCTCGGCGCGCGGCTCAAGGCCGAACTCGAGGCGCTGCAGTCGCGCCACGCCGTCATCGGCGACGTGCGCGGCGGGCACGGGCTCTTCGGCGTGCTCGAGCTGGTGGCCGATCGCGCCACGCGGGCCCCGCTCGCGCCCTGGCCGCAGATGGCGCCCGCCTTGAAGGCGCTGGTCGATGCCGCGATGGAGGAGGGCGTCTCCTTCGGCACGCGCGGCAACCTGCTGTTCCTCGCGCCGCCGCTCGTCATCGACGAGACGGACCTTGCGCTCGCGCTCGGCGTGCTCGACCGCCTGCTGGCGCGTTTCTTTCCCGCCGCCTGATCCGGTGACCGCCATGAGCTTCCGACTGACCTACGCGACGATGTTCAATCCGCCCGAAGCGATGCACGAACGCTTCGATGCGGCGCTGGCCTCGGTGAACGGCAGTCTCGGCGGCTCGCACGCGCTTTTCATCGACGGCAAGGACCTGCCTGGTTCGGGCGTGGCGCAGCGCGCCAGCCCCATCGATCGCGATCGCCGGCTCGGTGAGTTCGCCCTGGCCGGCGCGAGCCACGTCGAAGCGGCCATGCGTGCGGCGCAGGCGGCGTTTCCTGCGTGGCGGGCGACTTCCGTCGCGGAGCGCGCGCGCTGGATGCGCCGCGTGGCGGACGTGATGGAGCCGCGCGTCTACGAAATTGCGGCGGCACTTTCGCTCGAGGTAGGCAAGAACCGCATGGAGGCGCTCGGCGAAGCGCAGGAGACGGTCGACTTCTTCCGCCACTACGCCGACGACTTCGAAAGCCATGCCGGCTACGAGCACGAACTGCCGAACGATCCGCTGCCGGGCGTGATCTCGCGCAATCGCAGCGTCATGCGGCCTTACGGCGTGTGGGCGGTCATTGCGCCGTTCAATTTCCCGCTCGCATTGGCCGCGGGCCCCACGGCGGCTGCGCTCGTCACCGGGAACACGGTGGTGGTGAAGGGCTCGACGGATACGCCTTGGGCCGGTCGCCTGCTGGCGGACTGCATCCGCGACGCGGGTTTGCCGCCCGGCGTGTTCAATTACCTGTCGGGTTCGGGCCGCGACGTGGGCGAGGCCATCCTCGCGCACCCGCAGCTCGCAGGCCTGACCTTCACCGGTTCCGTGCCGGTCGGCATGGGGCTGCTGAAGCAGATGAGCGGCGGCGCGTACCCGCGGCCGTGCGTTGCGGAGATGGGCGGCAAGAACCCGTGCATCGTCACGCGGCACGCGAACCTCGACCAGGCGGCGGCAGGCATCGTCCGTTCGGCGTACGGCATGGGCGGGCAGAAGTGCTCGGCCCTGTCGCGGCTTTACGTCGATGCCGGCGTGGCCGATGCATTGATCGAGCGGCTTGCGGCCGGCATCGCGGCGATTCGCATCGGCGATCCGTGCCGGCGCGAGCACTGGCTCGGCCCGGTCGTGAACGAGCGCGCGTATGCCAACTATGCGTCGCATGTCGACGAGCTGCAGGCGGGCGGCGCGAAGATCATCGCCGGCGGACGCCCGCTCCGCGACGGCGATCTCGCGCGAGGCCATTTCGTGGCGCCGACCCTGGCCGAACTGCCGCTCGGGCATCGGCTCTGGAAGCACGAGATGTTCCTGCCGATCCTCACGCTGCATCGCGTGCGCGACAGGGACGAGGCGATGCGTCTCGCCAACGACTCCGACATGGGCCTGACCGCGGGGTTCTACGGCGGCGCGGACGAAGTGCCGTGGTTCCACGAACACATCGAGGCCGGCGTCACGTACGCCAATCGTCCGCAAGGCGCGACGACCGGCGCGTGGCCGGGCTACCAGCCGTTCGGCGGCTGGAAGGGCTCCGGATCGACCGGCAAGGCCATCGCGTCGTTCTACTACCTCGCGCAGTACCTGCGCGAGCAGTCGCGCACCGTGGTCGAGTGAAGGTCATGACCCTCGCGAGCCTCAAGGACGTCATCCGGGACCACGTGCGCGACGGCGATTGCGTCGCGCTCGAGGGCTTCACGCACCTGATCCCGTTCGCCGCCGGCCACGAGATCATCCGCCAGCAGCGTCGCGACCTGCACCTGGTGCGCATGACGCCCGACCTCGTCTACGACCAGCTGATCGGCATGGGATGCGCGAGCAAGCTCACGTTCTCGTGGGGCGGCAATCCGGGCGTCGGCTCGCTGCACCGGTTGCGCGATGCCGTCGAGCATGCGTGGCCGCGCCCGCTCGAAATCGACGAGCACACGCACGCAGGCATGGCCGCCGCGTATTGCGCCGGTGCCGCGCGGCTGCCCTTCGGCATGCTGCGCGGCTACATCGGCACGGACCTGCCCTCGGTCAATGCGCGCATCCGCTCCGTGCAGTGTCCGTTCACGGGCGAGCAGCTCACCGCCGTCCCTGCGATCAACCCGGACGTCACGATCCTGCATGCGCAGAAGGCCGATCGCGCCGGCAACGTCTCGCTGACGGGCATCGTCGGCGCGCAGCGCGAGGCGGGGCTGGCGGCGAAGAAGCTGCTCGTCACCGTCGAGGAGATCGTCGACACGCTGCCGCCCGCGATGAATTCCATCGTCCTGCCGCACTGGGTCGTGACGGCCGTGGCCCACTGCCCCGGCGGCGCGTATCCGGCCTATGCGCATGGTTACTACGCGCGCGACAACGCGTTCTACCAGGCGTGGGACGGCATCTCGCGCGAACGGTCGTCGTTCCTCGCGTGGATGGAGAAACACGTGCTCGGCAGCCGCGATCACCGCGGCTTTCTCGACAGCCTGAGGTCCGCCGCATGAGCCGCTGGACGCGCGACGAGATGATGACGGTGGCCGCGGCCAGGCTGCTCTGGGACCGCTGCGTGTGCTTCGTGGGCATCGGGTTGCCGAGCGCCGCCTGCAATCTCGCGCGGCTCACGCATGCACCCGAGATCGTGCTCATCTACGAATCCGGCACGATCGGCACCAAGCCCGACGTGCTGCCGCTGTCCATCGGCGACGGCGAGCTGGCCGACACGGCGGCCTGCGTGGTGCCGTTGCCCGAGATCTTCAGCTACTACCTGCAGGCCGGCAGGGTCGACGTCGGCTTTCTCGGTGCCGCGCAGGTCGATCGCCACGGCAACCTCAACAGCACGGTGATCGGCCCCTACGGGCACCCGAAGACGCGGCTGCCGGGCGCAGGGGGCGCCCCGGAGATTGCGGCGCACGCCCGGCAGACCTTCGTCATGCTCAAGGCGACGCCGCGCAGCTGCGTGGCGAACCTCGACTTCCGCACCAGCGTGGGGTATCTCGATGGGGGCGACAGCCGGGACCGCACGAGCTGCCGCGGCGGCGGACCGCGCGCAGTCATCACCGACTTCGGTATCCTGACGCCGCATGAGGAGACGCGGGAACTGCAGCTGACGGCCCTGTATCACGGTGCGACCGTGACCGAGGCCGAGGCGGCGGTCGGTTGGCCGCTGCAGAAGGCGACGAGCATCGCGCACCTGCCCGAGCCGACCACCGAAGAACTGCAGGCCCTGCGCGAACTGAATACCAGAACGAGCGCGGCTCACAGCCGTGCCGTGCACCTTCCCGCCTGAGCGGCGGGTCATTCCAGGAGTCCATCGTGGCCAATCCGCACATCAAGACTGAACTTCCGGGTCCCAAGGCCCGCGCCATGCTGGCGCGCGACCTGCCGGTCGCCTCGCCCTCGTATCCTCGCGACTATCCCTTCGTCATGTCGCACGGCCGCGGGACTGAAGTGTGGGACGTCGACGGCAATCGCTTCCTCGACTTCGTCGCGGGCATCGCGGTGTGCTCGACCGGTCACGCGCACCCGAAGGTGGTCGAGGCGATCAAGAGCGCGGCGGACAAGTTCCTCCACGTCTCGAGCGACTACTGGCACGAGAACATGACGGGCCTCACCGAGCGGCTCGCCGAGCACGCGCCGATGGGCGAGCCGGTGATGAGCTTCCTGTGCCAGTCCGGCACCGAGTCCGTCGAAGGCGCGATCAAGCTGGCGCGCTACGTGACGGGCCGGCCGCGATTCATCGGCTTTCTCGGCAGCTTCCACGGCCGCACGATGGGCTCGCTGTCGTTCACGTCGAGCAAGTACACGCAGCAGAAGGGCTTCGCGCCGACGATGCCGGGCGTCACGCACGTGCCGTACCCCAATCCGTACCGGCCGCTGCTTGCGGGCGCGGACCAGGGCAAGGCGGTGCTCGACTACATCCGCATGCTCTTCGAGCGCAACGTGCCGCCGTCCGAAGTGGCGGCGATCCTGATCGAGCCGCTGCAGGGCGAGGGCGGATACCTCGTGCCGCCGCCGGGCTTCCTCGCGGGCCTGCGCGCGCTTTGCGACGAGCACGGCATCCTGCTGATCTTCGACGAGGTGCAATCCGGCGTGGGCCGCACCGGCAGGATGTTCGCCTGCGAGCACGACGGCGTGCGCCCCGACATCATGACCTCGGCGAAGGGCCTCGGTTCGGGCATGCCGATCGGCGCGATCATCGCCAGGAAGAAGATCATGGAGCAGTGGAAGCGCGGCGCGCACGGCAACACCTTCGGCGGCAATCCGCTCAGCTGCGCCGCGGCCATCGCGACGCTGGACCTCGTGAAGTCCGAGTACATGGCCAACGCCGCGAAGGTCGGGGAACACTTCATCGGCCGGCTGCGCCAGCTGCAGCAGAGCTATCGCTGCATCGGCGAGGTGCGCGGCCGCGGCCTGATGATCGGCATGGAACTGATCGAGACGGACGCGGACCGCACGCCGGCGCGGGCCCTGTGCGACCGCCTCGTGACGCGCGGCTTCCACAACGGCCTGCTGCTGCTCTCCTGCGGCGTCAGCACGCTGCGGTTCATGCCGCCGCTCTGCGTCACGACCGCCGAAGTCGACGAGGCGGTGCAGTTGCTGCGCGTGAGCCTCGACGAGGCGCTGGCCGGCAAGGCGAACTGAGGTGATGCGCCGGTTCGCGTTCGCTGCGGCAGCGCTGCTGCTGGTGTCCTCCGGCGCAGCCTGGGCCGACCGCGAACCTGTCCTCAAGCAGATCGACCTCCCGCACAGCTACTACTGGCGGGAGCTGTACCTGCCGCAGCTAACGACGGGGCCGTCGTCGCTCAGCTTCACGCCCGACGGCGCGAGTCTCGTCTACAGCATGGCGGGCTCGCTGTGGCGGCAGCGCATCGGCGAGTCGGCGGCGACCGAACTGACGCATGCCCGCGGCGCCTACGACTACCAGCCGGATGTGGCACGTGACGGGCAATCCGTCGTGTTCGCGCGTTACGACGGCCGCGGGGTCGAACTCGTCCGGCTCGATCTGCAGAGCGGGCGCGAGCAGGCGCTCACGAACGCGGGCGCGGTGAACGTCGAGCCGCGCCTGTCGCCGGACGGCAAGCGACTCGTCTGGGTGTCGACGCAAGGCACCGGCCACTTCAACCTGTTCATCGCGGACATCGATGCGCACGGTCTGCACGGCGCGCATCCGCTGCTCGGCGAGCGCAAGAGCGGGATCGATCGCTACTACTACTCGGCCTTCGACCACTCCGTGAACCCGGCGTGGACGCCGGACGCGAAGTCGATCTACTTCGTCAGCAACCGCGAAGTGGCGTGGGGCTCGGGCGATGTGTGGGTCGTGCCGGTCGATCAGCCGGCGTCCGCGCGCAAGGTGCTGACGGAAGAGACGACGTGGAGCGCGCACCCCGAGCCGGCGCCGGCCGGGCAGCGTGTGCTGTACAGCAGTTACCGCGGCCGGCAGTGGCACCAGCTCTGGCTGACCACGCTCGACGGCGCCGGGCCGTTGCCGCTGACGTTCGGGGACTACGACGCGCGCAATGCGCGCTGGTCGCCGGACGGCAAGCGCGTCGCCTTCATCAGCAACGAAGGCGGCAACACCTCGCTCGTCGTGCAGGAAGTCGTCGGCGGCAAGCGGCAGGTCGTCGAGGCGCGCGAGCGTCGCTACCGCGAACCACAGGCTAGGCTCGAACTCGACATCGTCGACGAGGCCGGACGGCGCACGCCGGCGCGCGTCGCGATCGTGGCGAGCGATGGGCGGGCTTACGCGCCCGAGAACGCCTGGATGCAGGCGGACGACGGATTCGACCGTGCGCGCCAGCCGATGGAAACCCATTACTTCCACTGCCAGCCGCCTTGCGCCGTCGACATGCCGGCGGGCATGGCGACGGTGTGGGTGCAGCACGGCTTCGCGTACTGGCCGTGGCGCATGCACCCCACGCTCGTGGCCGGCGAACGGTTTCAGCTCCAGGCGAACCTGGAATCGAACGCGCTGCCGCCCGGGTTCGGCAAGTTCGTCACTGCCGACCTGCACGTGCACATGAATTACGGCGGCCACTACCGCAACACGCCGCAGCGTCTCGCCGCGCAGGCGCGGGCCGAGGACCTCGACGTGGTTCACGACCTGGTCGTGAACAAGGAAGAGCGCGTGCCGGACGTGGCGTATTTCCGGCCCGACGCCGATCCGGCGAGCACGCCGCAGACGACGATCCTGCACTCGCAGGAATACCACACGAGCTTCTGGGGCCACCTGGGCCTGCTGCACCTCGGCGACCACCTGCTGCTGCCGGATTTCGCGGCGTACCGGCACACCGCGATGGCGAGCCCCTATCCGCACAACGGCGTGATCGCGGACCTCGCGCACGAGCAGGGCGGCCTCGTCGGCTACGTGCATCCCTACGACTGGCGGATCGTCCCGGAGAAGGAGAAGTCGCTCAGCCACGGCCTGCCCGCCGACGTGATGGCAGGCAAGGTGGACTACCTCGAAGTCATCGGCTTCTCCGATCACAAGGCGACCGCCGAGGTCTGGTACCGGCTGCTGAACCTCGGCTTCCACCTGCCCGCAGGCGCGGGTACGGACGCGATGGCGAATTACGCGTCGCTGCGCGGGCCGGTTGGCCTCAATCGCGTGTTCCTCGACACGAACGGCCAGCGCGACACGGCTGTGCTCAAGACGGCGCTGAAGGAGGGCCGTGGCTTCGTGAGCAACGGGCCGCTGCTCGGCCTCGAGATCGGCGGCGTGCGGCCGGGCGGGACACTGCAGGTGGATGCCTCCGGCAAGGCAAGGTACCGGATTGCGCTCCGCTCGCCGGTGCCTGTCGGCCATCTCGAACTCGTGATGAACGGGCAGGTGGTCAGGACGTTCAAGCTCGGGAACGTCCGCCAGCAGCTCGATGCAAGCGGCGAGTTGCCGCTGGCTCGCAGCGGCTGGCTGGTGCTGCGCGCATGGAACGACACGGCCGATCCGCAGGTGCTCGACATCTATCCCTATGCGACCACCAGTCCCGTCTACGTGCAGGCGGCCCAGCCAGCACCGGACGCACGGCAGGATGCGCAGTATTTCGTGAAGTGGCTCGATCGCGTCATCGAAGCGGCTTCGGCGCGCACCGATTACAACGAAGACGCGGAAAAGCGCGACACGCTGGAGTACCTGCAAAAGGCCCGCGCGGCGTACGCGGCTCGCGCAGTGGGCGGAGGCTGAGCATGCATCGATGGGCATGGATGCTGGCAGCGGCGCTCGCGTGGCCGGTGCCGAGCGTGGCTGCAAGCGATCGCTTCGGTCCCGAGGACCTGGCGCGCCTGGCCGACGTCACGGAGCCGGACGTCACGGCCGACGGAACACTCGTCGCCTACAGCGTCTCGACCACGAATGTCGCCAAGGACGAGGCGGTCTCGGACGTCTGGGTCGTGCGCTACGACGGCGGTCCGCCCGAGCAGTTCACGAACACGCCCGACGAGAGTGAGTCGCATCCGAAGTGGTCGCCGGACGGCCGCAGCATTGCGTTCCTGTCGGATGCCGGTGGTGGTGACGATGCGACGACGCAGGTCTGGCTCAAGCCCGTGCGGGACGGCCAGGCTCGAAAACTCACGGACTTGCCGGCGGGCGTCGAAGACTTCGCTTGGTCGCCCGACGGCCGGCAGCTTGCGCTCATCGCGTGGGACCCGGAGCGGCCGGCGGGTACGCCAAAGCCGAAGCATCCGCCGCCCATCGTCACCGACCGCTTCCAGTTCAAGGAAGACGTCACCGGCTACCTTGGCGCGCGTCGCAAGCATCTCTATCTATTCACCATCGCGGACGGGAAGACGGAACTGCTGACTCCCGGTGCGCACGACGAGCAGCTGCCCTCGTGGTCGCCCGACGGTCGCACCATCGCCTACGTCACCAGGCGCGGCGCGGATCCGGATCGAACGCTCAACTACGACATCTACCTCGTCGAGCCCCGTGCGGGCGCGACCGAGCGGCAGCTCACGCACTTTCCGGGCTCCGACCTCGATCCGTACTGGGAGTCGCGGCCCGAGTGGTCGCCCGACGGCAAGCGCATTGCCTACCTGCGCGGCGGCGAGGACAAGTGGCTCTACTACGCGCCGTGGCAGCTGGCTGTCGTGGAAGTCGCGACGGGTGAGGAGTCCCTGCCCGCGCCGATCGATCGGTGCTTCTTCCATCCGCAATGGGCTCGCGACGGCAAGGCCATCTACGCGCTGATCGAACAGAGCCGCGTCACGAACGTCGCCCGGGTCGACTATCCGAGCGGCCGCGTCACGACCCTCGACCCCGGTCGACGCTTCGATTTCGACCTCGCCGTGTCGGCGAATGGCAAGGTGGTGGTGCTCGGCGGCGACGACGCGCATCCGTACGAGTTGTCGGCCGTCGAGAAGCGCGGCCTGCGCCCGCTCACGAACCACAACGCCTGGCTCGCCGAGAAGAAGCTCGCCACGGTCGAGGACATCACGTTCAAGAGTGCGGACGGTACGGTCATCGACGGCTTCGTCATCAAGCCGCCCGATGACCAGCCCGGCCGCAGGTACCCGACGATCCTGCGGCTGCACGGCGGGCCGGTGTACCAGTTCAGCCACGAGTTCATGCCGGACTGGCAGGCCTACGCCGCGGCGGGATTCGTGGTGGTGGCGCCGAACCCGCGCGGCAGTTCCGGTCGCGGGTTCGACTTCTCGCGGGCCATCTACGCGGACTGGGGGCACAAGGACGTCGAGGACGTGCTGGCCGCCGTGGACTACGCGGTGGGGCAGGGCATTGCAGACCCCGCGCGGCTCGGCGTGGGCGGCCGCAGCTACGGCGGCATCCTGACCAATTACGTGATCGCGAGCGACACGCGCTTCAAGGCTGCGGTGAGCGGCGCCGGTTCTTCGAACGCGTCCGCGATGTACGGCCATGACATGTACGTGCGCGAGCTCGAACTCGAGCTCGGCGTGCCCTGGAAGAACCGCGAGACCTACGAACGCGTGAGCTATCCATTCCTGCACGCGGACCGCATCAAGACGCCCACGTTGTTCTACTGCGCCGAGCAGGACTTCAACGTGCCCTGCCTCGGGTCGGAGCAGATGTACCAGGCCCTGCGCTCGCAGGACGTGCCGACGCAGCTCGTGATCTTCCCGGGCGAGAACCACGCGCTCACCGTGCCGAGTTACCTGCGCGAGCGCCTCGAGCGGCTGCTCGCCTGGTACGGCCGGTACCTCACGCCGTGACGAGTCCGGCGGTCAGCGCGGCGGTGCGTAGCGCCCGTACTTCTTCAGCAGCCTGACGAGCGCATCGTGCGGCAACGCCTGCGCGCTGTGTCCTTCCGTGCCCTGCATGTCGCGCGCAGCGACCATCGCATTGACGATCGCTTCCTCGGTGGCCTGCACCGTGGCGTTGAAGAGACCGTCGAGGTCGTCGTTGCCGATCGACCAGGATTGCGTCAGCGGCTTGCCGCCGAGCGCGTCCGCATTCGCGGTCGAAAACGCGATGAAGATGTCGCCCGAACCGTTGCCGGCGTAGCTGCCCATGCGCGCGAGGCCGAGGCCCGCGCGCTTCGCGATGCGTTTGAGCTGGTGCGGCAGCAGGGGCGCGTCCGTCGCCACCACGATGATGATCGAGCCCTGGTCGCCTTTCGGGGGCGGGCTCTCGGCCTTCACCGGGAGTTCCTGTCCGACGGGCACGCCCGCGATGCGCAGGGTTTCGCGCACGCCGTAGTTGGCCTGCACCAGCGCGCCCACCGTGTAGTCGTGATCCACGATCTTCACCCGCCGCGACGCCGTGCCGATGCCGCACTTGAAGTCGTGGCAGGTCATGCCGGTGCCGCCGCCGACGTTGCCTTCCTCGACAGGTCCGGGCTTCGCGGTGTCGAGCGCGCGATCGACGTGCTCGGGCTTCACGTGGAAGCCGTTGATGTCGTTGAGTTCGCCGTCCCAGGTTTCTGCGACGACCGGGCTCGACCACCAGTATCCGGACGCATCCGCCGGGCCGGCGCGCACGCGCCAGGCGATGACCTCCTGGTGCACCACCCCGATGCTGTGCGTGTTGGTGAGCATGACGGGGCCGTCGAGGTGGCCGATTTCATCGAGGTAGGTCGTGCCGGTCATCTCGCCGTTGCCGTTCAGCGCAAACCACGCGCCGTACGCTGGGGTGTTCAACGAGTCGCGTCCTCGCGGCAGGATGGCCGTGACGCCCGTGCGGACCTTGCGGCCGCCCGGCAGGTCCTCCATCAGCGTGACCTGGCCGACCGTGACGCCGGCCACGTCGGTGATGGCGTTGAGCGGCCCCGGCACGCCTTCGAACGGTACGCCGAGGTCACGCGCACGCTCCGCGGCCCCCGCGGCGGCCATGGAAAGCGTGCACGCCAGCGCGGCGACGAGAGACACTGTGTTCATGATTGGCTCCGGCAGGGGCGGTTCGCCGACAATACTGCCTGCCGCGCCGGGTTGACGGAAGAACCACGATGACGATCCATAGCCGCATTCACCACCTGGATTCCCTCACGCGGGCCCACGCGCTCTCGGTGCACCATTACTTCGGGGAGGAGTCGCTCGCCCTGGAGCGTCGCGCCGTCTTCGGGCGCTCCTGGCAGATGGTGGCGCACGTCGGCCAGCTGGCCGAGCCGGGCGACCACGTGGTCGAGGAAGTGGCCGGCACGCCGGTGCTGATCTTGCGCGGCAAGGACGGCGTGCTGCGCGCCTTCCCGAACGTCTGCCGGCATCGCGCAGGCCCGCTCGCGCTCTGCAGCGGCAAGGGCATGCACACGGTGCGCTGCAAGTACCACGGCTGGCTCTACAACCAGGAAGGCCGGTTGATCGGCGCGCCCGAGATGCAGGATGCGAAGGACTTCCGGATGGACGACATCCGGCTCCCGGCGCTGCGCATCCGGGAATGGCAGGGGCTGGTGTTCGTCGCGCTCAACGACGACGCTCCCGCGTTCGACGAGGTGTTCGGCGGCATCGTCGAGCGCATCAAGCCCATCGACATCGGCGCGATGCGTTTCACGCGCCGCGACGTGTTCGACGTGGCCTGCAACTGGAAGGTCTACATCGACAACTTCCTCGAGGGATACCACGTGCCGATGGTGCACCCGGCACTCTCGAAGGTGATCGACTATCGCGAGTACCTCGTGGACCTGTACGACTGGTACTCGCTGCAGCACTCGCCGATCCGCGACGGCACGGGTGCGTACGGCGACGGCCATGCGTACTACTACTTCGTCTTCCCGAACATCATGCTCAACTGCGTGCCGGGCCGGCTGCAGAGCAACCGCATCCTGCCGCTCGGCCCGGACCGCTGCCGCGTCGAGTTCGACTACTACTACGCGGGGGACGCCGAGGCCCAGGCGCGCATCGCCACGGACCAGGAATTCAGCGACGAGATCCAGATGGAAGACATCGGGATCTGCGAGGCGGTGCAGAAGGGGCTGGCCTCCGGCTTCTACGACGCGGGCCGCCTGAGCCCGAAGCGCGAAAGCGGGGTGTGGCATTTCCACGAACTGCTGCGTGCGGCCTATTCGCTCGATGCCAATGCGAAACGCTGACCGATCGGACACCAAGGGAAACGCATGAAGAGCGACAAGGAACTCGGCTTCTGGATGTCCACGGCGCTGGTGGTGGGAAACGTCATCGGCATGGGCATCTTCATGTTGCCCGCATCGCTTGCGCCCTACGGGTACACGGCCCTGGCGGGTTGGGGCATCACGGTGCTCGGCATGGCGGTGCTGGCCCGTGTCTTCGCGCGGCTGGCGCGCGAGTTTCCGAACGCGGACGGTCCCTACGTGTATATCCGCGAGAACGTCGGCGACGCGCCGGCCTTCCTTGCCATCTGGTGCTACTGGGTCTCGCTCTGGGTGACCAATGCCGCACTTGCGATCGGCGTCGTCGGCTACTTCGTCGCCGTCTTCCCGGCGTTGCAGTCGGTGTCGCCCGCCGTGCTGGCGCTCGCCATGATCTGGCTGTTCGTCGGCGTCTGCCTGTTCGGGGCGCGCACGGGCGGCGGCGTGCAGATCCTGACGACGGTGCTGAAGCTGCTGCCGATGGTGGCGATCATCCTGCTGGGCCTGTGGGTGTTCCTGGCCGAGCCGTCTGCGTATACGCGCAGCCCGCCGACGAGCACGTGGACGCTCAAGGACCTGATGGCGGCCTCGACGATCGCGCTCTACGCGATGCTCGGCATCGAATCGGCGACGATTCCGGCGGGCCGCGTGAAGGATCCCGAGCGGACGATTCCACGCGCCACGCTCGCAGGCACCTTCCTGACCGCCGCGATCTACGTGGCCGTGTCCGCGATCGCGATCTCGCTCATTCCGCAGGACCAGCTGGCGAAGTCGAGCGCGCCGTTCGTCGACCTGCTCGACCGCTACATGGGTCACGCCAACGGCCGGTGGCTCGCGGTCTTCGTCGTGGTGAGCGGCCTCGGCGCGCTCAACGGCTGGACGCTGCTGGTGGGCGAGCTCACGAGCAGCATGGCGGCGCACGGTGTGATGCCGCGCAGCCTCGGGAAGCTCAACAGGCACGGGGCGCCCGCGATCGCGTTGATCGTGACGGCCGTGCTCGCGAGCGCGATGGTGCTGATGAACTACAGCAAGTCGCTGGTCGAGGGCTTCACGTTCCTGACGCTGGTGGTCACCGCGGCCAACCTGCCGTTGTATTTCTTCTGCGCGATCGCACTGGCCGTGTACTGGAAGAAGGGCGGACGCACCGCCTCGACCGACATGCTGGTGCTCGGCGTGATCGGCACGCTCTACTCGGTGTTCGCCTTCATCGGCATCGGCCAGGAGCCGTTCCTCTGGTCCCTGGTGCTGGCCGCCGCAGGGTTGCCGCTGTATCTCTGGATGCGCGCGCGGCACGGGAGGTCGCCATGATCCGCGGACTGCACCACAACGCCTATCGTTGCCGCGACTCGGAGCAGACCCGGGCGTTCTACGAGGGATTTCTCGGGCTGCCGCTGGCCGGGACGCTGGAGATCGGCGAGACCAAGAGCGGCCGCAGGACGGAAACGCTGCACACTTTCTACCGGCTCGGCGACGGGTCGTACCTGGCGTTCTTCGAGGCGCCCGACATGCCGTTCGAGTTCAAGGCCCAGCACGATTTCGACCTGCACATCGCGCTCGAGGTCGACGCCGCGACGCTGCAGGACATGCTGGCCCGCGGCAAGGCGGCGGGCATCGAGACGCGCGGCGTCTCGGACCACGGCTTCATCCATTCCATCTACTTCCGCGACCCCGACGGGTACGTGATCGAGCTGACGGCAAAGACGCCGGCGCACGACAGGATGATGGATCCGGCGCTCAATGGCGCCCGGGAGAAGCTCGATCGCTGGACGGCGATGAAGCGGCGCGAGGCTGTGACTTCCTGAGCCTGACGCCACGCTGGCGTCAATTGAGAAGCCCAGCCTGACGTTCCGTGTGGAATGAAAAAGGCCGGCGGGCTTGCGCCCGCCGGCCTCGTTCCCTATGCGGGAAGCAGTGCCGGGATCAGTTCGCCGGACCGCAGTCCGTGCGACGGATCGTCACGCGACGGTTCTCCGCACGACCCTCTTCGGTCGCATTGTCGGCCCGCGGCTTGGTCTCACCCATGCCGATCGCCGTGATGCGGCCCGGGGCCACACCCTTGGCGGCAAGGTAATCCACCACCGCCTGGGCACGACGCTCGGACAGCTTCTGGTTGTAGGCCTCGTCGCCGACGCTGTCGGTGTGGCCGGTGGCGGTACCACCGACGAACTCCAGCTCCGTCAGCCGCGCCGCAATGCGGTCGAGCTCGGCCTTGTCCTCAGCCGTCAGTTCCGCCGAGTCGAACGCGAAATGCGTCCGGATCGTCACGTCGCACGAGCAGCCTTTCGGACCCACGCGGTCACCCGCCGGGGTGTTCGGGCAGCGGTCGGCCGTGTCGCACACGCCGTCGTTGTCAGAGTCCGCGCACTTCGTCGGCGCAGCCGCTACTGCAGCGACCGGAGCGGCCGCCGCTACCGGCATCGCCTCCTCGACATCGCCGAACCGATAGACCACGCCCAGCGTGAAGCGCTCGACGTCCGTCTTGTCGTTGCCGATCTCGGCGACGTCCGCGACGTTGTCGTACTCGAGACGCATGGACACGCGCTGATTCCACGTGTAGCTGGCGCCCACGCCCCACAGGAACGAGCCGCTGTTGTCCGACTGGCTGAGTCTTGTCCTCGTAGGGGGCTCCGACGCGGAGCACCGGCCAGGGTGTCCTGCGCCGAGAAGCTCCCACTGGCCTTGTTGTCGCCCATGTAATAGCCGAGGCGACCATAGAGGTTCCAGGAGTCACCGATCGGCAGCATGGGGAGCAACGACGCGGCCCAGCCGCTGCTCTCGAAACTCAGGTCGCCGCGATACGTTCCGCCGGTCGGGGGCGGCGGGAGGATCGGCGGAATCACCGCATAGGTGTACGTACCCGTCGCCCTGATGTCCTCTTTGCCGAGATCCATGTAGGCCACTTCGACGGCCAGCCACGGCACGAACTGGTAGCCCACGAACAGGCTGTAGGTCATGTCCGTGTCGCTGAGCTTGCCCTTGTCCGGGGTAACCGTCCCGAAGCACGCCGCTGCTCAGCGTTATCGGCAATGCCCTGCAGCAAAGGCATTGGCGTCCGACTGGCTGACGTTCCAGTTCGCCTGGCCCACGTCGCCGCCGACGTAGAAGCCAGTGCGTTCCGCCGCCGTGGCGGACGTCGCAAATCGCGGCGAGCGCCAGAAGACCAATTTTTCCTATTCTCATCAAACTATCTCCCAGTAAGTCAGGTTTGCCGTTGCATACGGTTGGCAGGCCGCCGGCATTCACACGCCGAGAGGCCTGGCCAGGCCAGAACCGCAGAGCCAACGTTCGGAGATCGATGGGGGGTGGATTCCGATCCAACCGAACGCTGACCCGCGGAATTCAAGAAAATCGTGACGTAGTCTCAGTCCCACCTCCGCCGTTGCCAGCCACTCCAGCGCCGGCTTCCGAATTCAGTCGGGCGACTTCAAGCGTCGTCCAGCGAGACGCCGGCGAGGCTGATCGATGTGACGCAGCCAGACCTCCCACGGGTCCCAGCCAACGCCGACCCCGGCGTCGAGCGCCCGTGCAACCGCATTGGACTCCGTGCCCGCGGCGACATCCTGTGTGCCTTCGGCGCTGGCGCGCTGGAGCCATGAATCCGTCAATTCGCCATCGATCAACTTGATCACGAATCTTCCTTTGAACGCGAGCGCCCGAGGTGCTTCCTGGTTGCTTGACCGAGCATCGACGCGCACCAGGTCGCAGCTGTGCCCACACAGGGGCCAAATGCGGCATGGCCGGATTCTGCGCTCGTGCACCTTGAGCGACTTGGCAGCGAACGACAGAAACTTGGCTTCGCGCGACGGGCTGAAGGATCGGTGATAAGAGAACTTATCGCTTCATCGCAATAATTTCGGTTCCCTGCGGCCGACCACATGCATAGCCTCCCTTGCCGGCATCATCTCGAGTCGCGCGCTGCCAAGTAGTTGTCGCTCATTATCAAGCGCGCGCTCCTGGCCGAATCCTAAGATCGGCGCTCGGCGTCCTGGAGAACCGCCGGTCCTGGATAGTCCGGGCTCGAGCATGGTCGGACGGCTTGGCGGCGTGGCGTGACTCGAGTTGCGACGAATACATGTGCCGGTCAAGCAGTTGCCACGGCACACATCACGACGAGGGGGAGGCACTGTGATCGGCACGCGTGTCGGAGTTGCGCTCAAGGCGCTGTGCGCGATCACACTCGCGCTGCTGGCTACGACCGGTGCCGCCTGGGCGGCCGCTGCCAGCGGCCGACCCAATATTCTCGTGATCTTCGGCGACGACGTCGGTTACGCCAACATCAGCCTCTACAACCCCGGCGTGATGGGTTACACGACACCCAACATCGACCGCATCGGTCGCGAAGGCGTCATGTTCAGCGACCACTATGCCCAGCCGTCCTGCACGGCCGGGCGCGCCGCGTTCATCACCGGCCAGTACCCGATTCGCAGCGGCTTGACGACCGTCGGTACGCCGGGCGCCAAGCTGGGCCTGCAGCCCGCAACGCCCACGCTGGCCGAAGTGCTCAAGGCGCAGGGCTATGCAACCGGCCAGTTCGGCAAGAATCACCTCGGCGATCGCAACGAGCACCTGCCGACGGTCCACGGCTTCGACGAGTTTTTCGGCAACCTCTACCACCTGAACACCGAGGAACTTCCCGAGCAGGAGGACTATCCCAAGGATCCGGCATTCCGGGCGAAGTTCGGGCCACGCGGAGTTCTCAGGTGCGTCGCCGCCGACACGGACGATGCGACCGAGGATCCGCGGTTCGGCCGCATGGGCAGGCAGCGCTGCACGGACACCGGCCCCCTGACGCGCAAGCGCATGGAAACGGTGGACGACGAGTTCATCCAGGCGTCGCTGGATTTCATCAAGCGCGCAAAGGGACAGGGCAAGCCGTACTTCGTCTGGCTCAACACGACCCGGATGCACATGTTCACGCACCTGCGACCGGAGCACCGGCAGCTCGCGACGCCGTACACCAGCGAAGAAGACCTCTACGGCAGCGGCCTGATCGAGCACGACATGCAGGTCGGCCAGGTGCTCGATGCGCTCAAGAAGCTCGGCGTGCTGGACGACACCATCGTCATCTACACCTCCGACAACGGCGCCGAGCACAGCGGTCGCGCCGCATGGCGGCACGACTCCGTTCCGCGGCGAAAAGATGACCACCTACGAGGGCGGCGTGCGGGTGCCGATGCTCGTGCGCTGGCCGGGCCACATCCCCGCGGGCCGGGTACTGAGCGGCATCCAGGCGCACATGGACCTGTTCACGACACTGGCGGCGGCGGCCGGCGTGCCTGACGTCGCAGACAAGATGAAGGCCGAGCGCAAGCAGTACATCGATGGCGTGAACAACCTCGACTACTGGACCGGCAAGTCCGCCGAGAGCGCGCGCACGGATTTCATCTATTACTACGAGTCCGAGTTGATGGCCGTGCGCTGGCGGCAGTGGAAGGCGCACTTCGCGACCAAGGAAGACTACTACGCGCCGATCGTGAAGCAGGCGTTCCCGGTGATGTTCAACCTCCGCGCCGACCCCTACGAGAGCTTCGACTCGACGGCGGACCGCTCTGCGATGGTGCAGACGAAGCAGTGGCTCGAAGGGCCCATCACGCAGGTTCTTGGCCTGCACGTGCAGTCGTTGATGCAGTACCCGCCGGTGCAGAAAGCCGCGACCTTCGATTTCTCAAAGATGATGGAACAGATGCAAAAGGGAGCCCAGTGATGCCAGGCGTTACCATTCGTTCCGCAACCTGCGCGGCAGCCGTGCTGCTGGGTACGACCGTTGTCCTCAGCGACGCCCAGGCGGTCGAAGGCGGCGGCAGCAACTACCTGCTCGGCATGCGCGGGCCGCTCGCGGCGTTCGTGCCGAAGCCCGGCGTGTACCTCACGAACAACGTCTACTACTACGACGCCGGCCGCAGCGACCTGACGCCGATCAGCGACTACCTCGTCGGCGACATCTCGGCCCAGGCCCTGACGAACATCGCGCAGGTCACTTGGGTCACCGACGTGAACCTCGCAGGTGGTCGGCTGGCATTCAGCGGCGTACTGCCTTATGGCAACCTGGAGGTCGGCGGCAACGTAGTGGTGCCGGTCGCACCGTTCACGGTCAAGCAATCGGACGAATTGACGGCGCTCGGCGACGCCGCTTTGAGCGCGGTGCTCGGCTGGAAACATCGCGACGGGCGACAAGTTCCGGGCCTGGAGCGGGTACTCGACGATGTTCATCCCCGTCGGCGACTACGAGAAAGGCCGCCTCGCCAACATGGGCAAGAACCGCTGGGCGCTCGATGTCGGCGGCGCCTATACGATGGCGAACTTCAAGGGTGGCCGCGAGTTCTCAGCCGTGCTCGGCTTCACCTTCAACGGTGAAAACGACGATACGAACTACGACTCCGGCAACGAGATGCACCTCGAACTCGCCGGCAAGCAGTACCTGCCGAATCATTTCTCGCTGGGTCTCGTCGGCTACTGGAACGAGCAACTGACCGCCGACAGTGGCGGCCCGGCCCTGCTCGGCGATTTCAAGGGTCGCGTCTTCGGCATCGGGCCGGAATTGTCCTATCAGTTCACGCAGAGCAAGACGCACCCGGTGACGCTCGACCTGCGCTGGTACCACGAGTTCGAGGCCAAGAACCGCGTCGAGGGCGACGCCGTGTTCTTCACGTTCTCCGTACCGCTCAGCATCCAGCAGAAGCCGGCGGCGGAGCAGGACTGGTCTGCGGACCAGCAGGCGTCCCAGTAATCCTGGGGATGATTTCATTGGCACGCAAAACATATCGAAGTGAAGGAGTCACGATCATGAACAAGACAAAGCCGCTGTTTGCCCTGAGTCTGCTGCTGTCGCTCGCCGTCACGTCGGCGCTTGCGGGGCCGCTCGATCCGGACTGCACCGCAGAGAAAGCCGCGAAGAGCGCCGCCGCGAAGGCCACGATTGGCGTCGGCGGACGGTGCGACCCGAAGGAGGCTGCGCACGATACGGCCAAGGACGCCACCAACATCGGTGACAAGGACAAGACAAGAACAAGGACAAGGACAAGGACAAGGACAAGGACAAGAACAAGGACAAGGACAAGGACAAGGACAAGGACGGCAACAAGCCTGGTCGAGCGGCTGAGCAGCCCGCGGTGATGCGGCTCGACGTGTGGCCTCGAACTGGACGATCTGGTCGCAGTCGTGGCTGCAGCGCTGGAGCCCTGCTCCCGCGCAGGACTCCGTCAGCACCGAGGCGCTCGCGGCGCAGGCAACCGACCCGACCGCCGCGCTGATGTCGTTCCAGCTATACGACTGGTACACGCCGAGCTTCCACGGTGCCGACGGCAGCGCGAATCAGCTCGTATTCCGTTCCGCGATTCCGTTTCAGCTGGGCAGTTCCCAGCACATCTTCCGGTTGACCGCTCCGTACTTCACGTCGACGCCGGGCGGCGCCGACGGCTTCGGCGATCTCACCGTCTTCGATCTCGTGACGTTCGACCGCTCCTGGGGCCGCTTCGGCGTCGGGATCTCCGGCACGTTGCCGACCGGAGCGAACGGCCTGACTCTCGATAAGTGGACGGCGGGACCGGCCATCGGGTTCGTCAACTCGTCCGTCAAGAAGCTCAACTGGGGCCTCTTTGCACAGACCTTCTTCTCGTATGCGGGCGATTCGCACGCGCCGGACGTCGGACTGATCAACCTTCAACCCGTGCTCAGCTATCAACTGGGCCGGGGACGTTCGCTGTCGGTTGGCAACAGCGCCTTCGTCTACGACACGGAGCATTCGCGGTGGTCGTCGTTGATGCTCGGTGTGAACTACGGCTTCGTGGTCGGCTGGGCGGGACATAAATGGCGGCCGAACTTCGAGGTCGATTACGACTTCCAGAACGATCGTGGCAATCAGGAATGGGTCTTGCGGGCCGGTGTGGCCCTGCTGGTGCCCAGAAACCAGGGGTAATGAACATGAACGACGACAGGCTCAACGCTGAATTCCGCACTCGCGCCCGCAGACCGATTGCCACTGCCGTGTTGGCGGCAATCGCGGGTCTGCTGTTGCAGCCATTCGTCCCGGCATCGGCCGCGGATCAAGCGCCTGCGACGCACACGAAGGGCTACAACGAGCTGCGCAATCCGTACTTCGGCCAGACGCACCAGCACACGGGTTGGTCGTTCGACGAAGCCATCTACAACGTGCGGTTCGGACCGGAGAACGCCTACCGCCATGCGCGCGGCGAAAAGGTGAAGCATCCCGGCGGGTACGATGTGCAGCTGAAGGTGCCGCTGGACTTCCTCGCCGTCTCCGACCACTCCGAATACCTCGGCGTGCTGCTGCGGATGTACGACCCGAACGATCCGCTGTCGAAGCACCCGCTGGCCCAGGAGGTCACGAGCTCCGGCAACGACGTGACGAAGGCCACGAAGGTGTTCTACAAGCTCGTCTCCGAGACGATCCAGCCCGACGGCAGCATCAAGGCGGACCCGGTGCTGGCCGATCCGACGCTGAAGCGCACGATCTGGGACCAGTACATCCACATCGCCGACAGCTTCAACGAGCCGGGCAAGTTCACGACACTGATCGCCTACGAGTGGTCCTCGCAGCCGAACATGTCGAACCTGCACCGCAACGTGATCTTCCGCTCGAGCAAGAACCTGCCGGTGCCGTTCTCCTACTTCGACTCGCAGCGGCCCGAGGAACTGTGGAAGTGGATGGATGCGCAGCGCGCCAAGGGCACCCAGCTGCTCGCGATCCCTCATAACGGCAACCTCAGCAACGGCGCGATGTATGCGCTGACCGATTCCGATGGCAAGCCGATCACCAGGGCTTACGCTGAAACGCGCGCGCGCAACGAGCGGCTGACCGAGATCGTGCAGACCAAGGGGCAGTCCGAGACCAATCCGGGTGTGGCCCCGAACGACGAGTTCGCCGGCTTCGAGCTGTGGACCAAGCCGGTCGCGGGCCCGGGCACGGTGAAGGTCGTGGAGACCAACTACGTCCGCAATGCATTTGGCAACGGCCTGGCCGTCGAGAAGCAGGTGGGTGCCAACCCGTTCAAGTACGGCGTGGTCGGCGGCGGGGACATCCACACGTCCATCGTCTCGCACGAGGAGTTCGCGTTCACGGGCGAGCACAATCTCAAGTCGAGCACGCCACATGCGCGATTGCTCGAGGACGTGCCGGGCGAGCCATCCAAGATCGAACAGGGCTCGGCAGGCCTTTCCTGCGTCTGGGCTGAAGAGAACACTCGCGAGGCGATCTACGACGCGATGGCGCGGCGGGAGACGTGGGCCACGAGCGGATCGCGCATCGTCGTGCGGGTGTTCGGCGGCTTCGATTTCGCGAAGGCCAAGCCGGGCGACAAGGATTGGGTGCGCGTCGGCTACAAGAACGGCGTGCCGATGGGCGGCGACTTGAAGCGCGCCGCCAAGGGATCGGCGCCGCGGATGATGATCGCGGCATCGAAGGATCCGAACAGCGGCAATCTCGACCGGATCCAGGTGATCAAGGGTTGGGTCGATGCCGCCGGCAAGACGCACGACAAGATCTACGACGTCGTCTGGTCGGGCAACCGCAAGATCGGCGCCGATGGCAAGTTGCCGCCGGTCGGCAACAGCGTCGACGTCAAGAACGCGACGTACACCAACACGATCGGCAGCCCCGAATTGGCGACAGTGTGGAAGGATCCGGACTTCAATCCGGCCGTGCCGGCGTTCTATTACGTGCGCGTTCTCGAGATCCCGACGCCGCGCTGGTCGACCTATGACGCGAAGGCGCTGGGCATCGACCCGCCGAAGAACTTCCCGGCGACCATCCAGGAGCGAGCCTGGTCCAGTCCGATCTGGTACACGCCGTAACCGCTGCAACAGGAGCATGTCCATGAGCACCCAACTCTTCCCCGTGCGGCCTCTCGCAGCCGCTGTGACCGCAATGCTGCTATGTGCGGTCGCCGCCGGCCTTGCTGGTTGCAGCCGCGGACCGGATAAGGCGACCGCCACCGCGACAGCACCGGCGCCCGCGACGGCCGCCACCGCGCCGACGCTCGAGCAACTCGAGGCCGCGGTTGCGGAGAACCCGTTGAAGGAGGCCTACTTCGGCGAGACGCACGTGCACACGTCCTTCTCGCTCGACGCGTACATCGGCGGCGCCCGGATCACGCCAGACGAGGCCTACAAGTTCGGGCAGGGCGGGGACGTCGTCGTGAACGGCCAGAAGCACAACATCGGCCGGCCGCTCGACTGGGTGGCCGTCTCCGACCACGCCGAGTTCATCGGCGAGATGTACTCGACGCAGGTTCCGGGCGCCAAGGGCGGTGACAACCCGATGCTCGAGGAACTGCGCGGGCTGAAGACCGTGGACGAGCAGCGTGCGTGGTTCATGAAGTACGTCATCAACAACATGCGCGGCGAACACCCGGACCACCCGCCGTTCTACGCCGGCCCCGAGACGACGCGCAGCGCCTGGAAGGACGTCGAGATCAAGGCCGCGATCGACAACTACCGGCCCGGCAAGTTCACGACGCTGGCGGGCTTCGAGTGGACCTCCGCCCAGAACGCTGGGAACATGCATCGCAACGTCATCTTCCGTGACCTGAACGTCCCGGATGTGCCGTTCTCGGCGCTGGACAGCAACGACGAGGAGAAACTCTGGGCCTGGATGGCCGAGCAGGAGAAGAAAGGCTCGAAGCTGCTCGCGATTCCGCACAATTCGAACGGCAGCAAGGGACTGATGTTCGAGCCGCTCGACAATTCCGGCAAGCCGATCACGGCGGACTACGCGCGCCTGCGCAGCCACTTCGAGCGTCTGATCGAGATGATGCAGATCAAGGGCAATTCGGAGGTGCATCGGAAGTTCTGGCCGGCCGATGAGTTCGCGGGCTTCGAGAACGCCGACAGCGTCGGTACGTTCAGCGGGCGCACGTTCAAGAAGGAGAACTTCGTCCGCTGGGCGGTGACCAAGGGCCTCGATTACCAGACGAAGCTCGGCGTCAATCCTTACCAGCTCGGTTTCATCGGCGGCACCGACAACCACAACGGCCTGCCCTCGGACGTTGCAGAGAACGACTACATCGGCAGCCACGGCCCCGCGGACGGCACGCTCGAGGCGCGGCGCGAAGGCGAGATCGACGGCTGGATCAAGTCGAAGGAGTCGAACCCCGGCTCGCTGGCTGCCGTCTGGGCGACGCGCAACACGCGCGCTGCGGTCTGGGACGCGATGGCTGCACGCGAAACGTTCGTCACGTCGGGCACGCGCATCAAGGTGCGGTTCTTCGGCGGCGAGAACCTCGGCGCCGCATCGACGAACCCGCGTGAACTCGTGGAGCAGGGCTATCGTGTGGGCGTGCCGATGGGCGGCACGATCGCGAAGGCATCCAAGGCGCCGACGTTCACGGTCTGGGCGGCCAAGGATCCCAACGGCGCCAACCTCGATCGCATCCAGATCATCAAGGGCATGGTCGACGCCAAGGGCGAGCCGCAGGACAAGGTGATCGATGTCGTCTGGAGCGGCGATCGCAAGCGTGGCAGCGACGGCAAGGTCCCGCCGGTTGGAAATACGGTCGACCTGACGAAGGCGACGTACGCCAACACGATCGGCAGCCCCGAGCTGATGGGCACGTGGACCGATCCGGACTTCGATCCGGCCAAACCCGCGCTGTACTACGTCCGCGTGCTCGAGATCCCGACGCCGCGGTGGACGACCTACGACGCCGTCCGGAACAAGCTGCCGCTTCTGCCCGACGTGCCTTCGTCGATCCAGGAGCGGGCTTGGACCTCGCCGATCTGGTACACCCCCAATTGACGGAGAATTGAGCCATGTCACTGCCTGAAGCCTTTACTCACCAGGACAAGCTGCTGACGGTCGACAGCAACCTCAGCAAGTTCCTCGAGGGCCTGCTGCATCCGGGTATCAAGGCGCATCCGCTGTTCCTCGACCCGTACAACGGCGTCTGGGTGCTGCGCGTCAAGTTCGCGCCCGGCGTCACGTTGCCGTTGCACTTCCACACCGGCACCGTGCACCTCTACACGATGTCCGGCTGCTGGTATTACACGGAATACCCGGACCAGAAGCAGACCGCGGGCTGCTACATCTTCGAGCCGGGCGGTTCGATCCACGAGTTCAACACGCCGGCCACCAATACCGAGGACACGGACACCTTCATGGTCGTCTTCGGCGCCAACGTCAATTTCCTGAAGGACGGCACCTACCTCAACATGATGGATGCCAGCCTGATCAAGGCATGGGCAGACCAGGGCATCAAGGACCAGGGCCTGACGAAGATGAACTACATCTCGGCGCAGATTCCGAAATACACGCGCTGAACGCCCGCGGGGAGGCCCATGCGTTCGGGCCTCCCCAGGCGGGACCGGGCGGCACTGTCGCTGAGTGCCAAGTGACTGTCGCCCGCTATCAAACCCCGGTTCGGCGCGCGTTGTAGCCTCGGTTCCTCACGGGGGAGATCGAGAAGACAATGCAGTGCAAGACAGCTTTCATCACCGGGGGCGGCAGCGGCATCGGCCTGGCGCTCGCTGAGACACTGGCAAGGCGTGGTGCGCGCATTGCCGCGTTCGACCTCAGGTTTTCCGACGCCGCACGCGCTCGATTGCGCAAGGCCTGCCCGGAGGCCCTGTTCGTCGAGGTGGACGTCCGCGATGCTGCAGGCGTCGAAGCGGCTGTGAACGAAGCCGTCGCAAAGATCGGGTCACCAGACGTTGCCATCAACTCGGCCGGCGTGCAGGTTGCGCGCCCGTTCCTCGAGCTCTCGAGCGAGCGCTACGATTTCGTCGTCGACATCAACCTCAAGGGCAGCCGGAACTTTGCCGCGGCCGTCCTGCAGCACATGCGCAGCGGCGGGCACCTCGCGCTCGTGGCTTCGATCGCCGGCGTCGTCAGCAACTACGGCTACGCGGCCTACAGCTCGTCCAAGTTCGGCGTCGTCGGGCTCGCCTCGGCGCTGCGCATCGAATGCAAGACGCATGGCATCCATGTTTCCGTCATCTGCCCGCCGGAAGTCGAAACGCCGATGGTGGAGGAGGAGCGTCGCACGGCACCCGCGATCACGATGCAGACCAAGCAGTTCGCCGGCACGGTCACGCTGGACGATCTCTGCGTGCAGGTCATGCACGGTCTCGAACGGGGCCGCTTCATGATCGTTCCCGGCAGCTGGCGCGCGCGGTTCACCGTGTTCCTCGGGCGCACCTTCCCGAGGCTGATGGCCCGCCTCACGGACAGCATGATTGCAAAGGGCTTGAAGCCTTGAGGTCACCCATGAAACCGAGCACCCAACAGCGACTCTGGATGTACGAAACGATGTGCCTGATCCGGCACTACGAGGATTCGCTGGCCGTGGCGTATTTCGAGGGCAAGCTGCCGCCGAAGATCCAGAAGGGACTGGCATTCGACCTCGGGGCGGGGCCGATACCGGGCGAGATGCACCTTGCTGCTGGGCAGGAGTCGGCCGCGGTCGGTTCCTGCGCCCACCTCGAGCGGAAGGACTCGGTCTGGGGTACGCACCGCGCGCATCACTTTGCGATCGCCAAGGGCGTGGACCTCGACCGCATGACCGCCGAAATCTTCGGCAAGGTCACGGGGCTCGGCCGCGGTAAGGGCGGCCACATGCACCTGTTCGACACGACGGCCAATTTCGCGTGCACCGGCATCGTGGGCGGCGGCATCCCGCACGCCGTGGGCGCCGCGCTGGCCTACAAGAAGCTCGGCAGCGGTGCGGTGGCAGTCGCCGAATTCGGCGAAGGCGCGTCGAACCAGGGTTCGTTCCACGAGGCACTCAACCTGGCCGGGCTCTGGAAGCTGCCGTGCGTGTTCGTCTGCCAGGACAACAATTACGGCATCTCCGTCAACAAGGCGAATTCGACGGCGGTCGCGTCCGTCGCCGATCGCGCCTCGAGCTACGGCATGCCCGGCGTGCGCGTCACCGAGAACGATCCCGACCTGGTGTTCGAGGCGGTGGGCGAGGCCGTCGCACGCGCGCGCGGTGGCGAGGGCCCCACGCTGCTCGAGGTCAAGGTCGATCGCCTGTACGGGCACTTCCAGGGCGATCCGGAGACCTACCGGCCGAAGGGCGAGGTCGAGTCGCTGCGCAAGAAGGATTCGCTCGCCGCCTATGAGGCGCGCCTGAAGGCCGAAGGGCTGGTGACCGACGCGACGGCGACGGAGATTCGCGGCCGGGCCAAGGCGCGCGTCGAAGCGGCCATCGCGTTCGCGAGGCAGAGCGATTACCCGCCCGCTGCGGAAGCGTTCCAGCACGTGTTCCAGGATGCCGTGTCATGACCGACGTCAAGATTCGCAACAAGCCGCTCTTCCAGGCGATGGTCGAAGGCATCCAGCAGGAGATGGAGCGCGACCCGCGCGTCATCTGCATGGGTGAGGACGTGGGCAAGATGGGCGGCGTCTTCCAGTCCACCGCCGGGTTGCACAAGAAGTTTCCGGACCGGGTGCTCGACACGCCGATCTCGGAGACGGCCATCATGGGCGCGGCGCTCGGCGCGGCCGCGTCGGGCCTGCGGCCCATTGCCGAACTGATGTTCGTCGACTTCATGGGCGTCTGCTTCGGGCAGATCATGAACGAAATCGGCAAGGCCACGTACATGTCCGGCGGCGCGGTGCGCCTGCCGCTCGTGATCACGGCGAGCACCGGTGGCGGCTTCTCGGATGCCGCGCAGCACTCGCAGACGCTGCACGGCTTGTTCGCGCATGTGCCGGGCCTCAAGGTCGTCGCGCCGTCCAACCCCTACGACGCCAAGGGGTTGATGATCTCGGCGATCCGCGACGACAACCCGGTCGTGTACCTGTTCCACAAGGCGATGCTCGGGCTGCCCGTGCTCGGCTACGTGGACGTCAGCATCGACGACAACGTGCCGGCGGAGCCGTACACCGTGCCTTTCGGCAAGGCGCGCATCGTTCGCGAGGGCACGGACGTCACGATCGTCGGCTTCTCGCAGACGGTGCAGAAAGCCGCCATCGCCGCCGACCGTCTCGCGGCCAAGGGCATCTCCGCCGAGGTGCTCGACCCACGCACGCTGGTGCCGCTCGACGTCGATGCCATCGTCGCGTCCGTACGCAAGACCGGGCGCCTGCTCGTCGTCGACGAGGACTACCTCAACTTCGGCATGACCGGAGAGATCAGCGCGCTGATCGGCGAGCGGCTGGACGAGATCAAGCTGAAGGCGCCGATCCGCCGTCTCGGCGTGGCGGGCGTTTCGATTCCCTACAGCCCGGCGCTCGAGAAGGTCGTGATCCCGCAGGTGGATCACGTGATCGAGGCGGCTGAACGCCTCGTGGCCAGCAAGGTTCTGTAACCGTTCTCCCGGAGCGCAACCAGTGATCGAAATCAAGATACCGGATGAGGCCTGGACCGACGTCGAAGCCGGCACCGAGGCCCTGCTGGACGAGTGGCTGGTGGCCGTCGGTGACGAAGTCAAGGAGGGGCAGATCCTCGGCTCTGTCATGGTCGTCAAGACAGCGATTGAACTGGTTGCTCCGATGGCCGGCGTGATCGAGTCGCTCGACGTCGCGGCCACGCAGAACTTCGGCAAGGGCGCAGTGCTCGCTCGGCTGCGGCCCCAGTAGTCGCGTGCAGTCATGAGCGATGCCACGACCGTCGTCCCGCTGAAGGGCATCCGCGGCGTCATTGCGCGTTCGCTGACCGCGGCGTGGCAGGCACCGCGCGTCGCGCAGGGACTCGATGCGGACATGTCCGCCGTCCTCGCCCGGGTCAAGGCAGAGCGGGCGGCGACGGGCACGAAGGTCTCGATCACGCATGCCGTGCTGCGCGCTGCCGCACTGACGCTGCGTGAACATCCCGCGGTCAACGGCACCGTGTCCGACCAGGCCGTGGAGCACTGGACGGACGTGAATCTCGGGGTGGCCGTGAATACGCCGGTGGGTGTCGTCGTGCCCGTGCTGATGCAGGCCGATACGTTCGATCTCGGCGAGCTGGAGACGCGTGTGGGCGCCCTGGCGGACGGCGCCCGTGCAGGCAAACTGCCGGCCTCCGCCTACCAGCGCGGCACGTTCACGGTGAGCACCCTCGGCGCGACCGGCATCGACTGGTTCACTCCGGTGTTGAACCCGCCGCAGATTGCGATTCTCGGTGTCGGTCGGGTGGCGGAGCGGGCGGTCGTGATCTCCGGACAGGTCGTCGCGCGCCCGATGATGACGCTGACGCTCGTCTTCGATCATCGGGCCCTCGATGGACATCCGGCGGGGCTCTTTCTCAGTGCGCTGGCGCGGCGACTCGCGGCCGGCAGCTTCTGACAGGACACACCGCGTGATCGCCATCGGATCCGCCTCTGCCGAGCAGGAGATGATCCGCAGGTCGCTGGACGTCGGCGTGCGCTCGCCCAGCACCGCGATGTGGAGCTATTCGTCGGTCGCGCTGGTGCTCGGCCGCAGCCAGAAGCCGAGCGCGGCAATGCTGGAGCGCGCGAGCGAGGAGGGCATCGAAGTCGTCGTGCGCGCCAGCGGCGGTGGTGCGGTCATCGCCGGCCCCTGGATGTGCAGCCACACCGTGCTGGTGCCGCCCGATCATGATTTCGCCAGGCTGAGCCTGCCGCGCAGTTACGAGGTGATCGGCGAGGCCTGGCGTCGCGCGCTCGGCCGGCACGGCATCCCGACGGACATGGCGCCGCGCGCCACGGCGGGCGCTGCGGGCGCGGACGGCGCAAAGCGCTGGGTCTGCTTCGCCAGTCTGTCCTGCGGGGAACTGGTCGGGCCGGGCGACCGGAAAATCGTCGGGCTCGCGCAGGTGCGCCGCCGCAACGCCGTGGCGATCTGCGCCGGCCTCCTGCTCGGCCAACCGGACTGGCAGCGCTTGTTGCATGTCTGGCTCGGGCAGGGCGACGACGCACTGGCCCAGTCCTTGCGCGACGGCGTGGTCAGTTGCGAGGAGTGCGCGCCGCTGCGGCGCGTCCCGGGCATTGCAGAGATCAACGCGGACATCGTCGCGGAACTGCGCGAACTCGGGCTGGCCGCCTGAGCCGCCGCTACGCGACACACGAGAAGCTGAAAAGAGGACACGATCATGGAGCAGTGGGCAAAGTACGAAGGCGTTCGATTCGACCTGGCGGGCCCGGCCCTGCGTGAGCGCTGGGACGTGCTCCATGCCGGCAATAAGGAACCGTTCCCCGCCGATGAGCGCGTGCAGGAGGCCTGGCGCGCCTACCACGAGGGCCGCTTCCAGGACGCGGTGACGATCGGCCAGGCACAGGGCGGCGCCGGGCTCGTGCCGGCCGCGTTCGCCGCCACGATTTACGCCAACTACCTCGAGTCGGACGAGGACAAGAAGGTCGCGATCTTCGAGACCGCCATGGACATGGCCGAGAAGGCGACCGAAGCGTGCCCCGACAATGCGAACGCGCACTACATGCTGGCCGTCTCCCGCGGCCGCTACAGCCAGTTCATCAACATGATCGAGGCGCTCAGCAAGGGCCTCGGGCCGAAGATCCGCGATTCGGTGACCCGTTGCCTCGAACTGCAGCCCGACCATGCGGAAGGCCACGCCACCATGGCCGGCTGGAACGCGGAGATCGTGGACAAGGTCGGCGGCATGCTCGCCGGCCTGAGCTTCGGCGCCAAGAAATCCAACGCCGAGGAGCATTACGAACGGTCCGTCGCGCTGGCCCCGGCATCACCCGTACCCTACATCGAGAAAGCGCACGGTCTGCTGCTCATGTACGGCGAGAGCAGCAAGGACGAGGCCACGGAGTTGCTGAGTACGGCGATCCGGCTCGCACCGGCCGACGCGATGCAGGCGCTGGACATCGAGCGTGCCCGCACGACGCTCGCCGCCCTTCCGACCATGACCTTCTAACCGCCATGCCACAGCAACTCGACCAGATTGCCTTCTCCGTCGTCGACGTGCAGCGCACCGAGCGCTGGTTCCGCGAGGCGTTCGGTTTCATTCCAGCCGGCGGCACACGCTCCTTCCGCGGCTGGGGCGCGCGGCACGTGCAGGGACTTCCGGGTGCCGCGTCGACCTGCTGGTGGCTGGTCGATCGCAGCGAGCATTTCCAGATCGAGCTGTTCCAGTTCGAGGCCCCGCTCGCGCGGCTGATGCCGGCCGACTACCGGCCCTGCGATGTCGGCTATTCGCGCGTCGGTTTCTGGGTGCAGGACTTCGACGCCACGCTCGAGCGACTCGTGCAGCTCGGGACACCGCCGCTGACGGATCCAGCGGGCAAGGCGGGCAAGCGCCGCGCGTGCGTGCGCAATCCCGACGGCGTGTTCATCGAAGTGATGGAAGACGACCCGCTGCGGGGCCGCACCCGCGATGCGCGACCGGATTGCCGTGTGGCGGCGCGTTCAGTCACGCTTTCCGTCCCCGATCTGGAGAAGTCGAAGCGCTATTTCATGGGTGCGCTCGGCATGCCGCAGTCGGCGGCGGCGCTGCGGCGCCCGGAGCATGAAGCACTCTGGGGGCTGGACAACGCCAGGACTCGCAGCGTTGTGCTCGATGCGGGCAATGTGCTGGTCGAACTGGTGCAGTACCTCGATCCCGTCGGCAAGCCGTGGCCCGACGGGCACCGCATCAGCGACCAGGGCATCCTCAACATCGCCTTCGGCTACCGCAAGATGCGCGACATGATGGATTCGTACCGTCGCAGCCGGAGCGCCGGCGCCCGGCCGAATGGTTTTCCTCTGCACGTCGTCAACTGGGGCGTCGTGTACGTGAACGACGAGCAGGAATTCAGCGTGGAGCTGCTGTGGGTGAATCCGCGCTGGGACGCGCATATGGGATTCGTGCCGCTGCCGCTCGCGAAGCGGCCGCTGCCGGACACGCATCGCGTCGAACGTACCGTAAGCATTGCGGCGCCGATGGATCGCGTCTGGAACCTCGTCACGGATCACCGCGGGATGCCCCGGTGGTTTCCGCTCGACACTGTGACGTTGCCGCACGAGGGTCATCCGGCGCCGAACGGCGTCGGCGCGGAGCGCGCGATGCGAGGCCCGAAGATGAACGTGCGCGAGCAGGTGATCGAATGGGATGCGCCGCGGTCGTACGATTACCGGCTGATGGAGGGCGCACCGATCTCGTGCCACCACGGCCGGGTGGATCTGAAGCCGGTCGCTGGCGGCACCGAACTCACGTGGAGCATCCGGTATCGCGCGAAGATTCCGGGCACGTCGGGGATCGTCCGGCGCGCCATGGACAGGATGCTCGGCGACGCATTGCCGCGGCTCAGGAAACTGGCCGAGTCCGGCTGATCAGCCCAGGTTGATCTGGCGCCAGTTGCGTGGCGAGACGCCGAACTCACGGTGGAACGAGCGCGAGAAGGCCGCCAGGTCGGAGTAGCCGAGGATCGTCGCAATCCGCGTCAGCGAGATGCCCGTGTCGCGCAGGTATTGCTGCGCGACGCTGCGACGGACATCCACCAGGATGTCCTTGTAGTTGAGGCCGGACGCGTGCAGGCGCCGCTGCAACGTGCGTTCGGAAAGGCCCAGCCTGGCCGCAACCGAATCGATCGAGCTGTCACCGTCCTGCAGCGAAAGAGCGACCGTTTCCCGGACCAGCGCGCCGAAATCGCTGGGGGTCCTGGCCTCGAGCTGCGTGAGGTACTGATGCAGGATGCGGAACAGTTGCTGGTCGGCGTTCGCTACCGCCAGCGACAGCACGTCCTTCTGGAACACCAGTCCGGTGAATTCCGCATCGAAGGTGATCGGGCAGCGGAAGAGCTGTCGATACGGCCGCGTATCGGCGGGCGTGACCCGTTTGAGGTGGAGGCTCAGCGGCACCCAGCTGTGTCCTACGAGATGCTGCATCAGGCTGATCCCGACCCCGCCCACGAGGTCGAACTGCTGGTCCAGCGCCGGCGCGTCGCGCAGGATGATGTCGAACGTCCAGCGCGCGAGGCCGCGCTCGACGACGAGCGTCGTGCGCGCCGCCTGGTTGTGGACCGGCAGGAAGCGGTTCAGGTTGTCGATGGCTGCCTGGACGCTTGGGGCCTCGCGCGTGGCAAAGCCGACGGCTCCCAGCATCGAGAAGCGCTGTTTTCGCGACAGCAGCAGGCCGAAGTGCGGCGTGGCGGTTGCCTGCGAGCCCAGCCGTAGCGCCGAGAGGAATGCGAGATAGGGGACCGGGTGATCCGGGTTCTCGAGCCAGGCGGGGTCCACGCCCGCCTGCCGAAGCAACGGGGCGGGGTCGCCGCCGAGTTCACGGACCAGCGCGGAATAACCCTCGAAACCCGCTGCCCTCAGTTGGTAGTCGCTCAAGCCTGCCCCCCAGCATCCCCAATCCTTGGCGGCAAATGACAAATTTATGCCGCTCCGTACCAAAAGACCAGATCGGGATTCGTTGTACGTTCCGACCTTCGACCATCCGCCCCAGGTAGCGAGACATCCAATGGCCACCGCAACCGAGTTCCGCCCACCGAAGCGGGTCTTCATCACAGGAGCCAATGGGTTCATTGGGCGCGCCCTGGCGCAGCGCTATCGCAGCCTCGGCGCCGAGGTGTGCGGGACCGATTTCACGGCCGATCCTGCCTGGGACGTCGTCGCCGGCGACGTGCGTCGACCGGATCAGTGGCGCGAGCAACTGGCGGGGGCCGATCTCGTCATCCACACCGCCGCTGTGGTGTCGATGGTCGCCCCGATGCGGGCGGCCTGGGATGTGAATTGCAACGGCACCCGCCGGCTCCTGACTGCCTGTCGCGAGCAGGGCGTCGCCCGGTTCGTGCAGCTCTCGTCGGTGGCGGCCTTCGGGTTCGACTTCCCGGCGAACGTTGGCGAATCGCATCCGCTCATCACGAACGGCAATTCATACACCGACACCAAGATCACGAGCGAGCACGCCGTGCTGGCGGCCCACGCGGCCGGCGAATTGGCCTGCACGATCATCCGGCCGGGCGATGTCTACGGTCCGGCGTCGCGCGCCTGGGTCGTGATGCCGCTCGAAATGATGAAGACGCGGCAGTTCATGCTGCCGGCCGGCGGTCGTGGCGTGTTCAGTCCGGTCTACATCGACGATCTGCTGGACGGCATCCTGCTGGCCGCCGGCCAGCCGGCGGGCGCCGGGCAGATCTTCACGCTCACGTCGGGCGTCGCCGTGACCTGCGCGGAGTTCTTCGGTCACCACTGGCGCTGGCTGGGCAAGCAGGGCGCTCCGCCCAGCATGCCGACCGGGCTGGCGATCGCGCTCGCCGAGGCCGGTGCGCGGATTGCACGATTGCTCGGGCGTCCGAGCGAACTCGGCCGTGGCACCGTGGAGTTGCTGGCCCGCCCGGCGACCTACAGCATCGACAAGGCCCGTCGCCTGCTGGGCTACGCGCCCGCAGTCGACCTCGCGGAAGGCATGCGCCGCACCGAAGCGTGGGCCCGCGAAAAAGGCCTGATCGGCGCGCGGCCGCACTGATGAGTTCCATGTAGTTTTCCACAACGCTCGACCAGAGGGAGACGAGAGATGAACAAGACACGACGCATCGTGGCGGCCTGCCTGGCCCTGGCCTTCTTCAGTGGCGGCGTCCTTGCGGACAACTCGAACGGAGACTGGGTCAAGCTCGGCTCGGTCAACGCGGGGCACGACGCCGACCACGATCGAATCACCGTGGCCGGCCCCTACGACAACTTCCGCAAGCTGAAATTCAAGGTCAAGAATGCGGCGCTCAACATGCACCAGGTCGTCGTGACGTACGACGACGGCGCGCCGGAAAGACTCGACGTCAAGGAGAACCTTGCCGCGGGCGCGGAGACGCGAGTGATCGATCTCCATGGCGGCAAGCGCAGCATTCGCACCATCGAGTTCTGGTACGAAACCAAGGGCAACAAGGGTGACAAGGCGGAGGTCGTGGCCTTCGGCCAGCGCTGACGCGCCTCACTCGGCACTTGGCACGCGCCGGCGCGTGGTGCGCTGTGTCGTCGAGTGCCAAGTGACTGTCGTCACCTATCAAGCGCGTGCGACCCGCGCGCCATAGCATCCCGCGCCACCGAGCCGAATTGCGGGCCGATCGGAAAATATGTACCCAGGGGGATTCAATGCGTAGAAGTCATTTGTCGTCCGTCGCCGCCGCGGTCGCAGCGGTACTTGCGTCGTCTCAGGCCGCTTACTCTCAGGACCAGGCCGTCGCCCAGGAGCCGGCGACCGAGCCCGCCGCCATCGAAGAGATCGTCGTCACTGCGCAGAAGCGCGAGGAGAGCCTGCAGGATGTGCCGCTGTCGGTCGCGGCCTTCACCGGCGAGACGATGGCAAAGGCCGGGATCGACAGCGTGCTGGAACTCCCGCGGCTGGTGCCGAACCTGATGCTCAATCGCGGCAGCCAGGTCTCCAACCTGCGCATGAGCATTCGCGGCGTGGGCGCCCCGGGAAACAGCGCCATGGATCCGAGCGTCGGCACGTTCGTCGACGGCGTCTATGTGCCGCGGCCGGGTTCGCTGGTCGCCTCGTTCAACGACATGGCCGGAGTCGAGGTGCTGCGCGGGCCCCAGGGTACCCTGTTCGGGCGCAATGCCACGGTCGGCGGCATCCTGTTCCGCACCGCCGATCCGACCGGCGACCTCGGCGGCAGCATCGAGGCGCAGGCCGGCAACTACGGCATGCAGAAGTATTCGGGAATGATCAACGTGCCGGCGGGCGACCGGCTGTCGTTCAGGCTGGCCGGGCTCTACGACTCCATCGACGGCTATGCCAAGAACCGGTTCGACGGCAAGACCTTCGGCGACCGCGATACCACGGCGGGCCGTCTCGGCATGAAGTGGGACATCACGGACAGCCTGGACTGGACGGTGAAGGTCGATTACTCAAAGATCGGCGGCGACGGGCAGATCGAAACCGAGATCGACCCGGCGACGCTGACGGCGGTTTCCACGGCGCGCCTGACCGCGTTCACGGGCGGCAATCCGCCGGACCTGTACGACCCGTTCGACCGCAGGAGCAACCAGCGCATCTACGGCCACCTCGACGACAAGAACTGGGGCGTGACCAGCAACCTCTCGTGGGACCTCCCGGGCGGCTACACCGTGCGCCTGCTGGGCGGGTATCGGGACTGGCAGAACGACCAGGTCGACGGGGACGTGGTGTGGACGCCGCTCGACCTGGTCTCGAGGACGGGCGCCTACGACAGCACGAGCCAGTCGTACGAACTGCAGTTGATCTCGCCGACCGACCAGTTGTTCGGCGGGCGACTCGACTACGTCGCGGGCCTCTATTACTTCCAGGAAGACTTCGCCATCGGCGAGACGCTCGGCTTCGGCTCGCAGCTCTGCAGCACGTTCGTGCCAGCGCCGCCTGCCGCCAATGCCGCCTGCGTCGCGAGCCCGAACAAGGCCAATGCGGCCGTGCTCGACTTCAGCCAGGACGCCTCGAACTACGCCGTCTACGCGCAGGCCAACATCGGCATCACCGACACCGTCGATTTCGTGCTCGGCGGCCGCTGGACGAAGGACGAGAAGACTGGCTCATTCGTCCAGACGATCAACAATCCGTTCGCCAACGCGTTGCGGCTGCGTTCAGCCGAGAATCAGAAGCTCTCGGTCAGCGACGACGAATTCACCTATCGGGCGGGCCTCAACTGGAAGCTCAACCCGGACCTGCTGCTGTTCACGAGCTACTCGACGGGCTACAAGTCCGGCGGCTTCAACTCGGGCGGCGGCTGGAGGGCCCCGACCTTGCCGCCGCTGAATCGCGAGTTCAAGAAGGAGACCTCGGACAACATCGAGGTTGGGGTCAAGTCGACGCTGGCAGGCGGCGCGGCACGCTTGAACGCGACGCTGTTCCGCATGAACCTCAGCGACTTCCAGGATCGCGCGTTCGACGGCACGAGCTTCAACGTGATCAACGCCGGCAACCTGCGCAACCAGGGCCTCGAGCTCGACGGCGACCTGGCTGTCACCGACTCGCTGCGCCTGTTCGCCGCCCTCGGCTACCTCGACTCCGAGTTCACCCAGTACCCGAATGCGTCCTGCCTGCCGTACCCGTCGCAGGTGAATCCGGCGTGCGTCCAGAACCTGAAGGGCAAGCGGCCGGTGTACACACCGGAATATCAAGGCTCGATGGGCGCCCAGGTCGAGGGGGATTTCGGCAATCACAACCTCGGTTACGCGTTCCGTACCGACCTGAGCTACACCGATACGACCAACATCAACTCGATCAACGACAACAACCCGCAAGGCATCCAGACGAGCACCACGCTGCTTTCGATGCGCTACTCGCTGCTGTTCGGCGAGCGCCGCAACTACACGCTTTCCGTATTCGGTGACAACCTGACCAACGAGGGGTACTGCGCATTCAAGACCGCGCAGGTGCTCGACACTAATATCGGCACGACGGCCACCGGTCGCGGCCTGCGTGATCCGGTCACCGGCGGCACGGTCATGCGCTGCGGCGTCGCTCCGCCGCGCACGTACGGTGTCTCGATCAAGGCGGCGTTCTAGCGGAGATTCGTCGTTCAAGCCCGGGCGTCCGCAAGCAACGCGAGCGGCACAACGAAATCCCGGCGCCCGTGACCTGCTCGCCTGCAACCCACCCCCGCGCAGGCGGGTCTCGTTACGGTGCGCCGTGGTTCGTTCATGCGCCAACCACGCGCTGAGTTGCGCGTGCCCCGATCAATCAATCGTGTATAAATCGCATTCGGCGATCAAGACACGGAACGGGGAGACGCATGAAGACGCAATTGGTTTGTCGGCCGGGTAACGGGCTTGTTGCGGCAGCGGTGATCACTCTCGGCATCCTCGCCGCCGGCTGTTCGCGGCACGCGCCTCAGCCGAAGCCGGCCGCTGATACTAGCCCGGCGCAAGCCGCACCCGCGGTCGCAGCGACAGATCGACCGCCGGCAAACCCTGAACGCAACGCCTATTTCGGCGATGTTCACGTCCATACCGGCTATTCGTTCGACGCCTTCACCAACGGCAGCAAGACGACGCCGCAGGATGCCTATGACTGGGCGAAGGGCAAGGCGATCACCGGCAGCGGCCTCGGTCCCGACATCCAGATCGTCACGCCGCTCGATTTCTACGCGGTCGCCGATCACGCGGAATACATGGGCGTCTTCAACCAGATGACCGATCCCAACAGCCCGTTCGGCCAGCTGCCGATCGCCAAGCGGGTCACGTCACCGGACAGCGCCACCCGGATGGCGGCGTTTGCCGAAGTGCTGCGGGACATGAGCGCCGGTCGCAGCGATCCGCAGCTTGCCGACCCGGCTGCGGCGCGGTCCGTGTGGGCCGGGATCGTCAAGACCGCCGACGCCAACTATGTGCCGGGCAAGTTCACGACCTTTGCCGCCTTCGAATGGACGTCGAACCCTGACAAGCGGAACCTCCACCGCGTGGTCGTGTTCCGTGACACCGCGAAGCTGCCCGACCTGGTCATGTCGGCACTCGACTCGGACAAGCCCGAGGCGCTGTGGACGTGGATGGACGAACTTCGCGCCAAGGGCTCGACGCTGTTCGCCATCCCGCACAACGGCAACGCGAGCGACGGCCGCATGTTCGAGCTGGTCAAGTCGGACGGCACGCCGATCGACGCCGCCTACAACGCCACGCGCCGCGCCAACGAGCCGCTCTACGAAATCTCGCAGATCAAGGGCACGTCGGAAACGCATCCCAGCCTGTCGCCCAACGACGAGTTCGCCGGATTCGAGCAGTGGGACTACACGCTGTCCGCCGACAGTGAACGCCCGACGCACCGCCGGGGCAGCTTCGCCCGACAGGCGCTGCTCGACGGCATGGCGCAGGAAGCAAAGGGCAACGGCAATCCGTTCAAGTACGGCTTCATCGGCGATACGGACACCCACAACGCCGCCGGCAGCCACGAGGAGTTCAACTACAGCGGCAAGTTCGCGATCGAGAACGATCCGAAGCACCGGCTCGAGGGCATTCCTGGCGCGCCGGCGGGGCAGAACCAGCAGATCCGCGAATTCAGCTCGGCTGGCCTTGCCGGCGTCTGGGCGGAAGAGAACACTCGCGAAGCGATTTTCGACGCGATGCAGCGCAAGGAGACCTTCGGCACCTCCGGAACGATGATCAAGGTACGGTTCTTCGGGGGCTGGGACTTCGGCGCGGCGGACGTGAATGGCCCCGGGTTCGTCAAGGCAGGCTACGCGCGTGGCGTCCCGATGGGCAGCGACCTCAAGCCTGCATCTGGCAAGGCTCCGAGCTTCATGGTGATGGCGAGCAAGGATCCGAAGAGCGGCAATCTCGATCGGATCCAGATCATCAAGGGCTGGCTCGATGCGAAGGGTGGGCAGCACGAGAAGATCTACGATGTGGCCTGGAGCGGCGATCGTAAGCCGGATGCGAAGACCGGCAAGCTTCCTCCGGTCGGCGATACCGTCGACGCCGCCAAAGGCGACTACAACAACAGTATCGGCGCCGCAGAACTGGCGGCTGCGTGGACCGATCCGGATTTCGACCCGTCGGTGCGCGCCTTCTATTACGCCAGGGTCATCGAGATCCCGACACCTCGCTGGAGTACCCGGGATGCCGCCCGGCTGGGTGTGCCCATTCCGAAGGGCCTGCCTGTCTCGATCCAGGAGCGCGCATGGACGTCGCCGATCTGGTACACGCCGCGCGGCTAGGCAAGGCCGCGACGCGGGACGATCTCAGCGCTTCGTGTAAGGTTCGAGGGTCTTCGCGAAGACCTCGCGAATGATCTGCTGGACGTTCGCGACGGCGGGCAGCGCGAATGCCTCGCGGTTCGTGTGAATGGCCACCCGGTGATTGAACGGCACCGGGTGGGCGAGGCGCTTGAGGCGTCCGCTCGCCAGCTCCGGGGCGAACGCGAAGATCGGGCCCGCCGTGAAATACCAAGGACGGTCCGTCACCAGTCGCAACAGCACCTCGAAGTCGGAACAGAAGACGGAGCCCGGCAGGCGATGGACGTCGATGCCGTACCGATCCAGCACGATGTCTCGATAACGTTGCTCGAGAGACGGGATCGCCATCGGGAATTGCGTGATGACCTCGGCGAGTCCAGGTTCCGGACCCTTGAATATCCTGTGGTCGGGATGCGCCACGATGATGTTGCCGACCTCGAGTTCCAGCTCGATCAGGATCGCCGGATGCTTGCTCTCGGTGACGTGGCACACGACGATGTCGAGGTCACGGCTCAGCAATTGCTCGGTCAGCAGTCCGGTGCTGCCGAACGCCAGCGAGAGCGAGACCTGCGGAAACTGGGTGGTGATCCGGGTGATGATATCGCCGAGCATGACGCGCCCGGGTGCAGGCCCCAGGCCGATCCGCACGACGCCGGCCCGGCCGGAGGCCAGGCGACCAATGTCCTTGGCCAGCAGCGAGGCATCCTGACCGATCGCCGCCGCACGAGCCGCGATCGTTTCCGCCAGCTGCGTAGGTCGGGACCGGCTCTGGTCTCGGTCGAACAGGCGCGCTCCGAGCTGGTCCTCGAGATGGGCGATCCGTGTGCCGAGCGTCGGCTGGGTGACGCCGAGAGCCTTGGCTGCCTTGCGAAAGCTGCCTGCATCGCAGATCGCTTTCACTTCCAGGAAATCCCGTAATTCCATGGCCCCCCCAAGGGTCTCCGATAGGCAAACCTATCACGTTGTACCAAAGCTCGGCATGCCCGGCGTCGAGCGCAGGCGCTATAAGTGGATCCTGGCCCAGAGAGGTCGGCGCAGCGCTGCCGCTGCGGGTCAGGACCGGTCTTTGCGGAAGGGGTAATCCATGGAAGATTCAATGACGCTCGTCAGCATCCTGCGTCGCGCCACGCTTTCAGCGACGATCGTAGTGCTGGTCGCCATGGCCGGTTGCGGCAAGAAGGAGCCGGCGGCCCCGGCGGCCGCGCCATCGGCCGCGACGGTTGAAACGACGGCTCCGCCGCCTGCGGCGACTCAACCAGCCGCACCGGTTTCGCAGATCCTCACGGCCAACGACATGACCTGGACCCCCGAGGCCATGGAAGACCTGCTCGCGCCGGTCGCGCTGTACCCGGACGTCGTCCTCGGCCAGGTGCTGGTGGCCTCGACGAATCCGCAGGAAGTGCTGGATGCGGGCAACTGGCTGCTGCAGAACCAGAACCTGCAGGGCAACGATCTCGATGAAGCCGCGAAGAAGGTGGGTTTCACGCCACCGATCCGCGGACTGCTGCAATCCCCCGAAGTGGTCGACATGATGTGCTCGCAGCTCGACTGGACCACCGAGCTCGGCCAGGCCTTCGTCAACGACCAGCAGGGCGCGCTCGATGCCGTGCAGAGGTTGCGCGCGCAGGCGAAGGACGTGGGCAACCTGAAGAGCTCGGACAAGATGACGGTCGCGACGGAGACACAGGGCGGCCAGCAGGTCATCACTGTCGCGTCGCCGAGTCCGCAGGTGGTCTACGTGCCGCAGTACGACCCGGTCGCCGTCTACGCGCCGCCGCCCGCCGCCCCGGCCGCGACGACGACCACGACCACGGGTCACAGCACCGGCTCGATGGTCGCGACCGGCCTGCTGGCCTTCGGTGCCGGCATCCTCGTCGCCAACATCTTCGACGACGACGATGATGACTATTACAAGAACGGCTACTACAACCCAAGGTATTACGGTCCGCCGATGCCGTATTACCCGCCGTACCCGTACCGGCCCGTTTACGGCGGCGGCTACCACCAGAACAACAGCTACTACCGCCCGCCGGGCTACGGGCATTCGTACAACAACAACACCGTCATCATCAACAACGACACCAACAACAACTACTGGAACCGGCACAACAACACGAGCCGGTCCGCGAGCGGCTACAACTCGCGCGCCGTGCAAAGCCCGATCACTGCGGCCAAGCCGAATCGTCCGGAGTTGAATACGCTGAATGCCCAGGCGAACCAGCGGCCGAAGCGGCAGGCGCCGCCGCCTTCGCAGGCTTACCAGGGAAGGACGGGTTACGCAGGCGCGGCGCAAGGCCCGAAGCCGACCTTGCCGACCGCGAAGCCCGGTGCAGCCGGAGCGCCGTCGCGCGACCTGCAGAAGCCGCAAGGCACGTATGCGGGCGCCAAGCCCGCGGGCGCACCTGCCGCAAAGCCTGCGATGCCGTCAAAGGCCGAGCGGCCGTCCGCTGCCAAGCCGCCGACCAACGTGCAGCGACCCGCGGCTCCGGACCGCGGCGCCACACCGACGAAGCCGCAGGTCAACAAGCCAGCGACACGCCCCGCGGCAACGCCGCCGAAGGTTCCGCAAGGCACCAAGTCTGCCGCTCCGGCAGCCAAGCCGAACAAGCCGGCGGCTGCGTCGACCAAGCCAAAGGCTGCGCCGACCAAGCCCAAGACGGTCGACCGGACGCCCAACCGCTAGGCAGAAAGACTCAAGAACGTCAGGAAGTCATCGGCAGGAGGTCTTCATGAGCATTCGTCTTCTCGCGCTGGCCATTGGATTGGCGCTCACGGCTAACGTCAGCCTGGCGGAGCAAGCCCAGGTCGTCGATGACGAGGGCTATGCCGCATTCGCCGCGCCGGCGAAGCCCGAGGTGACGCCTGCCGCCAGGGGATACTCGCCGTACGCGGGCCGCAAGTACCCGACGCGTCCGCTGTTCGGTGACACGCACCTGCACACGGCGAACTCCGGCGATGCGTTCGCCGCGGGAGCTCGGCTGACGCCTGAGGACGCCTACCGCTTTGCCCGCGGCGAGGAAGTCGTTTCCTCGACGGGCCTGCCGGTGAAGCTGTCGCGGCCGCTCGATTTCCTCGTCGTCGCCGATCACGCCGAGGGCCTGGGCCTGATGCAGGAGGTCGCCAAAGGCAACGCCGCGTTCGTCTCCGACCCGACCCTGGCGCAGTGGAGCAAGGGCATCAATGCCGGTGGCGACGCAGCGGCCGCCACCCAGAACGAAGTCACCAAGGCCCAGGCGATGGGCACTTTGCCCGCCCCCCTCAAGGACCCGAAGGTCATCGGGCCGATCATGAAGTCCGTCTGGCAGCAGTACACGGCGACCGCGGAGAAGTACAACGAGCCGGGTCGCTTCACGGCGATGATCGGCTATGAGTGGACCTCGGTGCCCGGCGGCAATAACCTGCACCGCAACGTGATGTTCCGCGACGGCAAGGACAAGGCCGACCAGGTGTTTCCGTTCTCGTCGTGGAACAGCGAGGACCCGGAGAAGCTCTGGGCGTGGATGGCGCAGTACGAGCAGAAGACTGGCGGCAAGCTCCTCGGCATCGCGCACAACGCGAATCTGTCGAACGGTCGCATGTTCGAGCTGACGGATTTCTCCGGCCAGCCGCTGACGCGCGACTACGCCGAGAGGCGCGCGCGCTACGACGTGCTGCAGGAGATCGTGCAGACCAAGGGCAACAGCGAGACGCACCCGATCATCTCGCCGAACGACGAGTTCGCTGGCGACATGGGCGTCGCCGGCTGGGAGTACGGCAACCTCACGCTCACCGACAAGCCCCTGTCGAAGGAGATGATGCCGACCAACTACACGCGTGCGGGCCTGCTGCGCGGCCTCGAGCAGGAGGCGAAGCTCGGTGTGAACCCGTTCAAGTTCGGCGTTGTCGGCAGCACCGACGTGCACAACTCGCTGATGGCGATCGAGGAGGACAACTTCTTCGGCAAGATGCCTTACCAGGAGCCGAGCCCCCATCGCTGGGAGCACAAGTCGAAGGCAAGTGACTGGGCCGCGTCGCTGGGTCCGGCAAGGGCACGTTACACCTGGCAGTATCTCGGCGCAGGCTACGCCGCAGTCTGGGCCACGGAGAACACGCGCGAGGCGATCTGGGACGCGATGCAGCGCAAGGAGGTGTACGGCACCTCCGGCACGCGCCTGACGCTGCGCTTCTTCGGCGGCTGGGGCTACACGGCGGCGGATCTCAAGAGCCGCAATTTCGCCTGGGCCGCTTACCAGAAAGGCGTGCCGATGGGCGGCGATCTCGCGAAGGCCGCGGCCGGCAAGGCCCCGACGTTCCTGGTCGTGGCGATGAAGGATCCTCAGTTCGGCAATCTCGACCGAATCCAGATCATAAAGGGCTGGCTCGGCAAGGACGGCAAGGCGCAGGAGCGTATCTACGACGTCGCGTGGGGCGATGCCGACAAGCGCAAGCCGGGCAAGGACGGCAAGCTGCCGCCGGTAGGCAACACGGTGGACGTGGCCAATGCCACCTGGACCAACACCATCGGCGATCCGGAACTCGGGGCCGTGTGGACGGACCCGAGCTTCGACGCGAATGTCCGCGCGTTCTACTACGCCCGCGTCATCGAGATCCCGACGCCGCGCTGGACCGCCTACGACCAGGTGCGGTTCAACATCAAGATGTCGCCCGAGGTGCCGATGACCCAGCAGGAGCGCGCCTGGTCGTCGCCGATCTGGTACACGCCGTAACGACGGCGTGAGGGCCACAAGGACACCCGGCGCCCGTGACAGGCTTGCCTGCAACCCCACCCCCCGCAGGCGGGTCTCGTCACGGTGCGCCGTGGTTCGCGCCAGTCGTGGCGGCACGATCGCGAACGAGAACTCCAACGAGCAGGTCGAGCGGAAGTCCTAGCGTCCGCTGGCCTTCAGGATGCGCCGCGCCGCATTGCGCCCCGCCGCGCCGCTGATGCCGCCGCCGCCGTGCACGCCGCTGCCGCAGAGGAACAGGCCGTCGACCGGCGTGTTGCCGTTCGACCAGCCGGGCAGGGGGCGCATGAAGAACAGCTGGTCGAGGATCAGCTGGCCGTGATTGAGGTCGCCCTCGGTGAGGCCCCAGCCCTGCTCGAGATCGGGCGGCGTGATCGACTTCAACTGCTGCACGGAAGCGCTGAGCTTCGGGAATCGCGCTCCGAGGGTCTCGATCGCCGTGCGTTCCACGATCGAGCGAGCCGAGCCCCAGTCGCCCTGGCGCAGCTTGAACGGTGCGAACTGGAAGTGAATCGAGACGATCTTCCCCGAGGTCGTCACCTCGAGGTAAGGCTGCTGCGAGATCTCGCCGTACTTTGAGGCGTCGTAGGCGCGCTCCAGGTACTTCAGCGTCGGCGCGATCACGACCGTGCCTTCCGGCAGGCCGTGCGAGCCGTCGGTGAGCGCGTGCACCTTCGCGACGGATCCGCGCATGCGGATCGACTGCGCATTCCAGACGAACTCCGGCGGCAGTTCTTCAGGGTCCGACGAGACCGAGCAGCGTATGCCGCGGGTCGGCGGCCGAGACGACGGCCTGGACGCGGATCTCCTCGCCGTTCTCGAGCGTCACGCCCACGGCGCGCATGCTTTTCCACGATCACGCGGGCGACGCCGGCCGACGTGCGGATCTGCACGCCGCTTGCCTTCGCGGCCGCCACCAGCGCGTCGGCAACCTTCTGCGGGCTGGCCGCCACGCGATGGCCGAGCCCGCCGCGGTTCAGCCAATGGTGCACCAGGATGTAGCCGGTGCCCGCCGACATCGAGCCGAGCGTCTGGCCGTGGATGCCGAGCGCGCCGATGGCGGCCTTCAGCGGCTCCGACTCGAACCACTCCTCGGTGAACTCGATCGACGACATCGACAGGCTGCGGATGACGCGGAACATGTCGCGGCGGCCGAGGCCGCGCAGCTTCCACGCCAGCGAGGCGAGCGGCAGGCCTTCACTGCGCCATTCGACCTTCGGCAGGCGGGGCATCGGGGTGCGATACGCCGCGTCGAGGAACCCGGCGGCCGAATTCATGAACGCGACGAACTCGGGCCAGCGCGCAGCATCCCTTGCGGAGAGCGCGCGAATCGACTCGATCGTCGCGGCATCCGTCGCGCTGCCGCTCAGATGCAGCAGGCCGCCGTCCGGCAGCACTGAGCCGTACGCGGCATCGGCGCCACCTGCGTCCCTCAGCCCGTGCTGCGCGAGGCCGAGGTCGCGGATGACGTCGGGCCGCAGCTGCGCGGATGGATGCAGCGCGAGTGCATCGTTGCCGAAGACCGGTCGGGCCGCGAGCTGTCCGCCTGCCACGTCCTGCTTCTCCAGCACGAGCACGGACTTGCCCGCTCTTGCCAGGTAGGCCGCGGCAACGAGGCCGTTGTGGCCCGCGCCGATGACGAGGATGTCTGGATTCTTCATCTGCGCGCCTACCGCCAGTCCTTGAGTACTTCGGTCGCGGCCATCTTGCCGGCCGCGCCCATCACGCCGCCGCCCGGGTGCGAGCCCGCGGCGCCGAAGTAATAGCCGGGCAGGGGCGTGCGGAAGTCCGCCCACTGCGGGGAGGGCCTGAGGAAGAACAGCTGGTGCAGCAGCAGCTCGCCGTGGAAGATGTTGCCGCCGGTGATGCCGGCGATGCGCTCGATGTCCTTCGGCGTGATCACCTGCTTGCCGACGATCGCGCGGCGGATGTTGGGCGCATAGCGCTCGATGGTCGAGATCACCGTCTCGCCGAACGCGTCCCGCTTGGCATCGTCCCAGCCGCCCTCGATGTCATAAGGCGCGTATTGCACGAAGCACGACATCACGTGGTGCCCCGGCGGGGCCATGTCGCGGTCGATCATCGAGGGGATGATCATGTCGATGTACGGCTTGCTCGAGAACTGGCCGTACTTGGCCTCGTCGAACGCGCGCTCGATGTAGTCGACGCTCGGGCTGATCGAGATCGCGCCGCGGTGCAGCGGGCCCTCGCCCGGCAGGCACGTGAAATCCGGCAGCTCGGACAGGGCGATGTTGACCTTCCCCGAAGATCCCCGCACGCGGAAGTTGCGGATCGCCTGCACGAACTCGTCCGGGAAATGCTGCGCGTCGACGAACTGCAGGAAGCTGCGCTTCGGGTCGGCGGCCGAGAGCACCACCCTGGCCTGCAGCTCGTCGCCGTTCTCGAGCGCCACGCCGGAGGCGCGGCCGCCGCGCACCACGACCTTGTTCACTGGCGCGCTGGTGCGGATCTCGACCCCGAGCGCGCGAGCCGAACGTGCAATCGCCGCGCTGACGCCGCCGGTACCGTTTTTCGCGAAACCCCAGGCGCGGAACGCGCCGTCGATTTCGCCCATGTAATGGTGCAGCAGCACGTAGGCCGTGCCGGGCGAGCGCGGCCCGAGGAACGTGCCGATGATGCCGCTCGCGCACTTGGTGCCCTTCAACGGATCGAACTCGAACCACTCGTCGAGCAGGTCGGCCGACGATTGCGTCACGAGCTTCGAGATCCGGTAGATCTCCCGTTCCGTGAGACTCGCGCCGTACTGGCCGAGCTTCAGCAGGCCGCGCATGTCGCGCCAGCTGAGCGAGGACGGGTCGGGCGGCACGAGGCCGATGATCGGCTTGATCGCCTTGGCCGCGCGCGCCATCACGCGCGAGTACTCGTCGTAGGCTTCGGCGTCGAGCGGCGAGTGCCGGTAGATCTCCCGGCGCGTGAGGTCGTGGTCGTCCCACCCGGCGAGGTAGTCCCCGTTGTCCATCGGCGTGACGGTGCTCGGCAGCGGCAGGATCTTGAGGCCGTGCTTCGGCAGTTCGAGGTCGCGGATGATCTCGGGCCGCAGCAGGCTCACGACGTACGAGAATTCCGTGAACCGGTAGCCCGGGAATATTTCCTCGGTGATCGAGGCGCCGCCCACCACGTCGCGCCGCTCGAGCACCACGACCTTCTTGCCCGCGCGCGCGAGATACGAGGCGGCGATCAGGCCGTTGTGGCCTGCGCCGATGACGATGGCGTCGTAGCCGTTGCTGCCCACTATTTTCGCTTCCACTCGGGTTCGTAGAAGGGCAGCGCGACGACCGTGCCGGGCGCTTGTCGACGATGGTGTTCCACGGTGACTTCGATCGTGAGCTGCGTGCCCGGCTCGAAATGCGGCTTCGAGAGGTGCGCAAGCGCGATGTACTTCTTCAGGACCGGCGACCACGTGCTGGTCGAGGCGTAACCGACCTGCCGGCCGTCCTTCATCATCGGCAGGCTGCCGCGCACGGCCATCGCCGGGATCTGCGGCGGCAGGCCGACCGAGCCGTACAACTGCTCGAGGCCCACCCAGTCCACCTCGAAACCGGCCAGCTTCCAGCCCGAGCCTTCGCGGTGTTCGCGCTCGAGTGCGCGGCGGCCGACGAAGTACCCGGGCTTGTCGAGGTTGATGGCCCAGCCGAGCCCCAGTTCGTAGGGCGACGATTTCTGGCCGTGGATCCACGCATGGTTCGCCGCGGTGTAGTCCACGTCGAGCATGAACAGGCCGGCTTCGACGCGCGCCATGTCCATCGCGAGGATGCCGCAGGGCGTGATGCCGTAATCGTGACCCGCGGCCATCAAGGCATCCCAGACGGCGATGGCGTCTTTCGCTTCGATCCAGATCTCGAAGCCGAGGTCGCCGGTGTAGCCGGTGCGCGAGATCGTCACCGGGATGCCCTTGATCGAGTTCGGGGCCATCCGAAAATACTTGAGCCCGTCGACCGGCTGCCCGCAGCAGCCGTTCAATACGGAGCGCGACTTCGGCCCCTGCAGGCTCAGCGCCGCCATGCGATCCGTGAGCTCGGTGATATCGACCTGCATGCCGATCGCGTTCATCGCCAGCCAGCGCAGGCAGGGTTCGGCGGAGGTCAGGCGGAAAGTCTGTTCCGCCAGGCGCGTGATGGTGCCGTCGTCGAGCATGCGGCCGTCGTCGTCGCACCAGCCGGTGTAATAGACCTGCCCGACCGACATCTTGTGGATGTCGCGCGGGGTCAGGCGGTGCAGCAGCTTGGCGGCATCGGGCCCCTCGAGCTGGTACTTCATCAGCGGCGAGATGTCGATCAGCGCCGCGGCGTCGCGGATCGCCCAGTACTCGCGGTCGAGGTTGAGGTCGTACGACCCGGCGGCGATGTACCCCGCCCAGCGCCGCCAGTTCTGCGGCAGGCACAGTTCGGACGTGCGCGCGTGCAGCGGCGTCCGCTTCAAGCGATAGAGGGACTCAGGGATGTCGGCCAAGGCCAGGCTCCGCCCGCAAGGGCCGCTAGTTTGCCGCACCGGTGCCGTCCGGCACCAGCTTGACGATGCCGGAAACGGGCGGGGTGAATCCCGCGTGCAGCTCAGCGCCGGTCGCGGATGTCGATGAAGGTCAGGAACTCGCTGCGGGTGCGGGCGTCGGTGCGGAAACTGCCCAGCATCTTCGAGGTGATCATGGACACGCCGCGCTTGTGGATGCCGCGCGTGGTCATGCACTCGTGGGCGGCTTCGATCACCACGCCGACCCCGCGCGGCTGCAGCACCTCGTCGATGCAGCGGGCGATCTCGGCCGTCATCTTCTCCTGCACCTGGAAGCGCCTCGCGAACACGTCCACCACGCGCGCGAGCTTGCTGATGCCGACCACCTTGCCGGTCGGCAGGTACCCAACGTGGGCCCGGCCGATGATCGGCGCCATGTGGTGCTCGCAGTGCGATTCGAACTCGATGTCGCGCAGCACGATCATCTCGTCGTACCCGGCCATCTCCTCGAAGGTGCGGCGCAGGTATTCCTTGGGATCGACGGCGTATCCCGAGAACCAGTCCCGGTAGGCTTCGACGACGCGCTTTGGCGTCTCGAGCAGCCCTTCGCGTTTCGGGTCCTCGCCCGCCCAGCGCAGCAGGATGCGCACCGCTTCTTCGGCGGCGGTCCTGGAGACGGGATTGCGCTTGCGGGCCATGGGCATGTCCTCGAACGGAGCTCGCGAGAGCAGGTGTTTCGCGGCCGCGACCCGATCGGATCCAGTGCGGCGCTTCACTCGGGCGGCCATCATCGCACCGGGCGGCCGTGACGCCAGTACGCCAGCAGCGCGTAACCGGCCGCCATGCCGCCCAGGTGGGCGAAATGCGCCACGCCCGCGCCGGAGCCGGTGACGCCGAGATACAACTCGAGCAGGCCGTACAGCGTCACGAACAGCCACGCCGGCATGGGGATGGGCGGGAACAGCAGCATGATCCGGCGCTGCGGGTAGGCGATCCCGAACGCCAGCAGCAATCCGAACACGCCGCCCGAGGCGCCCACCGTCGGCACCGGCGGCTGGTCCATCGCGCCCATTACGACGAGCTGCGCCGCGGCCGCGCCGATCACGCAGACGAGGTAGTAGGTCAGGTAGTGCTTCGACCCCAGCAGGCGCTCGACCTCGGTGCCGAACATGTAGAGCGCCAGCATGTTGAAGAACAGGTGGTTCAGGCCGCCGTGCAGGAAGCCGTAGCTCAGCAGCTGCCAAGCCTCGAAGCCCGGAGCGCGTCGGGTATTGGGCGCTCGCCACGGGCCACAGGGCGAACGGACCGATCAGCAGGTCGCCCGTGAGCATCTGCACGATGAAGATGCCGACATTCGCGACGAGCAGCGCGCGGGTGACAGGGGCGAGACTGAGAGACACGTCGACATCCTAGCCCAAACCGCTTGCCCGCACCCGGCCGTGATGCGCTAAGGTTGCATCCGGCGTGCCGGCCTTCCCAGTCGCATGATTTCAACTGTCGTCCGAGTCCCGACACTCTTCGCCCTGACGCTGCTCCTCGCAGCCGCACCTGTTCAGGCCGCGCGAACCTGGGGCTCGCTGCGCTTCGAACCGTGCACGCTCGCGGCACCCGGCATGCCCGTGACGGTTCCCGCGCAATGCACGTCGCTCGAAGTCCCCGAGGACCGCTCGCGCCCGCGCGGCCGCCGCATCCGTCTCGCCATCGCTTGGATACCGACGGATGCGAAGCAACCGCAGCCGGATCCCGTCGTCATGATCGCCGGCGGACCGGGCCAGTCCGCGCTGCAGTCCTTCGCGCCGGTGGCGTCCGCGTTCGGCGAGATCCTGCGCCATCGCAGCGTGCTGCTCGTCGACCAGCGCGGCACCGGCGGATCGAATCCCCTCAATTGTCCGGCGGCCCGCTGGTCCAGCGTCGTCTCGTCGGCCGAGGCAAGCCCCGAGACCGCGCGAGGGTTCGCGGAACAATGCCTGCAGGGGCTGGCCGCCGATCCCCGGTTCTACACCACGAGCGACGCCATCGACGATCTCGAGGCGGTGCGGGCTGCGGTCGGCGCGCCGTCGCTCAACCTGGTCGGCATCTCGTACGGCACGCGCGTCGCGCTCGAGTACCTGCGCCGGTTTCCGTCGACCACGCGCACCGTTGTCCTCGACGGCGTCGTCCCCCCGGAGCTGGTCCTCGGTGCCGACCATGCGCGCAACCTCGAGGCAGCGCTCGATGCGCAGTTCGATCGGTGTACCGCCGATGCCGCCTGCGCCCGCCGCTACGGTTCCCTGCGGCAATCGCTCGACGCACTGCGCGTCCGGCTGCGGACCGAACCGCAGGTCGTGCGCTTCCGCGACCCGCTGACGAACGAACCCCGCGAGCAGATGCTGACCGAGAGCACCGTGGCAGGCGTGGTCCGCCTCTATGCCTATGTGCCGCAGTTGTTCGCGATGCTGCCCCTGTCGCTGGCAGAGGCCAGCGCCGGCCGTCCCGAAACGTTGATGGCCCAGGCGTCCATGATCGAGAACCTCGTCGGTGAGCAGATCGCCCAGGGCATGGAGCTGTCGGTCACCTGCAGCGAAGATGCGCGGTGGCTGCAGCCGCGACCCGAAGACAGCGAGACGCTCATGGGCGATGCGTTCGTCACGACGATCAAGGCGCAGTGCGAGGTCTGGCCACGCGGGCGCGTGCCGGCGGACTTCCACCAGCCCGTGGAGCGCGACGCGCCGGTGCTGCTGCTCTCCGGGGAATTCGATCCGGTCACGCCTCCCCGCTACGGCGAGCAGGTCGTGAAGTCGTTGCCGAACGGGCGGCATCTCGTGCTGCGCGGCCAGGGTCACAACGTGATGACCGCCGGCTGTGCCCCGCGCCTGATGGCGCAGTTCGTGGCTCGCGCGGATGCGCTCGGCCTCGATGCGCGGTGTCTCGACCAGCTGATCCGCACGCCCGTGTTCACGGGCTCCTACGGGTGGGAACCGTGATCGAAGCGCAAGACCTGCGCAAGTCGTTCCGTTCGCGCCGGCGCGAGATCCGTGCGGTGGACGGCGTCAGTTTCCGGGCGCACGACGGACAGATCACGGGGCTGCTGGGTCCCAACGGCGCAGGCAAGACCACGACCTTGCGCATGCTCTATACCCTGATGCGCCCGGACGCTGGCCGCGTGCTGGTCGACGGCATCGACGCGGCGAAGGATCCGTCCGGGGTGCGCTACCGGCTCGGCGTGCTCCCGGATGCGAGGGGTGTCTACAAGCGGCTCACGGCCCGCGAGAACATCGAATACTTCGGCCGCCTGCAGGGCGTGGCGCCCGCGCTGATCGCCGAGCGGATCGAGCGGCTCGCGGGCGCGCTCGACATGCGCGATTTCCTCGATCGACGCGCGGAAGGCTTCTCGCAGGGCCAGCGCACCAAGACCGCGGTCGCGCGCGCGCTGGTGCACGATCCGCCCAACGTGCTGCTCGACGAGCCGACGAACGGACTCGACGTGATGACGACCCGCTCCCTGCGTCGCTTCCTCAACGGGCTCAAGGCCGAGGGCCGCTGCGTGCTGTTCTCGAGCCACCTCATGCCGGAAGTGGCGCAGCTCTGCGACCGCATCGTCGTCATCGCGCACGGCCGGGTGGTGGCGGACGGGACGCCGGACGAGATCCGCGAGCTGACCGGACTGCCCGACCTCGAGGACGCGTTCGTGAAGGTCATCGGTTCAGAGGAGGGCCTCTTCGCGTGAGCGCATGGTGGACGGTCTTTCGCAAGGAGCTGCTCGACGCGTTGCGCGACCGGCGCATGGTCCTCGTGTCCTTCGTCATCATGCCGCTCGCCGTGCCGCTGGTGCTCGCCGGCATGAGCGCGCTCGGCGCCCGCAAGCAGATCGAAAAGCTCGAAGCGACGCTCGAGCTGCCCGTGGCCGGCGCGGAGCACGCGCCCAATCTTTGCGCATGGCTGGCTTCCCACAACCTGCGCATCGTCCGGCCGCCGGCGGACCCGGACGCCGCGGTCCGCGAGCAGGAGCGCGAGGTGATCCTGCGCATCGACAAGTCCTTCGCGGAGGACTGGCGCGCCGGCCAGCCGGCCCGCGTGGAGCTGATCTTCGACAGTTCCCGGCCGATCCAGTCGGGGACGACCATCAACCGCGTGCGCGGCTTGCTCGAAGGGTACGACCGCGAGGTGGGCTCGCTGCGTCTCCTGGCGCGCGGGATTCATCCGGCCGTTTCGAATCCGCTGCAGATCGCCTCGCGGGACGTGGCGACTCCGGAGTCTCGGTTCGATCTCGCGCAGCAATTGCTGCCCTACCTGTTGTTGCTGCTTGCATTCATCGGCGGCATGCAGCTCGCCATCGACGCAACGGCCGGCGAGCGTGAGCGGCATTCCCTCGAGCCGCTGCTGACGACACCCGCGTCGCGCGAGGCGATCATCAGCGGCAAGATCCTCGCGACGGCGGCGTTTACGCTGATCTCCCTCGCCGTGACGCTGCTCGCCTATCGAATCGCGTTCGCGATCCTGCCCGGCGAGCGGCTCGACATGTCGCTCGACGTGCCGGTGGCGGCGCTGGCGAAGCTGTTCGTGGTGATCCTGCCCATCGTGATGCTGGGGGCCACGCTGCTGACCGCGCTCGCCGCGTTCGCGCGCAGCCACCGCGAGGCGCAGGGGTATCTTCCCCTGCTGGTCTTCATGCCGATGATCCCGACACTGTTCCTGATGGTTGCGCCGGTCCGCACGCAGCTGTGGATGCTCGCCGTGCCGTTCCTCAGCCAGAACCAGCTGATCCTGCGCATCCTGCGGTCCGAGCCCATAAGCGCCCAGGACTGGGCCGTGAGCATGGGCTCTTCGCTGTTGCTTGCAGGCGTGGCGTGGTTCGTGGCGGCCCGGCTTTACTACCGCGAGGAACTCGCCGCGAGCTCCTGACACCTCTCCCGCTTGCGGGAGAGGTCGCACGGAGTCGCGGGTGAGGGCTCGTCTCATGTCATCGTCAGGACGACCTTGCCGATGGTCGTGCCGCCCTGGAGACGACGCATCGCTTCAGGCGCCCGGGCGAAAGGGAAGGTCTCTCCGATGTGGGGCGGTCGCGTCTGGAGTGCAGAGAGTTCCCGGTAGGCCTGAGGCAAGCGATCCGCCTGCTCCCACAGCCAGATCAGGTTGAACGCCAGCAGTCCGCGATTCGCCGAAATCATCGCGAGCGGATCGAGCCGCGGCCGGCGCAGGTAACGCAAGGCGAGCGAGAGGTAGTTCGGGCGGGACGACGGCGACATGAATTGCGCCGCACCGAACAGCACGTAGCGTCCCTCCGGCCTCAGGCGATCGAATGCGGGTTGGAATGTTTCGCCGAGCACCGCATCGAGCACGCAGTCGAAGCCCCCGGCGTCCGCGGCGTTCAGGGCTCGATCGAGTTGCTCGCCGAAACGGCGCGCATCGCGAACGATCACCCGGGCCGCATCCATGCCACGGCGCTCCACGAGAAAGCGGCGCTTCTGCTCCTGGCCGACCACGGCGATCGCGCGGGCGCCGAGGGATTCGAGGATGTCGAGCGCCTGCAAGCCGACGCCGCCGGCCGCCGATTGCACGAGGACCGTGTCGTCCCGTTGCACGTCACCGAGCGGACGCAACCCATACCATGCGGTCAGCCCCTGCACCGGCCAGGCCGCTGCCTGCTCCGCGCTCCAGCCGTCAGGCGCCCGTCGCAGCAGTTCGACGCCGGAGTTCAGCGCGGTCGCGTACCCGCCGAATCGCGTCAGGCCGACGACGCGATCGCCAACGCGCAGGTCCGTGCGCTCCTCGGTGCCGGGCCCGAATCCTTCGATGACACCGGCGTATTCGAGGCCCGGCACGAACGAACCCTTCGGCGTGGCCGAGTAGAGCCCGAGGCAGGCGAATACGTCCGCGAAATTGAGCCCAGCGGCCTCGACGCGCACCCGTGCCATGCCGGCGCCGGGCTCCGGCAGCGAATCGTCGGTCAGCCGCAGTCGCTCGAGCGAACCCGCCTTGTCGATGCGCCAGACCTGCCGCAGCGTGCTCACGAACCCGGGCGACCCAGCCACGATTCGACCATGCGGCCGGCCCACTCGCCACAGGCCTCGGGCGAGGGATGGAAGCCGTCGCTCGCGAACGTCTCGTTCGTCATGACGGGCGGAAAGTCGAAGCACAGCATGTCGCGTTGCCCGGAGGCAATCTCCCGCGCGATGGACTGCAGGCGCTGCGTGCGCTGGGTCAGCACCGACTTGAGCGGCCACGGCAGCGACGGGAAGCGCTCGAGATGGGGCAGGCCCGAATACAGGATGAAGGACTCCGGAGCCTTCTCGCGCAGCCGCCGCACGATGCCGCGAAGATTGTCCGCGAAATGCTCGCCTCGAATGCCGCGGATCGAGTCGTTCACGCCGGTCGAGATGAGATAGACGTCCGCGGCCGGCACGTGCGGGACGATCTTGTGAAGGATCACCACGGACGTCGCGCCGTTGATTCCGTGCGCGCGCCACTCGACCGGATGTTCGCAGCGCTCGTGCCAGATCCGCGCGAAATGGCCGGTCAACGCTTCGCGCTGGTGACTCACGCCGGTGCCGGCGATGATCGAATCGCCGACGCCGACGACGACTCTGGCGCTCCCTTCGGAATCGCCCACACGGCCGCGCCGGCCGCGCGCGGGCGGCAATTCGGGTGTGCGGGCCTTCACCCACAGTCCCTGGGCGATGGCGATGGGCAGCAGGATCCGGGTCTGCATCGGTCGTGACCGGGCGTTGAGGTTCGAACGTGCAGATATTCTTGATGATCGCGGGCGCCATGGCGAGCACCTTTCGTCGCATCGCCGCACGGCATACCATCCCGCGACACGCTCCACAGACCAACGACTCGAGGACAGCCCATGGGCCGATTCACGCCGCATTCGATGGTGCCGCAACCGAGCCACGACGAGGCCGCGATGCAGGACTTCGTGAAGTCCCTGCGCGCGCACCTTGCGTCCAAGGTGATGCCCGGTGCGTACGCCGCGTACCACGCGCGCGTCGAGCCCGCCTTCAGGGCGCGGCACGGCCGGGCGCCGAAGGACCAGCACGAGGTCCGCAAGGTGATGGAGGCCGACCCGTACTACCAGTTCTGGAGCGCGATGCAACGGCGCAGCCAGGAAATGATGTGGGACACCGTGATCGACAGCACCGAGCGGCAGCTGCCGGGGCTCGTCGACCGCGCGCGCAAGCTCGGCCGCAAGCCGAAAGGGTCGCTGCGCATGAATCCGAAGCTGCCGATCCCGCGGTATCACACGGCCGCCGACATCCACCTGCAGCCGGGCGGCTACCACGGCGAGTTCACGGAGGACGACGTCGCCGCCGGGGCAATCTACGACGTCGGCGTGCACCTCTACCTCAACGGCGCGCTCGGCCCTGAGAACAACGCGATGGGCCTGCTGCTGACCGGCTATTTCCGCGAGCGCTTTGCGGGGCGCACGCCGTCGGCCATCCTCGACATGGGTTGCGCCATCGGCAACAGCACGCTCGAATGGGCCCGCGCGTTCCCGAAGGCGAAGGTGCACGGCATCGACGTCGGCGCGCCGGTGCTGCGCTACGCGCACGCACGCGCCGAGGCACTGCGCACCGCCGCGCATTTCAGCCAGCAGAACGCCGAGTGCACGGATTTTGCCGACGGCAGCTTCGACCTCGTCGTGTCGCACATCGTGCTGCACGAAACCTCGCGCTCGGCGCTGACGAACATCCTGCGCGAGGGCCGCCGCATCCTGAAGCCGGGCGGCGTGATGCTGCACCTCGAGATTCCACGCGGCAGCGCGCCGCTCGAGAAGTTCATGTACAACTGGGAAACCTACAACAACAACGAGACCTTCGCGGGTTTCATGACGGACATCGACCTCGCGGGCGAGGCCCGCAAGGCGGGCTTTGCCGAAGGCAAGGTCGCGCTCGACACGTACGCGCCGCGCATGACGTCCGAGCAGAAGAACTACTCGGACGAGTTCGCCTGGAAGATCCTCGTGGCGGAGAAGTGAGCATGGCCAAGGCCCGCAAGAAGAAGACCGGTGCTCGTCCCGTTGCGGCACCGGCGGTGCGCCTGCCGCGCGTTGCCAAGGGCAGGAAGCCGCAGTATTTCGCCGACCCGGCCGTCGACAAGCTGTTGTCGATCACGCTGACACTGGCCGGGGAACTTGCGGTCACGCGCGATCGTCTCGATGCGGTCGAGCGTCTGCTCGGGCAGCGTCGGATTCTCACGCCGGAGGACGTCGATTCGTTCGAGCCGAGCGTCGCGGTGGCGAAGCAACGCGATGCGCGCCGCGCGGCCTACCTCGATCGCATCCTGCGCGTGGTGCAGACCGAGCTCGAGGAAATGACCGGCGCGGACATGCCGAAGTCGAACGACGACGTGATCGCCGCCGTGTCCGAGTGAGCAGCCCGCGCGCTCACCACGCGATGCCGTAATCCTCGCCGTGGTTGCTCGAGCCGCCCCAGAACGTGCCGTGCGCTGCGTCGATCAGGATGGCGTTGATCGGCCCTGACGTGCGCGACTCGAATTCCGGCTGGTACCCGCGACGCACCAGTTCTCGCACAACCCACTGCGGTACCGCGTCGTTCAGCACGATGCGCCCCGGCTGCGAGGCGTGCCTGTCGAACGAGCTCTTCATCTGGTAGCTGTTGAAATTCGCGGCTTCCGCCGCTTCCTGCGGCGTCATGTCGAATTCGAGGACGTTCAGGAAAAACTGCAGCAGGTTCTGGTCCTGCGTGTCGCCGCCCTGCACGGCGAAGGCGAGCCAGGGCTTGCCGTCTCTCAGGGCCAGGCTCGGGGTCAGCGTCACGCGCGGGCGCTTGCCGGGCTCGAGCACGTTGAACGGATTCTCGGCCGGGTCGAGCACGAACGACTGCAGGCGCTGGCTCAGGCCGATGCCGGTGCGTCCGGCGATGGTGGCGGGAATCCAGCCTCCGCTCGGTGTGACCGAGACGAGCCAGCCCTCGGCGTCCGCGGCGATCACGCTGGTGGTGCCGCTCTGGAACGCTTCCTTGAACTGCTCGAAATCGGCGGCGGCCAGCGACTCGGTGGCGGCCCCGCCCGCCGCGGCACGGCGGTTCTTCTCGAGCAGCTCACGATACGGATTCTTGTCGCCCTGGAAGGGATACGGATCGCCGGGCCCGGCGTGCGGGTCGTTGCGCTCGCGATCGATCGTCGCCGCGCGCTGCTTTGCGTATTCCTTCGACAACAGGCCGCGGCGCGGCTCGTCGGGCGGGAAGCCAGGGTCGCCGTAGTAGAAATCCCGGTCGGCGAAGGCGAGGTTCATCGCCTGGTACAAGGTGTGAATGTAACTCGCGCTGTTGTAGCCGAGCGCCTTGAGGTCGAAATTCTCGAGGATGTTGAGCGATTGCAGCAGCGCGGGCCCCTGGGTCCAGGTGTCGAGCTTGTAGACGTCCACACCGTGATAGTTGGTGTGCAGCGGCTCTTCGACCAGCGGCTTCCACTTCGCAAGGTCCGCCTCCGTGATCAGTCCGCCCTGTTCCTGCACACCGCGCGCGAACTCGCGCGCGATGTCGCCCTTGTAGAAGCGGTCGTACGCGGCGCGGATCGCTTCCTTGCGCGACTTGCCGGCCTTCAGGGCCAGCTCTTCCGCCTCGACGAGCTTGCGCAGCGTCGCGGCGAGGTCGGCCTGGCGGAAGATCTCGCCCGGCTGGGGCGCCTCGCGCGCTTCGCCGAGGTGCGGCAGCATCACCTGCTTCGAGTAGGGCCACTCCTTGAGCTTGTCCCTCCAGCGCTCGATGCTGTTCGCGGTCTCCGCTTCGATCGGATAGCCGTCCGCGAGCTCGATGGCAGGTGCGAGCACCTCGGCCAACGACAGCCGGCCGTATTGCTCGAGCATCAGCATAAGGCCGCCCGGCGTGCCGGGCGTCACCGCCGCGAGCGGGCCGTAGGCGGGTGGGTACGGGTAGCCCTTGCTGCGATAGAACTCGGGCGTCGCGCCGGTCGGCGCCACGCCGAGCCCGTTGATCGCGATCACCTTCTTCGTGCGCGGGTCGAAGATCAGTGCCTGCGTCTCGCCGCCCCACGACAGCACGTCCCACATCGTCGAGGTGGCCGCGATCATCGCGCACGCGGCATCGACCGCGTTGCCGCCGCGCTGGAACATCATCGAGCCTGCCGTAGCCGCGAGCGGTTTGCCGGCAATCGCCATCCACTTCTGCCCGTGCAGCGGCGGCTTCTGCGTCTTCGCAATGGACTTCGGGACGCTCGGCGACACCGCCTGGCCGAGCGCGTCGCTCGCAAGAGTCGTCATGCCGGCGAGCCCCAGGAACAATCCAGGGAGGAGGGCGAGCGTACGGCGCATGGGGCGATCTCCAGCATCATTCCGGGGCCGACCGCACCGTTTCCCAGCGCGGGCAGACGGCGCGGCCGAATGTGTCCGACTTCGAGTACCAGTATTCCTTGCGGATGGTGCGGGTCGCAGCGAAGTAAGTGCATACGAGTTTCTGGTGCAGGGTAGCCGGCTCGATCTTCTCGCTGACGAGCACCGCGCGCGAGGAGAAAAGCAGCGCCAACCAGGCTAGCGCCGTCAGGCCGAGTACGGCCGACAATAGCTTGAGGATCATTTTCCGCTCCAACGGCCGGCGAGGCCTGAAGTATGCTGCGCCACCTCCGCCGTTGCCACTTCGGGGCCTGAGCACCATGCCGCACTTTTCCAGACTCGTCGCCACCGCCTGCCTGATGGCCCTCGCCTGCGCGGCCGGCGTGGCCCGTGCCGCGGAAGGCGTCGATGCCGCCATTGCGGCCACGATGCCCAAGGTCGTCGAATGGCGGCGCGACTTCCACCAGCATCCCGAACTCGGCAACCGTGAGACGCGCACTTCGCAGATCATCGCGGCGCAGTTGAAGGCCATGGGCCTCGAAGTGCACACGGGCATCGCGCACACGGGCGTCGTCGGCGTGCTGCGAGGCGGCCGCCCGGGCCCGGTGATCGCGCTGCGCGCGGACATGGACGCGTTGCCGGTCACCGAGCGCGTCGACGTGCCGTTCAAGTCGACGGTCACGACCGAATACCGCGGCGAGAGAGTCGGCGTGATGCACGCCTGCGGCCACGACGGCCACACCGCGATCCTGATGGGTGCTGCGCAGGTGCTCGCGGGCATGAGCAAAGACCTGCCGGGCACGGTGGTGTTCATGTTCCAGCCGGCCGAGGAAGGCGCTCCCGAGGGCGAGGAGGGCGGTGCGCCGCTGATGCTGAAGGAAGGCGTGTTTCGCGACTACAAGCCGGACGCAGTCGTCGGTCTGCACCTGTGGGCCGGCCTGAACGCGGGCACGATCGGCTACCGTTCGGGCTCGCTGATGGCGGCGTCGGACACGTTTCGCCTGACGGTGAACGGCGTGCAGACACACGGCTCGCGGCCCTGGGGCGGCGTGGATCCGATCGTCGCGTCTGCGCAGATCCTGAACGGCATGCAGACCATCGTAAGCCGCCAGACGGACATCACGCGCTACCCGGCCGTGGTCACCGTCGGCGCGATCAAGGGCGGCATCCGCTTCAACATCATTCCCGACTCGGTCGAGATGATGGGCACGATCCGCACGTTCGACGCCGGCGTGCGCGACCAGACCATCGAGCGCCTGCGTCGCACCGCCGAGAACACCGCGGCCGCGAGCGGCGCCACGGCGAGGCTCGACATCCTGCCCGGCAGCAACCCGGTCGTGATCAACAACCCGGACCTCACGCGGCAGCTGCTGCCGTCGCTGCAGAAAGCCGCGGGATCCGCCGACAAGGTCGTCGAAATCCCGTTCGTGACCGGCTCGGAGGACTACGCCCACTTCGCATTGCAGGTGCCGAGCGTGTACTTCTTCGTCGGTTCGACGCCGCGCGGCCAGGACGCGGACAGGGCGCCGAGCAACCACTCGCCGCTCTACTTCGTGGACGAGTCGGCGCTGGAAGTCGGCGTAAAGGCGATGGTCGACGTGACGGTCGACTATCTCAACGCGCCGCGTCACTGATCGAAGCGCCCACCCCGGCCTGCGCCGTCGACGAAGCGCGCGGCGCCGGCAGCCGACTCGCCGCTGCGGAGCACGCCGAGCCCGCTGGCGAACTCGCGCTGCAGGGCCGCGGATTCCCCAAGGCCCCATTGCGCCAGCGCCGAATCGCGATCGGCGCGCAGGCAACCTTGCGGAAAGGCTGCGATTTCGGCGGCCAGCGCTTCCGCCGCAGGACGTGACTCGCCGCGCGGCACCACTCGATTGGCGAGCCCGAACTGCAGCGCTTCGTCGGCGCCGACCGCGCGACCGGTGAGGATCATGTCGAGCGCGCGGCTCTGCCCGATCAGGCGGGGCAGGCGTACCGTCCCGCCGTCGATCAGCGGGACGCCCCAGCGCCGGCAAAACACGCCGAAGACGGCGTCCTCTTCCGCAACGCGCAGGTCGCACCACAACGCCAGTTCCAGCCCGCCCGCCACGGCGTGGCCCGCGACGGCCGCGATGACGGGTTTGCCGAGGCGCAGGCGGGTGGGTCCCATCGGTCCGAACGGGTCGTCCGGCGCGCCCGAGGGTGCCTGCAAGCCGTTCCGGGTTCCAGCCGGCGCTCACGGCGCGGAGGTCCGCGCCGGCGCAGAACGTGCCTCCCGCGCCCCACAGCACCATGACGGCAATCTCCGGATCGGCGTCCAGCGCCAGGAACGCCCCGGCCAAGGCCTGCGCCGTGGCGGGATCCACGGCATTGCGTGCCTGGGGGCGGTGCAGTACGACTGTCCCGACCATGCCCCGGCGTTCGATCGATACGGCGTCTGGCATCTGGAGATCCCTCATCCAAACCTTTTGCGGCCCACCCGCATCTTAAGGTCATGAGGGCAATCTTGGCGCAGGCGGGTTCGGCAGGGGTGTGTACGATGCCCGCGGCATTCCTGGGCCTGGGCCGGCACGAGCCGAGGTGGACGTTGGCGTTGGACTCAGCCGAAAGCGAACTCGAACGCGCGCGACACGCGGCCGACGAGCACCGTCTCGTCGAGGCGGCCCGGCGCGGCTCGCAGGCCGCGTTCGAGAAACTCTATCGCCTGCATTGCGGCCGGGTGCATGGGCTGTGCCTGCGCATGACGGCCCAGCGCGAGACAGCGGAGGATTGCACGCAGGAGGCGTTCGTCCAGGCCTGGCGCAACCTGGCGCGCTTCGAGACGCGTAGCAGCTTCGGCACGTGGCTGCATCGCATCGCGGTGAACACGGTGCTTGCCCACAAGCGCCGACGCGCCGAGTCGCTGGGCGCGGAAGGCTCGGCCGAGGACGAGGCCGCCGAGACCCTCGAGGACGGGGGCGTGCCGGATCTGGCGCTGCAAGGCGACCTCGAAGCCGCGATCGCCAGCCTGCCGCCGGGCGCGCGCCACGTGCTGGTGCTCGCCGGCATTTATGGGTATTCGCACGAGGAGGTCTCCGCGATGCTCGGCATCGCGGTCGGGACCTGCAAAGCCCAGCTGCACCGGGCCCGGCATCTGCTCGGCATGCGCCTGCAACTCGGCGAGGAGAACACATGACGCGTCACGACAGGCTCGATCAAGGCGAGCGGCTCGACCAGGCGCTGGCGACGTTGCCCCGCGACGTGCCGCCCGCTCGCGACCTGTGGTCGGGGATCGAGGCACAGCTCGAGCCCGCCGCTGCAGGGGGCCGCGCTCGCAACGCGACGCAATCCCTGGGCCTGGCAGCTCGCGGCTGCCGTGGTGCTCGTGGCCGCGTCGTCGTTGATCACCGCGTCGCTGGTCCGCCGCGACGCTGCGCCGCGGGTGGCGCAGGCGCCCGTCGTGCCCGCACCTGCGTCGGCTGACGCGCAGGCGCTGCCCGCTGCGTTCGGGCCCTCGCACCGCCTGAGCCCCGAGTACGAGAATGCGCACCGGCAGTTGACGGCCATGCTGCAGGAGCGGATCGGGCGCATGCCGGCGTCGGCGCGCGGCAAGCTCGAGGACAACCTCGCGCAATTGCGACGCGCGGCCGATGCCATCAACCAGGCACTGGCCGAGGAGCCGGGCGATCCGCTGCTCGAGGAACTGCTCCTCAGCACGTACCAGGAAGAACTCGCGGTGCTCGCCGCAGCCAACCAACTGACCGCCGCAGGCGGTCCCGGTCCCCAGCCGGATTCCAGTAGGATGCAGCTATGAGATTCCCGATGAATGCCCATTCGCTTTCGCTAGCGACCTTGGCCCTGTTCCTCGCGGCACCGCTCGCCGAGGCGGGCACGCCGATCAACAATCGCGCCCCGGCCGATCCGAAGGGCCAGGTCGAGATCTCGAACGTCGCCGGGCAGGTTACGGTGACGGGCTGGGACCGCAACGAGGTGGAAGTCACCGGTTCGCTCGGCAAAGGCAGCGAACGGCTCGAGTTCAACAGCTCGGGCAAGGTCACGCGCGTCAAGGTCATCCTGCCGGGCAAGTCCTGGAACGTCGAAGACACGGACCTCGTCGTCAAGGTGCCGGCCGGCAGCAGCATCAACGTCAACACCGTCAGTGCGGACATCAAGGTGAACGGCATCAAGGGATCTCAGCGGCTGCAGTCCGTCAGTGCCAATGTCGCCACGGAGTCCGGCGCCGAGGACGTCGAATGCAAGACGGTCAGCGGCGACCTCAGCGTCACCGGCAACGGCCAGAAGGGCATGCTCACTCTTACGACGGTCAGCGGCAACGCGGTCGTCACTCGTGCGGCCGGCGAGGTGAACGGCAGCACGGTGAGCGGAGACTTCACGCTCGGCCTCGGCGAGGTGAGCCGCTCGCGGCTGCGCCTGACGAGCGGCGACCTGGCCGTTGCGGCCTTCCTGCCGGCCGACGCACGTTTCGACGTCGAAAGCATCAGCGGCGACGTGCGCCTCGACTTCGCCCCGCCGATCAATGCCGAGTTCGACGTGTCCAGCTTCAGCGGCGACATCCGTGCATGCTTCGGCCCGAAGCCGACGCGCACGGACGAGTACGCCCCGGGCAAGGAACTGCGCTTCAGCGAAGGCAACGGCACGGGCAGGGTCCGGATCAAGACGCTGAGCGGCGACGTCGACGTCTGCAAGCTCTAGGCGCGGAAGACTCGCGCGCGCCGGGGATTCGTGGACAATACGCCCGGCGGGGGGAACTGCCCGCCGTGCGCGCGAGTCTCATGGATCTGCACGACTGGTCGGGAGCCCGATGGCCTTTCTCGCGGAAATAAAGCGCCGGCGCGTCGGCAAGGTCGCGATCGGCTACGGCGCCGTTGCCTGGGGCGTCACTGAGGGCTGCTCGGTCGTCTTCCCTGCGCTGCACGTGCCCGAGTGGGCGATGACCTTCGTCGTCGTGTTCCTGCTCGTCGGCTTCCCGGTGGCCATGGTGCTCGCGTGGATCTTCGACGTGGGCCCCGACGGCATCCAGCGCACGGCACCGCTGCCGGGCGAGGCCGCCCCCGCGACCCAGGTCCGGCAGCGGGCGGCATTCGGGGTGGTCGTGCTGCTCTGCATGGCGGGTCTCGGCTACCTGCTCTATGAACGCGGCGTCGGCCGCGCCAACGCCGGCGAGCCCCACAATTCGATCGCCGTGCTGCCGTTCACCAACCTGAGCGGCGACCCGTCCAAGGATTACTTCAGCGACGGCATGTCGGAGGAGTTGCTCAACCTGCTGGCCCGGGTGCCGGGACTGCAGGTGGCGGCGCGCACCTCGGCCTTCGCCTTCAAGGGACGCAATGTCGATGTCCGCGAAGTCGGCAAGGAACTTGGCGTCGAGACCGTGCTCGAGGGCAGCGTGCGCCAGCAGGGCCCGCAGGTGCGCATCACCGCGCAGCTGATCGACACCGGGACCGGGTTCCACCTGTGGTCGGAAACCTACGATCGCAAGCTCGAGGACATCTTCGCGGTGCAGGACGAGATCGCGCAGGCCATCGTCGATCGCCTGCGCATCCAGCTCGCGCCCGCCGAGCAGAAGCTCGCGCAACGCGAACGCGCGCCGACGCAGAACGTGGAGGCCTACGAGCTGTACCTGCAGGGCCGCGCCATCTGGAAGCGTCGCGGCGCCGAGAATTTGCGGCAGGCCATCGATCTCTACCAGGCGGCGATCGGCAAGGATCCGGCATTTGCCCGGGCCAATGCGGCGCTCGCCTCGGCCTACGTCGTGATGCCAGGCTACACGGAAGAGAAGGGCGACGACGAGAGATACTACGAGCTGGCGCAGGAACGCGGCGCGCACGGCGCTTGCAGTCGATCCGAACATCGGCGAGGCACACGCCGTGCTCGCGCAGATCAATGCGAACCGGGGCGACCTGCTCGACGCCGAGTCGGGCTTCTTCTTCGCGATCTCCCTCGAGCCGAACGAGGCGACGCCGCACCAGTGGTATTCGATCCTGTTGCGGAACGTGGGGCGCCTCGACGCGTCGCTGACGCAGGCGAAGCGCGCGCAGGAGCTCGATCCGACCTCGCCGATCATCGCCGCGAACCTGGCCCAGGTGTACCTGGTGAGGGGCGACGACGACCAGGCTCTGCGGTATTCGAAGCTCGCGGGGGAACTTGGCCTGGGGCAGCAGAACCTGGGCATCGAGGCGGAAGTGGCGCTGCGACGGGGCGAGTGGGACGAGGCGAAGCGGTTGATCGTTGCGCAGGAGCAGATACCCAAGGAACTGCGAGGCCAGATCGGTCCCTACGTCGACGCCATCGCCGATCCGGCGCTGCGTCCGCAGATGGTGGCGAGGATGCAGGCGTTCGACACGAAGATCTGGCCGCCGCAGGATCGCGTGATTCCCCTCATCCAGCTCGGGCAGACAGACCTCGCGTACCGGGTGATGTTCGACGGCCTCGACAAGGATCGCTCGTCCTGGGTGCGGGACTGGGACATGGCCCACGTGTGGTCGCCGGAGGGCCGTCCGTTGCGGACCGACCCGCGCTTCGCCAGGCTCGCGGAACGCGTGGGGATGGTCGACTACTGGAAGCAGTACGGGTTCCCTGACGGTTGCCGGGCGGGAACGGATGCGGCCATCGTCTGCTCGTGACGCCGCCGGCGGTTGCCGCCGGAGGGCCGCGTTTGCGACGCTGTTGCTCGGCCTGCTGGCCCTGAGCCGTCCGGCAGACGCGTTCGATGTCCGCAGAAACGAAGCTGCCTTTGCCAACGGTGTCTTCCACGTCGTGTTCGAGGGCGTCCTCGGAGCGCCGCCGGCCGGCATCGAGGCAGTGCTGCTCGACTACAAGCGCTACAAGGTCATCGACCCGCGCATCAAGCGAGCCCGGCTGGTCGGCCACGACCCGGACGGCTCCATGCGCGTCCAGACGACCATCGACGCCTGCGCGGGTTTCTTCTGCAAGTCGGTCGACCGGGTCGAGCGCTTCGAGCACTCCCCGGGCCGGCTGGTCGCCACCGTGATCCCGGAGCAGAGCGACATGCGCCGCGGCATTGCGCGCACGCGATGGCAGGTCGAGGGCTCGGGTACGCACGTCTACTACGAGGCCGAGTTCCAGCCCGATTTCTGGGTGCCGTCGTTGATCGGGCACGGACTGGCCCTGCGCGCCTTGCGCGATTCCACGCTGCGGTTCTTCCGCAACGTCGAACGGGAAGCGAATGCCCGCTGAGCTTTCCCGCGAGGAATCTGCGCGCGCCGAGCGCTTCGCACCGGCGCTGCTGCGCTGGTTCGACAGCGACGGGCGCACCGACCTGCCGTGGCAGCGCAACCCGACGCCGTACCGCGTGTGGGTCTCCGAGATCATGCTGCAGCAGACGCAGGTGGGCACGGCGGCCGGGTACTTCGAGCGCTTCATCGCGCGCTTTCCGGACGTGCAGACTCTCGCGAGCGCCAAGCTCGACGAGGTGCTGCACGTGTGGTCCGGCCTCGGCTACTACGCGCGTGCGCGCAACCTGCATCGCGCCGCACAGGCGGTGATGAAGGCGCACGGCGGAGAATTTCCCCGTACGCTCGACGAAGTGATGAAGCTGCCGGGCATTGGCCGCTCCACGGCCGGCGCGATCCTCGCGCTCTCGCGAGGCGAGCGTCACGCGATCCTCGACGGCAACGTGAAACGGGTACTGGCGCGTTACTTCGGTATCGAGGGCGATCCGTCCGACGCTGCGGTCGACAAGCGGTTGTGGAAACTCGCGGAGGCCTGCACGCCGCACGAGCGGTCGGCCGCATACACTCAAGGCATCATGGATCTCGGCGCCACGGTGTGTTCGCGCTCGAATCCCGCGTGCCTGCTGTGTCCGGTCGTGGCCGATTGCGTGGCACGCGACCGTAACCTGCAGGATCGCCTGCCGTCGCCGCGCCGGCGCGCGAAGCGACCCGAGCGAGAAGCGTGGCTCGTGGTCGCCATGCGCGGCGAGCACAAGGTGTTGCTCGAGCGGCGTCCGCCCGTCGGGATCTGGGGCGGCCTGTGGGGCTTGCCGGAGTTCCCGACGCGCAGCCACGCGCAGCAGTGGTGTCGCGAGCATTTGTCCGGGGCGTCGAAGCTGCGCGACGCAGAGCCGGTGCGCCATGCCTTCAGCCACTTCGACTACAAGATGCATCCGCTCGCCGTGCGGTGTCTCGGCAAGGCGGCGGAGCTGCGCGATGACGATCGCTACCGCTGGTACGACGTCGAGAATCCGGCGAAGGTTGGATTGCCGAAACCCATTGCGACCCTCGTCGCACATGCGACCCGGTCGGCCGCTGACAAGTGAGATTGCCTGGAGACGCGATGAACGAGATGCGGGCCGGATTGACGCCTTTTGCAAGGCGGTGGATCACGATCGGTGCGGTGCTGATGCTGCTGGGGGTCATCCTCGGCGCGTTCGGCACGCACCTGCTCGCGGCAAGGCTCGAGCCGAAGCAGCTCGCGAGCTTTCAGACTGGTGTCCTGTATCACCTGCTGCATGCGCTCGGCCTGCTGGTGCTCGCGGCCATCGGGCAGGCCGGCGGCGAAACGCGCTGGCTGCGTGCGTCCGCAACGACGATGGCGTTCGGAATCGCCTGCTTTTCGGGCGCAATCTACCTGATCACGGCCGGCGCTCCGCGCACGCTCGGCATGGTGGCGCCAGTGGGCGGGGTGTCGTTCATGGTTGCGTGGGCCCTGCTCGCGGTTCATGCAGGAGCCCTCACCCGGGCTGCGCCCGACCTCTCCCGCAAGCGGGAGAGGTAAGACGCCCTCACCCGCCCCGCGGGGCGACCTCTCCCGTAGGCGGGAGAGGTAAGACACCCTCTCCCGCCGAAGCGGGAGAGGGTCGACGCAGTCGGGGTGAGGGCTTGCGATCAGTCGGCTTCCGGCGCGACGAATTCCTTCGGCTTCTCGGATCCGCCGCCGAACAGGAACTTCTCCATTTCCTCGACGAGGAACTTGCGCGCCTTCGGCTCGATCGGCGACAGCCGGTACTCGTTGATCAGCATGGTCTGGTGACGGAGCCACGCCTGCCACGCTTGCGCCGAGATGTTCTCGTAGATGCGCTTGCCGAGCTCGCCGGGATACGGAATGCGTTCGAGACCTGGCGCCTCGCGCCCGAGGTACCCGCATTGGACGGTGCGTGCCATGGTGTGAGTGCCTCGGCGCTCAGGCGAGCGGGGTGTGCGAAAGGATTACGCCGTCTTCGTCGACGAAGACATGATCGCCAGGCCGGAAGGTCACGCCGGCGAATCGCACCGGCACGTCGCGCTCACCCTCGCCGCGCTTCTCGCTGCGCAACGGCATGGTGCCGAGCGCGCGGATGCCGAGCGGCAGCGGCGCGAGTTCCGCGGAATCCCGGATGCAACCGTGGATGATGATCCCGGCCCAGCCGTTCTTCACGGCCGCGACCCCCAGGTTGCCGCCGACCAGCGCGCGCCGGCGCGAGCCGCCGCCGTCCACGACCAGCACGCGACCGTTGCCCGGACTCTCGACGGCAGCTTTCACCAGCGAATTGTCTTCGAAGCAGCGCACGGTGCTGACCGGGCCGGAAAAGGCCTGCCGACCGCCGAACGCGTGAAAGATCGGTTCGCAGACCTGCACGCTGTCGCCGAACTCGTCGCACAGGTCGGCCGTGCCCTTGATGGTCGTCATGGAATCGCCTCGCGTTGGCCGGTCATGTCCGGCCGAAGCGCGATTATAGATGAGCGGGCGAGAGGCCATAGGCGACAGGCGACAGGCTTCGAAGTGCCTGTCGCCCATCGCCTATCGGCCTTTCCTCACTGGATCGTGATCTGCCGCGGCTGCGGTTGCACGACCTTCTGCTTGGGGATGTGGATCAGGATCAGGCCGTCGCGGCTTTCCGCGCGGATCGCCTGCTCGTCGGCGTTCTCCGGCAGCGCGAAGCGGCGCGCGAACGTGCCGTAGAACCGCTCGATTCTGTGCGTCTTCTCGCCCTCGGCGAGCTTTTCCTGCTTGCGCTCGCCGCAGAGCGTAAGCACGCCGTCCTGGACGGTGAGGCTCAGGTCTTCCTTGCGGACCTCGGGCAGCTCGGCCTTGATCAGGTACTCGCTTTCCGATTCTGTCACGTCGGCGACCGGGGCCCAGTCACGGCCCGTCTGCGCCTGGCCGGCCGGACGAGCCTGCCGCCGCAGCGTATCGGCGAAAAAGCGGTCGAAGACATCGTCGATGTCGCGGAACGGTTCCCAGTGAATCACTCGCATGGTGGCTACCTCCTGCCCAGGATTGCCCCTGCAATCCCCATCTGCCGCCCTACATGCGAGCGCCCGGCGGGGTTTCAAGGGGGGAGGTCAGCTCGGGTACCAGAGGATCCAGGCCGCTTCGGCGGGAATTCGGGCTTGCGCGTGTCGCGGGATCACGCGGGGCGTGTAGTGGGAAGCCGGTCGCGTGCCTGGCACGCGGCCGACGTAGACGTAGCCTCCGGCTGCGCCCGCCATAGCGTGGTCGCGCGTCATGTCGCGGCATTCGCTCGATTGCCCGTTGGCCGGCGCAGCGTACAGCTGGACGCGCACCGCCTCGGGCGGCACGTCGCCCAGGATCACCTGCGCGCGGAACACGTGCTCCGCGCCGTCTGCTTCGACGTCGAGATTGCCCCAGTGGATCTCCGGCCAGTGCCTGCGCAGCTTGCGGCCCCAGGCGTCCAGTTCGCGAGTGAGCGCAAGATTGCGATCGATGCGCACGCCGTATTCATCCGCAGCGGGCCGGTAAAGTTTCTCCAGGTAATCGGCGAGCATGCGGTTGCTGCTGAAGCGCGGCGTCAGGCGCGCGAGGCTCGCGCGAATCCGCGCCACCCACGCCGAAGGAATGCCCTCGGGGCCGCGCGCATAGAACTCGGGCACGACTTCGCGTTCGAGCACGTCGAACAACTGGTCCGCCTCGATGGCGTCCCACGCCGCGACATCGTCGTGCTCCCGGCCATCGCCGATGGCCCAGCCCACGTCGGGCCCGTAGGCCTCCGCCCACCAGCCGTCGAGTTCCGAGAGGTTCAGGCCGCCGTTGACCAGCACCTTCATGCCGCTCGTGCCGCTCGCTTCCCAGGGGCGGCGCGGCGTGTTGATCCACACGTCCACGCCCTGGACCATCTCCTCGGCCAGCGCCATGTCGTAGTCCTCAAGGAAGACCACCCGCGTGCGCACGTCGAGCCGCTGGACGAATTGTGCCCATTGCGTGACGAACGCCTGGCCCTGCTGGTCGCGGGGGTGCGCCTTGCCCGCGATGATCAGCTGCACGGGCCGCTCCCGGTCGGTCAGCAGCCGCGCGAGCCGCTCCGGCTGCTGCAGCAGCAGCGCGGGCCGCTTGTACTCAGTGAACCGGCGCGCAAAGCCGATCGTCAGCACGTTCGGGTCGAGCGCGCCGCGCACGAGTCCGAGGAAGTCCGGGCCGGTACCGCGCTGGCTGTACTGGCGCAGCAGCCGGCGTCGCGCGTACTCGACGAGGTCGCGCCGCTCCATGCCGCGGAATTCCCACAGCTGGCCATCGCTCAGCTTCGCGACGGCGTCGCTCAGCAACCTGGGCTCGCCGAGCCAGCGGTCCTTGCCGCACGCCTCGGTCCACAGGCGGTCCGCCCACGGTGAATCCCAGGACGGCACGTGCACGGCGTTCGTCACGTGGGTGACGGGCACCTCTTCCTCCGGCCACCGCGGGAAGAGGGGGGCGAAGATGCTGCGGCTGACGCGCCCGTGCAGTTCGCTGACGCCGTTGATGGAACCGCAGGTGCGCGCGGCCAGGTACGCCATGTTGAACGGCTCGGCGACGTCATCCGCATTGCGCCGGCCGAGCGCCAGCAGCTGCTGCGGCTTGATGCCGAAGTGATTGACGTACTCGCTGCTGTACTTGACCAGCAGCGGCAACGCGAACGTGTCGAATGCGGCGGCGACTGGAGTGTGCGTCGTGAAGACGTTGCCGGCGCGCGTCGCCCACAGCGCCGTGAAGAAGTCGCACTGGTGCCGGTCGGCGAACGTTCGCGCGCGCTCGAGCGTGGCGAGCGCGGCGTGCCCCTCGTTGAGGTGGCACACGTTCGCTTCGATGCCGAGCGCCTGCAACGCGCGCCATCCGCCGATGCCGAGCGCAATCTCCTGCATGAAACGCGTCTCGCCGTCGCCGCCGTAGAGCTGGGCCGTGATCGCGCGGTCGAACGGCGAGTTGAGCGGGTCGTCGCTGTCGAGCAGGTAGAGGTCCACGCGGCCGACCTCGGCGCGCCAGATCCTCAGTCGAAGCGGGCGGCCCGGCAGCTCGATCGACACGCGCAGCGGCATGCCTTCTGCGTCCGTCACGAGACGCACCGGCAGCGACTGCGGCGAGTTCGATGCGTAGATCGCCAGCTGCGAGCCTGCGGCGTCGAGCATCTGGCGGAAGTATCCCTGGCGATAAAAAAGCCCGATGGCGGTGAGCGGGATGCCGAGATCGCTCGCCGTCTTCAGGTGGTCTCCGGCCAGCACGCCGAGGCCCCCCGAATAGAGCGGGAGCGCGTCGGTGAGGCCGTACTCCATGCTGAAGTACGCGACGTGCAGCGGACGTTCGGCGTCGGCCGCGGCGCGCTGGAACCAGCTCGGACGGCCGCAATACTCGGCCAGGGAGCGGTCGAGCGAACGCACTCGTTCGACGAATTCCGCCGACTGTGCGAGATCCTCGAGGCGGCTGCGCGGCGTGTTCTGCAGCACCAGCACCGGATTGGCGGTCTGCTGCCAGACTTCGGGCGACAGCGCCTCCCAGACACGATCCGTCGCGTGGTTCCAGACCCAGCGGAGGTTCAATGCCAGGCGCGCGATCGGCTGCAGCGGCGCCGGCAGCGTCGAAGCCAGACCCGCGTAAGCATCGTCTTGCGTCATGCGCCGGTCGCCTCCGAAAAGCAGAACGGCGCGACCGGTGGCCCGATCGCGCCGTCTTCAGGTGAATGAAGTCGAAGACGCGCTTACGGGCGCTTCACGTACACCTTGCACCAGCCCTTCGCGTTCACCTGGCGCTGCGCGAAGATGTTGCACGGTACCATCGCATCGCCGGCCTTGCCGGTTGCCTGCAGGCAGTTTGCGCAGACCTGGCCCGGCTTGTAGTTCGGGTTCGCCTTGGCGTCGACCTTCGACGCGTCCTCGACGTAGCCGAGCGACTTGGCCTGCGGCTCGTTCGGGTCGACCTTACCGGCCGCGGCTTCAGCGCGTCCGAGCAGCGCGGTCACGGGCACCACGGCGGCGCCGAGGAGTGCGCCCTTCAGCAGGGTGCGACGATCAAAGGTTTTTTCCGACATCGAGTGAGTCTCCAGTTGTGCCAACGGACAGCGCCGTCATCTTACGCGGCGCAGGCTTGCTTGCGAATTCGACAGCGCCGGGCGGGAATGTTTCAATGGCTTGAGAATAATTTAGTTTAATGAGAATCATTCGTTTTTAGGCCAGCGTCGGCTGCGTACTCGCGCGACTGCGGGGCGGTGGCGGCCACCCGTAGAATCCGAAGATGTCCGAAGCGAGTCGCCACAAGGTCAAGGCAGCCATCGGGATCGCCGTCAGCGTCCTGATCGGCAGCCTCGCGCTCTGGGTCCTGTACCGCACTTTCCAGCGCATCAGCCTCGCGGACGTGCTGGCGCAGATGCGCGCCGTTCCGCTCCATACGCTGTTCATGGCCGCGCTTTGCGCGGTCGCCGCATTCACCATCCTTGCGCTCTACGAGGCGGTGGTGGTGCGTTACGTGAAGGACGACATCGGCCGCGCGAAGCCGATGATCACCGCGCTCATTGCGTTCCCGCTCGGTCACGCCGTCGGGCAGGCGATGCTGAGCGGCGGGGCGATCCGCTACCGCATGTATTCGCCGGCCGGATTCACCGCGATGGAAGTCGGCGCGACCGTGCTGATGTGCAATCTCGCCTATGGGCTCGCGGTCGGCCTGGCGCTCGACCTTTCGCTCGTGCTCGCGGCCGATCGCCTCGCGCCCCTGTTCCGCGTCTCGAGCGGGTTGCTGGTGCTGCTCGGCTGCATCGGCCTCGCCAAGGACGTCGGCTACGCCCTGCTCGTGATCTTCCGCCGCGCCCCAGTCCGGTTTCGCGGCTGGTCCTTCAACCTGCCGACTCCGGCGATGACCGCGCTGCAGTACGTCGTCGGCGTGAGCGACGTCGTGCTGATCTCGTCCGTGCTCTACCTGCTGTTGCCGGATTCGATCCAGCTCGGCTACCTGCCGTTCGTCGCGGTCTATCTCGCGAGCGTGCTGGTGGGCATCTTGAGCCACGTCCCGGCCGGTCTCGGCGTGATCGAGTCCGTGTTGCTGCTCCTGTTGCCGGACGTGCCGCCGGAACAGCTGCTCGCTTCGGTCCTCATGTACCGAGTGATCGTCGAGATCATCCCGCTGCTGATCGCGCTGGCCCTCTGGGGCTCGTTCGAGACCTTCGCGCGCGACGGCGTGAGGCTGCGGCTGATGCGGCCGCGACCGGGACCGCACGGCGAATCCTGAGGGACGGACGGCTCAGCGCCGCAGGGTCGACGGCGAGGCGAGACCCACCCTCGAGAGTATGGACTGCGCGAGCGCGCGCCCGCTTTCGAAGGCCGCTTCGGCGCGAGGGGCGATGCACCAGTCGCCGCAGGCTCCCGCGGCAACCTCCTCGTCGACCAGGCACGGCAGACCGAGCGGCTGTTCGACCAGCGCGTGCCGCCAGCGATGAGCCTCCAGGTGCGAGGGCGGCGGCAATTCGCGACCGATCGCCTGCGCAAATTCCCGCAACAGCAGGCGCGCCATGTCGCGCGCGTCCGCCTCGAGATTCTCGCGCGACCATTGTGATGCGGCGTGCACGACCCAGGACTGCGGCTGCGCCTCGCGCCCGGGCTTGCTCGAATCGCACGCGGCCCAGGTGAGCGGGCCCCGGGTCCAGCGGATGGCCTCACCACCCGCGTCGATCGGGGTGTCGAAGATCATCATCGCGGACCAGCACGGCGCCATCTTCACGTCGGCGAGGCGGCGGAACGCGCGACCGTGGTGCCCGAGCAGCGAGATAGCCTGCGGCGCCGGGACCGCCACGACGACCGCATCGAACACCTGGTTCTGGCGGCCCGAGTCGGTCTGCAGTTCCCAGCCGCGCTGGCCCTGCACCAGCTCGTGCACCGAGACGCCCGTCTGCAGGTCCACGTTGCGCGTGAGCGGGCGCACCAGCGAACTCATGCCCGGCGTGCCGACCAGCCAGTCATCGATGGGGGCGTCGAAGACGCGCTCGTCCTCCCTCACTCGCGGCTGCCATGCCTCGAGCACACCGGCCCGTTCGGCAACGTGCGCGAAACCGGCGAACGAACGGCTGCGCGCCGTGATGAATTGCGCACCGTGGTCGAAGGCGAACGCGCCACTGCGACGCGTCGCGAGCCGGCCGCCGAGGCCGCGGGACCGCTCGAACACCGTGACCCTGGCGTCGGCCCGCGTAAGCTCGAAGGCGCAGGAGAGGCCGGCCATGCCGGCGCCGATCACTGCAATGCGCACGTCGCCCATCGCGCCATCTTACGGGCGCCGACGTCCAGGCCGCGTGAGGGGATGCGCATTTTTCCGCCGTCGTGGCTTGCTGCGTAGAATCGCGTACCCCGTGACCGTCGCGGGCCCGACAGGAGGACCGACCGTGGGCCGAACCGCCGCTTCCCTGCTCCGCGAAGCCCTGGAAAACGTGGGCGTGCGCTACACGTTCGGCATCCCGGGGGTGCACAACACCGAGATCTACGACGAACTCGCAAAGTCGTCCTCCATCACGCCGGTGCTCGTCACCCACGAAGGGGGCGGCGCGTTCATGGCCGACGCCGTCAGCCGCAGCGGAACGAGCCTCGGCACGCTCGTCATCGTGCCGGCGGCCGGCGTCACGCACGCCGCGAGCGGCATCGCCGAGGCTTTCCTCGACGGCATCCCGATGCTGGTGATCGCCGGCGGCATCCGCCGCGATACCGGCCGGCAGTACCAGTTGCACGACGTGGACCAGCACGCGTTCCTCAAGCCGATCACCAAGGGCACGTGGCTGGTGGAGCGGCACGCGGACGTCATTCCCACGATTTACGAGGCGGTGCGCGTAGCGACGTCGGGCGAGCCCGGGCCCGTGTTCGTCGAAATCCCGGTCAACCTGCAGCTGCTGACCGGCGACGCTGGCGACGTGCCCGTGTTCCAGGGGCGGCCCGAACCGGCGCTCGCCTGCACGGCGTCGGATATCGGGCAGGCGGCGCAGCTGCTTGCGGCGGCGAGGTCACCGGCCATTTTCGTCGGGTGGGGTGCCGTCGATGCGGCTCGCGAGGTGGCGGGGCTCGCGGAACGCCTCGGCGCGCCCGTCACGACGACGCTGCAGGGCGTGAGCGCGTTCCCGGCCAATCATCCTTTGCACGCGGGTTTCTGCCTCGGACGCGCAGCGGTTCCCGCCGTCGAGAACGCGCTGCGCGATTGCGATTGCCTGCTCGCGGTCGGCACCCGCTTCGGCGAGATCGCCACCGGCAGTTTCGGTTGGGAACCGCCCGCGAACCTCATTCACGTCGACGTCAATCCACGGGTCTTCGGCGCGAACTACCCGGCGAAGGTCGCACTGGAGGGCGACGCACGGCTCGTCGCCAGCAGGCTCTTGTCCGCGCTCGAAGGCACGCCGGCCGCCGTGCAACGCCGCGCCGAAATGACCCGGCGAATCGCGGACGACAAGGACGCGTATCGGCGCGAATGGCGCGCCCACGATCCGAAGGGCCGCGTGAACCCGGTGGTGTTCTTCGACGCATTGCGCCGGCAGCTCGACGACGACGCGACGATCGTCGTGGACGACGGCAACCACACCTTCCTCGCCGCCGAACTGATGCCCGTGTACCGTCCGCGCGGCTTCATCTCGCCGACGGATTTCAACTGCATGGGTTACTGCGTGCCGGCGACGATCGGCGCCAAGCTCGCCAATCGCCGCGCGCAGGTCGTCGGCATCGTGGGCGACGGGGCGTTCCGGATGACGGGTCTCGAGCTCGCCACGGCGACCGCGCAAGGCCTCGGCGTGGTCGTGTTCGTCTTCAACGACGGCGAGCTCGCGCAGATCGCGCAGGCGCAGGAGATTCCTTACAACCGCAAGACGTGCACCGTGCTCGGGCCGCTCGAGCTCGCCGGCGTGGCGCTGGCGACCGGCTCGCAATTCGTGAGCGTGAAGAACGATGCCGAGGTGGACGGAGCGATCGCGCGGGCGCTCGAAATTGCGAACGGCGGGCAGCCGGTGCTCGTGGACGTCAGCATCGACTATTCGAAGCACACTCGGTTCACCGACGGCATCGTCAAGACGAACCTCGATCGATTCGACCTGCCGACCAAGGCGCGGCTGGTGGGCCGGGCCCTGTGGCGACGGGTTGCCGGGTGAGCGCACAGGATTGTCCGGACCAAGCCTCGCTGTGGCGTGCGGGCAACGAAGCCGGAGTCATCGGGACCGCTTGACAACGGGGCGCGCTTAGCCGATTTTCCCTTAAGGAATGCGGGTCGGACGGCACTGGGAATCGTTGCAGGTCTTGCGCGAACACCCTTCCGTTGCGGCGTCGCATCAAACGTTCACGGATGTGGCTGCAGGGGAGGTTCGAGTCCGATGATGTCAAACATTAGGTTGCGTTCCGCGATTGCGGGAGTGCTCGGCGTCTTTGCGGTGGCCGCGCAGGCCGCGCCTACGTCCGGGCTCGAAGAGGTCGTCGTCACCGCGCAGCGGCGCAGCGAAGCCATCCAGGACGTCCCGATCGCCGTGACGGCGTTGACCGATGCGCAACTCGAGCGACTGAACGTCCAGGAAACCCTGGACCTCGTGAAGCTGATCCCCAACACCTTCGGTTCGAACAACACCGGCCTCGGCACGGCGAACGTGTACTCGATCCGCGGACTGAACAACACGGAATCGATCGCGACCTTCGACCCGCCGGTCGGCACGTACGTCGACGACGTGTTCATCGCGCGCCAGAACGCCAACAACTTCGCGTTCTTCGACGTCGAGCGCGTCGAGGTGCTGCGCGGTCCGCAGGGCACGCTGTTCGGCCGCAACACCACCGGCGGCGCCGTGAACGTGATCCTGAAGAAGCCGCAGCCGGAATACGGCGGATTCGCCGAAGCCGGTGTGGGGCAGTTCAACGAGCGCATGTTCCGGCTGAGCGCCGACGTGCCGCTCAGCGACACCTTCCTGACGAAGATTTCCGGCTATGCCATCCGGGACGATGGCTACGTCTGGAACACGGTCACGGGCGAGAAGCTGAACTCGAACGACAACAAGGGCGCGCGGCTCGCCGCGCGCTGGATTCCGGCGGATTCGTTCACCTGGGACCTGGCCGTCGACTATGTCGACCAGGACTACATGAACATCCTGAACGGCGATGCGAACGAGCTGAACAAGACGCTGCCTGCCAACCAGCAGATTTCGGGCCACGATGGGCGCATCAGCACGACCGGCATGCGCACCGACACGCCCGCTACGCGCGGTGTGTTCGTCAACGACAAGCAGAACTATCCGCTCGGCAACGAGGTCAAGAGCTACTCCATCACGTCGAACATCGGCTGGGAGTCGGGCATCGGCACCTTCAACTTCATCACCGGCTGGCGGTCGATGGAACAGAAATTCGCGCTCGACTTCTTCGGCATTCCACCGAAGACCCCGGTGCCGGTGTCGGGCCAGTTCACGATCGTGAACGACGGCAACCACGACCAGTTCACGCAGGAAATCAAGCTGACCGGCGACGCGTTCGGCGAGCGCCTGCGCTACGTCGCCGGCGTGTACTACTTCGACGAGGACAACAAGACCGACCTCGGCCAGTTGTTCGCGATCAACGGCACGTTCGGCTGCGTGCCGCCCACCGGCAGCACCGTCTGCCACCTCCCGCTGTTCGGCGGCCTGACGGTGTTCCCGTCGGCCGGCAACGGCATCACGATCTTCGATTCGAACTACTACGACCGCACGATGAAGAACACGGCCGAGGCATGGGCCGGGTATGTTCAGGGGGACTTCGACATCGTCGACTCGCTGACGCTGACCGTCGGCGCCCGCTACACGGACGAGAAGAAGACGATCGCCTACAAGGCGAACGACAACGTCAACGCGCCGCCGGCCAACCAGTGGGATACGGCCGACATCAAGGCTGCGGGCATCCCGGTCGAGCAGAGCACGGGCCAGTTCACGCCTCGCGTCGCGTTGAAGTGGGACGTGAACGACGAACTCAACTTGTTCGTCTCGGCGACCAACGGCTTCAAGTCCGGCGGCTGGAACGCGCGCAACGTCAACGTCTCCGAAGTGCAGCCGTTCAAGCCCGAGAAGGTGTGGTCCTACGAGCTCGGCATGCGCTCCGACTGGCTGGACAACCGGCTGCGGGTCAACCTTACGGCGTTCTACTCCGACGTGACCGACTTCCAGTTGCCGTCGGCGTTCGTGAATGCGTCGGGCGGCATCGCGTTCATCACGCAGAACTTCGCGGACCTCGAAGTTAAGGGCGCGGAACTCGAACTGACCTGGGCGCCGGTCGATGGCCTCAACCTGTTCCTGAACGCGGGCGTACAGGACGGCGAGTACAAGAGCCTCGACCCGAGCATCACCACTCAACAGCAGAATTGCCAGGCTGCGTTGGCTGCCGGGAACGCCGCGAATGTGGCGCTCTACTGCAACAAGGGCATCGTTGACCCGAACGGCAAGATCGCCGATCCGGTGCGTCTGCCGGATTACACGGTGGTGGTGGGCGGCAGCTATACGATCCCTCTGGGCGGTAGCGGGTTGGAGTTGACCCCGAGCGCGTTCGTGCAGGACGTAGGCAGCTACAACGTCGGCACATCGGGTGAATCGATCGGTCTCTCCGACGGATACACCCAGTGGAGCGCGGGGATCTCGCTCGGCCATCCGAAGGATGGCTGGAGCGTGAGCGCCAACTGCGACAACTGCAGCAACGAGTACATCATCGCCTCGGTGCTGGCGGGCACGCAGTACTACAACAACCCGCGCACGTGGTCGCTTCGCTTCAAGTACGACTGGTAAGTACGCAGACTCTCAACCGCGCCTGGCGCGGCCCTCGCCTGCGCCTGACGCGGCCCTCACCCGCGCTGCGCGCGACCTCTCCCGCAGGCGGGAGAGGTGAAAGCCCTCCCTCTCCCGCTTGCGGGAGAGGGCTGGGGTGAGGGCATCGACTCCCTCTCTCGCCATCCGCGGGAGAGGGTTGGGGTGAGGGCATCGACTCCCTCTCCCGCCATCCGCGGGAGAGGGCTGGGGTGAGGGTTCTCAGCCCACGCGATCCTTCAGGCCCGCCCGCACCATCACCCACGCGCTCAGCGGGTGCAGCACCAGCATGACGAACGCGCTGGCGGCGACGACGGCCAGCGGCGGCCGCCACACGATGGAGACGAACAGCAGCATTCCCGCGAGGCTGTCGAGTTGATCGACGACCCAGAAGACCTTGCCGCGCGCACCCTGGCCCAGCGCGCCCGGCGCGATGCCGAGTTGTCGCTTCGCGAAGCTGTTCGGCAATTCGCCGACGATGTACCCGCATCCGAGCAGGGCGCCCCAGAGCGCCGGTTGCGCCTGTGCGAAATCCACTGCGACGGGCCAGTGCCACCACGCGGCATTGAGACTCGCCAGCAATGACGACCATGCCGCGGAGCCGAGGACCATCACGAGCGCGCCACGCCACGTCTTGTTCGCGCCGAAGACGCGCTCGCCGCGCCAGCAAGTGCCGAAATCGATGGGTGCGCGACGCAGGGCAGGAAGCCAGTCGCGCTTCATCACGACGAGATGAACGAGTCCCGTGAGCAGGATGGGTGCCGCGAGCCAGGCCAGTTGCAGCAGCAGTGTCATTGCGCCCGCGCGATGGCGCCCTCCGTCACACGATGGGCAGCACCGTCGATTCCTTGATGGCCGTGACGGTCACCGACGAGTTGATCGACTGCACGTAAGGCAGCTTCGACAGGTGATCGAGGAAAAAAGCTTCGAAAGCCTTGATGTCCTTCATGACGACCTTGAGCATGAAGTCCCACTCGCCCATCGTCGTGTAACAATCGAGCACCTCCGGCCGGCCGCGGATCGCTTCGGCGAATGCGGCGATGGCGTCGCGCGTCTGCGACGTCAGCTTCACATGCGCAAAGATCGTGACGTCGAGGCCGAGCGCCGTGCGGTCGAGCAGCGCGACGCGCCCCTTGATGACGCCGGCCTGCTCGAGCTGCTGGATGCGGCGCCAGCACGTCGTCGTCGACAGCCCAGTCCGACTGGCCACCTCGGCCACCGAGAGGGCGCCCTCCCGCTGCAGCAGGTCCAGGATGCGCCGGTCGGTCCTGTCGATGTCCGGGCGTGCCTTTTCTTCCATGATATTCGACTCGATGAAACAAACGATTCGCATTGTTGCAATGCAATGCAACAAACCAGACAGCCACCCCCCCGCTCTGGGTAATCTACCGCGCTTACAGGTGCATGTTCCATAGCGAGAAAACCATGGCGAGAAAGTCACGCCTGCACACGCCGCGCCCGCACTCCCGGCCGGGCGAGGCTCCCGATTTCAGCTATCTCGAGACTTCGCCGGCCGGCGCCGTTGCGAGGCCCGACGTCAATGCGCGGGTGCGCGACATCGGCCACCTTTCGGTCGATCTGGTTCGCGTGCTCGACGACCACGGCGTGGCGGTGGGCCAATGGAATCCGCACCTCGAGATCCACGACCTGCAGGTCGGCCTGCGCCACATGCTGCTCACACGCATCTTCGACGAGCGCATGCAGCGTGCGCAGCGCCAGGGAAAGATCTCGTTCTACATGCGCTCGCTCGGCGAGGAAGCAGTGTCCGTCGCCCAGGGCATGGCCTTGCGCCCGCGCGACATGCTGTTCCCGTCGTACCGCAACCAGGGTCTCTACATGGTGCGCGGCCGGCCGCTGGTGGACCTGATGTGCCAGCTGCTCTCGAACACGCGGGACATGTGCAAGGGCCGCCAGTTGCCCGTCATGTATCACTGGCTCGAGGGCCGCATATTCTCGATCTCCGGCAACCTCACCACGCAGTTCCCGCAGGCCGTGGGCTGGGCGATGGCCGCGGCCATCAAGGGCGAGGACGACATCGCGGTGAGCTGGATCGGCGAGGGCTCGAGCGCGGAGGCCGATTTCCACCATGCGATGCTGTTTGCTTCGGTGTATCTCGCGCCGGTGATCCTCAACATCGTCAACAACCAGTGGGCGATCTCGACGTTCCAGGGATTCGCGGGAGGCGAGCAGCGCTCGTTCGCGGCGCGCGGCCCGGGCTACGGCATGGCCGGCATCCGCGTCGACGGCAACGATTTCCTCGCCGTGCACGCCGTGACGCAGTGGGCCGCCGAGCGCGCGCGCACCGGTGCGGGCCCGACGCTGATCGAGCACGTCACGTATCGCGGCGCCGCGCATTCGACGAGCGACGACCCGGCACGTTATCGACCGAAGGATGATTACGAGAAGTGGCCGCTCGGCGATCCGGTCGAGCGCCTGAAGAAGCACCTGATCGCGCTCGGCGAGTGGTCGGACGAGCGCCATGCCGCGCTCGCGAAGGAACTCGAGGAGCATGTCACCGAGAGCTGGAAAGAGGCCGTGCAGTACGGCACGCTCAATGAAGGGCCACGGCTCAATGCGGACCTGATGTTCGAGGACGTGTTCAAGGAATTGCCCGCGCACCTCAGGAAGCAGCGCGACCTGATGCGCGCCGAGCAGGGGAGCTGAGCCATGCCGCAGATGAACATGATCCAGGCGCTCAATTCCGCGATGGACATCCTGCTCGCGCGGGATCCGAACGTCGTGGTGCTCGGCGAGGACGTCGGCTTCTTCGGCGGCGTGTTCCGCGTGACCGACGGGCTGCAGCGCAAGTACGGCGAGCACCGCGTGCTCGACACACCGATCGCGGAAGGCGCGATCGTCGGCGCCGCGATCGGCATGGGCGTCAACGGCCTGCGCCCGATCGCCGAGGTCCAGTTCGCCGATTACATCTACCCGGCCTGCGACCAGATCTTCAGCGAACTCGCGCGCCTGCGCTTCCGCAGCGCCGGCGACTTCTGGGCGCCCGTGACGATCCGCACGCCCTGCGGCGGCGGCATCCGCGGCGGGCAGACCCATTCGCAGAGCCCCGAGGGCATCTTCACGCACGTCTGCGGCATCAAGATCGTGATGCCGTCGAATCCGTACGACGCGAAGGGCCTGCTGATCGCCTCCGTCGAGGACGACGACCCCGTCGTGTTCTTCGAGCCGAAGCGCCTCTACAACGGCCCGTTCGACGGCGACGCGAACAAGCCCGCCGTGCCCTGGAGCACGCATCCCAAGGGCGAGGTGCCCGAGGGTTACTACACCGTGCCGATCGGCAAGGCCGATGTCGTCCGCAAGGGCAGCGCAGTCACCATCGTGTCCTACGGCACGATGCTGTTCGTGTGCGAGGCGGCCGCGCGCAACCTCGGACTCGATGCGGAGATCATCGATGTGCGTACCATGGTGCCGCTCGACGTCGACACGATCTGTTCGTCGGTCAGGAGAACGGGCCGCTGCCTGATCGCGCACGAGGCCACGCGTTTCTCAGGCTTCGGCGCCGAATTGTCGGCGACGATCCAGGAGGAGTGCTTCTGGGACCTCGAGGCGCCGATCCAGCGCGTCGCGGGCTGGGATACGCCGTACCCGCATGCGTTCGAGTGGGAGTACTTCCCCGGCCAGCGCCGGGTGACGGACGGACTAAAGGCCGTGATGGAGACGCCATGACCCGCTACGTATTCAAGATGCCGGATCTCGGTGAAGGCACCGTCGAGGCGGAAGTCGTCGCGTGGCACGTGAAGGTGGGCGACACCGTGGCCGAAGACCAGATCATGGCGGAGGTCATGACGGACAAGGCGGCCGTCGAAGTGCCTTGCCCGGTCTCCGGTCGCGTGGTGGCGCTGAACGGCCAGCCCGGCGACATGGTGCGCGTGGGTTCCGAGTTCGTCGTGTTCGAGACGGAGGTGTCCGATACCTCTCCCACGCCAGTGGGAGAGGTCGCGCACAGCGCGGGTGAGGGAGCCGGATCACCTCTCCCGCTTGCGGGAGAGGTCGCACGCAGTGCGGGTGAGGGAGTCCGACAACCTCTCCCGCTTGCGGGAGAGGTCGCACGAAGTGCGGGTGAGGGAGCCAAATCCGTCCGCGCCGGCGAAGTGTTGCGCAATCCCGTCGAACCCAACGGACGCATCAAGGCCTCGCCGGCGACGCGCCGGCGCGCGCGCGAAGCCGGCGTCGACCTGGGCACGGTCCATGGTTCCGGCCCATCCGGCCGCATTACGCGGCAGGACATCGAAGCTGCCGTCACTGGAGCGGCCGAGCCGGCTGTCGCGAGCGGCACGTCTGCCGTGTCGGGGCTTACGCCGCGCACCGGCGTGCTGGAGATCAAGGTCATCGGCGTGCGGCGCCTGATCGCGCAGCGCATGACGGAAGCCAAGCGCAACATCCCGCACTTCGCGTACGTCGAGGAAGTCGACGTCACGGAACTCGAGTCGTTGCGCACCCACATGAACTCCAGGCTGCCGAAAGGGTCCGCATCGCTGACGTACCTGCCGTTCCTCGCGGCGGCGCTGGTGCGGGTGCTCGACGATTTCCCCCAGTGCAACGCGCTCTACGACGCCGAGAGCGGCGTGCTGCTGCGCCACGAGGGCGTGCACCTCGGGGTGGCGACGCAGACGCCCGACGGCCTGAAGGTCCCGGTCGTGCGTCATGCGGAGGCGCTGTCGCTGTGGGGGCTGTCGGACGAGATTCGTCGCGTGTCGGAGACCGCCCGCACGGGCAAGGCCACCAGCAAGGACCTGACCGGCTCGACGATCACGATCACCAGCCTCGGCAAGCTCGGCGGCATCGTCTCGACCCCGATCATCAACGCCCCCGAGATGGCGATCATCGGCGTGAACAAGGCCGTCGACCGCCCGGTCGTGCTGAACGGCGCGATCACGGTGCGACGGATGATGAACCTGTCGTCGTCGTTCGATCACCGGTTCGTCGACGGCTACGACGCCGCGGCGATGATCCAGGCCCTGAAGGACCTGCTCGAGCACCCGGCGACGATCTTCATCCCCGGCTAAAATAGACGCTCAACCCGTACGCGAGACCGTTCCATGACCACGATCCCACAAGCACGTCCCGCCTTCGGCACGGTGCTGGCCGACAAGATGTCCATCGCCACGTTCAAGGACGGCAAGTGGAGCGCGGACGAGATCCGCCCGGTCGCGCCTATCCCGATGCACCCGGCGGCCCACGTGCTGCACTACGCCAGCAGCTGCTTCGAGGGGTTCAAGGCCTACCGTTGGAAGGACGGCAGCGTCCGCGTCTTCCGCATGGACAAGCACATCGCGCGCATCCGCCAGAGCGCGAAACTGCTCTCGCTGCCGCAGCCCGATGCCGCGCAGATCGAGCGCATGATACTGCAGACGATCGACGTCAATCGCGCGCAGGTGCCGGAGCCGCCGGGCGCGCTGTACATGCGCCCCGTGCTGTTCGGCACCATGCCGAACATCGGCGCGGCGTCGCAGCCTTCGAACGAGGCCACGCTGATCGTGCTGGCGAGCCCGGTGTGGGATTACTTCTCGGGCGGCATGAAGCCGCTGCGCATTTACGTCGAGGACAAGTGCCATCGCACGGCCGAACACCTCGGCGTCGTGAAGACCGGCGGCAACTACGCCGCGGCCATGGGCCCGACGCTTGCGGCCAAGGAAAAGTACCAGATCGACCAGGTGCTGTTCTGCCCGGGCGGCTCGGTGCAGGAAACCGGCGCGGCGAACTTCCTGCTCATCCGCGCAGGGCACATCCTGACGCGCAGCCTCGACACGACGTTCCTGCACGGCGTCACGCGCGACTCGCTGCTCACGATGGCGCGCGACATGGGATTCAAGGTCGAAGAGCGCGTTTTCGACGTCGCCGAGATGCTCGAGTGGGTGAAGACCGGCGAAGCCGCGCTCTCCGGCACGGCGGCGGTGCTCGCCGGTGTCGGCACGCTCGTGCACGGGGGCGTCGAGCACCGCGTGGGCGACGGCGACGTCGGCCCGGTGACGAAGAAACTGCGCGCCGCCCTGGTCGCGATCCAGAACGGGGAAGCTCCCGACCGCTTCGGCTGGACCCGCATGGTCTGATGTCGCTGGCCGGCGCCCCGGTTGCAGTCGTCACGGCCGCCGACATGGCGACCGACCAGGGTGACTCGGCGGGGAAGTAGCCTCGCTACCAGCGGGCGAAGCGCGGCGTCACGATGGCGCTGCGCGAGAGGGTCCAGAAGATCGCACCGACGGCGATCGCCGCGCCGAGGCCGCCGAAGAGCATCAGCCGATCGGCGCCCTGCATGGCCGACTGGACGGCCGGCTCCTCCTGCAGGAGACGCTGCAGGAACACCAGCGCACTGCCCGCCGCCAGCGCGCCGCCCAGTGCACCGAGAATGGCGTTTCGCCGCGAATAGCGGCGCAGGTTCGTGAGGAGCGCGTCGTGTTCCGCATCTGCTGCGGCAAGGCGAGCCTCGCGGCCATTGGCAGCCCGCAACGCCTGCACGCTTGCCATGAGCGCGGCATCGAATCCCGGCGAGAGCGCCGGTTTCGGCAACACCGCGGCGAAGGTCGCGTCGACGGACGCAGTACTCAGCATGCCAGGCACGGCACGCCGGGCACGCGGCGAGGTGGGCGCGCACACGGTGCATTTCCGTTTCGGGCAGCAGGCCGTCGACGAGGTCGGCGATCTCGTGCTCGAAAAGCTCGCAGGCGGTCGGGTTCGAGGGCGCGTTCATGCGGCCTTCTCCTCGGGCGTGGGTTGCGCAAGCTCCATGAGTTTCTTGCGCGCGCGGTGCAGCAGGTTCTTGACCGTTCCGAGCGGCATGCCGAGCGACTCGGCCACGGCGTCATAAGAACGGTCTTCGAGATAGAACAGGCGGACGGCTTCCTGCTGGTTGCGCGGCAGGGCCTCCAGGAGCCGCAGCAGGTTGTCCCGCTCCGGGTCGGCGCCGGGACCCACGGCCACGGCGGCCACCGCGTGATGGGCTTCGTCCGAATCCGGGTCGTCGAACGAGACGGTCGGTTTGCGCTTGCGGATTTCCATCAGGCAGGTGTTTCGGGTGATGGCATAGATCCAGGTACCGAGGGCGGCCCGCCCGTCGAAGCCGGGCAGCGCCTTCCAGATGCGAACGAAGGTCTCCTGGGCCGCATCTTCCGCCGCGGCCCGCTCCTTCAGGATGGAATAGGCGAGGCGGAACACCCGGTCCCGGAACGCGGGCACGATCCGGTCGAAGGCCCGGTCATGCCGACCCTCGGCCAGGAGTTGTGCGATCTCCGCGTCCATCTGGCATTTATACGCTCGGGACAGGCCAAAGGTTGCACCCGAAAACAGGGGACATCTCGGTTTCAGAAAATAGGGGACATTCTCGGTTTTCGCCCGACAGAGGTGAAAACCGAGAATGTCCCCTATTTTCTGAAACCGAGAATGTCCCCTGTTTTTCCTGCAACCCTGGGCGGGTCCGCCGCATATAACCTCCATCATCCCGGAGGCACTGACCATGGACGAAGACGTCGTTGCAATTTTCATCCCCCTCACCGCGATCTTCATGTCGCTGCTGATCCCGATCGTGTTCTCGATCGTGGACTACAAGCGGCGCAAGGACATCGTCGAGGCCAATCACAAGGAGCGGCTCGCCGCGATCGAGCGGGGCATGGACATCCCACCGCTGCCCGAGTCGTTCTACCTGCCGCTCAAGCCGCAGCGCCGCTCCAGCTACCTGCTGCCGGGCCTGGTGTGGCTGTTCATCGGCATCGGCCTGTTCGTGGCGCTCGGCGCCGTGGCCGGCGAGGACGTGCGCTACTTCGGTCTGATCCCGATCGGCATCGGCCTGGCGCTGCTCATCTACTACTTCGTCGAAGGCAAGAAGCTGCAGGCGGAACTGCTGAAGAAACTGCCACCTCCGGCCTGACCCTGCCCGGTTGCAGACTCCGATTGGCGGGGGCGTGCGAAGATCGAGGCGCCCCCCGAATCCGGAGCCATCCATGCAAGCGCGAGCCCTCGTTGTCCTGCTGATTTCCGTCGCACTGCCGGCCTGCGGCCGAGCCGGTGACAACCCTCCGGTCGCCAAAGGGCCCGTGCGCCTGGTCACGGTCGTCGAGAACCTCGAGTACCCCTGGGGCATGGCGTTCCTGCCGGACGGCCGCCTGCTCGTGACCGAGCGACCGGGGCGGCTGCGGGTCGTTTCCAAGGAGGGCCGCCTCGGCGCGCCGCTGACCGGTGTGCCCTCCGTCGACGCCACGGGGCAGGGCGGGTTGCTCGACGTGGCCATCGATCCCCAGTTCGCGAGCAATGGCCTCGTGTACGTTTCCTACGCGGAGAAGCGCGACGGCGGCAACGGAACGTCCGTGGCTCGCGGCCGGCTGACGGCCGAGGGGCTCGCCGACGTGCAGGTGATCTTTCGCCAGCAGCCGGCCATGGCGGGCGGGCATCACTTCGGATCGAGGCTCGTATTCGCTCGCGACGGGCGACTTTTCGTGACGCTCGGCGAGCGCAACACCGGCCGGGCACAGGCCCAGGATCTCGGCAGCGACCTCGGCAAGGTCGTGCGCATCGAGTCCGACGGAAAGATTCCCGCCGACAATCCTTTTGTCGGCAAGGCCGGCGCCCGCCCCGAAATCTGGTCCTATGGCCACCGGAACGTGCAGGGCGCGGCCCTGAACCCGGTCACCGGCGAGTTGTGGACCAACGAGCACGGGCCGAAAGGCGGTGACGAATTGAACCTGACTCGCGCCGGCGAGAACTACGGCTGGCCGCTCGTGACCTACGGCACCGAGTATTCGGGAGCGAAGATCAGCGAGCGGGGCGAAGCGCCGGGCATCACCGCGCCCGTGCATTACTGGGTGCCATCGATCGCCACCAGCGGCCTGCTGTTCTACACCGGCGACAAGTTTCCCAAGTGGCGCGGCAGTGCGTTCATCGGCGGGCTGAAGACGCAAATGCTGGTGAGGCTCGAACTCGACGGCACGCGCGTGGTGCGCGAGGAGCGGCTGCTCGAGAACACCGTGAACCAGCGCGTGCGCGACGTCGAGCAGGGCCCCGATGGCTGCATCTACCTGCTGACGGATGCGGTCAACGGGCGCCTGCTGCGCATGGAGCCGGCGACCTAACGAAGTCCAGGAAGGACAGAGGCGCCTGGATGGTGCGCCTCAGCGTGGCAATTCGAGCACAAGAGATCGCATTTCTTCGCTTCTTCTACGATTTCCTGCCAGTTGCGATTGGCTAGCGCGCGAGCGTCGAGTTGGAAGGACTTGGTGCCGGGAATTCGAAAGTGGAATTCGAGTGCCGCGAGGTTTCGTGAGTAACCGCATGACCTGCGCGGCGCGGATTTATCGATGGGCAAACTTGCGCGATTCGGTAGAATTCAGCGCGTGGGCCTGTAGCACAGCGGTTAGTGCAGGGGACTCATCTGCGAAGGTGCCTTCGCGGGGTAACCCGCGAAGTGGACGGGATGAATTCAGGGAAACCTTCCGGTTCGGCCGATGGCAACCCTGAGCCAAGCCGGCGGTACACCGCCGGAAGGTGCAGAGACTACCTGAGGGCTAGAGCGCCCTTGATGACAGGCGTCGAGCGTCCCGCGCCCCACCGGCCGGAAGGCCGAGGGCGAAGAGATAGTCCGCGCTCGGGGGAAACCCCGGGAGAACGTGAATCCCTTGGTCCTGGGTTCGAATCCCAGCGGGCCCACCACGTCATTGAGCCATCTTCGGAACTCAACTCGGTCCGAAGAATGCCGGCAGGTCGCCCCGCACCTGCAGCAACGCAGCGGATTGCAATAGACTGGCCGCCAATCAGCAAGGCGGCAAGGCACGTGAACAAGCTCCCGGAACTCTTTGCGAGCAACCGCCGTTGGGCGCAGGGCATGGAGGCGCGCAGCCCAGGATTTTTCGAGGGGCTCGCTGCGCAGCAGGCGCCGCGCTACCTGTGGATCGGCTGCTCCGACAGCCGCGTGCCGGCGAACGAGATCGTCGGGCTGGCCCCGGGCGAGTTGTTCGTGCATCGCAACGTCGCCAACCTCGTCCTGCACAACGACTTCAGCTGCCTCTCCGTGCTGCAGTACGCGATCGACGTCCTCGGCGTCGAGCACGTCATCGTGTGCGGCCACTATGGCTGCGGCGGCGTGACCGCGGTGTGGCAGCAGCGTCCGCTCGGCCTCGTCGACAACTGGCTGCAGCCGATCCGCGACGTCGCGCACCTGTATCGCGAACCGTTGCTGCGCTTGCCGGACGACGACTCCCGCGTCGATCGCCTGTGCGAGTTGAACGTGCTGGTGCAGGCGCGGCGCGTGTGTCGCACCACCATCGTCCAGCAGGCGTGGGATGCAGGCCGGTCGCTGACCGTGCACGCGTGGATCTATCGCCTCGACGATGGCTTGCTGCGCGATCTCGGCTTCTGCGCGACGGACCTCGCGAGCGCCGAAGCGGATTTCGCCCGCGCCGCCGGGCTCGGCACGATCGGCGGCGAAGGCGAGCCGCTGCTGCCGAAACCCTGAAAAAGACGGGTCAGGGATCGGGCGGTGACCCCGGGCGGGCGGGGCGGAACAACGCGGCCAGCCGCGCCACGCGCTGCGTGAAGTCGAAGATGTTGCGATAGCGCTGTTGTGGAAACACGCGCTGACGCCAGGCGTACTCGCCCACGAACAAGGCGCCGACGAATACGTAATCCAGGACATTGGCGAACAGCGACCAGGTCTCGAGCGGAACGGAAACCGCCGGCTGAATGCCCGCGGCAAGTAACAGGCCGCCCGGCGAGGCGCACAGCGCCAGCGCCAGGTTCACGGTCGCAAGTGCGACGAACAAGGCGGTCCAGATCGCGGTCAGCCGGCGCGCGTAGCGCGCGATCGCAGGGTCGAGGTCCTCGTCGGGTTCATGCAGGGCGCGAATGACGCGTTCGATCAGCGGCACCCGGTCGTCCAGCAGCGTATGACCGAACACCCACGCCATGAAAGCAGGGATCAGGACAGGTGGTACGAAGAGCGGCAATGCCGCGGCGCTCGACGCGGACAGCGCATGGAGGCCGGCGACCGTGGCGAGTGAAGACGGCCCACGCCCACGGATGACCGTGGCGCAGCGGCCGCAACAGGATCAACAGGACGAGCAGGCCCGCGCTGCCGGCGATCAATGCGGGTTGCCCGCTCAGTACGGCAATGTGCGCCAGCACCGGATACGACAGTCCGAGCAGCACGGCCCACGCGGTTCCGGTTCCTGTCGCACTGGAGTTCTTGGGCACGGCGGGCCGAAGGTTATCACGGGTCCATGCGAGGCCTGTCCGGGCTGCCGAAGCAGCGGACGGCTGGCCATTCGACGGCATGAACGGAAGGCCATTCCTTCATTGCGACCGGTGCAAGCGCTGGCTCGACGGTGTCGGTGGTCCACACGAGCGACAGCCGCAGGTCCGGTCTCGGGGCATAGACGATCGCCTGCCAGGACCTTGCAGACGGGATCTCCGCCTCCCATGCGAGTCCGTCGTTCACGAAGCGGCACTGGCGCAGGGAGTCCACCAGGCTCAGGCCGAATGCCTTGGCGCAGGCCTCTTTCAGCGTCCACAGTTCGTAGAACGCGGCGCACCGCTGCCCGGGCTCGGTGAGTGACGCGATCAATGCCGCCTCGGCCGGTGAGTAGCCCAGTTCAGCCATTCCATCAAACTCGCGCGGCGCCAGCCACTCGACGTCTACTCCCACCGCTGTGGCAGGGGAGGCAAGGGCGAGCGCAGCGTAGCCGTGGCTGTGCGACAAACTGCGTGCGCTGGACCGATCTGAGGACGCGGCTCGCAGCAGGCTGCGGCTCGCCGCCCAGTCCAGACGCCGGCGCCCGGTGCGGAGACGAGCCCACTCTTCCCGCTCCGCTGCGTCGAGGGATGCCGGGTCAAGCGCAGCGGCCGCCTCCGGTGTCGCAAGCCAGACCTCCAAAGCCGTCCGTAGTTCGGCGTGAGTCAAGGGTCGTCCGCAGGCGGGCTGGCTTGCGCGATGTGCGACAGCAAGTCATCTTGCCGCGAGCAAGGCGCACGCTCGACACGGCGAATCGGACTCGGGGTCAATGGAAAAGCGGGAAACATATCTGTGGCGGATCCTGGTTACCGGCACCTGCTTCACCCTGTTCGGGCTCGGTGGACTCATTCTAGGTCTGCTGGTCTTCCCCGCCATGATGCTGTTGCCGGGCGATCCGGCCAAGCGCCGGGCCCGGACGCGGGGTCTCGTGCACCGCGCCTTTCGCCTGTTCGTCTTCGTCATGAACGGAGGCGGCGGGATCTCCTACGAAATCAGGGGTCGGGAGCGCCTGGGTCGCCCCGGCCAGCTCATCATCGCCAATCATCCCACCCTGGTGGACGTGGTCCTGATCGTTGCGTTCACGCCGGCCCCGGCGTGCGTGGTCAAGGCCGCCATGTTCCGCAATCCCTTCACGCGACGGGTGGTACAGGCGGCTGGCTACATCAGCAACAGCCCCACGGACGAGATGATCGAGGCGTCGAGCGCGGCGTTGCGCTCCGGTGACGCCCTGGTCATGTTTCCGGAAGGCACCCGGACACGGCCCGGGCAGCCGCTTTTCTTCAACCGGGGGGCGGCGAGCGTGGCGGTGCGGGCGGCACGGGTCCTGACGCCGGTCTACATCGGCTGCGAGCCTGTCGTCCTGCCGAAAGGCGACTCGTGGTACCGGGTGCCACCGCGGCGGCCGCACTTCACCATCGAGGTCGGTGACGATATCGACCTGGCGCCCTACCGTGAGCTGCAGCCGCCGAAAGCGTCGCGCCAGCTGAATGCCTGGCTGTTGGATCATTACACGGCGAGGCTCGATACCACCGGTGGTTATAATGGAATACGGGGGAACTGAGAGGCCATACGGGCGCGAAACGCGGCTCGGACAGCCCGGTTCATGCGCCCCCGGGTAAAGGTGCAGTGGGGTCGAATGCAGACGAAGGACGAAATTCTCGAGCAGATCAAGGCGTCGCTGACGGAACTGTTCGAGCTCGATTCGGGTCGGATCACGCTCGCGGCCCGGCTGAACGAAGATCTGGAAATCGACAGCATCGACGCCGTCGACCTGCTGGACAGGCTGCGACGCCAGACCGGCATGAAGATCTCTGCGGAAGACTTCCGTTCCGTGCGCACGGTCGGCGACATGGTGGACGCGGTTTACAAGATCGTGCAGGCGTGAGCGCCGGCCTCGCGCATCCGATGCCGGCTGACGCGCGATGTCAGGAACTCGAAATGCGGGTTCGTGCGCACGAGTGGGTGGACGACGCCCGACTGTTCGGGAGCTGGATGCTGGTGGTGCCGAGCGTGAGCGGCGCGCGGGCGCTGCGCCGCCACGGCAAGCGGCATCTCGCGGCCGCATGGCAGGGTCACGCCGGGCCGAGGCCTCCCTGCGAGCCGCTACCGTTGCAGTGGCGATTGCTCGAAGCCCTCCCGCCGCCCGGCAGCTCCGCCGAAGCGCGCTGCGTGCAGCCGTTGCGCGATCCGATCCTGAGCGAAATCGAACCCGGCGCGGGCTGCTCGCTGCAGTGTCGCGTGCGGGTGCCCTACGACCTGGCGATCTTCGACGGGCATTTCCCCGCGATTCCGATCGTGCCCGGTGTCGTGCAGGTTGGCTGGGCGATCGGTCTCGCGCGCTCGCACCTGCAGTTGGGCGGAAACTTCTCCGGCATCACTGCCACGAAATTCCGCCGCCTCGTGCAGCCCGGCATGAGCCTCGCGCTGACGCTCGATCATCAGCCTGGCAGCGGCCAGCTGCGTTTCGACTATTCATTCGATGAGGCGGTGGTGTCTACCGGCCGCGTGCTCTTTGGCAGCGCCGATGACTAGCGTCTGCGCCGTCGTCCCGGTCTTCGACCACGAGCGCGCCATCGGCCAGGTGGTCGCGAGCTTGCGCCAGCACGGTCTGGCGGTGTTTCTCGTCGACGACGGTTCGGGCCCCTCGTGTGCGGCGGAACTCGACCGTCTGGCTCGCGCCGACGCGCAGGTGCGGTTGTTGCGCCTGTCGGAGAATCAGGGCAAGGGTGCCGCAGTCATGGCCGGCCTGACCGCCGCCGCATCGGAGGGTTTCTCGCACGCGCTGCAGATCGACGCCGATGGCCAGCACGACCTGTCAGGCGTGCCGCGCTTCGTTGCCGCGGCCGTGGCCGAGCCGCAGGCGCTCATCTGCGGTCGTCCGGTGTTCGATGCCTCGATGCCGCGACACCGGTTCTACCTGCGCTACCTCACGCACGTGATGGTCTGGATCAACACGCTCTCGTTCGAGATTCCCGATGCGATGTGCGGACTGCGTGTCTACCCGCTGGCGGTCGTGCTTCCCGTCCTGAATGCGGAGCCGCCAGGCCGGAGAATGGCTTTCGACGTGGAAGCGCTGGTGCGGCTTCACTGGCGCGGCGTGCGCTTGCGGTGGCTGCCGATCCGCGTTGCCTATCCCATCGATGGCGTGTCCCATTTCCGCCTCGTGCGCGACAACTGGCTGATCACGCTGATGCACATGCGTCTGTTCTTCGGCATGCTCTGGAGATCGCCGCGCCTCCTCGCACGGAGGCTGCGTGCGGTCGCGGCCGGCGAGCCGCGGGTAATCGCGTGAGGGCGCCGGGCGTCCTGTCGGCGGAGATCGAGTTCGACGTCGCGTTCCACGACGTCGACATGGTGGGCGTCGTCTGGCACGGTCACTACCTCCGGTACCTGGAGAATGCACGGTGGGCGTTGATGAACCGCCTCGACTACGGGCTCGAGCGCATGATCGCGTCCGGCTATGCGTGGCCCATCGTGGACATCCAGGCCAAGTACGTGAACCCGGCGCGCTTCGGCGACCGGCTGCGCGCGCGCGCATCGCTCGTCGAGTTCGAGAGCCGGCTCGTCGTAAACTACCTGCTGACCGACGTTGCGGGCGGCGCGCGGATATTGCGGGCCCGCACCGTACAGGTAGCCGTCGAAGGGCAGTCGGGCGTGCTGCAGTTCGCGTGCCCGGCGGAATTCGTCGAACATGTGCGTGCCGTGGTTGCCGGGAGCGCGCGCATGATCGTCGACGTGATGCCGGCCGCGGTTGCCGTCATTCCGCACCGGAACGATGCCGTGCTGCTCGATGCAATCCTGCATGCCGACGAGGATCACGTGACGGCCGCCGTCACGGTACGCTCGGGCACCGCATTCAGCGACGACGATGGGAATCTGCCGGGCTGGGTGGGTCCCGAGATCATGGCGCAGGCCGTCGCGGCGTTCGCCGGTTGCCGGTCGCTGCGCCGGTGTGGCGAGACCGCGGAGATCGGCCTGCTGCTCGGAATACGCAACTACGCCAGCGCTGTCGCGCTATTCGCCGGCGGGGAGCAACTGGTGGTGGACGGCGTCCGGTCGTCCGAAGACGAACAGGGGCGCGGCGTGTTCGATTGCAGGATACTGCGGGCCGGCGTGGTCGTTGCCGCCGGGACGCTGACGGTCTTCGAGCCGACGGACGGATCGTTCCTCGAAGCAGAGCGCAATCGCAATGACTGACCGGGGCACGGTGCTGGTGACGGGTTCGAGCCGCGGGATCGGTCGCGCCATTGCGCTGCGTCTCGCCCGCGACGGCTACGACATCGTCGTGCACTGCCGTTCACGCAGGGACGAAGCCGAGCTCGTGGCGACTGAAGCGCGCAACCTGGGCGTGACGGCGCGATGCCTGCAGTTCGACGTTGCCGATCGTGGCCAATGCGCGGCGCTGATCGCCGCCGATATCGAGTCGCACGGCGCGTACTACGGCGTGGTGTGCAATGCCGGCCTGGCGCACGACACGGCGTTCCCGGCCATGAGCGGGGAAGCGTGGGACTCGGTGATCCGCTGCAATCTCGACGCGTTCTACAACGTGTTGCAGCCGATCGTGATGCCGCTGGTCCGGCGCCGGGCGCCGGGCCGCATCGTCACGCTTTCGTCGGTATCGGGGCTGATCGGCAACCGCGGGCAAGTGAACTACAGCGCGGCCAAGGCCGGCGTGATCGGTGCGACGAAGGCGCTGGCCGTCGAGCTCGCGAAGCGCGCGATCACCGTCAACTGCGTGGCGCCGGGCCTCATCGAGACCGACATGGCCAGCCAGCACGCGCCCGTCGAGGAAATTCTCAAGGCGATCCCGGCACAACGCATGGGCACGCCCGACGAGGTCGCAGCCGTCGTCAGCTTCCTGATGTCACCGGGCGCTGCCTACGTCACGCGGCAGGTCATCGCCGTGAACGGAGGCTTGTGCTGATGCGCCGGGTCGTGGTCACCGGGATGGCCGGGCTCTGCGCCCTCGGCTCGGACTGGCCGACGATCGAGGCGGGTTTGCGCCGGCGCCGCAACGCGGTTCGCCGCATGCCGGAGTGGGACAAGTACGGTGACCTGAACACGCGCCTGGCGGCCCCCATCGACGGGTTCGAGCCGCCGGGGCACTGGAGCCGCAAGCAGCTGCGCAGCATGGGCCGGGTTTCCCAGCTCGCCGTGCGCTCGGCGGAAATCGCCTTGTCGGACGCCGGCCTGCTCGGGGACCCCCTGCTGCAATCCGGCGCGGTCGGCGTGGCTTGCGGTTCATCCGTCGGCAGCACGGCGGACATCAGCGACTTCGCGCAGATGCTGCTCACCGGCGATTCGCCGCGGCTGAACGCCAATTCCTACGTGCGCATGATGCCGCACACCACCGCGGCGAACGTCGGGATCTTCTTCGGGCTGAAGGGCCGGATCATTTCGACCTCGACGGCGTGCACGTCGGGCAGCCAGGGCGTCGGCTTCGCCTACGAGGCAATCAAGTACGGTCATCAGACTGCGATGCTCGGCGGCGGCGCGGAGGAGCTCTGCGCGAGCGAGGCGATGGCGTTCGACATGCTCTATGCGACGAGCCGGCGCAATGACGATCCGGGTTCGACGCCGCGCCCCTACGACCGGGACCGCGACGGCCTCGTGATCGGCGAGGGCGGCGGGATGCTGGTGCTCGAAGAACTCGAGCACGCGCAGGCCCGCGGGGCGCGTATCTATGCGGAGATCGTCGGCTTCGCGACGAACTCGGACGGCACGCACGTGACCCGCCCGGAAGAAGCGACGATGCGGGTGGTGATGGAGCTCGCGTTGCAGAGCGCGGGGCTGGAACCGGCCGCAATCGGCTACGTCGACGGCCACGGCACGGCGACCGAGCAGGGCGACATCGCCGAGACGCGGGCGACCGCGGCGCTGTTCGGGCCGCGCATTCCGCTCAGTTCGCAGAAGAGCTATCTCGGCCATACGCTCGGCGCATGCGGCGCCCTCGAGTCGATGTTCAGCATCGAGATGATGCGCAGCGGCTGGTTCGCGCCCACCGTGAACCTCGAAAACGTCGATCCGCGCTGCGGCGAAGTCGACTACGTCACGGGTGACGGCCGCGAACTGGATGTCGAATTCGTGATGAACAACAACTTCGCCTTCGGCGGCGTGAACACCTCGCTCGTGTTCCGGCGCTGGCCGTAACCTGCGCCGATGACCGGGCGCGCTCGCCTGCCGTCGATTCTCGAGCGGAGCCCCGTGAGCGCCGTGCTCCGAGACCCGCACGGGCATCCTGCAGGACCGCGGATTTCCTGGCCCTCGCTGCTGCGTTGGCCGCACGGCTGCCCGATCATCCAGCCGCCGTGAACCTCTGCGAGCGGCGTGACCACTTCCTGATTGCGTTCGCGGCGATGCTCATGCGCCACCAGACTTGCCTGCTGCCGCCGTCGCGTGTCCCGGCTGTCGTCGATGAAGTCATGGCAGAGCACCCTGGCTGTTACAAATTGGACGACGCATTGGTCGAAAACGCGTCGGCGGTGCGGTTGGCCGGGCCGACGCTCGCACCGAGTATTCCGGCCGATCGGGTCGTCGTCATCGGGTACACGTCAGGCAGCACGGGTCGCCCCAAGCCCAATCCAAAGACCTGGGGCGGGTTCTCGACATCCACCGCCTTGAATGTGTCGCGGTTGAGAGAAGTCCTGCCGGCGACGCCGGAGGGGCGCCAGCCGTGGATCGTCGCCACGGTGCCCCCGCAGCACATGTACGGCATGGAGTTGTCCGTCCTGATGCCGCTGCTCGGCGGCATGGGCATCCATGCCGGGCATCCGCTGTATCCGGCCGATATCGCCGCCGCGCTAACCGACGTGCCCGCTCCCCGCGTCCTGGTCAGCACGCCCGTGCATCTGCGCGCGCTGCTCGAGGCGGGCGTGGATCTGCCGGACGTGGCAGCCGTGGTTTCCGCGACGGCACCGCTGCCGGCGGAACTGGCAAGGGCGATCGAGCAACGGTTCGGTACCGTCCTGCTGGAGTACTTCGGCTCGACGGAAACCTGCATCATCGCGTCCCGACGCACGGCGATCGAGGATGCCTGGCGCCCGTATCAGGGTGTGGCGCTGCAACCTTTGCACGATGGCACACGCGTCGATGCTCCGTGGTTCGGTGCCCCCATCGTGCTGCAGGATGTCGTCGAGGTCCTCGCCGTCGGCACCTTCGCGGTGCGGGGTCGCAACGCCGACATGGTCGAGGTTGCGGGCAAACGCGCGTCACTCGCGGACCTGACGCAACGCCTGATGGCGATTCCCGGTGTCACGGATGCGGTCGTGTTCCAGCCTGAAGACGCGGGTAGTGCCGCCGTGCGGCGACTGGCGGCTCTGGTGGTGGCGAAAGATCTGACGGAGTCCCAGATCCTGGCGCAGCTGGCGCCAATGGTCGATCCCGTCTTCCTGCCGCGGCCGCTCCGGCGGGTGGCGCGCCTGCCGCGCAACGACGTCGGCAAGTTGCCGAGATCGTCGTTGCTCGCCGCTCTCAGGAGTTGACCGTACGGACTGAGTTCAGCGTGTCGTGCCGCCGGGGCGCTGCACCGCCTCGATTTCGATCAGCAGTTCGGGCCGGCAAATGTCCGCTGCCAGGATCAGGAGCGGCACGTCACGCCCGAGGCGCCCACGCAATCGTTGCTCGATGACGGCCGCCTCGATGCCGGGCCGCAGATAGACCTTGAGCAGGCTCTCGGGGCCCAGTTGCGCGGAACTGAAGTGCCCGCTGGCGCACGCGCGTCGCAAGAGCACATCGAGGTTGGCGAGGGTCTCCTCAAGCTGCGCGATCGCGTCGCCTTCATGCAGCGACGCGTGGCCGACGATGCTCGCCGTGCCCGAAATCAGCAGGGCTGGGCCGGGTATCAGCATCGCACGCGAGAAACTCGGCGCGGCCGGGCCGTATTGCCGCGGGTAGTGATAGGCAGCAACCTGGCGAGGGTTCTCGAGCATCGAGCCGGACTCACGTCCGGCGATCCAGCACACTTGCAGCGTCCGCGGTCCCTGCGGCTTGCCGACTGCCGTCGCGGCGGGATAACCGATTCCCGGCGATGTGGCGTGCGCCGCCGCGAACGCTCGCGCGCGACCCAGCGAGAACAGCTTGTAGCGCTCTGCGTCGCCATGGCCCTCGTTGATGGCGGTGACGAAATTCCAGACGCGCCAGACGTGGTGGAAAGGCGAGGCCGCGTGAAATGCCAGCAGCCCTCGATAGGCCGCTTCTGCGGTTGCCTCCAGTCCGCCGAACCGGTCCTCGTCGAGATCGATCCAGCCGGCGAGACAGTGGCCGTCTTCCACGAAGCGGATCGGGCCGGACGTGCCGAGCCGGACGCCGCCGCCGCCGCGCCAGACCTCGCACAGCCCGGCGCCTGTCAGTGGTTCCAGTCCGATTCGCAGGCAGCGCGGATCCGAAGGGCAAGGAGTGTCCGTGCCGAACACGACCGCCGTAAGCACGTCATCACCGAGGGGCCGGGCGGGGTCCAGGCTCGCAAAGGCGGCACGCAGGGCAGGGGTCGGTCCGGACTCGTTCCGCATGTCAGGCGCTGTCCTGTCCGGCTGGACGGCCGCCAGCGACGACGTCGTTCTCCACGGAGGCCACAGCGCTGGATGGTTCGTCGGTGTTGGACACGGGTGCATTCGCTGGCTCGCCGCAAGCTGCATGATACACTTTCGACAAACCAGTATTTCGCGTGCACTCGCCACCGCAATCATGGCTGCAACACAGACACCCGAACAGCAGGAACTCGCCGAACTGATCGTGTCCGCGCTCAATCTCGAGGGAGTGGAGGCCGCCGGCATCGACCCGGATGCAGCGCTCTTCGGTGCCGGACTCGGGCTCGATTCCATCGACGCGCTCGAGTTGGCGCTCGAGATTTCCAAGCGGTACGGTGTGCAGCTCAAGGCCGACGACGAGGACAACAAGCGGATCTTTGCCTCGCTGCGCGCGTTGTCGGATTACGTGCAGCAGAGGCGCGCGGCATAGGGACTGAATTCCGCTCGGCGTCGGCTCGCTCCCTCTCTTCTCCGCCCTGGGGTGTTACCCATGCGCACCGCAAAGCTCAAGTCACTGCTGCTCGCTCCGATGCTCGTCAGAGGAGCAGGGCAGTAACCCCGCTCATCGCGTGATGTCAATGCCAGTCCGGGCGGCCAGGATGGCGCCGCTGCGAATCACGGCCCAATCCATCGCTTGTGCCGCAGGTGTCGGCTTGCCGGCCATGGCAACCGCTTTGCACGAGCGCGCGAGCGGGCTGCGCCGGAACGACTTCGGCGAGTCCCCGCTGCCGACGTGGATCGGTCGCGTTGCCGGCGTCGAAGCCATCGAGTTGCCGGGCCATCTGGCCGATTGGGACTGCCGCAACAACCGGCTTGCGTGGCTGGCGCTCACCTCGGACGGCTTTCTCGAGCGTGCCTGCGCGGCGCGTGACCGCTATGGCGCGGACCGCGTCGCGCTCGTCATGGGCACTTCCACTTCCAGCATTGGTGCCACCGAGGAGGCGTACCGCAGGTTGCTGCCGGACGGCCAGTATCCCGAAGACCTGCGCCGACCGATCGTGCACACGCCGCATTCGCTGGGCGATTTCTTGCGGGCTGCACTCGGACTCGAGGGAATCGTCGTCACCGTGGGCACTGCCTGCTCCTCGAGCGCCAAGGTCTTCGCGCAGGCAGAGCGTTTCATTCGTCTCGGTCTCGCCGATGCGGCCGTCGTCGGCGGCGTGGACACGCTCTGCGGCAGCGTGCTGTTCGGCTTCAACTCGCTCGAGCTGGTGTCGCCCGAGCCGTGCCGGCCATTCGATCGGGCGCGTCGCGGCATCAGCATCGGCGAAGCAGGCGGATTTGCGCTGCTCGAACGCGATGGCGAAGGCGGGCCTTGGCTGCTCGGCCATGGCGAGTCTAGCGACGCGCACCACATGTCATCCCCGCATCCGGAGGGCCTCGGCGCACGCCTTGCCATCGAGCATGCGCTCGAGCGCGCTGGGCTGACTCCGGACGCAATCGACTACATCAACCTGCACGGCACCGCGAGCCAGAAGAACGACGAAGTCGAGGCGCGGCTCGTGGCCGGCATGTTTCCGGCCCGGACGCTGGCGAGTTCGACCAAGGGCTGGACCGGCCACACGCTCGGCGCGGCAGGCATCGTCGAGGCCGTGATCACGTCCCTGGCCATGGAAACCGGCGTGGTGCCTGGCACACTGCATGCGCGGGAGCTCGATCCCGTCTGCGGCCCGCAGATTCGTATCGAGAATACTGCGGCCGACGTGCAGTACGCGTTGAGCAACTCCTTCGGCTTTGGCGGCAGCAATTGCTCGTTGCTCCTCGGCCGGTCGCGGCCACGCTGACGGGTCATGGTCACTCGCACCGCATTCGTGAACGGCGTGGCCTTCTGGGCCTCGCGTCTCCCGGGTTGGCAGGTCGCGGCGCCCGTGCTGCGCGGCGAGGCGGCTGCAGCCGAGCAGGCGGCACCGCGCCCGTCGCCGACGTTGCTTGCGCCGACGGAGCGCCGGCGCGCCCCGGATACCGTCGCCATTGCGCTCGAAGTCGCGGTCCGCGCGTGCGAGAGCGCGCACATGGATCCGAGGGAATTGCCGAGCGTCTTTGCTTCGACGCATGGCGACCTGGCCATCAACGACTACATGAGCGAGACGCTGGCCCGGACTCCGACGCTGATCTCTCCGATCCGCTTCCACAACTCGGTCCACAACGCCGCGGCGGGTTACTGGACGATCGGCACGGGATGCCACGAGCCGTACACCGCGCTGACGGCGTACGAGGACACGTTCGGCGAGGGCCTGCTCGAAGCCCTCTCGCAAGCGGCGTGCGATGATCGCGCCGTCCTGCTGGTGGCTTACGATATTGAAGCGCGCGGCCCGCTGGCGACCATCGTGCCGAGCCGTGGCATCGTCGGTGGCGGTGTCGTGGTGTCGCCGCATGCCGGGGCAAATACCCTGGCGCGGATCCATTGGCGCACCGCGCGCGGCATGCACAGGACGGTGGCCCGCGACGGCAACGCCGCGCTCGTCGGCAGTAATTCCATGGCGGGCTGCCTGCCGTTTTTCGAGGCGCTCGCGATTGCGGAGCCGCGGACGGTCTGCCTCGGGTTGAGCCCGTCGCTGTTGCTCGAGATGGATCTCGATTTCTCAGCCCGCACATGAAGGAAAGGCCCTTCAATGATTTGCTTCCAGTGAGGCCCCTCGCGTGAACCCGAGCACCACGATGCAGGCAGACGTCGTGATCCTGGGCGGGGGACTCGCGGGTCTCACCTTGTCCCTGCAGCTGCGGCAACGATTCCCGGACCTCGACATCGTCGTGCTCGAACGCCGCCAGCACCCGGTGCCGGCGGCGGCTCACAAGGTCGGCGAGTCGTCGGTGGAGATCGCGGCCCACTACTTCGATACAGTGCTCGGTCTGAAGGATCACCTGGTGCAGGAGCAGCTCAAGAAATTCGGCTTCCGCTTCTTCTTCTCCGAAGGGCGCCACGACATCGACGCGGTGCTCGAGCTCGGCGTGAGCACGTATCTCGCCACGCCCACGTACCAGATCGATCGCGGCATCTTCGAGAACTTCCTCGGTCGGCAGGCAAGGGAAATCGGCGTGCGATTCATCGACGACGCCACCGTCCGGGACGTCGATCTCGGCAAGGAGGGCGGGCCGCACAATGTGCGCTGCGAGTCGGAGGGCCGCATGACCGACGTGCAGGCGCGCTGGCTCGTCGATGCGTCCGGGCGTGCCGGTCTCCTCAAGCGGGAACTCGGGCTCGCCGTGGAGAACGACCACGACGTAAACAGCGCATGGTTCCGCATCGGCGCGCGGATCGACGTCAACGAGTGGTCCGATGACAAGCAGTGGCTCGAGCGCTGCAATCCGCCGAACCGGTGGTTGTCGACCAGCCACCTGGTCGGCGAAGGCTACTGGGTGTGGCTGATACCGCTCGCGTCGGGGTCGCATTCGGTCGGCATCGTTGCCGATGCGGGCATTCACCCGCTCAATCGCATGAACACGTTCAACCGTGCCCTGGAGTGGTTGCGCGAGTTTCAGCCGCGCCTCGCGCAGGACGTCGAATCGAAACGCGAGCTGCTGCAGGACTTCATTTCCCTGAAGCACTTCTCCTACGGCTGCAAGAAGGTGTTCTCCGGCGATCGCTGGGCGCTGACCGGCGAGTCGGGGGTCTTCCTCGATCCTTTCTATTCACCCGGCAGCGACTTCATCGCCATCGCCAATACGTACATCACCGAGCTCGTCGCACACGACCGGGCGGGGCAACCCGTGAACGCCTACGCGCGCATCTATGAGCAATTCTTCATGTCGTTCTACGACAGCACGATGTCGCTTTACCGCAACCAGTACCGGATCTTCGGCGATCCGGAAGTGCTGCCCGTGAAGGTGATCTGGGACTACACCTATTACTGGGGCGTGCTTTGCCAGCTGTTCTTCCAGAATCGACTCACGGACATGAAGATACTGTCGGCCTTGCGCGACGAGCTGAACGGCAGCAAAGCCCTCAATTTCGCGATGCAGGATTTCCTGCGCGAATGGTCGGCGCGCAGCCAGTGCCGCAACCGTCCTGAGCTGCTCGATCAGTCGAAGCTGGACTGGTTTGCGGAGCTCAATCGCGGCCTGCGCGACCCGCTCGACGACGACGGGTTCAAGGCGCGCATCCGTGAGACGACGCAGCAGTTGCAGACGCTCGCGCGCGAGATCATCGCCACCGCCCATGCCGAGCACGCGGACCTGGATGCGAGCGCACTGCTCGCGCTGCTGGTCGATCAGCCGGTCGCCGCGGCCGCCGGCATGCTGTTCGACACGGCCGCCTGACGGGCTGGTCGCAGCAGGAACGGTGATCAGGACGACGAGACGGCCGATATCGTGGCGCGTCCCTGGGCGAGCAGCACGTCCGCGTGCGTCACGCGGAACGTGTACTGCCATGCCGAGCCGCTGTCGTGCAGGCGACGGGCCTCGACGAGCAGTTCGTCCGGCAAATCCTGGACATAGTTGCGGTGCAGCGTCACGTCCCGTAGCGACACGAGCAGTCCGGGTTGCGCCCGTGCGCCGCGCGCCCGGGCGGTGAGGCCGCCGTGCACCGCCATCGCCTGGGCGCCATATTCGCATAGGTGTATCGCGCGCAATCCCGCGGCGGTTGCGAGCGGATTGCGTGGGTCGCGATGCGTCGCGGTGGCCAGGGTCACGCCGGAGTCGTCCCAGTGCTCGATGCGCTCGAGCAGGCACATGCGGCCCGCGTGCGGGATGAGCGCCGCGATACGCTCGTCAGCAGCCATCGGCACGTCGCTCCGGTTTGCGAGTGAGCAGCAGCGCCAGCACGAAATTGCTGACGACGCCGGCGGCGACGGTGACGCCGATCGCCCGCAGTACCGGCAGCGTCGAGAACGACAGCAGGGCGAAGACCATCAGCGTCGAGAGCGAGCAGACGATGACCGCGTGCAGCGTGCGGCGTTGCTCCGCGGGATCGTCCGCCGCGTGCTCGAAGAAAAGCGCGTAATCGAGCCCGAGACCCGCGGCCAGCACCAGCGCGATCAGGTGGAACAGGCTCAGTGACACTCCTGCGGCGTGCAGCAGCGCCAGGATGACCAGGGTCGTCAGTACCATCGGGGCAAGCACGCGCCTGACGCGCGAGGCGTCCCGCAGCGCCACGTACACCACGATCACCAGCAGCACGGCCGAAGCGGCCAGGCACCACAGGATGCGTTCGCGCTGGCGCGCGACGAGATCCTCGGACGCCTGCTGCAGGTCGAGCAGCGTGACGCCTGCCGTGCGTTCGGCGACCTGCGCGAGCGCAGCCGGATCCCTCACGCCCGTCAGCGTGACGAGGCCCGTCCAATGCCCCTGACGCTCGAGCAGCATGGATCCGACGCGAGTCTCGAGCGGCGTGCCCGCAAGATCGGCCGGCTGCAGCGCCGGCAGTTGCCGCGCACGCTCCACGTCCGCGAGGAACGGCGCAAAGACACCCGGCTTGAATGGAGTCGTACGCAGCGCTTCGGTCAACGCCGCCTGCAGTTGCTGCGGGGCAGGCAGGGCCGCGCGTCGCCTCTCCTGGATCGCCTGGGTCGGCAGATAGCGGGCCGGTTGATCGAAGCCGTCCAGTGCGCCCCGTGCCACCAGCGACTCCAGCTGCGGGTCCAATGCGGCGGCCTGCGCCAGGACGGTCTGCGCGTCGCGACCCTCGATGACGAGCATGTGCCGGATGTCCGGCGCACCCAGGTCCTTGCGCAACGCCGCGTCGCGTTCGAGCAGTTCCGTGGGAACAGGCGTGAGGCCGCCGAGATTGTTCTGCCACAGCGGCTCGGGCGACAGCCAGAGGAAGCCGACGCAAGCGGCTGCCAAGGCGACACCGAGCCAGAGCGGTCTCGGCAGGCCGGCGATCGCATTCCACATCCTTCCCAGCAGCCTCGAATCCGCCGCGTCACGCGTACCCGCCGGCACCAGGTGCGGCAACAGAAAGCGAGTCGTCAGGCCCGCAACGGCAAGGCCGACGACGGTGAACACCGACAGCTGCGCAAGGCCGTGCACACCGGAGAACAGGAAAGCGAGGTACGCGATGCAGGTGCTGGCCACGCCGGTGGCGAGCGTCGGCCACAGCGCCCGGGCATTGGCCTGTGCGTCCACGCCGCGATGCTGGTGGCTGAACAGGTGAATCGGGTAGTCCTGTGCGACGCCGATCAGCGTAAAGCCGAAGCCGAGGGTGATTCCGTGCACGGAGCCGAAGAACATGCCGACCGCCGCAAGACCGGCCACGGCGGCGCTCACCAGCGGCAACAGTCCGAGCACGAGCATGGGCAGACTGCGGTACGCGAGGATGAGCAGGATCACGATGCCCAGCGTGTCGAAGCCGCCGATCCATTGCACCTCGCGCTGCGTGCGCTCCTGCATCAGTACGGAGAATGCCCCGGGACCACTCGCCTCGAGTTTGAGCGCAGGGTCAGTGCGCACCGAAGCAAATGCCTCGTGCAGCGCGTCGGCCGCTCTGCGCTGTCCCTGCGGGTCGAACCCGGCGGCGCGTGTCTCGGCGACCAGCAGTGCGTCTTTCCCGGCGGCATCGAACCAGACGTCGTAGAGCAGCTGGGGCTGGCGGGCGGGCTGCCAGGATTCCGCGAGCTTCAGCAACTCGAGCGTCGGGTCGCGCGGCAACCATGGCTCGAGGAATCCGGCGGCGGGGGACGCGAGGTCGCGCACGCGCTCCTCGAGTTGCGCGTGCAGGAATGGCGCATCGAGCCTTTCGTGATCGAGTGTCGGGGACAGCAGGTAGCGGTAGGCGAGCAGGGAATCGGGCATGCTCTCCAGGCTCGTCTCGCCGTTGGCCACAAGGCGGAATTCGCGACTGACGCGCAGCGCCGCTGCGAGCGCACGCGACGTGTCGGCCGCGGCCTGCGGGTCGGCGCCCGAAATCGCGAGCAGGAGCATGCGCGAGGCGGGGCCCTCGCCGATCTCTTCGAGGATCAGGCGCTCCTGCGGCGTCCGCGGCGACGGCATGAACAAGCGCAGGTCCGAGCTGATCACGAGACGCTGGTCCACGACCCAGCCCAGGATCGCGACGATCGCGATCCATGCGACGAACATCCAGCCCCTGCGGATTCGCGTCATCGGCTAGTGCCCGGGCCCTTGCGCACACCAGGCCTTCAGGGACTGCCGTTCGAGCGGTTGCGGCAGGTCGGCGGGGGACTCGATGCCGAGTGCCATCAGGCTCTCGTCATGGTCCGGTTCCTCGAGCGTAAAGCACCGCGGGCGGTCGCCGCCGCCGTTCACGACGATGGCTGCCAGATGGCGCTTCAGCTTGGCATCGCGGGGCGAGAGCGTGATTGCCCAGCGCGCTTCCGTGCCCCGCGCCGCGACGGCGAAATAGCGGTCGAGCATTGCGCGGTCGCCCTGCAGCAGCGCGCCGAAGCTCGCAAGCATGCCGCGCAGTTCCGGGGCGCGATCGAGGGAGAATCGGCGCGGCTTAGCGCCGGCGCGCTCGACCAACACGTTCTCTCCCTGCAGTTCGGTCACTTCCTCGTACGGCGCCTCGACCCGTCGCACCAACGAGCCGTCCTGCCGATGCTCGAGTCGCCCGGACACCACGATCGGCGTTTCGAGCAGGCTCGAGTAGCGGACTTCGACGAAAGTCGTCGTGTCGGGAGCCGGGCGGGCCAGCCGCGCCAGCAATGCTTCCAGATCCAGTTCAGCTGCGTTGACTGTCGGGTTCGCCAGGGCGAGCGCGGCCACTGCCAGACGTCGAATCGTTCCAGAAGTCATAGAAGTTGAACCAGTTATAGGGAGCGATTCGGATGTGATGCGCGAGCCGGTCGGCGAATCTCTGCACGACGATGCGCAACTGCTCGTCGCGGTGACGGCGATCCACGCGCAGTTCGTCCGCCAGCACTGCGAAGTGCAGATCGTAACGCGTGCCGCCGCGAAAGAGGCCAATGCACAGCACGACGGGTACGTGCAGCGCCGCCGCGATCTGCCAGGGCGCCAGGGGAAACTCCGCGTCATCGCCGAGAAAGTCCACGCGGACGGTGGCGTTGCCCGGTCGGCCACGGTCGGCCAGCATCGTCACCAGTGCGCCTTCCTGCAGGGCGGCGCCGATCTGCAGCGCGACCGTCGTCCCGTCCTGCCGCGGATTGATGATGGTCGCGGCCATCTCCGGATTCAGTCTCGTCAGGATGCGCGAGAGCGCCGGGCTGTGCTCGGCGTCGAGCACCACCCGGAAATTCACGTCGGTGCGCTGCTGACTGAGCGCCCGAAGTGCGTCGAAGCTGCCCGCATGGGCGCCGACCAGCAGCACGCCCCGGCCGCGGCCCATCGCCTCGTGCAGTTCCTCGAGGCCGATGATCCGGACGTCGAACTTGCCGAGCCGGCCCGTCAGCAGGAAGACGCGATCCAGCGTGACACCGGCGAATACGTGGAAATGGCGTGCGATCTCGAGCAATTTGGGTTTGCGGCCCAGCACGCGCGTGAGGTACGCGCGCGACGCCCGACGCTCCGGACCGCGTCGCACCAGGAAGTAGGCCGTGATCGGAAACAGGATGAGACGCGACAGCGTGCGTCCGATGCCTTGCGCCAGCGCCACGAGCAGGCGCATCGCGATGACGCTGCCGCCCTCCGGACGCTCGAGCCACGCCACGCTCAAGATGGAACCACCGGGTCGGCCGTCAGCATGCCCTTGGCGACCGTGGCCGTCCCGCAGACGACGTGGAACGACCACGTCGACCCTCGCCTCACGAGTTCGATCGTGGCTTCGACGTCAGGCCGCAGCGGGGTCAGGAACTTCGCGACCGGTACGGAACGGACGTGCAGCGGCTGGCCGGCCGCGCCCTCGGCGGCTCGGATGACTTCCTCGAGGACCATCACGCCCGGCACGATGGGATTGCCCGGAAAATGGCCGGGCAGGGCGGGGTGGGTGCGGGCCACGCGCATCGTGGCGACGTGCCGGGTCTCGTCCTCGGAGGGCATGATTCCTTGTCGGCGGGTTCGGTCCCGCCAGTCTACAGTCTGAGCGGAGCGAAACCGAAACTCATGCCGAGCGTGAGACCCTGGTCGACCTTGTGCCCGTTCGTGCCGCGCAGGCTTTCGATGTAGGTGACGAAAACCGAGGTGCGCTCGTTGACGGCCCACGCAGCGCCCGCACCCACGTTCAGGAAGCTCGTGGCCGCAAGCTGGTCGTGGTAGGGAAAGAGCGGGTTGCTCCGCGGCATGGGCACGTCGACGCCGCCGTGTGCGAACTGCCAGTAGCCTAGCGCCCGGATCGAGATGTTGGGCGTGACGAACGTGCCGATCTCGAGATCGACGTTGCTCTGGTCGTGGGCGACGTCGGCCACCTCCTCGACGAACGCATAGTTGTAGCGCGCCTGGATGTAGGTGTGGGGCAGCCACGCGTCGAGATTCTGGCCGATGCCGAAACCGAGCCAGAACTCGTTGAGCCCCCGGCCGGGGGCGGCGTGCCCGAGCGTTTCGTAATCGTGCGTCGGGATCACGACGGCAACGTACGGCGCGAGCGCGAAAGCTCCATCGACCAGCTGATAGTGCGCGGACAGCCGCAGGTCCGTGAACGTGCTGTGCGTGTCGCCGTCGTCGACTTCGGTCGGGTGCGGGCGGTCGCCCCAATACCGCGTCTCGACGTAAGGGATGGCGGCCGTGAGCATCACGCGGTTGGTCGGGCTGTAGTTGGCCGCGAAGCCGTACGTGTGCGTGCGCGTATGCCCGGCGTCGAACTCGCGGCCGTCGGGCAGGTAGTGGTAGAGGTTGAGGACGTCGTTGTAGGACAGCGAAAAGCCGAGCGAGCCTTTCGGCGGCAGCCAGGCCTGGCCCTGTGCCGGCGCGACGAACAGGAAAGCGAATGCGACCATTGCAAAATGCGCGGCCCAGCGTCCTGCCAAGCACACGATGCGCACGCTCACATCTTGCTGGCGGTCCGGGCGGCCGAACAGTCGACCTGCTGGCCGGCTTTGCGCTGCTGCACGACGTGTCCGACCGCTTCGACCACTTCCCGTCCCCTGCGACGTTCGGCCTGCGCAACGCAGAGGTCCTTCGGCACGGCGATCGCAGGTTCGGCGGCATCGGTCTTGTACGCGATCGAGACGATGGCGGGGGAGGACGAGCGCGTCGCCAGTTCGCTTTGCAGACGAGTGGCGTCCTGCCAGGACACCAGCACGACGTCGGCCTGTCCCTGCGAGATCAGCGACTCGAGCGCGCCCGTGCTGTCGACGGTGCGCACCTTGTGGCCCGCGAACTCGAGTTCGCGCTTCAGGTTCAGGTCGTCGTTGGCGGCGCGCAGTGACGAGTTCGGCTCGATCAGCAGCACGACGTTGCCCCGGGCGACGTTCCTGTTGAGGCGGTCGAGTCCTACGCCTCCGCCGATGACAGCGAGCTTGTCGCCGCACGCAAGGGCAAAAGGCGCCGCGAGCCAGAGGATTGCTGCAACGCACAAGGCGCGCAAACCGAACCATTTCATGCGGGGTCCCTCGCGGCTCGTACGCGGCCGAATATACTCCGGCCGAATCCGAACGCAAATGAGACGTCTTTGGTTACGGTGCGGACGCGCTGTCAGAGGGAGCAATGAGGCAGCCAGGCACATGATGGAGCCGCGCGCGGACGCGAGCAGGAGCCCGACACCCTTGCGTCGCACGGGGGATCTCGTCATCGACGCGGCGCGGGCGATCGTGACACGCGACGGTGCCGAGATTGCGCTGCCCAAGCTTTCCTTCGACCTGCTGCTCGCCCTGGTGGACCGGGCGCCCGCACTGGTATCCATCGACGAGCTGATGCGCGTCGTCTGGCCGAAGCTGGTGGTCAGCCCGGAGACCGTCAGCCAGCGCGTGAAGCTGCTGCGCGATGCGCTCGGCGACGATCCGAAGCAGCCGCGCTACGTACTGGGCGTGCGCGGCCGTGGCTACCGCTGGCTGGCCGAGCCAGTCCCGGTGGTCGTGGCCGTTCCGGCTGCGGTGCCCGTCACGGCCGTACCGGAGGCGGCCGCGGGCGATTCCGGCCCGGCTCCGGCGCCTGCGCATTCGAAACGACGTGTCGTATCGGCGATCGCAGCCGCACTGGTCGCCGTCACAGCGATCGCGCTGTGGCGCTGGCAACCGGACCTGCACGATGCGACCCGCGGCGCGGACGACGCGACGGTCACGATGGCGACCGAGCGTTCCGTGGCCGTGTTGCCGTTCGACAATCTCGGTGGGCTGCCCGAGGGCGAGGCCGTCGCGCTCGGCGTGGCCGACTCCGTCCTGCATCAGTTGGCCAATCTGCGCGAGCTGAGGGTCATCGCCCGCTCGTCGTCGTTCGCGCTGCAGGGCCGCCCCATCGATGCGCGCGACATCGGCCGCCGGCTCGACGCGAGGTACCTCGTCACCGGCACCGTGCAGAGCGATCTGAAGCACCTGCGCGTCACGGCCAGCCTGGTGGATTCGACCGATGGCTCGCAGTTGTGGTCCATGCGCTTCGATCGCGAGCCCGGAGACATCTTCGCCATCCAGGACGAGATCGCCGAGCAGGTGGCCGGGGCCTTGCGGATCAGCCTCGATGCGGGGGCTGCGGAACGGATCGCGGGCAAGGGCACCCGGGTGTTCGACGCTTACCTCGCCTACCTGCAGGGCAGCGCACTGCTCGCGTCCGCGCGAGTGCCGGACATGAAGGCCGCGGTCGACCACCTGTCGCGGGCGGTCAGGATCGACCCGCAGTTTGCCGCCGCGTATGTCGCGCTCGCGCAAGCCGAACTCGGCGTCGCGGAGTACGAGGTGACGGACAGCCGCGATGCGCGCTTCGAAGCGGCATTGCGTCGCAGTCTCGAGCTCGTGGCGCGCGCCCTCGAACTCGATCCGTCGAGCGGTGCCGCGCACATCGAGCGGGCGCACCTGCGCGCGTTTACCGACCTGCCCGCCGCCGAGGCCGACTACCGGCGCGGTCTCGAACTGAGCCCGAACTCCGCGCGCGGATACGCGGGCCTTGCCGCCGTGCTGTTCGAGCATCCCGATCGCTTTCCTGAATCGCTGCCGATGATCGACCGGGCCCGCCGCCTCGATCCATTGCAGCCCGCTTACGACGTCACGAAGTCCGTGTACCTGCTCTACGGCCGGGGCGACGTCGAGGCCGCGGACCAGCAACTCGTGGACGTGCTGAAACGCGAGCCGCTCTACCAGCCGGCGCTGTCGCACCTCGGCGAACTGCGCTGGTGCTGCGAGGGCCGGTTCGCGGACGCGATCCGCTACAGCGAGGAAGCGCTGCGGCTCGACCCGCTCTCGGCCTGGACGCGACGGCAACTGTTGCGCGCCTATCTCGACGTCGGCGACGCAGGCGCGGCACGGAGGATCGTCGACGAGGACCGGGCGAGCCTGCCGGCCCTGCGCGTGCCGCTGCTGCTGCACGCGCGCGACTGGCGCGCTGCGGGCGACGCGGCCTATGCCGCCGCGGCGACGGCAACGGTCGCACCGATCGATTGCGGCATCATCGTGGCCGCGATTCGCAAGCACGCCCGCGAATTCGGCGGTATGGAACGAGCCTCGTTGACGCTCGGCCTGATGGCCGGCGTGACCTGGGACAAGGACGGCACGCCGACGCTCCCCGATCGCTACAGCCTGCTCGAACCCGCCGTCGGGCTCGGTGACCTGCTGATCGTGTCCGGACAGCCCCGGATGGGCCGCAGGCTGCTCGAGAGCGTGCTCGAGCGCATGGACCGCGAGTCGCGCGCGCGCGGCCGCGGCGAGATGTGGTATTTCCAGCAGCGGCCGCTCGCGCTCGCGCTGCTCGGGCGGAATGACGAGGCCCTGACGCAGCTGGAGAAGGCGGTCGAGCAAGGTTTCGGCTACCACGACGCGTGGTTCTATCTCGATCACGACCCGGCGTTCAACGCCCTGCGCCGGGACGCCCGCTTCAAGGCCCTGCGACAGAAAGTAGCGGGGCGCGTGGCCACCGAGCGAGCGCTCGTCGAGCGACAACGCGCGGCTGAACCTGCGCCCGCGCACGCGCAGCCGTGACGCCGTTCACGGATTTCACAGAACATAATCAGTCGTAATACCGCTCGTCGCCCCGGGCCGCGCGCAGGTCGGAAGACCGTTGTTGCCTCGATGAACTGGGCTAACCTTTCGTGGCAGTTCGCCAATAGAGTGGGTGCATGAAAAAGCAACAGGGATTTACGCTTGCGGAATTGCTGGTGGTCGTGGCCATCGTGGGCGTGCTTGCCGCGATTGCGTTGCCGGGCTACCGAGAGTCCGTACGCAAGGGACATCGTCGAGCTGCACAGTCGGTGATGGTGGACATTGCCAGTCGGGAACGGCAGTTTTTCGTTGCCAATCGTCAATTCGCCAGCAAGGACGATCTCGGGTACACGCTTCCGACGGATGTGGACGGCAACTACGACTACGATATCGTGGTCGACGACGGTCCGCCCCCGGGTTTCACGATCACATTTACTCCCACTGGGGCACAGGCTGTCGACGGTGACATCTCCCTCACCAGTGAGGGGGTCAAGAGCCCCCCGGAGAAGTGGTAAACATGCGCTCTCAACACTTGTCCACGCAAGGCGGCGCAACACTGATTGAAGTGCTCGTTGCCATGGTCATTCTCGCGTTTGGACTTCTGGGTCTGGTCGGTTTGCAGGCTCGTCTGCAGGTGCTCCAGATGGAGTCCTATCAACGAGCGCAGGGGCTGCTGCTCCTGCAGGACATGGCGAGCCGAATTGCTGGCAACCGATACCACGCCGGTGACTACGCGGCGAGCGCGCCCGTCGATTCGCCGCTCGGCGTCGGCGATTGCCCCACCGCTACCGGTACCCGCGAAGAGGTGGATGTCAAAGAATGGTGCGAGGCGCTGCAGGGCGCAGGCGAAACACAAAGCACCAGCAAGGTTGGTGCAATGGTGGGTGGCGGCGGCTGCGTCGAGGACCTGGGTGGTGGCGATTACCTCGTGACCGTGACGTGGCAGGGTCTGGCCCCGATCTCGGCGCCGCCTGACAGCGTCGCTTGCGGCGCGACGCTGTACGACAGCCCCGACCCCGCTGCGCCATGTCAGGGGGATCTGTGCCGTCGCGCAGTGACGACGATCGTGCGCGTCGCGACGCTGACGTGATTGCCATGTGGCGCAATCCACAATCAGAGACCTCGCCGTCCGTGCGGCGCCGTCAGTCGGGCTTCACCCTCGTCGAGCTCATGGTCTCGATTACGATCGGGTTGGTCATTCTGGGGGCGATGGTTGCGCTCTTCATCAACACGAGCAAGGCCAACCGCGAGATGGCGCGCGCTAACAACGTGATTGAGAACGGTCGCCTGGCTGCGGAGTTGATCAAGAACGACGTCGTGCACGCGGGGTTCTGGGGTACCTACGTGCCGCCGTTCGATGATCAGACCTATGCGCCGGACACCTACGACCCGGTGACCGCGGGGGTTCCGACGGGCGCTCCGGATCCGTGCCTGGCCTACAGCGCGCCCTGGACCCCGCAATACATGGCGAACCTCATCGCGATTCCCATCCAGGCTTACGACGACTCCTCGCTGATCTGCAGCGGCGTGGCCGCGGGCTCCGACAAGCAGCCGGGTACGGACATGCTGGTGGTGCGTCATGCGGAGCTGTGCGTCCCGGACGAGGCCACCGGCTCCGGGACCTGCGAAACGGACGATCCAGCCAAACTCTATATCCAGGCGTCGCGCTGCACCTCGGATCCGGTGCGCTACGTATTTGGCGACAGCGGCTTCACGCTGCGGCAGCGCGACTGCGCAACGGAAGCAGAGAAGCGCAAGTTCGTTTCCGACATCTACTTCATCCGCAATTACGCCGTGACGCCGGGGGACGGCGTCCCGACGCTGATGCGATCGCAATTCGACCTGGTGTCGGGCGTGCCGGCGCACCAGCCGGCCGTGGCCATGGTGGAAGGCATCGAAGGCTTCAGTGTCGAGCTCGGTGTCGACAGTTTGAGCAAGACGGGCGATGCCGTGGACTACTCCGAGACCATTAATTGGGATCCCCCGGAGGAACGGACGACGCCGACGAACCGTGGTGACAGCGTGCCGGATGGCGATTTCGTCCACTGCGCCCCCGATTGCACGGTGGATCAGCTGGTCAACGTCACGGCAGTCAAGCTCTACCTCCTGGTCCGCAGCCGGGAGACCTCTCCCGGGTACACGGACACCAAGGTCTACACGATGGGCGGCGGCACGACGGTGGGCCCGTTCAACGACCACTTCAAACGCCATCTCTTCGTCACCACGGTGCGCTTGCCAAACGTCGCCGGCCGGAGAGAAACGCCATGAGCGCGCGCAATCCTCGCTCCCAACGCGGCGCCGCGCTCGTGGTCGGTTTGATCATGCTGGTGCTCATCACGGTCATGCTGCTTGCCGCCATGAACTTGAGCACTACCAACTTCAGGGCAGTCTCGAACATGCAGTTCCGCGAGGAAGCCATCGCTGCTGCCGACGCGGCGATCAAGGAGCGGTTGAGCGGCAGTTTTTCGGCTGCCCCAGGGACCTCCACATCTGCCGTGGACCTCGACAACGATGGCACCACGGACTATTCCGTCACCGTGACACCGACGTGTATCGCCACGACACAGGTTTTCAAGTCCTCCCCCAGCAGCAAGAAGCTTGGGCCGTCGATGTCGCCGTCGCCCATCTGGAGCACGACATGGGACATCAGCGCCACGGTCACGGACGCAGACACCGGCGCGTCGGTGGCCTTGAATTCCGGCGTCCGTGTCCAGCTGAACGACGCCGAGAAGATCCTGGCGTGCGATTGAAGCCAAGTTTTTCAGGAGATCTGCCATGAAAGGCCGTTTTGTCATCACCCTGCTGGCCCTTGCCCTTTCGTGGCAATCCGGGCCTGCCGCCGCAGAGGACATCGACCTGTTCGCGGGCAAGCCGAGCGAAAGTTCGGACAAGCCGAACGTCCTGTTCGTCATCGACAACGCCGCGGACTTTTCGTCGAGCGCGTCCGGGACGACTACCTGCAAGATCGCGGGCGCAACGAACTCGCTGAGCGGCACGACGGGCGGCATCGAGCAATGCGCCCTGTACAACGTGATCAATTCCCTGCCGGCAGAGTCCGTCAGTATTGGCATCATGCTTTACAACGGCCCGAACGTGCAGCGCGGGGTCAAATTCAATACCACCGACGCGAATCTGAATTGCAACCCGTCCAAGGCCGGCGGCTGCCTCGTGTACCCGATCAGCCTGATGACGGACGCGGAGAAGACGAAATTCATCAACTGGATCAATACCTGGAAGACGTCCGGCAGTGCGGGCCCGGGCTATGTCAAGGCGAGCAACGAGAATACCGGCGCGTCCATGCAGGAGGCGTGGGCTTATTACAAGGGCAAGACAGGGCTCTCGGGCGACAACTATGCCGGCAAGGCGCCGGTCAAGGGCCAGTGCCTGAACAACTACGTCATCTTCATCGGTAATGCATTCTCGTCCAACAGCACGCCTGCCGACGCCAACGGCCCACTGGCGGCGCTGACCGCCGCGGGCGGTAATGCGACCAAGATCCTGGGACCCATCAAGACGGTGTGCTCCAAGCCCAGCGGCACGAGCTTCACCTTCCCATCCAATACAACTCACGAGACCCAGGGTTACTACACCGACGAGTGGGCGAGGTTCATGCTGACCAACAGCATCACCACGTACACCATTGGCCTGATCGACCCGGTCAAGTGCGCAAGCGCCTACGAGGCGACTCTCATCAGCACGGCGAAAGTCGGCGGTGGGAAATACTATGCGACGAAGAACCTGGCCGAGTTGCAGAACGCGATACAGGCGGCCCTGAGCGAGATCCAGGCCATCAACAGCGTATTCGCCTCGGTCAGCTTGCCCGTCAGCGTCAATACCGAAGGCACCTACCTGAACCAGGTATACATCGGCATGTTCCGGCCGGAGGCCACCGCAGCGCCGCGCTGGCTTGGCAACCTCAAGCAGTACCGGCTGGGCCTGGACAATACGGGGCAGCTCAAGCTGTACGACTCCCAGGCGACGCCGCAGCTCGCGATCAACTATGCGGGTACGAAGACCGGCTTCATCGCGGAGTGCGCCTTGAGCTATTGGACGCCCGCACCTCCGGGTGGAATCGACAGCTACTGGGCCCTCAACGCGGTCCAGACTTGCTTGAGCACGCCAGCAGAGTCGAATTCTTTCGACGGCAACATCGTCGAAAAGGGCGCTCAGGGGCAGGCGCTCCGGGGATCCGCGACGGCGACCTCCATCTCGCGAACCATCAAGACCTGCAGTTCTTCTGCCTGCACGGGTCTGGGCAATTTCGATTCGGCCAACACTGCCGTCACCAAGTTGGCGCTGGCGAACGGGGATGCGACGGCAGCCGCTGCCATGACGGACACCGACCGGACCAACCTGATCGACTGGGCCCGTGGCTTGAACAACCGGGGTGACGAGACCTATGTCAATGCCACGGCAATGCGGCCGTCCGTGCACGGCGACGTCGTGCATTCGCGCCCGGCCGCGATCAACTTCGGCACGGATGCATCGCCCAAGGTCGTCGTTTTCTATGGTGGCAATGACGGCGTCCTGCGCGCGGTCAATGGCAACCGCGCGACCAGCTTTGGCGGCGCCGCTGCGGGCAGTGAACTCTGGTCGTTCATCGCGCCGGAGTTCTACGGGTACATCAAGCGAATTCGCGACAACAGTCCGGTCATCAGTTTCGAGAGTCTCAAGTCGACCCCAACGACGCCGACACCCGAGCCGAAGCGCTACGGCTTCGACGGGCCGATGGAGGTCTATCGCAACGGCAGCACGGCGTGGCTGTACGCGACGCAGCGTCGCGGTGGCCGTGCGGTGTACGCGTTCGATGTCAGCAACATCGCGACGAGCCCCAGCGGCACGACGCTGAAATGGAGGCGGGGCTGCGATGCGAGCGGCGGCAGCTGCTCGACCGGATTCGATGACATTGGGCAGACGTGGTCTACGCCCCAGGTCATGAAGACCTCGGGCTACCCCGGGTCGGGCGCCACCCCGACACCGTTGCTGATCATGGGCGGCGGCTACGATACCTGCGAAGATGCCGACCCGAACACGTGCGACGGGTCCTCCAAGGGCAATCGCATCTATGTCCTCGATGCCGACGATGGCACCTTGAAGAAGACGTTCAGCACCATCCGGGGAGTGATCGGCGACATCTTTGTCGTGACCGACGACAGCACAGGCCTGGCCCTGTGGGCCTATGCAGCGGACCTCGGTGGGAACATCTATCGCATTTCCGGCGCGAGCGCGAACGAGCCGTTCGGATTGACGGCCCCCGCCAGCTGGACGATCACCAAGATCGCTTCGTTGGGCTGCGACACGGTCGCCGTCAGCTGTTCTCCCACGAATCGCAAGTTCATGTTTGCCCCGGACGTCGTGGAGGAGGACGGCATCTATTACTTGATGCTCGGTTCGGGTGACCGTGAGAAGCCGCTCGGCGAGAGGACCGCGACCCCAGGCGATCCGTATTGGCCGGCGGCATTCGGCACGACAAATTACTTTTTCATGGTCAAGGACAAACCCACGGAGCCGACGTGGCTGTCCAGTGAGTTCTCCAACTGCGGCTCCAACGTGATCTGCCTCGACTCGCTGCTGCCCATCCTGTCGGCCGACAACCCGGATCCTGACGATCTCGCCAGCAAGAAGGGCTGGTACCTGGGCCTGCGTGATCACGAGCAGGTGGTGACGTCTGCCATCACCGTCTACGGCATCACGACATTCAGCACTCATGTGCCGCATGTGCCGTCGGAAGCCGAGTGCAAGCCGGAGCGCGGCACGGCGCGTGTCTACAACATCATGTATGCGGACGCGTCGATCCCCACCAAGATCGTGAACGGCGTCCGGGTCCCCTCCAGGTTGAACCGGTCCGCCGAGATCGCCGGCGGCGGCCTGCCTCCTTCGCCCGTGGCGGGCCAGGTGACGCTGGACAACGGCAAGACGGTCCCATTTATCATCGGGGCTGATCCGAATTCGCCGTTGGAAGGCTCGCTGCCGCCGAGTCCTGCTACGATCCAACAGCCGAAAGGCTACCAATACTGGTTCATTCGCAAGTGATCTCACGCCCAACCATGGCTGCAATGACCCGACGCCCGCGAACCCGGTATCGGCCCCCTCCGGACATCCGCGGGGTGACGCTGATCGAATTGCTGGTGGCTATCGCAGTGCTGGCAATGCTCCTGAGCCTGGCTGTTCCATCATTCAGGGATGCGGCTCTCAGCAGCTCCCTGAATGCAATCGCCAACAACATGTACGCCAGCGTGCAGCTGGCGCGCAGCGAGGCGATCAAGCGCAACCAGGTCGTCACGCTTTGCGCGTCGTCCGATGGCAGCACTTGCGATGGCGAGTGGCGCGAGGGGTGGATCGTGATGGACGCAGCCTCCAACGTCCTCCAGCGCCAGGAGGCTGTGCCCAGGGGTTTTCGCGTGACGGAGGCTGCCGCTGAAGACAGTCTCAGCTTTCAGCCGATCGGTGTGGGTGCCACGGCCGCGACTTTCACCGTCTGTCGCGCGTCTCCCGCGGGTGAGCAGGAGCGGGTGGTTTCCATTACGGCCACGGGCTCGCCCTACGTCACGCGGACCGAGGCGGGGAGCTGTCCGTAGCCTGCTCGCGCGCCGCCCTCGCGGCGACCGCCGCCTCGGCCGCAGCGTCGGCTGCCGGCTTGTCCCCGAGCGCTTCGTAGGTGCTCTGCAGGACCTCATAGGGTCCCTCGTAGAGGGCTGGCGGGTGGCGGAAGCTGATGCGGTGAAAGCTCGCCCCGGAGCCTTCGAAAAGCCCGTTGACCGCCGCCATGTTCGACCACGCGATGGCGTCCTCGTAGCGCCGCGCCTTGTATGCCGACCAGCCCGCCAGCCAGGCGAGTTCCGCGGTGGCCGGCCGGATCGCAAGGCCGCGAGCGCAGGCATCGATGGCATCGGTCCAGCGCTTCAATTCCGTCAGGCACGTGGCTTCGCGATAGCAGGCCCACGCGGCTTCCTCCGGCCAGCCGCGCAGGTCGCTGCAGGCACGGTAGGCCGCGATTGCCTCGTCGTAACGCCCTAGGTCGTGCAGCGAAGCGCCCAGGTAGTAGTGCCAGCGCGGATCGCCGGGATGCGCGCTCGTGTACTCGAGCAACACGGCAGCATCACGCTCGAACTTCGCCTTCAAGGCCTGCGGGTCCTTGGGCAGCTCGCGGAAGCGGGCGCCCGCAATGACGGCAGAGTCGCCGGCTTGCTTGCCTTCCACGCATTCGTGCGTCGGTCCCTTCCACACGACCTTGGCGGGCAGACGGAAGATGCGCTCCTTGGCGTACGAGCCGTCGTCGGCGTCGACGAGCACGACCTTACCTTTCGCTTTCGCGAGTTCGCGCTTGAGGTCGAAGCCCGGCGCGAAGTGCAGGCGCTCGTCGGTATCCACGGTCACGGCCCAGCGGGCACCCAGCTGGGTGGCGGCCTGCAGCGCGAAATTGCGCGCCGCGGCGAAGTCGTTGCGCCAGGGGAATTCGCGCACGAACAGCTTGTCGCCGGCGACCCTGCGCGCGACTTCGAGCGTGTCGTCGCGAGCGCCGGTGTCGATGACGATGCAGCGATCCACGTGCGGCGCGATGGAAGCCAGGGCGTCGCCAATGATGTCTGCGTTGCTGCCGGTCAGTGTGGTGGAGACGATCATGCGCCGGGCCTTGATACCGAACGGGCGCGCGCAGCGTCAAGGCGTATGAACCCTCACCCGCCGCAACCGGCGACCTCTCCCGCAGGCGGGAGAGGTGAGAATTCCCTCGCCCGTTTACGGGAGAGGGTGCGAGCGACGTCGCGTCAGCGATGTTGCGAGGGGTGAGGGTCAGTCCTCGAGGAACGAGCGGAGCTGCTCGCTGCGGCTCGGGTGGCGGAGCTTGCGCAGCGCCTTCGCCTCGATCTGGCGGATGCGCTCGCGGGTGACGTCGAACTGCTTGCCGACTTCCTCGAGCGTGTGGTCCGTCGTCATGTCGATGCCGAAGCGCATGCGCAGCACCTTGGCTTCGCGCGGCGTGAGGCCGGCGAGCACCGAGTGCGTGGTTTCGCGCAGGGATTCCGTGGTTGCCGACTCGATCGGCGATTCGACCGACGTGTCCTCGATGAAGTCCCCAAGGTGAGAATCCTCGTCGTCGCCGATCGGAGTCTCCATCGAGATGGGCTCCTTGGCGATCTTGAGGACCTTGCGGACCTTGTCTTCCGGCATCTCCATGCGCACGGCCAGTTCCTCGGGCGTGGGCTCACGACCCATTTCCTGGAGCATCTGGCGGGAGATGCGGTTCAGCTTGTTGATCGTCTCGATCATGTGCACCGGGATGCGGATGGTGCGCGCCTGGTCGGCGATCGAGCGCGTGATGGCCTGGCGGATCCACCACGTGGCGTAGGTCGAGAACTTGTAGCCGCGGCGGTACTCGAACTTGTCCACCGCCTTCATCAGGCCGATGTTGCCTTCCTGGATGAGGTCCAGGAACTGCAGGCCGCGGTTCGTGTACTTCTTGGCGATGGAGATGACGAGGCGCAGGTTGGCCTCGACCATCTCCTTTTTCGCGCGGCGCGCCTGCGCCTCGCCCACGGCGATCTCGCGGTTGATCTCCTTGATCTCCGCGATCGTGAGGTGCGCGCGCTTCTCGCTTTCCGCGAGGTGCAGCTGGTGCTTCTCGATGTCCTCGCGGAACTTGGCGAGGGCGGCCGAATGCTTGCGCTTGGCCCGGATGTGCTTGTCGAGCCAGCCGAGGTTGGTCTCGTTGCGCGGGAAGGTGTCGATGAAGTCCGAGCGCGGCATGCCGGCGTCGCGCACGCACTTCAGCATGACGGCCTTCTCGATGCCGCGGATCTCGTTCAGGTGCTCGCGCAGCTGGTGAGATCAGCTGCTCGAACATCTTCGGCGAGAGCTTCAGTTCCATGAACTCGTCGGCGAGCTTCTTGCGCAGCTTGAGCGACTTCGGGTCGCGTCCGCCCCGTTCGTCGAGCGACTTCACGACCGACGCGTACACCTTGGCGAGCGACACGAAGCGGCGGGCCGCCTCTTCGGGATCCGGTCCCGTCTCGAGCGCTTCCTCGTCCTCGGCGGCTTCCTCGTCCGTCTCCTCCGCCTCTTCCTCCGGCGCTTCCTTCGCGGCGAGCTTCGGATTGATCGGCTCGGCGATGACGTCGGGCGCGTTCGGGTCCACGAAGCCGACGATGATGTCGATCAGGCGGCCCTGGCCCGACTTGAGCGGCTCGTAGGCCCTGAGGATCAGGTCGTACGTCGGCGGATACGAGGCCAGCGCGCGGCGCACGGAATCGAGGCCTTCCTCGATGCGCTTCGCGATCGCGATTTCGCCTTCGCGCGTGAGCAGCTCGACGGTGCCCATCTCGCGCATGTACATGCGCACCGGGTCGGTCGTGCGGCCGAATTCGGCGTCCACGGTCGTGGCGAGCGCGGCCGCGGCTTCCTCCGCGGCTTCGTCGTCGGCGACCACCGGTTCGCGCATCAGCAGCGCTTCGGCGTCCGGCGCCTTCTCGTACACCGGGATGCCCATGTCGTTGATCATCTGCACGATGTCTTCGATCTGCTCCGGATCGACGATCTCGGACGGCAGGTGGTCGTTGACTTCGGCGTAGGTGAGGAAGCTCTGTTCCTTGCCGCGCGCGATCAGCAGCTTCAGCTGCGACTGGCGGTCTTCCGGCGTGGTCGGTGGGAGCTTGAGCTCGATCTTCTCAGCCGCCGCTTTGGCCTTCTTGCCGAGCTTGGTTGCGACGACCGGAGCCGCGGCCGGGGCTGCAGCCTGCTTGCCGTGCGGCTTCGCCTGGGGGGCGTGTGCCTTGGCGGCAGCCGGCGCGGCCTTGGCGGCGGCTGGCGCGGGCTTGGCCGCGGCGTGCTTGCCGTGCTGCAGCTTGGCTTCCGCGGCACGGGCCTTGACGGCCGGCGGCGCGGGCTTGTGGGCAGTCTTCGCGGCCGGGGCGGCCTTCGCGTGCGCCTTCACCGGAGCCACGTGCTTCGGGGCGGCCTTGGCAGTCCTGGCGCTCCTGGCCTTGCTCGCCACGTGCGCGACCTTTCGGGCCGGGGCTGCCTTCGCCTTCGCGGTCGTCGCCTTGCGGGCGGGGGCCTTCTTGGCCTGCTTGCGTGCCGTCTTGCTCAAGATGGGGCGCCTCAGCGGGGTGTAAAAAAGAGCGGAATTATATACCAGATCGAGCGCCGGCCGCCTGTGGATTTAGCCGCTCGGCACGGCGCGCCCGGACTGCCCCTTGGCGCGCAGAAGCCCTTGAAGTTCAAGCTTTTCCTGGTCCGTCAGAGCGTCTTCGCGCGCCTTGGCCAGCAGGGCGTCGAGGCGGCGGGCGGGCGACTCCTCATGGATCAGACGGGCGATGGCCGACTGGAGTTCCGCCGTGGCCTGGGGGAGGTCGACCACCAGGACTTCCGAGAGGGCCAGTTTCGACAGCGACGTGTGCTCCGGGCGATCCCGCCAGCGCTCCAGGAGCGCCGCCGTGCTGGACGGCGGGTCTTCGCGCACCTGCATCAGCAGCTCGGCCAGCAGCGCCGAACCGGGCCGGTCGAACGTGCCGACGGCGTCGATCTCGTCCTGCGTGACGCCGGAGGCGGCGGACGGGAAGTGCACCAGCAGCGTAATAGCCTGGCGCACGAGATTGCCGCGGCCCGTGGAATGCGTCGGCGCGGACGCGCGCCGCGCCTGCACCTGGGCGGAAGCCCGAGGCTCGAAGCGGCCCGGCGGAGCGGGCTCGTCGGACCCCAGCAATTCGGCGAGGCGATTCGCCGACATGCGCACGGCTTCGGCCAGTTGCGTGACGAGCAGCTCGCGATACACGTCCGACGGGATGCGTCGCACCAGCGGCCGCGCCAGTTCGACGAGCTTGGCGCGCCCGTCCACGCTCGCCATGTCCACGCGCGACGAGAGTTCGCGGATGAAGTATTCGGACAAGGGCAGGGCGCTCGCGAGCCGCGCTTCGAAGGCGTCGCGGCCCTCTTCCTGCACCAGCGTGTCGGGGTCGTGGCCGTCGGGCAGGAACAGGAATCGCACCTGCCGGCCCTGCTTCACTTCGCCGACGGCATTCTCGAGCGCGCGCCACGCGGCGGCGCGGCCGGCGCGGTCGCCGTCGAAGCAGAACACCACTTCGCCGACGAGCCGGAAGATGCGCTGCAGGTGCTCGGGCGTCGTCGCCGTGCCGAGCGTGGCGACGGCATAGGTAATGCCGGCCTGGTGCAGGCTGACGACGTCCATGTAGCCCTCGACCACCATCAGCCGCTGCAGGCTGCGGGTCGCCTGGCGTGCTTCGAACAGGCCGTAGAGTTCGCGGCCCTTGTGGAAGAGCTCGGTCTCGGGCGAGTTCAGGTACTTCGGCTCGCCCTGGTCGAGCACGCGACCGCCGAAGCCGATGGTGCGGCCGCGCGTGTCGCGGATCGGGAACATCACGCGGTCGCGGAAACGGTCGTAGAAACCGGGCGATTCACCGGGGCGCGCGTTCTCGGGGTTGCGCTCGATGATCAGGCCCGCGCGCAGCAGCACCTGCCGCTCGTCGTCGGTGGTGCCGTAGCGATCGAGCAGGGCGTCCCACTTCGCGGGGGCGTAGCCGATGCCGAAGCGCTGCATGATGTCGGCCGTGAGGCCGCGGCGGTTGAGGTAGTCCTTCGCGCGCGCCTCGCCGCTCAACGACTGGCGGAAGAACAGCGACGCGCGCTCCATCGCGACGTACAGTTCGTCGTTCGGGTGCGCGGGCGCGGCGCTGCCGCCTTCGCGCGGCACGTCCATGCCGGCGCGCGCCGCGAGCTCTTCGACGGCCTCGACGAAGCCGAGGTGGTCGTACTCCATGACGAAGCCGAGCGCGGTGCCGTGCGCGCCGCAGCCGAAGCAGTGGTAGAACTGCTTGTCGGCGCTGACCGTGAACGACGGGGACTTCTCGTCGTGGAACGGGCAGCAGGCCTTGTATTCCTTGCCGCCGCGCTTCAACTGCACGCGGCTGCCGATCACCTCGACGATGTCCGTCCGGGCGATCAGCTCGTCGATGAAGTGCTGGGGGATGCGGCCGGCCACGGTTCGGTGCGTTGGGTGCTTGCGTGCAGGGGGCGATGGATAGCGAATAGTGGGGGCGCCAGGACGCCTAGCAAGTTGACCGGAGGCAGGAATCGCTCCAGCCGCGCCGGCAGTGTCAGGCGGTCGATTCGGTGTCCGTTCCGAGTCGCTCCTCGGGAATCGCTTGGTCGGAACGGACACCGAACCGACCGCTGGAATGGCCGCGCCTGAGCGAGTTTCCGGCCAATCGCCGGAAACTCGCACGGCGCAAGCAGCGCCCACCGGATGCGGCCGACGGTTCAGGGCCTTGCCAATCTCTCGGCTACACCCAACGCTCCTCTCCCTCTGCCCGCATCACGCCTGCGACCGGCGGCGGAACCTCCGCTCCGCGCACTCTCTCCGGCTACGTGCGCCGTGCCGTTGCGGTTGCGGCATCCGATTCCGGTATTCACCGGGAATCGGATGCCGCAACCGCGACGCTCAGGCGCGTGCCAAAGGTGGGGTTGCGGGTCCTGTTTCGACCGAGCGGATTCCGTGCCGCGAATCGAAACAGGACCCGTAACCCCACCAGGCGCCTGCCGCTACAGAGTGCCGCAGCCGGCAATAGGCACCGGCGAGCAGCGCAATTGGCGCGACCCGCGCAGCGTCACGCGCGCAGCCAACGAGTGGAAACGGAACGGAAAATCAGCCGCTGAGCGCGGCCTTGATGCGGGCGCTGACGACACCCATGTCGGCCCGGCCGGCGGCCTTGGCCTTCACCACGCCCATCACCTTGCCCATGTCCTTGACGGACGCGGCGCCCGTGGACGCGATGGCATCCTTGATCAGGGCGTCGACTTCGGCGTCGGAAAGCTGGGTGGGCAGGTAGGCCTGCAGCAGCACGATCTCGGACTTTTCCTTGTCGGCCAGGTCCTGGCGACCGCCCTGTTCGAACTGGACGATCGATTCCTTGCGCTGCTTGACCATCTTCTCGAGCACCGCGATCACCTGGGCGTCGTCGAGCACGATGCGCTCGTCGACTTCGCGCTGCTTGATCGCGGCCTGCACCATGCGGATGGTCGAAAGGCGCTCCTTCTCGGAGGCCCGCATGGCGGCCTTCATGTCCTCGGTGATGCGCTCCTTGAGCGTCGTCACGGGGACGAATCCGTCTTAGTAGCTGCGGGCGCGGGGCGCGGACGTGAAGTCCCGCGTGCTGCGCTTCTGGTGGCGCTTCACGGCGGCGGCCTTCTTGCGTTTACGTTCCTGCGTGGGCTTCTCGTAGAATTCGCGGCGGCGCAGCTCGGTGAGCACGCCCGCCTTTTCGCAGGCACGCTTGAAACGGCGCAGGGCGGCATCGAAATACTCGTTCTCACGAATGCGGACGCTGGGCATCGAAACCTCGGCAACTGACAGGGCAAAACCCGGACCCGACCCTCGCGGATCGTAAACCCGGAAAAATGGACCGCGAATTCTAGAGAGCGCGGGACGGAAAAGCAAAGCATGCGGGTACTCGGGATCGAATCCTCCTGTGACGAAACGGCTGTCGCCCTGTACGACGGTGAGCGGGGGCTGCTGGCCCACGAGATCCACAGCCAGGTGGCCCTCCACGCGGCCTACGGCGGGGTCGTTCCTGAGCTTGCGTCCCGCGACCACCTGCGTAAGCTCCCGCCGTTGTTGAAGAAATTGCTTGCCGAGACCGCGCGGAGAGGGGGGTGTCGACGGCGTCGCCTACACGGCCGGCCCGGGTCTCGTGGGCGCGCTGCTGGTCGGGGCGGCGGTCGCCCGCAGCCTCGCCTACGCCTGGGGGGTCCCGGCCCTCGGGGTTCACCACATGGAGGGGCATCTGCTGGCCCCGTTGCTGGAGGCCGATCCGCCCCGGTTTCCGTTCGTGGCGCTGCTGGTTTCGGGCGGCCACACGCTGCTGGCCCACGTCCACGGGGTCGGCCAGTACGAGATTCTCGGCAGTTCCCTCGACGACGCCGCCGGCGAGGCGTTCGACAAGACCGCCAAGCTGCTGGGGCTCGGCTACCCGGGTGGCCCCCAGCTGGCCGCCCTGGCCGAGCAGGGCAGGCCGGAAGTCTTCCGTTTCCCGCGCCCGTTGACCGAACGGCCTGGCCTCGATTTCAGCTTCAGCGGGCTCAAGACGGCGGTGGTCGTGGCGCTGCGCAACCACGGTTCCCTCGACGACCAGTCGCGCGCCGACGCGGCCCGCGGCTTCGAGGAAGCGGTGGTCGACACGCTGGTGATCAAGTGCCGACGCGCGATCGAGCACACCGGCGCGCGCACGCTCGTCGTCGCCGGCGGCGTCGGGGCCAATCGACGCCTGCGGGCCCGGATGATTGCGATGGGCGAGCGCGACGGGGTGCGAGTCGTTTACCCTCGCGCGGAGTTCTGCACGGACAACGCCGCCATGATCGCCCTGCTCGGACACTTGAGGCTCGCTGCCGGACAGGCCGACGACCTGGCCATTCGTGCCCGCGCCCGCTGGCCGATGACCGAACTCGCGCCGCCGTCCGCCGCCCCGCCCATGGCCTCCAGCCTGTAGCCTATCGCCCTCGCATGGACATCATCTTCCTCACCGGCCTCACGACCGAATGCATCATCGGCATCTGGGACTGGGAGCGTAAGGTCAAGCAGAAGGTGGTCATCGACCTCGAGATGGGCGCCGACATCCGCAAGGCCGCCGCGAGCGACCACATCGACGACACGCTCGACTACAAGCGCGTGTCGAAGCGCGTGCTGCAGTTCGTCGGCGATTCGCAGTTCCAGCTGGTCGAGACGATGACGGAGCAGATCGCGAAGATCATCGTCACCGAGTTCGACGTGCCGTGGGTGAAGGTGCGGCTCAACAAGCAGGGGGCCATCCGCAGTTCGCGCGACGTGGGCATCCTCATCGAGCGGCGCCGCGAGGACTACGCCGCGAGCGGCTCGTAGCGGTGACCTCCGTCTACGTGGCGGCCGGCAGCAACGTCGAGCCGGTCGTGAACCTGCGCCGTGCCCTCGACGTGCTGCACGGGCACTTTGCGCCGCTGCGCCTGTCCCGCGCCTATCGCAATGCGGCGGTCGGCTTCAAGGGCGATGATTTCATCAACCTGGTGTTCGGCCTCGAGACGGACCTCGGTGTGGAGCCGGTCATCGCGCGGCTGCACGAAGCGGAGGCCGCGTGCGGACGCGAGCGCAACGCGCCGAAATGGGCGCCGCGCGCAATGGACCTCGACATCCTCCTGTTCGGCGACATGGTCTGCGAGCGGCCCGGACTCGTCCTGCCGCGGCCGGACCTGGTGCGCCGCCCATACATGCTGGGCCCCATGGCCGAAATCGCGCCGGACGTTCGACACCCGACCCTCGGGCTGACGATGGCCGAGTTGTGGCAGCGCTTCGATCGCGATGCGCACGCGATGCAGGCGGTCGACATTGGTTGGCCGTCGCGCGGGAGATCGTGATGAGTCGCGGTCGGCAGGCGCGGCGCCGAGCCGCCTCAGACGCTGCGGCCGCCGTCCACGGCGAGGACCTGCCCGGTGACGTACGGCGCGCCCGTCGCGAGGAACAGCACGGTCCGCGCGATGTCGTCCGGGGTGCCGCTGCGCTTGAGCGCGGTCTTCCCGATGATTTCGGCCTTGAGCGCGTCGTCCATCGGATGCTCCGGCCACATGACGGGCCCCGGTGCGATGGCGTTCACGCGGATCTCGGGGCCGAGTTCGCGCGCCAGCGATTTCGTCAGCATCACGAGCCCCGCCTTCGCCGCCGAATACACGGCGTGTCCCTTGAGCGGGCGCTGGCCGTGGATGTCGGCCATGTTGATGATCAGGCCCTGCGTCGCGCGCAGCGCGGGCGCTGCGGCCTGCGAGAGGAACAGCGGCGCGCGCAGGTTGGTGCCGATGAGATCCTCGAACTGCGCTGGCGTGATGTCGCCGACCGGCGTCGGGTAGAAACTCGACGCGTTGTTGATCAGCACGTCGAGCCGTCCGAAGTGGTCGAGCACCGCCTTGACGAGGCCGGGCAGCGTGTCGACTTCGAGCAGGTTGGCGCACACGGCGCGTGCCGAGCGCGGCCGGAGCGTGTTCAGCTCCGACGCCAGGCGATTGGGCTTCCGCCTCGGACCGGTGGTAGTGCACGACGATCGACGCGCCGGCGCCGTGCAGCGCGCGAGTGGTGGCCGCGCCGAGGCGCTTGGCGCCGCCCGTGATCAGTACGACGCGATCGTGAAGTTCCTGTCCGGCAGCCATGTCGCTCATTGTCTCACCCGCGCGCTCGGGCGGGCCCGGCGTTTGAAGATACCGGACCTGTTTCGCCCTGTCGCCCGCGAAGGTTTCGCGGCATGAGCGTCGCACTCGACCTGCCGCTGCTGACGCCGGACGAGGCAGCCCACAGCGAGAGGCTGGCCGAGCGGTTGCGTGAAATCATTCGCGCTGCGGGCGGCTGGATCGGATTCGGCCGCTTCATGGAGGCCGCGCTTTACGAGCCCGGCCTCGGTTACTACAGCGCCGGCGCCCGCAAGCTCGGCCCGGCCGGCGATTTCGTGACCGCGCCCGAGGTGGCGCCGGTGTTCAGCCGCTGCTTCGCGCGGCAGTGTGCCGACGTGCTCACGGCGCTCGGCGAGGGCGATGTGCTGGAACTCGGTGCGGGTTCGGGCGTAATGGCGGCGGGTATCCTGGCCGAACTCGAGCGACTGGGCCGGCTGCCCGGGCGTTACTGCATCCTCGACGTGAGCGCCGACCTGCGCGCAGCGTCAGCGTGACACGATCGCCCGGGAAGTGCCGCACCTGCTCGAGCGCGTGGCGTGGCTCGACCGGTTGCCGGAGGGCTTCACCGGGGTGGTCGTCGCCAACGAGGTGCTCGATGCCTTGCCCGTCGAGCGCTTCGCGATCAGCGGCGGCGAAGTGAACGCGCTCGGCGTGGCGTGGCAGTTCGACCGGTTCGAAGCCGCGGAGGCGCGGGCATCGCCGCAGCTCGTGCAACGGGTCCGCGCGATCGAGGCGGAGACCGGCGTGCGACTGCCCGACGGTTACACGTCCGAAGTGAACCTCGGGCTCGGTCCGTGGCTGGCGTCGCTTGCGGCGGCCTTGCATCGCGGCGTCATGCTGTTCGTCGACTACGGCCTGCCGCGCCGCGAGTTCTATTCCCTGGAGCGTCGCGCGGGCACCTTGCTGTGCCATTTCCGCCATCGCTTCCACGAGGACCCGTTCGCGCGCCTGGGCCTGCAGGACATCACCGCCTGGGTGGATTTCACGGCGGCTGCGGAGGCGGCGCAGGCGGCCGGGCTCGAGGTGGCCGGCTACACGACGCAGGCGCACTTCCTGATCGGCTGCGGCATCGGCGAGTTCGTCGCGGACGTCGGCGACCTGGAGGTCGTGGAGCGCGTGAATCTTTCGCGGCAGGTCATGTTGCTGACGCTGCCCGGGGAGATGGGCGAGCGCTTCAAGGCGATCGCCTTCACGCGGGATTTCCCGGGCGAACTGCGCGGGTTCGCGGCGCGGGACCTGCGACACGCGCTTTGAGCCGCGCGGATTGCTCAGGCCGCGTTGAGCGACCGAATCGCCGTGATGCGCGCAGCCCGCAATCGCTCCGCGATGATCGGGCCCTTTTCGTTTTCCAGGACTTCCGGCGGCAGTTTCACGGCGCCGGCTGCCGCGAGGGCGCTGCGCAACTGCGAGGCCTGGGGGTAGGGTGCCGCGCGCAGCTCGGGTCCTCGACCGCGGGCGTCCGATTCGCACGCGAGCAGGAAGCGCTCGAAGCGCTCGCCGCGGCGGAAGGCATCGGTCATCTCCAGCAATTCCAGGATCGTGCCGGGACGCTGCTCGCCGACGCGATGGACGCGCGCGTGGTGGCGCGCCACGAGCACCGCCAGGTCGCGGTGCTCGGTCGGCACGCGCAGGCGCTCGGCCATCTTCTCGATGAGCTTCGCGCCCGTCGCTTCGTGACCGAAATGGCTGGGCCATTGGTCGCGCGGCGTGAGGGCCTTGCCGACGTCGTGCACCAGTGCGGCGAAGCGCACGGTCGTGTCCCTGGAGAGGCTCGCCGCCACGTCGAGCACCTGCAGCGTGTGCACGCCCGTGTCGATTTCCGGGTGCCATTTCGGGGGTTGCGGCACGCCGAACAGAGCATCCACTTCCGGGAAGACTTCGGCCAGCGCGCCGCAGGCTCTCAGGACCTCGAAGTAGACTGCGGGCTCGTCCTCGCCTAGCGCGCGTTCCGTCTCGACCCAGACGCGCTCGGGGACCAGCGCGCGCATCTCGCCCACCGCGACGATCTCGCGCATCAGGTGCAGGGTTTCGTCGGCGACCGTGAATCCCAGGGGCGCGAGCCTCGCGGCGAATCGCGCGACGCGGAGCACGCGCAAAGGGTCCTCGACGAACGCGGGCGAGACGTGGCGCAGCAGGCGCGCTTCGAGATCGCGCTGGCCACCGTAAGGATCGACCACCGTGCCGTCCGCGCGCTCCGCCATCGCGTTGATGGTCAGGTCGCGCCGGGCGAGGTCCTCCTCGAGCGTAACGTCGGGCGAAAAGCGGGTCGCGAACCCGTAGTAGCCTGGCCCGGTCTTCCGTTCGGTGCGCGCGAGCGCGTACTGTTCGCCGGACTTCGGGTGCAGGAAGACCGGGAAGTCCTTGCCGACCGGGCGATAGCCGAGCGCGAGCAGGTCGTCCGGCGCCGCGCCGACGACGACGTAGTCGCGCTCCGTGAACGGGCGGCCGAGCAGCTTGTCCCTGACCGCTCCGCCGACGAGGTAGATGTCCATGGATCGAATCGTAGCGATTTCCCACCTCTCCCGCTTGCGGGAGAGGTCGCGCGCAGCGCGGGTGAGGGCGCTCCTTTACCTCGCCCGCTTGCGGGAGAGGTCGCGCGTAGCGCGGGTGAGGGCGGTCGCGACAGCGTCCGGGTGAGGGCGCTTCCACCGTGACGATTCTCTCGTCAGTTGCCCGCGTTTGCGTCGTCTGGCTCGTGACACTTTCCGCTTCAGGCTGCTACGTGATGCAGGCGGCTTCCGGCCAGATGAGCGTCATGTCGAAGAGCCGTCCGATCCCCGCCGTGATGGACGATACCGCCACCACCGCGGCAACTCGCGATCGGCTGGGCCTCGCGACGGAGGCGAGGGATTTTGCGATCCGCGAACTCGCGTTGCCGGACGGCAGGAGCTATCGGAAATACGCGGACCTCGGTCGTCCCTACGCGGTCTGGAACGTGGTGGCGACGCCCGAGTTCTCGGTGGCGCCGCGTCGCTGGTGCTTTCCCGTGGCCGGTTGCGTTGCGTATCGGGGGTACTTCGAGGAGGCGAGCGCGCGCAGCCTGGCGTTGAAGTTGTCGATGCGCGGCGACGACGTGGCCGTCGGCGGCGTGCCCACGTACTCGACCCTCGGTCACCTCCCGGATCCGCTCTTCAATACGATGATCGTGTGGCGAGAATCGCGCTTCGTCGGGACGATCTTCCACGAACTTGCCCACGAGCGCCTGTATGTGCCCGGGGACAGCGAGTTCAACGAGGCCTTCGCGAGCGTCGTCGAGGACGAGGGCGTGCGCCGCTGGCTCGCGTCGAGGGGAAAGACGGCCGACTTCGAGGCGTATCGACTGTCGGCATCGCGCGAAGCGGACTTCGCCGTGCTGTTGCGCCGCGCGCGAGGGCGCCTCGCCGCGCTGTACGCGTCGGGCAGGCCGCTGGAGGAGCTGCGCATCGACAAGCAGCGCGAGTTCGGCCGCCTGAAGTTCGAGTACGAGCAGCTGAAGAAGGGGTGGGGGGGCTACGCAGGTTACGACGCTTGGTTCGCCCGGCCGCTCAACAACGCACACCTCGCGTCCATCGCAACCTACATGGACTGCATTCCGGGGCTACGGCGCGAACTGGATGCGGCCGGTTCGTTGCCGGAGTTTTACGAGCGCGCTGCGGCCCTGGGGCGGCTGAAGGAGCAGGAGCGCCACGAGAAGTTGTGCTGGAAGTGAGCAGCCCTTACTCCGACTACGTCGGCCCTCTCCCGTACGGGAGAGCTGCGGGAGAGGTCGGCGGAACGCCGGGATAGGGTTTCCTACTGCCGCAGATACGTCGCGACGGTGCCGCGCAGCGGGGTTCGCGCGATGCCGAGTTCGGCAAGCCCGTCGCAGTCGCACACCGAGTCGATAGACGCGGAGCGGAAGTTGTCTGTCGAGAAGGGCTTGCCGGGCACGTAGTCCATCACCGCGGCCTGCACCCTCGCGACGCTGCGCGGCAGCGGCACCACCCAGCGGCGCAACCCGAGCGTCTTCGCGGTGAGTCGCACGATGTCGCCGAGACGGATCGCCTCGGGACCGCACAGTTGAAACGTCTTCCCGGCTGCGTCCTTGCGCTCGAGGCAACGCACGAAGGCCTCGGCGACGTCGCCCACGTAGACGGGCGCGAACTTCGCATCGGCGCAGGCGAGGGGCAGGAATCCCGGCGTGATCTTCAGGATGGACGCGAACTTGTTCACGAACTCGTCGTGCGGCCCGAACACCACGGACGGCTGGAAGATGACGAATTCCGGCGTGCCAGTTGCGCACTCGCGGCGGATGTAGTCCTCGGCTTCGCCCTTCGAACGCAGGTAGTGGCTCGGCCCGCTCTGCGCATCGGCCTTCAGGCCGCTCATGTGCAGGTAGCGGCGCACCCCCGATGCCTTGCAGGCCTGCACGACCTTCATCGGCAGCTCGGTGTGCACGCGCTGGAATTCGCGGTTGCCGTTGCCTGGCCGCCGCTCGTTCAGGATGCCGACGAGGTTGATGACGACGTCGCAGCCGGCGAACGCGCGTTGCAGGGCCGCGGGATCGTGCGCGTCCGCGCGCACGATGCGTACCGACGGCAGGACCTTGAGGTCGCGGTGGCCGCGCGGCGCGCGGGTGAGCACCTTGACCGCGTGACCGTCGTTCGCTAGGCGAGCGACGATCTCGCGGCCGATGAACCCCGTGCCGCCGAGGACGCAAACCGAAAGTGCCATGGCTCCGGTCAGCGGATCGGGATGACGAGCATGGCGTTGCCGCGCTTGATCTGCAGCACGAACGCCTCGGCGCCCTGCGTGGCACGCTGGAACTCCGCGAGGTTTGCGACCCGCGTGCGGCCCACAGCCAGGATCGTGTCGTTCGCACGCAGCCCGCGTTGCGCCGCCGGGCTGCCTTCGGCAACGGCGCGGATCAGCACGCCGCCGCCCTGAGCATCGGCGAGCGAGGCGCCCTCGAGGCCCGGGTGGCCGCCGGCCTTCGCCTCAGCGGCTTCGTCGCGCTCGCTGACCACCGCCGTGATGCGCCGCGGCTTGCCGTCGCGCAGCAGCGCGACGTCGACCTTCTCGCCGATGCTGAGCAGGCCGATCGAGTTACGCAGCGCCGCGGCGTCCTTCACCGACTTGCCGTTGACCGCCGTGATTACGTCGCCGGCCTTGATACCGGCCTTCTCGGCGGCCGAGCCCTCGACGACCTGCGAAACCAGCGCGCCTTGCACGTTCTCGCCGAGCTCCATGCTCTTCGCGATGTCGGGCGTGAGCGTCTGGATGTTCACGCCGAGCACGCCGCGCTTGACGGCGCCGTACTTGATCAACTGGTTCATCACGATCTTCATCATGTTCGACGGGATCGCGAACCCGATGCCGATGTTGCCGCCCGTGCGCGAGAGGATGGCCGAGTTGATGCCGACCAGCTCGCCGTTGAGGTTGACGAGCGCGCCGCCGGAATTGCCCGGGTTGATCGAGGCGTCGGTCTGGATGAAGTCCTCGTAGCCCTCCGGATTGATGCCCGAGCGGCCGAGTGCGCTCACGATGCCCGAGGTGACCGTGTGGCCGAGGGCGAACGGGTTGCCGATGGCGACGACGTAATCGCCGACCTCGGTGCGGTCCGAATCCGCGATCGGAATCTGCGTGAGATTCGCCGCCTGCACCTTGACGACGGCGATGTCCGAGCCTTCGTCCTTGCCGACCACCTTCGCCGTGAGCGAGCGGTTGTCGAGCAGTTGCACGGTGATCTCCGTTGCGTTCTCCACGACGTGCGCGTTGGTGATGATGTAGCCGTTCTTCGCATCGACGATGACGCCCGAGCCGGCGCTCTGGAATTCACGCTGGCGCGGCTGGTTCGGCACGTCGAAGAAGCGGCGGAAGAACGGATCGTTGAGCAGCGGGTTCTGTTCCTGCACGGTGCCGCGCGTCGCGATGTTCACGACGGCCGGGGTGATGCGCTTCAGCATGGGCGCGAGGGACGGCACGGGGGCCTCGCCGGGCTGGGCCGGCAACTGTGCGTGGGCCAGCGACGCGAAGGCGCCGAGCAGCAGGGTGGCAAGGCTCAGGTGAAGCTTCATCAGACGTTCCTGGGGCATGAAGGGGGGTGGGAAGCGCGCGGCGCGAGTCTAGCAGGCCGCTTTCGCGGGCCTTTCGCAGCGAGAGGCCTCGTGCTGTGACTTGTGTTCCGCGCGCCGAGTTCCCCTCATCGGCGTGCGGCGGCCGCGCGGGCCTGTGGATGAACGGTGCATAGCGTGTGGAATTCCGGTGGCTGACCGGTGAACACAAGATGTTGTGTCCCTGTGGCAATCCGGCGCTTGACGGCGGACGCATTTCAGGCATTGTTTGACGGGTGGGGAGTATATTTGTAACTCTTTGATATATAAATATAAAAGTTAGCTGCGATGCAACATAAGAAGCAGTTGACGACCGCCTGAGCGGTGCATACGCTTCACCCCCTGACCCTAGATGTTGTGTCCGCGGCCTCGTCCTTACTCGGGACGTCCCGGCGCCAAGACGGAACCGATGGGGCTCAGCTGGGTGCGTCGCGCCCTGCCCGGACGGGCAGTCGTGAGGCCGCGCAGGGGGAAAACCACCAATGAACAACCAGCCGCCGCTTTCATCGGGAGCCGTGTCGCCGCAATGAGCACTGCCGTGAAGATCGAACCCACAGACGCCCGCAGCATTCCCTTCCAGGAGGCGTCGCTCGACATCTGGGACAAGAAGTACCGCCTGGCCGCGAAGGACGGCACTCCCATCGACCGCACGATGGACGACACGTACCAGCGTGTCGCCCGCGCGCTCGCCGACGTGGAGAAGGAAGAGGTCCGCGAGGAGTGGTACGAGAAGTTCCTGTGGGCGCTGCGCCGCGGCGCGATTCCCGCAGGCCGCGTCACGTCGAACGCCGGCGCGCAGGAGCACAAGCCCGCCACCTCGACGATCAACTGCACCGTGTCGGGCACCATCCGCGACTCGATGGACGACATCCTCGGCAAGGTGCACGAGGCGGGCCTGACGCTGAAGGCCGGCTGCGGCATCGGCTACGAATTCTCGACGCTGCGTCCGCGCGGCGCCTATGTCTCCGGCGCGGGCGCCTATACGTCCGGCCCGCTGTCGTTCATGGATATCTACGACAAGATGTGCTTCACCGTCTCGTCGGCCGGCGGCCGGCGCGGCGCGCAGATGGGCACGTTCGACGTCGGCCATCCCGACGCCATGGAATTCATCCGCGCCAAGCGCGAAGCCGGCCGCCTGCGCCAGTTCAACCTGTCGCTGCTCGTCACCGACGAGTTCATGAAGGCCGTGCGCGAGGACAAGGAGTGGAAGCTGGCGTTCCCGGTGCGCGAATCCGAGGTCGTGGGCCAGGACGTCGCCGACGCCTCGAAGTACATCTGGCGCGAGTGGCCGGACCTGTCGAACTACGTGCGCAACGACGACGGCCTGGTGCTGTGCAAGGTCTACAAGACCCTGCCGGCGCGCCGGTTGTGGGACGTCATCATGTCCTCGACGTACGACTTCGCCGAGCCCGGCTTCGTGCTCGTCGACCGCGTCAACGAGATGAACAACAACTGGTGGTGCGAGAACATCCGCGCCACCAATCCGTGCGGCGAGCAGCCGCTGCCGCCGTACGGATCGTGCCTGCTCGGCTCGATCAACCTGACGAGCTTCGTGCGCGATCCGTTCGGCGAAGACGCCCGCTTCGACTGGGACGAGTACCGCAAGGTCGTGCAGACCTTCACGCGCATGCTCGACAACGTGGTCGAGGTCAACGGGCTGCCGCTCGAGCAGCAGCGCAACGAGATCATGCGCAAGCGCCGCCACGGCATGGGTTTCCTCGGGCTCGGCTCGACGATCACCATGCTGCGGATGAAGTACGGCTCGCGCGACGCGGTGGCGTTCACCGAGCGCGTCTCGAAGGAACTCGCGATCGCCGGCTGGGAAGCGGCGCTCGACCTCGCGAAGGAGAAGGGCCCGGCCCCGATCATGACCGAGCAGTTCGAGGTCACGCGCGCGATGATGCGCAAGCGCCCGGAGATGGCGCGCGACGGCATCAAGGTCGGGCAGAAGCTGCCGGGCCGCATCCTGCACGCCCGCTACAGCCGCTACATGCAGCGGGTGGCGGAGGCCGCGCCCGAGCTGGTCGACGAGCTGGCGAAGGTCGGCGCGCGCTTCACGCACCACAGCTCGATCGCGCCCACCGGCACGATCTCGCTCTCGCTGGCCAACAATGCCTCGAACGGCATCGAGCCCTCGTTCGCGCACCACTATTTCCGTAACGTGATCCGCGAAGGCCGCAAGACGAAGGAGCGCATCGACGTCTTCTCGTTCGAGCTGCTCGCCTATCGCGAGCTGGTGAATCCGAACGCGATGCCGGGCGGCACGACCGCCGCGGACAAGCTGCCGGAGTACTTCACGACGGCCGACGACATCACGCCGCGCGAGCACGTGGACATCCAGGCGGCCGCTCAGAAGTGGATCGACTCCTCGATCTCGAAGACGGCCAACGTCCCGACGGACTACCCGTACGAGGACTTCAAGGACATCTACCTCTACGCCCACGAGCAGGGGCTCAAGGGCTGCACCACCTTCCGCTTCAACCCCGAGGCGTTCCAGGGCGTGCTGGTCAAGGAAGAGGACCTCAAGAACACCACCTACGTGTTCACCCTCGAGGACGGCACCGAGGTCGAGGTGAAGGGCGACGAGCAGATCGAGTACGACGGCGAGTCCCACTCGGCCGCGAACCTGTTCGACGCGCTGAAAGAAGGCTATTACGGGAAATTCTGACGATGAACGCAACCAGGATCGACAAGAAGATCGTCAAGTACCGGGTGGTGAGGGCGGGCGAGCAGGCCGCGGCCAAGCCCGAGGCGAAGCCGGAGCCGGTCGTCGACGCGCGCAACGCCAACGTGATCTGGATGCACGAGAAGCTCGAGCGTCCGGAGATGCTCATCGGCTCGACGTACAAGATCAAGACGCCGGTGTCGGATCACGCGATGTACGTGACGATCAACGACATCGTGCTGAACGAAGGCACCGAGCACGAGCAGCGCCGCCCGTTCGAGATCTTCATCAACTCGAAGAACCTCGACCACTTCCAGTGGATCGTCGCGCTGACGCGCATCATCTCGGCGGTGTTCAGGAAGGGCGGCGACGTCACCTTCCTCGTCGAGGAGCTGAAGGCCGTGTTCGACCCGCGCGGCGGCTACTGGCAGTCGGGCGGCAAGTTCATGCCCTCGATCATCGCCGAGCTGGGCCACGTGATCGAGAAGCACCTGCAGATGATCGGCCTGCTGCGCAGTCCCGAGATGGACGAGCACCGCAAGAAGCTGATCGAGGACAAGCGGCAGGAATTCGAGGCGCGCCAGAAGCAGCAGGACGCGTTCGCCAAGAGCCACTACCCGCAGGGCGCGCAGCTCTGCCTCAAGTGCAGCACGGCGGCGGTCGTGATGATGGACGGCTGCATGACCTGCCTCAACTGCGGCGACTCGAAGTGCGGATGAACGATTCTTGAAGGTTCCCCACGCGCGAAGGCTGGAATTCCCGCCGGCCGCCTGATGACCCAGGACGCCTCTGACCGGGCGTTGCGCGTACTTCCGAGGCGGCCGCATGGCCGCCTCGTTTTATTCCGGGGCCCGCGGGCGATCGTACCTGTGAGCCCCAGCACAGCATGCGGGCGGCTTGGGGCTATACTCTCGCCCCGCATGAGAACCCCTGACCGGCGCCTCGCGCCCCTCGTGGCGCTCCTCCTGTCCCTGCTGCCGTCCGCCGGCGCATGGGCACAGGCCTTTGGCTCGATCTCCTCGAAGGACCCTGCACCCCCGTCCGCCCAGTCCACGCCCGCCGCGACACCGCTGCCCGCGGCGCGCGCGCCGGCGGGCAACTTCGACCTCGCCGACAAGGTGGTCGTCGAGAAGGGCCAGCGCCGCCTGTACCTGCTGCGCCAGGAGCAGGTCATCGCCGAGTACCCGGTGAAGCTCGGCCTGAACCCGTACGGCCCCAAGCAGCACGAAGGGGATTTCCGCACGCCGGAAGGCAGCTACCGTCTAGTGCGCCGTAACCCGCGCAGCGACTTCTTCCTCTCGATCCAGGTTTCATACCCGAGCGAGCAGGACATGCGCCGTGCGCGCAGCAACGGCGCCAAGCCGGGCGGGCTGATCATGATCCACGGCGAGCCGAATGTGCCGCGCAAACCGACCGACTACTACGCCAAGAACGACTGGACCGACGGCTGCATCGCCGTGAGCAACGCCGACATGGTCGACATCTGGCTGCGCACCCCGGCGGGGATCCCGATCGAGATCCGCCCGTAATGATGCGCAAGGTCGAGGTCTCCATCCCCACGCCGGAGGAGACCGATTCCGTCGACGCCCGGGTCACCCCGACGGGCAGCCTCGAGAACCTCGCGCAGCAGGAGGTCGACCGGCTGCTCGACTCCTCGCGCGGCGGCCTCTATCCGATCTACCGGCGCTGCTCCCTCGCCGTGCTGAACAGCGGCGGCGAGACGGACGACGCCCGCGCCATCTTCGATCGTTACGCCGACTTCGAGCTGCGCATCGTCCGCCAGGCCTGGGGCGTCAAGCTCGAGCTGAACAATGCGCCCGCCACCGCGTTCGTGGATGGACGCATGATCCGCGGCATCCAGGAGCACCTGTTCGCGGTGCTGCGCGACATCCTCTACATCCACGGCGAGGTCTACGAGTACGGCAGCGTCGAGCTGCACGACCCGCAGGGCATCACGAACGCCGTGTATCGGGTGCTGCGCAATGCCGGCCTGCTGCTGCCGCGCGTGCGCCCCGACATCGTCGTGTGCTGGGGCGGGCATTCGATCGGCCGCGAGGAATACATCTACACCAAGAAGGTGGGCTACGAACTCGGCCTGCGCGGGCTCAACGTCTGCACGGGGTGCGGACCGGGCGCGATGAAGGGCCCGATGAAGGGCGCCGCGATCGGCCATTCGAAGCAGCGCATCCGCGACGGACGCTACATCGGGCTCACCGAGCCCGGCATCGTCGCCGCCGAACCGCCGAACGCGATCGTGAACCAGCTGGTGATCATGCCGGACATCGAGAAGCGCCTCGAGTCGTTCGTGCGCGTGGGCCACGGCATCGTCGTCTTTCCGGGCGGCGCGGGCACGGCCGAGGAAATCCTCTACCTCGTCGGCATCCTGCTCGACCCGGCGAACGAGCACCAGCCGTTCCCGGTCGTGTTCACCGGGCCGGCCGGCGCCGAGGAGTATTTCCGGCGCATCGACGAGTTCCTGGTCGCGACCCTGGGCGAACGGGTTCGCCAGTGCTATCGCATCGTCGTCGACGATCCGGCGGAAGTGGCACGCGAGATGACCCGCGGCATGGATGCGGTGCGCGAGTTCCGCCGCCGCCACAGCGACGCGTACAACTACAACTGGCTGCTGCACATCCCGCCGGAAATGCAGAAGCCGTTCGAGCCGACCCACGAGCGCATGGCATCCCTCGACCTGCACCGCGACGCGCCGCCGCACCTGCTTGCGGCCGGCCTGCGCCGGGCGTTCTCGGGGATCGTGGCCGGCAACGTGAAGGAGTCGGGCATCCGCCTGATCGAGGAGCGGGGGCCCTTCGAGATCCACGGCGACCCGGACGTGCTGAAGCCGCTCGACGCGCTGCTGTCGTCCTTCGTGGCGCAACGCCGCATGAAGCTCTCGGGAGACTACCAGCCCTGCTATCGCGTCGTCGCCTGACAAGTGTGACCCAGTACCGGACGCTGCACTTGCACTCGCGTAGCGTGCGGGGCAGGCGAACGGTGAGAGAAATGAGCGATCCAAAAGTCCTGCTGGGGCGTACTGTCGACAAGGCCGTGGCGGCCGTGCCTGTCGAGCCCCCGGGGCCTCGCTCGAAGTTCGGCGCGGCCGCCGAAGGCTGGGATGCCTATAATTCCTGGCTCAATCGCGTGCGCCAGACCCCGGGCCAGACCTCGCGCCAGGCCGTGATCTCGAAGGCGCTCTACAGCGTCGCGAGCTACAAGAACTGGGCCGACAAGGCCCGCGACGCCTTCGACGACAAGGCGAAGTAAGCCATGCCAGGCAGCACCCGCGTCCTCGCTCGTCCCCGGCGGACGATTTGACCTAACGCGTCCCCGTCCATGGAACGCCTGCTCAAGTGGCTCGACGATCTCGACGACCTGAGCGTCGTGTTTCGCGTGCAAATGCCGGCCGTGCTGGCGACAATTGCGCTGCTTGCGATCTTCCTGGTGGTGGCGGGCGCGGTGGTGGTCTTCGGCCCGCCCGACCTGCTCGCCGCTCCCTGAGGATTCGTCGATGCCTGCACTGCACTGGTCGCGCGCGGCCGATTCGCGCGTTCGCGTTCCCGCTTTCCGTTGCTTGCCCGGGCTCGCGTGCGTGCTCGTTGCACTCGCTGTTGGTGTTGCTGCTTGCGCGCCGGAGGCACCCAGTCTTTCCGCGAGCGCCGGCAGCGTGAGCGCTCTCGAGCAGAGCGACACCGTCGTCGGCACGGGTGCGGAGGCTGTCGCGCGTGCAACCGTGAAGGTGCACTACACGGGCTGGCTCTACGACCAGTCGCGACCGGAACAGAAGGGCACGCAGTTCGACAGTTCGCGCGGCGGCCAGCCATTCCAGTTCGTCGTCGGCGCGGGCCAGGTGATCCCGGGCTGGGACCAGGGCGTGCCGGGCATGAAGGTCGGCGGGCAGCGCCGGCTCGTGATTCCGGCCGCGCTCGCCTACGGCGACAGTGGCGCCGGCGGGGTCATTCCCGGGGGCGCATCGCTCGTGTTCGACGTCGAGTTGATCGACGTCGCGCCGCCGCGCAGCTGACGCGTTGGCTCACGTTGCTTTCGGAGCGCCACCACGCCCGGCGACCGAGAGGTTGGGCGCTCCAAGGTCTCCCGCGCTTCGAGAAGTTAAATAGGGGACATTCTCTGTTTTCGCGATCGCAAATGGCGAAAACAGAGAATGTCCCCTATTTGACTTCTCGGCGTTGCCTTGCGCGAGCGGTCTCGAGGCGCCATTCGAGCGGAGCAGCGGAAAGGGCGGTTACGCCTCGAGCCAGCGCTCGCGCTGCGGCGTCCGACATGGAGCGCCCAACCTCTCGGTCGCCGGACGTGGCGGCGCAGATCGCGGCGTTCGCCGCCCTGGGCGCGCGGTCGCGCGCTCGGCAGGCCGTCGCAAGCGACTCGCCAGCGCCTCTTCAGTCGGTGTCCGGGTCCGGTGATCGACGTCCGCAGCGCCGTTCGTGCTCTCGCTGCACTCATTGCGCGGGCGCTCCGGGCGACTTCTCGATGCCGGTTCCGCGGTAGGGCGCAGCGAACCGTGCTTCCTGCCATCACCTCTCCATTTGTCGGACACCCTCCGGCGACTTCTCTTTAGCCCTCGATCGTGGTCGGCGGACTCGATCACCGGACCCGGGCGCCGACGGTGCGCGTGCGAGTCTTCGACGGCCTGCGCGCGAAGCGCAGGGCCGCCGCAATGCGATCGAGCTACTTAACGGAGGGATTGAGCGAATACGTCCCGGTGAGCCGCGACTCCGCGAGCACGTGCTTCGCGATCGCGTCACGCACCTGCGCGCCGGTGAAATCGCCGTCGACCGGGCAGCGCGCCAGGTCCGTCGCGTACAGGATGAAGTGATAGTGGTGCAGGATCGCGTCGTTCCACGGCGGGCAGGGGCCGTCGTAGCCGAGGTACTTGCCGCCCATGTCGGCGTCGCCCGCGAACCACAGGGTGTAGTCGTTCAATCCCTGACGCGAGCCGGCCGGCCCCTTCGGCGATTGCTTGCCCTTGGCGACGATGCCGTCGCAGCACTGGCCCGCCTTGATCTCGCTCACCGTCGGCGGGATGTCGACCATCAGCCAGTGGAAGAAATCCGTGCGCGGCAGGTCCGCCGGCACGATCCGCCCTTCCTTGTTCACGTCGTCTGCACGGGTCGGCACGTCCGTATCCACGCAGATCAGCACGAGCGACTTCGCCGTGGAAGGCACGCCCGTCCAGCGCAGATGCGGATTGCGGTTGCGGCTCATCCGGACGTGCGCGGCCGCGTCGGGCGCGCAGAAGGCGAACTCTTCCGGCATCCGCTGCTGGTGGCCGAAACTCGAGGACATCAGTTGCACGGGGCTTCCTCCGGCCGGGGTTCCTGAGGGACATTCTGGCACACTGCGGGCGCCGATTTGCCGAGAGGGCTTGCCTTGGATTCGACGCCCGCCACGCCTGACACGGACTTTCGTCCCCCCGTCCCGCAACCCGTCACGATTGCCGGCCCGGCCGGTGGGATCGAAGCGCGGCTCGAGAATCCGCTCCCGGCCGAGGCGCGCCCGGCGGTGGTCGGGGTGGTCTGCCACCCGCATCCGCTGCACGGCGGGACGATGCAGAACAAGGTCGTGCACACCGTGGCACGCGCCATGCAAGAGGCAGGTGCGCCGACCGTGCGCTTCAATTTCCGGGGCGTCGGGCAGAGCGAGGGCGTGTACGCGGACGGCCTGGGCGAACTCGACGATGCGCTCGCCGTCATCGACTGGGCGCGGGCTCACTGGGGCTGCGAGCGATTGTGGCTGGCGGGTTTCTCATTCGGCGCCGCCGTCGCGCTGCACGCAGCGCAATCCGCGCGGCCCGCGAAACTCGTGACCGTCGCGCCCCCGGTCGGACGATTGATCACGCAACCGGTCGCGAGGCCGCCGTGCCCGTGGTTGATCGTGCAGGGCGATCGCGACGAGCTCGTCGACTTCGCGACGGTGCAGCGCTGGGCGGCGAGCTACGTGCCCGATGCGCCGAAACTGATGGTGATGCGCGACGCGGAGCACTTCTTCCATGGCCGCCTCGTGGAGTTGCGGGCCGGCGTGCTCGAGTTCCTGGCGTCGGGCGCCTGACGGGAAGCAGGCGAAAAAGGCGGGAAAACAGGCTCGAAATCGCCGGGGCGGACGATGCCGCCCCGACGAGGAAACCGCGTCGGATCAGCCCACGAAACCCTTGAGGTTCTTGAGCGGCATCACGCGCACTTTCTTGCTGGCCGGCTTGGCCTTGAACGTCATCTTCTCGCCGGTGAAGGGATTGACGCCTTCGCGCGCCTTCGTGGCGGGCTTCTTGACGACCTTCATCTTGGCGAGGCCGGGGAGCGTGAACAGCCCGTGGCTCTTGAGGCTCTTCTTGATCACGCCGTGAAGCGAATCGAAAACCGAGCTGACCTGCTTCTTCGAGAGACCCGTGTCCTTCGAGATCGCCGCAAGGATGTCGGACTTCGTCGGTGCAGAACTCTTCTTTGCCATCTACCGTCTCCTGTGTGAATCGCGGGCCGCGGGGCCCCGGTTAGTCTGTTGGCGCGCGAAAAATAGCACGAAATCGCCGCGTGTTAATACGCTCCGGAGGCTTTTTTTTCAGTCCCGCAGCGATCAGTCGGCGAAGAACTCGCGCTTGAACTGCACCGAATACTTCTCGCCCTGCCCGGCCGGCGACGCCTGGATGTTGAAGACGAGGATCTCGTTGCCGCTGATCGCGGTCTCGCCGATGAAGTAGATCGACGATCCTTCCGCGATTCGCCGCAGCTCGAGGTCCTTCAGCTGGCCGTTGAGGTTGTAGGCCGTCGCGGAAACCACGCCGTCGACCGGCTCGGTCTTGCCGTCCGGGCTCTTGCGCAGCAGCGAAACGTTGAGCATGACGCGATTGGCGCTCCGCTCGATCGAGTAGGCCCGGGCGACGGCTGGCGTCAGCTGGTCCGTACGGATCGCATTGAAGTGGATCTCGAAGTTGCCGAAATCCTGGCTCGTCGGCTCGGCCGGGGCTCCGGTCTGCGCTTTCCCGGGCGGCCCGCCGCTGTCGCATCCTGCGGAAATCGCTAGGAAAAGGCCGGCGACGAGCCATGGAATGAAACGGCGGATGGTGTGCGAGAACATGTCGTATCCCCCTGCCAGCAGCAGCCCGATGCGGTTGCGTCTCTATATTACTGCTGCGGCACGTGTCACGGCGCATCCGCCGCGTGCGCTCAGTTGCCCGTGCCGACTATGGATGCGAGCGTCAAAGGGAGCGGTGCCGGCCCCTGGATCCGCACGCGCTTGTCGCGCGAGGCGAGTCCGTGTTCGATCGAGACCCGCGCGCGTGGCACGTCGAAAGCCTGCGCGATGAACTCGACCAGTGCCGCATTGGCGCGCCCGTCGACCGGCGGCGCGTTGAGTCGCACGCGCAGGCGCTCCCCGTGCAGGCCCGCGAACTCGGTTCGCGAGGCGCGCGGCTGCACGCGTACGTCCAGGATCCAGTCGGTGCCGTCGCGGCGCGCGGGGTCGGTCACGTTCGAGCGGGATCGGGCGAGGGCGCAAACCGCCCTAGAAAAGAAGGATCTGCAGGGCCTGCAGCCCGATCAGCACGAACAAGGCCGAGAGATCGAGCCCGCCGAGCGGCGGTATGACGCGCCGCACCGGCGCCAGCAGCGGGTCGCAGATGCGGCTGAGGAGCTGGTTGGCCGGGCTGTAGGTGCCCGGGGCGATCCAGCTGAGCAGCGCGTAGACGATGATGGCGATGGTGTAGAACTGCAGGATCGTCCGCAGCAGCCCGAGAAATCCCTGCAGCAGGACACCCCCGAGATCGAATCCGTGGCCGCTCACCACGCGCAACAGCAGTGTGCCGGCCAGTTGCACGATCACCAGCGCCGTGACGGAGGCCAGGTCCACGCGCCCGGCCGGCGGGAGGATGCGGCGCAGGGGCATCACGAGCGGGTTGGTCACCTGCATCACGGCCTGGCCAATCGGATTGCGGAAGTCCGCCCGGATCAGCGGCATGAGCACCCGCAGCAGGAACGCGATCACGAGCAGCGTGATCAGCGTGTCGAGAATGAACAGTAGCGCCTGCATCCGGTTTCCGTCGCTCCCTGGGTGATCAGTCGCCGCCGAACTGGCGCGCCAGCTCTGCGGAACGGCGCGTCGCAGCGGCGACGGCTTCGGCAAAAATACCACGCACCCCGGCTGTTTCGAGAACCTCGAGCGCGGCCGCGGTGGTGCCACCCTTCGAGGTGACCTGCGCGCGCAGCTCGGCCGGGGAGTCCTGGCTCTCCGCAGCCATGCGCCCAGCGCCGCGTGCTGTCTCCACGGCGAGCCGGCGCGCCGTGGCCGGCGACAGGCCCTGCGCGATGCCGGCGGCCTCCAGTGCTTCGACGAGCAGGAAGAAGTACGCCGGCCCGCTTCCGGACACCGCGGTCACCACGTCCATCTGGTCTTCGGTGGCGACCCAGACGGTGGCGCCGCACGCGGCCATGACCTGTTCCACAGTCCGGCGTTCGTCCGCGCTCACGCCCTCAGAGGCGTAGAGCGCGGTGACTCCTGCGCCGATCAGCGCGGGCCGGTTCGGCATCGTCCGTACCAGCGGCACCTCGGGTCCCAGCCAGCGCGCGAGATCCTGGAGTCGGATCCCGGCCGCGATGGAGATGACCAGGCGGCGCCGCGAGCGGACCGCGGAGGCGATGCCGCGGGCGACCTTCGCCATTTCCTGGGGCTTCACCGCGAGCACCACCGCATCGGCGTCGCCCAGCGCGGCGACGTTGTCCGTGGTGACGCGCACGCCGAACTGTCGCCGCAGCTTCTCGAGCTGTTCCGGCACCGGGTCCGCAATGGTGAGTTCGGTCGCGGGCACGCCCTGCGCGCGCAGGCCGCCGACCAGGCTGGTCGCCATGTGGCCACCGCCGATGAAGGTGATTCGCATCAGGCGCTCCTCGTGTGTCCCGTTCAGCCGCGCGGGCCGAACACTGCCGTTCCGACCCGGACGATGGTCGCACCTTCGAGGACGGCGGCCTCGAGGTCGTTGCTCATGCCCATCGAGAGCGTGTCCAGGCGATGCCCGCCGGCGTTCAGTGCATCCAGCAGTTCGCGCAGCCTGCGGAAGGGCAGGCGCTGCTCGTGCTCCGTGCGGGAGTCCGGCGGGATGCACATGAGTCCCCGCAGCCGCAAGCGCGGCATTCCTGCCACGGCGGACGCGAGCCCGGGCAGTTGGTCCGGACTGACGCCGCCCTTGGCAGCTTCGTCCGCCAGCTTCACCTGGAGCAGTACTTCGAGCGGCGGTGCATGGTGGGGGCGCTGCGCGTTGAGCCGCTCCGCGATCCGGGCGCGATCGATGGTGTGCACCCACTGGAAATGCTCGGCGACGTCGCGTGTCTTGTTGGCCTGGAGCTGCCCGATGAAATGCCAGGTGAGCGGGAGGTCGGCGAGCGCCGCGATCTTGGCAATCGCCTCCTGGACGTAGTTTTCGCCGAACTGCCGCTGGCCGGCCTGCGCCACCGCCCGGATCGCAGACTCGGGCTGTTGCTTGCTGACCGCCAGCAAGGCCACGCCCGCAGGGTCCCGGCCCGCCCGGACGGACGCGGCAGCGATCCTGGCGCGTACGGAAAGGAGGCCATCGGATGAGAACTGCGGAGCGGTTAACATATTGGGGTCCGAGGCCCTGATCTATACTGCGGCCACCTGTGCGACCTTCCCGGCCTTGGGTCCGGAGCACAGGCTACAGGGAGCCCCGATGGCCGTCGACATCGCTCAACTGCTGGCATTCGCAGTCAAGAACAAAGCCTCCGACCTGCACCTCTCGTCGGGCGTGCCGCCGATGATCCGTGTCGACGGCGACATGAAGCGCATCAATATGCCGCCGCTGACGCACAAGGAAGTGCACAGCATGGTGTACGACATCATGAATGACAAGCAACGGAAGGCTTACGAAGAGTTCTACGAGACGGACTTTTCGTTCGAGATTCCGAAGCTTGCGCGCTTCCGCGTCAATGCCTTCAACCAGAACCGCGGCGCCGCCGCCGTGTTCCGCAACATCCCGTCGGTGGTGCTGTCGCTCGACGACCTGAACGCGCCGAAGATCTTCAAGGACATCGCGATGCAGCCGCGCGGCCTGGTGCTGGTCACCGGCCCGACCGGCTCCGGCAAGTCGACGACGCTGGCCGCGATGATCAACTACGTCAACGACAACCGGCCGGACCACATCATCACGATCGAGGACCCGATCGAGTTCGTGCACGAGTCCAAGCGCTGCCTGCTGAACCAGCGCGAGGTCCACCGCGACACGCTCGGCTTCAGCGAGGCCCTGCGCTCGGCGCTGCGCGAAGACCCGGACGTGATCCTGGTCGGCGAAATGCGCGACCTCGAGACCATCCGCCTCGCGCTCACGGGCGCCGAGACCGGCCACCTCGTGTTCGGCACGCTGCACACCAGTTCCGCCGCCAAGACCATCGACCGCGTGGTCGACGTCTTCCCGGCCGCCGAAAAGGAAATGGTCCGCGCGATGCTCTCCGAATCGCTGCGCGCCGTGATTTCGCAGACCCTGCTGAAGCGCATCGGCGGCGGCCGCATCGCGGCGCACGAGATCATGATCGGCACCCCGGCCATCCGCAACCTGATCCGCGAAGGCAAGATCGCGCAGATGTACTCGTCGATCCAGACGGGACAGGCCGCGGGCATGCAGACGCTCGACCAGTGCCTGAAGGAGCTGCTCCAGAAGGGCCTGATCACCAAGGAAGAGGCGCGATACCGCGCGCAGCACAAGGAGGATTTCTAGGCGCGGGGCGCTAGCCCGCGGCGCCTGGAGGCATCATGGATCGCGATACCGGCATCAAGCTCATGCAGGATCTCCTGCGCCGCATGGTCGAGCGCAAGGGATCGGACCTGTTCATCACGGCGGGCTTCCCGCCCGCCATCAAGGTCGACGGCGAAATCAAGCCGCAGACCAACCAGCCGCTGACGCCCGAACAGGCGCAGCTGCTGGTGCGCGCCATCATGAACGACCGGCAGACCAAGGAATTCGACGCGTCCAAGGAGTGCAACTTCGCGATCGCGCCGCCGGGCATCGGCCGTTTCCGCGTCTCCGCCTTCGTGCAGATGGGCCTCACCGGCGCGGTGCTTCGCACCATCAACGTGAAGGTGCCCACGGTCGACGAGCTCGAGCTGCCGCCGATCCTCAAGGAAATCGTGCTCTCGAAGCGCGGGCTGTGCATCCTGGTCGGCGCGACCGGCTCGGGCAAGTCGACGTCGCTGGCGGCCATGGTCGATTACCGCAACGAGAAGACCCGCGGGCACATCATCACGATCGAAGACCCGATCGAGTACGTCCACACGCACAAGAACTGCGTCGTGACGCAGCGCGAAGTCGGCGTGGACACCGACAGCTGGCACATGGCGCTCAAGAACACGCTGCGCCAGGCCCCCGACGTGATCCTGGTCGGCGAAATCCGCGACCGCGAGACGATGGAGTACGGCATCCAGTTCGCCGAGACCGGCCACCTGGTGCTCGCGACGCTGCACGCGAACAGCGCCAACCAGGCCATGGACCGCATCATCAACTTCTTCCCGGAGGACCGGCGCGAGCAGCTGCTGATGGACCTCTCGCTCAACATCCGCGCGATGATCGCGCAGCGCCTGATCCCGCGCGAGGCGGGCAAGGGCCGCATCGCCGCGATGGAAGTCATGCTCAATACGCCGCTGATCGCCGACCTGATCTTCCGCGGCGAGGTGACCGCGATCAAGGAGATCATGGCGAAGTCGAATCGCCTCGGCATGAAGACGTTCGACCAGGCGCTCTACGAGCTGTTCGAAGCCGGGGTCATCTCCTACGAGGAGGCGCTGCGCAACGCCGACTCCAAGAACGAGATCCGCCTGCGCATCAAGCTCGAGAGCAAGCGCAACGACAAGGGCACGCTCGAGGAAACGGGCGCGCTCAAGATCGTGGAAGAAGAGGACTGACGGAGGATCGGCCCATGGCGAGCACGCCCGACATCGATGACGCGTCCGCCGCGGCCGATCGCCTGCTGAGCGATTCGACCTCCGGCTCGGGCTCGGCCCGCAGTTTCGTCCTCAACACCCGGCCGCTGTTCAAGCTGATGGTGGAGAAGAAGGCGTCGGACCTCTTCTTCACGTCGAATGCGCCGATCAAGATCAAGATCGAAGGCCAGATCATGCCGGTGAACCGGCAGGTGCTGACGGCCGACCAGGTGCGCCAGGCCGCCTACGGCCTGATGAACCAGGAGCAGATCGATTACTTCCAGCAGGAGCTGGAGATCGACTTCGCGATCTCCGAGCCCGGCCTCGGTCGCTTCCGCGTGGCGGTGTTCCACCAGCGCGGCAATCCGGCGATGGTGCTGCGGTACATCACGGCCGACATGCCCAAGATCGAGGACCTCGGCCTGCCGGCGATCATGAAGGACCTCGCGATGATCAAGCGCGGGTTGATCCTCGTGGTGGGCGCCACGGGTTCGGGCAAGTCCACCTCGCTCGCCGCGATGATCAACTACCGCAACGAGATCTCGGCGGACCACATCCTCACGGTCGAGGACCCCATCGAGTTCCTGCACCCGAACAAGAAGTCGATCGTCAACCAGCGCGAGGTCGGGCTCGACACCAAGTCGTTCCACCGCGCGCTGCGCAGCGCCATGCGGGCTGCGCCGGACGTGATCCTGATCGGCGAAATCCGCGACCGCGAGTCGATGGAATACGCGATCACGTTCGCGGGCACCGGCCACCTGTGCCTCGCTACGCTGCACGCGAACAACGCGGCCGAGACGCTCGATCGAGTCATCAACATGTTCCCGCGCGACCAGCACTCGCAGATCTTCCTCGACCTGTCGCAGTACCTGAAGGCGATCCTGTCGCAGCGTCTCGTGATGGGCAAGGACGGCCTGCGCCACGCGGCGCTCGAAGTGCTGCTCAACACGCCGCACGTGCAGGAACTGATCAAGAAGGGCGACGTGGTGGGCGTGAAAGAGGCCCTGATCCGCAGCGCCGAGAAGGGCATGCAGAGCTTCGACATCTCGCTGTACCAGCTCTACCTCGACGGCAAGGTCTCGCTCGAAGAGGCCATCAGCAACGCCGATTCGCGCACCAATCTCGAGGCGAAGATCAATTTCGGCTGAGAACCGCGGGGATCGTGCAAGACCGCACTGCCGGGAGCCCGAACCGCTCGGCCGCATACCGCAGCGCCCGACCCGCTCGGATTCATGCCGCTGGAACGTTCCAGCGGGAACTTCCAAAGAAATCTACGTAATGAAGGGCGGACGCAGGACCCTATTCCGAGGTGTCCCTCCTGGAATGGCAGGCATTCGCGAATGCGAACCATCGCCCGGGAAAACTCGCTGCGATCCAGGCGCCGGCGCAAACATCGTCGGCGCGGCTTGTGATGCCGGGGGAAGGCAATTTCGCTCTTGCCGGGGGCGACCGGCTCGCGCAGCCTGCTGGTGATCTTCTCGGATTGCCCGACACGCGGACCCGGTGCGTAATCTTCCCGGACCGCATCGATCCGGCAACCGGAAGCCCACCATGCAATCGACGCGAATCGTCGCAGCCTCGTTCATCACTCTTCTGAGCGGGCTGTCGATGACGGCAGCCAGGGCCGTTGCCGAAGACGCACCTGTCACGGCGGTCGGCAACGGCACCGTCATCGGATCGATCGAGATTGACTATCGACCGTTGAAGGGCCTGTTGGGAAAGATGAGAGAGTCCACGCGGTCACGCAAGTGGAGCGTGCGCATCGCGCTGGAGCAGGACGGTGGGCATCTCTACCACGTGGCAAAGGCGTTGGAGATCAGGGAAGGAGCCCCACGAGCATTCGTCCTGCAATTGCCGGCAAACACCTATCGGTTTGTCGACATGGAGAATGCTCTTTCAGGTGGTGTCGAACGCCAGATTGTGCCGATCGACGCGCATTTCCGCGTGCAGGCCGGCCGAACGACCTACATCGGCCGATTGGCTGCTGGCGTCGAGGGCGCGTTGTTCGTCTCGCAGGCCGGCGTGGCAGTGGCGGACGTCCGTGATGTCGACCTCGCACTCGCACTCAAGGACAATCCAGGGCTGGCATTGGATGCCGTGGAAACCCACTTGATGACGGCTGGCAATGAAAGCCCGCCGTCGGCGCAGTCCACGGTCCCACCCGCAACACCGTCTGCGGACACGCAACCGGCGACTGAAAAGCCGTGACCGGACGCGTGGGCACGATTGGCCGGTCGCAGGAGCAGCGGCCTGCGTGCTGCGGCTGACGGCGTCGTCGCACGGCCTCGGTGTTTCCCGGGCTTCCACGTATTAAGCGAGCGATGAGGCGAGCGTACTGTCACAACGACGCCGAAGAAAGGTGGCTGATCATGCGAAACTTTTCGATGAGTCAGCGGAACTCGCCAATTCGAGCGCTCGCGCCAGCGTTGATCATTGCCGTCGCGATCGGTGCACCTGCTGCTTCTGTGGCTGCGCCCTCGGACATGGCGAAAGCACAGCAGAACATATTGAAGGCCGGGTTGTACCTTGCGCCAGACGACAGCTTTCGCGTCGCGGTTCCCGCAGAACTCGGCAAAGAACGATGGATGCGCGAGTACCATCATGTCACCGAGCAGTATGAAGTCCAGTTCGGCGACGACCAATGTCGACGCTACTACGTGAAGAAGTTCGCGGGGGCTGTCGGAAGGGCCGTGACCGAGGATTACGTGGCGAAGGGAAACGAGACGACCCTGCGCGACGTCGTTATGCAGCTTGCTGCCCAGCGTAGAGAGGACATCGAAAGCGTTGGCGTGCGGTCATCCAAGTATGGCCCGGCTGTCGTCGCGACGTCGGTGACGAAACGGGGCTGGCCATGCGTCACACCGTTCCCGGAAGGCGGATCGACGATCGCCGTGGCGTGGTACTTCGTCCACCAGGGGGCCCTGTATGAGGCGGGGTATCAGGCAAGCCGGTCCCCGGGCGACGACGCTAGCCTGTCGCAGGCGAATGCCGGGCAGCGCGCGGACGCTTTCGTAGTGGGTCTGGACATGCTCGACACGGCGTCGAAACCTCGATTCCCATTCAGGGCGAGCGACCCGCCGCCGCGACTGGCCGGTTTGACGCTTGGCGATACCCGTGCCGCGGTTGAGAAGGTGGTCGGGCCGGTCGAGAGCGAGGATGGCAGCTGGGAATTCAACGACAAGAAGCGCGGGCTGAACGTCAACGGCTCGGATGACAAGGGGGTCGAACTCCTCGGCATTACGCGTCGTGAGGATGGAGAGGTGGCGGGCGTGGGCGTCGGCGCTCGAATCGGCGATGTGATCGCCAAGTGGGGGCCGCCAGCTTCCGGCGGCATGATCGGGCCGGGGATAGCCATGCTCGAGTATCCCGCCGGATCGTGGGGCCTCACGGTCATGGTGCAAAAAGACAAGGTCAGCTACCTCGGCCTGGGCCTGGCACCGCGCCCGAGGAATCCATACCCGAGGCGTGGCTACCGGCAGGCGCCGGTAAGACACCGCCGGACATTCGCCGCGTCGCGAAGCTGCCGTCCGAGGGGGAGGTCCACGTCGGTCAACGCTACGAGTTGCCGGCCGGTGCGCTGGAAAACCACACCGGCGATTCAATCCACCAGGATGATCCGAACATCGTGGTGAGCATTGCCGACGTCGTGGCGAGTCCGCCCGTACTGCCGGGTTCTGCAAGCGCGGTCGATGCTCTCAACAAGTTGTTGAGCAGCGGTCCGGTGACGCTGGAGATCGTTGGTGTCTACACGATGAGTGATTTCAACCGGTCCGTTGACGCACGTGTATCGGCCGGCGGCCAGTACGTCGCGAGCGCAATGGTGCGCGACGGCTTGGCGATCGCGGTCAAGGGCCGCAACTCGGATCTCGCATTGCTGTCGCTCGAGGCGCAATCGCTGACGGCGAAGCGGGGCCTGTGGAGCATCAGCCCGGCAGATCTCGGTGGCGGCTCTCCCGAAAACTATCTGCGCGAGGAGCTCTCGATCTCGATCGTGCCCGAGACGTATTGGAAGATCGGAGCGACCGAGATGCCATTGCCGGCACCGAAGAAGCCGGGCCTTCCTTGAGACGCCGAGGAGCAGGCGAAGCCGAAGCTACCGACATCAAGGCCACGTACGGACCCGGACTGATCGCGCAGCAAGGGAATTGTCCACTGTATGCCATCAGAAACCCCGGCGGGACCAGCCTCGAATGCACCTGTTTGCGAGGACTACACGCAGTATGGGGTCTCGTTCATCGGCCGGTTCGGCAGCGACGACTTCTATGTCAGCGTCGCGCACTCGGACATAAGGCACCCCGATCGCCCGCATCCACACTTGGTGGGTCGCCTCACAGCGGAGGAAGCGGCGCGCGCGATGTTCGATTCCATCGAGCTGGCGACCAACGAGAAATAACCGCGCGGAAGGCCCGTCACCAGGGGCGTCAACTCAGGGTCGTTCTTCCCCCTGCAGCGGCCGCGCTTGGGTGAGTGCATCGGCCGAGCGGGACATGTTCGACCGAATGCACGGCCTGCGCGAGCGGGCCGTGCACGTCCGGCGATGGCCTTCTTAGAGATGCCCGCCGGACATCGCGAGTTGGGTCATCTGGTTCATCAGTGATTGCATCTCGGTGACGCTCGTCACGCCCGAATGGTTCATCGAGCCGTTGATGAACGTCGCCATCGAAGTCGCCAGCTGGCTGGTGCCGGCGGTCGTCATCATGTTGCCGCCGCCCATCATTCCGCCCATGCCGTTCATGTTGATTGCGCTGCCGCCCATCATGCCGTTCATGATTCCGTCGGAGGCGTCATGCTGCATGGCGGTGATCATCGCCGAAGAAGATGCGGACATCCCGAGGTCGTGCGCCTCCTGGGACATCGCTGCCAGCATCATTCCGTAGTTCTTGGCTTCGATACTCGCGCCGTTCGCCGAGCCCGATACGGTCGGATCGATCGGATGCGTCATCACGATGTCCGCACCTGGGCCAACGTACGCCGCGCCGACGTGCGAATTGGCCGTGGTGATGTTCGCCATGGTCATCCCGCCCGACATGTGTTCAGCCCACGACTGGGCCATCGACGTGAGCGGAGTGATCTGGATGCCGGTCATTGCGGATCCGGCGGTGACACTGATCGTCGGCAGCACACAGAACATGTCGTCGGCATCGAGCATGTTCATCCGCGCACCCGTCGCCTCGTCCATGTAGGAGCCACCATGCATCTGCAGCATGACCGGCCCGGAGTAGGCATCGACGGTCATCGTGAAATTGCCGTTCGAGCTGGTCTTGGCGCTTCCCAGCTGGCGACCCTTGACGCCGTTGGTGATGACGAAGGCCGTGACGGTCCCGCCGCTCACGGGGCCTTTGGTGGCCGTCCCGCTGAGGGTGCCCGTCGTTGCGGACGAGGAGCCACCGTTGTCGCCGCCACTTCCGCCCCCGCAGGCAACCATGGTGGAAGCAGACAGCGTCACGATGGACAGGCAGAGGAACGCCCGCAGGCGTCGCACATTGGTAGATTTCATAGGATTCTCCGTTCGCAGCCGAGAGGGGCTGCAGGAAGGAAGTGGCCGGGGGCCGTTGCGAGACCGCCGGCCACCGGTTCGTTACTTGCCGGCCGTCTTGGCCATTTCACGGTGCTCAGCCGCCAGCGCCCGATACTCCTTGGCGGCGGCACGGTATTCGGTCACCAACCGATCGCAGTGCGAAACCATCGCCTGCCGGCCGCCCTTCATGCCGCTCGCACCCGTGTAGGCCTTCGACATCGACTCGTGATCAGCCGCCTTCGCCTCGGCGGCCTTCGCCTCGGCGTCGTACGAAGAGGCAATCGCTTCGTGGTCGGCTGCGGTACGTGCGGCGGCGACCTGGGCTTCGGTGACGTCAGCTGCCTGGGCGGTGGCAGCCGGGGTTGTAACGGAAAGTACGAGGCCAACCGCGACGACGCTCGCCGCGAACATCGAGTTGAAACGCATTTGAGTGAACTCCTGAAAAAGACTGCCAACCCGGGCGATCCTTCGGATCGTCCCGGATACGTTTGCAAGGAGGCGCGAACTTACTTCGGCGGTCGCAGGAGTCTGAAGAGCGGAGGATCGATGGCCGGAGCGGCCAACGTGCCGGCCACTTCGGTGCCCGGCGTGGGTTCGAGAATCAAAGTTCGAACCGTGGCAAGTGCCGGCGTGTGTGCGCACGGGCAAGAGCACGCAGCGTGTGTGCGACAGTGGTGACTGGAATGTTGGCAGTGTCCGTCGGCATCGGTCGACATCTTCGCGCAATCGCCCGCGCCTTTGTCCGCCGCTCTCGGAGCATCGTTCTGGGCCATGCCCGCGCATCCGGCATCGCCGGTTGGCATGGCCTCAGCGTGGGTGAACGGCGCCATCAGCAGCTGCGCGCACAAGAGGATCGAGGCAAACAACGGCGATGCCGGTCCGCGGGTCATGCGCTGCACGGTACTACTCGATACTGCACGTGTAATTGGGAACTATCCCTAGTCTTGAGCATTCGCCACATGGTCTATGACACGTGGCGCGGCCGATCGTTCCGCGGCGACCACGAACTCCACAAGGATCCTCCGGGGCGATCGATTCGCTTCAACGCCTGCTCGGTGTGCGACCGAACGCGACGCTTCATCCGGTAACGTTACTTGCGCCGTGCGAGACTTCGGGTTCCTCCCGAAGACTCGCTCAGGCGCTGCCCATCCAGCGTCCAATTCGGTGTGTCTTTGCCCCGAATGTTTCTTCGCGGGGCGAAAGACACACCGAATCGGACGCCCGGCCGCGCACTCAGGGCTCAGTTCTTCAGGAAAAAGCGAAAGCCCGCAACGCAGCTAAGCAGCCGGCGGATACACCGCGTTCGCGTCGAACACCGGTCCATCGACGCAGACACGCTTCATCGCCAGCGACCCATCGCACTGCACGACCGGCACCGCGCATCCGGCGCAGCCGCCGACTGCGCACGCCATGAATTCCTCGAGCGACACCTGGCACGGCACGCCGAACTTGCGCGCCACGCGTGCCGTCGCCTGCAGCATCGGGGTCGGGCCGCAGGCGAAGACCTCGACTTCGGCCAGCGCCTTCGCATCGAGCGACGCAAGCCAAAGCGCCGCGAGATCCGTCACGTAGCCGGCGAAGCAGCCGGGGAATCCCGCCAACGTTGCGAGCCGGCTCGCAACGCCCCAGTCGTCGAGCAGCGGCATGCAGGCGATCGCCTCGGGCGGCACGCCCGGCACGACGATCGTCGACGGCCGCGCGCGGAACGGGAATTCGATCTCCGAGCCCATCAGCACCAGCGGCTGCCAGCGCGCATCGCTGCGCGACTTCAGCGATTCCGCGAGGAACACCATCGGCGGAATGCCGACGCCGCCGCCGACGAGCAACGTGCGCGGGCGCTCGGGGTGCAGCGCGAAACCGTGGCCGATCGGGCCCATCACGCTGAGGGTGGCGCCCACCGGCCGCTTCGACAGCGCTTCGAGTCCCGGGCCGACGATCTTGTAGAGGATCTCGACCCAGCCCGCGCGCGGGTCGACGCGCATGATCGACAGCGGGCGGCGCATCGGCAGCTGCGGGTCGCAGGTGAGGTGCGCGAAGCTGCCGGGTGTCGCCGCGGCAGCGCACTTCGGCGCCTTCAGCCGGATGACGAACTGCCGGCCGGGGAATTCCTGCTGCGAGAGCAGTTCGGCATCCTCGACGAAGATGGTCCCGCGATGCGGGCGCGCCGGGTCGGTCATCCCGCCCTCCCGCCGGCTTCGACGTTGCGCATCTGCACGTTGCGCACGATGGTCGCGAGCACCGCCATGCGCACGGCGACGCCGTTGCGCACCTGCTGCTGGACCGCCGAGTGCGGGCCGTCGGCGATCGCGCTGGTGATCTCGATGCCGCGGTTCATCGGGCCGGGGTGCAGCACCACCGCGTCCTTCTTCGCGTGCAGGATGCTTCTCTCGGTGATGCCCCATTCCTTCACGAACGCGTCGACGTCGGGGATCTGCGACTGGTCCATGCGCTCCTTCTGGATGCGGAGCGCCATGATCACGTCCGCCCCGCGGATGCCGTCTTCGAGCGACGCGAAGCGCTTCGCGCCCGGGAACTCGTCCGTCTCGGGCGCGAGGCTCGCCGGCGACACGAAGCGCAATTCGCCGACGCCGAGCGTCTGCAGTGCGGTGCCGCTCGAGCGCGCCACGCGTGAATGCCTGATGTCGCCGACGATCGCGACGCAGAGGTTGCCGACGTCGCCCTTGCGCTGGCGGATGGTCAGCGCGTCGAGCAGACCCTGCGTCGGGTGCGACACGTGCGCTTCGCCGGCGTTCAGCACGCTGACGTGCGGCTGGACGTAGCTTGCGACGAAGGCGGGCAGGCCGGGCTCGGAGTCGCGCATCACGAACACGTCCACCGCCATGGCCTGCAGCGTGTAGATCGTATCGAGCACCGTCTCCCCTTTCACGCGCGAGGACGAGTGCAGGTCGAGATTGACCACGTCTGCGCCGAGCCGGGTCGCGGCCAGCTCGAACGAGACGCGGGTCCGCGTGCTCGGCTCGAAGAACAGGTTGGCCACCGTGCGGCCCAGCAAGGCGCCGTCGCGGGCGGCCAGGTCGCCCGGAGTGCGGACGTAGAACTGCGCGAGGTCGAGGAGGTACGTGAGTTCGTCGCGCGTGAGCCCTTCGAGCGTGAGCAGGTGCCGCAGGCGGCCTTGCGAGTCGCGTTGCAGGGTTCGGCCGGTGTCGGTCTTCAAGGGTTCGCTCCCGGGGGGGTCGAAGGTCGTATCTCGCGCAGCCAGCTCTCGAGGATCAGGCGCGCGGCAAGGGCGTCGATGTCCTCCGGGCGGACTCGCCGCGTCCTGGCGCCCGAGCGCCGCGCTTCCCGCAACTCGTCCGTCGCGGCGCGGGACGTCAGGCGCTCGTCGACGAATTCCACCGGCAGCCCGAAGCGCTGCGCCAGTTCGTCGCCGAAGGCGCGGCACGTCGCGGTCAGGACCGTATCGGAACCGTCCATATTATAGGGGAGGCCCACCAGCAGGCGGGACGGCGCCCATTCGTGCAAACACTGCTTGACGGCCTGCCAGTCGGGGCCCGCGTCGCTGGAGGCCAGGATGCCGGCCGGGCTGGCCGTGCCGGTCAGGGTCTGCCCCACGGCCACGCCGATCCGGCGGGTGCCGTAGTCGAACGCCAGCACGACTTCGCCGCGGCCCGGCATGCCGGCGGCGGGGCTCAGGCGTGTCCCGCGTCGCTGCTCAGGTGCAGCAGGTCGACGCCGAGCAGCCGGCACGCGGCCTGCCAGCGCTCGTCGAGCGGGGTGTCGAAAAGCAGGCGCGCGTCCGCCGGGACGGTGAGCCAGGCGTTCTGCGCCATCTCGTCCTCGAGTTGACCGGCGCCCCAGCCCGCATAGCCGAGCGCGATCACCGCATTCTCGGGGCCTGCGCCGCGGGCCAGCGCGTCGAGGATGTCGCGCGAGGTCGTCAGGTGCACGCGCTCCGAGAAGGGCAGCGAGGACTCCCAGTGGCCCTGGGGCGTGTGCAGGACGAAACCCCGGTCGGTCTGCACCGGACCGCCCCTCAGCACCGGCTGGCGCGCCACCCGCGACTGCTCGCTGTCGAGGCCGAGCTGGTCGAAGACCTCGGCGAGATTCATCGGCAGCGCCTTGTTGATCACGATGCCTAGCGCGCCTTGGTCGTTGTGCTCGCACACCAGGGTCACCGACTGGGCGAAATTGGGGTCGTCCATTGCCGGCATGGCGATCAGGAACTGGTTGGTGAGGTACGCGGAGCCCATGGCGGGAGTATCGACTCCTAGCGGCCGTCGGAGTAGACGGTGCTGTCGCCGAGCTGCCCGTTCATGAACTGCCACTCGTAGGCGAATCGCAACAGCGGGTAGCGCTCCCGCATGGCGGTGGGGAACGGATCGAAAGGCGCGGCGAGCTTCACGATGTTGGCGGCCGCCTGGTCGAGTTCGGGATGGCCGCTCGAGCGCCGCACGATCACCGACTCGAGCTTGCCGTTGGCGAGGATCGCGACTTCGACGACCGGGTTGCCGGACATCGAGCGCCGGCGTGCCTCATTCGGGAAATTGATCGTGCCGACGCGCTCGATGCGCCGCTTCCAGCCGTCGAGGTAGGTCGCGATGACCGATTCGCGGGTATCCGCGAGGAGGCGATCGTCCGGGGACGATTTGCCTCGCAGCTGCAGATCGCGCGCCGAGGCCACCGCATTGACGCCGATCTGGTCGAGGGGGCGCGACTCCTGGGGCACGGCGTAGAACTGCGCTGGCCGGTCCGCGTCTGCCCCCGTGTTGGCGCGCTCCTTCTTGTAGGAGCGGCTCGAGAGCACGGGGGTGCCGCCGACCGTCTCCTCGGCGTCCTGCGCCGTGGGGCTGTCGCCGTCGGGCGAACCCTCGTTCCTGAGCACGCTCGACGTGGCTTCGGGCAGCGAGGTGCGTTCCCTGCGAAGCGTGGTGCCGAATCCGCGCTGGTTGCGCTGCGCGAGGTACCCCGCATCGGGATTGGGCCCGTCATTCGGACCGTCGGGCACCAGCAGCACCTCGAGGGTCGGCAGCGCGCGATCGTCCCCCGAGGGTGCCGAGAAGCGGATGCCGAGGATGATGATGCCGTGGAGCAGGGCGGCGGCGAACACGGCGGTCGCCAGCCGGTCCTCCGGGCGGTCCTGCGAGAAGCTGAATGTCATCCCGGACGAGGCTACAGCCGCCGGGCGATGGCGTCCATCAGGCTGCCGGCAATGTCGAGGCCGAACTGGCGGTCGAGCTCGCGCACGCCGGTCGGGCTCGTGACGTTGATCTCGGTGACGAAGCCGCCGATGACGTCGAGCCCGACGAACAGCATCCCCCGTTCGCGCAGGGCGGGGCCGATCCGGCTCGCCAGCCAGCGGTCGCGATCGTCGAGCGGACGGCCTACGCCTTTCGCGCCGGCGGCGAGGTTGCCGCGGTTGTCGGACGACGAAGGGATGCGGGCGAGCGCATACGGCGCGGGCTCGCCGTCCACCACGATCACGCGCGAATCGCCGGTGGTGACGATCTCGGGCAGGTAGCGCTGCACGATCGCGTAGTGCTGGCCGTAGTCCGTGAGCGTCTCGAAGACGACGTTCGCGTTCTTGTCGCCGAGGTCGATGACGAAGATCGAGCGGCCGCCCATGCCGTGCAGCGGCTTGCACACGATGCGGCCGTGCTCGCGCAGGAACGCGTGCATGTCGCCCATGTCGCGCGTGATGAGCGTGGGGGCGCAGCACTCGGGGAACCAGGCGGTGAACACCTTCTCGTTCATGTCGCGCAGGCCCTGCGGCCGGTTCACGACCCGCGCGCCCTGGATCTCCGCGCGCTCCAGGATGTACGTGCTGTAGATGTATTCCGTGTCGAACGGCGGATCCTTGCGCATCAGGATCGCCGCGAAATCGCCGAGGCGCTCGATGCGCGGTTCGCCGCGCGTGAACCAGTCGCCGTGGTCGTCGCGGACCGTGACCGGGTGGACACGTCCCATCGCGACGCCGTCGCGCAGCCACAGGTGGCGCAGCTCGAGGTAGGAGACTTCCCAGCCGCGGCGCTGCGCGGCCAGCATCATCGCGAGCGTCGTGTCCTTCGCCGGCTTGATGTCCTCGATCGGGTCCATCACGACGGCAACGCGCAAGCTGTTCTCGGCCATGTTCACTCCGGCAACGCGCGGCCCAGGGCTCGGCCGCATGTGATGGACGTCATGGTATCGAAAGCGGCCAATGGCAGGGGGCTGGCCAATATGTTAAAACCCTCACGCGAGCGGTAGCCTCGCGCTTTAGCTTCCCGGTGACGAAGCAAATTCCCATCCGAGGGTTCGAGGGCATGGAAAACACGGCAGCCAGCAACAGCAGCCGGCCACGGCTGGCCGGGCTGAAAGTGCTGGTCATCGACGACAGCAAGACCATTCGCCGCACGGCCGAGACGTTGCTGGCCCGGGAGGGTTGCGAGGTCTTTACGGCCGTCGACGGCTTCGATGCGCTGTCCAAGATCGCGGATCACCAGCCGGACATCGTCTTCGTCGACATCATGATGCCGCGGCTCGACGGCTACCAGACCTGTTCGCTCATCAAGCACAACAAGGTCTTTCGCAGCATTCCCGTCATCATGCTGTCGAGCAAGGACGGATTGTTCGACCGGGCGCGCGGGCGCATCGTGGGCTCCGAGCACTACCTCACCAAGCCCTTCACCCGCGAAGAGCTGCTGAGTGCGATCGAGACCCACGTGCATCGCTGATGCCGACCCCCTCGGAGGACCGACAGTGGCACTCGTATTGATCGTGGACGACTCCCCGACCGACGTTCACGTCATGCAGCAGGCGCTCGAGCAGCACGGGTTCACGACCGCGGCGGCCGCCGACGGCGGCGAGGGCCTGCGTCTCGCCCGGGAGCTGCGCCCCGACCTGATCCTGATGGACATCGTCATGCCGGGCGTCAACGGCTTCCAGGCGACCCGCCAGCTCGCCAACGACCCGGATACCCGGTCGATTCCGGTCATCATGGTCACGTCCAAGGCCCAGGAGTCGGACCGCATCTGGGGCCTCCGCCAGGGAGCGGTTGACTACATCGTGAAGCCGGTCGCGACGGAGCAGCTGGTGCGCATGGCGCAGGCTGCCATCGCCGGTTGACCATCGCCAGTTGACATGACAGGCGACCCGACCCTGCGCTCGTTGCGCGACCGGCCGTTCGAGCTCCTGAAGGAACTCGACAGGCGCGCGCGCGCGGCTGCCCAGGGGCAGCCGGAGGCCGCAGCGTCGGGCGCGGAGTGGGTCGGCATCGCCTTCCGCCTCGGCGGCGAAGCGTTCCTGCTGGCGCGCGAGGAGACGCGCGAAGTGATGGGGTATCCGTCTTCGGTCACACGCGTGCCGGGCGCCCGCGCATGGATCCGCGGCCTCGCCAACGTGCGCGGCCAGCTGCTGCCCATCATCGACCTGCGCGCGTTCCTCGGCTCGGGCAACACCAGTGCCGGTCGCACGACGCGGGTGCTGGTCGCGGCCCACCGCGAGATTCCCGCCGGGCTCGTCGTCGACGAGGTGATGGGGTTCCGGCGTTTCTACGAAAGCGAATTTTCGGCCGACCTGCCGCCCACGCTGCTGCGCTGCGAGCGCTATCTCGCCGGCGCGTTCAAGCGGGGCGCGGAGGTCTGGCCCGTGTTCAGCGTCCGCGCGCTGCTCGAAAGCCCGCAATTCCTGCAGGCGGCCGCCTCTTGAGCCGCACGCGGGAATCTGCTCCGATGTATCGGGTGATGACATGATCAACAGAATCGACGCAGCCAGGCTGCAACCCATGCTGCTCGGCGTGGCGCTCGCCTCGGCCCTGCTCGCGGCGCTGGCGCTGATGCTGTCCGGGCGCGCCGTGACGCAGCAGGCGCAATTGCGCGAGCACGTGGCGGCGCTGTCGTCGCTGTCGCAGAACATCCCGCTGCAGGCGGGCGCCGCGGTGCGCGGCTCGGCCCCGGCCTTCGATGCACTCGCCGATTCGCGAGCGAAGCTCGAGCGTGTGCTGAACGAGATCGATGCGGGCAAGTCCTCGGTCGGCGTCCTGTCGTCGCCGAGCGCGAGACTGCTGGGCAACGAAGCGGGCTGGCCGGCGCTGCTCGAACAGTCGCAGGCCGTCCTCGACGGGCGCGACGCGGCGCTCAAGGCACAGAAGGCCGCGGCCTCCGTGCGCGATCTCACGCCGCAGGTGCTGGCCGCCGCGACGTCCGTGCTGAAGGCGATGGGCCCGGCACGCAACGAAACGGTCAACGGCGCCTTCGAGCGCTTCGAGATCAAGGCGCAGGCGGTCGAACAGGACCTGTCCGCGCTCGCCGACGGCACGGCTCCGGTCGAGGCCGCGTCGCGGCGCCTCACCGACAGCCTCGTGTACATGGAACAGGTGAGCACCGCGCTCACGGGAGCGCGCAGCGGAGCAGGCCTCGAAGCACCCGCGGCGGGCCCGGCCGCCGATGCCGCGAAGGTCCTCGCCACCGTGTACCGCAGCGAGTCGGACCAGGTGCAGTCCGTGATCGCGCTCGGCGACCAGCTCGAGCAGATGCAGGCGGCCCGCAACGCGCTTGCCGAGAGCGGCGCGGCCCTGTACGCGAGCCTGGCCAAGGCCGACAAGGGCGCAGGCGCGGGCCTTTCCGGCTGGCTCACGAGCCCCTGGTTGCCGCTGTTCTTCATCCTGGTGACCCTGCTCGCCGTCGCGGGCGCTATCTGGCTGCAGCGCGAACTGGCCTCGCTGCGCCGCGCCGCGGATCACCAGGCCCGCCAGAACGAGCGCAACCAGCAGGCGATCCTGCGGCTGCTCGACGAGCTGTCGAGCCTCGCCGACGGCGACCTCACCGTGCAGGCCACCGTCACGGAGGACATCACCGGCGCCATCGCCGACTCGATCAACTATGCGATCGAGGCGCTGCGCGAGCTGGTCGTCACGATCAACGATTCGGCCATCAAGCTCGATGCCGCCACGCGCTCGACGCAGGCGATCTCGACGCACCTGGCGAAGGCGTCCTCGGCGCAGTCGAAGCAGATCGGCTCGGCTTCCGAGTCCATCACGGCCATGGCGTCCTCGACCGAGGAAGTGTCCGGCAACGCGGAGCGCGCGGCCGACGTCGCGCGACACTCGGTGGACATCGCTCACAAGGGCGGCGATGCCGTGCGCCGCACGATCGACGGCATGAACGCGATCCGGGAGAACATCCAGGAAACCTCGAAGCGCATCAAGCGCCTCGGCGAGAGCTCGCAGGAGATCGGCAACATCGTCGAGCTCATCAACGACATCGCGGAGCAGACCAACATCCTCGCGCTCAATGCGTCGATCCAGGCGTCGATGGCGGGAGAAGCGGGCCGCGGCTTCGCCGTGGTCGCCGACGAAGTGCAGCGGCTCGCCGAGCGCGCGGCCAATGCCACCAAGCAGATCGAAGTGCTGGTGCGCACGATCCAGGCCGACACCAACGAGGCAGTGGTCTCGATGGAGCGCACTACCACGGACGTGGTCGGCGGCGCGCTGCTCGCCGAGAACGCCGGCGCCTCGCTCGAGGAGATCGAGCAGGTGTCGAACCAGATTGCGGGCCTCGTGCAGAACATCTCGGCGAGTTCCCGCCAGCAGGCCGGCGTCTCGCAGAGCATCTCGCGCAACATGCAGGTGCTGCGCGAAATCAGCTCCCAGACGGCGGAAAGCACTTCCGCCACGTCGAGTTCCATCGGCAAGCTGGCCGAGCTCGCGGCCCAGCTGCGCAAGTCGGTCACCGGCTTCCGCCTGCCGCCCTCCGGCAAATCGAGCGTCACCGGCGAGTACCCGGTGCTGCGCGCCGACGGCGACGAGTCCGGCGAACGGCCCCGTCGCGTGAGCGGGATCGGTTGAGCTGCGGAACCCGAAGACTGTCGTGAGCACCGGACCCCTGACACTCGCCAGCGTCGACGAGGCCCACGCCTCGCTGCAGGTCATCGCGCGCGAGATCGCCGCAGAACTCAACGAAGCGCGCGTGGCGCTCGAGGCGTTTTCGGAACGCCCCGAGGATCGCGGCGCCCTGCATCGCTTTGCGGCCCACGTGCACCTCGCCCGAGGCGCGCTGCGGCTTGCCGAGGTCTACGGCGGCTCGCTGCTTGCCGAGGAGATGGAGCACGTCGCGCGCTACGTGGACCTGCACTCCGCCGCAGGCCGCGCCGACACGGACGGGCTCGAAGCGCTCATGCGCTCGATGGAGCAATTGCCGTCGTACGTCGAGCGCGTGGCTTCGGGCGGCCGCGACGTGCCGCTCGCGCTGTTGCCGCTCCTCAACGACCTGCGCGCCGTCCGCGGCAGCGCGCTCCTTTCGGAAGGCGCGCTGCTGCTGCTCAACCTGCGCTCCGACGAGCCGGCGCGCCCGGCCTCGGTGCATGCGGGCGATCGCGAGATCGCCGACTTCGCGCGCCGCGTCAGGCCGCGCTTCCAGCTGGCCCTGCTTGGCTGGATTCGCGGCGAGAACGTCGATGCGAACCTCGGCCATCTTGCGGAAATCGCCAACCAGGTCGAGGTGGCGGCCTCCACGCAGCCGCTGTTCCAGCTCTGGTGGGTGGTCGGCGCGGTGCTCGAATCGCTGCGGCAGGGCGGCATGCCCGGCAGCGTTTCGATCAAGCGCTTGCTCGGCCACGTCGACCGCGAGTTGCGCCGCCTGCAGGAGACGGGCGAACAGCGCTATGCCGACGCGCCGCCGGTCGAGCTGCTGAACAATCTCCTGTTCTACGTCGCTCGCGCCAGGGACGGCGGCCCGCGCGTCGAGGGCGTGCGCCGCTCCTTCCACCTCGACCAGATGCTTGCGGTCGAGCCCGAGGACGAGTCGAGCGAGACCTTGTCGGCGCCGAGCGTGCGTCTGATGAAGACCGTCGCGGCCGCGATCCGCGAAGACCTCACCCGCGTCAAGGACGTGCTGGACATCTTCGTGCGCAAGGGCGCGCAGCAGGTCGACGAACTCGTGCCGCAGCTCGAGATGCTGCGCAAGATCAGCGACACGCTCGGCGTGCTCGGTCTCGGCGCGCTGCGCGATCGGGTGCAGGGCGAGATCGACTCCCTGAACGCGATCGTCGACAAGCGCATCGCGCCCGACGACACCGCGCTGCTCAGCATCGCGTCCGCGCTGATCTCGGTCGAAGACAGCCTCGATGGCCAGCTCGTGCGCCTGATCCTGCCCGAGCCGCGCAGGGGCGCCCAGCCTTCCGAGCCGACGGACGAGGAGTTCCGCCTGGTCCAGGACGCCGTGCTGCGCGAGTGCATCGTCAACATGGCGCGCATCAAGGAAGCGGTCACGCAGGCGATCGCGGCGCCGACCGAGGCGCAGGGCCTCGACCAGGTTCCGCAGCTGGTCCGCGGCATCACGGCCGGCCTGCTGATGCTCGGCAAGCAGCGCGCCGTCGAGGTGATGGAGAACGTCGGCCGGGCGCTAGGGACGATCGTGCGCCCGGGCCCGGGCGCGCTCGCATCGCCGCGCCTCGACCGCATCGCCGACGCCATCGTGGCCGTCGAGTACTACATGGAGACGCTGCAGGCCGGGCGCGCCGACCAGTGGACGATGCTCGACGCCGCCGAGGCGAGCCTCGCGGACGCGGAGCCTGCAGCGCCGCGCGTCGTGCCCCTGCGCCAGCCGCGCGGCGACGAATCCGCTGAAACAGGGGCTGCGGCTGCGACCGTGGAACTCGAGCCCGTTGCATCTGCAGCGACGCCGGCCGTGGTGCCCGCGGAGGCGCAAGCCGGCGCCACCGCCGTGGATCGCGAGTTCGTCGACCTGTTCGTCGAAGAGGCCCGCGAGAACGTCACGCGACTGCAGGCGCTTTTCCCGCAATGGGAAGCGAACCCGCTCGATGCGCAGGCCCTGCGCGACGTGCGCCGCGCGTTCCACACGCTGAAGGGCAGCGGCCGCATGGTCGGTGCGCGCCGTGTCGGCGAGTTTTCGTGGAGCATCGAGAGCCTCCTCAACCGGGTCATCAGCCAGACGCTCCCGCGTTCTCCGGACATCGTCGCCGTCGTGCGCGATGCCGTGGCCGCGATGCCGCAGCTGGTGGACGAAATCGAGCAGGGCGGCGAGGCCGCGGCCGACGTGGCCGGCATCATGGCCCGCGCCGATGCGCTTTCGGGCCGCGAAGCCACGGCCATGCCCCCGTCGTCGCCGCCCCGTCCTGCGCCGGTCGAAGCGCCGGCCACGGCGGTCGAGGCGCCCGTCGAGGCCGAGGCGCCGGCGCCCGCTCTGGAGACGGCGGCAGTCGTGGAGTCCGTCGAGGAAGAACTGCAGCCGCCCGACGCCGCCATGGATCCGGTCCTGCGCGAGATCTATCGCAAGGAAACGGCCGGGCACATCGCCGTCGTGCGCGAGTTCATCGAGCGCTGCGGGCGCGGTTTTGCGCCGTATCACATCTCCGAAGCGCTCTACCGCGCATGCCACACGCTCTCGGGCATCGCGAAGACGGCCGGCGCGCGCCAGGGCATCAAGGTCGCCGAGCCGATGGAGGATTACATCCGCAAGCTGTTCGACAACGGCCACGGATTGCCCGAAGAAGGCCTGGTCCTGCTGCAAGACACGGTGCGGCTCCTCGAGACCGTTTCGGAGAACGTGGACGAGACCACGGGCTTCTTCCCTGAGCAGGGCCGGCTCGTCGCGGGCTGGCACGCGCTCGACCGCTCGCTCGACGCCGAGCTTGCCCAGCTCGCGGAGGCTGCGGAGCGCACGCTCGGCGATATCTGGCAGTCCACACCCGAGCCGTCGACCGCACCTGAACCCTCGCATGCGGCCGAGACTTCACAGGTCCCCGAGGCCCATGCCGAAGACCTGACGGAACCCTCGTTGCCGGGCCTGTCCGACGCGCTCCTCGCGCCGCCGGAGCCCGACATCGATCACACCTCACCGCACGAAGCGCTGCCCGAGCCGCCGCCGCCCACGCCGCCGGTCGAAGCGCCGGTTCCGGTCGAAGCATCCGAGCCGGCAGCGGAGGAACCCCTTTCGTCTCCGGAGGTCGAGTTCGACGCCGACATCGCGGCCATCTTCGGCGAGGAAGCCACGGAGCTGCTCGAGCAGGCCGATGCCGCGCTCTCGCGCTGGGTGCGGGATCGCGCCGACACCGGCCAGGTCACCGAGCTCAAGCGCCTGCTGCATACGCTCAAGGGCGGCGCGCGCATGGCCGGCATCCGCGCCATGGGCGACGTGAGCCACGAGATCGAATCCTTCCTGACCGCGGTCGAGAGCGGTGCGACGCATGCCGATGCCGCTGCGATCGAAGTCCTGCAGGCGTCGATCGACGAACTGCAGCAGATGCGCGACAGGTCGAGCAGCGGCCAGCAGATTCCGCCGGCGACCGCGCTCCTTGCGCGCATCCGGGAGGTCGCGGGCGCGAAGCCCGCGCCGGAGACCGCCGTCGAGCTGCCTCCGGCTCCGGTCGAGGCGATCGCCGGGGCTGCCACCCCGCCGCGGCCCGAAGCGCCGGTCGAAACGCCGGTCGAAGCGGTCGAGCCGCCGGCGGTCCCGGTGATGTTCGAGCACGAACTGCTGACGCCGAGCCTGAACTGGCCCGTCATTCCTCCGTCCGCGGAGGTGCTCGAGCCCGAGGTGCCGGAGGCCGCGCAGTACGTGGCCGCGCAGCCGCCGCCCGTGCTGCCGGGACGCGAGCCCGTGCCGCAGAACGAGCGCCAGGAACTGGCGCGCGTGGATGCGGACCTGCTCGATGAACTGCTCAACAACGCGGGCGAGGTGAGCATCTTCCGCGCGCGCATCGAGCAGCAGATGACCTCGATCGAGTTCAATCTCGCCGAGCTCGACCGCACGGTCACGCGCCTGCGCGAGCAGTTGCGCAAGCTCGAGATCGAGACCGAGGCGCAGATCCTCAACAAGCACCAGGACGATTTCGGGCACCGCGCCGATTTCGACCCGCTCGAGCTCGATCGCTATTCCATGATCCAGCAGCTCTCGCGGGCGCTCGCCGAGTCGGTGAGCGACGTCGGCAGCATCGAGGGCCTGCTCGAGAACCTGAACCGCGAGACGCAGACCCTGCTGCAGCAGCAAGGCCGCGTGGTCGCGGAGGTGCAGAACGGCCTGATGCGCACGAGGATGGTCCCGTTCCAGCGACACGTGCAGCGGCTCACGCGCCTCGCGCGGCAGGCGGCGAACGAGGAGGGCAAGCGGGTCGAGCTGGTCGTCGAGGGCGGCTCCGGCGAGATCGACCGCCAGGTGCTCGAACGCATGCTGCCGCCGTTCGAGCACATGCTGCGCAATTCCATCGTGCACGGCATCGAGACCCCGGCCGAGCGCATGGCCGCCGGCAAGCCGGAGACCGGCACCCTCACGATGAAGCTGCAGCGCGAGGGCGCCGAGGTCGTGATCCTCGTCGAGGACGACGGCGCCGGCCTCGACGTGCCGGCCATTCGCGCCAAGGCGCGCCAGATGGGCCTGTTGCGCCCGGATCAGGACCTCACCGACGAACAGGCGTTGCAACTGATCCTCGAGCCCGGCTTTTCCACCGCGGGCCGCCTCACGCAGCAGGCGGGGCGCGGTGTCGGCATGGACGTGGTGGCCACCGAGGTCAAGAAACTCGGCGGCGGGCTGTTCATCGAGTCGACGCCCGGTCGAGGCGCTCGATTCACGATCCGCCTGCCGTTCACGCTCGCGATCACGCAGGCGCTCATCGTGCGCGTGCACGACGAGCTGTTCGCGCTCCCCGTGGCGACGGTGGAGGGCGTGGCGAGGCTGCAGCGCTCGGAGATCGAGCGCCACCTCGCGGAGGAGCAGCCGACGTTCACGTACGGCGGCAACACGTATCGCTTCCAGCACCTCGGGTCGTTCGTCGGCACGGGGCCGTCCACGCTGCCCGAGACCGACGCCGCGCTCGCCGTGATCCTCGTGCGCGCCCGCGAGCATTCGACGGCATTCGTCACTGACGAGCTCGTGGGCAGCCGCGAGATCGTGGTGAAGTCGGTCGGCCCGCAGATCGCGGCCATCCGCGGCATTTCGGGCGCCACGATCCTCGGCGACGGGCGCATCGTGGTCATCCTCGACGTGGGCGCGATGGTGCGCTCGGAGTGGCGCACGCGGCTCACGGAAACGGTCGCGCGTACGACCCGCGACGACCGCATCTTCTGCCTCGTGGTGGACGATTCGATCACGGTGCGCCGCGTCACGCAGCGCCTGCTCGAGCGCAACGGCATGCGCGTCATGACGGCGAAGGACGGCGTGGAGGCGCTCGCTGTCATGCAGGAGCACATTCCCGACGTCATCCTGCTCGACATCGAGATGCCGCGCATGGACGGCTACGAGGTCGCTGCGCACGTACGCAATGACGCGCGCACCGCCGACGTGCCGATCATCATGATCACCTCGCGCGTGGGCGACAAGCACCGGGCGCGGGCGATCGAGCTCGGCGTCGACGACTACCTCGGCAAGCCGTACCAGGAAAGCCAGCTGCTCGACGCGATCGAGCCGCTCGTGCTGGCCCGGCGGCGCCAGGAATGAACCAGGAGCCGCGATGAACGCCGCGACGGACGAGCTCTATTGCCTGCTGGTGCCGCTCTCGGAAGATCGCGTGCTGGTGCCGCGTTCGTGCGTCACCGAGGTGATCAATTACCAGGCGCCGACGCCGATGGAAGGCGCGCCGGCCTGGTACCTAGGCACGGTTGCGTGGGGCGGGCGCCGCGTGCCGCTCGTGTCGTTCGAGGCTGCCTGCGGCCGCCAGCCGCCGCGCACCAGCGGGCGCACCCGCATCGTCGTGATGCAGGGCATCACGAGCCACACGGCGGGCGGCCACTTCGCCGTGCTGACCCAGGGTTTCCCTCAGCTCGTGCGGGTCGCAGCGGACGTGCTTCAGGCGGACGACACCCGGTCATTCGGTGATCGCGGCCCCGTCGCCTGCCAGGTGCGGATGCTGAGCGAGTATCCGCTGCTGCCGGACTTCGAGCGTCTCGAGGAAATGATCAGCGAGGAGACACGCGCCGCGTGAGGCGCGCTTCGAGGCGTGCTACTGCAGGTCGCCCCACAGCGCCTGCAGTACGGTCAGCGCCACGATGCCGGCCGTTTCCGTTCGCAGCACGCGCGGCCCCAGCCTTACCGGCGCGAATCCCGCCTGCGCGGCCCGCTCGAGTTCGGCGTCATCCAGCCCGCCTTCCGGGCCGATCAGCAGTTTGACGCGCGGGGTCACGCTCGCAAGTCCCGCGAGCGACGCGGGTCCGCTCGGGCTCAGCACGAAGCGCTGGCCTTCCCGCGGCGCGCTGGCGAGGTACGCGGCCAGTTCCTGGGGCGCGCGGACGTCCGGCGGCACGCTGCGGCCGCACTGTTCGCACGCGCCCGCCACGATCGCCTGCCAGTGCCGCAGCTTCTTCGCCGCCTGCTTCTCGTCGAGCCGGACGACGCTGCGCGCGGACAGCACCGGCACGATCGCGCGCACGCCGAGCTCGGTAGCCTTCTGCAGCGTCCAGTCCATGCGCTCGCCGCGCGAGACCGCCTGCACGAGCGTGATGCCGAGCGGCGATTCGGGCAGGCCCGGCGTGCGGCTGCCGACCCGGACCTGCACGCGGTCGCCCTCGATGGCGAGAATCTCGCACCGGTAGTCGCCGCCGCTGCCGTCGAACGCGACGATCGGCGCGCCGGCCCGCAGTCGCAGCACGCGGGAGACGTGATAGGCGGCCGCTTCCGGCAGGAGCAGGTCGCTGTCGGTCGCCAGCGGCTGGTCGACGTAAACGCGGATCAGTCGCATGTGGCCTTCACGATGCCGTCGCGCGCAGTCGCCACGAGACGGTCGATCTGCTCCGGCGTGATGACGTAGGGTGGCATGAAGTACACGACGTTGCCGATCGGGCGCAGCAGCGCCTCGTGCTCGAGGCCGTGCCGGTAGACACGCAGGCCACGCCGCTCCTGCCAGTCAAAGGGATTACGGCGATCGCCGCCCCGGGCGAGCTCGGCCGCGACGATCATGCCCGTCTGCCGGACTTCCGTGACGTGATCGAGGTCCGCGAGTTCCTGCGCGCGCCGCCCGAGGTGCGCGGCCAGTTCGCGATTGCGCTCGATCACATGGTCCGAGGCGAAGATGTCGAGTGTCGCGAGCGCAGCGGTGCAGGCGAGCGCATTGCCGGTGTAGCTGTGCGAATGCAGGAACGCCCGCAGCTTCGCGTACTCGTCGTAGAACGCCTCGTAGACGCTCTCCCTGGTCAGCACGGCCGAGAGCGGCAGGTAGCCGCCGGTCAGTCCCTTCGACAGGCACAGGAAATCCGGCGTGATGCCGGCCTGTTCGCAGGCGAACAGCGTGCCGGTGCGGCCGAAGCCGACGGCGATCTCGTCCGCGATCAGGTGCACGCCGTGCCGGTCGCAGGCTTCGCGCAGCAGCCGCAGGTAAGCCGGGTGATACATGCGCATGCCGGCGGCGCACTGCACCAGCGGCTCGACGATCACGGCGCACACTTCGTCGGCATGCTTCTCCAGCGCGTGCGCCATCGGCGCAAAGAGGCGCCGGCTGTGCGCTTCCCAGTCCTCGCCGTCCTCGCGCTCGTAGCAGTCCGGCGTCGGCACGGTGATCACGTCCATCAGCAGCGGCTGGTAGATCTCGCGGTACAGCTCGACGTGGCCGACCGCCAGCGCGCCGAGGGTCTCGCCGTGATAGCTGTTGGCGAGCGTGATGAAGCGCCGCTTCCCGGTCCGTCCCGTGTTGCGCCAGTAGTGGAAGCTCATCTTGAGCGCCACCTCGATCGCGCTCGAGCCGTTGTCGGCGTAGAAGCAGCGCGAGAGGCCGGGCGGGGCGAGCTGCGTCAGGCGCTCGGCGAGCGCCACCGCCGGCTCGTGCGTGAAACCCGCGAGGATCACGTGCTCCAGGCGGCCGAGCTGCGCCGTGAGCGCGGCATTGATCCGCGGGTTCGCGTGGCCGAACAGGTTGACCCACCAGGAGCTGATGGCGTCCAGGTAGCGCCGGCCGTCGTGGTCGTACAGCCAGACGCCTTCGCCACGCGCCACCGGGATCATCGGCAGCCACTCGTGGTCCTTCATCTGCGTGCACGGGTGCCACACGACGCGCAGGTCGCGCTCGGCGAGCGGGTGCAGCGGATGACGCGTTCTGTCCACGGTCGCAGTCTAATTCAATCACGTTGGCGCTCGCGCCGCCGGAGCGGCATCATTGACCCATGCGCAAGCACCGCCCCGCGAAGCACCGGATTGCGCGCCTCGATCCCGACCCGGCCACCGGGCTGCTGGGCGGGGCGCGCCAGGTGCCGTCGCCCAACTGCGACGAGCGCCCGCCCGGGGTCGAGCCCGACCTGATCATCCTCCACGGCATCAGCCTGCCGCCCGGCGAGTTCGGCGGGCCGTGGATCGACCGGCTCTTCACCAACCGGCTCCCGGCCGACGAACACCCGTATTTCGCCGAAATCGCCGCACTGCGGGTCTCGGCGCACGTCCTGGTCCGTCGCGACGGGGAGGCGGTCCAGTACGTGCCGTTCCACCAGCGTGCCTGGCACGCAGGTGTCTCCAGCTGGGAAGGCCGGGAGCGCTGCAACGACTACTCGATCGGCATCGAGATCGAGGGAACCGACGCCTCGGCGTACGAGGAGCCCCAGTACGCCACCGTCGTGGCCCTGATCGTCGAGCTGTGCCGGGCCTATCCCAGCCTTTCCATCGAGCGGGTGGTCGGTCACAGCGACGTCGCGCCCGGCCGCAAGTCCGACCCGGGCATCGCGTTCGACTGGCCGCGACTGCGGACCGAGGTTCGCCTCGCGTGGGGGCTGGGGAACCCATGAATCTCCTCGCGCTCCTCTTCGCCCTGGCCTGCGAGCGTGGTCTGACGCACCTGCTGCGGCTGCGTGAGGCCCGATGGCTCGATCGCTATTGCAGCCGGGCGGGCGCCTGGCTGGCGGCGCGCAGCGGCCCGGGGCTGCTGCTCGGCACGGTCGTCGTGGTCCTGTTGCCCGTGCTGCCGATCGCGCTCGTGTCGCGGATGCTCGGTTCGGAACTGCTCGGCCTGCCGCAGTTTGCGTTCGCGGTGTTCGTGCTGCTCTTTTCGTTCGGGCCGCGCGACCTGAAGGACGAGGTCGACGATTACGTCGCCGCACTCGAGCGGGGCGATCGCGATGCTGCGTCGGCCGGCGCCCGCGCCTTGCTCGAGGGCGATGCCGAGCGCCACGCGCATGGCGCGCGCGCAGCGATCGAGGAAGCCGTGTTCGTGCAGGCCAACAACCGCATCTTCGGCGTCATCTTCTGGTTCGTCGTGTTTGGTGCTGCAGGCGCGTGGCTGTTCCGCGTGAGCGACCTGCTGCGTCGCCGTGCGGCGTTCGAAGCCCTGCGCTCGAACGTCCCGGCGGGCGGCGACTCGTTCAGCGGCACGCTCGCGAAAGTGCACGGCGTGCTGGCATGGGTGCCGGCTCGTCTCGCCGCCCTGTCGTATGCGCTCGCGGGCAGCTTCGAGGACGCGGTCGGCAACTGGAAGGCGGCCGTCGACGGCGCCAGCCAAGGGCTGCTCGACCGCAGCGAGGACCTGCTTGCCCGCGTCGGCTGCGGGTCGCTGCGGCCGAGCCTTGCGAGCGTGCCCGCGGACGGGCTCGACGTGGCGACCGCGCGCGGAGCGCTGCGCATCGTGGTGCGCGCGCTCTGGATCTGGCTGGTGGTGGTGGCGGCACTGGTGCTGGCAGGGAGCGCGGTTTGAGGGACGGGCGCGCGGCGCTGATCCTGCTGGCGTTCATGGCGCAATCGGAGGCTGCTGTGCCGTTGCGCATCGTCAGCCTCGCGCCGAACCTCACGGAGATCGCCTTTGCGGCCGGCGCCGGCCAGGCCATCGTCGGCACCGTCGAATACAGCGACTACCCGGCGGCGGCGCGCAGCCTGCCGCGCGTCGGCGACGCGTGGCGCGTGGACATGGAGCGCGTGCTGGCGCTGCACCCGGACCTCGTGCTCGTGTGGCCGAGCGGCACGCCCGACGCCGTGATCGAGCAATTGCGCCGGCTCGGCCTGAAGGTCGAGTCCGTTCCGACCTATCGACTGTCGGACGTGCCGGTGGCGCTGCGTCGCATCGGTGCGCTGGCGGGCAGCGCAGCCATGGCCGAACAGGCGGCCCGGGAGTTCGAGCGCGACGTCGCGGCCCAGCGTGAGACCCATGCCGCGAGCAAGCCGCTGTCCGTGTTCATCGAGATCGACGACGACCCGGTCTACACCGTCAACGGCGAGCACGTGATCAGCGAGGTGGTGCAGTTGTGCGGCGGCCGGAACGTGTTCGCAAATCTGCCGCAGATCGCGCCGCCGATCACGCTCGAGGCCGTCCTCGAACTCGATCCGCAGGTGATCGTCAGCACCGACGACACGATTGCCGATCCGATGGCGCAGTGGGCGAAATGGCCGCGACTGAAGGCCGTGCGCGCGAAGACGATCTATTCGTTGCCGTCGGATCTCGTCGCACGCGCGACGCCGCGGCTCGCCGAGGGCGTTCACGCCACCTGCGCCGCGCTCGACGATGCCCGCAGGCGGTTCGGGCAATAGCCGGCGGCTCAACCCGGCGGGCGGTGCCGCCAAAGCACTTCGCTGCCGCTCTCGTTGCGCGCGAGCACGCGCGCAACGACGAACAGCAGGTCCGACAGCCGGTTCAGGTATTGCGGCACTTCGGCAGCGACGTTCTCGACGCGGGCCAGCGCCCACACCCGCCGTTCGGCCCGGCGCGCCACGGTCCGCGCGAGGTGGCAGGCGGCCGCAGCAGGCCCACCGCCCGGCAGGATGAAATCCTTGAGCGGCGGCAGTTCCTCGTTCAGCTGGTCGAGAGTCTGCTCGAGCCGGTCGATGTATTGCGCGGTGATGGCGCGGTGCCCGGGAATGCAAAGTTCGCCGCCGAGATCGAACAGGTCGTGCTGGATCTCGGTGAGCGTGGCGGCGATCGTCGCCGGCAGGTTCGGTACCGCGAGCACCACGCCGATGGCGCTGTTGGCCTCGTCGACGGTGCCGTAGGCCTCGACCCGCAGGTGTTCCTTGGGGACGCGCATTCCATCGCCGAGGCCCGTGCTGCCGTCGTCGCCGGTACGCGTGTAGATCCTGCTGAGTCGATGGCCCATCACTGTCCCCGGGGCGGTGCGTAACGCACCGTGACGTATACGCCGCGATCGGGCGTATTGTAAGTGCTCGCGAGCTCGTACTGCTCGTTGAACAGGTTCTCCACGCGGCCGACCAGCGCCAGCGCCGGCGTGACCTGCCACTGGGCCGTCAGGTCCGCGAGCACGTAACCGTCGAGCGTCACCGGCTTCGGGAAGCCGAAGTCCTTGCGCTCGCCCGTGGCCAGCACGTTGAGTCCGAGCATGACGGGCCCGAGCTGGCGGGCCAGCGAAGCCGTCAGGCTTTCCTTCGAGCGGCGCAGCAGCTGCGTATCGTCGGTGAGGTCGCGCGGATCCTGGTGGATCGCCTCGACGCGCGCCTGCCAGGGTCCGTGCGCGTAGCTCCACGACGCCTCGACACCCTGGATGCGCGCCTCGGCCACGTTGCGGTTCTCGCCCTCGAACGTCTCGAAATCGAGCACGACGTACTCGATCAGGTCGTCGATCTCGTTGCGGAAGGCCGAGAGTTCGATCGACTGGTGCTCGCCGATCTTCTGGCGCAGGCCGAGTTCGTAGTTGCGCGACTTCTCGGGCTTCAAGTCCGGATTGCCGCCGAAGCCGTAGCGGTCCGAGGCGTCCGGCGCCCGGAAGCCCTTGCCCGCGAGGCCGTAGAGCCGCGTCTGCGGCGTGATCGCGTAACCATAGTCGACGTTCCAGGTCACTTCGCTGCCCGCCGTCTCGTGGTCGGTGTAGCCGAGCGCGAGCACCGCGCTGTGCCTTCCCGCCTCGATGCGATCCTGTGCGTACAGGTTGAGCGAATCCGTATCGGCATCGAACTTCTCGCCGAACGACGAGCTGCTCGCATTTTCGCGGGAGAACATCGCGCCCACGCCGAAAGACTGGGCGTCCGTCGCCTTCCAGTCGAACTGCGCGTCGGCCGTATCGCGGCGCGTGCGCAGGAAGTCGTTCGGAGCGCCCTCGAAAGGCGGCTGGTTCTGGTCGATGCGGTCCTCGAAATGGCTCAGCGTGGCGCGGGCCTCGCCGCGCCCCGCGACGGGCAGGCTGATCTCCGCGGCGGTCGTCGAGTCCGCGTAGTCCTGGTCGACCGGCGTGAGGAAGTAATCGGAATACTGCGTGTTGCCGGAGGCGCTCCAGTGCCGCAGGGACAGTTCGGCGCCGCCGACCTTGCCGCGCAGGTTGGCGCTGAAGCTCAGGTCGTCGTACCCGCGGTTCGTGTCGTCTTCGGTGCGCGTCGGGAAGCCTGCGCTGTCGATCCACGAGACGCCGAAGTCGAAAGCCGCCGACTGGCCGAGCGGCACGCCGCCGTTGAGGCTCGCCTTGCGCGTTTCGTAGTCGCCGTAACCGGCCTCGGCCGACCAGCCGTCGCGCGAACCGCGGCGCGTCACGATGTTGATGACGCCGCCGATCGCGTCCGAGCCCCACAAGGCCGACCGCGGTCCCTTCAGGACCTCGACGCGCTCGATCATCCCGGGCGGGATGTTCTGCAGGCTCGCGAGCCCGATCGTGCCGGGGTTGATGCGCACGCCGTCGATGAGCACCAGCGTGTGGTTGCTGTCGGCGCCGCGGATGAAGACGGCGGTGGTCTGGCCGGGGCCGCCGTTGCGGCCGAGCTCGAGGCCGGCGTGGTAGCGCAGGAGGTCGGCGATGTCCGTCGGGGCGTAGCGGTCGATTTCCGCTGCGCCGATCACGATGACCGGGGCGAGCACCTGGTCGATGGGCGTGGGCACGCGCGTGGCGGTGACCACGACCTCCGGATCGGCGAGTGAACTGTCCGCGAGGACGGGAGGCGCGGCACCGGCACAGAAGCCGGCCGCGGCGAGAATGGAAACCCGGCGAATGAACATCGATGACACCCCATGCACGCCCGCAATGGCTGGTTGAACTCCAGCTTGCGATGGGGAGGAGGCAGGGAGGGCGCACGCAGGCCCAGAGCCCGGCCGCTCGCCCTCCGCGAAGCTGGTCTAGCCGGCAGGCCGGTCTCCGGGCTCTCGAGCGGGCTTGCGCCGGCCTGCGTCCCCTTCCCGCGATTGCTCGCAGTGGGCCCGGAGCGCTGGCACTCCGGATGACGCAGGCTTGACTCGACTACCGTTGCGGGGGCAGCGCCGGATTCTGACCGGCTTCCCGTTCTCCCGCGCACTGGCCGCGGGATCACCTGTCGGAGCGCGCACGTTAGGGAAGCGGGGAGGGGGTGTCAAGGCGAAGCCGCCGTGTGTGCGTCCGGCGTGAACATGCGGCCCGACAAAGGCACACTATGCGCTCCCCGAGGTCACCGCCGGGTCGCAAGCGATGCCGCATTCCGAATTCCTCGCCACTGCGCTCGAAGCCGCGCGCGCCGCGGCCGACGTGGTGAGCCATTACTACCGGCGCAACGTGAAGGTCACGATCAAGGCCGACAAGTCGCCCGTCACCGAGGCCGACGTCGAAACCGAGAAGGCCATCCGTGGCATCCTCGCCGCGAAGTTTCCGTCGCACGGTTTCTACGGCGAAGAAACGGGGCAGAGCGCGATGGACGCGGAGTACGTCTGGGTCGTGGACCCGATCGACGGGACCAAGGCGTTCGTCCGCGAGTACCCGATGTTCTCGACCCAGATCGCCCTGATGCAACACGGCCGGCTCGTCGTCGGTGTCTCGTCGGCGCCGGTGTACGGCGAAGTGGCCTACGGCGAAATCGGCGTCGGCGCCTGGCTCAACGAGCAGCCGATCCGCGTGAGCAGCATCGACTCCATCGAGAGCGCCGCGCTGTCGACCGGCAACCTCAAGACCCTCGCGACGGGTCCGCAGTGGCCTGCATTCGGCCGGCTGGTCGGCCGCTTGAGCCGCATCCGCGGCTACGGCGATTTCCTGCACTACCACCTGCTCGCGTCCGGCAAGATCGACGCCGTGGTGGAGTCCGACGTGAACATCCTCGACGTGGGCGCGTGCGCCGTCGTCGTAGAGGCCGCGGGCGGGCGCTTCACCGATCTTGCGGGGCAGCCGCTCGGCATTGCGAGCAGCAGCGTGCTCGCGACCAACGGCCGGTTGCATGGCGCCGTGCTCGACGCGATCCGCGCCTGAGCACGGCATGGCTCAAGTCGATTTCGCAGTGAGGGAACGAACCATGTCGAGCAAGAAGATCATCGCCGTTGCCGGCGCCACCGGCGCACAGGGCGGCGGAGTCGTGCGTGCGATCCTCGCCGATCCATCAGCAGGGTTCGCGGTGCGCGCGCTTACGCGCGATCCGTCGTCGCCCGCGGCGCGCGCCCTTGCGGCGGCCGGCGCGGATGTCGTCGCCGCGGACCTCGCCGATCCGTCGTCGGTGGTGCGCGCTTTCGAGGGCGCGTACGGCGCGTTCTGCGTCACGTTCTTCTGGAACCACTTCTCGCCCGATACCGAGCGCAACGAAGCGCGCGCGCTCGCCACGGCGGCGAAGGAAGCGCGCCTCAAGCACGTCGTCTGGTCGACGCTCGAGGACACCCGGCGCTGGGTGAAGCTCGACGACCCGCGCATGCCGACGCTGATGGGCCACTACAAGGTCCCGCACTTCGACGTGAAGGGCGAGTCGGACGCGTTCTTCCGCGAAAGCGGCGTGCCGACGACTTTCATGCTCACGTCGTTCTACTGGGACAACCTGATCCACTTCGGCATGGGTCCCAAGGCGGGCCCGGACGGCAAGCTGGTCTTCGCGCTGCCGATGGGCGATCGAAAGTTGCCGGGTATCGCGGCGCAAGACATCGGCCGCTGCGCCTACGGCATCCTCAAGCGCGGCGCGGAGTTCGCCGGCCGCACGGTCGGCATCGCCGGCGAGCATCTCACCGGCCGCGAAATGGCGGCGGGACTCGCGAAGGCGCTCGGCCGCGAGGTGGTGCACCAGGACGTGCCGTTCGACGTCTATCGCGGGCTCGGTTTCCCGGGCGCCGAAGACCTCGGCAACATGTTCCAGTTCAAGCACGACTTCAACGCGGACTTCTGCAAGGCGCGCAGCGTCGAGTTCTCGCGCTCGATCAACCCGGCGCTGCAGGACTACGCGGCGTGGCTGAACGCGAACGCGAGCCGCATCCCGCTCGGTTGACCGCGGCTCAATCGAGGCCGAGCGCGCCCGGGTTGACGAGCCCGCGCGCGTCCACGGCCCGCTTGAGCGCTTCGAGCAGCCGCCAGGCCTCCGGTCGCAGGCCTTCGCGATAGCGATAGGTCTTCCCGATCTGCAGGTGGGTTGCACCTCGCGCGAGGAACAGCGACGTCAGCCGGCTGCGCGCCTCTTTCACCAGGGCCTCGCCTTGCGGATTGGGCGGGAAATCCTCGAAGCGCGCGAGCGTGCCTGCGTCGAGCACGTGGTCGTAGTAGGGCGTGCGGGGCGCCGGCCAGTAGAACACCGGTTCGAGGACGAATGCGTTGCCGCCGACGATGGCGGTGAGGACGCCGACTTCGATGCCGTGCCTTGCGAAGGCGCCCGCGAACTCGTCGAACAATGCTCGCACCGCCGTCCACGTCGCGGCAGCCTCCGACAGAGGCAGCAGCGCGTGCACCGGCAGCCAGCGCTCCCCGAGCGGCCCGATCGCGCTCGACATCGGCACGAACGGGTTGCCCCGCAGCACCTTTGGAATCGTGTTCTCCACTTCGTGCCCGCCCTGCGCGGCGACGATGCAGCGAACCTCCGCGAGCGATTCCTCGACGGTCGCAATCGAGCGGCCCTCGGTGCCGACGTGCAGCGAGTACGCGACGCCTTCCAGGAACCGGCGGCCGGCCAGCGCGACCTTCGCGGCTTCCTTGAGTCCGGCCCCGAGGCCGCGCGCCGAACCGATCACGCCCGCCACGGCCTTCAGGTCCTGCGACAGGCTGGCGCGCTTCATGCGCTGCGATTGCAGCACCGGGTCCATGCCGAAACACTCGGATGCAAGACCCTCCCGCGCGATTTCGACCATGGCCCGGGCCATCGACCCGTGATCTGGCAGCCCGAACGATGCGGTGGCAAAGGCCGCGGGCTTGCGGATCAGGCGCAGGGTCGCGCGCGCCTTGATGCCGAGCGCGCCGGTGTCGCCGAGGAACAGGCCCGTGAGGTCGGGCCCGTAGTAGCGGAAGAACGGTCGCCCGGTGCGTAGCGCGGCGGCGCCGGTGCGCAGCACGCTGCCGTCGGCGAGCACGACCTCGAGCGACAGCACGCTTTCGGCCGACACGCCGTGGCGTGCGGAGCCCCAGAGGATCGCGTGTTGCGACAGGCTGCCGCCCACCGTGGCGGCGGCGCCTGAGAGCGGCCCCCAGAAAGGCGTGCGCACGCCATGCGGTTCGAGGGCCGCGAGCAGCGCTTCCCAGGTGCAGCCGGCCTCGACCGTCACGTACATGTCGTCGACGTTGATCTCGACGACGCGATGCATGCCGCGCGTGTCGACGAGCACCGATGCGTCATGCTGCGGCACGTAGCCCGCCGTGTACGACGATCCGCCGCCACGTGCGACGACGCGATATCCCGCGGCCGTGATCGCCGCGACGGCCTGCGCGAGCTGCTCCGGGCTCGCGGGCCGAATGACGCAGGCCGCGACGGCGGCGCCTGGCCCCGCGATGTCCATCGAGAAGAAGCGCCGCTCCGCTTCGTCGGTCGAGACGTCCTGCGCTCCGACGATCGCAGCCAGCCGCTCGGCGAGCGAGGCGACGGAACCGGCAGGTTCGTGAGAAATCGGTATCTGCACGGTCGGCTCCCGATAAACGCGCAATGGACGAGGGTCCGACGGTCAATCTAGCTCGCTCGCGGCGGGCCGCAACCTGCGTCAATCGCGTATGCTCGGGTCGGGCGCGAGGTTTCGGTCCCGGACTCGCGTTTCCTTCCCTGTCGTTCCGGCTCAACGGAGGTTACTGATCCATGAAACACCTGTGGCTGCTGTTCGTCCTGGCCGCACCGTTGGCCGCGAATGCGGACCTGGTCGTGCCGATGAACGTCGTGGACGAGAACGGCATCGGCGCGCCGATCGGCACCGTGACGATTTCCGAAACCCCTTACGGCCTGGTGTTCACACCCGCGCTGGAGCAGCTGCCGCCGGGCTTGCACGGGTTCCACGTGCACGAGAAGGCGAGCTGCGCGCCCGGTGAAAAGGACGGCAAGAAGGTGGCGGCGCTCGGGGCCGGGCCTCACTACGACCCCACCGCGTCGGGCAAGCACGGCCTGCCCTGGGGCGACGGGCACCTCGGCGACCTGCCGGCGCTGTACGTCGATGCGCAGGGCAAGGCTTCGTATCCAGTGCTCGCGCCGCGGCTGAAGGCGGCCGACCTGAAGGGACGCAGCCTGATGGTGCACGCCGGCGGCGACAACCATGCCGATCATCCGGCGCCGCTCGGCGGCGGCGGCGCGCGCTTCGCCTGCGGGGTGATTCCCTAGGTCAGACGAACGCAGTCTATCGCTGCGTTCTCGCGCCGGAAGAAATACGAGAAGTCTGCCATGGCACGTCGGGCCCCTCCGCTTCGCGGTTGCACCTGGATCGTCGGCATCCTGCTGCTCGGGTTCGTCGCCCGCGACGGGTCCGCCCAGACCTATTCGGTCGAGATTCGTCCGACGCTGAACGACCTGAAGGTCAAGATCGAGCAGATCCCGCAGACTTCGCTGCTGAAGATCAAGCTGACGAACAACGAATCGACACGAGTGCGCTGCGTGCTCAACTTCGACGCATCGCCGCAGACGCCGCGACGCAGTACGCGCTTCATCAATCCAGGCGAGACGATCTCCAGCGTGTTCCGGGCTCGACGTCACTGGTTCAGCGTCATCGTCGACGTGACCTGCCAATCCTCGTCCTGAGGGGGCGATCGAGGGGAGCCGCTCGTTGTTTCGAGGGTATGGCGCCTTGCGGCTCGCGGGGCGACTGAAGCTGCGTTCTCGGAAAATCCGCCCGATCAAACAACCGGTGGTCTGAACTAGGCCGCGACGAACGTGCGGCCGTCGGCCCAGCGCAGTTCGCGCACGGGCATGCCGTAGAGTTCGCCGATCGAGGCTTCGTTCAGCACCTCGGCGCAGGGGCCGTGGACCCAGCGCCCGTCGCCGAAGAGCAGCAGCGCGTCGTCGGCGAAGCGTGCCGCGAGGCCGGCGTCGTGCAGGATCATCGCCACGGCGCGCCCGCGGTTCGCGAGCCGGCGGAACATGCGCAGGATGTCGAACTGGTGTTGCGGATCGAGCTGCTGGATCGGCTCGTCGAGCAGGTAGGTCTGCGGATCCTGCGCGAGCACCGTCGCGGCAGCCACGCGCCGGCGCTCGCCGCCCGACAAGGTCGCGAGCTCGCGTTCGCCGAACGCCGCAAGATCGACCTCGGCGAGGCAGCGTTGCGCGATCTCGCGATCCGCATCGGTCTCCCACTGCCAGAAATCGAGATGCGGATGGCGGCCGACGAGGACGGCATCGAGCGCCGTGGCCGGGAACGGATCCTCGCTCGCCTGGGGCAGCAGCCCGACGCGCCGTGCGATTTCACGTCGCGACCAGGACGGTAGCGGCCTGTCGCCCAGGATCACTTCGCCGTTGGCGACGTACCGCAATCCCGCGAGCGCGTGCAGCGTGGTGCTCTTGCCGGCGCCGTTGCGCCCGAGCACCGCGAGCACGGCCCCGGGGCGCACGGCGAGATCGAGCTTCGCGACCAGCGTGCGGCCCGGCACGCGCAGCGTGAGCTGCGAGCAGCGCAGCACCGAGTCGGGCACCGACGGCGGCGTCATCGCACCCACCCGATCTCGCGCGCTGTGACCGGGCCCACGCGCATCTGCTCCAGGCTGTCCGGCATCACCGCCTCGCGCGGCGACACCGCCACGCGGCCCGCCATCAGTTCACCCATCACCTGAGGATACCGGGGTTCCTGGTCCGGGTCGCCAAGCCCGGCCGGCGCCTGGGGCTGTCCGGTCGCGCGGTCGTACTTGTCCGTCGCACCGAGTGTGTGCAGCAGTTCGTGCGCCAGCACCACTTGGTTGCGATCCCCCGATTCGGCCCCGACGTACAGGTGCGTGACGGCCATGAGCCCTTTGCTGAGCCCGAGCGAATCGGGGACCGCCGTGCCGCCGGTATCCGGGTGGTAGACGGCGAACACCTGGATGTCCGGAGGCGGCAGCGGATCGTCCGCCGCAACCCGCCATGCCCAGTAGCGCATGCGCAGGCTCCACCAGCCGATACCGAGCGGGCCGCCCGCAACCGGCGGTGCCGGCGGTAGTCCGGACACGGCGTACGACACGCGGATGCGAAACGGCGGATCGACGTCGATGCCGTACTCCTGCGCCTGCTCCGCGAAGAACGCTTCGGTCGCCGCAAAGTCCGATGCGTCGAGCCCCGCAAGATCGCTGCGCGCGACGCCCTCGGCGGGAATGGCATACACCGTCACGCGCAGCGGGGCGTCCCAGTCGGTGCTGCGAGCGCGATCGAGCCATGCGCCGAGCGCGACGAACACGAGCACCGCGAGCAGCAGCGCGAGCCGCAGGTAGCCGAGGAACGAGCGTCGTGCCATCGCCGCGGGCCCTAGGCCGTTGCGGTGCGCGCGATCACGGATACAGGCGCGTCGATTCCCACGCGCCGGGCTTGAAGTCGTGCGGCCCGGCAGCATCGAGCCTGCGATTCCAGCGCGCTCGATCGTGAACGCGGAACGACCCTTCGATCCACATCTCCACGGTGTCGGGCCACAGGCGGTAGCCGCCCCAATGCGGGGGCCGCGGCACGTGCGTGCCGTGGCGCGCCGTCTCGACCGCCACGCGCTTCAGCAGCGTCGTGCGCGAATCGAGCGGCTGGCTCTGCAGGCTGGCCCAGGCGCCGAGGCGGCTGTCGAGCGCGCGCGTGGCGAAGTATTCGTCGCTTTCCGCATCCGGCGAACGCAGGATCGGCCCCTCGAGGCGCACCTGCTTGCTGAGTGCGTCCCAATGGAACACCGCGGCGGCGCGCGGATTCGCGGCCAGCTCGCCGCCCTTGCGGCTGTCGTAGTTGGTGAAGAACACGACGTAGCCCGGCTCGACGATCATCCGCTTGCACAGGACGACGCGGGCGGACGGCCGGCCAGCGGGCGTGGCGGTGGCCACGACCATCGCATCGGGGTTCGGCTGCACCTTGCGGGTGCGTGCGTCGACGAACCACTCGTGCACGAGCGGCATCGGGTCTTCGGGCAGGGTCGAGGGCAGGGAGCCTGAACGCAGCATCTCGGGCGTCGCTCGTGGAAGAGATCGTGCCGGGATTATGCCCGAGCGTGACCCGCGCATCGCCTGCGGCCTCACCGCTTGCGGCACCCGGAGGGGACCGGTAAAAGGGAAGCGACTTCCGCTGCCGCATATTGCATGAAATCCCTCGAAGAACTCCGCGCCCGCCTCGACGTCCTCGACCGCGAACTCCTCCGGCTCGTCGCAGAACGCCAGTCCATCAGTACCGAGGTCGCGGCCGTGAAGCGCGCGACCGGCCAGTCCACGCGCGACTTCGGGCGCGAGCGCGAGGTGCTCCTCAAGGCGCGGCACGATGCCGAAGCCCTCGGCGTGCCGCCGTCGGTCGCCGAATCCATCCTGCAGCTCCTGATCCGCAGCTCGCTCACGACGCAGGAACAGGCGCGTGTGGCGGCCCAGGGCAAGGGCTCGGGCCGCCGGGCGCTCGTCATCGGCGGCGCCGGCAAGATGGGGCGCTGGACCGCGGATTTTCTCGCTTCGCAGGGATTCGCGGTCACGATCGCCGACCCGGCCGGAGCGCCGCCCGGCTACGACCACGTGGCGGACTGGGCGCAGACCGACGTGGGGCACGACCTGATCGTGGTGGCGACCCCGCTCAAGATCGCGAACGAAGTCCTGAAGTCGCTCGCCGCGCGGCGGCCGCCGGGCATCGTGTTCGACATCGGATCGTTGAAGACGCCGCTGCGCGAAGGGCTCGATGCGCTGCGCGCCGCGGGATGCAGGGCGACGTCGGTGCACCCGATGTTCGGCCCCGATACGGAACTGCTGTCGGGGCGCCACGTCATCTTCATCGACCTCGGCAATGCGCAGGCGCTCGAGGAAGCGCGGGACCTCTTCGCATCGACCATGGCCAACCAGGTCGTCATGAGCCTCGACGAGCACGATCGCCTGATCGCGTTCGTGCTCGGCCTGTCGCATGCGCTCAACATCGCGTTCTTCACCGCGCTGGCCGAGAGCGGCGAGGCCGCGCCGCGGCTCGCGCGCATCTCGAGCACGACGTTCGATGCCCAGCTCGACGTGGCGACACGCGTGGCGGCCGAGAACCCGGACCTCTATTACGAGATCCAGAGCTTGAACGCCTACGGCGAGGAGCCGTTGCTGGCGCTGCGCGGCGCAGTCGAGCGGATCTTCCGGGCCGTGCACGAGCGCGATGCGGCGAGCTTCGTCGCGATGATGCGCCAGGGCGCGGACTACCTGCGCGTCCGGCAGGCCGCGCGCGAGCAGGCCGGCTGAACGGGGTCTCGAATCGCGGAGGGGGCATGGACACGGTCGACGTGGAGCGCCTGCTGGCCTGGACGCGCGAGTTGCTGGTCGTGCAGTCGCTGCCGAATTCGTCGAGCGGGCAGCGCAGGCCGCGGGAATCGCCGACGAAGACATCGTCGTGTGCGCTGGTGCTCGCCGATCCCGGCCACGAATTGCGTCAGCTGACGTTCGGCCAGGCGGGTCGCGCCCCCGGCGGGCCCGCGCCGGTCTTCGTCGACAGTCTCGTCAGCGTCGCCCCGCAGTGCGCGGCGCTGCACGCTCCCTGGAGCGGCGAGTACCGCGCGGCGGACCACGCGCTGCTGCTGCCGGACGGCAAGGGTGTCGCGGCAGCTCCTGTTGCTGCCGTTGTCAGCGCGGCGCCAGTCTTGTTCGGCGTCTACTGCGTGGGCGGACGCGCGGCGCCGCCCGGCGTTCGCGGGACTGGCAACGCACTGGACCACGCACGTCGCGAGCGTGATGGCGGCCACGCTCGAGCGGCTCTTCGATCGCGCGCGCCTGTTGCGCTCCGGCATGACCGACCCGCTCACCGGCTGGAATTCGCGCCGCTACCTGCACGCGCGCCTGTGCGAGGAGATTGCGCGGTGCCGTCGCCAGGAGATCCAGCGACCTGCCTGCTCGTCGATGTCGATCGCCTGCGCCGCATCAACGAGCGCCTGGGCCAGCCGGCGGGCGACCGCGTGCTGCGCGAACTCGGCGCGCGACATCGAGGCGCAGGTGCGCTCGAGCGACACCTTCGCGCATCTCGGCGGCGACCAGTTCGCCGTGCTGCTGCCGGGTGCCACGGCCGCCCAGGCGGTGCCGCTCGCCGAGCGGATCCTGTGCGGCCGTGCGCGCTGCGCCCGTCGAAGTCTGCGCCCGGCGTCGCGATGAAAAGATCGCGTCTCCATCGGCATTGCGAGCGCCCGACCGGGCGTCGCCGACGATCGCAAGGCGGCGGCCGACCAGTGGCTGGCCGATGCGGAGGTGGCGCTGCATCGGCGCGAAGCGCCGCGGCGGCGACGGCTATGAGATCAGTTCCGCTGGCGGGACATCAGCACCAGGAAAATCGGCACTCCCACCACCGCCGTGAGCGCGCCGACCGGCAGTTGACGGGGCGCGAGCAGCACGCGCGAGCCGAGATCCGCCGCCATCAGCAGGATGCCGCCAAGCAGCGCGGAGCCCGGCAGCACCATGCGGTTGTCCGAGCCGAGCGCCAGCCGCACGAGGTGCGGCGTCACGAGGCCGACGAAGCCGATGCTGCCGGCCGCGCTGACCGCGCATCCCGTGAGCAGCGAACTCAGCACGAACACCGCGATGCGCATGCGCCTGACGTCGAGCCCGAGCGTCGCCGCCTGCGTCTCGCCGCGCGCGAGCACGTTGAGATGACGGCCGAGCGCAACCGACGCGAGGGTCGCGACCAGCAGCAGCCGCGCCAGCCATTGCCAGCGCTCGGCGCGCGAGAGGTCGCCGAGCAGCCAGAACACCATGCCGCGCAGCCGCGAGTCGTCGCAGAGCGCCAGCAGCAGGCTCACGACCGAGCCGGCGCCGGCGGCGACGACCACGCCCGTCAGCAGCAGCCGCGTCGGGCGTCCAGCCGCCGTGCCCCTGCGCGAGCGCGAAGACCAGCAGGCAGGCGCCAGCGCGCCGAGCGCCGCCATGCCGTCCACGCCGGCGGCCGGCAGGCCGATCATGATGGCGAGCAGCGCGGCGACCGAGGCGCCGCCCGAGACGCCGAGCACGTACGGGTCGGCGAGCGGATTGCGCAACAGGACCTGCAGCAGCGCGCCGGCCAGCGCGAGCAGCCCGCCGACGCTCAGGGCCTGCATCGCCCGCGGCAGGCGCAACTCGAGCACCACGTCGCGCGCCAGCGACGGCGGGCCCGGCCACAGCGCGTGCCAGAGCATCGCCGAGCGCGATGGGCGTGCTGCCGAGCGCCAGCGACAGCGCCAGGACCACGGCAGCGACGGCCGCAGCAGGAGGGCGAAGGCGGGAAAGGCTGGAATTCGGTGCATGGGTCGCTCGGGTTGCGGCAAGGGTAGGGTGGCCACGGGCCGGCCACAAGCCGCATTCGCGCAAGGTTCCGTGGACCAGCCCCCTCCCGATGTGAAAAAATCAGCCGGCACCGGAGCTTACGGGGGCATGACCGACTACATCGACAGCCAGGGATTTCGCGCCAACGTCGGCATCGTCCTGATGCGAGAGCGTGGGCGAGGTATTCCTCGGCGGCCGCCGGGACGGTCGCGGCTGGCAATTTCCGCAGGGCGGCGTGCGCCGCAACGAGATGCCGGAGGAAGCGCTCTACCGGGAATTGCGCGAGGAAGTCGGCCTCGAGCGCAACGACGTCGAGCTGGTCGCGAGCACCGGCCACTGGCTGCGCTATCGGTTGCCGCGGCAGTACGTGCGGCGGCGGTCGAGCCCGCTCTGCATCGGGCAGAAGCAGCGCTGGTTCCTGCTGCGGATGCTCGGCGACGACAGCCGGCTGCGCTTCGATACGACGGCGGAGCCCGAATTCGACGACTGGCGCTGGGTCGACTACTGGTCGCCCGTGCGCGAGGTGATCTATTTCAAGCGCGCGGTCTATGCGCGCGCGCTGCAGGAGCTGGCGGAGCAGGCGTTCTCCGGCGGCCCGCCACCGCGGCCCGAGTGGTGGTCCGACGACATGCTGCGCTCGCGCGAACCCTCGCCGCGCCGGGCCCTTGCCCGTTCCGTGGCGCCGCGCGAGCCCGCGCTCGCCCCGACGCCCGAAGTGAAGGCGACGGACTCGTGACGGGGCTTGCGTCCCGCCTGCCCGGTGGCGGGTCTGCAACCACGTGGTTCGCTGCGGTGGTGGCCGCGGCAATCGTGGCGTTCGTCGGATGGTTTGCCTACCAGCAAGGCCAGCTGTCGGCGGGGCGAGATCCAGCCGCCGATGCGCGCGAACGCCAGCTGCTGTCCGACAAGGCGCTGCGGCTCGAGGGCGAGAACAGGCGGCTCAATGCCAGGGTCGCGGAACTGGAGATGGCACGCCGGCTCGATCGCGACGCCTACGGCCAGGTCGAGACGACGCTCGGCGACCTGCAGTCGCAGCTCGCGCGCCAGACCGACGACCTCGCGTTCTATCGCAGCATCGTCTCTCCGGCCGACGGCATCCAGGGCCTGCGCATCCAGCGTTTCGACGTCGAGCAGGGCGCGAAGCCGCGCGAGTACGTGCTGAAGCTCACGCTCGTGCAGGCGATGCGCCACGAGAGCGTCATCTCCGGCCTCGTGCAGATCGAAGTGCATGGCATGCAGGGCAGACAAGCCCAGGCACTATTCCGTGGGCGACCTGACCGGCAAGCCGGGCGCGCGCCTGCCGTTCTCGCTGCGGTATTTCCAGACCGTCGAGCAGGCCGTACGTCCTGCCGGAGGGGTTCGAGGCCTTCGAAACGCAGATCACCGTCAGTTCCGGCAAGCTCCGCTTCCCGATGGAGCGGTCTTTCCCGTGGAAAGTGGGCGGCGAGCCCATGCTTGGAGCCCTGCCCGCCGAGGGCTAGAATCGGCGTCCCAGCCCGCACGCCCGATGATGGAGTCACTGCCGATGAACACCGCGATCGCTGTCCCGGAAACCGCCGAGTCGGACGTGCTCGTGTTCACCGACGCGGCTGCACTCAAGGTGAGCGAGCTGATCAAGGAAGAAGGCAACGCCAACCTCAAGCTGCGGGTCTTCGTCTCGGGCGGCGGCTGCTCGGGATTCCAGTACGGCTTCACCTTCGACGAGAACGAGGAAGAGGGCGACACCTGCGTCGAGAAGCACGGCGTGCGGCTGCTGATCGACCCGATGAGCTTCCAGTACCTCGTCCGGCGCCGAGATCGACTACAAGGAAGACCTCGAAGGCGCCCAGTTCGTGATCCGCAACCCGAACGCCACGACCACCTGCGGCTGCGGCTCGTCCTTCTCCGTCTGATACTGCGGTGGCCCGCGCGCCGGCGAAGCTTCCCGATGTCCTCGCTGCGGTGGACCTCGGGTCGAACAGCTTTCACATGGTCGTTGCGCGCTACGACCACGGCCAGCTCGTCATCGTGGACCGCCTGCGCGAATCGGTGCGGCTCGGCGCCGGGCTCGACGAGCAGGGCCGCCTGAACCGCGACGCCGTCGTCCGCGCCCTGCAGTGCCTCGAACGCTTCGGCCAGCGCCTGCGCGACATGCGCGCCGAAAGCGTGCGCGTCGTCGGGACCAACACGCTGCGCAAGGCGAGGCGCAAGGGCGCCTTTCTCGAACGCGCGCGTGAGGCGCTCGGCCATCCCGATCGAGATCATCTCGGGCGTCGAAGAAGCGCGCCTCATCTACCTCGGCGTCGCGCACACGACGCCGCAGGAAAGCGGGCAGCGGCTCGTCGTGGACATCGGCGGCGGCAGCACCGAGCTGATCATCGGCGAGGGCCTCGCGGCAAAGCGCCTCGAGAGCCTGTACATGGGCTGCGTGAGCTTCAGCGCCGAGTACTTCGGCGACGGCGACATCACCGAGAAACGCATGAAGAAGGCGCGCACCGCGGCGCAGCTCGAGCTGGCGCCCATCGTCTCGCGTTTTCGCAAGGCGGAGTGGGAGGCCGCTTTCGGTGCGTCCGGCACGTTGCGGGCGGTCAGTGACGTGCTGCAGGCCCGCCACGGATCGGGCGGCACGATCGACCGCGACGGGCTCGCATGGATGCAGCAGGAATGCCTGCGCGCCGGCTCGACCGGCAAGCTGCGGCTCGAGGGGCTGGCGGCGGACCGACAGGACATCCTGCCCGGCGGACTCGCGATCCTCGTCGAGGTGTTCGACATGCTCGGCGTCGAGAGCATGCGTGTGGCGGACGGCGCCTTGCGTGAAGGCCTGCTGTACGACCTCCTCGGCCGCCTTACCGACGAGGACGCGCGCTCACGCAGCGTGCGCGCGATGGCGGCGCGCTTCCACGTCGAGACCGCGCACGCGGAACGCGTCGAGGCCACCGCGCTCGCCTTCCTGCGCGCGGTGCGCGAGGACTGGAAGCTCGACGATCCGCTCGCCGAGCAGATCCTGGCCTGGGCCGCGCGGCTGCACGAAATCGGACTCGACATCTCGCACTCGCACCACAACCGGCACGGCGCCTACCTGCTGCAGAACGCCGACATGCCGGGCTTCCCGCGTGAAGAGCAGCAGCTGCTCGCGGCGCTGGTCGGGGCGCACCGGCGCAAGCTCAATCTCGAGAGCCTCGAGGATCTGATGCCGCCGTGGCACCTGAAGGCGGAATACCTGATCGTGCTGCTGAGGCTCGCCGTGCTGCTGCATCGGGACCGTGGGCCGCGGGCGCTGCCGGAAATCGACGTCCGCGTGAAGGGGCGCAGCATCGATCTCGAGTTTCGGAAGGGCTGGCTCGACGGCCACCCGCTCACGGTCGCCGACCTCGAGCAGGAAGTCGCCTACCTGCAGGCAGTCGGGTTCAAGTTGCGCGTGAACTGACCGCGGCAGCGGGCCGCCGCCGGCGACTCAGCGGCTCGCGACCTGCGTGACCGGCGGCGTGCCGCTCGTCAGGTCGAGCTTCGCGAGTGCCGTCGACGCCTGGTCGTGGAACTCGGCCAGGTAGCGCGACGGAATCTCCGTGCGCGGCATCGGGATCGTCGCCGGGTTCTTGTGCACGCCGTTCACGCGGTACTCGTAGTGCAGGTGCGGTCCGGTCGCGGCGCCCGTCATGCCGACGTATGCCACGACGTCGCCCTGGCTCACGTGGCGGCCGACGCGGATCCCCTTGCCGAACCGCGACAGGTGGCCGTACACGGTGCTGATGCCCTTGCCGTGATCGATGATCACGACGTTGCCGTAGCCGCCCTTGCGGCCGGCGAACGCGACACGACCCTCGCCCGCGGCCCACACGCGCGTGCCCGTCGGCGCGGCGTAGTCGACGCCCTTGTGCGCGCGCACGATGCCGAGGATCGGGTGGAGGCGGTGCATGTTGAAGCCGGAGCTGATGCGCGTGAAGTCGAGCGGCGCGCGCAGGAAGGCCTTGCGCATGCCCTTGCCTTCGGGCGTGAAATAGCCCCTGACCTCGCCGTCCTGCGACTCGAACCACACGGCGCGATGCGTCTTGCCCTGGTTCGTGAAATCGGCGGCGAGCACCTTGCCGTCGCTCACGTAGTGGCCGTCCTGGAACTTCTGCTCGTACAGGACGCTGAATTCGTCGCCGTCGCGGATGTCGAGCGCGAAGTCGATGTCCCAGCCGAACATCTGGTTCGCGAGCGTCATGATCGTCTCGGCGGAGATGCCCGCCTTCTGGCCCGCCTCGAACAGCGAGGAATCGATGCGCGCGCGGCGCCCGACCATTTCCGTCTCGAGCGGGTTCTCGATGTAGTTGACCGCGTAGCCGTCCTCGGAACGGGCGATCGACAGCGTGAGCGTGTCGCTGATCTGGCGGTTGAGCGACAGCAGGGCGCCGTCGAGATGCGTCACCGTGATGATGTCGCCGGGGCGCACGACGTCGAGCGCCTTGCGCACTTCCGGGCGCGAACGCAGTTCGGCGAGCGCGGCCATGTCGACGCCGACCGAGCGGAAGATGCGGTCGAGCGTGTCGTTGCGCTGCACCGTCACTTCGACGCTGTCGGGATCGTCGATCGCCGGGGCGGCGGCCACGGGCGCAGCAGTCGTCGCGACGATCGCGCTGAGGTCGAGCGGCTGGGGGGCCGCGTCGGCAGGTTGGCGGGCGAGCAGCGTGGCGGCCACGGCGGCGGCCAGCAGCGGCAGGCCCATGCCGGCGACGAGCCAGCGGCGGCGAAAAGAGGCATCGGCCGGCGCAGCCTGGGCTGCGGGGCGGGATTCGATCGATTTCAAACTGAACACCCCACAAAAGTTCGCGCGTAACTTAGTTGCAACAATGCGACACGTCAACTGTAAAATCGACGGATTTCTCAATTCATACAGGCGCTTGCGCACTTCCCGAAGGAATCGTGACTTGCCTCGCAAGACCGGGCCGATTGCCTGGCCCGGTCCCAACCCCTACAGTCCCGCGCCTCCCTACGCGAAGCTGGACACCGCCGACGATGCTGCCTGCCGCCGAACAACTTGCCGAACTGCGCCGCGGAACCTCGGAAATCCTGCTCGAGGCGGACCTGCTGAAGAAGCTCGGCCGCGGCAAGCCGCTGGTCGTCAAGGCCGGCTTCGACCCGACGGCGCCCGACCTGCACCTCGGCCACACGGTCCTGATCAACAAGATGGCGCTCTTCCAGCGCCTCGGGCACGACGTGGTGTTCCTGATCGGCGATTTCACGGGACTGATCGGCGATCCGACGGGGCGCAACGCGACCCGGCCGCCGCTCACGCCCGACGAGATCCAGGCCAACGCGCGCACGTACCAGGCGCAGATCTTCAAGATCCTCGATCCGGCGCGCACCCGCACCGAGTTCAATTCCAAGTGGATGAACGCGATGGGTGCGGCGGGGCTGATCCAGCTCGCGTCCCGGCACACGGTGGCGCGCATGCTCGAGCGCGACGATTTTGCCAAGCGCTACAAGTCGGGGCAGGCCATCGCCGTGCACGAATTCCTGTACCCGCTGGTGCAGGGCTACGACTCCGTCGCGCTCAAGGCGGACGTCGAACTCGGCGGCACGGACCAGAAATTCAACCTGCTGGTCGGGCGCCAGCTGCAGGAGGCCTACGGCCAGGAGCCGCAGGTGGTGATGACGATGCCGCTGCTCGAGGGGCTCGACGGCGTCAACAAGATGTCGAAGTCGCTCGGCAACTACATCGGCATCACCGAGGCCCCGGACCAGATGTTCGGCAAGCTCATGTCGATCTCGGACGAGCTGATGTGGCGATACTTCGACCTGCTGTCGTTCCGGTCGAACGCTGAGCTCGAGCAGCTGCGGCAGGACGTGGCGGGCGGGCGCAATCCGCGCGACGTGAAGTTCGAGCTCGGCATGGAGATCGTCGAGCGCTTCCACGGCGCGGGCAGCGGCGCGCGGGCGCGCGATGAATTCGTCGCCCGCTTCCAGCAGGGCGCCATGCCCGAGGACATCGCGGAGGTCACGCTCGCGGCGGGCCCCGGGGGGCTCGGCCTCGCGCACGTCCTGAAGGGCGCGGGGCTCGTGCCGAGCACCAGCGAGGCGTTCCGCCAGTTCAAGCAGGGCGCGGTGAAGGTCGACGGCGAGCGCGTCGAGGACGGCTCGCGCACGTTCGCGGCCGGCGCCACCCACGTTTTCCAGGTCGGCAAGCGCCGGCTGGCGCGCGTCACGCTGACCTGAATGCTTGTTCTCCCGGGCCGCGAGCGTTGTCAAGTTTTGCTCGCGCGGCGGCGGAATCTTCCGGGTGTTGACGGCCCGCTTCGCCTCGCTATACTGCGCGCCCTTCCGCAGTGACCGGGTGTTTCCCGGGCCACGGCCAGGCACCTCCGGCGAGCGAAAAAGTCTCTCGCCAGTGTTGACAGCCTCGCGGAATGCCGCATAATGCGCGGCTCCCCCAGCTGGTTCTGGGGTCGCTCTTTAAAAATCGAAACAGGTAATTTGTGTGGGGACTCGCGTCGATCGTTTGCGAACGCAAACTGACGGCGAGTACCAATTAGCCAGTTAATACTGAAAACTGATTGGGATTCTCTCCGAACGTAAAAGTCGCAAGACTTCAAGTGAAGAGTTTGATCCTGGCTCAGATTGAACGCTGGCGGCGTGCTTAACACATGCAAGTCGATCGGTAACAGGTGTAGCAATACATGCTGACGAGAGGCGGACGGGTGAGGAACGCTTGGGAATCTGCCTATCAGCGGGGGACAACCCGGGGAAACTCGGGCTAATACCGCATACGCTCTACGGAGGAAAGCCGGGGACCGCAAGGCCTGGCACTGATAGATGAGCCCAAGTCGGATTAGCTAGTTGGCGGGGTAACGGCCCACCAAGGCGACGATCCGTAGCTGGTCTGAGAGGACGATCAGCCACACCGGAACTGAGACACGGTCCGGACTCCTACGGGAGGCAGCAGTGGGGAATATTGGACAATGGGGGAAACCCTGATCCAGCGACGCCGCGTGGGTGAAGAAGGCCTGCGGGTTGTAAAGCCCTTTCGGTAGGGACGAAAACTCTTGCTCTAACAGGGCAGGAGGTTGACTTAACCTACATAAGAAGCACCGGCTAACTCTGTGCCAGCAGCCGCGGTAATACAGAGGGTGCGAGCGTTAATCGGAATTACTGGGCGTAAAGCGCACGTAGTCGGCTTTGTAAGTCGGTTGTGAAATCCCCGGGCTCAACCTGGGAACTGCATCCGAAACTACATTGCTAGAGTATGGGAGAGGGAGGCGGAATTTCCGGTGTAGCAGTGAAATGCGTAGATATCGGAAGGAACATCAGTGGCGAAGGCGGCCTCCTGGACCAATACTGACGCTCAGGTGCGAAAGCGTGGGGAGCAAACAGGATTAGATACCCTGGTAGTCCACGCCCTAAACGATGAGAACTGGATGTCGGGAGGGTTTGCCTTCCGGTGTCGTAGCTAACGCGATAAGTTCTCCGCCTGGGAAGTACGGCCGCAAGGTTGAAACTCAAAGGAATTGACGGGGACCCGCACAAGCGGTGGAGCATGTGGTTTAATTCGATGCAACGCGAAGAACCTTACCTGGTCTTGACATCCTAGGAATCCTGCAGAGATGCGGGAGTGCCTTCGGGAACCTGGAGACAGGTGCTGCATGGCTGTCGTCAGCTCGTGTCGTGAGATGTTGGGTTAAGTCCCGCAACGAGCGCAACCCTTGCCCTTAGTTGCCATCATTAAGTTGGGAACTCTAAGGGGACCGCCGGTGACAAACCGGAGGAAGGTGGGGATGACGTCAAGTCATCATGGCCCTTATGACCAGGGCTACACACGTGCTACAATGGTCGGTACAGAGGGTCGCCAACCCGCGAGGGGGAGCCAATCCCACAAAGCCGATCGTAGTCCGGATCGCAGTCTGCAACTCGACTGCGTGAAGTCGGAATCGCTAGTAATCGCGAATCAGCCATGTCGCGGTGAATACGTTCCCGGGTCTTGTACACACCGCCCGTCACACCATGGGAGTTGACTGCACCAGAAGTAGGTAGCCTAACCGCAAGGAGGGCGCTTACCACGGTGTGCTCAATGACTGGGGTGAAGTCGTAACAAGGTAGCCGTACGGGAACGTGCGGCTGGATCACCTCCTTTAAAAGACCGCAAAGCGCGAGCGAATGCTCGGTTGCGAGTCCCCACTCAAGTTACCTGTTTTGGTGCCCGTGAGGCTGGACTGATAGCCGGGCCGCGAACCCCGGGTCTGTAGCTCAGTTGGTCAGAGCGCACCCCTGATAAGGGTGAGGCCGGAAGTTCGAATCTTCCCAGACCCACCACTTCTCAGGTGGTTCTGGTCGAGGGGCCATAGCTCAGCTGGGAGAGCGCGTGCTTTGCAAGCATGAGGTCGCCGGTTCGATCCCGGCTGGCTCCACCAACCTGCCTCACACCGTCGCCGGCCTGCGTGACACCACGCATGCACCGCATCGTCCCGACACGATGCATGCGTGGTCTCACGCATCGCAGTCCGCTGCGAGCGACGCTCTTTAACAATACGAATTTGGGTAATGACGCCGAGGATCAAGTTGTTTCAACTTGTGATTCGAAAGCGTGTCGCATTCGCGAGAGAGATACCAGCTGATTTTTTTGAGTTATTCGACCACGTGATCCCAGAACGATTGGGGTTATATGGTCAAGCGAATAAGCGTACGTGGTGGATGCCTTGGCGGTAGGAGGCGATGAAGGACGCAGTAGCCTGCGAAATCTTCGGGGAGCTGGCAAACAAGCTCTGATCCGGAGGTGTCCGAATGGGGAAACCCACGGCTTCGGCCGTATTGCATGCTGAATACATAGGCATGCAAAGCAAACCCGGGGAATTGAAACATCTCAGTACCCGGAGGAAAAGAAATCAACCGAGATTCCGCAAGTAGTGGCGAGCGAACGCGGAGCAGCCCAGTCACGATCAATCGAGCGAACCTAGCAGAACGGTCTGGAAAGTCCGGCCATAGTGGGTGATAGCCCCGTATGCGAAAGGCGAGTTCGAGGAGTGACGAAGAGTAGGGCGGGACACGTGTAATCCTGTCTGAACATAGGGGGACCATCCTCTAAGGCTAAATACTACCTACCGACCGATAGTGAACCAGTACCGTGAGGGAAAGGCGAAAAGAACCCCGGAGAGGGGAGTGAAATAGAACCTGAAACCGCGTACGTACAAGCAGTCGGAGCCCCGCAAGGGGTGACGGCGTACCTTTTGTATAATGGGTCAGCGAGTTATTTTCAGTGGCGAGCCTAACCGAATAGGGGAGGCGCAGGGAAACCGAGTCCGAAATGGGCGATTCAGTCGCTGGGAATAGACCCGAAGCCGGTCGATCTATCCATGTCCAGGGTGAAGGCAGGGTAATACCTACTGGAGGCCCGAACGCTCTACTGTTGCAAAAGTAGGCGATGAGGTGTGGATAGGAGTGAAAGGCTAATCAAGGCCGGCGATAGCTGGTTCTCCCCGAAAGCTATTTAGGTAGTGCCTCGTGTAGGACTCCTGGGGGTAGAGCACTGTTTAGGCTAGCGGGCCATCCCGGCTTAGCAAACCTATGCAAACTCCGAATACCAGGAAGTCAACGCACGGGAGACACACGGCGGGTGCTAACGTCCGTCGTGAAGAGGGAAATAACCCAGACCGCCAGCTAAGGCCCCCAATTCATGGCTAAGTGGTGAACGATGTGGGAAGGCATAGACAGCCAGGAGGTTGGCTTAGAAGCAGCCATCCTTTAAAGAAAGCGTAATAGCTCACTGGTCTAGTCGGCCTGCGCGGAAGATATAACGGGGCTCAAGCCATGAGCCGAAGCTGCGGATCCGTCCGAAAGGGCGGGTGGTAGGGGAGCGTTCTGTAAGCCTGCGAAGGTGCACTGCGAGGTGTGCTGGAGGTATCAGAAGTGCGAATGCTGACATGAGTAACGTTAATGCGAGTGAAAAACTCGCACGCCGTAAACCCAAGGTTTCCTGCTCAACGTTAATCGGAGCAGGGTGAGTCGGTACCTAAGGCGAGGCCGAAAGGCGTAGTCGATGGAAAACGGGTCAATATTCCCGTACCAGGTGCTGCTGCGATGGGGTGACGGAGAAGGCTAGGTCAGCCGGGGCTGGTTCCCGGTTTAAGCAGGTAGGAAGGGCTTCCAGGCAAATCCGGAGGTCCGCTAATTCCGAGACGCGATGACGAGGTCCCACGTGGACCGAAGTGACTGATGCCACGCTCCCAGGAAAAGCCTCTAAGCTTCAGGCAGCAACAGACCGTACCGCAAACCGACACTGGTGGGTGGGCAGATAATCTGCTAAGGCGCTTGAGAGAACTCGGGTTAAGGAACTCTGCAAATTGATACCGTAACTTCGGAAGAAGGTATGCCTTCGATCGTGTATGGATTTACTTCAGAAGCGAACGAAGGTCGCAGGTAATCGGTGGCTGCAACTGTTTATCAAAAACACAGCACTCTGCTAACACGAAAGTGGATGTATAGGGTGTGACTCCTGCCCGGTGCCGGAAGGTTAAGTGATGGGGTCAGCCGCAAGGCAAAGCTCTTGATCGAAGCCCCGGTAAACGGCGGCCGTAACTATAACGGTCCTAAGGTAGCGAAATTCCTTGTCGGGTAAGTTCCGACCTGCACGAATGGAGTAATGATAGCCACACTGTCTCGACCCGAGACTCAGTGAAGTTGAAATCGCTGTGAAGATGCGGCGTACCCGCGGCAAGACGGAAAGACCCCGTGAACCTTTACTATAGCTTTACACTGAATTTTGAACCTTTCTGTGTAGGATAGGTGGGAGGCTTTGAAGTGCGGTCGCTAGATCGCATGGAGCCAACCTTGAAATACCACCCTGAAATGTTCGGACTTCTAACCTTGGCCCGTAATCCGGGTCGGGGACCGTGTATGGTGGGTAGTTTGACTGGGGCGGTCTCCTCCCAAAGAGTAACGGAGGAGTGCAAAGGTACCCTCAGCGCGGTCGGTCATCACGCTCTAGAGTGCAAAGGCATAAGGGTGCTTAACTGCGAGACGGACAGGTCGAGCAGGTGCGAAAGCAGGTCTTAGTGATCCGGTGGTTCTGTATGGAAGGGCCATCGCTTAACGGATAAAAGGTACTCCGGGGATAACAGGCTTATTCCTCCCAAGAGTCCACATCGACGGAGGAGTTTGGCACCTCGATGTCGGCTCATCACATCCTGGGGCTGTAGCAGGTCCCAAGGGTATGGCTGTTCGCCATTTAAAGTGGTACGCGAGCTGGGTTCAGAACGTCGTGAGACAGTTCGGTCCCTATCTGCCGTGGGCGTTGGAGAATTGAGGGTGAGCTGCTCCTAGTACGAGAGGACCGGAGTGGACGCACCTCTGGTGTACCGGTTGTCACGCCAGTGGCACTGCCGGGTAGCTATATGCGGACGGGATAACCGCTGAAAGCATCTAAGCGGGAAGCCCCCCCCAAGATTAGTTCTCCCTAGACTCTTGAAGTCTCTAAAGGGCCGTCGAAGACTACGACGTTGATAGGCTGGGTGTGTAAGTGCAGTAATGCATTGAGCTAACCAGTACTAATTGCCCGTGCGGCTTGACCATATAACACCCAATCGGTCTGGAACGTGCTTCCGGCCTTTGGCGTGGTTGATGACTCATCAGCGAGTATCGCTCTAAGTTTGCGACACGCTCGCGTCGTTACCCCAAATTCGAATTCATCGCCCTGCGTCGCAGTCACGACCGTGACGCAGTGCGTGAGCCAGTTTGCCTGGCGGCCATAGCGAGCGGGAACCACCCGATCCCTTCCCGAACTCGGAAGTGAAAACGCTCAGCGCCGATGGTAGTGTGGTCATCGACCATGCAAGAGTAGGTCACTGCCAGGCTCTTAAATCAAAACCCCCGCGGGAGCGATCCGGCGGGGGTTTTTCTTTTCCGGCCACCGCCCCTGCGCCCTGCGCGTGCAACCGCCGCCCGATGCAGGCAAACTCGGGCCCGTTCACTTTGGGTCGAAGGGGGCGCGGGTGGACGCAACAACGAATACGACCGGGCTGCGCGCCGAAGCGCTGCTGCAGATCCTCGGGGTGACGCGCAAGCTCGCCGCGCCGTTCGACCTCGCCACCGTGCTGGCGGAGATCGGCGAGGCGGCGCGCAGCGTGCTGCACGCCGAGCGCGCGACCATCTGGCTGTACGAGCCGGAGGGACAGCGCCTCGTGCTGACCGGCACGACGGGCGTTCCGCCGCAGCAGGCGACTCTCGAGCAGGGCATCCTCGGCGCGACCGCCCGGTTGCGCGAGGTCATCAACGTGCCGGACTGCCGCGTCGACGCGCGCTTCGACCCGGCCGTCGACCTCGACCAGGACAACGACGTGCGCTGCATGCTTTCCGTCCCGTTCGTCGAGCAGAACACCCTCGTCGGCGTGCTGCAGGTCGTCGATCGTGTCGACGGGCCGTTCACGGCCGAGGACGAGCGCATTGCCGAGACGCTCGCCACGCAGTGCGTGGTCTTCATCCAGCGCGAGCGCATGACTCGCTCACTGATGCACGCCGACAAGCTCGATCGCGAGATCAAGCTGGCGCGCGAGATCCAGATGAGCACGCTGCCCGCCACCATGCCGCGCGTGCCGGGCTACGACATGGCCGGCCAGTTCTGCCCGGCCGACGCCACGGGCGGCGACACCTTCGATCTCGTCGCGCTCGACGACCACCGGCTGTTCGTGCTGCTCGGCGATGCGTCCGGCCACGGTATCGGGCCGGCGCTCAGTTCGACGCAGCTCACGGCCATGCTGCGCGTCTCGTTGCGGCTCGGCGCCGAGCTGAGCGCCATCTTCACGCAGGTCAACAACCAGCTCGTCGAGGACCTGCCCGAGGAGCACTTCGTCACGGCGTTCCTCGGCGTGCTCGATACCGACGGGCACGAGGTCCGGTACCACGCTGCCGGGCAGGGCCCGCTGCTGCATTTCCACGGCGCAACCGGCGAGTGCGAGTGGCTCGACCCCACCACGTTCCCGATGGGATTCATGAAGTATCCGGCGGTGGAGCCGCCGCGTGCCCTGACGCTCGCGCCCGGCGACATTCTCGGGCTGATTTCCGACGGCGTGTTCGAGGCGCAGGACTCGGCGGGCAAGATGTTCGGGCCGGCGGGCGTTGCCGAGGTGGTTCGCCTGTACCGGCACCTCGGCATGACCGAACTGCTCGCTCGCATCCTCGATGCGGTGCGCGATTTCGCGGGCACGGAGCCGCAGGCGGACGACATCACGATCGTGCTCATCGGGCGGCAGGGCGAGGGCGTGGCGGACACGCCCGTGCGCCGCTACTTCAGGCGCAGCTACGATTCGCTCGAGGGCATCTTCCTGTTCGTCGAGGATTTCCTCGCCGGCCGCTCCATCGACGCGGCGCTGCGCGAACCCGTGAGCTTCATCGTCGAGGAACTCTTCACCAACATGGTGAAATACAACCCGGAGGCCACGCGCGACATCGCGCTCAGCATGGGGCAGAACAACGCGACGCTCACGGTGCGGCTGACCGACTTCGACGTCGCGCCGTTCGACGTCACGCGCGCGCCGCAGGTCGACGTGACGAAGCCGCTCGAGGAGCGCGCGATCGGCGGCCTCGGCCTGCACCTGGTCCGCCAGATGGCCGACACGATCCGCTACGAGTACGCGGATGGGCGAAGCACCATCACGTTCACGAAGACCCTGGGGTAGCTGCCGAGATGTTCGAGATACGCCTGACCGATTCTGGTGACGTCGTGATGGCCGGCCGGCTCGACGCGGCGCAGTGCGACAAGGCGCTCAAGTTCCTCGACGGCGTCGCCGAGCCGCGCGTCGTCGACCTGGGCGGCCTCGAATACATCTCGAGCGCCGGGCTCGGGGTGCTCCTGAAGACCCAGAAGCGCGTGATGGCGTCCGGGAAGGGGCTGAGGCTCGTGAACGTGAACCGCCACATCCAGGACATCTTCCGCTACGCGGGTTTCGACCGGATTTTCGAGGTGGTGAAGGCGGCCGAGTAGGCCGGCGCCGGCCGGGAGGGCCGAGCGCGTCGAGGGAGCGACCAACTTTCGGGGGCTCGTGCGGTATTTATGCTTGAAGACGGCGACGGGATACTGGTCCAGAGGTGCCGGGAGGGCGACAGGCGCGCCTTCGAGGCCCTGGTCGTCCGGTACGAGAAACCGGTCTTCAACGCGGCCCTGCGCATGCTCAGGAACCCGGACGACGCCCGCGACGTTTCGCAGACCGTCTTCCTCAAGGTGTACGAGCATCTCGCGGACTACGACCCGACCTACAGGTTCTACAGCTGGATCTACCGGATTGCCGTCAATGAGTCGATCAACGCCCTCAGCCGACGCCGACGCCACGAGCCGATCGTGGGCGACGAAGTCGACGTGGCGATCGGCCCGGAGGGCAACGTCCACGGCCAGCAGGTGGGGCGCGGGATCGAGAGGGCGCTCATGACGCTCAAGCCCGACTTCCGTTCGGTGATCGTGCTGCGGCACTTCCTCGAATGCAGTTACCAGGACATGGCCGAAATCCTGTCCTTGCCCGAAAAAACCGTGAAATCCAGGCTCTTTGCCGCGCGCCAGCTGCTGGCCGAGGCGCTGCGCAGGGACGGAGTCGCCTGACATGCTCGACGAAAAGTCATTCGAACTGCTGAACGCCGAGATCGACGGCGAGTTGTCGGCCACCGATCGCGCGGAACTCAGCCGCCGCCTCCTCGGTAGCCCGGAACTGCGCGCGGTGCGCGACGAGCTTCGGCTTGCCTGTGCCGAACTCGAACGATGCCCGCAGGTCGAGCCGCCGGCCGGCCTGCGCGAAAAGATCCTGGCGGCTTTCCCGCAGGCGGCGCAGGGCGGTCCGACGGAGGCCCGGTCGCGGCTTGGGTTCGCGCTGTCGCCCCGCACGCTGCGCTTTGCGGCGGCCATCGTCGGCGGCGTGCTAGTCAGTGCGATCGCATTCCAGGCAAGCCGCAGCGTCGACGGCGTCGGCGCCGGAGACGTCACCGGAACGATGGCGAGTTCGGCGCCGGTTGCGGCGGGCGCGGGCACTTTGCGCGTCGACGCAACCCGGGTGCGCGGCATGGTTACACTCACGCCGTCGACCGGCGAGCTGCGCGTCCGCTTCGATCTCGATCCCAGCCAGCCGCAAAGCGCGGTGCCGCCGGAGGCGATCGACGTGGTGGTGATTCGCGGCAGTGAAAAAGTTCAGCTGAAGAAGATTGCGGCAGCGCAGCAGGCCGGTGGCACGGCCTACGAGGCTACGCTGGCCGGTCGGGTGGCGGCAGGCGAGGTCGTGAACGTGCGCGTCCTGGCGTCCGAAGTCCCGGTGTACGAAGGGCGCTGGCAGGCTTCGTCGGCCGACTGAGAAACTTTTTTTGGGGTGGCACCAACCTTTTCGGACGGTGTCCGGTAATTCATACGTAGACCAACCGCAACCCGGCGAGCCGGGGCTTACAGGGGAAGATAAAGATGGCTAGTCAGATCTCGTCCGGTAGCAAGAAGAACTGGATTCTCGGCGGCGGCATCGCGGCCGCCATCGCCCTTGTCGGGCTCGTGGCGCTCGACTATCCCCCCGCGCAGGATGACGCGGCGGGCACCATCGTGCCGGCCAAGCGCTTCCGCGCAGATGAGGCGGGCGGTTCCGCCAGTACGGGCACTGCTGCAGCCGCTCAGTCGTCGGCCGATGGCAACGCCGCCGCAGCCAATGCCGGGGTCGCGAACGCTGCGTTCAACGCGGGCCAGAACGCGGGACAGCTCGCCGGGCAGAATGCCGGTCAGCTCGCTGGTCAGAACGCCGGCCAGAACGCTGGCTTGAACAAGGGCCAGAACGCCGGTCAGCTCGCCGGGCAGAATGCCGGTCAGCTCGCCGGGCAGAATGCCGGCCAGAACGCTGGCTTGAACAAGGGCCAGAACGCCGGTCAGCTCGCCGGGCAGAATGCCGGTCAGCTCGCCGGGCAGAATGCCGGCCAGAACGCTGGCTTGAACAAGGGCCAGAATGCCGGTCAGCTCGCCGGGCAGAATGCCGGTCAGCTCGCCGGGCAGAATGCCGGCCAGAACGCTGGCTTGAACAAGGGCCAGAACGCCGGTCAGCTCGCCGGACAGAATGCCGGTCAGCTCGCCGGTCAGCTCGCCGGGCAGAATGCCGGCCAGAACGCTGGCTTGAACAAGGGCCAGAACGCCGGTCAGCTCGCCGGCCAGAACGCCGGCCAGAACGCCGCAGTCAATTCCGGCACGACGCGTTGACGACAACTTTCCGATAAGCGGTTCAGGGTGATTCCTGCCAGGGACGGTGGGTTCACCCGGATCGCCGGGTCGGCAACGTATCGATGGGGGTGTCGGGCGCAAGCTCGCAGTCTGCGGGCCGCTTCGCGGCCCTGCTCCTTTGCCCATTGCTCGCGCCGGCGCATCATGCCGCCGCCGATGCCCTCCGGTTCATAGAAACCGACAACCTCACGGTCGTCTATTCGGATCCGACCGGCACGCATCTCGTGCCGCACGCCACTCAGTGTTTCGAGGGCGCAGCGGCTGGCCAGCTGGCGCGCTTCGGCTACGTTCCCGATGGCAAGGTCGCGGTCGTGCTGCGTGATTTCTCCGACCGCGGCAACGCTTTCGCGTCGCAAGGCGCACCGCGCAACCGGATCTTCATGGACGTTGCGCCGGTCGACCTCATCTTCGAGACGTTCAGCCCCGGCGAGCGCATGTTCACGCTCGCCAACCACGAATTCGTGCACATGGCGACGACCGATGGCGCCAGTCCCGAGGACATGACCTACCGGCGCCTGATGCTCGGCAAGGTGATGCCCGTCGCCGAGCATCCCGAGAGTCTTTTCTATAACTACCTCACCAACCCGCGCGGCGTGGCTCCGCGCTGGTACCAGGAAGGCAGCGCGGTCTTCATGGAGACGTGGTACGGCGGCGGCCTCGGGCGCGCGCAAGGCGGCTACGACGAGATGGTGTTCCGCGCGATGGTGCGCGACGGCGCGCATATCTACGACCCGCTGGGCCTCGTGTCGAAAGGCACGGAAGTCGATTTCCAGATCGGCGCGAACGCCTACTTGTACGGCACGCGCTTCATGAGTTACCTGGCGTTGAAGTACTCGCCCGAGAAGGCGCTCGACTGGTGGACACGGCGCGAGGGTACGCGGCGCTACTATGCGTCCGACTTCGAGCGCGTCTTCGGCCTTCCGCTCGAGCAGGCCTGGCGGGAATGGATCGCCTGGGAGGCGCAGTTCCAGGCCCGCAACCTGCAATCGGTTCGCGAGTACCCGATCACGCCGCACACCGACGTGGCCCGCCAGGGGCTCGGCGCGCTGTCGCGTGCGTTCCTCAGCCCCGACCAGCAGACGCTGTATGCGGCCGTGCGCTATCCGGGCCGCGTACCGAGCATCGTCGCGATTTCCATGGCCGATGGCTCCGTGAAGGAACTGCAGGAAGTCCAGGGTGCCGTGCCCTACCGGGTTTCTTCGCTCGCGCTGGACGCGGCTTCATCGACGCTCTTCTACACGACGGACAACACCAATTACCGCAACCTGATGGCGCTCGACCTGAAGAGCGGCAAGCCGCGCATGCTGCTGCGGCATGCGCGCATCGGCGACATCGCATACAACCCGGTGGACCGCTCCCTGTGGGGCCTGCGCACCAACAACGGTTTTTCGATGCTCGTGCGCATCCCGTTCCCGTACGACTCCTGGCAGTCCGTGCACGTGTTTCCGTTCGGCGAGGTGCCGTTCGATCTCGACATCTCCCCCGACGGCTCGCTGCTGTCGATGTCGTGGGCGGGTCCCGATCCGACGGGCAAGTCGACCCAGGTCATGCAACTGCGTGTCGTGGCGACGAGCGCCGCCGCGGCTGGCAACCTGGTTCCGTCACAGGTGTTCGAATTCGGTTTCGCGGTGCCGGAAGGCTTCGTGTTCTCGCAAGACGGGCGCTACCTCTACGGCAGCTCCTATTACACTGGCGTTTCCAATATCTATCGCTACGAGATCGCCAGCGGAAAGATGGAGGCGATGAGCAACGCCGAAGTCGGCTTCTTCCGCCCGCTGCCCTTGTCCGACGACGAACTGCTCGTCTTCCATTACACGGCCCAGGGTTTCGTGCCGGCCAGGATCAAGGCCCGGCCGACCGAGGACCTCAGCGCCGTCACGTTTCTCGGCGAGCAGGTCGCCACGCAGCATCCGGTCGTGCAGGGCTGGGCGATCAAGCTGCCTGCGGGCGAGACGCAGGGCACGAAGATCGTGCGCAAAGGGGACTACAGCGCGGTGCGCGAGCTGCGGCCCGAGGCATTGTATCCAGTGGTCGAGGGATACAAGGATTCGGTGTCGCTCGGCCTGCACGCGCGCTTCAGCGATCCGGCGGGGTTCGATTCGCTGGGCCTGACCGGCGGATACAGCCCCGACTCGAGCCTGCCGGGCAAGGAGCGGGCGCATTTCACGGCCTTGTACCGGCACTACCTCTGGACCGCCGGCCTGCGCTGGAACGGCGCCGACTTCTACGACCTGTTCGGCCCGACGAAGGTCAGCCGTGAGGGCTACAGCGGGTTCGTCGGCTACGAGCACCCGCTCATCTATGATCTCCCGCGGACCTTGAGCATCAACAGCCGCGTGGCGTACTACGGCGATCTCGATTCGCTGCCCGGATTCCAGAACGTCCCGTCGCCCTCGGACAAGCTGTTCACCGCCGACGTCGGCCTGGTCTCGAAGAATGCACGCGCGTCGATCGGGCACGTGGACGACGAGAAAGGGATCAACTGGTCGCTCAACGCGCACGTGTACTCGGCGGCCGGGGACACGATTCCGGCGCTGTACGGCCAGTGGGATGCCGGCTTCCAGATGCCGCTGAAGCATTCGTCGCTCTGGTGGCGCAACGGCGCCGGGGCGTCGTTCGGCGACCGCGACAATCCTCTCGCCAACGCGTACTTCGGCGGCTTCGGCAACAACTACGTCGACAGCGGTGAGGCGAAGCGCTACCGCGACCTGTTCCGCCTGCCGGGTTTCGAAATCGACGCGCTGCAGGGCAAGTCCTTCGCGAAGTCGATGCTCGAGTGGAACCTCCCGCCGGTCCGCTTCGAGCGAGCGGGCAGCCCGGGCTTTTTTGCGAGCTGGCTGCGCCCGGCCGTCTTCGCCACGGCGCTGGTGACGGATCCCGACGACGGCGACTTCCGCCAGGAGGCCTACGATGTGGGCCTCCAGCTCGACCTGCAGCTGCAGGTCATGCACCGCCTCCCCATGATGCTCTCGGTCGGTTACGCTCACGGCTTCGAGGGAAACGGAGCGGGCAAGGACGAATGGATGGTCTCGTTCAAGGTGCTGTGAGCTTCGATTCCGGCCGCTCCGCATGACGGCCGAACTGCTCGCCCGCGGACCGACCGCGCTGCTGCCGGTGCTGCTGTTCCTCGGCGCGCTCTACTACCTCGACAGTTTCAAGCTCGTCAGCGTGCGCATGGTGGCGGGCGCCATGACCGTTGGCGCGATCGCCGCCTGCCTGAGTTATCCCGTCCATTCGTACGTGCTCGACAGGGTCACGATCGATTTCCACGCGTATTCGCGCTACGTCTCGCCCTGGATCGAGGAATCGCTGAAGGCCGTCACCCTGGTGTTCCTGGTGCGCACGCGCCGCATCGGGCTGCTGGTCGATGCAGCGATCGCCGGTTTCGCGATCGGCACGGGTTTCGCGCTCGTCGAGAATCTCTACTACCTCGCGTCGCGCCCCGATGCGGCGTTCGCCGTGCAGGTGATCCGCGGCTTCGGCACGGCGATCATGCACGGCGGCGCCACGGCGATGTTCGGGGTGGTGTCCGTCGCCCTGTTCGAGCGCCGGCCGGACGGGATCCTCAGCGTGTTCCTGCCCGGGCTGCTGGCCGCCGCGACGCTGCACTCGGGATACAACCACCTCCTGTACCGGCCGGTGGTCGCCACGCTGATCACGCTGCTGGCGCTGCCGGGGATCATCTATTTCGTGTTCCAGCGCAGCGAGTCGTCGCTGCGGGAGTGGCTCGAATCCGACCTCGACTCCGACCTCGAGTTGCTGGAGTCGATCAATTCGGGCGAGTTCACGGACAGCCACGCGGGCAAGTACCTGCACTCGCTGAAGGAAGGCTTTCGCGGCGAGGTCGTCGCGGACATGCTGTGCTACCTGCGGCTGCACGTGGAACTCGCGCTGCGCGCCAAGGGGATCCTGATGCTCCGGGAGAGCGGCATCGAAACCCCGCCGCTCGACGAAGAGACGAAGGGCAAGCTGGTCGAACTCGACTACCTCGAAAAAAGCATCGGCCGGACGGGACAACTCGCGCTGCGTCCTTTGCTGGTCGCGACCGGCAAGGATCTCTGGCAACTGAGCCTGCTCGAGCAGACCCACGCCCAGGCGGATCAGCGCTGAGCGTTGCGGCGCATGTCGAGCTCGGCCCAGCGCTCGAACGCCGCTTCCAGCAACTGCTCGATCTCCGTCGCCCGCACCGCATCCAGGCGCATCCGTTCGCCGCCGCGTTTGTGGTACTCGCCGCCGGCCATCGCGGCCGCTAGCGCCTTCTGTTCTTCCTCGAGCGCCTCGATCTGCTTCGGCAACTGCTCGAGTTCGCGCGTTTCCTTGTAGCTCAGCTTGGCAAGGGCCGGCTTGCCGGGATTGCCGGAAGACGAAGAGCCCTCACCCGGCCGTTGGCCGACCTCTCCCGCGGATGCGGGAGAGGTATCCCCACCTCTCCCGCTTGCGGGAGAGGTCGCGCCTTGCGCGGGTGAGGGTTCTTCACCTCTCCCGCCTGCGGGAGAGGTCGCACGCAGTGCGGGTGAGGGTGCGCGAAGCGCGGGTGAGGGTGCGCGCAGCGCAGGCCGCTGCCGCAGCCAGTCGCTGTAGCCGCCGACGTACTCGCGCCACGCGCCATCGCCGTCCGGGGCGAGCGTCTGCGTGACGACGTTGTCGAGGAACGCGCGATCGTGGCTCACCAGCAGCAGCGTGCCGGGGTAGTCCTGCAGCGTGTCCTCGAGCAGTTCGAGCGACTCGATGTCGAGGTCGTTGGTGGGCTCGTCGAGCACCAGGATGTTCGCCGGCCTTGAGAAGAGCCGCGCAAGCAGCAGGCGGTTGCGTTCGCCGCCCGAGAGCATCTTCACGGGCGAGCCCACGCGCTGCGGCGAAAATAGAAAATCGCCGAGATAGCTGATCACGTGCTTGCGCTGGCCGCCGACCTCGACCCAGTCCGAGGTCGGGCTGATCGTCTCGGCGACGGTACGCTCCGGATCGAGCTGTCCGCGCAGCTGGTCGAAGTAGGCGACTGCGAGGTTGGTTCCAAGCCGCACGGTGCCGGTGTCGGGCTCGAGTTCGCCGAGAATCAACTTCAGCAAGGTCGACTTGCCGGCGCCGTTCGGGCCGACGATGCCGAAGCGATCGCCGCGCAGGATGCGCAGGTCGAGATCGCGCACGATGGGGCGGCCGCCGAAGCGCTTGCCGACGCCGGTCAGTTCCGCCACGAGCTTGCCCGAGCGCTCGCCCGCATCGAGGCTCAGCCTGACGTTGCCGATGCGTTCGCGCCGCGCCTCACGCTCCTCGCGCAGGTGCTCGAGCCGCTTCACGCGGCCCTCGTTGCGCGTGCGCCGCGCCTCGACGCCCTTGCGGATCCAGACCTCTTCCTGCGCCCAGAACTTGTCGAACTTGCGGCGCGCCACCGCTTCTTCGGCGAGTTGCTCGGCCTTGCGCCGCTCGTACGCCGCGTAGTTGCCCGGATACGAGCGCAGCAGGCCGCGGTCGAGCTCGACGATGCGCGTTGCGACGCGATCGAGGAACTGGCGATCGTGCGTGATGACGATCGAGGCCGGTCCGTCGACGAGCAACTTCTCGAGCATCTCGATGCCGTCGATGTCGAGGTGGTTGGTGGGCTCGTCGAGGAGCAGCAACTGCGGCTCGAGCGCCATGGCGAGCGCGAGGGCCGCGCGCTTGCGCTCGCCGCCCGAGGCGCTGGCGGGCGAGGCCGAACCGTCCAGGCCGAAGCGGTGCAGGAACTCGACGAGGCGCGCTTCGACACGCCAGCGCACGCGCTCGTCGTCGATGCGTTCGATGCCGCCGCGAGCCGCCAGCGCTTCACGCAGCGTCGCGCTCGCCGGCAACACCGGCTCCTGTTCTACCAGAATCACTCTCAGGCCGTCGCCGCGTTGCAGCTCGCCGTCGTCGAGCGCGAGCGTGCCGGCAATCACGTTCAACAGGGAGGACTTGCCCGTGCCGTTGCGGCCGATGAGGCCGATGCGTTCGCCGGGTTCGACCGTGAGCGATGCCCGGTCGAGCAGCGGATGGAGGCCGAACGCGAGTTCGGCATTGATTATCGTTATCAATGGCATAAGGCGAAGAAGAATGGCACAGCTCGCGGCGTCGCGGCAGATCGACAAGGTCACGACGCGGGGCGAGTTCGAATCGGGATCGCGCCTACGGCAAACCCTCATGCATTCGGATGTTGCCCGTTGTAGTGGTTGTCGGGATTCCGCTCGAGTCGCCATTGAAGCATGACCGGCGTCGGATCAGGGGGAAGTGCCGTGGACGATCGGATCGCCCGACTGGAGTCCAGCGTCGCGCACCTGCAACAGGCCATTCAGTCGTTGCAGCAGCGCCTCGATATGCTTGAGACCCGGCTACCCGCGGAAGCAACCGGCCAGGAGAGCACGGCAGCGGGTGCTTTGCGGGCGGGTGCGGTAGCGGGCCCGGCGGCGCGCCCGGAGGCCCGTACCTCTAAGCAGGATCCACGCGATCCGATCGTGATCCTTACGCTCATCGGGCGGCTGTTCCTCGTGCTCGCCGGCGGCTTCTTCCTCCGTGCAATGACGGACTCGGGCGTCATGGCTCCGCCGCTTGGCCTGTCCGTGGGTTTCCTGTACGCGATGCTGTGGCTCGTCTTCGCCGATCGCGCCGGCAGCCGCCAGGAGCAACCGAGCGCGCTGTTCCACGGCCTCGCAACCGCGATGATCGCGTTCCCGCTGCTCGTGGAAGCGGCGACGAAATTCAAGGTACTTCACGGCACGCCGAGTGCCGTAGCGGTCGCCATCCTGACCGCCGCCATGCTGTTCGTCGCGTGGCACCGGCGGTTGCGGGGCATCGCGTGGATTGCCGTCATCGGGGCCGCGCCGACCAGTGCAATCCTGCTGTCGCAAACTGGCGCCGCGGTGCCGTTTGCCTTGCTGCTGATCGTGCTCGGGGTCGTTACCCTGTGGTTCGGCTATGCATTGGACTGGTGGGGCCTGCGATGGCCGGCCGCGCTGGCCGCCGACCTCGCCGTCGTCGGCGTCACGCTGCGTGCACTGGCACCCACGCAGCCCGATCCGCCGCAGGTCGCCATGCTGATGCAGATGACCCTGCTTGGGGCCTATGTGGTGAGCATCGCGATCCGCACGCTGATCCGCGGCCGCAACGTGGTGCCGTTCGAGGTGGCGCAGACTGCCGCAGCGCTCGTCGTCGGGTTCGGCGGCGCCCTGTACCTGACCAACGTCACCGGTATTCTTCCGGCGACGATCGGCATGGTCAGCCTCGTCCTTGGCTTGGCCAGCTACGGAGTCGCGCTGGCTTTCCTGGACCGGCGCAAGGACAACGGCGCGAACGTCTACTACTACACCACGCTTGCGCTGGTGCACGTCATCGCCGGAATCGCGCTCGTGCTCGCCTCATCGTCGACCGGCGTCGTGTTCGCGGTGCTAGGCGTCCTGTTCGCCTGGCTCTGGGCCCGGTTCGGGCGATCGTTCATGCTGGTGCATGGCGCGGTCTACCTGCTGGCCGCCGGCATCGTTGCCGGGACCGTGAGTTATTGCCTGCGGTTGCTGGCAGCGCCGCCTACCGGGCCGTGGGTCGCGCCGGGCACCGTGATGCCGGTGGTCATGCTGGCTGCCGCGCTGGCGTCCTGGTGGGTCTCGGCCCGGCGCTCGACAAGTCGCGACGAAATTCTGAGCGCGTTGCGGCTGCTCGTGATCCTCGTCTTCGTGTCGGCCGCAGCGGCTTGCGTGATCGGTTACCTCGCCCCGGTCGTTGGTGCACTGCCGGATCGCAGCGTGGACATCGGAGTCGTGGCCACCGTCAGTACGGCAGTACTTGCGGTGTCCACGCTGGTCATCGCGTGGCTCGGCCGGATGGAACGGTTTCGCGAGTTGAGTTGGCTGGTCTATCCGCTGCTGGTCGGAATCGGCGTCAAGATGGCGGCCCAGGACTTCAAGCACTCGCGCCCTGCCACACTTTTCATCGCCATGGCGCTGTTCGGCGCGGCGCTGATCGTGGCCCCGCGTCTGCGCCGCGCGGCTGCGAAAGCCGGCCCCCCGGCGGGATCCGCCGCCTAGGTAAAAACTCGTAGTGGAATGAACGGCTGCCCGTTGCGCTGCAGCAGCCGGATGATTCGCGCACGGTGCTGCCCATTTACGGAGCGCGTTCATCATGTTGAGCATCCGATCCCGAGCCTTGGCCGCCTGGTCAAGCCTGCTCGTTGCCGTGGCCTTTGCCTATCCCATCGCTCTGCGCGCCGAGGCAGAGCCGGCCAAAATGCCGGTCATTCCGAGCACCAGCTGCACGGAGAAATGCCACGAGGACGTGAAGTTCAACTCGCCCGCGCACCCGGACACGCAGTGCGCGGAGTGCCACGTCAACATCACGCTCGCCGACCACAAGAACCTGCCCGAAGAGCAGAAGCTCAAGGCCGACGACGTCTGCGCCGGTTGCCACGGCATGGCACAGAAGCAGCTCAAGAAGAGCGTGCACGCCAAGAAGTCCTGCAAGACCTGCCACGGCAAGCCGCACGAAGTCGGCGTCGCGTCCGACGCGGACTCGCGCCTCTCGTCGACCGGCCAGGTCGAGACTTGCGCCAAGTGCCATGAGGAGGTCATCGAGGGCTTCAAGACCAGCGTTCACGGCGAAGGCCTGCTCAAGTCTGGCTTGACCGAAGCCGCCCCATCGTGCAGCGATTGCCACGGCACGCACGGCATCCAGAAGCACGGTAACGAGAAGGCGAAGATGGGCCACGCCATCTCGCCCGAGACTTGCGGCTCGTGCCATGAGACCGTCCTGAAGCACTGGAAGGACGAGAGCGCGCACGGCCTCGCGTGGCAGGCCGGCAGGAAAGGCCCGGTTTGCGTCGACTGCCACATGGATTCGCATTCGGTGAAGGACCCGACCTCGGCTGCGATGCGCAAGCACGTGCCGAACGACTGCGGCGGCTGCCACAAGGAGGTCATCGAGACCTTCCGCGACAGCTTCCACGGCAAGGCGACGGAACTCGGCTGGACGGCCGTGGCGATGTGCTCCGACTGCCACACGCCGCACCAGAACCTCAAGGCGAGCGACCCGCGCTCTAGCGTCAACCCGGCCAATCTCGAGGCCACTTGCGGCAAGTGCCACCAGGCCGAGGTCAAGAACGCGGGCTTCCTGACGTTCGACCCGCACGTGAAGCCGACGGATCCGAACACGCGCCCGGCGCTGCGCATCGTCTTCTACTTCATGACCGCGCTGCTGCTCGGCGTGTTCGCGTTCTTCTTCGTCCACGACTTCCTGTGGCTGCAGCGGGCGCTCGTGGGCAAGATGCGCGGCGAATACAAGGCGGGCCACGGCGGCTCCGGCCCGTACGTGAAGCGCTTCAGCAACGCGCAGATCTGGCTGCACGTCAGCATCGTGCTGAGCTTCCTGCTGCTGGCGATCACGGGCCTGCCGCTCAAGTTCGCCGCCGCGCCATGGGCCGACAAATTGATGACGGTCCTCGGCGGGGCACACACGGCGGGACTGCTGCACCGCTTCGCGGCGATCGTGACGTTCGGCTATTTTGCCGTGCACCTGTTCATGGTGTTCTACGGCTGGCTGGTGAAGGGCGAGAAGGGCTTCTTCTGGGGCTGGCGCTCGATGGTGCCGCAGCTCAAGGACGTCCAGGACTTCTGGGGCAACATAAAGTACTTCCTGTACATCGGTCCGAAACCGAAGATCGATCGCTGGGCGTACTGGGAGAAGTTCGACTACCTGGCGGTGTTCTGGGGCGTCGCGATGATCGGCCTCTCCGGCCTCATGCTGTGGCAGCCGGGCTTCTTCACGAAGTTCGTGCCGGGCTGGGTGCTGAACGCGGCCTACATCATCCACAGCGACGAGGCGCTGCTGGCCACGGGCTTCATCTTCATCTTCCACTTCTTCCACACGCACCTGCGTCCGGAAGCCTTCCCGATGGATCCGGTGATCTTCACGGGCTCGATGCCGCTCGAGAAGTTCAAGGAAGAGCGCCCGCTCGAGTACGCGCGCCTGGTGGAGACGAAGCAGCTCGAGAAGTTCCTCGTGCCGGCGCCCGAGCAGGCGAACCTGAAGGTGGCCTACGTCTTCGGTTTCTTCGCCGTGGCAGTCGGCCTGGCCTGCGCCATCGGCATCTTCGCCGCTCTCTGGCGCCAGCTGGGCGGTTGACGGCTTATGTCCCTCGGGGCGGCGACGCGATCTGTCGCCGCCCCTCATTGCGGGCTTCAAGCCTTCCTAGCGCGGTCGCGGGTCGTGCGGTACATCGACGCGTGACCCGTTGGCGGCAAGCCGAAACACGCTAGCTAGAATCACGTAGATGATTTCGCGATGCCGGCAACTAACATCGGCCCATCTTCCGGGACCTCTGAATCAGTAGCTGATCCTCAGGGCCGGGTTGACGCCAGGATAACGAAAGGGGTGAGTGCCCGTCCGCGGTTCCGTCGACGACGGCTTTATCTCGCGGAGTGCCCCGAAGCGCGCAGACGTTGCCAGCGGGCCCAGCGGCCCTTAGGAGCGGCCAGTGAAGCGTCCGGAGCAGATGAAGCGGCTCGGTGTGATCGTCGGGCTGTTCCTCGTCGTCGTCATCGTTCGGTTCTTCGCCCTCCCTGAATCGTGGATTTCCGCCAAGCCGCACCAGGCCGCGAAGGTCGTTCGCGAGATGGCCAAGCCGATTCAATACGCCGGCATGAACACGTGCCGCGACTGCCACGCGGACGAGTACAACACCAAGCTCGGCGGATACCACCGCAACATCGGCTGCGAGAACTGCCACGGGCCTGCCGCCGCTCATGTCGCCAACAAGGACGACAAGGCGGCCGTGCCGCCCAAGCATCGCGATCGCGAGTTCTGCCTGGGTTGCCACGGTTTTGTGGCCTCACGGCCCAACGGCTTTCCGCAAGTGGACGGCAAGGAGCACAACGGGCGCAAGCGCTGCGTCAGCTGCCACGACCCGCACGATCCCAAGCCGGACGAGGCCCCGAAGGACTGTGGAGGCTGCCATGGCTTGATCGCGCGGACCAAGGCGGCTTCGACTCACTCGCAGCTGGCCTGTACTGAATGCCATCAGGTCGCGGAGCAACACATGACCGAGCCACGTTCGGCGCTCCCGACCAAGCCCGCGCAGCGCCAGGCCTGCGCGCGTTGCCACGAGCCGGGTTCGACGGATCCTGCCGCATCGAAGTCGACGGTCGACTTCAGTTCGCACGGCCGCACGTACGTGTGCTGGGAGTGCCATTACGCCCACCTGCCGGAGGGGACCAAGTGAACAAGCGTGACTTCCTGAAGGACGCGATCCTGTTCTTCCCGGCCGCCGGCGTGCTGCAGGCGCTGGCCTGCAAGGCCGAGGGCAAGGAACTGTCCGCGTCCGCGACGACCGGTTACGACCAGTCGCAGCACTGGTACGGCATGGGCGTCGACGTCGACAAGTGCATCGGTTGCAACCGTTGCGTGGAGGCTTGCAAGACCGAAAATCACGTGCCGGACGAGCCGTTCTTCTTCCGCACCTGGATCGAGCGTTACACGATCCGTGCGGACGGCGAGGTGACGGTGGAGTGCATCAGCACGAAGACGCCCGAACAGCGCCTTGCCGATCAGAACGAGCCCGTCGATCCCAGCGTCTTGAGGACATTCTTCGTACCCAAGCTCTGCAACCAGTGCGCAAACCCGCCGTGCGTGCAGGTCTGCCCGGTCGGCGCGACGTTCCAGACGAAGGACGGCGTCGTGCTGGTCGACGAAAAGCGCTGCATCGGCTGTCGGTACTGCATCCAGGCTTGCCCGTACGGCGCCCGCTACCTGAACCCGTATACGCGGACGGCCGACAAGTGCACGTTCTGCTACCACCGGGTCACGAAGAACCTGCTGCCGGCCTGCGTCGAGGTCTGCCCGACCGAAGCGCGGATCTTCGGCGACCTCAGGGCCAAGGCGGACCGACTGGTACGGTTCCACAGGGAGAATGCAATCAGCGTCCTGAAGCCGGACCTGAACACAGAACCGAAGGTGCGTTACGCCAAGCTCGACGGAGAAGTTCGATGAGCGACACCCTGCCGGCCGGGCTCTATGAACAATTGGCGCACCAATTGAGCCAGGTGATCGGGTTCATCTACCCGAACGAGGTGGAGACGCACTGGTCCATCCTGATCGTCGTCTACCCCTACCTCACCGGCATCGTGGCCGGCGCCTTCATCCTCGCCTCCCTCGTCAAGGTGTTCAACGTCGTCGAGGTTCAGCCGATCTACCGTCTTGCGCTGCTCACGGCGTTGTCGTTCATGTTGATCGCCGGGTTGCCGCTGCAGCTGCACCTGGGGCATCCGGAGCGCGCCTACGAGATCTTCATGACGCCGCAGCCGACGTCGGCAATGGCGATGTTCGGTTTCGTCTACCTCTGGTACCTGCTAGGCATCCTGCTGATCGAGGTCTGGCTGGAGTACCGGCAGCAGCTGGTCCTGATGTCCCGCGAAGCCAAGAACGGACTGATGAGGTTCGTCTACCGCGCGCTGTCGCTGTTCTCGACGGACGTGAGCCCGGAGGCGGTCGCCTGGGACCACCGGGCGAGCAAGATCGTGACGATCATCGGCATTCCGTCGGCGTTCCTGCTGCACGGCTACGTGGGCTTCATCTTCGGCTCGGTCAAGGCGAACCCCTGGTGGGGCAGCGTACTGATGCCCATCGTGTTCCTGATGTCGGCAATCGTCTCGGGCATCGCGATGGTGATGCTGGTCTACATGGTCCTGTGCGCGCTGCGCAGGGAGCCGATCGACATGCGCTGCCTCGACAAGGTCGGGCTGTTCCTGCTCGTGGCGATCATCGTGGATTTCGCCCTCGAGGCCCTGGACTACATCCACCGCATCTACCAGAGCGAGGAATCGATCAAGATTCTCGGCCAACTGGTCTCGGTGAAGCTGTTCACGAGCCTCGTCGTGATGCAGGTGGCGCTCGGCATGCTGCTGCCGCTGCTGATCCTCGCCCTGGTTCGCAGCAAGCGGTTCACCGACGACATGCGCAAGGTGATGTATTTCGCGTCCGTGCTGCTGATCCAGCTCGGCATCTTCAGCATGCGCTGGAACGTGGTGATCGGCGGCCAGTTGTTCTCGAAGAGCTTCCGTGGCCTGATGGCCTACAAGATGGAGCTGACCGGCATCGAGAGCCTGACGACGGCGCTGGTGCTGCTCGCGCTGCCGTTCATCATCCTCACGGTGCTCCACCACCTGTTGCCGACGCGATGGATGCAGGAGCACGGCCTGCCTGCACATTAGCCCTGTGCGCGCGGGGAATTACGCGTTCCGAATTGCACGAATCACATCCTGGAGGATCGACATGAACGGACTATCCCTGACGACCCTGCTGGCCGCGTGCGTGCTGATCGCGGCCCCGGCCTGCGCGGCTGACGTTGCGGCCGGCAAGGCGAAGTACGAGGACATGTGCATCGATTGCCACGGCGACGACGGCAAGGGCGACGACAAGGTGCCCGCCGTCGCGGGGCTGACCGTCGAGAAATTCAACAAGGCCATCCTGGAGTTCCAGAACGGCACGCGCACGAAGAGCGAAAAGATGACCAAAGCGGCGAAGAAGCTCAGTGCGGCCGATGTCGCCAACCTGGCGGCCTACTGCCAGACGCTGAAGTAGCAGACTGAAATCGCGGGTCCGTCCCGCTCGATCTTCTACGCGGCGGCGCGTGGAAAACACCCTTGGTCATCCCCGGGCGAGGCGTTATGCTTCGCCCGCGACAGAATTCGTCCATTTTTCCGGCCCGGGGGCCATGCATGATCAGGAACTACATTTCGGTGATTACCCGCAGCACGCTGAGCATCGTCGGCTCTGCGATCGCGACGGCCAGCTTCCTTCTCTTCGTGACGCTGTTCCTGATCCAGAACATGGGATTCAAGGGTGGCCCTTACCTGGGGATCATCACTTACCTGTTCCTCCCGGCCATCCTGCTGGCGGGCCTGGTGCTGGTTCCCATCGGCATCTGGCGGCAGAACAAGAAGGAACGGGAGGCGGTGGCCCACGGCGAGCCGACGCCCCTGCTGCCCGTCGTCGACCTCAACAAGGCCCGCACCCGCAAGGCCCTGCTGACCTTCGGCGCCATGTTGCTTCTGGGCGCCGTGGTGCTCTCCGTCGGCACGTACAAGGGCGTCGAGTACATGGAGTCGGTCGAGTTCTGCGGGCAGGCCTGCCACACGGTGATGGAGCCTGAGGCCACCGCGCACGCCCGCTCGCCGCACGCCCGCGTCGCCTGCGCGGACTGCCACATCGGCGCCGGCGCGGACTGGTTCGTGAAGTCCAAGTTGTCGGGCAGTTGGCAGCTCATCGCGGTGACCTTCAATCTCTATCCGACGCCGATCCCGACGCCGGTGCACAACCTGCGCCCCGCCCGCGAGACCTGCGAGCAGTGCCACTGGCCGACGAAGAACGTCGGCGACCGCATGCAGGTGCGCGTGCACTATGACGAGGACGAGGCGAACACCGAGAAGCACACGGCGCTGCTCGTGAAGGTTGGCGGGCAGCACGGACGCGAGTCCTCCGGCATTCACTGGCACGTCGATCCCGGCGTCTCGATCCGCTACCTTACGGACGAGAGCCGGGAGAAGATCTACGACGTCGAGATGAAGAAGGCGGACGGCACGACCAAGCTCTTCAAGGCGGCGGACGCGGCGCCGAAGGGTGCCGTGTGGCGCACCATGGACTGCGTCGACTGCCACAACCGCCCGGCGCACACGTACCGCCAGCCGGCATGGGAAGTCGACCGTGCGATGGACCAGGGTTCGATCGACAAGACCCTGCCGTACATCAAGCGGGAAGGCTTGCGTGCCGTGCAGGTGGAATACCCGTCGCACGAAGCGGCTCGCGATGGCATTGCGGCGGACATCCTCGGGTTCTACAAGAAGAACTACCCGCAGGTCGCTTCCACCAAGGCGGACGCGATCCGCCAGGCCGGCAAGGCCCTCGGCGACATCTACACCTGGAACGTGTTCCCGGCCATGAAGGTGACCTGGGACACCTATCCGAACCACCTCGGCCACAAGCAGTCGCCGGGCTGCTTCCGCTGCCACGACAAGAAGCACAAGACGTCGGACGGCGAAAAGATCAAGAAGGACTGCGACACGTGCCACACGGTGCTGGCCGACGACGAGCAGGATCCGGCGATCCTGCACCAGTTGGCCGGCGAGGAACCGCCCGCGCCAGCAGCGGAAGCAACGGGCGCCGGCGCGCCAGCCAGCGGCACGTGACAGGAGTCGCATAACGAGACTGCGAGCGGGCCGGCGCAAGCCGGCCCGTTTTCATTTGCGCTGGCGCGGATTCGCAGTCGACTTGGCGGAATGGACTTCGCAGCCGGAGCAGTGCCCGCCGCCGCCCGCCGCCTTCTCCAGGCATTGCGCCAGGCGCGCCAGCACGCCCGTGGCCTGCGAACCTCCGGTAGATGCCACCAGCTTGCGGGCAAGCTGCAGGCGCGTCGCTGCTGGCGTAATAGCCCAGGCCGCGTAGACGAATGCGGCGGCGACGACGAGACCGACGACCAGTTTCTCCAGCATCGCCTTGCGCTCCTAACCGAGCAGCGCGCTCGCCACGTGGTACGTGACGAACGACGCGAAATACGCCAGCGCAAACAGGTACGCCGCCATCATCAGCGGATACCGCCATGAGTTCGTCTCGCGCTTGACCACGACCAGCGTCGAGAGGCACTGGGGGGCGAACACGTACCACGCGAGCAGCGACAGGGCGGTGGCGAGGCTCCAGGTCTGCGCGATCATCGGCACCAGCGCGGTCGACACGTCGTCGCCGGCATTGCTGAGCGAGTACACCGTGCCGAGGGCGCCCACGGCGACTTCGCGCGCCGCCAGGCCGGGCACCAGCGCGAGCGAAATCTGCCAGTTGAAACCGAGCGGCGCGAACAGGTGCTCGAGCCCGTGCCCGAGCATGCCCGCGAAGCTGTAGAGGATCGGCGGCCCTTCCGCACCCGGCGGTGGGGCAGGGTAGCTGCTGAGGAACCAGAGCACGATCATCATCGCGAGGATGATCGTGCCGACGCGCTGCACGAACACCTTGGTCCGCTCCCACAGGCCAATCATCAGGTTGTTCAGGTGCGGCCAGTGGTATTCGGGCAGTTCGAGCAGGAGCGGGTGATAGGTCGAGCGCAGCGCCGTGCGCTTGAGGAAATACGCGACGGCCATCGCCGAGACGATGCCCGCGACGTACAGCGTGAACAGCACGAGGCCCTGCAGGTTGAACGGGCCGACCGGGCGATTCGGGATGAACGCCGCGATCACGAGCGCGTAGACAGGCAGGCGCGCGGAGCAGGTCATGAGTGGCGCGATCATGATCGTGGCCATGCGGTCGCGCAGGTTAGGGATCGTGCGCGTCGCCATGATGCCGGGCACCGCGCACGCGAAGCTCGACAGCAGCGGGATGAACGCGCGACCGGACAGCCCGACGCTGCCCATCAGCCGGTCGAGCAGGTAGGCCGCGCGCGGCAAGTAGCCGCTGTCTTCGAGCGCGAGGATGAACAGGAACAGGATCAGGATCTGCGGCAGGAACACGAGCACGCTGCCCGCGCCCGCGATCACGCCGTCCACCAGCAGGCTGCTCAGCAACCCGGCCGGGAGGGAGTGCTGGATGAACGTGCCGAGTGCGGACATGCCCGCATCGATCCATGTCATCGGCGCGGCGGCCCAGCTGAACACGGCCTGGAAGATGAAGAACAGCAGCACGGCGAGGATCGCGGGCCCCACGATCGGGTGCAGCACGACCCCGTCGAGACGCGCGAGCGCGCGCTTGCGCGCCGGTTCGCCGTAGCCGGCCGCCTTGAGGATGCGGCGCACCTCGCGCTGCGTGCGCTCGATCGCCTCGAACGTCGGCTCCTTCCATGCAACCGGCGGGCGCGCGCCCGGATGCGGCAGGCTCTCGAGTTTCGCGACGAGCGGCTGGTGCCCCGCGTGCGTGACCGCCACGGTCTCGACCACCGGCACGCCGAGTTCCCGTTCGAGCCGCTCGCGGTCGAGGCTGTAGCCGCGGCCCGCGGCGAGATCGCTCATGTTGAGCGCGACCACCATCGGCACGCCGAGGTCGCGCAGCTCGAGCACGAGGCGCAGGTTGAGCCGCAGGTTGGTCGCATCCACGACGCAGACGACGAATTCCGGCGCCGGTTCATCGGCGAGGCGGCCGAGCAGGAAATCGCGCGTGATGGCCTCATCGAGCGTTGTGGGCGTGAGGCTGTAGGCGCCCGGCAGGTCGAGCACCTTGTAGAGACGGTGCCGCTCGGGGCCGACGAACGTGCCTTCCTTGCGCTCGACGGTGACGCCCGCGTAGTTCGCAACCTTCTGCCGGCTGCCTGTCAGCCGGTTGAACAGGGCCGTCTTGCCGCAATTCGGCACGCCGACCAGCGCGAGGCGCATCGAGTCGGCCGTGGTCGCGTGGGCGTTCATGGACTCAGCGCGCTTCGGTGTCGACGAACACGGCTCCGGCTTCGCGACGACGCAGGGCAAAGGTGGTGTTGCCGACACGCACCGCCATCGGGTCTCCGCCCGGCCAGACCTCCTCGATCACCTCGATGGACTCGCCCGGCACGAAGCCGAGTTCGAGCAGGCGCCGGCTGACTGTCGATTGCGCCTCGTCGCCGAGGCTCTGGTCGTCGTCATGCACGCGAATGACCACGCCGCGGGCACCTTTGCGCAACGCAGCGAGACTGACAGGGGTCATGGTGTTCGGGGTCAGGGTTCTTCGGAGTGAACAGCCTAGAGTTAATGAGAGTCGTTCGCAACACGGTTAACGCCTAGTGGGCTATGCATTGCCCCTGGTCTGGGTCTGATTGACAGGTTCTATCGGACGTATAGGAATATGCTGTACAAAAACCATACACTCCGATCTATACTCCCCTCGAACCCCGAGTAACCCGTTTCACCAAGCCGGCCCGACCGGCGCACCCGAGGTGACTGCAATGACCGAATCCGTCCTCCACCGCATGGCCCAGGGCGACCAGCGAGCGATGCGCGAATGCATCGATGAGTTCGGCGGGCTGGTCTGGGCGATCGCCCGCCGCATGACCCGGTCGCGGGCCGATGCCGAAGACGCGGTGCAGGAGATCTTCGTGGACGTTTGGAAATGTGCCGGCCGATTCGATGCGGCGCAGGGGTCCGAGAAGGTCTTCGTGACGACCATCGCTCGCCGTCGCCTCATCGATCGCATCCGCCGTTCGCGCATGAATTCGATGATGGATTCCGAGGAAGCGCTCGAAGACCCGCGCTTCGCCGAGCCAGGCACCGAAGGCGAGATCCGCGTCGACGCCGAAAGGGCGGCGACGGTCGTCGCCAAGCTGCGTCCGGACCAGCGAAAGGTGCTGCGCATGGGCCTGCTCGAGGGCATGACGCACTCCGAGATCGCCAAGGCCACGGGCATGCCGCTCGGCACGGTGAAGACCCAGATGCGCCGCGGCCTGATCCAGGTACGGCAGTGGATGGGTCTCGCTGCGGGTGTGCGCTTGGAGCCGGCCGCGACCTGAGTAGAATCGGCCGATGCCCGAGACGCACGGCCGCCTTGCACCTCACGAACCCGGAACGCACGCCGGCACGGCCGCTGCCGCCGTGCTGATGGTGCGTCCGGCATCGTTCGGCTGGAATCCCGAGACGCAGGCCAGCAACAGTTACCAGCGCAACGACAGCGCAGTAGCAGCCGATGCGCCGTCCCGCGCAAGGCAGGAATTCGATTCGGTGGCCGGTGCGTTGCGCGAAGCCGGGGTCGAAGTTCACGCGCTCGACGACCGGCCAGACCCGGCCTGCGCCGATGCCGTGTTCCCGAACAACTGGGTGAGCTTCCATCCGGACGGCACCGTGGTGCTGTACCCGATGCTGGCGCGCAGCCGCCGGCTGGAGCGGCGCATGGACCTGCTGCTGCAACTCGAGAACGCGGGCGGCTTCGAAGTTCGGCGGCTCGTCGACCTGACGCACCACGAGCACTCCGGCGCCTTCCTGGAAGGCACCGGCAGCCTCGTGCTCGATCACGCCGCGCGGATCGCCTATGCCTGTCTCTCGCCGCGCACGCACGCGGCACCGCTGCGGGATTTCTGCGACGAGCTCGGGTTCGAGCCGTGCGTCTTCGAAGCAACGGACGTGGGAGGCCAGCCCGTGTACCACACGAATGTCGTGCTTTCGGTCGGCGGGTCCGTGGCCGTGGTGGGCACCGAAAACATCGCGACCGCGGATCGGGAACGGGTTCTCGAGCGGCTCGGCCGCTCCGGGCGAGAGTGCGTGCAGATCGACCGCGCGCAGGTCGCGGGTTTCGCCGCCAACGTGCTGGAACTGCAGGGTCGCGACGGGTCCCGCGTGCTCGCGATGTCCGACTGCGCCGCGCGATCATTCAGTGCAGCGGACATGCGACGCATCCGGTCCACGGTCGACCGTGTCGTCGCCGTGCCCATTCCGACGATCGAGGCCTTGGGCGGCGGGTCGGTACGCTGCATGCTCGCCGAGATCTTCCTGCCACGGAGGCACTCCTCATGACCAGGCACGAACCGCTGGCCGGGCCCGAACTGGCGCAGGCCCTCGTGGGCGCCTGGAGGCTCGTCAGCTGGCGCATCGAGTATCCGGCGACCCAGCGCGTGACCGAGCCGTTCGGCCCGGCGGCGGAGGGACTGATCCTCTACACGGCGGACGGGTACATGTCGGCCGCCATGCAGCGTCCTGCCCGCCCGCGGCTCGCGCGCGAAAACCTCGCGTCGGTGAGCGACGCGGACAAGGCCGCCGCGTTCGCGTCGTACCTGCAGTACTCGGGACGCTGGCACGTGTCGGGTTCCGACGTGCACCACGTCATTGAGCTCGCGATGAACCCGAACCTGCTCGGCACACGGCAGGTGCGCGGCGCCATCCTGCGCGGCGAGGAACTCGAACTGCGCGCGGCCGAGCCGCTCGAAGGCTCCGCCGGCGTCCGCCTGCATCGCATCCTGTGGCGCCGCGCTCGCCCGCATTCGACCTAGGTTGCCCCGGCCGCGCGACCCGGTCCGCGGGCGCACGGATGCTAGAATCGCGCCGCTTCGAAGGAGACCGGACGTGCTCGAACTCGGCGTGAAATCCCTGCTGGCCTACCTGCTCGGCTCCGTGCTCGGCAGCCTCGTGATGGGTCGACTGCGGGGTGTCGACATCCGCGAACAGGGCAGCGGCAATGCGGGCGGCACCAACGCGCTGCGCACCCAGGGCTGGAAATTCGCGCTGGGGGTCGTCGTGATCGACGTGGGCAAGGCGCTCATTGCCGTCGGCTGGCTGCCGGGCGTCGCGCTGCCTTTCGTCGGTGTCGACCCCACGCTCGACCGGCAGTGGCTGGCGGTGGCGTGCGCCGCCGCCGTGGTGATCGGGCACGTCTATCCCGTGTGGTACGAATTCCGCGGCGGCAAGGGCATGGCCACGGTGATCGGCGCAGTCGCGGTGCTTGCACCGGCGTCGTTGCTGCCGGTGATCGGCGTGTGGCTCGCGGTCGTCATGCTCACCGGGTACGTCGGCCTCGGCACGATGCTCGGCGCCGCCTCCTTGCCCGTCTATTTCGCCCTGGTCGATCCGTCGAACGCGGCTTGCCTCGTGTTCGCAATTGCGATGGCGGCGTTCGTCGCCTTCACGCACCGCTCGAACATCTCGCGCATGCTCGAGGGCAACGAGAATCGCGCCAAACGCCTGTGGCTGTTGCGCCCGCGATGACCCCGACGCGCCAGCGGCTGCTCGGCCTGCTTGCGGACGGTGCGCTGCATTCCGGCGGGCAACTCGCGGCCGAACTCGGCGTCTCGCGCGCCGCCGTGTGGAAGCACGTGGCGGAATTGCGGGAGATCGGTGTCGACGTGCGCAGCTACGATCGTCGCGGCTACGAGCTGCCGGCGCCGGTCGAGCTGATCGATGCCGGGCGCATGCATGCCGCGGCTAGCGCGGAAGGCTGGCCGCTCGACGGCCGGCTCGAAGTGCTCTTCGAGATCGGTTCGACCAACGAGTACCTGTATTCGGCCGCGGCGCCGCCGCCGGCCGAACCGCGGCTCGTGTTCGCCGAGCTGCAGCACGCGGGGCGCGGCCGGCGCGGGCGCACCTGGCTTGCGCCGTTCGCCTCGGGTCTCACGTTTTCCATCGGCTGGACGTTTGCGGACATGCCGGCCGATCTCTCGGCGCTCAGTCTTGCGATGGGTGTGCAGGTGGTGCGCGGACTCCATCGCCTCGGCGCCGAGTCCGTCCGCCTCAAGTGGCCGAACGACATCGTCGTCGGGCGGCGCAAGCTCGGAGGCTTGTTGACGCAGCTGCGCTCCGAGGCTGGCGGCCCGGCGTACGTCGTCGTGGGGCTGGGCCTCAATCTCGACTTGCCGCAGTCGGCGCGCGCGGCGATCGACGCCCCCGAGGCCTCGCCCGTCTGCGACCTGCGTGAAACGCTGGGCGGCGCGCTGCTGTCACGCAACCGCGTCGCGGCCAGCGTCTCGAGCGCGATGCTCGAAGGCCTCGCGCAATTCACGAAATCCGGTTTCGCGCCGTTTGCCAAGGCCTGGAGCGAGCTCGATTCGCTGCGGGGCGCGCCGGTGCGCGTCGCGCAGGGCACCGGTGTCGTCGAGGGTCTGGCGCGCGGCGTGGATCCCGACGGCGCGTTGCGCGTCGAGCGCGCCGGACGCATCGAGCGCTTCGTGTCCGGCGACGTCAGCCTGCGTCCCGCGGAGCCCGCGACGTGATCCTGCTCGTCGACATCGGCAACACGCGCGTGAAATGGTCGGTGCTTTCCGGCGGCGCGCTCTCGCCCCAGCAGGCCGCCGACTATTCGAGCTGGTCGCCGGCCGACTGGAGCCGGCAGCTTTTTGCACAGCCGGGCATCAGCCGTGTGGTGGCGGCTTCGGTGGCCGGCCACGAACGCGTCGAGTTGCTCCGCGCCGCGGCGCGCGAGCTGGCGGGCTGCGGTGTCGAAGTCGTGACCTCGACCGGCGCAGCAGCCGGCGTGCGCAACGCGTATCCGGAGCCGCGACTGCTCGGCGTGGATCGCTGGCTGGCCGTGATCGCAGCGCACCACCTGGCGCGCGCGCCCTGTTGCGTGGTCGATGTCGGCACCGCGGCGACGATCGATGCGGTGACCGGTGACGGGCAGCACCTCGGCGGTTTCATCGTGCCGGGGCCGCGGCTGATGGCGGCGTCGCTGCTGCGCGGCACGAGCGATCTCGCCGCCCACAGCGCGGCGAGCGTGAGCGATGGCGGCGCGCAGTTCGCGAACAACACGCGCGATGCGATCGAGCGGGGCGCGGTCGTGGCGCTGGCCTCGCTAGCGGATCGCTCGGTAGCCGATCTCGCGCAGCTCTCAGGCGCGGCCGCGGCGCTGATCGTCACCGGCGGCGCGGCCTCTCTCGTCATGCCGTTCCTGCGCTCCACGCCGCGCCACGTCCCCGACCTGGTCCTGCAGGGACTGGCGGTGCTCGCCAACCGCAGCGGCTGAACCCCGGGACAGGCAGGCTGTCCAATCCAGTGAGGCCGGGACGGTGGCCAGCAAGGACCGTCTCGGGATTTTGTAACTGATTGAAATACAAGCGCTTAAATGAATTCGACGGTATCGTCGAGGTGCGTGGACGGGCGGGTGGAGCCTGCGGATGCCGCTTCGGAATCTCCGACATGCGTTGGCTTGCGCCGCCGCTATCATGGCGCGTGACACGACAGCGGGTCCGACGGGACCCCGGTAACGGCTAGGACTTGGAGGTAACGATGAAACTTTCTCGACTGATCGTCATGAGCTCGGCTGTGGTGGCCATTGCCAGCTGGGGCCAGGCGGCCCATGCCGATGGCAAGAAGCAGTTTGCAGACGCGTGCTCAGAGTGCCATGAAGTCGCTGACTTCCAGGGCGAGAGTGCGGCGGACCTGACGGCTTCGCTGAAGAAGATCGTTGCCGGCCAGCAGAAGCACAAGAAGGCGCTCAAGCTGTCGGACGCGGAAATCAGCGAACTCGCCACCTACATGGCCGCGGGCAAGTAACGTCCCGATCAAGTGGTCCCGCAAGGCCCGTCCCGCGAGGGACGGGCCTTTGCTTTTGGATTTGGCTACCATGGCCGCCGTCGCCACAGCAGGTGCCTGACCTTGCGTGCTCTGTTCCTCATGCTGCTCCTCGCGAACCTGCTTTTCCTCGCGTGGGCGGCGTGGATCGCGCCGCCTGCGCCGCTCGCGGGGCTCGCCACGCCGAGCGCGCCCGACCGGCGCGCCATCCGCTTGCTGCGCGAGGCGCCCGAAGCGGGCGAAGCCGGCGCCGCCGGATCCGAAGCCCCAGGGGCCCCGAGCCCGTTGCAGGAGGCGAACTGCGTCAGCGCAGGGCCGTTCCTGGAGCGGGCGCAAGCCGAATTGGCCGCGAGCGAACTCCAGCGGCTGGGGTTCACGTCCCGGCTGCGTCCCTCGACCGACGAGATTCGCATCGGGCAGTGGGTCCGGGTGCCGAATCTCGCCACGCCGGAAGACGCCGGCAATGCGCTGTCGGCCCTGAAGGCCGCCGGCCTGGCGGACGCGGAAATCGTGAGCGAGGACCCGCCGTCCAACACGGTTTCGCTGGGCGTGTTCGGTGAATCCGCTCGCGCTGCCGAGGTCGCTGAGGTGGCGCGCAAGGCGGGCTTCACGCCGGAGGTCAGCGAGCGTACCCGCACGGCGGACGTCTTCTGGCTGGACGTCGATCGCCTCGAGAACGGCAGCCTGCCGGGACTCGACGCGCTTGGGTCCGCGGCCGCAAAGGCGGCGCCGCCGCTGGAATTGCGGGCCTGCCCTGCGAGCGCGCCACCCGCCGGGTAGAATCCGTCCGCGCGCCGGCTTAGCTCAGTTGGTAGAGCAGCGGTTTTGTAAACCGCGGGTCGGGGGTTCGATTCCCTCAGCCGGCACCACAGTTCTCGAGTCCGCCTGCTCCATTGGCCGCCCGACGTCGGAATGATGCGATACCTCCCGATCCTGGCGGCACTGCTGCTTCTCACCCTCCCTGCAAAGGACGCGCCGTCGGCCGAGAGCGAACATCCCCGGGCGCGCTCGATGCCGCCGAACATCGTCCTGATCGTCACGGACGACGAGGACTGGAAGGCGCACGAATTCATGCCGCAGGTTCGTCGGTTGCTCGAGGAACGCGGCGCGACGTTCAGCAACTATTTCGTCGGATATTCGCAGTGCTGCCCGAGCCGCGCCAGCATCCTGCGCGGCCAGTACCCGCACAACACGGGGGTGCTGGGCAACCAGCCGCCTGCTGGCGGCTTCGAGCGCTTCTACCGGCAGGGACTCGAGGCGTCGACGCTCGCGACGTGGCTGCAGCAACGCGGTTACTACACGGCGCTCGCCGGGAAGTACCTCAATGGCTATGGGTCCAACGGCCTGGCCGGGGGCGCCGCGCACGTTCCGCCCGGCTGGACCGACTGGTTCGGCCTCGTCGATCCCTTGCAATACTTCGATTACAGGATCAGCGAGGGCGGTCGCGCGGTGAATTTCGGCCACGCGGAGTCGGACTACCTCACCGACGTGCTGCGCGAACACGCCATCGCCGTCATCCGCAAGGCGCGCGCCGCGAAGCGGCCATTGTTCCTCTACCTCGCGCCGAAGGCACCGCACTTGCCGGCCGAACCGGCTCCGCGCCACCGCAGCCGGTTCGACCATGCCCAACTTCCGCGCGGCGCCGCCTTCGACGAAGACGATGTCGGCGACAAGCCGGCTGCGATTCGCACAAGGCCACGACTCTCGGCGCTCGACGTGCTGCACATGCAGGCGATCTACCGCAACCGACTGCGCTCGCTGCAGGCCGTCGACGAATTGGTGGCGGCGATCGTCGGCGAACTGCAGGCCGCGGGTGAGCTCGAGGATACCTACATCCTCTACACGTCCGACAACGGCTGGCACATGGGCGAGCACCGTCTCGGCCCGGGCAAGAACACGCCCTATGAGGAGGATATTCGCGTGCCGCTGGTCATCCGCGGCCCGGGAATCGCGCCGGGCATGGTCGTTGCCGATCTCGCGCTGAATTCCGACCTGGCCCCGACCATCGCCGACCTGGCCGGGGCCCGGGCCCCGGCGTTCGTGGACGGACGCTCCCTCGCGCCGCTGTGGCGCGGCCAGCGGAGGAACTGGCGCAACTGCCTGCTGGTACAGCGTGGCCCCAACGCCGACGCGCAGGCCGACGAGGGCGACGAACCGCAGGCGCCCTGGGGGTTCCACGCGCTGCGAACCGCGCAATACCTCTTCGCCGCCTGGTCCAACGGTGACCGTGAACTGTATGACCTGCTGGCCGACCCTGCGGAAATGCACAACCTGGCAGACCGCGCGGACCCGGTCCTGGTCGGCCAATTGGCCGCCCGGCTCGAGGCGCTCTCCGCGTGCCGGGCCGCGGGCTGCCGCCGGCTCGAAAATGCGCCCCTGGCCGGGCCGCCGAAGGCGCCGAATTGACACCCCCGCACCGCCCTGTGTCAGGATCGCGGTTCGGCCGCAAGCAATGTCTTCGAATTGGAGGAGCGCGCAATGGCTCTCTGGAAAGATTCAGTCAAGGACCAACCCACGCCTGCAGGTGAATTCATGAACACGACGCCCGAGCCCATCGCGCGCCCCACGGTTGCGCCCGTCCCGACCCCGGAACCGATCCGCCGCACGCCCCAGCCCGCGGGCGCGGCCAAGGAATCCCTGATCGCCGCCGACGTCACGATCGAAGGCAAGATCGAGGGCGCCGGTCACGTCCGCATCGCCGGCCGCTTCAAGGGCGACGTGAACGTCGAAGGCAACGTCACGATCGAGCAGGGCGCGCACGTCACCGGCCAGATCACCTCGGCGACGGTCATCGTCAGCGGGGAAGTGCACGGCAACATCAACGCCAGCCAGCGGGTCGAACTGCTCGAGTCGGGCGTCATCAACGGTGACGTCAAGGCGGCGGTGCTGACCGTTGCGGCGGGCTCGAGGATGCGCGGCAACGCGGACTTCGGCTGGTCGGACAAGGGTCCCGGCGCGAAGTGATTGCCGGACCGGGCTGACCGATGCTGCCGGGACGGGCTTCGTCTGCGACCGTGGGGCGCACCCGCACGTGCCCCCACTGCAAGGCGACGATCCTGGAAAGCGCGGCGATCTGCCCGCAGTGCAAGCATCACCTCAAGTTCGGCGCGGCCCTCGTGGCCGCACAGGCCCGCCCAGGGGTCTCGGCCTTCAAGGTCGAGGGCACCCTGCAGCACACGGCGGGCGCCGGTGAATGGGAGTATTCCGTGGTGCTGACGATGCGCAACGAACGCGGCGAAGAACTCTCGCGGCAGGTGGTGGGCGTCGGCGCCTTGCGGCCGTCGGAGTCGCGGACCTTCACGCTGTCCGTCGACGTGGTGAAGCCGGGCGGCGGACGCTCATGATCGGCCCGCTCGTCTCGCGCTTCGCCGCCGGCCTGCGATTTCCCACGCTGTTCAAGATCTGCGCGGCGCTGTTCGTCGTCGACCTGTTCCTGCCCGACTTGATCCCGTTCGCCGACGAAATCCTGCTCGCCCTGCTGACCCTGCTGGTCGGGGCCTTCCGCAAGCGCGATGAGGCCTCTCCGCCTTCGTCCCCGGAGACCGTGCTCTAGCGGCCGTTGGGTTGCGGCCCTCACGGGGGCGCACTCCCGGCATCTACCTATTTCGTTGCGTGTGCAAGGTTTGCGAGTCTGAGACTCATTCTGGAACCCCGTCCCGCGGGGGGAGAGCGCCCACATGTGCCTGGCCGTGCCGATGAGGATCAAGTCCGTCGATGGCTTCAATGCCGTGTGCGAGGCGAAGGGCATCGAGCGCGAGATCAGCCTGTTCATGCTGCAGGGCGAGGACATCCAGCCCGGCGACCACGTGCTGGTGCACGTCGGTTACGCCATCCAGAAGGTGTCGGAAGAAGAGGCGCGCTCCACGTGGGATCTCTTCGACGAGATACTCGAAGATGCATGAACTGGCGGTCTGCCAGGCGCTGATCGAGCAGGTCGAGCGCGTGGCGCGCGACCACGAGGCGCGGCGGGTCATCTCCGTGGTGGTGGCCGTGGGGCCGCTCTCCGGCGTGGAGCCGAAGCTGCTCGAGCACGCGTATCCGCTCGCGGCGGCCGGCACGATCGCCGAATTCGCGTCGTTGACGGTCGAGGTCGAGCCGGTGCGCGTCCGTTGCCGCACCTGCCAGGCCGAGACCGACGCGCTGCCGAATCGCGTGATCTGCGGCGCCTGCGGCGACTGGCAGGTGGACGTCACCTCGGGCGAACAGATGCTCCTCAAGCGCGTCGAGATCGAGACGGCCGACGTCCCCGTTCACTAGGTTCCGGAGCAGGAGAAACCGACGATGTGCCGCGACTGCGGATGTTCCCTCGGGCCGACGGCGCATCGCGCGCCGCTCGCGGCGCATCATCCCGCGCCGGGCGGCCGTGTCGAGTCGATCGAGGTCATCACCCGGATCCTCGACGAGAACGATCGCGTGGCGGCGCACAACCGCCAGCACTTCGACGAGCACCGCGTGCTCGCCATCAACCTGATGTCCTCGCCCGGCTCGGGCAAGACCTCGCTGCTCGAGTCGACGATCAAGGCGCTCGCCGGCGAACTGAAGGTGGCGGTGATCGAGGGCGACCTCGCCACCGAGAACGACGCCGACCGCATCCGTTCCTGCGGCGTGCCCGCAGTGCAGATCACCACGGGCAACGCGTGCCACCTCGACGCGCAGATGGTGCACGACGCGCTGCACGACCTGCCGCTCGCTGGCCTCGACATCCTGTTCGTCGAGAACGTCGGCAACCTCGTGTGCCCGGCGAGCTTCGACCTCGGCGTGCACCGGAACGTCACGCTGCTCTCCGTGCCGGAAGGCGACGACAAGCCGGAGAAGTATCCGGTGATGTTCCGCGGCGCCGACCTCGCGCTGATCACGAAGACGGATTTGCTCGCATACATCGAGGAGTTCAAGCCCGAGCGCGCGCGGGCATCGCTGCGGCAGGTGGGTTATGCGGGCCAGGTCATCGAACTGACCAAGCGCGGCGGCGAAGGATTCACGGCCTGGCTCGGGTGGCTGCGGTCCGAAGCCGCGGCGCTGCGCAGCCACGCCGCCACCGGGGGGTGAGGCCATGACGACCGGAGCCGAATGGCTGGAGCGCATTCGCGCGCTGCCGCTGCCCGCCAGCATCAAGGTGATGAACGTCTGCGGCGGCCACGAGCGGTCGATCACGACCGCAGGCCTGCGCAAGGCGATTCCCGCGAACATCGAACTGGTGCCCGGGCCCGGTTGCCCGGTGTGCATCTGTCCTGAAGAAGACATCTACGAGGCGATCCAGCTCGCGCTGCACGAGAAAGTGATCCTCGTCGCGTACGGCGACATGCTGCGCGTGCCCGTCAACGCGCCGAAGAGCGAGCCTCGCTCGCTCGAGCAGGCGAAGGCGGCCGGCGGCGACGTGCGCCCGATCGCCAGCCCGCTCGAGGCGGCGAGCATTGCGAAGGCGAATCCCGACCGCACCGTCGTGTTCCTCGCCGCGGGTTTCGAGACCACGACGGCGCCCGCCGCCGCGCTGATCGCGCAAGGTGCGCCCGCCAACCTGATGTTCCTGATGTCCGGGCGGCGCACCTGGCCGGCGGTGAAGCTGCTGCTCGATTCCGGACAACCCGGCTTCGAGGCGTTGATCGCACCCGGTCACGTCGCGACCGTGATGGGTCCGGAGGAGTGGGAGTTCATTCCGCGCGATCACGCTTTGCCGACGGCGGTGGCGGGCTTCGCGCCCGAGTCGCTGCTTGCCGCGCTGTATTCGGTGCTGCGGCAGAAGATCGAGGGCCGCTGCTTCCTCGACAACTGCTACCCGCAGGTCGTACGTCCCGGCGGCAACGCTGCGGCCCAGCGCTTCATGAACGAGACGATGGACATCGTCGCCGGCAACTGGCGCGGCATCGGCGCGATTCCCGAATCGGGCTACGTGCTGAAGCCGCAGTACGCCGCGCACGACTCGCGCGTGCAGTTGCCGTCGTACACCGAGATGGCGCGCAAGCGCGCCGGCGAGATGCCTCCCGGCTGCGATTGCGCGAAGGTGGTGCTCGGGCGCATCTATCCGAACGAGTGCCGCCTGTACGGCCAGGCCTGCACGCCGCGCCACCCGATCGGGCCGTGCATGGTCTCGGACGAGGGCGCCTGCCGCATCTGGTGGGCGAATGGCGTGCGCGACAACGCCTGGTCCGGTCGCAAGGCCTCGGGCGCGGAATCCTGAACGCAAGACGCCTACGCCTGACCGGCCGCGTGCAGGGGGTCGGGTTTCGCCCATTCGTGTACCGGCTGGCCCACGAACTGCGGCTCGACGGGTTCGTGCGCAACCTGCGCGGCGACGTCGAAGTGGTCGTGTCGGGCCCGGAGTCCGTGCTCGACAGGTTCGCGCGGGAAATCGTCGAGCGCGCGCCGCCGCTCGCGAAGCCCGTCGTGCGCAGCGTGGAGGAAGCTGAGACTCCGCGGCAGCCCGGATTCGTGATTGCGCCGAGCAGCGCCGCGCTGCAGCCGCAGATCTCGGTGCCGCCGGATTTCTTCGCCTGCGCCGATTGCCTCGCGGAAATGGCCGATCCCGGCGACCGGCGCCATCGCTACCCGTTCATCAACTGCACGCAATGCGGCCCACGCTACACGTTGATCGAGGCGCTGCCGTACGACCGCCCGAACACCAGCATGAAGGCGTTCGAGCTGTGCGCCGACTGCCGGCGCGAGTACGAGGATCCGCTCGACCGCCGCTTTCACGCCGAGCCGATCGCCTGTCCCGTTTGCGGGCCGCACCTCCGCTACAAGACGGCCGGCCTCGAGGCGATCGAGGGCGACGAAGCGGCGGTGCAGTCGGCGGTCGCTGCATTGCGCGCCGGAAAGATCGTCGCGGTCCGCGGCATCGGCGGGTATCACCTGATGTGCGATGCGCGGAGCGTGGGGGCCGTCGCTCGCCTGCGCGAGCGCAAGCATCGTCCCGACAAGCCGCTCGCCGTCATGTTTCCCTGGGCGGGTGCGGACGGGCTGGCCGCCGTCGCCGAGCGTGCCGATATCGGCGCGCCCGAGCGCGCAGCGTTGCTCGACCCGTCGCGGCCCATCGTGCTCGTGTCGAAGCGCGGTCGGACCGATCTCGCGTCCGCGATCGCGCCGGGTCTCGGCGAAGTGGGCGTGTTCCTGCCCTACAGTCCTCTGCACCAGTTGCTGCTCGATGCGCTGCAGGGTCCGGTTGTTGCAACGTCGGGCAACGTGAGCGGCGAGCCGGTACTCACGGATCCGGCCCAAGCCGAAACCCGACTTGCCCAGGTCGCCGACGCGTTCCTGCACCACGACCGCCCGATCGTCCGGCCGGCCGACGACTCCGTGATGCGCGTGATCGCGGGACGTGCGCGGCCGATCCGCCTCGGGCGCGGCACCGCGCCGCTCGAACTGGAACTGCCCGGCGAGTTGCGCGAACCCGTGCTCGCCGTCGGCGGCCACCTCAAGGTGACGGTAGCCCTCGCCTGGGGGCGTCGCATCGTGATCTCGCCGCACATCGGCGACATGGGCACGCTGCGCAGCGAGCAGGTGTTTGCGCAGGTTGCGGCGGACCTGCAGCGTCTCTACGACGTCAAGGCGACGCGTGTCCTCTGCGACGCTCATCCGGGTTACGCGACCACGCGCTGGGCGCAAGGCACCGGCCTGCCCGTGGAAACGGTGCTGCACCATCACGCGCACGCATCGGCACTCGCCACCGAGTGGGGCGTGGATGAACCGGCGACGGTGTTCGCCTGGGACGGCGTCGGTCTCGGCGGTGACGGCACGCTGTGGGGCGGCGAGACTTTCGTCGGGCGACCGGGGGCCTGGGAGAGGCGTGCCAGTCTGCGACCGTTCCGGCTGCCCGGCGGCGACAAGGCCGGGCGTTCGCCCTGGCGCAGCGCTGCGGCGCTGTGCTGGGAAGCCGGCTACTCGTTGCCGTTCACGGTGCCCGATCCGATCGTGCGCGCCGCGTGGGAGAAGGGCCTGAATGCGCCGCGCTCGAGCGCGGCCGGGCGTCTCTTCGATGCCGCCGCCGCGCTGGTGCTCGGCGTCACCGAAACGAGCTTCGAGGGCCAGGGACCGATGTGCCTCGAGGCGGTGGCCGCGGCCGAAGCGCCGTATCCGATGCTGCCGATCAACCCAGATGCCGCGGGCCTGGCCCGGATCGACTGGGCGCCGCTGGTCGAATGGCTGCTCGATCCGGATCGCGCCGTCGCAGACCGTGCGTACGCGGTGCATGCGGCGCTGGTCAACGCGATGGTGCGCGTCAGTGAAGCCGAAAGGGCTCGTTGCGGCTCGCGGGTGGTGGGCTTGACGGGTGGCGTGTTCCAGAATCGCCGCTTGAGCGAGCTGGCGGCCTCCGCCCTGGAAGAACGCGGATTCCGCGTGCTGCTTGCCGAACGCGTGCCCTGCAACGACGGCGGCCTGAGTTACGGGCAGGTCGCCGATTTTCTCGGCCGAAACGTCTAGACTGCCGCGATGCTCTGGTTCGAACGTCCCTTCCTGGCCATCCTGCAGCACGAGTACTCGGCTGCCATGCGCTTTGCCGAAGACGACGCCAGCGACGTGATGCCCGCCGCGCCGGCCGGGCCGTGCCAGCTCTACGTGCACGTGCCGTTCTGCGAAGTACTGTGCCCGTTCTGCTCGTTCCACCGCGTCAAGTACAACCCGTCGAAGACGAAGCGCTATTTCGACGCGCTGCGCCGCGAAATCCGCCTCTACCACGACCGCGGGTTCCGCTTCAGTGACGTCTATGTGGGCGGCGGCACTCCGACGGTCGACGGGGACGAATTGCTCGAGACGCTCGACCTCGTGCGCAAGCTCTCGCCCGTGCGCGCGATGTCGATCGAGACGAACCCCAACCACCTCGACCCTGTCGCCCTGCAGCGCTATCGCGATGCCGGCGTGACGCGACTGTCGGTCGGCGTGCAGAGCTTCGACGACGGCCTGCTGGCGGGCATGGACCGGCTGGAGAAGTACGGCAGCGGCGCCGTCATCCGCGAGCGGCTGGCCGCAGCGCGCGGCGTGTTCCCGACGCTCAACGTGGACATGATCTTCAACCTGCCGGGCCAGAGCCTGGCCATGCTCGACGCGGATCTCGACGACCTGCTCGCGCTCGAGGTCGACCAGGTGTCGTTCTATCCGCTGATGACGGCGCCGACCGCGCGGCACAAGATGGAGAAGAGCATGGGCCGCAGCGACCCTGCGTTGCGTCACGACATGTACGAGCGGATCCTCGACCGGCTCGCGAAGGAATACCGGCCCTCGTCCGCGTGGTGTTTCTCGCGCGACCACGGCATGTTCGACGAGTACATCATCGATCAGGACGACTACGTCGGCGTCGGCAGCGGCGCGTTCAGCTACGTGGGCGGCGCGATGTACTCGACGACCTTCTCGCTGAACCACTATTGCCGGCGCGTCGAGGGCGGGCAGAGCGGGATCACGCAGCGCCGCTCGGTCGGGGCCAAGGAGCGCATGCGCTACGACTTCCTGGTGCGCCTGTTCGGCGGCGAGTTGCGCCGTGATTACATCGAAAAGCGCTATGGCAAGGCCTTTGCGCTGCGCATGGCGCCGGAACTGCTGGCGATGCGGCTCGTCGGCGCGACCCGCCACGATGCGGACGCGATCCGGCTCACGCGTCGCGGCATGTACTGCTGGGTGCTGATGATGGCCGAGTTCTTCAACGCGGTGAACGACGTCCGCGAGCAGATGCGCGAGCACATCCGCGCCGAGCTCGAGGCGTGGAACGAGGAGGCGAGCGTGCCGTTGAGTTCGATCAGGCGTGCGTCGCAGGGGGCCGGACCGTGACGATGGAAGACACCCACGTCTCGCTGGCGCACGGCAATGGCGGGCGCTACATGCGCGAGCTGATCACCGAGATCTTCGCGCGCCACCTGTCGAACCCGTACCTGCGCACGGACATCGACGCCGCCGTGCTGCCGTGGAACGCGAAAGATGGCGAGTTGGCGTTCACCACGGACAGCTTCACGGTGCAGCCCATCGAGTTTCCCGGCGGCAACATCGGCTCGCTCGCCGTGCACGGCACGACCAACGATCTCGCGGTGGCCGGCGCGGTGCCGAAATACCTGAGCCTCGGCGTGCTGCTCGAGGAGGGCCTCGAGTTCGCCGTGCTCGAGCGCGTCGTGGCGGGGATTGCGGCGGCTGCGAAGGAAGCGGGTGTGGTCGTGGCGGCGGGCGATACGAAAGTCGTGCGGCGCGGGGAGGGTGGCGGCATCTACCTCAACACCAGCGGCATCGGCGTGAAGAATCCCGCGCTGAAGATCGGCATCGAGTACATCCGTCCAGGGGACGCCGTGCTGGTCAGCGGCCCGGTGGGCGATCACGGCATTGCCGTGATGCTAGCGCGCGAGCAATTCGGATTGCGGGGCGATCTGCAGTCGGATGCGGCCAGCGTGCTGCCGCTGACGCTGGAAATTGCGAAGCTGTCCGGGTTGCGATTCATGCGCGATCCGACGCGCGGCGGCATCGCCACCGTGGCGCACGAGATCGTGCACGGCAGCGGGTTCGGCGTGGTGTTCGCGGAAGAGCGCCTGCCGGTGCGGGATTCGGTTCGCTCCGTGTGCGAGATGCTGGGCTACGACCCGTATTTCCTGGCGTGCGAGGGGCGGGTCGTCGCGGTCGTCGCGGCGGAGCAGGCCGAGCGCGCGCTCGCGATGTGGCAGGCGTTGCCGTCCGGGCGCGACGCCTCGATCGTCGGGCACGTGCAGGAGAACCCCGCGCGGCTCGTGCTCAAGACGTCGATCGGCGGCGAGCGCGTGATCGAGGAACTCGAGGACGACCCGCTGCCGCGGATCTGCTGATCCACATCTTTACCTCTCCCGCTTGCGGGAGAGGTCGGCGCAGCCGGGTGAGGGTTCCTACCTCTCCCGTCTACGGGAGAGGTCGGCGCAGCCGGGTGAGGGTTCTCAGCCGCCCGCGAACAGCGGGTTCACGTCCATGTAAATCTGGTAGCGGCCGATCTTCCCGCCGCGGAAATGGAACACGTCCACGAACGGCAGAGTGATCTGGCTGCCGTCGAGGCGCGTGTAGGTCACCAGGCCCTCGCACGCGGCGGTATCCGTGCCCTCCCAGGCCGTCAACAGCCGGTGCTGGCTGCGCTGGATCATTCCGAAAAAGCCGGACACTGCGGCGCCGATGCCGGCATGGCCGACGGCTGCGGGCGCATTTCCGAACACGAACTCGCCGTCCACGGCGAGATACGAAAGAAATCTCTCGGTGTCCTTGGCGTCGATCGACGCCAGGAGTGAATTCCACCAGTCCATCGAAGGCATGCGAGATTGCTCCTGCTGGCTTGAGTCCGGGCTGCGTCTTCGATGCGCAGCGCGCGCATCTTGCCACGCGTTTCGCACGTCGTCAGCGTCGATGTCGTCGTCGATGCATGGGTCTCGCGCGTCGAGTCGATCGCGCCATTGCGGCGATCAATGCGCACTTTCCCCTAGGCCTTCTTGCGCCGATGCGAACCACTTGCAGCCGCGCTGTTGCGGGAAGGCGTGATGTGATCATTGCGAGAAGAAAAGGTTCCCAAACTTCGGATTTCCGAAGTTATGGATGTTGCACCGCACTCCTACTATGCACTCCGAGTTTTCAGTGGCGGTTTTCGTAGCAACCAGATCGAAGAACTCGATTTCGGCCGCTAAGTTCAAGGGAGTCAATCATGAGACTTGCATCACTTTCCCGCAGTGCGCGAGTGGCGGTTCCGCTCGTTGCGTTGCTTGCGCTGGGTGCCGGCATGGCCGGCTGTTCCGGCGATGACGGCAAGACCGGGCCCGGCAGGTCCTCCCGGAGGCACGGGCGGAACGGGTCCGACGGGCCCGACGGGACCGGGCCTCGATCCGATCGCTTCGGCGAAACCCGAATCCTGCCTGACTTGCCACAGGGAACAGGGCGTCGACCACCAGAACGTCTATCGCGACTACCTCGATGCGAAGACGAAGAGCAAGTTCCAGATGAATCTGACGTCGCTCACCGCCGCGCCGAGCGCGACCGCGGGCAAGTACGACGTCACGCTGGCGTTCAACGTCAAGAAAGTCGACGCGAACGGTGTCAACTTCATTCCGTATGACGAGCCCGGCCTTGCGTCGCTGGACCAGAAGCGATTCACGGTCCAGGGCTACTTCCCGGGTGAGCCGGTCTTCAAGTTCCAGGGGGCGTACACCACGGGACTGAGCTCGATCACCAGTCTCGGCAGCGGCAACTACACGGCATCTGCGAAGGCCGTCTCCTATGACCCGACGACCCTGGTGGGGCTGGCAGGCTTACGGCTACATCGCCGAGAGTGTGCTCGAGGACCGAGGGCTTTGCCCTCTATGCCGACGTGGCCGATGATGGCCTGACCGGCGGTGCGGCGACCACGACCCCATACGCTTCTCTCGCCAGCGTGGAAGGCTGCGAAGACTGCCACGGCAAGCCGTACCTGAAGCACGGCTATCGCGCGGCAGTGGTCGATGGCCTGACCCGTTTGCGGCGTGCAAGGAATGCCACTACGACGATCGCACGGGTGGACACCTCGACTGGCAGTGGATGGTCGACCAGCCGCTGAGTGGGCCGCGCGTTCGACTCAGAACCCGCCCCTCGGGCTCCTGATCCGACCAAGTATGCGTACAAGGCCAGCGTGATGCAGGACACGCACCAGTACGCATGCGATGGAATTCCCGTATCCGATGTCGATGTCGAACTGCTACACGTGCCATCGCAGCCAGGCCAAGATCGACGCGGTCACGGCGGACAGCTTCTTCAAGCCGGCAACCTGCAAGAGCTGCCATCCCGTTGACGGAAAGGACGCGTGGGACGGCCAGAAGTACAATCAGCCGAAGCGCGCACCGGCGTTCACGGACCTGTGGACCGGCAAACGTGGCCATCGTTCCACGACATCAGCGCTATTGCTCGACTGCCACAAGACGGTGGTGTGGCCAGCACGTTCAAGGAGTACCACTACGGCTACAGCGACAAGATCTACAACGCGTCCGGCCCGCGGTACGCGGACATCGCAGCCAACAAGGTCTCGATCGACGCAGTGACGCTGACCGGCAACGTCCTGGACGTCAAGTTCAGCGCGGTAACGCCGCGATCGTCCCGACACTGACGCTGTCGTTCTACGGCTACGACGCCAAGAACATGCTCGTCAGCTCGCACACGCGGGACAACGGCGCCAAGGACTGCAGCGGCAAGCTGCCGCTACGAAATCGCGATCGACGGCAACCCGGTCTCGGCAGCCAACGCGAACCGACTGTTCGCGGTGCAGGCGACAGCAAGGCGGGCGCCTGGCACGTACAGATGGACCTCACGAAGTACGTGCAGCCGACCAACACGGGCCTGGCCACATCCCGACGCTGATCACCGCCGGCAAGATCAAGAAGGCGGAAATCGTGGTGATGCCGGAGCTCGAGAACGCCGGTGGCGAGTCGTTGCGCTCAACGTTGCGACCAAGACGTTCGACCTGGTCGGGAAGGCATTCGTCGCCGACTACTTCCAGGACAAGAATGCCGTCGTCGAGCGTGCGAAGTGCAACAAGTGCCACGACGCGCTCGGCACGACGTTCCACGAGGCCTTTACGGTGGCAACGTGACGTGTGCAGGACGTGCCATGTGACGACGTCCGGCGGTTCGCATCTCGAGATGCAGTCGCGCGGCATCGACTCCTACGCCCATGCGATCCACAGGTTCCAGTACTTCGACACGGGCGACGTCGACATCCACGATCGCGGATTCAAGGACCCGGTGTTCGCGAAGAGGTACCAGCTGCACATCGAGCATGGCTTCCCGAACTTCACGATCAAGAACTGCGAAGCCTGCCACGTGACGTCCGGCAGCGCCGGTGCCGGTGACGTACAACCCGGCGGACAACACCAAGTCGTTGCCGGGCCTCGAGTCGGCGGCTTACACGCTGACGCAGGGCTGGGTTGACCTCTCGACCGGCGCCCCGACGGCGGGTCCGCGCAACATCGGCAGGGTGCCGGCACTCGTCACCGGTCCGGCTTCGCCGGGCCTGCGGCGGCTGCCACAAGGCGATCCTGATCGGCGAGGACGACGAAGCCAAACTGGCCTCCTTCAACTCGCACATGGCGATGGGCGGCTACAACGTCGAGAACGACACGGCCGGCTCCTACGTCTACAAGATGATCGACAGGATCATGACCTTCTTCAAGTAGACGAGGCGTGCGAGGTGGGCCTGCGGGCCCACCTCCAACCCCCTCGGTAGATGAGTCATACGAGGTGGGCCATGGGGCCCACCTCTTTTTTTGGGACATGTGCCGGGCAAGAGGCACGAAAAGAAAAGGCCGGGCAAGGTGCCCGGCCTTCGTGCGTCGATCGAGGCGGCCGGCAATCCGGCCGTCGTCGTCAACCGCTCACAGCGCGCCGCCCGACTCGATCTTGACCTCGGCGTCCTCGAGGATCACTGGGTACTGGTACCCCATGCCGAAGTCCTTGTTGAGCGTCACCGTGCCGGTGACGAGCACGGTGTCGCCCACCTTGGCAAGCGGCTTGGAGGTCGTGGTGACCGTCAGGTCGTTGGTGCCGTCCTGGCCGGATCCGTCGCGGACGTGCAGCCAGTCCTTGCTCATGATTCCGGAATTGGCCTTCACAACCTTGCCACGCAGGGTCACTTTCTTGTTCGCCAGCGTGTCCTTCCCGGCATACAGCTCGGCCACGGTCTGGCCGCCTTCGGCCTTGGCAATGCCGGACAGGTCGACCGCTGCACCGGCGTTGGCGGCGGGAAGCGGGTGAGCGGTGTCCATCTGCGGGCCGGCGGCCGGGGCGGCCGGTGCCGGCGCCTGGGCGGCGGCCTGGGCCGACGGCTGTTCCTTGCTGCAGCCTTGCAGCGTCATGAGGACGGCGAATGCGAGAACGCTCGCGGTTGTTGCCTTTGTCACAGCGGGAAATCTCCGGAATGAAAGATGTGGAGTGGGAAGGGCCGATTCGGGTCGCAAAGTCTAATGAGGAATTGCACGCATCGCATCCGTGCTCTCCCGGTGCAGCGCGCGGGGTTCGAGAACTGGCCTGAGTCTACTTCGGTTTATCGCTATACGAGTTGCAACACCGGGGTCCTACCATCCCTCCCTGCGACTTTCCGGCATCCGCCGGCTGGTCAGGGAACTGGTGGACCGCATGATGCGGTGCAAATTCCAACGAGTACGGAGTCACCCATGAGAGTTTCGAGCGCGCGAGGCATTCTGCGATCCCGCGTGCCAGCGATGGCATTGCTGGCGCTGGCGGCGATAGGTATCGCTGGTTGCACGGGTGACCAGGGTCCGCAGGGTGACAACGGCCCGCCGGGACCGGTGGGACCTCCGGGAGGCGGTGGCGGCGGAACGGGCCCGACGGGGCCCACCGGCATCGAGCAGGGCGCCAACGTCTCGCTCGGCAACGGCAGCGCACTGACCGCCGAACAGATCCGGCAGATCGGCACGCTCGTGGCGACGATCGACAAGGTCTCGCTCACCACGGCCACGGCCGTGCGCAATCCGGTCATCGAGTTCACGCTCAAGACACCATATGGCGGCGCGGTCACCGACCTCGCGCCAAGTGTGCTCAACGTCATGGTCGCGAAACTGATCCCGGCGTCCGGTAACAAGCCGGCCCGCTGGCAGAGTTACGTCAACCGCAACCAGGATGCGTCGGCGGGTCCCAAGCCGATCGCAAAGGCGATCCAGGCCAACACCGAGGGCGGCGCGAACGGCGTGCTCGAGCAACTCTCGACCGCCGGCAAGTATCGCTATACGTACAAGGTGGATCTTGCCGCCGTCACGACTCCGCTTGCGGTCGCGTACGAGCCGTCGCTCACGCATCGCGTCGGCCTCGAGATCCGGATGTCGGGCGCTGCGGAAGAACTGGCGCCGGATAACCCGGTGAAGGATTTCGTGCCCAGTGGCGGCGCCGGCTCCGGCAGCAAGCTCGTCGCCGCGACGGCGAACTGCGCCGATTGCCACGTGCGCTTCGACCTGCACGGCGGTCCGCGCCGCACCGTCGAGTACTGCGTCACCTGCCACAACCCCGGCACGGTCGACCCGGACAGCGGCGAGTCGGTCGACATGGCCTACATGGCCCACTCGATCCACAGTGGCGAAGACCGGGCCAAGCCGTACGTCATCTATGGCTTCGGCGGCAGCGTCAACGATTTCAGCGAAGTGACGTACCCGCAGTCGCGCCTGTTCTGCGAAACCTGCCACACGAACTCCGCGGCCTCGCCGAACGGCGACGACTGGAAGACCCAGGTGGCCGCCTCGCAGTGCGGCGGCTGCCACGTTGCGGGCCTGGGCAAGACGTACAGTTATGCCACGGGCCTCTTTACCAACACCTACGCGCACTCGACGTTCGCCTTCATCGCGAACGACGGCGAGTGCCTCGACTGCCACACGGCCTCGGGCGTGGCGGGCGCGACGCTCGCCAACCACGACACCGGCCCGCGCCTGGCGAAAGAACTGGGCGCGCAGTTCAAGTTCGAGATCCTGGCCGTGACGAACGTCGGCCTGAGCAAGACCCGAACGTCAAGTTCAAGGTTTCCAAGCCAGGTGGGACGGCGTACAACATCGTCACGGACAAGGCATTCACGACTTCCGGCGCGAGCTTGAACATCAACCTCAGCTGGGACGCGGCGACGGACATACGAACGCGCTTGCCAACGGGACGCAGCCGGGACTGCGGTCTGCCAGCCGCCGCGACGCAGCGGCTATGCGATCCAGACGAACATCCAGCAGATCCGGGCGGCCGCCACGACGGCCGGCCAGGGCGCAGATGGCAGCTACACCATCCCGTTCTTTACGGCGGTGCCGGTGGACACCGCGAACCTCACATTCCAGATGGACGGCCATCCGAAGGCCCTGCCTCCGGGTGAGGTGGACTGGGCGAAGTCAGTCAATGCGGCCGCACCGATGTCGCTCTTCTACACCGGCACGCAGCGGGTACGGCTCGTGAGCGAGGCGAAGTGCAACAAGTGCCACGAGCAGCTCTCCTTCCACGGCGCCAACCGCAACGGCGACCCACAGGCATGCCTCGTATGCCACAACTCCAGCGGCGGCTACGGCGACAATGCGGATATCGCTGGCCCGATCGCCCTGGGCGCGTTGGCCCACAACATCCACGCCGGCAAGTCATGCCGCTTACGGCCGATATCACGTATCCACAGAGCCTCGCGCGATGCCAGGCGTGCCATGTCGAAGGCACGTACTACACCGCCCGCGCGGGCGCGATCGCGATCAGCACGGGACCGGGTACCGACCAGTTCAACATGAACGACGATACCTGGGATTCCGCGACCGCAGGCACCTGCGGGACCTGCCACAGCGATGGTCCGGCGCGGGCCCACATGACGGGAACGGTGGCTCGTTCGGCGTCGTCGGTCGGAAAGACGCTAGACGCCGTCGTCGGCCCAGGAGTCGTGCTCCGTCTGCCATGGCAAGGACCGCATCGCGGACACGGCCAAGGCGCACGCCGAGTGATGCGGGCCCTCCCGGCCACTGCGCGCCCTGCGCTCGCTCCGCCCCGGACGGCCGGGGCGGGCGGCGGGTCGCGCAACCGGGCGCGCAGCACGCCACCCCTTACGTTTCGACGCACAGGTCGATTGGAGACCGAGTCATGACATCGCTCAAAGCCCGTGAGGTGGTTCGTTCCGCCCGGCCCTGGCTGCTCCTCACCGCGTGCGTCGCGCTGGGACTGGCCGCCTGCACCGGCGATTCCGGGAAGATCGGGCACCGGAAGGTCCTCCGGGACCGTCAGGCCCTCCGGGCCAGCCGCCCGACCGGGCGACCAACCCGATCGCCTCGGCGAAGGTCATCAATGCGTCGATCACGAACGTCACGGTGCCGGACGACGGCAGGCCCGTCGTCGAAGTGCGCCTGACCAACGAGACGGGCACGCCGCTCGGCGGGTTGCCCGCCGGCAACATCCGTTTCGTCCTCGCCCGCCTCGAGCCGGGCCTCATCGGCAAGTCGAGCACCTGGCATGCGGTCACGCGGCAAGACCGAAGCGTTCCCGGGAAGCCCGGCACCGACGCCGGCCAATCGCGTCACGGGTACCGGACCGAAGAACCAGGCGACCGCGGAGAAGGCCACCGACGGCACCTGGACGGAAGGCAGCCTCAAGAACGGCGTCTATACCTACAGGTTCAAGCAGAGCCTGAAGGGCATCAGCGACATTCCCTACGACCCGAATCTCATCCACCGGGTCGGCCTCGAGATCCGCACGTCGCCGAACATCACGCCGACGAACATCCCGGCGAACAACGCCGACCTTCACCTGGATGCCGGCGACGGGCAATGCCGTGGCGTCCAGTCCGGCCGCGAGATCGTCGACAACGATACCTGCAATGCTTGCCACGACAGCCTGTCGGTGCACGGCGAACGGGCGCTTCGACCTGCAGTACTGCGCGATGTGCCACGAGTCGTACTCGTTCGACGCGCAGTCGGGCAACAGCATCGACCTGAAGGTGATGATCCACAAGATCCACTCGGGCGAGACGCTGCCGAGCGTCGAGAACGACCCGAACAATCCGAAGGACAACGGGTTCTACGGCATCTTCGGCTACGGCAACACGTTCACCGACTTCAGCGACGTCGTTTATCCGCAGGACAAGCGCAACTGCCAGACCTGCCATGAGGAGAGCGACTCCGAGACGCCGCAGGCCAGCAACTGGCGCAAGACGGTGAACACGGAGGCCTGCGGCGCCTGCCACGACAACGTGAACTGGACCACCGGCGCGAACCACGGCGGCGTGGCCGCGACCGACGAGCAGTGCGAAACCTGCCACGGCCCGAACTCGAACGATCGAGTCCGGCAACCTGCGGCCGCAGGTCGCGCACCTCATACCCGGAGAACGAGGCCGCGAAGAAGTTCAAGTTCGAGGTGGTCAAGGTCCAGGCATCAAGGCCGACGGTTCGCCGGGCGCGACGTCCTGTGCCCGACGGCGACGAAGGGCTGCAAGGTGCTGCCGGGCGAGTACCCGCTGGTCACGATCAAGGTGAGCGATCCGACCAAGAGCCGAGAGCGCGGCGTACAAGATCACCGATCCGGCGTTCACCAACACGATTCCGTGCAGCCGGCCACGAGGTGCACGCCGACGGCGGCGCGGCTGCGCGCACGCGTCGCGTACACGACGCAGAACTTCACCAACCCGGCGCAGCGGCAGCACGCCCGGCACAGCCGATCCAGATCGACTTTCTGTCGACGGCGGCGGCCCCGCCGGGTGCGCCGGCGGCGGCGGGCGGTCCGCCGACGCTCAACGCGGACGGCACTTATACCAAGGCAGGCGCCAAGCCGCTGCCGGCGGACTGATCGGCGGCTACCGGCGAGGCGTTCCTCGAGGGCCGCACGATCGTCGACATCGAACTCCGAGCCGGCCGCGACTGAGTATCGCCGAGGTGGGCGTGACCTCGTCGGCCGGCGTGAACTTACCCGATCACCGACGCCACGGCCGTGGCGCGTCGCCCGATCGTCGACATCGACAAGTGCAACGACTGCCACCAGAAGCTCTCGTTCCACGGCGACAACCGCAACGACAACACCGAGTTGTGCGCCGACATGCCACAACCCGGAGCAACGCGAGCGGGCGCGACCGCTGGCGGCGGGCCGGCCGTTCGACTTCAAGCTGATGATCCACGGCGATCCACGCCGGGACCTACAACTTCGGCGGCCTGTCGCTTCGCCGACGTCGTGTATCCGGGCAAGATCAACAACTGCGAGGGTTGCCACAAGCCCGGCACGTACTACCCGGTGGATCCGACGAAGGTGTTCGCCACCTCGATCACGCGTGGCGCGAACGCGGCCTCGCCGAGCGACGACATCGCCGTACACGCCGAACGCGGCCGTGTGCTCGTCGTGCCACACGAGCGCGCAGGCGAAGACGCACATGGACGCAGAACGGCGGCTCGTTCAATGCCACCAAGAACGCGAACGGCACCAGCAACGAGGCGGCGTCCGAGACTTGCGGCACCTGCCACGGCGCCGGGCGCGCGGCGGACGTCAAGGTCGAGCACAAGGTCGGCGAGTTCCAGTACAACTGATGCCGACGACAACACAGCAACGGACTACAGCCATGAAGCATTCGAACCTGGTGCTGCGACGCCTGCTCCCGCTGGCGGCCCTGCTGCTGCCCCTGGCCGGCTGGGCCGAGGTGCCCGCCAACGCGCCGAATGCCGGCGCAGCGTACTCCGCGAAGGGCGCGGACACGTGCCTCAGCTGCCACGACGAAGAGGCCGTCAACGGCGTCTTCCACACGAAGCACGGCAACCCCGGGGATGCGCGCAGCCCGTTCGGCAAGGGCAACCTGCAGTGCGAGGCTTGCCACGGCCCGGGCGGTAACCACACGAAGAAAGTGAAGAAGGGCGAGAGCCGTCCGCCGATGGTCCGCTTCGGCCGCGATTCCGAAACGCCGGTGTCCGCGCAGAACGGGATGTGCCTCGGCTGCCACGAGAAGTCGATCGGCGCGGCCTGGCACAGCGGGCCGCACGACACGAACGACGTGACCTGCGCCGCCTGCCACGACAGCCATACGAAGAAGGACGCGGTGCTCGCGCGCAGCACGCAGCCCGAGGTGTGCTACACGTGCCACGTCGGCGAGCGCAGCCAGTTCACCAAGCCGTATTCGCACCCGTTGCACCAGGGCAAGATCGCCTGCGGCGACTGCCACACGCCGCACGGCACGACGGCCGAGAAGCAACTCGTCAAGAATTCGGTGAACGACACCTGCTACGAATGCCACGCCGAGAAACGCGGCCCGTTCGTCTGGGAGCACGCGCCGGTCTCCGAGAACTGCGACAACTGCCACGCGCCGCACGGCTCGACGAGCCCCGGCATGCTGAAGGCCCGCGGCCCGATCCTGTGCCAGTCGTGCCACTCGCAGCAGAACCATCCGAGCTACTCGTACGGGCCTTCGAACCTGCCCGGCGGCGGCGGTCCGCCCGTCACCACGCTCGCGGTGGGTAATTGCATGAACTGTCACTCGCAGGTGCATGGCTCCAACCATCCCTCGGGCTCGACGCTGACTCGGTGAACGCCATGAACAAGCGCAGCACGACACTTTCGCTCGCGGTGGCCTCGGTCCTGCTCGCCGCGGGTGCGGCGCAGGCGCAGGAAGCGGCGGCCCCGGCCTCGCCGGATCCCAGCACATGGGTCTGCAAGAAATGCCCGTTCCCGAAGGGCTATGACGGCTCCGCGGAACTGGGCGCCGGCTACCTGAGCGACGATTCCGCCGCGTTCGGCGACGGCACGGGCCTCGACGAGAAGGGCGCGTACGTGGTCGCGGGGGCCGAAGGCAAGGCCATCACCGACTCGGGCTACACGCTCTCGTACGACCTGCGCAACCTCGGGCTCGACTCGCGCGAGGCGCGCATCGACGGCGGCAAGCAGGGCGCCTACGACTTCTCCGTGTTCTACGACCGCGTCCCGCGACGCATCACCGACACGGCGCAGACACCGTTCGCCGGACTCGGCAGTTCGGACCTCACGCTGCCCTCGGGCTGGGTCACCGGTGGCAGCACCGCCGGCATGACGCAACTCGACGACAGCCTGCGCACGGTGGACGTCGGTTTCGATCGCGACCGCTACGGTGCGGCCGCCGGATTCTGGCTCGGCAAGAACGTCGTCTTCGGCGTCGATTACAAGCACGACGAACGCGACGGCACGCGTCCGATGCTCGGCTCGTTCGGCAGCGTCTCGACGCAGTTCCTGCGCCCGGTGAGCGATTCCACCGACCGCCTCAACGCCACGGCGCGTTACGAGGGTTCGCGCTGGTTCGCGCAGGTCGGTTACTACGCGTCGATCTACAACAACGACGCGTCGAAGCTGCGCTGGGAAAACCCGTTCAACGCGTTCGTGCCGGGCGGCGAAGCCGGGCAGATGGCGCTAGAGCCGGACAACGACTACCAGGAGATCTCGCTGTCCGCGGGATTCCACGGCCTGCCGTGGAACACGGTGATCGGCTTCTCGGCGGCGGCCGGCGAAGGCACGCAGGACATGAAGTTCCTGCCGTACACCATCAACCCGAACCTCCTGACCGATGCGCTGCCGGGCTCGAGCCTCGACGGCAAGGTCAAGGTCAATCGCGCCGATCTCACCGTGAGCCTGCGGCCGATCGACCGGCTGCGCCTGCGCGGCGCGGTGGCCTGGGACGAGCGCAAGAACGAAACGAACCAGGACTTCTACACGTCGATCATCCACACCGACCTGTTCCCGGTGACGGACGACCGCCTGAACCCGGTGTACAGCTACGAGCGCATGCGCCTCACGGGCAGTGCGGATTTCGACATCTACCACGACCTCACGGTCGGGGTGGGCGGCGAGTACCGCACGATCGACCGCAAGGGCACGACGCAGGAAGTGAAGAGCGAGGACACGCAGGACGGCTGGGGCCGCGTGCAGTACCGGCCGAACGGCTACCTCGGTTTCGTCCTGAAGGGCGGCATCGAGGAGCGCGATCCGGACAAGTACGACACGTCCGTCGCGGCCGGCTTGGGCCAGAACCCGCTGATGCGCAAGTACAACCTCGCGTACCGGTATCGTTCCTACGGCGATTTCCTCGCCAACGCCGCGCTCGGTTCGCTGCCGCTCACGTTGAGCGCGAACGCGTTCTACGGCGACGACAGCTACATGCAGTCCGACCTTGGCATGATCTCCGGCCTCGATCGCCGCTACGGCGTCGATCTCACCTGGGCGGTGAACGACAAGGTTTCGGCGTATGCCGCGGCCGGCCGCGAGAAGATCTCGTCGAAGTCCAGGGGCAGCGCGAGCTTCGCGAGCGCCGACTGGCGCGCCGAAGTGGACGACGACTTCCAGACCTACGGCGGCGGCGTGCACGCGCGCCTCGCCGACGACCTCTCGCTGAACCTCGACTACACCTACGCGAAGGGCCAGTCGGACACGACCATCACGGGCGTGTCGGCCGGCGCGTTCCCGACGGTGAACAGCAAGCTCAACACGCTGAAGGCGGACTTCACGTACGGGCTGTCGAAGCGCACGGACATCGTGTTCTCGTACTGGCACGAGCGCCTGAGCAGCGACGACTGGGCGATCCAGGGCGTCGAGCCGGCGACGCTGCCGACCGTGCTTGCGCTCGGCTACGACCCGAACAACTACAGCGTCAACTACGTGACGGCTTCGGTGCGGTACTACTTCAAGCCGCGCGGCGCGGAAGAGTAGGAACGCGAGCGTTCGAGCGCCGACGCGCGCCGCTCGATGGCGCGCGTTATGCCTTTGAACAGGAACAGGTGCGCGGGCACCAGCGCATACCAGTAGAGCAGCCCGAGCACGCCGGCGGGATGCCAGTACGCGGTCGAGTTCACCGACGAGCCGCGCCCGCCTTCCCCCGGCTTCACCACGAACTCGAGCATCCCCGCGCCGGGCGCCTTCATTTCCATTCGCAGCGTCAGCCGGCGGCCCGGCTCGAGCGCGATCACCCGCCACGAATCGATCACGTCGCCGACGCGCAGTTCGGCGGGATGGCGGCGCGTGCGGCGACAGCTCGGCCCACCGACGAGCCAGTCGAGCCCGCGGCGGACGTTCCACAGCAGGTCCGCGAAGTACCAGCCTTCGTCGCCGCCGATCGCGCAGACGGTTTCGAACACGGCCTCGGGCGAGGCATCGCCGGCCGCCGTTGCCCCGGCGCGCATCGCATAGAATCCGTACTCGGGGCGGAAGTTCCGGCAGGCAATCGCGCCTTCGACCCAGCGTGCGACGACCGTGTGGTTGCGGTCGGCGTCGATCGCGGCCTGGATCGACTCCTCGAGGTTCAGGCGCCGTCGCGGCACCAGCCGGCGCAGGTCGGTGTCGTCCGCGATGAAATCGTGCTCCAGGCCCTGCACGAGCGCCTGGGCGATGCCGATGGGCACCGAGGTGACGAACCTGAGCCAGTACGACGACAGCTTCGGCGTCAGTACGGGCACCGCGACGATGCGCACCTTCCGTCCGACCAGCCGGCCGTAGCAGCGCATGATCTGTTCGTAGGTCACCGTGTCGGGCCCGCCGGTGTCGAACGTCCGGCCCGCGGCCGCGTCGAGTTCCGCCAGCGCAATGAGGTCGTCGAGCAGGTCGTCGAGCGCCACTGGCGTCGAGCGCGACTGCACCCACCGCGGCGTGATCATCAGCGGCAGGTGATTGACGAGGTCGCGGATGACTTCGTACGCCGCCGATCCCGGGCCGATGATCATGCCGGCGCGCAGTTCCGTGACCGGCACACCGCTCTGGCGCAGGACCTCGCCGGTCTCCTCGCGCGAGCGCAGGTGCTCCGAGTTCGGCCGGTGCGGAATGAGGCCGCCGAGATAGACGATGCGCTGCACACCGGCGGCAGCGGCAGCCCTGCCGAAATTCCCCGCCGCTTCGCGGTCCAGAGAGGCGAACCCGCGGCCCGCCGCCATCGAGTGGACGAGGTAGAACGCAGTGTGCACACCGGCGAGCGCCGCAACGAGCGACCGCGGATCGAGGGCGTCGGCGGAAACGATCTCGAGGCCGTGCCAGCCGCGCCCTTCGAGCACCTCGCGATTGCGCGCGCTGGCCCGGACCGACTTGCCCGCGGCCAGCAGCTTCGGCACGAGGTTCGTGCCGATGTAGCCGCTCGCCCCGAAGACGAGATACCGCCGCGGGTCGGCGGTCATCCGCGCGGCGTCACGCCGCGAACAGCGAACCGACGACCAGCAGCACCGAGCCCGCCACCTGGAGGCCGAGCGTCATCTCGATGCTCCTGGTCAGCGCCCCGCGGTCGAATTCGTCGCGGATGCCGCTCGACGCCTTGATGCCGCCGAGCATCACCGCCACGCCGCCCGCGGCCACCCACCACGGCATCGCGCCGGTGAGCGACAGCAGCAACAGGCAAGCGAAGGCGACGACGTGCAGCGCCACGTAGAGCTTGCGCGAACCGTCGGGGCCGAGCCGCACGACCATGGTGCGCTTGCCGCTCGCGCCGTCCGCCTTGCGGTCCGGCACCGAGTTGATGAGCAGGATGAGCGTGACCCACAGGCCGGTCGGCAGGGCCACGAGCACCGTCGGCCAGTCCACCACGGAACTCTGCAGCCACGCGGCGCCGCACACCGGCAGCAGCCCGAAGGCGACGCAGATGCAGAATTCGCCGAGTCCGCGGCCCGCGAGCTGCACGCGCGGCAGCGAGTACAGCACCGCGATCGCGATGCCTGCCAGGCCGAACAGCAGCACCATCGGGCCCTTGAGGTAGGCGAGCCACAGCCCGAACACGCTCGCGAGGGCCAGCAGGCCGATGCCCCAGCGGTTCATCTCGGCTGCGGACATGATGCGGTTCTGGATGAAACGCGAGCCGCCCGTGTACGGGTAGATGCGCTCGAGGTTGACGCGATCGGTGCCCGTCACCTCGTCGCCGACGTCGTTCAGCACGTTGCTGGCTGCATGTACCAGCGCAGTTGCGACGAGGGCCAGCAGCGCGACGATCAGGTCGAAGTGACCGGACACGGCCGCGCCCCACGCGGTGCCGACCACGACCGGCAGCACGGAGGCGGTGAGGAACTTGGGCCGGGTGGCGAGGAACAGCCGGCGCGCCTTGCGCCCGAGGCTGTCGCCGGCCAGGTCCTCGATCCGAGGCTCGAGGGGTGAAGTGGCTTCCTTGATCATGCGTCGGCTCCCGTGGGTGCGGTGCACGCTAGCGACCCACGGCCCCGGCGGTCAAGTGCCGGACGCACGGCCCTGGGCCGCGTCGTCCGTCCGGGCGGCGTTGCGGACCCGCACGGCTTCCTCCTGGTCGACGGCGTCGAGCTGGTCCTCGACGAAGCGCAGCGAGGTGTCGATCTCCGGCAGCAGCACGTTTTCCAGGGCGCGCGCACGCCTCTCGGTGCGCACGTACTCGCGGATCAGGCGCCGCAGGTTGCCGGCCAGGGCCGCCAGCGCGGCATGGTCGATCGTCACCTGGCGGAAGGCCCGGGCGCAGGCTCGCAGCTCGGGCGTGGCCTGCGGCAACGGCGCGGTCCCGGCGCCCTCCGGGATGTCGAGGTGCGCCTCGACGAGGCCGAGGCCGAGGAACCGCCGGCGGTCGCGCCTCAGCAGGGCGGCGTCGAGCGGCCAGGGTGGGGCCACCGTCAGGTCGTCGAAGCCATGCGCCTCGACGGCGGCGCAAAAGGCTGCACGGGCGGCCGCTTCGTGCTCTCGCACCTGTCTCTGCAACGCGTTGTGCTCGCGGAGCTGGCGGAGGATCTCGGTCGCGAGCATCACGCGCTTTTCGTCGAGCAGCTCGTAGCCTTCCTGCACCAGCCGGCGTTCGTCGCGCAGTTCGAGCAGCGCGACGCGCGTGGCGATGATGACGGCGCCGAGGTCAGGCACGTTCCGGCTCCGCGAGGTGCTTCTGGATCTGCGCGTTCGACAGGCGGGTCAGCTCGTTCGCGGGCAGGCCGCGCAGTACCGCCCAGCCGGCCTCCATGCTCTCCTCGAGGGTGCGCGCGGATTTCTGGTGCGCGAACTCCTCCTCGAACCGCATGCCGAAGGCGAGGAAGCGGCGGTCCGCCTCAGGCAATCCCTGTTCGCCCATCACGCTCGCCAGCACGCGCATGCGGATGGCGCGGGCATAGGCCGCGAACAACTGGTGCGCGAGCGCGGGGTGATCGGGATCCGTGAACCCCTCGCCGGTGCCCGCATCCATCAGGCGCGACAGGCTCGGCAGCACGCGCACCGGGGGGTAGATGCCGCGGCGGTCGAGCTCGCGGTCGAGCACGATCTGCCCTTCGGTGATGTAGCCGGTCAGATCGGGAATCGGGTGGCCGATGTCGTCGCCCGGCATCGTCAGGATCGGCAGCTGCGTGAGTGTGCCGGGGCGGCCGCGGATGCAGCCGGCCCGCTCGTAGAGCGCGGCGAGGTCCGAGTACATGTAGCCGGGATACCCCTTGCGCCCGGGGATCTCGCCGTGGCTCGCGGAGACCTCGCGCAAGGCCTCGCAGTAGTTGGTCATGTCCGTGAGGATCACGAGCACGTGCCGGCCTTCGACGAAGGCGAGGTATTCCGCGGCCGTCAGCGCATAGCGGGGCGTCAGCAGGCGCTGCATGCCCGGTTCGTCGGCGAGGTTCAGGAACAGCGCCGTGTGGCCGAGGGCGCCGGTCGCTTCCATCGCGACACGGAACTGGTCCGCGGTCTCGTGCGGCACGCCGATGCCGGCGAATACAACCGCGAACGTCTGCGACTGGTCGCCGCGCAGTCGGGCGCGCTGCGCGATTTCCGCCGCGAGCCGGTCGTGCGGCAGGCCGCCCGCGGAAAAGATCGGCAGCTTCTGGCCGCGCACGAGGCTGTTCATCACGTCGATGGTGGAGACACCGGTCTCGATAAAATCGCGCGGCAGCGCGCGCCAGGAGGGATTGATCGCGAGTCCCTCGATGCGCATGCGGGCGCGAGCGGACACGGGCGGTCCGCCGTCGATGGGACGGCCCACGCTGTCGAACACCCGCCCGAGCAGGTTCGGGCCGACGCCGAACAGCAGCGGCTCGGGGCGGACGCGGATGCGCGTGCCGCCGAGGCCGAGGCCCGCGGTCGACTGCAGCACCTCGATCACCATCGAGTCGACGTCGAGCGCAGCGACGCGGCCGAGCCGCGTCGTGCCGTCGGTTCCGACGACCTCGACCGCGGCGTTGAGTCCGACGCGCGCCGCGCGCTTCGCGAAGAGCAGCGGCCCCTCGATGCGCGTGACCGCATCCTCGAGCAGCAGGTCAGCCCGCATGCGCGCTCTCCGGTTGCAGCGAGTCGAACTCGAAGTCGATCTGGCGCGGCAGTTGCTTCAGCCGGCGCAGGTCCGGCTCGCCGAATTCCTCGCCGAGGCGCTGCAGCTGGCGCAGGCCGGGCAGGGCCGAGAGGCGCGCGGGCGCGATGCCGCCTTCGACCGCGGCCTCGGCGCGATCCATGAAGTGCAGCAGCACGCCGAGCATCGCGACCTGCCGCTGCGGCGAGCAGTAGCGGTCCACCTTCGAGAACGAGGACTGGCGCAGGAAGCCTTCGTTGAAGAGGTCCGCGCAGAGCAGCTTCACCTGCTGCTCCGGCGGCAGCGCATCGCGCCCGACGATGCGTGCCATGCGCTCGAGATGCGCCTGCGTCTCGAGCAGCGCAAGCACGCGCTGGCGCTGCGCGATCCAGTCGGGGTTGCCCGCGCGCTTCCACCAGCCGGCGAGTTCGTCCGCATCGGCGCCGTACGACTGCAGCGGGTGGATCGCCGGATAGAAGCGCGCCTGCGCGCGCTGGCGGTCGAGCGCCCAGAAGCACTTCACGTAGCGCTTGGTGTGCAAGGTGACGGGCTCGGAGAAATCGCCCGAGGGCGGGCTGATCGCTCCGATGATGGTTACGGAGCCTTCGGTGCCCGCGAGCGTGGTCACGCGGGCCGCGCGCTCGTAGAACTCGGCCAGGCGCGAACTGAGGTAGGCGGGGTAACCCGCTTCGCCCGGCAGTTCGCCCAGCCGACCGGAAACTTCGCGCAGTGCCTCCGCCCAGCGGCTCGTCGAATCGGCCATCAGCGCGACGTTCAGGCCCTGGTCGCGGAAGTACTCGGCGACGGTGATGGCGGTGTAGATGCTCGCTTCGCGCGCCGCGACCGGCATATTCGACGTGTTCGCGATGATCACGGTGCGCTCGGCGAGCGGCCGGCCGCTGCGCGGGTCGTCGAGCTTCGGGAACTCGTCCAGCACCTCCGCCATCTCGTTGCCGCGCTCGCCGCAGCCGACGTACACGATGACGTCTGCGTCGCACCACTTGGCGAGCGCTTCCTGCAGTACCGTCTTGCCGGTGCCGAAGCCGCCGGGCAGGGCTGCGCGCCCGCCACGCGCAACCGGGAACAGCGTGTCGATGATGCGCTGGCCGGTGATCATCGGGGCGTTGGCGCCGAGCCGCTGCCTGACGGGGCGCGCGCGGCGCACCGGCCAGGAGTGGCGCATCGCAACCTCGTGGCGCGTGCCGTCGGCCGCAATCACGACGGCGATCGTCGCGTCGTCGTCGTACTCGCCCGGCTCCGCCAGCCACTCGACCCGGCCGGAGATCTGCGGCGGGACGAGCACGAGTTGCGGCAACGGTGCCGTCACCTGCGCCAGGGTCGCGCCCGCCGCGACGTTCGCGCCGACCTCGACGGCCGGGTTCATGGTGAATCTCGCGGACGTTCGCACCTCGAGCCCTGCGTGGATGCGGAAATCGTCGGTGCCGGTGAGCCGCCGGAGCAGTCCGTCGAAAATGCCGCCGAGCAGCCCGGGGCCGAGCGGCACGGAGAGCGACTGGCCGGTCCCGTGGACGCTGTCCCCGGGCTCGAGCCCGGTCGTGTCCTCGTACACCTGCGCGACCAGTTCGTCGCCGCGCAGCTGGATCACTTCGCCGAGCAGCTTGCGCGGGCCGACCTCGAGCGCCTCGTAGACGTGAAACGCGCCGTCGACGCGCGCGCGCAGCACGGGCCCGCCGATCCAGGTAATGCGTGCGGTGCTCATGCGCTGGCGCCTCGCGCGGAGTCCTCGAGCACGCGGTCGAACTCGGCGAGCAGTTCGGCTTCCACGCGTTCGCGCGACGCCAGCAGTCCCGCAACGGTGGCGTCGATGCAGGCGCCGCCGGCGCGGATGCGCAGGCCGGCCCCCAGGCCGGCCACGTGTCGGCACTCGACCGGCTCGAGACCCGCGGCCGTCAGGCATGCGCTCGCGGCTTGCCCCGCGTTTGCGGCTGCATCGGCATCGAATTCGACCACATAGGAAGCCTGCGGCCGCAGGCTTGCGGCGGCGAATTCCGAGGCCGCTTCGATCCACTGTTCGCGTCCGGGCGCGTCCTGCCACAGCGACGCAACGGCCGGGGGCAGTCGCTGCCACGCCTGCTCGATCAGCCCGCGCAAAGTCGCCTGCTCTGCGCGCCGCGCCGTCGTGTCGAGCGCCGCCCGCCGTTCACCGATGGCCCGCTCGATCTGCCGCCGTTCCTCCTCGATCGCCTGCCGCAGTCGCGCACGCGCTTCCTGCCGGGCACGCACGACGATCGAACGCGCCTGTTCCTCGGCGGCGGAGCGAATCGCGAGCGTGCGTGACTCCTGTTCCCGCGCCACCCGGCGGAGCAACCCTTCGGTCTGGGCCTGCAGTACCGTGACGGTTTCGTTCATGTCTCGATTCCCAGTGCGCCGCGCACTTCGTGCGCGAGATCGGGCGGCGTGCCGCGACCGAACACGTCGGGCACGACCGCGACGAGCGGTGCCTCGCGCGCGAGCGCAGCTTCGAGTTCCTCGATCGGCAGCTGTGCGGCGAACGGCGCCGACAGCAGGATCAGCTCGGCGCCGTCCGCGCCCGCGCGGCGCAACGTCGCCAGTGCATCGGCAGGATCGGGCACCCAGGTTTTCACGCCGGCGAGGCGGAATCCCGCTGCCGTGGCTTCGTCGCCGATGTAGACGGTGTAGGCCATCTCAGCCCAGGCGGTTGAGGATCAGGATCGACACGATCAGGCCGTAGATCGCGATGCCCTCGGCGAGCCCCACCAGCACGAGCACGCGGCCGAACAGTTCCGGTTTCTCCGCGAGGGCGCCCAGTGCCGCCGTGCCGACCTGCGCCACGGCGTAGCCGGCGCCGAGCGCCGCCAACCCGGCCGAGACCGCAGCCGAAGCAAAGCCCCAGCGCAGCACTCCCGGATCGATGGCGACAGCCTGGCCGGCTTCCGCCGCGAACGCGGGCGCCGCCAGCACGAGCGCGACCGTGGCCACGACGACCGTGATCGCCGACAGGGTGAACAGGGCAAGGATCCAGCGGGTGGAGAATTTCATGGCTTGCTTCCCGGCAGGGGGAGGGGAGTCCGTAGGTGCGGCGGGAGCGGTTCGAACGGCCGACCGCGCGCGGTGAGGAACCGGATGAAGAATTCGAACAGGATCAAACGCGTGGTCTGGATGCCGACCACGAGGCCTTCGAGGGCGATGATCGCGGCGTTGCCGACGATGAGCACCGGCCAGTAGCCCGGCCCCGCCGCTTCAGCCATGCCGACGACGGCAGTGCACAGGCCTGCATGCGCGAGCGCGAACGCGCCGACGCGCACGAACGAGATCGTGTTCACCGCGAGCTGCAGCATGTGCTCCAGCGTCTCGCCCGCGGCCGCGCCGAATGCCGCTGCGCGATCCTTCTTCGCGGTGAGCGCGGCGCCGCCGAGGGCCCAGGCGATGCCGACCGGCAGCAGCCAGAGCGCGCGCGCATCGAGCACCGTGCCGACGACGCCCAGGTACGCCGCGAGCACGCCCGCCGGGGACGCGAGCCACTGGAGCAGCCGGCCGCGCCACGAATGCTGCAGGGCGTCGATCAACTGGCCGAGCGTGATCACCACGACACCGAAGCAGAGCGCGGTGCCCAGTACGACCAGCGGCGACTCGAGTGGATGCACCCACATCGGTGGCAAGAGATCTTCACGCGCGAACACGCTGCCGAAGGCGAATCCGAACACCACGGCGACGAGACCGCCCGGCACCAGCAGCCGCAACGCCGGCATGCGATTGCGCAGCGACCAGCCGGCGAACGCGACGACGAGGCCCTGGGCGACGTCTCCGAACATGAAGCCGAACATCAGGGGCGCCAGCAGCGCAACGACCATGCTCGGGTCGGCCTCGCCGCCGGTCGGCACGCCCATCAGCCGCGTGAACACTTCGAAGGGACGCGCCCAGCGCGGGTTGTGCAGCACGGATGGCGGGACTTCGCCCTCCGGGCAGGCCGTGAAACGCAGCAGGTAATGCAGCTGCCGCGCATCGAGCGCCGCCCGCAGCTTCTTGTCGTCGCCGTCGGAGCACCAGCCCGTGATCCACGCGAAGTGTTCCGTCACCGGCAACTCGGGCACGTGCGCGACGACCCATGCTGCGAGCGAAATCTCGCCGAGCGCGTCGGACAGCGCGTGGCGTTCGTTGAGCGCGTCCAGCGTGGCGCGCGCGGCCTGTTCGCGTTCGTCGAGCGAGCGCTGGAGTCCGGCGATCGCACCGGCCAGTTGCGCGCGGTCGGCAGGCAGGCCGGCAGGCAGCCCGATGGCGCGAGCCTTGCGCGCGACGAGCGACTGGTCGAGGTCGCCCATGTCCTCCTCGGCACCGATTGCGATCAGGAACTGCTCGTCGTTAGCGGCGAGTCGCTGGGTAATGACTGCTGCAGGCAGGGTCAACGGCTGGCCGCCCAGCGGCATCACGTACACCCGGCTCGCGAGCACCGGACCGGCTGCGGCGACTCGATCGAGGCGCGGCAACGATGCGCCGCCGGCTTGCTGCAGCCGATCGATCAGGGAGGCCTCGCTGCGTGCCTGCGCGATGGATTCCAGTTCCGCCACCGCGGGATCGGCTTCGCGGCTCCAGGCGCGCAGCGTGTCGATGGCCCGCTGCGGGACCTCCGTCAGCTGGTGATCGGCATCCGGCGCGCGGAAGTTGGGTTGCGGCCACCAGTGCGCGTAGCGCCTGGCCAGGGCCTCGTATTCGTCGAGCACGTGGCGCAGGTCCGGCAGCGCGAGCCGCGACTCCGACTGGCTGTAGGCCTGCAGTTGCACGAGCCCGGTCTGCGCCAGGCAGTCGAGGGCCACGCCGAGTTCCTCGCGCGAGGTGAGCAGCTCGAACCAGTTCGCCAGCCGCGGCCGGATGCTCATGCGCGCGGCTCGCTCGCGCCGTGCAGGGCGCGCAGTGCGACGCTGCCGCGCATCTGCGTGAGGTCGAGCGCCGCGAGTCCGAGCCACGCGACGGTTGCGACCGGGGAGAGCGGATTGCGGCGCAACGCGACCAGCAGTCGCCGTTCCAGCCGGCCGAGTGTCTGGGCCGAGACCACGCTTTCGGGCGCTGCCGCGATCTCGGCGCGTGCGGCGAGAACCTGCTTCAGCACCCGCTCCAAAGACACTTCGTTCGGCGCGCGCATGGGCCACAGCGATCGCCAGTGTCGCAACCACGCGCCCATCACGTCGGGCGAACCGGACCGGGGGGCGAATCCGGCGGCGAGCGGCGCGAAGGCCGTGCGCTGCAGGCTCGCCGCGCGCTGGCGCGGATCCTCGGCCACGACCGGGCCGAGCACCGGGTCACTGCGCATCCACTCGGGCGACTTTCCGCCGCGCGCCAGCTTCTGGAGCGCGGGCAGGTACGGCAGCCAGCGCAGCCACGCGATGGCGTCGCGCCACGCCGCCGGCTGCCATGCGGCGACTTCATCCACGTGCGCGAGCCAGCGGCGGCGCAGCTTCTGTTCCGCTTCGTGGACCGGCGTGCGCGCCGTGAGGTCGTGGGTCCACGGCGCGAGTGCGGTCGTGCCGGCGATCTGCAGCAAACCGCCCAGGTCGCGTGTTGCATGCAGGCGTTGCCAGTCCGCCGCGGTCGGCCGCGAGCCGAGACGCGCCTGCAGCCGCGCCTGCGAATAGGCGAACGCGCAATCAGGGTGGCTCATGATCACGGGAGGCGAGGCGGCGGGCGAGCTGCTCGATCGCGCGTTGCGCGATCGATTCGAGCGATTCGCGATCTGCGCCGGCGGTCCGTGCCTGGGCATCGAGTTGGGAGAGCGTATCCGCGAGGCGAGCCTGGGCCCTCACGTGCAGTCGCGAGGCCCGGTCGCGGGCGCGGTCGAGGATCTGGCGACGAGTTTCACGCGCCGCCTGGAGGACCGCGTCGGCATCGGATTGCGCCGCGCGGATCGCCACAGCAGCGTCCCGCTCGACCTCGAGCACGCGGTTCATCGCGTCTGCCACGGTCATGTCGGGAATCGAATTCGCCATTGCGGCGGACACGCCGTTCGACGAGGCGGGCGCGCGAAATGCGCACCCGCGCGGCGTTGATCCAGCCTCACCTTACGGGTGGGCGATCCGTCCCGAATCCGCAGAATCCCTTACGCAGCAGAGAGTTGCCGCCGACGCGGCGGGGAACGGGCTCAGCTGCCGTGGTTTTCCATCATCAGCCCGGTGCCGCCGCGCGAAACGTGCGCGACGACCGCCGTGCGGCGATGGATCTTGGTCACGGTGCCGAGGCTGATCGCGAACGCCAGTTCGACCGTCTGGCCCTTGCGCAGCCCCATGTCGCCGGTTTCGACGAACACGCCGGTCGCGCTCAGGTTGCGCGCACGGCACAGACGCCGCCGGTGGCCGGGCAGGAGCACGTACACGGTGGTGCGTGCACGGTGACGGGTGGTGAGTCTTCGTTCCAAGGCGCCGCTCTATTATTCGTTGTCCGTGACGGCTGTCTGAGCGCAATTATGCACGGACCGGCCGCAGAGTGAAGAGGCCGGCCAAAACATCACGTTATGTCGAGTGGGCCCTGCGGTATTCTGCGCGCCACAATGCACGGCCCGGCCCGGATTCCCGCATGAGCGCATCTCCTCCCGCGGGCGCGGCAGCGCCCATCGGCGTGTTCGACTCCGGCGTCGGCGGACTCACCGTCCTCAGCGCGCTGATGCGCAAGCTGCCGGCCGAAAGCTTCGTGTATCTCGGCGATACGGCACGCCTGCCTTACGGCACCAAGAGTCCCGAGTCGATCCGTCGCTATGCGCTGCAGGCCGCTGCCCTGCTGCACGACCGCGGCGTGAAATGCCTGGTCGTCGCGTGCAACACGGCTTCGGCCGTCGCGCTCGATGCGTTGACCCGGGAGTTCGCGCCCGTGCCGGTGGTCGGGGTGCTCGAGCCCGGCGCCGCGGCTGCGTGCCGCGCCACCCGCGGCGGGCGCATCGCTGTCATCGCGACGGAGAGCACGGTGCGCGGCGGCGCGTACCAGGCTGCGATCGCTCGCCGCCTGCCGGGCGCCGAGGTGACCGCCCGCGCCTGTCCGCTCTTCGTCGCGCTGGCCGAGGAGGGGTGGACCGACGGTCCCGTCGTCGAAGCCGTCGTGCATCGCTATCTCGATGACCTGTTCGCACCCTCGCAGGGCGCGGCACGTCCGGACACGCTCGTCCTCGGCTGCACCCACTTCCCGGTACTGGCGCCCGCCATCCGCGCGGTGCTCGGTCCGAAGGTCGCGATCGTCGATTCCGCTGAAACCACTGCGGCAGCCCTGACCGAAGTACTCGCGAACGCCGGGCTGCGCGCGACGGGTCCGGGCCCGGGACGCGTGAGCCTCCTGGCCACCGACGGGCCGGAGCGGTTCGCCCGGGTGGGCGCAACGTTCCTCGGCCGCCCGATTGCGCCGGCCGACGTCGAGATAGTCGACCTGCCCGGGACCGGCCGCACGGCCGCTTGACTGCGAGCTGCTTTCCACCGATTTTCTGCGCACGGAGGATCTTCCATGCTCGAACTGCAACACGGACTGAAGCTCGACAAGACCCTGGACGAGAAGGCACGCCAGAACTTCGTGTCGGGCTTGCGCGCCTACATCCTGAACGACATGGCGACGGACATGCGCACCGCCTACGAGGTCGACGTGCGCCCCCGCTTCGAGCGGCAGCACGGCCGGGCGCCGCGCGACGGCGCAGAAGTGCATGCGGCGATTCGCGGCCACGACCATTTCAAGTTCTACTCGAGCCTGCGGGTCACGGCGCAGGACATGGTCTGGCAGACCGTGCTGCCGGTCGTGGACCGCGAACGCGACGCGCTGGCCGAGCGGGCCGGGAACCTCGCGAAGCAAAGACCCGAGGTGAAGCTCGAACTCGACCCGGCGCTCGCGGTGCCGCGCTCGGTCAGCGCCATCGACGTGCACCTGATGCCAGGCAACTACGATCGCGAGCACGGGCCGGACGACTTGAGCGCCGGCGCCGTCTACGACAACGGCCTCGCAGTCTTCTCCTTCGGGTTGATGGGCCAGAACCTCGACGACATCGGGCAGTCCATCTCGCGCTTCGTGCGCGCGAAGTATCCGGGCTTCGAGCCGCGCCGCATCCTCGACCTCGGTTGCACCATCGGCCACAACACGGGCTCGTGGAAGGACACCTATCCGCAGGCCGACGTCACCGGCATCGACGTCGCCGCGCCGTGCCTGCGCTACGGCGCGGCCCGCGCCCGCGCGCAGGGGCGTGCCGTGTCGTTCCGCCAGATGAATGCGGAATCGCTCGCCTATCCGGACGCGAGCTTCGATCTCGTGTTCTCGTCGATGTTCCTGCACGAAGTGCCGCGCAAGGGCATCGCGAAGGTGCTCGCCGAAGCCCGCCGCGTGCTGAAGCCGGGCGGCCTGATGCTGCACATGGAACTGCCGCCGAATTCGCAGATGTCGGCGTACGACGCGTTCTACCTGGACTGGGACAGCTATTACAACAACGAGCCGTACTACAAGCCGTTTCGCGACCAGCGTCCCGAGGCGCTCTGCAAGGCGGCGGGTTTCGATCCGAAGCAGTACGTGCAGTTCGTGGTGCCGAGCGTCGGCTGGTACGGCGAGAACGGGTTCGAGCGCGCGCTCGCCGCCGAGACCGAGGTCGACAGCGACAAGACCGGGCGCCTCGCCGACGGCATCCAGTGGTTCTGCTTCGGCGCCTGGAAGTGACGCATGGCTGAGCGGCGTTCACTGCCTCGCACCATCCGCGGCGGCCGGCCCGTGTTCTTTGCCGATCCCGCCGTCGACAAGGTCATCGCGATGATGCTGCACCTCGCGAGCGAGGTCTGGGCATTGCGCGAGCGGCTCGCCGCGCTCGAGGCGATCGGGCGCGCGCGCGGCGTCGTCCTCGAAGGCGAAGTCGACCGGCACTCGTTCTCGGCCGACGACGCGGCGCGACTCGAGGCGCAGCGTCGCGAGTTCATCGACGGATTGTTCCGGGTATTGAAGGCTGACTTGCCGCCCGCGGCGGCGAGCAAGCCCGAGCCCGCGTCCGCCGGCCTGCGCCTGGTGAAGTCGCGCAGGGCGCCCGCGCAGGCAAAGGCGGCTAAGGTGCGTGCGAAGAAGCCCTCGCGCCGCCCGAAAGCGAGGAATCGCTAGCCCGCCGCCGGCTCCGCGACGGGCCGCGGCGACTTCAGGCCGCGGTGTCCTGCTTGCCGAAGCGCTGCGCCGCCACCGAGACGAGGACCGACGCGGCGAGGATCGCGCCGATGATCGACAGCGACCACGCGATCGGGAACTTGCCGCCGAATGCCTGGTTGAGCCACACCATCTTCAGGCCGACGAACACCAGGATCACGCCGAGCCCGTACTTCAGGTACTGGAACATCCGCACCACGTTCGCGAGCAGGAAGTACATCGCGCGCAGGCCGAGGATCGCGAAGATGTTCGAGGTGAAGACGATCAGCGGCTCGTTGGTGAGCGCGAAGATCGCGGGCACCGAGTCGATGGCGAAGATGATGTCCGAGAACTCGATGAAGAGCAGGGCGACGAAGAGCGGCGTCGCATAGAGCACGCCTTCGTGCCGCAGCCAGAACCGGTCGCCCTCGATCTTCGGCCACACCGGCATGAAGCGTCGCAGCAGCCGGATCAGGGGATTGCGCTCCGGGTCGAGCGGCTTCTCCGGCAGGAAGATGATCTTGATGCCCGTGAGGATCAGGAACACGCCGAACACCACGATCACCCAGTGGTACTGCATCAGCACCGAGCCGAGCGAGATGAACAGCGCCCGGAACACGAGCGCGCCGAGGATGCCGTAGAAGAGCACGCGGTGCTGGTACTTCAGCGGGACGGCGAAGTAGGAGAACACCGCGACGAACACGAAGATATTGTCGACGGCGAGCGCCTTCTCCACGACATAGCCCGCCAGGAACTCGAGCGACGAGTCGCGCGCGAGCTGGGCATGGTCGAGGCCAGCCAGCGCGGGCACCTGCGGCAGGTGCCAGTTCGCATACAGGTAGAACGCGAAATTGAAGGCGAGCGCGAGCGCGACCCAGACCACGCTCCAGGTGGCCGCCTCGCGCACGGTGACTTCGTGGGCGTCGCGATGGAAGACGCCGAGATCGAGCGCCAGCATCGCGAGCACGAACACCGTGAACCCGGCGTAGAACCACCAGTACTGCTCGAAGGGGAACAACAGGATGTCGGGCATGGCGAACTCGGCTCCGTGCGGGACGCGGGCGGGGCACGGGCGCCCCTCCGTCGTTCACCGCCGCATGATACACGAATTGTAATTCGTGCTACAAAATTCTAGTTCAGCCCTTGGGCCGGTCGAGGGTGGCCATGGAGGCGGCGTTGTAGCGCTCCCCGGCCGTGTTGCCGGGGGCGAAGACCTGGTCGAGCCGGAACTGGTCGCAGGACGCCAGCTTGACGCTTGCCGCCCCGAGATTCTCCCGCAGCCGCGCCCGCCGGGTCGTGCCGAAGATCGGAACGATGTCTGCACCCTGGGCGAGGAGCCAGGCGAGGGCGATCTGAGCCGTGGTGGCGCCGACCCGACGGGCCAGGTCTTCGACATTCGCGAGGAGCTTCAGGTTGGAGTCGAAATTGGCGCCCTGGATGCGGGGCTGGGCGCGCCGGAAGTCGCCTTCGGGCAGATCCTCCGCCCGGGTGCGGTTACCTGCGAGGAAGCCCCGGCCGAGGGGGGAATAGGGCACCAGGCCAATGCCGAGTTCCCGGCACGTGGGCAGGACCTCCCGTTCGAGACCGCGTTCCCAGAGCGAGTACTCGGACTGCAGGGCGCTGATCGGGTGCACCGCATGGGCCCGCCGCAACGTGCCGGCGCTGGCCTCGGAGAGCCCGAGGTAGCGGACCTTACCCTGCCGGACGAGCTCGGCCATGGCCCCGACCACGTCCTCGATGGGCACCTTGGGATCCACCCGGTGCTGGTAGAGGAGGTCGATCCGGTCCGTCTGCAGGCGCTGCAGCGACTGCTCGACGGCCTCCTGGATGTGCCCGGGCCGGCTGTCGAGGGCCCAGGACTGGCCCGGCCTGTTGTTGGCGATGTCGAAACCGAACTTGGTCGCGAGGCAGACCCGGTCCCGACGGTTGCCCGCCAGGACGCGCCCGACGAGTTTCTCGTTCTCGAAGGGGCCGTAGACCTCGGCCGTGTCGATCAGGGTCACCCCGCTGTCGACCGCCTCGATGAGGGTCGCGGCGCACTCGGCTTCATCGGCCCCGCCCTTGTATGCGAAGGTCATGCCCATGCAGCCCAGGCCGAGCGACGCCACCTCGAGGCCCTGACGGCCCAGCTTCCTCGATTCCAAGGGAAACCTCCTCACGTTTACGTTGACACCGTGCGGGCCGCCGACCAGAATACGCGGCTCTCTGTCCGGGAGGGGTACCCAAGCGGCCAACGGGAGCAGACTGTAAATCTGCCGGCTTATGCCTTCGTAGGTTCGAATCCTACCCCCTCCACCACGGCTTCGCTGGCGTGAAGGGTCGACGGATCGGGCGGGCGATCTGCGCAAACGGGATCGCCGCGAGGCAAGCGGGCAGGGCAGGGTCGGACCGGTGAACGCTGCGGGTGTAGTTCAATGGTAGAACCTCAGCCTTCCAAGCTGTTGACGTGGGTTCGATTCCCATCACCCGCTCCATTCCGGCGGTGTGGGAACGGTTGATCGGGACGAAACGTGCCCACGTAGCTCAGTCGGTAGAGCACGTCCTTGGTAAGGACGAGGTCACCGGTTCGATTCCGGTCGTGGGCTCCAGAAGATTTGGGAAACTTGAATCAGAGGTACGGGTCGTGGCTAAGGAAAAATTTGCGCGTACGAAGCCGCACGTGAACGTGGGCACCATTGGTCACGTGGACCATGGCAAGACGACGCTGACGGCGGCGCTGACGAAGGTGATGGCCGAGACGCACGGCGGCACGTTCATGGCCTACGACCAGATTGACAAGGCGCCGGAAGAGAAGGCGCGCGGCATCACGATCTCGACGGCGCACGTCGAGTACCAGTCGCCGAACCGGCACTACGCGCACGTCGACTGCCCGGGGCACGCCGACTACGTGAAGAACATGATCACGGGCGCGGCGCAGATGGACGGCGCGATTCTGGTGTGCTCGGCCGCTGACGGCCCGATGCCGCAGACGCGCGAGCACATCCTGCTGGCGCGCCAGGTGGGCGTTCCGTACATCGTGGTGTACCTGAACAAGGCGGACATGGTGGACGACGCGGAGCTGCTCGAGCTGGTCGAGATGGAAGTTCGCGAGCTGCTGTCGAAGTACGACTTCCCGGGCGACGAGACGCCGATCGTGACGGGCTCGGCGCTGAAGGCGCTCGAGGGGGACACGGGCCCGCTCGGCGTGCCCTCGGTGGTGAAGCTGGTCGAGGAGATGGACCGTTACATCCCGGTGCCGGAGCGCGCGATCGACGGCGCGTTCCTGATGCCGGTGGAGGACGTGTTCTCGATCTCGGGCCGCGGCACGGTGGTGACCGGTCGCATCGAGCGCGGCATCGTCAAGGTGAACGACGAAGTGGAGATCATCGGGCTGCGTCCGACGATCAAGACGACCTGCACGGGCGTGGAGATGTTCCGCAAGCTGCTCGACCAGGGTCAGGCGGGCGACAACGTGGGCGTGCTGCTGCGCGGCACGAAGCGCGAGGAAGTCGAGCGCGGCCAGGTTCTGGCGAAGCCCGGTTCGATCACGCCGCACACCAAGTTCGAGGGCGAGGTGTACGTGCTGACGAAGGAAGAGGGCGGCCGTCACACGCCGTTCTTCAAGGGGTATCGCCCGCAGTTCTACTTCCGCACGACGGACGTGACGGGGTCGGTGGAGTTGCCCGAAGGCGTCGAGATGGTGATGCCGGGCGACAACATCAAGATGACGATCGAGCTGATCAGCCCGATCGCGATGGAGGAAGGCCTGCGCTTCGCCATCCGCGAGGGTGGCCGCACCGTCGGTGCCGGCGTGGTTTCGAAGATCCTGAAGTAATACGTCTCGTCGGCTGACGTTCCCGTTCAAGCGCAGGCCAGTAGCTCAATTGGCAGAGCGGCGGTCTCCAAAACCGCAGGTTGGGGGTTCGATTCCCTCCTGGCCTGCCAGTCGAGGCGCGTGACGGGACGGCGGAGCGGCGTGAAGGGCCCGAAGTAACACATGACCGAACAGGTTCAAACCGGTGCCAGCGCGCTGGACACCGTCAAGCTGATCGCTGCCGTGGCGATCCTGGTGGGAGGCATCGCCGCCTTCTACCTGCTGGGCACGTATCCGCTGGCCGTGCGCTGGCTGATCGTGTTCGCGTCGCTCGGCGCCGGCGTTGCGGTGGCGCTGCAGTCCGCGCAGGGCAAGGCGCTCTGGGCGTTCGTGCAGGGTTCGCGCGTCGAGCTGCGCAAGGTCGTGTGGCCCACGCGCCAGGAGACGCTGCAGATGACGCTCGTCGTCGTCGTCGCGATCGTGGTGATGGGCATCTTCTTCTGGATCCTCGACTGGGCGCTCGGCAGCATCATGCACGCCCTCACCGGGCAGGGAGGCTGACCGTGGCGCTGCGCTGGTACGTCGTTCACGCGTATTCGAACTTCGAGCACAAGGTCTCGGCGAGCCTCAAGGATCGCATCAAGCTGCACGCGCTCGAGGACAAGTTCGGCGAGATCCTGGTGCCGACCGAGGAAGTGGTCGAGATGCGCGACGGGCAGCGCCGCAAGAGCGAGCGCAAGTTCTTCCCGGGCTACGTGCTCGTGCAGATGGAGATGAACGAGGACACCTGGCACCTCGTGCGCGAGACGCCGAAGGTGCTCGGGTTCATCGGCGGCACGCCGGAGAAGCCGGCGCCGATCACGGACAAGGAAGCGAACGCGATCCTGCGCCGCGTCGAGGAAGGCGCGGAGAAGCCGCGGCCGAAGGTGCTGTTCGAGCCGGGCGAAGTGGTGCGCGTCACCAACGGGCCGTTCAACGACTTCAACGGCGTCGTCGAGTCGGTCAACTACGAAAAGAGCCGCCTGCAGGTGGCGGTGCAGATCCTCGGGCGCTCGACGCCCGTCGAACTGGAATTCAGCCAGGTCGAAAAGGCCTGACACGGGGAGCCCGCGAGGGCGTTCGGACCCACCAGAGGTAGGAAGAGATGGCAAAGAAAGTCAACGGTTACGTCAAGCTGCAGGTGCCTGCAGGCCAGGCGAACCCGAGCCCGCCGATCGGTCCGGCGCTCGGCCAGCAGGGCGTGAACATCATGGAGTTCTGCAAGCAGTTCAATGCGCAGACGCAGAACGTCGAGAAGGGCCTGCCGATCCCGGTGGTGATCACCGTGTACAGCGATCGCAGCTTCACCTTCATCATGAAGACGCCGCCGGCGTCCGTGCTGATCCGCAAGGCGATCGGCATCGAGAAGGGCAGCGGCACGCCGAACACCGCCAAGGTCGGCAAGATCACGCCGCAAGCAGCTCGAGGACATCGCGAAGACCAAGACCCCCGACCTGACCGCCGCCGACCTCGAAGCGGCCGTGCGCACGATCGCGGGCAGCGCCCGCAGCATGGGCGTCGACGTGGAGGGAGGTCTGATCATGGTTGCCGTCGCCAAGCGCATGAAGCCCTGGGCCGAGAAGATCGTCCCGGGCAAGCAGTATCCGATCGACGAGGCCCTCGGCCTCGTCAAGCAGTTCGCCACCGCCAAGTTCGACGAGGCCGTCGACGTGGCGGTGAACCTCGGCATCGACGCCTCGAAGTCGGACCAGCAGGTCCGCGGCTCGACCGTGCTGCCGCACGGCACCGGCAAGACGGTCCGCGTCGCCGTGTTCACCTCGGGCAAGAACGCCGACGCCGCGCGTGAAGCGGGCGCCGACATCGTCGGCATGGAAGACCTCGCCGAGAAGGTGAAGGCCGGCGAGATCAACTTCGACGTGGTCGTGGCGAGCCCGGACGCGATGCGCGTCGTCGGCCAGCTCGGCCAGATCCTCGGCCCGCGCGGCCTGATGCCGAACCCGAAGGTCGGCACGGTGACGCCGGACGTCGCGGGCGCCGTGCGCAATGCCAAGGCCGGCCAGGTGCGCTTCCGCACCGACAAGGCCGGCGTCGATCCACTGCACGATCGGCAAGGCGAGCTTCGACGCGCAGAAGCTGAAGGAGAACCTGCACGCGCTGCTCGCCGACCTGCAGAAGGCGAAGCCGGCGGCGTCGAAGGGCGTGTTCCTGAAGCGCGTCTCGGTGTCGTCGACGATGGGCCCCGGCGTGCCGGTGGACCAGTCGATCGCTCACGGCTTCCAGCCGCTGATCGCGCAGGCGACAGGATTTTTTGATTTGAGGTTTTGATGCAGGGCCGGCCCGGGCCGCGAACCGACGCTACGTCGGGTGCGCGAAGCCGGCCGGTCATCATCGAAGACCGCAGGCGGGAGAAGCTCATGCGCGTTCCCTTAATCGCGCGGCCTGCGCAGATGGTGGTACCCGAGTCAGTGTCTCACTGCCGAAGGTCCGCCTTCTCAAGAAGGGCGAACGCCTAGGGACGGGTGTTCGTTGTTTGATCTTCAGGCCAGGAGGAAGACATGGCGCTTAGATTGGACGACAAGAAGGCACTGGTCGCCGAGGTGAACGCGGTCGCGCAGACCGCGCTGTCCGTGGTCGCCGCGGAGTACCGCGGGCTGCCGGTCTCGAAGCTCACCGAGCTGCGCGCCAAGGCCCGCGCCAACCGGCGTCTACATGCGCGTGGTGAAGAACACGCTGGCCCGCCGAGCCATCGCCGGCACTCAGTTCGAGTGCGTCGGTGCGAAGCTCAAGGGTCCGCTGATCCTCGCCTTCTCGCAGGACGATCCGGGCGCGGCAGCACGGCTGATCAAGGCATTCGCGAAGGACAACGACAAGCTCGTTCCGACGCTGGTGTCCCTCGGCGGCACCGTTCTGCCGGGCAAGGACCTCGAGCGCGTCGCGAGCCTTCCTACCAAGGACCAGGCTCTGGCGCAGCTGCTCGGAGTCATCAAGGCCCCGATCGGCAAGTTCGTCCGCACGCTGGCAGAGCCTCACGCGAAGCTCGTGCGCACGATCGCCGCGGTCAAGGACCAGAAGAGCGCGGCCGCCTGAGGCGGTCGCAGCGTTGATATTCACGGGTATTCAGGCAAACAGCTTTTACAGGAGCTACGCAAATGGCTGCTACTAAGGAAGACATCCTCAACGCGATCTCCAACATGACCGTCATGGAGATCGTCGACCTCGTCAAGATGATGGAAGAGAAGTTCGGCGTGACCGCCGCCGCCCCGATGGCCATGGTCGCCGCCGGCGGCGCCGCTGCCGCGGCGGCCCCGGCTGCCGAAGAGCAGACCGAGTTCACCGTCACGATGACGAGCTTCGGCGCGAACAAGGTCGGCGTGATCAAGGTGATCCGCGAGATCACCGGCCTCGGCCTGAAGGAAGCCAAGGACCTCGTCGAGGGCGTGCCCTCGATGGTCAAGGACGGCATGCCGAAGGCCGACGCCGACGCGATCAAGAAGAAGCTCGAAGAGGCCGGCGCTGCCGCGGAGATCAAGTAACCGCGATGCGCGGGCTCCGTGCCCGTTGCCACGGGGAGCCGGGCGGCGGACAGCATCCGCCGGCCGGTCGCCGCTGTTTGTCGATTTTTCGTCCAGTAGTTTCCGCCGCGCTCAGGCGCCGGCAGTCGGCAGCCTCGAGAGGGTGATCGCAATGGCTTATTCCTTCACCGAAAAGAAGCGCATCCGCAAGGATTTCGGCAAGCGGTCGAGCATCCTCGAGGTGCCGTACCTGCTCGCCATCCAGCTCGATTCGTACCGCAAGTTCCTGCAGGCCGACACGGCCGAGGACAGGCGCGACGAGATCGGCCTGCACGCCGCCTTCCGCAGCGTGTTCCCGATCGTCAGCTATTCGGGCAACGCGCTGCTCGAATACGTCAGCTACCGGCTCGGCGAGCCGGTGTTCGACGTCAAGGAGTGCCAGCTCCGCGGCCTCACCTACGCGGCGCCGCTGCGCGTCAAGGTGCGCCTCGTCGTGCTCGACAAGGAAGCCCCCGGCGCCAAGAAGCCGGTGAAGGACATCCGCGAGCAGGAGGTCTACCTCGGCGAACTGCCGCTGATGACCGACAACGGCACGTTCGTCGTCAACGGCACCGAGCGCGTCATCGTCTCCCAGCTGCACCGCAGCCCCGGCGTGTTCTTCGACCACGACCGCGGCAAGACGCACAGCTCGGGCAAGCTGCTGTTCAACGCGCGCGTCATTCCCTACCGCGGCTCGTGGCTCGACTTCGAGTTCGACGCCAAGGACTGCGTGTACGCGCGCATCGACCGCCGCCGCAAGCTGCCGGTCACCATCCTGCTGCGCGCGCTCGGCTACAGCGACGAGCAGATGCTCGACATGTTCTTCGACAAGAACACGTTCTACCTGTCGCCCGACGGCATCGAGCTCGCGCTCGTGCCGAGCCGCCTGCGCGGCGAGACCGCCAGCGTTCGAGATCAAGGTCGGCGGCAAGGTCATCGTCGAGGAAGGCCGCCGCATCACCGCGCGCCACGTGCGCCAGCTCGAAGACGCGGGCGTCGACCGCCTGACCGTGCCGACCGACTACCTGATCGGCAAGGTGCTCGCGCACGACGTCGTCAACACCGAGACCGGCGAGATCCTGGCCAAGGCCAACGAGGTCCTGCGCCGCGGCCACGGTGCTCAAGCTCGTGCAGGCCGGGATCGCCGAGATCCGCGTGCTGTACGTCAACGACCTCGACCGCGGCCCGTTCATCTCGGACACGCTGCGCATCGACCCGACCAAGAACCGCATGGAAGCGCTGGTCGAGATCTACCGCATGATGCGCCCGGGCGAGCCGCCCACGCGCGATGCGGCCGAGAACCTGTTCCAGAACCTGTTCTTCAACCCCGAGCGCTACGACCTGTCGGCCGTCGGGCCGCATGAAGTTCAACCGCCGCGTCGGCCGCACAGGAAGTGAAGGGCGCCGGCATCCTGTACGACCAGCTGCACTTCGGGCGCCGCGGCGACGATTTCGCCAAGGGCCTGATCGAGCAGTACGGCGAGACGTCGGACATCATCGACGTGCTGCGCACGCTGATCGACATCCGCAACGGCAACGGCATGGTCGACGACATCGACCACCTCGGCAACCGCCGCGTGCGCTGCGGTCGGCGAAATGGCCGAGAACGCGTTCCGCGTCGGCCTCGTGCGCGTCGAGCGCGCCGTCAAGGAGCGCCTGACCATCGCCGAGAGCGAAGGCCTGATGCCGCAGGACATGATCAACGCGAAGCCGGTCGCGGCCGCGGTGAAGGAGTTCTTCGGCTCCTCGCAGCTCTCGCAGTTCATGGACCAGAACAACCCGCTCTCCGAGGTCACCCACAAGCGCCGCGTCTCGGCGCTCGGCCCGGGCGGCCTGACGCGCGAGCGCGCCGGCTTCGAAGTCCGCGACGTGCACCCGACCCACTACGGCCGCGTGTGCCCGATCGAGACGCCGGAAGGCCCGAACATCGGCCTGATCAACTCGCTGTCGGTCTACGCCCGCACCAACGACTACGGCTTCCTCGAGACGCCGTACCGCAGGGTCGCGAACGGCCGCGTCACCGACGAGATCGTGTACCTGTCGGCCATCGACGAGGCGCAGTACGTGATCGCGCAGGCGAACGCGACGCTCGGCAAGAAGGGCGAGTTCACCGACGAGCTCGTCTCGAGCCGCTACCAGAACGAGTTCATGCTCTCGACGCCGGACAAGCTCCAGTTCATGGACGTCTCGCCGAAGCAGATCGTCTCGGTGGCCGCCTCGCTGATCCCGTTCCTCGAGCACGACGACGCGAACCGCGCGTTGATGGGCTCGAACATGCAGCGCCAGGCCGTGCCGACGCTGCGCTCCGAGACGCCGCTGGTCGGCACCGGCATGGAGCGCCCCGTCGCGATCGACTCGGGCGTGACCGTCGTCGCGCGCCGCGGCGGCGTGGTCGACTCGGTCGACGCCTCGCGCATCGTGGTCCGCGTCAACGACGCGGAGACGACCGCGGGCGAGCCGGGCGTCGACATCTACAACCTGACGAAGTACACGCGCTCGAACCAGAACACCTGCATCAACCAGCGCCCGCTGGTGCACGCCGGTGACGCGATCGCGCGCGGCGACGTGCTGGCCGACGGCCCGTCGACGGACCTGGGCGAGCTCGCGCTCGGCCAGAACCTGCTGGTCGCGTTCATGCCGTGGAACGGCTACAACTTCGAGGACTCGATCCTGATCTCGGAGCGGGTGGTCCAGGAGGACCGCTTCACGACGATCCACATCGAGGAGCTCACCTGCGTCGCGCGCGACACGAAGCTCGGGCCCGAGGAAATCACCGCGGACATCCCGAACGTCGGCGAATCGGCGCTCGCCAAGCTCGACGAGGCCGGCATCGCCTTCATCGGCGCCGAGGTCAAGGCGGGCGACATCCTCGTGGGCAAGGTCACGCCGAAGGGCGAGACGCAGCTCACGCCGGAAGAGAAGCTGCTCCGCGCGATCTTCGGCGAGAAGGCCTCGGACGTGAAGGACACCTCGCTGCGCGTGCCCCCGGGCATGGACGGCACGGTGATCGACGTGCGCGTGTTCACGCGCGACGGCGTCGAGAAGGACAGCCGCGCGCTGTCGATCGAGAAGTCGGAGATCGAGAAGGTCCGCAAGGACCTCGCCGACCAGCAGCGCATCCTCGAGGAGGACCTCTTCTCGCGCGTGCACTCGCATGCTGGTCGGCAAGGTCGCCACGGGCGGCCCGCGCAAGCTGAAGCCGGGCAGCAAGGTCACGGCCGACTACCTCGCCGACCTGCCGCGCGAGCACTGGCTCGAAGTGCGCCTCGAGGACGACGACGCCAACGCCGAGCCTCGAAGTGACCGCCGAGCGCATGCGCGCGCAGCGCAAGGAGTTCGAGCGCCGCCTCGAGGAGAAGCGCCAGAAGATCACGCAGGGCGACGACCTCGCCCCGGGCGTGCTCAAGATGGTCAAGGTCTACCTCGCGGTGAAGCGCCGCGTGCAGCCGGGCGACAAGATGGCCGGCCGCCACGGCAACAAGGGCGTCATCTCGACGATCGTGCCGGTCGAGGACATGCCGTTCGCCGCGGACGGCACGCCGGTCGACATCGTGCTGAACCCGCTGGGCGTGCCCTCGCGCATGAACATCGGCCAGATCCTCGAGACCCACCTGGGCTGGGCCGCCAAGGGCCTCGGCATCAAGATCGGCAACATGCTCGACGCGGGCCGCCAGGCCGGCGAAGTGCGGGCGCTGCTCGACGCAGATCTACAACAAGAGCGGCGGCAAGCACGAGGACCTCGACTCGCTGAACGACGACGAAATCGTCGCGCCTCGGCAGCAACCTGCGCGCGGCGTGCCGATGGCGACGCCGGTGTTCGACGGCGCGGCGGAGAGCGAGATCAAGTACATGCTGCGGCTCGCCGACCTCCCCGAGAGCGGCCAGACGACGCTGTACGACGGCCGCACGGGCGAGCGCTTCGAGCGCGACGTCACGGTCGGCTACATGTACATGCTGAAGCTGAACCACCTGGTCGACGACAAGATGCACGCGCGCTCGACGGGCCCGTACAGCCTCGTCACGCAGCAGCCGCTCGGCGGCAAGGCGCAGTTCGGCGGCCAGCGCTTCGGCGAGATGGAAGTCTGGGCGCTCGAGGCCTACGGCGCTTCCTACACGCTGCAGGAGATGCTGACCGTCAAGTCCGACGACGTGACCGGCCGCACCAAGATGTACAAGAACATCGTGGACGGCAATCACCAGATGGACGCGGGCATGCCGGAATCCTTCAACGTGCTGGTGAAGGAAATCCGCTCGCTCGGCATCAACATCGAACTCCACCAGGAAAAGCGGTGAGTGGCGGCCTCGCCGCCACCACTGCGCAGGTGACCCAATGAAAGATCTCCTGAAGTTGTTCAAGCAGCAGCCGACGGTCGAGGACTTCGACTCGATCCGCATCGCGCTGGCTTCCCCGGACATGATCCGGTCCTGGTCGTTCGGCGAGGTGAAGAAGCCCGAGACGATCAACTACCGCACGTTCAAGCCGGAACGCGACGGCCTGTTCTGCGCCAAGATCTTCGGGCCGGTGAAGGACTACGAGTGCCTTTGCGGCAAGTACAAGCGCCTGAAGCACCGCGGCGTCGTCTGCGAGAAGTGCGGCGTCGAGGTGACGCAGGCCAAGGTGCGCCGCGAGCGCATGGGCCACATCGAGCTCGCGAGCCCGACCGCGCACATCTGGTTCCTGAAGTCGCTGCCGTCGCGCATCGGCCTCATGCTCGACATGACGCTGCGCGAGATCGAGCGCGTGCTGTACTTCGAAGCCTTCGTGGTCATCGACCCGGGCATGACGCGAGATGCAGCGCGGCCAGCTGCTCTCCGACGAGATGTACCTCGACGCGATCGAGAAGCACGGTGACGAGTTCGACGCCCGCATGGGCGCCGAGGCGGTCCACCAGATGCTGAAGAGCCTCGACCTGCCGGCCGAGGTGATCAAGGTCCGCGAGGACATCGTCGGCGACCAGCTCCGAGACCAAGATCAAGCGCCTCACCAAGCGCCTGAAGCTGATCGAGTCGTTCATCGAGTCGAACAACCGTCCCGAGTGGATGGTGCTGACCGTGCTGCCGGTGCTGCCGCCGGACCTGCGTCCGCTCGTGCCGCTCGACGGCGGCCGCTTCGCGACGTCGGACCTGAACGACCTCTACCGCCGCGTCATCAACCGCAACAACCGCCTGCGCCGCCTGCTCGAACTCAACGCGCCCGACATCATCGTGCGCAACGAGAAGCGCATGCTGCAGGAGTCGGTGGACGCGCTGCTCGACAACGGCCGCCGCGGCCGTGCGATCACCGGCACCAACAAGCGCCCGCTCAAGTCGCTCGCCGACATGATCAAGGGCAAGCAGGGCCGCTTCCGCCAGAACCTGCTCGGCAAGCGCGTCGACTACTCCGGCCGTTCGGTCATCGTGGTCGGCCCGACGCTGCGCCTGCACCAGTGCGGCCTGCCGAAGAAGATGGCGCTCGAGCTGTTCAAGCCGTTCATCTTCCAGAAGCTGCAGCTGCGCGGCGAAGCCTCGACCATCAAGGCCGCCAAGCGCATGGTCGAGCGCGAAGGCCCCGAGGTGTGGGACATCCTCGAAGAGGTGATCCGCGAGCACCCGGTGCTGCTGAACCGCGCGCCGACGCTGCACCGCCTCGGCATCCAGGCGTTCGAGCCCGTGCTGATCGAAGGCAAGGCGATCCAGCTGCACCCGCTCGTCTGCACCGCGTTCAACGCGGACTTCGACGGCGACCAGATGGCCGTCCACGTGCCGCTGTCGCTCGAGGCCCAGCTCGAAGCGCGCGCGCTGATGCTGTCGTCGAACAACATCCTGTCGCCGGCCAACGGCGACCCGATCATCGTCCCGTCGCAGGACGTCGTGCTCGGCCTGTACTTCATGACCCGCGAGCGCGTGAACGCGCCGGGCGAGGGCATGTACTTCTCGGACGTGGCCGAAGTCCACCGCGCCTACGAGAGCCGCCTCGCGGACCTGCAGGCGCGCGTCAAGGTGCGCATCGTCGAGCACGTGAAGGGCGCCGACGGCGAGCTGTCGCCGAAGACGCCGCCTGGTCGACACGACCGTCGGCCGCGCGCTGCTGGTCGAGATCCTGCCGAAGGGCCTGTCGTTCGACCTGATCAACGTCGACATGACCAAGAAGGCGATCTCGGGCGTCATCAACGCCTGCTACCGCCAGCTCGGCCTCAAGGAAACGGTGATCTTCGCCGACCAGCTGATGTACATGGGCTTCCACTACGCGACCCGTTCGGGCGTCTCGATCGGCGTCGACGACATGATCGTCCCCGAGCAGAAGGAGCGCATCCTGGCCGCGGCCGAGCGCGAGGTGAAGGAGATCCAGGAGCAGTACTCCTCGGGCCTCGTCACCAACGGCGAACGCTACAACAAGGTCGTCGACATCTGGTCGCGCACCAACGACCAGGTCGCCAAGGCGATGATGGAGAAGCTCGGCGGCGAGGACGTCGAGAACTCGCGCGGCGTGAAGGTGCGCCAGAAGTCGTTCAACTCGATCTTCATGATGTCGGACTCCGGCGCGCGCGGTTCGCCCGCCCAGATCCGCCAGCTCGCCGGCATGCGCGGCCTGATGGCCAAGCCGGACGGCTCGATCATCGAGACGCCCATCACGGCGAACTTCCGTGAAGGCCTGAACGTCCTGCAGTACTTCATCTCGACGCACGGCGCCCGCAAGGGCCTGGCCGACACCGCGTTGAAGACCGCGAACTCGGGTTACCTCACGCGCCGTCTCGTCGACGTCGCGCAGGACCTCGTGGTCACGGAAATCGACTGCGGCACCGACGAACGGCATCGCGATGATGCCGATCGTCGAAGGCGGCGACGTCGTCGAGGGCCTCGGCGAGCGCGTGCTCGGCCGCGTGGTCGCGAGCCGACGATCTTCCGGCCGGGCACCGACGAGGTGCTGGTCGAGGCAGGCACGCTGCTCGACGAAAAGCTCGTGCGCACGCTCGAGCAGGCCGGCGTGGACCAGATCTCGGTCCGCTCGCCGATCACCTGCGAAACGCGCTACGGCGTCTGCGCCCAGTGCTACGGCCGCGACCTCGCGCGCGGCCACCGCATCAACATCGGCGAAGCGGTCGGCGTGATCGCGGCCCAGTCGATCGGCGAACCGGGCACGCAGCTCACGATGCGCACGTTCCACATCGGTGGCGCGGCGTCGCGGGCGGCGGCGGTCAACTCGATCGAGATCAAGAGCAAGGGCACGCTGCGCTGGCACAACCTCAAGGCCGTGCACCACGAGAAGGGCCACTGGGTCGCCGTGTCGCGTTCGGGCGAAGTCGGCGTCATCGACGACTTCGGCCGCGAGCGCGAGCGCTACCGCATGCCGTACGGCTCGGTGATCACGGCGAGCGAAGGCGACAGCCGTGCGTGCCGGGCCAGATCATCGCGACCTGGGATCCGCACACCCACCCGGTCGTCACCGAAGTGGCCGGCTTCATCCGCTTCCAGGACTTCATCGACGGCATCACCGTGCACGACGCCAGGTGGACGAAGTCACCGGCCTGACGAGCACCGTCGTCCTGAACCCGAAGGAGCGCGGCGCCGGCGGCAAGGACCTGCGTCCGGTCATCAAGCTGCTGAACGCGAAGGGCAAGGAAGTCTGCTTCGCCAACACGGACATCCCGGCCGTGCTACGCGCTGCCCGCGGGCGCGCTCGTCAACCTGAGCGACGGCGCCCAGGTGTCGGTCGGCGACGTCATCGCGCGCATCCCGCAGGAATCCTCGAAGACCCGCGACATCACGGGCGGCCTGCCGCGCGTGGCCGACCTGTTCGAGGCCCGCAAGCCGAAGGACTCGGCGATCCTCGCCGAGTACTCGGGCACGGTCAGCTTCGGCAAGGAAACCAAGGGCAAGCGCCGCCTGGTCATCACGGACGACCAGGGCGAGAAGCACGAGGAGCTGATCCCGAAGTGGCGCCACCTCACGGTGTTCGAAGGCGAGCACGTCGAGCGCGGCGAGACCATCGCGGACGGCGAGCCGAACCCGCACGACATCCTGCGCCTGCAGGGCATCGAGCCGCTGGCGAACTACCTCGTCCGCGAGATCCAGGACGTCTACCGCCTGCAGGGCGTGAAGATCAACGACAAGCACATCGAGGTGATCATTCGCCAGATGCTGCGCAAGATCGAGATCGTCGAAATCGGCGACACCGCCTTTCCTGCGCGGCGAGCAGATGGATCGCGCCCGCGTGCTCGACGCCAACGACCGGGTCACGAAGGAAGGCAAGCTGCCCGCCATCGCCGACCCGATGCTGCTCGGCATCACCAAGGCGTCGCTGGCGACGGAATCCTTCATCTCGGCGGCCTCCTTCCAGGAGACCACCCGCGTCCTCACCGAGGCGGCGGTCCGCGGCATGAAGGACGACCTGCGCGGCCTGAAGGAGAACGTGATCGTCGGCCGCCTGATCCCGGCCGGAACGGGCTCGTTCTACCACCTGACCCGCCGCAAGCTGGCCGAGGCGACCGCGTCGGGCGGCGGCTTCGGGGACGTCTCGCCGGGCGGCGCCGCCGCGCCGATTTCGACTCCGCAACGTCCGGACGAGGCGGAGGCCCCGGCGGGCTGAGGGGCGCGGAGGGCGGGGGTGCTGCGTTGCAGCAAGTTGACAGGGCCAGTCCCCCTCCCTAGAATTTCGGCCCCTTGATTTGGAAGCTGCCGGCGATCCACCCGTGCGGGCTTCTGATCTGAACCATATCGGGCCGCCGCAGGGCGGCCCGGTGTTTCTTGCTTGGCGTAACGCGGCAGGCGCCCGCCGGTACGTCATCTGGAGTCGGATCCGAACAATGTCAACCGTCAATCAGCTGATCCGTGCCCCGCGCCGCGAAGCCGCCGCCAAGAGCAAGGTGCCCGCCCTCGGCAATTCGCCGCAGAAGCGCGGCGTCTGCACGCGCGTCTACACGACCACGCCGAAGAAGCCGAACTCGGCCCTGCGCAAGGTGGCCAAGGTGCGCCTCACCAACGGCTACGAAGTGATCAGCTACATCGGCGGCGAAGGCCACAACCTGCAGGAGCACTCGGTGGTGCTCATCCGCGGCGGCCGCGTCAAGGACCTCCCGGGCGTGCGCTACCACACGGTGCGCGGCACGCTCGACTGCGCCGGCGTCGGCGAGCGCAGGCAGAGCCGCTCCAAGTACGGCGCCAAGCGCCCGAAGGGCTTGATCTTCCCGATTTCGTCATCAATCCCTGGTCACTGCCACTGAGTCGCCAGTCAAAGCGGAAGGCAACATGTCGCGTAGATCCCAGGCCCCCACCCGCACCATCCTGCCGGACCCGAAGTTCAACAGCGTCCTGCTGGCGAAGTTCATGAACATGGTCATGGAGCGCGGCAAGAAGTCCGTCGCCGAGCGCATCGTCTACGGCGCCATCGACCGCATGGCCGAGAAGACCGGCCGCCCGGCCGAGCAGGCGATCGACCTGCTGACGCAGGCGCTCGACAACGTCAAGCCGATGGTCGAGGTGAAGTCCCGCCGCGTCGGCGGCGCCACCTACCAGGTGCCGATCGAAGTCCGCGCGCACGCGCCGCCAGACGCTCGCCATGCGCTGGGTCATCGACGCCGCCGCCGCCCGCAGCGAGAAGTCGATGTCGCAGCGGCTCGCCTCCGAGCTGCTCGAGGCGCGCGAGAACCGCGGCGCCGCCGTGCGCAAGCGCGAAGACACGCATCGCATGGCCGACGCCAACAAGGCTTTCGCGCATTACCGCTGGTAACGCCCGACCCGCCTGACCGACGACCGTCCGAGGAATATCCATCGTGCCACGCACATACCCCGATCGAGCGCTACCGGAACATCGGTATCTCCGCGCACATCGACGCCGGCAAGACGACGACGACCGAGCGCATCCTTTTCTACACCGGCGTTTCGCACAAGATCGGCGAAGTGCACGACGGCGCCGCCGTCATGGACTACATGGAGCAGGAGCAGGAGCGCGGCATCACGATCACCGCGGCTGCGACCACGGCGTTCTGGAAGGGGATGGACAACCAGTTCCCCGAGCACCGCTTCAACATCATCGACACCCCGGGACACGTCGACTTCACCATCGAAGTCGAGCGCAGCCTGAAGGTGCTCGACAGCGCCTGCGCCGTGTTCTGCGCGGTCTCCGGCGTGCAGCCGCAGTCCGAGACGGTCTGGCGCCAGATGAACAAGTACGCGGTGCCGCGCCTCGCGTTCGTCAACAAGATGGACCGCGCCGGCGCCAACTTCCTGCGCTGCGTCGAGCAGATCAAGACCCGGCTGCGCGGCAACCCCGTCGTGCTGCAGCTGCCGATCGGCGCCGAGGACAAGTTCGAGGGCGTCGTCGACCTCATCCAGATGAAGTCGATCTACTGGGACGACAGCACCGAGGGCATGAAGTTCGAGTACCGCGAAGTGCCCGCGGACATGGTCGAGCTGTGCAACGAATGGCGCGAGAAGCTGGTCGAGGCCGCGGCCGAAGCCAACGACGACGCTGATGCACAAGTACCTCGAGACCGGCGAGCTGTCCGTCGAGGAGATCAAGGCCGGCCTGCGCGAGCGCTCGATCCGCGTCGAGATCTGCATCATGCTGTGCGGCTCGGCGTTCAAGAACAAGGGCGTCCAGGCGATGCTCGACGCGGTCATCGAATACATGCCGTCGCCGAACGAAGTGCCGGCGGTCAAGGGCATCGACGAATACGGCAAGGAGGACACGCGCCTGGCCTCGGACGACGCCAAGTTCTCCGCGCTGGCGTTCAAGATCCTGAACGACCCGTTCGTCGGCAACCTGACGTTCTTCCGCGTGTACTCCGGCGTGCTCAATTCCGGCGACCAGGTGTTCGTCCCGGCGCGCTCGAAGAAGGAGCGCATCGGCCGCCTGCTGCAGATGCACGCCGCCGAACGCGAAGAGATCAAGGAAGTCCGCGCCGGCGACATCGCCGCGGCCGTGGGCCTGAAGGACGTCACGACCGGCGACACGCTGTGCGACCCGGAAAGCATCATCACGCTCGAGAAGATGGAATTCCCGGAGCCGGTGATCTCGGTCGCCGTCGAGCCGAAGACCAAGTCGGACCAGGAAAAGATGGGCCTCGCGCTGCAGCGCCTCGCGAAGGAAGACCCTTCGTTCCGCGTCAGCACCGACCAGGAGTCGGGCCAGACCATCATCTCCGGCATGGGTGAGCTGCACCTCGAGATCCTCGTCGACCGCATGAAGCGCGAGTTCAAGGTCGAGGCGAACGTCGGCAAGCCGCAGGTCGCCTACCGCGAGACGATCCGCGGCAAGGTCGAAGTCGGAAGGCAAGTTCGTGCGCCAGTCCGGCGGCCGCGGCCAGTACGGCCACGTCTGGCTCAAGGTCGAGCCGCAGGAGGAAGGCAAGGGCTACGAGTTCGTCAACGGCGTCGTCGGCGGCGTCGTGCCGCGCGAATACATCCCGGCCGTGGACAAGGGCGTCAAGGAAGCGCTCGAGGGCGGCGTCATCGCCGGCTACCCGGTCGTGGACGTCAAGGTCACGATTTTCGACGGCTCGTACCACGACGTCGACTCCAACGAAATGGCGTTCAAGATCGCCGGCTCGATGGCGGTCAAGGAAGGCGTGCGCAAGGCGAAGCCCGTGCTGCTCGAGCCGGTCATGAAGGTCGAGGTCGTCACGCCGGAGGATTACTCGGGCGACGTCATCGGCGACCTGAGCCGGCGTCGCGGCCACATCCAGGGCATGGAAGATTCCGTGTCCGGCAAGGTCGTGACCGCCGAGGTGCCGCTCGCCGAGATGTTCGGCTACGCGACGTCGGTCCGCTCGATGAGCCAGGGCCGCGCGACGTTCACGATGGAATTCGCGAAGTACATGGAAGTGCCGAACAACGTCGCCGAGGCGGTGATGAAGAAGGCGAGCTGACCAGGCGGGGCGGGCGCAGGCCGCCTTCCCCGCGACGACGGATTCGAGACACAAGATTCAGGCATTCAGTTAGAGGTACGGGTCGTGGCTAAGGAAAAATTTGCGCGTACGAAGCCGCACGTGAACGTGGGCACGATTGGTCACGTGGACCATGGCAAGACGACGCTGACGGCGGCGCTGACGAAGGTGATGGCGGAGACGCACGGCGGCACCTTCATGGCCTACGACCAGATCGACAAGGCGCCGGAAGAGAAGGCGCGCGGCATCACGATCTCGACGGCGCACGTCGAGTACCAGTCGCCGAACCGGCACTACGCGCACGTCGACTGCCCGGGGCACGCCGACTACGTGAAGAACATGATCACGGGCGCGGCGCAGATGGACGGCGCGATCCTGGTGTGCTCGGCCGCTGACGGCCCGATGCCGCAGACGCGCGAGCACATCCTGCTGGCGCGCCAGGTGGGCGTTCCGTACATCGTGGTGTACCTGAACAAGGCGGACATGGTGGACGACGCGGAGCTGCTCGAGCTGGTCGAGATGGAAGTTCGCGAGCTGCTGTCGAAGTACGACTTCCCCGGGCGACGTGACGCCGATCGTGACGGGCTCGGCGCTGAAGGCGCTCGAGGGGGACACGGGCCCGCTCGGCGTGCCCTCGGTGGTGAAGCTGGTCGAGGAGATGGACCGTTACATCCCGGTGCCGGAGCGCGCGATCGACGGCGCGTTCCTGATGCCGGTGGAGGACGTGTTCTCGATCTCGGGCCGCGGCACGGTGGTGACCGGTCGCATCGAGCGCGGCATCGTCAAGGTGAACGACGAAGTGGAGATCATCGGGCTGCGTCCGACGATCAAGACGACCTGCACGGGCGTGGAGATGTTCCGCAAGCTGCTCGACCAGGGTCAGGCGGGCGACAACGTGGGGGTGCTGCTGCGCGGCACGAAGCGCGAGGAAGTCGAGCGCGGCCAGGTTCTGGCGAAGCCCGGTTCGATCACGCCGCACACCAAGTTCGAGGGCGAGGTGTACGTGCTGACGAAGGAAGAGGGCGGCCGTCACACGCCGTTCTTCAAGGGGTATCGTCCGCAGTTCTACTTCCGCACGACGGACGTGACGGGGTCGGTGGAGTTGCCCGAAGGCGTCGAGATGGTGATGCCGGGCGACAACATCAAGATGACGATCGAGCTGATCAGCCCGATCGCGATGGAGGAAGGCCTGCGCTTCGCCATCCGCGAGGGTGGCCGCACCGTCGGTGCCGGCGTGGTTTCGAAGATCCTCAAGTAACAGGCGGTATTTCCCATGGCACGTCAGAACATCCGGATCCGCCTCAAGGCCTTCGACCACCGTCTCATCGACAACTCGGCCCGCGAGATCGTCGAGACGGCGAAGCGCACCGGCGCCACGGTCCGTGGCCCGGTCCCGCTGCCGGTCAAGATGGAGCGCTTCACGCTCCTGATCGCGCCGCACGCCGACAAGGACGCGCGCGACCAGTACGAGATGCGCACCCACAAGCGCCTCATGGACATCCTGAACCCGACGGACAAGACGGTGGACGCGCTGATGAAGCTCGAGCTGCCGGCCGGCGTGGACGTCCAGATCAAGCTGAACTGAGGGGAAAAGGCTATAGGCCATAGGCTAGAGGCCAGAGGCCTGATAGGCCTGACTATCCGCCATAACCTGCTAGCCCATAGCCTCCTTCTGCCCCTTGCAAGTCGATTTCGAGCCGCTATAATACGGCGGCTCTTTCTCGCCGAGGCCTGGCCGGCATTGCCGGTACCGCTCGAGCGGCGCAGCCCGAACAGGGCCTGCACCTCTCAGCAGCTTCCTTGACGAGTACCTGCCCGGGCCATGGCCCGAGGCGGGAAGAAGCGTTTTTTTCAGCCTCGGCCAATCGCAGCCGGGGCGGTGATAGAGGACGAACAGATGACGATCGGTCTGATTGGCCGCAAGGCCGGCATGACGCGCGTCTTCACGGACGCGGGCGAATCGATCCCGGTGACGGTGATCGAAGCCCTGCCCAATCGCGTCACCCAGGTGAAGGGTACCGAAGGCGACGGTTATCGCGCCGTGCAGGTCACCTACGGCAGCCGCAAGCCCTCGAGGCTCAGCCGCGCGCTCGCCGGCCACTACGCCAAGGCCAAGGTGGCCCCCGGCAAGTCGCTCGTGGAGTTCCGCCTCGCCGACGGCGAAGGCGCGGATCTCGCCACCGGCGCCGAGCTCAAGGTCGACATGTTCGCGCCGGGCCAGGTCGTGGACGTGACGGGCACCACCATCGGCAAGGGTTTTGCCGGCACCATCAAGCGGCACCATTTCGGCGGCGGCCCCGCTTCCCACGGCGCCTCGGTGTTCCACCGCGCCCCGGGCTCGATCGGCCAGCGCCAGACGCCGGGACGCGTGTTCCCTGGCAAGCGCATGTCGGGCCACCTCGGCTCCGACCGCGTCACCACCGAGAAGCTGCAGGTCGTCGAAATCGACGCCGCGCGCAACCTCCTGCTGATCCGCGGCGCCGTCCCGGGTTCGGCGGGCGGCGAAGTCATCGTGCGTCCTTCGGTGAAGGCCGCGCGCCAGGCGAAGCGCAAGATCCTGGCTCCCAAGGCCGTGGCCCCCAAGGCCGGCGGCAAGAAGTAACACGCCATGGCCACGCAACTGAAACTCCAGCAGGGCGGCGCTGCCACCGGCAGCATCGAAGTGTCCGAGAAGGCCTTCGGCCGCGACTACAACGAATCCCTGGTGCACCAGGTCGTCACCGCCTACATGGCGGGCGGCCGCGCGGGCACCAAGCGCCAACTGAGCAAGGCCGAGGTCCGCGGCGGCGGCATCAAGCCGTGGAACCAGAAGGGCGGCGGTCGCGCACGCGCCGGCTCCATCCGCAGCCCGATCTGGGTCGGCGGCGGCCGCGCCTTTGCCGCGCGCCCGCGCAGCTTCGAGCAGAAGGTCAATCGCAAGATGTACCGCGGCGCGATGAGCGTGCTGCTGTCCGAGCTGGCCCGCCTCGAGCGCCTCACGGTGGTCGAGTCGCTCTCGCTCGAGGCGCCGAAGACGCGCCTGCTCGCCGCCCGGCTCAAGGAGCTGGGCCTCGAGAACGTGCTGATCCTGGTCGAGGCCTATGACGAGAAGCTCGACCTTGCGTCGCGCAACCTGATGGGCGTCTCCGTGGTGCCGGTCTCCGCGATCGACCCGGTGAGCCTGATCCGCCACGAGCGCGTGCTCGCGACGGTCGGCGCCGTCCGCATGCTCGAGGAGAAGCTGGCATGAGCAGCAAGGAAAGACTGATGCGGTGCTGATCGCGCCGCACGTGTCCGAGAAGGCCGCCATGGCCGCCGAGAAGGGCAACCAGATCGTGTTCCGCGTGCTGCGCGACGCGATCGAAGCCCGAGATCAAGGCGGCCGTCGAGCTCATGTTCGAAGTGAAAGTCGATGCGGTGAACGTCGTGAACGCCGCCGGCAAGGCCAAGCGTTTCGGCGGCCGCATCGGCAGGCGTTCGGACTTCAAGAAGGCCTACGTGAAGCTCGCGGCAGGGCCAGACGATCGATTTCGCCGGCGTCGAGAAGTGACGCCGGGCGGCGAGAGACGGAAGGCATAACCATGGCTCTCATCAAGACCAAACCGACGTCGCCGGGCCGGCGCTTCGTCGTGAAGCCGGACCGCTCGCACCTGCACAAGGGCGAGCCGGTGCACGCGCTCACGGCGCGCGCAGAAGCGCACCGGCGCGCGCAACAACATGGGCCGCATCACGACCCGCCACAAGGGCGGCGGTCACCGGCAGCGTTATCGCATGGTGGACTTCCTGCGCGACAAGGACGGCGTGCCGGGCAAGGTCGAGCGTCTCGAGTACGACCCGAACCGCACCGCGAACCTCGCGCTCGTGCTGTACGCGGACGGCGAGCGCCGCTACATCCTCGCCGCGAAGGGCATGGCGGCGGGCGACGTGATCCACTCCGGCACCGAGGCCCCGATCAAGGCGGGCAATGCGCTGCCGCTGCGCAACATCCCGATCGGCTCCCAGGTGCACAACGTCGAGATGAAGCCGGGCCGCGGCGGCCAGCTGGCCCGCAGCGCCGGCGCCTCGGTGCAGCTCGTAGCGCGCGAAGGCCTGTACGCGACGATCCGCCTGCGCTCGACCGAGATGCGCAAGGTGCACGTCGACTGCCGCGCCACCATCGGCGAAGTCGGCAACGACGAGCACAACCTGATCGTCTACGGCAAGGCCGGCGCGATCCGCCATCGCGGCATCCGCCCGACGGTCCGCGGCGTCGTCATGAACCCGGTCGATCACCCGCACGGCGGTGGTGAAGGCAAGTCCGGCCAGGGCAACCCGCATCCCGTCTCGCCCTGGGGTTGGAAGACCAAGGGCAAGAAGACCCGCACCAACAAGCGCACGGCGGGACTCATCATCCGCCGCCGCAACTGAGCCTGAGAGGAGCGAGCAGTGCCCCGTTCAGTCAAGAAAGGCCCGTTCGTCGACCTGCACCTTGCAGAAGAAGGTGGCGGTCGCGGCCGAGAAGAATGACCGTCGTCCGATCAAGACCTGGTCGCGTCGCTCCATGGTCCTCCCGGACATGGTCGGCCTCACCATCGCCGTCCACAACGGCAAGCAGCACATCCCGGTGCTGATCTCCGAGAACATGGTCGGGCACAAGCTGGGCGAGTTCGCGCCCACCCGCACGTTCCGGGGTCACTCGGGCGACAGAAAGGCGTCCGCGGAGTAAGCCATGCAGGTCGCAGCCAAGCTCAAGTTCGCGCGCATCTCGCCGCAGAAGTGCCGCCTCGTGGCGGACATGGTCCGCGGCAAGCCGGTCGGCCAGGCGCTGGCCACGCTGCGCTTCACGCCCGAAGAAGGGCGCCGAGCATCGTCTGCAAGGTTCTCGAGTCGGCCATCGCCAACGCCGAGAACAACAACAATGCGGACATCGACACGCTCAAGGTGGAGCGCATCGAGGTCAACGAGGCGCCGACGCTGAAGCGGTTCCATGCCCGCGCCAAGGGCCGCGGCAACCGCATCGTCAAGCGCAACAGCCACATCATGATCCTGGTCGGCGACGGCCGGCAGGACTGAGGGAGCAGCGTTCCATGGGTCAGAAGGTCAATCCGGTCGGCATTCGTCTCGGCATCACCCGTGACTGGACGTCGACGTGGTACGCGAACAAGCGCAACTTCCCCGCCTACATCTTCCAGGACTGGCAGGTGCGCGAGTTCCTGAAGAAGAAGCTTGCCGAAGCCTCGGTCAGCCGCATCAACATCGAGCGCGCGGCCCGCAAGGCGAACATCACGATCCACACGGCCCGCCCGGGCGTGGTGATCGGCAAGAAGGGCGAGGACATCGAGCGCCTGCGCGGCGAAGTGGCGAAGCTGATGGGCATGGGCGTCAACGACGTCCGCCTCAACATCGCCGAGATCCGCAAGCCGGAGCTCGACGCGACGCTGGTCGCCGAAGGCATCGCGCAGCAGGTCGAGCGCCGCGTCATGTTCCGCCGCGCGATGAAGCGCGCCGTGATGAACACGATGCGCAGCGGCGCCCTCGGCGTGAAGGTGCGCCTGTCGGGCCGCCTGAACGGCTCGGAAATCGCGCGCACGGAGTGGACCCGCGAGGGCCGCATCCCGCTGCACACGTTCCGCGCCGAGATCGACTACGGCACGGCCGAGGCGCGCACCACGTACGGCGTGATCGGCGTGAAGGTCTGGATCTTCAAGGGCGAAGTGTTCGACCGGCCGGAAGCGGCGCCCGGTCGAGGCCGAAGCCGCCCCTGCCGCGGAGCAGACGGCTTAACCGCCGCCGCCAGCGACGACGGAGAAACATCGCCATGATGCAACCGAAGCGAACCAAGTATCGCAAGCAGTTCAAGGGCCGCAACGCGCGGCCTCGCCCAGCGCGGCAGCAGCGTGTCGTTCGGCGACTACGGCCTGAAGGCCACGAGCCGCGCGCGCATGACCGCCCGCGAGATCGAGGCGGCGCGCCGCGCCATGACGCGCTACGTGAAGCGCGGCGGCCAGGTGTGGATCCGGGTGTTCCCGGACGTGCCGATCACCAAGAAGCCCCTCGAAGTCCGCATGGGCTCCGGCAAGGGCAACGTCGAGTACTACGTCGCGCGCGTGCAGCCCGGCAAGGTGCTCTTCGAGATGGAAGGCGTAACCGAGGAAATCGCGCGCGAGGCGTTCCGCCTGGCGGCGAGCAAGCTCTCGGTCGACACGATGTTCGTCAAGCGGCAGGTGCGCTGATGAAAACCAAGGAATTGAGGGCGAAGAGCCCGGCGGAACTGCGCGAGGAACTCCTCAAGCTGCGCCGCGAGCAGTTCAACCTGCGCATGGCGCAGGCCTCCGGTCAGCCCGCCAAGGCCGACCAGTTCGGAAAGGTGCGCCAGAACATCGCGCGCATCAAGACCGTGCTCGGCGAGCAGACGCGCGCCGCGACCACTGGAGCCAAGTGATGAGCCAGGCAACGAGCGAGCAGGCTGCGGCCACCGGTGCGGAGCGCACCGTCACCGGCACCGTCGTCAGCAACAAGATGCAGAAGACCATCACCGTCGCGGTCGAGCGGCTGGTGAAGCACGGCCGTTACGGCAAGTACGTCCGCCGCACCACGCAAGCTGATGGCGCACGACGAGGCCGGCGAGTGCAAGCGAAGGCGACGTCGTCGACATCACGCAGTGCCGCCGCATGTCGACGCGCAAGGCGTGGCGCCTGGTGCGCGTCGTCAAGCGCGCCGCAGCGGTCTGACGCGAGCAGCAGGAGAACCGACATGATCCAGATGCGAACCATGCTGCAGGCAGCCGACAACAGCGGCGCGCGCAGCCTCATGTGCATCAAGGTGCTCGGCGGCTCCAAGCGCCGTTACGCCACCGTGGGCGACGTCATCAAGGTGAGCGTCAAGGACGCGATCCCGCGCGGCAAGGTCAAGAAGGGCGAGGTCTACGACGCCGTGGTCGTGCGCACCGCCTTCGGCGTGCGCCGCCCGGACGGCTCGCTGATCCGCTTCGACGGCAACGCCGCCGTGCTGCTCACCAACAAGCTCGAGCCGATCGGCACGCGCATCTTTGGACCGGTGACCAGGGAGCTGCGCACGACGCAGTTCATGAAGATCATCTCGCTCGCGCCCGAAGTGCTTTGAGCGCGGGCGCGGGAAAGATCGAGGAAAAGGGCATGAACAAGATCCGCAAGGGCGACGAAGTCGTCGTCATCACCGGCCGCGACAAGGGTCGTCGCGGCACCGTGATCCGCGTGCTCGCCGAGGACAAGGTGCTCGTCGAGAACGTGAACATGGTCAAGCGCCACACGCGTCCCAATCCGCAGAAGGGCACGCAGGGCGGCATCGTCGAGAAGGAGGCCCCGCTGCACCTCTCGAACGTGCTGCTCTGGAACCCGGTCGCGAAGAAGGGCGATCGAGTGGGTATCCGCACCCTGGCCGACGGCCGGCGCGTGCGCTTTTTCAAGTCCAACGACGAAGTCGTGGACGCCTGACAGAGGTCGGCTTCGAGATGGCAAGACTTCAGACGTTTTACCGGGAAAAGGTCGTGCCCGAGCTCATGCAGAGCCTCGGCGTGGCGAACCCCATGCAGGTCCCGAAGATCACCAAGATCACGGTGAACATGGGCGTGGGCGAAGCCGTGGCCGACAAGAAGGCGATGGAAGGCGCCGTGAGCGACATGACCGCGCTCACGGGGCAGAAGCCGGTCGTCACCAAGTCGCGCAAGGCGATCGCGGCGTTCAAGCTGCGCGCCGGCGTGCCGGTCGGCTGCCAAGCGTGACGCTGCGCGGCGCGCACATGTACGAGTTCCTCGACCGCCTGATCAACGTGGCGATGCCGCGCATCCGCGACTTCCGCGGCGTGTCGGCCCGCGCGTTCGACGGCCGCGGCAACTACACGCTCGGCGTCAAGGAACAGATCATTTTCCCCGAGATCGCATACGACCAGATCGACGCGATCCGCGGCATGGACATCACGATCACCACCACGGCACGCGACGACCGGGAAGGCCGAGCGCTGCTCGAATCCTTCAACTTCCCGTTCCGCAAGTAAGGACCGGCAAATGGCGAAGACCAGCATGATCATGCGCGAGAAGCGCCGCGCGAAGCTCGTGGCGCAGTACGCTGCCAGGCGGGCCAAGCTCAAGGAAACCATTCGCAATCCGAAGTCGACGGACTCGGAGCGCGAGGAGGCGCAGCGCAAGCTCGCAGTCGCTCCCGCGGGATTCCGCGGCCTCGCGCATGCGCAACCGCTGCGCCATCACCGGTCGCCCCCGCGGCACGTACCGCAAGTTCGGCCTCGGCCGCCAGAAGCTGCGCGAAGCGACGATGCGCGGCGACGTTCCCGGCCTGCGCAAGGCCAGCTGGTAAGCCGGGTACTGGAGCAACAGCATGAGCATGACGGATCCCATCGCGGACTTCCTGACCCGCATTCGCAACGGCCAGATGGCCGGCAAGCCCGAGGTCGCGGCCCCTGCGTCGCGCCTGAAGCTGGCGCTGGCGAAGGTGCTGAAGGAAGAGGGCTACATCGAGGACTTCGTGGTCGCCGACCAGGGCGAGAAGCCCACGGTCACGGTGCGCCTGAAGTACTACCAGGGCCGGCCGGTCATCGAGCGCCTCGAGCGCGTCAGCCGCCCCGGCCTGCGCGTCTACAAGGCCAAGGACGAGCTGCCCAAGGTGCTCGGCGGCATGGGCGTGGCCATCATTTCCACCTCCCGCGGCCTGATGACGGATCGCGAGGCGCGCGCTGCCGGCCACGGCGGCGAAGTCCTCTGCATCGTGTCGTAAGCGCCGCGACGAAGCAGGATCAAGAACATGTCACGAGTCGCTAGAAACCCCGTCGCCCTGCCGCAGGGCGTGACCGCCACGGTCGACGGCAGCAAGCGTCACGGTCAAGGGCGCCAAGGGCACCCTGAATGCGCCGCTGCGCAAGGGCCTGTCGCTGGCGCAGGAAGGCCAGATCGTGCGCGTCGACGGTCGACGCGCCGAACAGGGAAAGCCTGATGCACGCCGGCTCGCTGCGCGCGCACATCGCCAACATGGTGGTCGGCGTGTCGAAGGGCTACGAGAAGAAGCTCGAGCTGGTCGGCGTCGGCTATCGCGCCGCGGCCGCGGGCAGGAAACTGAACCTGACGCTCGGCTTCTCGCACCCGGTCGAGTACGACGTGCCGGAAGGCATCACGGTCGAGACGCCGACGCAGACGGAAATCCTCATCAAGGGCGCGGACAAGCAGCAGGTCGGCCAGGTGGCCGCCGAAGATCCGTGGCTATCGGTCCCCGGAGCCCTACAAGGGCAAGGGCGTTCGTTATTCCGGTGAGCGCATCGAGCTCAAGGAAACGAAGAAGAAGTAAGGGTGCCGCATATGGAAAAGAAAACCAGTCGTTTGCGCCGCGCCCGCCGGGGCCGCGCCAAGATGCAGGAGCTGAAGGTGATGCGCCTCTCGGTGCACCGCACTCCGCAGCACATCTACGCGCAGGTGTTCGACCCGAAGTCGCAGGTCGTCGCTGCCGCATCCACGCTGCAGAAGGACGTCGCCGAGGGCCTCAAGGGCACCGGCAACATCGAGGCCGCGAAGGCCGTGGGCAAGGCGATCGCCGAGCGGGCGAAGGCCAAGGGCGTCACGCGCGTCGCGTTCGACCGCTCGGGTTTCAAGTATCACGGGCGCATCAAGGCCCTGGCCGAAGCCGCGCGTGAAGCCGGCCTCGAGCTCTGAGACGGGTCCTGAGGAGCAGCAATGGCGAGAATCGAAAAAGTCGCGGCGGCTGACGAGTTCATCGAGAAGCTGGTGACGGTCAATCGCGTGGCGAAGGTCGTCAAGGGCGGCAAGCAGTTCGGCTTCACCGCGCTCACCGTGGTGGGCGACGGCAACGGCCGCGTGGGCTTCGGGTACGGCAAGGCGCGTGAAGTGCCGGTCGCGATCCAGAAGGCCATGCAGCAGGCCCGCAAGAACCTGGTCAACGTCAGCCTGCGCAACGCGACGCTGCACTTCGCGGTGACCGGCAAGCACGGCACCTCCAAGGTGTACATGCAGCCGGCCTCCGACGGTACCGGCGTCATCGCGGGCGGCAGCATGCGCGCGGTGTTCGAGTGCGCGGGCGTGCGCAACGTGCTCGCCAAGAGCTACGGCTCGCGCAACCCGATCAACGTCGTGCGCGCCACGATGAAGGCGCTGACCACGCATGCCTTCGCCCGAGCGCATCGCGGCGAAGCGCGGCAAGACCGTCGCCGAGATCACGGGTTGAACGACATGCCAAAGACCACACCCGCCAGGAGCGTCAAGGTGACGCTCGTCAGGAGCCCCTTCGGGCAGTTGCACCGTCATCGTGCGACCGTGCGCGGCCTCGGCCTGCGCCGGATGCACCAGACCGTGACCGTCACCGACACGAAGGAGATCCGCGGCATGATCAATGCCTCGCGCCACCTCCTGCGCGTCGAAGAAGCGTGAGGACATCATGAAGCTGAACACCATCGGCCCGGCCGCGGGCAGCAAGAAGACCCGCACCCGCGTCGGTCGCGGCGCTTCCGCCGGCCAGGGCAAGACCTGCGGCCGCGGCGTCAAGGGCCAGCGCGCCCGCAAGGGCGGCTACCACAAGGTCGGCTTCGAAGGCGGCCAGATGCCGCTGCAGCGCCGCCTGCCGAAGGTCGGCTTCCGTTCCGCCCTCGCGCGGAAGGTGGCCGAGGTGCGCGTGAGCGAACTCGCCAAGGTCGAGGGCGGCGCCGTCGATCTCGCGTCGCTCAAGAAGGCGAACCTCGTCCCGGCCGACTCGCTGCGCGCGAAGATCGTGCTCTCGGGCTCGATCAAGTCGGCGGTGACGGTCAAGGGCGTCGGCGTGACCAAGGGCGCCAAGGCCGCGATCGAAGCGGCCGGCGGCACGGTCGAGGCGGCCTGAGGCCGCCCGACCTCGAGGAACACCACCAGTGGCCAATCCCACGTCATCGGGTTCGCTTGCCGCGTTCGGCGAAGCCAGCCGGCTCACCGAGCTGAGGGGCAGGTTCCTGTTCCTCATCGGCGCGCTGGTGGTGTACCGCATCGGCACGTTCATCCCGGTGCCGGGCATCGACCCGGTGGCGCTTGCGCGGTTCTTCCAGGACCAGCAGGGCACGATCCTGAGCATGTTCAACATGTTCTCGGGCGGCGCGCTGCAGCGCCTGTCGATCTTCGCCATGGGCGTGATGCCCTACATCTCCGCGTCGATCATCGTGCAGATGATGGGCGTGGTGGTGCCGAGCCTGCAGGCGCTGCGCAAGGAAGGCGAGGCCGGCCGCCGCAAGCTCACGCAGTACACGCGCTACGGCACGGTCGCCCTCGCGGCGTTCCAGGGCGCCGGCGCGGCCGTCGCGTTCCAGAACCAGGGCGTCGTGATCAACCCGGGCCCGCAGTTCCTGTTCATGGCCACCATCACGATGGTCGCGGGCACCATGTTCCTGATGTGGCTCGGCGAGCAGATCACGGAGCGCGGCCTCGGCAACGGCATCTCGATGATCATCCTCTCGGGCATCGTCGCGGGCCTGCCGGCGGCGATCGGCGGCACGCTCGAGCTGGTCCGCAACGGCGAAATCAACCCGGCGCTCGCGCTGATCCTCGTCCTGATGGTCGGCGCGGTGACGGCGTTCGTCGTGTTCGTCGAGCGCGCGCAGCGCCGCATCCCGGTGAACTACGCGAAGCGCCAGCAGGGCCGCCGCGTGTTCGCCGGCACCTCCACGCACCTGCCGTTCAAGCTCAACATGTCGGGCGTGATCCCGCCGATCTTCGCCTCGAGCCTGCTGCTCTTCCCGGCGACGATCGCCAGCTGGTTCGGCACGTCCGAGAACTTCGGCTGGCTGCAGAACGTCGCCGCGAGCCTCGGCATCGGCCAGCCGGTGCACATGGTGCTGTACTCGGCCCTGATCATCTTCTTCTGCTTCTTCTACACCGCGCTCGTGTTCAATTCGCGCGAGACCGCGGAGAACCTGAAGAAGTCCGGCGCGTTCATCCCGGGCATCCGGCCGGGACAGCACACGGCGGAGTACATCGACAAGGTGCTGACGCGCCTGACGGTCTGGGGCGCGCTGTACGTGACCCTGGTCTGCCTGATTCCCGAAATCCTGATTTCCCAGTTCCGGGTGCCGTTCTACTTCGGCGGCACCTCGCTCATGATCATCGTGGTGGTGATCATGGACTTCATCGCCCAGCTGCAGGCGCACCTGATGTCGCACCAGTACGAGGGGTTGATGAAGAAGGCCAACCTGCGCGGCTACGGCCGGCCGGGTTCGGTCCGCTGACGCGGCCCGGACCGTTACGGAGAGAGAGAAATGAAAGTTCGTCCCTCGGTGAAGCGGATTTGCAAGAACTGCAAGGTGGTACGGCGTCGCGGCGTGGTCTACGTGATCTGCAGCGACAAGCGCCACAAGCAGCGGCAGGGTTGAAACCCCGCTTTTGCATTGAGCAGCCCTGGTTTTTCTGATACTATTCCGCGCTTTTCGCGCCCCGGAGTGAGCCAAAAATGGCCCGTATTGCCGGTATCAACATCCCGATGAACAAGCACGTCGTGATCGGCCTGACGGCGATCTTCGGCGTCGGTCGTTCACAGGCCAAGGTCGCTTGCGAAGCCGCAGGCGTCAAGCCCGAGACCAAGGTCAAGGACCTGACCGAGACCGAGGTGGCCGCGCTGCGCTCGCAGATCGCGAAGCTGCCGGTCGAGGGCGACCTGCGCCGCGAAGTGTCGATGAACATCAAGCGACTGATGGACCTCGGTTCCTACCGCGGCCTCCGTCACCGCAAGGGCCTGCCGATGCGCGGACAGCGCACGCGAACCAATGCGCGCACGCGCAAGGGCCCGCGCAAGGCGGCGGTGAAGCTGAACGCACCTCCGGGCAAGGCGTAAGCCGCCCCGCACTGACTGAAACAGGTTGAACTCGCATGGCTGACGACAATAAGCAGTCCGGTGCGGGCGCCGCAGGCGCCGGTACCAAGACCCGCAAGAAGGTGAAGCGTGTCGTGTCCGACGGCGTGGCCCACATCCACGCGTCGTTCAACAACACGATCGTCACGATCACCGACCGCCAGGGCAACACGCTCTCGTGGGCGACCTCGGGCGGCTGCGGCTTCCGCGGCTCGCGCAAGAGCACGCCGTTCGCCGCGCAGGTCGCGGCCGAGAAGGCCGGCACCGCCGCGCAGGAATACGGCCTGCGCACCGTCGAAGTGAAAGTGTGCGGACCGGGCCCGGGTCGCGAGTCGGCCGTGCGCGCGCTGAACGCCGCGGGCCTGAAGGTGACCAGCATCGAGGACGTGACGCCGATCCCGCACAACGGGTGCCGTCCGCCCAAGAAGCGCCGCGTCTGACGCCGCGCGCCCGAGGATAGAGAACATGGCCAGGTATCTTGGACCCAAGTGCAAGCTCTCGCGCCGCGAGGGCACCGACCTTTTCCTGAAGAGCGGCGTCAAGTCGCTCGAGTCGAAGTGCAAGCTCGAAGTGCCGCCGGGCGGCATCAAGGGCGAGCGCCGCGCGCGCGTGTCGGGCTACGGCCTGCAGCTGCGTGAAAAGCAGAAGCTGCGCCGCATGTACGGCGTGCTCGAGCGCCAGTTCCGCGGCTACTACCATGCGGCCGCCGGCCGTCCGGGCGCCACGGGCGAGACGCTGCTGCAGCTGCTCGAGGCGCGCCTCGACAACGTCGTGTACCGCATGGGCTTCGCCGTGACGCGCAACGAGGCGCGCCAGCTGGTGAGCCACGGCGCCGTGACGGTCAACGGCGAGCGCGTGAACATCCCGTCCTACGAGTGCAAGGGCGGCGACGTGATCGCCCTGCGCGAGAAGGCGCAGAAGCAGGCCCGCATTGCGCAGGCCCTCCAGATTCGCGGCCAGGTCGGTTTCCCCGACTGGGTCGAAGTCGACGAGAAGAAGTTCTCGGGTGTCCTGAAGTCGTTGCCCGAGCGCGGCGACATCCTGCCGGACATCAACGAGAGCCTCGTCGTCGAGTTGTATTCCAAGTAAGCAACCCGGCCCGGGCAACCGGGCCTTCCCGCCCATAGGGCAAGGTGACTTCCATGCAGTCAGCCGTCGCGGAGTTCCTCCGTCCGCGCGTGGTCAAGGTGACGCCGACGTCGCCGCGCCACGCCCGCGTCGTCATCGAACCGTTCGAGCGCGGCTTCGGCCACACGCTCGGCAACGCGCTCCGTCGCGTCCTGCTCTCGTCGATGCCCGGCAGCGCCATCACCGAGGCCGAGATCGACGGCGTGCTCCACGAGTACACCAGCATCGAGGGCGTCCAGGAGGACGTGGTCGAGATCCTGCTGAACCTCAAGCAGGTCGCGATCCGCCTCAATGCGCGCGACGAGTCCGAGCTGCGCCTGTCGAAGAAGGGTCCGGGCCCGGTTCGCGCCGGCGACATCCAGGGCGACCACGACGTCGAGATCCTGAACCCCGAGCTGGTCATCGCCAACCTGACGAAGGCCGGCGAGCTGAACATGACGCTCAAGGTGGAGAAGGGCCGCGGCTACCGCCCGGCCGTCCAGCGCCTCGCGTTCGAGGAAGCGAGCCGCCCGATCGGCCGCCTGCTGCTCGACGCGTCGTTCAGCCCGATCCGCAAGGTCACCTACAACGTCGAAGCCGCGCGCGTCGAACAGCGCACCGACCTCGACAAGCTGATCATCGACATCGAGACCAACGGCACGATCGACCCGGAAGAGGCGATCCGCCGCGCCGGCTCGATCCTGAAGGACCAGCTGTCGGTGTTCGTCGACCTGCAGGGCCAGGACGAAGAGAAGGCGCGCCCGGCCGACCACCACTTCGACCCGTTGCTGCTGCGTCCGGTGGACGAGCTCGAGCTGACGGTCCGCAGCGCGAACTGCCTCAAGGCCGAGAACATCCACTACATCGGCGACCTCGTGCAGAAGACCGAAGTCGAGCTGCTGCGCACGCCGAACCTCGGCAAGAAGTCGCTCACCGAGATCAAGGAAGTGCTCGAGAGCCACGGCCTCACGCTCGGCATGCGCCTCGAGAACTGGCCGCCGGTCGGCCTGAAGCGTGACGAAGACCGCGAAATCGTCTGAGTAGGGAACCATGAGACACGGACTTTCCGGGCGGCAGCTGAGCCGCAACACCCCGCACCGCTGGGCGATGCTCCGCAACATGGCGGCCTCGCTGCTGCGCCATGAGACGATCAAGACGACGATCCCGAAGGCGAAGGAACTGCGCCGCTACGTCGAGCCGCTGATCACGCTCGGCAAGACGGACAGCCAGGCGAACCGCCGCCGCGCGTTCTCGAAGCTGCGCGACGAGGAAGTCGTCACCAAGCTGTTCGACGAACTCGGCCCGCGCTTCAAGGCGCGCCCGGGCGGCTACACCCGCATCCTGCACATGGCGACCCGCGCCGGCGACAACGCCGACATGGCGCTGATGGCGCTGGTCGATCGGGCGGCTCCGGCGGTCGAGGCGCCCAAGGCCGACGCAGGCGGAGAAGAAGCCGAAGGCCCGCAAGAAGAAGGCGGCGCCCGCGGCGGAAGCCGCCGGTGAGGCCGCCGCGGAGAAGAAGCCGCGCGCGCCGCGCAAGAAGAAGGCCGCTGCCGCCTGAGGTCCATCGCGGACCAGACAGAAGGAAGCCGGGCGATGCCCGGCTTCTTTTTTCCGGCGCCTGTCCTATCGTGCGCCGGCGCGCCGGCGTGTGGCGCACGTCACTCAATCCATGCAAGGGAGCCTGAAGCCATGAGCCTGCTCTCTGAGTTCAAGGAATTCGCGATGAAGGGCAACGTCATCGACATGGCGGTCGGCGTCGTGATCGGCGGCGCGTTCGGCAAGATCGTGTCGTCGTTCGTCGGCGACGTCGTCATGCCCTTGCTCGGCAAGCTGGTGGGCGGCGTGAACTTCACTGACCTCGCGGTCAACCTCGGCAACAATCCGGCAGGCGAGCCGGTGCTGCTCAAGTACGGCGCGTTCCTGCAGGCGGTCTTCGACTTCACGATCATCGCCGCGGCGATCTTCATGGCGATCAGGGCGATCAACAAGCTGAAGGCGCCGCCGCCGCCGCCGCGCCTGCCGCACCGCCTGCAGACGTGGCGCTGCTGACGGAAATCCGCGACCTGCTGAAAAAGTAAGAAAATAGGGGACATTCTCGGTTTTTCGGTGACAACCGAAAGCCGCAAATAGGGGACACTCACTGGGTTTCAGGGACACGGTCCCTGAAACCCAGTGAGTGTCCCTATTTGTCGAAAAACCGAGAATGTCCCCTGTTTCCCTGTTATTTCAGAGGGAGGCGAAGGCGTCGCGAGTGAGGTTCTCGGGCTCGCCGGCCGTGCAGAGCACGTCGTCCTCGATGCGGATGCCGCCGAACGGCTTGAACCGGTCCACGACCTTCCAGCGGATGTGCTTGCCGGCCGCTCCGGCGCGCGCCTTGTCGAGCAGCAGGTCGATGAAGTAGAGCCCCGGCTCCACCGTCACGACGAAGCCCGGCTCGAGCGTACGCGTCAGGCGCAGGTAAGGGTGGCCCTCGGGCTTCGGGATCTCGGCGCCCGTCACGTCCTTCGCGAATCCCGCCACGTCGTGAACCTGCAGTCCGAGCAGGTGCCCGATGCCGTGCGGGAAGAACACGCTGCGTCACGCCCTCCGCGACGGCCGTTTCCGCGCTCGCACGCAATGACGTCGGCGTCTCGCAGCACGCCGGCGATCAGCCAGTGCGCCAGCAGGTGCACCTCGCGGTAATCGGTGCCTGCGCGGATCGCGGCGCACAGCTGCCGTTGCGCGCCGTCCATCGCCGCGACCAGCGCGCCGAACTGCTCGTCGCCGTCGCAGTACGTGCGCGTGATGTCGCTCGCGTAGCCGCGCACCTGGGCGCCCGCGTCGATCAGGAACGCTGGCCGCGGCACGTCGCGCTCGCGCTGCAGTTGCTGGTAGTGCAGCACCGCTGCGCCCGACCCGAACGCGATGATGTTGCCGTACGGCAATTCCTGCTCGCGCAGGCCCGTGGCCGCGCAATACGCCTGGTGCACTTCGAACTCCGATGCGCCGGCGCGCCAGGCCTTCTCGGCAGCCACGTGGCCGCGCGCGCCGAGCAGCGAAGCGCGGCGCATGCATTCGACTTCGTAAGGGGTCTTCACCGCGCGGCCGAAGTGCAGGTGGTCGAGCAGGGGCTTGGCGTTCGCCCCGGCGAAACCCCAGGCGTCGAACTCGGCCTGCCACTCGCCGACGAACGCGAGGCGGCGGCCCGCGGTACCGAGCAGCGCCCGCGCATCCGCGCTCTGGCGGACGACCTGCACGTCGAACTGGCGCGTCCATTCGCCGGAGGGAAGCGCCGGCGGCTTGTGCCAGTAATCTGCCGGCTGGTGGAACACCAGCAGCGGTCGTTGCCCCGGCACGTGGCGGATGAAGCTGTCGGGCGCGTCGAGCAGCGGCGCCCACTACAGGAAATGCGGGTTCGCCTTGTAGGGCGGCGCATGATCGTCGAGGAAGTGATCCTTGGGCCGGCCCGAGAAGATCACGAGGCCGTCGTACCGGTGCGCCGCCAGCGCGGCATCCGTGCGGGCGCGGACCGTGTCCAGGTGGGCGGCAAAGTCGGTATCGAGGGAGGCTTCCATGGTGTTCGCGCCCGGGTGGTTTGGTTGGTGAGGCGTCAATCTTGCCGAAGCGCGGGCCGCGAAGCACGCGCCGCCAACCGGCGTTGCGACAGGACCACATCCGGCGGACGGTCGATGAGTCACATCGGCGGTCTGTCGCTATTCACAGACAGTTTCGCCCATTCCAACGCTGACGCCCGGGTCCTAGAATCCCATCCCGCATATTCGGCAGATCGCAGGCTCGTGCCTGGTTGCGCCGGATGCTGAAGTCGATTCGTCCTTACTAAACCGATTTTTCGGGGTACTCACCATGAACTCGAAGCTCGCACTCGCCGCTGCCCTCGCCGCCCTGGCCCTCGCTGGCTGCGCCAAGAAGGAAGAAGCGCTCCGGCCGCTCGAAGCCGCCTCGGACGCCGCTGCTGCTGCCAGCCAGGCCGCTGACGCTGCCGGCCAGGCCGTCGACGCCGCCGGTGACGCCGCTGCCGCCGCTGGCGACGCCGCTGCTGCCGCCACGGACGCCGCTGCCACCGCCGCCACGGACGCCGCTGCCGCTGCTGGCGCGGCCGCCACGGACGCCGCCGCCGCTGCTGCCGCCCCGGCTGCCCCGGCCGAAGCGCCGAAGCAGTAAGCTGCTCTTCAGCGCAAGCTGAAACGGAGAGGGCGGGTTCCGCAAGAGCCCGCCCTTTCCTTCTTGGGGGGCGATCGATCGCCAGGCGAAAGGCCCGGATCGCCAGCAGGAGGCTGGCCGCCGGCCGTGTCAGTCACGCTACGCGACGCCCGACCCTCGAACGACGACCGCGAATGGATTCGCGCGGTTTACCGCGATTATCTGTCCGAACTCTCCATCTCGAAGACCGGCCTGTTTCCCGTGCTCGGTGAGTGGGACGCGCGCGAGCACGAATTCCTCGCCGGCTGGTTCTCCGACCCGGCGGCACATCCCTTCGTGATCCTGCAGGCCGGCGAGCGCGTCGGCTTCGCCCTGGTCACGCGCCCGGGCCCGATGTCGGCTCGCACCCGTCCCTTTTTCCGCATGTCGGAGTTCTTCATCCAGGCCAGCTCGCGTCGCCACGGCGTCGGAGCCAGCGCAGCCGCGCTGCTGTTCCACCGCTTCGCCGGCGAGTGGGAAGTGGTCGAGGACGAGCACAACCCTCCGGCGCTGCTCTTCTGGCGCCGCGTGATCGGGCGACTGACGGGCGGTCGCTACGCCGAGACGCGCCTCGGAGGCGAAGTCCGTCACCGCTTCCGGATCGAGGCGCGCCCGCCCTCGGGCACGGGCTGAAGCACGCGCGCCAGGTAGTGCCCGGTGTACGAGCCGGGAACCGCAGCCACCGCTTCCGGGGTGCCCGCGGCCACGAGCCGGCCACCGCCGGCGCCGCCTTCCGGACCCAGATCGATCACCCAGTCCGCCGTCTTGATCACGTCGAGGTTGTGCTCGATTACGACGATGGTGTTGCCTTCGTCGCGCAGCCGGTGCAGCACGCCGAGCAGCTGTTCGATGTCGTGGAAGTGCAGTCCCGTCGTCGGTTCGTCGAGGATGTAGAGCGTGCGTCCGGTCGAGCGCTTGGCCAGCTCGCGCGCGAGCTTGATGCGCTGCGCCTCGCCGCCCGACAGCGTCGTCGCGTTCTGCCCGAGCCGCACGTACGAGAGCCCCACGTCGAGCAGCGTCTGCAGCCGCGACTGCAGCGCCGGAACGCTGCGGAAGAACACCGCGGCGTCCTCGATCGTCATCTCGAGCACTTCGTGGATGTTGCGGCCCTTGTAGCGGATCTCGAGCGTCTCGCGGTTGTAGCGCATGCCGCGGCACGCGTCGCAGGTGACGTAGGCGTCGGGCAGGAAGTGCATCTCGACGCGAATCACGCCGTCGCCTTCGCAGGCCTCGCAACGTCCGCCGCGCACGTTGAAGCTGAAGCGGCCCGGGTCGTAGCCGCGGGCCCGCGCCTCCGGCACCTCCGCGAACAGCTCGCGGACCGGCCCGAAGATGCCGGTGTAGGTGGCCGGGTTCGAGCGCGGCGTGCGGCCGATCGGGCTCTGGTCGATGTCGATGACCCGGTCGATGTGCTCGAGGCCTTCGACTGCCTTGCAGGGCGCGGGGTCGCCGTCGGACTCCTGCACCGTCGTTGCCGCCTGCCGGTACAGCGTGTCGACCACGAGCGTCGACTTGCCCGAGCCCGACACGCCGGTGACGCAGGTCATCAGCCCGAGCGGAATATCGACCGTGACGTCCTGCAGGTTGTTGCCGCGTGCCTCGACGATGCGCAGGCTGCGCCCGGGCTGCGCCGGCGTGCGCTGCAACGGCACGTGAATGCGGCGCCGGCCGCTCAGGAACTGGCCCGTCAGCGATTCGGCGCAGGCGCAGACCTCGGCCGGCGTGCCCTGCGCGACGATGCGGCCGCCGTGGATGCCGGCGCCCGGCCCGAGGTCGACCACGTGGTCCGCGTGGCGGATCGCATCCTCGTCGTGCTCGACGACGATCACCGTGTTGCCGAGATTGCGCAGGCGCACCAGCGTGTCGAGCAGGCGCTGGTTGTCGCGCTGGTGCAGGCCGATCGACGGCTCGTCGAGGATGTACATCACGCCGACGAGGCCCGACCCGATCTGGCTCGCGAGGCGGATGCGTTGCGCCTCGCCACCCGAAAGCGTTTCCGCGCTGCGCGCCAGCGTCAGGTAATCGAGCCCGACGTCGGAGAGGAACGTCAGGCGGTCGGCGACTTCGCGCGCCAGGCGCCCGGCAATCTCGCCGCGCCAGCCGTCGAGCTTCAGGTCCGTGAAGAAGCGCCGCGCATCGGCGATCGACAGCGCCGAAATTGCCGGCAGCGTGCGCCCTGCGACGAAGACGTTGCGCGCGGCGAGATTCAGGCGGCTGCCGCCGCAGTCCGCGCACGCGCGCGTGCCGCGATACTTGGCGAGTTCCTCGCGCACGGTGGCGGACTCGGTTTCGCGGAACCGGCGCTCGAGGTTCGGCAGGATGCCCTCCCACGGATGCGAGCGCCTGGTGCTCGAGCCGCGCGAGTCGAAGTACCGGAAATCGATGCGTTCCTCGCCGCTGCCCCACAGCAGCACGTGGCGCACGGCTTCCGGCAGGTCGTGCCACGGCGCCTCGATGTCGAAGCGCAGGTGGCGCGCGAGCGACTGGATCAGCTGGAAGTAGTACGCGTTGCGCCGGTCCCAGCCGCGAATCGCGCCGCCCGCGAGCGACAGGCCCGGGTTGACGACCACGCGCGCGGGATCGAAGAACTCCTGCACGCCGAGGCCGCCGCAGGTGCCGCAAGCGCCGCTCGGGTTGTTGAACGAGAAGAGCCGCGGCTCGAGCTCGGCGAGGCTGTAGCCGCACACCGTGCACGCGTACCGGTTCGAGAAGACGATCGGCGTCCGCCCGGGTTCCTCGTGGAAACCGACCCGCGCCACGCCCTGCGCAAGCGCGAGTGCGGTCTCGAAGGATTCCGCCAGGCGCTGCGAGGCGTCGGGGCGCACCTTCAGGCGGTCGACCACCGCATCGACGGAGTGCCGGCGCCGCGGATCGAGCTTCGGCCGCTCGTCGAGTTCCACCAGCTTGCCGTCTACCATCGCGCGCACGAAACCCTGCCCGCGCAGCTGGTCGAAGACTTCCGTGTGTTCTCCCTTGCGGTCCTGCACGACGGGCGCGAGCAGCAGCACCCCCGTGCCCTCCGGGAGCGCCAGCACCTGGTCCACCATCTGGCTGACGGACTGCGCGGCCAGCTCCTGCCCATGGTCCGGGCAGCGCGGCACGCCGGCGCGCGCGAACAGTACGCGCAGGTAATCGTAGATCTCGGTGACCGTGCCCACCGTCGAGCGGGGGTTGTGCGAGGTGGCTTTCTGCTCGATGGAGATGGCGGGGGAGAGGCCCTCGATGTGGTCCACATCGGGCTTCTCCATCACCGAGAGGAACTGCCGGGCGTAGGCCGACAGCGACTCGACGTAACGGCGTTGACCTTCGGCGTAGATGGTGTCGAAGGCGAGCGACGACTTCCCCGATCCGGACAGGCCGGTGATCACGATCAGCCGGTCGCGCGGCAGGTCGAGGTCGATTCCCTGCAGGTTGTGCGTGCGGGCGCCGCGGATACGTATGAAGTCCATCTCGGGAACATCCGGCCACATGCTGCCGATGGGCAGCCTGTTAATATAGGCAACGCCGATACACCGAGGCAAAACCTATCCGATCCCGCGATTCCACCCCCAAGCCGGGCATGACCGGCCCGGAGCGCCGCTCCGTTGCCGCGCTGGCCGCGATCTACGCGACGCGCATGCTCGGGCTGTTCCTGCCGTTGCCGGTGCTGGCGCTCTATGCGCACGGCCTGCCGGACTATTCGCCCGAACTGCTGGGCCTGGCGATGGGCGCCTACGGCCTGACGCAGGCCGTCATGCAGATTCCGTTCGGCAGCCTGTCCGATCGCATCGGGCGCAAGCCCTTGATCACATTGGGATTGGGGCTCTTCGCCCTCGGCTCGCTGGTCGGCGCCATGGCGCACAGCGTGGCCGTGCTGGCGGTCGCCCGGGCCATCCAGGGCGCCGGGGCCGTGTCGGCGGCCGTCACCGCGCTGCTGGCCGACCTCACCCGTCCCGAAGTGCGCACGCGCGCGATGGCGGTGATCGGCATCAGCATCGGCCTGTCGTTCGTCGTCGCCCTGGTGATTGCGCCCGTGCTCGACGCGGCCTTCGGCGTGCCGGGCATCTTCGTGATGATGCTCTTCCTGGCGCTCGCGGGAGTTGCCGTGCTGCACCTCGTGGTGCCCGCCGAACCGACCCGCAGCGGCGGGGCGGATTCGCGCAGCTTCGCCGATCTGCTGGCGATCGTGCGCCGCAGGGACCTGCGCCCGGTGTATTTCGGCATCTTCGCGCTGCACTTCATCATGACGGCGACGTTCATGTCGGTGCCGCAGGCGCTGCAGGGCGACCTCGGCATCCCGAGCGCGGAGCACTGGAAGGTGTATCTCGGCGTCTTCCTGGTCTCGATCCTCGGGACCGTTCCGCTGGTGATGCGCACCGACCGCGGGGCCGACGCCGGTCCGCTGTTCGTCTGGTCGATCCTGTGCCTCGCCCTCGCCCAGGCGCTGCTCGGGGCCGACCACGTGCACCTGTGGCGGGTCCTCGCCTTCCTGACCCTGTTCTTCGCGGTCTTCAATTACCTCGAGGCCCGGCTGCCGGCCCTGCTGACCAACGCCGCCGGCCAGTCCGAACGGGGCGCGGCGCTGGGGGTTTTCGCCACGGCGCAGTTCCTCGGCGCCTTCGGGGGCGGGGCCATCGGCGGCATCCTGCTCGGGAAGTTCGGGATTTCGGGCGTTTTCTGGGGCAGCGCGGTCATGGCCGTGTTCTGGGCCGCCGCGGCGGGCCGTTCCATCCCCCAGGCCCCGCGCAAGACTGCAAAATAGCCCGGACGCGGCCGTTTCGCGGTTTCCGCGACGGCCCCCCGGTACCGTAAAATTCCCCCCTTTCCCCACGGACACGACCCATGGCACGCGGCATCAACAAAGTCATCCTCGTCGGCAACCTCGGCAAGGATCCCGAGACCCGCTACATGCCGAACGGCAAGGCGGTCACCAATTTCAGCATCGCCACCTCGGAGAGCTGGAAGGACAAGCAGACCGGCGAGCAGCGCGAGCAGACGGAGTGGCACAACATCGTCATGTACGACCGTCTCGCCGAGATCGCTGCGGAGTACCTGCGCAAGGGCTCGCAGGTCTACGTCGAGGGCAAGCTGCGCACGCGCAAGTGGCAGGACAAGGAAGGCCGCGACCGCTATACGACCGAGATCAACGCCAACGAGATGCAGATGCTCGGCGGACGCGCAGGCGCAGGCGGCGGCACGGAGTCGCGCGGCGAGCCGCGCATGGCTTCCGGTGGCGGTGGCGGTGGCGGTGGCGGTGCCGAGCGTGCCCCGGCCTCGCGCCCGCCCGAGTCGGACAGCTTCGACGACGACATCCCGTTCTGAACAGACGATCTCCCGTGCCTCGCGTCCACCTCCACACGTTCGGTTGCCAGATGAACGAGTACGACTCCGCCCGCATGGCGGACGTACTGCGTGAAGCCGGCGGCTACGAACCCACGGAGGATCCGGCCGAGGCCGACCTGCTGCTGCTCAACACCTGCTCGGTGCGCGACAAGGCGCAGGAAAAGGTGTTCTCGTACCTCGGCCGCTGGCGCGAGCTGAAGCGCGAGCGCCCGCACGTCATCATCGGCGTGGGCGGCTGCGTCGCGAGCCAGGAAGGCGAGGGCATCACCGAGCGCGCGCCGTTCGTCGACGTCGTGTTCGGCCCGCAGACGATTCACCGCCTGCCGCAGTTGATTGCGGAGGTCCGCTCGCGCGGCCGGGCGGTCGTCGACGTGAGCTTCCCCGAGATCGAGAAGTTCGACCGGCTGCCGGCGCCGACTGCCACGGGCGCGAGCTCCTTCGTGTCCATCATGGAAGGCTGCAGCAAGTACTGCACTTTCTGCGTCGTGCCATATACGCGCGGCGCGGAAGTCAGTCGCCCGCTCGAGCAGGTGCTGGCCGAGGTGCGAGGACTCGCGGCGCAGGGCGTCACGGAAATCACGCTGCTCGGCCAGAACGTGAACGCTTACCGCGGCGACCTGGCCGGCGGTGGCCATGCGGACCTCGCTGCGCTGATCTACTTCGTCGCGGAAGTGCCGGGCATCGAGCGCATCCGCTTCACCACGTCGCACCCGGTCGAGTTCCGCGACAGCCTGATCGAGGCCTACCGGGACGTGCCGAAGCTGGCGAACTTCCTGCACTTGCCGGTGCAGAGCGGCTCCGACCGCGTGCTCGCGCTCATGAAGCGCGGCCACACCGTGCTCGAATACAAGCAGAAGATCCGCCGATTGCGCGAGGCGCGCCCGGACATCAGCATCTCGACGGACCTGATCGTCGGCTTCCCCGGCGAGACGGAGCGCGATTTCGAGGCCACGATGGATCTCGTCGCGGACGTGGGGTTCGACCAGAGCTTCAGCTTCATCTACAGCCGCCGGCCGGGCACGCCCGCCGCCTCGCTGCCGGACGACGTGACCCACGACGAAAAGCAGCGCCGCCTCGAGCGGCTGCAGGAGCGACTCAATACCCAGGCGCGCGCGATCAGCCAGGCAATGGTGGGCTCCGTGCAGCGCGTGCTCGTGGAGCGGCCGGCGAGGCGCGATGCGCGCCAGCTCGCGGGCCGCACCGAGAACAACCGCTGGGTGAATTTCGACGGCCCGAGCTCGCTCATCAACCGTTTCGTCGATGTCGTCGTCACCGAGGCGATGCCGAACTCACTGCGTGGCCGGCTCGCGGAGCGCGAGCGGAGCATCGCTTGAGCGATCCCGTCGCGGTGCGCGAAATCTCCCTCGCCGAGGCCGGTAACGAGCGGCTGGTCAATTTTGCGGGTCCCATGGAACAGAACCTCAGGCACGTCGAGGAGCGGCTCGGCGTCGAGGTGCGGCGTCGCGGTCACCAGCTGCAGGTGTTCGGGCCGCCCGAGCCGGTCGCGAACGCCGAGGCCGTGCTGCGCCGCATGTTCGAGCTTTCCGGCAGCGAGTCGATGTCGCCCGAGCGCGTGCACCTGTGCGTGCAGGAGTACGGCTTTCCCCGCGCGGATGCTGCGGCGTCTCCCGGTGCCGAAGGCGAGGTCGTCGTGCACACGCAGCGCGGCGGCATCCGCGGCCGCGGCGCGAACCAGAAGCAGTACCTCGACCACATCCGCGCCCACGACCTCACCTTCGGCATCGGCCCGGCGGGCACCGGCAAGACGTATCTCGCCGTGGCGAGCGCAGTCGAGGCGCTGCACTCCGGCAGCGTGCGGCGCATCGTGCTGGTGCGGCCCGCCGTGGAAGCGGGCGAGAGGCTCGGCTTCCTGCCCGGCGATCTCGCCCAGAAGGTCGACCCGTACCTGCGCCCGATGTACGACGCGCTCTACGAGATGATGGGTTTCGATCGCGTCGCGCGGAACGTCGAGCGGCAGATCATCGAGGTGGCGCCGCTCGCCTTCATGCGCGGCCGCTCGCTCAACGATTCGTTCATCATCCTCGACGAGGCGCAGAACACCACGACCGAGCAGATGAAGATGTTCCTGACGCGGCTAGGCTTCGGGTCGCGCGCCGTCGTCACCGGCGACATCACCCAGATCGACCTGCCGCGCCAGCAGCGGTCGGGCCTGCGCCACGCGATCGAAGTGCTGCGCGGCGTCGAAGGCGTGGCGTTCACCTTCTTCAATGCGCGCGACGTGGTGCGCCACCCCCTCGTGCAGCGCATCGTGCAGGCCTACGAGCGCGAGTCGGAAGACTCGGGCGAGACGGGGCACGGCGCATGAAACCTCCCCCCGCCGGACCGGATTCGCTGCGCGTCACCCTGCAGGTGGCTGCGCGCCGGCCGTGGGTGCCGGGGCCGGTTGCCGTGCGCAAGTGGGCGAGGGCAGCGCATGCTGCCGGCCTCGGAGCCCTGTCGCCGCGCGCGCGCAAGGACTTCCCGGCCGGTCGCGCGGACCTGTGCGTGCGGATCGTCGGGCTCGCTGAGAGCCGCCGCCTCGATCGCGACTATCGCGGCAAGGACAAGCCTACCAACGTGCTGTCGTTCCCTGCCTCCAGCACGGAGCGGGCTGCGGCAGCGGCGCTCGGCGACCTCGTCATCTGCGCGCCCGTCGTGGCGGCCGAGGCGAAGGAGCAGGCCAAGTCCCTCGCCGCGCACTGGGCGCACATGGTGGCGCACGGCACGCTGCACCTGCTCGGTTTCGACCACGTCTCGACCCGCCACGCGCGGGTCATGGAACGGCTCGAGGTGGAAATCCTCGGCCGTTTCGGGTATCCCGATCCCTATCGCACTCGGAGCGGTTCCCTCGCATGAGCGCCGACAAGAACGGTTCCACGGGCCAGTGGTTGCGACGGATCGTCGATTCGTTCACCGGCGAGCCGCGTGACCTCGAGCAGCTCTCGGACGTGCTAGCGGAGGCGCGCAACCGCGGCCTCATCGACGCCGACGTGCTCGCGATGCTCGAAGGCGTGCTGCAGGTGTCCGAGATCCAGGTGCGCGACGTGATGGTGCCGCGCTCGCAGATGGTCGTGGTGCGCCGCGACGACCCGCCCGAGAAGATCCTGCCGGTGGTGATCGAGTCGGGACACTCGCGCTTCCCCGTGGTAGGCGAGGACCGCGACGAGGTCGCCGGCATCCTCCTCGCAAAGGACCTGCTGCGCTTCTTCGCCGAAGAAGGCGAGGGCGACTTCGACATCCGCGAATGCCTGCGCCCGGCCGTGTTCATCCCGGAGAGCAAGCGCCTCAACGTGCTGCTCAAGGAATTCCGGGTCTCGCACAACCACATGGCGATCGTGGTCGACGAATACGGCGGCGTCTCGGGCCTCCTCACCATCGAAGACCTGCTCGAGCAGATCGTCGGCGACATCGGCGACGAGTACGACATCGACGAGGCCGAGGGGATCCGCAAGGAAGGCGAGCGCACGTTCGCCGTGCCGGCCCTGACGCGCATCGAGGATTTCAACGCCGCCTTCGGCACTCGCTTCTCGAACGAGGAGTTCGACACGATCGGCGGGCTGGTGCTGCACGAGCTCGGCCGCATGCCGCGGCGCGGCGAGGCGATCGAGATCGGCGGGCTCGAACTGAAGGTGGTGCGTTCGGACCGCCGGCGCATCGAGAGCCTGCGCGTGACCACGCCCCGCGACCTCGAACTGCCGCCCGCCGAAGGCCGCTGACCCGATGTCGAAGGTTACCGAGGTCGCGGCACGCTCCGGCCGCTGGCTGGTCCTGCCGCTCGGTGCGCTGCTTGCGGCGGCGTTTGCGCCGACCAGCCTCTGGCTGCTCGCCGTGCTGATGCCGGCCTGCCTGTTCCTCTTCTGGCAGGGCGTATCGCCGCGCGAAGCGGCATGGCGCGGATTTCTCTTCACCGCCGGCACGTTCGCAGCCGGCACGTACTGGCTGTACCACAGCATTCACCTGATCGGCCAGGCGCCGATCTGGCTGGCGCTGTTCCTGATGCTCGGGCTCGTCTCGATCATGGGCGCATACACGGCGGCGGCAGGCTACGTGCTGGCGCGCCGGGCTCCGTCGCGCGGCGTGCTGCGCTGGATGCTCGCGTTGCCCGCCGCGTGGGTTTTCGTCGAGTGGTTCCGCGGCTGGTTCCTGAGCGGCTTCCCCTGGCTGGCGCTCGGCTACAGCCAGCTGGGCACGCCACTCGCCGGATTCGCACCGGTGCTCGGTGTCTACGGCGTCAGCCTCGCGGTGGCCGTCACGAGCGGCGCGCTCGTCACCGTGCTGCTCGGCACGATGCGCGAGCGTGCGATCGCTGCCGTCGTCGTCGTCGCGTTGTGGGCGGGCGGTGCCGTCCTGTCCCGCGTCGAATGGACGCAGCCTGCGGGCGGCCCGGTCAGCGTCGCGCTCGTGCAGGGCGCCGTGCCGCAATCCATGAAGTGGAAGCCCGGCGAACGCGAGCGCACGATGCGCCTGTATGCCGGGTTGACCGCGCCGCACCTCGGTGCGCAGATCATCGTCTGGCCCGAATCGGCGATCCCGGCGCTCGAAAGCGACATTCGCGACTTCCTCGACGACGTACGCGGCGCAGCCTCGCAGCGCGGGTCGGCGATCATCATGGGGCTCGTGCGCCGCGATCCGGTCAGCGGCGACTACTACAACGCCATCGGGGCCTGGTCGCCCGCCGAGCAGTGGTACTACAAGCGCCGCCTCGTGCCGTTCGGCGAGTTCTTCCCGGTGCCCGCGCCGGTACGCGAGTGGATGCGCCTGATGAACCTGCCGTACTCGGACTTCGCATCCGGGCCAGAAGTGCAGTCGCCGCTCGAAGCCGCAGGGCAGGGCCTGGCGCCGACGGTCTGCTACGAGGACGCGTACGGCGCCGAGCAACTGGGGATCGCGCGACGCTCGACGCTGCTCGTCAACGTCACCAACGACGCGTGGTTCGGCGATTCGACGGCGCCGCACCAGCACGTCGACATCAGCCGCATGCGTTCGCTCGAGACCGGGCGCCCGATGCTGCGCGCCACCAATGACGGCGTGACAGCGTTGATCGGCTACGATGGCTCGGTGATCGCCAGCCTCCCGCAGTTCCGTCCCGGCGTGCTCACCGGCTCGGTCGTCCCGCGCACCGGCCTCACGCCGTACCTGCGTTTCGGCAATGTGCCGCTGCTCGTGCTGGTGCTGCTCGCGCTCCTGCTGCCGGGCCTCGCGCTCGGCAGGAAAGCGCGATGAGCGAGCATCGCGGAGCGATCACGCGGGAAGGCGAGCGCTACCCGTCCCCGCGCCACGGCCTCGACTACCTCGAGGGCGATCCCCCCGAGCCGGGCCACGCGCGGCAGGTCGGCGAGCGGCTGTGGTGGGCGCGCATTCCGCTGCCGATGGAGCTGAACCACATCAACGTGTGGCTGCTCGACGAGGGCGACCACTGGACGCTGGTCGACACGGGCATGGCCGAGGAGGTCTGCCGCGAAGCGTGGCATTCACTCGATGCGCACCACCTCGGCGGCCGCCCGATTCGCCGAGTGTTCATCACGCACGATCACCCGGATCACATGGGGCTCGCACCCTGGCTCGCGGAGCGCCACGGCGCGCAGGTGTGGATGTCCGAGTTCGCGCACCGGTCGGTCGCGGACTACCTCGCGACCTCGACCGACGCATTGCGCGAGCGCTCGTATGCGTTCTGCAACGCGAACGGCATGCACATCGCGCCGGAGGGCGCGCAGGCCCGTCCGCGCGGCAAGGACGACGGGTGGTTCGGCGGCGTGCCGAAGCTCGATCGCGCCTGCGTGGGAGGCGAGGTGCTGGCGGGTGGCGGGCGCGACTGGTGGCTGATCGAGACTGACGGCCACTGCCGCGGCCACCTGTGCCTGCACGACACCGCGGGGCAAGTGCTGATCAGCGGCGACCAGGTGCTGCCGACGATCTCGCCCAACGTCAGCGTGCTCTCGATCCGCCCGCAAGGCGATCCGCTGCGCGATTTCCTTGCGTCGCTCGAGCGGCTCGAGCGCAGTTGTTCCACGGATACGCTGGTGCTGCCTTCCCACGGACGGCCGTTCCGCGGCCTGCACCGGCGCATCGCCAACGTCCGCGAGCATCATCACCAGCAACTCGCGGCGCTGCGCGCGGCCTGCACCGAGCCGAAGACGGCGTTCGAACTGGTGCCGGTCATGTTTGGCCGCACGCTGCGAGGCTTTCATCGCTTCCTCGCGCTCGGGGAGACCCTCGCTCACCTGCACCACCTCTGGCACGGCGGCGAGGTGGAGCGCAGCACGGACGACTCGGGCGTCATCCGGTTCGTGGTGAAGCAGGCAGCGACATGAATACGTCGCCCCAGCCGGTTGCGGCGGCCCGGCTAGCCGCCGAGCCGCTTCATCAGTCCCGCGAGCACGTCGTCGATTTCGTTCCCGGCCGGGACCTTGCCTTGCGGCGTCACGTGATCCACCAGCGCCGGTAGCAGTTGCGCGAGGCCCGCGCCGGCCTCGCCCGTCGAGAGGCCCGCGCGACGCGCGATTTCCGCAAGCCCATCCTGGCCGAAGACCTGGCCGATGGCGTCCGGAGAGATCGGCAGGTTCTGGCCCGTACCGACCCACGATTGCGCGTGGGCTCCATGGCCGGTGCGCTCGAGTTGCTCGAGCAGCCCGCCCAGGCCTCCTGCGCTTCCGCCCTGGCTTCCGAGACCGCCACCGCCGCCCAGCACCTGTCCGAGCAGCCCGCCGAGGCCCCCGGGGGATCGGCCACCGCCCTGGCTGAGCATCGACAGCAGGATGGGCAGCAGGGCTGCCATGGCGCCACCGCCGAGCCCTGCCGGGAGACCGGGTCCGCCGCGCGCAGGCGCGCCGCCGCCCAGACCCTGTCCGCCGAGCGCCGCACCGAGCAAGTCGTCGAGCATTCCCATGGATGTTTCTCCCTGATCGGATTCAAGGCCTTGTTTCGAGGCCGGGACCCCCGTCGGTTTCCGGCATCGTCGGCAACCGTCCGCTCCAGTATCCTGTGCGGTCAGCATAGAAACTGCCAGAGCATCATGCAGGAACGTTACGACCCGGCGGCGATCGAGCCGCAAGCCCAGGCGCACTGGGACCAGCACGGCACGTTTGCGGTCACCGAGGACACGTCGCGGCCCAAGTACTACTGCCTGTGCATGTTCCCGTACCCGAGCGGGCGCCTGCACATGGGGCACGTGCGCAACTATACGATCGGCGACGTGATCTCGCGCTACATGCGCATGCAGGGTTACAACGTCCTGCAGCCGATGGGCTGGGACGCGTTCGGACTGCCCGCCGAGAACGCCGCCATGGCGAACGGCGTGCCCCCGGCGAAGTGGACCTACGACAACATCGACTACATGCAGCGGCAGCTGAAGTCGCTCGGCTTCGGCATCGACTGGAGTCGCGAAATCGCGACCTGCCGCCCCGACTACTACAAGTGGAACCAGTGGCTGTTCCTGCGCATGCTCGAGAAGGGCATCGCGTACCGCACCACGGGCGTCGTCAACTGGGACCCGGTGGACCAGACGGTGCTCGCGAACGAGCAGGTGATCGACGGCCGCGGCTGGCGCACGGGCGCGCTCGTCGAGAAGCGCGAGATCCCGATGTACTACCTCGGCATCACGAAGTACGCCGAGGACCTGCTCGGCGCGCTGCAGGGCCTGCCGGGCTGGCCCGAACGCGTGCGGTTGATGCAGGAGAACTGGATCGGCCGCTCCGAGGGCCTCGAAATCGAGTTCGACGTCGAAGGCGGCGGCTCGCTCGGCATCTACACGACCCGGCCCGACACCCTGCTCGGCGTGACGTACATGGCGGTGGCCGCGGAGCATCCGCTCGCGCAGCGCGCCGCGCACGGCAATCCCGACGTGCAGGCGTTCCTCGCCGAGTGCCAGCGCACCGGCGTCACGGAAGCCGCGCTCGAGACGATGGAAAAGCGCGGCATGCCGACCGGCTTGCACGCGATCCATCCCATCAGCGGCGATCGCATCCCGATCTGGGTCGCGAACTTCGTGCTCATGGGCTACGGCACCGGCGCCGTGATGGCGGTGCCCGCGCACGACCAGCGCGACTGGGAATTCGCGCGCCGCTACGGCCTGCGCATCCACCAGGTGATCCAGCCGTCCGACGGTTCGCTCGCGAAGCTCGATGACGCGGCGTATGTCGAGCACGGCACGCTGATCAATTCGGGGCAGTTCGACGGCCTCGATTTCGACGAAGCCTTCGATGCGTTCGCCAAGCTCTTCGAGGCGCAGGGCAAGGGCAAGCGCCGCGTCAACTACCGCCTGCGCGACTGGGGCATCTCGCGCCAGCGCTACTGGGGCTGCCCGATCCCGCTCATCCACTGCGGCGACTGCGGCGTGCAACCGGTGCCGGACGACCAGCTGCCCGTGGTGCTGCCGGAGCACATGGTGCCGGACGGCAGCGGCAACCCGCTCGGCAGGAACGCGGAGTTCCTCGAGTGCGCGTGCCCGAAGTGCGGCAAGAGCGCGCGGCGCGAGACGGACACGATGGACACGTTCGTCGACTCGTCCTGGTACTACTTCCGCTTCGCGAGCGCGGGCAATGCGCGCGCGATGGTGGACGAGCGCGCGAAGTACTGGATGCCGGTCGATCAGTACATCGGCGGCATCGAGCACGCGATCCTGCACCTGCTGTATTCGCGCTTCTGGACGCGCGTGATGCGCGACCTCGGCCTCACCGACCTGAAGGAGCCGTTCGCCAACCTGCTGACGCAGGGCATGGTGTTGAACGAGATCTACTTCCGCAAGCCGGCCTCGGGCCGCATCGTCTACTACAACCCGGCCGACGTGGACGTGCAGGTGGACGAGAAGGGCACGCGCATCGGCGCGGTGCTGCGCGCGGACGGCGAGCCCGTCGAGAGCGGCGGGATCGGCACGATGTCGAAGTCGAAGGGCAACGGCGTGGATCCGCAGTCGCTCGTCTCGCAGTACGGCGCCGACACCGCGCGCCTGTTCATGATGTTCGCCTCGCCGCCCGAGCAGACGCTCGAGTGGTCGGACGAGGGCGTCGACGGGTCGTTCCGCTTCATGAAGCGCCTGTGGAAGGCCGTGCACCAGCACGTCGCCCTCGGCGCGGCCGGAGCGCTCGACAAGGCCGCGCTCGACGACGGGCAGCGCGCGATCCGCCGCCAGGCGCACGAGACGCTCGTCAAGGTCACGAACGATATCGGCAAGCGGCGCACGTTCAACACGGCCATCGCCGCGGTGATGGAGCTGATGAACGCGCTCGCGAAGTTCGACGACTTCTCGGTGCAGGGACGCGCGGTGATGCAGGAGGCGCTCGAGATCGTCGTGCTCGTCCTCTCGCCCGTGGTCCCGCACGCTTGCCACGCGTTGTGGCAGGCGCTCGGGCACGCCAAGGCCGTGGTCGACGAACGCTGGCCGCAGGCCGACCTCGACGCGCTGGTGCGCGCCGAGCTCGAGGTGGTGGTGCAGGTGAACGGCAAGCTGCGCGGCCGCATCACGGTGGCCGCCGACGCAGGCGAGGCCCAGGTGCGGGAGGCGGCGCTGGCCGACCCGAACGTGCAGAAGTTCGTGGAGGGCAAGCCGGTTCGCAAGTTCATCTACGTACCCGGCAAGCTCGCCAACGTCGTGGTCTGACGCATGCGCACTGACAGACACGGAAGCGGCAGCACGCCGCGGATGGTCCCGGAGGGATCCGGAAGACCGTCACGAGCCATGGACGGCGAGTGCGCAGCTCGCCAGGGACGGGTTCACGGCGTGTCTTCCGGATCCCTCCGGGACCAGCCACGTCGTGCGGTGGTGTTGCGTCTTTGATCCCGCTGCTGCTTGCAAGCTTCGCAGTGCTGCTGCTCGCCGGTTGCGGCTTTCACCTGCAGGGCGCCGTGCGGCTGCCCGAAGGCGTGCGCAGCGTGTACGTGGCGACCTCGGACGAGCTGACGCCGTTCGCCGTGGCGCTCAAGCAGTCGCTCGAACGCTCCGGCGCCAGCATTGCAAGCTCGGCCGCAACGGCGGACACGGTCCTGCGCGTGACGAAGGATCGAACCGGCCGCCGCGTGCTGTCGGTGTCGTCGCGCAATACGCCCCAGGAATACGAGGTCTTCTACACCGTCGAGTACTCGATCGACCGGGCGGGCAAGGAGGTCGTATCCATGCAGCCGCTCGAGCTGACGCGCAACTTCAGCTTCGAGGAATCGCGGCTGCTCGCCAAGGACCGCGAGGAGGAGGTGCTGCGCGACGCCATGGCGCAGGACCTCGCCACCCTCGTGGTGCGGCGGATCGAATCGCCCTGAGGCTTCGCGCGCGCTCAGCGCGCGAAGCGATCCGTCGCCGAAACCAGCTCGTGGGTATTGCCCGGCTCCAGCGCCGAGTGCCCGGCGTCGGGAACGATGCGCAGGTCCGCTTCGGGCCAGGCCTTGTGCAGGTCCCAGGCGCTGCGCATGGGGCACACCACGTCGTAACGCCCCTGCACGATCACGGCCGGGATGCGGCGGATCTTCTTCACGCCGCGCAGCAGCTGGTCTTCGCGCTTGAAGAACCCCTTGTTCACGAAGTAGTGGCATTCGATGCGCGCCACGGCGATCGCGAAGTCGTCGGCGTTCCAGCTCTCGACGGCCGCTTCATTGACGTGCAGGTAGCTCGTGGAACCTTCCCACACGGCCCACGCCTTCGCGGCCTTGAGGCGCGTCGCGCGATTGCCGCTGGTGAGGCGGCGATAGAAGGCGTCCACCAGCTCGCCGCGCTCCTTCTTCGGGATGCCGGCCGTGTAGTCTTCGAACTTGTCGGGGAAGATCGCGCTCGCGCCGTGCTGGTAGAACCAGTGGATCTCCCAGTCGCGCAGCATGAAGATGCCGCGCAGCACGAGCTCGGTCACGCGCGACGGGTGCGCCTGGGCGTAGGCGAGCGAAAGCGTCGAGCCCCAGGAGCCGCCGAAGACCAGCCAGCGCTCGATGCCGAGATGCTCGCGCAGCTGCTCCATGTCGGAGACGAGGTGCTGCGTGGTGTTGTCCACGAGGCTCGCGTGCGGCCGGCTGCGACCGCAGCCGCGCTGGTCGAACACGACGATGCGGTACTTCTTCGGGTCGAAGAAGCGGCGCGAGCGCGGATCGGCGCCGGCGCCGGGCCCGCCGTGGACGAAGACCGCGGGCTTGCCCTTCGGGTTGCCGCTCTCTTCCCAGTGGATGCGATGGACGGGCGAGACGCGCAGCAGGCCGCTGCGATAGGGCTCGATCGCGGGGTACAGGGTGCGGCGCCCGGCGGCGCGGGAGGCGGCTTTCTTCATGCCGGCATTGTACCCGTTGCCGCGGGTGGCACCGAAGCGGAAGCGGCGGCATAATCCCGCCCACATGCTGATGCCCGCACACCCGTTGCCGATCCGCCCGCCGCACAAGGTTCCGTCCCCGCGGTGAGGACCACCCCGGACGGATTGCCGGCAATGCTCGCGAAGAGCCTGCCGAGCGTGTGCCTCGCGACGGGCGTCGAACCCCTCCTGATCGAAGAATCCTGCGATCTCATCCGCGCACGCGCCCGCAAGGACGGTTACGCGGATCGTGAAGTGCATTTCCTCGAACGCGGTTTCGACTGGGACGCGTTGCTCGCCGACGCGAAGAGCTTGTCCCTCTTCTCGGCGCGGCGCCTCATCGAGCTGCGACTCAAGGGCGCGCCGGACGTGACCTCCGCCAAGGCGCTCGCCGAATTGGCGGCGCAGCCGCCGGTCGATACGGTGCTGCTCGTCTCCGGGGAACTCGAGCCCAGGCAGCAGCAGGCGGCCTGGGCCAAGGAGTTCGAGCGCAGGGGCCTCGTCGTCGTCGGCGTTCCCGTCGAGCGCGCGCAGTTGCCGCAATGGATCCGCGGCCGGCTTGCATCGCGCGGCGCAAGGGTTACCGCCGAAGCGGCCGAGCTGCTCGCCGATCGCACCGAAGGCAACCTGCTCGCCGCACAGCAGGAAATCGAACGCATCGTGCTGCTGCGACCGGGTGAAGAGCTCGATGCGCAGGCCGTCGCCGAACTGGTGGCGGACAACGCGCGCTACGACGTCTTCGAACTGTCGGCGGCCGCGATGGCGGGCAATGCGCCGCGCGCGCTGCGCATCCTCGCCGGGCTCAAGGGGGAGGGCGTCGCGCCGCCGTTCATCATCTGGGCGCTGGTGAACGACCTGCGCGGCGTTTCGCAGGTGACGCACGAAGTGGCGCAGCGCCGCTCGCTCGACGACGCGTTGCGCAGCGCCAACGTCTGGTCGAACCGCCGCGCGACCGTGCAGGCGGGCGTGCGCCGCCTCGATCCTGCGCGCATCGAATCCCTGCTGGTGCACGCCGCCCGTGCCGACCGGGTCGCCAAGGGCGGCCAGCGCGGCGACGAGTGGGTCGAGATCGAGGGGCTGGTGGCGCGCATCGCCGGAGTGCCGCTCGCCGCATGAACCCGCTCGGCATCTTCGGCGGCACCTTCGACCCGATTCACTTCGGCCACCTGCGCACCGCGTTCGAGCTGCTCGACGCGCTGCGCTTCGACGAGGTGCGTTTCGTGCCGGCGGGCAATCCTCCGCATCGCGACACGCCGCTCGCGGACGCGGCGCTGCGCCTCTCGCTCGTGAAGGCCGCCATCGCGGACCAGCCGGGTTTCGCCGTCGACGATCGCGAGGTGCGCCGCGCCGGCCCGTCGTACGCGGTGCTCACGCTGCGTGAGCTGCGCGCCGAGTTCCCCGCGCGACCGCTGTGCCTCGTGCTCGGCATGGACGCTTTCCTCGGCCTGCCGCAATGGCACGAGTGGCGCGATCTCCTGCCGCTCGCGCACGTCGTCGTGGCACATCGGCCCGGTTGGCGTGCGCCGGTCGAAGGGCCGCTTGGCGAGTTGCTCGCCGCGCGACGCACCGATCGCATCGACGACCTGCACGAGGCGCCCGCGGGCCGCATCTACATCCATCCCGTCACGCAACTCGAGATTTCCTCGACCGACCTGCGCGACCTGCTCGCCGCAGGGCAGGACCCTCGTTATCTCGTGCCGGAGGCCGTGCGCCAGGCCATCCGCGCGACCGGTTGTTACACCCGTCCATCCACCCAGAGGTGAGCATGACAGCGAAGCGCGCCAAGACCCCGACCACGACCCGCAAGCCCAAGGCCAAGACAGCCGCGTCCGCGGCGACGAAGCGTGTGCCCGCGAAGAAGAAAGCGGCACGTGCACCCGCGAAGGCGCCTGCCAAGGCGGTCAGCAAGGCCAGTGCCGGATTGCGCGACGTGGTCCTGGCCGCACTGTCCGACATGAAGGCCGTCAACGTGAAAGCGCTCGACGTCCGCGGGCTCACCGACATCACCGACACCATGGTCGTCGCGAGCGGCACGTCGGACCGCCACGTGAAGTCGATCGCCGACCGCGTCGTGCAGCGCTGCAAGGAAGCGGGCTTCCGCCCGATGGGCGTGGAGGGCGCGCGCGACGGCGAATGGGTGCTGCTCGACCTGAACGACGTGGTGCTGCACGTCATGCTGCCCCGCGTGCGCGAGTTCTACGCGCTCGAGAAGCTGTGGGAGCGCAGCGGCGCCGCCGCCTGAGCGCGCCCGCAGCCGGCCGTTCGATGCAACTGCGCGTGATCGCCGCGGGAACCCGCATGCCGGCCTGGGTCAATGCCGGGTGCGAGGATTACGCGTCCCGCCTGCGCGGCGACTATCGGCTCGACATCACCGAGATCCCCCTGGGGGACCGCTCCGGAGCGGACGTGCGTCGCGCGATCGAGGCCGAGGGCAGGCGCATGCTCGCTGCGGCCGGGGAGAAGGCCTACCTGGTCGCGCTCCAGGTCGGCGGCAAGGCGCTCGGCACGGAGCAACTGGCCCATTGGCTCGAACTGCGGGCCCGGGAGGGCGACCAGCCCGTCTTCTGCATCGGCGGGCCGGACGGGCTGGCCCACGAGGTCGATGCCCGCGCCCGGCTCCGCTGGTCCCTGTCGGCGCTGACCCTGCCCCACGGCCTCGCCCGGGTGGTCGTCGCCGAGGCTTTGTACCGCGCCGTGACGGTCATCAAGGGCTTGCCCTATCACCGCTCCTGAAACTGCGTTCCCCGCAATGGACACGGGGGACGCGGCAGGATTCAATCCCGGTCTGACGATTTGAAACCCGGGATCCCCTCATGCACCCCTATCCGCACTTGTATCTCGTTCGCGCTTCCGCCGCCCCCGAAGGCGACGTGCCGATCGATGCCGACCGCCTGCCCACGCTCCAGACGGCGCCGCCGGCCGAGTTCGACGGGCCCGGCGACCGCTGGTCGCCCGAGTCGCTCCTGTGCGCGGCCGTGGCCGACTGCTTCCTGCTCAGCTTCCGGGCCGTGGCCCGCGCGTCGAAGTTCGAGTGGCAGGGGCTCGAGTGCAGCGTCGAGGGCAAGCTCGATCGCGTCGAGGGCAAGTCGCGCTTCACGCACATGCACGTCAAGGCCACGCTGCGCGTCCCGGCCGGCACCGACCAGGCCAAGGCCGTGAAGCTGCTCGAGAAGGCGGAGCAGGTGTGCCTGGTCAGCAACTCGTTGCTGGCAGAGCGTCACCTCGAGCCGACCGTCATCGCCGGATGACGCGTCCGCGGCTGTATCTCGCTTCCGCCTCGCCGCGGCGCAGCCAGCTCCTGCTGCAGATCGACGTCCCCCACGAGGTGCGGCCCGTCGCCATCGACGAGTCGCCGCGATCCGGGGAAGCCGCTGCCGAGTACGTGCTGCGGCTCGCCGAGGAGAAGGCGCGCGCTCTCTGGGCGAGTCTCCCGGAGGCCGGGCGCCTGCCCGTTCTCGCCGCCGACACCACCGTTGCGCTCGAAGGCGAGATCCTCGGCAAGCCGGCGCATCTCGACGAATGCCGCGCCATGCTCTCGCGCCTCTCAGGACGCACGCACGAGGTCCACACGGCCGTTGCCGTGCTGCACGAGGGGGTGGTGACCGCGCGAGTCAATACGAGCGAGGTGAGCTTCAGGCGCGTGTCCCGACACGAGATGGACTGGTACTGGAACACCGGCGAGCCTGCCGACAAGGCCGGCGGCTATGCCGTGCAAGGCAAGGCCGCGATCTTCATCCGTCACATCGCCGGCAGTTACTCCGGCGTCATGGGACTGCCCCTGTTCGAAACCTGGGAACTGCTCGAGCCCGTGCTCGGTCTGACTACCCGGAGCGCCCCGCCATGAGCACCGAAATGGTCGTCAACGTCAGCCCGCGCGAGACCCGCGCCGCGCTCCTCGAGAACGGGGTGCTGCAGGAATTGTTCGTCGAGCGCGCGAGCAAGCTCGGGCTCACCGGCAACCTCTACCAGGGGCGTGTTTCGAGGGTGCTGCCCGGCATGCAGGCGGCCTTCATCGACATCGGCCTCGAGCGCACCGCGTTCCTGCACGTGTCCGACATCGTGCAGCCGGCGGATGCCGAGGGTTCGGGCGACGCGCCGCGCACGGACAGCATCCGCGACCTCGTGGGCGAGGGCGGCAACATCCTCGTGCAGGTGCTCAAGGATCCGCTCGGCACCAAGGGCGCGCGCCTCACGACGTTCATCACGATTCCGTCGCGTTACCTCGTGTACATGCCGTTCGGACACGGCGTCGGCGTGTCGGCGCGCATCGAGGCCGAGGAGGAGCGCGCGCGCCTGCGCGAAGCCGTGCAGTTCTCCGCCACGCCGGACGAGACGGGCGGCTACATCGTGCGCACCGCCGCCGAGGGCGCGAGCCTGGAAGCTTTGCGCGCAGACCGGCTGTTCCTGCGCCGCCTGTGGGAAGTTCTTTCGCAGAAGGCCCGTGACGCGCGCCCGGGCGCGCTGGTGCACGAGGACCTGCCGCTGCCCCTGCGCCTGATGCGCGACCTCGTGGGCGAGGGCGTGGATCGCGTGCTGGTCGACCACGAGCGCACCTGCGAGCGCATGCGCGAGTTTGCCGCGGCGTTCATGCCCACGCTCGGCGCGCGCGTCGAGCGCTACACCGGCAGCCGGCCGATCTTCGACCTGCACGGCGTCGAGGAGGAGATCCAGCGCTCGCTCGACCGCAAGGTGGCTCTCAAGTCGGGCGGTTACCTCGTGATCGACCAGACCGAGGCGCTCACGACCGTCGACGTGAACACGGGTGCGTACGTCGGGCACCGCAATCTCGAAGAGACGATCTACCGCACCAACCTCGAGGCGGCGGTCGCGATCGCCCGCCAGCTGCGCCTGCGCAACCTCGGCGGCATCATCATCATCGACTTCATCGACATGGAAGAGGAGGAGCACCGGCGCCAGGTGCTGCAGGCGCTCGAGAAGGCGCTCGCCAAGGACCACGCCAAGACGCACGTCTCGGCCCTCTCGCCGCTGGGTCTCGTCGAGATGACGCGCAAGCGCACGCGCGAGAGCCTCTCGCACCAGCTCTGCGCGCCGTGCCCGTCGTGCGAGGGCCGCGGGTTCGTGAAGACGCCGGAAACCGTTTGCTACGAGATCTTCCGCGAGGTGCTGCGGCAGGCCGGGCAGTTCGACTGCCAGCAGCTGCTCGTGCTCGCGCACCAGGACGTGATCGGCCGCCTGCTCGACGAGGAGTCCGCTGCGCTCGGCGAGCTCGAGGTGCAGGTCGGCAAGCCGGTCCGCCTGCAGACCGAAGCGCTCTACGTCCAGGACCAGTTCGACGTGGTGCTCATGTGACCGAACGGCCCGCGCGCACGCGTTCCGCCCGCCTGTGGCGAATCGCGGCGGGCGCGCTGGCGGTCCTGGTGTATCCTCGCGGCCATCGTGCTCGGCGGGCTGCGCGTGCTCGTGGCGCAGGTGCCGGAGAACGCGGCCCGCGTGCAGGCGTGGATCGAGCAGCAGACGCGCCTGCGCATCGAGTATCGCGGGCTCGACGCGCGCCTGCGCTGGTTCGGGCCGGAAGTCGTGCTGCAGAACGTGCGCGTGCTCGATCGGGACGGAACGCAGGCGCTGTTCGAGACGCGCGAAGGCTCCGTCGGCCTCGACCTGTGGAATTTCTTCCGCACGGGCCAGCTGGTCGCGGGCCGCATCCGGTTCGTCGGGCCCGACATCACGGTCGTGCGCCTCGCGGACGGCCGCATCCGGCTCCTCGGCCAGCGTGAGCGGCCGGCCGACCAGCCGCCGTTCGATCTCGATCGCCTGCCCGCCGGCCGTGTCGTGATCGAGGAAGCGCGCGTGACCTACCGCGACCTCAAGACCGGCAAGGGCCCGTGGACGCTCGACGATCTCAACCTCACCCTGCGTCGCGACCGCGAGGACGTGACGACCGAAGGTTCGGCGCAGTTGCCCAAGGCGCTCGGCGGGCGCATCGAGTTCAAGGGACGGCTGAGCGGCTCGCTCGACGAATTCGCCAGGCTGCGCGCGCGCGTCGAATTGAAGGCGGGCCGGATCCGCCTCGCCGGCTGGAACGACTTCCTGCCCGCGTTTGCCGGGCGGGCGCGCGAGGGCGAGGGCAGCGTCGAGGCAATCGTCAGCGTCGCCGACGGCGGCCTGCGCCAGACGCGCCTGGACCTGGACCTCAATGACGTCGTGCTCGTCCTGCCGCCGCGCGCGCTGCCGCCGGTGACGGCCGTCGAAGTCTCGAAACCCTATCGCGAGCCCGGCCAGACCGGCATGCAGCTGCCGCAATTGGACATCGCCACGGTCGAGCGAGCGGCGCGCCCCGCTGCCGCGCGAGCTCCGCTATCCCAGGCTGTCCGGCGACTTCCGGCTGCGGCGCGAGGAGGGCGTGTGGCTGTTTCGCGTGGAGGACCTGCGCACCGCAGGCAGCGCTTCGCGCAGTGCTGCGAACACGCGGATCGTCGGCCGCCTGCGCGGCAATCCGGTGACGACGTTCGATCTCGCCGTCGATGCGGGCAACGTGCGGCCCGCGGAGATCTGGCCGCTGGCGCTCGTCTACGCGCCACCCGCCTTCGATCGGTGGGCCGGGCTCGACCCGCAAGGCGAAATCCGACTGCTGCATCTCGAGGTGAGCCGCACGCGCGCGGGCGCGCCGCCGGATTTTTCGCTCAGTGCCGACGTGGCGGGGCTCGGTGCGAGTCCCATCGGTCGCTGGCCCGGCGTGAGCGGACTCACCGCGGTGCTGTCCGGCACCGACGAGCGGGGCCGCATCGGGCTGCGCTCGGACGCCGTCGCATTCGACTGGCCTCGCGTGTTCCGCGCGCCCATCGCCCTGCGCAAGGCAACTGCAGACATCGAGTGGCGACGCGACGGCGACGCCTGGGTGCTGGCCTCGAGCGACGCACGGTTGCTGCATGCATCCGCGCGCGCGCGCGGTTCGTTCCAGGTCCGCATCCCGCGCAAGTCCGAATCGCCCGTGCTCGACATCGTGGCCGAGGTCGAAGGGTCCGACGCCGGCATCACGAAGCAGTTCCTGCCGGCGGCACGCTTGAAGCCGCGCACGCTCGCCTGGCTCGACCGCGCTTTCGTCAAAGGGACGCTCAGCAACGGCAAGTTCGTCTACCACGGTCCCGTGCGCAAGTTCCCGTTCCGCCACGGCGAGGGCACGTTCGACGCCAGTGCCGATCTCTCCGACGCGACGCTCGACTATTTCGAGGGTTTTGCTCCGCTCACCGGCGCCGTCGGCCGGGTCGAGTTCCACAACACGGGAATGCGTGCGGAGTTGCGCGAAGGGCAGGTGGCCGGGCTCAAGCTTGCGCAGGGCGACTACAGCGTGGCGGATTTCAAGGAACCGCTGATGCTGATCAACGCCGCGGGGTCGGGCGATCTCGCGAAGGCGCTTGCCTACCTGCAGGGCAGCCCGCTCGGTCCGCACCTCGGGCGCTTCGTGATGGGCCTCGCCGGAAGCGGCCCGGCGGATTTCAAGCTGGCCCTGACGCTGCCGCCGGCGAATCGGGACGGTACTCCCGCGACGGTCGATTACCGCGTGCGGGCCGATCTCAAGTCGGTCGACGTCACGCTGCCGGCGGTGCGTGCGCCGGCACAGAAGGTCACCGGCAGCTTCGAGTTGCACAATCTCGAAATGACGGCGCCGTCGTTGCGCGGCACGATCCTCGGCGGCCCGTTCGAGGTTTCCGTTGCGCAAGGCGCGCTCGTCGGCGACGCGACTGCAGCGATCGAGTTCAAGGGTCGCGGCCGCGCCACGGGCGCACTGCTGCCGGCGTTCATCGGCCTCCCGTCCGGCATCCGCATGAACGGCACGGCGGACTGGGACCTGAAAGGACGCGTCGAGCGGCGCGGCACGGCAGCGGACTGGCCGTTGCGACTCGACGTCGGCAGCACGCTGGCCGGGCTGGAGATCATCGCGCCCCATCCCTTTGCCAAGGCGCCGGCCGAGACGCGCACGACACGCGTGCGGCTCGAAGTCCCGAGCAATGGCGTCAACGACGTTTCCGTCGAGTCGGGTTCCGCGCGCGCGCGCCTGCGATTCACCGAAGGCAAGGACGGCAAGTGGCTGCTCGAGCGCGGGCTGGCCCGCTTCGATGCACAGCCGGCCACGTTGCCGTCGCGACCGGGCCTGCTGGTGGCCGGCGAGTGGCCGCAATTCGATCTCGGCGAGTGGCTGGCGCTCAGCTCGGGCGGAGACTCCGGCCCGAAGCTTTCGGAGTGGCTCGGCCCGGTCGACGTGCACCTCGACCGCGCGCTGGTCGCCGGCTTCGAGCTGCGCGACGTGGTCGCGAACCTGCGCTTCGCCGGCAATACCTGGCAGATCGGCCTCGAGGGGCCGATGGCTGCAGGCGAGGTGGTCATCCCGGACGAGCTCGCGAGCGGACGGCCGATCGAGCTGAAGATGCGACGCCTCGTCCTGCAGTCGCCGCCGGCGACAGCAGGCGCGGCCGGCGAACCGCCGGTGGACCCGCGCACGCTCCCGGCGCTGTCCTTGCGCGCCGACGACTTCACCTGGCAGTCGCGACGATTCGGCAGCGTGCAGGCGAACATCACCAAGATCCCGGCCGGGCTGCGCTTCGATACGCTCACCTCGACCGCTCCGTCTTTCACGGTGAACGCCCAGGGCAGCTGGTTGCGCGAAGGCGAGGGCAGCCGCACGCGCCTCGGGATCGAACTCGCCAGCACCGACCTCGCCGCCACCGCCGCCGCGCTCGGCTTCCGCGAGGCGGTCGAGGCGAAGCGCGCCGTCATGAAGGCGAGCGTCGAATGGGAAGGCGGCCCTTCCGGCGACGCGATCGCCCGCATGGACGGCAAGGTCCACCTCGCGCTCGATGACGGCCAGCTGCTCGACGTGAAGCCGGGCGCCGGGCGCATGCTCGGCCTGCTGAGCGTGGTCGAGCTGCCGCGTCGCCTCTCGCTCGATTTTCGCGACGTCACCGAGAAGGGTCTCGCATTCGACAAGGTGCGCGGCGACTTCGACTTGCGCAAGGGCAGCGCCTATACGCAGAACCTGCTGCTCAAGGGCGCGGCCGTGGACATCGGCGTGGCCGGGCGGACCGGCATCGCGGCCGAGGACTACGACCAGACCATCGTCGTGAGCGGCAATCCGAGCGGCCCGCTGACGGTGGCGGGCGCACTGGCCGGCGGACCCGTCGGCGCCGCCGGTGCGCTGGTGATCTCGCAGCTGTTCAAGGGGCAGCTGGCGGGCCTCGCGCGCGCCTACTATCGCGTCACCGGACCGTGGTCTAATCCGGTCGTGGAACGCATTGCGGCGCCGGCCGGAGAGAACATCGCGGCCGGCGCTGGGAAACAGGGAGGCACGCCTTGAGCAAGGTCGCTGCGATTCAGATGACGTCCTGCGCGGACGTCGGCCGCAATCTCGAGTCCGCCGCGCTGATGATCCGTGGCGCGCGCGCCCAGGGAGCGGCGGTGGCCGCGCTGCCCGAGAACTTCGCGTTCATGGGCATGAGCGAGGCGGACAAGCTCGCCATCGCCGAAGATGCCGGGTCAGGCCCGATCCAGCAATTCCTCTCCGATACGGCCGCGCAGCACGGCCTGTGGATCGTCGGCGGCACGGTGCCGCTGCGAGTCGAGGGTGATTCGCGAGTCGCGGCGGCCTGCCTCGTATACGACGCCCAGGGACGCCTCGCGGCGCGCTACGACAAGATCCACCTCTTCGACGTCGACATTCCGGGCAAGGCCGAGAGGTACCGCGAATCCGCGTCGGTCCGCGCCGGCTCCGAGCCCGTGTGCGTCGACACGCCGGCGGGCCGCCTCGGCCTCGCGGTTTGCTACGACCTGCGTTTCCCGGAGCTGTTCCGCCGTCTCCTCGGCATGGGCGCGGAGTGGTTCTGCCTGCCCTCCGCGTTCACCGCCCCGACCGGGCGGGCGCACTGGGAAGTCCTCCTGCGGGCCCGGGCCATCGAGAATCTGTGCCCGATGGTGGCTCCGGCGCAGTCCGGCTTCCACGAGAATGGCCGCGAGACCTACGGCGATTCCCTGATCACGGACTGCTGGGGCAAGGTGATGGCCCGCCTGCCACGCGGAACCGGCGTCATTTCGGCCGAAATCGATCTCGTCCGCAGTCGGGAGGTCAGGCACAATTTCCCGGCCATCGCCCACCGCCGACTGACGGATTCGCCGCAATGAAGCCCCAGATTCCTCCCGCGCTGTTCACGCCCCAGCCGCTGCCCTTGCGGCAGGACCCGGCGATGGACCCGCTCGACATCGCGCGCGCTGCGCTGTTCGCGCCGGCGGAACTCGACGAGGATCGCGTTGCGCGAGTGCTCGGCGACGTCATGGGCTACGCGGTCGATCACGCGGACGTGTATTTCCAGGCGACGCGCGAGGAGTCGTGGTCGCTCGAGGACGGCATCGTCAAGGACGGCGCCCACAGCATCGACCAGGGCGTGGGCGTGAGGGCCCTCGCGGGCGAGAAGACCGGTTTCGCGTATTCCGACGAGATCGTGCTCCCGGCCCTGATGGAGGCTGCTCACGCCGCGCGGGCGATTTCTCGCGCGGGCTCCGCGGGCAGCCTGCAAGCCTGGCACGCGACGGGTGGCCGCCGGCTGTACCTGCCGATCGACCCGGTCGAGACGCTCGACGATCCCGCCAAGGTAAAGCTGCTCGAGGCGATCGACCGCGAAGCGCGCGCGCTCGATTCGCGCATCACGCAGGTGATGGCGAGCCTCGCGGCGTCGCACGACACGATCCTCGTGATGGCGAGCGACGGCACGCTCGCGGCGGACGTGCGTCCGCTGGTGCGTCTCAACGTCAGCGTGATCATCGAGCACGACGGGCGCCGCGAACAGGGTTACGCGGGCGGAGGCGGGCGCTTCGCCTACACCGAATTTCTCGCCTCGGAGCGCTGGCGCCAGCTGGTGCGCGAAGCCGTGCGCACCGCGCAGGTGAATCTCGAGGCGGTGCCCGCGCCGGCCGGCACGATGAACGTGGTCCTCGGCTCGGGCTGGCCCGGCGTGCTGCTGCACGAAGCGGTCGGCCACGGCCTCGAAGGAGATTTCAATCGCAAGGGCACGTCGGCTTTCAGCGGCCGCATCGGCCAGCAGGTTGCCGCGGCCGGTGTCACCGTGGTCGACGACGGTACGCTCACGGCGCGACGGGGCTCGCTCAACGTCGACGACGAAGGCACGCCCACGCAGTGCACCACCCTGATCGAGAACGGCATCCTGCGCGGCTACCTGCAGGACAAGCTCAACGCGCGGCTGATGGGCGTGAAGCCGACGGGCAACGGCCGGCGCGAGTCGTTCGCGCACCTGACGATGCCGCGCATGACCAACACCTACATGCTGCCGGGACAGCATGCGCCCGAGGAAATCATCGCGTCCGTCGACAAGGGCCTGTACTGCCGCAACTTCGGCGGCGGCCAGGTCGACATCACTTCCGGCAAGTTCGTGTTCTCGGCCAGCGAGGCCTACCTGATCGAGAACGGCAAGCTCGGCGCTCCGGTGAAGGGCGCGACGCTCATCGGCAACGGCCCCGACGTGATGACGCGCATCACCATGGTCGGCAACGACCTGAAGCTCGACGATGGCGTCGGCACCTGCGGCAAGGAAGGGCAGGACGTCCCGGTCGGCGTCGGGCAGCCGACGCTGCGCGTAGACGGGATCACGGTGGGGGGCACCGGCTGAGGCCGGGGCACGGCAGCAAGCGATGTGGATTCCGCGCCCCATCTACGAAGCGATGCCCTACGTGTTCGCGGGGGCCGGGTCGGCCTTGATCGTGATCGCATTCGAAGTCGAGCGCGCGCCGCACGGCCTGTTCATGGCGCTCGGCGGCGGCCTGGTGACGCTGGGGCTGGTGCTCTGGATGAAGCGCCGCGATTACCGCACGACGCACACGGAGTACGATCCGAACTCGCTCGACAAGTAGCGGTTCACGTCTCGCGCTCTTCCTCGGTCTCCCCCTCGGCATCCTCGGTGTCCGCTTCATCGAGCACCATCGTGCGCGTTGCGCGCTCTTCCTCGAGTGTCGCCGGGTCGGTCTTGAAGTACGTGACTTCGTGCGTGCCGAACTTGAGGACGTCCCCGTCGGAGAGCTTGTGGCGCCGGACGCGCTTGCCGTTGAGGGACACGCCGTTGGTGCTGTTGAGGTCCTCGACCACGCTGCCATCGACGGTCGTCACGACCTGGGCGTGATGGCGGCTCACGAACTTGCTGTCGATCTGCAGTTCGTTGTCCGAGGTGCGGCCGACCACGACGCGTCCCGGCGTCAGGAACGTCTCGCTGATGTGCGTGCCCTTCAGCGACAGCACCAGCCGCCCCACGGGCATTTGCGCGTGCGGCGCGGTGTCGTCGATGTCCGGCCGCAGGTGCGTGTGCGTGCGCGCCGCGAATTCGACCCACTGCAGCTCGGCGATGGCGGCGCGCAGGTCCGCGAGCGACACCGTGGCGCGGTCCTGTGCGAAGGCCGCCAGCAGCGCCGTGTCGCAGAGCGTGTTGACGAGGCGGGGCGTGCCGCCCGTGTAGCGGAAGAGCTCGGGGTACGTCTCGGGCTCGAAGATCTCGCGGCCCTCCGCGCCCGCCACGTCGAGACGGTGGCGCACGTAGTGGCCCATGTCCGCCTCGCTGAGCGGCGTGAGGTGGAAGCGCAGGCGCACGCGCTGCTTGAGCTGCACGAGCTCCGCCGAGTCGAGCTTGTCGTTCAGCTCCGGCTGGCCGGCGAGGATGATGCGCAGGACCTTTTCCTTCGTCGTCTCGACGCCGGAGAGCAGGCGCACTTCCTCGAGCACCTTGTTGCTCAGGTTCTGCGCCTCGTCCACGATCAGCAGCACCTTGCGGCCGTTCGAGTACTGCTCGATGAGGAAGTTGTTGAGCGTCGCGAGCAGTTCCGCCTTGCGCATGCGGAACGGGCTGTAGCCGAACTGCGCGAGCACCGTCTGCAGGAACTCGATGGGCGAGACCTGCGTCTGGTTGATCTGGGCGACGACGACGTCCTGCTCGATTTCCTTCAGGAACGTCTCGATCAGCGTCGTCTTGCCCGAGCCGATCTCGCCGGTGATCACGACGAACCCGTCCGTGAACCAGATCGTCGACTCCATGTACGCCTTGGCGCGGGAGTGGATCTGGCTCAGGTACAGGAAGGCCGGGTCCGGGCTGAGCCGGAAGGGCAGTTCCTTGAGCGCGAAGTGTTCGAGGTACATGTAATGCTCCGGACGCTACTATAAGGGACGCGCCCGGGTCGGGGAAAAAGGGGTCGGTCACAGATTCGCAAGGGGTCTGCCGCGGTTGCGCGCCGCAAGCCGGTTCAGCGCGGCAGGAGCCTCTGCACCCGCTTCACGAGGCGGTCGCGCTCGGCGGCCGTCCGGGCGACGATCGTGCAATGCCCGATCTTGCGGCCCGGCCTGGCGGATTTCCCGTAGTCGTGGAAGTGCACGCCCGGCAACGCCATGACCTGGTCGCGGTCGGGCATCGACCCGATGAAATTCACCATGGCGGCGTAGCCGACCGCTCTGGTGTCCCCGAGCGGCAGGCCGAGGATCGCGCGCAGGTGGTTCTCGAACTGCGAAGTGGCCGCGCCCTCGATCGTCCAGTGCCCCGAGTTGTGCACGCGCGGCGCCATTTCGTTGGCGACGAGGCGGCCCTTCTGCACGAAGAACTCGATGGTCAGGATGCCGGCGTAGTCGAAGTACCGGAGCAGTTTCCCGAGGTGCCGTTCGGCTGCCTTCTGCAGGGCCGCGCTGCGGAGGGGCGCAACGGTCACGCGCAGGATGCCTTCGCGGTGGGTGTTGTCGACGATCGGGTAGGCGCGCACTTCGCCGCGCGTGCTGCGCGCGCCGATGATCGAGATTTCGCGATCGAACTTCACGAATCCCTCGAGGATCAGCGGCACCCCGCCGAGCGCCTGCCATGCGGGATCGACGTCCGCGGTCTTGCGGAGGTAGTGCTGGCCCTTGCCGTCGTACCCGAGCCGCCGCGTCTTCAGCACGCTCGGCAGCCCGATGGTCGCGACCGCAGCGCGCAGGTCCTCGAGCGAGTCGACGGCGCGGAATGGCGGGGTGGGTATGCCGAGCTTCGTGAACAGTTCCTTCTCGAGCAGCCGATCCTGCGAAACGCGCAGCGCCTCGACCGGCGGCAGGCACGTGCGCGACTTCGACACGGCATTGAGCGCGCTCACCGGCACGTTCTCGAATTCGTAGGTGACGAGGTCGACGTCCGCGGCAAGGCGCTGCAGGCTCGTCGGATCGTCGAACGCCCCGGTGACGATCGGCCCCACCTGGCCGCCGGGCGAGTCCGCGCTCGAGTCGAGGAACTGGAACTGGAGCGCGAGCGGATAGCCCGCGAGGGCCAGCATGCGTCCGAGCTGGCCGGCGCCGATGATGCCGATCTTCATGGCGCGGGCGGGGGAACGCGCGGGTCCGGCTGGGCGAGGACCTTGTCGGTCTGCGCCTTGCGGAACGCGTCGAGCGCCTCGCGAATCTTCGGGTGCTGGTTGCTCAGGATCGAGGCTGCGAGCAGCGCGGCGTTCGTGGCGCCGGCGACGCCGATCGCCATGGTGCCGACGGGGATGCCGGCCGGCATCTGCACGATGGAGAGCAGCGAATCGAGGCCGTTCAGGGTCTTCGATTGCACGGGCACCCCGAGCACGGGCAGGGATGTCTTGGAGGCCGTCATGCCGGGCAGGTGGGCCGCGCCGCCGGCGCCCGCAATGAGGACCTGCAGGCCGCGCTCGCGGGCCGTGGCCGCGTACTCGAAGAGGAGGTCCGGCGTGCGATGCGCCGAGACGACGCGCACCTCGTGCGGCACGCCGAGACGCTCGAGGGTCTCGGCGGCGGACTTGAGGGTCTCCCAGTCGGAGGTCGACCCCATGATGATGCCCACGAGCGGTTTCACCGCGGCATTGTACACGTTCGGCGACAAAAACCTAGTTTTCGGCGGGTTCCAGGGCAGTGCGGAGACGCCGGAACAGCTGCCGGGACGCCGCCGGCGGGCGGGCCGCCACCTGTTCGGCACGGGCCTGGCGGACGAGCGAGCGCATCTGCTGCAGCTCAGCGGCCGGCACCAGCGTACCGAGTTCGGTCCACGCTTCCGGCTCGTCGGCCAGCAGCCGCTCGCGCCACCGTTCGATCGCGTGCTCGCTGCGGACCCGCTGCCGGTCCCTCTCGCCGCGCTTCGCCAGTGTTTCACGGATGGGGTCGGCGTCGATCTTGCGCAGGATCTTGCCGATGTACATCTCCTGGCGCAGGCGGGCCCCGTGGCTGGTGATGGTCCGGCAGAGGTCGACCGCGTCGCGCAGGTTCTCGGGGAGGTCGAGTGCATCGAGCTCCGCCTGGGGCAGTTCGACGAGCGCGACGCCGAGGTCCCGCAGGTCGCGGTCCTGGCGCTTCAATTCGCTCTTGCTGGGGCCCTCGTCCCGGTCGTCGAAATCCCGCGGTTCGTTCATCGTGCCTCCTATTTGATGCTAGCACGGGCGGGGCCGGGGCCGCGGCCACTGCTAGAATCCGCATCTTTCGCCACAGGCGTCCGCATCATGGCCTCGACCGAACGCTCGCCCGCACTTGCCGCCGACGGCGCCGACCTGCTCGCGCTGGTGGAACTCGCGCTGGCCGAGGCGAAGACCCTGGGCGCTGCGCAGGCGGAAGCCGCGGTGAGCATGGACGTGGGCCTCAGCGTGTCCGCACGTCTCGGCGAAGTGGAGACCGTGGAGTACCAGCGCGATCGCGGCATGGGCGTGACCGTGTACTTCGGCACGCGCAAGGGCACCGCGAGCACGGCGGACCTGAGCGCTGCGGGCCTGCGCGAAACGGTGGCGAAGGCCTGCAGCATCGCGCGCTTCACCGCCGAGGACGAATGCGCGGGCCTGCCGGATCCCGACATGCTCGCGAAGGACGTGCCGGACCTCGATCTCTCGCATCCCTGGGACATCACGCCCGAGCGCGCGTGCGAGATGGCCATCGCGTGCGAAGCAGCGGCGATGGCGGTCGACAAGCGCATCACGAACTCGGAAGGCGCAGGCGTCAGCACGCATCGCGGCGTGCGCGCTTACGGCAATTCGCTCGGCTTCCTCGGCGCGTATCCGGGCACGGCGCACAGCATCAGCTGCTCGGTGCTCGGCTCGGAGGGCGAGCACATGGAGCGCGACTACTGGTACAGCACGGCGCGCGACTGGCGCGAACTCGAGGACGCCGAGAGCGTGGGCCGGCGCAGCGGCGAGCGGGCGGTGCGGCGCCTCGGCGCGCGCAAGCTCGCGACACAGAAGGCGCCGGTGCTGTACGGGCCGGACGTGGCGCGCGGCCTCATCGGGCATTTCCTCGGCGCGATCCGCGGCGGCAGCCAGTATCGCCGCTCGTCATTCCTGCTCGATGCCGCGGGCACGCAGGTGTTTCCCGGCTGGTTCTCGCTCTCGGAGCGGCCGCACCTGCCGAAGGCGCTCGCCAGCGCGCCGTTCGACCACGAGGGCGTCGCCACGCACGACCGCGAGATCGTCTCGGGCGGCGTGCTGCTCGGTTACGTGCTCTCCACCTATTCTGCGCGCAAGCTCGGCCTGAAGACGACCGGCAACGCGGGCGGCAACTACAACGTCCTCGTGCACGGCCGCGGCAGGGATTTCGACGGCATGCTGGCGCAGCTCGGGCGCGGCCTCTACGTCACGGAGCTGATGGGGCAGGGCGTCAACGGCGTCACCGGCGACTACTCGCGCGGCGCGGCCGGCTTCTGGGTCGAGGACGGCAAGCTCGCCTATCCGGTGCACGAGGTCACGGTGGCCGGCAACCTCAAGGATCTTTTCCAGCACATCGTCGACGCGGGTTCCGACATCGACGTGCGCGGCGGCATCCGCACGGGCTCGATCCTCATCGAGGAAATGACCGTCGCGGGCGAATAGCCCGCCTGAGCGTCAGCCTTGGGGGCGGATCAGGTCGCGCAGCGTCCGGTCCCGCGTGGCGGCACGCAACGCGTCGTCCGCTAGCTGCGTGGCGGCATCGGCCGCGGGGACCGCACGCGGCTCCGGCCGTCGCGGGTCCGGCACTTCGTGGCGGATGGCATCGAGGATCGACGCGAGCGTGATGTTCGAAAGGTCCTGCGCCGGGGCGATCGTGTCCTCCTCGGTGCTGAGCACGAGGCCGTGGTCCTCGAGGGCCGAGATCACTTCGCCGAGTACCGTCGCGGGCACGTCCAGGCGGTCGGCCAGGTCGCTCATGCCCCAGCGCGGCCCGGCGTCGAGGAATCGTTCCCCGATCAGGTACATCGCGGACATGGCGATGCGCTCGCGCAGTGCGCCGGTCATCGGAATCTCGCCGTGGCCCGTGCGCAGGTGCTCCGGGTGCTGCACGTAGAACGACAGCTGCGCGCCGAGCAGCACGATCAACCAGCTGAGGTACAGCCACAGCAGGAACAGCAGCACGACGGCGAAGCCGGCGTAGATCGCCGCGGTCTTCGCCGAATACACGACGATGCGCGTGAACAGCGCGCCCACCATCGCCCACAGCGCGCCGCCGAACAGCGCGCCGACGAACGCGGGCCCGTGGCGCACCTTGGTGTTCGGCATGTACGTGTACAGGAACCAGAACAGCCCGATGATCAGCACATACGGCGCGAAATGGCCTCGCTGGCTGGCGTGGCCGGTCGCGAGGCCCGACAGCTTGGCGACCACTTCGCTCGCCTCGAACTGCGCGAGCAGCACCATGGCGAACACGCCGATCACGGGCCCGACGATCAGCACGACGAGGTATTCGCTGATGCGCCGGGCGAGGCTGCGCGGCCGGTCCACGTGCCAGGTGAAGTTCAGCGCCTCCTCGATCTTCTGGACCATCGAGATGACGGTGTAGAGCAGGAACGCGAAGCCGATGGTGCCGAGCAGGGTGCCCTGCACGTTCTGCACGAACTGCATGATCTTCGCGGTCAGCTCGAACCCCTGCTTGCCGAGCGGCCGCAGGAACTCGTAGAGCACTGGCTCGAGTTCGCGGTTGTAGCCGAATGCCTTGAGCACGGAAAAGGCCACCGCCGCGATCGGCACGATGGCGAACAGGGTCGAATAGACGAGGCTCATCGCGCGCATGCCGAGGTCGCCGCGCGCGAAATCGCGCAGCAGCGCATAGACGTAGCGCAGCGGGATGGCAATCCATTCCACCGCCCGGCTGCCGAGTTCCTCGGGCAGGTCGAAGAGCAGGCGTTCGACCTTGAGATGCAGGGCGGGGAGCACGGGGTGCGGGTTCTTCCTTGTGGGACGGCGAAAGCGTTGCACGGCGCGCCCATGCAGGCAAGGGCTGGGCGATAATCAGCCGCCCGCACCCGGGTCTCTTTCCAGGCCGTAACGATGACGTCGCCGTCCTTCAGCGCCTACGCCAGCCGCATCGTCTGCCTCACGGAGGAGACTACGGAGGCCCTGTACCTGCTCGGGGAGGACTGGCGCATCGTCGGCATCTCGGGCTTCACGGTGCGTCCGCCGCGGGCGCGCAAGGAAAAGCCGCGGGTGTCGGCGTTCACCAGCGCGAAGATCGACAGGATCGTGGCGCTCGAGCCGGACCTCGTGCTGGGCTTCTCGGACCTGCAGGCGGACATCGCCGCGGAGCTGGTGCGCAAGGGAATCGAGGTGCACGTCTTCAACCAGCGCAGCGTGCCGGAGATCCTGCGCACGATCCGCATGCTGGCGGGGCTCGTCGGCTGCGAGGCGAAGGGAATCGCGCTGGTCGACGAGTTGGAGGCGAGCCTCGACGCCATCCGTCGCGCGACGGCGGCCTTCGAGCGGCGGCCGCGGGTCTACTTCGAGGAATGGGACGAGCCGCAGATCTCGTGCATCCGGTGGGTCTCGGAGCTGATCGGCATCGCGGGCGGCGACGACGTGTTCCCGGAACTCGCGCAATGCTCGCTCGGCAAGGACCGCATCATCGCCGATCCGCTCGAAGCGGTGCGCCGGGCGCCGGACATCATCTTCGGATCGTGGTGCGGCAAGAAGTTCAGCGCTCGCGCCGTCGCGGCGAGGCCGGGCTGGCAGGATGTGCCCGCCGTGCGCGACCGCGAACTGCACGAAGTGAAATCCTCGATCATCCTGCAGCCGGGCCCCGCCGCGCTCACCGATGGCGTGCGCGAGCTGCACCGCGTGATCGCGCAGTGGGCTTCGCGCAAGCGCTGACGCGCAAGCAGCGACCGCCAGCCTTTTCCCCTTCCTGACCACGTGCTCGGGGGCGCTCGCAAATCCGTCCCTAGAGGCTCCGCACGCGCCGTCCTGGCGCGTGACGGTCCCGCGGACGTGTCAGGAAGGGAAAAGGCGCCGGTCGCCTCGCGCTATCGCTTCGCGTTTGGCGTGCGCACTTAAACGCTGCGCTGCGCGTTCCGCTCGCTGTGGGCGTGGGGCCTTCGCTTTCCGGGAAGTACGTGACGCGCTGTGGCCGCTCGCCACTGCGTTCTCGTGTCGATGCACGCCCAGCGCTCTCGAACGCCCCATTGCGGCAGGCACGCGTCACCGGCCAAGACGACATTCCGGATCGGTTCGCAGGGTCGTGCGCGGCACGGACGCCGCGCCCGAAGCCTCCAGGGAAGGATTCACGGCGTCCCTGCGAACCGATCCGGAGTGGCGTCCGGCCGGTCGCGTGCCGTGCTACGGAGCGCGTTCCTCTCGGGGAACGACGCGCCAGCTAGGCAGTTAGTCGCCGCAGCGCTTCTTCGTACTTCTCGGACGTCTTGCGAATGATCTCGGCCGGAAGCTTCGGCCCCGGCGCCGTCTTGTTCCAGTCGAGCGTCTCGAGGTAATCGCGCACGAACTGCTTGTCGAAGGAAGGCGGACTCGAACCCGGCGCATACGTGTCCATCGGCCAGAACCGCGACGAATCCGGCGTGATTGCCTCGTCGATCAGCGTTAGCGTGCCGTGCTCGTCCACGCCGAACTCGAACTTCGTGTCTGCGATGATGATGCCGCGCGCCGCGGCATGCGCGGCCGCGTACTGGTAGAGCTTGATCGCCGTGTCGCGCACCTGCGCCGTGAGCTCCGCGCCGATCACCTTCGCGATCTCGTCGAACCCCACGTTCTCGTCGTGGTGGCCCTTCGCCGCCTTCGTGGACGGCGTGAAGATCGGCTGCGGCAGCTTGTCCGCCATGCGCAGGCCCTTCGGCAGCGTGATGCCGCAGATCGCGCCCGCGGCCTGGTAGTCCTTCCAGCCGGAACCGATTAGGTAGCCGCGCACGACGGCTTCCACCGGCAGCGCCTTCAGCTTCCTGACCACGATGGCGCGATCGGCGACCAGCGCGCGATCCGCAGCGTCCGTGACCGCTTTTTCCAGGGGAAACTCGTTGCCGGCCAGGTGGTTCGGCACGATGTGGCCGGTGCGCGCGAACCAGTAATTCGAGATGCTCGTCAGCACCCGGCCCTTGCCCGGGATGGGATCGGGCAGGACCACGTCGAAGGCGCTCAGGCGGTCCGTCGTGACGATGAGCATGTGCTTGTCGTCCAGCGCGTAGATGTCGCGGACCTTGCCCTGGTGAATGCGCTGCAGGCCGCGCAGGTGGGACTCGTGCATGGGCGGGGAAGCGATGGTGGGGGACATGGGGCGCCTGCTGCTAAAATGCCGGGTCGCTGCGCGCGTCCCGTGGCGGCAAAGTGTTGCAGGCGCGTTCACCGGCGGTCAATAAGGAACTCATGAGCTGGTACGGGAAAGTGATCGGCGCGGTGCTGGGCGCCATCGTCGGCAGGGGCATGCTCGGCGCCATCATCGGCCTGCTGATCGGGCACCAGTTCGACCGGCGCAACGATGCCGCGTCGGGTCGCGGCGCGCCGAACGGCCGTTCTCCCGGCGGCGCGGCCGAGCTGCGCTTCGCGTTCTTCCAGGCCACGTTCCAGGTGATGGGCCACGTCGCCAAGGCCGATGGCCGCGTCACCGAGCAGGAGATCGACGCGGCCCGCAACGCGATGAGCCGCTTCTCGCTGAACGAGGCCGACCGGCGCCGCGCGATCGACCTGTTCAGCGACGGCAAGCGTCCCGATTTCCCGCTCGAAGGCGCGCTGCACCGGTTGCGCGCGCTCGCGGGCGGCCAGCCGGAACTCTGCCGCATGTTCGTGCAGATCCAGCTCGAGGCGGCACTGCAGGGCAATGGCCTCAACCCGGCATCGCGCGCGGTGCTGACCCGCATCTGCGGCGTGCTCGGCGTGTCGGCGCTCGAATTCGCGTCGCTCGAAGCGATGTTGCGCATGCATGGCCACCGCCGGCAGTCGTCGTCGCCCGGAGGCTCGGCGCGAGGCTCGTCCTCGCTTTCGGACGCCTACGAGGTGCTGGGAGTTACTGCCCAGGCGAGCGATGCGGACGTGACGCTGGCGTACCGCCGCCTCATGAGCCAGAACCATCCGGACAAGCTGGTGGCGCAGGGCCTGCCGGAATCCATGGTGGCCGCGGCGCACGAGCGGACTCAACGTATTCTCGAAGCCTACGAAACCGTGAAGAATCACCGTGGCCTGAAGTAGGCCGCTACGCAGACCTGAACGAAGTCGAGGAGCCGACGCATGTCACTCACGCCCTGGATCGCCCCCTCCATCCTGTCGGCCGACTTCGCCCGCCTCGGCGAGGAAGTGCGTAACGTGCTCGAAGCCGGCGCGGACGTCGTGCACTTCGACGTCATGGACAACCACTACGTGCCGAACCTCACTATCGGGCCGCTGGTGTGCGAGGCGCTGCGCAAGCACGGCATCACGGCTCCGATCGACGTGCACCTGATGGTGAAGCCCGTGGATCGCATCGTTCCGGACTTCGCCAAGGCCGGCGCCACCTACATCACGTTCCACCCGGAAGCGAGCGAGCACGTCGATCGCACGATCGGCCTGATCCGCGAGGTGGGATGCAAGCCGGGGCTGGTGTTCAACCCGGCCACGCCGCTGTCGTACCTCGACTACGTGCTCGACAAGCTCGACATGGTGCTGCTGATGTCGGTGAACCCCGGGTTCGGCGGGCAGTCGTTCATCCCGTCGGCCCTGCCGAAGCTGCGGCAGGTGCGACAGATGATCGACCGCAGCGGCCGCGAGATCCGCCTCGAGGTCGACGGCGGCGTGAAGGTGGACAACATCGAGGCGATCGCTGCCGCGGGCGCGGACACGTTCGTGGCCGGCTCGGCGATCTTCGGCGCCAAGGATTACCGCGCGACGGTCGCGGCTATGAAGGAAAAGATCGCGAACGCCCGGAAGTGAGTTCTTTACCTCTTCTCCCGTTTACGGGAGAGGTCGCCCCGCGGGGCGGGTGAGGGTTCTTCACCTCTCCCGTTTATGGGAGAGGTCGGGCGCAGCCCGGGTGAGGGATCCGGAATCAGACCCTCACCCTCGCATTGGCGCTATCGCACCAACGCTCGCCCCTCTCCCGCTATTGGCGGGAGAGGGAACCGAAATTACTCGTCGTCGTCCTCGTCTTCGTCGTCATCGGCCGTGGTGGCCTTCGTCCCGCGCATCGCGAGCGGAGATGGTGCGCCGGGCGCCGCCGACATCGCGGCCGCCTTGCCCTTCAGGCGCGGACGCACGCCGAACACCACCATCGTCTTGCCGCGCGCGGTGAGCAGGCCCTGCTCCTCGAGCACCTTGAGCACGCGGCCCGCCATTTCGCGCGAGCAGCCGACGAGGCGCGACAGCTCCTGGCGGCTGACCTTGATCTGCGTGCCTTCCGGATGCGTCATCGCGTCGGGTTCGTTGCAGAGGTCCATGATCGCGTGCGCGACGCGACCGGTGACGTCAACGAATGCCAGGTCACCGAGCTTCTTGTTCGTGCGGTCGAGGCGGCTCGCAAGCTGCGTCGCAAGCTCGAACAGCAGCGTGGGGCTCTCGGCCGCGATCTGCCGGAAGCGCGGGTAGGTCATTTCCGCCAGCTCGCACTGCGAGCGGGTGCGCACCCATGCGCTGCGGGCGGGCTGCTCGTTGAACAGGCCCATCTCGCCGAAGAACTGGCCCTTGTTGAGGTAGGCGAGGACCATCTCGTTGCCTTCCTCGTCCTCGATCAGCACTTCGACCGAGCCCTTGATCACGTAATACAGGACGTCGGGAACGTCGCCGGCGTGAATCAGCACGGTCTTCGACGGCACGGTGCGGATCCGGCAATAGCTCAGGAACCGGTTGATCGCCGGGATGTCGCTCAAGGGTCTGCCGGTTTCCATGCTCCCTACCTGTCTTTATGTAAAAGGCCCGACGGGTTTTAACGCAAACGCTGCGCGTGCCGCAAGCATTCAGATGCGATAGGCCGTCCGGGTCATGAACCGCCCGGTCCGCCGCATCAGCTCGCGGACGGGTCGCGGCAGGTCCCAGCCGCCCGCGTTCGTCGCTTCGGAACCGTGCCGGCCTTCGTCGTCCTTCATCTGCGCGAGTATGCGTCGGGAGCGCTCGTCCTCCTCGGGCAACTGGCCGAGGTGCGAGTCGATGTGCTCCATGACCTGCTTTTCCGTCTCCGCGACGAACCCGAGGCTGTTGCGATCGCCGGCGAGCCCGGCGAGGGCGCCGATCGCGAACGAGCCTGCGTACCAGAATGGGGCGAGCAGGCTGGTCCGATCGTCGAGTTCGCGCACCCGCTCTTCGCACCAGGCGAGGTGGTCCGTTTCGTCCCGGGCGGCATCCAGCATCTGCTGGCGGACGGCGGGAGTCCGGGCCGTGAGGGCCTGCCCGTGGTACAGGGCCTGGGCGGCAATCTCCCCGGCATGGTTGACCCGCATCAGGGCGGCCACCTCTTTCCGGGCGGCGGGGGCCTCGACCGTCTCGGCCGCATGGCCGGCCGGGTTGGGCCGGGCAGCAACGTTGGCCGCCGACACGGTCCGCAGGGCCCGGTCGAACTCCTGGATCAGCCGGTCGGCGAGGCTGAAATGGCGGGCGCTGGGGGGCATCGACACATTATATAGGGTCTGCCTAATACCTCTCCCGCTTGCGGGAGAGGTCGGCGCTGGGGACTGTCCCTGACGGAGACTGCCCCCAGGCCGGGTTCCAACCCCCCATTTCCGACCCCCACAAAGCTTTGCAATGCCCAGCCTCCTAAAGTAAGATTCGCGGCTCTCTGCTTTACGCACAGGCCCCCTAGGAGCCTCTGATGACGACTGTTTTCGCACACCCCGAGACGGTGCGGCGCGACTGGTATGTGGTGGATGCGAGCGGCAAGACGCTCGGCCGCCTCGCCACGCAGCTGGCCATGCACCTTCGCGGCAAGCACAAGCCCGAGTACACCCCGCACGTCGACACCGGTGACAACATCATCGTGTTGAATGCCGAGAAGATCCGCGTCACGGGCGACAAGCTCATGAACAAGATCTACTACTGGCACACGGGCGCCATCGGCGGCATCAAGAGCCGCTCGCTCGAGAAGATGCTCGAGCAGCACCCGGAGCGCGTGATCGAGCTGGCGGTGAAGGGCATGCTGCCCAAGAACCCGCTCGGCCGGAAGATGTTCAAGAAGCTGCACGTGTTCTCGGGCGAGAAGCACCCGCACACGGCCCAGCAGCCGAAGCCGCTCGAAGTCTGAAGCACACGGAACGAGACCCGCTCATGCCCGTCAACACAAATTACGGCACTGGCCGCCGCAAGTCTTCCACCGCCCGTGTGCACCTGCGCCCCGGCACCGGCAAGATCCGCATCAACGGACGCACGATCGAAGAGTTCTTCGGCCGTGAAACCTCGCGCATGATCGTGCGCCAGCCGCTCGAAACCGTGCAGGCCGCGGACCGCTTCGACGTCGAAGCGAACGTCGCCGGCGGCGGCATGACCGGCCAGGCCGGCGCCATCCGCCACGGCATCACGCGCGCGCTGATGGAGTTCGACGAGTCGCTGCGCAAGCAGCTGCGCACCGCCGGGTTCGTGACTCGCGACGCTCGCGAAGTCGAGCGCAAGAAGGTCGGCTTCCGCAAGGCCCGCCGCGGCACGCAGTTCTCGAAGCGCTAACCCGCTTTGGGGGATCGTCTAGCGGTAGGACTACGGACTCTGACTCCGTCAACCTAGGTTCGAATCCTAGTCCCCCAGCCAGAACAAAAGGGGCTCGTCGAAAGACGGGCCCTTTTTGTTTTGAGTGGCGAGGGGATCTAGGAATCGAACCTAGGGCACCTAGGTTCGAACACATCGCGACGGCGATGTGTGACGTTGCGCGGATTCGCGGGCCTGCGCGAAGTGCGAGAGGCGGGCGCATCCGCAACGGCCCCAACGGGGCGCGCAGTGCGAAGCGCGCGCAATCCTAGTCCCCCAGCCAGAACTTCTCGTGACCCGTCAGATTGTCCGCCCAACGCGCCGGTTCAGCGGCGGGCCGCGCAGCGGACCGACCGCTGCAACCGGTTGTTCGGCTGCGTCGCTCGCTTGGTGACTCTACCCATTACTTGATCTCTGAGCCGGAGGCGTGCTTCAGAAAACCGACGATGAGCAGCGCCCACGCGATGATCAGCCCCAATCCAGCGGCGATGTGCGTGAGTGTGACGACGAGTTCCTGCCATGGTTCACCGCCGCCGGCGCCCGCCTGACCTGCGGCAATAGGCAACGTCTGCGTCGTTCCCCACCAGGAATTGGCTACTTCGGACATCGCCATAGCCCACGTCAACCAAGCCGCCACCACCATCACCGAGACGGACTTGACCCCGACACTGTTCGGGAGCGTCAGCATCGCAGTCGCTAGGACGATGAACAGCATGCCGTTCGTTACGAGCTGGATGTGAGCCCCAAGCGCGAGTCTTGGGTGTGGAGTACCAGGGACGGCAAGGCCCCACACCAATCCGACCAGCACGAGAACCATGCCGTGAATCAGAATCTGCCGACTTCCACCGTGAACGCTCATCGATGCTGCCCTCTCTGTGCTTGGTGCTACGCGGAGCCCGCCGAACTATTCATGGACCGAGGCATTAGGCGGCGTCCCGCCGCTTCGCAACTCGCCAAATTGGCGCAATTACGCCGCATAACGGGGTGGCGCTCCTCTTAAGGCACCGTATCCAATAGAGCACTGAAGAATTGGCACGTCAATTAGCACTGCATGCTTGAGCTGCATCGACGCGAGCTACGGCGACTCGCCTCAGTCGGAGCGCGAACTTCCGGATCACATCGACGACAGCGAATTGGAAGAGCGATCGCACGTCACAGGAATCACGGCCCCTCGATTGAGTCAGCGATCATCCTCATAACGCCCGGCGCAAACCCCAACCCCACGTGCGTCTCGCTCACCTCGACGTGCTTCACGTTGGGTGACCATCGATCAATGCACGCCTCCCAAGCCACGACGCCATCCCGCTTCGAATAGATCGCCGTCACCGGCGTGGTGAGCGGCGTCTTGTACCGATCCTTCACGTTCTGCTCGAGCTGATCGAGATCGTGCCCCTGCTTCCGGTACCGACCGGCCGTGGCAGTATAGCGGGGCCCGCCGATCACCGGGCTCCCGAGCGTGATCACCTGCCGCACGTCCTCCGGATGCTCCCGCGCATATTCACGCGCGATGAACCCACCCAGGCTCCACCCGACCAGCACCACCGGCTGACGGTGCGCGGCCTTCGCTTTCTTGACGATGGCCTCCAGCTTCAGTCGGAACGCCTTCGCCGCGCCGGTATTCCGCCCCAGCCCCCAATCCTGCACGCGGTGCCCGCACTTGCGCAGGTACGCTTCCATCGGCCGCATCGAGGTCGGGCTCGCCCCGAACCCCGGCAACAGGATCACCGTGCGAGGGGTCTTCGCCTTGTGCGCCTTCATCGTCGCCCAGGTCGGTGCCCAGCGCAGGGCGTCGAGCGGCAGCCGCAGTTCTTTCAGGGCCGCGAGGGAACTCGGCTCGGGAATCGGATCGTAGTGAATCGGCATCGGCGCTCACCCAGCGGATCGGCCGCTGCGTCTCAAAGCTGAACCCGACGAGCATCGGATTCCGGATACGGGAATTCCATGTAGCGAGCCGTCGCCCGCGCGATGTCCTCGCCGAAATAGTGCTCCACCACCTTGAGCGCCATGTCGATGCCCGCGGAGATGCCGGCGGACGTAAACACACGACCGTCCTGGACGAAGTGCTTGTCGTACTCCACCGTGACCGACGGCAAGGAATCGCGCATCAAGTCGAGCGCCTGCCAGTGCGTGGTGGCGTGCAGCCCGTCCAGCAGCCCGGCGTGGCCCAGCAACAGGGATCCCGTGCAAACCGACGTGACGGTTTCCGCCTCGGCCGCGCGGGTTCGCAGCCAATCGAGCAGGACCGGGTTCTTCAGTTCCTTCCGTGTGCCCCATCCACCGGGAGCCACGATCACGTCGAGGGGCGGGCAGTTCTCGAACGTGCAGTGAGGCGTCACGGTCATGCCGCCGTACGTCGTGATCGGGCCGGCGCGCTCCGCAACCAGCAGCACCTCGAAGGGCGAGGGCGATTCACGCCGGTTGTTGTCGGTCAGCCGGGTCGCCGAGAAGACCTCGAACGGTCCGCAGAAATCGAGGACCTCGACGTCGTCGAAAACGACGATGCCCACGCGCTTTCTTTGCATCGGATTCTCCGTGCGACCAACCGCACGCCCGGCCACCCGCGGCCGTCGGCTTGCGGCGAGTGTAGTGGGATTGAATACGGGCTGCCCGACCGGCGGGCTACCCGTGCCGACCGGCAGGCATCGCAGGTGTACGGTTGTGGCTTGATGGGCGCCAGGTCGCAGGACCGTCGGAGAGGAAGGGGACCCATGTCACTGATGATCGGTGCGTTGCTGGCGCTCGCAGTCGGCGTCTTCGCCACCTCCACGGGACTGGACCGAGACCGTGCGTTCTACCCGACCGTGACCATCGTGATCGCGGCCTACTATGTCCTGTTCGCGGTCATGGGCGGGTCCGGCCATGCGCTCGTGATCGAGTCGATGGTGGGCACTGCGTTCCTGCTGGTCTCCGTGGCCGGCTTCCGGTGGTCGCTCTGGCTGGTGGTCGCGGCGCTTGGCGCGCACGGCGTCTTCGACTTCTTCCGCGGCAATGCCATCGTCAATCCGGGCGTGCCGGCCTGGTGGCCGGATTTCTGCCTCACCTTTGACGTCGCCGCGGCAGGCTACCTGGCATGGTTACTCCGAAGCGGACGCATTCGGGCAGGGTCCTGACCAGGCGTGGCAGCCGCTCGCTCACTGAGTGGGGATCGGCAGCACCGGCATCACCTCCACCGCGTCGCCGGGGAAGATCGTGAAATGCGGATGCCCTTCAAACAGCTTCGCCGCCGCCTCGTGCGACTCCGCCTGCACCAGGGCGTACGCGCTCATGTTGTTGCGGACGTCGGCAATGCCGGACGCATTGATGCGCTTGGTCTTGCCGAGCGGCCCACCCATCATGACGATCGCCGCCCGGTTCTTCTGCACCCAGGCCTGCCACGCCTTCATGCCTTCCGCCTGGCGCCGCGCGAGTTCCTCCGCGGGCAGGGTCTTCCAGCTTCCGAGGGCTTCGGGCGAGCCGGTAAAGATGGCGAGGTAGTGGGTCATGGGTGTTCCTTCAGTTCAACGATGATGAGCCGGATGGTCGTCGTCCCGACGTTCTCGGCCCAGTGTGTCATGGCGTCGCGGTACGTCGTCTGGCCCGCGATCAGTTCGGTCTCGGCCAACTTTCCGTCCGCCAGGTGATTGCGCACCTGGCCGCCCTCGATCACGTAGATCACGCTGGCGGGGTGCGAATGCGGCTTCTCCTGCGCGCCGGGCGGCAACACCGCCTGGAGCACGCGCACCTGCGCATTATCCACCTTGACGGTGACCGTGTTCGCGTTGACCACCGCGGCGTCCTGCGCGTGCGAGGGGGCAGATCCCAGCAGCCAGGACGCGGCGAACAGCAGGGCAAGGCGTCGAATCTGGAAACGCGATGGGGTCATCGACGTTCTCCCTCAGGCGGTGGTGACGAATCGTAGCTCACTTCGGTGACAGCACCACGCGGATCGGAATCGCACGCGGCGCACTGCGTTGGCCGCACACGCGTCACTGACGTTTCCGCGGAAACGTCCGCTAGACTCTACACCCACATCCCAACCGGGAACCGGAGGACCGATGCTGCTCATCGGCATGTTCGATTCGCCGTACGTCCGCCGCGTGGCCATCTCGACGAAGCGCCTCGGCTTCCCGTTCGAACACGGCAACTGGTCCGTCGGCGCCGACTTCGAACGCATCCGCCAGTACAGCCCGCTCGGCCGGGTACCGGTGCTGGTGATGGACGACGGCGTGGCACTCTCCGATTCGTCTGCGATCCTGGACGCGCTCGACGACATGGTCGGTCCGGCGCGTGCCCTGTTGCCGCCAACCGGGCCGTCGCGCCGGGAGGCGCTGCGCCTCATCCATCTCGCGATCGGCGCCCAGGAAAAGGGCCGGGATCAACTCTACGAACGCATGGTCCGGCCGCCCGAGAAGTATCACGAACCCTGGGTGGCTCGCTGCCGCGAGCAGATGCATGGCGCGCTGGGCCAGGTCGATCTGACTTGCCGGCAGCGAGCCGCGGGATCCTGGCTGGTCGATGACCGGTTCACCCAGGCCGACATCTCCGTCACCTGCGTGTGCACCATGCTCGAGGAGTCGCTGGGCATCTTCGCCGCCGGACATCCGTACGCTTCGCTCAAGGCGCTCGTCGACCGGTGCGAGGCCCTGCCCGAGTTCAAGGCGACCTACTCGAGGTGGTTCGCGGCCGAGATCCAGGCCGCGCCATGAGCGCCGCGACCGGCGACGAGGCCTTGCCCGAGGAGGCCTTGGAACTCGGTCATCGCTTCCGGTGGCTGCATACCGGCACGGCCGCCTACGACGCGATGGTGGCGATGATCGACGCCGCCCGGCGCGCCGTCGAGGTCGAGTACTACACGGTCGAGCCCGGCACGCCCGCCGACCGCCTTCGCGATTCCTTGCAACGCGCCCTGGCCAGAGGGGTGCGTGTGCGGATCCTGCTCGACGCCTTCGGTTCGTCGGCGCTGCCGTTCGCGTGGGACGAGGGCCTGCGCGCCGCCGGGGCCGACGTGCGGCGCTTCAATCCGCGGCGACTGTTGCGATGGTCCTTCCGCGACCACCGCAAGCTGGTCGTCTGCGACGAGCGCGTGGCGCTCATCGGCGGCTATAACGTGACGCCGCAGTTCGAGGGCGACGGCATCCGCGAGGGCTGGCGCGACCTGGGGCTGCGGATCGAAGGGCCGCTCGCCGGGGATCTGGCGAATGGATTCTCGGCGCTGTTCGAGTCATCGAATCTCGAGAAGGCGCAGATCCGCACCCTGGCGCGCTTCTTCCGGCGGCAGCAGATCCGCCCGGACGCCGCGGCAGCGATCGTCGGCGGGCCCGGTCGACCGCAGTGGCTGTTGAATCGGATCTTGCGCGCCGACCTCAAGACGGCCACACGCGTGGACGTTGCGGCGGCGTATTTCCTGCCGACGCGCGGACTGCGCCGCCTGTTACGTGCGGTGGCACGGCGCGGACGAGTCCGGGTGCTGCTGTCCGAGAACAGTGACGTGCCGGTCGCAAGACTCGCCAGCCAGCACATGTACCGCGGCATGCTGCGCAACGGCGTCGACCTGTGGGAGTACGTGCCGCAGTTCATGCACGCCAAGGCGCTCGTCGTGGACGACGTCGTCTATGTGGGCTCAGCGAACCTCGACACGCGCAGCCTGCAGCTCAACTTCGAGCTGCTGGTGCGCCTGCCGAGCCCGCTGCTCGCCGCCCAGCTCCGGGCGCGCATCGACCACGATTGCCGTCTGGCGCGGCAGGTTGCGGCCGACTGGCCCGGACGCCGCACGATCGTCCAGCGACTGCTGCAGCGCTGGTCGTACTTCCTGCTCACCCGTGTCGATCCATTCGTGGCGCGACGGCAGTTCCGGCACTTGCGCTGAGCGGCCGGCACAGCGCCGCCTCACAGGCCGGCGCTGGCCTCGTCGATCAACTCCACCCAATGCTTCACCGGCACCGGACTCGCGGCGCGCAGGTGCTCCAGGCACCCGATGTTCGCGGTCGCGATCGTCCCCGGCTGCCCGCCCATCAGCGTCTCGAGCTTCCGGCCTCGCAACTCCTGCGACAGCTCCGCCTGCAGGATCGAATACGTCCCCGCCGACCCGCAGCACAGGTGCGGGCTCGCCACCGGAGTCAGCGAATACCCGGCGGCCTCGAGCAGCGCCTCGACGCGGCCGGCCGTCGAAGAGCGCTGCCCATGCTGGAGCGTGCAGGGCGCCTGCCAGGCCACCCGGCCGCGCATCACCGATGCGTTTACCCCCGCCTTGTGCAGGTCTGCGACGGAGATGACCTCGCACAGGTCACGCGTTGCCGCGCCAACGCGCGCCGCCTTTGTCGCGTACGCCGGGTCGTCCTTCAGAAGATGACCGTAGTCCTTCACGAACACCCCGCAACCGCTCGCGGTGCTGACGATCGCCTCCGCGCCCTCGTCGAGCAGCCGGATGCCCAGGTCGACGTTGAGCCGCGCCTGGGCCTTCGCACGCTCCGTGAACCCGAGGTGATGCCCGAGCGCACCGCAGCACGATTCGCCGTTCGGCGTGATCGCGCTGATGCCCAGCCGATCGAGCACGCGCGACGCCGCGGCGTTGATTTGCGGCGCCAGTCCCGGTTGCACGCACCCCTCGAGCATCACCACTCGCCGCGTGTGGTGCGTCGTGGGCTTCGATCCCACGACCGCCTTCGGTGGCACCTTCGATCGCAGTGCGGCCGGCAACGCGCCTCGGACGCTTTGTGCGACGCGCAGGAGCGGCGTGATTACCGACCGCTGCGAGAGCAGCACCGCGAGCGTGCTGCGCCAGGAACGCTCCACAGTCGGTCTGGGCGCGCGTGTCTCGATCAGCTCGCGCCCGAGGTCGAGGATCCGGCCGTACTGCACACCCGAGGGACACGCCGTCTCGCACGAGCGGCACGTGAGGCAGCGATCGAGGTGATCGCGCGTCGCTTCCGTCACCGGCGCGCCTTCGACCATCTGCTTGATCAGGTAGATGCGCCCGCGCGGGCTGTCGAGCTCGTTGCCGAGTACGCGGTACGTCGGGCACGCCGGCAGGCAGAAGCCGCAATGCACGCAGCTCTTGATCAGCGCCTGTGCGTCGCGACCGAGCGGCGTGCCGGCGAGATCCCTGGAAGGTTCGGTGTGCACGCGGGTCCGCCTACAGGTCCCGGTACATGCGGCCGGGGTTCAGCACCCCCGCCGGATCGAAGACCGTCTTCAGCGACTTGTGCAGTCGCATCAGCGCGGCGGGGAGGGCAGCGAACACTTCCTCCGTTTCTGTGGCGAGCGCGCCACGGAAATGCGTCACGTGGCCGCCAACCGCGGCGGCGGCGGCCTTGAGTTGCTCGTGGTCCACGTTCCCATACCAGCGCTGCACCCCGTTCCATTCGACGCAGCTGGCGAACTCCACGTCGAGCGGCGGCGTGTGCGCTGGTACCGTCACCCGCCACAGGTGCGAAGCGTTCGCAAAGAACGGCGCCGTCTGCTCGCGCAACCCTTGCCAGAGCCCTGCATCGAGATAGACCACGCTGCCGCCGATCTGCGCCGCCGCCGCACGGAGTGCCTGCGGCGACCCTTCGAGACGCACGTACCAATGGCCATTGAGCCACGCACTCGCCGTCAGCGGCATCCCGGTACGCGCCAGCTGCTGCATCCGCTGCAACGCCTCGGCCTGTCCCATCGCGAGTTCCAGCGTCCGGGTGGACGGCGCTCGCGGCAGCACCTTGATCGATACGTCGCGCAGCAGGCCGAGGATGCCGAGCGACCCGGCCATCAGCCGCGAGATGTCGTATCCCGCGACGTTCTTCATCACCTCGCCGCCGAAGCGCAGCACCCGCCCGTCGCCGGTGAGGACGCGCGTGCCGAGGACGTAGTCACGCAGCGGACCCGCCGACAGACGCGCCGGACCCGCAAGCCCGGCCGCCACCGTGCCGCCGAGGGTGGCTGCGGCGCCGAACGCCGGCGGCTCGAACGGCAGGTGCTGGCCCTTGGCAGCCAGCGCCTCTTCGATCTCCGCGAGCAGCGTGCCGGCTCGCGCGGTGATCACGAGTTCCGCCGGGTCGTAGCTGACGATGCCCGTGTGGCCGGCCAGGGAAAGCACGGACCCGTGTACCGGCCGACCGTAGAAGCGCTTCGTGTCACCGCCCACGATCCGCAGCGGCGTGCGGTCGGCACTCGCCGCGCGCAGCTGGTCGACGAGCGCCAGGGTGAGGTCGGCCACGCGTCAGAACCTCGGCAGGTGCGCGAACGGCAGCTTGCCGCCGTGCACCTTGAGCGCGCCGTAGTCGGCGCAACGAGCGAGGGTGGGGACGGCCTTGCCCGGATTGAGGAGCGTGTCCGGATCGAACACTGCCTTCACCGCATGGAACACCTCGAGTTCGGGCGCGCCGAACTGCGTGCACATCGGGCCGAGCTTCTCGACACCGACGCCGTGCTCGCCCGTCACCGTGCCGCCGACTGCGACGCACAACTCCAGGATCGCCGCGCCGAACTTCTCGGCCCGCTGCAGTTCGTCCGCCGACCCGGCGTCGAACATGATGAGGGGGTGCAGGTTGCCGTCCCCGGCGTGGAACACGTTGGCGACCGGCAGTCCGTACGCCTTCGACATCGTGTCGATCTGCTCGAGCACGTCGGGGAGGTGCCGCCGCGGGATCGTCCCGTCCATGCAGTAGTAGTCCGGCGCGAGACGCCCTACGGCGGGGAAGGCGGACTTGCGCCCCGACCACATGCGGCGACGTTCCTCGGCATCCGCCGCCAGGCGAACGCTCGTCGCGCCGGCTTCCTTGAGGAGGGCTTGCGCACGTTCCAGCTGGAACGTGGTCTCCCCGATCAGTCCGTCCACCTCGCAGAGCAGCAAGGCCGCGGCATCAAGGGGGTACCCGCAGTGGGCGAACGCTTCCGAAGCCTTGATGGCCGGCGCGTCCATCATCTCGAGGCCGGCCGGGATGATCCCCGACGCGATGATCGTGCTGACCGCCTCGGCGCACTTCGGCACGCTGTCGAAGGCGGCGAGCAGCAGTTCGGTCCGCTCCGCCACCGGGCGGAGCATGACCGTCACCTCGACGACGACGCCCAGCATCCCTTCCGATCCGGTGAGCAAGGGCAACAACGCGAGTCCCGGCGACTCGCCCATCTCCGACCCGAGGGTGAGCAACTCACCGTCGATGGTGGCGACCTTGATCTCGAGGACGTTGTGCACGGTGAGCCCGTACTTGAGGCAGTGCACGCCGCCGGAGTTCTCGGCGATGTTGCCGCCGATGGTGCAGGCCACCTGCGACGAGGGGTCCGGTGCGTAGTACAGACCGAAGGGCGCGGCCGCTTCGGAGATCGCGAGATTGGTGACGCCGGGCTGCACACGGGCGAGCCGGCGCCCGGGGTCGATCTCGAGGATGCGATCGAGGCGCGACAGGACCAGCAGCACGCCGTTCTCGACGGGCAACGCACCACCCGACAGACCGGTGCCGGCGCCGCGGGCGACGACAGGTGTCTTGTGTCGATGGCAGAGGGCGAGCACCGCAAAGACTTCGTCGGCGGTGCGGGGCAGGGCAACGAGGCCGGGGCGGTGACGGTGGGCCGTCAGCGCGTCGCACTCGAAGGCGACGCACTCCTCGGCCGAGACCAGGATGCCGTCGCCGAGTGCGGCTTTCAGTTCGCGAAGCAGTAAGGGGTCAAGCGCCACGCCGCAACGTTACAACCCCGGATGCCGTCCCGACCAGCAGGACATCCGCCGGCCGGATCGCGAAGAGGCCGACCGTGACGATGCCCGGGATCTGGTTGAGCCGGGATTCGAGCGCCACGGGGTCGACGATGTCGAGGCCGCGGACGTCGAGGATGTGGTTGCCGTTGTCGGTGACGGTCTTCTCGCGCCATGCCGGCTGGCCGCCGAGGCGGACGATCTGGCGGGCGACGTATTCGCGCGCCATGGGGATGACCTCGACCGGCAGGGGAAACTTCCCGAGGCGCTCGACCAGCTTCAGGTCGTCCACGATGCAGACGAAGCGCTTCGAGGCGGCGGCGACGATCTTTTCGCGGGTCAGCGCGGCGCCGCCCCCCTTGATCAGGTGCATCTGGCGGGTCGCCTCGTCGGCGCCGTCCACGTAGAGCTCGAGGTCGCCGGTGGCATTGAGGTCGAGCACCGGGATGCCGTGCGCCTTCAGGCGCTGCGTGCTCGCTTCGGAACTGGAGACGGCGCCTGCGATGCGTTCGGGCAGGGCGGCGAGGCCGTCGATGAAGAAGTTGACCGTCGATCCGGTGCCGACGCCGATGACGGTGCCGGGCCGGACGTACTCGAGCGCCGCGGCGGCGGCCTGTTGCTTGCGGAGATCCTGGCTCATGGCGATTTTCCTGCCCCCGGAAACAACTGTGCCCGCTTTCGCGGGCACAGTCGTCGTTTTTCCGAAGTGGCGGCGGTCGTTCTTTTCAGATCGAGTCGCCGCCCATTCGTCTAAGCGACCTTACTTCTTCTTCGCGGCCTTCTTCTTGGTGGCCTTCTTCTTGCTCGCCTTCTTTGCCTTAGCTGCCATGATCAATCTCCATGTCGGGTTAGTCCCGGGGCGAGTATTTACAGAATCTAAAAAACAAATGCAAGAGCGAGTTCACGAAATTTTCACCTGGCGGTGGGAGGCGAGGACAGCGGTCGGCCGCTCGCCGACCTCGTTCATGCGCGCAGCGAGAGAATGAAGCGCCACTCGTCGCTCGTCACCGGCGTCACCGACAAACGGTTTCCGCGCTTCAAAACAAGCATGTTTTTCAACTCACGCATTTCGTGCGCGCGCAGCTCGTCGAGCGCGATGATCGGTTCGATTTTCTTCTGGAGCTGCACGTCGACGCAGATCCAGCGGGGCGAGGACGGATCGGACTTCGGATCGAAATATTCGCTCTTCGGGTCCGTTGCGCTCGAATCTGCGTAGCCCGCGCGCAAGATTTTCACCACTCCGACGATGCCCGGAACCTCGCAACTCGAGTGGTAGAAGAACCCGAGGTCGCCCTTCTTCACGTCGTCGCGGAGCAGGTTGCGCGCCTGGTAGTTGCGCACTCCCTCCCATGCCGTAGTCCGGTTCTTCGCCTTCGCGAGGTCGTTCACGCTGAACGTTTCCGGTTCGGACTTGAACAGCCAGTACTTCATGCGGCACTCATCGATCAGGATGCGGGAGGGGGAGCAAGGGTGACGCAGCGCACGATTTCTTTCTCGGTGACTACGTAGTCGAGCGGCACGTCCCAGGGTGCAGCCGCTATGGAAGGCAACTCCTGGCAGGAGTACGCGACGCCGACCAGGCGCGGTCGCCGCCACGCGCGCGCCGGATCGAGGCGGCGACGCAACGCCCGGTCGTAGTAGCCGGCGCCCATGCCGAGGCGCACGCCGCGCCGGTCGAAGCCGAGCAGCGGGACGACGATCGTGTCGAACCCGGCGACCGCCAGGCGTTGCGATGCGCCGGCCCGGGGTTCCGCGATGCCGAGCATGTTGCTCGAGGTGCTCACTCCCGGCGCATAGGGCAGTAAGATCATGGCGAGCCGGCGCGGGCTCGTGATCCGCGGCGCGTAGAGGTGCGTACCGGCACGCACCGCGGCTCCGAGCCCGGCCGCGAGGCTCGCTTCGCCCGGCATCGACAGGTAGATGGCGACGCGCGCCCCGGGACGGAAGACCCGCAGTTGCTTCAGGCGGCGGAGGATCGCGCGCTCGGCGGCGCGCCGCTCGTCGCGGGGGATGGCGCGGCGCAGTCGCCGCAGGTGCAGTCGCGTCGCGCGGATGTCAGCGGTGGGTTGCACCATGCGACGGACTGCTCTCGCCCCCGGGTGCGGGGCTTGGGAAGGGAGAGGCGCCACCCGCCTGTGCCGTCACAGACCATTGCTCTCGACATAGAGCAATATTTGGGGAAGACCGCGACACTTAAGGCTTTCCGCTCGAGGCGGACCTGCACAATGCTGCCGCTGGCCAGGCTCCCCAGGGTATTTACATTACGGTCGAGAGGTAACCCGGACCGTGTCGAACACCGCAGGCAGCGCCAAATCGTCGAGGGGCGTGCTGTACGCGCCCTCACAGTTCCAGTTGCTGACCCCTCTCGAGCGCCGATTCGACGCGCTCGCGCAGGGTCTTCAGTTTCGCCCCGACATCGCCCTCGACCGACGTCCCGTTGCGCTTGAGCTGCATCAGCTCGTTCGCAATGTTCAGGGCGGAGATGACGGCGATCCGGTCGAGGCCCACGACCTTCCCCGAATCCCGCACTTCCTTCATCTTCGCATCGAGGTATTCGGCGGAGTCGAGCAGGTTGGAGCGCTCCTCGGCAGGGCAAGCGACCTGGTACTCGCGATCGAGCAACCGGACACTGACCCGGGAAATGCGTTCTTCGCTCATTAACCCTGCTCCATTGCCTTGAGCCGTCCGATCATCGCTTCGACCCGCGCGCGCACCTGCTCGTTCTTCTGCAGCAGGTTGGCCCGCTCGGAGATCAGGGTCTCCTGGCGCTGGCGCAACGCGCGGTTCTCTTCCTTGAGCTGATTGACCGTTGCGACGAGTTCGTCGATGCGCTTTTCGATGCGGCGCAACTCGGCGTCGACGGCGGATCGGGCGGCGGGTTCGTTCATGCGAGGAACTATAGAGCCCGCCCCTGTGGGAATCAATTCAGAGCACGCCGCAGTGGTACGATAAGCGCGATGACGACCCCAGTTGCGTTTGACGCAGTCGAGCGGGCGCTCGTGGCCGGGGGCTCGGCCGTCCACGCGGCCGAAGCGCATGGGTGCCTCTGCGGCGCCCTGTGCGCCCGCCGCATTTACCTGCCCTCCGAGTGGCTCGAGGAACTCCTCGCCGATTCCGGGGACGAGAACGCCCTCACCGAGGTGAGCGGAGCCCTCGCCGACCTCTACGAGCAGAGCGGCACCGACCTCGAGGGCATCGAACTCGAGTTTACGCCCCTGCTGCCCGACGACCAGGCGCCTATCGAGGAGCGCGTCGCCGCGCTCGCCGAGTGGTGCCAGGGTTTCCTGTACGGCTTCGGCGCCGCCGGCACGCTGCCGAAGGCTGGCCTGGGCGACGACGTGCAGGAGTTCCTCAGCGACCTCGCCGAACTGTCGCGTGTCGATGCCTCCGGGGCCGACGAGGCGGAGGCCGAAGAAGAGGCGTACGCGGAACTGGTCGAATACGTCCGGGTCGGCGTGCAGCTGGTGTACGACCAGCTGGCCGTTGCCCGCGCAAGCCAGCCTTCCACCTCATCCCAGCATTGATCACGAAAGGTCCATGATCCTCCGCAAAGACGAGTATGCGCGCCGCCGGCGCCAGCTGATGAAAATGATGGGCAAGGGCGGCATCGCCATCCTGCCTGCCGCGCCCGAACGGCAGCGCAACAGCGACGTCCACTATCACTACCGCCCGGACAGCGACTTCCATTACCTCACCGGTTTTGGCGAGCCCGAGGCGGTGGCGGTGCTGATCCCCGGCCGCCCGCAGGCGGAGTACATCCTCTTCGTGCGCGATCGCGACCCGACGCGCGAGACCTGGGACGGGAAGCGCGCTGGCCCGGACGGCGCCACGCGCGACTACGGCGCCGACGACGCCTTCCCGATCGGCGACATCGACGACATCCTCCCGGGGCTGATGGAGCAGTGCGAGCGCGTCTATCACACGATGGGCGTCAACCACGACTTCGACCAGCGCATCATCGGCTGGGTCAACGCGTTGCGCGGCCAGGCCAAGATGGGCATGCACACGCCGCAGGAGTTCGTTGCGCTCGAGCACCTGCTGCACGATATGCGCCTGTACAAGAGCCGGGCGGAGCTCGGCGTGATGCGCCGCTCGGGACAGATCGCCGTCGGGGCGCACATCCGCGCCATGAAGACGACGAAGCCGGGCTTGCGGGAGTACGAGGTGATGGCGGAGCTGCTCCACGAGTTCCACCGCCACCAGGCCGACATCTCCTACCACCCGATCGTCGGCGGCGGGGCGAACGGCTGCATCCTGCATTACCACGAGAACAGCGACGAGCTGCACGACGGCGACCTGCTCCTGATCGACGCCGGCTGTGAATACGGCATGTACGCATCGGACATCACCCGCACCTTCCCGGTGAACGGCAAGTTCACGGCGGAGCAGAAGGCCGTCTACGACGTGGTGCTCGAGGCGCAGGAGGCGGCGTTCGCCGCGATCCGCCCGGGCCGCCACTGGAACGAGCCGCACGACGCGGCCGTGCGCGCCATCACCCAGGGCCTCGTGAAGATCGGGCTGCTGAAGGGCCGCGTGCCGTCGCTGATCAAGGAAGAGGCCCACAAGAAGTTCTTCATGCACCGCACCGGCCACTGGCTCGGCATGGACGTGCACGACGTCGGCGACTACAAGGTCGGCGACGAGTGGCGGGTGTTCGAGCCGGGCATGGTCCTGACGGTCGAGCCGGGCATCTACATCCCTGCCGGCACCAAGGGCGTGGCCAGGCGCTGGTGGAACATCGGCGTGCGCATCGAGGACGACGTGGTCGTCACTCCGGCCGGCTGCGACCTGCTGACGGCCGGCCTGCCGCGCACCACCGGCGAAATCGAGCGCGTCATGCGCGCAAGGTGATCGAGCCGTGAATGCCCCGTCGCCGGCCGCGGACTTCGATCTCGCCATCGTCGGGGGCGGGCTCGTCGGAGCGTCGCTGGCGCTCGCGCTTGCGCCGCTCGGGTTGCGCATCGCGGTGATCGAAGCGGTGACGCCGGGCGCCGACGAGCAGCACCCGAGCTTCGACGAGCGCACCACGGCCCTGGCCAATGGCACGGTCGCCGTGTTCCAGGCCTTGGGGGTCTGGGCTGCCATGGAACGTGAGGCGGCGCCGATCCGGCGCATCCACGTGTCGGAGCAGGGCCGGTTCGGCACCGCTCGTATCAATGCTTCGGAGCAGGGGCGGGACTCGCTCGGGTATGTCCTGCCGAACCGCGTCATCGGTGCGGCGTTGTGGGACGGCCTCGCGCGCGCGCCCCAGGTGCAGGTGATCGCGCCGGCCACGGTGCTGGGTTCGGACCTCGACGGCGAGACCCGGGTCGTTCGAATCGAAGAAGATGGCCAGGAGCGCTCGTTGCGGACGCGGCTGGTGGTGGCGGCCGACGGTGTGCGCTCGCTGGTGCGCGAGCAGGCGGGCATCGACGCGAGCCGCATCGAATACCAGCAGACGGCCATCATCTCGACCGCGACCACGCAACGCTTCCACGACCACACGGCCTACGAGCGCTTCACGCCGGACGGCCCGATCGCCGTGCTGCCATTGCAGGACGGGCGCGTCGGCGTCGTGTGGACGCGCAAGCCAGACGAGGCCGAGCGCGTGCTTGCCTTGCAGGACGATGAATTCCTCGCCGCCTTCCAGAAGGCCTTCGGGATGCGCCTCGGGCGCTTCCTGCGCATCGGCCGGCGCTTCAGTTATCCGCTGGCGTTGTCGCGCGCGGAGAAACACGTGGCCGAGCGCCTCGCGGTGGTCGGCAATGCAGCCCAGGGCCTGCACCCGATTGCGGGGCAGGGGTTCAACCTCGGGCTCCGCGATGCCGTGAGCCTCGCCGAAGTCATCGCGGACGCACTGGCCGCCGGCAACACCGACGTGGGCGACCGTGCATTGCTCGATGCCTATGCCGCGTGGCGCGAGGAAGACCAGGGCCGCATCGTCGCGTTCACGGACGGGCTGGTGCGGCTCTTCGCGACGCCGCTCGGGCTCGCGCGCGGACTGCGCAGTCTCGGCCTGCTCGCGTTCGACGTCTTCCCGCCCGCCAAGGCGGCCATGGCGCGCCTCAGCATCGGTGCCGCAGGACGTGTGCCGCGCCTTGCGCGCGGCGTGCCGCTGGCCGGGACGGGAAGATGAACACGCTTCGCGGCCGCCACGACTTCGACGCCATCATCATCGGTGGCGGCATGGTGGGGCTGTGCCTCGCGGCGCTCATCGCGCGTGACGAGCGGCTTTCGGGCTGGCGCGTGGCGCTGGTCGAGCCGTCGGATCCGCGCCCGCCGCAAGACGATGAAGTGGACCTGCGCGTGTCCGCCTTGTCGCGGGCCTCGCAGCGCATCCTCGCGGCGGCCGGCGCCTGGGACGCCATCGGCCCACGTGCCTGCCCGTATTCGGACATGGTGGTGTGGGACGCCGCGAGCAGCGTCGACCGGCCCGATGCCGTGCATTTCTCCGCCGCCGAGACCGGCGAGCCGAACCTCGGCCACATCGCCGAGAACCTGCGCGTGCAATGGGCGCTGCACGAGTCGCCGTTGACGCGCGGCATCACCCGCCTGCGCACGGGCCTGGCGTCGGTGGAGTATTCCCCCGAGGCGCAGAAGGTTTCACTGGCCGACGGCCGCACGCTCAGTTGCGGCCTCGTGATCGGCGCGGATGGCGGCGCATCGCCGACGCGCGAGCAGGCCGGCATCGGCCGTGCGGGCTGGACGTACGACCAGACGGCCGTGGTCGCGCACCTGCGCGTTGCCAGGCCGCATCGCGAGACGGCGTACCAGCGCTTCCTGCCGACGGGACCGCTGGCGTTCCTGCCGCTCCGGGACGGACGTGTTTCGCTCGTGTGGACGACTACGCCCGCGGAAGCTGCCGAACTGCTGGCGCTGGACCCGGCCGAGTTCTCGAAGCGTGTCACCGCAGCCAGCGATCGCGTGCTGGGTGACGCGACGCTCGACAGCGGCCGCGCCGGATTCCCGCTGGCCCTTTGGCACTCGCGCGAGTATGTGCGTGCGGGCCTGGCGCTGGTCGGCGATGCGGCGCACACCATCCACCCGCTGGCGGGGCAGGGCGTGAACCTCGGCTTCCTCGACTGCGCGAGTCTCGTGCAAGTGCTTGGCGATGCCGTGAACGCGGGCGAGGAGCACGCGGGCCTGCGCGTGCTGCGCCGCTACGAACGCTGGCGGCGCAGCGAGAACGCGCTCGTCCTCGGCGCCTGCGACGGCATCAACAGGTTGTTCGGCGAGAAGGGCATGGCGGTGGCTGCGGCGCGGCGCCTCGGCATGCAGCTGGTCACCAGCCAGTCCTTGATTCGCAGAGCCCTCGTGCAGCGCGCGCTCGGGCTCGAAGGCGACCTGCCGTCCATCGTGACCCGCGCGGGGTGATCCCATCATGAACGCATCCGAATCGGCACAGCCACTGTTCACGCAGGCGCCGCCGCGGCTCGGCAACCAGTTCCGCGACGACCCCCTGCTCGGCCCCTGGCTGCGCAGGACGATTCCCGCCGAGCATGCGCGCGAGATCGCCGCCGAGCTGGACGAACTCGGCCGCATCGCCGGCGGCGACCTCTACGAGCTGCAGATCGCCGATCGCGAGAACGAGCCGGTGCTCCGGCAGTGGGACGCGTGGGGCAACCGCCTCGACACGGTCGACGTGTCGCCGTTGTGGCGGGAAGCAGAGCGGCTCACGGTGAAGCACGGCCTCGTCGCGACGGCCTACGAGCCGGCATTCGGGCGCCATGCGCGACTCGCGCAGTTCCTGAAGGTGTACCTCTTCCATCCGTCGTCGGACGTCTACACGTGTCCGCTCGCGATGACCGACGGCGCGGCGCGCTGCCTGATCGAGTCGGGCAACCAGACGCTGATGGACCGGGCGCTGCCGCGCCTCACGGCACGCGATCCGGCAAAGTTCTGGACCAGCGGTCAATGGATGACCGAGACGACCGGCGGCTCGGACGTCGGACGGTCGCAGACCCGCGCGGTGTTCGAGAACGGCCGCTGGCGCCTCTACGGCCGCAAGTGGTTCACGTCGGCGGTCTCTTCGCAGATGGCGCTGACGCTCGCGCGCCCCGAGGGCAACCCGGGCGGCGGCAAGGGCCTCGCGATGTTCTACCTCGAAGTGCGCGACGCGAACGGCCAGTTGAACGGTATCCGCGTGGACCGGCTGAAGGACAAGCTCGGCACGCGCAAGGTGCCGACCGCGGAGTTGATGCTGGAGGGAACGCAGGCGGAGCTGGTCGGGCAGCCGGCCAACGGGACGCGGGCGATCGAGCCGATGCTGGCGGTGACGCGCATGTGGAACAGCGTGTGCGCCGTGGCGTTCATGAGGCGCGGGCTCGCGCTGGCGCGGTCGTACTCGGCGCAGCGCGAGGCCTTCGGCCAGCCGCTCGCGAACCTGCCGCTGCACGTGGACACGCTCGCCGGCCTCGAAGCGGAAACCTGGGGTGCGTTCCTGATGACGTTCCTGCTCGTCGAGCTGAACGGGCGGCAGGAGCGCAACGAGATCGACGCCGAGCAGCGCTCGCTGCTGCGGCTGCTGACGCCGCTCACCAAGCTCGTCACGGGCAAGCAGGCGGTGTCGGTGGTGAGCGAAGTCGTCGAGAGCTTCGGCGGCGCCGGTTACTGCGAGGACACGGGCCTGCCCCAGTTGCTGCGCGACACCCACGTGCTGCCGATCTGGGAAGGGACGACGAACGTGCTGTCGCTCGACGCGCTGCTGCGCAGCGACCTGCACTCGGGACTCGCGGCGCTGATGGGCCGCGCTTCGGCGTGCCTGCGAAACGTTTCGCAGCCGCGGCTGGCCGCGGCGGCGCGACAGGCCGTGGCCGCGATGGAGCGCGCGGCGCTCTGGCTCGAGGCCGGGCAGGACCAGGAGATTCTGCAGGCCGGCGCGCGACGCCTCGCCATGACGCTGGCGCGCTCGTTGCAGCTGGTGCTGCTTTGCGAGCACGCGCAGTGGCTGATCGACCACGAGCAGGACACCCGCGGCATGTCGGCCGCGCTGCGCTTCTCGCGCCTGCCGGTGGACCTCATGCACGATGTCGATCCGGCGCTCGACCGGCAGTTGTTGGGCTAGTCGTCGGGCTTCTTACCTCTCCCGCTTGCGGGAGACGTCGCACTCAGTGCGGGTGAGGGCTCCTTAACCTCTCCCGCTTGCGGGAGAGGTCGCCCCGCGGGGCGGGTGAGGGTCTGGAAAACCCTCACCTCTCGCGTCAATGCTGTCGAGTCGACCGCTACCCGCGTGCGGTGCCGTCGGCCTGCAGACGCTGCGCATCACTTGGCCGGGGCGTGCCAGGTTCCCGGCTGGGCAATCAGGTGCTGCTTGAAGACCCTGGCGATCGGGGACAGCTGCTTGCCCCGCGGGTGCACCACGTGCCAATGCGAGCTGATCGGGAAGCCTTCGACGTTCAAAGCCGACACGCCGAGTTCCGCGGCCGGCGCGCGCAGCGCGTGGCGGGAGATGACCGCGATGCCGAGATTCGCGGCAACCGCCTCCCGGATCGCCTCGTTGCTGCCGAGTTCGAGGCGCAGGTCCGGCTTGAACCGGAGTCGCTTGAAATGCGCGTCGGTCGCCATCCGCGTGCCCGATCCTCGTTCGCGCAGGATGAAGCGTTGCTTGTCGAGATCCCGCAACCTGACTTTCCTGCGGGTCGCCAGGTGGTGCGTGCTGGCGGGCGCACTCAAGTCCAACCTGGATATCCCGCCGGCGGTCGCCAAGTTCCTCTCGCTCTATCTACTGATGGCGCTGGCCTGAAGGGCGGCTTCGCGCTGTCGCAGTCCGGCCTCAGCGCTTCGGTGGCCGTTAGCCTGGCGGCTGCGATACTGATGGCATTCATCGTGCCGGCGCTCGGCTACCAGTTGCTCAAGAACCGCGTGGCACGCTTCGATGCAGCTGCGATCGCCGCTTCCTACGGCTCCGTCAGCGCGGTGACCTTCGTGACCGCGATGCAATACCTCGAGGCCAAGCAAATGGCGTTCGGCGGTCGCATGGCCGTGGCATTGGTGGTGATGGAGTCGCCCGCCATCATCATGGCAGTGCTGCTGGCCAACGCGCTGCGACATCGCCAGGCCATACCGCTTTCGCCCCGTCGGCCGGTGGCGCGCACCTGCTGCTGCTCGGCGCCAGGCGGTGGGTTACTTGAGCGGCGACGCCGGCCGGCCGGACCGTGATGGCGCCGTTCTCGAGCGACCTGTTCAAGGGCATGCTGGCGTTCTTCCTGCTCGACATGGGCCTGATGGTCGCCAGGAACTTCAGCTCGGTCCGCGGCCAATCGCCGGTGTTGATCGTTTACGCGACCTTCGGGCCGCTCGTGCATGCGGGCATCGCGTTGGCGCTCTCGGTCCTGCTGCAACTGCCGGCCGCCGATGCCGCGCTGCTGATGGTGCTGTCGGCCAGCGCGTCCTACATCGTCGTGCCCGCGGTACTCCGGTACGCGATCCCGGAGGCCAACCCTTCGCTCTACTTCGGCCTGTCGCTCGGCGTGACGTTTCCGCTGAACATCCTGCTCGGTATCCCGCTCTACATGTTCGCCGCCCAACGCGTCCTCGGCTGACGGCGCTGCAGCTGGGCCGGCCTCATGACCCTCGCCAGGCCGCCTGAAGCTGATTTCCTAACGCCGCCCTAACGACCGAATGCCCAGACTTGCCTCCGTAACGGGAGGTAAGGGCATGGAAATCCTCGTTCTGCTGGTGACGTTGGCGCTGTGCGGCGCGACCTGGGGGCTGTTCCGGCTGTGCGACCGGCTAAGGGGGCAGCCATGACTCCCGTGGACGCGATTGGCCTGTTGCTGGCCGTCGGGCTTTTCGTCTATCTCGTGGTTGCGCTCCTGTACCCGGAGAAATTCCAATGACCGGCCAAGGACTGCTGCAACTGGCGTTGTACGTCGTGGTGCTCGTGGCGCTCGTGAAGCCGCTTGGCACCTACATGGCCAAGGTCTTCCAGGGCGAGCGCACGTTCATGTCGCCGCTCCTCGGGCCCTTGGAGCGGTTGATCTATCGCCTCTCCGGCGTGGACCCGGCCCGCGAGTCCGACTGGAAGCACTACGCATTCGGCGCGCTGCTGGTTAACGTGCTGGGCTTCATCGCCGTGTATGCGTTGCAGAGGTTGCAGGGCGTGCTGCCGCTCAACCCGCAGGGGCTGGGCGCGGTATCGCCCGACTCGTCGTTCAACACGGCGGTCAGTTTCGCCACCAACACGAACTGGCAGGGATACGTCGGCGAGGCAACCATGAGCTACCTGACACAGATGCTCGGGCTCGCCGTGCAGAACTTCCTGTCGGCGGCTTCCGGCATCGCTGTGCTGATCGCGTTGATCCGCGGCTTCGTGCGCCGCGAGGCCGGCAAGATCGGCAACTTCTGGGTCGATTTCACGCGCAGCAACCTGTACGTGCTGCTGCCCCTGTCGTTCATCCTGGCCGTAGTGCTCGCGGCGCTGGGCGTCGTACAGTCATTCGCGCCATACCAGCAGGCGACCCTGGTCGAACCCGTGGTGATCCAGGTGCCGGCGATCAACGCCGACGGCACGCCACAGCTGGATGCGTCCGGCGCAGCGGTCATGAAGGGCCAGACCGTCACCGAGCAGACGCTGCCGCTCGGCCCGGCGGCGAGCCAGGTCGCGATCAAGCAGCTCGGCACCAACGGTGGCGGGTTCTTCAACGTCAACTCGGCGCACCCGTTCGAAAACCCGACGCCGTTGGCGAATTTCCTCGAGGTGCTGGCGATCCTGCTGATCCCGGCCGCCCTCTGCTACACGTTCGGCAGCATGGTCAACGACAAGCGGCAGGGCTGGGCCTTGCTGGCGGCCATGCTGGTGATCTTCGTGCCCTTGCTGCTCGGTGCGTTTGCGGCCGAGCAGGCCGGAAATCCCCGCTTCGACGCACTTGGTGTCGACCAGGCCGCCTCGGCGACCCAGCCCGGCGGCAACATGGAGGGCAAGGAGACGCGCTTCGGCATCGCCAACTCCGCGCTGTGGGCGACGGCCACGACCGCCGCGTCGAACGGGTCGGTCAACGCCATGCACGATTCGTTCACGCCGCTCGGCGGGTTGGTGCCGATGTGGCTCATGCAGCTCGGTGAAGTGGTGTTCGGCGGCGTTGGCAGCGGCCTCTACGGCATGTTGATGTTCGCCGTCATCGCGGTGTTCATCGCCGGACTGATGGTCGGGCGCACTCCCGAGTATCTCGGGAAGAAGATCGAGGCCTACGAGGTCAAGATGGCGGCGATCGTGCTGCTCGTGCCGTGCGTGGCGGTGCTGCTGGGCACCGCGGTGGCGGTCATCGTGCCGGCGGCCACCGCGAGTGTCGCCAATCCCGGCGTGCACGGGTTCTCGGAGATCCTGTATGCGTTCTCTTCCGCCGGCAACAACAACGGCAGTGCATTCGCGGGGCTCTCGGCCAACACGCCCTTCTACAACCTCGCACTAGGCATCGCGATGTGGGTCTCGCGCTACTGGCTGATGATTCCGGTGCTGGCCATCGCCGGCAGCCTGGCCGCCAAGCGCGCGACGGCGATCACGGCGGGCACGTTGCCCACGCACACACCCCTGTTCGTCACCTTGCTGGTGACCACTGTGCTGCTGGTCGGCGCACTCACGTTCCTGCCCGCGCTCGCGCTCGGGCCGATCGTGGAACACCTCCAGCTTTATGGGAGCCATTGAGATGACCGCGACACATGCCGGTACCACCGCCCTGAGTCGGCCCATCGTCCTGCAGGGGATCCGCGATTCCTTCGCCAAGCTCGACCCGCGCGTGCAGGTCCGCAATCCGGTGATGTTCGTGGTCTTCGTCGGCAGCCTCTTCACGACGGCGCTGGGCGTTGCCGCAGCGCTCGGGATGGCGCCGGACGCCGGGCGGCCCGGGTTCGTGCTGACGATCTCGGCGTGGCTGTGGCTGACGGTACTGTTCGCGAACTTTGCCGAGGCGGTGGCCGAAGGTCGCGGCAAGGCCCAGGCGGCGGCGCTGCGTTCCACGCGCAAGGAAGTGCAGGCGAAGAAGCTCAAGGGCCGGCGCCCGGAGGACGGCCACACCCTCGTCCAGGCCTCCTCGCTGCGGCGTGACGATGTCGTGCTGGTTGAAACCCTGGACGTCATTCCCGCGGACGGCGAGGTCATCGATGGCGTGGCGTCGGTGGACGAAAGCGCCATCACCGGCGAATCGGCGCCCGTGCTGCGTGAATCGGGCGGGGACTTCTGCTCGGTGACCGGCGGCACGCGTGTCCTGTCGGACTGGCTGGTGGTGCGTGTCACCAGCAATCCAGGCGAGGCGTTCCTCGACCGCATGATCGCGATGGTGGAGGGCGCCAAGCGCGGCAAGACGCCGAATGAAATCGCGTTGTCGATCCTGCTCTCGCTCCTGACGCTGGTGTTCCTGCTCGCCACCGTCACCCTGGCGCCATTTTCCAGGTATGCGGTGGCAAGCTCGGGTGTCGGCACCGCCGTCACCGCGGTCGTGCTGGTTGCACTGCTGGTCTGCCTGATCCCCACCACCATCGGCGGTCTCCTGTCCGCGATCGGCATTGCGGGCATGGACCGCATGGTGCGCTCCAACGTGATCGCGACTTCCGGCCGTGCGGTGGAGGCGGCTGGCGACGTCGACGTGCTGCTGCTCGACAAGACCGGCACGATCACGCTCGGGGACCGGCAGGCATCTGCATTTCATGCCGCGCCGGGCGTGAAGGAACAGGACCTGGCCGACGCGGCGCAACTCGCCTCGCTCGCGGACGAGACGCCGGAGGGCCGTTCGATCGTCGTGCTGGCCAAGCAGCGGTTCCAGCTCCGCGGGCGCGACCTGGCCGGCACGACCCATGAATTCCACAAGTTCTCGGCGCAGACCCGCATGAGCGGCGTGGACCTGGAAGGGCGCAGGCTGCGCAAGGGCGCGGCCGATGCGGTGCGCAAGTTCGTCGAGGCGGAAGGCGGTGCGTGGCCGGTCGCGGTCACGCAACAGGTCGAGACCGTGGCGCGCGGCGGCGCGACGCCGCTCGTGGTCGCAGAGGGCAAGCGCGTGCTCGGCGTGATCGAGCTGCGTGACATCGTCAAGGGCGGCATTCGCGAGCGCTTCGCGGAACTGCGGCAGATGGGCATCAAGACCGTCATGGTCACCGGTGACAACCGGCTGACCGCGGCCGCGATCGCTGCAGAGGCCGGCGTCGACGACTTTCTCGCCGAAGCCACCCCGGAGACCAAGCTCGCCCTGATCCGGCGTTACCAGAGCGAAGGTCACCTGGTCGCCATGTGCGGCGACGGCACCAACGATGCACCGGCGTTGGCACAGGCGGACGTCGCGGTGGCCATGAACACCGGCACGCAGGCGGCGAAGGAAGCCGGCAACATGGTGGACCTCGACTCGAATCCCACCAAGCTGATCGAGGTGGTGGACGTCGGCAAGCAGTTGCTGGTGACCCGCGGTGCGCTCACGACGTTCTCGATCGCGAACGACGTGGCCAAGTACTTCGCCATCATTCCGGCAGCCTTTGCGACGACGTATCCGCAGCTCGACGCGCTCAACCTGATGCGCCTGGCGAGCCCGGAGAGCGCCATTCTCGCGGCCGTGATCTTCAATGCGCTCATCATCGTGGTGCTGGTCCCGCTCGCGTTGCGAGGCGTGAAGACCCGCGCGGCATCCGCCGCGCACCTGTTGCGCCGCAACCTGCTCGTCTTCGGGCTCGGCGGACTCGTGGTGCCGTTCATCGGGATCAAGCTGATCGACATGCTGCTGGCGGCCACCGGTTGGGTATGAGGACGACACAATGATCCGTGAACTGCGCATCGCAATGGTCGTGTTCCTGCTGCTGACGGTCGTGACGGGCGTCGTCTATCCGGGGCTCGTGACGCTGGTCGCCGCGGTGGCGTTTCCCGCGCAGGCCGGCGGCAGTCTCGTCAGCGGTGGACGGCAAGCTGGTCGGCTCGCGCCTGATCGGGCAGTCATTCTCGTCACCGCGGTATTTCTGGGGCCGGCCGTCGGCCACTGGCCCGATGCCGAACAACGGCGCCGTGTCGTCCGGCTCGAACCAGGGCCCCCTCAATCCGGCGTTGGCGGCCGCTGTCGAGAGCCGTGTCGCCGCACTGCGCGCGGCCGACCCAGGCAACACGCGGCCCGTGCCGGTGGATCTCGTGACGGCCTCGGCCAGCGGCCTTGACCCGCACATCTCCATCGCGGCGGCCGAATTCCAGGTGCCGCGCGTGGCTCGCGAGCGCGGCCTGCCGGAGGCGAAAGTACTCGAGCTGGTGCGGGACGCCACCGAGGGACGAACGCTGGGCGTCCTGGGTGAGCCGCGGGTGAACGTGCTCGAATTGAACCTCGCGCTCGACGCAGGACGATAATCAACGCATGGCCGACGATCGCCCGGACCCGGACCAACTGCTCGCACAGGTGCAGGCCGAGGAAGCGCGGGCGCGCCGCGGGCGGCTGCGTGTCTTCTTCGGGGCCTCGGCGGGGGTCGGCAAGACCTACGCGATGCTCGAGGCCGCGCTCGCGGCCAAGGCGGCGGGGAAGGACATCGTGGTCGGTTACGTCGAGCCGCACGGCCGGCGCGAAACCGAGCGCATGCTCGAGACGCTGGAAAGCCTGCCGCTGCAGGCGGTCCGCTATCGCGGCATGGTGCGCCAGGAATTCGACCTCGATGCCGCGCTGCAGCGTCGCCCCGAGATCCTGCTGGTCGACGAACTGGCGCACTCGAACCTGGTCGACGGCGAGCCGCCGCCGCGGCACGCCAAGCGCTGGCAGGACATCGCGGAACTCTGCGACGCGGGCATCAATGTCTGGACGACGCTCAACGTCCAGCACCTCGAAAGCCTCAACGACCTGATCGCGCAGATTACTGGCGTCCGCCAGCGCGAGACCATCCCGGACCACGTGCTCGACGAGGCCGACGAGATCGAGCTGATCGACCTGCCGCCGGACGACCTGCTGCAGCGCCTGCAGCAGGGCAAGGTCTACGTGGCCGACCAGGTCGGCACGGCGGTCGAACGCTTCTTCCGCAAGCCGAACCTGATGGCACTGCGCGAACTCGCGCTGCGCAGGACCGCCGATCGTGTCGATGCCGCGGCACGCGCGCAGGGGCTGCCGGGGTCGCAATCGCGCGCCTACCTGGCCCGCGACCGGCTGCTGGTGGCGATCGGTCCCGACGCGCAGGCGGAGCAACTCGTGCGCACCGGCAAGCGGATCGCCGACGCGCTCGACGCCGAGTGGACGGCCGTCTACGTGGAGACGCCCGCTTTGCAGAGACTTTCCGCCGCGGAACGCGATCGACGCATCGACATCCTGCGCCTGGCGGAGTCACTGGGCGCCGGCACCGTGACGCTGGACGGCCCGACCGCCGCCACGGCCTTGATGGAGTACGCGCGCACGCGCGGTGCGACACGCGTGCTGGTCGGCGAGCCGAAGCGGCGCGGCTGGCAAGCGCTGTTGCGGCCCTCGACGGCGACTGAACTCGTGAAGCACGCGCAGGGCTTCGACGTACTGGTGGTCGCACGGCAGGGCGAGGAGGCGACCGGGCGGGCCAAACCCCACCTGGACCTGTCGCGCGAAGTGCCCGTGGTCGCGCTACGGCTGGGCGGCGGCGATCACCGCGGGTTGCACCGGCATCGCCTTCCTGATGGATCCGACGTTCTCCGAGACGAACGTCGCCATGATCTACGTGCTGGGCGCGACGATTGCCGGGCTCAGGCTCGGCCGCGGACCAGGGACCCTGACCGCCATCGCCAGCGTCGCGGCATTCGATTTCTTCTTCGTGCCGCCACGGTTGACGTTCCAGGTGAGCGACGCGCAGTACCTGATCACGTTTCTCGTCATGCTCGCCGTCACGCTCACCATCGGCAACCTGATGGCCAACGTGCGGCAGCAGAACCGCGTTGCCGGCGCTCGTGAGCGGCGCACTGCGCTGCTGTATGCGATGAGCCGCGAACTGGCTGGAACGCGCGGCAGCGACAACATGGCGCGCGTGGCGGTCCGGCACGTCGCCGAGGTCTTCGACTCAGGCGCCGTCGTGCTCACGCCCGACTCGCACGGGCGCCTGAAGTATCCGGGCGGCAGCCCCCTCGAGAGCTCGTTCCGCGGCGCGGATCTCTCGGTCGCGCAGTGGGTCTTCGATCATGGCCAGCGCGCCGGTCTCGGGACCGACACGCTGCCGGCCGCGCCTGCCGTTTACCTGCCTCTGGGCGGCACGCAAGCGGTCGCTCGGCGTGCTCGCCGTGCTGCCGGCCAACCGGCGGCGCATCCTGCTGCCCGAGCAGCGGCATCTGCTCGAGACGTTCGCCGGGCAGATCGCGCTGGCGTGGGAAAGGGCCGCCCTCGGGGAAGAAGCGGCCGCGGTCGCGCGTCGCGGCGGAGAGCGAGAGCCTGCGCAACACGCTGCTCGCGTCGATCTCGCACGACCTGCGCACGCCGCTGGCGGTGATTGCCGGCGCGGCCAGCACGCTGGCCCGCCACGGCTCGACATTGGATCCAGCGGCCCGGCAGTCCCTCGCGCAGTCGATCGAAGAACAGGCGCACGAGATGTCCAATCTCATCTCGAACGTGCTGGACCTGATGCGCCTCGAGTCCGGCCGTGTCGAATTGCGGTGTGACACGCATTCCGTCGAAGACCTGGTCGGAGCCGCCCTGCATCGGCTCGAGCCGCGGCTGCAGGGCCATCCCGTCGCGATCGATCTGCCCGAGGATCTGCCCGGCGTCAACGTGGATCCGGTGCTGGTGTCACAGGTGCTCGCCAATCTGCTCGACAATGCGGCGAAGTACACGCCGGCGGGCACGCGTATCCGCATCGCCGCGGTGGCGGACGCGCCGATGGTGCGCGTCGTGGTCGAGGATGAAGGTCCGGGATTGCCGCCGGGCGATCCGCGGTTGCTGTTCGAGAAGTTCCAGCGCGGGCGACAGGAAAGCGCCGTCGTCGGCGCGGGCCTTGGTCTCGCCATCTGTCGTGCCATCGTGAGCGCTCACGGTGGCGAGATCACGGCGGGGCCCGGGACGCACGGCGGCGCCCGGTTCGAGTTCACGTTGCCCGTCGCCGAAGCCGCGTCATGACGCAGGCGATGCACCAGATCCTGGTCATCGAAGATGAGCCCGGCATCCGCGCGGTGCTGCGCGTCGCTGCTCGAGGCGGAACACTACCGGGTCATCGAGGCGGGCGACGGTGAGCGTGGCGAGATCGAGGCGCGCACGCACAAGCCTGACCTGCTGCTGGTCGATCTGGGGCTGCCGGACCAGGACGGCGTGGCCGCTGATCCGTCGCGTCCGCGAATGGTCTCCCGTGCCAATCGTCGTACTGTCGGCGCGCACGATGGAATCCGAGAAGGTCGCGGCGCTGGACGCGGGTGCCGACGATTACGTCACCAAGCCATTCAGCGCCCCCGAACTGCTGGCACGCGTTCGCGCAGGGCTGCGCAGATCGTCTCGCGGCGCGGATGCGCTGCCGGCGCTATCGCTCGGTCGGACGCAGATCGATCTGACCCGTCGTGCCGCGATCGGGCCGGCCGGCACGATCCACCTGACTCCGCTGGAGTACCGCGTCCTGGACTGCCTCGCGCGCCAGGCCGGGATGATCGTCACTTCGCGACAATTGCTGCGCGAGGTCTGGGGTCCGGACCGCGTCGGGGACTCCGGCGCGCTGCGTGTGTGCATCAAGGGGCTGCGCGACAAGCTCGAGCCCGACCCGCGGCGTCCGCAGTTCCTG
>CAVXKO010000004.1:0-1466578 GCA_963762315.1 uncultured Gammaproteobacteria bacterium
CACCCCCTGAGCCTCCGCCCCGCGTATAATCACCACAGCATCAAGACGGAGCACGTGCTCCGGCCAACCTGCCAGGCTCGGCAAGGTGGCGCGCCATTTCGGCGGATGCGGCCCGATCCCAGGGCAACGAAGGAGCGACACATGTCCAGCATCCGTCCGCCGCGCGCGACCGCGCCACGCGCCAGTGCAGCCGCCGCAACCACCGGCGCCCGCAGGGCCAGTGAACACGGCTCCAGGCTCGCCGACCTCGGCGTCTACGGCTTCGACCGGCACGAGACCACGATCCTCGCGTCCCTCGTCACCGAGGACCCGCTGCTGCTCGTCGGCCGCAGCGGCACCGGCAAGACCTTCCTGCTCAACACGCTCTCCGAAGCGCTCGGCCTCGAGCACCGCCACTACAACGCGAGCCTGATCTCGTTCGACGACCTCGTCGGCTTTCCCTATCCCGACGAGGCGCACGCGACCGTGCGCTTCCTCGAGACGCCGGCCACGGTGTGGGGCGCGGAGTCGGTGCTCATCGACGAGATCTCGCGCTGCAAGCCCGAGCACCAGAACCGGCTCTTCTCGCTGGTGCACGAGCGCAAGCTGCAGGGCCTGCCGCTCAAGCGGCTGAAGTTATCGCTGGGCCGCGATGAACCCGTGCACGTCGGACCAGGGCGGCACCGAGGACTACTCGGGCTCCGAGGCGCTCGACCCCGCGCTCGCGGATCGCTTTGCACTCGTCGTGACTGCGGCCGACTGGGGCGACCTGACCAACGCGCAGCAGCAGGCGATCGTCGCTCCTTCGGGAGAGGGGATGGTCACGCCGCGCAACGACGCGCTGTGCAATGCGGTCGGCCACTGGCGCGCGCAGTTCATCGAGCAGGCCAACGCGTGCCCTAAGCAGGTCACGACCTACGTCACCACGGTGGTGAGTGCGCTGAACGGTGCCTGCGTCCGCATCTCGCCGCGACGCGCGCGGCTGCTCGCCCGGAGCCTCGTCGCAGCGACCATCGTCGCAGGCCGCGCCACGTCCGCCACCTTCAAGAGCGTGCTCGAGTGCAGCCTGCCGCACTCCACGTGGGGGCAGTCCGTCGATCCCGCGGTCGTCGCGGCCGCGCACCGCGCAGGCTGGGACGCCTCGCGCGAGGAGGAGGGCGCCTGGATCCACGCGTTCCTCGCCGAGCAGAGCCTGCCGCGCAAGCTCTCGCTGCTGATCGACAACTGCGTGGACCCGGACCAGGGCTCGCAGGCGATCGCGCAGCTCATCGCCAACGAGTCCCCCGACCGCGCCGCGGCGTTCGCGTTCGCGACCTATCCCGCCGCGCTCGCAGGGCCAGCTGCCGATCGGCGCCGAGGGCGTGAACGACCTCGCGAAGCTCGCCGTGCCGCTGCTCGACGCCGAGGGCGAACTCTCGTGGCAGGAGCGGCTGAGCGAGAAAGGCACCAGCCACCCGGTGATCGCGAGCATCGGCCAGGTGCTGGCTCCGCTCAAGGACACCCGCCTCGCGCGGGCGAGGCAATTCCTCACGGCCTGCGTGGTGCGCGGCATCGCGCTCCCGTCGCCGGCCGCGCTCGAGCCGCAGCTGCACGAGTGCGTGAAGCTGCTGCGTCGGCACGGGCTCGCCGCGGGAGCGCGGGCATGAACTTCCATCCGTACCTGGCCGCCACGCGCCCCTGGGCGTCCGACTGCGCAACGGCCCACTACGCCAACAGCGGCGGCCCGATGTCCCGGCGCCGCACCGAGCGCGTGGTCGCGAGCGTGCTGCGCGACGACACGTCCCGGATCCACCTGCCGCGGGTGATCCGCGCGGGGCTCCACTTCGGCGATCGGGATCCGCTCTCCGTGGTGCTCGAATCCCTCGCCCGTGTCGGCCTCGACGACGCGGAGCTACTCCGCAAGCGCTACCCAGCCCCGGAGTCGCCGCTCCTCGCCCGCGTGGTGCCGGACGCGCGCTGGGGCGTGCGGGTCGGGCAGGGCACGGACGAGGCGATCCTCAGGCAGGCGCTGCTGCTCGGGCTCTGCACCGCCTGGCAGTACGACCCGTCGCGGCCCGTGCTGTGGACGCGCGCGAGCCTGACGCGCCGCGTCGAGCTCTACGAACCCGCGGGGTTCTACGCATGAACGCGATGCAGGTGCGTGCCCTGATGCACGAGCTGATGGACGAGAACCCGTTCGCGATCCGCGCGGTGCTCCGGATCCTGTCGGTCGAGTTCACGAACGCGGTGCCGACGCTCGCGGTCACCAACGAGCCGCGGCCCCGGCTGCTCATCAACCTCGAGTTCGTCGCGAAGCACTGCAAGACCGAGGAGCACGTCAAGGCGCTGCTGTGCCACGAGTTCCTGCACGTGCTGCTGCGCCACACCGACGAGCCCGGCGCCCCGACGCCGGCGCGTCACCTGGCAGCGGATGCGGTGATCAACGCGATCATCCACCGGCAGCTGGGCAGCGCGTACTCGAGCCTGATGGCGCACTACTACCGGAACATGCAGGGCCTCGGGCGATTGCTGAGGCCCATGACGGACATCGAGGAAGGCAGGTATCGCGCCGGCTCGTCCGCGCCCGGCACACCCGTTCCGCAGTGGTGGCACGCCTGGGCCGGGTTGTACCGGGGCATGCTGCTCGCGGACGACATCGAGCACCTGGCGCGCGACCTGTCGCGGCCCGGCATCGGCCATCCCGATGGGGCCGGCGACGGGCGCAGCCCTTTGCCGCTGCCGGACCTCGACCGTCTCCTCGGCAACCACGAGGACGACGCGCCGCTCTCCGAAGCACTCCAGCAGGCACTCGACCGCGCGCGCAAGGAAATGAACGGCGGCGGCATCTGGCGCAACCCGGGGCCGGGCGCCAACCGGTACGAACTCCTCGTCACGCCTAAGCACGCGGCCATCGCGGAATGGCAGGCCAGGACCCTGCAAGTCCTTCGCAAGCACCTCGAGCCCGCGCCCGGCGCGCCGTACGACGCAAGTGCCCGTGACCGCGCGGCTGCCCGTGCTCTCCACCTCCGACCGTCGCGCGTTCCTGCGCGCCACGTGGTCGCCGTTCCTGCCCGAGGCGCAGTGGGGCGCCACGGCCCTGCGTCCCGAGGGGCGCGCGCAGGTGTACCTCGACGTCTCGGGCTCGATGAACGCCGAGATGCCGCTGGTGGTGGCGCTGCTCGGCCGGCTGTCGCGGTGGATCCGCCGGCCGTTCTGGGCGTTCAGCACGGAGGTGGTGCCGGCGGTGATCGAGCGCGGCGCGCTGAAAGCCGGCACCTCGGGCGGCACCAGCCTCGAGTGCGTGATCGCGCACGTCGAGAAGACGCGGCCCGCCAGCGCGGTGATCGTCACGGACGGGTTCGTCGAGGCGATCCCGAAGAAGCGCATCGCCGCGCTCGCGAGGACGACGCGGCTGCACGCCATCGTCACGCGCGACGGGAATCCGTCGCTGCTCAAGGCCGCGGGGATCCCTTACTCGCAGCTCGGGAGGTTGCCGAAATGATCAGGGTCAGCGAAGCGGTGTTGCCGGGCCACCCGGACAAGCTGTGCGATTTCGTGGCGGAGAGCATCGTGCAGGCGGCGCTCGCCGTGGACGCGCGAGGCGTACGCGCAGATCGAGGCCGCCATCTGGTGCGACCAGCTGTGGCTCTCGGGCGGGTATGCGGCGCGGGGCGCGGCGCTCGACGTCGAGCGGATCGCGGTGGAGGCGCTCGATTCGATCGCGCGGGCCGTGAACCCCGATGCAAAGCGCGACCCGTGGCGGGTGACGAATGCCGTCTGCCGATATGACGTGGACCCGACGCTCTGGACGCGCCACGTCAACGACCAGGCGATCGTGATCGGCTGGGCCGGCTACGACGACAAGGTGCAGTACCTGCCGCCCGAGCACTTCCTGGCGCTCGAGTTCCGCACCGCGCTGTGGGAGGCGTGCCAGGGCGGGGAGCTCTCGCGCTGCGGGCCGGACGGCAAGCTGATCGTGCGCCTGCGCGAGGACGACGACGGGTTCGCGCTCGAGCACGTGCTGGTGACGCTCGAGCATCCCGAGGCCATGAGCGTGTTCGAGCTGGCGCAGCGGGTGAGCGCGGTGCTCGGGCGGCACTACGGAAAGCTGCGTGCCCTTGATAAGCGATGGAACGCGAAGTGGCCCGAGGTGGAGCTGATGGTGAACCCGAACGGGCCGCTCTCGGATGCGGGCAGCCGCAAGGACAACGGCCAGACCGGCCGCAAGCTGGTGATGGACTACTACGGGCCGAGAGTGCCGATCGGGGGAGGGGCGATCTACGGCAAGGATCCGATGCACGTGGATCGGTTCGGGGCGCGGAAGGCCAGGGAGATGGCCGTGGAGGCTGTGAAGAAAGGAGCCGGGGAGTGCCTGGTCAGGGCGGTTTATGCGCCGAATGTGGCGGAGCCGATGGATGTGCAGGTGGAGGTGGTCGGTGCCGGCCGGGATCTCGGCGCGAAAAGACGAACTGTTTTGTCGGGAACATGCCGCAGCGGTGCGAGCGCCAATTCCTGTTCAACAGCGCGCAGTCTAGCTCGGCACCCTCAGTTCCTCGCGCAACCGGGCGGTACCTCTTCTCGCAGTTTCCAGTGGACCGTGATCGGCTTTTCCCCGTGCCAGTTCTGAAAGTCGATTTTTCCGCAATAAACAAATGGACTCGCTTTGTTCTGCTTCGTCTTGGAGTGGGTCCGTGCAGAAAAAGCAGAACCTCTATACCCAAGATTCCGTGGTCGCGTATTGAGGTCCCATCCTTGCTCTCCTGAGATGTGCGATTCTGGCTCTGCCATTGGAAATCCGTGGCGGACTCAAAGCGATCCTTGTATTTGTGTTCGTCGGCAGCAGCGCACTTATCCAACGTAACCAGAAGAAACGTTTTGTCGCCGCGACGTACAAAACCTTGCTGCCAGACTGGAGCGTTGAATTCGAGCCCGAACAAGGCCGGGAATCTGCTCTCGTGAATAGGACTTCCAGAGAACTGGAGTATGGATGCCAGCACCGTCGGCGACATGGTCCATTGTCGCCGTCGACAGAGATAGCTCGACAAAATGACGTGTGCCCGGGGCGCCGGCGTCAGGGCCGAACCATGTTCGCAGGATCGCGGGCAATTCATTGCGTTCGGGTTCCTTCCTTCTGGCAACGTTCAGCGCAACCTTGACGAAGTTGCCGACGTAACGCTGGCCATTTGCAAGAAAGGGCGTCCGGCCCTCCGGCAGGCCGGTGTCTTTTCCCGGTTCAAAGGCATCGAGATCGGGTTGCCATTCGCTTGGTTGACCTTGATCATGAGACTGCCGGCTCGGGGCGCGCGACCTGATCGAAGTACTCCGCGAGACGCCATTCGACGAATTCCCGGACGAGGCATCTGAGTGCGTCCCGCGGGCGGAGCCGGATTGTTCGAGCATTGTGCGGAACTGAAAGCTCCGCACGTATAACGGAAGTATCTCTTCGACCGCCGGTGCCGGCGCCGCCTGCCCATGCATTGATCGGATTCTCTTCCAGAGATCGACGCAAGGCCGTGCGGTCCCGAAGTCTCGGCCGAAGTCTGCGGCGATCTCGCGGCTGGTGCGCACAGAGTCGCTGTACCGCGGTCACCAGGCCATCGATATCAATCGCACCGGGGAATCGATCCTCATTCAGCATGGCCGAGAAGCGTCACCATTTTGAAACTCCGAGCCATCGGAGTTGACTCCAGTGACGCCAAGAAATGCTGCCGCAGGCTCAAGGCCGTGACGTTTCGTCGTCCGATCAAGGAGCTTCCAGAGACTGTAGGAATCCGAGCCAGGAGCCGTAGTTCGCGCGAACTGAGCGGGGAGAATAGCCGTCCCGGTACGTCTCAAGTGCTGTCGGGCGGACTCCGTGAGTGCAACGAAGTCCTTGCACGTACGCCTTAAGCGCTTCGGTCGGTGGCGGCGACGCGCAGCAATCCCTTCAGAATCTCGATGGCCTTGAGGTCATACGTGACTGGCAGCCGGGCGGCAGTTCCGCGGTGCCCGCTTGAATCTTCTCAAGTAGGTTTGAACGTTTTGATCTCCCGCAGGCAGATTGAATAGCGTCTGCGGCTTCAACAGAAACGTTCTGTGATTGCCGATATAGTCGATCACCTTCAGTCGTTTGCTCGGATCGACAGCCGCAGTCCGCGGCCAAACTGTTGCAGCCAAAGAATCTTCGATTCCGTTGGTCGGAGCATCATGACCGTGTCCAAGTCCGGCATGTCGACGCCTTCATTGAACATGTCGACTGCGCAGACAATGTCTAGCTCGCCGGCTTGTAATCGCTCAAGCGAGCGGGTCCGCGGGGCACTGTCGGGCCCGAGTGGACCGGATCGACCCGCTTTCCCCTTGTTCGAAAGAAGCTCGCCATGAAGTCCGCGTGACGTTGTGACACGCAAAACGCCAGCGCCTCTCGCCCGCCGCGGCTGTTCCAATTGCTCGAGAGCGTTCTCGGCGCGGGAGAGAGTGGCGACAGCGGTAGTGAGCGCTTCCTCATCAAACCGCGAGCTTCGCCAGGGAATATTCGGTAATCGACCTCGTCAGGAACTCCGAAGTAGTCGAATGGGCAGAGCAAGTTACGTCGGATACCCTCGGCGAGATCGCACCGATAGACGAGGTTGTCATCGCAAAGATCGAGCAGGTCGGCGCCATCGCTCCGTTCGGGCGTGGCAGTAAGGCCGAGCACGAACTGCGGTCGGAAATGACGCAAAAGCCGGCGATACGTAGCCGCGCTGGCATGGTGAAACTCGTCGACGACGATGTAATCGAAATGGTCGGGAGAGAATCGATCGAGATGGGATTGCTTGCCTAAGGTCTGAATCGAGGCGAAAAGAACGTTAGCGTCTGGGTGCTTAGAGCCCCGTCGTAACGCCCTAAGTAGTCCTCAGGGCGCACGCGGCGGAACGTCTCCAATGCTTGATCAAGAATTTCCTCGCGGTGCGCGACAAATAGCACTCGGCCGAAAGCTGACTGAGTCGAAGGCGCTTAGCCATGTCTTGCCGAGGCCGTCGCTAGTACGACTAGGCCTGCTTCCGCGCCCCCTCTCGCGTGCGATTTAAAGCCTCGAGTGCCTCAATTTGGATGGAGTGTGGTGTCGGGACAACAATCGGCTCGACCGGCGGAACGACGACAGTCATCTCCGTGTCGATGATGTGGGGCAGGGCGCGCTTTCGCCTCAGCTTGTAGTCTTCGATCCACGTTTTGGTCAGCGTCGCGGTTGCTGGGTGGTGGAACAGACTCTCAAACGCCGCTCGCGCCTCCTCGTACCCTGTTCGTCACGCGACGATATGACCCGGTAATTCCATTCCACGCCGTCAGAAAGCGCGGACTTGCTGAGATTGGAACTGCCAATAATGCTGTGCCGGCGTGTCCCCGATGCTCAAAAATATAGGCTTTCGGATGGAAGGCATCGGTAGGATTGAGTCCGCGCTTCGTTTTGTCCGCGTCTCGATAAACGCGCAGATCGATATCGTGCCAGCCTGGACGAAGTCGAGCAGCTGAATAAGTGCGGCCGGGTCGGTGGCGTCCAGATAGTCGCCTGTCAGTAGTCGGACTATGCGTCCCGCGGTGTCAAAGCTTCTAGTGATGGCGGCCCGGAGCATGTCGACACCGCTCTTCATTACAAAGGCGACCGCAATATCCGCGCGGGAAGCGGTGGCGAGGTGATCCATTAACTCCAGATAGAATGGCTCCGTCTACCCGCCCGTACAGAGTAGCCGTTCGAGAGGCGGCTCGACTTGTAGCGGCGCCGAGTCTTCGGCTCGCGGTAGGTAGTTGGCCTTCGCGGGGGATCACGTAACGCACTCCGCCACGTGGGTCGACGATGTCTCCCCTATATCGAGGAATCACGTGCACATGAAGGTGGAAGATCGTCTGGCCCGGCGGCTGCGCCGACGTTGATCCCGATGTTGAATCCAGTAGGGGGCGTGGGTCTCTTTCGATCGTGGCCTTTGCGAATATCTATCGTCGCTTATAAAGGCGCGTTCGCGTTCGGGCGGCGCTCGCGTCAAACCACGAAGCAACGTGTCGCCGCGGGACGATCAGCGCGTGTCCAGGCGAAACCGGGAACCCTGGGCGTTTTTCTCCGAAGTCCGATAACGAGAGGATCTTCGTGAAACATCCTATCTGTTGATGGCGCGCAGAACGGGCAGCCGGGTAACCGCTTGTTCCATCTTTCTTACACTCTTCTTATTTCCAGCCTGCCGTTTAGGCCGGACTCGACACACCTCTTGCATTGCCAAGCGCTCACCGGGCGTGCCGAGAGCCGCGTCATGTGGCAGACGGGGCATCGATGCTCGAACCGCGCGGCACTGCGACGCCGTTTTGAGCTCAATACGGACGTCCGATTGCCTATGCGAGTCCTAGGCTCAAATCCAACTTCCTGAACAAGATGGCGCCATTCGTCGCCATGAATTCGCTTGGTTCGTCCAAATTTCATCGCCACCGCGGCATGGGCCAGCTTCGTGCGCAAGTGCTTCCCTTCGGATCTCGGCCGATGCCAAGAACGCCGGCCCAACTTCGATACATGATTCGTCGCGCTTATAGCGAGCTACAGATATCCGTAGTCGGCGATTAATGCGAATCAAGACGCGTCGGTCTAGCAAAGGCAACGACCAGGCCTTGGTCCACTTTCTGATGTCGGCTTCAACAGCCCTGCATTGGGCTGCGCCGACGATTTCCTTGAAGTCTGGGCTCAGTGTCACCGGGCGTGGCCTCGAGTGTGCACGAACAGTGGAAGGCTACACGAACTCGAATCGGCCTACGGCCCGTGCATTGAGAAATCGCGGTGGGCCTATTCGGGGCGGTGATGCCGGGTGGCATTAGGCCTGCCAAGGGGTCATAGGCGCCCGCCAAGCCAAGTGGGGAAGCGGTCTCTCCCAGGTTGGTCAGCGGGTTGCAGGCCACCTGGAACAGCTCGGTCAACCGCGACCAGATCCGCGACTGCACCAACCTGATGGGCAAGCTGGTGCCGATGGTGATCGAGATCATGCTCGATCACCCGGAAGCCCTCTGGGGCGACGCGTGTTATCCGGTGGTGGAGTCGTAGGCGACCAGCCAGCCGCCGGTAGCGGGGGCTCACCCCCTGAGCCTCCCCCGTCCCACACTCCCAACCACCAAGGCAGGGAGTCCCATGAACACCCAGTCCGCCCCCGTCTCCGACCAGGCCCGCCGCACGGCCAGGCGCGTCGCGGCCTTGCTCGCCAACGCCGACGCGCTCCTCATCACCGCCGGCGCCGGCATGAGCCTGGATTGCGACCCGCCGGACAACCCCGACCTGCAGTACCTGCAGGGCCTCTTCGATGCCACCGGGCGCACCTTCCGCCAGAGGGCGCAACCCGCCTGGTTCGACACCCGCCCGCAAGCCGCCTGGGCCTGGTATGGCATGCGCGAACGGATCTACAAGCACACCCAGCCGCACGACGGCTACCGCATCCTGCGCGCCTGGGCGCAGGCCATGCCCGGCGGCAGTTTCGTCGCGACGACGAACATCGACGGCCTGTTCTTCAAGGCCGGCTTCACCGACTGGCAGGTCGTCGAGCGCCACGGCAACCTGCACCACTACCAGTGCACCGTCCCCTGCAGCGACACGATCTGGAACGCCCTGTCCCCGGCCCTGGTTGTCGATAGTGGAAGCCTCGAGATCCAGGGCGACATACCGGCCTGTCCGCTGTGCGGCGCGGTCGCCCGCCCGAACGTGCTGATGTACGACGACGTGAAGTGGCTAGACTCCGAGCGCCGCGAACAGCAACGCCGCTTCGATGCCTGGCTCGCCAGCGTGCGTGGCCAGCGCCTCGTCGTGGTCGAGTGCGGGGCCGGGGAGGGCAGTGCGTCCGTGCGTCGCATCGGCGAGCGATTGCTCGAGCGCTCACGCGTCTCGCTGGTGCGCATCAACCCCACCGCGACGGAGGCCGACGAACCCACCTACGTGCTGCGGCTGCCGGCGCTGCAGGCGATCACGCTGATCCACGAGTCACTGCCCGATGCCTTCGGCGGTGAGCGTGCCGCCCGCCGCGAGCGCCCGCGGCCCGAACTCGAGCCGGTCACCGGCACCCTCCACCTGCCGCTCGAGCCGGTCACGTGCGTGGACCTCGGCAGCGGCCTCGTCACGCCGTTCGACGGCAGCGATATCCCTTACGACGAGCAGCTGGCGTTCCTCGAGCGCTACGGCGAGGCGCAGTCCGGGTGGGTGCCCGTGCCGCCGTGCCTCGGCCTCGAGGCGCCCGGCTACACGATGACGGCCCGTGTCATGAACTCGCTCGACGACCCTGGCGGCCGCACGGCCGGCGCCGCGATCGTGTTCGTGCAGGCGCCCGACGAACAGGCAGTGATGACGTTCGGCATCGGACGTCGCGCGGACGACGCGCCGCACCTGTGGCAGTTGCTTTACGCGACCACCGACACGCCGCTCGCCGCGCTCGACTACCCGCGCGTCCCCTGGGTGGCCCGGCGTCCCGCGGCGGGATTGCGGGAACACAAAGACGTGTTGCCGTACCTCGCCCGGTTTGAACGCGTGTGGGTGAAGTCGTACCTGCTGTACCTCGCGTTCATCGATGCGACACAGAAGAAGGATGGGGGCGGGGAGGAGACTTAGGTGGCGGCGGGCTCAATGGGTGAGCCTGAGACGTTCCCGCGGGAACGTGAAGCCGAATTTGATAATGGCTGAACGGACAAATTTCTAGCGGAAGAAGGCCGATTTGCACATGGCTCCGTCCCCGACTTTGGAAGATCGTGGAGGAAGATTCATTTGTGACGGTGTTCGGAAGCGATGCGGTTGCGCCGGCCGGTTCCCCGAAGAGTTCCTGTTCGCACTCGATGCCGGAGAGAAGGTGGAGGTGGTCACAGTTTGTGACCACCTCCACCAGCTCAAGTACTCGAGGACGCTTCCAACGGCATTTACCGAGCATGGCGCAATCATGGCCGCTACGGTTCTCAAGTCGAAACGTGCCGTGGAAATGAGCGTATTCATCGTTCGAGCATTCGTCGAGCTTCGCGAAATGCTGGCCCGAAACAGGGATCTTGCCCGCAAGCTCGCCGAACTCGAGCGCAAGATCTCGCGCCACGACAAGGAAATCGTCTCGATTGTCGAGGCCGTGCGGCAGTTGGCACTGGCCCCGCCACAGCCTCGGCGGGGGATTGGGTTCACGGCCGATCTCGGCGAGTGAGGTCGGCGGCGACTTGTTTGACCTGGTGCTAGCACTGGCCCATGGCGATTTCCCGCGAAGAATTGTTTCGCAACGCTTTCGCGCTCGATGCTTCGGATCGGACCGAGCTTGTCGGTCTCTTGATCGACAGTCTCGATCCGGAAACGGAACAGTGTGCCGAGGCCGCGTGGCTTCAGGAAATCGATTGCCGTGCCCGGGAACTAGATTCCGGCACCGTCCAGACCATTCCTTGGGAGATTGCACGGGAGCGGCTGTTGCGCGCTCCCCGTGACTGACAGCCTCCCGGTTCGCCTCCGGCGGCCATTTCCACGCGAATCGTTCTTCCGGCGGCTGTTCAATCGACGCACCGGGTTGACCCCGCTCGTGTATCGACGGATGTTCCAGCCGATTCGGCGCGCGACGCAGAATTGAAGTCAGTCGGGCCCTGCCGGGTGGATGCGGGTGCCGCGGTGCGGCCCGCAGGATCACCCCTCGCGTCTACGAGCGTCCTGCAGTGAATAGACCTGCGCCGGCCGTGAAGATGTACCGGTCCGGCGCAGCGACTGAAGCTGCGCTCCGACTTCGCGGTCCGCTCGGAGGTGGGTCGGGCGGACGGACTAAGATTAGGGCAGACGCCACGTTGTGGCTCGCGACCAGAGGTCGCTGAAGAAGGGTTGTGCAGCGGACAGTTGAGGCGGGTGCTCAGGCCGCGCGACGCCTGCGGACGGTAACACTCGTTCGCAACTCGAGGTGCGCCGCCATGTCGATCAGCGCATCGAGCGAAAAGAGATCCAGCCGCCCGCGCATGAGATCGGAAATGCGGGGTTGGGTGATGCCGCAGAGTTCAGCCGCTCGCGCCTGAGTGAGCTTGCGGCGGCGGATCTCCTCGATGATGGCGTTTGCCACCTCGGCGCGGAGCCTCAAGCTCGCGGCGATCTCGCGGGAGTCCTCGATGGCATCCCATACGGACGCAAAAGTGGTGCGCTTGGTTGTGGTCATCGTCGCGTCCTCATCAGTTCTGACAGTCGTCGCCGGGCCAGGTCGAGTTCCCGTTGCGGCGTGCGCGGGGTCTTCTTCTGGAAGCAGTGAATCACGTAAATCGCTTCGGGGAGTCGCGCCAGGTAGATCACGCGAAACGCTCCGCCGTCTTCACGAACACGGATCTCCTGCACGCCAGGTCCGATCGACGCCATTGGCTTCCAGTCGAGGGGCTCGAGTCCACGCTGCAGCCGATCGAGCTGGAATCCCGAGGCACGCCGCGCGCCGTCGGGGAATGCCCGCAGGATATCCAGGGAGTCGCCGAGAAAGTCGAGCGGCTTCACGCAGGTAACTATATCGAAAGTTGTATAATCACTCAAGTCGGTATGGATGTGGCTCGATCGTGCCGGTCCGGGGCGACTGAAGCCCCGGCTTCTCTCGCGCAGCGACTAAAGCTGCGCTCCGACTCCGGAGTCGGCTCGGAGGTGGGTCGGACGGAGGCGGCCAACGGCCGCATCGGATCGGTTTGGAAACGAGAACCGCGAGGCGGGGTTAGGGCAGACGCTGGCGATGCCAGTTACTCGACCCGTCCTTGGGTCTCGCCCTTCGGGCCCGCCCCAGAGGCGGTTCAAGCGGTCGGTCCGGCGACCACTTGTCGCGCGGCCGCCGCGGCCTCAGTGATAGTCCTCTTCGCGCTGGTGTCGCACGGCGAGGATCGAAATGTGGCGCGGACCATCGATCTCGAACAGCGCCACGTAACCTGCGTTGCCGAAGGGGATGATGAGCTCCCGCAGCAGCGGTCGGTCGCCGGGCCAGGCCTTGCGGCACGAAAAGGGCGAGTGCTCGAGCAGCTCGAAGGCGGACTCGATGGCGTCCAGGGCGCGTTCCGCGGCCGACAGGTCCTGCTCGATCAGGAACGCCTGCAGGTGCTTCAAGTCCTCGACGGCCTCGAGTGTGAGGCGGACGCGCCAGGCGCTCACGGCTTCCTGGCTTGCGGTCGACCCTGTTCGAGCTGGCGCCTGAGCGTCTTGAGCGCCGCATCGCTCGAGACGTAGCGGCCGGTACGTCGTGCGTTCGCGGCGCTTGCCAGCCCCCGCTCGACGAACTCCTGCTGCGAGCGGCGAAACTCAATCGTGCGCGTGACGGCGTCATGGACGAACGAGGAGAGCGATTCGCCAGGCGCGAGCACGGCCTCGGCCTCGGCGCGCAACTCCGGGGAGACACGCAGTGGGGGCAGGGTGCTGGTCTTCATGGCGCAGTATCCTTCGTCGAGCGATGCATTTGCGATACATGCTAGCTGGATCGAGGAGTGCTGACAAGACGGCAGGGCTGGGGCGACTGACGCTGCGCTTCCGCTCTGGGGATCTGTGGTCGGCAGGGGTGGTCGGAGATTCGGGCGGACGCGACCGGTGGTCGTTACTCGGGCCGTCAATGGCCCTCGCCCTGCGGGCCCGCCGGTGGCGGTTCAGCAACGCTCCGGTGTGGCAGGTGTGTACGGTGCAGTAGCGATCACTTCGGGAGTGTGGCGACCGTTCAGCAACCGTTCCGGCGATTTCTGTCGACGGCTCGTGGACCCGAGCCTGGTGACGGTTACCGGAATCTCCACGTCAGTCCGAGCACGGCAGAGTCGAAGCGTGCGAACGTGTACAACTCGTCGTTGTCCGCACCGCCGTCGAGGATGCGGTACCCGCCTGCGACCGTGATGTTCGGCGTGACGTCGTAACCAAGCTTCAGCGCCGCGTCGATTGCGCGACCCTGAGGTGCGGCGAGTCCCTCGAAGTCGAGCAGGCCGTACCAGCCGGGCGCAAAGCGCCACTCGCCCTCGAGTGCGAGCAGTGGCACGACGCCGGTGTTCTTCCTCACTCGTGTCAGCGCGCCCTGCTGCAGACGGATCTCCGCATCGCGGATGTTCAGCGTGCCGCCGCCGGACCACGTCCACCGCTCGCGCTCGTAAAACACGTAGCGATAGCTTGCCCGGTAGGAATCGAACCGGTACTTCACGTCGATCGGGCCGGGCGCAAACGTCGTGTCCTGGAACACGATGGGCTTGGAAGCGGTGCCAGTCTCGTCGATCCCGAGCGGTGCGATGAGGAATCGCAGGCGATGCTTTGCGTTCAGCGGCCAGTCGAGCACCACACGTCCGGTCGGAAACGGACCGTCGCCGGTCAGTTCGTCAATCTGGAACCGGGTGTTCGGCGGTTCGTTTGATACCTGCGCGGTGTTGCGCAGCTGCCAGGCGGCGCCCAGTTCCACCGTGAGCGCGGGGGACGGCGGCGCGCGCTCGGCCGCCGGCGCAGCCGCCGGCATCAAGGCCGCGAGCGCGGCCAGCCAACGCAGCGGGGAGGTGCGGAGAAGTGAATGCAGCATGCCTTTGGTGATCCTTCAACGGATGATTTGCCGGTGTGCCAGGCGATACCGCCGCGAGCGAGACAGCGAAACTTTGCGGTTGGCCTGACCATGATACCCGAGGAGCGGTGGGTGTCATTCGCGGTCGAGAATTCGCTGCCCGATCGTGCCTTCGCTTTGCGCGTCGGTGATCTGTCGTGCAAGCAGACGCAGGCTCCGCGGCCTCGCGCGGCGACTACAGCTGCGCTCCGGCTCTGGGGTCGGCAGGGGTGGGGAATCGATCCCAGCCCGGAAGTGGACGGCAGCGCTGCTGCGTCGCGTCGCTCGGCGACGCCTCAGATGGTTTTCCGTGGCGAAGAATGCGGAGTTTGAATTGCTTTGTGCTCTGCGCAGCGACTGACACTGCGCTCCCGAACCCGGGTGCTTGGGTCGGAAGCGGTGGGGGAGGACGCGGAGCGGCGTTGGCGGAGGAAGCACGGCCCGGGGTCGGGCAGCTCCACGCCGGCCCGGCGCGGAACTGCCCGCCTCGCGCGCACTACTTCTTGTCGTAGACCATGACGTTGTCGTACGCGGCACCCGTTGCGCTGGTGCCCTTGCTCTTCAACGTGAGTACCTTGCCATCCTTGGAAACGGTGCGAGTGGTCGTCCCGACCACCTTGCCGCCCTTCTTCTGCGTGCTGTGGACCGTGAGGTCATCGACCTGTTTCAAGGAAATACTGTCGAAGTTGGCGAACCCGGTCAGGGGGTAGTCCTTTCCATCCACCTTGAACGTGGACTTGGCGACGATCTCCTTGCCGTCCGCGCCGACATTTTTCCAGGTCATGGCGGTGCCCTGCTCGGTTGCCGCGTAGGTCCGGGTATCGCTTTTCGGCGCAGGGCCAGGGCTGAACGTCGACTTCGCCACGTTCAACTGCCACGTCCCGAGCAAGGGATCGACGGCCGGTGCCGCGACCACGGCGGCGCTTGCGACAGTCAGCAATAGCGCCATGAACGCGCTCTTTAACATCGTTTTCATCCTGATTCTCCTGGGAGGTGCGGTGCCTGGGGGTTCAACACGGCGCGTTGGTGCGGGTGTTCCGGGTGCGGAAGGGAGTTCCGCAATGATCCAACGTCGCCGCAGTAGTATTTGAGGGTGCCTTGCGACCGTCCGTGCGGTGGCGTACACAGCGAGTTCAAAGAGATGCGTGTTGCACTGCGGCGCGCGTGCGTCTTCGCTGCGCAGCGGCAGAGGATGAAGACGACGTGGAACGCGCGATTACGGTCGCGCTTTCCAAGGGTCGGCAGGGGTGGGGGAACAAGAAGAGGTAAGTCAGACGGCTGCATTCTGTCGCTGCAGGTTGCTCGAACCGTCCTTGGATGGATTTGCGGGGATTCCACAGGGGCTGGGCAGCGGCGGTTGCGAGTGCTAAAGTAATACCAATCACAACACGAGTATTACTTTCATGGCAAACAACGTCACCTCCAAGGGCCAGGTCACGATTCCGAAGAAGGTGAGGGATCGGCTCGGGATCGCGGCGGGGTCCGCCGTGGCCTTCGAACTCACCGAGGCCGGTGAGGTCGTGCTGCGGCCGGTGGCGCGCGATGGCGGGCGCCGGCCGGCGCGGGCGCCCAAGAGCCGGTTCGCGAAGCTCCGCGGCCGGGCGACGGTCAAGATGCGGACCGAGGAGATCCTGGCGCTGACTCGCGGTCGGTAAGTGGCAGAATGATTCTCGTCGACACGAACGTGCTGCTGGACGTCGTCGAGGACGATCCGACCTGGGCGGACTGGTCGCAGCGGCAGCTCGATGCCGCGAGCCTGCGTGGGCCGATCTGCATCAATCCGGTGATCTATGCCGAGCTGTCCATGGCGTTCGCGCGGATCGAGGAACTCGAGGCAGTGGTGGCGGACGGCGGGCTCGAGGTCGAGGAGATTCCGCGCGAGGCGCTGTTCCTGGCAGGCAAGGTGTACCTCGGCTACCGGCAGCGCAGTCGATCGGCGGTGAAGCGTAACGTGCTGCCGGATTTCTTCATCGGCGCGCACGCGGCGGTGCGTGGCATGCCGATCCTGACGCGGGACGTCGGGCGGTATCGGACGTATTTTCCGACGGTAGATCTCATCACTCCGAAGCGGTGATTGATGCACGGTGACGGGGCGATTAAAGCCCCGCTTCTGCTTCGTTTGCAGGGGTTGGGGATCGGAGCCAGAGCCGGAAGTGCAAGAGAGGACGCTGGCGGGTCAGGCGGGGGCTCGCTCGGGCGCACTGAATGTGCGCTCGACCCGCCGAACGCCAGCACACTGATGTGCTGGCTAGGGCGCAGCGACACCAGGGTGAGTCGGGCACGACGAGCCTCGGGGTTTAGCGAGGGATCGCTTCGACGAACAGCCCTATTGCCCTGCAATGTGCACCGAGTGCTTGCCGGCAAACCATCGTCCGGTCACGCGGCTCTGGCGATAGGTGCCGAGCCAACCGACCCGGCGATCGAACACCTCGACGAGCCAGGAGCGATCGTCGGGCAACGCAGGCAGTTGTCGGCCGGCGGTCTGCAGTTCTTCGCGCCAGGTCGTGAAATCACGCGTCACGACGATCGCCTTGCGGGATCCGGGGTCGGCGTGGACGGCGTCGGCGGGATACGCGCCGTCGTCATCGTCGTGGTCGTGCACGTCGTGGTGACTGTGACCGAGGTGCAGGGGATTGGTGCCGCCGTAAAAGGGGTCGCTGCGGTAGCGCCGACCCAGTCGGCGGAAGTCGCGCCACCAGTCCTCGTCGTTGAATGCGGACGAGCTCGCCGCGTCCTCGAGACGGAAGTTGTCGCGGCCCTCCTGAAAAGCCCACGCGGCGAAGTACGCGAGCTGGCCATCGCTGTCCCAGATCTGCTGCATGGTCGCGAGTCGTGGATCCTCGACCGGTCGGCCGTTCGTGTACCACCACGCGAGCCCTCGGCCGAGGTCACGCCAACCGAGGATCGTGTTCAAGAGGTAATACAGCGGCTCCCAGTACGAGCAGGAACCGTGAATGGCGTCGCCGTGCGGCACTGGCGGATAGACGGACGGAGGTTCGCCGCCGGCCAGGATCCGGTGCAGCAGGGGGATGTGCGTAAGCCAGGGGTCGTCGGGGTTCAGGGGCATAGGGCGGGCGAGCGTGGGTGGTGAATCGGATTATGCGAGGAACGGGATCGGGGTGGGGGACGGCCGCGGAAGAGAGGCGTAGCACGATCGCTGGTTTCATCGCCGCGTGTTGCCAATGGAAGCTATTCACGTTCGTGTGGCTAGGCATTGCTCCTGATTGCCGCGGCTCCGATCCGCGAGCACAAGGCGAGAACACCCGGCAGATTGCCGGTTGTCCTCCGCGAAGACCGAAGAAGGACACCGCTGGTCGCCGGACTCAGAACATTCATCCAAGACAGCCAGGCGGAGAGAATCATGGGATTCGTCAAAGCACGCGATGAGTTGCCAGCACCGGGCGCCTGCCTCGAGCACTTTGAATTCTATGGAGCGCAGACGCTGTTCGTGTTCTGGGAGACGAAGCCGGATATCGTCGCGAGGCTGCTGCCACCCCCGCTCAAAGCGGGACCGCTTCCCCTTGTGGCGGCATACGTGGCGAATTTCCCCGAGACGAATTTCGGCCCCGCGTATCACGAGGGTGGCCTGTTCCTGCACGCGCAATTCGACGGTGTGCCGGGAATGTACTGCCTGGCCATGCCGGTCGACGGCGACATGGCGATGGCGGGCGGGCGCGAGATCTATGGCTTTCCCAAGAAGATGGCGCAGATCGAATTTGAGAAGCAGGGAAACGTGCTGACGGGTCGAATCAGCCGGCATGGAAAGCGATTCTTCGAGATCAAGGCGCGCCTGGACCGCGACAGCGTCCAGGAGCCGGTGCGGTCCGTGATTCAGGCCGGACTCGCCTTCGACAGTGAGGCCGGGTCCTCGGTCTACTTGTACAAACACTTCCTGGCCCCCGGTGGTGTGGGCTTTGATTACCCGCCGCGGCTGATCCGGCAGAACAACGTGCTTCGGCCTGAGAGCCTGGAGTGGGCGGAGGCCGAGGTCGCCCTGCCGCCTTCCGATTGCGATCCCTGGCACGAAGTCGAAATTGTGCGCGTCCTGGGAAGCGTCTACGTCGTCGGCGACACCACGATGCTGCATGGCGCGGTCGTGGCCGAGGTCGATCCCGTGGAGTTCATGCCCTATGCATGGTCAAAGTGGGATCCGGAGCAGTTGTTCCGGAAGCAGGAGCGACGGCCATCACGCGCCGACCGTCCACGCAAGGATGCGGCCTGAGGTCAGGGTCGCATCCGCAACCGGTCGTTCCGTTCCTCACACCGCACGGAGAAGCACGCCATGGGACACCTCGTCGCGAAGGACATCTACGGGGCGCTCGGCGAGAAGATCGACAATCTGCACGTTCGCACGCCGCAGAACGAGGCGTTCTACGCCATGTTGCGGGAGCTGTACTCCCCGGACGAGGCCGAGCTGATCGTCGCAATGCCGTTCGGGCTGTCGACGCTCGAACGGATCGCGAAAATCACGGGACGCGATCGCAAGGAGCTGGAGCCGATGCTCGCAGCACTGTGCGACAAGGGCCTGGTGGTCGATGTTCGCCTGGGCGAGCGCTACCACTACATGCCGGCGCCGTTCGTGATCGGCATCTTCGAGTTCACGATGATGCGGATGGACAGTTCGGATCCGGACATCGGCAAGGTCTCGAGACTGTTCGTCGACTATCTCGAAAGCGGCGAGTTCTACGCGGCCAATTTCAAGGACGGGCAGCAGGTGTCCGTCGCGCGGGCGCTGCCTCATCTCGAGCATCTCGGCGATCACGTGGAGATTCTCGACTACGAGAAGGTCGAGCGGATCGTCGATGCCGCCGATGTTTTCTCATTGTCCAACTGCTCGTGCCGGCACAAGAAGCATCACGCCGGCGGCCAGGTCTGCAAGGTTCCGCTCGAGACCTGCACCTCCTTCGGCAGCGCGGCGGACTACCTCGTGCGTCACGGCATGGGGCGCGAGATTTCGAAGTCAGAGATGAAAGACGTGGTGCAGCGGTCGAAGGAGCTGAAGCTGGTCTTCTCCGTGGACAATGTGCGTAACCAGCCAGCGTTCCTGTGTCACTGCTGCGGGTGCTGCTGCGGAATCCTCGAGGGCATCAACAAGCACGGGTACCCGAATGCGATCGTCTCCTCCACGCTCGTGCCGCACGTGGGGATGGAGGACTGCAACGGGTGCCAGAAGTGCGCCAGGGCCTGCCACGTGTCGGCCATCACACTGGTGCCGGAGCCGAAGAAGGCGAGCAGCAAGAGGATGTTCATGCCGCAGATCGACGAGACGGCCTGCATCGGCTGCGGCGTGTGCAGTCTGGTCTGCGAGCCGGACGCGATCGAAATGCACAAGCGCGAGCAGCACGTGATTCATCCGGAGACGACATTCGAGCGTGTGATTCTGCAGTGCCTCGAGCGGGGAACGCTGCAGAATCAGCTGTTCGACGATCCCGGGCGCCTGACGCACAAGGCGATGCGCGGCATCGTTGGAGGATTCCTGCGGCTACCTCCGGTCAAGAAGGCGTTGATGACGGATACGTTGCGCTCGAAATTCCTGTCGGCCATGGCCGCTGGCGCCGCCAGGACCAGCCAGGCGGATACGGTGGAAGCGTAAAGGAGGCCTGAGGGATTGGACGGAGAGCGGAGTGCGGGTTCGAAGCGGGCCGTGCCTGCCGGTCCGCAGTGGGTGAGTGCAGGGATCGGCACCGGCTGACTGAATGTCAGGCGGTCTCCACGAACGCACGAGCGTGAGCGAGTGCCGGGGCATGGACAGCGGAATGTCGCGGATTTGGCCGTGGCAATGAATGCGGAGACCGTGAATTGCTTCGTGCACCGCGCAGCGACTGAAGCTGCGCTCCGCTTTCTGGGCTTGCGGCTACTCGGCCCGTCGTGGGCCTCGCCGTGCGGGTCCGCCTGTGGCGGTTCAGGAAGAGTTTGTGCATCGTTCTACTCGTAGGTCTCGAGCAACTCTGCCGAGTGCGTCGTGGTCCAGCTCGGGTTGTAGAAATAGCCTTTCAGGATCTCGATCGGCTTCAGCGGCAGCAGTTCCTCGTTGTCGGAGTCGCCAAATTCGATCGTGGCGTCACCCGAGTACACGTTGATGGCACGCGGGTTCTGGACCCGATTGCGGATGAGCTGCCGGACCTCGGGCACGGTCGGTCCCATCTCCGGGAAAAACCGCACGGAGTAGAGCCAGCCGAACTGCGGCGCCGCCGAGTCCTCTTCCTGCTGGTTGAGGCGAACCGTGATGTCGACCAGCCGGCGGCCCTCGCGCGCCACGACGCCACGGAGCGGCGAGCCGATGCCGATCGGCGGGATGGTCGGGTGCAGGGGCGGTACGCGAGTCAAGTGGATGTCGGCGATCTTTTTCGGCCACCCGAAGTACTGGCCGAACGTCATGGACCAGTCTTTCGTGACCCAAAGAGCCGTCATGTACGAGCCCGGCGTGCCCTTGTAGGAGCAGCGCACCGCGACCACACCCTCCGTGTACTGGGTGCGACTCGGATTGTCGAACACGAGTCCAGGGTTGTTGCCGGGTACACAGAACAACTCGTTGACGATGACGAAGGCGCGGCCCTCCGGGTCCGGCTCCAACGGCGCCGGCAGGAAGCGTGCGACCTGGTTCACGTCAGCGCGATAGTCCACGAAGATGAACTGGCCGCCGTAATGGTGTGGCGTCTCCGTCACCAGGGAGGCCTTGCCCTCCGGCGTGAAGGGAATGGTGTAGCCCTTGAGATTGAACTTCAGTCGGTCGGTCATGGGGTGCTCTTCCTTCTGTAAGATTCGAAGTGACGGACCCAGCCGGCGGCGATGGAGTTGGCATCAGTCGACTTCATGGCGTGCCTGCGTCGTACGCAATGCGTCAGCCGCGCGTCGAAAGTGCGGCAGGCCCCACCACAGAACACCCGCCGCCAGGGGCGCAGCCAGGGTGCAGGCCACCGCGAGCGACCGGCCGACCGCGAGATCGCTGTGGAAATAGTGGTCCGTCAGGAGCGCGACGAGCGTGGGGCCCAGGCCGAGCCCGATCAGGTTCAGCAGGCAAAGATAGACGGAAGATGCCGTCGCGCGCATGTGCGACGGTGTCACCAGCTGCAACGCGGCCGCCGCTGCCCCGTAAGGCAGCGTCACGAAGAACAGCAGCGCCGCGATCAGCGTCAGCGACAACGGCAGCGAATCCACGGTCGTCGCCGCGGCCGCAAAAGGCAGTGCGCCGACCGCGCTGATCAGGCCGACGCGCATCGTCGCGTCCGAGTAGCCGGCGGTCTGCAACCGGTCGGACAGCCACCCTCCGAGCATCACGGCCGAGACGCCGACGACGAGCAGGATCGAGCCGAGCCAGAACCCGGTCTGCGCGCTGGACAGGCCGAACACACGCATCAGGTAGGTCGGCAGCCAGGCGATCGAGGCGTTGAACAGCAGCGCAATCAGCGAGAAGCCGAGCATGTGGGACAGGTACACCTGCCAGTGCGCGCGCATGTGCCCGTACAGGTGCGACGCCGCCGTCGACAGGTGCGCGGCGGCACCGCCCGGCGCGTCCGTGCACCGGCGTCGAACCGGCTCGGGCAGCGTCAGGATCCACAGCGCGATGGGCAGCCCCGGCAGACTGACCAGCAGGAACACGAGCTGCCACGGCCGAAGCTCGCCGAGCAGCGGCACTTCGACGCTGCCGATCTTCGTCACGGCGCCGACGACCGCTCCGCCGATCAGGTACGCGAGTCCTGATCCTGCGAACACGCCGATGGTGTAGGTCGCGAGCGCCCGGCTGAGCCGGTTCGGCGGAAACAGGTCCGCGATCATCGAGTAGGCCGCGGGCGACAACGCGGCCTCGCCGACCCCCACCCCCACGCGGGCGGCGAACAGGCCCGCGAACGACCTGGGCAGTGCACACAGGGCGGTTGCCGCGCTCCAGAGCGCCACGCCCAGCGCGATGATGTTGCGCCGGTTAAGACGGTCGGCGAGCAGCGCGATTGGCAGCCCGAGGGTCGTGTAGAACACCGCAAACGCGAAGCCCTGGACCAGCGAGAGCTGCGTGTCGGACAGGCCGAGATCTGCGCGAATCGGCCCTACGAGCAGGCTGAGGATCGTGCGGTCCACGAATGCGAGGACGTACGCGATCGTCAGCACGAACACCGCGTACCAGCCAACGGACGATCGCGGCCACGCTGCGGCTGGCGCGGCACGGGCTCCATCCGGTGCGGTAATCGGGACGGCGGTGGTTTCGTGCATCAGGGCCGGATCGTGCCCATCAGCCGACAGCTCGGCGCAGCGTCGCAACGATTCCGCACTCGACCCTCCGGGAAATGCTGTTGAGTCGTGACGACGCGGGACCTACGGATCATCGCACCGCACGATCCGGCGGATTGATCAGCCCATCTGGTCGACGATGTGCGCGGCCTGGCGAATGGCGAGGGCCACGATCGTCTGCGTCGGATTCTCCGCCGTGCTGGTCGGGAACAGGCTGCCGTCGGTCACGAAAAGGTTCGGGATCTCGTGGGTTCGTCCGTATGCATTGGTGACGCCGCGCTCCGGAGACGCGCTCATGCGACAGGTGCCCATGTTGTGACTCGCCGGCAGTGGGTTGCCGCGCATCACGTCGGTGGCGCCGGCAGCACGCAGCACCGCCTCCGCCCGCTCATAGAAGTGCTGGCGCATGGCGATGTCGTTCGGGTGGTCGTCGACGTGCACGTGCGGAATGGGAAGGCCGTGGCCGTCTTTCTCCGTCGCATGCAGCGTGACCCGGTTGTCGGCGCGCGGCATGTCCTCGCCATTCATCCAGATGCCGGCGAGATGGTCGTAATGCTCGATGAACCTGGTGAACTCCCGGCCCCAGCCGTCGGGCTTGATGACGGACGTGAGGAACGGAATGCCGACCTGCACCGCCTGCAGCAGATAGCCCCCGACGAAGCCGCGCTTCGTATCAAAGCGGGACTCATCGTAAATCGAACCGCCCATCGTCACACCGTGGTTCATGTGCACGGGCTTGTCGTACAGGCCCCAGACGGAGGCGTTCAGGTGCTTCATGAAACTGCGCCCCACCCAGCCGGAGCCGTTGGCCAGCCCCTGCGGAAAGCGACTCGAGGCCGAGTTCAGCAGCAGCCGTGGCGTTTCCACGGCATTGCCGGCGACTGCGACCAACGCGGCCTTCTGCAGGCGCTGGATGCCGTCTGGCCCCGCGTAAAGCACGCCGGTCACACGCCCTTTGGCGTCGTGCTCGATCCGGAGCGCCGTGCAGCCGGCCCTGAGGTCAAGCCGGCCCGTTGCTTCGGCCTTCGGGATCTCCGAATAAAGCGTCGACCACTTCGCTCCGTATTTGCAGCCCTGCCCGCAGAAGCCGAGTTGGAAGCATCGATTTCGTCCATCGCGCGGACGGCTATTAATGGCATGCCGATCGTTGGCGACGCGCGTATACCCGGCTCGACGCGCACCGTAGTCGAACAACTTGTAATTGTTTGATACGGGAAGCAGCGGGATCCCGTGCGTACCGGTAACACCCATCCTGTCTTCTGCCTGCTGCCAGTACGGATCGAGTTCTCCAACGCTCACCGGCCAGTCGGATAGCTCCGCGCCTGCGATAGCTCCGTAGTTCGTGCGGGCTTTCAGTTCGTGAGGCTGGACTCGAAACGAGAGCGCACCCCAGGTACTTGTTGTGCCGCCAACCGCTTTGGCGGTGTAGGACGGCATCGTCGGGGAACTGCTGGCGACCGACCAGGTTCCGCTCGAACTGCGCTTGTCCATCCAGGTGAGTTGCTGGAACGAGAAGAACTCATCGTTGCGATAGTCGGCGATGGAAAGTCGCGGTCCTGCCTCCAGGCAGACCACCTTCATGCCCCGCTGGCAGAGCTCGCTGGCGAGTACGCCGCCACCGGCACCGGAGCCGATAACGACCGCAACTGTATCGTCGTTCAAGTCGAACAGTGTTGCGCCCATGGTTCAAGTTCCCTGCGCCGATGCAAGCGGCGGATCCGGCAGCCAATCGATCGTGTTCAACTCTTTGCCGACGTAGCCGCCACGTACCCAGGCATCGCCTTCATAGCCAAACGCTTCCCACACCTTGGGATTTCCGTAGAAGGTGAATACGGTCGTCTGGCGCAACAGCGTGAAAAGCGGCGTGCCGGCGATCGAGGCGACGGCGCGCAATCGGGCTTCTTTCGATGCAGCAGACCAGTCATTGCCGGTTGCCTGCTGCAGGGATCGCCAACCGCCGTCGAGAAGCTGCCGGACGCCCGGGTCCTTTTCCGCTGCAGAAACCAATGCGCCGGCAGGGACCGCGTACAGGGCACGGTCGATATGGTCGTGCGGAAACATTGTCTCGAGGACGCTTTGCCAGTCCGCTGCGGTTGCACCCGGAGCGTCCGGCGCAGCAGCGGCTTCCGTCGTGCGAATGACCAGGGCACCCGCCGCTGCAATGATTAGAGACGTCAGAAATTGACGACGGCCAATATCCGTGAGGTCATCCGGTGATCCCGTCGACTTGGCTTTCCCCATCTTTTCCCCCAGTCTGTCCCTGCCGCTGTCTCCGTTAAGGATTTAACCGAGAGTGAATGTCAGATCGCGTCGGTTCCAGTTGCGATGGGCGACCTGCATCTGCTTGATCATCTCGTTGACGACCGGGCCGCGCTCGACGAGTTCGGTGAATACACCAATCGTGCTGCGTGTATCGAGATAGGCGCAACCACCGCCGAACGGGAACGCGGCCCGGAACGCACACTCGATCCCAGCCGCCGCATAGGCCTGCACGGACGCCTCGAGATTCTCGACGCCGATGCCTATGTGATGTGCGGAGCCCGGCGTCTCCGTGTAGATCGACGGGCCCGCCTCCTGGGGCTGTATCAGCTCAATGCAGCTGTCCCCGGAATAAGCAAAAGCCAAGGTGACCTTCGGTCCCACTGGCGCTCCCCGGTAATTCGGATTGACGAATTCGAAGTCCTCGAAGATCACGAATGGCCCGGCGCCCGCCAGCCGAACCCAATGACGAATTGCAGCATGAATGTCGGCGACGACATAACCGGAATGATAAATGCTGCCAGCTTCGATGGGGCCAGCGACGGCCGGTGACTGCGTTGATTCAGGCATGCCGATTTCACCAATGATTTCGCCGACCTTGTATGCGACGCCGGCAGTTCCGATTTGCTGCAGTACACCGGATGCCGGCGCCTCCACATCCATCGTGCTCTTTTCGATCTCGAGCGTATAGATCGGTTGACCCTCGACGACCGATTCACCGTTCGCCACCAGCCATGCAGCCAGGACGCCCTCCTGCATGGAGACCGCTGCCTTGGGGATCTTGAGCGTCGTGGTGGTCATGGGAGTCTCAGCCGACCAGCTTGCGAACCGACTCGAGGATGCGGGCCTCGGTCGGGAAGTGCAGGCCTTCGAGCGCCTGGCTGAACGGCACCGGCGTATAACGCGCGCCCACGCGCGCCACAGGCGCTTTCAGCTCGGAATGCAGATTCTGGTGGATCAGTGTCGCCAGTTCCGCGCCGAAGCCACCGAACTCAACGGCTGCGTGAACGATCAGCGCGCGCCGGGTCCGGCCCACCGATTCGAGGATCGCGGCGCGATCGAGCGGGACGATCGTGCGCAGGTCGAGCACCTCCGCGTCGATCCCTTCGTTCGCCAGCTTGCCGGCGGCGGTCAGTGCGTCCACCAGCGGCCAGCCGTAACCGATGATCGTCAAGTCCCGGCCGGGCCGCTTGATGTCGGCGACGCCGAGCGGAATGGTGTAGTGCCCTTCGGGCACGGGACCCGGCGTGAAATAGCAGCGCATCGATTCGAAGAAGATGCACGGGTCGTCGTCGTCGATGCAGGAAAGCAGCAGGCCCTTCGCTTCGTACGGCGTCGATGGGTAGGCTACCTTGAGTCCGGGCGTGTGGGCGAGCCAGGCTTCCAGCGACTGCGAGTGTTGCGCACCAAAACTGCCCACGAAGCCCGCCGTGACCGTCCGTATGGTCAGCGGGACCTTGGTGCGTCCTCCCGACATGTAGCGCAGCTTGGCCGCATGGTTCGCCACCTGGTCCATGCACACTTCGAGGAAGTCGTTGATCATGATCTCGGCCACCGGCCGCATGCCGGCGAGCGCGGATCCCACGGCCGCGCCGACGATGGCGCTCTCGGCGATGGGGGTTGGCCGGACGCGGTCGCGGCCGTACTTGGTGGACAGGCCGTACGTGGCCTTGACCACGCCACCGGCTGGATCTGCGATGTCCTCGCCCATGAGCAGGACGCTCGGGTCGCGCGCGAGGGCGATATCGAGAGCCTCGTTGATCGCGCCACCAAAGGTGAGCTGCCGGGTGCCCGGGGCGGGCACAGCGGACCCGATGGCCCGGGCAGCGGGGCGGCGATCGAGCTCGGGGATCAACGCGGGCGAACTGTAGACGTCGGTGTAAAGTTCCGCCGCCTCGGGCAGTGGAGCGGCCCGCGCGAATGCGATGGCGTCGTCCACCTCGGTCCGTGCCTGGGCGTCGATGGCTGCAAGCTGCCCTTCCGTGCAGATCTGCTCGGCAAGCAGGCGACGTCGGAACGTCGGCAATGGCGCAACCTGCTTTGCATGGTCGAGCGCGGCCTTGTCCATGTGGGCAAGATCGCTGCCGAACGCGTGCCCCTGCAGTCGGTGACAGACCGCCTCGATCAGGGTCGGGCCGTCGCCGCGTCTCGCGCGATCGATGGCGATGCCGGATTGTTCGTATACGGCCACCGGATCGTTGCCATCGACGCGCAGGCCGGGGATGCCGTACGCGTCTGCTTTCGCGGCAAAGCTCGTCGCCAGCGTGTACTCGGCGAGCGCCGTGTATTCCGCATACTGATTGTTCTGGCAGACGAATACGACCGGCAGTTTCCAGATGGCTGCGAGCGTGAGCGCCTCGTGGAACGCCCCCGTGCTCGTCGCGCCGTCGCCGAAATTGACGACGGTGACTCGGCCAGTACCCTGCAGGCTGGAGGCGAGTGCCAGCCCGTTGGCGATCGGCAGTCCGGCGCCGACAATGCCGGTGGTGACCATGAGACCGGAGTGGGGATCCGACAAGTGCATCGGACCGCCCTTTCCTTTTGACGTACCCGCGGCCTTGCCATACATCTCCGCCATGATCTCCCGGAGCGGCGTGCCCTTGGCGACGATGTCGTGTATGCAGCGATAAGTGATGACCGCGTAGTCGTCGCGCGTCAGGTGCGGCGCGATGCCGGCCGGAATGGCTTCCTGGCCGCCGGCCGGGTAGTACTGAAACTGCAGCTCACCCGCCGACAGGCCGCGCTGGATGGCGTTGTCGGCTTCGTGGATACGCGCCATCGTCGTGTAGATCTGCCGCAGCAGGTCTCGGTGAGCGCTGGTTACCGCCGCGTCTGCCATCGGGATCCCCTCCTGGAAATGTGCCCCGGCGTTGCGCGTCCGCGAGCACTGGTCGGCGCATGACGGTTCGATGCTAGGCTTCCAGCAAATCCGTCGTCAACCGAGCGTCCGCTGATATAATCCAAGCGTCCAAGTATGTAGACGGCGAGCAGCCGAATCCTGCGCACTGCGTCGGGATTGAAGGGGATCCCCCGCATGGTCCGCACGACGGCGATCAAGTCCGCCAGCCGAGTCTTTGAGGTTCTCGAGCTGTTCCGGCGAGACCGCCGAGAACTGTCGGCTGCCGAGATCGGACGCGAGCTCGGATATCCGAAATCCAGCACCAACGCGCTGCTGAAATGCATGGTCGCACTCGGCTACCTCGTCGCCGATCGTCGCAGCATGTGCTATTTCCCGTCGCTGAGCATCACTCAGCTTGGTGACTGGATTCCGTCGCACGTCCTCGCGTCGGGCGAAGCGCTGAACGTCATCGAGGATGTCCACGCGGCGACAAAGGAAACCGTCACCCTGACGGTGCAGAACGACCTGGCCTGCCGCTTTATGCGTGTCGTTCCCGGAACCTTTCCGATCTCGCTTCGGCTGACGGAAGGATTGCTTGCGCCGTTGTTCGCGACCGCCGTCGGCATCGCCATCGTTTCGCAACTCGGCGATGACAATATTGCATCGTTGGTCGAGCGCCATAACGAACGGGCGCGACGCCGATCGGAGCGGGTGGAGTTGTCGCGAGTGATGAAGGACGTCGTATCCACACGCGACCGAGGCTTTATCGTGGTCTACGACGCGCTATTCCCCGACACGGGCGCGATCGCGGCGCCGTTCCCCTCGGAGGCAAACGCGTTCCCGATGGCCATCGGCGTCGGCGGACTGCGTGAGCGGATTCGGCGTAACGAGGCGGCCATCGTCCGTGCCATTCGTGGCAGCCTGGTGCGCTATGCCGCTCGCAGCGGCCAGGTGCCGCGCGCCGGACGGCGTGGTTCCGCCACCGCGGCGAAGTAGTCGACGCACTGCGACGCAGCATTCTCCGCGCGAAGAGGCCGTGGCCGGTGATTGCATGCGATCAGAGTCCACACATGTGGACGATAGGGTCAGATAGGCGCACCGTTCATTGACAGCTGCGAGAAGCCGCGCCTATGTTTCCAGCGGCAAGCCGGCCGAGCGTCTTGGAAACGCCAACACTCGGGCGACACCAACAGGTTCAACAATCGGGGGATGTATGAACATTCGAGCCGCCGTTCGTATCACGCTCCTTGCCGCCGGCGTCGCGGGCACTTTTCCAACAGCGCACGCTCAGAGTCCGCGAAAGCCAGTGACGGCAGCCTGCGGCTCGAAGAAGTGGTGGTGACGGCGCAACGGCGTGAGGAGCAGATCCAGAACGTACCAATCGCCGTCAGCGCGTTTGATCCAACCGAAATGGAACGTCGTCAGGCATTCAACGTCGTCGACATCGTCGCGAACGTGCCGAACCTCGTCGGCAACAACAACATCGGACAGGGTACCGCCACGACGGTTTTCCTCCGGGGTATCGGCAGCACGGAGTCAATCGTTACGCTGGAAACGGCGCTTGGTTTCTACATCGATGACGTCTATATCTCGCGGCAGGGCGTGAATAATTTGTCCCTGTATGACGTTGAGCGCATTGAGGTACTGCGCGGTCCGCAAGGCACGCTGTATGGTCGAAATACGACCGGCGGTGCTCTTCGCGTAATCACCACGAAGCCACAGGACGAGACCAGTGGTTCGATGGAAGCCTCGTACGGGGAGTACAACCGATGGAGCGTCAAAGGCTCGGTGAATGTGCCGCTGTCGGACACGTTCTATGTGCGCGGCGGGGCATTCGTAGAGCAGGGTGACGGGTACAGTGACAACCAGTTCAACGGCAAGGAAGTAAACGATAGGAACGGGTACGGTGGACGTGTCGCAATGCGCTGGGTGCCAAACGACAGATTCGAAGGAATTCTGAGCCTGGATTACTACAAGAGCGATCAGGTCGGGCCTGTACCCATCAGATCGCGCCGGCATCATCCGTCCGTCGACAAATAGCTTATTCACCGTCAACAGTGGCGTCGACACCAGCAATATCGGACGGACGTATGGTGCGTCACTGACATTGAATTTCGACTTGTCGGACGCGCTGCAGCTGCAGTCGATTACCGGATATCGAAACGTCTATCAGAAATGGAACCTGGACCTGAGCGATCAGCCGGAACCGGTCTTCACGCTCTATACGGTCAACGATACCGACTCTTACTCCGAAGAGATCAAGTTGAACGGCAAGGCCGTGGACGATCGCTTGCAGTACACGACCGGGCTGTTTCTCTACAAGGAGACCAATTTCTCGTTCATCGGTGACGAGATCAATCTGTGGTTTCCCGGCCCAACGCGGGCGCCGCTGCCGTTTTTCGGCCGGAACTACGACATGGATGTGACCAGTTATGCGGTATTCGCCGAGGGGCAGTTCGCGTTGACGCCCGAGTGGTCGTTGATTGCCGGCGGCCGCTACACGCACGACGAGAAGGACCTGACAATTGACGCCCGTGCTGGCGGCGTGCCTGGCACGGAGATGGAGGGCGGGGTCCCCAACTATGACAACGACACGTTGCACGCGTTAGGCACGCCGACGAAACTCGACTTCGACAAGTTCACGCCAAAAGTCGGAGTGCAGTACCACTTCACGGACGACGTGAACGCATACCTGACATATTCACAAGGTTGGAAGAGCGGCGGATGGTCGGCACGCACTAACAACCCTGACGAATTCGTGGTCTTCGACCCGGAGACGGTCAATTCGTACGAACTCGGGCTTAAGACGACGGTGGGCGACGGTCGTGCGCGATTGAACTACACGGCGTTTTATTACGACTACAAGAACTTCTTCTCAACGGCGACCGGGCAGTCCGGCAACTTCATCGTCTTCACATCGGACGCAGAGTTCTACGGCGTGGAGTTCGAAGGAACCGTGCGTGTCACCGACCAGTTGGACGCGTACGCGACACTTGGCTGGGAAGAGGGCAGCTACAAGGATCTGGATAGGGAAGTGTTCGGCACATCAATCGGCGAGGAGCCGCAGCGAATGCCGGAATTCACCGTAAAGATTGGCGGCACCCAGACATGGCCGGTCGCGAACGGGGAAGTACGGTTGACCGCCGATTACCAGTTCCTCGAGGATCATTACACGAATCTTCAGAACTCCGAGTTGGCTCGGTCCGGCAACATCAACCTAGTCAATGCGTCGCTTGGCTACGAGTTCGCAGAAGGAAAGTACCTGGTCTCGTTAGCCTGCCGGAACTGCTTTGACGACTCATATATCAGCCAGAGTCTCGACTACTCCGGAATAGCCCCGAACAGCACGACGTTTGATCCGAGCGCTCCCGGTGCGTTCAATGGGCTGAATTTCCTGACGGTGTACGCGGGTCCGCCCCGGGAATGGCTGGCCACCTTCAAGGCAAAGTTCTGATGTGACGGGGGCGCAGGCTCGTGCCATCGCCGCACAGCGCATTCACGTCAGCCTGCGAGTCCCGGCATCAGGAGTACGGTGAATGCGCCGTGGCCCGTTCGTGTCGGTATGGCGACGTCCTGGTAGCGGTCGCAGTACCAGAAGTCCTGTGCGGCCGCGAGCGTGGGCCAGCGCGAGATGATGAAAGCCTGGTCGTTCCAGGATCCGTGGAGCACGGTGACATCCGGGGCCTCGGCGTAGACGACGTAGTATCCCAGCCGCTCCCTGAGCATCGGCATGATGATCGCCACGTACTGCTGGATCGGTTCCAGTTTCGTGACGGAACCCTGCACCAGCATGTAGGCGGGCGGGGTCGGCAGCGGCGGGGCAGTCACCGTGGCGACCGTTGGCAGGAAATCACCGGGCAGCCCTTCGCCAGGTACGCCCTTGACCGAGACCGCGCGCGCTCCCGGAGTCGCCGCAACAGGCCCGAATGCCGCGCGTGCCTCGGTGCCACGCCAGTAGTCATCGAGTGCCCGGGAATGCGGCCAACGCGCGATCAGGACGGCATCGAGTCGAGTCCCCGCCTCGAGGACTTCGACGTCTCGAGGCAGTGCGGCCGCGAAAATCGTGCCGCCGGCCGCGGGGACGGATTGCTGCATCCGCCGGAAGCAATGGCGTGCTGCCACGAGATCGGGGACCTGTATCACGAGGAAGTACGGTGTCGTGTCGGTAGTCATGTGCGCACACTCCGGAGAAATCGACGGTGAGGAAGTACATCACGAATCCCGCGCACAGTGGAGTGCCGCACCCGCGGGGGACCCATGCTCGACCGTGACGCCGAACTCGCGCTTCAGTTCATGAGAGCGTTCTGGCGGGGTGACGTCGACGGCTCGGTCGCGCTCTGCACGCCCGAGGCGCGGTTCATCTTTGCGCGTTCTCTCCCGTACCCGCGAGAGTGCCCGATGCGCGAGGCGCACGAATCCATCGTCAACGGCCTGTTCGCGCTGTTCGACCCGCCCGGTCAGTTCACGGTCGAGGTCAAGCACGTGCTTAGCCGCGATGGCCAGGTCACGGTCGAATACTCGGCGCACGGCAAGCTGGCCAACGGACGCGACTACGAGAACGACTACGTGATGGCGCTGACAATCCGCGACGGACAGGTCGCGGAGCAGCGTGCGTATACCGACACGCAGCACCTGGCCCGTCTCTTCGGGCCCTGAGGGAGAATCGCATGGAATCCACGCACGTCAAACCCGGACGATCGCGCTCTGTCCTTATCGTCGTCGATATGCAGAACGGATTCGTTCACGCGAATGGATCGTGCGCCAAGGCGGGCTTCCCGGTCGCCGCGCTGGGCGGAGCGGTGGCGCCATGTGTGGAGCTGATCGCAGCGGCCCGCCGCGCCGCCGTGCCGATCGTGTACACCCGCTATACGTACCGGTCGGACTTCCGGGATGGCGGCTTCATGTTGAAGGAGAAGTTTCCGATCCTCGAGGATGCCAAGGCCCTGGTGGCGGGCACGTGGGACCAGGCGATCATCGACGAACTGCCGCAGGAGGCCGGCGACTTCGTCATCGACAAGAACCGGCCCAGCGCATTCTACGGAACGCCTCTCGACAGTTACCTCAAGGGGCTCGGCGTCGAGGACGTCGTGGTCTGCGGAGTCACCACCAACTGCTGCGTGGAAACCACGGTACGCGATGCGGCGCAGAGGGATTTTCGCACCTTCGTCGTATCCGACGCCGTGGCGGAGTGGGAGGACGATCGGCACCAGGCGGCGCTGAAAACCATGGCGCTGCTGTTTGCTCACCCCCTGACCGTTGCGCAGGCGGCCGAGGCCTGGCGCTGAGAGGAGAGAACGATGACGACTCGAGGACAGTTGATGCCGGTGTGGAGCCCGCCGTTCGGCACCGCACCGTTTCCGATGCTGAAAGCGGAGCTGTTGCTGGTCGAGTTCGAGGCTGACCCCGTCGAGATCCAGCGCATCACACCGGCACCGCTGAAAGCGGCGGGCCACAATCGCCTCTCGGCGTTCGTTGGTCGTTGCAGCCAGCTCACACACTCGCTGTCGTACCACGAGGTGGCCATCATCCAGCCGGTCGAGTACCAGGGACGCGCCGGCGTTACCGTACCCTACATCTGGACGTCGACCGATACCGCCATGCTCGCGGGGCGCGAGCTGTACGGCATGCCCAAGATGATCTGCGACGACGATTCCATCCGCAAGTCGGGCAACGAGTTGGCCGGCTACCTGCGCCGCAACGGCAACCTGATGATGGAACTTTCCATGGCCATCGACGGCGAGGCCGCGATCGAAAGCCTTCCATTCGGTCCCGAGTTCACGTTCGTCCGGCACTTGCCGAGTCCCGATCCGGACTGGCCGGACATCAAGCAGCTTCTCTGGATCAGCTTGACGCAATTCAAGATGCACTGGTGCTGGAAGGGCCGAGGACACATCCAGATGCACCATCCGTTTTCCTCGGGCCTTGGCGCGCTGAAGCCCGGGCAGGTCACCGGGGCCTGGTACGGTGAATTCTCCTGGGTGCTGCCGTGGGCCAAGATCCTGAAGGAGTGGAAGGAATAGGCGCCCGCCTCACGGTACCTGCAGCACCGTCTGCCGCATTCGGTTGGAACGACGCGAAGGCAAGAGCCGGCTGCACTCGAGCTGAGTCGCGAATACCCAAGGAGTCATGTGTCCGGATACATCGACATCGTCTGCAATCTCTACGACCCGGAAGGCGTGCGGAAGCAGCAGACAGGAATAGACGAAGCCTTCAAGCGTCAGATTCGGATGGAACCGAAGCTTTGGCGCGGTGTTACTGTTTCGCAGTACCTGCGAAGAATGGATCGGGCCGGCATCGAGCGGTCCCTGCTCATCGCCGTGCGGGCAGGTGACCTGAACGTGAAGGGGAGCTTCGAGGTACCGTACGACCGGGTGGCCAAGGTCTGCGCGAAGTACCCGGACCGCTTTTCCGGTCTCGCCGGCGTCGATCCGTATCGAGGCATCGACCAGCTCCGCGAGCTCGATCATGCCGTCAACGAACTCGGGTTCGTCGGGGCTCATCTTTATCCGCACTGGTTCGGCCTCGCGCCGGACCACGCGAAGTACTACCCGATTTATGCGCGATGTGCCGAGCTGGACATCCCGATCATGATGCAGATCGGTCACAACCTGGTGTATTCGAAGGAGCGACGGCTGCCTTCGGTGGGCCGGCCCATCACGCTCGATACGGTCGCGATCGACTTCCCGACGCTGAAGTTGCTCGGCATCCATATCGGCGTCCCGTGGACCGACGAAGCCATCTCGATGGCGTGGAAGCACGAGAATATCTATCTCGCGGGAGACGCCTACGCGCCGAAACACTGGCCAGAATCGTTCGTCCACTACGCCAATACCTACGGCAGCCACAAGGTACTGTTCGGCACGGACTGGCCGGTAATCGATCCGGAGCGCGCGGTGGGGGAAATAGCGGCGCTCGCCCTGCGCCCGGACTCCCATCGCAGAATGATGCGGGATAACGCGCTGGCGGTCTTCAATCGCCTGCCGGGCGCCCGGCGGGCGCGGACGGCCGCGCGCCGCCGGCTTGCCGCGGACTGAATCGATGGCACGCCGGTCGGCATATCAGCCATTGTTGCTCTCGGACGGCCTGCATGCCGCCGCCGCACGGTCGCCCGGAAAGGTCGCGCTCATCTGCGACGGCGCTGTCCACACCTATGGCGCACTGGCAGAACGCGTGCGCCGTGTGTGCGGCGGCGCACAGGCTCTCGGCGTTCGCAGGGGTGATCGGACCGCGATCCTGGCGCCGAACTGCATCGAGTACCCGGAGCTGGTGGTCGGCCTCTCGGATGCCGGCGCGATCGTCGCGACGTTGAATGCACGCTCGACCGCGACTGAAATTGCCGCAGCGTGTGACGATTGTGGCGCCCGCCTGCTGTTCGTTCATCCGTCGCTGGCGGACGTCGCACACGCCGCGTCCTTTGCTACGATCGAGCGCATCGTGGTGCTCGGGGACGAGTACGAAGCGTGGCTGGCAACGGCGCCGCAGACCGCGCCGCTGGAAATCATCGACGAAACCGACCCGTTCACGCTCGTCTACAGTTCCGGCACGACGGGCAGGCCAAAGGGCATCGTCATCAGTCATCGATCGCGATCTCTGACGTTCCATGGCATGGCCATGGAGTACGGTTGCTACGGTCCCGACGACTATCAGCTTGGCATCGCGCCGATGGCGCACGGCGCGGGCTTTGCGTTCATCATGGCGAGTCTCTATTTCGGTGGAGCGGTGGAGGTGCTGTCGAAGTTCGATCCAGCACGAGTGATCGCAAAGCTCGCCAGCGAACCGTTCACGGGCGTGTTCATGGTCCCAACGCATTTCCAAGCGATCTTCGGGCTCGAAAAGGCGGTGCTGGAGAAGTGCCAGGGGCGCTCCCGCGCCCTCCGGACGATCATGTCGAACGCAGCGGCTCTACCCCAGGCCGTGAAGGAGCGGATCGTCGGCTACTGGGGCGAAGGCCTGCTGCACGAAACCTACGGGTCGACCGAAGCAGGCGTGGTGACCAATCTCCGGCCGCAGTACCAGCTCTCGCACAAGCAGAGTGTCGGACCGGCGTTCGCGCTCAACACGGTCCGATTGCTCGATGACGAAGGACGGGACGTCGAGCCGGGCGCCGTCGGGGAACTCCATTCGCGTTCACCCTATCTTTTCAACGGGTACTGGGCGCAGCCCGGGGAGACTGCCCAGGCCGTGAAGGACGGTTGGGTCACCGCTGGAGACCTCGCGCGCCAGGACGACGATGGCTTCTACTACATCGTCGACCGCAAGAAGGACATGGTGATCACGGGAGGCCTGAACGTGTACCCCCGCGAAATCGAGGAAGTCCTGCACAAGCATCCGGCGCTGATCGAGGCTGCCGTCGTCGGCGTGCCCGACGACTACTTCGGCGAGGCTCTGCGGGCGTTCGTGGTCTTGCGGCCGGGAATGAATGTCGACGCCAGTGAGCTCGAGTCACATTGCCGCGCGACGCTGGCAGGCTACAAGGTGCCGAAGGAATTCCGCGTCATCGAAGCCCTGCCGCGAAATGCGGGTGGCAAGGTACTGAAGAACGGGCTGCGCACGCTGCGCGAATGAGCGTACCGCAGGTCGCGCGCCGCGCTGCCGCAGCATGCGAAGTCGCCACCGCTCGCGGGGCATTACCCCAACCGGGATCGGCACCTGAGACCCAAGCGGAATTCGTTCCTCCGCCGCTGAGCCTCGCCCTGCGGGTCGCTACGCTTCACCCTCCTTGGCTTCGCTGCGAGCCGGCCGGCACCGACGCCTCTCTCATCCCGCTTCGGCGCCGGACCAGCCACGGCATCCCGGCCGTGGCGCTCGTCGCAATGCGACTCGCCCGTGTGCCGGCGTTCGTCGCATTGCGACTCACCCTGCGGCGGTTCAGCAATCGTTCCCGCGATTGCTGAACAGTCGCCACGACCCAAGTGCGAACGCTACTGCGGTGGACACACCGGCGACACCTGATCGTTTGCTGTGGGCAGGTTAAGGCCCAGAATCAAGAATAAGGCAGACGCTGGCGATGCCAGCTTGCGAGATTACTGATCGCGCCTAGGATACGGTTGGCCAAGGACGAGGTGACCGAAGACTGCGGGGCGGCCCCGCGCAGCGACTGAAGCTGCGCTCCGGTTCCTAGGCTCGGGGTCGGCAGGGTTGGGGCCGACGATGGCGCGATCGGAGATCGCACATTGGACGGTCTGGCAGCGATACGGTCGGGACTTTGCACGCGCGGACGTCGATGCTAAAGTAATACCGTCGTTGCGACGAGTATTACTTGCATGGCGAACAATGTCACGTCCAAGGGTCAGGTCACGATTCCGAAGAAGGTGAGGGATCGGCTCGGGATCGCGGCGGGGTCCGCCGTGGCCTTCGAACTCACCGAGGCAGGTGAGGTCGTGCTGCGGCCGGTGGCGCGCGATGGCGGGCGCCGGCCGGCGCGGGCGCCCAGGAGCCGGTTTGCGAAGCTGCGGGGTCGGGCCACGGTGAAGATGCGGACGGAGGAGATCCTCGCGCTGACGCGCGGTCGATGAACGTGTCGTGATCCTCGTCGATACGAACGTCCTGCTGGACGTCGTCCAGGACGATCCGCCTGGGCGGACTGGTCGCTGCGGCAGCTCGATGCCGCGAGCCTGCGTGGGTCGATCTGCATCAATCCGGTCATTTACGCCGAGCTGTCGATGGCGTTCGCGCGCATCGAAGAACTCGAGGCTGTGGTGGCGGAGGGCGGGCTCGAGGTCGAGGAGATACCCCGCGAGGCGCTGTTCCTGGCGGGCAAGGTGTTCCTGCGCTATCGGCAGCGCAGCCGTGCGGCGGTCAAGCGTACCGTGCTGCCGGATTTCTTCATCGGTGCGCACGCGGCGGTCCGTGGCCTGCCGATCCTGACGCGGGACGTCGGACGCTATCGGACGTATTTTCCGACGGTGGAACTGATCAGCCCGAAGCGGTGATTGATGCCGGGTGGTGGGGCGGCTGAAGCCCCGGATCCTCTGGCGCAGCGATTGAAGCTGCGCTCCGAGTCCGGGGGTCGGCAGGGGTGGGGAGTCGAAGCCGGAGCTGGAAGTGGACGGCAGCGTTGCTGCCTCGCGGCCAGGGGCCGCCTAGGACTTGGTTTGGCAGGGGGCGAGTGAGCGCGCAAGATCGAGAAACGAACCCCAGGTGCGGAACGATTCCGCGGCAAATCACGCACTCGTTGTTGGTTGATATGGGAGGCGCACACGATGGACCAAATTCCGACCGCGGATCTGTTGAACCTCCTGCTGACGCAGCGGGCGTCCATCGATCTGCAGTTTCAGTTCTGGTTGTCGATCACCTTCGCGGTCATCGTGGCGGGCTTCGTCGCAGGGCGTCGTCTGGATCTCAAGCTCAGATTATTGGCCGCCGTTCTTTACGTACTGGCGACCGCCCATCTCGCCACCCGCTGGATGTACGACGGCGGCGTCAGCGAGCGCTGGGTGAACGTGCTTGTAAGCCGAGGTGTCGACATCGGCATGCCGTGGGTCTCGGCGTATCTTCGAATGGCGGTCATGCTGCTCGGGACCGTCAGTGCGCTGGTGTTCCTGTTCCGGCACGATCGCCGAGAGGGCGGCGAAGCCTAGGGGTTGGCTCTCTTTCTCTCGGCCCTTGGATCGGGAGGGGATGCCGCGTTGCGGCGAAGAACTCGGACGGACGGGACTCAAATCCGGGCAGACGCCAACTTCGCTGGCTCGCGGGGCGATGGAGGCCCCGCCTCGGACGGTGTGGCGTGGTGTAGATTGTCAGCGTGACCCGGAAGCCGCACGAACCACTCGATCCACAGAGCATCGATGCTCTGTACGGACTCGAGCCCGTGTTTGAGCCGGGTGGCCCAGCCGCTGGAGAGAACGTAACCGGGTTCGTCACCGTGCAGTGCCCTCATTGCGGCGAACAATTCGATACCGCCGTGGATCTGTCGGCGGGCTCGTTCAGCTATGTCGAGGACTGCCAGGTCTGTTGCCAGCCGATCGAGCTCACCAGTGAAATGAATGACCGCGGTACGTTCGTCGGCGTCATCGCGAGCCGGGCGGATTGAGGATGGCGCCTCGGACGGTTGTCCGTGGCATGGGATGCCGAGACCGTGGTTTGCTGTGCGATCCGCACAGCGACTGAAGCCCCACTTCTTTTGGGTCGGCAGGGGTGGTCGGGAACGGATGAAGGCAGACGGACGCAGCTTGGTGCTGCGTCCTCGCGCTGCATTGGCAGCGCCTCGGAAGGGTTTTGCGGGGGACTGGTTTGCCGGCTCCGGGGGCAGAGAATGGGAGGCACGGCGGACCGTCCGCAGGGCCTCGGCGCGTACGCTCCAGGAGCGGCTGGGGCCGAAGGTCGAAAGGGAGCGGGAGCTTGCGCACGCACGCCGGAACATCGAGGCTGGCAGTCAAGGGCGCTGGGAATGGCCTGTGGTCCGTCGGACAGTTCCCCATGGGACGATCATGGCCTACTGGGCCGACGCCCGGTTCACCGTGATTTCCGCCTTGGCTTGGCGTGTGCTCGTGTCGCCGAGCAGACGGGTGTGGGACGTTCCCGCCGGAACGTGCAGATGGATTTGATAATGGCTGACGCGGCGCTTCGTCAGCCAAGACCTGGACTCTAAGAACTCTGCCGCGGCACGAAAGCTGGGGCAGGTCGCTATTGCCGAAGGCAGGTTTTCGCCTATGGACTACCAACAACTCAAAGACCGACAACGCGCCGAGCGCCACACCCACCACCCCAACCTCGCGCTTCGCGTGCATCGCGCATTGTCCTGGCTGCACCGCGCCGAGCAGCTGGCCCGCAATGACGACCTCGACGGCCAGTTCATCTTCCTGTGGATTGCGTTCAACGCGGCCTACGCGACGGACATCGACGAGAAGTACCGCGAGTCCGAGCAGACGACCTTCCGGGCGTTCCTCGAGAAGCTCGTGGAACTCGACGGCCCGCGCAAGCGCATCGAGGCGTTCGTGTGGAACGAGTTCACGGGCAGCATCCGCGTGCTGCTCGACAACCCGTACGTGTTCCAGGACTTCTGGTTCTTCCAGAACGGGACGCTGCCGGAGGCGGAGTGGAAGCGGCGCTTCACCAGCGCCAAGAAGGCTGCGCACGCGGCGGTGCTCAACCGCGACACGCTCACGGTGCTGTCGGTGGTGCTGTCGCGGATCTACACGCTGCGCAACCAGCTCGTTCACGGCGGGGCCACCTGGAACAGCTCGGTCAACCGCGACCAGATCCGCGACTGCACCAACCTGATGGGCAAGCTGGTGCCGATGGTGATTGAGATCATGCTCGATCACCCGGAAGCCCTCTGGGGCGACGCGTGTTATCCGGTGGTGGAGTCGTAGGCGACCAGGCTGCCGCCGGTAGCGGGGGCTCACCCCCTGAGCCTCCCCCGTCCCACACTCCCAACCGCTAAGGATAGGGGCGGGGAGAGCGGGTAGGGCCCTGTTGCGCTGCGCAAATCTGCGCGGTCGCCACCGATATCCAGGCTGAGATCGCTGAGGCCATGGCGCACCCTCGGGCGGAGGGTTTGCGCTTCCCATGATGTATCCGATCTGAGACAATCTTCGTGCTTCGACCTGTCATCTTCCACCACAGCGCCAGGGACGAAGTGCGTGCCCTGCCGAGGGATGTCCGGTTGAAGCTCGGGTCTGCCTTGATGGCGTTGCAGCGCGGCTTCAACCTCCTGTCGGAGATGCTGAATGCGCAACAAGAAGACCGTGGTCGCCCGTAACTCGCGAGAGCTGGCCAATGTCCTGGGTCTGTCCGGGGCAGACCGCGCGGCCATCGAGGTCCAGTTGGAGTTGGCGGAGCAGATCGCGCTGGAAGTCAGAAGGGCCGAGATGACGCACGTCCGCCTGGCACACCTGGCAGGAACGTCACGGCCCCGGCTGACCGCCATTCTCAACGGCAATCTCGAAGGGGTGTCGACGGACTTGCTGTTGCGCATCCTTGCGGCGCTCGGCGTGCGCGTTCAGGTGCGATTTCACAGGGCGGCGTAGGCCGGGCAAATGCCTGTGCGGCACGCGTTCCCGCGGGAATGTGTAGCCGAGCTTATCAATAATCCTATCGCTGCATTTCGTGGTGAAAGCGGCCGATTTGGAGATGGCTCCAGCCACGTGCCAGGCAGATCGTACGCAGACCGTGCCCGGGAACTGGATTCCGGCACCGTCCAGACCATTCCTTGGGAGATTGCACGGGAGCGGCTGTTGCGCGCTCCCCGTGACTGACAGTCTCCCGGTTCGCCTCCGGCGACCATTTCCACGCGAATGCGGTGGATATTCTAATGGAGTGCCGACGGCTGGACCTGCATTGTCCACCGGGACAACAGCAGGCGGCTGGGCTAGGTCCGCCATGGCAGGGAACCTATACTCCGTGTGGATGAGCGTCAGGTCACTCAAGGAAATTCCGGGCATCGAGTTCGTTGTCGATGCTCGAGGACGACGGAAGTCCGTGGTCATCGACCTCGGGCGACACCGCGCCCTTTGGGAAGACCTGTTCGACGCTTACGTCGCGCAGCAGCGGCGCAATGAGCCGCGGGAACCTCTGTCCAAAGTGAAGAAGCTGGTCCAGTCCGCGCCCAGGCGGCGGACCCGTGGCCGACTACAAGCTTAGCGTCGCCCGTTCCGCGCGGAAGGAGCTTCAGGCGATGGACCGCTTGGTCGCGACGACCGGGCGCGTGGTGCAGCAGCCGGTCGAGTATGGCGGCGGTGAGGGTCGCATCGCCGGCGAACCAACGACACGCGGGTTTTCCTGGCCGTTCAATCAGACCCGCCATCAAGGCTTGCCACTGTCATTTCTTCGAACTTGGTCTAGAGTGTCCCGGGGGCATGGCTGGCATCGGCCCAGCCACGGGGGGATCAGAATGAACCAGAGCAACCTGGCGCGTCGCCGTCTGATCGTCGCCATCGCGGCGTTTGCAGGCGCCACAGCCATCGGGATTGATTCGCGATGGTCCATTCTGGGCCGGGCCTGGGCTGAATCGGCCGGGCAACCCGACGCAGGCGTGCGCGCCGCCATGCTGCGGATGGCACGACTGCTCTATCCACACGGCGAGATTCCCGACACCGTTTACGCGGGCATCCTGGACCGAGCGTTGTCCGAGGTCGCAACCGGGGCCGAATTCGGCAAACAGCTCGACAAGGCGGCCGCCGCGCTGGACGCCCGTGCCGGCCGCCGGTGGCTGGACCTTGATCTGGCCGCGCAGGTTGCCGCCATGCGGGACATCGAGAAGGAAGCCTTTTTCGTCGCGATCCAGAACGCGGTGCGCGCCGGAATCTATAACGATCCGGCATTCTGGAAGCACGTCGGCTATGCAGGTCCGTCGAAAGGCTTCGGAGGGTACCTCCATCGCGGTGCGGGCGAAATCGACTGGCTGCCGGGGAAAGCGCCATGACGCGGCAGTACAAGCTTGACGATGATTCCGTCGTCGTCGTGATCGGATCCGGTGCCGGCGGGGGCACCGTCGCCAACGAACTCGCGCAGCAAGGCGTCGACGTCGTCTGCCTCGAGGCGGGTAACCGCCTGACGCTGGCGGACGTGGTCAACGACTCGGCCGTCATGGACCAGAAGATGGGCTGGCACGACAAGCGCCTGGGCGCACCGCTGTGGATCTGCAAGACCGTGGGCGGCACGACGATGCGCTGGTCGGGCGTCACGCCGAGGTTCCGGGACTTTGAATTCCGCCCCAGAAGCACGTATGGCACGCTCGCCGACACGACGCTCATCGACTGGCCGTTGACCCTGGAGGAACTCGCGCCTTACTACGACAAGGCCGAGTCCAAGATGGGCGTGAGCGGCACCCACGGGATGCCGCCGTCGTTCGAGACCAGCAACTACAAGGTGCTGAAGGCCGGCGGGCAGCGCGTCGGTTACAAGCAGATCACCAGCGAGCGAACGGCGATCAACTCGGTGGCCCGCGACGGACGTCCCGCGTGCCAGCAGATCGGCTTCTGCTGGGACGGCTGTGCAATCGGTGCGAAGTGGTCCACGCTGTACACGGAAATCCCGAAAGCCGAGCAGACGGGGCGTTTCGAACTGCGGACTGGCGCCATGGCTGTGAGGATCGAGCACGACGCCAAGGGCAAGGTGCGCAGCGTCGTCTATGCCGATGCGACCGGCGCGCTGCACGAACAGAAGGCCCGTGCCGTCTGCGTGGCGGGCAACGTGGTCGAAACCACGCGGCTGCTGCACAACTCGAAGTCCAGCCTGTTCCCGGATGGCTTGGGCAATGCCTCCGGGCACCTGGGTCGCAACTACACGCGCCACGTGATGAACGTCACGCTGGCCATCATGCCCGGCCAGGTCAATTTCCATCGTGGCACGCGACAGTCCGGCATCATCCTGGACGAGCAGCGCCACGAATCGGCCAGAGGCTTTGCGGGTGGCTACGTCATCGAGACGATCGCAGACCAGCCGTACAGCATTGCTTCCATCATTGGCGGCTGGGGTGAAGAAGCGGCCGACTTCATGGAACACTATGCAAACATCGCCGGCTGCTGGATCACAGGCGAAGACCCGCCGCAGGCCACCAACCGAATCACGTTCCATGCCAGCGAGCGGGACGCGTACGGGCTGCCCATACCGGTGGTCGAGTACGTCGAGCATCCCAATTCCGCCGCCATGCGCAAGCACGCCGAGCAGCGATGCAGTGCGCTCTACGAGTCGCTAGGTGCCAGGCGCACCAGGAATGCGGCCGGCATCGGGGGCGGTTGCCACAACATGGGCGTCGCCAGAATGAGCGAACGCCCGGCAGACGGCGTCACCAACAGCTGGGGCCGAGTGCACGATATCCCGAACCTGTTCGTGTCGGACGGAAGCCTGTTTTCGTCGAGCGCGGCGGCCAACCCGACACTGACCATCGTCGCACTGGCGATTCGCCAGGCCGAGCACATTGCGAGTTCGATGAAACGACGCGAGCTCTGAAGAGCGCTCGCGTCCACTGGCCTTTTCCATCGCCGCCTGCAAAAGGCGACAGTCTCCAACGCGGCGTATCAATCCTCAATGTCTGAGGCGTGTCAGATTACGAAGTCCGCTGACAGGGCTGCGGCTCTGCTCGGGTTCTTGAACGGAGCGGCATAGGCGCGGCGCCTATCGGCCTTGAGGCCGCCTGCGCGTGGCACTCGAATCGGCATGTTCACGCCAGATATTCAACGGGACGGATCGCTCGTTCCAAGACAACGATGGACGCTCGAAGGACTTCGGTTCATTCGAGTCGGTGCGCGTACGGGGCTGATGTCGGTTTCACAGTAATGGCAAAAAATGGCAAAAAATGCCATTCAACGCATCACGGGATTCCGCCATGGCCATCAATGTTTCACTCACCCCGCAACTCGAGGAACTGGTGCAGCAGCGAGTGCGATCCGGTCGCTACACCTCGGCGAGCGAAGTAGTCCGTGCGGCGCTGCGGCTGCTGGAGGCCCACGATCGCGAACAGGAGGCTCGCATCGCGCAACTCCGCTCGGACGTCGGTGCCGGCCTCAGGCAGCTCGACGAGGGAAGAGCTCGTCCATTCGATGCCGACGCGGTGGCCGGCATCAAGACGCGTGGTCGCGCGGCCCTCGCGCGACGCAAGACGAAAGCCGGTCGTGTGTGATCGCCGTGGTCGTCCTGTCGCCACTTGCGGAGGACGACCTCGTCGAGATCTGGTGCACGGTTGCGGCCGACGACATTCGGGCCGCCGATAACCTGGTCGACGAACTCCACCAGGTCACGCGGCTGCTTATGCTGCAGCCGATGATGGGGCGGCTTCGGCCGGAGATGCGAAGTGACCTCCGCAACCCTGCCGCGGCACTACAGCAGGGCGGGGCGCTACTGCCGACTCTTGTCCCGGATCGCGCGGAACTCGCTGTCCGCCCGCCAGTTCGGCCACCGCGACGAATTCACGATGCCGAGCCCCACGTCGTAGTACAGCTGCAGGTCCTGCAGCGTGCCGCTCACGTCCCAGTCCGGCGAATACTCGTCCGCTCGGCTTGTGGTACTTCTTCGCGGTGTACTCCTCGAGCCACCGCTTGCCGTAGTCCGCGCCCCGCGTCGGGCTGTCGACGCCGGACTTCGTGTACAGCATCGGCACGCCGGCCTTCGCCAGGTTGAAGTGGTCCGACCGGTAGTAGAACCCTTTCTCCGGCGACGGCTCCTGCGCGGGCACTCGGCCTTGCCTGGCCGCGGCCTTGCGCAAGTCGTCCTCGAGTTCCGACTGGCCGAAGCCGATCACCGTGATGTCGCGCGTCTTGCCCACCGCGTACAGGTTGTCCATGTTCAACCCGCCGGCCATCTGCGCGACGGGGATCGGCGGATGCGCGGCGAAGTATTCGCTGCCCAGCAGGCCCGATTCCTCGGCAGTCACGGCGACGAAGTACACCGAGCGCTGCGGCGCCGGCTTGGTCGCCGCGAAGGCGCGTCCGAGTTCGATCAGCGCCGAGATCCCCGTCGCGTTGTCCTGCGCGCCGTTGAAGATCGCGTCCTCGCCGGGCTTGGCATCCGCGGACTTGCCCAGGTGATCCCAATGCGCGGTGTACACGAACGCTTCTTTCGGATGCTTGCGTCCCGGCACCATGCCCACCACGTTGTAGGAGACCGCGTTGCGCACGTCGTTGCGCACCGACATGCTCGCCGTGAGGCCGGTCGCCTGGCCCTTGAAGCCGCGGGTCGAGGAGGCTTTCTTCAACGCGGCGAAGTCCATGCCCGCGGCCGACAACACGCGTGACGCCGCCTCTTCGGTGATCCAGCCTTCGAGCGCGAGGCGCTGGTTGGCGGGGTCGTCGATGCGCAGGTCGAACTGCGGCTTGGTCGCGCCGTTGCGCGGCACGTCCCACGGGTACCCCGCGGCCTTCGTCTCGTGGATCACGAGCACGCCCGCCGCGCCGTGGCGCACGGCCTCGGCGAACTTGTAGTCCCAGCGGCCGTAGTACGTCATCGCATTGCCCGTGAAGAGCTTCGGGTCCTGCGTCGCGTAACCGGGATCGTTGACCAGCACGAGCACCAGCTTGCCGCGCACGTCGAGGCCGGCGTAATCATCCCAGCCGTACTCCGGGGCGACGATGCCGTAGCCGGCGTACACCACCTCGGCATTCGCGAGGTTCGACCGACGGCACCGGCCGCCGCGTCCAGACGACGATGTCGTCCAGGCTGCGCAGCGCGAGCGACTTGCCGCCCGCGTCCGGTCAGCTGCATCGCGGCATCCGCGTGCGGCACGATCTCGACCAGCGGGACGGGTTGCAGGTAGCTGTCGCCGATGCCCGGCTTCAGGCCCGCCGCCCGGAACTGCTGCTCGATGTAGGCGAGCGTCTTCTTCTCGCCCTCGGTGCCGGGCGCACGTCCCTCGAAGGCATCCGACGACAGCACTTCGATGTGCTTGCGGTAGGAGGCTTCGGGGAAGGCCGGGGAGTCGGCGTGCGCGATGCTGCCGAGGGTGAGCAGCGCCGCCGCCACCGCGATGCGCTTTGCGTACCCCCTCTCCCGCTTGCGGGAGAGGGCTGGGGTGAGGGCTGGGGTGAGGGCCGGGGTGAGGGTGACTTGCGTATTCATCGCGAAAGCCTAGCCGCTCCCGCCGAAATTGTCAGTCGTCCCGCCCGCCGCTAGTCAGCCCTTGCGTGCGGAGGCATTTGCCGCCGGCATCCCGTCCACTCGGCCGTTGTGCAGATTTCTGGCTGATTCCGGCAATTACCCGGCGGGTTGCTGGGATGACTGTGACGCAAGATCACCGTTCGCTGAGGCATGGTTGCATCGATCCGCCAGCGGTCGTATTTTCCAGGGAGAGGGCAATGCACGGCATGAAGTACAAGGTCGCACTCCGCGCCTCGGAAGAGGGGTTCGCTGTCTCGGTTCCCGGGCTGCCTGGGTGCTGGTCGCAGGGAGCCACCGAGGCGGAAGCACTCGAGAACATCAAGCAGGCAATCGAGGAGTACCTCGCGGTCGTCGATGGCGAGTTGAAGGGCGCCACGATCCGCGAAGTCGAAGTGGCCGCCTGAATCGCTCAGTCGCCCGAGCGAAGGCCGCGCCATGCCGAAATTGCCCGGCGTGCCGCATCTGGCGGCGATCCGTGCGCTGCAGAAGGCCGGATTTCAGATTGTCCGGCAAGGCAAGCACGTGGTGATGAGCAACGGCCAGCGCATCGTCACCATTCCACGTCACAACCCGGTTAACGCAATCACGATGGCAGGTATCGTGCGCGGCGCTGGGCGTTAGGGTGCAGGTCCGGTTTCATCGGGCGGCATAGGCGCGATACGCGCGATGGCATTAATTCGTGGAGCCAGTCCAGTGTTGCTAGCGATTACCCCGAATGGTCGAGGCGGACCATGCGGCGCAGGCTGGGCTTATCGCCGGCGGTCTGCCGGTTGCCCTCCGCGAGAGACCACGAAGGACGCCGTTGGTCGCCGGACGAGAACGTCCGATTACTCACCTACGTGAGGGGGATGTCATGAAGACGATTCTGCGAGCATTGCGCACGCTGATGCCGCTCAGCATTGGCATGGCGTGCCTGGTCCTCTGCGCCGCGCTTGCGTGGCCGGTCCAGGCGAACGCCCGCGGGCCAGCGCCGGCCCAGTTCAAAGTCATGCATTCGGACAGGACGCAGCTGGGTGACGACATCGCCCATTACCGCTACGACGTCGCCATGGGTCCAGGCGAATACGACGTCGTGCGGATTCACCGGATCGTCCGGGAGAAACGTCCGAACAAGCCGGTCAGCACGCGGGACGCCGTGATGCTTCTACCCGGAAACCCGACCACGTTCGAGGGGATGTTCATGGCACCCATGGTGACCGGGGTTTCGGAACTGGATCACTCGATCGTCATCTTTCTCGCGAAGAACAACATCGACGTCTGGGGCATGGATTACGGTTGGGCCCTGGTCCCGCCGGACGAGACCGATTTTGAGTTCATGGGGCAGTGGGGTCTCGCAAAGGACGTGGCGCATACGGAGGCGGCCCTCTCCTTCGTGCGCTCGATCCGGGTGGGCACAGGTCAGGGCAACGGCAAGCTGCACGTCCTGGGGCTCAGCTACGGTGGGCAGGTGGCCTACGCTGTGGTCGGTGAGGAGACCGTGCAGCCTCCCGGCTTGCGCAATGTCAAGGGCATGATTGCGCTCGACATCGGGGTGAAATACGGAAATGAGGGCGACCGTGAAATCGCGTGCGCCGCGGCGGCGGCTGAGCAGGCGTTCCTGGAGTCGAACCCTCCCAGCTCCTACGTCAACGACATCGGACTGGGCTTTCAAGTGCTGGGCTATCTCGCGTTGACCAATCCGGGCACAGAGTCGCCGGTCTATCCTCCACTCACGAACTGGCAGGCAGCCCTGGCCGTCGGGTCAATCACGGCGCCATCCTGGCACTTGGTCGGTGGCTATTTCGACGAGTACGGCATACCCAGTGGCCTGCGATTCACGGACGATCAGCTCTGGGTGGGCGCAATGGTTGCGTCATACAACGCGTACTACCCGAGGCGAATCGACGTCGACACTGGCCAGCTTGCGTGCGGCGCATTCGACACTCCGTTCGACGACCACCTCGCGCAGATCACGCTCCCGATTCTCCAGGTTGGCGCCAAGGGCGGACTCGGTCCGAGCATGTATGCCTCGACGACGTTTACCGCGAGTCGTGATGTCACGACGATTACGGTGCAACGCCTACCTGACGCGGACGTGGCGATGGACTTCGGGCACGTGGACACTGTTCTCGCGAGGGACGCTGAGACACTCGTGTGGAGGCCGATCCTGGACTGGATCATGGCCCACCGGGAGAATCGGCCGTAGACGTCTCTGGTCACTGGACACCCGAGCCGCCGATGCGCGCGGCTCGTCCGAGTAGCACGCTCGTGTAGGTGATCTTCATGGGCAGCAGTCCGTTCAGGTTCGGCGTTCGCAATCGCGCGTTGGTGATCGCGCTCCTGGTCGCGCTGATCTTCGTCGTCGGGGTCATCTACAAGTGGGTGGACGAGCAGGGCAAGGTTCACTACTCCGACAAGCCACCGCCCGGTCGCGAGTCCGAGGTGGTCACGACGTCGCCTGGGCCCACTGCCGAACAGCAGGCGCGGGCGCAGAGGCTCTTGCAGGCCGCCCGGGAATCGGCGCAGCGCGAAGCAGCCACGCAGGAGGCTGCGCGAGTGGAGCAGCAGTCGGCGCAACGCGCGCAGGAGGCGGGCGCGGAGCTCGCGGTGCAGGTCTGTGCGGACGCCAAGGTCCAGCGCATGACGCTCGACCTGCAGAGTCCCGTGTACCGCCGCGCCGGCAGCGGCAAGCGTGCGTTCCTGGCGGACTCGGAGCGGCCGGCCGAGAAGCAGCGGCTGGACGATGTGATCGACCGGTACTGCAGCAATGACCCTTCGGCCATGGCGGCGCAGCGGCAGCGGTTCCTGGAACTGTCGCTCGGCCGCCGGCCGCCGTGCGTTGAGGTCCGTGACGCGCTCGAAGAGCTGAAGGCCAAGCCTCCCCGCGAATCGGCGGAGGACATCGAGCGGCTGACAGGACAGATCCAGTCCTGGCATTGCTACCTGGTGCCGGTCGAGGGCGTGTGGCTGGCACTGAACGACTACACGATGCAGGCCCCGCCGGAAAGATGAGGCGTGCGACGACGCTCCTCCGGTCCCCGGGGCCGGGCCCGCTTGAGGCGGTCCGGGATGCGTTCCCGCGCGGCAGTGTTCGATGGCGGCCCTAGTGCGCGCGTACCCGGGGGTCGAGGAGGGAATGGCACACGTCGACCAGCAGGTTCGCCGCGACCACCAGCGCCGATGACAGGATCGTCACGCCGATGATGACCGGCAGGTCCTGCTTGAGGATCGCCTGGACCACCTCGCGCCCGAGCCCGGGCAAGCCGAAGACGACCTCCGTGACGATCGCTCCGCCCAGCAGCGTGCCGAGGTCGATGCCGAACTGCGTGACGACGGGCGTCAGCGAGCTGCGCAGCGCATGGACCAGCACGACGCGCCGCTCGGGAAGCCCCTTCGAGCGGGCCGTTCGAATGTAGTCCTCACCCAGTGCGTCGAGCATCGCGCCGCGCGTGAGCCGGGCATACGCGGCGCCCGTCACCAGGGCGATCGTGAACCACGGGAGGATCAGGAATCGCGCCCACTGCAGCGGGCTTTCCGTGAATGGCACGTACGAGCCGGGCGGGAAGAGTGCGAACCCCGCCCGGTAGAGCTGGAAGAACAGGAAGAAGAGCAGCAGCTGCCCGACGAGGAACGTGGGCATGGAATAGAAGAACAGTGCGGCCGCGGTGATGGACCGGTCGATCCGCGACCGCGGCCGAGTCGCTGCCACGACGCCCGCGCCGACGCCCATCAGCAGCCAGAGCACCGAGCCGCCCACCGCAAGCGAGGCGCTGACCGGGATGTCGCGCGCGACGATCGACACGACCGACTCCTGCGTGATGAACGACTCGCCGAGGTCGCCCCGCGCGAGGCGCCCGATGAAGCGTCCGTACTGGACGAGGATGGGCTGGTCGAGGCCGAGACGCGCACGCACGACCGCAAGCGTTTCCTCGCTCGCCTGCCGACCCGCGATGAGCCGCGCCACGTCCCGCGGCACGGCGAAATACACGACGAAGACCAGCGTCGCGACCAGCCAGACGACGAGCGTCCCCCAGGCGATGCGGCGCAGCAGGAAGCCGATCACCCGGCACCTCCGCGACCCGCGCCAATGGTCTGGTCGTGCCTGGGGTCGAGCGCATCGCGCACGCTGTCGCCGAGCACGTTGAACGCGTAGGTGATGCCGAGCAGCGCCGCGCCCGGGAAGACGAGCAGCCACCACGCAACCTTGTAGTACGCCATTGCGTCGGTGAGCATGTTGCCCCAGGTGGGCGTCGGCGGCGGCACGCCGAGGCCCAGGAACGAGAGCGTCGCCTCGAAGGCGATCGACGAGGGGATCAGGAGCGTCGCGTAGACGATCACCGTCGCGCTCACCACCGGCAGCATCTCGACGAACATGATGCGGGCACTGCCGGCGCCGATCGCGCGGGCGGCCTGCACGTACTCGCGCTCGCGAATGGCACGCGGCCTCGGCGCGCACGACGCGTCCGACCGAGGCCCAGCTGAAGAACGCGATCAGGAAGATGCTCACGCCGAGTCCGGGTCCGACGAGCGCAGCCAGTGCCAGCGCGAGGATCAGGAAGGGCAGCGAGAGCACGACGTCCATGAAACGGGAAAGGAAGGTGTCGACGGCGCCGCCATGCCAGCCGGCGGCGATGCCGACGACCGCGCCGATCAGCACGGCGAGCCCGCTGGCGAGGACGCCGACCAGCAGCGAGATGCGCGTGCCGTAGGCGATGCGGACCAGCACGTCACGCCCCAGCCCGTCGGTGCCGAGCCAGAATTCGCGGCCGGGTCCGACCGGGATGCCCGTCGGCGAGAGCCCGGTCTCGGTGAACTGCGCGGTCGGCGAGTGACCGGTCAGCTGCGCGAGCAGCGGTGCGGCGAGCGCGACCGCGAGGGCGAAGAGGATGGTGACTGCCGAGGCGATCGCGGCGCGATCATGACGCAGCCGTTCGAAGGCGAGCTGCCACGGGCCGCGGCCGCGAATGGGCGGGGCGGCGCTCATTGGGTAACCCCCGGCGCGGCGCGGGTCGACATCGTCTCGCCATCGGCCAGCGGGAAGTGACAGGCGGTCGTGTGCTCGGGCCCGTCGCCGGCCCGGGGGATGAGTTGCGGCTCCTCGGCCGCGCACCGCGCCTGGGCGCGGGGGCAGCGCGGGTGGAAGCGGCATCCGCGCGGCGGATCGAGCGGTGACGGTGGATCGCCGGTGAGCTCGACGCTGGCGTGGGCTCGCGTCTCATCCGGGTCGAACGCCGGGACCGCCGAGAGCAATGCCCGTGTGTAGGGATGTCGCGCCCGCTCGTAGAGTGCCTCGGAAGGAGCGATCTCCGCGATCCGGCCGAGGTACATCACCGCGACGCGATCGCTCACGTGCCGCACGACGGACAGGTCGTGCGAGATGAAGAGGTAGGTCAGGCCGAGCTCGCCCTGCAGCTCGTCGAGCAGGTTGAGGATCTGCGCCTGGATCGATACGTCGAGGGCCGACACGGGCTCGTCGCACACGATGAGCTCGGGGCGCAGCGCGATCGCGCGGGCGATTCCGATGCGCTGGCGCTGGCCGCCGGAGAAGTCGGCCGGGAAGCGGTTGTAGTGCTCGGGATTGAGCCCGACCAGCGTCATCAGGTCCTGCACCTTGCGCCGGCGCTCGCCGGCCGGGCCGACACCGTGTATCGCGAACGGGTCGCCGATGATCGAGCCCACGCGCCGGCGGGGATTGAGCGAGCCGTAGGGATCCTGGAAGATCATCTGCATGCGGCGGCGGTACGGCGCCAGCTCCGCGTGCGAGGCGGTCGAGATGTCGTGGCCGTCGAACAGGACCTGGCCGGCGTTCGGCTCGAGCAGGCGCACCACGCAGCGGGCCAGCGTCGACTTGCCGCAGCCCGTTTCGCCGACGAGTCCCAGCGTCTCGCCGCGACGAAGGTCCAAGCTGACGCCGGCTACCGCCTGCAACCGTTCGCGGCGCCCGCCGAAGGCACCGCCCGACCGTACTGGAAACTCCTTGACGACCTCGCGGAGCTGGACGAGCACCTCGGCGGTCACGGGGCGCCACCTTGCTCCGACAGCCAGCACGCCGAACGATGCGCGGAGTCTCCGGCAGCGACGGCGGCCAGCGGCGGCGGAGCGCTCGTGCAACGTTCAACCGAACGGTCGCAGCGCGCCTGGAACGGGCAGCCTCGCGGCGGCGCGATCAGGCTCGGCGGCTGGCCGGGAATCGGCACCAGCCGGCCGCCGATCGCATCGAGCCGCGGACGCGAGCGCAGCAGTCCCTGCGTGTACGGATGGCGCGGCGTGCGCAGCAGGCTCTCGCGCGGCGCCTGCTCCATCGCCCGGCCGGCGTACATCACGAGCACGTCGTGGGCCGTCTCCGCGATCACTCCGAGGTCGTGAGTGATCATGATGATCGCCGTGCCGAACTCCTCCTGCAGGCGACGCAGCAGCCGCAGGATCTGCGACTGCACCGTGACGTCGAGCGCGGTCGTGGGCTCGTCGGCGACGAGGATGCGCGGGTTGAGGGCGATGGCCATGGCGATCATCGCGCGCTGCAGCATGCCGCCGGAGTACTGGTGCGGATAGTCGTCCACCCGCCGCTCGGGCCGCGGGATCCCGACGTGGCCGAGCAGTTCGACGGCGCGGGCGCGAGCCTGGGCTGCGGAGACGGGCTCGTGGGCGCGGATCATTTCGGCGATCTGCCAGCCGATGGTGTAGAGCGGGTGCAGGCTCGACATCGGATTCTGGAAGATCATCGCGATGCCGCGTCCGCGAACGGCGCGCAACTCCGTCGCCGGCAGGGCCAGCAGGTCGCGTCCCTCGAACAGTGCCTGGCCCGCGATGCGCGCGCCGCGCGTCAGTCCGACCATCGATTGCGTGGCGACGCTCTTGCCGGAACCGGATTCGCCGACGATGCCGAGTGTCCGGCCGCGCGCCAGGCCGAAGGAGACGCCGCGCACCGCCTCGAGCACGCCGTCCGGCGTGTTGAACGAGACCGCGAGGTCACGGACCTCGAGCAGGGTCGCAGCGTCGGGCGATGCGGTCACCGCCCGTCTCCCGCTCTGAGAGGGGCGGCATCGGCGAGCCACACGGCGGTGAGGATGCATTGCTGCCCGAGAACGGACCAGACGCAGTTGCGCACCCGCGAGGAGCGCATCCAGCCGGACTTGCGCTCGATCAGCGGCACGATCGCCACGTCGTCCATCACGTGGGCCGCAGCGTCGGCCCAGGCGGCCTCGGCGAGCTCCGCCGTGGGCGCGGCGAGCGCCCGATCGATGGCGCCGTTCACGGCTGCGCTGTTGTAGAGGCCATAGTTCTGCGAGAGGTTGCCGAGCGTGCGGCCGTCGAACAGGGGCACGATGACCGAGCGGCCGTTGTTGCTGCCGAACCAGTCCGGAAGCCATCCGGTGTAGGCGATGTCCCACTCGCCGCGCCGGGCGTTCTGGGCGTTCGGCAGCAGGCGGCCCCAGAAATCCGCGGCCGAGTAGGGGAAAAGTTCGGCGTGGAATCCCGCGCGTCGCAGGCTGGCCTGTGTCGACTGCGCTTCGATCGGATACGTCGAGTCCGTCGAGAAGGCGACGCGCAGCGGGATGCCGTTCGGGTATCCGGCTTCCGCCAGCAGCCGGCGCGCGGCCTCGGGATCACCGCGGTCGCTCGGCGTCGAGTAACGATCGGCGCCGGCGCGAAAGCCTGCCACCGAGCTGAAGACTGCCTGATACAGCGGTCGCGAGAGGACGGGCCCCCCGGAGAGCTGTACGAGCGCGTGCTTGTCCACCGCGAGCGCGAGCGCCTGGCGCACCTTGAGGTTCTTCAACGCCCCGCCATTGTTGGGGCCGACCAGGTTGATGGACAGGAAGTGCATGGAACCGTAGTGCTCGCCGTCGGGCACGAGCATGACGCGCGGATCGCCGATCGCAAGCAGCGACGCCTGGTTGACCGTGAGCATCGACATGTCGAAGGCCAGGTCGGCCGTCCCGGCCTCGAGCTGCAGCTGGGTGAGCTCGTTGTCGATCCCGAGCTGGATGCTGATGCGGTCCACCCAGGCGGCGCGGTTGGGGTCGCTTGCCGGGTCCCAGGCGGGATTGCGGGTGAGCTCGATCTCGCGGCCCTGCACGTAGCGCGTGATGGCATACGGGCCGTTCGAGAGCGTGTGTTGCCGGAACTGCGGACTGTCCGGGAGATAGTCGAGATACTCCTCCGGAACGGCCGAAGTGAAAGTCATCGCCAGCAGGTTGAGGAAGTCAGGGGCCGGCGCGAGGAGCTTGAAGACCAGTGTCGAATCGTCGAGCGCGCGCACGCCGTCGAGGTCGTGCGAGGCGATGAACTGCCGGATGCCGGCAACCGTACCGGGGACCTTGGTGAAGGCAGTGCAGTACTCCGCCAGGCCCGCGATCGTGCTGGTGTAGTAGCGCGGCGCGCCGACCGGGCTCACCGGGTTGCAGAACATCTTGAACGCCCGCACGACATCGTGCGCCGTCACCGCGCGGGGCGGCGAGGTATTCCAGCGCACGCCGCGGCGCAGGTGAAAGGTGTAGAGGCGTCCGTCTTCGCTGATCCCGCCGTTCGCGCGGGTCGGCAGTTCCTGCGCCAGGTCGGCGACGACCGCGGTCTTGGTTGCGTAGTCGGCGGCAGCCGGATACGTGACGAGCTGGCGGGCGAAGGTCTCGCTCAACCACATCGAACCGGTGACATACGCACTGGCGGGCCACAGGTGGTCGACGTCGGAGTTGCCGACGACCTTGAGCGTTCCACCGCGAACGGGCGGCGCGCTGTCATCCGCGGCGTGGTGCGTCGCGTGCTGCGCGCCGCCGCAACTCACGCACAGTGCGCCCGTCAGCCCGAGGAAACCGTGCCTCAGGCGGCGCGTCACGCTCACGATTGGTCCGGGTCCCTGGGGAAGAGGCGGTCGATTACGATCTCCAACAGACCCCCGAATTGGTGTTGTCATGTACCCAGGCCCTGGCCAGAGTAGCCGAGAACCTGTGCCTGGTCACGCGGGCGCCTGGGCGGTGGCGACGCGTTGCGGCCGGCACTCGCCGCGGGGAAGAGGCGCACAGTACTCAGGCTGGGAAGTATGGCGCAAAGTGACGGCAGCGCACGGACAGGAGGCATGAGCATGAGCACGGCACTGATCACCGGTGCAGCCGGTGGCATCGGCTGCGAGCTGGCACGGCAACTGGCGGCACGTGGCACGACGGTCATCGCGGTCTGCCGCAAGCCGAGTGCCGAACTCTCGCGGCTGCCGGTGCGCGTGGAGTCGGGCATTGATATCGCAACCGACGCGGGTTGCACGGCGCTCGCCGCGCGCGTCGCCGGCGTGCCTCTCGACCTGCTCATTCATAACGCCGGAGTGCTGTCCGACGAGTCGCTCGATGCGCTCGACGAGAAGGCTGTCGAAAACATCCGCCGGCAGTTCGAAGTCAACGCGCTGGCGCCCTTGCGACTGACGGCCCTGCTGGCGCCGCAGCTCGTCCGGGGTGGCAAGCTGGTGCTGATCACGAGCCGCATGGGCTCGATGGCCGACAACACCTCGGGTGGCTACTACGGTTACCGCATGTCGAAAGCGGCGATGAACGCGGCGGGCCGTTCGCTCGCGCACGATCTTGCCCCGCGCGGCGTGGCGGTCGTGATGCTGCACCCGGGCTTCGTCCAGACGCCGATGACGGGTGGCCGCGGCGATGTGGATCCGGCCACCGCGGCGCGCGGGCTTCTCGCTCGCATCGACGAACTCACCCCGACGAGCAGTGGCCGCTTCCTGCACGCCAACGGCTCGCCACTGCCCTGGTAGGAGACGACGGGGTCGCGTACGACAACGTGATGGTCTACGACACTTAGCCCGGCACGTGCTTCATCTCGAGCCGCAGCAACCGCACGCCGGTCGTGACCGACGGGTCCCACACGATCATCCGATTTCGCCCAGCCGTCTTTGCCAGCGTCAACGCCTGGTTCGCTCGATCGATGGATTCCAGTGCATCCACCTCAGGGTCCAGCAGCGCGATTCCGAACGACGCCGTCACGGGTAAGGCAGCCCTATCCGCGCTGGCCGACGCGACTCCGTGCGTGATGGAATCGCGGAGCCGCATGATGACGGTCTTGCCGGACGCGAGATCCGTCCCGGACAGCCGGATGAGGAACCTGTTCCGCTCGTAGCGGAACACCCTGTCAGTGAGCCGAAGGTGCGCGGCAATGACCTTCACCGCCGTGACGAGTGTTTGCGCGCCTGCGGAGTAGCCGTGGGCCGCATTGATCTCCTGCATGTCGTCGAGTTCCATGACGGCGATGCAGCATTGCCGGCCCGGTTGCCTCCCCAGCGCATGCCACTCGCGCAGGTCCCGGATCATTTCCACGGGGCTGTGCGCGTCGGTCAGCGTGTCTCGACTGCGCAGCGCACACTCGATCTCGCGCCTGACGAAGTACAGCGCGTAACTCAGCCGGGCACTGGCTTCTTCGAACTCGTCGATGGCTGGCCGCCCGACGGGCACACCGGCCGCCAGGCTTCGCAGCAGCTCGGCGGCGATCCGGTGCTGGTCCTCGTGCTCGGCGCCGATCATGGCGAATGACGGCAGATCGCGCAGTTGGGGAAGCGCCCGTTCGAAATACCAGCGGCCAAACTGGCAGTGACGGTGCGCGTCCGCCGCCAGGTCGCTTCGATCGCACGGCTGTCGTCCGGAGATCGCGCGCAGCATGCGATCGCGCCATACGGCATGGTCGAGCGTGGCCTGCTGCAACTGCTCCAGCGCTCTGCGCAGTGAGGATGGGTTCGTCCTGAGCATCGGCGTTCCTCGGTACCAAAGTCACCAGTAGCCGCTGCATCGTCGACCTCGGCGCACCCGGTTGGCGTGCAATCGAAGTGGGAGACCGCGGTCGCTCCGCATCCTGTTCCCCAGGCTGTCTCGGAAGGTTCCGGATCCACCTTGCGTAGCGCAAGGCTTAAATCAACACGCCGCCAAAGTCGTGCGCACCGTCACAGTTCGACCGCGCCCCGACCGGGCGGCTCGGCCGCTGCACGTCGCCTGCTCCTGGGTCGACAGGGGTGGTCGGGGATTCGCGGAGGGGACGAACGCAGGCCATCGCTGCATTCTGGCGCTGAGACCGCATCGCTTGCGGTAGGCTCAGTGGACGAGTCGAGCGGACGGAGACCCGGTAACCAAGAGGAGGGTCGCGCATGGAACCTGAAGCGTGGATCGATGTGGGTGCCGCGGACGAGCTGCGTCACAAGCCGGTTCAGCAAGTGTTGCTGGGGCGCAAGCGGATCGCCCTGGTCTGCAAGGACGGCCACTTCAGCGCGATTTCCGGCGTGTGCAACCACGCCGGGGGTCCGCTCGGCGAAGGAACGCTCGACGGCGACTACGTCGTGTGTCCCTGGCATTACTGGAAATTTCACTGCCGCACGGGCGAGGGTGAACCGGGCTTCGAAGAGGACCGTGTCCCGGCGCACGCGGTGCGCGTCGAGAACGGGCGGGTGCTCGTCGAGAACACGCCCGGCTCGAAGCGGGGCCGCAAGCCTCACGAGCCTCACCCGTTGGCGAGAGCCCCGCGGCGCGAGGCGGGCCCGATTCGCGTGCTGGGCATCTCGACCACGGCCATGACCGCGGGCCATCCGCGCTACAGCACGTCGGAGGACCTGCTGTCCCATTCCCTGCGGAGCGCCGCCGAAGTACTCCACTGCGAGACGCAGCTGCTGCGAATCCGCGACCTCAGGTTCCGCGAGTGCGAGGGCTTCTACTCCAAGTCCTCGCGTGCGTGCACCTGGCCGTGCTCGATCACGCAGATGGATGCCGACGACCAGATGGACCGCGTCTACGAGGGCGTCGTGCACTGGGCGGACGTGATCGTCGTGGCGACACCCATCCGCTGGGGCGGGGCCAGCAGCCTGTACTACAAGATGGTCGAGCGGATGAACTGTATCCAGAACCAGGAGACCATCGCCGACAAGCACCTGCTGCGCAACAAGGTTGCCGGTTTCATCATCACCGGCGGGCAGGACAACGTGCAGGCGGTGGCGGGCCAGATGCTCGGGTTCTTCGCCGAGATCGGCTGCCAGTTTCCGCAGTTTCCCTACGTGGCTCACTCGCGCGGCTGGAGCGCGGAGGACATGGAGAACAACGTGCGGCACGTCCAGTCCTCCTCGCTGCTGCACGACGGTGCCGCAGCGCTGGTGCGCCGCTGCACGGAGATGGCCCAGGTCATGATTCAGGGCACGCTGGGTGAGGGCGCGCTCATCCGCGGCGGGCGCAAGGGGCACCCGCTGGACGTTCCGGAGACGGGGACCGTGCATGCTGGCGGCAATCCTGCCGCCACCGACCCATAGGCTGTACCCACTCGTTCATGGTCAACATGGGAGGCGCACACGATGGACCAAATTCCGACCTCGGATCTGTTGAACCTCCTGCTGACGCAGCGGGCATCCATCGATCTGCAGTTTCAGTTCTGGTTGTCGATTACTTTCGCAATCATCGTGGCGGGCTTCGTCGCGGGGCGCCGCCTGGATCTCAAGCTCAGGTCATTGGCCGCCGTTCTTTACGTGCTGGCGACCGCCCACCTCGCCACCCGCTGGATGTACGACGGCGGCGTCGGCGAGCGCTGGGTGAACGTGCTCGTCGGCCGAGGTGTCGACATCGGCATCCCGTGGGTCTCGGCGTATCTTCGAATGGCAGTCATGCTGCTCGGGACCGTCAGTGCGCTCGTGTTCCTGTTCCGGCAGGATCGCCGAGAAGGCGACGACGGCTAGGGGCTGGCTCGTATTCTCTCCTCCCTTGGATCGGGAGGGGGCGCCGGCCGGATCGATCGGCGCAATCTTGGTCGCGGCCCAGCGCCTGAGCTCACGCAACTTGTCCGGTCCAGTTCCCGGGCGACGCAGCAGGGTCTCGATGCTGCGCATGACCGCATCGACCTCCGATGGAGGCGCGTCCACGCCGGGCGTCGCGACGCGCCACAGGTCGATCCGCTCCTCGCAGCGCTCGCCGAACCGCAGCACGGCGTGGAACCATCGTGGTCGTCGCCAGTTGCCCAGCACCAGATCCAGCGCTGCCGCCGCGAGCGACACCGGGATGAGCATGATATCCAGCACCGCCTCCATCCCCAGCTTGACCTGGAACACCACGACATCGCGCGCGAGTTGCCAGCGCGTGCCTCGGTCGGACTTGTCGGTCATCGTCATCCTCCGCTCGTCGTCGTCAGCCACCCAGGTACGGCCGCATCACCTCGGTGACCCGGCAAACCTGGGCGTAGTGCCTGAGGTCTTCCGCGGTCGCGAGCCCGCGGCGTCGGCTCTTTCGCAGGGCTTCGAGCGCCACGTCGAGCCCCACCTTGTGGCGGAACTTGAAGCAATCGGCCACGGTCTTGGCGACCGAGTACACGCGGATGGTCACGCCGTCGACGATGTGCTGCTCGACGCCCTCCGTCAGGGCGGCGCCGGAGAAGCGCACGATCTCGAGCGGCGGATGACCGCTCGTGGGCGCGCGGGCCTTGTTGGGGATCGCGAGCCAGATCGCGTCCGACGGCGGTGTCGTGATCTTGTGGAAGCGCAGTGCCGTGAGGAGGCAGAAGACGCCTCGCGAACTTCGAGCGGCCACTTCCGCCAGCGAGTGCTGTCGGGACAGGGGCTGGTCGGGGAGAACGTACGAGCCACGGGTGGCCTGCTTGAGTCGGCCGGCCCGAACCAGGCGCATCAGCGTGGCCCGAGGGATCTGTCTCGCCGTGAGATCGCGCGAATGCACCACGCCGTGCTGTTCGACGATGCGCATGACCTGCATGGCTTGGGTGTCGGAGGTCATGTGGGGATTCGACTCCTCGGAGTCGCCCACGATAACCAAGTGCCGGGTCGTTTGTCTCGGCGCGGCCTGGAAACAAGAGCGGCTGCCGGTCGATGCGCGGACGCGGCGAGCCATGGCGCGGTACAGCTGCGCGGGTGCGTGGGTGTACGATCCGTCATGCGCAGCGGTTGAGTCATGCTTTCGAGCGAACGACGCCGGTCGATTGCGAGGGCCAGAACATGAAGCACGTCGTATTCAGGGGAGTTCTGATGATGGCGGGTGCGATGGCGGCCGGTGCGGCAGGCACCGGCGGTCTCAGCGGCCGCTACCTTGCCGACGAGGAGCCTGGCCTCAGCCTGACGCTGCAGGAGTCACCGGACGGTGGTGTGACGGGAACGCTCGCCGACCCAGGGACCTCCATGCCGCTCAACGCCCGTTCTCAGGGTGCGGGTTTCGCGGGAACGGTGGGGGCGGGCGTACAGTCCATGCCGATTGCGGCGATGGTTCAGGGCGATCGCCTCATCGTGGAAATCGGTGCCCCCGGAACGGAGCAAAGGCTCACGTTCAGGCGCAGCCCGGGCGGCCAGGGTGCGACGACGCCCGCTGCCGGCGCGACCGCAGCCAAGCGCAACGTCGTGATCAACGGCCAGCGTCTCAGCGATGACGAACTGGCGCGTGCCGAACAGGCCTACCGCATTCGCATCCCCGATGCCGGCTACTGGTACGACCCCGTGCTCGGCGCCTGGGGTCCGCAGGGCGGGCCGACGATGGGATTCATCTCTCCCGGTCTCAGGCTGGGCGGACCGCTGCGGATCGATGCCTCGGGCGGCGGTACGAGTGTCGTCGTCAACGGACGTGTGCTGCATCCGTACGACCTGATGGCGTTGCAGCAGATCACGGGACCGATCATTCCGGGCCGCTACTTCATCACGGCACAGGGCCTGGCGGGTCCCGAGGGCGGGCCGCCGATGTGGAATCTCGCCGCGATGGCGGCGCAGGCGCAGGGCACCGGTGGCGGCAGCAATACCTGGCAGTCGAGGGTCACCGGGTCGAGTGGCTTTTCCGACGGGACGACCGGGGCGGTGTTCCTGCCGAACGGTGGCATTGTCAGCACCGGACAGTGAGTCAGTCCGCGTCGCCCGAGGCGCGGCGCGCTGCGGTGCAGCGCAAAAGCACGCTGCGCTGATCGCGCTAGAGGAAAGCCCTGCTGACGGTGCGCGGCCGGCTTCGGTACGCTGAGCCAGAGGCTGAGCCTCGCCCTGCCGCGGGGCTCGAACGCGTATGGCTACGATCGTTGCCGACGACCTCCTGGCGCTCCAGCGCCTGTACTACTGGGAGAAGACTGCACCGGACCGCGTGGCGCTGACGCAGCCGCTGGGCGGCGGCGTGGTGCGCGACTACACGTGGCGCGAGGTGCTCGACCAGTCGCGACGCATGGCCGCACACCTGCAGGGCCTCGGTCTACAGCGGGGCGACCGTGTCGCCATCCTGTCGAAGAACACGGCGCACTGGCTGATGAGCGATTTCGCCATCTGGCTCGCGGGCGGCGTCTCGGTGCCGCTGTATCCGACGCTCGCGGCCGGCACGATCCGCCAGATCCTCGCGCACAGCGAGTCCAGGGTGCTGTTCGTCGGCAAGCTCGACGGATGGGAGCACATGAAGCCCGGAGTGCCCGACGGGATGCTGTGCATCAGCCACCCGCTGGCGCCGGACGATGCGCGGCAGAGCTACCCGTGCTGGGACGACATCGTCGCCCGCACTGCGCCGCTCGCAGGGGAGCCGGTGCGTCCCGGCGACGAGCTCGCGACGATCATCTACACGTCCGGCACGACCGGCGCGCCGAAGGGCGTGATGCACAGCTTCGCGGCGTTCGCCTGGGCGGTGCAGACCGGACTCAAGCGCATCCCGCTCGACGCCGGTACGCGCATGCTGTCGTACCTGCCGCTGTCGCACGTCGTCGAGCGTGCGCTGGTCGAGCATGGCCAGCTCACGACCGGCATGCACGTGTACTTCGCCGAGAGCACGGACACGTTCGCCGCCGACATGCGGCGCGCCCGGCCCACGGTGTTCTTCTCGGTGCCGCGGCTCTGGGTCAAGTTCCAGCACGCTGTGCTGGCGAAAATGCCGGCCACGAAGCTCGATCGCCTGCTGAGGCTGCCGATCGTCAAGGGCCTGGTCTCGCGAAAGATCCTCGCCACCCTCGGCCTGCAGGACTGCATCTTCGCGGCGGGCGGCGCGGCGCCGATGCCGCCGGAACTGCTGCGCTGGTACGCGAGGATCGGGCTGAACGTCGCCGAAGGCTACGGCATGACCGAGAATCTCGCCGCCACCCACATCACGGTGCCGGCCGAGCAGGTCTTCGGCACGGTGGGGCGCCCCTACGACGGCGTGCAGTGCCGGCTGGAACCGTCCGACGGCGAGATCCAGGTCAAGAGCCCGGCGACGATGCTCGGCTATTACAAGGAACCCGAGATGACCCGGCGGGCGTTCACCGACGACGGCTGGATGCACACGGGCGACAAGGGCGCTCTCGACGCCGCGGGCAACTTGAAGATCACGGGTCGCGTGAAGGACCTGTTCAAGACCAGCAAGGGCAAGTACGTCGCGCCGTCGCCGATCGAGGAACTGCTCGTGATGCACGCCGCCGTGGAGGCCTGCTGCGTCACCGGCGCCAACCTCGGCCAGCCGATCGGCTTGTTGATGCTCAATGACGAGGCGGTCAGGAAGGTTCGCGACCCCACCGGCCGCGTCGAGCTGGAGACCTCGCTGGCCGAGCTCCTGAAGGCGGTCAACGAGTCGCTCGACCCCCACGAGCAACTGGACTGCCTCGTGGCGATGACCGAGGCGTGGACGGTGGACAACGACCTGATCACGCCGACCTTGAAGGTCAAGCGCAACCGCATCGACGACGCATTCGCGAGCCACTTCGAGCGTTGGGCACGCATGCGACAAGCCGTCGTCTGGTACGAGAGATGAGGGCAGCCGCAGTCGTTTCCGTCCTGGCCATTATTTCCAGTCAGGCGGACGCGGGCCCGCCGTTCCTTACCGAAGACCCGGTGCCCGTGGATTACACGAGCAGCGAGTTCTATGTCTTTTCCACCTACGACGGGACGACCGACGAGAGCGAGATCAATCTCCCTGTCTTTGAATACAGCCACGGCCTGCTGCCGGACATCCAGTTCACGATCGCGGTGCCTTTCACGCGAACGGCGCCAGATGGCAGCCCGACCGAGTGGGGTCTCGGCGACGTCGTAATTGGCGTGAAGTATCGCTTTGTCGGTGAATCGGACACGTCGCTGCAGATCGCGGTCTCGCCAATAGTCGTGCTGCCCACTGGGAATTCAAGCAAGGGACTTGGCAACGGCGAGGCCTGGTGGCTGCTGCCGGTCTGCGTGCAGAAGATCTGGGGTGAATGGACCGCTTCCGCCGTTGGCGGCTACGTCATCAATCGTGCAGACGGCGAGGAGAGCCATGCCTACGGTGGTTGGCTGCTGCAGAAGGACCTGGGCGAGAAGTGGATGCTGGGTGGGGAGGTATTTGCCCGCGGCAAGGACACGGTCGACGGACGGGCGACCACGCTCCTGAACTTCGGCGGCTCGTACGGTTTCTCCCCGGGATTCAAACTGCTTTTTTCAGCGGGCCACAGCGTCAGTGGCGAAACTCACGCCATTGCCTACGTTGGACTCTGGCGGGCACTCTGAGGCAGCCAGTCCGGCGGCGGGAGGGGAGAGAAGCTATGGGTATCCGGATTCCGATGCTCGACCTGATGTTCTTCCTGTCGGAGAACCAGGACAACCCGCGGCACGTCGGTGCCGTGCTGATCTTCCAGCGGCCGCGACGCGGCGGTGCGGCGGTGGTGCGCAGGATCGTCGACGCGTACCGGAAGGCCGCCCCGGTGCCGCCGTTCAATCGCATCCCCGTGTTTCGCAGGCTCGGCCTGCCCGAGTGGCGCGAGGTCGCCCGGCTCGACATGGACTGGCATATCCAGCACCGGACATTGCCCGCGCCGGGCACCGACGCGCAGCTCGACGAACTCGTCGCCGACCTGCACGCGCCGATGCTCGAGCGGGACCGCCCGGGTTGGCGGGTGTACGTGATCGAGGGCCTGGAGCGGAATCGGTTCGCGGTCTTCATCAAGGTCCACCACTCCCTGGTGGATGGCGAGTCGGGCATCGCCCTGCTGCATCGAACGCTGTCCCGATCGCCGCGGGACCGCCGCATCCGGACCGTCATCGAGACGAGCCTCCCGGCCTCGGCGCAGGCCATGCCGAAGGAGCTGCTTGCGCGTCTCGAGCGTGAAGTGGCGAACGCCGCGCGTACGGCGCTGTCGATCGGCTGGGGATCGGAGCGCCTGTTCGAGGAAAGCCTGGCGGGCCTGCGCGGGTACTCGAGCGAAAAGGTGCGTCCGTTCACTGCGCCGCTGACCGCGATGAACGACCCGATCCGCAACGCGCGGGCCATCGCGCACACGGTCCTGCCGCTGCCGGCGATGAAGGCCGTTGCGCGCGCCTGGGGCACGACGCTGAACGACGTCGCGCTCTGCGTGCTGGACGCGGCCATGAACCGTTACCTGCGCAGCATCGGCCGGCCGGCCGAGCGCGCGCTCGTCGCGATCTGTCCCGTCTCGCTGCACGACCGGGAGGTCAAGCAGGCGACGACGCAGGTCTCCATCTTCTGGACACCGCTCGGGACGCCGTCGGCATCGGTCGGCCGGCGCATGCGCGAGGTGATGGCCCACACGCGCGAGGCCAAGGAGCGCATTCGCACGCTGCCGAGGGACGTGGCCTATGCGTATGCAGTGCTCACCTTCGCGCTGGGGGAAACGCTCGCACTCGTCCCGCGCGCAGGCGCGGACTATTTCCTGGGCTCGAACGTCCTGATCTCGAACGTGCGCGGCCCGACGGAACCGCAGTACCTGAATGGCGCGAGGCTCGAAGCGCTCTGTCCGGTGTCCACGCTGATCTCGGGCATGGGCCTCAACATCACGTTCATGTCGTACGCCGGGCAGGTCTTGATCGGCTTCACCGCGAATGCTTCGGCGTTGCCCGAAGCGGGCCGGCTGGCGCAGTACACGCGCGAGGCGTTTGCCGCGCTGGAGCGGCAGACTCGCACACGTCGTGCCAAAGAGAGGCCGGGCCGGCTGAAGGCGGCCTAGTGCATCTCGCCGAGAGCGCGATCGGCCAGTCCCTGCTGGTGATGCCGCGGCTTGCCGGGTCGGTCAATGCCGAGTCAAGGTTTCCAGTTCTTGTGCGCGACATAGGCGGGCTGCCCTTCGTTCTTGCGCGCTGACGCCAGTGTCGCGAGCCACTCGAACCACTCGGCCCAGGACGGCTGCGACTGCTCGGCCCGCACGACGGCGACCCATGCATCGAGCTTGCGCCAAAGCATCGCCACCATGCCGCCGGCCAGTTGCTCGACGATGTCGTAGTCCGCGATTCGACGGAACACCAGCAGTCCCATCGTCTCGAAGGAGGTATTGACGATGACCGCGGCGCGCTCATATTGCGGGCCGCGCCTTCTCAGTTCGTCCGCTGGACAGTGGTCGGGCAGGGCTCGAACGAGTGTCACCGCGTCGGCGAGGGCCACGCTGTAGAAGGTGCGCATGAGTTCGGCCGCAATGACGTCCCGCCGCTGCTTCCGATACTCGGACAACTGGATCAGGCCGAACACGATGCCGCCGAAGACGGTCAGTGCGCCGAAGATGTTGGCGTAGTCGGCGACTTGCTCGAGTGTCATGGGTTGCCCTCGACGGCCCCGGCAAGCGGGGCCGGGTCGACCAAGATTAACCGAACCGGTGCCCGGCGCCCGAGCTTCCGAGCAGGCGCGCGATCGGCACGAGCCCTGCAACGATGCAGATGGCGCCAATGAACATCATGTTGTCGACGTCCCAGAACGACAGGAACAACGCACAACCGGCCGTCACGAGAACGGGCGACCAGCGCGGCACGTTCGGTGCCCGCCACAACGCCAGCGCCTGGATGGCGATCCCGAGCAGGGCGAGCATGCCGAGACGTCGCGTCAGCCCGTAGCCGCCCGTGTCTGCGGTCACGGCCGTAAACGTCGCAATCGCGCCATCGACGTACTTCGGGTCGATGTTTCCCATGGCCCGCGTCAGCGAAATCATCAGGCCGAATATCCCGCCCATGAAGATGCTGCCGACGACCGTCAGCGACACACCCAGTGCCGCCAGGCGCGGGTGGATGCGGCGCCCCAGGGCATAGAGTCCGAACGCGGCGAGCACCAGCAGCGGCAGGGCGAGATAGCCGATCAGGTGCGGATCGTGGATCATCGGCCAGTGGTTCTGCGCCGCGATCAGGCGCGGCACCTTGTCCTCGGCGGGAATCGCCACGTAGCGCGAACGAAAGACGAAGAACTCGGCGAGGCTGCGGAAGTGCAGCGCGAGCATCAGCAGCCACGAGGCTGGCAGCGCGATGAGCGCGAACGCCTGGGAGCGGCGGATGAATCGATCGGTGGATGTGGTGTTCATGGCGCGTAGAGTCCGACGGGGGAGAACCCATGGCAAGTCGTCGCAGCGTGAAAACGCAGGTTGCGAAACACAAATCGCAAACTGTCGCGCAGTCCGTCGACCCGCGCATTGCAAAGACCCGGGCACGGATCGCCGAGGCGTTCATCCAGCTCATTCAACGCCGGCCGTACTACCGCATGCGGGTCAGCGACATTACGCGCAAGGCGAAGATCGGGCGCGCCACGTTCTACGCGCACTTCGAGTCGAAGGATGCGCTGCTGAAGGATCGCTTCGGCAATATCGTGCGGGGCCTGCTGGTCGAACTGAAGGACGAGCCGTGCCTCGTCGACTGCGCGCCGTTCTTCGCGCACGTCCTGGGCGGCCGTCAGATCTATCGCTCTCTCACGGCAGGTCCCGGGCGCGCGCAGACGGAAAGAATCCTGCAGGACGTGCTCGAGGCGCGGATCGCCGAGTTGATCGCGGCGGGCGCAGCCCGTGGCATCGCCGTCGCACCGACGCCGGGGTTCGTGCCGCGTTTCGTCGCGGGTTCGATCCTGGCGTTGATCGCCTGGGCGCTCGAGCAGGCTCCGCCGCCGTCGCCTGCAGACATGCAGTCGGCGTATCGAGCGTTGGTGGGGCGGGCGCTCGCGACGGGCGAAACCACCAACTAGTTCGCGCCGGCTGTCGCGCGCACGTGCGGCAGGGCGGGTATCCGGGAAAATGATCATCTCCAGGGACCGCAGGGGGTAAAATCCGCGACCTCATGGATTCATTGACGCATATCGTGGTGGGTGCGGCGCTGGGGACGGCGGTGCTAGGCCGCAAGGTCGGCCCGCGCGCCGCGCTGTGGGGCGCCGTCTGCGCCTCGCTGCCCGACCTCGACGTGCTGATACCGCACGGCGATCCGGTGCGGGACTTCACCTTCCACCGCGGCGTGAGCCATTCGCTGTTCTTCCTGACCCTCGCTGCGCCATTCATTGCCTGGGCGCTCGCCCGGCTGCAGCGCAGCGCGGGCGCAAGCTGGCGCGAATGGCTGCTGCTCGCATGGCTCTCGCTCATATCGCATCCGCTGCTCGATGCTTTCACCGTCTATGGCACGCAGCTGCTGTTGCCGTTCTCGAGCAAGCCGGTGGGCGCGGGCAGCCTGTTCATCATCGATCCGCTGTACACCGTGCCGCTCATCGTCGGTGTGCTGGCCGCGCTGCGCTGGCGAGTCAAAGCGCCTGAAAAGGCCGCGCGCTGGAACGCGGCGGGGCTCGCGATCAGCACGTCCTACCTCGCCTGGACGCTCGTGGCCCAGGCGCACGTCGAGGGCGACGTGAGCCGCCTGCTCGCGGACTCGTCGCTCGCCGGGCGTCCGATGCTCGTCACGGCCGCGCCGCTCAACAGCCTGCTGTGGCGGGTCGTGGTGATGGACGATCACGGCTACTCCGAGGGATATCGCTCGGTACTGGATGGTCGCGATGCCCCCGTGACGCTCGTGCATCACGCAAGCGAGGCGCAGTTGCTCGACCCGCTGCGTCGGCAGGATGACTGGGCCGTGCAGCGTTTGGCCTGGTTCGCCAAAGGCTTCTACGCCGTGCGCGAGGTCTCGCCCGACGTCGCCGTTGCGTCGGGCTCGGCCAGTTCGCTCGGGCAGGTGCTCGGGCTCGTGCAGACCGCAAGGGCGGCCGAGCCGCGCGCGCGCGATTCGCGCCGGCTGGTCGTGATGGACGATCTGCGCATGGGCCAGACGCCGTGGTTCGCCTTCAGCTTCGTGGTGGCCGAGCGCGACGGCGATCGCATCGTGCCGATGGCGAGCCGCCAGCTGCCGATGGCGCGTCCGCCGGTGACCGCGCTCGGCTGGGTCGGGCGGCGTATCCTCAGCGAAGAGGCGGGTCCGCCGCCGGGGTCGTAGAGGCCGTGTTCCCGGCCCTCAATCGAATTCGGAGTGAGTGAGAGGTACCGATAGTCATGGACGAATATTGGGCGACACGAACGGGACGATGGCGCAAGGCGATGCAGGCACAGGCGGCGCCGACGCTGGTGGAGCGGCTGTACGCCGTCATTCGCAGTGACGTGAGGAACGGCGCGTTGCCAGCGGGCGCGCTCTTGCCGACGGCGGAGCGAGTGGCGCAGGAGCTGGCGGTCCACGCGACGGACGTGCACGCGGCGTACTCGCGGCTGGTCGCGGAGGGTGTGCTGGGGCAGCGCCCGAACGGCATGCCCTTCGTGCCTGCGCCCGAGGGACAGGACGAGCAGGACATCGGCGATGCCACGCAGATCCGTTTCGAGGGTGCGTTGCTGCGCGCCGTGCGTGAGGCGGCTGCCCGCGGCCTCAGCAGCACGGAGGCGACCGGCATGTTCAAGGCCGCGATGATGCGCATGCAGGAGATGGAGCGTCCCAGGTCCGACGACGATCACGACGACTGACCGGGCCGCGCAGGGGGATTGCCCCGATGCCGTACCGACTGCTGGCCGACCTGGTTCTCGTCCTGCACGCCGCATTCGTGGCGTTCGTGATGCTGGGCGGGTTGCTGGTGTTGCGCTGGCCGCGCCTGGCGTGGGTGCACCTGCCCGTGGTCGCGTGGGGCGCCGGCATCGAGTTCCTCGGCGGCATCTGCCCGCTGACGCCGCTCGAGAACCACTGGCGACTGCTTGCGGGCGAGCAGGGCTACACCGGTGGCTTCGTCGAGCACTACGTCTTTCCCGTGCTCTACCCGGAAGGGTTGACCCGCCAGGTTCAACTCGGGCTCGGCCTGCTCGTGCTCGCGGTCAACGTCTCCGTCTACGCGTGGATGCTGTGGAGGCGGCATGGGAATCACTGACGATCCCTACGACCTGGATCGCTTCGTGCGCGCGCAGGCAGGAAGCTACGAAGACGCGCTCGCTGAAATCCGCGGCGGCCGCAAGCGCTCGCACTGGATGTGGTACGTGTTCCCGCAGGTCGAGGGGCTCGGCTCGAGCTGGACGTCGCAGAAGTATGCGATCTCCGGCGCCGCCGAAGCGAAGGCCTATCTCGACCATCCGGTGCTCGGGCCGCGACTGGTCGCGTGCTGCGAGGCGGTGCTCGCGGTGGAGGGGCGCTCCGCGCGCGAGATCTTCGGCGGCATCGACGAGTTGAAGCTGCGCTCGAGCGCAACGCTCTTTGCGAACGTGAGTGATCCGGGGTCGGTGTTCGAGCGGGTGCTGAAGAAGTACTTCGACGCAGAGCGTGACGTGCGGACGGTCGAACTGCTCGGGCAAACCCGTACCGCAAGATGATTCCGTAACGACCGGGAATGCGGACTTTGCCCGCCCGCGAGCAGTGTTATGTCGCGCGCAGGCCCGGGTTCTTTCTCGATCTGTGACGCGCTTAACGAGATTCGTGGTTGATCCGCGGAGCCTGCTCTTGTACCGGGAATGGCGAAGGGGGAAGCTGGGCATGCGTCCTGGCGAGCAGGGCGCAGAGCGATGGCGACGTGCAGTTTCTTCGGTTGCGTGCCATCGAATGCACCGGGATCGGGTCGGGGTTCGACGATCCGGCCGGTGCGGACCTGGAGAGTACGGGGTCAACGCCGATGCTCAACATGGATCCGACTGCGTTGCACAGAGCCCTGGAGCAACTGGAACAAGCCGTCGTCGATCATGCCGACTGGCACGGCAATCTCCTGCGGACGATCGTCTGCGGGCTTCCGCTCGAATTCAAGGATCTCGAGGAAGGCGCGCACCTCAACTGCCGCTTCGGCCGGTGGTACTACGAACAGGCGCCGGCCGACCTGTGGGGGCAACCGGCGTTTGCGGCGATCGGCGTCGAGCACGAGCGCCTGCACCGGGTCGCAGCCCAGCTGCTGCGCGAGGTGGCGGCGGACGAGCCCATCGAGCGTCCGTTGTTCGACGACCTGGTGGCGGCAAGCTCCCGGCTGCGAGTCAACCTGGAGTCGCTGCGGCACGAGATCGAAGGCGCGTTGCGCAACCGTGATGAACTGACCGGCGCCTTCGGCCGGGCGGAGATGCTGCCCGAGCTGCGCCAGTGGCACGCACTCGCGAAGCGCCGCGTCCAGCCGTGCTGCATCGCCTTCATGGACCTCGACCATTTCAAGGAAATCAACGACCGATATGGCCATGCCATGGGCGATGCGGTCCTGGCCGGCGCCGTGCACAACCTCACCCAGCACCTGCGGCCCTACGACAAGGTGTTTCGCTACGGTGGCGACGAGTTCCTGATTTCGCTGCCCGGCGCGGATCTCGCGGTCGGCCAGGCGGTGATCAAGCGTGTCCGCGACGGCCTGGCCAGCCAGCCGTTGGCCGGCGGCCCTGGCGGCCTCGCACTGCACGCGACCGCGTCGTTCGGGCTGGCGTTGCTCGATCCGGACGTCGGCGTCGAGGAGTCCATCGAGCGGGCCGACCAGGCCTTGCTGCTCGCCAAGACGGCGGGACGAAACCGCGCGATCAGCTGGGATGCCAGCGTCACGACGGGAACGCGGTTGCCGCGCCTCCAGCTCGAGGATATCCCGGGATCGGGGCACGTCGTGAGTCGGTAAAGAGCGACGTCCTGCAGACTCGTTCACAGTCTGGGAACGAATTCCTGAGTTCTGCGCTGGCCGCACCTAACATCCGACCGACGCGAAAGCCCCGGTGCTCGATGCGCCGGATCGCACGATCGAACAGGAGCCAGCCCCGTGAAGCGTTTGCTATTCACCGTCATTGCGGCCGCCGTTGCGTCCCCGGCGCTCGCCAGTGACGTCAGCGCCTCGATTGGCATCAGCCAGCCCGGTTTCTACGGGCAGATCAACATCGGCGATTTCCCGCGACCTGCGGTGATCTATGCCGAGCCGGTCTGGGTCCAGCGTCCGCCGAAAGTGGTCCGCGTGCAGCCGGTCTACCTGCGCGTTCCGCCGGGCCACGAGAAGCACTGGAGCAAGCATTGCGCCAAGTACGGTGCGTGCGGCCGGCCGGTGTATTTCGTGCGCGAGGACTGGTACCAGCACGAGTACGTGCCGTATTACCGGGATCACGATGACGGCCGCGACGACGATCACGGGCACGGCAAGGGCAAGAGTCACGGCCACGAGGGCCACGACGACTGACACCGACCGGGCCTTCCGCCAGGCTGCGCGTCGGCTAAGCGCGCTCGGCCTCGTCGAGCGCGGCCATCTCCGCCTCGGTGAACACCCGCGACCGCGTGTGGAACGCCTTGCCCTCGGGCCCTTCGAGCGAGAACGTGCCGCCGTGCCCATCGATCACGTCGATGATCAGCTGCGTGTGGCGCCAGTACTGGTATTGCGCCTTGCCGATGTAGAACGGGCACCCGCCGATGTCGCCCAGGTACACGTCACCCGCGCCGATCGTGAGCTCGCCGAGCAGGTAGCAGTTGGCGGCGCTGTTGTCACAGCAGCCGCCGGACTGATGAAACATCAGTCCGGGGCCGTGCTTGGCCTTCAGCTGCTCGATGAGCTCGATCGCGGCCTCGGTCGCGACGACCTTTTCGACCATCAGAAAAAGCCCAGCTTGTTTTCGCTGTAGCTGACCAGCAGGTTCTTGGTCTGCTGGTAGTGGTCGAGCATCATCTTGTGGGTTTCACGGCCGATGCCGGATTCCTTGTAGCCGCCGAACGCGGCGTGCGCCGGATAGGCGTGGTAGCAGTTGGTCCAGACGCGGCCGGCCTTGATCGCGCGGCCCATGCGGTAGGCCGCGTTGCCGTTGCGGCTCCACACACCGGCCCCGAGGCCGTACAGCGTGTCGTTGGCGATCGCCAGCGCCTCGGCTTCGTCCTTGAAGGTGGTCACGGCCAGCACCGGGCCGAAGATCTCCTCCTGGAAGATGCGCATCTTGTTGTGGCCCTTGAACAGCGTGGGCTGCACGTAGTACCCGCCCGCGAGTTCGCCGGCCAGCTTCGCCTGCTCGCCGCCGATGAGCACCTTCGCGCCTTCCTGCTTGCCGAGGTCCAGGTACGAGAGGATCTTGGTGAGCTGCTCCTTGGAAGCCTGCGCGCCCATCATGGTGTCGGTGTCGAGCGGATTGCCCATCTTGATGGCGGCCACCCGCTTCAGCACGCGCTCCATGAACTTGTCGTAGATGCTCTCCTGGATCAGCGCGCGGCTCGGGCAGGTGCAGACCTCGCCCTGGTTGAAAGCGAACAGCACCAGGCCTTCGATGGCCTTGTCGAGGAAGGCGTCGTCCTTGTCCATCACGTCGGCGAAGAAGATGTTCGGCGACTTGCCGCCCAGCTCGAGCGTGGCGGGGATCAGGTTGTTGGCCGCGGCCTGCGCGATCACGCGGCCGGTCGTCGTGGAACCCGTAAAGGCGATCTTCGCGATGCGCTTGCTCGTGGCGAGCGGCATGCCGGCTTCGCGGCCGTAGCCATTGACGATGTTGAGCACGCCGGGCGGCACCAGGTCGGCGATCAGGCCGGCGAGGATCAGGATGCTGATGGGCGTCGACTCCGCTGGCTTCAGCACCACGCAGTTGCCCGCGCCCAGGGCCGGCGCCAGCTTCCACGCGGCCATCAGGATCGGGAAGTTCCACGGGATGATCTGGCCGACCACGCCGAGCGGCTCGTGGAAATGGTAGGCCACGGTGGTCTCGTCGACGTCGCTGATGTGGCCTTCCTGCGCGCGCACACAGCCCGCGAAATAGCGGAAGTGGTCGACCGTCAACGGAATGTCGGCGTTGAGCGTTTCGCGGATCGACTTGCCGTTGTCGACGCACTCGGCGTAGGCGAGCAGCTCGAGGTTGGCCTCGATCCGGTCGGCGATCTTCAGCAGCAGGTTGGACCGCTCGGCCGCCGGGGTCTTGCCCCACTTGTCGGCCGCGGCGTGCGCGGCGTCGAGGGCGAGTTCGATGTCTTCCGCGGTCGAGCGCGCGACCTTCGTGTAGACCTTGCCGCTGATGGGACTGACGACGTCGAAGTACTGGCCCTTGACCGGTGCGACCCACTTGCCGCCGATGAAGTTGTCGTAATGAGCCTGGTAGGTGATCTTGGCGCCCGCGGCGCCCGGAGCTGCGTAGAGCATGTGTTGTCCCTCTGAGTGAACGCCGCTTGCCAGGAGTTGCCGCAGGGAGCTCCGCTTCTTCGAACAGATGGCTCGTGGGAAAGAGTGGATCGGCCTCGGTGCCTGGCAAGGCTGCCTGGTGTTGTCGCCGGTCATCCTACACCCGAATCCCGGCCCGTCGCTGCTGCCGTCCGACGGACCGCGGGACGTTCCCGCCGGAATGTGTAGCAGCGCTTGTCAATCACCGAGAGTGTCGTGTGATCAGTAGCCGCGCCGGACGCCGAACACGATGTTGAAGTCGGGCGCGGCATCGACGGTCAGGTCTTCGCCGAAGCCAAGGTCGAAGCGCCAGCCGCCTTGCGTTCGATAGCTCCCGCCGAAGTTCAGGACGACGGCGTCGCCGGTCACGTTGGTGGCGGGGGCGTCGAACACCCCTGAGTTCGCGTCGACCTGGACGGTCAGGTCGAGACCGCGCCAGGCGTTCCAGGTGATGCCTGCCATCGCCGACCACACGTAGTCCTGTTGCAACGAGGGCAGCACGTCCCCGTTACCCAGCCAGGTGAGGTCGGCCTGCCCGAAGATCTGCCAGTGTTCGGCGAGTTGCGCCTGGCCCGCGACGCTCAGTGCCACGTCGAACGCCTCGCTGCCGGTCAGGTCCTCGGCGTTCCCGGCGGGAATCTTCGCCGTGAGCCACGCGGCGAGGGCGTTCCTGTCCGTGGCCATGAGCTGGTAACCCAGCGAGACCGGGATGTCGGCGATCCCCGACGCGTTGTCTTCGACGCGCAGCAGCACCGTCTCGCCCTCGCCGTACTCGATGTGTAATTGGTCCCGGGGGACCTTGTTCGGTCGCCGTGCGGCAGGCCCCAGAGCTGGTGCCAGTTGTCGACCAGTCCATCGAGCGAGCCGCCGCTCAGGTGTCGCCACGGCAGCTCGGCGCGCACCGCAAGAGCGTCCGTGAATCCGTACACGACCTCGAGCCGCAGTTCCTGGCCTTCACCGTCCATCGTGAACTGGCGGCCTTGCTCGTCCTCGATCGTCATGCTGTTCGACCAGTTGAACGTCGCGGCGATCGAGCCGTTACCCGCAGCCGGCAACCGCGATGGGAGGATGTTGGGAATCCCGTAGGGCGCGAGCAACGGGTTCTCGTTGCGGGTGGGGAGCGGGTCGGCCTGCGCGGGAAGGGTTGCTGCGGCGGCTAGCAACGCTGCGATTATCTGCGCCAGGGGCCGGCGCGCGACTGGCCTCCGAATCGATACGACACCCATGAGCACCCCCGCCCGGATTTGCGACGATCGGCAGGAAGTCTAAGGCGCGGACGGTCGCGCGGCATTGTGGATAGTGCGTCGTCAGTCGGCGGTGAATCCCGCCGCCTTGTGGCTGCCGTCGCAATACGGCTTGTTCTTCGACGCCCCGCAGCGGCACAGGAAGAGTTCCTGCGCTCGATTGATCGTGTGCCCGGTCCCGGTGACGATTTCGACGGGGCCAGAGACTTTGAGGGGCCCGTTCGGACGCGTGACGACATCCACGGGGCCGCTGCGCGTCGCGAGCGGCTGCGATTCCTTCGCGGCCGGTTCGCCGGAGGCCGTGAACCCTGCGGCGGCGTGCGAGCCGTCGCAATACGGCTTGCGCTTCGATTGCCCGCAACGGCAAAGCGTGACGCGGTTTCCGGCGGGTTCTCCGTTGATCGTCAGTCGGGCGCGCAGCGCGAGCGGGCCGTTCTCGAGCACTCGCACGGTGTTCACGAGCGGCGGCTGCTCTTCGGCGCCGCCGTCAAGCCGGCGGGCAACGATCGCGCCGCTGGGGCAGTTGCGCGCCAGCGCCATGACCTCGTCGGGCGTCGCGGCGTCCGGACGGATCCACTCCCCGGCGACGTTCGGTACGAAGACATCCGGTCGCTCGAGGACGCACTGCCTCGAGTGGATGCACTTCGACCCGTCGAACTCGATAACGGCCTTCTGGCCACGGACGATTTCCTTGCTCATGACTGCCTCCCCTGGGAGTGCTACTTTACCCCGCTCCGGGGGAAGGGGTATCGCCGGTCCATCCACGTTCCAACGACATCATGACTCTGAGCAGCCGTCGGCTGCGCGCGGCGGTGACACGTTCGCCCGGCAGGAGGAGACATGACCGCATACAACGTCGTGCGATTTCGAGTGAAACCCGGGCAGGACGCGAAGTTCCTCGATGCCCATCGTCAGCTGGCGAGGGACTTTCCCGGTCTGAGGGGCGGCGGGCTCGTCAAGACCGGGGATCGGTCCTATTGCCTGGTGGGCGAGTGGGACGACATGGCGAGCATCGCCGCGGCGAGGCCGGCCATGATCGCCAACCTCGACCGCTTTCGCGACACGCTGGAGGACCTCGGCAACGGGCTCGGCGTCACCGATCCGGTGTCCGGCGAAGTGATCATGGGGCTGAAGGGTTGACCATGGACTCTCTTACTCCCGGATCAGGCCGTGTTGCTCGGTCCGACGCATGGTCAGCGCCACGAAAAAGCCGGCCGCCATGACACCCGCGACCAGCCAGTAGAATCCGGACTCGCAGCCGATCTTCTTGAGGTAGAGCGCGGCCGTCTCAACGTTGCCGCCGAAGAGCGCCATCGCGATGGCGTACGGCACGGAGACGCCCAGCGCGCGCACGTGCGCCGGATACAGTTCGGCCTTGATGACGGCGCTGAGCGCCGTGTACCCGGAGAGCGCGAAGAGCGGCACCAGGCACAGGAAATACACGGCGACGGGGCTCGTCGCATGCGCGAGTGTCGATAGCACGGGCACCGCGAGGAGGGCGCCGGCGCCGAAGGAAATCGCGAGCGTGCGATGGCGGCCGAACGAATCGGCGAACCACCCGACCAGCGGCGGAAAGAACAGGAACGTGGCCAGCACGGCGGTCATCACCTGCGACACGACGGCCTTGTCCATGCCGGCCGAATTCACCAGCAGCTTCTGCATGTAGGTCGTGTACGTGTAGAAGCCCATGCCGCCGCCGGCGGTGAGAACCAGCACGATCGCCGTCTCTCGCGGATAGTCCCTGAACAGCGCCAGCGCCCGGCCGCGATCGGGCTTGCGGGCGGCGTCGTGCGTGAACGAAGCGGTCTCATGGATGCCGCGACGGATCCAGAACACCACGACGGCCATGGCCGCGCCGACGACGAACGGGATGCGCCAGCCCCAGTCGTACAGCTGCTGTTCCGTCAGGAGCTTCTGCAGCAGGACCTGCAGCATCATCGCGGCAAGCTGGCCGCCGATGATCGTGACGTACAGGAACCCTGACCAGAATCCACGGTGCTTGCGCGTCGCCATCTCGCTGACGTACGTGGCCGAAGCGCCGTACTCGCCGCCCACCGACAGGCCCTGCAGCAATCGCGCGAGGACCAGCAGCAGCGGCGACACCCAGCCGAGCCCCGTCGGGATCAGTGCGATCAGCAGCGAGCCGAAGCACATCATGGCGACGGAAAGCGTCAGGGCCGCGCGGCGGCCGGCCCGGTCCGCGTACATGCCTAGCAGCAGGGCGCCGATCGGTCGCGCGAGGAAGCCGCCGGCGAAGATGAACGCGGCATTGAGCAGCTGGGCGGTCTGGTCGCCCTGGGGAAAGAAGGCGCGCGAGAAGTAGATTGCGAAGGACGCGTAGGCGAACCAGTCGAACCACTCGACGAAGCTGCCGGCCGAGCCCCCGAGGATGTTCTTCAGCCGCTGTCCCTGCGTCAGCTCCATGGTGCGCGACGGTACACGAAGATCCGGCATCCCACCACGGCCTCGGGCGGGAGTGCGCCATTGACGCACCTGCGCCATTGGCGTACGGTTCGGCCATGCCCCGCGTGGATCCCTTCGAACAGCTGCTCGACAATGCCCGGCGCCTGCGCCGGCGCCGGATCGAGCGGCTCGAGCGCCTGGCGAGGATCGCGGGCCTGCAGGCTCCCGGCGAAGAAGGCCTCCGATGAAATCGACGTCCGCTCCATCCGCGCCGTCACCGGCCTGAGCCAGGCCAAGTTCGCGGAGCTGCTGTCCATCGAGGTTGCCACGTTGCGCAACTGGGAGCAGGGCCGCCGCGAGCCCACCGGTCCCGCGCGCGCGCTGCTGCGCGCCATCCGCCACGACCCCGTCGCGGTCATCAAGGCCCTCAGCGACTGAATTCCCGGAGACAAGTCATGGCCACGCCCACCCGCACCCACCTGCACGACCTTCGCGGCGCCGCGCGACTCGCGATCGACGCGACCACGGGAATCACGACGCTGGTCGAGAAGATGCACCACACGATCCAGTTGACACCGCTGCCCATCGGTAAGTCGCGCGCGGATGTCACCAGTGGCATCACCGGCCTGGTGTATCGCAGCGTGCGCGGCGCAACGCACCTGATCGGTCGCGGCGTCGACGCGGGACTCGCGCCCCTGGCCGCGCTGCTGCCCGAGGGCGAGACGAACCCCACGCGCGACACATTGGTTTCCATCGTCAACGGCGTGTACGGCGACCATCTCGAGCGCACGGGCAATCCGCTGGCGATCCGCATGCACCTGCGCGATGGCGACCGGCGCATCGACCCGATGCGGCCCGCCGAGGCGTTCCCGGATGCCTCGGGTCGCGTGATGGTGATCGTGCACGGCCTGTGCCTCAACGAGTCGAACTGGACGCGCGAGGGCAAGAGCCCCGTCGAATCGCTCGCCGCCTCGCTCGGCTACACGCCCGTCCACCTGCGTTACAACAGCGGGCGCTCGATTGCGAGCAACGGCCAGGACTTCGCGGCGCTGCTCGAAACCCTGCTGGCCCACTGGCCGCGGCCGGTGGAAGAACTGGCGATCGTCGGGCACAGCATGGGCGGGCTCGTCGCCCGCAGCGCCGAGCATCACGGGCGCAAGTCCGGGCACGAGTGGCCCACGCGCCTGCGCAAGCTCGTATTCCTCGGCACCCCGCTGCACGGCGCGCCGCTCGAGCGCGGCGGCCACCGGCTGGACTACGTGATGGAGCTGAGTCCCTACGTTGCGCCATTCACGCGCATCGGCAAGTCGCGAAGCTCCGGGATCACCGACCTGCGTTACGGCAGCATCACCTCGGCCGAGCGGGAATTCGTGCCGCTGCCCGAAGGGGTCGCGTGTTTTGCGGTCGCCGCCAACCTGGGCGCGAAGCGCGACGTACTGAGCGAAAAGCTGGTCGGCGACGGGCTCGTCCCGCTCGACAGCGCGCTCGGCCGGCATGCCGACGCGGCAAGAGCCTTCGCGATTCCCCCGGAACGCCAGTGGGTCGGCCACCAGATGGGGCACCTCGAACTCCTGCACCGGCGCGAGGTGTACGCGCAGCTGCGCAGGTGGCTGCGCTCGGACGGCTGAGCGCGTTCGCCGGAAGCCAGGGATATCGCCCAACGAACTCTGGTACGGTGCCCGTCGTCGGCACGACCCAGGGGGAGGGGCGGGCATGGCGGAGAAGTCGGAACAGGGCGCTGTGCGCCTGCATCGCGTGCTCGGGCTGCGCGACCTCGTGCTGCTCAACCTGGCAGCCGTCGTCGGCCTGCGCTGGCTGTCCACCGCGGCGCAGATCGGGCCCGCCAGCCTCGTTCTCTGGATCCTTGGCCTGCTGCTGTTCTTCATTCCGCTCGGCATGTCGGTGCTCGAGCTCAGCTCGCGCATCCCCGGCGAGGGCGGCCTCTACCTCTGGGCCAAGGCGGCATTCGGCGACGCGCACGGGTTCATCGCGGGCTGGATCTACTGGGTCTCGAACCTGGTCTTCTTTCCTTCCATGCTGCTGTTCGGCGCAGGCGTGTTCTGCCACATTGCCGGCGAGCGCTGGCTCTTCCTCGCGGGGAACGCGGGTTTCAACGCGACGTACTGTCTCACGGCCCTGTGGGGAGCGACCCTGCTGAACGTGCTCGGGCTCGGCCGCGCAAAGTGGTTGCAGAACATCGGTGCCACGGCGATGTGGGTGGCCGCTGCGCTGGTCATGCTCGCGGGCGCGGTCGCATGGTACCGGTTCGGGCCGGCCACCGAGATCTCACCCGCGACGATTCGCCCGGACTTCACCTCTTTTGCGACGTTCACGACTCTGGCGACCGTGGCGCTCGCGTTCTCGGGGCTCGAGCTCGGGCCGATCCTTGGAGGCGAGATCCGCGAGCCGCGCAAGGTCCTGCCGCGCGCCATCCTGATTTCCGCCGTCTGCATCACGGCCATCTACGTCGCAGGCACGGTCGCGCTGCTGGTTGCGCTGCCCCACGCGCAGATCGACATCATCGGCGGCATTCCGCAGGCGCTCGCGGCCGTCGGCGAGCGCCTCGGTCTCGCGTTCTTCGGGCCGCTCACGGCGCTGCTGCTGGTGATTGCGAACCTGGGGTCGCTCGGCGCATGGGTCGGCGGCACCGCGCGCCTGCCGCTCGTCGTCGGCGTGGACCGCTATCTGCCCGCGCCGCTGGCGAGCGCTGCACCCGAAATACGGCACGCCGTGGATCGCGCTGCTGGTGCAGGCGGTCATCACGACGCTGGTGCTGCTTGCAGCGCTCTCCGGATCGACGATCCACGAAGCCTTCGTCGTGCTGCTCGACCTGACCGCCATCATGTCGCTCCTGCCGCTGCTGTATATCTTCGCGTCGCTGCCGGTGCTGCGCAGGCGTGCCGCGGGCCGCAACGACCACGTAACGCTGGTGCCCGGTGGCGATTTCGTCTGCTGGCTATGGGGTGCCATCGGCTTCGCCACGACGGCGTTCGCCGTCATCACCTCGATGATCCCGCCCGAAGGCGCGAACCATGCGCTGTTCTATGCCAAGGTCATCGGCGGCAGCGTGCTGCTGGTCGGCGCCGGCATGGTGTTCTTCGTGCGCGGCCGGGCCGCCGCAAGGCGCGCCTGAGCCGCAGTCGTCGAGTCTTCAGGCTTTCCACGTCTGCGCGAAGACGCGCCTCAGGTTCGCGCCGAGAACCTTCTCGATGCGCGCGTCGGAGTGGCCTCGTGCCGACAGCAAGGTAGCGAGGCTCTCGAGCCGTCGCGGCGTATTGAGGTCCGACGCGAAGAGGTAGCCCGTCTCGGTTTCCCCGGGGGCCGCGATGCCGGCGTCGATGCGCATCTTCGTCACCTCCGCGAAGCTCTTCTTGTACGCGTCGTCCACGACTTCCGCGGAAACGCCGCCGTCCGTGCCGACGGACACGTGCTCCTCGCCCGCCACGCCGATCATGTGTTCGAGGTGGCGGAGGATGATCGCGGAATTCGCCTGCTTGCCGACGTCGAGGTAGGGCATGAAGAAGATGCCCGCAACGCCGCCCTTGTCGGCGACCGCTCGCAGTTCGGCATCGGTGCGATTGCGTGGATGGTCGGCCAGCGCGGCACAGCCCGTGTGGGTGAACGCAACGGGTTGCTTCGAAACCCGGATCGCGTCCGCGGCGGTCTGCCGCCCGCAATGGCTCAGGTCGACGAGGATGCCGAGCGAGTTCATGCGCTCCACCGCCTCGACGCCCGTCTTGCTCAACCCTGCATTGGAGGGCTCGAGGCAGCCGTCGCCCAGCAGGTTGCGGCGGTTGTAGGTGGGCTGGATCACTCGCACGCCGAGGCGCTGGAAGATCTCGAGCCGGGACAGGTCTTCCTGGAAGCACACGCCGTCCTGGAACGCGTACGACAGCCCCGTGCGCCCGGACTGCTTCGCCGCGTCGATGTCGTTCACCGAGCGGACCCGGGCGAACACACCCGGATGCGCGTCGATCTGCGATTCCCAGAAGGCGATGTCGGCGATGGCCTGGGCGAACGCGGCGTCCGTCGGATGCGTGCCGACCATGCCGACCGTGACGTTCAGGCACGTGAGGCCGGACTGGCGCACGTCTTCGACGAGGTTCGCTGCGAGCGCTCCACTGTCCTCGGACATGCTGTTGCCGGGGGAACTGCAGCCGTCGATCACCATTGCCGTGCGGTATCCGTGCCAGGAAGTTGCGGCCGCGAGCCAGCTCGAGGGCAGGGCCGCAGCGACGCTTGCGGACAGCGTGCCGACGATCACCCGGCGTCGAGACACGAGTGCGGTCATGTCGTCTCCCGCGTCGAATTCGATGACCCGTGCAGTATGCACGATCGGCTCCCATTCCAATCGGCCGCAGCCGGCGGCATGATGCGCGCCTTGTGGCCCAACCATCTGGGGCCGGGGAACACACCTTGAAGAACATCACGATCTGGGTCGGATCGATGGCCCTGCTGTTTGCGGCGTCGGTCCAGTCGGCCGAGACCCTCCGCTACACGGTGCTCATGGAAGGCGGCACCGTCGGCGGTTACCAGACGGTCACGCGCGAAAGCGACGGCCTGACGAAAGTCGCATTCGACTTCAAGGACAACGGCCGCGGCCCCACGATCAAGGAAGAGTACCGCCTCGCGCCCGACGGCACGTACGCGACGTACCACGCCAGGGGCACGTCCACGTTCGGCGCGAAGATCGACGAAACCTTCACGCGCAAGGGCAACGGACGCGCACTGGAAATCGACGTCCGACGAGGGGCGTCAGACCGTCGACGGCACGGCCCTCTACAACTCGCTCGGCGGCACGCCCGACTCGGCCACCGTCTTCCTCGGTGCGCTCGCACGGCGCGCGGACGGCAAGCTCCCGCTGATCCCGACCGGCACCCTCACCGCGCGCAAGGTGGGCGAGGCGCAGGTCAAGCGCGGCGCCGCAGACGCGCACCGTCAACCTGATGATGATCACGGGCGTCGGCTTCTCGCCGCAGTTCGTGTGGTCGACCAGCGACGCGTCGCCGCGCCTGTTTGCGCTGATCTTCCCCGGCTACCTGAAGCTGATCGAGGAGGGCTGGCAGGACAACGGCGCGGCGCTCGCAACCCAGCAGAAGGCGGCCGAGGCGCAGGCGCTGGTCGATCTCGAGAAGCGCATGGCGCATCCGCTCGCGGGAGTCACGCTGATTCGCAACGCCCGGGTCTTCGACAGCGAGAAGGCGGCCTTGGGCGAGGCGTCGGACGTGTACGTGTATCGCGGTCGAATCAGCGCGGTGCTGCCCGCGAGCGCGGCGAACCAGGGCGCCGATCACGTCGTCGATGCGGGCGGCCGCGTGCTGTTGCCAGGGCTCTTCGACATGCACAGCCACCTGTCGCGCTGGCAGGGCGGTCTGCACCTCGCGGCGGGCGTGACGACCGTGCGCGACATGGCGAACGACAACGCGTCGCTGCAGGACATGATCGCCGAGGGCGATGCCGGCACCTTGCTGTTCCCGCGCGTGGTGCCGGCCGGCTTCATCGAGGGCGAGAGCCAGTACGCGGCGCGCGGCGGCTTCGTCATCAAGGACCTGCAGGGCGCGAAGGATGCCGTCGACTGGTATGCCCGCCACGGCTATCCGCAGATCAAGGTCTACAACTCGTTCCCGAAGGACATCCTGCGGGAAACGATCGCTTACGCGCACAGCCGCGGCCTGCGGGTGAGCGGTCACGTGCCGGCGTTCCTGCGCGCGCAGGACGTCGTCGAGCAGGGGTACGACGAGATCCAGCACATCAACCAGGTGCTGCTGAACTTCTTCGTCACGCCGAAGACCGACACGCGCACCCTCGAGCGCTTCTATCTCGTGGCTGAGAAGACCGCGGGCCTCGATTTCGATTCGAAGCCGGTGCAGGACTTCATCGAGCTGCTGAAGGCGCACCAGACGGTCATCGACCCGACGGTGGCGACGTTCGACTTCATCCGCCAGCGCCCGGGCCAGCTCTCGCAGGCCTATGCGGCGGTGGCCGACCACATGCCGCCGGACGTGCGCCGCTCACTGAGCGTCGCCGAGATGAACATCCCGGACGACGCGACGGCCGCGCGCTACGAGAAGTCGTACCAGAAGTGCATCGAGTTCGTCGGCCGCCTGTATCGCGCCGGCATTCCGCTGGTGGCGGGCACCGATGCGACGCCGGGGTTCGCGCTTCACCGTGAGCTCGAGCTGTACGTGCAGGCCGGCCTGACGCCGTCGCAGGTGCTGCAGATCGCCACCTGGAACGGCGCCAAGTACGCGAAGGTGCTCGCCGAGCGTGGCTCGGTCACGCCGGGCAAGTTGGCCGACCTGATCCTCGTCGACGGGGATCCGACGCGGGACATCTCGTCGATCCGCAAGGTGGCCATGGTGCTGAAGGGCGACAAGGCGTACTACCCAAGCGAGATCTATACCGAACTGGGCGTGAAGCCGTTCGTCGAGCCGCTGCGGTTCACGGAACCGGCAGCGGCGAGATAGCGCTCGAACCGTCGATGAGTGCGCGCCGGCCGCGAGTGATCCCAGGCAGGAGTCGGTCATGAGACGGTTGTCGGCCCTGTGGGCGGTCGCCTGGCTGGGTGGATGCACGGCGGTCGATCCGTCCGCGTCCGCGCCGCCGTCGCCCGCGGCGTCGGTTCCTACCGCAACTGCGCGTGCCTTTCCCGGCCAGCTGCCCGCGAGCTTCTCCGGCACGCTCCCGTGCGCCGATTGCCCAGGCCTGACATTCGTCGTCGAGTTGTACCCCGGCCAGGTGGTCGTCCACCGCATGCGCTATGCGGAGCGCGGCCCGAACGGCGGCGATCTCGACTACGACGCGATGGGGCGCTGGCGGCTGACGGAGGACGGACGCCGCCTGGTGCTGGACGTCGGGCGCGAAGGCCCGGTGCAGTTCGAAGTGTCGGGCCCCGATGCGATCGACCTGCTGGGCGTCGAGGGACAGCGCATCGAGTCGCCGTTCAACCACACGTTGAGGCGGGACGTCGTGTTCACGCCGATCGAGCCGCAATTGTTCATGGTCGGAATGTATTCGCACCTCGCAGACGCGAGCGTGTTCGTGGAGTGCTCGACGGGCTGGCAGCTGGCCGTTGCAACCGAGGAGGACAACGCCGCACTCGAGCGCGGGTATGCGGCCTCGGGCGTGACGCCTGGCGAGCCGGTGCTCGTCAGCCTCGAGGGACGGATCGCGATGCGTCCGTCCATGGAAGAGGGTGCGCCTGCCCGGCGAACGCTCGTGCCGGTGCGCTTCAATCGAGCCTGGCCCGCCAGCGTCTGTCCGTCGCCGGCTCCGTAGGTCCGGGCGGCGCAACGCGCTACACTCCGGCCGGCGATCCGCGGGGTCCGGGGGAGCGCTTGAAGCAGTTCTGGAAGGAGATTCGTCGCCGGCACGTGCCGCGCGTGGCTGCGTATTACATCGCCGCCGCGTGGGTGATCGCGCAGGCGTCGAGCCTGCTGCTCGATGCCTTCGACGCCGCCCACTACACACGTTTCGTCATCGCTGCGCTGGCCGTCGGCCTGCCCGTCGCGCTGGTGCTCGCGTGGATCTTCGACGTCACGCCGCACGGCATCCAGCGCACCCTGGCGCTCGGCGACCCCGTCGTGCCCACGCCGCAGCCGTTGCCGGCAACCGCCGCGCCCGAGAGCTCCATTGCGGTGCTGCCTTTCGCGAACCTGAGCGACGACTCCGCCAACGAGTATTTCTCGGACGGGCTCTCCGAGGAGGTGCGCAACCAGCTGTCGCGCGTGCCGGGCCTGCGGGTGGCGGCGCGGACCTCGTCGTTCGCATTCAAGGGCCGGCACGAGGACGTGCGCGAGATCGGGCGGCGCCTCAACGTCGCGACGGTGCTCGACGGCGGCGTGCGCAAGCACGGCGACACGGTGCGCATCGACGTGCAGCTGGTGAGCGCGGGCGACGGCTTTCACCTGTGGTCGCACACGTTCGAACGCCGGCTGGCGGACATCTTCCGCCTGCAGAACGAAGTGGCGCAGGCGGTGCTGGCGGCGGTGTCGGAACGACAAGGAGAGGCCGCGAAGGCCCTGCCGTGCCCGCAGACTCGGAACGTCGATGCCTACAACTGGTACCTGCTCGGCCGCCATCACTTTCACAAGCGCACTCGCGCCTCGCTGCAGCGCGCGGCCGAATGTTTCGAGCAGGCCATCGCGATCGACCCCGACTACGCGCTGGCGCATTGCGGGCTCTCGGACACGCACATGCTCCTTTGCGCGAAGTACTACGGCAGTGTGCCGATGCCGGCGGCGGTCGCGCGGGCGCTGCCGTACGCGAAGCGGGCGCTGGAGCTCGAGCCCATGCTCGCCGAGGCGCATGCGTCGATGGGCATGATCTGCCTCAACCAGTGCGAACTGGCGGAAGCGGAGAACATGCTGCTGCGCGCGATCGACCTGAACCCGGGCTACCTGCTGGGGCACTTGTGGCTCGGGCTCGCATTGACGGCGCAGGGACGCTACAAGGACGCGGCGGAACGCAATCGCGAGGCGCTGCGCCTCGATCCGCTGGCGCCCATCGTCAACACCAACGTGGGGTTCGATGCCCAGCGTTTCGGCGAGAACGCCGAGGCCGTCGAGCGCTTCGAGACCGCCGTCGACATCGACCCGGGGTTTGCAATTTCGTATTCCGGTCTCGGCCGCCAGGCCATGATGCGCGGCGACTCCGCGACGGCGTTGCGGCTGATGGATCGCGCCATCGAGCGGGCACCCGGGCGCTGGTTCTTCACCGCGCGCAAGGCGCTCATGTTGCTGCAGGTCGACGCACTCGAAGCGGCGGGCGAGTCTCTCGAGGCGGTGCAGCGGATCGGCCCGGCGGGCGGTCTCGACAACGAGCTGCTGGTCGCAGTCCTGATGGCTCGCGACGATCGCGACGGGTTGCGCAGGGTGGCCGACGGAAAAGGCGAGGCGGGCGACTCGCCGCTCCTTCGCGCCCAGGCCTGCATTGCGCTGGGCGACCTGGCCGCGGCGCTGGCGCTGAGTGAACAGGATGCGCCCGGCGCGCGACGCGAGATCGACGAGATCCTGAACGACGACTGGGTCTGGCGCCTGCCGCACTGGATCAACCGCGCTCACCTGCGGCTCGAGGCCGGCGATTCGCGCGGACGGGCCGACCTGGAGCATTACATCGCAGAGGCCGAGAGTGTCTTCGCGCAGGGGCTCGTGAGCGGAGAAATCCGCTATTGGGCGGCGACGGCTCATGGGCTGTTGGGGCAGCCGGATCGAGCGTTTGCGGAGCTGGAGTCCGCGTTGCGAGCGGGCTGGCGGCACGCGTGGTGGGCCCGCCTGGACTGGAACCTGGCGCCGCTGCGGGACGATTCGCGGTTCCAGCTGTGGCTCGCTAGACTGCGCCCGGGGGACGGTTCCGGAGGGAGTGCCGCATGACGACTTGGAAGCGCGCCTTCCTGCCGCTGCTGGCGGCATGCGTGCTCGGCGGCTGCGCAACGATGCCGAACTACGATCCGCCGGACGTGACGGTGGCCGGCATCGAGCCCATGCAGGGCGAGGGCATGGAGTTGCGGCTGCTCGTGAAGTTGCGCGTGCAGAACCCGAATGACGTGCCCATCGATTACGACGGCGTCTCCGTGAAGCTCGAGGTATTCGACAAGACCTTCGCCACGGGCGTGGCCGACGTGACGGGCAGCGTGCCCCGCTTCGGCGAGTCCGTGATCACGGTGCCCGTCACCGTTTCCGTGTTGCGCATGGTGAAGAACTTCATCGGCCTGCTCGACGGCAAGCCGATCAATTCGATTCCGTATGAGATGAGCGGCAAGCTCAATACCGGCACCTTCAGTTCGTACCGGTTCGCGTCGAAGGGCGATTTCGCGATGCCGGCCGCCTCGCAGGCGCCGGAAGCCACCTAGCGCCCGCCTACCGTTCCGCCATCACCACCAGGGAGAGGCAGCGATGAGCGAGCAAGGGACGGCGGCGGTCGGAATGGCCGGGGCCCGGCGCTGGACGCGGCGCGGCTCGCTGGTGGCGATGTGTTTCCTCGCGTGCGTCATCGCCTACACCGATCGCGTCAACATCTCGGTCGCGGCCGTCTCCATGAAGGAGGATCTCGGCTGGTCGCAGACCGAGAAGGGCCTCGTGCTCTCGTCTTTCTTCATCGGCTACATGCTCTTCATGTTCGCGAGTGGCTGGCTCGCGACCCGCTACGGCGGCAAGCGCGTGCTCGGCGTCGCCGTGTTCGCGTGGTCTGTGTTCACGCTGCTGACGCCGCCGGCGGCGATGCTCTCGGTGACGGCGCTGTTCGCAGTGCGGATCGCGATGGGCATCGGCGAGGCCGCGGTGTTCCCGGCAGGGTACGAGATCTACGGGCGGTGGATTCCGCCGGGCGAGCGCACGCGCGCCGTGGCCCGCTTCCTCAGCGGCATCTCGCTCGGGACGCTGGTCGGATTGATCGCGACGGGCTGGATCATCGCGCACTACGACTGGCACATGGCGTTCTATTTCTTCGGAGTCGTCGGGCTGGTCTGGGTCGTCGTGTGGATGGCCTGGATCGGCAACGATCCGGCGACGGACCGGCGCATCTCGGCCGAGGAGCGCGAGCACCTGCGTCGGTCGATCCCGCCGACGACGGTGTCCCAGCAGCTGCAGTGGGGCAAGCTGCTGCTGCGCGTCCCGGTGTGGGCGATCGTCGCCGGGCACTTCGCCATGACGTGGACCCTGTATTTCCTGCTGGCCTGGCTGCCGAGCTATTTTCGCGACGTGCAGCATCTCAGCATCGCCAACGCCGGGCTGTTCTCGGCCGCCCCTTGGCTCACGATGTTCGTCGTGACGCACCTGGTTGCGCCCGTGGCGGACGGGATGATCCGTCGCGGCGTCAGCGTCACGTTCACGCGCAAGCTGATGCAATGCACGGGGCTGCTGCTGTCGGCGGGCTTCCTGCTGGCGACGCGCAGCGCGGAATCTCCTCAGGCCGCGCTGGTGTTGCTGTGCGGTGCGACCGGCGCGCTCGGATTCACGTGGTCGGGCTACGCGTGCAACGCCCTCGACATCGCGCCGCGTCATTCCACGTGGCTGGTCGGGTTCAGCAACACGATTGCGACGATCCCCGGCATCGTCGGAGTCGCGATCACCGGGTGGCTGGTGGACGTCACGGGAACCTATTCCGCGCCGTTCATCCTGTCCGCCTCCATCGCCGTGCTCGGGGCGCTCGTGTACGGATTGTTTTTCAGCGCCAAACCGCTGTTTCCGGAGGAGGAGGCCTGATGCAGTCGATGGACGTCAGGGTGATCTCCGGCCGCGAGGTGCGCGAGCTCCTCACCTACCCCGAGTGCGTCGGCGTCGTCGAGCAGGCGATGAAGGCAGTGAGCGCCGGCAAGGTCCTGATGCCGCTGCGTCAGTTCATGCCGCTGCCGACCGGCAAGGGCCTGCTCGCGTGGATGCCCGGCTATCTCGGCGAGCCGCCATGTTTCGGCATCAAGCTGATCAGCCTGTATCCCGGCAACCCCGCCGTCGGCATTTCCTCGCACGTGGGGCTTTACGCGCTGTACGAGTCGGAGCACGGGCGTCCGCTCGCGATCCTGGAGGCGAGCGCCCTGACGGCGGTGCGCACGGCCGCGGCCAGTGTCGTCGCCACCCGGGCCCTCGCGCGCGCCGATTCGCGGACCCTCGCGATCGTTGGAACGGGCGAGGAGGCGTACTCCCACCTCGAGGCGTTCCAGTCTGTGCGGCCGTTCGAGCGCGTGCTCGTGTGGGGTCGCAATCCGGAGGCCGCGCAAAAGCTGGCCGCGCACGCAGCGGCCCAGGGCCGGTTCGAGGTGCAGGTGGTCGCTTCGGTGAAAGACGCGTTGGTCCGTGCCGACGTGCTCTGCACGGTGACGTCCGCGCCGGAGCCGATCCTGTTCGGTCGCGACGTGCGCCCGGGCACGCACCTGTGCCTCGTCGGATCCTCGATCCCGGCCACGCGCGAAGTCGACGACGACTGCGTGGCGATCGGTCGGTTCTTCGTCGATTACCGCGGCAGCGCGATGGCGCAGGCCGGCGAACTGCTCCACGCGATGAAGTCCGGTCGCGTGACGGAGGCTCACATCGTGGCCGAGATCGGCGAGGTGCTGGCCGGGTCGGTGCCCGGGCGACGTTCCGCCGACGAGGTGACGATCTACAAGTCCCTCGGTGTCGCGGCACAGGACCTTGCAGCCGCGACCTTCGTCTATCAGCGCGCGGTACAGCTCGACAAGGGCACCGTCGCGCCGATCTGACCTGTCCGCGAGGCTATGACTCGCCGCGGCCCAGCGGGTCGGGCAGCGGCTCGCCCTCGGCGGTGAACTGCAGCGAGACGGAGTTGATGCAGTAGCGCAGCCCGGTGGGCGGCGGGCCGTCGGGGAACACGTGGCCCTGGTGGCTGTCGCAGCGCGCGCAGCGGATTTCGGTGCGCACCATGCCGTAGCTGTCGTCGCGGATCTCGCGCAGGTGCGCAGGATCGAAAGGCTCGGTGAAGCTCGGCCAGCCCGTGCCGCTGTCGAATTTCTGCTTCGCCTGGAACAGCGGCAGGCCGCACAGCCGGCAGGCGTAGATGCCGGGCTTCTTCTCGTGCACGAACACGCCGCAGAACGGCCGCTCGGTGCCGTGGTTCAGCAGCACTTCGCGTGCCTCGCGATCGAGCGTGGCTTCCAGCCGCTGCCGATCGGCGGGCGAGGGCGGCGTGAGGTCGAAGCGGCTCATGCGTCCTCCTTCAGGCGGCCCGCGTACACCTTGCGCATCTTCGCCACCTTCGGTGCGGCGGCGGCGCGAATGTAGGGCTGGTCCGGGTTCTGCGCGGCGTAGTCGTGGTGGTAGTCCTCCGCGACGAAGAACTGCACGAGCGGCTCGAGCGTGGTGGCCACCTTCGCGTCGAACAGGCTCGAGCCGTCGATCTGCCGGATGTAGCGCTCGGCGATTTCGCGTTGCGCCGGGTTGGCGTAGAAGATGGCCGAGCGGTACTGCGTGCCGACGTCACCACCCTGGCGGTTGACCTGCGTCGGGTCGTGCGCGATCGAGAAGAAGATCTTGAGGATGGCGGGTACCGTCACGCGCGCCGGGTCGAAGACGATCTCGATCACCTCGGCGTGATTCGTGTCGCCCACGCATACCCGTTTGTAGTTGGCCGTTTCGGCCGAGCCGCCGGCGTACCCGGGACGAACGGACAAGACGCCATCGAGTTGCCGATACACGGCCTCGGTGCACCAGAAGCAGCCGCCGGCGAGAACGAGCGTATCGCCGGCCTGTGCGCAAAGCGCGTCGAGGTCGGCGGAGGACGCGAGTTCCGGAAAGGACCACGGGTCGATCTTGAGCGGCATGGCAGTCTCCTCGGTCGGTGGCGGCCGGCCGAGTGTGGCTTGACCCGGGCACGCGCTGCAAGGCACCTTCGTCGCGATGCGCGTCGGAGTCCTGTGTCTGTTCCTGTTCGCAAGCCTCGCAAGCCACGGAAGCGAGGCTGCCGCGACCCTCAGTCGCAGCGAACAGTCCGTGATCAACTTCGGTTTCGCCACCCAGCTGGGTTCGGGCATCTACTCGCTGTCTGGAAGGACGCTGCAGGTCTACAAGCTCCCCTTCGCATGGAACCTGCCGGCCGAACCCGATGCGCGCGTGAAGCTCCGCCTCACGCTGCCGGTCACCATCGGCTTCGTGGATTTCAAGCCGATGGACGTGATCGAGGACGGGCTGCCCGAGCGGCTCGATTCGACGAGCTTCGTGCCGGGGCTCGAGGCCGACATCCCGGTGCGCGACGACTGGATGCTGCAGCCGTTCGTCGAAGCCGGAATCGCCCGCGCTCGTGGCAACGAGGTGGACCAGCGTGTCTACTCCATCGGGCTGCGCAGTTACTATGATTTCGGCAGCGGCATCACGCGCTGGCAGCAGTACGACGAATTGATCCACGTGGTCGTGAGCCAGGAATCGCCCGACAGCACCGACGATTTCACCCGTCTGCGTGTCGGGCTCACGGGGCGGCGCCCGTTCGTCGCCGAAGGCGCCGAAAAGCGCGCGGACTTCCTCGGCTACGCGTTCGTCGAGCTGTACGCGGACGCGCCGGCGGGCCCGGCCATCAGGGACAGCGACCGGGGCGCGCCGCCGCAATACGAAGTCGGCTTCACGCTCGGGGCGACGGAAAAGATGCACCTGTGGAAGATTCCGCTGCCGAGGATCGGATTCGGGTACCGTTTCGGCGATGGGCTGTCCGTCTACCGTTTCGTGATCGGCTCGCCGTACTGAGGACCACTGCATGAAGCGTCACTTGATCGACACCACGATGGGCCAGGTCCACTGCGTCGTGGCGGGCGCTCGCGAGGGCACGCCATTGCTGCTGCTGCATCAGACGCCGCGCTCGATCGACGAGTTCGCCGAGGTGATCCCGCTGCTCGCGCGGCGGCGGCGCGTGATTGCCATGGATACCCCGGGCTACGGCGCGTCCGATCCCGTGCCGGGCCAGCCGACGGTTGCGGACTACGCGGGCGTGGCCGTGCAGGTGCTCGATGCGCTCGGCATCCCGAGGGTAGTCGCCGTCGGTCATCACACGGGCGCGGTGATCGCCGTGGAGCTGGCGGCCGCGTTCGCGTCGCGCATCGAGAGCGTGATCCTGTCGGGCCCGGTCTACACGGACGCCGCGGGGCGAGCGGAATTGGGCGCGTTCTTCAGGCAATGGCATGTGCAGCCGGATGGTTCGCACCTGCTCGAGAAGTGGCAGAAGATGTCCCAGTGGCTGCCGCGGCCGCAGCTCGTGCAGCGATTCGTCGTCGACCTCTTCAAGGCGGGCGAAACGAGCGAGCAGGGCCATTTCGCGGTGGCCGATTACCGCATGGAAGATCGCCTGCCGCTAGTGAGTTGCCCGGCGCTGCTGATCTACAACAAGCATGACCCGTTCGCTTCGCCGGAGCGGGCGGCGCCCTTGCGAGCGGCGTTCCAGCCGGCGACCGAAGTGACGCTCGACGCGGGCGTGTTCGCCGCCAACGAGACACCGGAAGCGTTTGCGCGCGCCGTGCTCGACTACGTGAGTTAGCGGGTTACGCGAAGATCGCGACGCTCTGGTGGCTCACGCAGAACGCATGGCCGTTCGGGCCCCACAGGATGGACGTCTGGCTGAGGTAGCCGTCGGTGCCCGCACGCACCTGCGTGCCGATCTGGCACCACCCGTCGCGGTCGAGTTGCGAAGGGTCGCCGAGGATCTCCAGCATCCAGTTAAGGGAACTGGCGGGGGCCGGCCGATCCAGCATCGAGAGCACCGGCGTCGGGATCGAGTCGGCGAGCGCGATGAGTGCGTCCTCTGCGCTGCAGTGGCGGTCGCGCATGCGGGCGAAGATGGTCGAGCGCGGCTCCCGTTGCCCGGTGTAGGGATGCGTGCCGACGGCCCAGCGCAGCTGGATGTGCCGCACGAATTGCGGCGTGATGCCCGGGACGCTGGGCAGGTCCGTCAGCGATTCCGGGTCCACGTCCACGATGGGCCGCGGGATTTCCAGCGTGAATTTCGACGGCCGGGGCACGCCGAAAATCGCCACTGCCGTGCAATCCGTACGGCCCTCGTGCCGCATGTCGCAGCGCGCGTGGGTCGTGGATTTCCCGGTGCGCAGGATCTCGGCCTGCAGTACCAGATCGCGGCCGACGAGCGGACCCACGAACGTGGCCTGGACACTGCGCAGCGGAAGATCGTTGCCGAGCGCCGCGCGCATCGCGCGCACCGCCAGAGCGAGCTGCAAGCCGCCGAAGACCGTGCGGCCCTGCTGCCAGTCTTCCGGAACGTCGACCCGCCATGCGTCGCCTTCGCGGCGCATGGCGTTCAAGACGTCACTGAATTCCACCAGGGCGTCCGTCAGGGTGCCCGCTACGATTGAGGCGCGACGACGAAACCGATTTGAGGCGCGACCTTGCCGCCGCGAACCGTTTGCCAGGTCAATGCGGCGTCCTGCAGGCCGGCCACGTGGACGACCTCGAGCCAGCTCCGGCTGGCATCGACGAATTGCTTCACTGCCGACGCGATCCGCTGCTGGTAGCCCTGCGGCCCCCAGTCCTGCACTCGCTTCTTCACTTGCGTGGGGGCGAAGAAGAAGGCTGGACGCGGTCCGGTCAGGCCCTCGGCGCGTGGCGGCGCGTCGTGGTGGCTGCGCCCGATCGCCATCGAGTGCTTGAGGCGGTTGCCGAGCCGCGCATGCACCCGTCCGAGCACCGGGCCGTTGCCGGACATGTCGATGCAGACCGCATCGGTGTCGTTGGCGAGTCGCTCGATCTCGTCGTACGTGACGGCCTGGTGGTAGCAACCCAGCTTGCGCACGAAGTCGAGATTGCCGGGCGAGGTGACGCCGATGACTTCGATTCCGCCCCGTGAGGTTGCGCACTGGGCGAAGCCGATGGCGGTCTTGCTGGACGCGGAGAGGACGAGCACGCGCCGGGCACCGAAGTAGTCGTTGTCGGCGAAGAAATCCTCGGCCAGGAAGCCCGTGATGAACAGGCCGCGCAGGAGGGCGTGGCGGTCCTCCGCGTCGGTGCCGCTCTGGTAGAACGGATCGTTCGTCGTCGCGACGAATGCACGGTATACGGGTGCGTGGGCGGCGCGATGCGGGCCGTCGTCACGGAAGCCGTCCAGGGTGGGCACGGCCGCGATGTCGACGAAGCGCGACATTGGGTACCAGCCGTAGTAGCGGGCGCCAATCGGAATCTCCGGACGCGTGGATTCGACGACTTTCGCCCAGCCCATGGCGGGTACGCGCCCCCAGCCGGGCGTGCCGCTCGGGTAGAAGTCCCAGTAGCCGAGCAAGTCGCCTGTCGTGGCGTAGGTGACTGTGTTGGCGGTGAGGGCGAAGCGTTCGACCTGCAGGCGGACCTTCCCGGCGGCTAGATCCGGCAACGGCTCCTCGACGAGGCGGGTGTTGCCCTGGTGCTGACGGTCGATTTCAAGATGCTGGTTGTCCATGGGGTGCCTTGCGCGTAGTCCAGTCACGCACATAGGACACATTCTCCTGTTTCGTCAATGCCGAAGCGGGGAAATGTCCCCAGTGTCTTCCACGCGTTTGCCGCAGCCGCCGTGAGGGATAATGCCCCGATGAAGATTCGACGAAACGTCCTGGCCCTGGCCGTCTGCTCGGCGCTGCTGGCCGCATGTGGTGGTGGCGGCGGCGGTGGCGGCGGAGCGAGCAACGGTGGAGGAGGCGGCAACCCGCCTCCGGCCGCCAACGTCGATTTCCGCGACGAGATCGTCTACCAGTTGCTGACCGACCGCTTCTACAACGGCGATGCCAGCAATGACAGCGGCCGGCTCGACCGGCGCGGCGACGCGATCGATCCCGCGAACCCGGTCGGCTGGCATGGCGGCGATTTCGCCGGCGTCCGAAGCAGAAGATCGAGTAGGGATACTTCCGGTCGATGGGATTCACGGCGATCTGGATCTCCCCGGTGGTGATGCAGGTGCCGCCGCCGGGCAACGGCGGCGGCGTCAATGCCGGCAAGCCGTTCGTCGGCTTCCACGGCTATTGGGCGGACCGCTTCGACCGAGATCGAGCCGCACTTCGGCGATGCGGCTGCGCTCAAGGCGCTCGGCGAGGCGGCGGACGCGGCAGGCATCAAGCTGATCGTCGACGTGGTGGTCAACCACGTCGGGCCCGGCGTCGACGCTCATCGCGCAGAACCCGGCGTGGTTCCGCACCGGCAGCCAGTGCGGCTCGGACGACGTGACGATGTGCCTCGCGGGCTTGCCGGATTTCCGGCAGGAAGTGCCGGGCGTCAGCGAGTTCCTGGTCGGACACGATCCGCTTCCTGCGCGACAACGTGCCTTCGATCGACGGCCTGCGCATGGACACGATGAAGCACGTCGGCGACGCCTTCTGGGCGCAGTTCTTCGCCGCGGGCAGCCCGGCGAGCGCGCGGAGCTTCTGGACCGTGGGCGAGGTGTTCGACGGCAGCGTCGCGCGGATCGCGCACTACCTCGACGCCGTCGGCTCGCCGTCCGTGTTCGATTTCCCGCTCAAGTTCGCGATCGTCGACAGCCTCGCGCGCGGCGGCAGCACGCGCCGCATCGCGGAGGTCTTCGCGCAGGACGGCCAGTACAGCGACCCGACGCGGCTCTCGACCTTCCTCGACAACCACGACGTCTGGCGGTTCGCGTCGGAGGCCGAGGCAGGCCGGCGTGCCGCCGGCCGAGGCGGACCAGCGGCTCGACATGGCGCTTGACGCTGCTCTACACGGTGCGCGGCATCGCCGGTCGTCTATTACGGCACCGAGATCGCGATGCGCGGGCGCGGCGATTCCTACGACAAGCCGATCGGCGACGTCGAGCCGCGAGGACATGGATTTCGCGCAAGCTCGCGACGTCACGCTTCGACGAGCGATTGAAGGCGCTCGCGGAGGCGCGCAAGCGCTACCCGGCTTTGCGTCGCGGCGCGCAGCGGACGCTGCTCGCGCCGGGTGACGGCTGCAGTCCGCCGGCGTCGTCGCTCGACCCGGCGGCGGATTTCGGCGACCGCCTGTTCGTGCGCGGCAGTTTCGACAGCTGGGCGAATCCGCCGTCCGAGTCGCAGCGCCTCGTGAACCTCGGCAGCCGGCAGTACGAGGCGGCCGTGGAGCTGGCGCCGGGAGCGCACGCAGTTCAAGATCGCCGCGGCGGACTGGTCGCCGGAGTTCTCGAATCCGACCCAGCCCGTGGTGCCCGGGGCTGCCGATCACGCTGGGCACGCAGCCGGGTACCGGCACGAACAGCCGCATCAACGTGCACGCCGGGCGGGTGTTACGCGTTTGCGCTCGAACGCGAGCGAACGTGGTCGCGCCCGGTGCTGACCGTGACCGGCACGGCGGCCGGCGGCGCGGATCCGGACGTGCTGGCGTTCGCGCGCACGCTGCAGCGGCGAGCGCTCGATCGTCGTCGTGATCAACAACCAGCGTACTGCCGTGGACCTGGCACGCTGCCGGCGGCGGGATCGACGTCGCGGGCTTGCTGGCCGACGGCGCCGTGACCGAGATCACCGGCAGCGGCGTCACGACCTGCGGGTCGAGCGGCGGCCGGCTGGGCGGCAGCGTGCCCGCGCTCACGCTCGCGCTTGGCCGGTGTCGGTACCGTGACAGCTACGGCTGCCCAGCTCAGACGAGTGAGTACGTCGGGTCGTACATCTGCGACGCGCATGAACGCGACCAGGTCGTCGGGCCGCTCGATCTCGGCGAGACCGTCGCGGTACGCCACCTCGGCGACCGCCGCCGCGATCTGCGCCGACACTTCGCGCACGCCGTTGAGCGGCGGATACAGGCTGCCCTGCGCGAGGTCGGCCTCGCTGATGTGCACGTCGCCAGCGTCCGCGCCGCGGCCATGAACATCTCGTCCGTGACACGCGTGGCGGCGCACCGGCGACGACGCCCGAGTCCGACGCCCGGGAAGATGTACGAGTTGTTGCCCTGGCGCGGCACGAAGTGCCTGCCGTCCACAGTCACCGGTTCGAACGGGCTGCCCGACGCGAACAGCGCCTTGCCGCCCGACCACGTCGTAGGCCTGCTCGGCCGTGCACTCCGACTTCGACGTCGGATTCGACAGCGCGAACACGATCGGGCGCTCGTTCAGCCGCGTCATCTCCTCGATCGACTTCGCGCGTGAACATGCCGGGCGTCGCGCCGACGCCGATGATCGCGGTCGGCTTCAGCGCCTTGACGGCGCCAGGAAGTCCGCCACCGGCGCGATGCTCGTGCGCGTAAGGGCAGCTTGTGCTCCGCAAGCCCGCGTGCGGCTGGCGACCACCAGGCCCTTGGAGTCCACCATCCAGCAGCGCCCGCGCGCCTCCGACGGGTCGAGGCCGTCGTCCACCATCGCCGCCGACGAGCAGGTCGGAGATGCCCGTGGCCGCTTCGCCGGCGCCGAAGCACAGGAACGTCTGCTCTGCCATGCGCTTGCTCGTCACGCGCAGCGCGGAGAAGATGCCGGCGACCGTCACCGACGCGGTGCCCTGGATGTCGTCGTTGAAGCAGCACACGCTGTCGCGGTAACGCGCAGCAGGCGGAACGCGTTGTGGTTCGCGAAGTCCTCGAACTGCACGACGATGCCGGGGAAGACCAGTTGCGTCGCCTCGATGAACTCCTCGACCATCTCGTCGAGGGCGGCGCCGGCCAGGCGCTTCTGCCGCAAGCCGATGTACAGCGGGTCGGCGAGCAGCGCCTCGTTGTTGGTGCCGACGTCGAGCATGACCGGCAGGCATCGCCGCGGGTGCAGACCCGCCAGCGCCGTGTACAGCGCGAGCTTGCCGATCGGGATGCCCATGCCGTTCGCGCCGAGGTCGCCGAGGCCGAGGATGCGTTCGCCGTCCGTGACGACGATCATCGAGACCTCGCGGTGCGGCCAGTTGCGCATGACCTGCGCGACGCGGCCGCGATCGGCCGCCGAGATGAACATGCCGCGCGGCCGGCGGTAGATGTGCCCGAACTGCTGGCAGGCGAGGCCGACCGTCGGCGTGTAGATGATCGGCATCATCTCGTCCGGGTTCTCCATGACCACCCGGAAGAACAGCGCCTCGTTGCGGTCCTGCAGCGACTCGAGCAGGATGTACTTCGACAACGGCGTCTGCAGCCGGTGGAAGTTCTCGAGCACGCGGGCCACCTGCAGCTCCTGCGTGCCGACGTGCGGCGGCAGCAGGCCGCGCAGCCCGAGCGCGTCGCGCTCGTGTTCCGTGAACGCCGTGCCCTTGTTCAGCTTCGGGTCGCGCAGCAGCGCGGAACCGCGCGGGAACCACTCCGGGAGGGGCGGCAGGGCCGGACGGCGGGTCTTGGACTGGGTCATCGGGTCACCCCTGTGGACATGCGCGGATGCTAGGCCGCGCCGGAGGGGTGTCAACGCGGGTTTCCCGAAGTTCCATTTCCCCTGATGCCCGCGGCTCGCGATCCGCGCACGATTACAGCGCACACCGGCCAATCCAGTGGCCCCGATCCGCGGAGCACAGCCATGCGTCGCCCCCTGATCCACGTCATCCGTCTCGCTTTCACGTTCACAGTTCTTGCCTGCCTGCCGGTCTTGCCCGCGCATGCCGACGACCTCGCGGCCGGTCGCGCCGCCGTGGAGGCCGGGAACTACGCCGAGGGATTGCGGCTGCTGACGCCGCTCGCAGAGCAGGGCGACGCCGTCGCGCAACGCTCACTCGGCTGGATGTACATGAGTGGCACGGGGGTGCCGAAGGATCTCGAGCAGGCCGAAAAATGGCTGGTGCCTGCCGCCGCCCAAGGTGACGAAAAGGCAAGGATGAACCTGCTGATCGTGGCCCGGTTATACCGTGCCGGGGGCGACGTGACGCGGCGCTGCACGCATGCCGTGGAGATCCTGAATGGCCTCATCGCGCAGGGATTCGTCCCGGCGATGGTCGACTTGGGCGGCCTGTATTCCGAAGGCTGCGACGAGATTCGCGCCAACGAGCGGGAGGCGATTCGCTGGGTGCGGGAAAGCGCCGAGCGTGGCGATGCCATCGGGCAGGCGAACCTGGGAGCAGCCTATGCCACCGGCATGGGCGTGAAGCAGGACTACGCGGAGGCGCTGCGCTGGTATCGCAAGTCCGCGGACCAGGGGTCGTCACTGGGGCAATTCGGCGTCGGACTCTTGTATTACGAAGGCCAAGGCGTCAAGCGCGATGTCGAGGAGGCGAAGAAGTGGTTCCGGCTTGCGGCCGCACAAGGCGAACCGCGCGCGGTCGCTGCGGTGCAGGAACTGTGCGGCGAAGTCCCGGTCGGGGCGCAGGCGAGCATGATTCGGCAGGCCGCCATGGAAGCGTCGCCGGCCGACCTCGCGCAGAGCTATGCCTATTCCCTGGTGATGCAGAAGATGCTGAAACTCGCCGAGTCGGGGGCGACGGTCCAGCTGGGCGACAGGAAAGTCGATCCGAGCAACGCTGCCGCGGCGGCGAACGAATGCCGGATGGGGCAGGACGCGTTTGCCGAGGCGATCCGTGCTCGCGGATTCCGCAACGTTTCGGGTCGGTACCGGGCCGCGAGCACAGATTGCGGCAAGGCCCAGTCGCTGTGGGTAAGCGGCCTGGCCGCCAAGGATTTTCGCGAGGTCCTGATGACGCAGGATGGGTTCGTCGTGAACGTCACGCAGGTGATGGGCGGCGGTCCGCAGACGATGCTCGAGACCGTGGCGGCCGTCGCGGAGTCGGCGATGTCGTTCCCGGACCCAGGGAATACCGATTACTACTGGACCGGGACGATCGAGGAGGGCCGCATCACGCTGCGTCCGGATGTCGAGGACATCCTGCGCGCCTGGCCGGCCTGGGCCCATCCTCCGAGCCGGAAGGACCTGGCCGACTGTGTCGTGACGCTGACGGCGATCGAATAGAATCGCCGTCGGCATGATTACCTGGGACGCCCACACCTGCCTGCCCCTGAATCCGGCGGCCGACTTCGCGCCGCTCGAGCGCTTTCGCGCGCTCGGCGTGAACTACGTGTCGGTGAACGTCGGCATGGACATGAACGCCGTGCCGCAGGTCATGTCCGTCATCGCGGCATTCCGCGCGAGGCTCGCCGCGCAGCCCGATCGATACGTGATTCCGGCGACGGTCTCGGACGTGGAGCGCGCGGCGGCGGAAGGCAAGCTGGCGGTCGGCTTCGACCTCGAGGGCGCGCTGCCGCTGCAGGAGGAACCGGCGATGGTGGCGCTGTACGCGCGCCTCGGCGTGCGGCAGATCCACTTCGCGTACAACCGCAACAACAGCGTCGCGGACGGCTGCCACGACGTCGAACGCGGCCTGACGCCGTTGGGCCGTCGCATGGTCGAGGCGGTCAACGCGGCAGGCATACTGATGGATTGTTCGCACACGGGGCGGCGCTGCTCGCTCGACATCATGTCGATGTCGAGCCGGCCGGTGGTGTTCAGCCACGCCAATCCGCTCGTGCTCGCGGAGCACGGGCGCAACATCACGAACGAGCAGATTCGCGCGTGCGCGGCGACAGGCGGTGTCGTCTGCATCTCGAGCGTGTCCGCGTTCCTTGGCGAGAAGGCGCCGACGGCCGCACACGTCGCGCGCCACGCCGCCTACGTCGCCGACCTGGTGGGCGTGGAGCACGTGGGTATCGGGCTCGACATCGGCTGGCGCCAGGCAGGCGTGTCGGACTGGCCGGAGGGTAGCGTCGATCCGGATTATTGGTGGCCCCGGTCGGCGGGCTACAACCACGCGATCGCGCGCATGGCGTTCGCACCCGTCGAGGCCTGGTCGGAACTGCCGGGTGAGCTCCAGGGTACCGGCATGAGCGCCGCCGAGGCCGCGCTCGTGATGGGCGGCAACATGGCTCGCGTCGCCCGCCAGGTGTGGGGCTAGGGAAATAGGGGACATTCTCCGTTTTCGGCAAAGTGACGCGAAAACGGAGAATGTCCCCTATTTTTCTAGTCGACCGCGTTCGGCGGGTCGAGGTCCTCGTCCCAGCCACGCGCCGGCGGCGGCACCCGGGTGAGCCACTCCTCGATCAGGCGCACGTGCTCGCGTTCTTCCTCGGCCATTTCCGCCGCTGCGGTGCGCACCTTCGCGGGCAATCGCGCCTTCGAAAATCGCTCGAAGAACTCTGCGGCGCGCCGCTCGTTGTGCTCGGCCAGCTTGAGCGCGTGGTAAGGCGTCATCAGGTAATGCAGGCCACCGTAGTCGGTCGTCTCGGGTGCTTCCGGCGTCTCCCAGTCGAAGGTGAAGGCAGCCGGCGCCGTCGTCCAGCCCATTTCGGCGAGAATCTGGTCCCGGTGCTTGCCCTCGATGCGTGAGAGCTTCGCGAACAGTTCGGCGACGTCGCGATTGTTGTGCGCCGCCATCAGGTCGGCGAGCTCGGCATAGCGCTCGGCGGCCTCGGCTTCCATGGCGCACGCGTACGCCATGAAATCCTCGACCGTGCGTGGCAGCGTCCTCTTCATAGTGCGAACCTCGCGGCGAGGTCCGGCACGCTCTTCGACGCCCGGCGTCCGCGCGGCTCGAACGCCGGTCGTTCGCCGCGATAGAGCACGCCGAGGTCGAAGCCGTCGTCGCGCAGCAGGCGGCGCGCCGCGCGCGCGATGTCCGAAGTCGGCTTGAACGCATCCACGCGCACCAGCTTCTTCCACTCGAGCTGCTCCGGACGGAACGTGATGCAGGGCGAAAGCACCTCGATGAACGAGAACCCGGGATGCCGCACGGCCTGCACGATCACGTCGGCGAGACCGTTCGGATCACCGGTGAAGGCGCGTGCAATGAAGTTCGCGCCCGACGCGAGCGCGATGGTCAGCGGCAGGAACTCGCGCAGGCCCGTGCCGTCGGGTGCGAGCTTCGAATCCCAGCCAGGCTCGGTCGTCGGTGAAGCTTGCCCCTTGGTCATGCCGTAAACGCGGTTGTCCATCACGATGTAGGTCATGTCCACGTTGCGGCGGCAGGCATGCATGAAGTGGTTGCCGCCGATCGAGTAGCCGTCGCCGTCGCCGCCCGCGACGATCACCGTCAGATCGGGGCGTGCAATCTTGAGGCCTGCGCCTGCAACCAATGCGCGGCCGTGCACGCCGTGGAAGCCGTAGGCCGACGTGTATGCGGGGATGCGCGACGAGCAGCCGATGCCGGAGACGATGCCCACGTTCTCAGGCCGCAGTTCCAGCTTCGCCAGCGCCTTCGAGAGGGCGTTGACCACGCCGAAGTCGCCGCACCCCGGGCACCAGACGGGCTTGAGGTCGGACTTGAAGGCCGCCGGGCCGAGTGCGACGGGCTTGATCGTGATTTCGCTCATGAGCGACTCCAGTCGAGGATGTGCCGCTGCAATTCGCCGGGCAGGAACTGCGCCCCGCCGGCCTTGTGCAGGCTCTCGAGCCGGACACTCGAAATCGCACTCGGCGCGCAGGTACTTGTACAGCTGGGCAGTGTGGTTCTGCTCGATCACCAGCGCCCGGCGCACGCCTCGCAGGGCGTCTGCGAGTCGCGCGGGTTGCAGGGGAGACAGCAGTCGCAACGAGATCACGCGCACCTGGCGCGCCAGTTCGGGTGTATCGGCGAGCGCCTCGCGCAATGGTCCCGTGCACGAACCGAAGGTGATCACCGCGAGATCGCCTCCGCCCTCGATGTCCGCCCAGGCGCCACCGTAATCGGCGAGTTCCAGCTTGCGCCGCCGCTTGTCGAGTTGCGCGACGTGATCGGCCGACTGCGACGACGGCGAGCCGCGTTCGCTGTGCTCGAGTCCGTCGGCCGTGTAGGTCGTGCCCGGCGTGCCCGGCACGGCCATCGGCGAGATGCCGGACTCCGTCACGGCGTAGCGCTTGTAGGCCGGGGAGGCCGCCGACGCGGTGACGCGGGAGGTGGGTACCGCCTCTGCGTCGGCCGGTGCATCGACGACAGCCCGGGCCTGGCCGAGAAACTGGTCCGACAGCACGATCGCCGGGCACTGCAATGTCTCGGCCAGTTGCACCGCCCATTGCGTGGTGTGAAGGCAGTCCGCGACGGAGTTCGGCGCGAGCACGAGGTGCGGCGCATCGCCGTGCAGGCCGTGCAACGCGATGTTGAGATCGCCTTGCTCGGACTTCGTGGGAATGCCGGTGGAGGGGCCGACCCGCATCACGTCGACGACGACAAGCGGCGTCTCCGAGGCGACGGCGAGGCCGAGGGACTCGACCATCAGCGCGAGTCCCGGGCCGGACGTGGCGGTGAGGGACGGAATGCCGCCGTAGGACGCCCCGATCGCCATGTTGATCGAGGCGAGTTCGTCCTCCGCCTGCACCAGCGTGCCGCCGACCGCTGCAAGCGAGGGTGCCATCCACTCGAGCATTTCGGTGGCCGGCGTGATGGGATAGGCCGCGACGAATCGAACGCCGCCCTTGATCGCGCCGTAGCCCGCCGCCTCGTTGCCGGTGAGGAGCCAGCGCGCGCCAGCACGATGCGGCACCGGCGCGAGCGGGAATCTGCGCGCGATGTTCGCGGCCGCCGCCCGGCCCGCGGCGATTGCGGCGAGGCTGGGCGCGAGAGCGGCGATGCGCTTGCCGAGCGTCTTTTCGACGGCCTTGTGCAGAGATGCTTCCGGCAGGTCGACCAGGCCGGCGATGATGCCGAGCAGCAGCATGTTCGGACGCGCGTCGGGGATCGACTTCGCAAGTTTCTTGAGGCCGACCTGCGCGTATTCGGCGCCGCTGCGAGTGAAGACTTCGGGTGGCTGGCCCACGTCGGGATCGCCGACGATCAGGCTGGTGGCCGCCAGCGGGATCTCCGACGAGAAGCGGTGCAGGTTCTCCCAGTCGACGGTGGCGAGGACGTGGAAGCGGTCCTCCATGCACTCGACGGGCCGGTTGGCGATGCGCACCATCGCCGCAGCCTCACCGCCGCGGATCTGCGGGCCGGAGGATCGGGTCATCAGCGCGTAATAACCCGCGTGCGCTGCGGCCTCGAGCAGCATGTTGCCGGCAGTCATGACGCCTGCGCCGCCACTGCCGGCGAGCGCGATCGAGACACTCGAGCAGCGGCTGGGCTGGTCTGTCTGGGTCATGCGGTCCTGTGCCCCGAGTCCGGCAAAAGATCAGGATATCTTCCGGTCTACGCCTACCGCAGTCTGCAGTTGCCGCAATCCGGCCCCCCGGGGTGTCCGGTATTAACCTTCTTAACCTTTGGATCGCTTGCGTCCACTCTCCAGAGGTTGCAAATGTCGATGCCGGATACCTCTGGAAGGCCTGCCCATGAATCTTTCCGAAGCGCTCCTCACGGCCCTGAAGGAGCACGGTGCGCGCCAGGTGTTCGGCATCCCGGGCGATTTCGTGCTGTCGTTCTTCAAGGTCATCGAGGAATCCGGCCTGCTGCCGCTGTACACGCTGAGCCACGAGCCGGCGGTCGGATTCGCGGCGGACGCGGCCGCCCGCATCAGCTGCGCTCCAGGTGTGGCGGTCGTCACGTACGGGGCCGGCGCGCTCAACATGGTCAATCCCGTCGCGGCAGCGTATGCGGAGAAATCACCATTGGTGGTGATCTCGGGCGCGCCCGGAAGCCGGGAAACGCGCGGCAGTCTCACGCTGCATCACCAGGTGAAGCGACCCGACTCGCAGTTCGCGATCTACAAGGAGATCACCTGCGACCAGGCGTCGCTCGACGATCCAGCGACCGCGCCCGCAGACATCGCCCGGGTGCTGCGCAGCTGCATCGTGCACGCGCGGCCCGTGTATCTCGAGTTGCCGCGCGACGTGGTCTTTGCGCCGTGCGCGCCCGTCGTTCCCCAGCCCGAGGAGCCCTTCGACCCGCAGGCGGTGGCGGCCTGCGCCGACGAGATCATGGAGCGCATCGCGCGCGCCGCACGACCCGTGATGATGGTGGGCGTCGAAATTCGCCGCTTCGGCATCGAGGCGCGCGTGGCGGAGCTGGCCCGGCGGCTGCACGTGCCCGTCGTCACGTCGTTCATGGGCCGCGGCCTGCTCGCGCAAAGCGACGTGCCGGTGCTCGGCACGTACCTCGGCCTCACCGCCCATCCCGACGTCGGTCGCCCGGTCGAGGAATCCGACTGCCTGCTGCTGTTCGGCGTGACCATGTCCGATACCAATTTCGGCGTGTCCGAAGGGCGCATCGACTACCGCAATGCGATCCACGCCGAGAACCGCGCCGTGACGATGGGTTATCACCGCTACGGCAACGTTCCGTTGGCCGCGCTCGTCGACGAGCTGGCGATGCGTGTGGCCGGCCGGCCGCCGCGGTCGGCGGGCCTCACGACGCAATACCCGCGCGGCTTCGTTGCGGACGATGCGCCGATCACGCCCACCGACATCGCGCGTGCCGTCAACGACCTCTTCGCACGGCACGGCCGCATGCCGATGGCTAGCGACGCGGGCGATTGCCTCTTCACCGCGCTCGACATCGAGAACACCGAAGTCGTCGCGCCCGGCTATTACGCGACGATGGGGTTCGGCGTGCCGGCCGGCATGGGCCTGCAGGCCGCGATGAACCAGCGGCCCATCGTGCTGGTGGGCGACGGAGCGTTCCAGATGACGGGCTGGGAGCTCGGCCATTGCCGTCGCTACGGCTGGGACCCGATCGTGATCCTGCTGAACAACCTCAGCTGGGAAATGCTGCGCGTGTTCCAGCCGGAGTCGAAGTTCAACACGCTCGACGACTGGCACTACGCAGAGCTGGCCGCGCCGCTCGGCGGCGACGGCGTGCGCGTCCGCACGCGTCGCGAGTTCGCGGCCGCGCTCGAGCGCGCGCACGCAACGCGCGGGCGCTTCCAGTTGATCGAAGTGATGATTCCGCCGGGAGCGGTCTCGGCGACGCTCGAAGGTTTCGTCGGAGCCCTCAAGCGTCGCCAGCAGAAGGCGGGCGTGAAGCCCGCCTGAACCCGCTCAGAACGCCGCGCGCAGTTCGTCGGGGGTGAGTACCCCGTCGCCGTTCTTGTCGAGCATCGCGAACTTGCCGGCGAGGCCGGGGAGTCCCGTCTGGACCTCGGCAAGATCGAGCACGCCGTCGCCATTCGTGTCGGCGGCCTTCACGCGGCGGACGATCATCTCGCGCAGCTCTTCCATGCCCTCCGGCGTCATCAGCCGGCCGAGTTCTTCCTTCGTCACCTGGCCGCTGCGGTCAGCGTCGAGGAAATCGAACAGCGCGTAGACCAACGGCAGCGCTGCCTGGGCTTCCTCGCGGCTCAACTGCTGGTCGCCGTTGGTGTCGGCGGCGCGCAGCTTCGCCTCGATCCGGGCGCGGAGATTGTCGAAGTACGACGTGATCTCGGCCTTGCTCAGCAGGCCGTCCTTGTTTGCGTCCATCTCGTCGAAGTGCCGGAGCAGGGCGGTTTCGGCCGGTCCCATGCCGGCACCGCTCCCCATCATCGGGGCGCCGCTGCCCATGCCCGACGGGGCGGTTGCGGCCGGTGCGCAGGTGACTTGCTTCTTCGCCCTCTTGGCGTCCGCCACGCCGGTGACCAGCAGGGCGGAGCAGACGGCGGTCGCGATCAGAAGGTTACGGGACAGGGACATGGCAAGACTCCGGAAAAGGGTGATTTCGCTTGTAACGCACTGTCCGCGCATCGGTTGACGCGATCAACAGGAATCTCCGAGAGGGGCCGCCGCCAGCGGGCCCCGCAGCACCCCGGGCTCAGGATTCTCCGCTCTTCATCTGCGACTGGCAGTAATTCGGCAGTCCGACGCGGTTGATCAACTCGAGCTGCGTTTCGAGGAAGTCGATGTGCTCTTCCTCGGACTCGAGGATGTCTTCGAGCAGTTCGCGGCTGACATAATCCCCGACCTTCTCGGCGTGCGCGATGGCGGCCTTCAGGTCCGGGTGCCCGAGGTGCTCGAGCTTGAGGTCGCACTCGAGCAGTTCCTTCACGTCCTCGCCGATCATCAGCTTGCCGAGGCTCTGCAGGTTCGGCAGGCCCTCGAGGAACAGGATGCGCTCGATGAGCTTGTCCGCGTGCTTCATCTCGTCGATGGACTCGTGGTGCTCGTGGTCGCCGAGCCGCTCGAGCCCCCAGTTCTTCAGCATCCGCGCATGCAGGAAGTACTGGTTGATCGCGGTGAGTTCGTTCTTGAGGATCTTGTTGAGGTGCGCAATGACTTCGACGTCGCCCTTCATGTCGGCGGCTCCCTGGCGGCGGATCGGATGAAAACGGGTTGACGGGCCGGAAGCCCGACCCGACTAGGATGCCTGAGTGTGGCGCTCGGCGGAATCTGTGGACGTCCGCTCGCCGAGCATCTCCCGCGCGCAGGGCTCGCACGCGCCACAACACGTGGCGACGCCCGTGCAGGACTGCAACTGCTCGAAGGAGCGGGCACCTTCGAGGATCGCCTGCTGCAGGCGCTTTTCCGAGATTCCCTGGCAGAGACAGACGTACATGGCGGGTTGACCTCAGGCCAGATGCTAGACCTGGCGAGGTCCAAATACAAATGATTCGTATTTAGGTACTTTCCGAAGCATCCATTCGAGAGGGCGCGGGCGGGGAAAATGATGTGGTAGGCTTATTATTGCTCACACTGACCATCACCTTGGCACATGAATACGACGCCGACGCCGGACGAACCGGAAGAAATGATGCTCGGGATCCTGATGGCCGACGTGCTGCGCCTGCTCCGGCAGGACTTCGTGTCGCGGACTCGCACCATGCCCCTGTCGCCCGCACTGCATCGTCTGCTCATCTACGTCCAGCGCCGGCCGGGTTGCCGCCAGGTCGAGCTGGCCGAGTTCCTCGACATCACGCCCGTGACGGTCGGCCGCATGATCGACCGGCTCGAGCGCCAGAATCTCGTGCGTCGCGAGAGTCATCCCGTGGACCGTCGCGCGACCTGTGTCTACGTTGCCGAAGGCGCCGTCGAACTGCTCTCGACGCTGAACGAGAAGGCCAGTGAAACCCGGCAGCGCGCGGTCGAGCGCCTGAGTGCCCATCAGCGGCGCGAACTGATCGCGTCGTTGCAGACCGTGAAGAACAGCCTCACGTCCGGTTCCGCTCGACCCGCCGATGCGGCGTGGAAAGCCCCGTGAACCCGGAACACGGATCCGCTGCCGACTCCGCCGCGACTGCTGCCGGCCGGCCCTCGATTCGCCGGGCGCGTGCCGTGCTGTTGTGGGGCCTGCCGCTGCTCGTCGTCGCCGGCGGCGTGTACTGGTACGGCAGCGGCGGGCGTTATGCATCGACCGACAACGCGTACCTGAAGCAGGATCGCGTGGACGTCACGCCGCAGATCTCCGGCGACGTGCGCGAAGTGCGCGTCGCCGAGAATGCGCAGGTGCAGCCCGGCCAGGTCGTGCTGGTCCTCGACGACCAGCCTCTGCAGGTCGCGAAACTGCACGCTGAAGCGCAGCTCGCGAGCGCCCGCCTGGAGGTCGAGTCGCTGCGCGCGGCCTACCGGGAGAAGTCGGGCGAGGTGGCGGTGGCGACACAGGCATCGCACTACGCCGTGAAGGAGCTGCAACGGCAGCAGGAACTGGCGGCGCGCAAGCTCGTGCCGCAATCGACGCTCGAGTCTTCCGAACGATCCCGCGATATCGCCATCGGCTCGATCGCGGTGCTCGAACTGCAGCGCGACCAGGCGAAGGCCAGGCTGGGCGGCAATCCGGACCTGCCGGTCGACCAGCATCCCGCGGTGCTCCAGGCGCTGGCCGATCTCGCGAAGGTGCAGCTCGATCTCGAGCACACGTTCATCAAGGCGCCGCGCGCGGGCATCGCAAGCCACCTGCCGCAGGTCGGCGATCGCGTCGAAGCGGGCCGTGCCGCCTTCGCGATCGTGACTGAGGGCGGCCTCTACGTGGAGGCCAATTTCAAGGAGACCGACCTCGAGTGGGTGAGGCCCGGCCAGCCCGTGCGGATCGAAGTCGACACGTATCCGGGCCACGAATGGACCGGGCGCGTGGAAAGCATCGCGCAGGCGACGGGCTCGGAGTTTTCACTGCTGCCGCCGCAGAACGCGTCCGGCAACTGGGTGAAAGTGGTGCAGCGCATTCCGGTACGCATCGGCGTCGACGTGCAAAGCGGCGACCCGCCGCTGCGCAGCGGCGCCAGCACCACCGTCGAGATCGATACCGGGCCGCACACGCGTTTCGACCGCTGGTTCGGGTCGAGGCACTGAGCCGGCGCGATCACTGAGGCCCCGGCACCGTGACGCTGCGCTCGACCGACGATCGACGGCTAGTGCTCGCGCTGGCGACCGTGCTGTGCTGCCTGCTGTACACCGTCGACTCGACCATCGTGAACGTGGCCCTGCCGCACATGCAGGGCAGCCTGCAGGCGACGCAGGACCAGATCGCGTGGGTGATCACCTCGTACATCGTGGTGAGCGCCATCGCGACGCCGCCGGCGGGCTGGCTCGCCTCGCGCTTCGGGTTGCGCCGCGTGCTGTCGCTGGCCGTGCTCGGCTTCACGGCCGGCTCGATGTTGTGCGGTTTCGCGCGGACACTCGACGAGATGGTGTTCTTCCGCGTCGTGCAGGGCCTGTGCGGTGCGGCGCTGGTCCCGCTCTCGCAGGTGGCGCTCATGCAGGAGTACCCGCGCGAGCAGCACGGCAAGGTCATGGCGCTGTGGACCATCGGCGTGCTGGTCGGGCCGATCATCGGCCCGACGCTCGGCGGCTACCTGACCGACGAGTTGAGCTGGCGCTGGGCGTTCTTCATCAACCTGCCGATCGGACTGCTCGCGTACTTCGGCGTGATGGAAGGGCTGGGCGCCGAGCACGAGGATCACAGCCGGCCGTTCGACTGGACCGGCTTCGTGCTGCTCTCGCTGGCGCTTGGCCTCTTCCAGCTCATGCTCGATCGCGGGCAGACGCTCGACTGGTTCGAGTCGACCGAGATCGTCGCCGAGGCGTTCTTCGCGGCGGTGATGCTCTACATGTTCGTCGTGCACTCGGCCACGACCACGCATCCGTTCGTGGACCCGGGATTGTTCCGCGACCGCAACTTCTTCGTGGCGGTCGCGCTGATGTTCGTGGTCGGGCTGTCCGTGCTGAGCCCGGCCGTGCTGCTGCCGTCCTACCTGCAGTCGCTGCAGGGATATTCCCCGACCCAGGCAGGCGAATTGCAGGCCGTGCGTGGCTGCTCGTCTATCCTCGCGGTGCTGATCGCGTCGCGCCTGACCGGCAGGGTCGACGCGCGGTACATCGTCGGGACGGGTGTGATCGCTTCGGCCGTTGCGCTGGTGATGTTCGGCGGCTTCTCGCTCGACACGCCCCGCTCGCACATCGCCTCGGTGGCCTTCATCCAGGGGTTCGGGACACCGCTCGTGTTCATCCCCTTGTCGGTGCTCGCTTACGCAACGCTGCGCGACAGCCAGCGAGCGGAGGCGGGCGCCATGCTCACGCTGTGGCGCAACATCGGGTCGTCCGTCGGAATCTCCACGGCCGTGGCGCTCCTCGCGCGCTCGACCCAGGTCAACCGCAGTTACCTTACGGAGCATTTCAGCGCGTACGACGTCGAGCGCTGGGCCGCGACCGGGGTCACGCCCGGCGCGAACGTCGGCACTGCCCAGTTGCTCGGCATGATCGAGCGGCAGGCCGCGTCGATCGCATATTCAAACGCGTTCTACGTCCTCGCCATTGCGACCATCGTCGTGCTGCCGATGGTCTGGCTGCTGCAGACGAACAAGCGCGCGGCCAGCGCACCGGCCGAGGTGGGCGAACTGGCGTAACCGGGCTCGCTCAGCGCCGGTAGACGGGATAGACGAATGCGCGATCGTCCCAGGACGGGTGGCGCCGAAAGAAGAATTGCAGCCTCGCGGCGGGATCGGCCGCAAACGCCGCGTCCTCGCGCAGGCGCCGCTCGAATTCCGCTTTCAGCGGCGGGTCTTTCGCCAGCATTTCCCGGGCCACCTGTTCCGTGACGTAATCTTCCATGTACTCCTTCTGCTCGAAGGCGGCATCGAAGTAGCCCCACGCTGCCAGCGAATCCGGAGCCTGTGGCTCGAGCAGCGACATCACGAGCCGTGCCTTCGGCTGGCCGACGGGCACGAAGAGCGAGCCGGCCGGAAGGTCGCGCGTGTCGTCGCGCCACCGGCCCGTCAACTCGATGCTGATGCGGCCCTCGCCGATCGCCTTGGCCGGTTGGACCTGGTCGGCGCGGAACGACTGCAGCCGGGCGCCGGGCTCGGCCTGGCGCAGCACCTGGTAGTGGATGCCGTGGGTCCTCAGGCGCTCCGCGACCCACGCGGCATGTGCGGCGGGCACGATGTAACCCTGCGCCGGCGCCGTGACGGTGAGATCCGGCACGACCTGGTAGCGCATGGGGAGATGCCAGGTTTGCGGGCGCGTTTCGTCATAACGGATCCAGGGCTTGCCCGAGATCGCCGATGGCTCGCGCGTGTAGGCGTAACCCTGGAAGTCGACCATTCGCACGGCATCGGTGTTCTTGAACGTCAGCGGCACAGGTTGGCCGGCAATGCCCTCGGCTCGCGCATCGGCGGCCGCGGCCGCGGCCAGCCATTGGGCGCCGTCGCGCGCAGCGAGTTCGACCATCGCCAGGATCGTCGCGCGTGTGGCGGCGACGCGTCGCGGGTACGGTTTCCACGAGTGTGTCTCGACGAGCGCGCCGAAGCGGTTGCGCGTGGCCAGGTAGCTCGTCGAAAAGCGCGGCATCGCGACGCCCGCTTCGAAGCCGGATTCGGGCTCGTCCTGCTTGACGAAGGAGGGATAGAACGGGAGGGCCAGGAACTTCTGCTGTTCGAGTCGCGCGATGGTCTCGTCGCGCAACGCGTGCCCGGTGCGGCCGAGCTCCAGGTCCCAGCCGTCGCCGGGCTCGACCTCGACGGAAATGTCTTCGCGAAACTGCGCGCCATCGGTGACGTGCAGGTCCACGTACAGGATCGGGTCCCAGTCGTTCAGCAGTCCGATCATGGCGCGCATTTCCGGCGCCTCGGTCTTCATGTAGTCGCGATTGAGGTTGAGGTTCTGTGCGGTCGTCCGCCAACCCATCGCCTGCGGGCCGCGCTGGTTGGGACGGTTCCAGGGGCCGAAGCGCTCGTGGCCGTCGACGTTGAAAACCGGCACGAACAGTACGGTGACTTTCTGCAGCGAGCCGCGCAGCTGGCGGCCTTCCAGCAGTTCCTGCAGGACCTTGAAACCCGCGTCCTTGCCGTCGATTTCGCCGGCATGGATACCGCCCTGGAACAAGACGACGGGCCGCTTTCGCGCGCGGATGGTCGCCGGGTCGAGCGCGCCGTCGTCCGATGCGGCGAGCGCCAGCATCGGCCGCCCTTCCGGCGTGCGGCCGAATTCGATGCAGCGCACCCGGTCGGGCCAGTGTGCGGCGAACGCGGCGCACAGTCGTTCGACCTCGTCGTAGCGTCCGGTCTGAAGATATCCCGACTTCTCGCCGATCGTGGCGAGGTCGGGTTCGCCTGCGAAGGCCGCGGATGCGAACGCCGTCCCAAGCATCATGGCGCGAATGAAAGTCCTGTTCATCAACACAGTCTAGCAAGAGGCGCCGGACACCGACCTCCAGACAATAGTGTCGGGCACCGTGGGCGGGCTTCTTCGGAGGCACGGAACGGATGCCCTGGGCCATCGGGATGTGGCGCGAAATCGCGGCAAAGCCAGATGGCGCATCATGCGGTTCAAGGTGATGGTGCGTCCGTTGAAGGCCATCAACCTGCGGCACCAGGGCACGGCGCAGCAGCTCATGCGCTGACGCTCACTCCACGGTTCGTGCCCAGGCCCTGAGCCGCTCGGGCAGCCGTTCATCGGCGTGCTCTGTCTGCGTACGCAGCCGACGCAGTTCTGCGGCGGCACCGTCGCGATCGCCGCGATCGTAACGATCCGCGATGCGTGCAATCTGCGCCTCGACCGAGTCTGCTGCAGCGGATCCCGGGGACTCGTTCATGGCGCCGAGAGCAGAGCGATCCGCCTCCGCACGTCCCCTTGCGGCCGGCGCGATCGTCCGGGCGGAAGCCTCGGCGTCCTCGGCACGCGAGGCCGCCTTCGCGACGGGCGCCGGCGTCTCTGCCGGGCTCATCCGCGAAAGATCGCCGCTGGCTGCCGGAGGCGGGACTGCGGCTTCCATCGAACGCCCGGGGGATGCCGGTGCGTTGGGACGCGTCGTCTCCATCATCGTGTTGCCGGCTGCCTGCGGCTCGGCCGAACGGGGGACTTGCGCATCGACAGGCGCACGTGACTCCGTCGCGGCCGCCTCCGTCGCCCTGGATTGCTCCGGCGGACTCGGCCGTGTCGGCATTGTCCCGATGCCCGATTCGCGCGGCAGCGACTGCAGCAGCACGAATGCGAGTCCGCACACGCCGGCGGCTGCCAGCGCGGGCTGCCAGCGTTGGAACCAGCGCCGGGTTCGCAGGTGGTCGTCCATACGCACGACGGACGAAGAGCCCGGGTCGGCGGCACGACGCGCCGCCGCAAGGATGGCCGCGTCGACGCGCTCGGGCGGCTGTTCGTTCGAGACTTCCCGCCAGGCGCGACGGACTTCGTCGTCGGGCGCCTGCGGCGGTGTCCGCGTGGTCATTGCAGGTCCTCCAGGGTCGCGCGCAGCTTGCGATACGCATAGCGCAGCCGGCTCTTGATCGTTTCCTCGGCTTCGTCGGTCAATGTCGCGATCTCCGCGAGCGAGAGCCCGCCATCGACGTGCAGCAGGAAGGCATCGCGTTGTGCGGCGGGCACGTCCTGCAACGCGTCCCGCAGGCGGCGACCCGACTCCGCGGACAATGCGGCGAGCAACGGCTCGCCGTCGCCAGTGCGCATGTGTGCCGAGGCGACCTCGACGGCGCTCGCGGTCTCCGGCTCGTCGATCGATGCGAAGCCGGCGATTCCGGACGAGCGCCAGTGGTCGATCAGCCGGTTGCGCGCGAGCGTGTACAGCCAGGTCGTGAACTTCGCGCGAGCCGAATACCGGCTGCGCGCGCCGACCACTTTCAGCCAAAGGTCCTGGTGCAGCTCGTCGGCCGTGGCCGCATGACCCTTCAGGTGGCGAAGGAAGTAGCGGTAGGTGCCGCCCTTGTGCCGCGCATACAGCGACTCGAACGCGCGCGCATCGCCGCGCGCGTAGGCGAGCATCAAGTCGGCGTCGTCGCTTGCGCGCTCGCCCGGGGCCTCGGCGGGTGACATGCGCCGGGGAGTATCCGGCGACCCGGTCGCAGCGGCAATCGTCCCGTCCACACGTGGCCTCAGGGATCCGGCACGAAGCCCAGCGCGCCGGGGAACGGGTCGGGTTCGCGCGGCGGCGACCAGCGCGGCGGACGCGGCAGGACACCCATGCGCGCCAGGGTCTCGCGCCGTTCATACCGGATGCGCACGACGTCATCGGGCCGGTCGCGGGCGCGCTCGAAGGAGGTGTATCGGGCCGGATCGTCCACGCGCCGTCCGTGTCCTGTCCCGAGCGACGGTTCCGCGGCATCCGCGGCCGGGGCTGCGGCCCGTTCCGCCGAGGACTTGGCGGTTGCGGTGTTGCCCAGTGCTGCCACTTCCTGGCGCACCGGCACGGCTTCGAGAAACAGCGCCACGCCGATCATGCCGAGGTCGTCCGGGCGTCCGGTGCGCGAAGCGTAGGCGTCCGACGGATCCGTGAAGTAGAACGCGGCGGACTCCTGCAGGCTCTTGCGCCAGCCGTCGACGTTCACGAAGTCGCCGGGCTCGATGACGTAGCCCGACTGGTCGGGCGCTGCAGTCTCGCCGGTGACGACGTTCACGCCGTCGACGCTGACCACCGCGAGCATGCGCCTGCCCGAGCAGTTGCGGATGCGCACGGCGTATTCGTTACCGGGCTGGCCCGCGATGTAGCTTCGACCGAGGTGCCGGTAGATGGGCAACGCCTCGCGCGCGGTGCGGTCGTAGACGTCCACGCGGGCCAGCGAGTCGGCGTTCGACGCGCGGCTGTGCAGGAGAAAGGCGGCTCCGACGGCGGCGGCAATGGCAGCCGTCAGCAGGGTGCGGCGCGAGATCGGGTGGCTCATGGGATCCCTCGTTGGGCGTTGACTGATCCCTTTGAACGGTCCGCCGGGCCGCGCGGGGTTAACGCCCGGAGCGATTTACGGATCCATCGGCTAGAATTCGCGCCCCATGACCGAGATCCCGGAAAGCCAGACCCCGCAGTCGGCGGACCCGACGCCGCTGCAACGCGTCCTGATGGACCGTGCCCGCCAGCAGGCGGCCAAGGACCAGGAGAAGTCCCCGCGCTCGCCGCTGCAGATCGGGATTTCCATCGTATTCGCGCTCGCGGCCGTGCTGCTCATCGGCGGCGCGATCAACGGTTTCCTGTCGGCGATGCAGCGCGCAATGCGGCTCATGGACGAGCAGGAAAAGGCGCAGGAAGCCGCGCGTGAGGCGGAGCGCCGCAAAGCGCCGATGCCGGCCTACGTCGTGCCCGAGGAAGAAAAGAAGAAGTAGCCCGAGTTACGCCTTGCGCGAGCGACGCACGGCGTACATTGCCAGCGACAGGGCCAGCACGCCTCCGAGCGCGACGACCTCCCGCGCAGTGATCGTCTGCGTGACGATCCACGCGATCACGAGGCACGCCAGGATCGGCACCACCGGGCCGCCCGGCATCAGGAACGGTTCGCGGTCGCTGCGGACGTTGCGCTTGCGCAATTGCCAGACGGCGATGGCGCCGAGGAAATAGACGCCGAGCGCCGCGAGGTTCGACAGCACCGCCAGTTGCTCGAACGTGCCGGTGAGCGACACACCGATGGCGAGGATGCCGTACGCGATTATCGCGAGGTGCGGCGTGTGATGGCGTGGATGCACGGCGGCAAGCTGGCGCGGCAGGAACCCGTCGCGGGCGAGCGCAAAGAGGGCGCGCGGCCCGGCGAGAATCGAGCCGGTGAGCCAGCCGAACATCGACACCGACGCGCCCGCGAGCAGGAACGCCGATCCGGCGTTGCCCGCAAACTTGCCCGCGGCCGTCGCGAGCGGCGCAACCTTGTCCGTCGCCAGCGCGGGCCCGAGGATGCCGAGCGCGACCGCCTGGACCGACAGGTAGAGCAACGTGGCCGCGCCCAACGCAAGCATCGCTGCGCGGGGCACGGTGCGCGTCGGGTCGCGCACTTCGCCACTCGGCATCAGTGCCGTCTCGATGCCGCTGAACGCGAAGATCAGCGTGCCCGCCGTCGCAGCCACCTGCGCCGCGGCCGGCATGTCGCTCCAGCGCAGGTTCGGCGGCGAGATGAAGAACACGCCCGCCAGCACGAAGAACAGCAGCGGCACGAGTTTCGCCGCGGTGAAGATCTCCACGACGCGCGCGCCCCAACTGAGGCCGCGAATGTTCACGGCCGCCAGGGTTGCCACCAATGCCAGCACGATGACGCTCGGCCACAGCGCTCCCTGGAGACCCGCGAGGCGGGCGAGCGATTGCCCGAGCAGCATGGAGATCGCGCCGGCCGCGGAAATCTGCGAGGCGGCCAGCAGGATGCCGGTGGCGAACCCGAAGAACGGTCCGAGGCCGATTTCGACATACGCGTACGGCCCGCCGGTCGCCGTCACGCGGCTGCCCGCTTCGGCGAAGACCAGCACCACCAGCACCATCACCAGTGCGCACGCGAGGTACGCGAGTGGGGCGGCACCCCCGAGCTGCGCGACCGCGAAGGCCGGGAGCACGAAGATGCCGCTGCCGACCGTGTGATTGAAAATCGTTGCGGTGAGCTGCCGCACGCCCAGTCCGCGCACCAGCAGGCTGTCGGGGTCCGTTCTGCGTTCTTGAGACATGGCGTCCCTGTGTCGTCCGGGGCCGGCGCAGCATAGCCGGTTTTCGGGTATGGGCGGCTGTGGTACAAGCGGGGATAACGTGAACGCAGGGGCCTCATGAAGACGCGCGAATCGACTCGCCGGCCGCCGACAACCTGATGCGACTGATCCGCAAGGCCTGCCTCGCGCTCCTGAGGCTCTTCGGCTGGACGTCGGAACTCGTTCCGCCGCCCGAGCCGAAGGGGATCATCATCGTTATTCCGCACACGTCGAACTGGGACTTCATCATCGGGGTGCTGTTCCGCGTCGGCTACGGACTCAAGGCGCACTGGATGGGCAAGGACGCGATGTTCCGCTGGCCGGTCGCGGGGTTGTTCAGGCGCATCGGCGGCATCCCGATCAACCGGCGCGAGCGCACGGGCTTCATCGCCACCATGGTGGAGGAGTTCCGCAAGCGAGACTGGATGTGGGTGGCGATTGCGCCGGAAGGCACCCGTTCGCACAGTGATCACCTCAAGTCCGGGTTCTATCACCTTGCGCTCGCGGCGAACGTGCCGGTCGGTCTCGGCTGCATCGACTATGGCCGCAAGCGCGTGTCGATCGACACCTACGTACGGTTCAGCGGGGACGTCGAGCAGGACCTCGAGATCCTGCGCCGGTATTACGCTCCCAAGCGCGGCCGCTTTCCGGCCAACGCCAGCGACATCCGGTTCAGGTGACGCCGGTCCGGAAGATATCGGGGACATTCTTCGTTCTTGCCGAGCCTGCGACATCGGGGTCGTCCCGATCGCTACCGATCAGCCCTGGTGAAATTCACGGATGGCAGGGAAGGCGGATCCATGGAAAATGGCCACGCTATGGGAACCGACCGCTTCGCCTTCGTGCTGCATCCGCTCACGGTCGATTACCTCGGCAACCATCCGCGTTTCCGCTGGACCCGACACCTGCCGCGATCGCTGGTCGAAGCGGCTGCAGCCTACATGCCGGCCCGACAGGTCGGGCGAGTGACGGGCGGACGCTCTCCTGCCACGGGCCGGCCGATCGAAGGACTCATCTACGCGCTCGGCACCACGCCGCGCCAGATGCTCACCCGCGCGCCGGAGTTCACCTACTCGAGGCTGGACCAGGCCGTGCGCGATGCGGCGCAGCACGGAGCGAAGATCGTGGGTCTCGGCGCGTTCACCAAGGTCGTCGGCGATGCGGGCATTACCGTCGCGAAACGCGCGCCCATTCCAGTCACGACCGGCAACAGCCTGACCATTGCGGCAACGCTGGAAACAGCCAAGCTCACTGCGAAGCGCATGGGCTGGCCCAATCTCGCGCGCGGCAAGGCGATGATCGTCGGCGCCACCGGATCGATCGGCTCCGTGTGCTCGCGGCTCCTCGCCGCTGCGGTGCACGACGTGGTGCTGGTTTCCATCGAGCCCGAGCGGCTCGAGGCGCTGAAGCGGAAGATCCTGGCCGAAACGCCGAAAGCCAGTGTGGAACTCGACACCACGACGAACCGGTGGGTGGGCGAGTGCGACCTCATCGTCACCGCCACCTCCGCTTTCGGCTTGCGCGTTCTCGACATCAGCCAGTGCAAGCCGGGTGCCGTGATCCTCGACGTCGCGCTCCCGCCCGATATCTCGGCCGAGGAGGCCGCCGTGCGCCCGGACGTGCTGGTCGTAGAAAGCGGCGAAGTGATGATTCCCGGTCCGGTGCGCTTCAGCTTCGACATCGGCCTGCCGCCCGGCGTCGCCTACGCGTGCCTTGCCGAGGCCGCGCTCCTCACGATGGAGGGCCGCTTCGAGTGCTTCACGCTCGGGCGCGAGGTGCCCCCCGACAAGGTCAAGGAAATCTACCGGCTGTTCCGCCGGCATCATTTCCAGATTGCGCCGCTGCGCACGTTCGGCGAGTTGCTGACCGATGCGCTGGTCGAGGAGAAGAACGCGCGCGCGGAGGAGTTGCGCCGCAGCCCGGCGCGGCTCAAGCGCGCAAAGGCGGAGGCGGCGGCGAAGATCGCAAAGATTCCGCCGCGCGCGAAGGGCGTGGTCGGCGTCACGACGATCGGGAAATGACTTTGCCGATGGCGCCCGCTCCCGCAGGCGACGGGAGAGGGCAACCGTGGTGCCGGGGCGACGCGCCCTCAACCACCGTCCGCGGGCGGCGGATTGCGATCGACGGTCACGTCCTTGACCCAGGTGCCGGAGCTCGCGTCGTGCGTCGCGACGACATCGCGGTTGACCGTGCCGCCCTGCGGCCCGACCGCAGTGGATTCGCGCGTGTAGCCGTTGTCGGTGCGCTGGGTCACGTCGGTGCGCGTGGCCTCCTGCCCATTGGGGCCCGTCCACTGCACGTCGCGCGTGCGCGTCTGGGCGGCGCGATCGTTCACGACCTCCGCGTTGCGCGACGCCGACTTGCCGTTCTCACCGGTCCAGGTGTCCGAGCGGGTGTGGCCATGATCCGTGCGCTGCACCTCTGTGTGGCGCGTGTAGCTGCCGCTCGGCCGCTGCTGCTGAGGCTGCGAGTGCGCGCCGCGCGGCTTGGCCTGACGGGCAGGATCGGCGTGCGCAGGGCTGCCGATACCGGCTGCCATGACGAGTCCGAGCGCAGTGACTGTGGCGAGGTGGCGCATCCGGTTTGTCGTAAGATTCGAAATCACGTGTCGACTCCTTGGTAAGGGCGCCGGCGGATGCCGGTGTTGGTACGAAGGTAGAGAACGGGGCGGAGCCGAACCGGTTGACGAACGCACGAGAGGTTTCAGGCAATGCGACTTAATGCAACGATGCGGCGATGGCAGGGTTTCCTGGCGGCGTTCGCCCTGGTCGGGTGCACGCACGCGCCCGAGGGGGTGCAGCCGGTCGGCGGCTTCGACGCGAGCCGCTACATGGGTACGTGGTACGAAGTGGCGCGCCTCCCGAACAGCTTCGAGAAGGGACTCGAGCAGATCACGGCAACCTACTCGCTGCAGGACGACGGGACCGTGAAGGTCGTCAATCGCGGGTACGACGTCGCGCGCAAAGAGTGGCGCGACGCGATCGGCAAGGCGAAGTTCGTCGGTGCGAAGGACGTGGGCGCGCTGAAGGTTTCCTTTTTCGGGCCCTTCTACGGCGGCTACAACGTCGTCGATCTCGACCCGGAGTATCGCCACGCGCTGGTCGTGGGCCCGGACCGGTCCTATCTCTGGATCCTGTCGCGCGATCCGGCGCCACCCGACGCGGTGGTCCAGCGCCTGAAGCGCAAGGCGGCCGAGCTCGGCTATGACACGTCGGCGCTGGTCTACGTGAAGCACTGACCGGGCCCGCGACCGTCCGGGGGCTCTGCCGACCCTCGCGCCCGGAGGCCGGTGATGCGAGACTCCGCGGCAACATGGAAACGCCGTTCGCCAGGAGCGTGCCTTGAGCGTCGCACTCGTCATCTTCATCGCCACCATCGCGGCGAGCCTGGCCGGGCTCTACGCCTCGCCGAAGATCATCGAACGGAGTCTCTTCCGGCCGTACTGGTTCCTGCGCGGCAAGCAGTACGACACGATCGTCACGAGCGGCTTCGTGCACGCGGACCTCGGCCATCTCATCTTCAACATGATGACGTTCTACTTCTTCGCGTTTCAGCTGGAGAAGCGGATCGGGCCGATTGCCTTCGGGATCCTGTACTTCGTCGGGCTCGTCGTCAGCGACGCAGGAACCTACTTCAAGCACCGCAACGATCCGCAGTACGCGTCGCTCGGCGCGTCCGGTGCCATCTCGGCGGTGCTGTTCGCGTCGATCGTCTATTTCCCGACGCAGAGCCTGATCATCCTGCCGATCCCGGTGCCGATCCCGGCGCCGTTGTTCGCCGTGCTCTACCTCGGCTACACGTGGTACTCGGCGCGCCAGGCGCGCGGCCGCATCAACCACGATGCGCACCTCGGCGGCGCGCTGACGGGCCTCGCATTCGTGCTGGTCACGGACCCCGGCGCGTACGCGGGGTTGATGCGGGTCGTGCTGGGATAGCGACCCTCACCCGCGCTGCGCGCGACCTCTCCCGCAAGCGGGAGAGGTAAGAGCCCTCACCCGCGCTGCGCGCGACCTCTCCCGCAAGCGGGCGAGGTGCAGGAATCCCTCTCCCGCTTGCGGGAGAGGGCCAAGCGGCATTGCGACAGCGATGCCGCGAGGGGTGAGGGTCCGCCCGCTCTGCCGCTCGCGGGAGAGGGTGGGGTGAGGACTCTTATCGAGCGAGCAGCCCCGGCAGCCAGGTCGAGATCGCCGGGACGTAGGTGATCAGGATCACCGCGGCGAGCAGCACCAGCGTCATCGGCAGCGTGGCGCGCGCCACCTCGAGCAGCGGCTTGTTGAAGCGGTAGGCCGACAGGAAGAGATTGAGGCCCACCGGCGGCGTGAGGTAGCCGACCTCGAGGTTGGCGAGGAAGATCACGCCGAGGTGCACCGGGTCGATGCCGAACGCGTTGCCCAGCGGTACGATCAGCGGCGCGACCACGATGATCGCCGAGAAGATGTCCATCAGGCAGCCGACCGCGATCAGGAACAGGTTGAGCAGCAGCAGGAACACCCAGGGTTGCTCGATGTGCGCGGAGAACGCTGCCGCGAGATCGTCCGGCACGTGCTCGGTCACCAGCCAGTTGGTGAAGCCCATTGCGGTGCCGAGGATGAGCAGCACGCCACCCACGAGCACGCCGCACTCGACCAGCAGCGGCAGCATGCGGCCATTCCGGCGCAGGTCGTCGTGCACGAAAGTTTCGATGACGAAGGCGTACAGCGCGGTCAACGCGGCGGCCTGCACGGGCAGCGCGTAGCCGCCGAAGATCAGCACGAGCGGGATCAGCGGCAGCAGCAGTTCCCATTTCGCGTCCCAGGTGGCGTTCCACGCCTCCGCCGCGTCGAACTCGCCGCGCGCCGTCTGCTTCGGTGACGCATAGACGCCCCAGGCGATGGCGAACCCCATCAGCACGAGGCTCGGCAGCACGCCGCCGAGGAACATCTGCTCCAGCGAGACCTGGCCGATGATCGAATACAGGATCAGCGGCAGGCACGGGCGGCAGCAGCACGCCGAGCGAGCCCGCGCCGGTCATCATGCCGAGCGCAGGTCGTTCCCCGTAGCCGGCGGCCATGAGCACGGGCATCAGCAGTCGGCCGAGCGCGAGGATCGTGACGCCCGATCCGCCGGTGAATGCCGTGAAGAACGCGCAGCCGAGCACCGTCGCGACCGCGGCGCCGCCGCGCCAGTGGCCGGTCCAGGCGGTGAACAGGCGCACCAGGCGCTTCGACGCGCCGCTCTCCGCCAGCAGGTAGCCGGTGAGCGTGAACAGCGGCAGCGTCGCGAGCAGCGGGATTGGTCACCTGGTCGTAGTGATCGAGCGGGATCGACGCGATCGGATCGCCCTGCGCGTAGAACAGGATGAGCGCCGCGCCGCCCAGCAGCACGAAGATCGGCGCGCCGACGACGGCGGCGACCAGCAACGCGACGAGCGCCGGCAGGCGCCAGTGCGCCGGGGCCGATCGGGGAGTGCGCGGCGAGATAGCCCGAGCGACGGCCGCACAGGATCACGACCGCCGCGGTGCCGACGTGCGTGCGGCCGGCGCGCTGCGCCAGGCGCAGTCCGATGACGGCGAACCCGATGGGCAGGAAGTATTCGAACCACACCGTGGGCAGGCCCGACGCCAGCGTGACGCCCGCATCTTTTTCCGTCTGCACGAACAGTGCGGCCGCAAGCGACAGCATCAACGCGATGAAGGCGGAGAATGCGTGGCTGTAGGCTTCGAGCCAGTGCCGCGAGTCGCCTCGGCAGCAGAGGCGCGATGCTCGCGACCGACAGCAACCGGCCTTCGCGCGCCGCGATGGCGCCGCCCGCCATGCCGACCAGCAGCGTCACGTGGCGCAGCAGCTCATCGGTGCCGGCGATCGGGATGCGCAGGCCGAGCCGGCCCCAGATCTCCAGGTCGGCGATGCCGAGCAGCACCATCGAGGCCAGGCAGATCGCGAGGAAGCCGTCTTCGGCACGCCACAGCGCCGCGCGCCAACGCGAACGAGGCTGCTCGGGTTCCTGTGCCGGCAGGGCCGGCTCGAGCAGCGGCCGCGGGCCGCTCATTTCCTGCGAGCCCGGAATTCCTGCACGGCCCTGCTGACCTTGTCGAACGTATCGGCGGGCACGACCCTGCCGCGCACCGACGGATACTCCTTTGCGACGACGCGCCCGCCATTCGGCCTCGGCCTCGGGCGACAGGGTCGTGACCTTCAGCCCCTGCTTCTCCTGCATGGCCTTCACCGCCGCGTCGTCCTCGGCACGCGCCGCCTGCCGGATGCCCGGGCCGGCCTTGTCGCACGCGGCGCGAATCCAGTCGCGCGTCGGCGCCTCGAGCTGGTCCCACGCGCGCTTGGTGACGATCAGCGCGCCCGTCACCGGCGCCCAGCGCATGTCGAGCATGTACGGGGCCTGCGTCGCCACCTGGCTGTAGTTGGCGAACGAGGCGGGCACCGGCAATCCGTCGATCATGCCGTTGCGCAGCGCCAGCAGGATCTTGTCCGGGTCCAGCGCGACCGGCGTGTAGTACGCCTTCAGCAACTCGTTGCTCTCGGTACTGGCCGTCGATGCGAAGATCCGCATCGACTTCAGGTCCCTGACGCTCGTGACCGGCTTCTTGGTGAAGAACCGCACCCAGCCGGCTTCGCCCCAGATCAGCACGATGTAGCCGGCCTTGGCGAACCCTGCTTCCAGTTCGGGCCTGACCGCGTCGCGGGCGTAGTCGACCTCTTCCCAGCTGCGGAACATCAGCGGCATGAATTGCAGCGCCGTGACGCCGGGCTCGATCTCGCCGAGGCCGTCCGACGTCAGCATCGCGCCCTGGATCTGGCCGACGCGCAGCCGGCGCACGATCTGGCCTTCGCCACCCTGCGTGCCCGCGTAGAGATCCATCCGGGCGCCGCCCGGGCCTTTCTGCCAGTCGGCGCTGAGCGCCATCAGGCGCTGGTAGAAGCCGGAGCCGGAGGGCGCGACCGTCGCGAATCGCAACACGGGCCCGGCCGCAGCCTGGGCTTGCAGGACACGCGGCGACAGGCCGGCAAGGCCCAGCGCCCCGAGGGCGCTGACGAACGAGCGGCGTTGCATCAGGGATTCACTCCGTTGGAAGTCGTATCGTCCGGCGGTAGCGGCGGCAGGAACCAGTGATCGGCCTGGCTCGCCATCCACGCGGCGCGGCGTTGCATCAGCACGTTTTCGAGGCGGTGCTCGGGCGCGGCATCCGGATTCACGGCGAGCGCTGCCTGGATCGCCTGGTCGAAGCACGCGCGATCCTCGAGCGCGACGCATACGGACTCGGCGTAGCTCACGTGCGGGCCCGCCAGCTGGCCGTGCGAGAGTTCGATTGCGCGCGCGTAATGGCGCTTCGCCACGTCGACCGGCGGTTCGGTGAGATCGGGACGCGCCATCGAATACGTGATCAGGAACGAGTGGATCGCGCCGTCGCCGTAGGCCTCGTCGAGTTCGAGCGCGCGGTCCATCATCGCCTGCGGCTTGCGCAGGTCACCGACCAGGGACGGATCGTCCTTCGCTTGTGCGATCGCTGCCGTCCATGCCGCGGCCGTCCAGTACAGCAGTCCCGCGTCGGTCTTCCGGCAGTCGCGCACCGCCTGCTCGGGGTTCGCCTGCAACTTCGACGGGAAGCCCGGGTGGGTCACGTCGAGGCCGTGCAGGCCGTAGTCGCGCGCCCGGAGGTAGAGCTTGCGAGCCCGCAGGCGCGTCTCCTGCGCTTTCGCGAAATCCGTCGCCTCGAGCTTCTCGGCCTCGGTCTGCACGAAGCCATACGCGTACTGCGTGAACCCGGCCGTCGTGGCCGTCAGCAGTCCGACGTGGTCCGGGCTCTTGGCCAGCAGGCTTTCCATGAGCTTGAGGCTGAAGGGGGCGGCGGCAGCGATCAGCTCGGGGTCGTCGTCCGTCGCGAACGAAGAGGTTCCCTGCGACAGCGCATCGCCGGCCCGATCTACCGCAAGCTTCGAAATCGAGCAACCGCCCGAAGCGGCCAGCAGCGCGGCGAGCGCCGCATGCGCCGGCCAGCGCAATGCCTTGATTTGCCTGAGCCTCATGCCCATCCGTTCGAGGTTTCGCAGACTGTTGCGCTGCAAGGCCGCAACGATACCGGAACCAGCCTCCACGCGGGACACCTTCCTTTGCGCGGTGTCGCAGCAAGGTGCCGTCGGGGACGGAAATGCCAACTGGTTCAATGATCTACCTTGCCGGAGGGCGCCCGGGGACGACTGCCCGGCGCAGAGTGCCTAGACTCGTGCGCCTGAAACCAGCCGGAGGATTCCGATGACCCAGAAAGCCTTTGTGTGCGCGCTTTGCCTCGCCATCCTGAACCTCTCCTCGCCGTCCGTGGCCCAGGCCGGACTGGTCGGCACGCTGCAGGCCGTCGAGTCGCACACGCGCGCCCAGGACCTGGCGACGGTCAACGCTGCGCTGGCCCGCGACGAGGTTCGCGCGAAGTTCGTCGAGCTGGGCGTGAATCCGGCCACCGTCGACGCGCGGGTGGCCGCGCTCACCGATTCGGAACTCCGCACGCTCGCAGACCGGATGGATGCCATGCCTGCGGGTGGCGACTTCCTGGCGATCGTCGGCCTCGTGTTCGTCGTGCTGATGATCCTCGAGTTCGTCGGCGTCATCGACATCTTCAAGAAGTTCCCGTAACGGGTCGCTCGCGGCTGGATCCCAGTCCGCCGATGAAGTCATGGACGCATGCGGCGCTCTGCGTCGCCGCGTTCGCACTGGCCGGTTGCGCGAACCAGGCCCGCGTCCCGTCGGCCCCGGGCTTCGAAGGATTGCCGTCGCACGTCGAACTCTCCGACACGCCGTTCTTTCCCCAGGAAGATCACGAGTGCGGCCCGGCCGCGCTGGCGACGGTGCTCGGGGCCGCGGGTGTGGACGCCACGCCTGCTGAACTCGCCGACGCCATATACCTTCCGGGCCGGCAAGGGACGCTGCAACCGGAAATCGCGGCGGCCGCACGTGCGCGCGGCCGGTTGACTTACGAGTTGCCGCCATCGGCCGATGCCGTGCGGGCCGAGCTGGCCGCAGGCCGGCCGGTCCTGGTATTGCAGAAGCTCGGCGCGGGACCCTGGCCCGGCTGGCATTACGCGGTCGTCTTCGGTTACGACCGGGACAAGGACGAGATCCTGCTGCGCTCAGGGACGCAGCAGCGCGACGTCGAATCGACGCGATTGTTCGATACGACCTGGGCGCGTGCCGGTCGCTGGGCCATCGTGGTGCTGCGGCCGGGCGACCTCCCGGCGACCCCGGACCTGGAGCGCTACATGAGTGCGGCGGCTTCACTCGAGGCCGTGGGACGGCCGGAGGACGCGCGCGCCGCGTATCTTGCGGCCGCGAGACACTGGCCGGAGGCGGCCTTGCCGCACCTCGGGCTCGCCAACATCGCTGCGGCTCGCAATGACTGGCCGGCGGCCGAACAGGGGTTTCGCGAGGCGGCCCGCCTCGAACCCGGCAACGTGAGCGCGCTCAACAATCACGCCGAGGCCCTGTTGCACATGGGGTGTCCGCAGTCGGCCCGCCGCGAGATCGAGCGCGCCCGCGAGGCCGCCGGGGCGGGGCCGCTGGCGGAGACAGTGGCTGCGACTCGCGCGGGCGTCGTGGCGGCGATCGGCGAGGACGGGCCTGGTTGTCCGTCGGACCATTGATTGCGATTAGACTTTGCGCCATGAACCTGCGAGAGCTCGTCGAGGAGATCCTGCCCGAGTGGCGCAGCTGGTATCCCAGCCTGTTCGACGCGGCCGTGGACCTCGGTGTGATCCGCGCCCGTGTGTGCGATCCCTCGTCACTGTTGCTTTCGAATCGACACGCCAACGTGCGCGCCGCCGCCGAGCAGGAACACCGCCGTCGCTGGAGCGCCGAGGAAAACGAGCCCGAGGAGTGACGCGGAGCGACTGAACCCCTCAGTCGCCTCCGGCGGCGATGCCGCTCGCGACGTGCGGGCGGCGGGTCAGCCACACGAGCCCGGCGACGCCGAGCGCCAGGGCGCCCGTCACGTAGAAGTAGTCGAGCGAGGACAGCATGAAGGACTGCTCGACCAGCCCGCGCGTCAGCACTGCAAGCGTCTGCGTGTCGTTCAGGCCCAGCCCGTGCAGCGAGGAAACCGCCTGCTGCGCCGTCGGGTCGTAAAGGCTCGAGGCCTCCGCCAGCCGGCTCTGGTGCAGGTCGGCGCGATCCTCCCACACCGTGGTCGCGATCGAGGTCGAGAAGGCGCCCGCGGTGATGCGCAGGAAATTCGCGATGCTGGTCGCCGCCGGGACGCGCTGGGGCGGAATCCCGTCCAGCTGGATGGTGATCACCGACACGAAGAAGAATGCCATGCTCACGCCCTGCACCAGCATCGGCAGCACGAAATCGCCGAACGCCGCCTGCGAGTTCAGCAGCGAGCGCATGTACAGCGTCAACGCCATCATCAGGAACGCGACCGTCGCGAACCAGCGCGCGTCGTAGCGGTTGACGTTCCGCCCCACGAACGGCGAGCACAGCATCGCGATGAGTCCCGCCGGCGCCTGCACGAGGCCCGCCCACGTCGCCGTGTACCCGAGCTGCGTCTGCAGCCAGAGCGGCAGGATCACCACGTTGCCGAAGAACAGGCCGTACCCGATGCAGGTGACGGCCGTGCCGATCGCGAAGTTGCGTCCGCGGAACAGCGTCAGGTCGACGATCGGGTGCTTCTCGGTCAACTCCCAGATCAGGAACGCGACGAAGCCGACCGCCGCAACCAGCGCGAGCGTGACGATGGCGCCCGAATCGAACCAGCCCGCGTCCTTGCCGGTGTCGAGCATTATCTGCAGCGCACCGACCCAGACCACCAGCATCGCGAGCCCGATGCCGTCCACCGGCACGCGCTGCGTTGGCGTTTCGCTCTTCGAGAGCGCGGTCCAGCATGCGAACGCGGCGAAAAGGCCGATCGGCAGGTTGATCAGGAAGATCCAGGGCCAAGTGTAGTTGTCCGAGATGTAGCCGCCGAGCAGCGGGCCCATGACGGGCGCAATCAGCGTCGTCATCGACCAGATCGCAAGCGCCATTCCGCGCTTCGACGCAGGGAAGATCGACATCAGCAGTGCCTGCGAGCCCGGGATCATCGGGCCGGAGACCGCGCCCTGCAGCACGCGGAATGCGATCAGCGACTCGAAGCTCCAGGCGATGCCGCACAGGAACGACGCGATGGTGAACAGCGTGACGCTCGCGACGAAGGTGCGCACGACGCCGTAACGCTGCATCAGGAAACCGGTCAGCGGCACGGAGATGCCGTTCGACACCGCGAACGAGGTGATGATCCACGTGCCCTGGTTCGTGCTGACGCCGAGGCTGCCGGCGATCGTCGGCAGCGAGACGTTCGCGATGGTGGTGTCGAGCACCTGCATGAACGTGCCGAGCGCGAGCGCGAACGCGGTCAGCCCCCGCGTGCCCGCCGGCAGCGATATCAGCGGGCGGTCCTGGCTCGCGGAACCGGCGGCCATCAGCGCGAGGCGTGGTGCGTGTTCTGCGCGACGATGCGCGCGATCGTCGCTTCGACCGCCGGGTCGCTCGCCGGGTGCGCGGGCATCGAGGCCGCCACGTCCTGCGTCGGCACGCCGAGCACGGGGCCGGACTCATCGTGCAGGTCGACCTCCGCGTGCATCGACAAGCCGACGCGCAATGGGTGGGCCTCGATCTCCTTCGGGTCGAGCACGACCCGCACCGGCACGCGCTGCACGATCTTGATCCAGTTGCCCGACGCGTTCTGCGCGGGCAGCAGCGCAAACGCGGCGCCCGTGCCCGGCGAGAATCCCTTCACCTTGCCGTGGTAGGTGACGTCGTCGCCGTACAGGTCGGCGTGCAGCGCGACCGGTTGCCCGATGCGCATGTGCTGCAGCTGCACTTCCTTGAAGTTCGCGTCCACCCAGACGTCCGCGAGCGGCACGACGGCGAGCAGCGGCGTCCCCGGGGCGACGCGCTGCCCGACCTGCACTCCCTTCCTGGCAACGACGCCGTCGACCGGAGAGGTGATGGTCGTGCGGGTGAGCGTGAGCGCAGTGTCGCGCACGCGGGTCGCGGCCCGCTGCACCAGCGGATGCTGCTCGACCGACGTGCCCTGTGTCTGCGTGAGCGCGACATTCAGGTCTTCCTGGGCGGCGCGCGTGGCGGCCTGGAGCGCGTCGATGGTTTCGCGCGCATGCGCGACTTCCTCGCTCGACACGGCGCCGCCGGAAGCAATCGAGTTGCGGCGGGCGAAGTCCTCGCGGGCGCGGCGCAGCTCGACATTGCGCGCGGCGAGTTGCGCGCGGGCGCGCTCCACCTGGGCAAACGAGCCGCTCACCTGTCGGACGGTGCTTGCGAGGTCGGCGAGCGCGGCATCCATGGCGACTCTCGCGTCGGCCGGATCGAGTTCGATCAGCGTCTGGCCCGCTCTGACGCTGTCGGTCTCGCGCGGATGCATGGCGCGAATCGTGCCGGGGATCTCCGCCGTCACCTGTACGATCGTGGCGCCGGCATAGGCATTGTCGGTCGCGACGAACCAGCGGCCGTGCAGGAACCAGTACACGCCCCAGGCGAGTGCGCCGACGACCACGATCGCCGCGAGGACGATGAGTCCGCGCTGGCGCGTGGACATGCCTTCGGCCGGAGCGTCGGCGGTGGGCGCGGGCGAATTCATCGTGCGGGCTCCTTGAAGCTGCCGCCGAGCGCGACCAGCAGCGCCACGCGCGCCGACGTGCGGTCGGCGAGCAGGTTGACGCGCTGCCGGCGCAGCGTTGAGCACCTGGGTCTCGGCATTGAGGACGGTGAGGTAGGTGGCGAGGCCCGCGCCGTAGCGCTGCTCGGCGAGGCTGTAGGCACTCTCGGCGGCTTCCAGCGCGCGCTGCTGGTCCTCGAGCTGGCGGTCGAGGCCTTGCAGGCGCGAGACCTGGTCGGCCGCCTCGCGCACGGCCCGCAGCACCGTCTCGTTGTAACTCGCCGTCGCGGCGTCGAGGTCGGCACCCGACTTGCGATACTCGGCCTTGAGCCGGCCGGCGTCGAAGATCGGCAGGTGGATCGCCGGGCCGACGCTCCACTGGCGCGAATCGCTGTCGAGCAGCTTGTCGAGGCCGATCGAAACGAAGCCGGCGAATGCGGCGAGGTTGACGTTCGGGTAGAAGCTCGCGTGCGCGGCCTCGCGTCCGGACTGCGCGGCGGCGATGCGCATGCGAGCGGCGGCCACGTCGGGGCGGTGCGCCAGCAGGTCCGCCGGCAGTTCCTGCGGAAGCTCGAGCGCGCGCTCGAAGTCGAGCGACGGCGATTCGATGTTCGCGTAGGCGTCGGCGCCATGACCGGTCAGAGCGGCAAGTGCGTGGATCGCCGCGACCTGTGTGAGGATGGCCTGCTCGCGTTCGACCTCCACGAGCGCCACGTTGGCCTCGGCGCTGCGCAGTTCGACGTTCGAGTCGAGGCCGGCCGTGACGCGCTGTGCCGTCAGCTCCAGCAATCGCTTGCGTTGCTCACCGGCGCGAACGGCGAGCGCCTCGAGCGCACGAGCACGCGTCAGCTCCACGTAGGTCTGCGTCACGGCGCTCGAGATCAGCAATTGCGTTCCGGCTGCGTCGAGCCCGGCGGCGTCGGCGACCTGCTGCGCCTGGTCGATCAACGACGACTGGCGGCCCCAGAAGTCGAGGTTCCAGCTCAGGTTCGCGCCGAGTCGCGCTTCCCAGAACGTGGCCCCGCCGTACGGCGGCGGAAAGATGTAGTTGGCGCTCACGCGCTCACGCGTGGCGCTGGCATCGAGCGAGAGCTGCGGATCGTTCGTGGAACCCGCCACGACGGCCTGTTCCCCGGCGCTGCGCACGCGTGCCATGGCCAGGGCGAGGCTTGGATTGCGCGCGAGCGATTCGACGACCAGGCGGTCGAGCTGCGGGTCGCCGAGTTGCTGCCACCACGCGTCCGCGGGCGCTACGTACGCATCGCCTTGCAGCGCCAGCGTGTCGGGCGCGAGCACGGCCTCGCGAGCCGCCTGCTCCGGCGTGCCGACACAGCCGGCGGCGAGGGTGGCCGCGGCGGCGGCCAGGAAAATGCGCCGGATGATCACGCGCGCCGCGCCTTCGCTCGAGTCCGGGCGCGCGCTCGCGCGGGCGCCTTGGTCTTGTGCGACTTCGGTTTCAAGGATGTGTCGACCGGGGTCGTCGCGGGCGGGTGCCCCTGTGCGTGGTCGAGCACGCGCACCAGCGTACCCCGGAACTGTTCGAATTCGGCGTGGCTGAGCGGCGCAAGCGCGGCGTTCATCTCGGCGACGACCACGGGCAGCAGCGCCTTGATCGTCTTGTGGCCGGCGGGCGTCAGCGCGAGTGCCACGACGCGGCGGTCGCGCATGCTGCGCCGGCGCACGATCAGGCCGCGCCGCTCCAGCTGGTCGAGCAGGCGGGTCAGGGCGCCGCTGTCGTGCTGAAACGCCGACGCGAGATCCGATGCCGTCGTTGCAAGGCCGTCGCGCAGGTGCATCAGCACGCTCCACTGGGTGAGCGTGAAATCGTGGGGCGCGAAAGCGGACTCGATGCGCGCCGTGAGGATCGACGTGAGGCGGCGGACGAGGTAGCCGACGCTGTCACGGGCCCGGTAGGTGTCCGCGTCGTAGAACTGCTCGGGCATTGGTGGCTCAGGCTGTAACTGCCTGGGCAGATAATGCGCCGGCCGCCGGCCGGGCGTCAACGCGGGCGTGGGCCTGGCGTGGGAGAGGCGCCGGTCAGGCCGGTGGCGGTCCCGGGAACCTTTCCTCGCGGTACAGGCGCAGGATGAACTGGCCGGCCGGTCGGCGGCGGAAGCGTTCGACTTCCTCCCGCCAGTCGGGATCGAGGGTCGCGATGTCGAGGCGCCGTCCGGACAGGTTGCCGCCCGGGTACTCGGGCGGCAGGACGGCGAGCGCGCCGAGGCTGGCGAAGGTGATGTCGGCGAAGGTCAGCGAGTCGCCGACGAGGTAACGACGCCCGTCGAGCAGCATGCGGTCGACTTCATCGAAAGTCGCGCGCGTCTTCTCGAGCGCGCGCTCGGCCCGCTGCGGCGTCACGCCGAGCATGCGGCTCACGGCGAATCGCAATACCGGCATCGCCAGCGCGAGGATGCCGCGCTGCCACGCCGGAATGGACTGTTCCTCGATGCCCCAGGTGAGGAGCGTCAGGTCGCGCCGCTTCAGCACGTTGCCGTAGGCCCAGACGCGCGCGTCGTTGCCGAGCCGCCGGTCGAAGCGCGCCTCCAGTTCGAGCGCCGCAGCCGTCGGCTCGAGAAACCACGTCCGCTGGGAGGGCAAGCGTCCCGCGTACTCGCCCCACAGGTAGCGCAGGATGCGCGGCGAATCGCCGATGCGCGTCAGTCCCGGCGGCACCTCGAGCCAGGGCACCGTGCGGCCGGTGAGCAGTACGCCGAGGATGCCGACGTTCGGCACTTCGTCGTACGGCACGCCGAGGCGGTCGAGGCACCAGCGCACTTTTTCGGAATAGTGCGAGAAGGTGATCGTGTGCAGGCGCAGGCGCGGTTCCGTGCCGGCGGCGGCACGACGCGTGGCGGCCAGGCGCAGCGCCATGCCGGCGAGTGCGGCCAGCAACGCCGCGCCAAGCGCAGGCGCTGGGCCCCAGCCGGCCCACGCGACGAGCACGGGCAGCGCGTAGAGCGCGAGCGTGTGCAGCGTGCGAGGATCCTTCAGTCGCATCGGCGCTCAGCCCGTCACTTGCGTGCCGGCATTGCGGCGAACTGCGGGATGTCGCCGAGGATCACGTCCCACGGCGCCTTCGAGCCGACGAAGATGTGCGCCATCGGCTCGATCCCCGGCTCCGTGTCGAGCGAGCCCGCCGGCACGTTGACGACGTTACGCTCAGTGGCGACGCGCGGCACTTCGCTGCCGCAGCGCGCGCAGAAAGCGACGCCGAAGAACTGCGCGCCCGGCACGGCGAAATCGCGGACCAGCCCTGCGCCGCGCGCCCACCGGAAGCCGTCCGCGCTGAAGAACACGTTGGTTGCGTGCGCGGCGCTGCGGCCCATCCGGCAGCGTGAGCAGTGACAGTAGTACATGCGCATGGGCGGCCCGGAAATTTCATAGGCGACTTCGCCGCACAGGCAACTGCCCTGCGCGAGCCCCGGCTTCGTTGCAACGGGCGGCCGCGGCGTGGCCTGCAATCCGAACTCGGGCGGGTATTCCTCGAACTGCGGCAGGTCGTCCTCGATCGTGTACCAGTCGGCTTTCGAGCCCGTGAACATGTGGAACTGCGGCGTGATGCCGAGGTCGCCTTCGAGGTTGCCTGCGGGCGCAATCACGAGCCCCATCGCCTCCATCACCTCGGGCACGACCGAGCCGCAGTGCCTGCAGAACGATCGGTGAAAGCCGGGGGACGACTGGAACCGGGTCACGTCATCGGCGCCGGACACCATGCGATAGCCCGCCAGGGGCGCCGCCACCCAGGTGGCGAACGCTGTGCCGTGATGCTTGCGGCACATGGAGCAATGGCAATGCAGCATGGTCGCGAACGGACCATCGATCTCGTAGCGCACGGTTCCGCAAAGACAGTGTCCCTGGGTCATGGTGGGCCCCCTCGCATGCCTGGCAAATCGGCGATGCTGCAACGTTAGTCGGATGGGACGCGCGGCGCCAGCCGATCGCGTTCGCACGTCTCGGCCACGCGTCTGCGCAGGATTTCGGTAAGACGGCGCACACCAGGGCCCGCGCTGTCGCGATCCGCGTATATCAGGTACAGCGCCACGTAGCGCTCGGCGCCTTCGACCATGGGCAGTGGTTTCAGCGCGCCAGTGCGCAATTCCTCGCGGATGCTTTCTTCCGCGTACCACGCGAAGCCGAGGCCCATGCAGGCGGCGCGGATCGACGTCGCCTTGTTGGAAACCGTCCAGCGCTGTTCGTTCAGCCAGCCGCCGGAGCGACTGCGGCGCGCGCCCGAGTCGCGCACCACGAGGTGGCGATGCTGGCGCAGGTCGTCGAGCGTCAGCGGCCGGCCGAGCGCGTGCAGCGGATGCGACGGCGCCGCTGCGCAAACGAAGCGAACCTGCATCAGCGGGTCGCCGAGGAAGCCGCCCGGCACGAGGCTGCCGATCACGAAATCCACGCTGCCGTCCGTCAGCGCTTCGTCCGTGCCGCCGAGCACGGTTTCGCTGAGTTCGATGCGCGTCTCCGGGTGCTCCGCGCCGAACTCCGCGAGGCACTCGAGCATCAGCCACGTCGGGAAGATCGTGTCGACCGCAAGGCGAATCTCCGGCTCCCAGCCGCGCGAAAGTTCGGTGGCCGCGCGCTCGAGATGCGCCGCGGAATCGAGCAGGGCCTTGCCGCGCCGGTAGAGCACCTGGCCCGCCTCGGTCAGCACGGCCTTGCGCCCCCGGATCTCGAACACCTTCAGGCCGAGCAGGTCCTCGAGCTTCTGGATCGTGTACGTGACCGTCGATTGCGTGCGGTGCAGGCGCCGGGAGGCCTGGGCATAGCCTCCGGCCTCGACCACGGCGGTGAGTGCCGCCCACTGGTCCAGGGTGATCTTGGGTTGGTTCATAAATCGACCAAATCGATAGATAGAATCGAAAATACCGTCTTTTCAATTGAATTGGTAGATGGAAAATGCAGTCCCACGAACACCCCCATCCCATTCAGGCGGAAGACCCATGAAAACCTACTTGCAGTTGAACACCAGCCTCTTCGGCGAGGACGCCCAGTCGTCCCGCCTCGCCGGCCAGTTCGTGGCCGCCCTGGCCGAGTCCGAAGGTGCAACGGGTCACCCGAACGTGATCGTGCGTGATCTCGGCTTGAACCCCGTCGCGCACCTGACGGCCGAGCGCTTCAAGGCGTTCAGCACGCCGGCCGATCAGCGGACTCCCGAACAGCAGCGCATCGCCGCCGAGTCGGACGCGCTGATCGACGAGCTGCGCGCAGCCGAGATCCTCGTCATCGGCCTGCCGATGTACAACTTCGGCGTGCCCTCGACGCTGAAGGCGTATTTCGATCACGTGGCGCGCGCCGGCGTGACGTTCCGTTACTCCGAGTCGGGCCCGGTCGGGCTGATGACCGGCAAGAAGGCATACGTCGTCGCCACGCGAGGCGGGCAGCATGCCGGCACGCCGCGCGACATGCAGAGCGCCTTCGTCCGGCAGTTCCTCGGCTTCATCGGCATCGAGGACGTCGAGTTCGTCTTCGTCGAAGGCCTCGCCCTCGGCGCCGAGAGCCGCGCAGCCGCATTGCGCGCGGCCGGCGAGCGCATCGAACAGCTGGCCGCCTGAACCGGCCTCCCTCATCATCACGTTCCCCGGAGACAAATCATGAACACCTTTGAAAAGAGCTCGGACCTCGTCGGCCGCATCCTGATCGCGGCGCTGTTCCTCATCGCCGGCCTCGGCAAGATCGGCGGTTACGCCGGAACGCAGGCCTACATGCAGTCGATGGGCGTCCCCGGCGCGCTGCTGCCGCTCGTCATCGCGCTCGAAGTGCTCGGCGCGATCGCGATCATCGTCGGCTACCGCACGCGTCTCGTGGCCGTCGCGCTGGCCGTGTTCTCGCTCGTCTCGGGCCTCATCTTCCACAGCAGCGCCGACCAGATGCAGCAGATCCTGTTGATGAAGAACATCGCGATCGCGGGCGGCTTCCTGTTCCTCGTCGCGCGCGGCGCGGGCGACTGGTCGCTCGATGCACGCACCGCGGCGCGGACGGCGCCGGGCGAACTGCTGCGCCGGTCCTGAACACCTCATTCGACTCCCGGAGACCAGGATGACCAGTCGCAAACTCCAGGCGGTGATCGCGTCCGTGGCGGCGTCCGACGGCGCCGGCGTCAAGCTGCGCCGCAGCCTCGGCAGCCACCAGAACCAGCGCTTCGATCCGTTCCTGATGCTCGACGAGTTCTTCTCGGACGATCCGAACGACTACATCGCGGGATTTCCGGCGCATCCGCACCGCGGGTTCGAGACCGTCACCTACATGCTCGACGGCCGCATGCGCCACGAGGACAGCTTCGGCAACCGCGGCGACCTCGGTCCCGGCGACGTGCAGTGGATGACGGCCGCGCGCGGCATCATTCACTCCGAGATGCCGCAACAGACCGAAGGGCGCATGCGCGGCTTCCAGCTGTGGATCAACCTGCCGTCGCGCGAGAAGATGAAGCCCGCGGCGTACCGCGACATTCCGTCGGGGCAGATCCCGACGGTGGCGCTCCCGGGCGGCGGCGAAATCCGCGTGATCGCCGGCGAGTTCGAGCAGGGCGGCACGAAGGTGGCCGGCCCGATCGGCGGCCTGTCGACGCAGCCGCAGTACTTCGACCTGCGCCTGCCGGCGGGTGCCACGGCTCGCGTGCCGACGCCCCTGGCGCACAACACATTCCTCTATGTTTACGAAGGCGATGCGGCCGTAGGCGATGACGCCAAGGCATTGCCGTTCCGCAGCGCGGGGCTGCTCACGCCGGGAGGGTACGTCGACGTGAAGGCGGGCGAGCGGGGCGCGAAACTGCTGCTCCTCTCGGGCAAGCCGATCGGCGAGCCGGTCGTGCAGTACGGCCCGTTCGTCATGAACACGCGCGAGGAGATCGAGCAGGCAGTCGTCGACTACCAGCGCGGACGGCTCGCCGTTCCCGCCTGACGCATCGGGACCGGGGGCCCGTCAGCTCCCGTGGCGCCGATAGAAGCTCGCTTTCAGCACTTCGGTGCTGCCCACGTACAGCGCCGCGATCGCGGCGAGGGAGAGCAGGACCCCGGCCGGCAGCGGCGTGAACCCGAGCAGGGACGTGTAGGGCAGGTACGGGATCGCGAACGTCAGCACCATCACGCCGATCGAACTCCAGAGCAGGACGTTCCCCGGCCGGCTCTGCCAGAACGGGCGGCGCGTCCGAACGACCAGCGCGATGACGAGTTCCGTGAGCAGGGACTCGACGAACCAACCCGTGCGGAACAGTTCGGGCGTCGCTGCAAACACGAACAGCAGCAGTCCGAACGTCAGGAAGTCGAACAGCGAGCTCAGCAAACCGAACTCGACCATGAAGCGGCCGAGGAAGCGCATGTTCCAGCGTCGCGGCTGGCCGACGAGTTCCGGGTCCACGCTGTCGCCGGCGAGTCCGACCGCGGGCACGTCCGAGAGGAAGTTGTTGAGCAGGATCTGGCCGGCGAGCAGCGGCAGGAACGGCAGGAACAGCGACACCGCCGCCATGCTGATCATGTTGCCGAGGTTGGCGCTGGTCGTCGTGAGGATGTACTTGAGCGTGTTGGCGAACGTGCGCCGGCCCTCTTCGATGCCGCGCCGGATCACGTCGAGGTCGCGTTCGAGCAATACGAAATCGGCGGCCTCCCGCGCGACATCGACTGCGCTTTCGACGCTGAGGCTCGTGTCGGCCGCATGCATGGCGGGAGCATCATTGATCCCGTCGCCGAGGAAGCCGACGACGTGGCCGGTCTTCTTGAGCGCCAGGATGATGCGTTCCTTCTGGTTCGGGTCGACCTCGACGAACAGGTCGGTGTTCTCCGCCGCGTGCCACAGCGCGTCGTCGTGCAACTCGTCGAGCTGCACGCCCGTCAGCACCCGGTCCGCGCGCAGTCCGACGCTCGCCGCCACGTAACGGGCCACGGCCCCGGAGTCACCCGTGATGAGCTTGACGGATACGCCCAGCCTGCCGAGATCGACGAGCGTGGCATTCACGCCTTCCTTCGGCCGGTCGAGGAACGTGAGGAAGCCTTCGAACGACAACTCGCGTTCGTCGTCGCGCCCATAGCGCGGCTGCTGCGGCATTTCGCGCGACGCCACGGCCAGCACGCGGATGCCGCGCTCCGTCCAGGCCGCAGCCTGCTTGCGCAGGCGTGCGCGCGCCGCGTCGTCGATGACCGTGCCGTCGTGCTGGCGGCTGCAGACGGCCAGGACCTGCTCCACGGCGCCCTTGGTAAGCATGCGCACGACCGTGCCGGTTCGCACGACGACGCTGAGGCGCTTGCGCACGAAGTCGTAGGGAATCTCCCCGATCTTGATCGCGTCGCCCGGGGCCGGCTTCCCCGCGTTCTGTATCGCCTCGTCCAGTGGATTGACGAGCCCGGTCTGCAGCGTTGCATTGGTGACTGCGATGGCCATCACCCGATCCGAGGGCTGGCCCGCGGCGTCCCAAGCGCCTTCCAGCTGCACCGAGCCTTCCGTCAGCGTGCCGGTCTTGTCGGTGCAGAGCACGTCCATGCTGCCGAGGTTCTCAATCGCGTTGAGGTGGCGAACGAGCACGCCGTGGGATGCCATGTTGCGGGCGCCGCGGGCGAGGTTGACGCTGAGGATGGCCGGCAGCAGCTCCGGACTCAGGCCCACGGCCAGCGCGATCGCGAACAGCAGCGTCTCGACCAGCGGACGGCCCAGCAGCAGGTTCACCGCCAGCACCACCATCATCATCACCGTCATGGCGGTCGTGAGCAGGTAGCCGAAGCGCCGGATGCCGCGATCGAATTCCGTCTCCGGCGGACGCAGCGTCAGGCGATGCGCGATGGCCCCGAATTCCGTCGCCTCGCCCGTGGCGACGACGAGGCAGCGTGCGCTGCCACTGCGCACGTTGGTGCCGAGGTGCAGACAATTGGATCGCTTCGCCAGGGGCGCGGCCGCCGCCACGGGTCCTGGTGCCTTCTGCACCGGGAAGCTCTCGCCGGTGAGAACGGCCTCGTTGACGAAGCAGTCCGCGGCCTCGATCACCAGGCAGTCGGCCGGCACGACGCTGCCCGCCGAGAGCAGGATCACGTCACCCGGCACGATTTCCTGGATTGGCACCGGGCACGGTGCTCCGTCCCGCAGGGCTGACGTGTGCACCTGGACCTTGGCACGCAGCTCCGCCGCCGCGGACTGCGCGTGGTACTCGCGCGAGTAACCGATGCTGACGCTCGCGACGACGATTGCGATCACGATGACGGCATCGGTCCACTCGCCCGTCGCCATGGATGCTACCGCCGCGAATACCAGCAGCAGCAGCAGCGGACTCTTCAGCTGGTTCCAGAGCACACCCAATCGCGTGAAGCCCTCGAACTCGCCGACCACGTTGTGGCCGTACCGCTCGAGTCGCGCCTCGGCCTCCAGGGCGGTCAGGCCGTCGCGCGTCGCGCCGAGGCTGTCCGCGACGTCGCCGGCATCGTGAGACCAGTACGCCTCGATGCCGACGCCTCCGGCATGGCTGGTATCACCGCGAGTCAGCGCGCGGGATATCGCCAGGCCCGGCAGCATCGGCAGCCAGAAACTGAGGCCGCGGAATAGCAACGTGGCAGACAGTCCCGCGGCCACCGGCACTCCTGCGATGGACAGCGCGCCGACGGAAGCGGCTTCGAAAGTGCCGAGGCCGCCGGGCAGTATCCCGATGCTGCGCATCACGGAGGCGATCATGAAGCTGGCGAATACGGCCGCGGCACTCGCGTCGACGCCGAGCGACTTGATCAGTACCCACAGCGTCGCCGCGTCGAGCAGCGCGATGACCATCTGCAAGACCGTGGCCTTTGCGATCAGGACCGGGTCGTGCGCGAGGCGCGAGCTGCCTTCCTGGAGCACGCCGATGACCCTGCCGATTCCGGGAAGCTTGCGCAGGCCGCCGGCGAGGCGTCCGGGTGTACGGCCCGTGAGTGACAGCACGGCCGTCGTGAGGGCTGCGCCGTAACCCAGGAACAGCACGGCGACGGTGACGATCAGCGGGGTCGCGTGGCCTTCCCAGGTCAGCAGGGCCAGGGCGATGGCGAGATCGATGACGTACGCAATGTAGAACGCCGCTGCGTCCACGGCGACCGACGACAGGGCGGTGGTTCGTTGCACCCCGGCGTGCTCGAGCGCGCGCAGGACGAGTGCGGCGCCGCTGACGCCCATGGACGGCACCGCCTGGTCCACGAACAGCTTGGCCAGGCTGAGCCGGCAGGAAAACAGGAACGGCACCGAAGTGCCGGCGCGGTGGAGCACGGAGCGCCACACGCCGGCCTGCGCGAGATAGGTGGCTGCCTGGAACACGATGGCGAGCAGCAACCAGGCCGGGCGTGCCTGGTCGAGCAGACCGACGAACGCCTTTTCTTCGGCCACGTGCATCGCGACGAACACGACAGCGGCGACCGCCGCTGCGCCGAGCAGCCACGGCAGCCAGCCAGCAGCGCGTCGTGTGGGCATGGTGACCAAGCGCGTCCGGGCATCGGAAAGGCCGGCCCGATGCCCGTAGTCTGCGCCCGGCGGGCTGTCACGGCATAGCGGCTATCCCGCATCGCGCGCCGCAGGCGCTTCGGTAAGCTCTGCGCAGAGCCGCCACCAGCACGGAGGCGATCGTTGTGAGTCACAAGCACGAAAACCTGCTGCGGACGGTGTTTCACGACCCGATCAGCGGCAACATCCACTGGCGCGAGATCGAGTCGCTGCTCGGTCACCTTGGCGCCGACGTCGAACCCCTGTCGGGCGCGCGCATTCGCGTGAAGCTGAACGGCGTGGAAGGCATCCTGCACCGGCCGCACCACGGCAACACGCTCGACAAGAGCTCCGTCCGGCACCTGCGCGAGTACCTCGCCCACGCCCGCTGCACGCCATCGCAAGTCGAAGAGCGCGCGAAGCAGTAGTGTCCTACGCCAGCTTGCGGATGTCGGCCGGCGAGACTTCCATCGCGCGGCCGAAGCCTGCGACGTAGAGCCCGTGCTGGAAATCCAGCCGGTAGAGCGTGAAGTCACCCAGCCTGAACGTAATGCGGCTGTCGGGGAATTTGCCGAGGTACAGTTCGCGGCCGCCTTCCCAGGCATCGCTGTTGCGCTCGAAGGGCTTCACTACGCATTCGAACGTGACGCGCCGGATCTGCAGCGGATCCTTCTCCGGGGCATCCTGCTCATGCAGCAGGACTCCCACGCGAACGCCATCGGCCAGTCCCTGGGAATGTTTCGACATGCGCGAGGCGTGGATCAGCACGCCGTCGCGCTCCGGCAGCGCGACGAAGGGCAGGAGGCCCGCGTACGGCACGCCCTCGGCGATCACGGCGAGCGACAAGACCCGTTGCTGGTCGAGCAACGCCTGGAGATCCCGGATCGTGGACTTCAGCATGCCTGAATTGTAGCGAAATGCGGCAGTACGTATTGCGCAGCTCCGGCACCGGGTTTACCAATGGGCCATGCGTGCATCCCTGCGCAGGCGCCTGCTACGGTTGCTCGTGCCGCTCCTCGGCGCGGCGCTCTCTGGTTGCTTCAACAGCGCCGTATTTCTCAATCGCGGTTACCTGCCCGACGACCTCGTCCAGGAAGAGAACCTGATCGGCCGCTGGGGCCGGGAGGCGACGGTCGAGGAACTCGCTGCGGGCGAGGTGGCCGAGCTCACGCCTTCGCTCGAGATCGAGCGGCCGGATTCCACCGATGTATGCTACCGCGTGACGTTCCTTCCGCAGTTCGTGAAGGACTGGGAAATGATGGTCCCGGACACGCCGGCCAAGGTGTGCGTGTTCAAGGCGAGCGGGCAGACCTTCTTCGACATCACGCGCTGGCCCGAAGGCGTCGACTACGAGCACTTGACGATCAGTTGGCACTGGTTCGCAGCGGTCGACATCTCGAGCGACGAACTGCGGCTGAAGTTCCTGCACCCCGTGCTGGTGGGCGAGTATCTCACGGAGCATCCGCTCGACCTCGCGCATGTCCCCATCCGGACGGCTGACAGCGGCGAGTTCCTCATCACGGCATCCACGGAGGAGATCCAGCTGTTCCTGCTGCTGCACGTGGGGCTCGGCGACCTGATGGACAAGGAGTACAAGCTCTCCAGGCTGCGCCCGGAGGACGAGGAAAAAGAAGGCGACGAGGCCGCGGCACCCGAGCCAAAACCGTAGGGCTTCGCTGCCTCAGCCGCGGTGGTTGGCGCGGCACCACTCGAGGAATCGAGCCACGGCGTGCGCCGTGTGCATGGCACGCACGGACTTGAAGATGTCCCAGGCGTGTTGCGCGCCGGGCAGTTCCGCGTACACGACGGGCGCCCGCGATACGGCACGCAGCCGCCCCGCAAAAAGCCGCGCCTCTGCCACGCTCGCGAGCGAATCGTGCGTGCCGTGCAGCAGGAAGAAGGGCGGCGCTTCGCCGTGCAGCAGCGTGAGGGGTGAGGCGAGGTCCCACACCGAGGGGTCCTGGTCCGGCGCGCACGGCATGACGGTCTTCGCGAGCCACTCGACGACCTGCTCGCCGCTGCCCTTCAGCCGATGACGATCGAGAAAATCGTAGACGCCGTACACCGGGACGCAGGCGGCGATGCGCGTATCCACATCCTCGAAACCCGGCTGCAGCCGCGGATCGTTGGCCGTGAGTCCCATCAGCGCGCTCAGGTGCCCGCCGGCCGAGCCGCCGGTCACCGCAATGAACGAAGGGTCGCCGCCATACTCGGCGATATGGCGCCGCGTCCACGCGAGCGCGCGCTTGCAGTCGAGCAGGTGCGTCGGAAACCGTGCCTTCGGGCTCAGCCGGTAGTTGTTCGCCACCACGACCCAGCCCCGCGCGACGAGGAAGTAGATCAGCGGCAGGGCCTGCTCGCGCTTGTCGCCGACCACCCAGCCGCCACCGTGGATCTGCAGCAGCACGGGCGCATTGTGACAACCGCCCGCCGGCCGGTAGACATCCAGTTTCTGCCGCGGGTGTTCGTCTCCGTACGGAATGTCGCGCAGCCATTCGACGCCCGGGCCGCGCAAGGCGAACGGCCTTGCTACGTCACGGAAGGCCACCTGATCCGGCAACAGAGTGCGGCGTGAGGCGGGAATCCGGTCGCGGTAGGCGCTACCGAGCCCGTCGACCAGCGCGTCTTCCAAGATCCGTGGCGTAGGTCGAGCACGCAACTGGGCCACGACCAGTCCGGCCCACGACACCAGCATGACGACCATGGCCAGGCGCCCCGGGGCGTACTCCAGCGCGGAACTGAAGGCCGCGAATCCCGCCAGCACCAGAGCGGACAAAAGGATGTGGAACACCGCGAGTTCGCTGGTCAGCCAGCTCGTCAGGAACCAGAACATGTTGCCCCAGCCGAGCCGGTCGCCGCGCACCAGCGCGGTGACGGTCGACAAGGCGCCGAAGAGAGCGAGTCCCAGCAGCGTCCAGGACGAAGCCGTCACGGCAGCGGTGCGACTCCGATGAAGCGGGCATGTGCCCACATGACGAACACGCCGTAAAGCACGAGCCCGCCGACGATCGCGATCACGTCGTTGAAGGCCGAAGGTGGCGCGCCGGGGATCGCCTTGGGCGGCCGCTTGCCGGCAGAGATGCGGTCGGCGACGGCCCACGCGAGGAATCCGCCGAACAACAGCACGTCGGCGAGCATGCCGTTCGCGAGCAGGTGGGCGATTGCCCACGCTTTCGTGGCGGCCAGCATCGGATGCTTCGTCGCGGTCTTGATGCGACCGGGCAGATACGCTGCGAGCAGCAGCGGGAACACCGGCAGCATCAGCAGCGCCGCGATGTGGCGCAGGAACACTGGCGGTGTGTAGATCACCCGAGGGTCGAGCCGCGCCGCGGCGTAACCGTGCACGATCAGCAGGAAACCGATCAGCGACACGGCCGAGTAGAGGCCGCGCCACAGGTTCGGCCCGAGCTGGGCGACCATGGCATCGCGCCATCGCGGCGCCACGATGGCGACCGAGTGCGCGCCGAGGAACAGGACCAGGCCGAGAACGAGTTCGAACATGGCGACACCTTGCCGGTAGGGCCGGTGCCGCGAGTCTAGCGAACCACGCGCTTGCCGGGTTGCGGCGGCGAGACGATCCAGCGCCGCACCGTCTCGTTCCACTTGCGCATCAGGTCCGCAGCGAAGTCGGAGAACACGCGCACCTTGGCCGCCTGGTGGCCGGCCGACGGGTATACGAGCGAGATGGGCGGGCCCGGCACCATGAAGTTCTCGAGGACGAGCTTCAGTTCGCCGCGCGCCACGTACTCGGCGATCAGCAGGTCGCCGGTCCGCGCGATGCCAAGACCCGCAGTCGCGGCGATCAAGGGCGCCTCGGCCGCATTGAACAGCATGGCGAAATGCAGTTTCAGCCGGCGCGGCGTGTAGGGCGGCGGGAACGTCCACTCGGGGGTCGCTCCCGCCGTCGTCGTCAAGCCAAGCAGGCGATGCTGGTGAAGGTCGTCCGGCGTGCGCGGCTCGCCGTGGTCCGCGAGGTAGGTCGGTGAGGCGCAGGTGACGACGTTGATCTGTGAAATGCGCCGCGCCACGAGGCCGGACTGCTTGATCGGACCGACCCGCAGCGCCACGTCCACACGATCGGCGACGATGTCGATGATGCGGTCGTTCATCCGCAGGTCCAGTTCGATGAGGGGATACCGGCGCGTGAATTCCGGCAACGCGGGCAGCAACAGGTAGCGCCCGAACGCGACGGGCACGTCGACGCGCAACACGCCCTGCGGTTTCGAGCGCGTGTTGCGCAGCGATTCTTCCGCGTCGTGCACTTCATCGAGGATGCGGCGGCTGCGGCCCAGGAACTCACTGCCTTCCGCGGTCAGGCTCACGCGGCGCGTGGTGCGGTGGAGCAGCCGGGCCCCGAGGTGTTTCTCGAGCGCCGCGACGTGGGCGCTCGCCGCGGCCCGCGAGATGTCGAGTTCGTCCGCCGCCTGGGCGAAGGAACCGCGCTCCGCTACGCGGGTGAAGACGCGCATCGCCAGCAGTTGGTCCATGCGGAGATTGTTCTGGAATTCAGGATAGAGTGCAACGACTATGCCGATTTATTAAATCGATGCGGAGGACTACCTTGGCACCCATCGCTTCAGGAGGATCCATCATGTTGAACCGCAATCTTTCGTCTCATCGTTTCGCCCTCGCCGTTGGCTCGGCCCTCGTCGTCTCGATCCTTGTCGTCGTGGCGTCCCTGGTCTCGGCCACGGTCAGCGTCCCGGCCTACCTGACCTGACTCCCCCCTTTGGGCCGGCACTCGGGGTACCCGGGGCCGGCCCTTATCTTCGCGCCAAGGCTCCTCGCCCCGGACTGGATTGGCCGCCCCGGCTGGACAGGCCCCTTGGATCGCAGACAAGTCGTTGATCCATAAAGGCTTGCGACTCGATGTCAGTTTGGTGACCCAAGTCACACAAGTTTGCTGCGGCGCAGCACAAAAGGGGTAAAATGGCCCCCGTAGAAGGAATCGGGTGGCAGGCCGGAGTGGCCGCCCAACAGGACGACCCCCCGGACCACGCCGCCACCCGAAAGTGGAGGAGGCTGTATGTTCACGCAAAATTCGGGCTACGGAATCGCAATGGCGACCGTGCTCGCCCTTGTCGGTGGTCGCAACGTTCGTCGTGCTGTATCACGCGCTCGGCCACACCCAGCTGTACTGAGTCCAGTCTCGAATCCGACTCCCGGCCGGCCCGGCGGGAGCCCGGCGGCGTAGTACTCTCCCGGCGCATCGAACGCCGTAGCCGAGGAGACCGCCGATGGCCGATCCCAACGTCCCCGAGACGCTCGACCCCGCGGACTGGGACCAACTGAGGGCGCTCGCCCACCGCGCCATCGACGACGGCTTCGATTACCTGCAGACGGTTCGCGATCGTCCCGTGTGGCAGCCGGTGCCGGAGTCCGTCGTTGCGCGACTGCAAGGCAGCGCGCCGCGCGAGCCGCTCGGCGCCGAGGCCGCGTATGCCGACTTCCAGGAGCTGGTGCTTCCGTATCCGGTGGGCAACGCGCATCCGCGCTTCTGGGCGTGGTTCATGGGCAACGGCACGCCCTTCGCGGCCGTGGCGGACTTCCTCGCGGCGATCGTCAATCCCAACCTCGGTGGCGGCAACCACGTGGCGAACCACGTGGAGGCGCAGGTCGTGCAGTGGTGCAAGGAAATCGTCGGGTTCCCCGCGAATTCGAGCGGGTTGCTGGTGAGCGGCGGTTCGATGGCGAACTTCGTCGGGCTCACCGTGGCGCGCAATTCGCTGCCGGGCCTGGACATGCGCGGTGTCGGTGTCGCCGGATCGCCGCAGCGGCTGCTCACCTACGCGTCCGTCGAAGTGCACAGCTGCGTGCAGAAATCGATCGAGGCGCTCGGCCTCGGGGCGCAGTCGCTGCGCAAGGTGCCGGTCAACGACGCATACGAGATCGACGTCGATGCGCTCGGGAGGATGATCCGCGAGGATCGCGCCGCCGGCGGCCGGCCGTTCTGCGTGATCGGCAACGCGGCGACGATCAACACCGGCGCCACCGACGACCTCGATGCCCTCGCGACCCTGTGCGAGCGCGAAGACCTGTGGTTCCACGTGGACGGCGCGATCGGCGCGCTGCTGGCCCTCGCGCCGCAGCACCGCCACCTCGTGCGCGGCATGGAGCGCGCGGACTCCGTGACGCTCGACCTGCACAAGTGGCTGCACATTCCCTTCGAAGCGGCCTGCGCGCTCGTGCGCGACCGCAAGGCGCACCGGGACGCTTTCGCGCTGACGCCGGAGTACCTCGAGAAGACCACGCGCGGGCTCGCGAGCGGCAGCCTCTGGTTCAGCGAATACGGCCTGCAGCTCTCGCGCGGCTTCAAGGCGCTGAAGGTGTGGATGTCCATCAAGGAGCACGGGCTCGACAGGTTCGGTCGCCTGATCGACCGCAACATCGCGCAGGCGCACGAGCTCGAGGCGCTGGTGGAGGCCGAGCCGGATTTCGAGTTGATGGCGCCGGTGGCGACCAACACGGTCTGCTTCCGCTGCAACCCGGGCGGGATGACGGATGCGCAGCTGAACGAGTTCAACGCCGAGCTGCTGATCCGGCTGCACGAGAGCGGCATTGCAGCGCCGTCGTACACCACGCTGCACGGACGGTACTGCCTGCGTGCGGCGATCGTGAATCACCGCACGGTGAGCGACGACCTCGCCGTGATGATGCGTGCGTTGGCAAACCTTGCCCGGGCGCTGCGGGCCGAACGCGGCGCCTGATCCGGGGCGGTCAGAGACCCGCAGCGGATCTTTCGATCACGCCCAGCGCCGGCGCGTGCAGGCTCTGCACGTAGATGCGGCCGCCGTGCTCGGTGGCGCCGCTCGTCTCCGGCAGCGCGCCCTGCGGGTCCTGCAGGTCGGCCACCACGCGGCCCTGCTCGTCGAACGCGATGACGTGGCCGTAGGCCGGCGGCACCGGCCAGAGGAACTTCGGCAGCCGCACGTGATCGCGCGCAGCGCCGGCTTGTCCGACATGCGGTCGATGAGGTTGCTGCGTGGCTTGGTGAAGCCCGTCCAGAGCCGGCCGTCCTCGCCGCGCGTGAGGTTGTCCGGGAAGCCGGGCAGGTTGGCGAGGATCACCTGCGCGCGCGGGTCGTTGCCGGCGGCGGCACGCGCATCCATTGGCTCGGCGCCCCGTGCCACCTTCCAGATGCGGTACTCGCCCGTCTCGGCGATGAAGTAGTGCGACTGGTCCGCGGAGAGCGCCACGCCGTTCGGGAAGCACAGGCCGCCGATCAGCACGCGCGTCGCCCGTGTCGACGGATCGAACTCGAGCACGCGGCCGGTGCAGGAGTGCTCGAGGATGTCGAGCACCGAGGCGTCGAACGTGCCGTGCTGCTTCGCGCCGAATCGCTGTGACGCGTCGGTGAAGAGCATGCGCCCGTCGCTCGCCACCACGACGGCGTCCGTAAACAGGAGCGGGTGACTTGCCGACCCTGTCGGCGAGTACTCGGACCTTGCGGTCGGCGCCCACGGCGAGCAGGCCGCGGAACGCGTCCGCGACGACGAGCGTGCCCGCAGCATCGAAGTCGAGACCGAGCGGCCGCCCGCCGGTGTCGACGAACACTTCGACACCGCTGCCGTCCGGGTTCATGCGCAGGACCTTGCCGGAGAGCGTGCCGGTGTAGAGACGGCCGTCCGGCCCGAACACGATGTGCTCGGGGCCGACTTCAGGAGCGATCGAAATCTGCCTCGCCGCGGCCAGGCGCGAGTTCTGCGCGTGCGGCCCCTGGTAGCCGCCGAATGTCGGCGCCCTCCAGGCCACGGGTGACAGCGACACCGGCCACAGCAGCAGGTATGCGAGGAGCATCAGCGACCAGGCCGAGGCCGATTCTTGCGCGGCGGGACATCGACGAACTCCCCGGGCCGCAACGCGGCCGGTGTCTACGCGAGGTGCAGCAGTGTACGTGCCTCGGCCGGGCTCGCGCACTCGCGGCCGGATTCGCGCGCGATCTTCACGATGGCTTCGATCAGCTCGCCGTTGCTCGTCGCCTTGCTGCCGTCCGGCAGATAGAAGGTGTCCTCGAGGCCCGTGCGCAGGTTGCCGCCGAGTTCGGCCGTGCGACGGTGCAGCGGCCAGACGTTCTCGCGCCCGATCGCCGTGACCTGCCAGGTGGCCTTCTCGGGCAGCAGTCCGATGAGGATCGGCAGCAGCGCGGGGTCGGCCGGCATGCCGGACTCGACGCCCATGACGAAGTTGCAGGTCGGGGTGGCCGCGATACAGGCCCGAGCGCAGCGTACATCTCCACACAGCGGACGATGCCCACGTCGAAGCACTCGAACTCGGGCAGCGCACCCGTCTCCGCCATCACGCCGAGGAAGGCCGCGACCTTCTCGACCGGGTTGTCGAACAGCATCGGCGGCCAGGCCCAGCGGCCGTCGCTGCGCACCTTCAGGTAGTTGAGCGAGCCGGCATTGCCGCGGCGATCTCCGGGCGGATCGCGCGCATGCAGGCGACCGGACCCGAGATGTCGGGCCCGACGACGCCGGTCGACTGGTTGAAGATCACGCCGGGGCAGGCCTCGCGGATCGCCTGCGCAATCTCGAGCGCGACCGCCGGCTCCCACGAAGGCAGGTGCCCCTTGCCCGGCGCCTGCTGCCGGAAGTGCACGTGCATGACCGTGGCGCCCGCGTCGAAGGCGGCGCGCGCCTCGCGCGCCATCTGTTCCGGCGTCACGGGGACGTGGTGTTGCGCGGGATCGGTGAGCACGCCCGTGAGCGCGCAGGTGACGACGACCTTGGACATCAGGCGTCTCCCTCGAGTCGAACCAGCCACTGTCCGGGCGCGACCTGGTCGCCGGCCTTCACGCCGACGGCCGCCACGCGTCCGCCGCGCGGCGCACGCACTTCGTGTTCCATCTTCATCGCCTCGAGCACGCACGAGACGCTGGCCGGCCTTCACCGTCGGCGCCGGCCGCCACCGCACACTTCGAGCACGCGACCGTTGATGCCGGCGCGCACCTCGTCGGGCTGCGCCGCGTCAGTTCGCGCCGCCGCCGCGCGCGGCACTGCCGGCGCACGGCAGTCGAAGGCGAAGTCGCCGCGCGCGCGTGTGCAGCCAGAGCGTCGCTCCGTCCCAGGCGTAGCGATAGGCGACGTCGGCGCCGTCGATCTCGACCTGGCCCGTCGACGCGCGGCGGCAACGGCGCGCCGCGTCGAGCACGGCGCGCGAGTCCGCGTCGCGTAATGACCGCGCGACCCGGTCGCGAGCCAGCACGTGGCCGGCGAGCGCTCGTGCCAGTCGGCTCGGAGCAGCGACTGCGGCGCGAGCCAGTGCAGCCGCCAGGGCGCGGGCATCGGCAGGCCGGTGCTCCAGTCGCGCCAGTGTCGGGCGACGTGCTGCGGACTTCCGGCGCCGCCGCCACCGACAGCCAGGCGGCGAGTGCACCACGTGGCCGTGTCCGGCACGGCGGCGCGGCTCGGCCGCATCGGGAAAGTGCGCGCTCGATGAATGCCGTCGAGACGGCGGCGCCGTCCGACGAAAGCCGGATGACGCAGTACGCGCGCGAGGAACGCGCGGTTGGTCGGCGACGCCGAGCAGCGTCGTGCGGTCGAGCGCGCAGCGCCAGGCGGTCGAGCGCCTCGGCGCGCGTCGCGCCGTGCGCGATCACCTTGGCGAGCATCGAGTCGTACTACGGGCTCACCGTCATGCCGGTCGCGATGCGCGTGATCGCAGCGCACGAGCGTCCTCGGCCGCCAGTCCAGCACGCGTGCCGCTGCGCGGCAGGAAGTCGTCGGCCGGTTCCTCGGCGCACAGGCGCACCTCGATGGCGTGGCCGGCGCATGCGCAACGTCGCTCCTGCGCGAGCGGCAGCGGCTCGCCGCGCGCGACGCGCAACTGCAGCTCGACGAGGTCGAGCCCGGTGACCAGTTCGGTCACGGGATGCTCGACCTGCAGGCGCGTGTTCATCTCCATGAAGTAGAACTGGCCCGCGGGGTCGAGCAGGAACTCGACCGTGCCCGCGCCGACGTAGCCGATCTCGCGCGCCACGGCGACCGCTGCCTGGCCCATGCGCTCGCGCAGCACGGGATCGACCGCGGGCGAGGGCGATTCCTCGACGATCTTCTGGTGGCGGCGCTGCACCGAGCAGTCGCGCTCGCCGAGGTGGATCGCGTGGCCGTGCGCGTCGGCGAGCACCTGGATCTCGACGTGGCGCGGTTCGACGACCGCGCGCTCGAGGATCAGCCGGCCGTCGCCGAACGCCTTGGCGGCCTCGGACGCGGCGCTGAGCGCAGCGCGCTCGGCAGGTCGCTCGGCCGAGGCTCACCAGGCGCATGCCGCGCCCGCCGCCGCCGGCCGCGGCCTTCACCATGACCGGGAAGCCGATGCGCTGCGCTTCGGCGACGAGCCGCGCTTCGTCCTGCGCCTCGCCGTCGTAGCCCGGCACGACCGGGATGCCTGCGGCGGCCATGCGCTGGCGGGCGCGCGCCTTGTCGCCCATCGCGTCGATGGCGGTCGGCCGGCGGGCCGACGAAGATCAGGCCGGCCGCTTCGACCGCGGCGGCGAAGCGCGCGTTCTCCGGACAGGAACCCGTAGCCCGGGTGGATCGCCTGGGCGCTGGGACGCGGGCCGCGGCATCGAGCAACTTGTCGATGCTCAGGTACGACTCGGCCGGCGAGTGGCCGCCGATCGGCACGTGCTCGTCGCACGCGGCGACGTGCGGCGCGTCGCGGTCGGCATCCGAGCAGACCGCGATCGTCGTGATGCCCAGGCGGCGCGCCGTGCGCGCGATGCGCACGGCGATCTCGCCGCGATTGGCGATCAGCAGGCGATTGAGCGTCTTCACGTGAAATCCGGCAGCTCGGGCAGGGCAGCCTGCCAGGCCGGTGCGCGACGCTCGCGACGATGCTGCGATGCCTTCGCGAGCCGCGCCGTGCCGCAGCAGGCCGGCGAATTCGCGGGCCGCATCGTCGAGCGCGTCGCGGCAGGCTTGCCTGTGCCGAGCGATGGACGATGCGCTTGGTGGCGCGCAGCGCGGCCGGTTCGCCGGCTGCCAAGGACTGCAAAGCCTGGCGCACGGCGCGTGACGAGTTCGGCTGCAGGCACGACGACGTCCGCCAGGCCGGCCTCGAGCGCGGCAGCTCGCCGAAAGCCTCGCGGCGCTGAGCATCAGCCAGCGCGCCCGGCGTGGCGCCGATGCGGCGCACCACGAAAGGCGCGATCTGCGCCGGCGCCACGCCGAGGGTCACCTCGGGCATCGCGAACATCGCGTCGTCGCAGGCGATGACGCGGTCGCACGTGGCGGCCAGTCCGCAGCCGCCGCCCATGGCGGCGCCGCGCACGACGGCAATCGTGGGCACGGGCAGCGACGCAATGCGCTCGAGCATCGTGCCGAAGCCGCGGTTGTGAGTGACGATCGGATCGACGCCCGGGCCGGGCGTCGCCCTTCATCAGGTCGAGGAAGCGGCCGAAGTCGGCGCCGGCGCAGAAATGCCCGCCCGCGCCCCACAGCACCAGTGCGCGCGCCTCGAGGTCTGCGCTCACGTCGGTGCAGAGCATGCCGAGGCCTTCGATCAGTTCCTCCGACAGCGCATTGCGCTTGTCCGGCCGGTTCAGCCGCGCGAACCAGAACGATCCGCGGCGCTCGTACTGCAGCACCGCTGTCTGCGGCGGGTGTCGTCATGGTCGAGCGTCGCCTCAGCCCTTCGGCAGCGTGCCGGCGAGCTTGCAGATGATGGAGAGCATCACTTCGTCGGCGCCGCCGCCGATCGAGGCGAGGCGGCCGTCGCGGTACAGCCGCGAGACCGGATTGTCCCAGGTGAAGCCCATGCCGCCCCAGTACTGCAGGCACTTGTCGGCGACCTCGCGCGTCAAGCCGGCCGGCCTTGAGCTTCGCCATCGAGGCGAGCTGGGTGACGTCCTTGCCGGCGACGTAGAGTTCCGTGGCGCGGTACACCAGCGCGCGCAACGCCTCGACCTCGGTCTGCAGTTCGGCCAGCGTGAAGTGCACGACCTGGTTGTCGAGCACGGGGCGGCCGAAGACCTTGCGCTCGCGCGTGTACTCGATGGTGTCGCGGATCGCGTTGTCGAGTCCCTGGAGCGCATTGGCCGCGCCCCACAGCCGCTCTTCCTGGAACTGCAGCATCTGGTAGGTGAAGCCCTGGCCTTCCTGCGCCGATCAGGTGGCGCTGCGGCACGCGCACGTCGTCGAAGAAGATCTGCGCGGTGTCGGAGGAGTTCATGCCGATCTTGCGCAGCTTGCGCTCGACCTTCACGCCCTTCGTCTTCATCGGCACGATGATCAGCGACTTGTTGCGGTGGGGGTTGCCCTCCGACGTGTTCGCGAGGCAGCACATCCAGTCGGCCTGCGTGCCGTTGGTGATCCACAGCTTGCCGCCGTTGATCACGTAGTCGCCGCCGTCCTTGCGTGCCGTCGTGCGGATCGCGGCGACGTCGGAGCCTGCGGTCGGCTCCGAGACGCCGATGCAGGCGACCATGTCGCCGGCAATCGCGGGCGCGAGGAACTCGCGGCGCAGCTCGTCGGAGCCGAAGCGGGCGAGGGCGGGCGTCGCCATGTCGGTCTGCACGCCGATCGCCATCGGCACGCCGCCGCAGCGCGCAGTTGCCGAGCGCCTCGGCCATCACGACCGAGTAGCTGTAGTCGAGCCCGGCGCCGCCGTATGCCTCGGGCTTGGTGAGGCCGAGCAGGCCGAGGTCGCCGAGCTTCCTGAACACCTCGTGGGCCGGGAAGATGCCGGCCTCCTCCCATTCGTCGACGTGCGGGTTGATTTCCTGCGCGCAGAATCGCTCGACGGTGCGCTTCAGTTCTTCGTGTTCTTGGGTGAACTGCATGGTCGGCAGTCTCCGGTTCAGGGTCGCGCGACGCCGAAGCTCGAGCGGGCGCAGCGGCACCCGCTCGGCGCGGCGGAAGAGGGTGAGGACGTAGCGCGAGCACGCGGCGCGTGTCGCGCGGGTCGATGACGCCGTCGTCGAGCAGGCGGCCCGACGTGTAGAAGGCCGAGGTCTGGCGCTCGAACGTCTCGATCGATCTTCGCGCGCATGCCCTCGATCTGGGCGCGTGTCGGGCTCGAGGCCGCGCGCGCGCGCCGATTCTTCCATGACGATCGCCATGGTGCCCGCGGCCTGCTCGGCGCCCATCACGGCGGTGCGCGCGTTCGGCCAGGCGAACAGGAAGCGCGGCGCGAAGCCGCGGCCGCACATGCCGTAGTTGCCGGCGCCGAACGATGCGCCGCACTGGACGGTCACCTGCGGCACCGTGGCGTTGGCCACCGCCTGGATCATCTTCGAGCCGTGCTTGATCATGCCGGCGCGCTCGGACTCGGTGCCCGACGATGTAGCCGGTGGTGTTCTGCAGGTAGACGAGCGGGATGCCGCTCTGGCAGCAGGCCTGGATGAAGTGCGTCGCCTTGGTCGAGCCGGCCGGATCGAGCGGGCCGTTGTTGGTGAGGATGCCGACCGGCAGGCCGGCGATCGACGCGTGCACGCACACGGTCGCCGGCCCGTAGCCGGCCTTGAACTCGAGGAAGTCGGAGCCGTCGACGAGGCGTGCGATCACTTCGCGCATGTCGACGGGCTTGCGCCCGTCGCGCGGCATGAGGCCGAGCAGGTCGTCCGCCGGATAGCGCGGCTCGGTGCCGGACGGGCAGCGCGACCTCGAAGCGCTGCCAGCCGAGCCGCGCGACGTAGCTCGCGCAGGATGCGGATGCCGTCGGCGTCGTCCTCGGCGAGGTACTCCGCGAGGCCGGAGACCGTCGCGTGCATCAGCGCGCCGCCGAGATCCTCCTCGGTGGCGATCTCGCCGGTGGCGGCCTTCAGCAGCGGCGGGCCGGCGAGGAAGGCGCGCGCCCGGTCGCGCACCATGACGACGTAGTCGGACAGGCCCGGGCATGTAGGCGCCGCCGGCGGTCGCAACTGCCGTGCACGATGCGTGAGCACGGGCAGGCCCGCCGCCGAGAGGCGGCGCGAGGCGGGCGTAGTGCGAGCCGCCGTTGATGAAATCCTCGACCCGGTAGCGCAGCAGGTTCGCGCCGGCGGATTCCACGAGGTGCACGAACGGCAGGCGGTTCTCGAGCGCGATCTGCTGCGCGCGCTGGAACTTCTCGAGGCCCATCGGCTGCAGCGCGCCGGCTTCGATGCCGGAGTCGTCCACGACGACCATGCAGCGCGTGCCGCTGATCGCTGCCGATGCCGGCGATGCAGCCGCCGCCCGGCGACGACTTGGCCGGATCGGCGACGTCGAGCAGGAAACCCGCGCAGCGCCGAGAGCTGCGAGGAACGGGGCGCCCGCGTCGAGCAGCAGGCCGAGCCGCTCACGCGGCAGCAGCTGGCCGCGCTTGGCGAAGCGCGGGCCGGCCTTGGCCGAAGCGGCGGCCGTCGCGCCTGCGGATGTCGTCGTAGCTGCGCGACGCAGCGCAAGCATGTGCGCGCGATTCTCGGCGAATGCGCTCGCCGTCGCGTATCGAGCCGGCGAATCGAAAGCGCGGCACGCTCAGTCCTCCAGCACGCGCGGCGGGCGGCCGCGGTGGAATCCGTCGAACGGCGGCGCGGTGCTCGGCCGCCGCGCATCGGCCAGTGCCGGCGTGCGTTCGGCGCCGCGCCGTCGATGCGCAGGCAGGCGCCGGAGATGAACGCCGCGGCCTCCGAGAGCAGGAACACGATCGCCGCGGAGACTTCGGCCTCGGTGCCGAGGCGTCGCCGCGGGCACGTGGCGCGGCAGGCTGCGGATCAGCGGCTTCATCGCGTCCGGGTAGGTGTCCATGCCGCTCGAGGCGATCCAGCCGGGCGCCACGGCGTTGACGCGCACCGGCGCCCACTCGCAGGCGGCCGTCTCGGTGAAGTTGAGCATGCCGGCGCGCGCGGCGCCGCTGTGGCCCATGCCCGGCATGCCGTGCCACATGTCGGCGAGCATGTTGACGATCGCGCCGCCGTGCTTCGCGCATGCACTGCGCGTAGCACTCGCGCGCCACGAGGAACCCGCCGGTGAGGTTGGTGCGAGCACGGCCTGCCAGCCCTTGGCCGAGATGTCCTCGAGCGGCGAGGGGAACTGGCCGCCGGCGTTGTTGACGAGGCCGTGGATGCGGCCGCGCGCGGCGACGACGCCGGCCACGAGCGGCCTTGACCGCGTCCTCGTCGCGGATGTCGCACGGCGCGATGGCTCGGCCTGCGCCGCCGTCGGCGCGGATCTCGGCCGGCGACCGCTTCGAGCTTCTCCGCGCTTGCGGCCGACGAGCACGACGTGGGCGCCGAGCGCGGCAAGCTCGTGCGCGGTGCAGCGGCCGATGCCGCTGCCGGCGCCGGTGACGACGACGGTCTGGCCGGCGAACAGGCCGGGTCGGAACACGCTGCGGTAGCCATGCGTGACCCTCGGGGATGCCGGCATCCTAGAGCAAGCGCTTGCTTGAATAAAGCCCGGCGCCCTAGGATGCGCCGCATGCACGAACTGCGCCTGAACCCGGTCTACTACACGCCCGAGCACCTCGACGTTGCGCGAGACCGTGCGCCGTTTCATGGCGGAGCGAGATCACGCCGCACGCGGCCGAGTGGGACGAGGCGGGGGGCTTCCCCCGCGAGCTGTACGCCCGCGCCGCCGAGGTCGGCCTGCTCGGCGCTCGGCTTTCCCGGAGGAGTACGGCGGCATCGCCGGCGTCGGACACCTTCCATCGGCTCATCGCCAGCCTCGAACTCGCGCAGTGCGGGGTCGGGCGGCGTGCGTGGCCTCGCTGATGTCGCACACCATCGGCGCGCCGCCGGTGGCGGCGCTCGGCAGCGCCGGAACTCAAGGCGCGCGTGCTGCCGCGCGGTGCTGGCCGGCGAAAAGATCGCGGCGCTCGCGATCACCGAGCCCGTCGGGCGGCTCGGACGTTGCCGCGCTGCGCACCGGCGCGCGCCGCGACGGCGACCACTTCGTCGTGAACGGCGAGAAGACCTTCATCACCTCGGGCATGCGCGCCGACTACCTACACCGTGGCGGTGCGCACCGATCCCGAGGCGAAGCGGCGCCGAGGGCATCTCGCTGCTGCTGATCGAGCGCGACACGCCCGGCTTCACGCGCACGCAGCTCGACAAGATGGGCTGGTGGGCGTCCGACACCGCGCACCTGCGCTTCGACGCGTGCCGCGTGCCGGCCGCGCAACCTGATCGGCGCCGGAAGGCAGCGGGGTTCCTCGCGATCATGCACAACTTCAACGCCGAGCGGTTCTCGATGGCGGCGCAGCGCGCTCGGCTTCGCGTGGGTCTGCTACCAGGAGGCGCTCGGCGTGGGCGCGCGAGCGGCGCACCTTCGGCAAGCGGCTCGCCGACCACCAGGTCGTGCGCCACCGGCTGCGTCGACATGCTGACCCGCATCGAGGCGACGCGCGCGATGCTCGAGGACACCGCCTGGCGGCTCGACCACGCGCCGGCGGGCGATGCGGCCACGGTCGCGGCGGTCTGCATGCTGAAGAACTTCGCCACGCGCACGCTGCAGTTCTGCGCCGACGCCGCGGTGCAGACGCTGGGCGGCATGGGCTACATGCGCGGCACGAAGTCCGAGCGCATCTACCGCGAGGTCAAGGTCAACATGATCGGCGGCGGCGCGGAGGAGATCATGAAGGACCTGGCCGCGCGCCAGCTCGGCTTCTGAGCTGTGAGCCGCCCAGTGCGCGCCGACGAAACGAAGAAGCCAGCCGACGCGACCAGCTGATCCGCGCGTCGGCGCGCCTGTTCCGCGAGAAGGGCTTCGACGGCACGTCGGTGCGCGACATCGCCGCCGCCACCGGCATGCAGTCCGGCAGCTGGGTGTATCACTTCCGCACCAAGCAGGACATCCTCGCCGCGGTGATGGAGGAGGGGCTGCGCGCGTGCGCTCGAGCGCATCGAGGCCATCGGCGCGCTCGAGCTCGAGCCGCGCGAGAAATTCCGCGCGCTGCGTGCGCACGCACCTCGAGACGCTGCTCGGGCCGGGCCAGGATTTCATTCCGGTGCTGCTGTACGAATGGCGCTCGCTCGAGCCCGCGCAGCGGCGCGCGCGTGATCGCGCCGCAGAAGCGCTACGAGCAGGTCTGGGCGGAGGTCATCGAGCGAGCTGCAGCGCTCGCGGCGAATGGGCGATGCCGACGCGCATCGATCGGCTGCTGATGTTCGGCGCGCTCAACTGGATCGCGCACTGGTACCGCGCTCGCGGCGACGCTCGACGTGGACGAACTCACCGACGAATGCGTGCGGTTCTTCCTGCGCACGCCGGCGCCCGTGGTCCGCGCGAAGCGCAAGGCCGCGAGTCGGCCCGCGACGAAGCGCGCCAGCACGCGCTGAACTGTCGGCCGTCCCGCCGGTCATAGTCCCCGGGATCGAGGGACCTGCGATGCGATTGCTGCTGGCGGAAGACGACACCATGATCGGCGAGGCCGTGCACGGCGGCCTGCGACGGCAGGGATTCGCCGTGGACTGGGTCCGGGATGGCGCGGCGGCCGAGATGGCGCTGTCGGCCGAATCCTACGACGCCTGCCTGCTCGATCTCGGCCTGCCCCGCAAGGAGGGTCTCGAGGTGCTGCGCAACCTGCGCCGCGGCGGATCCACGCTGCCCGGTGGTCGTGCTCACCGCAAGGGACGCGATCGCCGATCGAGTCGTCGGCCTCGATGCCGGCGCCGACGACTACGTCGTCAAGCCGTTCGACCTCGCGGAGCTGGCGGCGCGGATTCGCGCCGTGACGCGCCGCAAGTCCGGCCGGGCGCGGCCCTTGCTCGAGCACGCGGGCGTGACCCTCGATCCGGCGACCCGCGAGGTGCGCCGCGAGGGCGAAGCCGTCGCACTTTCCCCGCGCGAGTCTGCGGTGCTGCAGGCGCTGCTCGAGAATCCCGGACGCATCCTGTCGCGGGCGCAGCTCGAGGAGCGCCTGTATGGCTGGGGCGAGGAAATCGAGAGCAACGTCGTCGAGGTGCACGTGCACACGCTGCGCCGCAAGCTCGGCGCGGACTTCATCCGCAACGTCCGCGGCGTCGGCTATCGGCTCGCGCCGCGCGGCGCGTGAATTCGCTGCGCAACAAGCTGCTGGTCTGGCTGCTGGGCGCCGTCGTCGTCGTCGGGCGCCGCGGGCGCCTGGATCAGTTATCGCAACGCGCTCGCCGAGGCCAATGCATTCTTCGACTACCACCTTCGGGAAACCGGCTTGCTGCTGCGCGACCAGGAGTACGGCTTCCCGGGAGCCACGGTCGTGCCGCCGCGAGGTGCCCGGGTACGACTTCGTCGTGCAGGTCTGGACGCTGGACGGCGTGCGCATTTACCTCTCGCGCCCGCACACGGTCCTGCCTGGACTGACGACCCTCGGCTTGTCGACGGCCGAAACGCCGAGCGGCCGCTGGCGTGTCTTCGGCGTCGAGGCGCGCGGGCGTGTCATCCAGGTCGCGCAGCCCATGAACGTGCGCGAACAGCGGGCCGCGCGACCTCGCCTTGCGCACGGTCGCGCCGTTCGCGTTACTCGTTCCGGCGCTGGGCCTCCTGATCGTGTGGATCGTCGGCCGGGCGGTTGCGCCCGTGCGGCAATTCGGCGCCACCCTGCGCAGCCGGCCGCCGGACGCTCCTGGGCCGTTGCAGGGCCAGGGGCTGCCTGACGAGGTGCTTCCCCTGGTGTCCGGCATGAATGACTTGATCGCGCGCTTGCAGGCGTCGGTCGAGCGCGAGCGCGCATTCATCGCGGATGCCGCGCACGAATTGCGCACACCGCTCACGGCCCTGCATCTGCAGGTGCAGGAGTTGCGCGGCGCGGAGCCTGGTCCCGAACGGCAAGAGGCAGTGCAGCGACTGGAGGCCGGTGTCGAGCGGGCGACACGGCTCGTCGAGCAGTTGCTTGCGCTGGCGCGCGCGGAGCGAGGCGGCGTCCAGGCACGCGAGCCGGTCGAGATCTGCGCACTGGTGCGCGATGTGATCGAGGAGATGCTGCCGCTGGCCGATTCGCGCAACGTCGATCTCGGCGTCACGAGGGCAGATTTCGTGAGCGTCGGCGGTGATCGCGACGCCCTGCGCGTGCTGATCCGCAACGTGCTCGACAATGCGATTCGCTATTCGCCGGTTGGAGGGCGGGTCGACGTGTCGCGTCGAGCGCCAGGTCACGACCGGGCCGCGGGCGTTGCTGGTGGTCACCGACCAGGGACCGGGGATCGCGCCGGCCGAGCGCGAACGCGTGTTCGACCGGTTCTATCGCGTTCCGGGAACGGCGGCGGGCGGCAGCGGCATCGGCCTCGCGCTGGTGCGCTCGATTGCCCGCCACCACGGCGGAGACGTGCGGCTCGACGGCGCAGCCTCCAGTACCGGTCTTCGAGTGTCGGTCGACCTGCCGGCCCTGGCCCAGCCTTAAGCCAGCCCTAAGGCTCCCGCGTCACCATTCCTGCCAGACAGCGGGCTCTTTTCCCGCCCGTGCCATCGGAGGATTTCGCATGACCACAGCCACTATCGTGAAGCGTCCGTGGATCGCCGCCGCCCTGGGGGCCGCCGTCGTGGCGTTGCCCGCGGGAGCACTCTATTTCTACGGGTCCGATCATGCGGCCCAGGCCGCCGCCCCGGTTCCAACGGTCGTGAGCGCACCGGCTCCGGCCGCAACGCCGGTCGTGACCGGGCTTCCGGACTTCCGCCAGCTGGTGCAGGCATACGGGCCTGCCGTCGTGAACGTCAGCGTCCGCTCGAACGTCCAGACGGGCCGCCACATGCGCATGCCGCCGGGCATGGACCAGGACAACCCGCTGTCCCAGTTCTTCGGCATGCCGATGCAGCCGGACCATCCCGCGGTGCCGATGCGCGGCGAGGGCTCGGGCTTCATCGTGAGCGCCGACGGCGTCATCCTCACCAATGCGCACGTGGTGGACGATGCGCAGAAAGTCACGGTCAAGCTGACGGACCGGCGTGAGTTCGAGGCCAAGGTGATCGGCTTCGACGCGAAGAGCGACGTGGCCGTGCTGAAGATCGACGCGCACGACCTGCCCGTCGTGAAGCTGGGCGATCCGCGCCGGCTGCAAGTCGGCGAGTGGGTGGTTGCGATCGGATCGCCGTTCGGCTTCGAGAATTCCGTGACGGCCGGCATCGTGAGCGCGAAGGGCCGCTCGCTGCCCGACGACAACTACGTGCCGTTCATCCAGACCGACGTCGCCGTGAACCCCGGCAACTCCGGCGGGCCGCTCTTCAACCTGCGCGGCGAAGTGGTGGGCATCAACTCGCAGATCTACAGCCGCTCCGGTGGCTACCAGGGCCTGTCGTTCGCGATACCGATCGACGTGGCGATGAACGTCGGCAAGCAGTTGCAGGCAAGCGGCCACGTCACGCGTGGCAAGCTCGGTGTCGGCATCCAGGACGTCGACCAGGCGCTCGCCGAGTCGTTCGGTCTCGACGTGCCGCGCGGTGCGCTGGTCTCCAGCGTCGAGAAGGGCGGGCCGGCGGACAAGGCGGGCCTCAAGGAAGGCGACGTCATCCTCGGGTTCGGCGGGCAGCCCATCGACTCGGCCGGGCAGTTGCCCTCTGCGGTAGCCGCCACCGATCCGGGCAAGGCCGTGACCTTGCAGGTCTGGCGCGATCGCGCCACGCGTGAGTTCGACGTCAAGCTCGGCCAGGCCACGGACGAGAACGCCGTCGCAGCCAACGACGACACGTCCAACTCCGGGCGTCTCGGCATGATGGTGCGGCCATTGTCGCCCGAAGAGCGGCAGCAGTCGGATCTCAGCTCCGGCCTCGTGGTCGAGGATGTCGACGGCGCCGCCGCCGAAGCGGGCGTGCGGCCGGGCGACATCGTGATCGCCGCGAACGGCACGCCGGTCAAGAGCGTCGAGCAGTTGCGCTCGGTGGTCTCCGGCTCGAAGAATCACGTCGCGCTGCTGGTGCAGCGCGGCGATGCGCGCGTGTTCGTCCCCGTCGAACTCGGTTGATCCATCCGGCGGCCGGGCTGCGAGCCCGGCCGCCGCGGTCGTCAGTGCGCCGCCAGCCGCGAGGGCACGTACTGTTCCATCACGGCCTGTTCGAGCAGCTCGGGCGGCACGAGGCCCTGGCTGATCACGAAGTCGTGGTACGACTGCACGTCGAACCTGTCGCCGAGCTGCAGTTCCGCGCGCGCACGGATGCCCAGCTGCTTTTCGTAGCCGTAGAAGTACGACGTCGCCTGGCCCGGCGCCAGGAAGCTGTAGCGGTCCGCCTCCTGCTTGGCCATCGGCTCGGAGAGCAGCACCTCGTCCATCAGGAACTGCTTCGCGGCCTCGGGCGTCATCTGGCCGAGGTTCACCATCGGGTCGAGGAAGGCGCGCGCGGCGCGCATCAGGCGCATCTGCAGCGAGCCCATCTGCCCCTCGAGCGGCAGGTAGGGCTTGAGGAACGACTCGGCATACAGCGCCCAGCCTTCGACGTTCGCGCTGTTGAACGCGAACACGGCGCGCGGGATCGACACGCCGACCTCGGTCATCTTGGCGAACTGCAGTTCGTGACCCGGCCGCGCTTCGTGCGCCGTCAGCGTCCACGTGATCGCGTCGAACTTGAAGTCGTCCATCTTCGAGCCCGGCGCCGCGTTCGGGTTCTCGAGAGGCAGGATGAACTCGGCGGGCTCGCCGGTGTTGCCGATCAGGCGCGGCGGGCTCAGGTGCGGCGCCGGTTGCGCCGCCGATTCCGCCTCGGTGGCCAGGCGGATCACCGCCTTGCGCTCCGGCAGCGTGATTAGATGCTCGCGACGCACGATGTCCTCGATAGCGGCGAGGCGCGCGTTGTAGGTCGGCAGCAACTGGTCGTTCGGGATCGACTGCTTTTTCAGTTCGCGCATCACGTCTCTGTAATCGGACGACGCATACCCGCGTTCCTTCGCGATGATCCGGGCGAGCGACTGCATCTCGTCGCGCGTCTGCACGAAGCCGACGACGGCGCGATCGATGAGCGCCTGCGGCTCCATCTTGACGCCCACGTTCTTCAGGTTGTCAGCGTAGATCTCGGGCGGCAGCAGGTTCGACTTGCGCGCGCGAGGGAGGATCTCCTTGCGCACCCATGCGTCGTATTCCGTCACCTGGCTCTCGAGCGTCTTGAGATCCTTTTCGTAGCCCTTGAGCCCGCTCTTCACGAACAGGTCGCGGATGCCCTTGAGGTAGCGTTGCGAGTTGCCGAGGTTCTGCTCGACTTCGGCCGTCCACGGACCGGTCAGGCCCGTCTCGCCGAACCGCTCGGTCGATCGGTCTTTCGCCAGCTTCGTGATCGGCTCGTAGCCGGGCTCGCGTCCGGTGTACTTGCGCAGCCGCTCGAGGGCGGCCGGGTAACGAGAGCGGTCGACCCGCGGGTCGAGGAGCGCCTGGAAGCTGCCGAACAGCATGTTCGGCACGTCGACGTACGGCAGCATCAGGCGGCGGGTGAGTTCGCTCGAAGCACGCTGGTCGCGTTCCGCGCCGATCAGGATCTGCAGGTCCTGCTTCACCCGGGGATCCGTGGTGGTCGCGAGTTTCGCCGCGAGTTGCTCGCCCACCTTCCGCGAATCCGCTTCGAAGCGCTGGTCGACGTTCGGCTTGAGGTCGCGAACCTCGGCGTCGTGCCCGTCGACGCCAAGGTTGGCCGCGACCTCCGGGGCGTACTTGGCGAGCAGTTCGAGCAAAGGCTGCGCGTTGGCGTTGCTCTCGGTGATCCACGCGGGTTCTGCGGCCTGCGCAGTCGTCGCAAACAACAGGGCCGCCACGGCGGCCGCTTTCCAGATCGATCTCAGTATCATCGTGTTTCCCCCAGGGAGAGCGGTGACCGGCCGGCCCCAGGGCCCGCCGGCGCGAAGCGCGAATCATGCCGGGCCTGCGCCCGGAACGCGATTCGCCCCGGCGCGCCGCCGGCACGGGTCGTCGCACCCGGCCTTGCCCTCAGGGACTATGGACGCCCCGGGGTCAGTCCAGTAAGGTCGAGCCCGGGGGGAGAGCAGAGGCGACCAAGAACGTGAGACAGCTCTCCGGGACGGACAATCTTTTCCTGCAGCTCGAGCGCGGCAACCAGTACATGCACGTGGCCGGGCTCGGCATCTATGACCCGTCCACGGCTCCGGGCGGCAAGGTCCGCTTCAAGGACGTGCTGCGTTTCTTCGAGTCCCGCTTCGACGCGCTGCCGGTCTTCCGGCGCCGCCTCGTCACGGTGCCGTTCGCCCTCGACCGGCCCTACTGGATCGAAGATCCGGACATCGACGTCGAGTTCCACGTCCGCCACATCGCGCTGCCACGGCCCGGCGACTGGCGCCAGCTCTGCATCCAGGTGGCGCGCATCCACTCGCGCCCGCTCGATCGCACCAAGCCCCTGTGGGAGGCGTACGTCATCGAGGGGCTCGACAACATTCCCGGCCTGCCGCCCGGCAGCTTCGCGCTCTACATCAAGTTCCACCACTGCGCGGTGGACGGCGAGGCCGGCACGGAAATCATGCGCGCGATCCATACGGATATGGCCGAGGATTTCGCGGAGCCGCTGCGCGGTACGCGCTATCGCGACCGCGAACCCTCGGCGGTCGAGTTGTACTCGCGGGCGCTGGCGCACGGTGCGGGCCGAGTGCCGAAGTTCGCGCAGTTCTCGATGCAGACGGCGACACGCCTCGCGGCGCTCGGTGCCGGTTCGCTCAACGACCTGCCGAAACTCCTCGAGGCGGCCGAGTTGCCGAATGCCGCGGCCGTGGCGGCGAAACTGCGCAAGCCGCCGGCGACGCGGTTCCAGGGCAAGGTGTCGCCGCATCGCGTCGTGGACGTGCTCGGGTTGCCGCTTGCGTCGATGAAGTCGATTCGCGCCAGGCTCGGCGACGTCACCATCAACGACCTGTTCCTCACCACCGTCGGCGGCGCCCTGCACGAGTACCTTTCGGCCAAGGGCGAACTGCCGGAGCAGACCCTCACCTGCATGGTGCCGATGTCGTTCCGCGGGGCGGACAAGACGGCCGACGTCGGCAACCAGATCGGCATGGCCGTCGCGCCGCTGCACACCGAGATCAAGGACCCGATCGATCGCCTGCACGCGATCCGTCGCGGAGCCGCGAAGGCCAAGGCCATGGCGGGCGTGCTCGGCAGGGACGTGGCGGCCAAGCTGTTCGACGTGCTGCCGTCGGCGGCGAGCGAATTCGTCACACGCCGCCTGGTGCTGCCGCAGATGAGCATCGTCGTGTCGAACGTGCGCGGTCCGGACGTGCCGCTGGTTCATGGCGGGCGCCCGGCTGGTGAACTTCGCGCCGGTCAGCATCGCGTTCGACGGGATCGGGCTCAACGTCACCGGCGTTCAGCTACCACGGGACGCTCTGGGTGTGCTTCGTGTCCTGCCGCGACATGATGCCCGACCCCGCGTTCTTCTCCGATTGCCTGCGCAATGCGTTTCATTCCCTCGAGCATGCCGCCCTGCAAGAGGACGGACCGCAGGCGTCCGCGCAGCCACCGGGTGGCCGCGTGCGAAAGCGAGTTCGTGCGGGAAAGAAGGGTGCGTGAGGGGTTTCGCCAGAGAGGAAGTGCTGAGGCGGTGAGGGCCGCCCGGGCTGCCGATCATGTTGCATGGCAAAAAAGCCACACACACGCGAGTTGTCAGCGGGCCGTCCGGCTGGCACCCTTGTGCAACTAGGGCAAGTGGTAGTGGTATTTCGGATACTCACTACAGCCGGGAGGGAGAACCGGCGCTAGCCTCAGCCAGTCGCCGCGCGCGCGAACCATCATGAGTTCGCTCGCGAGGCGCACACGATTTCAAGAACACGCGCGGTGGACGCAATGTCAGCGCCGCGCGCACGGGGAATCAACGAGTGAACCGCAGGCAACTGGGGGATTTCTAATGACGAGTGAAGCCAAGATTCGGGATCGCCGCAACACGGTGCTGGCCGCCGTGATCGGCACGGTGCTCGCCGGTTACGCGAGCAGTGCTGCAGCGCTCGAATTCGAGTTCGAGAACGGCACGACGGTCAACTGGAACACGACGCTTTCGGTCGGCGCGAGTTTTCGCGCGGGCAATCCGAGCCGCCTGCTGTACACGCGAGCGGATGGCGCGCTCATCGGCAAATACTCCGGCGTCCCGCTCTCCCCGGGCCAGGCCGTCGGGCCGGGTGACGGTCTCGCCGGCAACCACGCTGGCGACATCGGCAACCTGAACTACGCGAAGGACGACATCTTCTCGATGCCGTTCAAGCTGATCAGCGACGTCGAGGTGAAGAAGGGCCGGTTCGGCGGACTCCTGCGCATCAAGGCGTGGTACGACGAGGCCCTGAACGGAAATGATGTCCGCATCGGCAACGGCGCCAATGGTTTCAACGGCACGCGCACGTTCGGGCCCACGGCGCCGAACTGCTTCCCTGGCGTCACTCTCGTGACCAATTGCGTCCCGACTTCCCCGCCCGGCCAGAACAACTGGCCGAAGGGCAAGTTGAGCGACACCGGTTTCGAAGACGAGCAGAAGTTTGACAACGTCTACCTGCTCGATGCGTACGTGTACGGCAGCGTCGGGGTGGGAGAGACGGACCTGCAGTTGCGCCTCGGCAACCAGGTCATCAACTGGGGCGAGAGCGTCTTCATCCAGGGCGTGAACCAGATCAATCCGCTCGACGTGCCGGCTTCGCGGCGCGCCGGCGCCGAACTGAAGGAAATCCTGCTGCCCGTCTGGTCGGCGTATGCGAACTGGGGATTCAACTTCGGATCGCTCGAGGCCTTCTACCAGTTGAAGTGGAACAACACGTCGGTCGACGGCTGCGACACGTACTGGTCGGGAACCCACGGCGTGGTCTCCGCAGACCCGGGCAAGTGCGGTGTCGTGACGGTGGTCAGTTCCTACCTGGGCGGCGCGGTGCCCGGCACGACGGCCCCGCTGATTCCGCAGCTCGGGTCCGAGGTCTACGGCCAGGCGACGGGCCTCTACGTGCCCCTGGTCAAGGGCGTCGAGCCCAGTGACAGCGGGCAGTTCGGCGTCGCGTTCCGCTTCCCGGTCGAGGCGATCGACACGGAAATCGGCCTGTACGCGATGAACATGCACAATCGGACCCCGGTGCTCGACCTCACCATCGGCACCACGCCGAGCGACATCGTGAAGGCAAAGTACGGTACAGGCGACGTACAACGCCTTGCAGGCTGGCGGCCTGATTACCGCGGCCGGCGCCTGGGTCGGTGGCTTGCAGACGGCCGTTCCGTATACCGCGGCGCTCGTGGCAGCGAAGACGGGCGGCGCCGTTCAGCTCAAGTCTTCCTCGGGGCACTTCGAGTATCCGGAGGATTTCCAGATCTATGGCATCAGCGCTGCGACCAACCTGTTCGGCTGGTCCGTGTCGGCGGAGGCCAGCTACCAGACGGACGTGCCCGTGGGCATCAACGGCAACGACCTCCTGGGCGGCATGCTGACGGGCCTTGGGCCGCTCGGTGACAGGTCGCGCGCGGCACTCGCCGGCGGCGAGGGCACGCACCTGGACGGCTGGGACCGGTTCGACAAGACGCAGTTCCAGGTGAATACGGTCAAGACGTTCGCCAACATCCTCGGCGCCGGTAACGTGGCATTCGTCGCCGAGGTGGGCATGCAGTCGAACAACATGCCCGACTACACCAAGGGCGAGATCCGTTACGGTCGCAACTCCGTGTTCGGGACCGGTTCGAACCCGGATCTCGCCGCGCAGATTCCGCAACGGGTGGGAACACCTGCTCTCCGACCTTGGTCAATGTGCCGGTGCCCCTCGCGAATCCGACGTACAACGCCAATCCGATGGGCTGCAGGAACGACGGCTACGTGACCGACTTCTCCTGGGGTTACCGGCTGCGGGTGAACGCGGACTACTTCGGCGTCTTTGGCAGCGCCGTCACGATGACGCCGAGCATCTTCTGGTCCGACGACGTCGAGGGCGTGTCCATGGATCCGACGTTCATCGAGGGACGCCAGACCCTCGGCCTGGGCCTCAAGTTCAACTACAACAAGAAGTACACGTTGGACCTGAACTACGTGAGCTACACGAACCAGACGGCTACGGCCGGACCCTACGACCCGACGTTCGATCGTGACTACTACTCGGTCGCGGCGACCGTGACCTTCTGACCGGAACGAGGAGACGAGTTCAATGAAGACGATCAACAAGATCCTCGCTGCCGCGATCGCGGCAGCGGGCCTGGTGGGTGCCGCACTGCCGGCCCACGCCAGACTGACGGACGCCGAGGCTGCGCGCCTCGGCGCCGACCTGACACCGATGGGTGCCGAGAAGGCGGGAAACAAGGACGGCACGATTCCGGCCTGGACGGGCGGAATGTGCGATCCGCCGGCCGGCTGGACGCCCGCCAAGGGCTACGTCGATCCATTCCCGAACGACAAGCCGAAGTTCACCATCAGCAAGGCGAACGTCGACCAGTACAAGGACAAGCTGACGCCCGGCACACTGGCACTGCTGCAGAAGTACGACACCTTCAAGATGCCGGTGTACGAGACGCGGCGCACGGCGTGCTACCCGCAAGCCGTGTACGACGAGGTCAAGTCGTTCGCGACGAAGATCGAGTTGAACGGCTTCGGCATCGAGGGCGGCCGCTCGGCCGTGCCGTTCCCGATTCCGAAGAACGGCCTCGAGGCGATGTGGAACCACCAGCAGCGCTACCTCGGTGGCGGTTTCGAGCGCGACTACCACAGCTTCCCGGTCCGCGGGAACGGCGATTTCTACAAGGTGGGCGCGCACGAGTTCCGCATTTTCAACGCGAACCTCGATCAGCCGCAGGACAACCTCCTGCTGGTGTTCCTGTCGAGCCTGACCGCGCCCGCCACGCTCGTCGGCACGGTCTACCTGGTGCACGAACCGCTGGACCAGGTGAAGCAGATGCGGTCGGCGTGGATCTACAACGCCGGGCAACGCCGAGTGCGTCGCGCGCCGGAGCTGTCGTACGACAGCATCACGGACGGCACGGAAGGCATGCGCACTTCCGACCAGTTCGACGCGTGGAACGGCGCGCCGGATCGCTATGACTGGAAGCTGGTCGGCAAGAAGGAGATCTACATCCCGTACAACTCCTTCAAGCTGTCCAACAAGGCTCTGAAGTACGACAAGGACATCATTCGCAAGAACACGATCAACTCGGACCTGTTGCGCTACGAGCTCCACCGGGTCTGGCAGGTGGAAGGCACCCTGAAGGCGGGCAGCCGGCACATCTACGGCAAGCGAGTGTTCTACCTCGACGAAGATACCTGGACGGTCGTCTATGAGGACTGCTACGACACGCGCAAGCAGCTCTGGCGCGTCTCCGTGCACCCGATGATCCAGTTCTACGATGCCAAGGTGCCGTGGTACCGCGCCAACACCTGGCACGACCTGAACAATGGCGACTACCTCACCGCCGGCTACGACAACGAGGTCAAGACGCCGTGGAAGTTCGGCCAGAAAGGCAAGTGGGCCGACTTCCAGACGGACGCGCTGCGACGTACGGGTACGAAGTGAGTCGCGGGACGGATTCGAGCCAATCGGTCCGTCATATAGACTGAACGGCCGGCCCCGGCAACGAACCGGGGCCGGCCAGGGATCAACGGCCCGACCGGCCGTGCGGGGAGATTCCATGAAGCATTGGGCCTGGACGGCATGCGTCGCAATCGGCGCGGGCCTCGTTGCAAGTGTGCCGGCGCTCGGCGCCGAGGGCACGGCTTCCACGGCCAAGCCGGCGAGTTCGCGCATCGTCGTCGACATCAAGCCGGACCGCATCGTCCTGATGGACGTCGCGCTGGCAGGCAATCGCCTGGTCGCGGTCGGCGAGCGCGGATTCGCGCTCGTGTCCGACGACGAAGGCAAGACCTGGCGGGCCCGCGGCACGCCGGTCGATCGCACGCTGACGGGTGTCGCATTCAAGGACGACAAGACCGGTGTCGCGGTGGGACACGGCGGCACCGTGATCCGTACCGAGGACGGCGGCGAGCGCTGGACGCATGTCCCCCTGGAGGAAGCAGGGCCGGATTCGCTGCTCGGCGTCACCTGGCTCGGCGACGACCATTTCGTCGCGTATGGGGCATTCGGCCTCTATTTCGATTCGACGGATGCCGGCCGCAACTGGCAGCGGCGCATGGTCCTCAACGAGGAATTCGACCGGCACATCTCGCAGGTGGTTGTCGTCGGAAGTTCGCTGGTCCTGGTGGCCGAGTCCGGCACGCTGCTGCGCTCGGACGACGGCGGCTCGACGTGGACCGAAATCGTCTCGCCCTACCAGGGTTCGTACTTCGGCGCCGTGCTCACGAAGAGCGGCGCGTTGCTGGTGTTCGGCATGCGCGGCAACGTGTATCGCACGACGGACCTCGGTACCACGTGGACCAAGATCCCGCTCGACACCACGGTTTCCCTGATGTCCGGCAAGCAGTTGTCGAACGGCACGCTGCTCCTGGTCGGCAATTCGGGCCTGCTGGCCGACAGCCAGGACGATGGCCAGACGCTGAAGTTGCACTGGTCGCCGCAGCGCAAGGGCTTCTCATCCTTTGCGCAGGTCGGCAACCAGGTGACGCTGGTCGGCGAGACGGGCGTGACGGCCTTCGACCCGGCATGGCTGACGGACTCCGAGCAGGCGGCGCGCTAGAGGCAGGATCATGACCCAAGAGACCAAGAACCCCGCGGCCGCCCCGGACGACGAGATCAAGCAGGCGCAGTTCTCCGCCGACTGGGTCGGCAAGATCTCGTACTGGATCTTCCACAACCGCAAGCCGCTGCTGATCCTGTTCGTCCTGATCACGATCGTGCTCGGGGCGATGGCGAGCCAGCTGCGCGTGCAGGCGGCGTTCACCAAGATGATCCCGCTCAAGCACCCGTACATGGCTACCTTCCTGGACTACCAGAAAGACTTCGGCGGCGCCAACAAGATCCTGGTGGCCGTCGAGAACAAGAAGGGCGACATCTACGACAAGCAATTCTTCGAGACGCTGCGCAGCGTGACCGAAGAGGTCTTTTACATCAAGGGCGTCGAGCGAAGCTCAGTCACGTCGCTTTTCACCTCGAACGTTCGCTACAACGAGGTGGTCGAGGACGGGTTCCGCGGCGGCAACATCGTGTCCGCCGACTTCACCGGCACGCCCGAGCAGCTCGCCAAGGTCCGCGAAAACCTGAAGAAGTCCGACTGGACCGGTCGCATCGTCGCGAACGACAGCAGCGCCGCTATGGTGGTCGCGACGCTGATGGAAAAGGATCCCGACACCGGCGAGCGGCTGGACCTGCAGAACGTGGCGATGCAGCTCGAGGGGATCCGCGGCAAGTACGAGAACGACCGCACCGGCATCCACATCATCGGCTTCGCCAAGGCCGTGGGCGACATCGCCAAGGGCGCGGCGGGCGTGCTCGTGTTCTTCGGTGTCGCGTTCGTCATCACGGCGGTCCTGCTGTTCTGGTACTCGGGCTCATTCATGATCACGGCGCTGGCGCTGATCTGCGCCATCGTGCCGGTGATCTGGCTGCTCGGCCTGCTGCCGATCTTCGGGCTAGGGCTCGACCCGATGTCGATCCTGGTGCCGTTCCTGATCTTTTCGATCGCCGTGTCGCACGCGGTGCAGATGACCAACGCATGGAAGCTCGAGACGCTGCACGGCGCCGACGGCGTGACAGCGTCCACGCACTCGTTCCAGAAGCTGTTCATCCCGGGCGCGATGGCGCTGCTCGCGAATGCCCTGGGCTTCATGGTGATTGCCTTCGTCGAGATCGAGATCGTCCGCGAACTGGCGTTCACCGCCACGATCGGCGTCACGGTGATGATCATCACCAACAAGATGCTGCTGCCGATCCTGCTCTCGTACTACAAGTTCACGCCGGAGCAGGCCTCGAAGCTGGCCGGCAAGGAGACGGCGGGCGACTGGTTGTGGGAGCGCATCGGCGGCCTTGCGACCAAGAAAGTCGCCTGGGTGCCGATCCTGGTCGGCCTCGGCCTGCTCGCCTTCGGCATCATGCAGGCGCGTCACCTGCACATCGGCGACATCGGCAAGGGCGTGCCGGAACTGCGCCCGAACTCGCGCTACAACCAGGACGTCGACATGATCACGAGTCGCTTCGCGATCGGCGTCGACCTGCTGCAGGTCATCGCCGAGGCGAAGCCGAAGAGCGGCGACGACTCGCCCTGCGTCGACCGCGCGGTCATGGACAAGATGGAAGATTTCGACTTCCAGATGCGGCAGGTCGACGGTGTAGCGACGGTGCGCAGTCTCGCTGGCTTCGTGAAGACCATGACTCAGGCCTTCGCCGAGACGTACTCAAAGTGGCGGATGCTCCCAGAATCCACGCCGCAGATCGCGCAGGGCGTAGGGTACGCGACGCGTCTCGGCAACGAGTTCATGAACTCGCGCTGCACGGCCATGCCGGTGAGCATCTACACAACCGACCACCAGGCGACGACCATCGCGCACATCGTGCAGAAGATCAAGGATTTCAAGGCCGCTGGGGGCGACACGGATCGCATCACGTTCCGCCTGGCCAGCGGCAACGTCGGCGTCATGGCGGCGACCAACGAGGCGGTGGAAGCGGCCGACAAGTGGGTGAACCTCGCGCTGTTCGCGTCCGTGGGGCTGCTGTGCCTCATCACGTTCCGTTCGTTCCCGATCACGCTTTGCATCATCCTGCCGCTCGCGTTGGTCACCGTGCTGTGCAACGCGCTCATGGCGATGCTCGGCATCGGCGTGAAGGTCAACACGCTGCCGGTGGTGGCGCTCGGCGTCGGCGTGGGCGTCGACTACGGCATCTACCTGTTCGAGCGCATGAAGCACGAGATGGAAGACAACGGCCTGAAGCTGAAGGACGCGTTCGTCGAGGCGCTCAAGCAGCGCGGCACCGCGTCGATCTTCACGGCGGTCACGATGACCATCGGGGTTGCGACCTGGATATTCTCCGCGCTCAAGTTCCAGGCGGACATGGGCATCCTGCTGTGCTTCATGTTCCTGGTGAACGCGTTCGCCGCGATCCTGCTGCTGCCGGCGCTGGCGGCGTACCTCGTCGGCGACCTCAAGGCGAAGGCGAAGACCAAGGCGGCGTGAGGGCACGCCGCCTCGGACTCTTGAGGACTCTCGAGCGGGGAATCAGCCGCGCTTCGTCTGCGCGAGGCCTTCGAGCTGCTCGAGGAACTGGCGTTCGGAGCGGCTGATGAGCTCGCCGCCGACGCCGAACAGGTCGCCTTCCTTCGCCGCGCGCGCCACCTTCATGGCGACGGACATGACGAAGTCGCCGTAGTGCAGCAGGTCGTCGGGGCCGCCGTGCTGCTTGAGCGCGTCGAGCGCGTGCTGCATCGACTCGAGCGCCTTGTCCTGCAGCCGGGCCGGCCTGCGGTGTTCGTCCTCGAGCGTGTAGTACCAGGAACGGATCTCGGTCTGGGCGCTCATGATGTGCGTGCTGACGGCGATTTCCTGGAGCAGCGGGTGGCTGCTGTTCATCGCGTCGACGATGCGTTGCAGGCCGGCCGTGCGTTCGAGCATTTCGTCGAACGGGCTGCCGCCCGAGGCCGACACGGCGATGATCACGTGGTGCGGTGTATTGCGCACTGCGCGCCATTGCTCTTCGTTCAGCTTGTCGCGGGTCAGCATGTTTTCGTCCCCCAGGGTGCGGTCGGCCATGATACTCAGATCCTTCCGAAGGTCCATATGAGCGACGTCCTGTCGCGCGCCGCTGCGCCTGCCCTGCGGCGCAGTGCTCCCGAATCGTCTCGCCAAGGCGGCGATGACCGAGGGTGTGGCCGACCCGCTGCTGCGGGCCACCGAGGGCCACCAGCGCTTGTACCGGACCTGGAGCGAGGGCGGGGCCGGAATGCTGCTCACGGGCAACGTGCAGGTGGATCGCACGGACCTCGAGCGGCCCGGCAACGTGGCCATCGATCGGTCCGAGCCGCGCACGTATTCGGCGGAGGCGCGCGCCGCGCTCGCGGCCTGGGCGAAGGCGGGCACTGCCGCGGGGAATCACCTCTGGATGCAGATCTCCCACACCGGGCGCCAGTCGCCTCGGTACGTCACGAATCGCCCGCGGGCGCCGTCGGCAGTCCAGCTCGACCTGCTCGGCAACTACGCCCGGCCCATCGCCCTGACGGAAGCGGAGATCCTCGACCTGGTCGGGCGCTTCGCCCACGCGGCCGTCGTCGCGCGCGAGACGGGATTCACCGGCGTGCAGGTGCACGGCGCGCATGGCTACTTGATCAGTTCTTTTCTGTCGCCGGTCACGAACCTGCGCACGGACGCCTGGGGTGGGCCGCTCGAGAATCGCGCGCGTTTCCTGCTCGAGACGGTGCGAGCCGTGCGCCGGGCCGTCGGCCCGGATTTTCCGGTAGCCGTGAAGCTCAATTCCGACGACTTCCGCAAGGGCGGGTTTTCGAGCGAGGAGTGCCTGCAGGTCGTGCGCTGGCTCAACGACGAATCGCTGGACCTCCTCGAGATTTCCGGAGGCACGTACGAGCAGCCGCGCCTCATCGGCTTCGAGGGGCGCAGCGAGGATGCGGTTCCGGTGCGCCCGAGCACGCGCATGCGCGAGGCGTACTTCCTCGAGTACGCGGGCGCCATCCGCAAGGTCGCGCGCATGCCGTTGATGGTCACCGGCGGATTCCGCACGCGAGCCGGGATGGAGGATGCGCTGACCCTCGCACGCGCGACCCTCATCCCGCACCGCGTGCGACCTCTCCCGCAAGCGGGAGAGGTGAAGAGGACCCTCTCCCACCGGGTGGGAGAGGGCACGAGCCTCGTCGTGACAGCGACGATGCGAGGGGTGAGGGCTTGTCAGGACCCTCACCCGCACTGCGTGCGACCTCTCCCGCAAGCGGGAGAGGTGCGAAGACCCTCTCCCAGCAAGCGGGAGAGGTGAAGAGCCCTCACCCGCACTGCGTGCGACCTCTCCCACTGACGTGGGAGAGGTGGGGAATGGAGACTGTGACGTCATTGGGCTCGGGCGACCGCTGTGCTGGCAGCCGGATTTCCCGCGCCGGCTGCTGGCGCGCGAGACAGACGCGATCGAGAACCTCGATGCGCGCCTGCGCCTGAGCGAGCGCGGCTGGCTCTCGCCGACGAGCCCGTACACCGCGGCGAAGGCGCTCAATGCGTTCGGTTCGCAGGCGTGGTACTACTGCCAGCTCTTTCGCCTGGCCGAGGGCCGGCCGGCGGACCTGAGCCTCGGCGTGTTCGCGGCCCTGCGCGAATACGTCGGCGACGAACTGGCCAAGGCCTGGCGCCTGCATCGCGCCTATCGCAAGTAACGGAGCACACCGCCGCATGATCGATCTCTACACGGCGGCGACGCCGAACGGCCACAAGGTCTCGATCGCGCTCGAGGAACTGGCGCTGCCGTACACGGTGCACAAGATCGACCTCGGCGCGCTCGAGCAGAAGCGCCCGGAGTTCCTGCGCATCAGCCCGAACGGGCGCATTCCCGCGATCGTCGATCGCGAGGCCGGCGACTTCGCGGTGTTCGAATCGGGCGCGATTCTCATCTACCTCGCCGAGAAGACGGGGCGCCTGATGCCTGCCGATCCGAAGGGCCGCTCGCTCGTGATCCAGTGGCTGATGTTCCAGATGGGCGGCATCGGCCCGATGATGGGGCAGGCGAACGTGTTCTTCCGCTATTTCCCGGAGAAGATCCAGCCCGCGATCGATCGCTATCAAGGCGAGGTCCGCCGCCTGTTCGGCGTGCTCGACGGCCGTCTCGCCGAGCACGAGTACCTCGCCGGCGACTATTCGATCGCCGACATCGCGAACTGGGCCTGGGTGCGCACGCACAAGTGGTCGGGTGTCGAGATCGAGCCGTTCCCGCACCTGTCGCGCTGGAACGCGCAACTGGCCGCGCGGCCGGCCTGCCAGCGGGGCGTCGAACGATCCGCCGCGGCCCGAGCGGCATCGAAGATGGCAAGGGCACGGAGCGCTTCATCGCCGAAGCGCGCAAGATGGTCGAGACGGGGCGCGAGAAGGGCTGAGCGCGCCGAGGCGTCCGGCTCAGAGCATCCCGCTCGCGGCGAGCAGCGCATCCTGCTCGTGCGCCGGCAACGGCGCGCAATGCTTCGAGATGGCCGAGAGCAACGCCAGCAGCGCCGGCATGTGCGTGCCGAGCACGACCTTGCCCGTGGTGAGCAGCGCCACCGAGATCGCGCGCTCCGGATCGGCCCACAGCAGGTTGTTGGCGAAGCCGAGGTGCCCGTACGCCTTGGCCGTCGACGGCCCGTACAGGCCCCAGGGGCTCGCGCCCGAGCATCATGCCCGCCGAGTAGCGCAGCGGCAGCAGCAGCGACCGATCGATCTCCGGCTTGCCGACCTCCGCGATCGCGCGTCGCACCGTCAGCGGCTGGAACGCGCGCGCGCGCCCCAGCCGGCCGCCGTCGAGCAGGCACTGGAAGAACTTGCAGGCGTCGTCGGCCGTCGCGACCCCGTTGCCCGCCGGAATGACCGCGCGATAGAAGCGCGCGTCGTTCGACAATTCGGTCGCGTGGCCGAGGCTCGTGCCGATGGCGCGCTTCAGGTACAGGTCGACCGGGCGCGTCGAACCGGAAACCCGTGGCGTAATTGCGCGCCACGCGCTTGAGGGCCGCGCCTCGCGCGCCGAAATCGATCGAGCGCAGGCCGAGCGGGCCGCTGATGTGCTCGCGGAAGAATCGCGCGGAAGCCCTGCCCGGAGACCTTCTCGACGAGGTCGGCGACGACGAAACCCGCCGTGAGCGCGTGATACGCGTGGTGGTGGCCCGGCTTTTCGGGTGCCGTCGCGTAGATGAGCCGCAGGACCTCCTTTGGTCGAGCAGCAGGTCGGCCACGTCGAGGCCGTCGGTCGGGATCGTCGGAATGCCCGCCTTGTGGCAGAGCAGCTGGTAGATCGTGATGTCGCGCTTGCCGTTGCGGCCGAATTCAGGGACGTAGTGGCTGACGGGATCGAGCAGGCTCAGGGCCTTGCGCTCCGACAGCAGGTGCACGGTCATCGCCGCCATGGCCTTGCTCGCGGAGTAGATGCAGACCGGAGTGTCCGGCGTCATCGGCACCGGGCGCTTCACGTGATCGCCGGGCCCGTTGCCCTGCGCGTGGCCGATCGCGCGCTTCAGCACCACGTGCCCGTGTCGGCGCAACACCAGGGACAGGCCGGGGTGCATGCCGGTCGCATACAGCCGCTCGGCCGCGTCCCAGATCGCGTCGACGCCGGCGCGCGTCATGCCGGCGGCCGCCGGATCGGCTTCCTCCTTCCAGGCGATCGTCGTGACATCGTCGAGATCGGCCGGAATGTCCGCGGCGTCGAGGACCAGGCGGCGGACGGATCGCGGCACGCGCATCGTGGTCAGCATGACGTCACTCCTTCCGGCGCAGCACGGCTTCGCGCACCAGGCCGAGCCGGTCGTTGCCGAAATACATGTCGTCCTTCGCCACGAACATTGTCGGCGAGCCGAAGCCGCCGCGGGCGATGAGTTCGTCGGTGTTCGCCTTCAGCCGGTCCTTGATCGCCTGTTGCGAGATGCCGGCGAAGAATGCGGCGGGATCCGCGCCGACGCGCGCGCAGATCGCGGCGAGCACCTCGTCGCGCGAGATGTCCTGGTCCTTCGTCCAGTAGGCTTCGAAGACCGCCGACGCGAACGGAACCAGCAATCCGGCCGGCTCGAGGTGAATGCAGCCGCGCATCGCCTTGACGCTGTTGACCGGGAACACCGACGGCGGAAAGCGGATCTCGAGACCCGCGAGGCGCGCCCAGTCCGCGAGGTCCTTCTTGAGGTAGGCCTGCTTGGCCGGGGCGCCGTGCGCGCGGAACTCGTAGACGCTGGGGTTGACGGCGTTGAAGACGCCGCCCACGAGGATCGGGCGCCATTCGATCGTCACGCCGAGCTCGCGCGCGAGCGGCTGCACGTTGTGGAACGCGAGCCACGTCCATGGGCTCGAGCAGTCGAAGAAGAACTCGATCATTCGAATCCCGGCTTGGCGACTCCGAGCCACCCGATCACGAAGAGCTGGGCCCACAGTAGCCACAGGACGTAGGTGGCCTGCATCAGGGCTTTGCGCACCGCGGCCTCATCGTCTGGCGTGCCGCGGCCATCCCAGATTCGGGGCCAGGCCGGGTAGCAGCGGCGGATGAAGTGGCGGATGCCGATGCCGCAAGCCATGACGCCTGCAAAGAGGATCGCTTTCCATGCGAGCCAGGGCGCCGCGAGCGGCGAGCCGGTCAGCAGCGACTGCACGCCCATGAAGAGAAAGGCGGCGATCAGGATGTAGCGGATGCGCCAGTCCCACTTCGCGAGCGACGCGCCGCCGCCGTCTTCGCGCTTCCAGTGCGTGATCCACATCTGGGCGAACCAGGCGGCCGACGCGAGCCAGAGCACCGTCAAGGCCGCATTGTCGAGCTGCAGCAGGCCGATCTGCGCCGCGAGCGTGAAGCCGAGCGGCACGCTCAGGATCAGCGCGTTGCGCGGGTGCTGGTCCACGTGCATGAGGAAGTCCCACAGCCGCTTGCGTTCCGCGGGCGGCAATCCGTCGGCGCGCGCCACGTAGTGCGTGAGCGCGTTGATCACGAGGTCGCTGCCGATCCAGTACCCCATGACGAGGACGTGCAGCCACAACAGGATGTCGTAGGAATTCACGTCGCGAGGCACCTCAGCGGCCCGATGCGTGTCGTTGGAACCAATCGATCGCCAGGCGTGCCACGCGTTCCGGCTGCTCGAGCGGCAGCCAGTGCCCGGCACCGTCGATGCGCACGTACTCCCAGGGCGCCGACATCCGCCGCGCGGAGCGCTGCATCTGGTCTTCGGCGAGGAGGCTGTCGTTGCTGCTCCACACGCCCAGCGTCGGCACCTCGCATTGCGGCCAGGACCCGAACATCACGCCGACGAGGTTCGCGCGATACCAGTTCAGGCCGGCCGTGAGGCGACCGGGACGCGTCATCGCACGCACGACCTCGTCGATGCGCGGGTGCTGCCGCGCCCAGCGGCGCAGCCCGGCATGGTCGTTTCGGCTCAGCCAGGCTTCCGCCAGCCCGCGCGCCTGCCACGCGATGGTGTAGAGACCCTTGCGCTTCTGTTCGAGCCCGCTGAGCGCGTATTCACGCGGGTGTCCGACCGAGATCGACGAGCTGGGCGCGGACGCGCTCCGGGTGCGCCATGGCGAGGCACCAGGCAGCTACCGCGCCCCAGTCGTGCCCAATCACGCGCACCGGCTCCTGCGGACAGAGCCGGTCGAGCAGCGCCACGAGGTCCGCAACCACGTATTCGAGCCGGTATTCGCGGACCGCGGTTGGCGCGTCGGAATCCCCGAAGCCTCGCAGGTCGGGGATGATGACGCGGTGGCCGGCCGCGACCAGGTGCGGCGTCACGGCATCCCAAAGGCTGCCCGAGTCGGGAAACCCGTGCAGCAGGAGGACGGGCGAGCCGTCTCCGGCGCTGCGAACCGTCAGCTCGAGCCCCGCGACAGGCACGCGTTGGATGTTGTGCTGCACGAATCCGGCCGGGCAATGGGTCTCGAAATCAGGAACCGAGCATACCTTGTCGGTCCGACTCGTGGGGACTCAGCGGGGCGGCCCGCCCCTTTCAAGACGAGGGCAGTCCCGGCATCATCTGCGTCCCCCGTAGTTCGCACCCGCTACGCACGGAAGGTCGTCCATGTCCCGCAAGTTCTTCCTGGTTCTCGCCGTCGCCGTGCTCACCGCCGCCTGCGCCACGAGCCCGACGGGCCGCAAGCAGCTGATGCTGGTCTCGGAGCAGACTGCCATCAACTCGTCGAAGCAGGCCTATGTCCAGGAGATGGGCAAGTACAAGAAGGAAGGCAAGCTCGTGACCGATCCGCGCGTGCTCGAACCGCGTCAAGGTGATCACGGAGCGGCTCGTTGCGCAGGCGGTCGCGATGCGGCCCGACTCTGCCAAGTGGGAGTGGAGCGTCGAGGTCGTCGACGATCCGAAGAACGTCAACGCCTGGTGCATGGCGGGCGGGCGCATGGCGATCTACACGGGCCTCCTGATCGAAGGTGGATCCGACGGACGACGAACTGGCGCAGGTCCTGGGCCACGAAATCGGCCACGCGCTAGCCAATCACACGGCCGAGCGCATGTCGGTGGCGATGGCGGGGTCGGCCGGCGTGATCGCGGCGGGCCTGATGTCCGACAAGCCCGCGGCGTCGATGGCGGCGGCTGCGGCGGCGGCGAAGGTCGCGGTCGAGTTGCCGAACAGCCGCGCGTCCGAGAACGAGGCCGACCAGATCGGCATCAAGCTCGCCGCGAAGGCCGGCTACGATCCACGTGCGGCCGTGACTCTCTGGCAGAAAATGGCCAAGGTCGGCGACGGCAAGGCCCCGCCGGCTTGGATGAGCACGCACCCGAGCGATTCGGAGCGCCAGCAGCGCCTCGGCCAGCTGGCCCCGAAGATGATGAAATTCTACGAGCAGCCGGGCGCGCGGCCTACGCATCCTGTGCGCATCGGCGCCGCGGCCGTCTGACGAGACCCGAGTGACGCACCCGGCACCGATCGCGGAGCAGCGCCCGCGGGACGTCGTCTCGCCGCACGGCACCCGTAGCGACGAATATTTCTGGCTGCGTGACGACGAGCGCGCCGATGCCCGAGGTCCTCGAGCACCTTGCGGCCGAGAACGCGTACCGCCAGACGGTGCTCGAGCATCTCCAGCCGCTCGAGGGTCGCCTCTACGACGAGATCCTCGGCCGCATTCGCCAGGACGACGCGAGCGTGCCTTACCGCGACCGCGGGTACTGGTATTACACGCGCTACGAGACCGGCGACGAATATCCGATCCACGCCCGCAAGGCCGGCACGCTCGAGGCCGCGGAAGAAGTGCTGCTCGACGTCCGCGAACTCGCCCGCGGGCTCGATTTCTACGAACTCGGCGATTTCGACGTCAGTCCCGACAACCGCATCCTCGCCTGCACGGAAGACCGCGTGGGACGGCGGCAGTACACGCTGCGTTTCAAGGATCTCGCCACGGGCCGCTGGCTCGACGACGCCATCGCGAACGTCGAGGACGGTTTCGCATGGGCCGCCGACAGCCGCACCGTGCTTTACGTGGAGAAGGACCCGCAGACGCTGCTCGGATTGCGCGTGCGCAAGCACGTGCTCGGCACCGATCCCGCGCAGGACGTGCTCGTTCACGAGGAGCAGGACGATGCGTTCTACACGGGAGTCTCATCCACCAAGGACCGGCGCTACCTGCTGATCGAGTCCAGCAGCACGGTGACGACCGAGACGCGGTACGCGCTTGCGGACGATCCGAACCTCGAATTCAAGGTGCTGTTGCCACGCCGCCGCGGACACGAGTATTCGGTCGAGCATCGCGACGGCGAGTGGATCGTCCTCACCAACTGGAAGGCCCTCAATTTCCGCCTGATGCGCGTGCCGGTGGCCGAGGCGGGCGACACGGCCCGCTGGTCCGAGGTCGTGCCGCATCGCGACGACGCGCTGCTCGCGAACTTCGACGTGTTCCGCGATTTCCTCGTGATCGAGGAGCGCTCCGGCGGCCTGCGCAAGGTGCGCGTGCTGCGGCCGGGTTGCGAGCCGGTGGACCTCGATGCGGACGAATCCGCCTACCGCGCGGCGCTCGGCGCGAACGAGGAGTTCGACAGCACGACGGTGCGCTACACGTACACGTCGCTCACCACGCCGGTCTCCACGATCGACTACGACGTCGTCACTGGCGGCAAGGTGCTGCTGAAGCGGGAGCCTGTGCTCGGCCCTTTCGATCCGGCTCATTACGCGACGGAGTACCTGCGCGCGCCGCGCCCGCGATGGAGAGCAGGTGCCGGTGGCGGTGGTGTATCGAAAGGGCACGCCGCTCGACGGCACGGCGCCCTTGCTGCAGCACGGGTACGGTGCCTACGGCATCTCGTCCGATCCGCTGTTCTCCTCGACGCTGCTGTCGCTGCTCGATCGCGGCTTCGTGTACGCAATCGCCCAGGTGCGGGGCGGACAGGAGCTCGGGCGGCGCTGGTACGACTCGGGCCGGCTGCTCGGCAAGCGCAACTCGTTCACGGACTTCATCGACGCCACGCGGTTCCTCGTGAGCGAAGGTTACGGCGATCCGCGGCGTGTCTTCGCGCGCGGCGGCAGTGCGGGCGGCCTGCTGGTGGGCGCCGTCGCCAACCTGGCGCCCGAGTTGTACAAGGCGGTCGTCGCGCACGTACCGTTCGTCGACATCGTGACGAGCATGCTCGACGAGAGCCTGCCGCTCACCACCAATGAGTACGACGAGTGGGGCAATCCAAACGAGCGCGAGTTCTACGAGTACATGCTGTCGTACTCGCCGTACGACAACGTGTCACGCCAGGCCTATCCGGCCATGCTGGTGACCACGGGCCTGTGGGACAGCCAGGTGCAGTACTTCGAGCCGGCCAAGTGGGTGGCTCGATTGCGGCGGCTGAAGACCGACGACAACCCTGTGTTGATGCGCGTGAACATGGAAGCCGGCCACGGCGGCAAGTCGGGACGATTCCAGCGCTATCGCGAGATCGCCGAGGAGTACGCGTTCCTCCTCGACCAGGCCGGCCTCCGGGAATAAGAAAATAGGGGACATTCTCCTTTTTCGGCACTGCGCGAAAAAGGAGAATGTCCATTCCCCTCTCCCGCTTGCGGGAGAGGTCGCCCAGAGGGCGGGTGAGGGTCCGACAAGACCCTCACCCCTCGCAATCTTGCTGTCGCAAGATCGCTCGCCCCTCTCCCACTGGCATGGGAGAGGGGACGACGATTACTTTGCGCCGGGAGGCACCGGGAAGCCGCGCTTGCGCATCAGCGCCGCAATGCCCGGATCGCGGCCGCGGAACGCGCGGTACGCATCGGCCGGATCGACGGTATTGCCGAGCGACAGCAGCGTCTTGAGGCGCCCGCCCACCGCCTTGTCCCAGGGGCCGCCGGCTTCCGTGAACGCTTCCCACGCATCGGCGGTGATCGTGTCCGACCACAGGTAGCTGTAGTAGCCGGCCGAGTACCCGTCGCTCGAGAACACGTGGTTGAACTGCGGCGTGCGGTGGCGCATCACGATCTCGTGCGGCATGTTGAGCGACGCAAGCGTCTCGCGCTCGAACTTGTCCGCATCGATCGGCGTGTCGCCCGCGAGGTGCAGCTTCATGTCGACCAGCGCGCTCGAGAGGTATTCGACCGTCTTGAAGCCCTCGTTGAACTTCTCGGCGCGCTCGATCTTGTCCACCAGCTCTTTCGGGATCGGCTTGCCGGTCTGGTAGTGCAGGGCGTAACGGTTGAGGATCTCCGGCGTCGAGAGCCAGTGCTCGAGCAACTGCGACGGGAACTCGACGTAGTCGCGCGCCACGTTGGTGCCGGACACGGACGGATACGTCACGTTCGAGCTGAGGCCGTGCAGCGCATGGCCGAACTCGTGAAACAGCGTGGTTGCGTCCGTCCAGCTGACGAGCACCGGTTCGCCCGGCTTGCCCTTCACGAAGTTGGAATTGTTCGACACGATGGTCTTGACGTCGCCGTCCACGCGCTCCTGGTTGCGGTACGCGTTCATCCACGCGCCCGAGCGCTTGCCCTTGCGGGCGTAAGGGTCGAAGTACCACAGGCCCACGAGCTTGCCGTCGGCGCCGGTCACTTCCCAGACGCGCACGTCCGGGTGATACACGGGCACCGCCTTCGGATCCGCCGGCTTGAAGGTGAAGCCGAACAGTTCCTTCGCCATGTAGAACATGCCCTCGCGCAGGTTCTCGAGCTGCAGGTAGGGCGTGACCTCGGTCTCGTCGAGGTCGTACTTCGCCTTGCGCACCTTCTCGGCGTAGTAGCGATAGTCCCAGGGCTCGATCTTGATGCCCGCGCCTTCCTTGTCGGCCACGGCCTGCATGTCCGCGACTTCCTCGTGCACGCGGGCGACGGCAGGCGTCCACACCGCTTCCATCAGCGCCATCGCGCGGTCGGGCGTCTTGGCCATCGAGTTCTCGAGGCGCCAGTGGGCGTGCGTCGGATAGCCGAGCAGCTTCGCGCGCTGGGCGCGCAACTGCAGGATCTTCGCGATGTTGGCGTTGTTGTCGGTCGGGCCGCCGTTGTCGCCGCGATCGACGAACATCTGCCAGGCCTTCTGGCGCAGGTCGCGCCGGTCGGAGTAGGTGAGGAACGGCTCGACGCTCGAGCGCGTGTTCGACACGGCCCACTTGCCCTTCAGGCCGCGTCCCTCCGCGGCCTGCGCGGCGCCTTCGCGCACCGAGGCCGGCAGGCCCGCGAGGTCCGCTTCCTGCTCGAGCACGAGCACGCCGTCGTTCTCGTCCTTGAGCACGTTCTGGCCGAAGCTCGTGAAGAGCGACGCCAGCTGCTGGTTGATCTCCGAGAGCTTCGCCTTCGACGCGGCGTCGAGCTTCGCACCCTGGCGCACGAAGTCCGTGTAGTACAGCCAGGTGAGGCGCTGCTGCTCCGGCGTGAGGCCGGAGGCCTCGCGCGTCTCGTAGACCGCGGCGATGCGCGCGAACAGTTTCTCGTTCTGCGTGATCTTGTCGCCGAACGCGGCGAGCTTCGGGGCCATCTCACGTTCGACGGCCTGCACCGCGTCGTCGCTCATCGTCGACTGGTACACGCCGGCCACGGCCATGGCGCGATCGAGGGTGCGCGAGGAGCGCTCCATCGCGGCAATCGTGTTCTCGAACGTCGGCTTGGCCGGGTCGTTCGCGATGCGCTCGATGGCCGCCAGCTGGTCGGCCATGCCCGCTTCGACGGCGGGCATCAGGTACTCGACCTTCACCTTGTCCCACGGCGGAACGCCGCCGTACGGGCCGGTCCAGGGCGCTGTCAACGGATTGGCAGTGGCCGGAGCCTTTACGGGGGCAGTGTTCATGTCGGCAGCCTGTGCGCAGAACGCCGTCAACAAGGCGGACGCGCCCGCGGTGGAGAGCAATTTGTTCATGTTCAGGATCTTCGTTGAAGCGCGCCTCGGGAGGCACGCCGAGGGCGCCGATGGTACCTGAGCGGACGCCCGGTCCGCAGCCTGTGGCGGGTACACCGTCCGCAGGCTGGACTCCGTCTCGCCGACGCCTAGCGGCCCCGGGCCCGGGGCATCGGGCGCGGGGCCGGCCGTGGCGCAGAGTGCGTCGGGGCGGGCCGCGTCGAGGCGCTGGGGCGCGACGGCGGCATTGGCTTCGAGCCAGATCCCACGTCGGCCGGGAGGGTCGTGGGGCGATCCGGTGGCCGGCCCTCTGGCGGGCGCCCCCCCGGCGGGTAGCCCCCGGGGGGAGGCACGACGACGACCGGCGGCGGGTAGGGGTAGTAGCCGCCCGGATAGCCATAGCCGGGGTAGTAGTAACCACTGCTGTAGCCGACGCTCACGCCGACGCTGAGGTTGTCCGCGTAATCGTAATCCCCGCCACCCGAGCTTGCGCACGCGGCGACCAGGGACGCGGCCAGGATCGTGAGGGTCGCGCGAAAAGTCGTCTTGTTCATGACGCGGCCCCCTTACTTCCGGTTCCACTCGGCGACCGCGAGCGGCGCGCCGGTGGGGTCGATGAGGAGGGCCACGCGGGTGCCGTGCGCCTGCATCGGTTCGATCACGACGCGGCCGCCGGCGTCCTTCGCCTTCGCCGCCGTTTCGTCCACGTTCTTGACGCGCACGTAGGGAATCCACGCCGTCGGGGTGTTCGCCAGCGGTTTGGGCAGGATCCCGGCTCGCGCATAGCCGCCCGAGGCAAGGTGATAGCCCTTGTCCTCGCCCGGGACTGCCCCGCTGACGACCTCATAGCCGCTGATGGCCGAGTAGAACTTCGCCATCGCGGCGGGATCGTTCGCCCACAGTTCGGCCCAGAGCCAGCTGTTCTCGTCGCCGACGTAGTCCTCGGGGTCGCCGGTCGCGGAATGGATCACGCCGAATACTCCGCCTTCCGGGTCGGCGAACAGCGCTGCGTCGCCACGCGTGCCGAGCGTCCGCGGCGGCATGAGTACCTTGCCGCCGGCGTTGACCACCCGGCCTTCCGCGAGCTTCACGTCGTTGACCGAGACGAGGCTGACCCAGCGCGCATCCGGCTTCATCGAGCGGTCGCGCGGGTTCATGAACACCATGCCGGCGATGGGCGTGCCGCCCGACGACACCAGTGTGTAGGTCTTCGCGTCGTCCTTCGGGCCGTAGGTCTCGAACGTCCAGCCGAAGACCTTGCCGTAGAACTCCGCGGCGCGGCCGACATCGCGTGTCAGCAGTTCGGCCCACACCCACTTGCCGGGCGTGTACGTGTTCGTGGCCGGGTCCGTAATCGGCGGCCAGTACCGCTGTGGCTCGGAGGCTGCGCCGGCGGCGGCGGACCCGAGCAACAGTGCGAGGCTGGCGAGGGCGCCGAGCGGCTTCAGTCCGTGCATCGTTCGAACTCCCTGGGTTTCTGCTGCCGCATCCTGCACGGCAGGCGACTTTCGATCAACCGAAGTGCCGTTTCGACGCTTCCCGGGAATCGCCGAGGCCGAAACGTCGCGCGACGCCCGGATGCTGGAATGCCAGCGCGGCCAGGACCGTGAACACCGCCACGGTGCCGAGGATGGCGAGCAGGCGCACGTACGGCTGTCCGTGCGCGATGCGCATATGGGCGCGCGTCGCGGCCGTGAGGACCCACTCGATGGCGCCGAGCACGAGCAGCACCTGCAGCGTGCGTGCGGCCCATGGCCGGGGGACCCAGAGCAATCCCGTGGCGGCAATGCAGGCGGCGGCAATCGGCCACAGTCCTGCGTGCACGAAATGCGCGGCAAGCAGCAGCAGCGCGATGACGGGCAGCGCCATGAGGGCGGCCCCAGGGCGCGATGACATCAGCCGCGTTCCCACATCAGGTCGGAGCCGCGCGCGATCGCAATTTCGATCATCTCGATGAGCGGCACCGCGCGCTTGCGCAGACTGACCGCCGCGGGCTGGTCACGGCGCTCTTCGTCGTCCTGCTCGTCCGCGGGAGGCTCGGCATTGGGCGGCGGCGACAGTTCATCCCCGTGCACCTCGAGCCCGGCGCGCAGTCGGCTGAGGAACGCGGGCAGGTCCGCCGCCAGGACCGCGCTGGGCACCGTGCCGGAATGGCCGGCGAGCTTGAGCAGCGTGACGGCGGATTCGCCGAGCATCGTGATCTGCCCGTAACGGGTGGAGAACTTGACGATCATGGCACGCAACCCGAGGCGGAAGGTGCCCCCATTCTCTCACCCGGCGGGCTGTGCCGCGCGGCCGTCATGCCAGCCGGGCGAGGTATTGCGGCAGCATCTCGAGCCACGTCGGCCAGTCGTGGTCGTAGCGGGGCCCCCAGTCGTCCACTCGGTTCGGAATGCCTCTTGCCCCGAGCGTACTCGCAAGGCGCCAGGACTCGCCGATGTCTTCCCAGCGCCCCGCGCCGGACGCCAGCACCACCATGCGCCGTCGCAAGGCGTCCAGCTGCCAGCCTTCGGCCAGGTTCGGCAACCAGTGCAGCGGCGAGGAAAAATAGAAGTCGTCGTTCGAGCTGCCGTTGAGGTAACGCGAAAGATCGTAGGTGCCGCTCATGCCGAGGGCCACCCGGAAGCGGTCGGGGTGACGGCAGACGGTGGCGACCGCGTTGAAAGCACCGATCGACGCGCCGGCCGTGACGATCTCGATGTCGGACGCGCAATCGTTGCGGATCAGCGGCCCGACTTCCTCGTGGATATACGCGTCGAAGAGGTTCTGCACGCGCGAGCAGTATTCGGGTGAGTGCTGCCGACCGACCCAGTGCTGCCCGGCCACGCTGTCGACGCTGTAGACCTTGATCCGCCCAGCGTCGATGAGCCCGCCGAGAGCGCCGATCAGGCCGTGGCGCTCGGCTTCCTCGCAGTCGCCGCCCGCCGTGGGAAACAGCAGCACTGGCGTGCCGTAATGGCCCCAGCGCACGACGCGCGCGGGGCAGGGCAGGCGGTGCGTCTGCCAGCTGAACGAATCGCGCCGCATCAGCCGCGGCCCTCGATCTCGCGCCAGCGCTGGATGCGCGAGAAGAAGAGTTCCGTGAACTCGTCGATCTCGTGCGCCGGAAACAGCGCCGTCACTTTCTTGCGCACGGCGTCGCGCGCGATCTCGGTGCCGAAGAACTCGTCGGCCACCGCATCGAGATGCGCAAGATGCTTCGCGCAGAACTCCGTGAACTCGTCGGCAGCGAAGTGCTTGCGCGCGAGCGCCGCGTAGCCGCGCAGCTTCTCGCGGTAGGGCAGGTCGCGCGCCGCGATGGCGAAGTAGGGATCCCAGTCGAGGTTGCGCGTGACGCGGCGGCGGGTCGCGGCGCAGAAGATCGCCCAGCGCAGGTTGGCCTTGAGCAGCCAGGGGAAGTGGTAGTGCAGGGAGGTCACCTGCGAGTCCGGGCACGCGTTCGCGAAATCGATCGGGAACCATTGGCCGCCCTTCAGCAGGGCTTCGCAGGAGTTGAAGTCCCAGCCGAAGAACGCGTTGATGGTGAGCGTGATGTCCTCGAGTTCCGATTGCTGCTCGGCCGTGAGGAAGCCGCGGTCCATGCGGTAGCGGTCGTGCAGCGGGGCGGAGGGGTCGTAGTTGACCACGCGCGTCTGCGGCCCGAGGCCGACGCAGCGCACGAAGTACTCGTACGGGATCACCGCCGACTGCAGGTGCATCACCTTCGTGCCGCTCGCCTCGTAGGCCGCGCGCAGTTGCGCCTCGTCGTCGACCTTCGAGACCCCGACCCAGCCGCCGCCGTCGTACGGCTTCATGAACAGCGGATAGCCGAGCTTCGCGCCGATCTCGCCGAGGTCGAACATCTGCGCATAGCGGCTGAGCGTCGGCTGCAGGTCGGCCGTCGGCTCGTACGCCTTCGGCGGCAGCATCCACGTGTCGGGAATCGCGAGCCCGAGGCGCATCATCGCGCAGTACGTCGTGTGCTTCTCGTTCGACTGGATCGACCAGGGGTTGTTGAAGACGTAGGTGTCGTTCAGCACGACCGCCTTCTTGATCCACTCGCGGCTGGTGTTGTACCAGTGCGTGAGGCGGTCGACGACGAGGTCGTAGCGCACGGGCTGGCGCAGGTCGAACGGCTCGATGGTCACGCGGCTCACGTCGAAGGCGATGCGATCGCCGCCGTGCGGGATGTCGAGCTTCAGGCGGCCGAGGATCTGCTCGAAGCAGATCGGCCAGCAGATGTCCGCACCGAGCGACAGGCCGATGCGCCGCGTCACGTTTGCCACAGTCGTGCTCCCCGCGTTGTGCCTTCGTTATTCGTAGACCATCCAGAGCGGTCCCGGGAACAGCCACGTCAGGGCCGATTGCAGGCGGTCCCGCCAGTTTTCCCAGTTGTGCCCGTCCCGCACTTCCTCGTAGCGTACCTCAATGCCGTGCTGTCGCAGCAGCGGCACCAGGCTGCGGTTCTCGTAGATCAGGGACTCGTAGATGCCGCAGGACAGGTACATGCGCTGCGCCGGCAACCCCGGCCGCCGCCGGAACTCGTTGACGAAGCGCGCGACGGGATCGAAGGTCGGCGGCCGGCGATGGTGCCCGATGTCCGAGAACGCGAACGACCCCGACTGCAGCACGAGCCGTCCGAAGGCTTGCGGATGCCGCCAGGCTGCGTGCAGCGAGGCCACGGCGCCGAAGCTTGCCCCGAGGAGCCCGCGCGCGGCCGGGTTCGGGTGCAGCGGGAACGATCGCTCCAGCAACTCGGGAATCTCGCGTGCGACGAAAGCGGCGTGCCCGTCGTGGCCGGCGTATTCGGTGAGCCGGTCGGGTGACTGCGTGAATGCTGCAATGATCGGCGGGATCTCGAGCCGATCGATCAGGTTGTCGAGCACGGCCTGCAGGTTGGCGTAGCGCAGGTAATCGAAGCCGTCGTGCACGATGAGGAGCGGATAGCGCCGTGTGCGTCGGAACCGCGCGGGCACGTACACGCCGACGTGGCGCTCGCCGCCGAGCGCCGCGCTGTGCACGACGAAGTCTTCGAGCGTGCCTGCGCGGGCCGACGGGTCGCGCAGCGTCCAGTCGGGCCTGCGGTAGCCGTGGCCCTGCGCGACGGAATTGGCGCCGAAAGGATCTTCGGCACGCAGCGGGTTGAGCGGGTCGAGGATCCACTCGGCACGCCCGTCGCGCTCGATTTCCAGCTTGTATTCGATGCGCGAGCTCTCGGGCACCTCGATGCGCAGCACCCACAGGTCGTCGTCGCCCTGCCGCTCGAACGCCTGCGTCGCGGGCAGGCCGTGGATCCACAATCGCAACCGCACGGCCTCGGCCTGGCCCCGGTACACGAACGTGAGGCCGCCGGGGTCGACGAGGGGGGAGTTCTGCGCGTTGCGCAGCGCGTCCAGGCCGGGCGTCGCGTCCGCGGGCAGATCGGCGCTCGTGCTCATGCCGCCACCTCGACCGCAGACGTGCTGCCCGAGCGCAGCAACCGGGAGGTGCCGACGGCGACCCGCAACCGGCCGCGATGCCAGTGCAGCATGCTGCCTTCGTCGAGCGTGTGGCAGGCCGCCGGGCTGAGGCGCCGCGCCAGCAGGGTCACCCGCGTTGCGTCCTGCAGCGCGAGCCTGGAGGCGGCGTGGGGCAGCAGCACGGTTCGCGGGAGCAGGCCGAGCCCGGCCTCGAAGACTTCCGCATTGCCGGCGCCCTGCGGCGGATGATCGTGGAACAGGACGACGCGCTCGGTGAGGCACATCGCGCCGGCCGACCACGCGACGATCGGCCTGCCACGCATCAGGCGCTGCAGGTCGAACAAGCGCAGGCGATTGAGCAGGACCGCAACATGGCCGCCGGCGATACACACCGCGGCCGACGCGTCGATCATCCGTTTGAGATCGGTCTGCTGGTGCTCGACCAGCGGCCCGAGCACATGGCGCCACTCTTTGCGTGAAGCGGGCATGCACGCGCTCGATCATGCCGAGGTGCGCCGCGTCGAGGCGGCGCAGGGCCGCGATGGCGTCGCGTCGCGCCCAGCGCGTGAGTTCCGAGTCGGCCGGTTGCGCCAACATCTCACGCGCCGCCGCCTTGGCGTGATCGAGGCGGGCCCGATAGGTCTGCTGCAGGCCGCGCAGGTCCGCCTGGCGCTGCCGGTACGCTTCGTGCAGGGCGGGATCGTGCGCAAACACGCCCTCGGCTCGCTCGTACAGGCGCAGGTCGTGCACGCGCTGGCCGAGGTGCTCCTCGAGCGCCGCGAGTTCGCCCTCGCGCTCCTGCCATCCGGCGGTGATCGCGACCATCGGGCCGTCGATGCCGGCGCGTTGGAGGGCTTCACGCAGATTCGGATTGCGCGCCTGGGGGCCGAGGATGAGGAGGTCGGGCATCCGGGCTAGGGTGGGAAGACAATGTCGCCGTGTCAATCCGGGTCGCTGCCCCGTCGGGAATCCAGGCGCTCCGCCCGTCCGCCGCGCGCCCAGCGGCTCATGGAAAATGGCCGAACCGCGCCGCGGTGGATACCATCCCTTGCGTCTCTTTACGGATGACCGACATGAAGCGATTTGCACTGGCCCTGGCGTTGGTTTGCGGGCTCGCTGCCGCGGCCGAGCCCGTCCCGGCGGGGACCCGCGCGCCCACGATGGCCGAAGTGCTGGCCGCGTCCCAGCCTTCCGACTGGCGCGGGCTCGACCCGGAGAACACGCTGTACCTGCAGCTTGCTACCGGTCGAGTCGTGATCGAGCTGGCTCCCGCGTTCGCGCCGCTGCACGCTGGAAACATCCGCAAGCTGGCGCGCGAGCACTATTTCGACGGACTCGCCATCGTCCGGTCGCAGGACAATTTCGTCGTGCAGTGGGGCGATCCGGATGGCAAGCGACCGCTCGGCACGGCGAAGGACAAGCTGCCTCCGGAATTCACGGTGCCGGCAAAAGGATTGCCTTTCGTTCGCATGCCGGATGTCGACGGCTACGCGCCCGAGGTCGGGTTCGTCGATGGGTTTCCAGCGGGCCGCGACCCGAAGACGGGCGAGGCCTGGATCGCGCACTGCTATGCCATGGTCGGCGCCGGACGCGGCAACGAGCTCGACAGCGGCAATGGGGCGGAGCTGTACGTCGTCACCGGGCATGCGCCTCGGCAGCTGGACCGCAACATTGCCGTCGTGGGCCGCGTGGTGAAGGGCATGGAGTGGCTGTCCACCATTCCCCGCGGCACCGGGGCCATGGGGTTCTATGAAAGGCCCGAGCAGTACGTGCCGATCCAATCCCTGCGGCTCGCGTCCGAAGTGCCGGTGGCCGAGCGCGAAAAGCTGCAAGTGCTCCGCACGGACACCGTGACGTTCTCGAAGCTGGTCGAATCGCGTCGCAATCGCAGCGACGACTGGTACAAGGTGCCGGCCGGTCACGTCGACCTGTGCAACGTGCCGTTGGTGACCCGGCCGCAACCCTGATTCTTGCAGTGCAGGATGGGACTGCCGCTGCGCGCGGCGCAGTTCCATTGCGAATGGCGCATTGCCGGCCGCCTGCGAAACGTGCAAGTTAGCCAGAGGAACTCGAGGGGGAGAACCATGGATCGCATCTGGCTGAAGCATTATCCGGCTGGCGTGCCGGCCGACGTCAACGTCGACCAGTATTCGTCGCTGGTCGAACTGATGGAGACCGGGTTCCGCGAGCACGCGCAGCGCAATGCCTACGCGTTCATGGACCGCTATTTCACGTTCGCCGACATCGATCGCTATTCGTCGGCGTTCGCCGCCTGGCTGCAGGGACGAGGACTGAAGCCCGGCGCGCGCGTCGCGATCATGATGCCGAACGTGGTGCAGTATCCGATCGCGCTCGCGGGCGTGCTGCGCGCCGGGTGCGTCGTCGTCAACGTCAATCCGCTGTACACGCCGCGCGAGCTGGAGCACCAGCTGAAGGACTCGGGCGCCGAGGCGATCGTCATCCTCGAGAATTTCGCGGCCACCTTGCAGCAGGTGATCGACAAGACGGCGGTGAAGCACGTGATCGTCGCGTCGGTCGGCGACATGCTCGGCTTCCCGAAAGGCGCGATCGTCAATTTCGTCCTTCGCAACGTGAAGAAGATGATGCCGGCGTACACGTTGCCCGGGCACGTGCGGTTCTGCGCGACGCTCGACGAGGGTGCGCGCCGGAAGCTGGAGAAAGTGCCTTGCGGTCCGCAGGACACCGCATTCCTGCAGTACACGGGCGGCACGACGGGCGTGTCGAAGGGCGCGACACTGACGCACCGCAATCTCGTCGCGAACGTGCTGCAGATGGAGGCATGGGTGGCGCCGGTGCTCAACGACACGAGTCGTGGGCCGGTGCCGGAGCAATTCGTCTACATCTGCGCGCTGCCTCTGTATCACGTGTTCGCGCTGACGGTGAACTGCCTCGCCGGCATCCGGCTCGGCACCCTGAACGTGCTGATCGCCAATCCGCGCGACATCCCGGCGTTCGTGAAGGAACTGGGCAAGTACAAGTTCCACGTCATCCCCGGCGTGAACACGCTTTACAACGCGCTCGCGGAGAACGAGGAATTCCGCAAGCTCGATTTCTCGAGCCTGCGCGTCGCGAACGGCGGCGGCATGGCAGTGCAGAAGGCCGTCTCCGACAAGTGGATGAAGATCACCGGCGTGCCGATCGTGGAAGGCTATGGACTGTCGGAGACCTCGCCCGTCGCGACGAGCAATCTGGCGGATTCGCGCGAGTACACCGGCACCATCGGCATCCCGTTCCCGAACACGGACATCGTCATCCTCGACGACGCGGGCCTGCCGGTGCCCCTCGGCGAGCCGGGCGAGATCGCGATCCGCGGGCCGCAGGTGATGGCGGGCTACTGGAACCGCCCGGACGAGACGGCGAAGGTGATGACCCCGGACGGGTTCTTCAAGTCCGGCGACATCGGCATCATGGATGAGCGCGGCTATATCCGGATCGTCGATCGCAAGAAGGACATGATCATCGTGTCGGGTTTCAATGTGTATCCGAACGAGGTGGAGGCGGTGATTGCGAGCCACCCGGGCGTGGTGGAGTGCGCGGCGGTCGGCGTGCCGGACGAGCGTGCGGGCGAGGCGGTGAAGGTCTTCGTCGTGCGCAAGGACCCGGCCCTCACCGAGGCGGCGCTCGCGGAGTTCTGCAAGCAGAACCTCACCGGCTACAAGAAGCCGAAATACATCGTGTTCCGCGACGAACTGCCGAAGAGCAACGTCGGCAAGATCCTGCGCCGCGAACTGCGCGGCACTTGAAAGTAGGGGACATTCACGGTTTTCGAAAAATAGGGTGACATTCTCCGTTTTCGGCACTCGCGAAAACGGAGAATGTCCCCTATTTTTCGAAAACCGTGAATGTCCCCTGTTTTCTCATTGGCCCTTGAACTGCGGCGGGCGGCGCTGGACGAACGCCGTCATGGCTTCGGTCAGGTCCTCCGACTGCAGGAAGGCCGAGTTCCACAGCGCGACGTAGTCGAGGTTCGCGTCGATCGCGCGGCGCTCGGCGAACCCGAGCACCTGCTTCGAGCCCTGCACGGCGAGCGGCGAATTCGCGGCGATCTCGCCGGCGATGGCACGTGCGCGGGCGATGCAGGCTGCCGCATCGGGCAGCACCTCATTGACGAGGCCGATGTCCTTCGCGCGCGCGGCGTCGATGTCGCGTCCCGTGAAGATCAGTTCGCGCGCCGCGCCGTCGCCGACGATGCGCGTCAACCGCTGCAGCGTGCCGACGTCCGCCACCATCGCGATACGTGTTTCGCGTACAGAGAACACGGCCTCGGCGGAGGTGACGCGGATGTCGCAGGCAGTGATGAGGTCCATGCCTGCGCCGATGCAGGCGCCGTGCACCGCGGCGATCACCGGCTTGTTGGTGTTCGCCAGCGAGCTCACCGTGTCCTGGTAGCGGCGGATGTCGTCGTACAGCGCGCGGCGCTTGCCGACGGCGGACTCTCCACGACCCGAAAGCGAGCCGGCGGCGAAGCCCTGCGCGTGATCCATGAGGTCGATACCGGCGCAGAAAGCCTTGCCCTTTCCCGCGAGCACGATCGCTCGCACGGATACGTCGGCATCGAGGCTCGCTACAGCCTGCGGAATCGAGTTCCACAGCGCGCGGTGCATGGCATTGAGCTTCTCGGGTCGATCGAGCCACAGCACTGCGACACCGCCATCTCGCTCGATCGCCAGGTTGTCGAACGTCATCGAATTCTCCATCAGGACTTCTTGCCCTTGCCCTTGCCCGCCGCTCGCCGTGCCGCGTCGCTCGCCCAGCGCAGCAACGAGTCGGTCGCGCCCGGCGTCAGGGAGGCGAGCTTCTCGAGCAGCGCGCCGCCCGGCGGCACGGCCACTTCGGTGAGGCGGAACCGGATGGCTGCGAAGATCGACCACACGACCCACGAGGGCGGCATGTTGAGCGAGCGCCGCCACGTGCCCGAAGAGACGGGATCGGAAAGGATGGTCTCGGCCATCGGTGTGTCGATCACCCCCGGCATGACGAGGGACACGCAGATCGGCTCGCCCACGAGTTCGGTGCGCAAGGCTTCCGTCAGACCGACGAGCGCAAACTTGGTTGCCGAGTAACCGCCGAGCGGAGAAAAGCCGCGACGGCCCGCGAGTGATGCCACATTCACGACGTGACCACCGCCCTGCGCCCGCATCGTCTTCACGGCCGCCTGCATCACCCAGAGCGCGCCGAAGAGATTCACATCGAGCATCTTCTGCAGGTCGGCGGCGCGGATCTCAGGCACCGGCGCAGCAATCAGCACGCCGGCATTGTTCACGACGACGTCGATCCGGCCGAAGCGCTGGATGGCCTTGCGGAAGCAGGCCTGTACCGCCGCCTGCTTCGTGACGTCGGTGGGAACCGCCAGTGCCTTCACGCCGAGCTTGCGCGCGGCGGCGGCCACCTTGGCGAGCGTGTCCGCGCTACGGGCCACGAGCACGACGTCCGCCCCCGCTGCCGCGAATGCCAGTGCGGTCTCGCGACCGATGCCGCTCGACGCGCCGGTCACCAGAACGACACGGTCCTTGAACTTGAAGTTGGGGATTTTCATGACGCGAGCCTAGCGCGTTCGGCGCAAACGGCCTACTAGAAGACTCCGACAGCGAGGCCGGCCGCGAGCGTCTGCCCCAGTTCGCGGCAACGCTCCAGCGCGAGGTCGTCCGGCTCGCCTTTGATCACCACGGGTTCGGCGACGCGGGTCCAGCGATAACCATTTGCGATCCGCTCGATGGAGCTCACGGCGCCCGTGCCATCGTTACCCGCCGAGACGAACAGGGCGAACGGCAATCCATCCACCTTGCCCTCGGCCGGGTAGAACGTGCGATCGAAGAAATCCTTCACCGCGCCGGACATGTAGCCGAACTTTTCGGGCGTGCCGATGAGGAGCGCGTTGGCCCAGAGCAGGTCGTCGAGCGAGGCCTGCAGCGCCGGCAACTGGCGCAACTCGACGTCGTCGCCGAATTCGGCCGCGCCCGCGGCGACTTCGGCCGCCATGCGTTCGAGCCGGCCGCCGGGTTGGCCGCCGGTGATCATCAGCAGGTGTTTCACGGCGACAGGGTAGCCGTGAGTGAGGAGGGGAGCCACAAGAGCCCTCACCCGGACTGTCGCCCGACCTCTCCCGCAAGCGGGAGAGGTGTCGGATGCCCTCTCCCGTGGAACGGGAGAGGGCGCGAGCGACGTGGCGAAGCCATCTCGCGAGGGGTGAGGGTTTTCGGAGCCCTCACCCGGACTGTCGTCCGACCTCTCCCGCAAGCGGGAGAGGTGTCGGATGCCCTCTCCCGTGTATACGGGAGAGGGCGCGAGCGACGTGGCGAAGCCATCTCGCGAGGGGTGAGGGCTCTCGATTACTTCAGGACGTCGGCGACGGGGACGTACTTGTAGCCGAGATCCTTCGCGACGGCCGCATTCGTGACCTGGCCCTCGTGCACGTTGAGCCCGTTGGCAAGATGCGGATCGGCCTGCAGGGCCTTCTTCCAGCCGAGGTCCGCAAGCCTGCGGGCAAACGGCAGCGTCGCGTTGTTGAGCGCGAACGTCGAGGTGCGCGGCACCGCGCCCGGCATGTTGGCGACGCAGTAATGAATCACGTCGTCCACGACGTACGTCGGGTCGGCGTGCGTCGTCGCCTTGCTGGTCTCGAAGCAGCCGCCCTGGTCGATCGAAATGTCCACCAGGACCGAGCCCGGCTTCATCCGCCTCACCATGTCGCGGGTGACGAGCTTCGGCGCCGCGGCGCCGGCCACCAGCACCGCGCCGATCACGAGGTCGGCGTTGATCACCAGCGCATCGATGTGTTCCTGCGTCGAGTACTCGGTGAACAGCGTCGCCCCGAAGATCGACGAAAGTTCGCGCAGGCGCTTCATCGAGCGATCGACGACGGTGACGTCCGCGCGCAGGCCGACAGCCATCTCCGCCGCGTGAGTGCCCGAGACGCCGCCGCCGAGGATCACGACCTTCGCCGGCGCCACGCCCGGCACGCCGCCGAGCAGGATGCCGCGGCCGCCATTGGCCTTCTGCAGGCAGTAGGCGCCGACCTGCACCGACATGCGGCCCGCGACTTCGCTCATCGGTGTCAGCAGCGGCAGCGATCCGTCCGGCGCCGTCACGGTCTCGTACGCAATGCACGTGGCGCCCGACTTGATCAGCGCTTCCGTCTGCTTCGGATCCGGCGCGAGGTGCAGGTAGGTGTAGAGCACCTGGCCCTTGCGGAGCATGGCGCACTCCTGCGGCTGCGGCTCCTTCACCTTCACGATCATGTCGGCCGAGGCAAAGATCTCCTCGGCGGTCGCTGCGATCCTGGCGCCGACGCGCTGGTAGTCGGCGTCGGCAAAGCCGATGCCCGCGGCGGCTCCGGTCTGCACGACGACTTCGTGCCCGGACTCGACGAGTTCGCGGACGGCGGCCGGCACGAGCCCGACGCGGTACTCATGGACCTTGATTTCCTTCGGTACACCAATGCGCATGGCTCTCCCCTCGCTGATTCGGTCGATCGTTGTATGGATGGGCGCGGACCCGCACAGGATAGTCGGCTCACGGGGAGATTTCGTGCAAAGTCAGGCGGATCAAACCACGGATACGCAATAATCTGCCGTCGATGACTTTGAATTCGAGGGGAACTTGCATGAAGCTCGATCGCACGGACAACCTCATCCTGGCCGCGCTGCAGCGGGATGGACGGCTCAGCAACCGCGAACTGGCCGAGCGTGCCCACCTCAGCGAATCGGCCTGCCTGCGCCGGGTCCGAGGTCTCGAAGAGGCCGGCGTGATCGACCGTTACAGCGCCCACGTCAACCAGGCAAAGGTCGGGTTGCCGGGCAACGTGTTCGTCAGCATCACGCTGAACCGCCAGGAGCAGGCGGATCTCGCGGCGTTCGAGGCGGCCGTGACGCAGGTGCCCGAGGTGATGGAGTGCTACCTCATGACGGGCCAGCAGGACTACCTGCTGCGGGTCGTGGTCTCCGATCCCGCGGACTTCGAGCGCCTGCACAGCCAGCACTTGACGCGCCTGCCGGGCGTCGCGCGCGTCCAGTCGAGTTTTGCCCTGCGCACGGTACGCAAAGGCAGTGAGTTGCCGCTGCGGGACTGAACCGAGCGCGCCGTTGACGGCAGGTGCGGAGCGGACTCCCGGCTGTCAGTGCCGGTTTCGCCGCGGTATGGGTTCGCCCTGAGCGAGCACCGTATTCCACACGATCGATCCTAGTATTTTTACGGATTGTTTGTAATAAAGAGACACTTTCGGAGCGTCCGTTTTTAGCTGCTAATAAGTTTCAATATCAACAGTACCGACCTGTGGATCTACAACTTGTTGTATTTACGAGGTTACACAGACCGACAGAAGTTACAGGTATGTTGCTAAAAAGCATCAAATGTTGCGGACCCATGACACTGTTGTTAATCTGCACGCCATTCGCGCGCCGCAGGGGTGCGATTCGAGAAAGACAGTTCCGCCGTATCCCGGGACGCCGGCCGCGGCATACAGACCCGACAACATCTCCGCCTGGAGGAACGATGGCTAGCAACAACACTCTCGCCCGCGCAGTGCGACTCGCGCTGGTGGCGTCCGCAGTCTATGGCGCCGCCGCAGTCGCGCAGGATGCCGAGATCGAACAGATCGTCGTCACCGGTTCGCGCATTGCTCGCGCCGACTACATTGCGAACAGTCCGATCGCGACCGTCACGCAGGAGCAGGTCGTACAGAACGGCGACGTGACCCTCGACACGTTCCTGAACACGTTGCCGCAGGTGAACCCGGCGGGCGGCACGACTTCGAACAACCCCGGCAACGGCGGCCAGTCGAACATCGACCTGCGCGGCCTCGGTTCCAATCGCAACATCGTGCTCGTCGACGGACGCCGCCCCATGGTGTCCGCGAGCGACCTGACGGTCGACCTCAACACGATTCCGGCCGCGATGATCGAGAGCATCGAAGTCATCACCGGCGGCGCGGGCGCAGCATACGGCGCCGACGCAGTGGCCGGCGCGGTCAACATCAAGCTCAAGAAGAACTTCGAGGGCGTCGATCTGCGCGGCACGTACTCGAACACCGACAATGGCGATGCCGACGAATACGGCGCGTCCATGGTGATCGGCGGCCTGTTTGGCGACGACCACGGTCACGCGATCCTCGGCTACGATCACGCGTATCGCGAGTCGATCACGAAGGGTGAGCGCGATTTCTCGGCCGTTGCGACGTCCACGACGGGCACGCCGCCGCAGGGCGTCGTTCGGTGGAACACGGGCAACCCGATTCCGGAGGCAGCCGTCGACGCAGTCTTCGCAAACTACGGAGTCGCCGCGAGTGCGGTGCAGGCGCGCTCCGGCTCGATCGGCTTCAACCGCGACGGCACGCTGTGGTTCGGCGGCATCCCGAGCAATACGCAATACGACGTGCAGAACTTCCGCGATCCGGTCGACCTGTCGGTGAACAGCCGGTTCTACCCGGATTTCTATTCGTACAACTTCGACGCGCCGAACATCCTGGTGCTGCCGCTCGACCGTGACTCGTTCATGGCGGATATCGGCTACAAGCTGGACAACGGCGTCGAGTTCTTCGGGCAGGTGGGTTGGACCCAGTACACGGCCGCGACCGGCCTCGCGCCGACGCCGGTGCCGTCGGTGCGTACGCTGGCGCCGGGCGAGAACTCGCAGACTCAGGTGGCAAGCAACCTGGTCAATCCAGGCCAGTTCGTTTCCGGCTCGGTCGTGGTGCCCGTGACGAACCCGTACATCCCCGCTGACCTCGCGACCTTGCTGGCGGCGCGGGTCGGCAACGATCCGAAGCTGACCGGTTCGGGCGCCACCGAGGCCTTCCTGTTCGGCTTCCGTCCGCTGGCATTCGGCCTGCGGCAGTCGAACTACACGAACACGGTGCAGCAGTTCCTCGGCGGTGCGCGCGGGCCGCTGTTCTCGCTCGAGAACTGGGACTGGGAATTCTATTTCTCCGAAGGCCGCACGAAGATCGAGAACAAGCAGACGGGCAACCTCGATACCCAGCAGCTCACCGACGTGCTCGCGAATCCGATCGCGGCTGGCGGCGGTGCGTGCTCTGCCTGGAACCCGTTCGGCAACAACCCCATCCCCGCGAGCTGCCGCACGTACCTGGCGGCAACCGTGTCGTCCGCCACGGACTTCACGCAGAAGATCGGCCAGGGCTTCATCCGCGGCGACGTGGTCGACCTGCCGGCAGGGCCGCTCTCGGTCGTGCTCGGCGCCGAGTCGAGGCACTTCACGTATTCGTTCGCTTACAACGGTTCGCCGGGCCCCTTCTCGGGCTTCAACGTCGGCGATCCGGACGGCGGCCGCAACTCGTTCATGGACTATTTCGGCGAGGCGCTGATCCCGATCCTCAAGGATGCGCCCCTGGCCCGGTCCCTGGACCTCAGCATCGGCTACCGCCTGTCCACCTCCGAATTCGAGGACACGATCAACAAGATCAAGAGCGACAGCCGCGATTCCGATGCCTACAAGGTGGAGCTGAGCTGGGCGCCGATGGACGCGCTGCGTTTCCGCGCTTCGTACCAGAAGTCGGCGCGCGAGCCGAACTTCGGCGAGCTGTTCTCGAGCTCGACGTCGTTCCCGCAGATCTTCGATCCGTGCTCGGCGTACACCAACGCCCGGAACGGACCGGACGGGGCGGCGCTGGCGGCGCTGTGCGTGGCGACCGGCATCCCGGCCAGCCAGATTGGGACCTTCGTGGCGGCCCCGGGCGGCCAGGCGCAGACCGTCACGGACGGCAACACCAACCTGACCGCGGAAACGGCCGACACGTATACGGTCGGTGCGGTGTTCCTTTCGAACGCGGAGAACCAGTGGCTGTCGCGCATCCGAGCGTCGGTGGACTACTACAACATCGAGATCACCGATGCCATCTCGGCGATCGGCACCAACGACGTGATCGCCGACTGCTACAACTTCACCGGCAAGAACCCGACCTACGACCCGAACTACGCCGCGTGCCAGGCCATCAGCCGCTCTGCGGGCACGATCGTGAGCGCCGACAATCCGAACACCGCCGACGGCACCTACACCGCCGAGAACTCGGACACGATCAAGACATCGGGCGTCGACCTCACGCTCGCGTACGGCATGGACCTCGACTGGGTCGGCGCGGAGTCGGCCGGCACACTCGATTTCAGCCTCCTGACGACGTATGTCATCGAGTGGAAGCAGGGTGAGACCGACTATGCCGGGACGGTGGCGTACTTCGGTGCGGGTCTCGGCCAGAGCTTCCCGCAGTGGAAGGCGACGTTCAACACGATCTGGAACGTCGGGCTGGTGGACGTGAACCTGCGCGGGCCGATTCATCGACGCGATGGATAACCGCCTCAAGGCGGAGTTCCCCGGCGAGACGTACTTCGGCGTGGACGACCCGGGCCCGGACGTCAATTCCGTCTGGTACTGGGACATGTCGGTCGGCCTGAATATGTGGGATGACAAGGCCCAGATCCGGGTCGGCTGCAACAACATGTTCGACGAACAGCCGCAGCTCTATGCGCCGAACGTGCAGTCGGGCACCGACCCGTCCACGTACGACGTGGTCGGGCGCCGCTTCTTCGCGCAGTTCAACGTGAAGTTCTGAGACTCTGCGCTGCTTCGGCAGCACCTGAAGGGCGGTGGGCAACCACCGCCCTTTCTTTTTGCCGGCGCGACCTGCGACCATAGCGCGATGACGGACACAGGCATCGATGCCACCGCGCTGGTGCGCGCCGCAGCCTCGTTCCTGCAACGCGGCCAGGGCGAAGCGGCAGAGGGCTGCGCGCGGGAGGCGTTGCGGGGCGAGCCGGGCCACCTCGGCGCGCTCAACGTGCTGGCCGTGGCGCTCAACGCTCAGGGCAAGCACGCCCAGGCCGCAGAGGTGTTCACGGAACTCACGCGGCGCGACCCGGCCTACGTCGCCCACTGGATGAACCTTGGTACGGCCCTGCAGGCCCTGCATCGTCACGACGAGGCGCTTGCCGCCTACGCGCAGGCCGGCGCGCGTGGAGAGGCCTCGGCGGATTTCTTCTACAACGTCGGTCTCGTGCACGTCGATCGCGGCAGCTACGAGGCGGCGCGCAACGTGCTGAAGGACGCGGTGCGCCTGGATCCGAACGACGCAGAGATCAGCTACCAGTACGCGGTGTGCTGCGACGAGACGATGCATCAGGACGAGGCGGTAGCCACGCTGGTGCAATGGCCGTCGTTCCGCCGGCTCGACACGGAACTGCTGGCCAAGATCGGGCTGTTGTTGATGAACCTCGGCGAGATCAAGAGCGCCGCCCGGGCCATCGATCTCGCGCTCGGCGGACCGAGCCCCGGACGCTGAGTCGCTGCTTCGCATCATCGAGGTGCTCGAGCGAACGAACCGCGTGCCGGAGGCGGGGGCAGCGCTCAATCGCCTGCGCGCCGACCCTCGTGCCGTCGAACTCGGCACCGACATGGACCTCGTCGAGGCTCGTATCGCCGACCGCGAAGGGCGCGCGCTCGATGCCTGCGGGCTGCTCACGAAAGTCCTCGGCCAGACCCGAGATTTTCACCTGCGCCACTTCCAGCTCTATCCGCTCGCGAAGTCGCTCGATGCGCTCGGCCGTTACGACGAGGCGTACGCCGCGCTCGAGGAGGCGCACCGTTCGCAGGTGGCCTACATGAACCTCGCCGCACCCGAGGTGATACCGCGCCGCGGCCCGCCGCTGCAGGTCGTGGATTTCGGTTGCGTGGCCGGAGACGTGGCGCAGTGGGACCACGCCGGAGCGCCGTCCGCCGAGGCAAGCCCGATCTTCATCCTCGGGTTCCCGCGCTCCGGCACGACATTGCTCGAGCAGACGCTCGACGCTCACCCGTCGCTGCAGGCGATGGACGAGACCCGCTACGTCCACGAACTCGTCGATCGGATCGCCGACAGCGGAGTAGGCTATCCGGAGCGGCTCGCGGCGCTGACCCGTGGACAGTGCGATGAGTTGCGCGCGCATTACTGGCAACAGGTGTCGCGTCGCGTCGAGCTGGCTCCCGGCCAGCGCCTGGTGGACAAGAATCCGATGAACCTGCTGGCGCTGCCGGCCATCGTGCGGCTGTTCCCCAACGCCCGCATCCTGCTGGCCGTGCGCCACCCGTGCGACGTGATCCTGAGCTGCTACATGCAGCACTTCCGCGCGTTCCAGTTCACGCTGATGTGCCGCGACTTGCCGACGCTGGCGACCGGGTATCGACGCGCGTTCGACTTCTGGTTCCGCGAGTCCGCGCTGTTGCACCCCAGCCATCGCGTCGTGCGCTACGAGTCGTTCGTGGCCGAGTTCGAGCCGCAGGTGCGTGATATCGCCGGGTTCCTCGGCCTGGAGTGGACCGACGCCATGCTGCAGCCCGGTGAGCATGCGCGCCGCAAGGGATTCATCAGCACGCCGAGTTACAGCCAGGTGGTCAAGCCGGTGAACACCCGGGCGGTCGGACGCTGGCGGTCGTACGAGAGGTACTTCCGCGACGTGCTGCCCATCGTGCAGCCTTACCTCGATTACTGGGGCTACGAACCGGAAGGGCAGGACCTCAAGAGTGCCCAGTCACCCGTGCCCTGAGATGTGCGCGAGACATCTGCGGGCCTTCCACTCGATCGCGAGCCGACCATGCCAGTGCCCGAGCAAGATCAGACCTTGACCCGGGCCCGCCTCGCGGCCCGGCAGGGACAACTCGATGTCGCCGAGGCCATGTACTCGTCGCTGACGACGCACCCGCAATCCCGCCTCGAGGCGGTCAGTTTCCTCGCGTTCCACCGATTCGTGCGGCAGCGTTACGCCGAGTCCTGTCGCTTTGCCGAGGAAGCGCTGGCGCTGAACCCCGATGACCGCGCGCGCGTCAATCTCGCGCGGTCCCAGTTCGGTGCGGGCGATTACGCTGCGGCGGAGGTCACGCTGTCGCAACTCCATGATCCCGAGACGGGCCTCGCGCCGCTCTTGCGCGGCGCGCTCCATCATCGTCGAGGCGAAAGCGAGCAGGCCCTCGCCGGTTTCGAATCCAGTCTGAGGCGGCACGCCGGAAGTGCGCAGGACCATTCCAGGTTGCCACCGCTGCTGGCCGAGCTGTTCGCTCTGGCCAGGCAGGTATGCGCGGAGTCCTTGCTTTCGATGCACCAGCGCATGCTCGGTGATCTGCAGCGGGAATACGGTGACGAGGCGTTGCTGCGGATTCGTCGTGCAATCGCGCACTACCACGGCCGCACCGAACCCTGGCAGCACGACATGCAGCGGCCGAACTTCTTTTACGTACCCGGCTTGCCCCCAGAGCCGTGGTTCGAGCGCCGCGAGTTTCCGTGGGTCGGTGAATTCGAGGGGCACGCGGACGCCATTCGCGCCGAGTATCGACTGGTCGTTGCGACCCGGCAGCAGAGTCTCAAGCCATATGTCACGGCCGACCAGAATGCCCCCCGATCCAGTTGGGGGCACCTTATCGAAACCGACAACTGGTTGTCGCTGCACTTGTTGAAAGGCGGTTCGCGTGTCGAACCGAATGCGTCGGACATGCCGATCACCATGGGCGCATTGGCATCAGTTGACCTGCCGGATTGCGCCGGCAATGCGCCTGAGGCGTTCTTCTCGACGCTGGCGCCCGGCACGCACATACCGCCGCACCATGGCCTGGCGAACTACAAGCTGACCGCACACCTGGCGTTGGACGTACCGGAGGACTGCGGGATACGCGTCGCAGGACAAACACGCAGCTGGCACCCGGGGCAGTGCCTTTTCTTCGACGACAGTTTCGTCCACGAGGCATGGAACCGGTCCCGGCAACACCGTACCGTCCTGATCTTCGACGTGTGGCACCCCGCTCTGACGTTGATCGAGAGGGCGGCTTTGACGCGGTTATTCGGTCCGATCGACGCGGCCTTCAATCACCGCCTGGCAAGTCTCGATCCGGCGGGTCAGAACAGCAGGTAGGTCGACGCGATGTACTTGTCGTTCGACACGGCGGCAGGCCGGCGTGCTGGTACATCCAGTAGGGCGGGAAGACGAGCAGCCGCCCCTGCCGCGCCGACACCGGACGCTCGAGCTGGCGGAACTCGGTTTCGCCGCCCTCGGCGACGTCGTTGAGGTACCAGAGGATGCACGAGGTAGCGGTTCGCCATCTCGTGGATCGAGTCGAAATGCGGCTGGAACTGCTCGTTCGTCCCCGTGCGGTAGCGCTTCATGATCAGGTCCGACGTCTTCGGCGAATTCGGCACCGGGATGTCGAGGCCCGTGTCGCGGTTGTAGCGATCGAGCGCGAGGTCGATCCGGGCGCGGAAAAAGCCAAGGAACCCAGCGTCCGACAGGCCGGTGACGTTGAGTTCGGTCCAGGCCGACTCTTCGAGGCCGTTGCGGATTCCGCGGCCGTTGGGCTCGCTGGTAACGGCCGAGGGCATTGAACGAATCGATCATGCGCTGGCAAAAGGCCGGCTCGAGATCGGCGTCGTAGACGCGAATGTAATGGCGCAGGTCAGTGACGGTCATGGCAGGTAGAATAGCCTGCGCAGCGGGGCACAAAAGCGCCGGCCCCTATGGACGGAACAGCATGACCACATTGACCGAAGCACAGCGGCTCCTGCGCGAAGGGCGCGTGCTCGAGGCCGAGCGCGCCTGCGAGGCCGTGCTCGAGCGTTCGCCGGACGACGTCGAGGCCCTCAACGTCGTGGCGCTCGCGTCGGTGCGTGACGGCAAGCCGTTCCGCGCCGTCGCGCTGCTCGAGCGCGCGACGCGCATCGATCCGGCAACCGGTCTCGTTCCACTATCTCGGGCGTGCGCACGAGACGCTCGGCAACCTGCCGGCGGCCGTCGCCTCGCTGGCGGACGCCGTGCGCCTGAAGCCCGATTTCCACCTCGCGCGCCTGCACTACGCCTCGATGCTGGAGCGCACGGGCGAGGTGGAACGCAGCGTGTTCCAGTTCGCGCGCGCGCTCAACGACGCGCAGGCGCAGGGACGCTGGCTCGATTCCGCAGACCACGCAGCCCGGCCTGCTGGAGCTGGTGCGGCATGCGGCGCAGACGGTGCGCGGCCAGACGGCGCTCGCTGCTGTTCGACATCGTCGAGCGCTGGCCGCGAAGTACGGCCGCGACGTCGATGGCCCGCGTCGAGAAATGCCTGCGCGTCTACCTGCAGGAAGAACAGGTCGCGCTGTCCGGATCCGCGGCAGGCTCCGACGTTCCTGTATTTCCCGGACCTGCCGACCGACGCCTACTTCGATCGCAGCCTGTTCCCGTGGATCGAGGAATTCGAAGCGCAGACCGGGCGATCCGAGCAGGAACTGCTGCGCGCTGCTGCCTTCCGAGCAGGGCGCGAGCGCGTCTTCACCGGCGACGAAGTCGAGCAACAGAACCTGCGTGGCAAGCGAGAGCCGCCGACCTGGAACGGCTACTACTTCTATCGCCACGGCGAGCGGCGCGAGGACAACTGCAGCGGCCTGCCCGCAGACCGCGGCAGCGCTCGACGGCTTGCCGCTGTCGCGAGTGCCGCGAGCACGGTCCCGAGGTGCTGTTCTCGGTGTTCACCGCCGGCACGCACCTGCTGCCGCACCGAGGCGTGACCAATACTCGGCTCGTCGGCCACCTGCCGCTCATCGTGCCGGACGACTGTGCGCTCAACGTCGGTGGCGAGATTCACGAATGGCGCGAAGGGCAGCGTGGTCGTGTTCGACGACACGTTCGAGCACGAGGCCTGGAACCGCAGCAAGCAGACGCGCGTCGTCCTGATCTTCGACCTGTGGAATCCGTACCTCACCGATGCGGAGCAGGCGGCCATCAAGGACATCGTCGAGACGGTCGGCGAATTCCGCAAGGCGACGGAGCGCGCCTGAGCCGCATGAAACTCGCGAAGCCGTTTTTCCGATTGCCCGTAGCGTTCGACGCGGACCGACTGCGCGCGGAAATCGAGGCGCTGCCCGCGTCGGCGTGGGCACGCATCCCGAACGAGATCGAGGGCAACAGCTCGCTGCGCCTCATCAGCGCCGACGGCGAGGAGAACGACGAGGTCTACGGCTCGATGCTGCCGACGCCGCACCTGCGGCAATGTCCCGTACATCCGCCAGGTGCTGTCGAGCTTCGGCGTGGTGTGGAGCCGCTCGCGCCTGATGCGCCTCGACCCGCACAGCCAGGTGCCGCCAGCACGCGGACATCAACTACCACTGGTTCTTCCGCGTGCGCATGCACATTCCGATCGTCACGCGTCCCGAGGTGCGGTTTCACTGCGACGGCCAGTCGGTGCACATGGCGCGCGGGCGAAGCCTGGGTATTCGACAACTGGCGCCAGCACACGTCGACAATCCGACGCGATGATCGCGCGCATGCACCTCGTCGCCGACACGTCCGGAACCGCCGCGTTCTGGGAGTTCGTGTCGCAGGCGGGGCGCGGGTGCGTTGTCGCCCGAGCCGCGTCCCGTACCAGCCCGAGGTCGACGCTCGATCTGCTGACCGAGCGAGTCACGCCGCGTCCGGTCATGCCGCCGGCCGAGGTCGAACTGCTGCTGGCCGACTTGCGGGGCGAACTCGCGATGTCGCGTCGACACGCCCGAGAGCGCGCGCAGCTCGGCCGGCTATCACTGGCTGCTGCAGGGATTCTGTTTCGACTGGCGCCAGCTGTACGCTGCTGCATGGCGAAGCGACGCCGGGGCGGCAGGAGTTCCGCAAGCTGCGTGGCGAGCGCTGCGGGAGAGCTCGCGGGCAGATCGGCGAGGGCCTCGTGATGCGCACCAATGGCGTGGCGGCGCACACGGTGCTCGAAGGCCGGCTGCTGCGGCACCTCGTGCACGAAGCGGCGGCCGCGAAACCGGCGGCAAGCGTTGCATGGGCTACGCGCTCCCGCGAAGCGATCCTCGCGGATCGACGCGCCCGTGTTCATCGTGGCGGCGCCGCGCTCGGGCAGTTCGCTCCTGTTCGAGACACTGGCCGTCACGCCGCAGTTCTGGACCGTGGCGGGCGAGGCTCACTGGCTCGTCGAAAGCATTCCCGAGCTGCGACCCGGCGCGCCCGGGGTCGATTCGAACCGGCTTACGGCGGCACAATGCTCTGACGCCGATCGCGGCGCGCATCGAGGAAGAGCTGCTCGCGAACCTGCGGCGACCCGGAGGGCCGCGCGCTGCCGGCCGGCGCCGGCAGCGTGCGCGTGCTGGAGAAGACCCCGAAGAATGCGCTGCGCATCCCGTTCTTCGCGCAGGCTGTTCCCGGACGCGCGCTTCGTGTTCCTGTGGCGCGACCCGCGCGAGAACCTCGCCAGCATCATCGAGGCCTGGCGCTCCGGGCAAATGGACGACGTACCGCGAGCTGGAAGGCTGGGACGGCCCATGGTCGCTGCTTCTGCCGCCCGGCTGGCAGCACCTGCGCGGCAGGCCGCTCGAGGAAATCGCCGCATACCAGTGGGACTGCACCAATCGCACGGTGCTCGACGATCTCGCGGCGCTGCCGCGCGAGCGCTGGACTTCGCTCCGCTATGCGGACTTGATCGCCGACCCGGGCGCCGCCGTGCAGCGGCTGTGCACGTTCAGCGGGATCGAATTCGACGGGGCGCTCGCCGCGCGGGTCGCGGCGTCGCTGCCGCTGTCTCGCCACACGCAGACGCCGCCCGCGCCTGGCAAGTGGCGGCGCCACGAGGCGGAAATCCTGCGCGTGTTGCCATCGCTCGAACCGACCTGGCGACGGCTCGAGCAGCTCTGAGGCTCAGCTTCCGAAAACGTAGCCGTGGCGGGCGATCACCGGCGCATCGCGCTGCGCCACCCGCGCGCTCAGTTCCTCGTCGTAATAGTCCGTGTAGCGCGAGTGCTCGGTGGTGTTGCGCGGCGCAGCTTGCGCGATGAACGTCCGTATCTCGTCGCTCAACGGCGTGCCCGTCGATTCGAGCATCGCCGGCAACTCGTCGCGCATTGTTTCCATCCGCCCGATTCTCACGCGTCCGTCGTCGGGCCCGAACATGTAACGATACAGGTACGAGTAGAAGCCGAGTCCGCTGTCGCGAATCCCTGCCAGCGCGAAGCCCGGCAGGTTGATGCCGCGATTGCCGTAAGTCTCGGGCAATTCGGCGACCAGCCGGAAAAGGCGTGCCTCGTCCGATTCGAGGTCGAGCAGCGTGAGGACGGTTCCCTTGAAGTCGCGCCGCCCGTCGTCGCTCGCCGCGCGATAGATCGCGTTCGGCTGCGGGCGCCCCGCCTGGAACGCGTACCACGAGACGTAGTAGCTCCAGGGATTGCGCACGAAGCCGAGCATCGGCAGACCGGCGGACGGCGGGCGGCGCCATGTGCCGCGGCAGGTGATAGCCGATCTCGTGCGCGGCCGGCACATGGCGCAGCAGGCACTCGCTGACGAACGTGCCGCCGGACTTGTGCAGGTGCAGGAAGACGAGGCGGTCGGTGACGATCATCCGCCGGGGGCTGCCGACCGCTGCGACAGCGCCTCGAGGTGCGCGTTGACCTCAGGCACGGGCTGACCGAGGTCCCGTTCGCCGCGGGCGAGGAGCGCCAGCAGCCCGGGGTCGGGCAGGAAGTCGATGATCATGTGCGTCCGCGACAGCGCGGGATGTGCGTTCCAGACCCCGTGCATCGCGACATTGTTCAGCACCCAGACTTCGCCCGGCCGCATCCGGTATGCGAGGCCCTCGCATACCATCCAGGCCTGGTCGTGGCTCTCGATGGGCACGTGGACCCGCAGTGTCTGGGAGAAATAGGGCGCCTGGTCGATGTGAAGCGAGACGGAGGCGCCGGCCGGCAGGCGGGCCAGCAGGCAGCGCTGCGGCCGCGTGCCGATGACGTGCTCGATCAGCTGCCGGGCATAGGGCACCGCTGCCAGGGCGGGCCGATCCTCGATCGGAAGGTCGCCCTCGGCAGGGGCATGCCCCCTCAGGAAAACCGCTTCGGCCGCCAGGTGCACGCCCACCCGCCCGCCGCGCGAACCCCAGAAAACCTTAGGCAGGCCAGCGACTTCCGCTGCCAGGCGCGCACTGTCAACCTGCAATGGCAGGCGCGTGCACCGGCCGACGAGGCCGTGCTTGTCGAGGAGCGGTTGGCCCGGGATTTCCAGCATGCGCGAACTGTGCCAGAAGGCGGCGGTGGCGGCGACTGCCCCAGCGACGACAAAGTGTCGTCGGACTACAACACCGCGAAACGTTGCGATTAGGCAACAGGCGTGGCGGATGAGTTCCGGGGTTACCTGCCTACGCGATCTGGCGGTGCCGAACAAGGCTTTGAGTCTGAAAATACAGCTTGGCTGCGAATCATTAGCCTTGTGATTCGCTCTTCCCTTCACCCCACCTCTGTGGTTATGATCCGACACCCTGTGAAGTGGCCTGTTGGCTGCAAGCGTCCAAATCAGGACAAATGCTCTCTGGGATAGGGGTTTTCCCGAAGCGCCAGCGGTGCCACTGAAAGCACCTTTTTTTAATTCGAACGACTGATCTTTCGCGAGGAGGTCTGCAACTAATGGTTACCAACCCGAAGCTGACACACGCTGTTCATTTCGCGCTTGTGTCGACGGCCACGGCCGCCGCATCGATGTACACGCCTGAAGCAATTTCGCAGGACGCGGAACTCGAACAGATCGTGGTCACGGGTTCGCGCATCCGCCGCGTGGATGCCGAGACCGCCAGCCCGGTCTTCACGATGGATCGCAGCACGATCGAAGCTTCCGGCGTCACCACGCATGGGCCAGCTCGTGCAGCAGGTGCCGGCCATCTCCGGCGCCGCGACGAACCCGGCGGTCAACAACGGCGGCGGCACCGGTGCGTCCACCGTCGAACTGCGCGGCCTCGGTGCCGAGCGCACGCTGGTCCTCCTCAACGGCCGTCGCGTCGGCGCGATCTCGTCCGTCGGCGCGGTCGACATCAACATGATGCCGGTCAACCTGATCGAGCGCGTGGAAGTGCTGAAGGAAGGCGCGGGCGCCGTCTACGGTTCCGACGCCATCGGCGGCGTGGTGAACTTCATCACCCGCAAGGACCTCGACGGCCTCGAGCTCGGCTATGACTACGGCGTCTCGGACGCGGGCGACGGCGCCCGCCAGGCCGTCGAGCCTCGCCTGGGGCATGACGGGCGAGCGCGGCAACGTGCTCATCGGCGCCAACTACAACAAGCAGGAAGCAAGTCGTCGGCCGGCGACCGCAAGTTCGCGCGCGACGCCCTGTACCTTTACAACGGGTTCGTGACCAAGGGTGGATCCAGCCGCACGCCGAACGGCCGCATCCGTTTCGACGTGACCAACCCGGTCAGTGCGGCCCTCAACGAGACTTACGGTTGCCCCGTGTCGGGGTCCAATAACCAGTTTTCGCTGATCAAGAAGGACGGCGCGGCTGGCGACAGCGTCGACGATTTCCGTTGCTGGGGCGGCCAAAGCGACCTCTACAACTACCAGCCGATCAACCTCGTGATGACGCCGCAGGAGCGAGCGAGCGTCTTCACGTCGGGCAACTTCAACGTCACCGACGACATCGATGCCTACGCCGAGTGGCTGCACAGCTACACGACGTCCGGCTACAAGATCGCGGAGCTGCCGTTCGACGCCCAGGCCGACAACACCATCATTGCCGCCAACAACGTCTACAACCCGTTCGGCGTTGCCTTCGGGGGCATCAACGGCGAGAACCCGAACGCGGCGTGGCGTTTGAAGAGCCTTGGCCAGCGTCGTTCGACCGTCAATTCCACGGCCGACCAGCTCACCCTTGGCGTCAAGGGCAAGGTCATGCAGTCGAGCTGGACCTGGGACCTGAGCGGCCAGTACGCCCACTTCGACCAGGACACCAAGATCCAGGGCTACCTGTTCTCGTCCAAGCTGCAGGCCGCGTTCGGCCCGAACTTCCGCGACGAAGCCGGCAACGTGGTCTGCGGCACGCCAGACGCGCCGATTGCGACCTGCACCGCGATCAATCCGTTCGACATCAACAACCCGAACCAGCGCGATGCGCTGAAGACGATTTCGGCCGCGTACAACCAGAATTACGGCTATACGTCGAGGACCGCTGCCCTCGACTTTGCGGGCGACCTGTTCAAGCTCCCGGCGGGTCCCGTGCAGGCGGCCATCGGCCTCGAGCTACAACGAGCAGAGTTCGACGTTCGACACGGACAGCCTCACTGAGGCGCAGCCGCCGGACTACCTGACCTGCGGCATCTCCCAGGAAGCCTGCTCGAGCGACGCGAAGGGTTCGTACAACGTCAAGGAAATCTACGGCGAAATCTTCATCCCGATCCTGAAGGACGTTCCGGCGTTCCAGGCCCTGAACCTGACGCTCGGTACGCGCTACTCGGACTACAACACGTTCGGCAGTACCACCAACAGCTCGATCAAGCTCGAGTGGCGCCCGATCACCGACTTGCTCGTCCGCGCGTCGTACGCCGAGGTGTTCCGCGCGCCGCAGATCTATGACCTGTACGGTGGCCGTCTGTCCACGTCGTCGACCTTCGCCGACCCGTGCGTAGGCCTGACCCAGGCTGACATCGACAGCAACCCGAACTACCTGCTGGTCTGCGAAAACGTCCGCCCGACGGGCGATTTCAGCCAGGACAACAGCCAGGTGCAGGGCCTGCTGCAGGGTACGCCGGACCTGAAGCCAGAAACGGGCGACGTGTTCACGGCGGGCTTCGTGTACGAGCCGAGCTGGTTCAACGGCTTCTCGTTCAACGTCGACTACTGGGACTACACGCTCGAGGACGTGATCACGGCCGTGGACGTCAACACGACCGCGGAGATCTGCCTCTCGACGCGGCGACCCGCAGTTCTGCGACTACATCACGCGCCTGGCGGACGGCCAGGTGCAGGTGATCCAGCAGCCGACCATCAACCTCGGCAAGCTGGAGACCAGCGGCATCGACTTCGGCGTGAAGTACCAGCTGCGTGACACCGCGGCGGGCAGCTTCCAGTTCACCCTGGATGCGACGTACATCGACAAGTACGACTCGACGCCTTGCGACGTGTGCGACACAACGCGAAGTGGCTGGCACGTTCAACCGCCAGTACGGCAACTACGCCGAGTGGCGCGGTCTGGCCAGCATCGGCTGGGGTTTCGATCCGTTCACGGCACTGCTCTCGTTGCGGTACATCGACTCGCTGGTGCTGGAAGACGCCGGACGATGTCATCGGCATGTCAGCCGCTCGAACATTCCGTCGAAGACCTACCTCGACCTGACCCTCGGCTACACCTTCTGGGAGAAGCTGACGGTGACGGTGGGCGTGGACAACCTGACGAACGAGCAGCCGCCGATCATGTACCAGAACAACGTCGCTTAACGCGAACACGGACGTGAGCACGTACGACACCATCGGTACCTACTACCGCATGGGCTTGAAGTACAAGTTCTGATCCGGGTCGGTTGACCGACAGGCTTCGCGGGCAAGTCGCGGCGCCTTTCTGCGCAGCTCGCCGGGCTGATTTTGGCATTTCAGGGCCGGATGAGCAGTTCCTTGCGCTTGTAGTCGAAGATCACGGCTTTCGGCGTCCCGAGCACGTCCATGCCGAGCACCAGCGCGGGCTGCTGGTCGAGGTCCCAGATCCGGAACACGTTGAGGTCGGCGAAGGTGACGTCGACGCGCGTGATTTCCGTCTGCCCGAGCCGGATCATCGGCGACGGGATCAGGTTCGCGTCTTCCTCGTTGGCGGTGGCGCCGATGACCTGGGTCTCGGTGCGTTCCTGCTGGGCCGCCTGGTCGAGTCGCAGCGCCGTGCGCAGCACGAGGTTGCCGAGCGTGCGTTCCGCTCCGGTGTCGATCACCGCCTTGACGCGGACCTTGCCGATGTAGGCGTCGGCGATCATCAGCCGGCCGAAGCGCAACTTCACCGGCACCTGGAACCACCCGCCGCTCATGTACGCCTTGCGCTCGCGGGCGATGAAGATGCGGTCCTTCACGAAGTCGACCGTGATGCGCATCTGGTCGAAGCCTTCGACGCCGAGGATGCCGTCGGCATTCGCGAAGACGTGCGGCGCGATCACGGGCAGGCGGCGGTGCTCGAGCAGCAAGTCGCCGGCCTGCAGTTTGTCGATCATCACCGAGGGGACCTGGTCCGCGCCGGTGACGCCTTGCACCGTCAGCGAGTCTTCGAGCGACGGAGTGAGCCCCAGTCGCTCCGCGAGCGACGGCGAGATGGCCGAGCGCGAGGCGCCGGTGTCGACGATGAAGCGGAAGGGCCCCTGGCCGTTGACCATCACGGGCGCCATGATGCGGCCGATGCGGTCGAGGGTCGTCGGCGCGGCGTACAGGTACTCGTTACCGACGTAGGGCACGGTGCCCTGCGGCACGATGTGGGTGCCCGTGGGTGCGGTTTCTGCCGCTTCGGTCGCCAGCGGCGCAGCGGCGCAGGCCAGCCACGCCGACCCGAGCACGCCGGCTACGGCCCCACGGAGGGTGTTGTTCAGGTTCTCCACGTTCCCCATCGTACCCCGTGAGGGCCGCGGCCGGAGTGCGCGCTCGGGCAACTCGTCGCCGCAGTTGCGTCAGCAAAAGAGGGCGTTGACGCGGGTTGCGATCAGGCTGCGGTGCTCGTCGGAACAGGCGACTTTGTCCAGCCGCTGGATCAGCTCACGGCCGTGTACGAGACCAAGTCTCGCCGCGCTCCGGGCGAAGTCGAGGTCCTTGTCGCGCCCGGCTCCGAGCTTGCTGAGTACGAGGTCATGCGGGTCCATGCACCAGCCGGTGTATCGCTCGACCCGAACTGGAATCGCGCGCGCCATCCAGTCGCCTGGCGCGTAGAGCGGTGTTCTGGACGTCACTCCCTGGGCGTAGTAACCGTACTCGGCATCGAAGTCGCTCGCCTCGCCGAGCACGAAGGAAATCCTGTCCGCCAGGCGTTCATCGTCGTTGGGCGGGATCACATCGACGTCGCGCGTGGCAGTCAACGCGCCCACCGGCGGGTTCGGCAGCACTGCGAGAATGGCGGCTGAACCGATGATGTGGAAGTCGGTGATGTCGAAGCGGCGTCCGATCTCCATGATGACGTGCTGCAGCTGACTCCGGAACACTGCAGTTCACGCCGCCCGTATCGACTCGAAGACACGACGGCGTTCCTCGGCAGTCAACAGCGCGGTGAGAGGGGATTCCTGTCGCAGGGCATCGGACTGCTCTGATGCCTCGGTCATCGTGCGCAGCAATTGAGCGAGGGGGCCATCAAGCAGCGCCGCCCAGCGGTCGTGATAGACATGGCCATGCGGATTCACGCGCCGCAACTTATCCAGACGCTGGCGCGCAACCTCGCGCAGTGAGGGATCGCCCACAAGACGTCGCGCCGCGCCCTCATGCAGGCGCCGACTGCGCAGCGCTGATACAGCGGTTCGCGCGCTGGCGTGATACCGGGTGGATCGGCCGCGACCCTCGACCGTAACGAGGCCCTCGGATCTCAGGCCATTGAGGACCCGCCAGAGCGTTGGCTGGCTGACGCGCGGCGTCAGCCGACGCCGCAGCTCTGGCGCGCGAAAACCGTGCGGCTCGGTGAGGAGCAACTGCATTACCTGTTGACTGCGACTCTGCCTCATGACGCCAATCGTTACTGAATAGATAATGAATAAATAATAAACCGCAGAAATCTGCGATGCAAGGCGAGTGGGAGGTTCAAACGGCGGCTGTGGCCGCTCAATCGTCCGCTGGACCCTGGCTCTCTAAAGCTGTTGTTTTTATTGGTATTTTACGGTCCCAGGGACACCCGCTCAAAAGAAAAGGCCCCGATGCTTGCGCACCGGGGCCTCGTTCGGGTTCGCAGGCAACCCGTCAGTCGGTTACATGCCCGAATCCGTGCGGATCAGCATGACGCGACGGTTCTGCTGGCGGCCTTCCTCGGTCGCGTTGTCCGCGATCGGCGCCAACTCGCCCTTGCCCACCGAGCTCAGGCGAGCCGGGTCGACACCACGCGAGGTCAGGTAGTCGAACACCGCCTTGGCGCGGCGATCCGACAGCGCCTGGTTGTACTCTTCCGTACCCTTGCTGTCCGTGTGGCCTTCGATCAAGGCCTTCGCGAACGGCACGTCGCCCATGAACTTCACCACGCGCTCGAGTTCCGTGATCGACTCGGGGCGCAGTTCCGCCTTGTCGAAGTCGAACAGCAGCTTCAGCGTCTGCTCCATCGGGCAGCCCACCGAGTCCACCTTCACGCCGGCCGCGGTGCCCGGGCACTTGTCGGCTTCGTCGCACACGCCGTCGTTGTCCGTGTCCGCGCACTTCGCGGGCGGCGGCGGCGGGGGCGGCGGGGGCGGAGCCTCGACCACCGGTTCAGGAATCGGCGGGCCCCAGCCGAATGCGATGCCGATCTGGGCCACCGTATCGACCTTGTTGTTCTCCTGCTGGAGGTCGTAGCGCGCGCGGACTTCCGGACGCAGCTGCACCGTGCGCGAGCCGTCGCCGCTGCGGAACAGGTCCCACATCAGGCCGGCGCCGAGGGACGCGGTGACGTTCTCGTCGCCTTTCGTGCCTACGTAGTTGGTGTTCTGCATGCCGATGCCGCCGAGCAGGTACGGCGAAATGCGGTTCGCGCGGCCGAAAACGCGCATCAAGTCGATCGAGCCGCCGGACAGGGTGGCATCCCCCACGTTCGACCCCGAGCGGGATTCCGGGTTGTAACTGCTCTGGCCGTTGAAGTCGCCGGTGTAGGCGGTGAACTGCATGCTCCACTTGTCCGTCAAGTGCTTGCCAATCGACACGCCGTAGTGGATGTCGTCATCGAGGAAACGATCGCTGTCGGTCCACGTGTAGCCGACGAACGGCGCGACGAACCACTGGCCGACTTCGTCGCTCCACGGCCGATTGGGATCGGCGGCGTGCGCGGGCGTCGATACCAGCGCGGCCAGGCCGATGGCCGTGGCGAGGATTGCAGACTTCTTCATCTTGGCTCCCAGGTTCAAGGAATACGCGCCGCAGTCCCCCGGCGGCGAACGAGGGGATAGTAGCGAAAATCAGCGGGAAACTGTACAGGGCGCGTCGGCCTGGAGCGGCCAGTTTGCCGCGGGGCGGACCACCCGGTCGCCGGTGCGGATGCCGCGGCTGGCCACGGTGCCGGCATTGAGTTCGACGACCAGCGCCACGGGCCCGCGGGCCTCGATCGCATCGAGGGTCAGGGGCCGGGCGCGCTCCTTCACGGTGATGACGCAGCCATGGTCGTCGACGAACAGCATGTCGAGCGGCAGGTACGTGTTCTTCATCCACATGGTGACGTATTCGGCCGGGTCGTAGACGAAGATCATGGCCTCGTCGGCGCTCATGCTTTTCACGAACATCAGGCCCTGCTCGCGCTGCGCGGGCGTTTCCGCGCGCCAGGCCTCGAAGGTGTGCCGGCGTGCGCTGCGTGTCTCGATCGCAATCGGTTCCTTCGGGAACGACGATAGCGGCGCCGCGTGGGCCTCGTCGGGCGAGGAATTGGCCGGCAGGGCGAGCAGCAGGGAAACGCAGGCCGCGGCGAGGGCGGCGCCAACGCGACGGATTGTCATTCGTTGAAGTCCACGATGGCTTCGAGGTCGAACCGCGACATGAGGACGGAGCCATCGCCGCCCACCGCTCGCGCCGGTTGCGTGCAGAAGCCGCGGCCGGTGAGCAGGTATTGACCCTTGCCGGACGGCAGAGGTTCCTGCTTCACCTCGTCGAACACGCATTTGTCGTCGCCCTGCGTGGCGAAGAACTGCCCGGATCCTTCGCGCACGACCGTCAGGTTCACCGGCACGTTGCGCGCGTTCTTGCCGGCGCCCAGGGGTCCTGCGCCGAACACGATCAACAGGGTTCCCTGGGCGGCATCGCTGCCCTTGTAGATGAGCCGGATGCCGTCGCCGGACGGGCGCAGTCCGCCGCGGCACTGGGGCGTGGCGCTCGACCAGTCGATGTCGGCGTCGATGGCGCCCTGGAGCCGCGCGCGCAGCAGCCCGCGATCGGCGGGGACACAGAGCACGTTTTCCGTGGGCCCTGAAGCCGCGGGCGCGACTGCGGGCGGATCCGCGCGGCTGCAGCCGCCTGCCGCCAGCAGGATCGCCAGCAGCGACCTGCCGGCCAGGCGGCGCAGGGCGTCAGTCCTCGGCGCGCGGGGCGCGCACGAGGAGCGACTTGGCAAGTTGACCGTGCAGATAACCGATACCCCGCGCGAGATGCATCGTGACCGTGAGCAGCACTATCCCCAAGATCGAAATCAGAGGCAACAGCGCAGGGTGTGGCGACTGTACATCGCCGTCGATCGTGATCACTCCGCCGAAGTGCAGCAGCACGGCGATCGGCGCGATGAACGTCGCCACCGACAGCACCAGGCCGACCACCGCGAACGTGAAATAGAGGATGCCGAGCGGCAGCATCAGGAACAGGTACAGCAGCGTGCCCCAGGTGCGCGGGTCCTGCAGCATCTCGATGATCCGCTCGTACCAGGATCCGGCCGGCCCCGGATGCACCGGCCGTCGCGGCATCCGCGTGCCGAGCATCGATTCGACGATGCGCCCTTCGGCGAGCGCGATCACGCGCGAGGTCCCGACGAACAGCAGGAAGAACGGCACGCCGATGATCAGGATTGCGAGGCCCACCGACAGCGACGCGCCGACCGACGCGAACGTGAAGTACGCGATGCCGGTGACCAGCGACAGCAGCATGTAGAGCAGGGCGAGGTAGGCGCGCGGATCGCGATAGACGCCGAAGAAACGCGCGATGGCGCCGCCCTGGACGGGTTTCGGCGACGGCGTGCGCAGCGCGGCCTGGACGCGCACCTCGTTCGCCCGGTAGGCATCCGCCACTTCGTCCGGCGCGCCGTAACTGCCGACGATGCGCTCGAGCACGGCGGCTTCCGCTTCGTCGGGATGCTGCGTCATTTCCGCGCGCAGGTGCTCCTCGGCGTCGTAGAGGGCATCCTGGACCAGCGCCGGGTCGGCGCCCTGGAGGGCTTCACGCAGTGCATCGAGGTACTGCGCCACGGTGCCCGGATTCGCGGCCGTCATGACTGTTTCTCCCTGTTCTCGTTGCGGCGGACGATGGTGTCGACGAACTCGCGCGTCGAGGTCCACGTGGCGACCCAGGCGGCGAGCGTCTCGCGGCCCAAGGGTGTGATCCGGTAGTAACGCCGCGGCGGCCCGGCGTAGGACGGTACGACGCGACTCGAGAGCAACCCCGCAGCGCTCATGTTGCGCAGGACAGGGTAGAGCGCTCCCTGCTTGAACGGCGTATTCAACTCGCCATCGGCGGTCAGTCGCTTGGCGATCTCGTAGCCGTAGAGATCCTCGGCTGCGTCCGCAAGGACGGACAGCAGCACCAGCGATGTGAGGCCGGCCGTCAGTTCTTTCTGGAACTTGCGGGCCAGTGCCTCGGCGGAAGCCTCGGCGGCGAGGGCCTCGTCATTCTCAATGACCATGGCTGGAGGTCCTGATGTTAGGTCGTGAGCTAGTATTAAGCATTAAATACTATTACGAAGTCAATAGTATTAGCGATGCAACTATAAGCAGGCCCGCGCTTAACCCATGGCACTGCCGGGGCCAGGAATGCCTGTCGGAAAGCCGGCGTGCTTCCTGCGATGAACCCTAGGTAACATCGGCATACGGACTTCCGCGGAGCACGAACTGGATGTCGACCGATCCCAAAAGCCTTTTTGCACCGCGGCGCTTCCTGAGCCGGCTGACCCGCGGCACCGTCGCGATCATCATGGCCGGAGGACGCGGCGAGCGACTCAGGGACCTCACCGTCGACCGCTGCAAGCCCGCGACGCCGTTCGGCGGGAAATTCCGCATCATCGACTTCGTGCTGTCGAACTGCCTCAACTCCGGCATTCGCCAGATCTCGGTGCTCACGCAGTACAAGGCGCACTCGCTCATCCAGCACATCGGCAAGGGCTGGGGGTTCCTGCGCGGCGAGTTCGGCGAGTTCATCGAGATCATCCCGGCGCAGCAGCGGCTCGGCCCCGAGTGGTACCAGGGCACCGCCGACGCGTTGTGGCAGAACATGGACCTCATTCGCTCGCACCGGCCGCTGCACGTGCTGGTGCTCGCGGGCGATCACATCTACAAGATGGACTACGGCCCGATGATCGGCTTCCACGTCGAGAAGGAGGCGGACATCACCGTGGGCGTCGTCGAGGTGCCGCTCGATCGCGCCCGCGAGTACGGCGTGATGACCATCGACGAATCCAACCGCGTGCTGCGTTTCAACGAAAAGCCGATGAATCCCGAGCCGATGCCGGGGCGCCCCGACATGGCGCTCGCGTCCATGGGCATCTACGTCTTCAACCCGCGCCTGCTCGAGCGCCTGTTGCGCGCCGACGCCGAGAACCCGGATTCCGCGCACGACTTCGGCAAGAACATCATCCCGAGTGCGATCGAGAAGCTGCGCGTGTTCGCGTACCCGTTCGAGGACGTGCGCACCAAGGCGCAGAACTACTGGCGCGACGTCGGGACGGTGGATGCGTACTACGACGCCAACATGGAACTCGTGCGCGTGTCGCCCGAGCTCAACATCTACGACGAGCAGTGGCCGATCTGGACCTACCAGGAGCAGCTGCCGCCCGCGAAGTTCGTGTTCGACGACGTCGACCGCCGCGGCATCGCCGTCGACTCGATGGTCTCGGGCGGTTGCATCATCTCGGGCTCGCGGGTCGCCAACTCGTTGCTGTTCTCGAACGTGCGCGTGCACGACTACTCGTCCATCGACCGCTCGGTGATCCTGCCGCGGGTGCGGATCGGCGAGCGCTGCCTGATCCAGAAGGCGATCATCGACTCCGGGTCGGTGATCCCGGACGGCATGCAGATCGGCGTCGATCGCGAGGCCGACGCGCAGCGCTTCTACGTCATCGGAAGGCGGCGTGACCCTCGTCACGCCGGCGATGCTGCGTGCTGCGACGCGCGGCGGTTGATCGTATCCTCCGGCCTGTGCCGCAACGCTTTCGGGAGTCCCAACGGATGGTTTCACCTTTCCTGCGCGCCGCATTCCTGGTCGTCGCCGCAACCCTGCTCGCGGGCTGCGCCACGATGGGCACGAAGCTCGAGTCTCCGACGGTCTCGGTGCTCAACGTGCAGGTGCTCTCCACCGACATGTTCGCGCAGAAGTTCAGGGTGCGAGTCAAGGTGGAGAACCCGAACGACCTCGAACTGAAGGTGAAGGGCATCGAATACGAGATCCTGCTGATGGGCGACGGCTTCGCCGAGGGCAACAGCAGCGACCAGTTCCTGCTGCCCGCGAAGGGCGAGGCGGAATTCGACATGGTGGTGACGACGAACTTCGTGAGCAGCCTCGGCCGGCTGATCAGCCGCAAGGGCGGCGGCAAGCTCGAGGACGTGGACTACGAGATCGTCGGCCAGATCTTCGTCGACAAGGGGATGATCAAGAAGATCCCCTTCAACCATAAGGGCGTGGTCGATTTCACGCGCGCCAAGCGCGACTGAAATAGGGGACATTCTCGGTTTTGGAAGAATTAGGGGACATTCTCCGTTTTCGGCACTCGCGAAAACGGAGAATGTCCCCTAATTCTTCCAAAACCGAGAATGTCCCCTATTTCCCTATTCTTCGGTGAGTCTGGTGTAGAGGTCCTCGTAGAGCGCGCCCTGCGTCGCCCACGAAAAATCCTCGCGCATCCCGTTCGAGCATCAGCCGGCGCCACACGCTCGGCCAGCCGAACCATTCCAGTGCCGTCGAGAGCGCCCAGCGCAAGCCGCCGGGATCGTAGTCGTTGAACACGATGCCGGTGCCCGTGCCCGACGCCGGGTCGAAGTGACGCACCGAGTCGGCGAGCCCGCCCGTGCGGCGCACGATCGGCACCGTTCCGTACTTCAGGCTGTACATCTGGTTCAGCCCGCAGGGCTCGTACAGCGACGGCATCAGGAACATGTCGGACGCCGCCTCGATGAAGTGCGCAAGTTCCTCGCTGTAGCCGCTGTAGTAGACGGCCTTGCCCGGGAACCACTCCTGCAGGCTGTGCATGAAATGCTCGTAATGAGGTTCGCCGCTGCCGAGCGCCACGAAGCGGACATCGCGCTCCTCGAGAAACTCGGGCAGGGTTTCCATCAGCAGGTCGATGCCTTTCTGGTGGGTCAGGCGCGTGACCATGCCGATGAGCGGCGTCGTCGACGCGGCCGGCATGCGCAGCAGGTCGAGCAGCGCTTCCTTGTTGCGCGCCTTGCCCGTCAGGTCGGCCGCATCGAAGCGATGCGGCAGGTAACCATCGGTCGCGGGATTCCACTCCTCGTAGTCGACGCCATTCAGGATGCCGGACACCGCGTCGCCTCGCGCGCGCAAATCCGCGTCGAGGCCATAGCCGCCTTCGGGCGTGCGGATCTCCCATGCGTACGTCGGGCTGACGGTCGTGATGGCGTCCGCGTAGAGGATGCCGTGGCGCATCGGATTCACGCGGCCTTGCGCGAGGTCGCCCTGGTGCAGTTGCTCGAGCGGCACGCCCGGGCCCACGTCTGCGGCCGAACCCGCCGAGAACGTGCCCTGGTACCCGATGTTGTGGATCGTGAACACGCTGCGTGTCTTGCCGAAGACACCCTGGTCCCACGCGTAGGCAGAGCGCAGCAGCAATGGCGCGAAGGCCGTGTGCCAGTCGTTGCAGTGCAGGATGTCCGGCGCGAAGCCGAGCCGCTGGCAGCAGTCGAAGGCCGCGCGCGTCAGCATCAGGTAGCGCACGTGTTCATCGGGCGCGTCGGAGTAGATTCGAGGCCGGTCGAAGATGGCCGGGCAATCGATCAGGTGGATCCAGAAGTCGGAGCCTGGCTCGCGCGCCGTATGGACGTCGTACTGGAACGTGCGCGAGCCGACCTGCACCGACATTCCCTGCAGGCCCTCGACCGGGCGGCGGTCGACGCCCTGCAACTCCATCTGCCCGTGCAGCGGCACGAAGACGCGCACATCGTGGCCGCGCCGCGCGAGGTAGCGGGAGAGCGCGGCCGAAACGTCACCGAGCCCGCCCGTCTTCGCGAACGGCGAGATCTCGGCGGTCAGGAAACACACCCGCAACGGCATGGCGCCAGTTTGCCACAGGCCGCCGTCCGCTCCACCTGCATGCGCATGCCGTCGGCCGATTTAACAGTGCAGCACGGCCTGCGGCAGCGGCTAACATCAGCACGATCCGGGTGGCCGTGGCGCCACCGGTCCGTATCCTCGCAGCCATGAATACCGAGACTGCCCAGGCCGAGTCCCGCGACTTTCGCCGCATCGCGCGCGCGATCGAATTCGTCGCGGATCACTTTCGAAACCAGCCCGCACTCGGCGAGATCGCCGCGGCCGCGGGCATGAGCGAGTACCACTTCGCGCGCGTGTTCCGGCAGTGGGCCGGGATTTCGCCGAAGCAGCTCGTGCAGCGCCTGTCGCTGGAGGCGGCGAAGCACTCCCTCGCAGCGGACGCTTCGGTGCTGCAGGCGGCGCTCGATGCCGGCTTGTCGGGCCCCGGCCGACTGCACGACCTGTTCGTCTCGCTCGAGGCGGTGACGCCCGGTGAGTTCAAGTCGCGCGGCGCCGGCCTGACGATCCGCCACGGTCTCGCCGACACGCCTTTCGGACCGGCGCGAATCGCGACGACGTCGCGCGGCACGGCGTTTCTCGGATTCGCCGATGCGGCGGGCCGGGTCGCGGGCTGGCCGGAGTTTCGCGAAGCCTGGGGCGCGGCAACCTGGGTCGACGACGCCGCGTCGGCGCAGCAGGTGGCCCGGGCTGTGTGGGGCGTCGCGCCCAGGGGCGGACGGCGCCTGACGCTGTGGGTGCACGGATCGAACTTCCAGATCCAGGTGTGGCGCGCGCTGCTCGAACAGGGCACGAACGCCACGCTCAGCTACGAGGCACTCGCCGCGGCGATCGGGCGCCCGAAAGCCGCGCGTGCCGTGGGCACGGCGGTGGGTTCGAATCCCGTCGCATGGCTGATCCCGTGCCACCACGTGCTGCGCAAGAACGGCGCGCTCGGCGGCTATCGCTGGGGCATCGAGCGCAAGCGCGCGATGCTGGCGTGGGAAGTGGCGCGCTCCGTCAGGAACGCTTGTCGTCGTCCGAGCCCTTCTCGCGCTTCGGCATGAGCGCGGAGAGGACGCTCTCCTGCATCTTGGCGAGCGTCTCGAGATTGGCCTTGGTCATGTCGGCGACGGTGGCGAGCGGCGTGCTGGCCACCATCTTCGAGATCTGCGCCTGCAGGTTCTCCTGCTGGTGCAGGAACGTCTCGATGCTCTTCTCGAGGAAGCTCGCAAGGAAACCCTGCATCGAGTTGCCGTAGAAGCGGATGATCGCTTCGAGCACCGGCGTCGAGAGGATCGGCCGCCCGAACTGCTCCTGCTCCGCGATGACCTGCAGCAGGATGTGCCGCGTGAGGTCGTGCCCCGTCTTGTCCTCGACGACACGGATCTTCTCGCCCTTGACGATCAGGTTCCGGATGTCGTCGAGCGTGATGTGACGGCTCTGCGACGCGTCGTACAGGCGACGGTTCGCGTACTTCTTGATCAAGCGTTCCTGGCTCATGGCGCGCAGTTTAACCCAGGCGTGCTGCGGTGCACTAAACGCACTGCGAAAAAACCGCCCGGAATGCCGGGGCGGGGGTCGCCAGCAAAGGAGAAAGGGCGGCCGCCCGTGGGGCGGCCGACCGTCCTCAGGGGAGTTGTCTCAGGCGACCTTGCGGGTCGCCGTGGCGGCTTCCTCGACGAGCCGGGACATGCGGGCCTGGGCGTCGGTGGCCATCTTGGCGAACGCCTGCTGGCGCTGGGTCTGCTTTTCCACGAACTTGCTGGCGATCTCGGACTGGCGCGCGACCAGTGTGCCGAGGTCCTTCGCCTTCACGGTCGCCTGCATCTGCTCGATCGCGAGCTGCATGAAGTCGCCCGGCCAGCTCGTACTGGAAGCGGGCAAGGGATTCAAAATTGCCCACGACGGTCTCGTTCAGGCGGGTCGCCGGGGCGAACGCGCGCTTGGCAAAGTCGGTGTAGGCGCTGAAGTCATCGAACTTGACGGCCATGGTGGATTCCTTCCGGGAGGTCTTGCGGGTCATGGGGCGGCAGTCTAGCGGGAGCGTTTTTGCAGTGCAATAAGAATTTGATCCCTACCGGTCGCGGACCGTCGATGGCGAGTCGCCTGCTTTTTTCACTGTCTGCCAGGCATGCGCCGCGCTTTCGGCGCGTGACATCAATCCGGATTATTGCGCTGCAGCATGCGTACGAGACCGGGCGGCGGGGCCGGTTCCCGCGCCACGCCCGGCGACGGTGGCCGTCGGTCGGACCGCGCCGATACACTGCCGGACCAATTCACACCGACGGCAGGCGGTCATGTCACAACAAGAAGTCTTTGCTTCCCTGCAGGGGAAGATCGGAAAGGAAATTCACGTGAGCGAATGGTTCGACGTGACCCAGGAGCGCATCGATGCGTTTGCGCAGGCGACGGGCGACCATCAGTGGATCCACGTCGATCGTGACCGGGCCGCCCGCGAATCGCCCTGGAAGACGACGATCGCCCACGGCTACCTGACCCTGTCGCTGTACCCGTTGCTGCGTGGCCTGGTCGACGAAAAGAAGCCGCTCTTCCCGGGCATCAAGCAGGTCATCAACTATGGCCTCGACAAGCTGCGCTTCCCGAACGCAGTGAAATCCGGCAGCCGGGTGCGCGCGCGCTGCGTGCTCCTCAGGGTCGAGGAGGTGACCGGAGGACTGCAGATGGCCGAGCAGTACACGGTCGAGATCGACGGGCAGCCGAAGCCAGCCTGCGTTGCAGAAGCGATCATGCGGGCGTACTTCTGAGCAGAAAGGGCGAAGCTAGGCTATGGAAGCCTGTCAGCCTATAGCCTCATGCCTCTCCGGCATGAGCACGCCGCCGCCAGTTGGTTATATTCCGTGGCCTGCACCGAACGCCTGCGGGCGAAGGATCGACAATGATCTACGACAACATCCTGCAAACCATCGGCCGCACGCCGGTCGTGCGCGTCAACAAGATCGCGCCCGGGCACGTGACGATGTACGTCAAGTGCGAGTTCTTCAATCCGCTCTCGTCCGTGAAGGACCGTCTCGCGCACGCGATCATCGAGGATGCCGAGCGAACCGGCGCGCTGAAGCCGGGCCAGACCGTGGTCGAAGCGACGTCGGGCAACACCGGCATTGCGCTTGCGATGGTGTGCGCCGCAAAGGGCTATCCCTTCGTCGCCGTGATGGTGGAGACGTTCTCGATCGAGCGGCGCAAGATCATGCGCATGCTCGGCGCGAAGGTCATCCTGACGCCAGCCGCGGAACGCGGCAGCGGCATGGTGCGAAAGGCGGAGGAACTCGCGAAGAAGCACGGCTGGTTCCTGTCCCGCCAGTTCGAGAACCCGGCGAACCCGGCCTACCATCGCCAGACCACTGGTCCCGAAATCCTCAGCGACTTCGCGGGTCGACCGCTCGACTTCTTCGTGACCGGCTGGGGCACCGGCGGCACGCTCACGGGCGCCGGCGAAATGATCCGGCTCGCGCGTCCCGACGTGAAGATCATCGCCACCGAACCGGCGGGCGCCTCGCTGCTCGCGGGCGCGGAGTTCAAGCCGCACAAGATCCAGGGCTGGACGCCGGACTTCGTACCGAAGGTGCTCAACCGTTCGGTGCCCCACGAGATCGTGCCCGTGACCGACGACGAGTCGATCGCGGCTTCGCGCTCGCTGGCGCGCAACGAAGGCATCTTCTGCGGCATCTCGTCGGGCGGCACGTTCGCCGCGGCGCTCAAGGTGGCCGAGACGGCGCCGAAGGGTTCCGTGATCCTCGCGATGTTGCCGGACACCGCAGAACGCTACATGTCGACCGCGCTGTTCGAAGGCATCGCGGAAGGGTCCGATCCGGAACCTTGAAATCGTTTCGGGGCCGGCCGGCGCCTGCCGGCCGGTCCGCGTTCCCGGCGAGGCGAAACCTGCCTCGTTTCGGCCGCGAAAGAGTGGAATAATTGCGGGCCCACTTTGGGTTGCGTGCACTGTCGCGGCCATTCATTCCAGATGCCTGATTCCATCAAGAAGGTGCTCCTCGGCGCGCTCGCCGGCGCGCTGCTCGTCGGGTTCGCCTGGCATGCCATGAGCGAGCGCGCGAAGCGCGCGCCTGCTGCTGCGGCCGGCCCGGCCGCGACCAAGCCGGGGGCGGGCAAGGGCGGTCCCCCGGCTGCGGGCGGCGCAGGCGGGGCGCCTGTCGGCGTCATCGCCGTTCCGGCGCGCATCGAACGGCTCGCGCTCGAGGTCGAAGCCCTGGGCACCGCGAAGGCGAACGAGTCCATCGACGTCACCGCCAAGGTTTCGAACCTCGTCGCGGTCGTGCACTTCGACGAAGGCCAGCAGGTCGCCAAGGGTGCAGTGCTGGTCGAACTCGACGGCGAGCAGGCGCGGGCCGACCTCGCGATCGCCGAGGCGGCGCTCAAGGAGAGCACCAGCCAGTACAAGCGCAGCCGCGAGTTGTACACGACCAAAGTGCTCTCCGACGCGCAGATCGAGCAGATCGAAGCCACGTTCCGCTCGAACGAGGCACGCGTCGCGTCGGCCCGCTCGCGCCTGTCCGACACGGTCATCCGCGCGCCGTTCGCGGGTCGCGTCGGGCTGCGCCGCGTCAGCGTCGGCAGCCTGGTCAACCCGGGTGCCGTGATCACCACGCTCGACGACACCAGCCGCATCAAGCTCGACTTCACGATTCCCGAGACCTACGTCGCCGCCATCAGCCCGGGCCTCGAGATCAAGGCGCAGAGCCCGGCGTATCCCGGCGAGTCGTTCGACGGCAAGGTGTCGAGCGTCGACTCGCGCGTCGACCCGAACACGCGCTCGGTGATGGTGCGCGCGATCCTCCCGAACGAAGCGGGCAAGCTGAAGCCCGGGATGTTCCTCACCGTGCATCTCAAGCGCAGCGAGTCGGACGTGCTGCTGATCCCGGAGGAAGCGCTCGTGCCGGAGCAGGGCGACGTCTTCGTGTATGTCGTGACCGACGGCAAGGCGGTGAAGCGGCGCGTGCAGATCGGGCAGCGCCGCGTGGGCGCAGTGCAGGTCACCGACGGCCTCGTGGCGGGCGAGATCGTGGTGACCGAGGGCACGCAGAAGCTGCGCGAAGGCGCGGCCGTGCAGGTGACTTCGCCGCCGGCTGCGGCGAACGCTGCCAAGCCGGCCGGGAGCACGTCGAGCCCATGAGACTCTCGGAGCTCTCGGTCAAGCGCCCGGTCTTCGCGACCGTCATCAGCCTGATGCTGGTGATCATCGGGCTGCTGGCCGCGACGCGCCTGGCGATCCGCGAGCTGCCCGACGTCGAGAGTCCGATCATTTCCATCGAGACCGACTACCTCGGCGCCTCCGCCGACGTCGTCGAGACCAAGATCACGCAGGTGATCGAGGACCGCGTTGCCGGCCTCGAGGGCATCGTCAAGATCACTTCGCAGAGCGTCGACGGCCGCTCCAGCATCAACCTCGAATTCGACCCGTCGCGCGATGTGGACGCGGCCGCCAACGACGTGCGCGACCGCGTGGCGCGCGTCGCCTCGGCATTGCCCGAGGAAGCCGACCCGCCCGAGATCGGCAAGGTCGACTTCAACGCCGAGCCCGTGGTGTGGCTCAACCTCTCGAGCGACTCGCTCAACGTGCTGCAGCTCACCGACTACGCCGAGCGCGAGCTGGTCGACCGGCTCGGCGTGCTCCCGGGCGTCGCGCGCGTCCAGTTGCGCGGTGCGCGCCGCTACGCGATGCGCGTGTGGATCGACCGCGAGGCGCTGGCCGCGCGCCAGCTGACCGTCGCCGACATCGAAAGCGCGCTGCGCCGCGAGAACGTGCAGCTGCCCGCCGGCCGGCTCGAATCCTCGCAGCGCGAAATGACGCTGCGCACCGAGACCGGGCTCAATACCGCCCAGGACTTCCAGCAGCTCGTGATCGGGCGCGGGCCCGACGGTTACCTGGTCCGCCTCGGCGAGGTCGCGGACGTCCGGCTCGCCGCGGAGAACGAACGCACGCTGTCGCGCTCGAACGGGGTCGCGGGCATCAGCGTCGGCGTCGAGCAGATCTCCAAGGCCAACACGCTCGAAGTCGCGCAACACGTCCGCGACGAAATCGAACGCATCCGCCCGGACCTGCCGCCGGGCACCCGGCTCGAGGTCAACCTCGACCGCTCGGTGTTCATCGAGGCGTCGATGAAGGAAGTGGTGATCGCGCTCGTCATCTCGATGGTGCTCGTGCTCGCGGTCATCTACCTCTTCCTCGGCAACCTGCGGGCGACGCTGATCCCGGCCGTCACGATCCCGATCTCGATCATTTCGGCGTTCATCGTCATGGCGATGTTCGGGTTCTCCATCAACGTGCTGACGCTGCTCGGGCTGGTGCTCGCCATCGGCCTCGTGGTCGACGACGCGATCGTGGTGCTCGAGAACATCTACCGGCGCATGGAGGGCGGCGAGGCGCCGCTGATCGCCTCGGTGGACGGCGCGCGCGAGATCGGCTTCGCGGTGGTCGCGACGACGCTCGTGCTGTGCACCGTGTTCCTGCCCATTTCGTTCCTGCAGGGCAGCGTCGGTACGCTCTTCCGCGAGTTCGGCTTCACCATCGCCGCGGCGGTGATGTTCTCGTCGCTGGTGGCGTTGACGCTCACGCCGATGATGTGCTCGAAGCTGCTCTCGGGCGGCTCCACGCGCTCGCGCTTCTCGCACGTCGTCGAGGACTTCTTCCACAAGCTCTCGGCGAATTACGAATCGTCCCTGCGCCGGCTGATGCAGCGGCCGTGGCTGATCATCATCGGCACCGTGATTGCAGCCGGGTTCGCCGCCGTGCTGTTGAAGGTGCTGCCGAGCGAACTGGCGCCGCCCGAAGACCGCGGCATGCTGTTCTTCGTCATGACGGGGCCGGAAGGCGCCACGCTCGACTACATGGACCGTCACGGCCGCCAGGCCGACGCGATCATCCGCGAGGTCAACAAGAACGGCGAAATCGTGCGAGCCAACTTCCGCATCCCGGGCGGCTGGGGTTTGACGGACCTCAACCAGGCGCGCGGCTTCATGCTGTTGAAGCCCTGGAACGAGCGCGAGCACAGCGCCGAGCAGATCGCCCAGTCGCTGCGCGGCCCATTGGGCACGATGCCCGGCGTCCGCACCCAGGTGGTCTCGCCGGGCGGCTTCTCGATGAACACCGGCGCCCCCGTCCAGGTGGTGCTCGGCGGGACGGAGTATGCCGATCTCGTGAAGTGGCGCGACGAGCTGATGGCGCGCATGCAGGAAAACGCCATGTTCGCCAACGTGCAGTCGAACTACGAGGAGCGCAAGCCGCAGCTGCGCGTGGCGGTCGATCGCAATCGCGCCGCGGACCTCGGCGTTTCCTTGCAGACGGTATCGCGGACCCTGGAGACCGTGCTCGGCTCGCGCATCGTCACCACCTTCATCGACCGCGACCGGGAATACAACGTGATCCTGCAGGGCAGGGCGGAGGACCGCGCGACGCCCACCGACCTCGACAACCTCTACGTCCGCTCGGACCGCACGGGCGACCTGATCCCGCTGTCGAACCTCGTGAACCTCAGGGAACTCGGCGGGCCGACGCGGTTGAATCGATTCGACCGCATGCGCTCCATCACGGTGAGCGCGGCGTTGACGCCCGGGAACACGCTCGGTCCGGGCCTGGACACCGTCGAGAAGATCGTGAAGGAGCACCTGCCTTCTTCGGTTCGCCTCAATTACGACGGGCAGTCCCGCGAGTTCAAGCAGTCGGGCGGGCAGCTGTACCTCATGTTCCTGCTGGCCATGGTGGTCGTGTTCCTCGTGCTCGCCGCGCTGTTCGAGAGCTTCCTGCATCCCGTTCGTGATCATCACGACGGTGCCGCTGGCGGTCATCGGCGCACTGGTCGGCCTGTGGATCTACGGCATGTCGATCAACGTGTTCAGCCAGATCGCCGCGATCATGCTCGTGGGCCTCGCGGCGAAGAACGGCATCCTGATCGTCGAGTTCGCCAACCAGTTGCGCGATCGTGGCCTGGATTACAAGGAAGCCGTGATCGAGGCCGCGGCGATCCGCCTGCGGCCCGTGCTGATGACCAGCTTCTGCACCGCGTTCGGCGCGTTGCCCCTGATGCTCGCCAGCGGCGCCGGCGCGGAATCCCGCCAGGCGATCGGCGTCGTGGTGTTCTACGGCGTCGTGATCTCGGTGGTGCTGACCCTGGGCGTGGTGCCGGCCGTGTACACGCTGGCCGCGCGCAATACCCGCTCGCCCCAGGCGATCTCGAAATTGATCGAGCGGCTGAGGGCGGCGTCGCCGATGGCCGCCGGCACGAGCGAGTAAGTATCGGTTCCATCGCGACAGTACCGGGATCGGTGCGCCCCACGACCGTTGGGATCGATGTTCGATGAGCGCGCTTTCCACGATGCACCTCCCCAGGCGACTGGGCGATCATGATCGACAGCCCGGACTCCGGCAGGGTGTCCGGGCCGTCAGCCATGGCAACCGACGGAGCCGTCCCCATGCCGACTGATCGGCACGCGCCGGCCGCATGGCAGCGCTGGGTCGGCCCGGTGTTGTCGTTGGCCGTCTTCGCGGTCGTGCTCGTGACTGCTGCACCACGAACTCGCGCAGCACGCCTGGCGCGATGTGCTGAGGCACCTGCGCGAGATCACGCCCAGGGCGGCCGGCACCGCCATCGTCTTCACGGCCGCGAGCTATGCGGCCCTGGCGGTGGTCGAAGCGCTCGCATTGCGCCATGCCGGCCAACGCCTGCCGCTGCGCATTTCCTCCGCGACCTCTTTCGTCGCCTACGCGGTCGGTCACAACATCGGGCTCGCGGCGCTGAGCGGCGGCGCGATCCGCCTGAGGCTGTACGGGCTCCGCGGTGTCCCGGCGACCGACATTGGCCTGGTCTCCGCGTTCTGCGCCGCGACCACGGCGCTCGGGCTGGTGGCGCTCACCGCATTCTCGCTGCTCGTCGAGCCTGGGGAGGCCGGCCTCGTCCTGCATATCGGGCGCGACGCGGCCTATGCATTGGGGGCGGCCCTGGCGATCCTGCTCGTCGGCTACCTGGCATGGTCGCACCTGCGCCGCGCGCCGATCACGATCCGCCAGTGGCACGTCCGCCTGCCGACGCTGTCCATTTCCGGTGGCCAACTGGCGGCATCGATCGCGGACCTGGCTTGCGCGGCGGCGGCACTGCACGTGTTGCTGCCCGAGTCGGCGCACATCAGCTACGCGGCATTCCTCGCCGTGTTCGTGCTGTCCGTGTTCGCTGCCTCGGTGACCGGTATCCCGGGTGGTCTCGGCGTGATCGAGTACGTCGTGATCCTGGCGCTGCCCGACGTCCCGACCGAGCAGCTGCTCGGTCGGCTGCTGGCGTTCCGGATCGTGTATTACATCGTACCCCTCACGATCGCAACGACGCTGCTGGCCGTGCATGAATTCCGCCAGCACCGCGAGCGCCTCGGTCGCGTGGCCGGCGTGGCCGGCACGTGGCTCACCGGCGCGGCTCCCCAGGCGCTCGGCACGCTCGCGTTCATCGGTGGCGCCGTGCTGCTGCTCTCCGGCGCGACGCCGGCAATCGCATCGCGCAGTCGCGGGACTCGAGCGCTGGTTGCCGCTGTCGGTGCTCGAGGCTTCGCACCTCCTCGGCAGCGTCGCGGGCCTCGGGTCTCGTCATCCTGTCGCGGTCACTGTTCCGGCGTGTGCACGAGGCCTGGCTGCTGGCGACCGTCCTGGCGCTGGCGGGCGCCGTGCTGTCGCTGCTGAAGGGCTTCGACTACGAAGAGGCGCTGATTCTCGTGGGCGTCGCGGGACTGCTGTATCTCGGGCGCGGCGCCTTCAACCGCAAGGGCAAGGTGATGGAGCAGCGCTTCACGCCGCAATGGGTGCTTGGGCTCGCGGTGGTGATCCTCTTCATCCTCTGGGTCGGGCTGCTGGCACACCGGCACGTCGAGTACACCAGCGACCTGTGGTGGACGTTCGGCTTCAAGGCGCACGCGCCGCGGATGCTGCGCGCGTCGCTTGCCGTCATCGTGATCGCCGTGACGTTCGTGACGTTGAACCTGCTGTCGCCCGGCGTGCCGCCGGCCGAGGAAACGCTGGCGACCGCGGAGGATCGTGTGACGCGCGCGCTCTCGCACTCGCCGTCGGCGTCGGGAGCGCTTGCGCTGCTCGGCGACAAGCGCTTCCTGTTCCACCCGACAGGCGACGCGTTCGTGATGTACCAGGTGTCGGGGCGCAGCTGGGTTTCGATGGGCGACCCGGTCGGCCCGCCCGATCAGGCCGCAGAACTCGCCTGGGCGTTCCGGGAACTCTGCGACCGCCATGGTGCCTGGAGCGTGTTCTACGAAGTGCCGGCGTCGTCGATACCGATCTACGTCGACATGGGGCTCGCGTTGCTGAAGCTCGGCGAGGAGGCGAGGGTGCCGCTGGCGTCGTTCGGCCTCGAAGGGTCGGCGCGCGCAGACCTGCGCCAGTCGCACCGTCGCGCGCTGCGCGAAGGCGCGTCGTTCGAGATCGTACCCGCGCCTCTATCGCCGGCGTTGATCGACGTGCTGCGCGGCGTGTCCGACGCATGGCTGGCCGAGAAGTCGGCGGGAGAGAAGGGCTTCTCCGTCGGCTATTTCGACGCGACCTATCTCGCGCACTTCCCGGTCGCGCTGGTGCGCAGCGGCGGTCGCATCGTTGCGTTCGCGAACGTGTGGACCACCGAGGCGCGCGAGGAACTTTCGGTGGACCTGATGCGGTTCGTCGAAGGCGCGCCGAAGGGCGTGATGGACTACCTGTTCATCGAGCTGATGCTGTGGGGCCGCGCGCAGGGCTACCAGTGGTTCAATCTCGGCATGGCGCCGCTCGCGGGACTGGAGCAGCGGCCGCTAGCGCCGGCCTGGCATCGCCTCGCACGCCTCGTGTATCGCTACGGCGAGAATTTCTACAACTTCGAAGGCTTGCGCCGCTACAAGGAGAAGTTCGACCCGCAGTGGGAGTCGCATTACCTCGCCGCGCCCGGCGGCCTCGCGCTGCCACGCGTGCTGGTCGACGTGACGACACTGATCGCCGGCGGACTCAGGGAGATCGTGCGCAAGTGAGGTTCGCGGCGGCGCTGCTGCTCTCGCTGGTGGCCGGGTCGACGGCGCTCCCCGTTGCCCTTGCCGCACAGCCCGCCTCCGGGCTCGACGACCTGCCCCTGGTCGTGTTGCCTCCCGGTCGTCCCGGACTTGGCCGCATGGTGATCTTCGTATCGGGCGACGGTGGATGGGCCGGGCTGGCGCAGGTAGTGTCGGCGGCGCTCGCTTCCGACGGCATCGGCGTCGTCGGGCTCAACTCGCTCAAGTACTTCTGGAGCGACCGTACCCCGGAGGGGACGGCGCGCGACATCGAGCGCATCGCAGATCATTACGCACCGGCCTGGCATGCGGACAAGATCCTGCTGATCGGCTACTCGTTCGGCGCCGACGTTTTGCCCGTGGTCGTGAACCGGCTGCGCCACGACCTCCGTGTGCGCATTGCGGGCGTGACCCTGATCGCGCCGTCGTCGGTCGCGAATTTCGAATTCCACCTGACGGGCTGGCTCGGCGTCGCGCATCCGGGCTTGCCGACACTGCCGGAGGTGGAGCGCCTGCGGGGACTGCCGATGGTCTGCATCTATGGCGCGGGCGACGAAGACGCGCTCTGCCCGTCGCTTCCGGCTGGACTGGCCCGCGTAGAACAGCTGGACGGCGGCCATCACTTTGGCGGCGATTTCGCCGCCGTTGCGCGGCAGGTACTGCCATAATCCGGCTGGGTCGTGGCGTGCGAAAATATTATAACTGTCTGAATAGTAAGGTTTTATCCTCATCTCAACGACAGTCTGACCGACCGGGCCGCCACGCCCCTTGGTAGACTCCTCCCGTCCCGCGACCGGTCGCATCCCCGGCCAGCACGCCGCAGGACACGGCCGCGAAGGGCACCAGAACGCCCCACGGTCGAGCACATGGCACTGACTCCATACCAGCAACTCGAACAGGAGTTCCGCCGCCTGCACGCCTTCCGAGGCGCGGCGAGCGTGCTTCGTTGGGACGCCGCGGTGATGATGCCGCGCGGCAGCGCCGACGTGCGCGGCGAGCAGCTGGCCGTGCTCGAGTCCGAGTGCCACGCGCTCCTCACGTCGCCGAAGGTGTCGCGCCTCATCGACCGCGCGCAGGCGAACGAGGCGCAACTCGAAGACTGGCAGCTCGCCAACCTGCGCGAGATGCGCCGGGAGCGCGACCACGCCATCGCGACGCCGCTCTCGCTCATCACGAGGCTTGCGAAGGCCACGTCGCTGGCCGAGGTGCGCTGGCTCGAGGCCAAGCAGCAGGACAGCTTCGCGCTCTTCGCGCCGCACCTCGAGGAGGTCGTGGCCCTCACGCGAGACAAAGCCGCGGTGCTGTCCCAGGCGCTCGGGCTCTCGCCCTACGATTCACTGATCGACGGGTTCAGCCCGGGTTTCCTGAGCGAGCACATCGACCAGCTGTTCCGGGTGATGGGACGGCGCCTGCCGAATCTCATCCGCGAAGCCATCGAGCTGCAGGCGACGCATCCGGCGTTGCCCATCGCCGGCAAGGTGGGCATCTCCAAGCAGCGCGCGCTGGCGGTCGAGGTCCTGCGCAAGATCGGCTTCCCGTTCGATCGCGGCCGCCTCGACGAGAGCGACCACCCGTCCACCGAAGGGGTGGCCGGCGACGTGCGCATCACGACGCGTTTCGACCTCAACGAGCCGTTCACCGGCCTGATGGGCGTGCTGCACGAGGCCGGCCAGGCGATGTACGACCTCGGGCTGCCCGAGGCGTGGCGTGACCAGCCGGTCGGGCGCGATCGCGGCATGGCGCTCGAAGAGAGTCAGTCGCTGCTGCTCGAGATGATCATCGCGCGCAGCCGGCCGTTCCTGGCGTGGCTGCGGCCGCTGCTCGAGAAGCACTACGGTGTGTCGGGCCCGGAGTGGGACATCGAGAATCTCTACCACACGCTCATCCGCGTTCGGCGCGGCGCTATTCGCGTGGACGCCGACGAACTGACCTACCCGGTGCACATCATGGTGCGCTTCGAACTGGAGCAGAAGATCCTCGACGGCTCGCTGCCCGTCAGGGACCTGCCCGAGGCCTGGAAGGACGGACTCGACAAGCGCCTCGGCCTGCGCCCGGCGAACGACGCCGAAGGCTGCCTGCAGGACGTGCATTGGGCCATCGGATCGTTCGGCTACTTCCCGTCGTACGTGCTCGGCTCGCTGATCGCCGCGCAGTTCTACGAGAGCCTGCGCAACGACATCGAAGGCCTCGACGCCGAGATCGCGGCCGGACGCTTCGGCAGCCTGTTCGACTGGCTGCGCCAGAACGTGCACAGCCAGGGCGCACGCACCAGCTCGCAGGAACTGATCAGGAACGCGACCGGCAAGGAACTGTCCGCGACGCCGTGGCTCCGCTACGCGGAAGCCAAGTACCTCGAGGAACGGCCGTAGTGTCCGGCGAGCCCCTGGACGCGCTCGAGACTCCGGTCCTGTCGCCTCCAGCACGCCCCGTCTCCAGCACGTTCAAGAAGCTGCAGGCGCGGTTGCGCGGCCTCGTCGGCAAGGCCATCGAGGACTTCGGCATGATCGCCGAGGGCGACCGCGTGATGGTGTGTCTCTCCGGCGGCAAGGATTCCTACACCCTGCTCGACGTGCTGCTGTCGCTGCAGCGCAGCGCGCCGGTCAAATTCGATCTCCTCGCGGTGAACCTCGACCAGAAGCAGCCGGGCTTTCCGGAGCACGTGTTGCCCGGATACCTCACGGCGCTCGGCGTGCCGTTCCACGTGATCGAGCAGGACACGTACCGTGTGGTGAAGCGAGTCATCCCGGAGGGCCGCACCATGTGCGGCCTGTGTTCGCGCCTGCGGCGCGGCGCGCTGTATCGCCATGCGTCCGAGAACGGCATCACCAAGATCGCGCTCGGGCACCACCGCGACGACATCGTCGAAACCCTGTTCCTCAACATGTTCTTCGGCGGGCGCCTCAAGGCGATGCCGCCGAAACTGTTGTCGGAAGACAGGCGTCACGTCGTGATCCGGCCGCTCGCCTACGTGCCGGAGCGGGAGATCGAACGCTATGCGCGCGTGCGGCAGTTCCCGATCATCCCGTGCACGCTGTGCGGCTCGCAGCAGAACATGCAGCGCGTGCAGGTCAAGAAGATGATCGCCGAGTGGGAGCGCGAGTACCCCGGCCGCACCGAGGCGATTTTCTCGGCGCTCTGCAACGTCGCGACCTCGCATCTCGCGGATCCGGAGACGTTCGACTTTGCGCGGCTCGAGGCGTTGCGGGCCGCTGCGGCAGGCGAAGGCGCGCGGCCTGCGAGCGATCGGGAGCCCTGGGACGAAACCTGAGGCGGTTGCGCCTGCGGCCTTTCCCCGGCACAGTCGCCGCTGGAACGAATCCCGGGGGATTGCACCGTTGGCCAAGCGCTTCACGTCCTACATCCTGGCCGCCATGGTGCTCGGCATCCTGACCGGGTGGCTGCTCAACAGGAACGTCACCGATCCCGACACGCTGGCCCGCCTCGGCGGCTATTTCTCGATCGTCACCGACATCTTCCTGCGGCTGATCAAGATGATCATCGCGCCGCTGGTGTTCTCGACCCTGGTCGTCGGCATCGCGCACATGGGAAACACGGCGTCGCTCGGACGCGTCGGGCTGCGCACGTTCGCGTGGTTCGTCATGGCCTCGGTGATCTCGCTGCTCCTCGGCATCGTGATGGTCACGGCGTTCGAGCCGGGCGCCTCGCTGTCGCTGCCGCTGCCGCCGGCGGACGCGACGGCCGGCATCCAGGCGACGGGACTGACGCTCAAGGAGTTCATCACCCACCTGGTGCCGAGGTCCGCGGCCGAGGCGATGGCGAACAACGAGATCCTGCAGATCGTCGTGTTCTCGATCTTCTTCGGCGTCGGCCTGGCTGCCGTGGGCGAGAAAGGCCGCTTCCTGCTGCAGGCGATCGACGGACTGGTCGAGGTGATGCTGAAGGTGACCGGCTACGTCATGCTGGTCGCGCCGCTCGCCGTGTTCGCCGCGGTGGCCGCCACGGTGACGACGCAGGGACTCGGCATCCTCCTCACCTACGGCAAGTTCATCGGCTCGTTCTACCTGTCGATCGCCATCCTGTGGGTCATCCTGATGCTGCTCGGCAGGCTGGTGCTGGGCAAGCGTGTGCGCCAGTTGATCCGCGAGATCCGCGAGCCGGTGCTGCTCGCGTTCTCGACCGCGAGCTCGGAGGCTGCCTATCCCCGAACGCTCGAGGCGCTCGAGCGCTTCGGTGCCTCCAAGCGCATCTCGAGCTTCGTGCTGCCGCTCGGCTACTCGTTCAACCTCGACGGCTCGATGATGTACTGCACCTTCGCGACGCTGTTCATCGCGCAGGCCTACGGCATCGACCTCACGCTCGGCCAGAAGCTCACGATGCTGCTGCTGCTGATGGTGACGAGCAAGGGCATGGCCGGCGTGCCGCGCGCCTCGCTCGTGGTGATCGCGGCGACGCTCTCGTTCTTCCACATCCCGGAAGCGGGCCTGCTGCTGGTCCTCGCGGTCGATCACTTCCTCGACATGGGCCGCAGCGCCACGAACGTGGTCGGCAACTCGATCGCGACGGCCGTCGTCGCGAAGTGGGAAGGCGAACTCGGCCCCGGCGAGTCACGCGAGGCTGCGTAACCGAACCGGTGCGACTCGCCGATCGCCTCAAAGCGCAGTCAGCGCAGCGCGATAGCAGGGCGCGCGCCTTCGCGGGCATCCGGTTCGGCCGGCCGGGACGCCGTGAATCCATCCCTGGAGGCTCCGCGCGCGACGTCGTGTCGCGCGACGGCCCGTCCGACCGAACCGGATGCCCGCGAAGGCGCGCGCATTGGCTTCGCGTGTGGCTTACGCGGATGGTTCGCGTGCGCCGATTTCGCGTTGTGTCGTTTGGTGCCCGCGCTGTCGCGTTGTGGCGGCCGACCGCGCAGTCGCAACGCGTCAGCCAAATGCGCCAGCCAGAGCGCGCCCAATCGGTGTTCCGGTGTGGTTGGCCGGGCCGTCACGCGCCATGGACGGCGCGTGCGGAGCCTCCAGGGATGGATTCACGGCGTCCCGGCCGGCCACACCGGAACGCCGACAGCGCGCCTCTTCCCAGATCTTGCTTACGCTTTCTTACGCGTCTCTTGTTCGCGTCAGATCGCCGTGCCGTCGCGGTTCTGCTGCCGTAGCCGGCTGTGCTTGTACCCATACCCGAAGTAGACGAGCGCGCCGATGGCCGACCAGCCCGCCAGCCGGATCCACGTGTCGTGGGGCAGGGCGAGCGTCATCCCGAGACAGACGAGCGCGCCCGCGATGCAGGTGAACTCCGCGCCCGGCACGCGGAACGGACGCACGGCATCCGGTTGCGTCTTGCGCAGCACCAGCACGCCCGCGCAGACCGCGGTGAACGCCAGCAGGATGCCGATCGAGATCAGCTCGCCGAGCACATCGAGCGGGAACACGCCGGCGAACGCCGCCGCGATGATGCCCGTGGCGATCGTTGCGACGTGCGGCGTGCGGTACTTCGGATGCACCTTCTGCATCGCCGGCGGCAGCAGTCCGTCGCGCGACATCGCCATGAAGATGCGCGGCTGGCCGAGGATCGACATCAGGATCACCGACGTCATGCCGACCACGGCGCCGATCTTCACCGGCAGGCCGAGCCACTTCAGTTCCGGGTGCGCGTCGAGCGCGACCGCCACCGGCGCGGCGACGTCGAGCTTCGTGAAATCGACCATGCCGGTCATGACGGCCGCCATCACGACGTACAGGGCCGTCGAGATGAAGAGCGCCGCGAGGATGCCGATCGGCAGGTCGCGCTGCGGATTGCGCGCTTCCTGGGCCGTGGTCGCCGCCTGGTCGAAGCCGATGTACGCGAAGAAGATGATCGCCGCGCCCTGGACCACGCCGCTCCAGCCGAAATGCCCGAAATCGCCCGTGTTCTGCGGCAGGAACGGATGCCACTTCGACGTGTCGATGTACTTGAACCCGACGAAGATGAACAAGAGGATGATCGCGATCTTCACGACCACCATGATGTTGTTGAGCCGCGTCGACTCCTTCACGCCCACATAACAGACCCAGGTCAGCAGTGCGACGATCAGCACGGCCGGCACGTTGATCAGCGCGCCGGTGGGCGCGAGGTGCCCGGTGGCCAGCTTGCCGAGCGGGGCGTTGATGAGGGCGGACGGGAAGTGAATGCCGAACTCCTCGCAGAGGTTCACCACGTAGCCTGACCAGCCGACGGCCACGGCCGCCGCCGACATGACGTACTCGAGGGCGAGATTCCAGCCGACGAACCAGGCGACACCCTCGCCGAGGGTGGCGTAGGTGTAGCTGTAGGCGCTGCCCGAGACCGGGATCATCGCGGCCAGCTCCGCGTAGCAGAGCGCGGCGAGGCCGCAGCCGACGGCGGCGACCAGGAACGCGAGCATGATCGCAGGGCCCGTGTGCTCGGCGGCCACGGTGCCGGTCAGGACGAAGATGCCGCTGCCGATCATCGCGCCGAGTCCGGCGGCCGTCAGGCTGGCAGGGCCGAGGACCCGGTTGAGTTTCGGGCCGGTCTCGAGCTCGCGCACGATCGACGCAACCGACTTGCGGGCTGCGAGTTGTTTCAGCACTGACGGTCTCCCCCGATGGTCGTGTTGCCCCAGTCTCTCATAGGCTAGGGGCGGTCCACAGTCCCCGGCCGAGACTGCCGTATCATGGTGCCCATGCCGTCCCCTCCGAGCCCGAGCGAAAGGATGCCGTTGAGGCCCGTCCCAGGGAGCTATTGGGTCGTGCCGGGCCGGTTGCTGGTCGGGGAGCACCCGGGGTCCTATTCGCGGGCCGAGTCCATGGAGCGACTGCGCCGCTTCCTGGCCGCCGGCGTCACTTGCTTCATCGACCTGACCCAGCCGCAGGAGTCGCCGTCCTACGAGGCCCTGCTGCCGTTCGCGAACCCCGACGGGCGCCGCGTCGAGTACCTGCGCCAGCCGATCCTCGATCACGACGTGCCCGAAGACCGCATGGTCATGGAGCGCATTCTCGTGCTGGTCGACGACGCTCTTGCAGCCGGGCACGCGGTCTATATCCACTGCCGCGCGGGGATCGGCCGCAGCGCGACGGTCGCCGGTTGCTGGCTCGCGACACAGCGCGGGGACGCTGAACGGGCGCTCCAGGAACTGCAGGAACTCTGGAAGCAGTCCGCGCAGTCGACCCGCTGGACGTGCGTGCCGGAGACCGAGGCCCAGGAGGAATTCGTCCGTCGCTGGCTCGACGGCAAGGTCCAGGTGCCCGCGCGACCCGTGGCAGTGAATGCTGCCGGCACCAGTCGCGCCGATCGCATGCGTGGCGCGTGGGTGGGCCTGGCGGTGGGCGACGCGCTGGGGGCCGCGCGCGGTGCCGGTGGCGCCGGACAGATCGCGTACACGCAGCCGACGGCGCTCGCCCTGTGCCTCGCCGACAGTCTCCTCGAAAAAGGGCGCTGCGATGCCCGCGACCAGATCGATCGCTACGTCCGCTGGCAGCGCGAGGGATTGCGTTCCGCGACCGGGGAGCCCGGCCAGCCTTCGGCGGACATCGCCAAGGCACTCGGCACGTATCTCTGGCGCGACCAGCCGATGTCGGGCTCGCACGATCCGAAAGACCGGACCACGGCCAGCTTGCCGAGAGTCGTTGCCGCGGCCACGTTTGCCGCGAACGACCCTGCTGCCGCGATCGCGCTGGCCGGCGAATGTTCGCGCACCACGCACCAGTCGCCGATGGTGATCGATGCGTGCCGTTACCTGGCGGCCGTCTTGCTCGACTTGATCCAGGGCCGCCCGGTGGAGCAGGTCCTGAATGGCGTCCCCGAGCCCGTGGCGGGCTGCTGGGGCAAGAAGCCGCTCAAGCGCGAGATCGTCGCGATGGCCGGAAAAGATGCCAAGGGTCGCGCAGGGGCCGGGAATCTCGACGGGCCCGGCGACGTGCTCGCCGCGCTCGACAATGCGAGGGCTGTCCTGGGCGTTGCGCAGGAGTTCGAAGCGGCCGTGCACATGGCCTGCGACGCCGGCCACGAGCCTGCGCTCGACGGCGCGCTGGCCGGCGCACTGTTCGGAGCCATGCACGGTGTGGGCGCAATCCCGCACGAGCGAATCGCGTCCGTGTCCGGTATCGCGCAGGTGGAGGCGATGGCCGAGCAAATGGTGGCCCGCAACGCGAGGCGGCCCCCCTGATGGCCGCCCCGAGTCGACGCAAGGCCGCCCGGCGAGAGCCCGCATGGACCCGCCTCGACGACGAGGCCCTGCTCGACAAGCGCTTCTGCGACCTGCGGCTCACGCTCGGCGGATCGCGCCTCGAGTCGAGCATCCGCCGCCTCTACGCCGAACTCGCGCGCAAAGGCATCCGCTTCCGGCCGCATTTCTGGCTGTCCGAGGAGTGGTTCTCGCCCGACGGCATTCCCGGCGTCGCGATCCCTTTCTATCTCGCACATCCGCGCCTGCAGCGGCTCGAGCGCCGCTTCATGCACGAGGTCGAGGGCGGCAACGACAAGTGGCTGATGCGCATCCTGCGCCACGAGACGGGCCATGCGATCGACACGGCCTTCGCGCTGCGCCGGCGCAAGGCCTGGCGCGAAGTCTTCGGCAAGGCCTCGCGCACGTATCCGTCGCGTTATTCGCCCCGACCCGGGAGCCGCAAGTTCGTCCTGCACCTCGGCCACTGGTACGCGCAGTCGCATCCCACCGAAGATTTCGCCGAGACGTTTGCGGTCTGGCTGCCGCCGCGCTCGCGCTGGCGGAGCCAGTACGAAGGCTGGCCGGCGATGGCGAAGCTGGAGTTCGTGGACGGCGCCATGCGCGAGATCGAAGGGCGGCGGGCCGTGCGACTCGACCGCTCGACCGTGGAGCCCCTCTCCGACAACCGCCGTACGCTGCGCGAACACTACCGGCGCAAGCAGCGGCGCTACGAGATCGACATGAACACGGCTTACGACCGGCGCCTGCTGCGGGTCTTCGGGCGGCCCGAGGACTATCCGCGGCACCTGCAGGCGAGCCGCTTCCTGCGCGAGGTGCGGCCGCAGCTGAGGCGCCTGCTGATCCGGCGGGCGCGCATGCACCCGTACATCGTGAATCACATCCTGCGCACCGCCATCCAGCGCGCGCGGCACCTTAACCTGCACCTGAAGAGCAGCCAGCGCGAAGCCAAGCGCGAGGTGCTCGGCATGCTCGAGCGAATGATGATGGACATGTTGCTGCGCGATCGGGAGAACTACGCCCTATGAAGAAGTTGCGCGTGCTGGTGCTCGTGCACGAAACGCTCGTGCCGCCCGACAGCACCAATGGCTACACCGAGCAGGAAATCGACGAGTGGCGCACCGAGTACGACGTATCGACGTGCCTGCGCGCGATGGGGCACGAGGTGAAGGTGCTGGGCCTCGGGGACAACCTCTCCGACCTGCGCGCCGCGATCACCGACTGGAAGCCGGACGTCGCGTTCAACCTGCTCGAGGAGTTCCAGGGCATCGTCACGTACGACCAGTACGTGGTGGCCTTCCTCGAGCTGATGAAGCTGCCGTACACGGGGTGCAACCCGCGCGGCATGATGATCTCGCGCGACAAGGTGCTCTCGAAGCAGATCCTCGCGTACCACCGCATCGCGACGGCGCGCTTCGCGCTGTTGCCGCGCAAGCGCAAGTTCATGGCGCCGAAGCGGCTGAAGTACCCGCTGTTCGTGAAGTCCGCGACCGAGGATGCCTCGCTCGGCATTTCCCAGGCGTCGATCGTCCACGACGCGACGAAGCTCAAGGAGCGCGTCGAGTTCATCCACGAGCAGACCAGTTCTGATGCGCTCGTCGAGGAGTACATCGAGGGGCGCGAGCTCTACATCGGCGTGATGGGCAACGAGCGCCTCACGACGTTTCCGGTCTGGGAGCTGAGCTTCGGCACGCTGCCGGACGTGATGGCCGGCATCGCGACGCGCAAGGTCAAGTGGGACCGCAAGTACCAGCTGAAGCACGGCATCGGCACGGGGCCGGCGCAGGACCTGCCGGAAGGCATGCCGCAGCGTGTGGCCGCCGCCGCACGCCGCATCTACCGTGCGCTCAGCCTGAGCGGCTATGCCCGCATCGACATGCGCTTGACGGCGGACGGCAACCTCTACGTGCTGGAGGCCAATGCCAACCCCAACCTCGCGCAGATCGAGGACTTCGCAACATCCGCGCTCGCCTCGAGCCTCGGCTACGACAAGCTGCTCGAGCGCATCCTGCAGTTCGGCCTCGCGTACGACGCCGCGTGGCGGGAGACCTGAGGCCGTCGTCCTACGCGTGGGCCGACGGCCGGCCTTCGAATCGGATCTCGTGCTCTGCGCCGCGGATCCATTCCTGCAGGGCCGGGTCTGCCAGGGCGAACTCCAGGTAGGCGCGCGCTGCGGCCGTCAGCCCGGCCCCGTAAGAGTTGAACCTCAGCACGACGGGCGCGTACATCGCGTCGGCAATGCTGTAGCGGCCGAACAGCCACGGCCCGGACTTTCCGTAACGCTCGCGGCAGTCGCTCCAGAGCGCGTCGATGCGGGCCACGTCCGCAGCCGCGTCGGCGCCAAGCGGCACCTGCAGGCCGGTGGCCGCCGCACGCATGCTCCACGCGGTTCGCAATGCCTGGAAGCCGGAGTGCATTTCGGCGCTCACCGAACGGGCGTGCGCGCGAGCCGCGGCGTCGTCCGGCCACGCTTTCATTCCGGCCAGTTCGTTGACGTACTCGCAGATGGCCAGCGAGTCCCAGATGCGTCGCTCGCCGTCGATCAGCACGGGGACTCGCCGTGCGCCCGAGTACTTGACGACCTCGGCATGGAACTGCGGCGTGTCGAGCGGCAGCCGGATTTCCTCGAATTCGAGACCCGCATGCTTGAGCAGGATCCACGGGCGCAGGGACCACGAGGACAGGTTCTTGTCGCCGATGACGAGCGTGAGCATGGGGCCTCCGGCCGGAACGGCCGGCGCGAGGCCCATTATGTCAGAGCGTGTGCCCCTGCCTGCTGAAGTGCGTGCGCTCGTGGACGCTCTGGCAGTCGAAGCAGCGGTTCGCGAAGGGCGTCGCCTGGAGCCGCTCGAACTCGATCTTGAGGCCGCATTCCTCGCAGTTGCCGTAGCTGCCGTCGGCGATCCGCAGCATCGCCGCGTCGATGGCGCGCAGTTCCTCGAGGTCGCGATCGATCTCGGCGAAATTGACGTCCACCATCAGGTCCGCAAACGAGTCGTCCTCGAGGTCGTGCACCGCGTCGGCAATCTGCTGGTAGTGCTCCGAATCGCTCTTGATGAGCGTCTGGCGGATTTCCTCGCGCAGCTGCCGCGCGCGATCGTTGAGGGACTTGCGCAGAACGTCCATCTGCCGATGATCGAGGCGGATCGTCATGGGGTTGCTCCCGGCATGCTGTCGAGGCCAAGGATTGCCGCGTCGCCGGAGCGTGAATATACGGGGAAGGCGCAGGAATCCAGCCGTTTCCTGCCGCGTTGGCGGGCGCCATTGCGGTTAATCGTGACCGCGGGCCGGACTCAGTCCGGAGGCAGCCCCACGCCGTTCGGGAACAGCACGTCCTCGTAGCCGAGCTTGCGCAGGTCGCGGATACGCATCGGGTAGAGGATGCCGTCGAGGTGATCGACCTCGTGCTGCACGACCCTCGCGTGAAAGCCCTCGACGGTGCGGTCGATCGGCAGTCCGCGCAGGTCGTAACCGCGGTACCGCAACCGGCGATGACGCGGCACGAGACCCCGCAGGCCCGGCACCGAGAGACAACCCTCCCAGTCTTCCTCCAACTCGTCGTCCAGGGGCGTCAGGACGGGATTCACGAGGAACGTGCGCGGCACCGCCTCGGCCTGCGGATAGCGGGGATTGCTGCTGACCTCGAAGATCACCACGCGCAACGACACGCCGATCTGCGGCGCCGCGAGTCCGGCGCCGTTCAGCGCACGCATGGTGTCGAGCATGTCGTCGGCGAGGTCGTCGAGCTCGCGGGTGCCGAAGCGTCCGACGGGCGCGGCCACCTGCTGCAGGAGCGGGTGACCCATGCGCAGGACGGGACGAACGGCCACGGCCTCGCCTCAGCCCGCCGCGCCCGGCAGGCCGTCGAGCAGCATCACGAAGAACGTGCCCTTGCCGGCGCGCAACGCCTTGGCCGCAGTGTATTCGGGCGAGTGCCAGAAGGCCTGCGCAGCAGCCCTGGACGGGAACCTGGCGACCACCACGCTGCGCATTTCCGGGTTGCCTTCGAGCACCTCCACCTGCGGCGCGGGGACCAGCGCGAGGTACTCTCCCCCGTACTTCCGGTAGATCGGCGGCAGGGCGGCGCTGTAGGCCTGGAAACCTTCCCGGTCGGTCACGGTGCCCTGCACGAGCAGGTAGGCGGGTCGGTCGCTGGTCGCGGTCATGGCTCAAACTCCGGGGTGGCCTCGGCAGGAGCCAAGGTTAGACTATGCGCCTCGATTGGCAAGGAGCGGCCCGTGGATCACGGCTTGCGTTGCTGGAAGTGTGGCGTGTCGCTGGCCGACTACAGCCTGCCGCTGCGGCGCATCGAGGAGTGCCGTGCCTGCCGGGCGGAACTGCACGTCTGCCGCATGTGCGAGTTCTACGACACCAGCAAGGCCAAGCACTGCCGCGAGACCATCGCCGACGAGGTCAAGGACAAGACGGCCGCCAATTTCTGCGATTACTTCCGTCCCACGCCGAGCGCGTACCAGCCGCAGGCGGTGTCCGCTGCGGACCGTGCCCGGGCCGACCTCGAAGCCCTGTTCGGGAAGAAGCGCTAGGCGTTCCGAGAATTCATCAGGAGTAGTGATATGCGTTTTTCCCATGCGTTGCTGGCCACCGTCGTGACGGCCGCGTTGACGGGCGCCGCCGGCGCGTCCGAGCCCGTCAAGACGGCTCCCGTGCGACCCGAGATCTACGCGCCCGTCACGCTGAGCGCCGACCTGTCCGGCCTCACGGACAAGGAACGCCGCATGCTCGCGCTGTTCATCGACGCGGGCGAGATCATGGACGACCTGTACTGGCGCCAGACCTACGGCGATCGCGACGCGTTGCTCAAGGGTATTTCCGATCCGCGGACACGCGACTTCGTGCAACTGAACTACGGGCCGTGGGACCGTCTCGCCGACAATTCGCCGTTCGTCCCGGGCGTGGGTGCCAAGCCGCCCGGCGCGCGGTTCTATCCGCACGACATGACGCGCGAGGAATTCGACAAGGCCAACCTGCCCGATTCGCGCAGCGAGTACACGCTGCTGCGGCGTGATGCCAAGGGCGCGCTGCAGGTGGTGCCGTACCACGTCGAATATCGCGAGGCGTTGGCGAAGGCGGCCGCGAAGCTCGAGGAGGCTGCCGCGCTGGCGGAGGACGCAGGCCTGAAGAACTACCTCACGCTCCGCGCGCAGGCGCTGCTCACGGACGACTACCGCGCAAGCGACCGCGCCTGGCTGGACATGAAGTCGAACCGGATCGACATCGTCGTCGGGCCCATCGAGACCTATGAGGACGCGCTCTTCGGCTACAAGGCGGCGTACGAGTCTTACGCGCTCATCAAGGACATGGAGTGGAGCAAGCGCCTTTCGAGGTACGCCGCCATGCTGCCGGAACTGCAGCGCGGCCTGCCGGTTCCCGCGGCCTACAAGGCGGAGACGCCCGGCAGCGACTCGGACCTCAATGCGTATGACGCCGTCTACTACGCGGGCCATTGCAACGTGGCCTCGAAGACCATCGCCATCAACCTGCCGAACGACGAGCAGGTTCAGCTCGAGAAGGGCACGCGCCGCCTGCAGCTCAAGAACGCGATGCGCGCCAAGTTCGACAAGATCATGCTGCCGATCGCCGACGAGCTGATCGTTCCCGAGCAGCGCAAGCACGTGACCTTCGACGCGTTCTTCGGCGACACGATGTTCCACGAGGTGGCCCACGGCCTCGGCATCAAGAACACGATCGACGGCAAGGGCACGGTGCGCGAGGCGCTCAAGGACCAGGCGAGCTGGCTTGAGGAAGGCAAGGCCGACATCCTCGGCCTGTACATGATCACGAAGCTGCATGAGAAGGGCGAAGTCACCGGCTCGCTCGAGGACTACTACGTGACGTTCCTCACCGGCATCTTCCGCTCGGTCCGCTGGGGCGGCGCGGAGGCGCACGGGCAGGCGAACATGGTGCGGTTCAATTATTTCGCCGATCGTGGCGCGTTCACGCGCGACGCGAACGGGCACTACCGCGTCGACATGGCGAAGATGCGCAGCGCGATGGACGAACTGTCGGCGCAGATCCTGAAGCTGCAGGGCGACGGAGACTATGCCGGCGTGGAGAAGTTCCTCAAGGACTACGGCGTGATCCGCCCGCAGCTCGGCGCCGACCTCGCGCGCCTCGGTCAGCGCAACATCCCGGTCGACGTGCGGTTCCAGCAGGGCAAGGACGTCCTGGGCCTCAAGTGAGGAGCGCCCAATGACGTCGGTCCAGCGAGTGATCGAAGGACGGGCGCGCGATCTCGGCAACTTCGCCGTGCGGCGGGTGCTGCCTGCGGTCGGCATGCAGACGGTGGGCCCGTTCATCTTCTTCGATCACATGGGCCCGGCCGTGTTCCCGGTGGGCCATGGCGTCGACGTGCGGCCGCACCCGCACATCGGGCTTGCGACGGTCACGTACCTGTACGAAGGCGCGTTCATGCACCGCGACAGCCTCGGGTCGGCGCAGGTGATCCGGGCGGGCGACGTGAACTGGATGGTGGCCGGGCGCGGCATCGTGCATTCCGAGCGCACACCGGCCGAACTGCGCGACTTCCACGGCGCGGCAAGGGCGCATGGCATCCAGACGTGGGTGGCTTTGCCCGTCGCGCACGAGGAGACGGAGCCATCGTTCGAACATCATCCCGCGGCCAGCCTGCCGAAGATCCGCAAGCCGGGCGTCCTGCTGCGGGTGATCGCCGGGGATGCCTGGGGCCGTGCGTCGCCGGTGCGGGTGTTTTCGAAGACACTGTACGTCGATGCGGCGCTGGAGCAGGGCGCCAGCGTCGACCTGCCCGACGAGCACGAGCAGCGCGCTGCGTACGTCGCCATCGGCCAGATCACGGTGGATGGCGCTGCGCACAAGCCGGGCCAGATGATCGTGTTCGAGCCCGGGCGCAAGGTGCGGATCGAGGCGACCGCCACGTCGCGCATCATGCTGCTCGGCGGCGCCCCGATCGACGGGCAGCGAAGCATCTGGTGGAACTTCGTGTCGAGCTCGCGCGAGCGCATCGAGCGCGCCAAGGCGGACTGGCGCGAGGAACGGTTCCCGCCCGTGCCCGACGATCCGGAGAGGATTCCCCTGCCCGAAGACTGAGCGCTCCGCTCAGGGCTGCACGCGCGTGCCGCAGCCGCGCAGTTCCTTGCCGCCCGCCGTCACCGTGAACTGGTGATCGAACGCTTCCCCGGACATGTCGTCCTGGCACGGCGTGCGCTTCACCGTCACCTTGATTTCGCCGGCGCTGTCCGTCGCCGTATAGACGAAGCCCGTCGCGTCGTCGCCGCTGACGAGGACGTCCGGATACTCGTGCCGCTCCTCGCCATAACCCGTGATCCAGGTGAGTGCGCTGCCCGGGCCGATCTCGAGCGTCCAGCCGGGTTCGTTGCCGAGGCCGCGGTAGAGCACGCCGCGGATCCGCGCGTCCTCGAGCAACGACTCGGCGCGCAGTTCGCTGCACTGGACGGGCGGATTGCCAGGCGTTTCGAGCCTGGCGGAGCCGCCCTTGGTCCATAAGGTCACCGTCCCATCGCTGTACTTGGCGCCCGAGGCGCTGATCACGCCGGTCAGCTTGTGCGTGCCGTCATGCAGGTCGATGGCGACGGCGTTCTCGCGCCACAGGTTGCGCATCTTCAGCTTCGTGCCGCCGCAGTCCCACACGTAGGCGCGCAACACGCCCGGAGGAGGCGCCTCGTCCTTTTCGGGAGCGACGGTGGGTGCCGGTACGCGTGCGCTCTTGGCCGCGGACGGCGCGGCCGCGGGCGTCGCCACGGGCGCGGGCACTTCCTTGCGCTGACATGCGGCCAGCATCACGGTAGCGACGGCGGTCGCGAGCATCCAGGACGTGTGGCGCGGGTCGTTCACGGTTCAGTCCTCAATGAACTCTGGAGAAGCGCACGATGGCGGTGCTGCTTTCGTCGTGCAGGGACAGCAATCCGTTCTCCGTCGTTGCCGAGTCCCGCGACCCGGGTCGTTCCGACGAACTGCAGCCGCGACTGCAGTATGCGCGGATTATCACATCACCTCTCCCGCCTGCGGGAGAGGTTGCCCCGCGGGGCGGGCGGGTGTCTTACCTCTCCCGCCTGCGGGAGAGGTCGCGCAAAGCGCGGGTGAGGGTGTCTTACCTCTCCCGCTTGCGGGAGAGGTCGCGCAAAGCGCGGGTGAGGGCGCCGCATCAAGCCACAGGCGGCGGTTGTTTCGCCGTCTTCGGCAGGGCCTCGTCGATGCACGCCCACGACGGCGCCGAGTCCGTCCAGATCGTGTGCGACGGTTTCGCAATCTCCGGATCGTCGAGCGTCCCGGCCCTCAGGATCAGCAGGTGCGGGCGCGCCTCGGACATGCTGGTGACCGGCGATCCACATTGCTCGCAAAACTGCCGGTGCATCCGGTTTCCGCTGTCGGCGGTCTTCACGTGTTCCCGCAGCGGCCCGGTGACGGTCACGGCCGAGGCCGGAAAGATCACGTTGACGGTCGCGCCGCCGGCGGCGAGGTACTGGCAGTCGCGACACCAGCAGACGCGGGTCGCGATCGGATCCGCTGCGACGGTGTAACGCACCGCTCGGCACAGGCATCCTCCAGTGATCGTCATGGGCATGGTCTCCTCGATGTGTGGATGCAGGGCCCTGAGCACGGCTCCCGGACCCGGGTCGTGCGCGGGATTGTGCAACGAGGACGTTCCGGCCGGAACGTCAAGATGCATCTAACAATGCGCTTTCTGTACTGATGCCCAAGCGCATCTACAAACTACGCCGCGCGGCGACCGGATCGAGGGATCAAGCGTGAAGGCTGTTCCACGAGGCGGCCGGTCACGAACTTGTAGAGCACGCTCGCGATGAGTGTCTGGTACGGGAGACCCTCCTCAGCGGCGCGCGCCTGAATGTCCATCAGCACAGGGGTCGACAACCGTATGTTGACCCGACGGTCTTTCGAAACGGTGGCTTTCGCCGCATTGCGAAACTTGTTCAATTCGGTCCGGGAAGGCGCGACCGAGACGAACTCACCGGCCTCGTAGCGCCGCAGGACCTTCCGATCTTCCGACGTCTTCGTCCGTTTGCTCATCGTGACCACCTCGCAGCAGATATTCCCTCGTGGCCTTCCGGCTCGGGATGACGGTCTTCAGGAAGTATGCCTCCGCTTCGTCGACGAAAGGCACGAGATAGGCGTAACCGTTGCAGGCGACAACCAGGATTCGCTGTTGCGGATACCGTGTGGGATTCGTGTGCTGCAGGACATCGAGCAGCCCGCCACCGTCGATCGCAAGGACGATTTCCTCGAAGGAAATCTGCCGTTCGGCCTTCAAGCGTTCGTTCTTGGCGTCATTCCAACGGAACTGCTTCATGGCAGTCTATGACAATGTGTGCCGTTTGTCATCAAATTGACGGCGGATATGCCGCTCGGGAACCCTCACCCGGCCTGGCGGCCGACCTCTCCCGCAAGCGGGAGAGGTAGAGACACCCTCACCCGGCCTGGCGGCGCGACCTCTCCCGCAAGCGGGAGAGGTGGGGAGGTGAGTCAGCAACCCGCGGCGCGGACCGCTTCCTTGGCATCCCGCCAGCGCTGCCACAGGCGGCCTGCCTCGCGCGCCGGATAGCCCGCACGCATGCGATCGTCGATGGCCTCGACCGCGTTGCCGAGACGCTCGCACTTCTCGGCGGTCTCCTGCAGGGACTTGGCGAGCGCCTCGCGCTGCGCGGGCTTGGTCGAGGACTTCGGCCTCTCGGGTTCGGTCGAGGGTGGCCGCCCGCTTTGCGCCGGGGTGTACACCTCGAGGCTGCGCAGCAGCGAAGCTTCGCCGCAGGGCCGGTCCGAGAACACGGGCACGTTGCCCTCACGACAGCTGTACACCAGCCGGCGCGTGCGCGTGGCAACCGCCGGGGCCGGTGTGGCAGGAACCGTTGCCCCGCTCTTCGCTTCAACACCTCGTTCGGCCGCAGCGAACGCGCAGAACGACGCGGCGGCAACGCACGTTGCAGCCATCCACCGCACGACGAAGTTGGTTCGAGTCATGGTGCGCCCTCCGTGGCGATGCCTCGGAGGGTGCTTGCAGGCGCGCGCGTTGTCGCGTCGATTAACCGGCGCGATCGATCAGAAACGCAGCGCGCTAATTCTTCTGCGGGGCCGCAGGCTGTGGGGTGGCGGTGCCTGCGGCGGTGCCCAGGATCTGGTTCAGCTCGATGAAGTAACCGTCCGGATCCCACACCGCGCTGACGCGCACCGGGATCGTGCCCCTGCCGTCGGGCGACGGGTAGTCCGTGAGTTGCGGTTCGCTCGCCACGCGCACGCCCGGCGTGGCGCGCACGCGCTCGAAGCGCTGGTCGAGGTCCTTTGCATTGATGACGAGGATCACCTCGCCGACGCCGGGGCGCTCGGCTTCATTCGGGGCGTCGGGCAGGCGCGGCGACGTGTACTCGAGCAGGCCAATGACCCCGACGAAGTCGTCGTTCGCGCGCAGCAGCGCCAGTCGCATCTTGCGCTGCGTGCCCGGCGGATCGTTGTCGCGTCCGGGCCGGATGATTTCGCGGTCGTACACCAGCTTGAGGCCGAGCGCATCGCGGTAGAACGCGAGCGAGCGATCGACATTGCGCACGATGAGCGTCGTGCGCCGCACGTCCACGGGGATCTGTTCGCTGTCGGGAACCGGCGCGGCCAGGGCAGGCGACAGGCCGGCCAGTGTCGCGCACGCTGCCAGCAGGGCAGCCGCGAAACCGGCACGCATCAGGCGCGGCCGGCGTTCGAGTCGGTGGGTGTATGGAAGTACTGGCTCTCTTCCGCAAACTGCTGGATGAGACGCATCAGTTCGCGCTGGCGGCCCTCAGCCGTGCTCACGGCGAGGCAGTCTTCGCACTTGGGATCGCCGCAGGGCTGGCGCGTATACAGCCAGTACTGCACGGCGCCGGCCAGCAGGCCGTCGGAGATGTCCCACAGGTCGGCTTTCTCGTCCGCCTCCGCAATCTCGTTGCCGAGATCCACGGCCTGGCTGAAAGCGTCGTCGAAAGGGTTGCCTTGTTCTTGCATGGCTTTATGGGCGGGTGCGGCCGCCACCGGTGCAGTTCCGTTGGGCGCGAATCATACCAGAGCCGCGCAGCGCGGGCCGTCGCCGATAGTCCGCATTCTTTTCAAATACAGGTGCTTAGCGGTCAGTTCAGATACCGGCCTTGGACAGTGCGTCGATCACGGAGCGGACCGTGGCTGCCAGCCCTGGGTGCCCTGCCTCGAGGCGCACGGCGGCACCTTCAAGCGCGTCGCCGGGCGCGTCGGCGGATGCGGCCGGTTCGCTGCCCTGAAGCGCGCGCTGGATGTCGCCGAGCGCGGACTCGAGCATCGCCCGGTCCTCCGGCGCGAGACTCCGGGTTTCACCCAGTTCGCGGTGCAGGTCGCGCAAGGTTTGTTGCAGGTCGCTCATCCGAACCTCCGGGGCACGGCGTACATTTTGAGTGTAGCAGCGACACGGGCCGGGCAAGCCGTGGAAAACACAACTGCTGCCGCGTCGCTCCTTCGTCCGGACCGGTAGAATCGGCGTAATCGTCGCCATCCGGCGCCGGCCGGCAAGACAAACAGGTAACTCTCATGCAGCGCATCCTGACACTCCTGGCGATGGCTCTCATCGCCGCCACCAGCCTGTTGCCTGCGGAGGCTCGTGCTGACGTCGTGCCGCGCTTCGAGATCACGCCGTTCATCGGTTACCGTGCAGGGGGGCAATTTGAAACTGAAGCCACCGACACGACACCGAAGAAGTCCGTGGATGTCCGTGAAGACGGCAGCTACGGGCTGGACCTCGGCCTGTATCGCGATGAGCACGGCTTCTACGAGTTCCTCTACAGCCAGCAGACGGCCGAGATCGACTCGAACGACCCGGTGCTGTCCGGTCTCGACGTGAAGATCGAGTATTACCAGTTCGGCGGCACAGCCATGTTTCCCGGGGAGACCGACTGGCTGGTCCCGTACCTCTCGATGACGATCGGCGCCACGCGATGGTCTGCGGACGGCTTCGACTCCGACACGAAGTTCTCGGGCAGCCTCGGCGGCGGTCTCCGGATTCCGTTCAGCGATTACCTCGTCGCCACGCTCGGCCTGCGCGGGTACCTGACGTTCGTGCAGTCGAACACGAGTTTCTTCTGCGTCAGCGACGCCGAAGGCGGCGGGTGCCTCGTGAAGTCGTCGGGCAGTACGTTCTTCCAGGCCGAAGCGCAACTCGGTTTGACGCTGCGCTTCTAGGCGTCTTCGCTGCGCGTGAAGTGGCGGTCCTGCGAATGCGAATCCTTATATATGTCAATACGTTATGTCGAATAATTTGACACTTGAAAGGCCGCCTTCGCGCGCCTTCCGCTGTCGCACGCGCTGAATCAATGGCTTGGTCGGGGGGCATGCAACTTGCATATGTTAAGGATGCATACCTGATCGTGGAGTCATTGAGCCATGACGAAGGGAACCCGGTCCGCGCTGGGCCTCGCCTGCGCCGCTGCGCTTTACAGTGCATCCGCTCTGGGGGCGACGGTTTCATGGATTGACGGCACCGGTTTCTGGGACCTGGTCGCCAACTGGAGCCCGAGCCAGTTGCCCAGCTCCGGCGACGACGTCGTAATCAACGTCGCCGGCCAGCAGACGATCACCCATCGCACGGGCGACACCACGATCCGCACGATCGCAAACACCGGCGACGAGATCGTGGCGATCACGAGCGGCTCGAGCCTGACCGTTGCGGCCAACGCCCTCAGTCCCAGCACCAACGCCGGGACCCTGCGCGTCACCGGCACCGGCAGCCGACTGCGATTCTCGGGTAGCACGCTCAACAACACCGGCGGCACGCTCGACGCGCAGGACGGCGGCCTGGTGGAACTGCTGCAGGGAACGATCATCGGCGGCACGCTGACCACCTCGGGCAGCGGCGTGATTCGCGCGCTGGCGGGCTCGTACGGAACGCTCGACGGCGTCACCCTGAACGGCACCTATCTGGTCGGCGACGGTTCGGCCAACTCGAATTCGTACCTGCGCAACAGCCTCGTGAACAACGGCACGTTGGCTCTGAGCTCGGGCACTGCCGGAAGTCTCGCCACAACCCTGTTGCTTGGCACCGACGTCACGATCAGCGGCAGCGGCTCGCTGACGATGTCCGATTCCGCCAACAACTCCGTTCGTGGCAACGCGGGAACGGAACGGCTGACCAATGCCGCCGGGCATACGATCCAGGGCTCGGGCAGCCTTGGCTTCGGCGGCTATCTGGCCATTACCAATCAGGGCACCATCTCCGCCAATCAGAGCACCCCGCTGATCATCCGCACCAATGCGGATGGCGTGCTCAATACCGGCACAATACAAGCCCGCGATGGCGGGCTGCTGCAGATCACTTACAGCACGATCACGAACCACGACGGATCCTCGAACGGCACCATTCAGGCCCTCGACGGCTCGACGATCGAACTTCGCAATAATGCCGTGATCGAGGGCGGGATTCTCACGACCGCGGGCAGCGGCCTCATCCGCAATCGGATCAACGGCACGCTGGATGGCGTGACCAACAACGGCGTTTTCGAGGCGGGCGACGGCTCGAGCAACGTCACGACCACGCTGCTCAACGTCATCACCAACAACGGCACGCTGAGAATGAACTCGGGCGTCGGAGGCGCTCTCGCGACCAGCATCGCGCTGGGGAACGACGTCACCCTGGCGGGCAGCGGTGTGCTGACGATGGCAAATGCCGCCAATAACGTGATCTACGGCGCGCCTTCGAGCGTTCGCCTGACCAACAGCGCGACCCATACGATCCAGGGCTCCGGCACGATCGGCAGCGCGCAGTTGGCACTTACCAATCAGGGGCTGATCGTCGCGACGCAGTCGACACCGCTGATCATCTCCCCCAATGCAACTGGCGCCATCAACACCGGCACGCTGCGCGCCGACGGCGGCACGCTCGACCTGCGCGGCCTGTTCACCAACACGGGCGGCACGCTGGACGCGCGCAACAGCTCGATCCTGCAGTTGACCAACGCCACCGTCGTCGGAGGCACGCTGACGACATCCGCTGGCGGCCTGCTGCGAACAACTCCGGGAGCCGTCGGTCAACTCGACGGCCTCACCCTGAGCGGCACCTACGTCGCAGGCGACGGCTCGCTCAATACGACGACGCGACTGCTGAACACCATCACCAACAATGGCACGCTGGCGATGAACTCGAGCATCGGCGGGGGCCTGGCGACGTCCCTGTTGCTCTATCAGTCGGACGTGATCCTGGCCGGCGCCGGCACGCTAACGATGGCCAACAGCAGCAACAACGTCATCTCGGGTCAGAACGCCAATGAGCGCCTGACCAACACCGCGAACCACACGATCATCGGCAGCGGCAACATCGGCGCCGCCGCCATGTCGCTGACCAACCAGGGGCTCATCGTCGCGTCCCACACGACGCCCCTGATCATTCAGCCGAACGCCACGGGCGTGATCAACACCGGCACGCTGCGCGCCGACGGCGGCACACTCGACCTGCGCGGATTGTTCACCAATACCGGTGGCACGCTCGACGCGCGCAACGGTTTCATCCTGCAGCTGACCAATGCGACGGTCACGGGCGGCACGCTGACGACGTCCACCAGCGGCTTCATGCGCACGACGCCCGGCACGGTCGGTCGTCTGGACGGCGTGACCCTGAACGGTACGTACGCGGCGGGCGATGGCAGCGCCAACACGACCACGCAGCTGGTCGGCACCATCACCAACAACGGCACTCTGGCGATGAACTCCGGCGTGAACGGCGGCCTCGCGACGGACCTGCTGCTCTACCAGTCAGACGTGACGCTGGCCGGCACCGGCACCCTGGCGATGGCCAACGCCGCCAACAACCGCGTCAGCGGGCTCAACGGCAACGAGCGCCTGACCAACAGCGCGACCCACACGATCGCCGGCAGCGGCAACATCGGTGGGGCCGCGATGTCGCTCGCGAACCAGGGTCTCATCGTCGCCACGCAGACGACGCCCCTGATCATTCAGCCGAACAGCAGCGGCGTCATCAACACCGGCACGCTGCGCGCCGACGGCGGCACGCTCGACCTGCGCGGCATGTTCTACAACACGGGCGGAACGCTCGACGCGCGCAACGGCTCGATCCTGCAGCTGACCAACGCGACGGTCGCGGGCGGCACGCTGACGACATCGGCCAATGGCCTCATGCGGACCACTCCCGGCACGGTCGGCGCGCTGGACGGCGTGACCCTGAACGGCACGTACGTCGCCGGCGACGGCAGCTCGAACACGACGACACGGTTGCTCAACACCATCACCAACAACGGCACGCTGGCGATGAACTCGAGTATCGGGGGGAGTCTCGCGACGGACGTGCTTCTGTACGGAACCGACGTGACGCTCGCCGGCACCGGTACGCTGGCGATGGCCAACGCCGGCAATAACCGCGTCAGCGGACTCAATGGCAACGAAGTGCTGACCAACGGCAGCGCGCACACCATCCAGGGCGCCGGGCAGATCCAGGTCAGCCTGCAGAACGCCGGTACCGTGCGCGCCAGCGGCAGCGCTGGCCTGCTTGCCAGCCGCGGCATCGTCGGGCCGAGCGGCACGGTCGAAGTTGCGCCAGACGGGATTCTCACCATCGCGGCCGCCAGTTCGGCCGGTACGCTGCGGCACAATGGCTCCGGGGCTGGCAGTCTCGCACTGGGCGCGAACAGCATCACGGTGTACGGCGATTACATCAACGCCAATTTCGGCGTCGGCAATGCCTTCAACGCGCGCGCGAACGTGTCGGGCACGGGCCAGATCCTGGCGGCCGGCAACACGGCGCAGACGATCACGGGCGCAAGCATCACAAACGGCACGAGCGCGACTCCGTCGCTGACCATCGGCAACCTGCGGGTCGGTGCCAACGCGTTCGACTTCCAGGTCGCGAATACCGGCACGACCGGCCCGAGCCTGCGTGGCGCGATCCAGACGTCCGTGAACGGCGGCAACATCACCGACGCACGGCTGGCGGTCACACCACAGAACTTCGGGCCGTTGGCGCCGGGCAGCGCCAGCGCCAACATCGGCGTGATTTTCAACGTCGCGTCGGCTGGTTCGATCGCGCCGCTTTCGGGCCAGGCGATTCACGTCGCCAACAACTTCGGCAACGTGCCGAGCCAGACGATCAGCCTCGTGCTCGGCTCGAATGCGGCGGCCTACAACCTTGCTTCCGGCAGTGCTTCGCCGAGTCCGATCACGTTTGCGAACCAGCGCGTCGGCGGCACGCTGACGCAGGCGCTGACGGTCAGCAACACGGCGCCCACGGGTGCGTTCACCGAAGTTCTGAATGCGAGCTTTGGTGGGAACACGGGTGCCGCGACCAACAACGGCGGCTCGATCAGCGGCGGGCTGAACGCCGGTGGCGTGGCGGCCGGTGGTCCGGCGAACACCACGGCGATGAGCGTGGGTCTCGACACGGGCGTTGCCGGCGCGAGGAACGGCTCGGTCACGCTGAACTACGTGTCGAACGGCACGGGCACCAGCGGCCTGGCGCCGATCGGCGTCGGCGCGCAGACGATCAACGTCTCGGGCAACGTCTACCAGGCGGCGATCGGGCAGTTGAACACGCCGGCGCTGAACTTCGGCACGGTGCAGGTGGGGCAGAGCGTCAGCCAGACGCTCAGCATCTCCAACATTGCGACCGGTGCGGCGGGGTACGTGGAGGATCTCAATGCGCGCTTCGGCGTCGCGACGGGCGTGGGCTCGAGCCTGATCACCGGGACCGGTTCGATCAGCGGCCTGCTGGCCGGGGCCACCAATGCGAGCGGCATGGTGGTGGGCGTCAATACGTCTGCGGCCGGCTCGGTGAACGGTGCGATCCCCGTCAACTTCTACACGGCGGGCGCGGTCAACGGCGCGAGCAACGGGCTGGGCGAGTCGGGCGTCGGTTCGGCGAACTTCGGGGTCGTCGGCATCATCCAGGCCATCGCGCAGGTGGTGGACCAGGCGCAGCCGGTGATCAACAACCCGGTCATCAACCTCGGCAACGTGCGCATCAACACGGCCTCGCCGACACAGTACGTCAGCGTGACGAACCAGGCGACGGGCAATCCGCAGGCGGCCTTGAACGCCAGCATCAGTGCGGGGGCGCCGATCACCGCGAGCGGATCGTTCAGCCTGCTGGCGCCGGGCGGCACGAACGCCAACACGCTGCAGGTGGGTCTCAACACCGGCACGGCCGGTGCGCGCAGCGGCACCGCCACGGTGGCGTTCGTCTCCGACGCGAGCAACGTGGGCAACTGCGAGCCGAACTGCCAGCTCACGCTCGCCTCGCAGAACGTCACCGTGCAGGGCAACGTGTTCAGGCTGGCCCAGGGCCAGTCGACCGACCCGGTCACGTTGGCGAGCTTCCGCGTTGGGAACGCGACCAGCGGAGCGCTCACGATCACCAATGCAGCAGCGAACGACGGCTACTCCGAGCGGCTCAACGCGAGCGTCTCGGGCAGCAGCGGCGCCGTGACGGCAACGAGCGGCAGCGTCAGCCTGCTGAATGCCGGCAGCGCGAGCAACGCCATCAGTGCCACGATCGGCAGCGGCGTGGCAGGCCTCAACACAGGGTCCGTGACCCTCACCTACCAGTCGGACGGCACCGGCACCACCGGCGCATCGGCCATCGGAGTCGGCGGCCAGACGGTTGCCGTGCAAGCCACGGGCTACAACCTTGCCTCGGGCAGTGCTTCGCCGAGTCCGATCACGTTTGCGAACCAGCGCGTCGGCGGCACGCTGACGCAGGCGCTGACGGTCAGCAACACGGCGCCCACGGGTGCGTTCACCGAAGTTCTGAATGCGAGCTTTGGTGGGAACACGGGTGCCGCGACCAACAACGGCGGCTCGATCAGCGGCGGGCTGAACGCCGGTGGCGTGGCGGCCGGTGGTCCGGCGAACACCACGGCGATGAGCGTGGGTCTCGACACGGGCGTTGCCGGCGCGAGGAACGGCTCGGTCACGCTGAACTACGTGTCGAACGGCACGGGCACCAGCGGCCTGGCGCCGATCGGCGTCGGCGCGCAGACGATCAACGTCTCGGGCAACGTCTACCAGGCGGCGATCGGGCAGTTGAACACGCCGGCGCTGAACTTCGGCACGGTGCAGGTGGGGCAGAGCGTCAGCCAGACGCTCAGCATCTCCAACATTGCGACCGGTGCGGCGGGGTACGTGGAGGATCTCAATGCGCGCTTCGGCGTCGCGACGGGCGTGGGCTCGAGCCTGATCACCGGGACCGGTTCGATCAGCGGCCTGCTGGCCGGGGCCACCAATGCGAGCGGCATGGTGGTGGGCGTCAATACGTCTGCGGCCGGCTCGGTGAACGGTGCGATCCCCGTCAACTTCTACACGGCGGGCGCGGTCAACGGCGCGAGCAACGGGCTGGGCGAGTCGGGCGTCGGTTCGGCGAACTTCGGGGTCGTCGGCATCATCCAGGCCATCGCGCAGGTGGTGGACCAGGCGCAGCCGGTGATCAACAACCCGGTCATCAACCTCGGCAACGTGCGCATCAACACGGCCTCGCCGACACAGTACGTCAGCGTGACGAACCAGGCGACGGGCAATCCGCAGGCGGCCTTGAACGCCAGCATCAGCGCGGGGGCGCCGATCACCGCGAGCGGATCGTTCAGCCTGCTGGCGCCGGGCGGCACGAACGCCAACACGCTGCAGGTGGGTCTCAACACCGGCACGGCCGGTGCACGCAGCGGCACCGCCACGGTGGCGTTCGTCTCCGACGCGAGCAACGTCGGCAACTGCGAGCCGAACTGCCAGCTAACGCTCGCCTCGCAGAACGTCACCGTGCAGGGCAACGTATACCGTCTGGCAAATCCAGTACTCGGCACGCTGCCCGTGGCGCTGGCTGCGCGGGTCGGAGATGCCGCGCCGAGCGCCGGTGTGAGTATCACGAACAGTTCGCCTGACGCGTACACGGAGGGGCTCAACGCCGGGATCGCGACGGGCACGACGGGCTTCAACGCGAGTGGCGCAATTGCCAACCTCTCGGCCGGCGCAACCAATGCATCGACGTTGCGAGTGGGCCTGAACACGAGCACGGCAGGCACGTACTCGGGTGCCGCGACGATCACGCTTGCGTCGACCGGCGCAGGCACCACCGGTGCTCCGGACCTCGCGTTGCCGAACCAGAATGTCGGCCTCACCGGCCACGTCTATACCCCGGCGGTGGCACAGGTCGCCAACCCGTCGATCAATTTCGGCATCGTGCATGTGGGGGATGCGGTCGCCGCACGCAATGTGGCCGTGACGAACGCTGCGCCCGTGACGGCGCTGAACGACGTGTTGCGCGGCTCGCTCGGCGGTGCCACCGGCCCGTTCAGCGCCAGCGGCACGCTTGGCGACGGCCTTGCGGCGGGTCAGACGGACTCGTCGCGTCTCACCGTTGGTCTCAACACCGCCTCGGCCGGCGTATACAACGGCAGTGCTACCGCAAGCTTCGTCAGTCATGACGCAGACCTGGCCGATCTGGGGCTGGGCCCGACCACCGTCACGCTCGCTGCCCAGGTGAACAACTACGCCGACCCGCTGTTGGTGCAGATCTCCGGTGTGGCGACGTTGACGTCCACCGGCCTGGTCTACGACTACAGCTTCGGCACCGTGTCGCTGGGTTCCGGCCTGCTCGAGGGGTTCCTGTCGTTGCAGAACGCAGCGTCCGGCCCGGCGGACCTCCTGCGTGGTTCATTCCAGTTCGACTTCGGGGCGAGCCAGGACTTCGGCTTCTACGGATTCGAGTCCTTCAGCGGTCTGGAGGCTGGCCAGAGCCTGAGCGGCCTGCGAGTTGCGTTCGATACGTCCAGCCTCGGGCTCGGCGCGTTCGAGGATACGGTGCGGCTGTTCGCAGTCGGCTACAACGGCAGCGGCTACGAGAGCGGGTTCAGCCCGATCTTGCTGCGCGTGCATGGTCAGGTGACGCCATCGGGTTCGGTGCCCGAACCGGGCACCCTGCTGCTGATGGCACTCGGGCTCGTGGGCATCGCTGCGGTGCGCGGACAAGGCCGCGCCCGGTACTGATCGTCCGGAGGTTTTCACGTCTCATGCTGAACCGCTGGCAATTCTGGCTCCTCACCTCACTCGCAGCGCTCAATCTGTTCCTGGCCGCGCTGAATGCGAGCCTCTTCGTCGGGAACCGCAATCTGCAGGCCGAGGTCGCAGGCCGGCAGCAGTTCATCCTGCAATCCATGCAACTGCAGGGCCTGTACACCGAGATCGCACAGGCTCTTGCCGACCTGTCGACTCGCACGAAAGACGAGGACCTGCGGCGTATCCTCGAGGCCCGGGGCATCACGATCTCGGTGACGCCACCGGCTCCGGCTCAGGCATCGGAGCGCAGCAAGGAAGGGCGCTAACGCCATGCATGCACAAGACCAAGGCGGTCCGGGGGTGTTCCTGCCGGTCCTGCTGCTGACGATCGCCTCGCTTGGGTGGTTCATGTTTCAGGCCACCCAGTTGCTTGCCGAACGGAACACCCTGCGGCAGTCACGCGAGGCGCAGCAGGCGCAGGTGCAGCAGTCGCAGCAACTCCGTGATTCGCTCGATGGATTGGCCCGCGATACCGCGCGCCTGGCCGAGCGGGGCAACCCGAACGCGAAGCTGGTCGTGGATGAGCTGCGCAAGCGCGGTGTGACGATCAATCCCGAGGCGCCGCCCGCTTCACCGAAGTGAGCCGCCTGCCTTCGCAAGCTCAGCGCCGCTGCCGTCGTCGAAGATCACCTCGCGCTCCGGCCAGCGCACGGCGCCGAGCCGGCTGACGAACGGCTCGCCCGGGTAGCTGAGCCGTTCGGCGTAGCGCGCGCCGACCGAGTAGTCGATGCAGAACGCGCTGTCCCGCGGACCGAGCCACTCGTTGGCGGCGCGCCGCTCGAACACGTCGTGCGCATACCTGCCGTAGCGCCGGCCCGCCTCGGGCGTCGGCCAGCGCCAGTAGTGGCCGAACAGCACGGGCGTATCCGCCGCGTAGGTCCTCCCACCACTCGACGCGCTCGACCATCCGCCACTTGCCCGCCATGAAGAAAGGTTCATGCGCGCGCCGCTCGATGCCTGAGGTGAGCACGCGCACGGGATTCGACATCTGGTAGGCGAGGTCGCGCTCGGCCAGCGCCTCGAGCATGGGCACGGGCTGGCTGCGATCGACCAGCCGCTCGCGGTAGTGATCGAGCAAGGCGCCGGCCTCGGTCGCCAGTCCGCTGGCCTGCGCGCGTGCCTCGGCGAGCGCCGCGTAGTGCCGGTAAAGTTCCACCGCATTGCTGAAGCCTGCGGCTTCCCGGGCCTCCGCGATCCGTTCATCGCTCCAGCAGGCATGCACCAGTCGCAGGTCGGGGCGCTCCAGCACCAGCGGCAGGCTGCGCAGGAACGCCAGGATTTCCTCCCGCTCCGCATCGCCGGCCGCCGGCTTCGACGCTTCAAACCGGCCGCGCTTGCGATCGTGGTCGTTCTCGTAGAACCAGCCGTTCGCTTCCTTGCGCGAACCGCGCATCACGTTGATCTCGTGATTGCCGAGCAGGCACTGCGCCGTGCCGGCCTCGACCATCTCGCGGACGCGGCGAATCACGCCTGGGCTGTCGGGGCCGCGGTCGCAGAGGTCGCCGATGAAGACCAGCCGTCGCCCGGCGGGGTGATCGCCCCGGCCGCGATACCCCAGCACATGGAGCAAGTCCTCGAGCGCGTCGATTTCGCCGTGCACGTCGCCGATGACGTCGATCGGCCCATCGAAGGCCGCGCCCGTCAGTGCGGCGCCGGACTCGCCCGAGTTCACAGCTGTGGAACGGCCTCCGCCGATGTCAATTCGACGGGGGCCTTGCTGAACAGGACACGCAACCGCAACGCGAGCCGCTCGGGCGCGCTGAGCGCACCTCGGTCACGCATGACGCGCTTCAGCAGCGCCGGTTCGTTGGTGATGATGTTGTCGACGCCGCGCTCGATCATCCGCTGCATCACCTCGGGCTTGTCCACCGTCCAGACGTGCACTTGCTTGTTCGCGGCGTGGGCGCGCCGCAGCAGGGCCGGAGTGGCCTGCGCGCTGTTGAGACTCACGAAATCGGCGCGGGTCTTCGCCACGTCACCGACGGCCGCCGTGACGATGTGCCCCGTCGGAATGCGCGGCTCCAGCGACTTGACCTGCTTGAGCGCCGCGTAGTCGAGCGACGTGACGACCACCTGGTCGAGGAAGTTCTCCTGCTTCAGCAGGCCGATGACCGCCGGTGCGAGGCCGGGGTCCGGCACGTTGTATTTCAGTTCGATGTTGATCTTCATGCGGTCGCGGGCCAGCCCGATCACGTCGGAGAGCAGCGGTGGCGACTCGCCGGCGAATTCTCTCCCGTAGCGCGAGCCGATGTCGATGGAGGCGGCCTCCGCCGCCGTGACCTGCGAGACCTTGCGTGCGTCCCCCGCCATGCGCATGAAATCGCCGTCGTGCATGACGATGATTGCGCCGTCGCGCGTGCGTTGCACGTCCAGTTCGACGTAATCCGCTCCCGCATCGAGCGCCGCGCGGAACGCGGGCATCGTGTTCTCCGGCGCGACATGCGACGCGCCGCGGTGCGCGGTGATGGCCACGTCCGGCTTGAGGTCGAGTCGCGTCGTCAGGAAGGCGCCAACGCCGATTGCGAAGACCAGCAGCGCCAGTAGCGCCGGGACCGCGCGGCGGGCGAGTCCGATCGACTGGGCGGCTTCAGCGTTCGATTCCGCGGGCACGGCCCATTTCCGGTCCAGTTGCTCCGCATACATGCGTGTCACGAGGAATTGGTGGCCGGCCAGTTGCAGGGCGCCGTAGATGAATGCGCCCGCAATCGAGACAGCCAGGAAGGCAGAAACGAGCGGCAACACGCGTTTCAGGTCCATTCCCGCCCAGGCGAGTGCGCCGCTCGAGATCTCGCGGGCGAGCAGGACGATGAGGATGGCGGCCGTGGTGACGATCACCCACCAGCCGATCAGCGGCACGACGATCTCCTTGACCCGGCCTCGCGTCATCTCGAAGCTGCGCTCGAGCGATTCCCGTGGCGCGCGCTTCTCGTACAGCATGATCGGCAGGGCGTACAGCCAGCGCGCAAGCTGCCAGGCGGCGAGCAGCGCGTATCCGGCCCCGAGCACCCCGACGATCAGCTTGGCGCGGCGGAAATGCGGCGGGTTCTCGGCGAGGTAGTAGTTGATGTCGTGGCCGGAGAGCGTGCCGAACCAGATCACGCAGACGACGGCGACGAAGGGCAGCAGGAGCAGCACCAGTCGCAGGAAGACGAGCGTCGAAAGGACGACGAGGCGCGGCAGGTTGCGCGCAACGAAGCCGATGGTCGACGCGAGCGTGGTCCGTCCGGCCTCCGATGGCGTGTCCCGAGAGCCAGGTCAGGCCGGCGAATTCCGCGAGCAGCAAGGCGATGGTCAATGCGGCCACGACCAGTGCGAACAGTGCCCCTCGCAACGAGAGCGCGAAGGAAGCGATGTCGTAGTTGCTGATCACGGCATCGCCCGTGGACGCGATGATGTAGCCGGCGATCCCGCCGATGAGCGGCGTGAGCAGCGCGACGCCGACGATCTGCATCAGCAGGTGCAGTCCGAACACCTGCCGGCCGCTCGAACGAAAATCAGCCCGGGTGCGGGCTGCCAATCCTGTCGCCAAGAGCCCTCTCCCCGTCAGACCAGCACGCGTTCGATGCCGCCCTGGTTCGCCCTGGTTACGTATTCTTCCAGCCAGTCGCGGCCGAGCAGGTGGCGCGCGACCTCGACCACCACGTAGTCCGCGTCGGTTCCGGCATCGTCCCCGTAGCGCTGCAGGCCCTGCAGGCAGGACGGGCACGAGGTCAGGACCTTGACCTCGCCTTCGAAGCCGCCGGCGCGCGCTTTCGCGGCGCCTCTTTCCATTTCCTGTTGCTTGCGGAAGCGCACCTGCGTGGCGATGTCGGGCCGCGCGATGGCGAACGTGCCCGACTCGCCGCAGCAGCGGTCGTTCTTCTCGATGCGTCCGTTCGCCTCGGCGTTGATCAACGCGTTCACGACCTTGAGCGGGTCCTGGCCCTTGATCGGCGAGTGGCACGGGTCGTGGTACATGTAGCGCACGCCGGTCACGCCCTCGAGACGCACGCCTTTTTCGAGCAGGAACTCGTGGATGTCGAGGATACGGCATCCCGGGAAGATGTCCTCGAACTTGTAACCCAGCAGCTGGTCGTAGCAGGTGCCGCAGCTCACGACCACGGTCTTGATGTCGAGGTAATTGAGCGTGTTGGCGACGCGGTGGAACAGCACCCGGTTGTCGGTGATGATCTTTTCGGCCTGGTCGAACTGGCCCGACCCGCGTTGCGGGTAGCCGCAGCAGAGATACCCGGGCGGCAGGACGGTCTGCACGCCGACGTGCCAGAGCATGGCCTGCGTCGCGAGGCCCACCTGCGAGAACAGTCGCTCGGAGCCGCAGCCCGGGAAATAGAACACGGCCTCGGCATCCGCAGATGCGATCGCCGGGTTGCGGATGATCGGGACGTAGTTGCGGTCTTCGATGTCGAGCAGCGCGCGTGCGGTGCGCTTCGGCAGCCCGCCCGGCATCTTCTTGTTGACGAAGTGGATGATCTGCTCGCGCACCGGGGGACGCCCGCCCGTGGTCGCCGGCGGACGCTTCGTCTGCGCCTTGCCGAGCGTGTGCAGCGCGCGATGGCCGACCCGCTGTGCCTTGTATCCCCAGTCGATCATCAGCCTGCGGGTCAGCTTGATCGTGTCCGGGTTCGTCGTGTTGAGGAACATCATCGCGCCGGCCTTGGCCGCGTTCACGCGATCCTTGCCCATGCGGCGCAGCAGGTCGCGCATCGCCATGGACACGTCGCCGAAATCGATGTCGACGGGGCAGGGCGTCTCGCACTTGTGGCAGACCGTGCAGTGGTCGGCCACGTCGGAGAACGCGTCCCAGTGCTGGATCGAGACGCCGCGGCGCGTCTGCTCCTCGTACAGGAACGCCTCGATGAGCAGCGAGGTGGCGAGGATCTTGTTGCGCGGCGAGTAGAGCAGGTTCGCGCGCGGGCACGTGCGTCGCGCACACCGGCTTGCACTTGCCGCAGCGCAGGCAGTCCTTGATCGCGTCCGAGATCGTGTTGATGTCGGACTGCTGCATGATCAGCGATTCGTGGCCCAGCAGGTTGAAGCTCGGCGTGTACGCGCTCCTCAGGTCGGCGCCCGGCAGCAGCTTGCCCTTGTTGAAGCGGCCCTCCGGGTCGATGCGCTGCTTGTACGCGCGGAATTCGACCAGCTCGGCGTCATTCAGGTACTCGAGCTTGGTGAGGCCGATGCCGTGCTCGCCGGAGATCACGCCGTCGAGGTCGCGAGCGATCCGCATGATGCGCGCCACGGCACGGTTGGCCCGCTGCAGCATGGCGTAGTCGTCGGAGTTGACCGGGATGTTGGTGTGCACGTTGCCGTCGCCGGCATGCATGTGCAGCGCCACCCAGACGCGGCCATGCAGTACCCGCTGGTGGATGGCCGTGAGGTCCGCGAGCAGCGGCGCGAAGGGGCCGCCCGCGAAGATGCGCTGCATTTCCGCGCGCACCTCGCGCTTCCAGGAAATGCGCACGGTGTGGTCCTGCACCACGTCGAACAGGCGTGCCGCGGGTTCGCTGGCCACGCGGCGGCGAATGACGTCGCGCATCTCGCCGAGGCCCACGTCGTCGATCTGGCCGAGGGCCTGCGCGAGGGGCAGGTCGAGGTGCGTCGCGAGCCAATGCCAGCGCCAGCGGCAGGCGGCCAGCACCGCTCGTGCCATCGCAGGACGGTCCGCGAGGACGTCGTGGTGCGGCAGGCGGTCCACATCCGCATCGCCAGTCTTGCCGATCTTCGGCTCGCCGGCGAGGTAGGCGTCCAGTTCATCGAGGAGCTGCAGCTTGTTCTCGATCGACAGCTCGATGTTGATGCGTTCGATGGCGTCGGTGTATTCGCCCAGGCGCTCGAGCGGAATCACGACGTCCTCGTTCACCTTGAAGGCGTTGGTGTGCCGGGCGATCGCGGCGGTGCGCGACCGGTCGCGCCAGAAAGCCTTGCGAGCCTCCGCGCCCACGGCGACGAAGCCTTCGCCGGCGCGGGCGTTGGCAATACGCACGACTTCGGATGCGCAAAGGGCCACTGCGTTCTCGTCGTCGCCGGCGATGTCGCCGAGCAGCACCATCTTGGGCAGCGCGCCGCGCTTCGACTTGGTGGTGTAGCCGACGGCCTTCAGGTAGCGCTCATCGAGATGCTCGAGGCCGGCCAGCTTCACGCCGCGCCCCCGGCCTTCGCGCTCGAGGTAGTCGCGGATCTCGACGATGGCCGGGATCGCCTGGCGTGCCTGGCCGAAGAATTCGAGGCAGACGGTGCGCATGTGCGCCGGCATGCGGTGCAGGATCCAGCGCGCCGACGTGATGATCCCGTCGCAACCTTCCTTCTGCACGCCCGGCAGTCCGCCGAGGAACTTGTCGGTGACGTCCTTGCCGAGGCCGAGCTTGCGGAAGCGACGTCCATCGATTTCGAGCCGTTCCGTGCGCAGCACGCGCGCGCCTTCGGGCTCGTCGCGTCCGTCCTTCCAGGCGAGGTCGAAGACGGCTTTGTCGACTTCGTGGATCTTGCCGAGGTTGTGCCCGACCCGCGTGACCTCGAGCCAGTTGCCGTCTGGGTCGACCATGCGCCACCACGCAAGGTTGTCGAGCGCAGTGCCCCACAGCACGGCCTTCTTGCCGCCCGCGTTCATGGCGATGTTGCCGCCCACGACGGAGGCGTCGGCGGACGTCGGGTCGACGGCGAATACGAATCCTGCCTGCTGCGCAGCCTCCTCGACTCGACGCGTGACGACGCCGGCCTCGGTCAGCAGCGTCGGCACCGTTCGATCCACACCGGGCAGCTCGACGTTCTCGACGGGATCGATGCGTTCGAGCTTTTCCGTGTTGATCACGGCGGCGAACGGCGTGAGCGGCACGCAGCTGCCGGTGTAACCCGTGCCGCCTCCGCGAGGAATCACGGTGAGGCCGGTCTCGATGCAGGCGCGGACCAACCCGGGGATTTCGTCCTCCTGATCGGGTGTCAGCACCACGAACGGAATCTCGACGCGCCAGTCGGTGGCGTCCGTGGCGTGCGAGACGCGCGCGAACGCATCGAAGCAGATGTTGTCGCCGCGGGTGTGGCTGCCGAGCGCCCGCCGCGCCTTGCGCCGCAAACCGTCGATGGTGGCGAACGACTGCTCGAAGTCCGTCACTGCGCCGCGTGCAGCTTCGAGCAGGCGGCCGACCTTGGCATCGCGCTCGCCGTCCCCGCTCTCGCGCCGCTTGTCGATCTCGTTGAGGCGGTGGTGCAGGGCGCCGATCAGCATCCCGCGGCGTTTCGGGTTGTCGAGCAGGTCCTGCTCGAGGTACGGGTTGCGGTGCACGACCCAGATGTCGCCGAGCACCTCATAGAGCATCCGCGCGGAGCGGCCCGTCCGCCGCTCGGTGCGCAACTCGTCGAGCATCCGCCAGCCTTCGTCGCCGAGCAGGCGGATGACGATTTCCCGATCCGAGAACGACGTGTAGTTGTAGGGGATCTCGCGCAGCCGGGCCGGCGGATCGAGCGGGTGACCGGACTCGGCAGGGATGGGGGCAGCAGGAGGGTGCGGAACGGCGTTCACGGAGCGGCGGGCATCCAGCGTTGGGACGGGGTCATTGTCGCCCGACCGGGAGGCATTGGGTACTGGGGAAACTGCCCGGGGCTTACGCAGGCATCCCGGCTGGTGGCAAGATCGCGTGCATCGGGCCGTCGGCCCGCGGAGGCACTGCGATGAAAGAAGGCGCGAAGTATCCGGAATACATCGGCGTGTCGGACGTGACGACGCGGTCGTTCGAGCAGATGCGGGTCGAGGCCTTTTTCGACGGCCAGCCGTCGCTGATGTTCGACGAGCCGGAAGGCTTCGACATCGGCGATCCGCCCGAGCTCAGCGGCCGGTCACGGGGCTGGACACCCGTCCATGCGCAGCTCGCTGCACTGGCAGGGTGCACGTCCATCACGATTGCGGTCGTGGCGCGCGACCACGAGTTCAAGTGCAAGGGCCTGCGCACCAAGATGCGCTCGCTGATCGACATCCGCGGCTTCTTCTTCGACCTGCACCTGCAGCCGCAGTACGAGCAGCTCAACTTCGACCTCTACCTCGATACGAAGGAGTCGACGTCGCGGATCAAGGCGCTGGCCAAGGAAACGCACCGGCGCTGTCCGCAGCTCGGGCTGTTCCGGCTGGCGAAGATTCCGATGATCGTGACCTGGTACCGGGAAGGCTCGTCGAAGCCGGTCGCCGAAGACCGGTTCTCGATCGGCAGCGCCGGCACGCCGGAGGACACGCTGGTTGCGACGGCGAAGAAGGCGGGTAAGAAGAAGTGACCGTCCGTCGAGCGTGCGCGCCAACGGGCTCGGCAGAGAGGGTCGATGAACACCAGTGAAGTGTTCCTGATCGCGATCCTGATCATCTTCACCATCCCGTACCTGGTGTGGCGACTCGGCCGGACCGAGTACTACGCGCCGCTGGTGGTCGTGCAGATCGTCACCGGCATCCTGCTGGGCCCAGGCGTTCTCGGGGCGGCTTTCCCCGACTACTATGCTTTCGTCTTTCGGCCGCCGGTGGTACAGGCGCTGAACGGCATCGCCTGGTGGGCGGTGATGTGCTTCGTCTGGCTTGCCGGCATCGAACTGGATCTCAGGAGTACGTGGCGGGACCGCCGCGACAGTGGCATCACAGCCGGGCTGGCGCTCGGCATGCCGCTGCTCGCCGGCTGTGCCGTAGCGGCCGGGCTCACGCTGTACGGAGGCTGGGTCGGTCCACGGGCAGCGCCCTGGCAGTTCATCGCCGGTGTCGGCATGTGCTGTGCGGTGACCGCGCTGCCGATCCTGGTGCTGTTCCTCGACAAGCTCGCAATCCTGCGCGAACCGCTCGGTCAGCGTGTCCTGCGCTACGCGAGCATGGACGACCTGGCCATCTGGGGCGTGCTCGCGCTGATCCTCGCCGACTGGGAGCGCGTGGGCCGGCAAGCAGGGTTCCTGACTGCGTTCGTCGTCGTGGGCATCGGCTTCCGCGGGCTGATGCGTCGGCTGCCGCAGCGCGATCGCTGGTACGTCGGGTTGATCTGGCTGGCAGCCTGCGGCCTGAGCGCCGACTGGGCGGGGCTGCACTTCATGGTCGGGGCGTTCCTCTCCGGCGCCGTGATGGATCGGGACTGGTTCGACCATGGCCAGGTGGATGCCCTGCGGCACGACGTGCTGCTCGTGGTGATGCCGGTGTTCTTCCTGAGCACGGGCCTGCGCACCGAATGGACGGTCGGCGGCGCGCCCGTGTTCCTCGCCGCCGGTGCGCTGCTGGTGGCCGCTGTCGCGGGAAAATTGCTCGGCGCGCGCCTCGCGGGTCGGATCCTGGGCTGGAAACCGGGCGAGGCCTCGCTGGTGGGCTGGCTGCTCCAGACCAAGGCGCTGATCATGATCATCTTCGCGAACGTGCTGCTGGACAAAGGCGTCATCACCGCCACGACCTTCACGGCACTGCTGCTGATGGCCGTCGCGAGCACCATGCTCACCGTGCCGATGGCCGCGCCGATGCTGGAACGGCTGCGGAGGCCGGGCGGCCGGGCCCCGTAAAGCGACCGCTTGCGCTTGGCCGGGTGCCGACGCAACGAACGGCACCACGGAGTCGAACAGGCGCATCGAGACGGGCGCGCCGTCCTGCAGTGGTCCATCGAGCGCCGTCGTCATCGATATTGACAGCGCTGTCAATCCTTGTTAGACAGGGTTTTCGTCGCCGGGCCGGTGGCAGGCCCGAGGCCGGCGCCCACACCGGGCTGCGCATCATCTGGGCCGCCTGATCGGGGAAGGGAAGACGCGCGATGGAAAGACCGACGGGGTTCATGACCACCACCGCGTTGATCGTCGCGCTCGGTGGCTTCCTGATGGGCTTCGACGCGTCTGTAATTTCCGGCGTCGTCGGTTTCATCGAAGTCGAGTTTGCCCTCACCCCGATCGAGGTGGGCTGGGCGGTCTCCTCGCTGGCGCTGACGGCGACGCTGGGCATGATGTTGTCCGGCCCTTTGAGCGACCGCATCGGGCGGCGGCCGCTCCTGAAGATTGCGGCATTGCTGTTCGCGGTGTCCGGGATTGCCTCCGCCGTCGCCCCCGGGTTCGTGACGCTCGTGATCGCGCGCATGATCGGCGGCCTCGGGGTCGGGGCCGCGCTGATCATCGCGCCGATGTACATCGCCGAGATGGCGCCTCCGGCGTCGCGCGGCCGCCTGGTTTCCTTCAACCAGCTCAATATCGTCGTCGGCATCTCCACGGCGTTCTTCACCAATTACCTCATCCTGACACTCGGCGAATCGTCGGCTGCATGGGCATCGACACTGCGCCTGGACGAATGGAACTGGCGCTGGATGCTCGGCATCGAGACGTTGCCTGCCGTCCTGTACCTGCTCGCGCTGTCATTCGTCCCGGAGAGCCCGCGCTGGCTCGCCATGCACGGGCGCGACGACGAGGCGCGCGAAGTCCTGAGCCGCGTCAGCAATGCCGGTCAGGCAGACCGCGACCTGCGGCAGGTCAAGGACAGCATCGAGGCGGAGTCGAGGCTCGGCCAGGTTTCCTGGCGCGCACTCGGCCATCCGTCGCTGAGGCTGGTCATGACCATCGGCATCTCCGTCGGGATACTGCAGCAGATCACCGGCATCAACTCGGTGTTCTTCTACGCGCCAATGATCTTCGAGCAGTCCGGGATCGGGACCAACGCGGCGTTCATGCAGGCGGCCTTGGTCGGGCTGGTCAACCTGGTCTTCACCGTGGTCGCGATGGCGCTCATCGACCGCTTCGGGCGGCGGCCGCTGCTGGGTTTCGGCCTCTCCGGAATCGCCGTCAGCATGCTGCTGCTCGCCTACGGATTCGGGTCGGCAACCTACACGCTCGACCGGGAAGCGATCGCGGGGCTTCCGGCGAACATCGACCATCAACAACTCGCCTCCCTGGTCGACACGACGTACGACAGCGATACCGGATTCCGTGAGGCCGTCACGCATGCCGTCGGCCGGGATGCCTACCAGCAGTTCGAGCCGCGGCTCGTCAGCAGCGCCATCTCGATGAACCCGCTGCTCGTACTCGTCGCCGTCCTCGGTTTCGTCGCGAGCTTTGCCGTTTCGATCGGGCCGGTCATGTGGGTCCTGTTTTCCGAGCTGTTTCCCAACCGGGTGCGCGGCCTGGCCATTTCCTTCGTCGGCCTGATCAACTCCGCGATTGCCTTCCTGGTGACGCTCGTCTTCCCGTGGCAGCTCGAGACGCTGGGAAATTCCGTGACGTTCCTGATATACGGCCTGCTCGCGTTGATTGGGCTGGTCTTCGTCATGCGCATTCTTCCGGAAACCAAGGGGCGTTCGCTCGAGGAACTGGAGGCGGCGCTCGTCAAGAACTGACATGGGAGGCCGTCCGTTCCTCGTCCAGCCTGGGGAGAAGCGATGAATCTACGCCGACTACTCGCAGTCGTCGTTCTCGCCGCAAGCGCGAGTTGCAGCCTGGCCGATGAGCCGGCTTTGCCGGTTGCGGCCCATTCCGTGAGTCAAGCCCCCGGCGCATTGCTGGCCGGAGAGGTGATGGCCGTGAGCTATTCGGGGTTCCGGCAGGGTCAGCATCCGGATCGGGGCAGCGGAGCGGTGAACCCAGACGATCACGAGGTTCTCGAGGATCTCGAGACCCTGGTCCGGCACGGCTTCCGGCTGATTCGCGTGTATGACTCCGGCGACAATACGCGGACGGTGCTCGAGCTGATTCGCAAGCACCATCTGCCGATGAAGGTCCTGCTGGGAATCTGGCTCGATGCCGAGGTCAGCAATCACGAAGGCTGTCCATGGCTCAAGGAGCCCATTCCAGGACCGAAGCTGGCGGCGAACGCAATGAGCAACGACGCCGAGGTCGAGCGCGGAATCGAGCTCGCGCGGCGATTCGGCGACATCGTGGTTGCCGTCAACGTCGGCAACGAAGCACTGGTCGACTGGAACGACCACATGGTCCCGCTCGAGAAGGTCATCGCCTACGTCCGCCGCGTGCGGGCGGCCATCGATCAGCCGGTGACCGTGGCCGACAACTATCGCTGGTGGGCACTTCACGGCGCGCCGCTTGCCGCGGAAGTCGACTTCCTGGGGGTGCACACCTATCCCGTCTGGGAACACAAGACGATCGACGAGGCGCTCGCATACACCGTGGAGAACATCGAGGCGGTGCGCGCGGCCCTGCCGGGCAAACCGATCGCGGTCCTGGAAGCGGGGTGGCCGACGGTCGCCAGCGAGTTCGGTGACCGGGCCAACGAAGCCAACCAGGCGCGCCATTACAACGAGCTGCGGCAGTGGGCGGCCGCGACCAACACGACCGTGTTCTTCTTCGAAGCTTTCGACGAGCCATGGAAGGGCGACGCGGACAATCCGCTCGGTGCCGAGAAGCACTGGGGCCTGTTCAACGTCAATCGCACACCAAAAGCCGCAATGAGGCGATGACACCGGGGTCGTCGGTCGCGCGTCAGCCGGGCGCCGGCCCGGTGGACTCCCGGATCTCGATCGTGGCAGCAACGATTTCCGCTCCCTGCAACGGTGACTCCTCGTGGGCGTTACCGATCAGAACCAGCGCCGCGCGCTCGGCCATGCTCGACAGCGGTTGCCGGATGGTCGTGAGCGTCGGGCACAGCTGGCGGGCAAGTGAAATGTCATCGCAGCCTGCAACGGACAACTGTCCGGGTACGTCGATTCCGAGCAAGTTGGCCGCACGGATCACGCCGGCCGCCATGTCGTCGTTGGCCGCGAAGATTGCCGTCGGCGGATCCTCGAGCTTCATTAGCCTGTCACCCGCCGCCTCGCCGGAGCCAAACGAGTTGTCGCCGTTCTCGACCAGCCGTTGCTCAAACTCCAGGCCGCTTTGCTGCAGGCCATCCAGGTATCCGAGATACCGGTTTGCGACCGCCTTGTGTTCTGGATGTCCCTTGATGAATGCGATCTTCCGGTGACCCAGGGAAGCGAGGTAGCGGGTCATCTCCGCGCTGATCTCGCGATCATTGGTTGCCACCGAATACTGCTTGCCGCCCTGGGTGCCCGGCGAAAGACGGACCATCGGTGTCCCGGTCTCGACGATCGCGCGCACGATCCGCGGCATATTCGACAGAGGTGCGGCCAGCACCACGCCCTGTGGCCGCGCGTGTTCGAGCATTGCCTTCAGCTCCGTGCCGATCGTCGTTCTTCGCATGTCGCAAGGGTAGATGACCAGCCTGTAGTCCGCGGTCCGGCACGCCGACAGGGCACCCGTCTGCATCCGGATGACGTAACCAGCACTCGGATTCTCGTACGAGGCGGGATCGTCGTAGATCAGTGCGATCAGGCGGGCCCGCTGGCTCGCAAGATTCCGTGCGGACAGGTTGGGGTGGTAACTCAGCTCGGCGATCGCCATCTCGACCTTCGCCCGGGTCGCGTCGCGAACGTTGGGTTCCCGGTTGACGACGCGTGAGACCGTCTTGATCGATACTCCGGCGAGTTCCGCAACGTCGTCTATGGTCGCTCTTGGCATCGGGTTTCGTTCTTCTGGCTGCAGAATCCTGGACGCAAATCGCGCGGCAATTGTAGCCAAGGTTGGCGGCGCGGTCAGTCTCCCAGCAGCGCTTCCTTCGGGACAGCCAGCGATATCTGACGTATGTAGCCGCTGCGCCGGAAGAGTTCCGAACTCACACGCGCCGGCAGCGACAGCTGCGGCAACGTCTGAATACCGCCGTCCTCGAGTGTAATGGCCAGCGACGGGCGACCTTCGCCGCGCAAGTGGTAAACGATCGGAACCTGGCACAAGGTGAAGACGATCCCCGACGCCGGAACCGTCAGCTCCTGCCATTGGCCGTGGACGTCGAGGAATCGGAACGGGCGAGTCTCGGAGGAGAATTCGCGTGCGCGAAGCAGCCTCGGATCGAAGCGAACTTCGCCGCCGGCGACCCGCACACCCAGCTCGCCAAAGCGGGTCAGCACTTCTTCCTTGACCTGCCCGGTCATGCCGGGCTGTTGGGCGCCGCCATGCCCGGGCGTGTGCGAATAGGGATCCGTCGGGAAGGCGCCGTACTCGGTCGGCGTCTTGTTGAAGCCGATGCCTTCGCGTACCCGGTAGTACAAACCGCCGAGGCGCTGGCAGACCTCCGCCCCTGCATTGGCTTCGAGCGCCGCGAAGAAATTCTCCTGTACCGCGAGCAGCAGCTTCGACACCATATGCCAGTAGATGCAGCCGAGCCCCTCGAAGCCGAACATGCTGCCGGAACGGCCGGTGAACTCGCGGTGCCGGAACACGCTTTCGTAAAGGGCGCGCAGCGGTTCGCGCGAGGCCTCGACGTCGTTACCGTAGAGTCCGGACAAAGCATCGAGCTGCGCATCGAGATCGCCGACGTTCGTGAAGTCGGCATTGAAGCGATAGCAGCCGTCGGCGTCGCGCGAAACGATCCGGTCATCGTCCGCAGCGATCATGCGCCGCAGCAGGACGAGTTCCTCGACTGCGCCGGCAGGGATGCGGTTCTTCTCGAGAAAGCCCGGCAGCGGGCGGTCGGCATACAGCATGAAGGAGCGCTGATCGGCCCGGTAGATGTCGCTGCCGAACAGGGTCTCCAGCAGCGCTGCGGCCGCTTCCGGCGCGATCGCGCCGGAGCTGAGCGCGGCGACCTGCCCCTCGAGCATCAGATACAGCGGATCGATGCCAACCTCGTCCGCCTTCAGGTCCAGCAGGTTGTACGCGTGGTAAGCCCCATCCTCACGGCGGTTGCTGCCAATGCTGTGGTCAATCGCCGCGAGCGTGTGGTCAAGCAGATCCATGACCTGGCCGAGCGGGCGCTCCACTTTCCCGGTAAACGGAAGATCCCGGTAGACGGACTGCCTGTAGCGACTCGCCGCCAGGCCCAGTTCCTGCATCGAGTGCCAGCGCTGCCGCGGACTGATCGGACCGTTCCCCAGCAACGGGCGGATGTTTGCGAGTGCGGTGGAGGTATCGGCCAGCCATTCGCCGACCTCGGCCGACAACTCGACCGTCCCCGGTTCCCCGGCCAGCAGCTCCTGCAGGAAGCGCACGTATCGGCGCATGTAATACAGCGTGACCATCGACACGCCGTGGCCGACCAGGGCGTTGTTCGCGTCGTTCCACTCCGGTCGCTGCGTGCTGAGCCAGATCCCGCCATCGACGACGAGATTGCCGAGCTTGGCAAGCAAGGGCACCAGCAGTTTCTCCAGCAGGTTGACCTGGTAGACGTCTCCGTCGCGTTCGAGAACCAGCTTTCCGTCCGCGCCCATCGCGGCAACGCGATCCGCGATGCGAGCGGCGAGCGCGCCGTCATAGTCCACGGTCCGCTTCGGGTCCGCGACGAGATCGGCGAAGCTCCTGATCCGATAGGGCACGTTCGCGTAACTGAAGATGGGCCGGTGCAGGAGCTCGCTCAGGCGGGCCGGATGAAACTGCCTGGAGTGTTCGAGGAATTTCAGCAGATAGATGATCTGGTGATCGCCCCAGTAGCCGATGTGACTCCATGGATTGCCTGGGTCCTCGACTTCCCAGTCGATTCCTTCCCGGGTGATGCGATACGGGTTGTATCCATCTGCGGTCGAAGCGTTGACGAACTTGGCGATGACGGACTCGACGAACTCCGGGAAGCTGAGGGTCAGCGCCTCCCAGTTCTGGAAGATGTCCCGCCAGTTGCCTTCATAGGACAGCAGACGTTCGCCGCGAGCGTCCTTGAGCTTGATTGCAAACATGTTCCATGGGCGACTCGGATCGCCGTGACGGCGACCGAAGGTGATCGGCAGGTACTCCTGGCAGAGCCTTTCGAGCTGCGGGTCACCGGTCCGCCTCACGGCTGACAGCAGGTCGTCCACCGCCAGTGTCTCGTGGAGGCCTTCGAGCAGCGCGCGGTGACGTTCGTGAACGCGCGCATTGAAGTGGCGGACGCTCCTGGCGAAGTCGGCGCCCGGCGCCCGGTACTGGTCGTGGAAGATTCCGCCGCGGAGGACATTAAACAGCACGTTGGCGTAGTGATGCGCCGTCACGGACTCTTCGGCAGCGGACTGGAACCCGTCGGCGGCGGCCATGATGCGCGCCAGTTCGTCGCAGCCCGCGTCGATGGAACGCGCCACGGCCTGTGCCGCAGCGGCCGGGTCCGCGAGGTGCCGGATGATATCGACGACCTGGCCTTGCGTTCGCCCGACATCGGCCACGATCTGCCACCGTTGCGACTCGCGGCGCGCAAGCACGAGGCTGGCGCAGAGGAAATAGGCGCCGCGGATGCCGCGCTTGCGGTCTTCCTGCACCACGGGTTGGCCGCGCCGAAAATCGTCGAGTTGCAGCGACGAGAGCAGCACCGCGGGCGCGTCGAGGCCCAGCCCGTAGACGACATGGGCCCTCAGGGATTCGGACGGTTCGGCGCGATCCGATATCCTGGAGTAGAGCGCGTACATCGCCAGCCCGGTACCCGCGTCGAGTTCGGTCCACTTGTACGCGTCCACGAGGTTGCTCGAATTCGTCTGGACGAGCAACGGCGTGCCCGCGGGCAGGATGTTCTGCAGGCCATCGACCAGCTCGACCTGCAACGCCTCGTCCCCGAGGTTCTGCAGCTCGCACTGGCGAACGAAACCATACCGGTCGCTCGTAGCCCACGTGTAGCGGAAGGCGAGGGCGAGGTCGTGATTGACCTCTTCGAAGCAGAGCTTGTTGCCCAGGACGTTCTTGTAGAGATTGCGGCGGGTCTGGAAACGGCCGTCGTGTTCCCGGTTGAATGGTTCCCAGATCACCTGCCGGCCTTGCAGGCCGACCCGCAGGATCGTCTTGCAGCCGGTGTGCGGACTGCACTCGTGAATCCTGTCGACGGGAAGGTAGGGAAACAAGGCGGTTTCCGGCGAAACGCGGCCGGCGGTCAGGCCTCCCGAGGAAGAGACGAACAGCCAGTGGTCCGCGCTGGAAATGACGCTGACGAAGAACGGCGGCATCTTGTCGACGTTGCGAATGACGTAGTAGCGCTCGCCGTCGACGTCGACGAATCCTCCCGAAACCGTGCGCGAAGGCGCCGCAACGGTCGCTGTCGTTCGATCATGCTGCCTCATTGCGCTGCATCCAGTATGAGTTTTCCAAACAGGTTCGCGTCGATCCACCGGCGATGCTTCTTGCCGTCAGGCACCGATGGGGAGCCGGCGAAATTCTCCCGCAGCTCGCAGCCGTCGTTGTCGCGGTACGCCACCACATGACGATCGGCCGCGCCCGCCCACGATGCGGTCAGCATCAGCACTGCGGCACCGGCGAAGCGACCGAAGTGCGCCCGCGGTGCCGCCACTGCGTGCGGATATCCCGGCGCGAACGGTTACAACCTTCGTATCGTTCACGACTCGTCCCAATTGTCATCCTGAAAAAGACAGCTGACCGATGGCTCCCCCGAGCAGGGTCGCCGTCCGTGTGGCCCGGCAACCGTCGGTCGCACGAGGTGTTGACAGCGCTGTCAGCCTACACTATAAAGCAGCCTGACAGCGCTGTCATGTCGTACCGCACCTTTCGCGGGGACCGCGGTGACACTTGAGGCAGCGGAAGTTTAGCGAGAGGCATGGGGTCGGAGCGTGGCTACTTTGGGGGACACGGCCCGACGTTTCACGGTGGACAGGGGGATCAGATGCAGAAGTTGACGTTTCGCAAGAAGCCGCTGGTTCAGGGCATCGCATTCGCGCTGGGAGCTGCGGCGCACGTGCCCGTGATGGCGCAGTCCGCTAGCGAGCCGGCGGCCGAACTCGAGGAGATCGTCGTCACCGGCATCCGCGCGAGCTGGACGTCCGCCATGGACATCAAGCGCGAATCGCAGGGCGTCGTGGACAGCATCAGCGCCGAGGACATCGGCAAGTTCCCGGACACGAACCTCGCGGAATCGCTGCAGCGCATCCCGGGCGTCTCGATCGACCGCTCGATCGGTGAGGGCGCCCGCATCACGGTTCGCGGCGTGGGCCCGGACTACAACCTCGTGCTGCTGAACGGGCGCCAGATGCCCGCGTCGAAGATCGAGGAGACCGCTGCGTCCAACTCGCGAGCCTTCGATTTCGGCAACCTCGCGTCCGAGGCGATCGCCGGCGTAGACGTCTACAAGACCAGCCGCGCGGATATCCCCACCGGCGGTATCGGCGCGACGGTCAACATCCGTACCACGCGTCCGCTCGATGACCCGCGGCGGGTCCTGAGCTTCGGCGTAAAGGGAGTGATGGACCAGTCGACCGAAAGCGGCGATTCGATCACGCCCGAGGTGTCGGGCATCTACAGTGATACGTTCGCGGACGGCAAGTTCGGCATTGCCATCACCGGCAGCTACCAGGATCGCGAGCTCGGCTACAACCAGGCGGCGGTAGCGAACGGCTGGCCAAGGTTCAAGGGCGACGAGGTCAACTGGGGCACCATCCCGCTGCCGGGTGCGCCGGGCTCGGAGAACATCACCAACCGCCCCGGGCCGGACGACCTGTACTCCGTGCCACAGAACCTGCTTTACAGCTTCAACGAGGTGCAGCGCGAGCGCACCAACGGCCAGCTGACCCTGCAGTTCCGCCCCATCGACTCCGTCACCGCGACGCTGGATTACACATATTCCGAGCTGAAGCTCCAACAGCAGCGCAACGAGCTGTCGGCCTGGTTCAACTTCGGCCCCTCGGTGTCGAGCTGGACCGATGGCCCGGTGGCATCGCCGATCATCTACTCCGAGATCATCAACCCGGCCACCAGCGACATCGCCATGGCGGGTGCCGAATACGGCTCCAAGAACGAGAACGAGTCCATCGGCTTCAACCTCGGCTGGAAGGCCACCGACCGGCTGGGCTTCGAGTTCGACTACCACAATTCATCCGCGGAATCCGGCAAGGACAGCCCTTACGGCACGAACTCGACGCTCGGCACGGCGTGCTTCTGCCGCGGCACCACCACCGCGGATTTCAGCAGTGACTTCCCGGTGCTCAGCATCGAGCTGCCGGCCGGGATGACCGAACTCGATCCCTCGATGATGCTGACCACCGGCTCGAGCTTTCGCAACAGCTACATGAAGTCGGAGGTCGAGCAGGCGCGGCTGGGCGGCCAGTTTGCCTTTAACGACGATTCCAGCCTCGATTTCGGCGTCATGCTGACCACGGTCGACAACCGTTCGGCATTCTCGAACGTGCAGCAGGACAACTGGGGCGGGGTGGGCGTTAATCCCAGCGACTATCCGGACGAGATCTGGAAGCTGACTAGCGTGCGGCCCTACTTCGACAGCATGCCGGGCAACAAGCAGAACATTTTCAACCAGTTCTTCCGCTGGGACTTCGAGACGGTTCGCGCGATCGCAGCAGCGACTCGCGGCGGCGACGCGCAGTTCCTGCCGAGCAACGACTTCACCACGGACCGGCGCACCGAGGAAGAGACGACCAGCGCCTATCTGCAGTACAAACTGCACTTCGACCTCCTGGACCGGCCGTCGAACCTGACGCTCGGCGTGCGCTATGAGCAGACCGACGTCACTTCGCAGGCGCTGGTGCCTACCGCCACGGGGCTCCTCTGGACGGGCGACTCCGAGGTCTCGGTGCTGTTCGGCGCCCCCGGCGACACGAAGCTCAAGGGCGACTACGACTATGTCCTGCCGAGCATCGACTTCAACGTCGAGATCGTTGACAACCTGATCGCGCGCGCGAGCTACAGCCAGACCATCGGTCGGCCCGGCTGGGGCGACATCCAGGGCGGGCAGACGCTCACGCAGTTGGCGCGTATCACCGGCGGAACCGGTCAGCAGGGCAGCCCCGGCCTTGAGCCGCTGCTCTCGGACAACTTCGACCTGTCGCTCGAGTGGTACTACGCCCCAGGCAGCTACCTTTCGGTCGCGTACTTCCTGAAGAACGTCGACAACTACGTCGGGGTTACTACGATCCAGGACACGCCGTTCAACCTGCCGAACCCCGGGGCCGGCAAGCGCTACCAGGAGGCGTTGGCGGCGGTCGGGAACGACCTGAAGGCCATCCGCGACTACATCTTCGCGAATTACGGCAATACGCCCGAAGTCGACCCCGTGGCGCGCACCATCCTCGGTATCGCCGGCGAAGACCCGGCAATGGTGTTCGACATTACCGTGCCGTCCAACCAGAAATCGGCACAGCTGGACGGTTGGGAACTCGCGGTGCAGCACATGTTCGGCGACAGTGGCTTCGGCGCGAGCGCCAACATCACGCTAGTCGACTCGGACCGGGAGTACGACAACTTCTCGACCAACGACCAGTTCGCGATCGAGGGCATCAGCGACTCGGCCAACGTCGTCGGCTTCTACGAGAACCACGGTTGGCAGGTCCGCCTCGCCTACAACTGGCGTGACGAGTTCCTCTCGTCACGCGCCTTCGGCGGCTACAACGGGCCGAACCCGCTCTACACCGATGCCTACGGGCAGCTCGACGCCTTTGTCGGCTACAACGTGACGGAAGGCCTCAACGTGTTCGTGGAGGGCATCAACCTCACCGACGAGATCCAGCGTCTGCACGGACGGGCCGACGAGCAGGCCGTTTTCGTGACCCAGACGGGACCACGCTACATGATCGGGGCGCGCTACACCTTCGGGAAGTGACCTGAACCGGCGCCCCGTCTCACGGGGCGCCGCCCGGCACCCGCAGGCGAAAGAGCCGCTGAATCCCAGCGGCTCTTTCGTTCTGGCGGGGGGGTACCATAGACGCCCAATGCAGTGCGAGATCGTGAATCCGTGAGCGAGATCGTCGGGCGCATCGTCGTGGTCGGTGGTGGATCGGCCGGCTGGCTGACGGCGGGCGTGATCGCCGCGGGGCACCGGTCCGGCGATGCCGGGCGGGTGCAGGTGACGGTGGTCGAGTCCCCCGATGTGCGGACCATCGGCGTCGGTGAGGGCACGTGGCCGTCGATGCGCGACACGTTGCGCAGGATCGGTGTGTCGGAGACCGACTTCATCCGCGCCTGCGATGCGTCCTTCAAGCAGGGATCGAAGTTCGTCGGTTGGGTCTCGGGCCGCGATGACGACCAGTATTTCCATCCGTTCGCTCTCCCGCAGGGCTATACCGAGGCGGACCTCGTCGCCCAGTGGCAGGCGGGCCATGGGGACGTGCCGTTCGCGGACCTCGTGAGCTACCAGCCACACCTGTGCCGGCTGGGACGGGCGCCCAAGCAGATCGCGACGCCGGAATTCGCGGCCGTGGCGAACTATGCCTACCACCTCGACGCCGGCAAGTTCGGCGAATTTCTGCGCGCGCACTGTACGACCCGCCTGGGTGTGCGCCACGTGCTCGACCACGTCACCGGGATCGTCGCTGGGGATGACGGCGACATCGATGCGCTCGAGACCCGGGCGCACGGACAGGTCGCGGGCGACCTCTTCATCGATTGCACCGGCTTCGCGTCGCTGCTGCTCGGACGGCACTACGACGTGCCGTTCGTGCACCGCAAGGACGTGCTGTTCAACGACTCGGCGCTGGCCGTGCAGGTTCCGTACACGGACGAGCGCAGCCCGATCGCGTCACAGACAATCGGGACCGCGCAGGAGTGCGGCTGGATCTGGGACATCGGGTTGCCGACGCGGCGCGGGATCGGCTACGTCTACTCGGGTGCGCACACGACGGACGAGCAGGCCGAGCAGGCGCTGCGATGCTACGTCGAGCGGACGGCCGGTGCACCGGCAGCGGCGGCGATAGCGCCGCGCAAGCTGGGTTTCAGCCCGGGCCATCGCGCGAAATTCTGGCACCGCAACTGCGTGGCGGTGGGGATTGCTGCTGGCTTCATCGAGCCGCTCGAAGCCTCCGCCCTGGCGCTCATCGAGCTGTCGGCTGCGATGATCAGCGACCAGTTACCCGCGACCCGCGGCGAGATGGACATCGTCGCCCGGCGATTCAACGAGAGCTTCGCCTACCGCTGGGAACGGATCGTCGATTTCCTGAAGCTGCACTACGTCCTGACCGGTCGCCGGGACTCGGAGTACTGGCGCGACAACCGCGAGCCTGCGACGATCCCGGAGCGGCTGCGCGAACTGCTGTCGTACTGGCGGCATCATCCGCCGTCACGCTACGACCTGCCGCGGGTGGACGAGATCTTCCCCTCGGCAAGCTACCAGTACGTGCTGTACGGCATGGGCTTCCGGCCCGCGGCGAGCGTCACCGCGCGGCTGCCGGGCGACGCGGAGCGGGCCGAGGGATTTTTCCGTGACAACGCCGCATTGACCCAGCGGCTGCTGGCAGGATTGCCGGAGAATCGGGTGTTGCTCGAGCAGATCGGGCGGCACGGGATGCAGCGGATCTGACGCGATCGCATGAATGACGGAGTGACCATGGCCAGGCACGTACTGCTGAACAACGTCGAGCACAGGGACCTGCGCGTCATCACGCGACGGTCGGCTCAGTACGGTGACGATGTCATGTGCGCGTTGACGTTTCCCGCCGAGTTCCGCAGCGTGCAGGCCCACTATCCGATCTTCTTCCGCAAGGCCGCCGACTCGGGACAGTTCCAGCCGTTCGCGATGTTCGGCTTGCGTGACCAGGAGAACCTGTTTCTCGACGACCAGGGCTGGGATGCGACCTACATACCCATGACCATCGAGCGCCAGCCGTTCCTCATCGGCTTCCAGCCGGGAGCCGTCGGCGCGGGCGCGGAACCGCAGATGGTGGTGCACGTCGACCTCGACAGCCCGCGCATCAGCCGGACCGAAGGCGAACGCGTGTTCCTGGAGTACGGTGGTATCAGTGACTACCTCGGGCGGATCAACTCGATCCTGCGCGCGATTCACCAGGGCATCGAAAGCACGCCGGCTTTCGTCGCTGCGCTGCTCGAATACGAACTCCTCGAATCCTTTGCGCTGGACGTGCGCCTGCACGACGGCACCGAGCACCGGGTGGCCGGCTTCTACACCATCAACGAAGAGCGCCTAGCTGCGCTCGACGGCGGCCGGCTCGAGGCGCTCAACCGCGACGGCCACCTGCTGCCGATCTTCATGGTGATCGCCTCCCTCTCGAACATCCGCGCGCTGATCGAGAGGAAGAACCGGCGCCTCCGCCGGTGAGGCGGGCGGCAGCGCGGACCCGACACTGATGCTGCAGATCGAGCGCAAGGCACGGCAGTTACCCGCCGCGGACTGGCAGGCGCGGCAGGACGAGCTCATCGCCGCTGGCGAGCCATTGCTGCTGAAGGGCCTGGTGGCGGGCTGGCCCGCCGCGCGCGCGGGCCTGCGGTCCATGGAGGACGGCGTCGATTACCTGCGTGGCTTCTATCGCGACGCCACCGTCGGCGCGTGGATCGGCGGGCCGGAGATCGGTGGCCGCTTCTTCTATAACGATGACCTCACGGGATTCAACTACCAGCCGGTGATGGTCAAGCTCGGCCTCGTGCTCGACCGGCTGCTGCAGCATCGGCACGACGCGTCCCCGCCCGCGATCTATGTCGGTTCGACCACTGTCGACACCTGTCTGCCCGGCTTCCGCGAGCACAACGACATCGACCTTGGTGCCCGGCGAGCGCTCGCCAGCATCTGGATCGGCAACCGGACGCGGGTCGCAGCGCATTACGACGTGCCCGATAACCTCGCCTGCGTGGTCGCGGGGCGGCGGCGCTTCACGCTGTTCCCGCCCGGCGAGGTTCGCAATCTCTACGTGGGGCCGCTTCACCTGACGCCGGCGGGCCAGCCGATCAGCCTCGTAGACTTCGCGGCTCCGGACTTCCAGGCATTTCCGCGCTTCGCCGACGCCCTGCGGAGCGCGCAGGTCGCGGAGCTGGAACCGGGCGACGCCGTGTTCATCCCGAGCATGTGGTGGCACCATGTCGAGGCGCTCGATGCCTTCAACGCGCTGGTAAACTACTGGTGGCGGCAGTCCCCGGCCTACATGGATACGCCGGCAAACGTATTGATGCACGCGCTGCTCAGCCTGCGCGACCTGCCGAAAGCGCAGCGCGAGGCGTGGCTGGAGATCTTCCGGCATTACGTGTTCGAGGCAGACGAGACGATTGCGGCGCACATGCCGGAGGCGAGCCGAGGGGTGCTTGCGCCCATCGACGACGCGACGGCTCGTGAGCTGCGCGCGTTGTTGCTGAACAGGTTGAACCGCTGAAGGCAGCGAACGGACCCGGCAGGCCGGGTCGTCGCGGAGCCGGACGTTGATGGAGGTGACGGAGTGGACGCGAACGGTGTGAAGCGGGTCGTGATTGCTGGCGGTGGCACGGCCGGCTGGATGGCGGCGGCGGCGCTGTCGAAGACGCTTGGCAAGGTGCTCGACATCACGCTCATCGAGTCCGACGAGATCGGGACGGTCGGCGTCGGCGAAGCGACCATCCCGCCGCTCGTCACGTTCCACAGGTTGCTCGACATCAACGAGCAGAAGTTCATGGCCGCGGTGCAGGGCACTTTCAAGCTCGGCATCGGGTTCGAGAACTGGCGCAATGTCGGCCAGAACTACATCCACTCCTTCGGCGTCACCGGTCACGACCACTGGACGGCGGGCTTCCAGCATTTCTGGCTCAAGGGGCGGGAACGCGGCCTGGCCGGGGATTACGGCGATTACTGCCTCGAACTGAAGGCGGCGCTGGAGAGCAAGTTCGCGCACCTGCCGAAGATCGGGATCAACTACGCGTTCCACATCGACGCATCGTTGTACGCGCGCTTCCTGCGGCAGTTCTGCGAGGGCTACGGTGCGCGGCGGCTCGAAGGCAAGATCGTCGAAGTCAGGACCAACGCCACGACGGGCTTCATCGAATCGCTGCGCCTCGACTCCGGCGACGAGATCGCGGGCGACCTGTTCATCGACTGCACCGGTTTCCGTGGGCTGCTCATCGAGCAGACGCTGCATGCCGGCTACGAGGACTGGTCGCACTGGCTGCCATGCGACAGCGCCGTCGCGGTGCAGACCGAGTCCACCGGCGAGGCGATTCCCTACACCCGTTCGATCGCGCGCGATGCCGGCTGGCAGTGGCGCATACCGCTCCAGCACCGCGTCGGCAACGGGATGGTGTACTGCAGCCGCTACATCAGCGATGCCGCGGCGCGCGAGGCGTTGCTGGCGAACGTCGAGGGGGCGCTGCTGACGGAACCACGGGTGATCAAGTTCCGCCCCGGCCAGAGGCGCCGGACCTGGATCAAGAACTGCGTCGCACTCGGGCTCGCGAGCGGCTTCATCGAGCCGCTGGAATCCACCAGCATCCACCTGATCCAGCGGGGCGTTATGCGCCTGCTGCAGATGTTCCCGCACTCAGCCGTGGCGGCGGCCGACGTCGACGAATACAACCGGCAGGCCAGCTCCGAGATCGAGCACATCCGGGACTTCATCGTGTTGCACTATCACGTGACCGAGCGCGAGGACACGCCGTTCTGGCGTCACTGCCGGAACATGGACATCCCGGCGTCGCTCGCGCACAGGATTACGCTGTTCCGGGAGACGGGGCGCGTGTTCCGGATCCCGAACGAGCTGTTTGCGGAGAACTCCTGGATCCAGGTCATGCTCGGTCAGGGGATCATTCCCGAGCAGTACCATCCGGTCGTGAACATCATGAGTGACGAGGAGTTGTCGAGGTTCCTCAATAACATCAAGTCCACGGTCGACGCCACGGTGGCGCAGCTGCCGCGGCACGAGGCGTACGTGAAGCAGTACTGTCCCGCAGAGAGGTGAGCGGCCTGCCGCACGCTCCAGTGCGGAGCCCACGGCGTCGCGGACTCGATCTCCGCCGCGAAGTCGCAGGCATCTCCGCGACGGATCGAGCGCGTGCACGCCACCGCGCGTCCATCGGGCAGGAATACGCGCCGTCCGCGGTCACCAGGAATAGGCTTCCGGCGCTTCGCCGCCGGGGCCGGGGAAGATCTCGTCCAGTCGCTTGAGCACGTCGGCACTCAGCGCGATTTCCGTGGCGCGCACGGCGCTTTCCAGATGTTCCAGCGTGCGTGGGCCAACGATTGGCGCGGTGACCGCTGGATTGTGCAGCAGCCAGGCCAGCGCCACGGCGCCAGGCTCCTCGCCCAGCTCCTTGCAGAGCGCCTCGTACCGCTCGAGCTTGGAGCGGTTGGTTTCCACCTGCTTGACGAAATTGGCGTCCATGCGCCGTCCGGCCTGCGCCTTGCCCAACGTGCCGCCCAACAGGCCGCCGGCCAGCGGGCTCCATGGGATCAGGCCCAACCCGTAATGGCGACAGGCAGGGACCACCTCGAGCTCGATCATGCGGTTGTTGAGGCTGTAGGTACTCTGCTCGCTCACGAGGCCGGTCATGCCGCGCCTCGATGCTTCCTGGCAGGCCGTGGCAATGTCCCAGCCGGCGAAGTTGCTCGACCCTACGTAGACGATCTTGCCCTGCTGCACCAGGCTGTTGAAGCCTTGCCACGCTTCGTCCCACGGGCAGGCGCGATCGACGTGGTGCATCTGATAGAGGTCGATCCAGTCGGTCTGCAGGCGCCGCAGGCTGCCTTCGCAATGCTTCCTGATCTTGACCGCCGAGAGGCTGCGGCCATCGGCATTGGGCTCGGGCCGGTTGCCTTTGCGCGTCACCGGGTTGTAGACCTTGGTGGCAAGAATCACCGCGTCGCGGCGGCCGCCGCCTTGCGCGAACCAGCGACCGATGATCTCCTCGGTCGTGCCGTGCTCGACCGTCCAGCCGTAGACGTCGGCGGTGTCGAAGAAGTTGATGCCCAGCTCCAGGGCACGATCCATGATCCTGAAGCTGTCGTCTTCGCTGGTGACCCAGCCGAAGTTCATGGTGCCCAGGCACAGGTTGCTCACCAGTGCGCCGTGCGCGCCGAGACGTCGGTGTTGCACTGGCATCTAGCCGTTTCCGTTCGACATCGAGGGCCTCGGCATCAAAGGGTAGTGGCGAGGGCTCGTCGGCCGCCGATACCTCAGCGGGTGCGTACCAGTGACCGCGGCGGGACGTCGACGGACTTCCCGGTGCTGAAAGTCACTTTTATGGGCGCGCTCCGCGCGTTGTAGGCGAGGTATGTCCGCGCGCCGCTCTTGTCTTTGAACACCGAGTACAACGGCGTGTCGGCCGTGACCGAGAAGTCGGGCGTACCCATTTCCTTCAGGCTCGAGAGCCAGAACAGCGTGTGGGAGCGCGTCTCGCCCGCTTCGACGCTGCCCTTGCGGTTCCAGAGCGAGAGACCGGCCTCCGGATCGCCGAGTGCGGCGTACGAGGCGACGACGTCCTGCCAGATGTCCGCGGGCGTGCCATCGCTCATGCCGCGCGCCTGGTAGGCCTTGACTTCCGCGGGCAAGGCGGCGACGAGTGTGCGGATATACTGCGGGTTTGCGCCCAGGTACGTCGAGGCCGTCGTGATCGGCAGCAGGTTGATGCCGAAGATCTGCCGCGGCTCCTGGGTCCACCAGGTGTTGTAGGCGTACTTGCCACCGAACACCATGCTGGCAAATGGCTTGCCGTACTCCGGCGCCAGCACCTGGCGGTCGAGGTCGAACCAGTACTGCTGCACGGATGCGATCTCGCTCGAATAAAGGAAGGCGGCGAGATCGCGCAGCTTTCGATCGCCTGTTGCCTCGCCCCAGAGCATCAGCCCCGCCCACGCATTGACGGCCTCCGACGAGGATTCCTGGTTGTTGCCGGCATCGAAGTTCGCGTCGCCCGAGGCCCACGAATGGCCCTCGTAGACATCGAAGTTGCGCAGGAACGGGAAGTCCGGCCGGCCGCGTTCGTCGGTCGCGATGTCCGAGATGATCTTGCCGACCATGCCACCCCATTTCTGCTGCGACGCCCAGTCGGGGTCCCTGAGTGCGACATGCGCCGCACCCATCAGCCAGTAACCGTAGTGGAAGTGATGGTCGTTCATGGCCTTGATGCTGTCGTACTCCTGGGGCACGCCAACAAAGGTTCCGAGCGTGGTGTCGTGGGCGAAGTACGTGGAATGCCGACCGTCGAACCATGATTCCAGGCGGTCCTTGAGCTGCGCGAGCAGGTCGTCGCGCATCTTGGTCTTGCCCTCGGCCTCGGCCACGCTCATCAGCTGCGCAGTCGCGCCGAGGCCCTTGCCGATCCAGTACGTGCCACGCCCCATCTTGCCGAACAGCTGCGACGACTTCGCCATGTCGCCGACCAGCAGGCTGCCGACACTCTCCTTGCTGGCCGGATCTTCGAGGCCCGGCCACACGGGAACGAAGCCGTGATGCATACGCTCAAGCGCGAAGCTGTTGCCCGGCACGAGGCGAATGCGGCCGCGCACCGTGTCGTACCCGTACTGGGAAGGATGGTCGGACACGACGCTCGACCAGTGATGGGGGTAGAGGCCCATGAACGTCGTCAGGTTCTGCCCTTCCTTGGCCGCCGTCTGCACACGGAAGACCGAGCGCACCTTGCTGGCCGCCTCGTCATAGGACCATTCGACGCGCGTGTCGGTCGGAAAGGCGTAGGCAACCGCGAGGAAATCGCGCAGTGTCGTGTCGCGCGCATCCGGTAACCCGGCGATTGAAAAGAAGCGGGCATCGGCCGGCAGTTGCAGCACGAGCTCGGTCGGCTGCGCCCACTGCCAGGTCGCACCGGTGGGCGCGAATATCGCGTAGGACTGGCCGGCGATCGTGACCGCGACCACGCGCTTGTCGTGTGCCGCATCGGCCGGGTCGGAGAAGATCTCGGGCTTGGCCGCGAAGCGGAAGCGCACGTCGCCGGTGCTGGATTCGTAGTAGCTGAAGGGACTGCCGTGCAGGACCGTGGCGGTGAGCGATTCGCCCGGGCCTGCCGCCATGCTGACCTGCGCGAGCCAGTCGGAGAACTTCGACAGCCTGGCGTCCTTGGGCTTGAAACCGACCGGCGAGACGACGATGGCCGGTACGTGCGGGTAACTGACCTCCAGGCTGCCCCCCACGTTGGCGAAACGCTTGGTCGGCAAACCCACTTCGAACCCTTCCTCGGTAGCACGGTAGGTCATGGGATGGGCGTGGATGACCTGCGACCAGCGCTGGAACATCACCGACGAGTACCACTGGTTGGTGGGCGCGGCCTTGCCGGCCGCTTCGCCGCTGACGAACTCGGCCACCGGCAGCGCCGGGTCGCCGCTCTTCAACTTGGTGTAGTAGCCGCCGAGGCCGATGGTGGCGTCCGGGGTCGCGGCCAGTGTGATGCCCGCGTTGCCCAGCAATCCCAGGCCGCCTGCGATGAGCGCCGCGGCCCTCGTGAACATCATGACTGACAGGCCCCGAGGTATCGCGTGGCTCATGCGCATGACGTCCGCCCTCAGAAGTTGAGATTCACGCCGATCGTGAGGAAATTACCCGACTCGCTGGTACGCGGATCCACGCCGCCGAAGGCGATGTTGCTTGGCATGCTCAACGGCGCCGGGCCCTGGCGCCCGAACATCACCCGGCCGAGTCCGGCATAGGCCTGCATCGTGAAGTACTTGGAGAAAGAGAGTTCGGGCAGGTTGCGATAGACACCGAGGTTCATGAACAGCGCCGTGTTGTCCTGGCCCCATTCGACCGGATTATTGGTGCTCGCCTTGTTCATGAACACGCCGCCGGCAGTGTAGATCCACTTGCCGCGCGTGTACCCGGCGCCGAGCATCACGTCGTACTCGACGGCGCTGTGCATCTTGTCCAGGTTGTCCGAATAGTTGAACCCGGCCTGGTCCCAGAAGCACTGACTTTCCACCGTCGATACCGGACCGTAATCGCACTGCTGCGCCTGGCCAGACCACTCGCTGCGCTTCAGGCCGTAGGTGAACTTCCACTTCTCGTTCATCCAGTAGTTGCCCTGCAGGATCAGCACGTTCTCGGATGGATCGTCGTATTCGGGCGAGGAGACCAGGCCATTGGTGTTGCCCTGCGCTCCGTAGAACGCGCCTTTCGAGAACGAACTCTGGCGGCCGCCCGTGCTGTCCTGGTAGATCAGCTCGATGAGGTTCTTCTCGTTCGAATACTGGATGAACACTTCATACAGCTTCGGGTCGGGCGGGCCTTCCAGCAGCGAGTCGCGGTTCAGCGGCTTGCGTGCGTCGGCCTGCGCGTAACTCGCCTCGAACCGGATCTTGCCGACCGGGATCTCGAACTCCTTGGTCCCGTAGCGGATGGCCTCCGGATAGACACCATAGCCTGCGCCCGACTCTGCCCACGGACTGGAAAGGCCCAGCGGGTAGGCGAACGAGTCGGAACGCGACCAGGAGCGCGAGGAAAACTTGCCGACCTGCAGCGTGCCGTACTGCGGGTGCGACGCGCCGACGTAGGCGTCGGTGACCCAGTTGTCGTAGATGTCGGCGTCGCCGTTGCGCATGCGGGCGCTGGTCTTCGCTTCGATCTTGATGGCGTTGTCGAATTCATAGGACAGGCCCAGCCCCAGCTGCACCAAGGCCAGGTTCCGCCCTGTTTCCTCCGAGTCGCCGCCTTGGTTCAGCATCGGGACCGGAGGCGACAGCACTCCGCGCGGATCGTAGGGGGACCTGTTCACCAGTCCTTCGGAGCAGTTGTCGCAGAGCGAGTATTCGTCCTTGGCGAAGCCGACGATCTCGAGGGGGCCGTACTGTGCCGCCAGCGCGGGAGCCGAGAGCAGCACCGCGGTGACCGCCAGGGATCGACTGAGAGCGTAGGTATTCACTGCGGTCTCCCGAAGCAACTGTTTGAAGTCGTCATTGTGGGCAGCATGGGCTGGCTCACTGGAACGTCACGTCGTCGAAGTAATAGGTGCCCGCGCCGCCCGCGGCCCCGGTCTTGCCGAAGTCGAAGAAGATCGACACCTTGTTGTAGGTGTAGGCGAGGTTCAGGGCCGCCGTGCCGGCCGCCGGACTGGCGAAGTTGAACGTCAGCGTCTCCCAGGTATTGACCTGCGTGGTGAGCGCCTCGGTCTCGACCGTGTGCGTCGGATCCGCTGCATCCTCCACCTTGAGCCGCACCGGGATGCCCGCCTTCGGCGAGTACACGCGCACCGTCATCTTGGTGCTGGTCGCCGTGAACGGGATCTTGTCGACCGAGTTGTTGGCCCCCGTCGACACCGTCGTGCCCGCCCACAACTCGGCGGTCGCCGACTTGACGACCCTGGCTGCCTTGTTGGCGGCTACCGGTCGGGTCGGCCACTACCGTGGAGTCCTCGGCCCCGCCGAAGCCGGTCAGCGTGTAGGTCACGCCCGCCGCATCGAAGGTGATCGGCGTGAAGCTGCTGCCGCCACCGCCGCCAGCGACGAACGTCACGTCATCGAAGTAGAACGTGCCGCTGCCGCCCGCGGCCCCGGTCTTGCCGAAGTCGAAGAAGATCGACACCTTGTTGTAGGTGTAGGCGAGGTTCAGGGCCGCCGTGCCGGCCGCCGGACTGGCGAAGTCGAACGTCAGTGTCTCCCAGGCATTGACCTTGGTGGTGAGCGCCTCGGTCTCGACCGTGTGCGTCGGATCCGCTGCATCCTCCACCTTGAGCCGCACCGGGATGCCCGCCTTCGGCGAGTACACGCGCACCGTCATCTTGGTGCTGGTCGCCGTGAACGGGATCTTGTCGACCGAGTTGTTGGCCCCCGTCGACACCGTCGTGCCCGCCCACAACTCGGCGGTCGCCGACTTCACCACCTTCGCCACCTTGTTGCCGGCATTGGTCGGGTCGGCCACTACCGTGGAGTCCTCGGCCCCGCCGAAGCCGGTCAGCGTGTAGGTCACGCCCGCCGCATCGAAGGTGATCGGCGTGAAGCTGCTGCCGCCACCGCCGCCGCCACCACCAACGACGAACTTGATGTCATCGAAGTAGTAGGTGCCGGCGCCGCCCGCCGCTCCGGTAGCGCCGAAATTGAAGAAGATCGTGACCTTGTTGTAGGTGTAGGCGAGGTTCAGGGCCGCCGTGCCGGAGACCGGGTTGGCGAAGTCGAACGTCAGCGTCTCCCAGGCATTGACCTTCGTGGTGAGCGCCTCGGTCTCGACCGTGTGCGTCGGATCCGCTGCATCCTCCACCTTGAGCCGCACCGGGATGCCCGCCTTCGGCGAGTACACGCGCACCGTCATCTTGGTACTGGTCGCCGTGAACGGGATCGTGCCAACCGAGTTGTTGGCCCCCGTCGACACCGTCGTGCCAGCCCACAGTTCGGCGGCTGCCGACTTGACCACCTTCGCCACCGTGTTGCCACCGCCGGCCGGATCGGGCACCAGTGTCGAGTCCTCGGCGCCGCCGAAGCCCGTCAGCGTGTAGGTGACCCCCGCCGTGTCGAAGCTGATGTCGCTGAACGGGACGGAGGTGGGGAGGCCGCCACCGCCGATGAACGTCACGTCATCGAAGTAGAACGTCTGCGCGCCGGCCTGGGCGCCGGTCTTGCCGAAGTTGAAGAAAATGACCACCTGGTCATACTTCAATGCCGGATTGAGCGCCGGGGTGCCAGGGACCTGATTGGCGAAGTCGAAGGTCAGCGTCTCCCACGCATTGGCCTTCGTGGTCTTCACCTCGGTCTCCACCTTGTTTCTGGGATCGTTCGGGTCGTCCTGCGACCGAACAAGCTTGAGCCGCACCGGGATGCCCACGGCCGGCGAGTACACCCGCACCGTCATCCGCGTGTCGGTAGCGCTGATCGGTACGATGCCGGCCGTGGCGCCTATGGTGCCGACGACCGTCCCGGCAAAAAAGTCGGCCGTCGCCGACCGGATGACTCTCGCCACCTTGTTGTTGCCGCCCGCCGGGTCGGCCTGCACCGAGGAGTTCTCGGCGCCGGCGAAGCCCAGGAGCGAGTAGAAGATCGTCGGTGAGTCGAAGGTGATCGTGCTGAACGGAGGCGGATCGTAGTAGCCCGCGCCCTTATACAAATCGGCGTTGCAGGCCGGGCCCGACGGCGTGCCGCACAGGGCGTAGCGCGCCGTTCTCGCGATGTCCCACAGACCCCAGCCGTCGTCGAACCCCTTCCAGGTCTCGTCGAACGCCTCGAAGTAGAAGATCGCGCTGGGCCCGCCCACGGACCCCTGCCATGCAGGATACTTGCCGGGGTTCCCATACAGCAGGTCGTAGTACCACTTGGCGTTCTCGGGCTTCGCCGCGTAGAACTCGATCTCCGAGCCAGGGTTCGTCCGCCGGGCCTTCCACCCCGTCTCCCCGACCACGATCGGCATCGAGTCGGCGACGCGCACGGTGACGCCTCCGGCACCCACGTACTTGTAATTGGCGACCTCGTTGAACCAGCCCTTGGCGGTTGCGAGCGAGGCCTCCATCATGGCCTTGGCCCTGTCCGGGCCTGCCGCGACGCCGGACTGCTGCCAATTCCAGGCCGTGAAGCTGATCGGATACATGTGGATGGAGGCGAAATCGATCAGCGGCAGGATCGTGTCGGGCTTGACCGGGACCCTGTCGCCGCCGCCCGTCGACTTGCCGGCGTAGAACGAGAAGTCGTCGTCGGCCGTAACCGGCTGCGTCACCTGGCTGCGGATCGTCCGGATGTAGCTCTCGAGGCACGGCAAGGGCATGTACTTCGAATAGAACGACGTCTCGTTGCCGACGCTGATCGCGACGACGTTCGGATACTTCGAGAGCTTGCTGATCAGGTAGGCGATGTTGCTGTCGTTCTTGGGATCGCTGCACGAGGTCAGGCCGCCGAGGGCGACTCCGATATGGAACTTCATGTCGGGGAAGGACTGGGCTGCCAAGCGCAGGATCTTTTCGCTCACTGCATCGGTCGCCGGGGGCTCAGAGCCGAACAACCTCAGCAGGTTGAAGCCGGCGGTGTGCAGCAGCGTGAGATCCTGCAGCACGTCGGTGTCGCTGGGCATCTCTTGCACCCTGGGTCCATCGGCCGTCCGATACGCGCTGTAATTGACCGCCTTGCCCGCGCCGTAGATGGCAGGCAGTGGTCGCCGCGTGAAGGTGTAGGGCGCGCAGGTGACGGTCACGTTCTTGACGTTGCCGTTGGCCGTGCCGGAACCGTTGGCCACCGTGCAGGTCTGGCCCGCGGGCTGCGTCGCGACGAGCACCGAGTATTGACTGCCATTGGCAATCTGCAGCGGGAACGTGAACGGGCCGTTGGCGGGAACGGTGAGCTTGTCGCCACCGTTGTTCCACAGGGCCAGCGTGCCACCGGTGAAACCCGAGACCGTGCCGCCGATCGCGGCGTACGGGCTGTGGTCCTTCCAGTTCTGGCTCGAGCCGCACGCCGCGAGCGCGAGAGATACGCCGAGCGCGGCGATACGCCGTAACGAATACAGTGTCGACGCGACGGTCCGCATGATGTTCACCGCTTGCTTGCCCTGAAGAAATGATGTTGGCCGCGCGTGCAGCCCGGGTTGCCGGGCGAGGCGTCGCGCAGCTGGTAGTTCTATCCGGCTCATCTGCATCCACCCCACGTTTCCGCGCGGCCCCGGTCTGCTGCGGGCAGTGACGCCGAGTGACGCACTGCGTGGCGGCCGTGTATATTTTGAAAGCGCTTGCAGAAACTAGCGGAGCCCCGGCATCCTTGTCAATCGTTGATCAACCCGGTACTCATAATTGTCCGCGCCTTGTGTTGCGGCGCGGCAAAATTTCTCCGGTTTAGAAGCCCGCGGCCCCGCGCCACGGAAGCGAGGAATCGAAGAATGCGCCGAGCGGAATTGGAACGTCGTGCTGCCGCTGCTGCGACCGGCTCGGCCGTGACTCTCGAGATGGTCGCGAAGGAGGCCGGCGTGTCGCCGAGCACCGTGTCGCGCATCCTCAATGGGACAGCACGCGTCCGCGATTCGAAGGTGCGGGCCGTCGAAGCCGCCATCGCCAAGCTGCAGTTCATGCCGAACCCGGTGGCTCGCTCGCTCGCCGGCGGCAAGTCAATGAGCGTCGGTGTCGTTACGCAGGCCATCGACAGCCCATTCTACGGCGTCTCCCTGGCGGGGATCGAAAAGGGCCTGCTTCGAGCCAATTACTCTCCGCTGTTCGTCAGCGGACACTGGCGTGAGGGTGATGAACGGCGATGCATCGATCACCTGCTGAGCAGACGCGTGGAGGGCATCATTCTGATGACCAGTCGCCTGCCGGACCAGGAACTCATCAACCTCGCGCGGAGCGTGCCGCTGGTCGTGACCGGCCGACTCGTCCGTGGGGAACGCGTTTATTGCCTGGACGTGGACAGCACGATGGGCGCACGCCTTGCAACCGACTACCTGATCGGGCAGGGGCACCGCCGGATTGCTTTCATTTCGGGGCCGCCGGACCATCCCGATGCGATGCAGCGGCTCGATGGCTACAAGGCGGCCCTGGCCGCCGGCAAGATTCCGTTCACGAACGCGCTGGTCGCCGCGGGCGACTACCTGGAGACAGGCGGACACGCGGCGATCAACGCGCTGCTCGACTCGCGGGTCGAATTCACTGCCGTCTTCGCAGCGAACGATCAGTCCGCATATGGCGCAATGCTCGCGCTGCACCGCCGCGGACTCAAGGTGCCGCGGGATGTCTCCGTGGTTGGCTTCGACGACTTGCCGACCTCGGCGTTCATGATCCCGCCGCTCACGACTGTTCACCGGTCGACCGACGAGATCGGCGAGGGCGCGGCCGAGGCAATGATCGACCTGATCGAGCGAAGGAGTCCCAACGTCAGGATTTCCGCGTCGACGCTCGCGATTCGCGAATCGACGCGACCCTTGCGCCGCTGAGAGATTCCGCCGGCCGAAGGGCGGTTCCCATGCAGGTGAGAACTGCACCTGCGCCCGTGGATTCGAGCCCGAATGTTTGTCGCGTCGCAGCAATCATTCGTCCGGCCGCCTGATTGACACGGCCAACAACGGCTGTGCTAGATTCCGTTTGAAAGCGCTTTCTCATGGTCATGCTAAGGCGGACCGCGCAGTGCGCGAGGCGGCTCGCCTGCAGCGGCGGTAGCGCCGGCCAGACCAGGATTATCGACGCCGTCCAACGAACGCTGTGGCCCCCTCACCAGCACTCGACCGACCCGACGATTGTCGTGAATGACACCATGCTGATGAAATCTGACGAACATTCGGGCAACGCGATGTTCAGCCCTGAAGCCGGCGCCCTCGCCGAGCGGTTTCCTCGGAATTTCGTCTGGGGTGTGGCGACGAGCGCCTACCAGGTCGAGGGCGCCGCGCACGAGGATGGACGCGGGGACTCGATCTGGGATGAGTTCTGCCGCCGGCCCGGTGCGATCAAGGACGGCAGCAGCGGCGAGCGCGCATGCGATCACTACCACCGCATCGGCGAGGACGTCGCGCTGATCGCGAGTCTCGGGGTGAATGCCTACCGCTTCTCGCTCGCGTGGCCACGCGTCCAGCCACTCGGCGCGGGCGCGTGGAACGAAAAGGGCTTCGAATTCTACGACCGGCTCATCGATGCCTTGCTCGAGCGGGACATCGCGCCGTACCTCACGCTTTATCACTGGGACCTGCCCCAGGCGCTGCAGGAAAGCGGCGGCTGGATGAATCGCGACACCGTCCACCGGTTCGCCGACTATGCAGAGGAGGTCGCGCGTCGCTTTGGCGGCCGCGCGGCCTCGATTGCCACGCACAATGAACCGTGGGTCGTCGCGATCCTCGGCCACGAGGCCGGCATCTTCGCGCCCGGCCTGAAGAGCCAGAAGGTGGCGATGCAGGTCTCGCATCACCTGTTGCTGAGTCACGGTCTGGCGCTGCAGGCAGTGCGATCGCAGCGCTGCACCGCACCGCTTGGCATCGTGCTGAATCAAGCACCCATTCATGCTGCCACGGATTCGCCGGAGGATCTCGCGAAGGCGCGTCTCGATGACGGGCTGACGATCCGCTGGTACATGGACGCGCTCCTGCGCGGGAGCTATCCGGAGGACGTGCTGGAATTCCTCGGCGAGGACGCGCCGCAGATCGCGCCCGGGGACATGGCGACCATCCGGCAGCCGCTGGACTTCCTCGGCATCAATTACTACACACGCAACCTCTCCGGCACAGGAGCGCCGCTCGACCCCATCGGTTCCGGCAAAGAAGTCACGGACATGGGTTGGGAAGTGTTCCCTGCCGGGCTGTCGGAGTTGCTCCTGCGGTTGAAGGCCGACTATCGCCTGCCGCCGCTCTATGTCACGGAGAACGGCGCGGCCTACCAGGATCGCGTCGTGCACGGACGCGTCGCGGACGTCGATCGGATCCGCTACCTGCATTCGCATATCGCCACGATGGCCGACGCGCTCGAGCGAGGGGTCGACGTGCGCGGCTACTTCGTCTGGAGCCTGCTCGATAACTTCGAGTGGGCCGACGGCTACGCCAAGCGCTTCGGGCTCGTCTTCGTCGACTACGCCACGCAGCGCAGGACACTGAAGGACAGCGCGCTCTGGTACCGGGCATTCTGCTCCAGGGCCGGGACGGCAGGGCCGCGGCGGCTCGCGAGCAACGATGGGGTCGGACGATGAAAGGAGAGAGCAAGCGCTGGAAACTCGTCTGGAGCGACGAGTTCGACGGCAACGAAATCGACCCGGCCAAGTGGGACTTCGAACTCGGCAACGGGTTCTTCGACTACAAGAACCACCAGTGGGTGCCCGGCTGGGGCAACGAAGAGCTGCAGTACTACACGCGCGAACCGGACAACGTCTCGGTCAGGGACAGCCTCCTGTACATCCGCGCGTTGAAGGAGCCGCTGCACGGTTGCGGCTACACCTCGGCGCGGATCAGGACGCGCAAGCGCGACGGGACGTCGCTGTTCAGCCAGCGTTATGGCAAGTTCGAGTTCCGCGCCAAGGTGCCGCACGGCAAGGGCCTGTGGCCCGCGATCTGGCTGCTGCCGCTCGATGACAAGTACGGCGGATGGGCGGCCTCGGGCGAGATCGACGTCATGGAGATCGTCGGCGAGAAGCCTCACCAGTACCTCGGCACGGTCCACTTCGGGTCGACCTTCCCGAAGCGCGAACTCGTCACGCACGTGCACCAGTTCCCTGCCGGTCAGTCGGTAGGGGAGTTCCACGTCTATGCCGTCGAATGGGAGCCGGGCGAGATTCGCTGGTCCGTGGACGGCGAGACATGGGCGACGCAATCGTTCTGGTGGAGTTGCAGCAAACTGCGCGGCGGCAAGGGCATCGTGGCACGCAGCAGCGCGGACCTGAATCCGTGGCCTGCACCGTTCGACCAGCCTTTCTACATCGTGATGAACGTCGCCGTCGGCGGCAATTTTCCGGGCGTGCCGAATCCTGCGACCCAGTTTCCCGCTGAGCTGGTCGTCGACTACGTGCGCGTCTACGACCGGGTCGGCGGCTACGGCGAGCCCGCGCCCCGCGGCAAGGGCCGGCTGCCGTACCAGAAGAAGCGCTGAATAGGACGCGCCCTGAGTGGCCGTCGGGGGGACCCTGTGAAAACCGAAAACTACAAGCTTTCCGTGTCCGAGAAGATCGGCTATGGGCTCGGCGACCTGGCGTCGAACTTCTTCTGGCAGATGTTTGCCATCTTCATGGCGAAGTTCTACACGGACGTGTTCCTGCTCGGCGCGGCCACGATGGGCACGATGATGCTCGTGACCCGCATTGCCGACGCGTTCTTCGACCCGATGATCGGCACCATCGCCGACCGCACCGTGACCCGCTGGGGACACTTCAGGCCCTACCTGATCTGGATGGCCATCCCGATGGCGCTGACCGCGGTCCTCGCGTTCTCGGTGCCAAGCTTCGGCGGCACGGCCCGGACGGTGTATGCGTACTTGACGCTGATGCTGATGATGTTCGCGTATTCGGCGATCAACATCCCGTATTCGGCGCTGCTCGGCGTGCTGACGCCGGACTCCAAGGAGCGCACGAGCGTCACGTCCTACCGCTTCGTGATGGCGCTGATGCCCGTGTTCATCATCGTCAATACGGCCCTGCCGCTGGTCAACTACTTCGGCGGCAGCGACACCTCGCCGTACGGCTGGCAGATGACGATGGTTGTCTATTCGACGCTGGCTGTGCTGCTCTACTTCGCGACGTTCGCCATGACGCGCGAGCGGGTGCAGCCGCCGCCCAAGCAGGAGACGTCGCTCAAGACCGACCTCAAGGACCTGGCCCGTAACCGGCCGTGGGTCGTGCTGTGCGGCGTCGGCATCGCGGCGCTGACCTACGGCAACATTCGCAATACCGTCACCATCTATTACTTCGACTACGTCGTGCCGAACGGCAGCGGGTACTTCGGCCCCGTGATGACCACCGGGGCGATCGCCTTCATCCTCGGCGTCATGGCGACGTCGCCGCTCGCCAAGCGCTTCGGCAAGCGCAATTTCTACCTTGTCTCGATGTCCGTGACCGCGCTGCTGACCATTGGCTTCTACTTCGTGCCGCCGGAGAACATCAAGCTGGTCTGGGCGGCCAATACGATCATCAATTTCTGCGCCGCGCCGACTGCGCCCCTCGTCTGGGCGATGTACGCCGATACGGCGGATTACTCGGAGTGGAAGTGGGGTCGCCGGGCCACCGGGCTCATCTTCTCGGCGGCGTCCTTCGCGCAGAAGTTCGGCTGGGCCATCGGCGGCGCGGGCGCCGGCTGGCTGCTCGCGTATTTCGGCTACCTGCCGAACGTCGCGCAGAGTCCTCGCACGATCCACGGCATCGTGCTGATGATGAGCGTTATCCCGGCCATCGCCGCCATCGCCGCCGTTGCGGCGCTGTGGTTCTACGAGATCGACGAGGAGACTGTGAAGCGGATGTCCGCCGACCTCGAGGCACGGCGCGGACCCGAGCCGGCCGAGGGCTTGATGCCGGCGGGACCGGTGCTGTCTACGGCCCTGCCAGCATCTGCGCTCGCCGAGCACCCTGAGGTCGCGATCGGCCGATCCGCGTCGGACGTGATGGAAGCCGAACCGCCGGTGACCACCCGGAGGGCCGCCCCGTCCGCGCCGCGGATTCCCGCGCTGGCGGCCGCGCACGCGGCTGGCGCCGCGCCGGTGCCGGCGGTGCTCTCGGCCCAGGAACTCGCCGATCTGGCCGGCGAGTTCGCGGAAGCACTGCACTCAGGCGTGCACGGGCTGTGTTTCAGCCCGTACCTCGAGGGCCAGTCGCCCGGTTCGCTGGTGGACGAGGCCCAGATTCGCGCGCGCCTTGGGATCATCCGGCCGTACACGTGCTGGGTGCGCAGCTTTCTCCTGCACCGACGGCCACGAACAGACGCCGCGCATCGCGCACGAGCTCGGCATGAAGACCCTGGTGGGCGCGTGGCTCGGCACGGACCGAGGGATCAACGAGCGCGAAGTCGCGGGCGCGATCGAACTTGCGAGGGCAGGGCACGCAGATATCCTGGCCGTGGGCAACGAGGTCCTGCTGCGCGAGGACATGTCGGAGGACGAACTCCTCGGCTACATACAGCGCGTCAAGCAGGCGGTGCCGCCCGGCGTGCCGGTCGGATACGTCGACGCGTACTACCTGTTCGAACGTCATCCCCGGATCACGGCGGCCTGCGACGTCGTGCTCACCAACTGCTACCCGTTCTGGGAAGGCTGCCCGCGTGACCAGGCGATCGCCTACATGCAGAGCATGTACCAGCGCACCGTCGCGGTGGCCGCCGGCAAGAAGGTGATCATCAGCGAGACGGGTTGGCCGCATACCGGCACGGCATTCCACGGCGCGGTGCCGTCGGTGGAAGGCGCCATGCGCTACTTCATCGACACGTGCCGCTGGGCCCGCCAGGACGGAGTCGAAGTCTTCTATTTCGAGGCGTTCGACGAGGCCTGGAAGGTGGGCGCCGAGGGTGACGTCGGCGCGTACTGGGGCTTGTGGGACAAGAACGGCCTGCCCAAGTACGTCTGACACCGGGACCGCATCGTCATGCTCAAGCTTCCACGCGGCAACGCCATCTGTTACTCCGGTTACCGGCGCGGCCAGAGCCCGTCGGAGAAGATCTATCCGACGGTGGCGGAGATCCGCGAGGATCTCCACATCCTGCAGAAGAACTGGCGGCTGCTGCGCCTGTACGACTGCAGCCTGCACGCCGAGCGCGTGCTGGAGGTGATCCGGCGCGACCGGCTCGACTTCAAGGTCATGCTGGGCGCCCATCTCGCGGCCGAGATGAACAACTTCGGCTGTCCCTGGGGCGCCACCTGCAGCGAGTCGCAGCTGGAAACCAACGTGGCCGAGAACGATGCCGAGGTGGAACGACTCATCACCCTCGCGCGGCACCACGACGACGTCGTGTTCTCGGTGGCCGTGGGCAACGAGGCGACGGTCGACTGGACCGACCACTTCGTGCCGGTCGAGCGGATGATCGAACTCGTCCGCCGCGTGAAGCACGAGGTCCCGCAACCCGTGACGTTCTGCGAAAACTACGTTCCCTGGCAGGAAAAGCTGCGCCCCCTGGTGCGCGAACTGGACTTCATCTCGCTGCACACCTACCCGGTGTGGGAGTACAAGCACGTGCACGACGCGCTTCACTACTCCAAGGACAATTATCACAGCGTCGCCAGCCTGTACCCGGACAAGCCGGTCGTCATCTCCGAGGCGGGCTGGGCGACGAATTCCAACGGTCGCGGCATCTGCCCGCAGAACACGTCCGAGGACCTGCAGGCGATCTATTACGGAGACCTGATGGACTGGACGGGCCGCGAAGGCATCCTGACGTTCGTGTTCGAAGCGTTCGACGAACCCTGGAAGGGCTCGCCGGATCCGATGGAGCCCGAAAAGCACTGGGGGCTTTTCACGGTGGATCGGGAGCCCAAGCAGGTCATGCAGTCGCGCTATCCGGAACTCCTGCGTCACCGGCAGACCGCTTAGGGCGGTTGCCGCTTTGCAGCAAAAATAGCCGCGCCGGCTCGATTGACAGGGGCGACAAGTGCTGTGTAGATTCGGCTTTGAAAGCGCTTTCGTGAGGGGAGACTCGGCTGCGCCAGTCGCGGCCGAAGCGACTCCTCACGTCGCATCGCATACCGTAGCGGGAGACACCACATGACCTTCCTCAAGCAGATCGCTCTGCTCGTCCTCGCGGCCTGCCTGGGCCTCATCCTCGTGGGGTGTCAGCCTTCCGATCCGGACGCGCCCAAGGTCGCGGAACTTACTTCCATTGCCGTCACGCCGAACCCCGTGAGCCTGGAGATCGGCGGCGTGCAGGCGTTGACGGTCACCGGCACCTTCAGCGACGACTCGACGTTCGTCGTCAATTTCGGGTCGACCTTCGTTTCATCTGCGCCGGCCATCGCGAAAGTGGACGCCAGTACGGGGTACGTCACAGCACTTGCCGCCGGGAACGCGACGATCACGGCCACGCACACGGCGTCCGGCAAGACGGCCACGACGGCCGTCACGGTGGCCCCGTTGCGGGTCGTCTCCATCGCCGTGAGTCCCGCGACCAATGCCTTGACGGTGGGCGGCTCCCAGGCGCTGACCGTCACCGCGACCTACAACAACACGACGACGGGTCCCGTCACCGCCGGTTCGACGTTCGTCTCCTCCAATCCGACCGTTGCGACAGTTGGCGCGGCAGGGGTAGTGACGGCCGTTGCGGTTGGAACCGCGAAGATCACGGCCACCCACACCGCGTCCGGCAAGACCGGCACGGCAGACGTGACCGTCAGTGCAGGTGGTGGCAGCAGCTTCACGCCGATCACCTTCGACACGGCGGGGGTCACCTACACGCTGACGGGCTTTGGCGGGGCCGAGGACTCTCACTGTGGTGCCCGACCCGACCGGTGGCGGCAACAAGGTGGCGAAGGTGGTGAAGTCGGCGACTGCCGAGTTGTGGGCGGGCACGACGGTGTCGACGGGGGCCAACAACTCGGTCGACAAGATCCCGTTCACGGCGACCAGCACCAAGATGACGGTGCGCGTGTACTCGCCGAAGGCGGGCATCCCGGTGCGGCTCAAGGTGGAGGATGCAGCGGATCCGACGCACACGGTCGAGACCGAGGCGCTCACCACGCAGGTCAATACCTGGGAGACGCTGACGTTCAACTTCGCCAGTCCGGCGGCCGGCACGGCGGCCCTGAACCTCGCCTACACCTACAACAAGGTGTCGATCTTCTTCGATTTCGGCAAGACCGGGGCCGCGGGCGGCAACGGCACCTATTACTTCGACGACGTGACGTTCGTCGTTGGTGGCGGCAGCAGCTTCACGCCGATCACCTTCGACACGGCGGGGGTCACTTACACGCTGACGGGCTTTGGCGGGGCCGAGGACTCTTCTGTGCAGCCCGACCCGACCGGTGGCGCCAACAAGGCAGCCAGGGTCGTCAAGTCGGCCACGGCCGAATTGTGGGCCGGCACGACGGTGTCGACGGGGGCCAACAACTCGGTCGACAAGATCCCGTTCACGGCGACCAGCACCAAGATGACGGTGCGCGTGTACTCGCCGAAGGCGGGCATCCCGGTGCGGCTCAAGGTGGAGGATGCAGCGGATCCGACACACGACGGTCGAGACCGAGGCGCTCACCACCAGGTCAATGCCTGGGAGACGCTGACGTTCGACTTCGCCAATCCGGCGGCCGGCACGGCGGCCCTGAACCTCGCCTACACCTACAACAAGGTGTCGATCTTCTTCGACTTCGGCAAGACCGGGGCCGCGGGCGGCAGCGGCACCTATTACTTCGATGACGTGACGTTCGTCGCTGGCGGTGGTGGCGGTGGCAGCAGCTTCACGCCGATCACCTTCGACACGGCGGGGGTCACCTACACGCTGACGGGCTTTGGCGGGGCCGAGGACTCTTCTGTGCAGCCCGACCCGACCGGTGGCGCCAACAAGGCAGCGAGGGTCGTGAAGTCGGCCACGGCCGAGTTGTGGGCGGGCACGACGGTGTCGACGGGGGCCAACAACTCGGTCGACAAGATCCCGTTCACGGCGACCAGCACCAAGATGACGGTGCGCGTGTACTCGCCGAAGGCGGGCATCCCGGTGCGGCTCAAGGTGGAGGATGCAGCGGATCCGACGCACACGGTCGAGACCGAGGCGCTCACCACGCAGGTCAATACCTGGGAGACGCTGACGTTCAACTTCGCCAGTCCGGCGGCCGGCACGGCGGCCCTGAACCTCGCCTACACCTACAACAAGGTGTCGATCTTCTTCGACTTCGGCAAGACCGGGGCCGCGGGCGGCAGCGGCACCTATTACTTCGATGACGTGGCGTTCCAGTGAATCGCACATCGAGCCGACGTCGTTAGAAGAAAGCCCGCAGATCGGTGCATCCAATCCTGCCCTGATGTCTTGAATTCATCAGGGCGGGATATCCCGAGCGTACTCTCGCTTCAGGCCAGGTAGGTGGCGATCGATCTCGGCGGCAGTTCCGCCGTGCACCCGGTGTCGTCGACACGAAGTGCGAAACGCTGAGCCTGCTCGGTACGGTTCATCACCACGATCGTGACGGTCCCGTCGATGTTGCGGAACGCAGTCGCCTCGGTGTCCTGCCCGGACGCGGTACAAAGCACGCGGCGCGCACCCGGGCGCACGAACCGCGCAAAGTGCCCCAGGTAGTAGTACGAGCTCTGCAGCGAGAACCCATCGTGCGATGCGTTCGTGTGGATGGGAGCGCTGCAGAAATTGCCGACGTGATTCGGGCCGCCCTGGTGATCCAGGACCAGGTTCCAGTCGATCCAGCCGACCGTCCAGCGGTTCAGGTCGTTGATCATCGAGCGCGCGTATCGCTCGCCCAGTTCCCAGGAGCCATGATGCGGGCCGCCTTCCTGGCAGCCTTCCGTAAACAGCAGTTGCTTGTCGGGCCAGGCATCGTGGACCTGCTGCACGTGATCGAAATGGTCCTCGCCGTACCAATGGAACCCGGTGCCCCACACGTATCGCGCGGCCGCGGGATCGGAGTACACCGCATTCGCGCGTTCGACCATCAGGTCCCGGTTGTGGTCCCAGATCACGATTCGCACGCGTCCGAGGCCTGCGGCTTCGAGCTCCGGCCCCAGGTGGTCTCGCACGAAGTCACGCTCTTCCTCGGCCGTGTACAGGCACGAATCCCAGCGCTGCGTGGCCATCGGTTCGTTCTGCACCGACACGCCCCAGATCGGCACGCCTTCGGCCTCGTAGGACTCGATGAAGCGGACGTAGCAGCGGGCCCACGCGCGCCGGCATTCCGGGCGCAGCTTGCCACCCTCGTTCATTCGGCCCGAGGTCTTCATCCACGCGGGCGGGCTCCACGGCGAGGCGAGCAGCTTGATCGGTGTGCCCGCGACTCGTTGCGCCGCGCGGATGAAGGGCAGCAACGCCTGCCGGTCGCGATCGATGCTGAAACTCGCAAGCGCCACGTCGCCGGGGACCTCGACGTGGGCGTAGTTGCCGAGCGCGAAATCGCAGCTGCCCATGTGCACCCGGCACAACGAATATCCGTGTCCGCGTGCGGGATCGAAACAGGCCTCGAGCACCTCCTGGCGGTGCGAGGCGCCCAATGCGAGCCAGTTCACGGCCGAGGCCTCGGTGAACGCGCCGCCGAAGCCCTCGATCTGCTGGAACGTGCGTCCGGTGTTCACCGTCACCGTCGGCAGTCCGGGCTCGCCGGCATCCGGCGCAAGCGTGGGCTGCTCGGTCAAGCGCGCTGCCGTGTCGCGCGCGGTGAGAAAGCAGCGTATCGGCGATTGCTGATTCATGAGCCAACCATGCTGCGGGCCGATCGCGGCACGGGGGGCGTTTCTGGTTCGATCAGAACTTCCAGCCGACCAGCAGCTGGAACCCGTCGAAACTCGGCGTGCCCTTGGCATTGCCGAGCTCGACCCAGCGCATGTTGTAGGCGCCGCTGGCCGTCCAGTACCGGTTGAAGTCCCAGCGCAGGCCGACGCCGACTTCGTAGGTGAGGCCGTCCAGCGACTTCGTATTCTGGTAGCCCTCGCACACGTACCCGTACCAGGGGACCCACCAGCAGCCGACCGTCGGAGGCTCGGTGGCGATGTTCGTGTCGACCCAGCTCCAGCCGAGGCCGCCGGTGACGTAGGGCGTCAGCGGACCGGCCAAGATGTTGTAGGTCGCCTCGGCCATCAACGACATCGAATCGAGATTGCCCTTGAGTTCGAAACTCTCGCCCGGCGTGTCGCCGACGACGTTGGCCGTGTAGTCCTTCTTGTCGTAGCCGAACTGCGCGCCCACCCTCAGCCGGTTCGTGAAGTTGTAACCGGCGCCGAGCACGAACGAGGTGCCGCTGTCGATCTTGGCCGTCGTGCCGCCCTCGAAGTCGACGGTGGACGAGCCCTGCATCGAAACGCCGGCGAGGGCTTCCCAGCGACCATCGCGGTTGGCCGGCCCCGCGTACGGGTCGCCTCCCTGTGCGGAGGCGCCGGCCTGTGATCCGGTGAGGCTCGCGAAGTAACCCTGCTGGGCGTTCGGGTCGACGGTATAGGGATTGGCGGCGCGGACCTTGTCGGCCGACGCAGCGAGATCGTCGATGCCGAGCTTGCGATACGCCTCCGCCATGATCATCAGCGCTTCGTCCACGGCCGGCGCGCCGTCGTAGTTCTCGATGATGCCGCGCGCGCGGGCGGCGGCGCCGACGTATGCGCCGCGCTTCATGTAGTAGCGCGCCACGGAAAGCTCGTAGTCCGCCAGGCGGTTGCGCAGGTAGACGATGCGCTGGCGGGCGTCGGGAGCGTACGGGCTCTTCGGGTACTGCTGCAGCAGGATCTGGAAAGACTGCAGCGACTTCTGCGCCTCCTGCGGGGGACGCTTGGTGATGTCCGCCTTGAATACGCGCTCGAGGAAATTGGCGCCCGATTCGAAATACACGAGGCCCTTCACGTACCAGGCGTAATCCACGCGCGGGTGGGTCGGGTTCTCGCGGATGAACTGGTCCGCCTGGTCGATGGCCGACTCGAGCGAGTGGTTCTTGTAGTAGGCGTACAGCAGGTCGAGTTGGCCCTGCTTGGCCTGCTCGCTGAACGGGTAGCGCGCCTCGAGGTTCTCGTACTTCTGGATCGCGCCCTGGTAATTGCCGGAACGAAGGTTCTTGCGGGCTTCGCTGTAGAGTTGTTCGGGGGATCCCTTGGGACCCTCGCCCTTGTCGCCCCAGCCGAAGCTCTTGCACCCGGACAGTCCCAGCATGGCGACCGAAGCGGCAATGAAAACCCAGCGGGACGGATGGCGAATCAGGGGTTTGGACGGCATGAGTGGGGGAAAAGGACCGGCGGGAGGGCGGCAAAGGGCGAAGTATATAGAATGTAAAGCCCATGAAGAGTTCCCCGATCCAGCTGAACCTGCAGATCCCGGCCGACCAGGCCGGCCAGCGCCTCGACCAGGCATTGGCCCGCCTGCTGCCCGATTACTCGCGCAGCCGCCTCAAGACGTGGATCGAATCCGGCGAAATTCGCGTGGATGGCGAGATCCGGCGGCCCCGGGACAAGGTTTTCGGCGGGGAAGCCGTCGCGCTCGATGCCCAGCTCGAACAGGAGGTGGCGGCCGAGGCGCAGGCCATTCCGGTGAACCTCGTCTTCGAGGACAAGCACCTGTTCGTGGTGAACAAGCCGGCCGGCCTCGTCGTGCACCCGGGGGCGGGCAATCCCGACCGGACCCTGCAGAACGCCCTGCTGGCGCTCGACCCGAAGCTCGCCGACATGCCTCGGGCGGGCATCGTGCACCGCCTCGACAAGGAGACGAGCGGCCTGCTGATCATCGCGCGCACCTTGAAGGCGCACACGGCGCTGGTGCGCATGCTCGAGGAGCGCGAGATCCATCGCGAATACGAGGCCATCTGCAAGGGCGTGATGACCGCCGGCGGCACGATCGACGCGCCGATCGACCGGCACCCCACGGATCGCGTGAAGATGGCCGTGCGCCAGGGAGGCCGCGAATCGGTCACGCATTACCGCGTCGATCAAGCGCTACCGCGCGAACACGCACGTGCGCGTGCAGCTCGAGACGGGCCGCACGCACCAGATCCGCGTGCACCTGACGCACGCCGGGTATCCGCTCGTCGGCGACCGCGTCTACGGCGGCCGGCTCGAGATGCCGAAGGGAGCCACCGAAGAATTGCGGGTGGCCCTGCGCGAGTTCCCGCGGCAGGCGCTGCACGCGGCGAGGCTGCAGCTCGAGCATCCCGTGAGCGGCAAGCCCGTCGAGTGCGTCGCGCCGCTGCCGGACGACATGGTGCAGTTGCTCAAGGTGCTGGCCCGCGACGCCGCGCAGAAATGACTGCGCATGCCTCGCGCTGGATCGTGCCCGACTGGCCCGTGACTGCCCGGGTGAAAGTGCTCTCGACGCTGCGCACCGGAGGCGTCAGCGCCGGCGACTATGCGTCGTTCAATCTCGCCCAGCACGTCGGCGACGATCCTGCGGCGGTCGCGGCGAACCGTGCCCTGTTGCGCCAAGCGGGCGGGTTGCCGTCCGAACCGCTGTGGTTGGACCAAGTGCACGGCACCGGCGTTGCGACACACACGGGTGAGAACGTGACGCCGCCGATGGCGGATGCGAGCGTTGCGTTCGAGCGCGGCCGCGTGTGCGCGGTGATGACCGCGGATTGCCTGCCCGTCGTGTTCACCGATCGCGGCGGCACGCGCATCGGCGTATCGCACGCGGGGTGGCGTGGACTCGCGGGCGGCGTGCTCGAAGCGACGATCGCGGCGCTCGGCGTACCGGCGGCGTGAGTTGCGCGCCTGGCTCGGGCCCGCGATCGGCCAGGATGCGTTCGAAGTCGGCGCCGAGGTGCGCGCCGCATTCCTGCAGCGCTCTGCCGCGAATGCCGCGGCGTTCGTCGCGGGGGCGAGCGGCAAGTACCACGCCGACCTGTATGCCCTGGCGCGCAACACCCTGGGCCAGGCCGGCGTCACGGAGGTTCATGGCGGGGGCTGGTGCACGAGCCGCCAGCGCGAAGAGTTCTTTTCGTTCCGGCGCAACCCGAAAACCGGACGCATGGCCACGCTTGCGTGGCTCGACTGAGACGGGCCCCGTGCTAACCTGACGCGCCCCGGCAGAACCAGAAGACCCGCGGACGACCGCGCACACCGACTTCCAGAGCACCGCGCTTGAGCACCCTCGGACTCATCATCCTGTTCACGGCCCTGAGCGGCCTGTTGAGCGCCTTCGCGGCCGGCTTCTTCCTGGTGCTTGGCGATCGCCTGCGTGCGGCCGTGCTGCCGCACCTCGTCAGTTTTGCGACGGGCACGCTGCTCGCGGCCGCCTTGATCGGCCTGTTGCCGCACGCGCTCGAGGGCGCGGGACCGGGCAATGCGCATCACGTCGGCATGGCGCTGCTGCTCGGCATCCTGACGTTCTTCGTGCTGGAGAAGTTCGTCCTGTGGCGGCACTGCCACGACGACCCCTGCGAGATGCACTCGCCGAGCCACGAGGCGCGCGATGCGGCATCGGCCAAGATGATTCTCGCCGGCGACAGTTTCCACAACGTGCTCGACGGCGTGCTGATCGCCGGCGCGTTCATGACCGACCCGAAACTCGGCATCGTCACTGCGCTCGCGGTATTCACGCCACGAGATTCCGCAGGAGGTCGGCGACCTCGCCATCCTGCTGCATGGCGGGTATTCCCGCACGCGCGCCATGGCGCTGAACCTGCTGACCAGCCTGACTTCCATCCTCGGCGGCGTCGTGGCCTATTTCGCGCTCGGGTCGGCCACGAGCCTGTTGCCCTACGCGCTGGCGTTTGCCGCCTCCAGCTTCATCTACGTGTCCGTGGCGGACCTGATTCCGGGCCTGCACCGCCGGGTGGACTTCAAGGCCGGGGTCGAGCAGCTGCGTGTTCATCGCCCTCGGGGTCGCCCTGGTCTACTTCACCCACCAGGGGATGCACTAGAGCCCTCACCCGGCTGCGCCGACCTCTCCCGCAAGCGGGAGAGGTGAAAGCCGCCCTCACCTGGACTTCCACCGCTGTCTCCCGCACGCGGGAGAGGTAAGGTTGCCCTCACCCGGCTGCGCCGACCTCTCCCGCACGCGGGAGAGGTGCCTAACTCCCTCTCCCGCTTGCGGGAGAGGGCGGGGTGAGGGTCTTGTTCTCCCCGTGTCCGCCCCCATTTCGGGGTCAACCCAGCCCCTTTCGGGAGCCCTGACCCATGTCCGACAAGTTCACCTCCATGTTCCAGTCGGCCCTGTCCGGCGCACAGTCGCTGGCCCTCGGCCGCGACCACCAGTTCATCGAGCCCGTCCACCTGATGCTCGCCCTGCTCGACCAGCAGGGGGGCTCGGTGAGACCGTTGCTCGACAAGGCCGGCGCCAACGTCAACGTGCTTCGCTCGCAGCTGGGCGAGGCCATCGACCGTCTGCCGAAGGTCGAGGGCACCGGGGGCGAGGTGCACGTCTCGAACGACCTCAGCCGCCTGCTCAATCTCTCCGACAAGCTCGCGCAGAAGCGCGGCGACCAGTACATCTCCAGCGAACTGTTCGTGCTCGCGGCGCTCGAGGACAAGGGGCCGCTCGCGAGGATCCTGCGCGACGCGGGCGTGATCAAGGGAGCGCTGGACAAGTCCATCGACGAGGTGCGCGGCGGCGAGAAGGTCTCCGATCCCAACGCCGAGGAACAGCGCCAGGCGCTCGACAAGTACACCATCGACCTGACCGAGCGGGCCGAGCAGGGCAAGCTCGACCCGGTCATCGGCCGCGACGACGAGATCCGCCGCACCGTGCAGGTGCTGCAGCGTCGCACCAAGAACAATCCCGTGCTGATCGGCGAGCCTGGCGTCGGCAAGACGGCGATCGTCGAGGGCCTTGCGTTGCGCATCGTCAACGGCGAGGTGCCGGAGTCGCTGCGCGACAAGCGCATCCTCGCGCTCGACATGGGCGCGCTGATCGCGGGCGCCAAGTTCCGCGGCGAGTTCGAGGAGCGCCTGAAGGCCGTGCTGAAGGACCTTTCCAAGCAGGAAGGCCGCGTCATCCTGTTCATCGACGAGTTGCACACCATGGTCGGCGCCGGCAAGGCCGAGGGTGCGATGGACGCCGGCAACATGCTGAAGCCCGCGCTTGCGCGTGGCGAGCTGCATTGCGTCGGCGCCACGACGCTCGACGAATACCGCAAGTACGTCGAGAAGGATGCGGCGCTCGAGCGGCGCTTCCAGAAGGTGCTGGTCAACGAGCCGTCGGTCGAGGACACGATCGCGATCCTGCGCGGGCTGAAGGAGCGCTATGCCGTTCACCACAAGGTCGAGATCACCGACCCCGCGATCGTGGCGGCCGCGACGCTTTCGCACCGGTACATCACCGACCGGCAACTGCCCGACAAGGCCATCGACCTGATCGACGAGGCGGCCTCGAAGATCCGCATGGAGATCGACTCGAAGCCCGAAGAACTCGATCGTCTCGACCGGCGCATCGTGCAGCTCAAGATGGAGCGCGAGGCGCTGAAGAAAGAGAAGGATGAGGCCTCGAAGAAGCGGCTGCAGGCGCTCGACGAGCAGCTGGCCGAGATCGGCAAGGAATACGCCGACCTCGAAGAAATCTGGAAGGCCGAGAAGGCCGCTGCGCAGGGCGCGGCGCACATCAAGGAAGAACTTGAACGCGCGCGCCTCGACTTCGAGACCGCTCGTCGTGCCGGCGACCTCGCGCGGATGTCCGAGCTGCAGTACGGCAAGATCCCGGAGCTCGAAAAGCGCATCAAGGCGGCGCAGGAAGCGGAGACCAAGGCTCCCACGCTCGTGCGCAACAAGGTGACGGAAGAGGAGATCGCCGAGATCGTCTCGAAGTGGACCGGCATCCCCGTTTCGAAGATGCTCGAAGGCGAGCGCGAGAAACTGCTGCGGATGGAAGAGGCGCTCGGCAAGCGCGTCGTCGGCCAGGAAGAGGCCGTGCGCGCGGTGTCGGACGCGATCCGCCGTTCGCGCGCGGGCCTGTCGGATCCCAATCGCCCGAACGGCTCGTTCCTGTTCCTCGGCCCGACCGGCGTCGGCAAGACCGAGCTCAGCAAGGCGCTCGCGGAATTCCTCTTCGACACCGAAGAAGCGATGGTGCGCATCGACATGTCGGAGTTCATGGAGAAGCACTCCGTGGCCCGGCTGATCGGCGCGCCTCCGGGCTACGTCGGTTACGAGGAAGGCGGCTACCTGACGGAGGCCGTGCGCCGCCGTCCGTACGCGGTGATCCTGCTCGACGAAGTCGAGAAGGCGCACCCGGACGTATTCAATGTCCTGCTGCAGGTGCTCGACGACGGGCGCCTCACGGACGGGCAGGGCCGCACGGTCGACTTCCGCAACTCGGTCGTCATCATGACGTCGAACCTCGGCTCGCAGCTGATCCAGGAACTGGCGGGCGAGGCGAACTACGACAAGATGAAGGCGGCGGTGATGGAAATCGTCGGCCAGCACTTCCGGCCGGAGTTCATCAACCGCGTCGACGACGTGGTGGTGTTCCATCCGCTCGGCAAGGAGCACATCCGCTCGATCGTGGATATCCAGCTCGGCCACCTGCGCAAGCGGCTCGCGGATCGCGACATCGGCTTCGAACTCGACGCCGCAGCACTCGACCTGCTGGGCGAGGCGGGCTTCGATCCGGTGTACGGCGCGCGTCCGCTCAAGCGGGCGATCCAGCACCAGGTCGAGAATCCGCTGGCGCAGCGGATCCTGCGGGGCGAGTTCGGTCCGGGAGATACGGTGCGCGTCGGCGCGAGCGATGGCGTGCTCACGTTCGCCAAGCGGGCTGAGGCGGCGCCCGTGGAGCCGCCCGCGAAGCGCAAGAAGGCGTAGCCGACAGCGCAGCCAGGCCGCAGGAATCGCAGCGGTCCGTGTCCTGGGTCTTGTGCCGGGGCCGTGCGCGGGAGGGACCCCGCGCCCGGAGCCTACAGGGACGTACTTGCGGCGTCCCCGGGACAAGACCCAGGACACGGAGCGCCGATTCCCAGGCCGGTCACGTCGGCCGGTTGCGAATCCAGGCGCGCCGCCAAACGAACTGGGCGGCGTCAGCTGACCCGTATAATCGCCTACCGGAAATCGCAGACCGACACCCGAACGACCATGCCCATCTACGAATACCAGTGCACGAAGTGCCACCATCACCTCGAGGCCCTGCAGAAGCTGTCCGACAAGCCGCTGCGCGAATGCCCCGAATGCGGGAAGCACACGCTCAAGCGCCTGATGTCCGCGCCGTTGTTCCGCCTTGCGGGGAGCGGCTGGTACGAGACCGACTTCAAGTCGGACAAGGAGAACAAGCGCAACCTCGTGGGCGAGAAGGGCGAGTCGGAGAGCAGTTCCGAAAGCAAGCCGGAGCCGAAGACGGAAACCAAGACCGACGCGAAGGCCGAGCCGAAGAAGGAAACGGCTGAGAAGAAGTCCTCGCGCACGATGGTGACCAAGCCGGCGCTCAGGAAGCCGGCTGGAGCCAAGTCGAAGCCGGCGCCCCGCAAGCCGGCCCGCAAGCCGGCCCGCAAGCCGGGCAAGCGCTGACGTGCAGAAAATCAAACTCGGCGACCTGACGCCCCCGGTCGGTGGCGACGACAGCCCGGTACGCCATCCTGCACGCACGATCCGCAACTACCTGATTGCGGGCCTGCTGATCTGGATCCCGATCATGGTGACGGTCTGGGTCATCCGCTTCGTCGCGCGGATCCTCGACCAGTCGCTGCTGCTGCTGCCGCCCTCGTGGCGCCCCGAGGTGCTGGTCGGGCACTACATCCCGGGCCTCGGCATCATCCTGTCGCTGGTGTTGCTCTTCGTCACCGGCGTGATCGTGCGCAACCTGTTCGGCCGGCAGATCGTGCACGGCGCCGAGTCGCTGGTGCGCCGCATCCCGGTGATCGGCGCGGTCTACAGCGGCGCCAAGACCTTCAGCGAGACGGTGCTGACCGACCAGGGCAAATCGTTCAAGCAGGTCGTGATGGTCGAGTTCCCGCGCAAAGGGGTCTTCAGCATCGGGTTCATCACCTCGGACAACCTCGAGGAAGCGCAGGCGAAGACCGCCCAGGACGTCACCTGCGTGTTCGTGCCGACCACGCCTAACCCCACGACCGGCTTCATCATTCTCGTGCCCCGGGACGAGGTCGTGAAAATGGACATGACCGTCGACGAGGCCTTCAAGATGTTGCTGACGCTCGGCGTCGTGGTGCCGAAGTGGCAGCCGCCGGCGGGCGGGCAATCCCGCCTTGCACCGCAACAGACCGACCCGTAACATCCGGATCCTTCTGGAAAAATGCGGCCTCGGGGCACCGGTACACACGCCCCGCACACCATGCCCATGCGCACTCATTACTGTGGCGAGGTCAATGCCGGCCTCGTCGGAAAAGACGTCTCCGTGGCCGGCTGGGTCCACCGCCGGCGCGACCACGGCGGGGTGATCTTCATCGACCTGCGCGACCGCGACGGCCTGCTGCAGGTCGTGTTCGATCCGGACGCGGCGGCCGTGTTCGCCGAGGCCGAGCGTGTGCGTGGCGAGTGGGTCCTCAAGGTGTCGGGCAAGGTGCGGCCGCGTCCGGCCGGCACGGCCAACGCGAACCTCGCCTCGGGCGAGGTCGAGTTGCTGGCGAGCGCCATCGAGGTGCTCAACCGCTCGGAGCCGATCCCGTTCCAGCTCGACGAGGACGTCAAGGAAGAGACGCGCCTCAAGTACCGCTACATCGACCTGCGCCGCGACGTGATGCAGAAGCGCCTGCGCCAGCGCCACGCCATCACGCGGGCGATGCGCGCGTACCTCGACGACCACGGCTTCGTGGACGTCGAGACGCCGATGCTGACCAAGGCGACGCCGGAAGGCGCGCGCGACTACCTCGTGCCGAGCCGCACGCAGCCGGGCAAGTTCTTCGCGCTGCCGCAGTCGCCGCAGATCTTCAAGCAGCTGCTGATGATGTCGGGCTTCGACCGCTACTACCAGATCGTGCGCTGCTTCCGCGACGAAGACCTGCGCGCCGATCGCCAGCCCGAGTTCACGCAGCTCGACATCGAGACGTCGTTCCTGACGCGCGACGAGATCATGGACGTCATGGAAGGGTTGATCCGCGAACTGTTCGACAAGGTACTCGGCGTGACGCTGCCGAACCCGCTGCCGCGCATGAGCTACGACGAGGCGATGCGCCGCTACGCCTCCGACAAGCCGGACCTGCGCATTGCGTTGGAGCTTGTCGACGTCGCGGACCTCGTCAAGGACTGCGAGTTCAAGGTGTTCTCCGGCCCGGCCTCCGATCCGGAGGGCCGTGTCGCGGCGCTGCGCGTGCCCGCGGGCGGCGAGAAGCTGTCGCGCAAGCAGATCGACGACTACACGGCGTTCGTCGCGCGCTACGGCGCGAAGGGTCTCGCGTACGTCAAGGTCAACGACGCTTCGAAGGGCCGCGAAGGCCTCCAGTCGCCGATCCTGAAGTTCCTGTCGGATGCCGCTGTCGCCGGCCTGATGCAGCGCACGGGCGCGCAGACGGGCGACCTGGTCTTTTTCGGCGCCGACAAGGCCAAGGTAGTCAACGACGCGATCGGCGCGCTGCGCCTCAAGGTCGGTCAGGACCTCGGCCTCGTCGAGGACGCGTGGCGCCCGCTGTGGGTGGTCGACTTCCCGATGTTCGAATGGGATCCAGACTCGAAGCGCTGGGCTGCGATGCACCACCCGTTCACCTCGCCGATCAACGACGATCCGGCGGCGCTCAAGGCCGATCCGGGCGGCGCCCGTGCCCGTGCCTACGACATGGTGCTGAACGGCTCGGAAATCGGCGGCGGCTCGGTGCGTATCCATCGCAACGAGATGCAGTCGACGGTGTTCGAGATGCTCGGCATCGGTGCGGAGGAGGCGCAGAAGAAGTTCGGCTTCCTGCTCGACGCGCTGAAGTTCGGCGCGCCGCCGCATGGCGGCATCGCGTTCGGCCTCGACCGCCTCGCCATGCTGATGGCGGGCGCCGAGTCGATCCGCGACGTCATCGCGTTCCCGAAGACACAGACGGCGACGTGCCCGCTCACCGACGCGCCGACGGAAGTGTCCGAGCAGCAGCTGCGCGACCTGCACATCCGCGTGAAGCTGCCCGTCAAGGACTGATGACCGCGCGCGACTCCGTCATCCTCGTCCACGGCCTGTGGATGAACGGGATGGAGATGAGCGTGCTGCGGCGCCGCCTGCAGCTCGAGCACGACTTCGAAGCGCAGACTTTCGCGTACCCGACGCTGCACGGCGATGCGGCGGAAATCAGCCATGAACTGGCGGAGGTTGCCGCCGATTGCGCGCGCCGCGGCGGGCGGGTGCACCTCGTCGGTCACAGTCTCGGCGGCGCGATCGTCTACAAGGCGCTCATGGAATGCGGCGCCGAGGTAGAGGGCAATGCCGTGCTGCTCGGCTCGCCGTTGAACGGCAGCCGCGCGGCAGAGGGCGCTTCACGCTTCGCGATGCTCCGGCCGCTGCTCGGCCCTCACGTGCTGCGAGAGCTTGCCAGGCCGTGCGGGCGCGCCTGGAGTCGCGGCGGTGCGCTCGGCGCCATCGCCGGATCGATGCGCATGGGTACCGGCCAGTTCTTCACGCAGTTCGACGAGGACAACGACGGCTCTGTCGCAGTGAGCGAGACGATCATTCCGGGCTTGCACGATCACATCGTGCTGCCGCACAGCCACATGGGCATGATCTTCGCGGCCGACGTCGCCTCGCAGGTGGCGCACTTCCTCCGCAACCGGAAATTCGCGAAGTGAGCCGGACGGCGCGATCCCTGCGGCGACCGTGCGCCGTGTGCGCGCTGGCCCTGATGTCCAGCGTGACGGGCGCTGCGACACCTGAAGACCGCGAACTCGAGACCATTCAGGTCACGGCAACCCGGCGTTCCGAGGCCGCCTTCGACGTCCCCAACGCCACGACCATCGTGACCTTCGACGACATTCGCGCCGCCGCGCCGCAGACTGTGATGGATGCGTTGCGCCGCAAGCCCGGGATGTTCGTGCAGCAGACGACGCCCGGGCAAGGGATCGTGATCCTGCGCGGCCTCAAGGGTTCGGAGGTGCTGCACGTCGTCGACGGCTTCCGCCTCAACGACGCGATCTTCCGCAACGCGCCCAACCAGTACGTCGCGCTTGTCGACAGCCAGTCGCTCTCGCGCATCGAAGCCGTGCGCGGTCCGATGTCCGGGCTGTACGGCAGCGACGCGATGGGCGGCGTCGTGCAGATGCTCACGTGGGAGCCGGGCTTCGAGACGGCGGACTGGTCCGCGGACGGCCTGCTGCGCTCGTCGTACGGCAGTGCGGACGATTCGACGCTGACGCGTGCGCAGGGGGCGTTTGGCCGGGAAGGACTCGCGGTCAGCGGCGGCCTGACGTACCAGGATGTGAACGAACGCCGCGTCGGCGGCGGCGAGCGTCTGCCGTACACGCGATACACGTCGCGTGCCGCGGATTTCAAGGTGCGCGGGGACGTGGCCGCAGGCCACGAGCTGACGCTCTCGGTCCAGTACGCCGAGCAGCCGCACACGCCGCGCTACGACGAACTGACGGCGGGCTACGGCCAGGAGCATCCGAACTCCGACGTGTACCTGTTCGCGCCGCAGCGCCGCGATTTCGTGCAGTTGCGCTGGCGCATGAGCGCAGCCAATGCTTTCTGGGACACGGCTGAAATTCATCTGGGGCGGCAGGCGATCCGGGACGACCGGCAGACGCGCGACTACGGCTCGATCAACCTCGACGATGAGCGCAACCTCGACGTCACGGACGGGCTGACCTTTCTGGCGACGAGTTCCCGGGGCGAAGACCACCTCCTGACCTGGGGAGCCGATGTTTACCGAAGACGAGGTCGAGTCGTCGCGCAAGCGCACCAATCTGGCGACGGGAGTCACGACGAAGCGCGCGCCGCGTTTTCCCGACGGCTCGACGATGTCGCAGTTCGGGGCGTTCCTGGCCGACGACTGGGCGGTGGACGAGCGCACGGATCTGCTCGCCGCCGTGCGACTCAATCGCACGCGGACTCAACTGACGGCGAGCGGCGGCTTCGGCGGCGTCACTGTCGAGGACACGGGGTGGTCGGGTAACTTGAGTCTGGCGTATGCGCTGCACCGAGGACGTGCGGCTCGTGGCCAATCTCGGTCGCGGCTTTCGCGCGCCGAACATCTTCGACCTCGGCACGTTCGGCGACCGACCCGGCAATCGCTACAACGTCCCGAATGCGGATCTCGAACCGGAGGCCGTGACGACTTTCGATGCAGGCCTGAAGTGGTCATCCAGCCGCTTCGAGGGCGAGTTGATCGGGTACCGGTCCTGGTACCGCGACAAGATCACGAGCGTGCTCACTGGCGAGGTGACACCGTCAGGTCGGTTGGTCGTGCAGAATCTCAATGCCTCGAGCCTCGACTTGTACGGCGCGGAGTTCGCCGCCAGCGTCGGTGTCACCGACGAGCTGGAGTTGCACGGCATGCTGACGTGGACGGTGGGCAACGAGACGTTCGAAGGCGACGAATACCCGGCCGACCGCATTCCGCCGCTGAACGGAAACGTCGGGGTGAGGTGGACGGCGCTGCCGGAACTGGCGGTCGAAGCATATGCGACCTTTGCGGCTTTGCAGGACCGCTACAGCCCGCGCGACGAAGTGGACCCGCGGCTGAAGCCGGGCGGTACGCCGGGATGGACGACCTGGAACGTGCGTCTCGAGTGGGAGGCGACGGAACGCGTCAGTGCCGGGCTGCAGTTTGCCAACATCGCCGACCGCCGCTACCGCGAACACGGCTCCGGCATCGATACGCCTGGGTTCGGTTGCATCGCCACCCTCGAGCTGCGCCTCTGAAGAGGCAAATAGGGAAATAGGGGACATTCTCGGAAATAGGGGACATTCTCGGTTTTCGCGAAAACCGAGAATGTCCCCTATTTTCCTATTTTCGAAGCTCTTACGGGGTCCAGCCGCCGCCGAGCGCGCGGTACAGTTCCACGTAGCCTTCGAGCTGGTTGAGCTTCGCACGGGCGAGGTCGATCTCCGCCGCGAAGAGCTGGCGTTCGGCGTCCAGCACCTCGAAGTAGCTGACCACGCCTGCGCGATAGCGCTTGTGCTGCAGGTCGAGCACCTTGCGCGCGGCATCGGTGCGGATCTGATTCTCGGAGATGGCCTCCCGCACCTTGTCGGTGACGATCAGCGCATCAGCGGCCTCGCGATAGGCCTGCAGCACGCCGCGGCGATAGGCCAGCTCGGACTGCTTCAGCTGCGCCTCCGCCGTCTGCACGTTGCCCGTGCCCCGGCCCGACTGGAAGATCGGCATGTCGACGAACGGGCCGATCGCGAACAGGCTCGTCGCGGGATCGTTGCCGTCCAGCAGATGCCCGATCTCCGGGCTCAAGATGCCGAAGAACGACGTCAGGCCGATCGAGAGATACGGGAACCGCGAGGCCTCCGCGACGCCCACGTTGGCGGTTGCGGCATGCAGCTGGTTCTCGAGTTGCCGCAGGTCGGGACGGCGCGCGAGCAACTGCGCCGGCAGGCCCACCGGGATCTGGTCGGGCACCGGGAACGCGGTAGGCGGTTGCACGCGCTGTACGGGCGCCGGTTCTCCGCCGAGCAGGAAGCGCAACAGGTTCTCGGTCTGCACACGCCGTTGCTCGGCAGCCGGCAGCTGCGAACGCGTCGCCGCAAGTTGCGACAGCGCCTGCTGCTCTTCCGTGGCCGATGCCACGCCATTGCGCTTCTGCGACCGCACGAGCGCGAGCGACGCCTGCTGGCTCTGGATCGTCCGCTCGATGATCGCGACTTCCTCGTCCAGTTCGCGCAGGCGGAACCACGTCGTCGCGACGTCGGCGACCAGCGAGTTGGTCACGCCGTGAGCAGCCTCCTCGGTCGCCAGCAGTTGCGCACGCGCGACCTCGTTCGACCGCCGCAGACGACCGAAGAGATCCAGTTCCCAGTTGAGGCTCAATCCGAGCGAATAGCTCGCGTCCTCCTTGCTGCCGGGGCTCGGCGAGGTGCTGCCGACGCCGCGGATCTCCGGGCCGAGGTAGCTGCGCGCGACACGCGCATAACCCTGGTATTCCTCGACGCGCGCCAATGCGATCTGCAGGTCGAGGTTGTTCTTGAGCGCCGTCTCGAGCACGACCCGCAGTTCCGGGTCGTTGAAGGTTGCCGTCCAGGGCAGGTCCGCGAACGATGCGGCTTCCTGCGGCGTGAGCACGCTGCGGAACTGCTCCTGAGACGGGAGATCCTTCGGGCGCTCGTAATCCGGGCCGATCGCGCACCCGCTCAACGCGAGCGCCACCGCCACAGCGACGATGCGGGCCGGGCGCGTCATGACGAAGCCCCCTCGGCCTTCACAGGGACGGGCGGAGCCTCCGGAGGCGTATTGCCGCCAAAGCGCTCCGACAGGTCCTGGATCAGCACGTAGAACGCGGGCACTGCGAGCGTCGTGAGGAAGGTCGCGAAGATCATGCCGCCGAACACCGTGATGCCGACGGAAACCTTCGAGGCCGCGCCGGCGCCGCTGGCGAGCACCAGCGGCACGACGCCGAGGATGAATGCGAGCGACGTCATGAGGATCGGGCGCAAGCGCAGCCGCGCCGCATCGAGCGCCGCCTCGAAGATCGGCATGCCCTTTTCCCGGTTCAGCTTGGCGAATTCGACGATCAGGATCGCGTTCTTCGCGGACAGGCCGACCAGCGTGACCAGCCCGATCTGACCGTACACGTTGAACGGGATGCCGATCAGCTTGAGCGCGAAGAGCGCGCCCATCAGGCCGAACGGCGTCGCGAGCAGCACGGCGAACGGCACGGCCCAGCTTTCGTACAGCGCCGCAAGGAACAGGAACACCACGACGATCGAGAGGCCGAGCACGATCGTCGAGGAGTTGCCGGCCTCGATCTCCTGTTTGCTCTGTCCGGACCACTCGATGCCGTAGCCGTCGGGCAGGGTTTGCGCAGCGACCTCTTCCAGGGCGCGGATCGCGTCGCCCGAGCTCGCGCCCGGCGCGGGCGTCCCGCTGAACGCGGCCGTGCGATACAGGTTGTAACGCTGCATGAAGCGCGCGCCCGAGCTCTGCTGCCAGGTGGTGAGCGTGTCGAGCGGGACCATGCCGCCGTCCTTGTTGCGCACGAACAGGCGCGCGATGTCGGTCACTTCCTGGCGGAAGTCCGGCTCCGCCTGCAGCGTCACCTTGTAGTTGCGGCCGAAGCGGCTGAAGTCGTTCACCTGGTACCCGCCGAGGAACGTCTGCAGCGTGGCAAAGACGTCGCTCACCGGCACGCCGAGCTTCTTGGCCTTTTCGCGGTCGACGAACAGCTGGTAGTTCGGCGTGCTGGCGCTGAAGGTGGTGCTGATACGGCCGATCTCGGGGCGCTTCTGCGCGGCGGCGATGAATTCCTGCGCGACCTGCGCCAGTTCCTGCGGCGGCTGATTCGACTTGGCCTGCAGCATCAGGGAGAAGCCCGACACCGAACCGAAGCCGGGCAGCGCAGGCGGGTTGAACGGCATGACCACCGCTTCAGGTATCCCCTGGCCGAGCGCGTAGAGCTGCATCAGGATCGACCGCACGCCGGTCTCGGGCGTGGTGCGCTCGCCCCAGGGCTTCAGCTTGACGATGACCAGCGCGCCGTTCGATGCCGCCGTGCCGGAGAGCAGGTCGTACCCGGACACGCCAACCACCGAATCGACTCCCGGGATCGCGCGTGCGAGCGGCTCCAGCTTCGCAAGGACGGCGTCCGTGCGCTCCTGCGCAGCGGCGTCGGGCAGCAGCACCTGCATGAACACCGCGCCCTTGTCCTCGTCCGGCACGAAGCCGGTCGGCACCGACCGGAAAAGTCCGGCGGTCACGAAGATCACGATGCCCAGCGTGAGCATCACCATCAGCGTGCGGCGGGCGAGCACCGCGGCGGCGGCGCCATAGCTGCCATTGAGGCGATCGAATCCTGAGTTGAATGCCCTGAAGAACCGGGCGACGACGCCGTGGCTCTCCTCGTGAGGTTTCATCAGCAGGATGCACAGCGTCGGCGTCAGCGTGATCGCGACGACGGCTGAGAACATCGTCGACACGGCGACCGTCACGGCGAACTGCTTGTAGAGCTGCCCGGTCACGCCCGGGATGAACCCCATCGGCACGAACACCGCCGCGAGGATGAGCGCGATGGCTATCACCGGACCCTGCACTTCCTCCATCGCCTCGATCGTCGCCTCGCGCACGGCGAGCCCGGTGCCCATCTTGTGCTCGACGGCCTCGACGACCACGATGGCGTCATCGACCACAATGCCGATCGCCAGGACCATGCCGAACAACGACAGCGTGTTGATCGTGAACCCGAGCAGCTGGAACGCGGCGAAGGTGGCCACCAGCGAGACGGGCACGGCAAGCATCGGGATCAACGTGGTGCGCCAGTTCTGCAGGAACAGGAACACGACGATGAGCACGAGGATCAGCGCCTCGACGAAGGTATGGATCACTTCTTCGACCGACGCTTCGACGAATTCCGAGGTGTCGTAGACGATCTTGTAGTCGAGGCCTTTCGGGAACTCGCCGGCGAGGCGCGTGAGCTGCGCTTTCAGCAGGCCGGCGGTCTCGAGGGCGTTGGCGCCGGGCACCAGGGACACGGACACCAGCGCGGCGGCCTTGCCGTCGATCGTCGAGACGTTGCTGTAGCTGCGTGCGCCGAGTTCGACCCGCCCGATGTCCTTGATGCGAATGAACGAGCCGTCCGGCTTCGAGCCGACGATGATGTCCGCGAACTCGGCGGAGTGGACGAGGCGGCCCTTGACGCGCAGCGAATACTGGAAGCTCTGGCCGCGCGTGGCCGGCGGCTGGCCGACCTGTCCGGCGGGCACCTGGACGTTCTGCTCGCGAATCGCCGACGCCACGTCGCTCGCGGTAATGCCGAGCGAGGCCATGCGGTCGGGCCTCAGCCAGATTCGCATGCCGAAATCCGAGCCGAAGACCTTGACGTCGCCTACGCCCTTGACGCGCTTCAGTTCGTCGACGATGTAGACGTAGGCGTAGTTGCTGATGAAGAGCGGGTCGTACGTGCCGTCCGGGGAGTAGATCGCGAAGTACAACAGGGTGTCCGGCGACTGCTTGCGCACGGTGACGCCGGCGTTGATCACTTCCGACGGCAGTTGCGAATTGGCCTGCGAGACGCGGTTCTGGACTTCGACGGCAGCGAGATCGGGATCGCGCTCGAGTTCGAACGTGACCGAGATCGACGAGCTGCCGTCGTCGCCGCTGACCGAGTTGATGTACAGCATGTCGGTGGCGCCGTTGACCTGCTGGTCGATCGGGGCGCTGACCGACTCCTCGACGACATCCGAGCTGGCGCCGAGGTAGAAGCCGTTCACCTGCACCGTGGGCAAGGCAATGTTCGGGAACTCGCCGATGGGCAGGCCGATCAGCGACAGCGTGCCGACCAGCAGCAGGAAGAGCGAGATGACGATCGCGAAGACCGGCCGGTCGATGAAGAAACGGGCCACGGCGCGGCTCCGTTCAGTGCGCCGCGGCGGCGGGGGCGGCAGATTCCGCGCCTGCCGTAGCCGGGCGATCGAATTCATCGATCGACACCGGAATCACCTTCACCGGCGACCCGGGCCGGGCCTTCTGCAGGCCCTCGACGATCACGCGATCGCCGGCGGTGAGGCCGGACTGGATCACCTGCCGGTTGCCGAAGCGCGGACCCAGGACGACGGGTCGCAGCTCCGCCTTGTCGTCCGCGCCGACCACGGTGAGAAAATACTTGCCAAGTTGTTCCTGCACCGCGCGATCCGGTACCACCAGGGCATTCATCGGCTGGCCCGTGGTGGCGCGGACCCGGGCAAACATGCCCGGAATCAGGAGGTGCTCCGGATTCGGAAACTCGGCGCGCAACCGGTACGTGCCGGTCGTCGGGTCCAGCGCGCGGTCGCCGAAATTGATGAGCCCGGTCTGCGGGTACGTGGTGCCGTTGCTGAGCAGCAGCTGCACCACGCGGATCGGGTCGTTCGGCGCCGGTTCAGCGGTGCCGTGGCGTTGATTGAAGTTCAGCCAGTCGGCTTCGCTGATCTGGAAGTAAACCCAGGCCGGGTCGTCGCTCGAGATGGTGCCGAGCTGCGTCTGGCCTGCCGTCACGAGGTCTCCGGGGAAGACCTGCACCGCGCCGATGCGGCCGTGCAGGGGCGCGCGGATTTCCGAGTATTCGACGCCGAGCCGCGTCTGGTCGAGTGCGGCGCGGCTGGCCGTCACCTGGGCCTCGGCCTGGCGCTGCGCCGCGACCGCGTTGTCGTAGACCTGCCGGCTGATCGCTTCGTCGGCCAGCAGCGGCCGGTAGCGCTCCACGTCCTGACGAGCGCGAGCGAGGTTGGCCTGGGCCGACGCCACCTGCGCCTCGGCGTTGGCCACCTGCGCGCGGAACTCGCGAGGGTCGATGGAGTAGAGCAACTGGCCTTTCGTGACCAGCGAGCCGTCCTCGAAGTGTTTCTTCAGCAGGATGCCCGAGACCATCGAGCGGATATCGACTTCCTGCGAGCCCTTCACCTCGCCGACCTTGTCGGAATACATCACGGTCGGGCTCGCCTCGGCCGTGATGGCCTTCACCTCGACGGGCCCGCCCGTCGGCAGGCCCTGCGGCTTCTGGCCGCAACCGGCGACCGCCAAGGTGGCGATGGTGGTGAGCAGGGCCCGAATCGGGCCACGGAGGCGTGTCGTCACGGGGGTGCCCCTTTTTTGGTGGCGCGCAGTTTCAACCAACGGTGCCCACTTTGCAAAACGCGGGGCTTCCGGCCCGCACCCGGTCCCCCAAGGGTCCGGGAACGTCTTGGCAGTTGGACGCAGGTTGAATGCATCGGGGGCCCGCAGCGACCGGTTCACGGCGCGTCCGGTACATACCAGGCGTCACCTGTCCGGCCCGCCTCGACGCCGCGATCGAACAGCGCGCGCATGTACGCTGAGTCGAACAACTCGGCGGGGGTCAGGTTGAAATCCGCCGGCACCCGGGCCACGCGGAAGGCCATGCCGGCCTGCCGGGAGGCCAGGTAGACCTGGGCGATGTCCCCGATCCCCTGCGTGCGCACCATCGAGGCGACGGTGCGCCCGAGGATCGGCAGGATCCGCGGCCGCACCGCTTGCCACTGCGGCTGGAGGCGGGCGTTGCGGATGACGTGTACCGTGGGCGGGCCGGTCACCTGCAGGCGCTCGGCGATCTTCCGCCAGTCCAGTCCGACGGAGTCCAGGAACAACTGGGAGGTCACGCCGCCGTCGACGTGCAACTCGTCGTAATGCTGGCCGCCCGCCTGCACGTCGAAGCGCACGGGCGGGAACGCGCCCGGGATCGCTGCGGACGCACGTATCACGTCGCAGATCAGGCGCCGCGACCCCGGGGCGCCGCTCATGGCAATGCGGGTGAGATCCCAGATCACCGGCCGGGCGGCGTCGATGTTGGTCGTGCCGATCAGCAGCGAGCGCCCACGCCGGCCCTCCGCGGCGATCGCGGCAATCTCTGCGTCGCCCAGGTACTTCTCGATCAGCCGCTCGAACGGCTCGGTCTCGAACGCGGCGTCGGCGCCAAACAGCGCAAACACGTTGCGCCGGCGGACGAGGTCGTCCGCGGAGTAGCTCGTGTAAATCTCGCGCAGCACGGCGTCATAGCGCGGGCCGAGAAACGCAAACGGGGCGATGATGGCGCCCGTGCTGATCCCGGTGACCATCGTGAACTCGGGCCGCGCGCCGGTCTCCGTCCAGCCGACCAGCAGGCCCGCGCCGAACGCCCCGTTCTCGCCGCCGCCGGAGATGACGAGGTAGTCGTGCGGCCGGCCCATGATGCCGCCATAGCGTTCACGCAGCGCCGCGTCCGGCAAGTCCAGCCAGTCGCGAAAGCCCTGGGGCACCTCGTCCGCCCAGTGCCGCACGCCGGCCGGGAACCCGATCACCGTGGCCTGGCTCGCCAGCGACTCCGGCAGCGGGTGACGCGGCGGCGCCGCCGCGCAGCCCGCCGCGAGAATCGCAATGAATGCAACGGCGGCGCGCAAGGCGGGTGCTCCGTGAAGCGCTACTTTGAAATGGCGACGGCGACGCCGACCACGGCCGCGCCGACGATGGCGCCTTTCAGGAAGTCGTCGCCGTTGTCCTTTCGGTTGCGGTAATAGCGCCGCTCGTAGTCGCTGCCGTTCCAGTAGCGGCCGTCGCGGTACCAGCGATCGCCGCCGCGGTAGTACTGGTCGCGGTAGTAGTCGTCCCGCATGTCACGGCGCACGGCAGCCCGCGCGTCGCGCTTCTCGCGCTCGACGTTGACGTATCCCTTGCGCATCTCGCGCTCGGCGCACTCACGGGTCTCGCAGCGCCGCAGGTTCTGTGCTGCCTTGGCCTTTGCGCGCTCGACGTCGCGGATCTCCTTGCGCACTTCATAGCGTGAGGCGTGCGCGGAGTCCGGTGCGAAGCCGGCGGACAGTGCGATGAAGGCCGTCGCTGCGGCAACCAGCAGGCGACGCCGCATCACTTCTCGCTCCCGCCGCGGCCCGCGCGGAACTTCTCGACGCGGGCCTCGTAATTCTTGACGACCTCGGGGCAGTCCTTGGCGTCGACGGTGACGTTCGTGCCGTAGCCGAAGGAACTCGCGAACAGGAACGCGCGGTCGGAGCCGAACAGGCGCGCGATGCCAGCGTTCATGTCGAGCGCCTCGCGCTCGAGCGCCGGCTGCTGAGCCTCGACGACGCAGCCGCGCGCGAGTCCGGCCAGGTAGCCAAAGCGCTTCAGCCCCGCGTCGAGTTGCTCTTCGGAGTCGGCCGCGTTGGCGGCGGGCGACGTGACGGCAACGGCGTCCGCTGCGTGCGCCGCAGGCAGCAGCGACACGCACAGCATGGCGGCAAACAGGGGTTCTTTCATGCAATTGACTCCAGTAGGTGATGAAAAACGGATCGCCATTCCGGTGCGCGATGCCGGGCCTCGCGCACGGCCGCCGTCAGTTGAGCGACTTGTTGCGGTAGTACTTCGTGCCCTTTGCGGTCAGATCCGCGGCCAGTCCGTCGCCTGACATTTGGTAGAGCCACACCCCCGGCCGGACCGAAAGGGCCCCGGTGAACAGACTCCCGCCATTACCGTTCAGCTTGGCCGACAGCGTGCTCTGGCCGCCGAGCTCCCAGCCGGAGTCGATGAACCGGATACTGGGTTTGGGCATCTGCACGGTCTCCCTTTGGTGGTCGGGCCGCCGGGGTTTTGATCGCCACCGGGCCGGCGCGCTGGAACCCGAAAGCACGATCGCGGCGTCCGAAATGGGTAGCCATGAGCGCGACGCGGTCAACGCGACCGACAGAATCGCCCAATTCCGAGTGCACCGCCCGGCTGGACCGCCCAAAATGGGCGCTCGCGGTGTGGCACGGTTTCAGCCGGCTCGACAGTGGAGGAACGATGACCAGAAAAACAGGTGTCGCCGACGGGGTGGAGGTCTCCTACCTGATCGGTACGTTCGTGTCCGACCACCTGCTCCGGGCCTACAGGCTGTTCGATGGCGACCTGACGGCAGCCGTCGTGCTCGCCAACGTGGCCCATCACAACGTGCAGCGTTACTACGACGAAATCGGCAGCAAGGCGCCGGAGGGGTTCGACGCTTTGGTCGCAGCGGACGCTCACCGAGGGAGCCTGCGCCACTGCAACACGCATTCGCTCAGCGAGGCGACCGGGATACCCCGGGAGACCGTGCGTCGCAAGGTGCGGTTGCTTGAGGCACGCGGCCTGCTCACGGTCGGTGAACGCGGCGAATTGACCGTCGCGCCGCGGGTCGCCAAGCGTTTCGCCGAATTCGATGCTGAGACCGCGCGGCGCTTCGAGGTGTGCGCCCGCCGCGTGCTCGCGGTCATGGACAGGCGAGCCGGCGAAGACGGTTCGTAGTCCGGCGCCGGACTAGAGGCGCTGCTTGAGACGGTACAGCAGCGCCAGTGCGTCCTTCGGAGTCAGGGCATCGGGATCCATGGCGCGCAGTTCGGCCAGCGTGGCGGCCTCGTCCGGGTCCTGCGGCGAGACTAGGTCCAACTGCTGCTGCGGCGCCTCGGGCCTGGCCGCGTGGTCCCGCCGCTCCAGCTCTTGAAGATAGCGCCGGGCCTCGCCGACGACCGTTTTCGGCACGCCCGCCAGCCGAGCCACCTGCAAGCCGTAGCTCTGGTTGGCCGGGCCTTCCTTCACCGCATGCAGGAACACCAGCTGGTCGCCGTGCTCCGTGGCGTCGAGGTGCACGTTCGCGCACGCCGGCAGCTCGTCCGCCAGGACCGTCAGTTCGAAGTAATGCGTCGCGAACAGCGTGAATGCGCCGACTTCCCGTCCGATGTGCCGCGCGCAGGCCCACGCGAGCGACAGGCCGTCGTACGTGCTCGTCCCGCGGCCGATCTCGTCCATCAGCACGAGGCTGTCGCGAGTTGCGTTGTTGAGGATGTTCGCCGCTTCGGTCATCTCGACCATGAACGTCGAGCGGCCGCCGGCGAGATCGTCTGCGGCGCCGATGCGCGTGAAGATGCGATCGATCGGGCCGAGGAGCGCCGACTCGGCCGGCACGTAACTGCCGATGCCCGCGAGGATGGCGATCAACGCCGACTGCCGCATGTACGTCGACTTGCCGCCCATGTTCGGGCCCGTGACGATGAGCATGCGGCGTCCATCGTGCAGCACGAGGTCGTTCGGCACGAACGGGCCGTCGAGGTTCTGCTCGACGACGAGGTGGCGTCCGCCACGGATCTCGATGTGCGACTCGTCGCAAAGCTGCGGCTTGACCATGCGCAGCGCGACGGCGCGTTCGGCGAGATTCGCCAGCACGTCGAGCGCCGCCAGTGCGGCGGCCGTCGCCTGCAGGTCGGGCAGGGCGGCGATCAACTGGTCGAGCAGTGCCTCGTACAGCTCGCGCTCGCGCGCCAGCGATCGATCACGCGCGCCCAGCACCTTGTCCTCGAAGCCCTTCAGCTCGGTGGTGATGTAGCGCTCGGCATTCTTCACCGTCTGGCGTCGCACCCAGTGCGCGGGCACCTTGTCCGCTTGGCTGCGGCTCACTTCGATGAAGTAACCCTGCACACGGTTGTAGCCGAAGCGCAGGTTCGCGAAGCCCGTCTTTTCCCGCTCCCGCGCTTCCAGGTCGAGCAACGCCTCGTCGCTGTGCTCGCTGATGCGGCGCAGCTCGTCGAGATCGGCGTCGTACTCCGGTGCGAAGACACCGCCTTCTCGCAGCATCGCGGGCGGCGTGGCGACCAGCGCTCGCGCGAGCAGCGCCTGCGTCTCGGGATGCGTGCCGGCGCCGGCATCCCAGTTGCTGCACCAGCGGGGAGTCGAACACCTTGAGCAGGTCCTGCAGCTCCGGCAGGCAGGCGAGGGCGTCACGTAGCTGCGCGAGGTCCCGCGGCCGGGCCGAGCGCAATGCCACGCGTGCGAGGATGCGTTCGATGTCCCCAACGCGGCGCAGCAGCTGGTGCAGCGGCTCGTGCCCCGCGGCATCGAGGATCGATTCCACCGCTTGCAGGCGCAGCTCGCGCTGGGCGCGGCTGCGAAGCGGTCGTTGCACCCAGCGACGCAGCTCGCGGCCGCCCATGGCGGTGGCAGTGCGATCGAGTACACCGACCAGCGTGCTCTCGGCGCGGCCCGACATGTTCGAATCGAGTTCGAGGTTGCGACGCGTCGCCGCATCGAGCAGCAGCGCCTCGTCGCGCAATTCGCAGCGGATGCCGCGCAGGTGCGGCAGCGCCGCCTTCTGCGTTTCCCGCACGTAGTTCAGCAGGCAGCCCGCGGCGCCCACCGCGAGCGGCTGCGACGCGAGGCCGAAGCCCGCGAGATCGCGGGTTCCGAACTGCTCGCACAGCTGGCGTTCGGCGCTGCCGGGCTCGAAGTGCCACGGCGGCCGCTGGCGAACCGCACCGCCAAAGCCGGCCGGCAACAGCGCGAAATTCTCCGGCACGAGTAATTCCGCAGGGCGCAACCGCTCCAGTTCCGCGCTCAGCGCTTCCGGGCCGGCGAACTCCGTCGCGTGAAAGCGGCCGCTCGAAAGTTCGAGCCATGCGAGCCCAAAGCGCTCACCTGCGGCGCACAGGGCACCGAGCAACGTGTCGCGCCGCTCTTCGAGCAGAGCGTCTTCGGTAACCGTGCCCGGCGTGACGATGCGCACGATGCGGCGTTCGACGGGGCCCTTCGACTTCGCGGGATCGCCGATCTGCTCGCAGATGGCGACGGACTCGCCCCGGCGCACGGCGCGAGCGAGGTACGTGTCGAGCGTTTGCACCGGTACGCCGGCCATCGGGATCGGTTCGCCGCCCGACTGGCCGCGCGCGGTGAGCGTGATGTCGAGGATTCTCGCGGCGCGGCGCGCATCTTCGAAGAATAGCTCGTAGAAATCCCCCATCCTGTAGAACAGCAGCACGTCGGGCACCTGGGCCTTGAGGCGCAGGTACTGCTGCATGACGGGAGTGTGGGAAGCGGGTGGTTCGGCCAGTGCCATGGCGGGAGTTCGGTCTTGCCAGTCGTTACGTTAACCGCTTTCGGACGCGGCGGATACGCGCTTCGGGACGAACGCATAGGCGCCGTGCGGCGTGCGGCGCCGTTCACCGCACGGTTCTCGCAAAGAAAACGCCAGCCCCCGTGAGGAGGCTGGCGTTCTTGTGCGCTCGAGGCTCGCTTACTTCTTCGCCGGAGGTGGCACCGGCGCAGACTGTCCTGCGACGAACGGGTACTTCGAGAAGATGTGCCCGACTGCCCCAGCGATGGCGGCCTCGCGGTTCTCCAACATCTCCTTCGTGACCACGCTCTCGATGCCGCCCTGGAAGACGACTTGACGTTTCTCGCGGTCGACGACGTCCATCACGAGCGTGCCGACTTTGTAGCGGTGCGTCGTCACTTCCGTGCCGCCGTACATGCCGTAGCCGCCATACGGCGCGCCGCGCCAGCCACCGTACCCCCAGCCCGCGCCGTACATCGGCGCCGGGGTGGACTCGATGTCGGTCTTCTCCTCGAGCTTGCCCTTGAAGTTGATCACGAGGTCCGGATTGTCGGACTTCGTGTAACCCCGGGCTTCCATTTCGCGGGCCGCAGCGTTCTGCATGTTCTGTTGCGCGAGCGACTTGAACTGGGTCGTGTCGCCCGGAGCCGCAGAGACGAAACCGTACGTGCGGTACTTGCCGAAATCCGCGGCCTTGTCGTAGTCGGCGCGGACGTCCGGGCCGCTCGCGCAGCCTGCGGCCAGCAACGCCACCGCGATTCCAGCCGCCGCGATCCTGAATGTGGATGTGCGCATGGATTCTCCTGTCGGGTTACTTCGTCAGCGGAACGATGCGGGCCGCCTCCACCGCGAGGACCGACTCCAGCTTGTTCTCGATCTGCACCCAGCGCAGCACCTTCGTCGCAGGCAGCACCTTGCTGAACTTCTTCGCATAGCTCCTGATCAGGGCCTGCTGGTCGTCCTTGATCTTGAGCCAGTCCTTGAGGATGCCCTTGGCCGCATCGTCGGTCATGGTGTCGTAGTTGGACGCGTACTTGTTCAGCAGGTCGCTCGAGCGCTCGAAGATCGCCTTGCGGTCGCGCTGGTACTCGTCGTAGATCGGGGTGAAAGCCTTGACCTCGGCGTCGGTCAGGTTCATCGCCTGCAGCACGACGGCGCGCTTGTCAGCCTGGATCTGGCTGATGAGCAGCTGCGTGTCGTCGTTCGGGCTGGTCGTCTGCGCCAGGGCAGACTGCACCGGGGAAACCAGCGTGAGCGCGGCCACCGCGGCGGCGGCGAACAGGGTGCGATTCTTGAACATGTCTTGCGTGTCCTTGCTTGAGTCGGGTGTGAGTCAGTTGGCCAGCGGGATCAGCGAATAGACGTTGCTGCGCACGATGGTCTCGACGCGCGTCTCGATCTGCGCGTAGCGCAGCGCCTTCTTCGGCGGCAACACCTTCGCAACCTTTGCCGTGTACTGCTGCTTGAGCGCCATGCGGTCCTTCTCGATGGCCATCTTCTCCTTCAGCACGGCCTTCGCGTCCGCGTCGCTCAGCGTGTCGTACTTGTTGGCGAAGTTGTTGATGTTCTCGAGGAAGCGGTCGTCGAGCTTCTTGGCGGCGGCTTCGTACTCGTCGTAGACGGGCCAGAAGGCGCGGCTCTCGGATTCGGTGAGTCCCAGGTTCTTGGCGTAGACGGCGCGCTTGTCGGTCATCACCTGCCTCAGGACGATCTGCTCGTCGGCGGCGACGCCCTCGGTCGGGGCTGCGGCCTGCGCGAACGCAAGGACCGGGAATGCGGTGACGGCGAGCGCGAGCGCCAGGGAGACGATTCTCATGGATTCCTGCCTTTGATGTTTTTCCCAGGGGTGGGGGCGAGAAGTTTGGTCACCTGCTCGCGCACTGGCAAGAGGCGTTTAGAATCCGGGCATGACCGAACCGTCGGACGCCCACCTCGAATCGCTCGCCCGCGCGGTGTCCAAGCACCTCCTGGCGCTTGGACACCGTCTGGTCACCGCGGAGTCCTGCACGGGCGGGTGGATCGGCAAGGCCTGCACGGACCTGCCCGGCAGCTCACGGTGGTTCCACGGCGGGGCGATCGTGTATGGCAATGAGGCCAAGACGGGGGTCCTGGGCGTCGATCCGCTCGTTCTGCAGACTGATGGGGCCGTGAGCGAGGCGGCCGTGCGGGGGATGGCACGCGGCGCGCTGGAGCGGCTCGGCGGCGACGTCAGCGTGGCGGTCAGTGGTGTGGCGGGACCGGACGGTGGGACGCCCGAAAAACCCGTCGGTACCGTCTGGTTCGCCTGGGCGCGCCGGCACGGGGCGGACGTGACCGTGACGGCGGTTGTGGAGCGCTTCCCTGGGGATCGCGAGGCTGTCCGCCGACGGACCGTCGAGCGCGCGTTGCGCGGCCTGCTGGAGCCGTGACCGACCGCCTGTTCTTCGCGCTGTGGCCCGACGACCGCCTGCGGACCGAGCTGGCGGGTCGGGTGGCCGGGATGATCGAGGGCTATCCCTGCAAGCCGCAGCGTCCCGACCAGTGGCATCTCACCGTGGAATTTCTCGGCACCGTGGCAACGACGCGCAGGCCCGCGCTGCACGAATGCGCAGCGACGCTCGAAGGATTTCTCGACGCCGCCGAAGAGATCCTGCTGGATCGGCTCGAATACTGGAAGCGCCCGCAGGTGCTGTGCATTGCCGCGCTGGTCGTGCCGCCGCGGGTGATGAAGCTGGCGGCCGCGCTGAAATCCGAGCTGGAGAGACGCGGCTTCGAGCCCGAGCGCCGTGAATTCCGGCCGCACCTGACACTGGCCCGGAAAGCCCGGCAGCCGCTCGAGGCCCATGCCGTGGAGCCGATCCGCTGGCCGGTGCGAACAATTTCGCTGGTACGGTCGATCAGCGATGCATCGGGCTCACGCTATGAGCCTCTGATGGATTGGAATCTGATCGTGAAGACCCTCACCCCAACCCTCTCCCGCTGATGGCGGGAGAGGGGGCCTGAGAGCTTGGAGAAACTGGCGAAATGAGCTAGATATATATACAGTAGTCGGGCGCAGCTGCTGGGATACTGCGCCCAACCCCGGACCCCATCCGCCACCCTGTTCGGGCCCGTCGGCCCTGTGAGCAAAGCAATGGAAGAAAACCGCAAAAAGGCACTGGTCGCGGCCCTCGGCCAGATCGAGAAGCAATTCGGCAAGGGCTCGGTCATGCGCCTCGGCGACTCGACCAGCTACGACGTCGAAGTCGGTGCCCACCGGCTCGCTCGGCCTCGACATCGCCCTCGGCGTCGGCGGCCTCCCCAAGGGCCGCGTCGTCGAGATCTACGGGCCGGAATCGTCGGGCAAGACCACGCTCGCGCTCACGGTCGTCGCGCAGGTGCAGCGCCTCGGCGGTACGGCGGCGTTCGTCGATGCCGAACATGCCCTCGACCCGGCCTATGCCGAGAAGCTCGGCGTGGACGTCAAGGAACTGCTGGTTTCGCAGCCGGACAACGGCGAGCAGGCCCTCGAGATCACCGACATGCTGGTGCGCTCGAACGCCGTGGACATCGTCGTCGTCGACTCCGTCGCGGCGTTGACGCCCAAGGCCGAAATCGAAGGCGAAATGGGCGAGATGCAGATGGGCCTGCAGGCGCGCCTCATGTCGCAGGCGCTGCGCAAGCTCACGGGCAACATCAAGCGCTCGAACACCATCGTCGTCTTCATCAACCAGATCCGCATGAAGATCGGCGTGATGTTCGGCAATCCCGAGACGACGACGGGCGGCAACGCGCTCAAGTTCTACGCCTCGGTGCGCCTCGACATCCGCCGCATCGGTGCGATCAAGTCGGGCGAGGAAGTCGTCGGCAACCAGACGCGCGTCAAGGTCGTGAAGAACAAGGTGGCGCCGCCGTTCCGCGAGGCCGAGTTCGAGATCATGTACGGCGTGGGCATTTCGCGCGAAGGCGAGATCATCGAACTCGGCGTGCTGCAGAACATCATCGAGAAGTCCGGCTCGTGGTACGCCTACAAGGGCGAGCGCATCGGCCAGGGCAAGGAAAACGTCCGCGCTTACCTGCTGCAGCACCCCGAGACGGCGCGCGAGATCGAAGCCGCGCTGCGTGCCAAGCTGCTCGTGCCGAAGAAGGGCGAGGCGGCTCCGAGTGAGGCGACCGAGGCCTGACAAGGCGGCCGATCGCGGCCGAGGCAGACGCGCGCACGGTCAGGACGGCCGCGCTCGCGTTGCTCGCCGGCCGCGACTTCGGCCGTCGCGAGCTGGCCGAGCGGCTGACCCGGCAAGGGTTACCCGCCAGGAACTCGTGGAGCCGGTGCTGGCCGAGCTGGCGGCCGACAAGAGCCTCAGCGAGGACCGTTTCGTCGAACAGTTCGTCGCCCAGCACGCGTCGCGCGGGGCCAGGGTCCGATGCGCATCCGCATGGAGCTGCGGGAGCGAGGCATCGAATCCACCGCCATCGACCAGGCCCTCGACGAGGCGGAGGCCAACTGGGTGGAATCCGCCCGCGCGGCCCGCCGCCGGCGCTTCGGCGCCAAGCCGCCTGCGGACTTCCGCGAACGTGCAAAACAGGCGCGTTTCCTCCAATATCGCGGGTTTTCTTCCGAGCAGATCCGGGCCGCTCTCGGCCCCGGCGAAGACCTGGACCCGATGACGAAACAGACGCGCGCTCCGCAACAGCGGATGAGCAGCACCGAGCTTCGGGCTGCCTACCTCGATTTCTTCAAGGAGCGGGGCCACGCCGTCGTGCCCTCGAGTTCGCTCGTGCCGGGCAACGACCCGACGCTGCTCTTCACCAACGCCGGCATGGTCCAGTTCAAGGATCTCTTCCTCGGCAAGGAAAAGCGCGCTACGTGCGCGCCGCCAGCTCGCAGCGCTGCGTGCGCGCCGGCGGCAAGCACAACGACCTCGAGAACGTCGGCTACACCGCGCGCCACCACACGTTCTTCGAGATGCTGGGCAACTTCAGCTTCGGCGACTACTTCAAGCAGGACGCCATCCGCTACGCATGGGATTTCGTCACCGGCACGCTCGGCATCCCGCCGGAACAGCTCTGGGTCACGGTCTACGAAGAAGACGACGGCGCCGCGGACATCTGGCTGAAGGAAATCGGCGTCGACCCGAAGCGCTTCACGCGCATGGGCGCCAAGTCGAACTTCTGGGCGATGGGCGACACCGGCCCCTGCGGTCCGTGCACCGAGATCTTCTACGACCACGGCCCCGACGTGCCGGGCGGCCCGCCGGGCTCGCCGGACGAAGACGGCGATCGCTACGTCGAAATCTGGAACCTCGTGTTCATGCAGTTCGACCGTTCCGCGGACGGCACGATGACTCCGCTGCCGAAGCCCTCGGTGGACACGGGCATGGGTCTCGAGCGCATTGCCGCCGTGATGCAGGGCGTGCACAGCAATTACCAGATCGACCTGTTCGCCAACCTCATCAAGGCGGCGGCCGCGGCAACCGGCACGAAGGACCTGGGCGCGAATTCGCTGAAGGTCATCGCCGATCACATCCGCGCCACGTCGTTCCTCATCGCGGACGGCGTGCAGCCTTCGAATGAAGGGCGGGGCTACGTGCTGCGCCGGATCATGCGGCGCGCGATCCGCCACGGCTTCATGCTCGGCCAGCGCAAGCCGTTCTTCCATTCGCTGGTGGCCACGCTCGAGCAGGAAATGGGCGCGGCGTATCCGGAACTCGGCAACCAGCGCGCGCACATCGAGCGCGTGATCCGCCAGGAAGAAGAGCGCTTCGCCGAGACGCTGACGCAGGGCATGGCGCTGCTCGACGACGCCATCGGCGAAGATCCAGGGCAAGGCAATCCCGGGCGAAACCGTGTTCCGCCTGTACGACACGTTCGGCTTCCCGGTGGACCTCACGAACGACATCGCGCGCGAGCAAGGGCTCACGCTCGACGAGGCCGGCTTCGAGGCTGCGATGGAGGCGCAACGCACGCGCGCCCGCGCCGCCAGCAAGTTCGGCGTCGACCTGCGGGGCGACCTGCAGGTCGAAGGGCAGACGCAGTTCAAGGGTTACGAGACGGAGCGCGCGGACGGCAAGGTCGTCGCGCTGTTCCGCGGCAAGGAGGCGGTGAAGGAATTACGCGCCGGCGAAGAAGGGCAGGTGGTGCTGGACGCCACGCCGTTCTACGCGGAGAGCGGCGGGCAGGTGGGTGACCAGGGCGAGCTCGCGTCGGGCGGCGCGCGCTTCGTCGTCAGCGACACGCAGAAGCTCGGCAAGGCCCACGTGCACGTCGGCACGCTCGAGAGCGGCGCGTTGCGAATCGGCGAAGCGTGTCTGCGCAGGTGAATGGCGCGACGCGACAAGCGACGCGCTCGAATCACTCGGCCACGCACCTGCTGCACGCGGCGCTCCGCCAGGTGCTCGGCTCGCACGTGCTGCAGAAGGGTTCGCTGGTTGCGCCCGATCGCCTGCGCTTCGACTTCTCGCATTACTCGGCGGTGACGCCCGAGGAGTTGCACGAGATCGAGGGCATCGTGAACTCGCAGGTTCGCGCCAATGCTGCGGCCGAGACGAAGGTGATGAAGTTCGACGCGGCCGTGGCGGCGGGCGCGATGGCGCTCTTCGGCGAGAAATACGAAGACGAAGTGCGCGTGCTGAAGATCGGCGATTTTTCCACCGAGCTCTGCGGCGGCACGCACGTCGAGCCGCGCCGGCGACATCGGGCTGTTCAAGATCGTGAGCGAGGGCGGCGTCGCCGCGGGCGTGCGGCGCATCGAGGCGGTCACCGGCCAGGGCGCCTACGAATACGTGGTCCAGACGGACCACAGGCTGCGTGACATCGCGGGCCTCGTGCGCGGCTCACGCGACGACGTCGAGGACAAGGTGCGCCAGCTCATCGATCGCGCGCGCAAGCTCGAGAAGGAAGTGGCGCAGCTGAAGGACAAGCTCGCGAGCGGCACGGGCAAGGACATTGCGGCGGATGCGAAGACGATTGCGGGCGTGAAGGTGGTGTCCGCGATCGTCGACGGAGCCGATGCTGCCGCACTGCGAAACGCCGTGGATCAGCTGAAGAACAAGCTCGGCAGCGCTGTCGTCGTGCTCGGATCGGTCGGCGCGGACGACAAGGTCATGCTCATCGCCGGCGTCACTGCGGACGCCACAGGCAAGGTGAAAGCGGGCGAACTGGTCAATTTCGTTGCGCAGCAAGTGGGCGGCAAGGGAGGTGGCCGTCCGGATCTCGCGCAGGCCGGAGGCAGCGAGGCCGGCAAGCTCGAAGCGGCGCTGCAAAGTGTCGCAGCCTGGGTCGAGCAGAAGCTGACATAAAATTGTTGAATGTCTGGACAATTATTTCGAACTAAAACGGCGCCGTTTCTCTTCATCGCTACTGACTTTTGCTGGGGTGAGTTGTATCGTCCGGGAACTGGTGCTGACACTCGACTCGAGTCAGGTGCAGCACGAGCAGGGGGTGGTTGGGGCCGTTCCGCATCCGAAGCATGCGACGGAACCCGTTCTGGCCGGCGAACTCGGGAATCGAAAGGAATCGAGTCCGGCATCAGACACAGTAGCCGCGATGGCTAGGAGCTCGGGATGTTGATTCTCACCAGGCGGGTAGGCGAGACCGTCATGATCGGTGAAGACGTGACGGTGACGGTGCTGGGCGTCAAGGGCAACCAGGTACGCGTCGGCGTGAATGCCCCGCGGGACGTCGCAGTGCATCGCGAAGAGATTTTCGAGCGCATCAAGCGCGAAGAGCAGGACGGCGTGCCTGCGAATGGTCCGTCCAATGGCGACGGCCATCGAGACCATTTTCCGTGACGCGCTGATCCCGGCGGACCGGGTCTCGGTCCGGCCGGCGGCCTCAAGGGCCTGATATCAGTCGAAAAATGACGCATTCCGGGCGCCCCCGCTTTACGGGGGCGCTCCGGACGTCTATCCTTCGCGGCTCTCTGCATAACGGAGAGATGGCCGAGTGGTCGAAGGCGCGCCCCTGCTAAGGGCGTAAGGGTCAAAAGCCCTTCGAGGGTTCGAATCCCTCTCTCTCCGCCAGTGGATAATTTGCCGGTTTCTCGCGCCCGTAGCTCAGTTGGATAGAGTGTCTGGCTACGAACCAGAAGGTCGGGAGTTCGAATCTCTCCGGGCGCGCCAGTGAAATGGAAAAGGGGTCCCTTGCAAGGGGCCCCTTTTTCATTTCACCGACTCCACCCGGAGACCTATGAGAACTCCCGACGCCGTCGGGAGGTCGACTACCGCGCGACCGCGCGGTAGGACGTTGCCGATTCGCGGCATCGGAGCGCATCGGCAACGGCCCCAGCGGGGCGGCCAGCAGCGAAGCGGGGCCGCCATCTCTCCGGGCGTGCCACTGAAACGAAAAGGCCCCTCCAATCGGAGGGGCCTTCCTGTCTGCCGGCCGACGAGAATGGCTCGCTAGACTTCTCCGTAATTGCGGGTCGGCTGGTCCGGGTCGTAGTCCTCGTCCTCCAGCTCGATCGCAGCCGACGGCGGCAAATTGGCGATGATCTTCACGAGCATTCCTACGTGCTCCGTCTCTTCGTCCCGCAGTTCCTCGAACAGCGCCTTGACGTCCGGCTGGGTCACGTGGTCGAGGGCCTCGTCGTAGAACGCCTGCGCCTTCTGTTCGGAGAACAAGGCCACCTGGTATGCCTTCAGCACGGACATGTTCCAACGCGGCTCACCGACGTCGGGGGCCTCAACGTCGAAGATGTCGTCGAGCGTCACTTTGGCCGGCCGGTCGCCAAACAGCGCGAGCCGGCGCTCGGCGATTTCCTCGCAGTGCTTGTTCTCGTTGACGGCCATCGAGCGGAAGACCGCTCCGGCATCGTCGACACCACGGCTTCCGAGCGCTTCGGCGAATTCGGTGTAGCGCTTTTTCGCTTCGAGCTCGATCAGGGCGGCGAGATCGAGGGCATCCATCAGCGTGACCTTGGAGAGATCGAGTCTCGTGGACATCGGGGTGCCCCGCTGCAGGACAACGCGCCCCATCGCCGGGCGTGAGCCTGTCTGGTGAATCGAACATTCGACGACCGTTCCTCGCGCAAAGAACGCTAGCACCGTGCCGCTTACCGGGTCAATCCGGGGACTTTCCCTTGCCATTGCAGGCAAGTGCAAGGATCGAAAGCCAACGCAATGGCGACCGTGGCGGAAGAGCTGGGAACTTTCGACGGCCCGGGATGTTCGTTGACCGGGTATCCGCGCGATACGTCGTTGCACGACGCCCCGGCTCCGTTTGCAGCGCTCGGCCGCGGGCAACAGATCGCCCGCGGCCGCTGCGGCATCACATTCTTCCTGATCTCGAGATCGTTGCGCACGTCCTTCACGCCGTCGACGGAGCGCGCAACTTCGCCGGCCCGGGTCTTCATCGTCGTGGAATCGACGAAACCGGTCAGCTGCACCACGCCCTTTTCCGTTCCCACGTTGATCTGGTACGCCTTGGTCGTCGGATCGTCCATGAGCTTCGACTTGACCGACGCCGTCAACATGCTGTCATCGACGTCCTGGCCGGCCGTCGCATGCGGCTTCGTGCTGATGCGAAGGTCGTTGCGGACCTCCTTTACGCCCGTGATCGAGCGCGTGACCTTCGTGGCCTGCTCCTTCTGCCTGGTGTTGTCGACGAAGCCGCCGAGCTGCACGACGCCGCGATACGTTTCGACGTTGATCTGGCCGGCCTTGGTGACTGGATCGTCGATCAGGGCGACCTTCACCTTGGAGGTCATGACGCTGTCGTCGAAGACTTCGCCGGCCGACTCCTGCGTGCGTGTGGCGGAACAGGCGCTGGCCACCGCCAGCACTCCCAGGATTGCAGTCAGTTTCAGGAATCGAGCTTTCATGTGTGTTTCCTATCGTGTTGCCGCCGTCGGCGATGTCCGCGCTGCGACGCAGGTGAAAATGTGATCGTTCAACACGGGCCAAGCCTGGCCTTCGCTGTCAGCCAAAGACTAGCCGACCATCGGCAGCCGGTCTGTTTCCTACCGTACACATCGTGGTCATCCGCTCGTCACGTGATCGGAACGGCCGTGTCGAAGGGGAATTGCAGCTGGAAATCACCGCCTCATTCGGCAATCCGAGGCGCGGTAGCGTGCCCGATTGATGTTCGGCAACGCACAGACCGCGTCGGCGGTAGCGACGATCCTGCCTGCGAGCATTCGACGCCTCATCCCCCGGTCGGGTGCTCGCCCAGCGGTCCGGTGACGTCTACGTTTCCGGGCCGCTTTTTTTTCCTGGTTACAACCAGTACTCCCAGAGGCGGGCGAACTGCTCCTTGAGCCGCACCGCGATCGAACGGTGTCTCCACTGCTCCAGCGTAATCTGTCTGGACTGCGTTACGTCGCGCTTGAAGGCTGCGCGCATTTCGTCGCCGAACTCCGTTCCCAAGATGACGGCGTTGACCTCCTGGTTGTGGAGGAAGCTGCGCCAGTCGAGGTTGGTCGAGCCCACCGTGGACCAGACGCCGTCGATCACCGCGGTCTTTGAGTGCATCAATGCGCCGTGACGCTCGAAGATGATCACGCCGTCCTGCAACAACTGGTCGTAGTAGGAGCGCCCGGCGTGGAACACCAGCGCCGAATCGGTGCTGCCGGGCACCACGATTCGAACGTCGACGCCCCGTGCGGCCGCCGCCTTGAGCGCGGCCAGCAACTGCGGGTCCGGCACGAAGTAGGCGTTGGTGAGCCAGACCTCGGTCTCGGCGCTGTTGATCGCGGAGAGCAGGGTCACGTAGATCAGGCTGAACGCATCGTCGGGCGAGCTGCCGATCGCACGGACCACCTCGTGACCCTGGGGTTGCAGCGGCGGAAGAAAGTTGCGCGGCGACACCGGCTCGCCCTTCTGAGCTTGCCAGGTTTCCAGGAACAGTTTCTGGAACTCCGCAACCACCGGGCCTTCGATCTGCAGATCGGTGTCCCGCCACGGCAATTTCCCGTCCACGCTGGACCGCGACGGCCGGCGGGACGAACCGGCCGAGTACACGCTGCTGATGTTGATACCACCGAGGAACACCGTCTGGCCATCGACGATCAGGAGCTTGCGGTGATCGCGCTGGTTCACGTCCCAACCGGCCTTGGCCGTGGCCGGATTGACCGGATTGAATTCCAGCGTGCGAATGCCGCTCTCGCGCAAGCGCTGGAAGAACTCTGCCGGTGTGCCGAGTGTGCCCACGCTGTCGTAGATCAGGTTGACCTGCACGCCTTGGCCCTGCTTATCGATCAGGGCATTGGCGAAACGCCTGCCGACATCGTCATCCTCGAGAATGTAGGTCTCCATGTTGATGTGATCACGCGCCGCCAGGATGGCTGCGAACATCGCCCGATAGGTGTCCGGGCCGTCCTGGAGCAGCCGAACCCGATTGCCGGTCAGCAGAGGGCTGTCGGACACCGACTGCTCGAGCGCGAGGTGCCGATCGAAGATATTGGTGTCTTCGGCTCCGCGCTCGAGTCCCTGCAGGACCGCGCGGCTGCGCGCGGGCGAGAGAGGCCCCTGCGCGTTCTCGACCTGCGTCGGCGCGGTTGCAGGCGCCATGTCCGGCACGATCCGGGGCAGGGAGCTGCAGGCTGCCAGCAGCATCAGGCTCGACGCCACGAGGCCGCGCGTGCACCTGATCGGACTTCCCATGCGAGCACGATGGCCTACCGCGCCGGACGGGTCCGTACGCTAAAGCACACAGGGAAACCCGCCGAGGTTGGCTCGTTGGCAGCGCGCTCGGTGCGCTACCGAACAGTTTCCGCCATCAGGTCGCGTACTCTCGTATCCAACGACCGGACGTGATCCTTTGCGGGAATTCGCCGCGCGACGGGTTGGGTCGAGTGGAGAATTCAGTATGAACAAGTCACTCATCACCGGCCTCGTGGTCGGCGCCATTGCAGTCACCGCGGCAGGCGCGTTCGCCGGTTACCAGGCCATGGACGATCGAGGTTCCGCCAAAGTGCTCAACGTTGAGCCATTGACCAAGACGGTCCGTACGGCCCGCCAGGTCTGCTCCGACGAACTCGTTTCGCACAAAGCGCCTACGAACGACCCGAAGCGCGTCACAGGCGCCGTCCTCGGTGCGGTGGCCGGCGGAGTCCTCGGCAACCAGATCGGCGACGGAAATGGCCAGACGGTGGCGACCGTCGCAGGTGCTGCAGCGGGCGGCTACGCCGGCAGCAAGATCCAGAAGCACATGCAGGACGACAAGACGACCCAGACGATCGAAAAGCGCTGCCGTACGGTCTACGACTCCGCCGAGAAGTCTGCCGGCTACGAAGTGCGCTATCGCCTCGCGGGCCAGGAAGGCACCGTCAAGATGGACCACGATCCGGGCCGAACCATACCGGTCGAGAGCGGCCGACTGGTGCTTGCCGCGGTCGATGCCCGCCGCTGATCGCTCCGAACGCCGACTGATGTCGAAAGGAGAAAACAGATGCTGTGGACAATTGCAGTCGTTCTGATCGTGCTCTGGCTGCTGGGACTGGTCAGCTCCTACACCATGGGCGGATTCATTCACATCCTCCTGGTTCTCGCGATCGTCGTGGTCCTGTTCAACGTGATCCAGGGCAGGCGCGCGTAACGGTTGGAACATGTCGTCGCCCTGCCGGACCACCGGCAGGGCGGTTCGGTGGGAGCGAACCTGGATGCAGGCAAGACAGCAGCGATCGTGCTGATCCCAGCCGGCGTCCTCGGGTTTATCGACGGTGGCTGGCGTTTCTTCCACGGCCAACGTCGCCGTGCATACGTGTTCTCGCAATGTACGTTGACGCACCGAACGTTGCGCCACTTGCCTCTAGGCTACACAGGTACCAAGTGCGACCCACCGGGTCGCGTTACCTTCGCGGACGGCCAGGACTATCCGCGCGGCAATCTCCCACCTCCAGAGGATTCCCCATGAACCGTTCGATACTGATGCTTGCGCTGGTCGCAGCGCTGGGCCTGAGTGCTTGTGAGCGACAGCCCACCGTCGTCACCGTTCCCGCTGCGCCTGCCGAGGCCGGCCCCGCCGGTCCGCAGGGCGAACCGGGTGTTCAGGGCAATACCGGCAATACCGGATATACCGGCCAGACCGGTGCGCAGGGCGATACGGGTTACACCGGCCAAACGGGCGAGGCCGGCCAGGCAGGCGAGACTGGCCAGGCAGGTGAAACCGGCAAGACCGGCCCCGGAACCACGGTGATCGTCCAGCCTTCGCCTCCGCCGAAGACGAATTGAGCAGTCCCAGGCCCGGGAACGCCTCCGGGCCACTTGTGCTCAAAGGAGATCGAATATGCACCAGCTCAAAGACCTGATAAGTCGGGACGTCAAGGTCATCAGCCCGGAGATGACTATCAACGAAGCTGCGCGGACCATGCGCGACGGCGACTTCGGGATGCTGCCCGTCGGCGAAAACGACCGCGATTTCGCGGTCGACGGCTCCGAGATGCAGCCGGCGGCGGAAGCGCTTGCAAAGATATCGGCACCGTCTTGACGATATCGAAGGCGACCTCGGGGCGTGCGAAGTCGTCGAAGTCCCATCGAAAGGCGGGACGCGATGAGGACGGCGTGTTGCCTCGCACGCTGAAGGCGCGTAGCCGTGCCACCGACACCACGCTGCAGCGGCACGCATCCTTCTTCGATGACGACGGCGATCGCGGCGTCGGCGTCGGGCAGTGCACACGCGGTCTGAAGGCCATCGGCCTGCCGAACGGCTTGGCCGAGGTCGCCGCGCTCGCCATCGTCGCGGGCTTGAGCGTGCAAACGAGTGGCTCGCTGTTGGCAATGAACGTCGACGTCGATAAGGTCCAGAAGGGCAAGCACGATGGCGACACGGGAATCCTGGACAAGCAAGGCCGGTTCGACGCCAGGCGCTTCGAGAAGACATTCGGTGCGCGTTCCATCGTCGACCGCAATGGCGACAAGGCGTTCACCGCGACCGAACTCACCAGGATGATCAGCGCGAACCGCGAGTCGCTCGCCGGCTATGTGGCAGCGACAGCGGAGTGGCTGCTGCTGCTGGCGCTGGCGGCTGACACCAAGGCCGTCGAGGGTGGCCGGACGGTGCCCGCCTTGAGCGTGACCAGAATCAAGTCGTTCTACGACGGCACGCTCTTCTACGAGCTGGCGAGAGCGCGCGCCAAGGACAGCCGACGCAGGCCGCGCGCGCTCAGTTCGACTTGACTCGTTGCGCGAGCGGGGACTACGGTGTGGCTCGACGACGGGCGTCCATGACGACGATAAGTGACGCCGGCGGCAGCAATCGACGCTCCGCATTGCCCGAAAATTTCAAGAATCTGGGGAGAATCACATGCAGCACACGTCAGTGACAGTCTTGGTCGGTTTGATGCTGGCAACATTTGGCGCGACGGCGAGCGCCGACGACACGGCCGATCTCATTGCGCAGGACATGGCGTGGGGCGCCGCCGGCACCAAGGGCGACACGAACGCCGCAGCGAAACTGCTCGCCGACAATCTGGTCGCGGTGAGCGCACAGGGTGTGACCGACAAGAAGGGTGAGCTGGCCGCGAGCGAGCCTGCCCCGGCCGGCACGCGCTATGAGCCGACCGACTACAAGGTGATGTTCCTCGACAAAGAGACGGCGATCATGACGCACGGCACGAAAGGCGAGGACGCCCACTACAGCCTGCATGTGTGGTCGAAGAAGGGCGGCCAGTGGAAGGTCGTCGCGACGTCCACGACTCCGATCGAGACCAAGAAATAGGTCGGCCGCGTCGATTGCAGCGGCGGATGCGATGAGTCTTGCCCCGGCGCCACGCCTGGGTTTCTGCGTCGGTCTGAAACAAAAAAGATCGGCATCGGGCGGGCACATGAGCGCGTTTCGAAATCACCTGCCCCAGGTGGACGGGACCTCATTCTACGCAGCGTGACTCCGCGATGATGGCGCGCTTTTTCATCGCGCGCTCATGCTCAGTCCACGTCGGACCCGTGGCAATGGCGTGCCACGGTCTATCCGTGGCTCCCGAGCGTGTGCGACGAATCTCGTTTCCGCCGAGCGGCGGCGGGCCTGCGATCGACGTCGCCGGCGACGCAATTCTCGACAGCCTCAATTTCGCCTTCATGCTTGGCCAGATCAAATTGCCCGCGTCGGTCGATGCCGATCTCGGTCTCGACATCACCGGCTGGCTGTGGACGGTGGAGTGAAGTTACGAGTTGGTGCAGCAGGAAGAGTTTTCGATGAACGTGCTCACCGGCGCCAGGATGCAGGACCTCCAGGAAGACCTGCGCTGGAAGTTCAACGGCGACATCTCGTCATTGCCTCTGCCGGGACGATCGGGTTCCAGTCGCGCCAAGGACACGCAACGGGATGCGATCGTCGGCGTGAAAGGGCGTGCAACTTTCGGCCGCGAGTACAGCTGGTACGTTCCCTATTACCTCGACGTCCGTGCGGGCGAATCGAACTTCACGTGGCAGGCAATGGCCGGTCCTGGATACAGCTTCGTGTCAGTCGACGTGACGGGTGTCTGGCGCTACCTCGACTACGATCTGGGCGACAACACGCCAATCAAGTCGATCAACTTCAACGGGCCGGCGTTGGGCGTCACGTTCCGCTTCTAGCCGCGAGCGTCCACGCCCGCAGGGCGGCGCCTCGCGCGCCTGCGTCTGTGGCGTCAATCAAGCCAGCCAGCGCTGGAACCACCGCAACGCCAGGGTCGCCGCCTGTTCGAGCGTGCCCGGTTCTTCGAACAGATGGGTGGCGCCCGGAACGACCTCGAGCCGTGCCTCGCATTGAAGCAGTCGCAGCGCCTGTTCGTTCAGCTCGAGGACGACGGAATCCTCCGAGCCGACGATGAGCAGCGTGGGCGCAGTCACACGCGGCAGGGCAGCCCCTGCGAGGTCCGGGCGCCCGCCCCTCGACACGATGGCGTGCACTTCGCATTCGACACTCGCCGCAAGCGCCGCCGCGGCGCCCGTGCTCGCGCCGAAGTAGCCTAGCTTCAGGTTGGCAGCCCAATCCTGGCTGCCGAGCCAGCGAGTCGCGCCGGCCAGGCGCCGCGTGAGCAATTCGATGTCGAATCGCAGGCTCGCATTGCGCCGGTCACGCACTTCTTCCTCGGCAGTGAGCAGGTCGAAGAGAAGGGTGCCGAGCCCGCCGGCCACGAGATGGTTGGCGACGAAGACATTGCGCGTGCTGAACCGGCTGCTGCCGCTGCCGTGGGCGAACAGTACGATGCCACGCGCGTCGCGGGGCAGCACGACCTCACCCTGCAGCTGTGTGCCGGCGGAATCGATGCTTGCCGCAAATGACAGGGATCCCGATTTCCTCATGCGATGGCACCCCGAAAGGCGGCTTGGGCTTCGTCCCGCAGGGCAGCCTCGCAGTCTGCGTAACGAGGCGACAAATGGAACGGGATGATCTCACGCGCGCCCGAGTCCCGGGCAATCGAGCCGGCTTGCCTTGCCGTCAGGTGGTTCTTGCGTCGTGCCTCGTCGGCGTCGCGCTCGAGAAATGTCGCCTCGATGAACAGCACGTCTGCGCCCGCGACGAGCCGAGTGATGCGCCGCAGGTTGTCCGTGTGACAGGCAACGTCGGAAACGTAGGCGATCTTCTGGCCGGGCACGCACTGCACGGCGGACCGCCGCAAGAACCCGAGCGACAGCCGCTTTTCGCGCAGGCAGGCCCCTTCCCGCCATCGCGCGGTGACTGGCGTGTCATCCGACGCGCCGGCAATGATCGAGCGCTTGGCGTCCCTCAGCCAGGCGCCGGGCGCCAGCCCGAGCGCCGCCAGGCGATTGGGCCAGACGTTGACGTGCATGGCCTCCTGGAGAGCAAATCCCAGGCACGGGACGCCATGGTCGAGCACGGCGCAGCGAACCTGCAGCGCGGGCTCGTCGAGCAGCAGGCCGTCGTGCAGTTCACTTGAATCGTCGTCGCGGCGCAGAAAGCGTTCGCGCGAGTTGAAGGTGGCGCGGCTTACGCGGGACGCGTCGGCCGACACCTCGCAGGCGGTGATCGCGAGGTCGACGTCGTAGTTCTCGACCAGGTTCCAGGTGAAGGACGCGAGTCGATGGTAAACGTGCTCGATGAAGCCTGCGGGCCCGAACAACGTGAGCGGACGCGCGCGGCCCAGGCAGATGCGAAGCAGGCGGTCGAACCCCACGAAATGGTCCATGTGCGTATGGGTCACGAAGACGTGACTGGTCCGCAGGATCTTGCGCGGAGGGAGGGCAGCGATGTCGCCCAGGTCGAAGAGGAGTGCGCGGCGCTCGAACAGCACGTCCACGAACAGGGCCGGGTCGGCGAAAGGCCCATTGACGAGGCGGGGCTGGAAAATCGGGCGCATTCCGGCGATCTCCGCATCATTCTTGGAATGCACGGGGTCCCCGCGCATCCGTAGTTTCGGCAAGGCACCCGGGACCCGCTCGGTCAGCCCGCCAGTGCCTGCGAAAGCGGCAGATAGCGCTCGAGCCGGTCGATGAGTGCTGTCGGACGCGCGCGGGTGATGTGCGGCTCACCGACGAAGATCGCGCCGGTGTTCGCATCGAGGCACAGCGAGTCCCCCTCGTACAGCGTGCGGCCGGCGATCGAGCAACGCCGTTCGCTGCGATCGATCTGCAGGTCCGCGCACCCTACGATGCAGGCCTTGCCTAGCTGCCGCGCCACGACTGCCGCATGCGACGTACGTCCGCCGCGGGTCGTGAGGACGCCTGCCGCCGCATGGATGGCGACGATGTCCGAGGTCGCCATGTCTTCCCGCACGAGAAGGACGGGCCCGCCGTCGCGCGCGAGTTCCACAGCTCTGGCCGGACTCATCGCGATCCGGCCGCTCGCCACGCCGATGCTCGCCGGGATGCCCCGCGCAAGGGGTACGTCGCCGCCACTGCCCGCGACGCGTACAACCTCGAGGTCCGCGAGCTTCACGCCGGCGAGGCGTTGCCGCACTTGCGCAACCGACAGAAGGCCGTCCTCGAGCTGTTCGACGGCGATGCGCAGCGCTGCCAGCGCGGTACGCTTGGCCGCGCGGACCTGCAGCACGAAGAGTCGTCCCTCCTGCACCGTGAATTCGAATTCCTGTGCGTCGCCGAATTCGTGCTCGAGCTGAGCTTTCAGCGCCACCAGCTCCCCGTATACGTTCGGCAGGCGGTGCGCGAGGTCCTTCCCGTGCTCGAGCGCGGTCCGGCCGGAGACCACGTCCTCACCCTGGGCGTTGAACGCAAAGTCGAGATACAGGCTGTTCTCCCCGCTTGCGGGATCTCGCGTGAATGCGACTCCCGCGCCCGAATTGCCGCCGGAGTTGCCGAACACCATCCGCTGGACGGTCACGGCGGTGCCGAGATCGTCGGGGATGCGGCTGGCGCGGCGGTAGGCCACGGCCCTTTCCGAGTTCCACGAGCCGAACACCGCTGCGATCGCCGCGTCGAGCTGGTCAGTCGGCGATTGTGGGAATGCCTGGCCGACTGCTTCGGAGTAGGCGTCCAGGAAACCTGCGCAGAGCGAGCGGAGGCCGCGGAAATCCAGCTGGTCGATCCGCTCGGTCCCGCGGCGCAGCAGTTCCTCTCGCGCGGCCGCTGCAAAGGGGCCGGAATCGACGCCGTGAACCACCTCGGCAAACGATTGCACGAGCCGGCGGTACGAGTCCCACACGAGACGCGGATTGCCGGTGAGGCGCAGCAGCCCCGGCAGCGTCGTGTCGCAGAGTCCGACGTCGAGCACGGTGTCGAGCATGCCCGGCATGGACACCGGCGCGCCGGAGCGCACTGACAGGAACAGCGGGCGTCGCGGGCTTCCCAAACCGAGTCCGCTTGCCTGTTCGAGGTGTTGCGTGCCGGTTCGGATCTGCGCCCTGGCCTCGTCCGAGAGCGCGCAGCCGGCCGAGAGGAAATCGTGGCAGTAGCGCGTGCCCAAGACGAAGGCGGCGGGGACCGCGATGTCCAGGCTGGCCAGCCGCGCCAGGTTGAACGCCTTGAACCCCATGACTTCGGCGGACCCGATTGCGGATGTCCTGGGCCCGCATCCGATGAAGAAGACCTGGGAAGCGTGCGCAGTCATCGGTCGTCAGTTGGGACGCGCCGATGCTTCCCGCAACACGTGGTCGCGCAGTCGGAACGCAACGCGCTGGAGCGCGTCGGATGCCCGCTCCAGGCGCGCCGCGCACTCGCTCGCGACGAAGATCTGGCGCGGGTCCACGGCGCTCCGTGCCAGCATGCCGGCAACGCGTCGCCGCGACGTGTCCGCATCGTGCTCGATGCCTGCGATGCGGTGGATGGCCTCGAGAAAGTCGACCGTGTCGTCGCGCGAAGTGCCGGGCTTCCCGGCGCGCATCGTCGCAAGCGCCTTGACGAGTTCCTGGCTGCCCGCCGTCAGCAGGTTGCCCAGGTCGATCAGTGCCGCGAGGACCGGTTCCAGGTCGTCGCTCGGGTCGAGCAGGGTGACGAAGAAGGCGGCGTCCTCCAGGTCATCGGCGACGTCGTCCGCCTGCTCGACGAAGCTCTTTAGGAAGCGCGCATCCCCGGATGCGGCACCCGCGCTTCGCACCTGGTTCAGGATCCGGTCCGCATCGCTTTCCCATGCCTTGGTCCGCGAAGCGAACTGCTCGGCTTGAGCCCGGCCACCGCTCTCCCTCAGTCCCTCGAGCGCGTCACGCACGGCGGCGCCGATCTCCACGACCAGGGCGGCGTGCTCCTCCACGAGTTCGAGCAGCCCGAGGCCGGATCCGCGGACGTGCCGCAACAGTTCGGCGCGGATCTCGTCGATCACCAGCGAGTCGGGATGGCCCTGGCGTGCCGCCTGGGATGCGGTGCGCAGCACGAACTGCAGGAAATCCGTCGCGCGCGCGGTTCCGAGCAGGTCTTCCAGTGACTGGCCGAGGTGCAACTCGCCGCGCGCCGCGAAATCGAGCGCCTCGAAGATGATCCGGTCGCCGCCGAGGCGCAGGAATGCCATGTGGCCGACTTCCTCGTCGGCCGCCCAGCGCAGCAGCCGCAGCACGGTTCGCTTGCGAACGAGGTTGCGCAGGCGCTTGCGGGCCTTGTTCCAGTCGATCAGGAACACGATCCGGGAGCCGAGAAACGCCACATATTCGAGCAGGTCGCGCTCGTCGCGCGAGGCGTAGCAGCCGAGTGCGACGTGGTAAAGGCCGTCCTCCGTGTTTCGATCCCGGACTGAGCGCGTGTCCTCCCAGTTCACGCGATGACGCGCGAAGAGGCTCTGGAAGAAGAGGAGTCGTTGCAGGTGCACGTCGGTGTAGGTGAGCGTGCACTGGAGTCCCTCGACGTGCACGACCAGTACGTGGGCGTCAGTCGTGCCAATGTCGTTCTGAATGACGAGGCGAGCGCCGGAGCGGGTCGCCGTCGTGCCCAGCCCGGGGTGGTCGAGCTTGAGCGGCGCCGTACGAGTGAGTCCGCTCATGAATGCCTGAACGACGGGGCGATCTTGTGCAGCCAGCCCGTAGACCGCGGCGCCGTCCAGAGTTTCGCCGGCCACGGCGTGCTGCACGCGAATGAGCGCCTTGTGCATGTCCATGACCAGGAGGTGCGCGCTGTCGCCCCGGTCTCGCTGCGCGCGCGTCAGCGCGTCGATCGCGGCGCCACGGATGATCTCGCCCTCGATCTGCCCCGGATCGGGCAGGACGCGCGACGCACGTTCTTCGAACGATGAGCGGTCGTCCGCCGGCAAGTCGTCTTCCGCCGCTGCGATGGCCTGGCGCATCACCTCCAGGTCGCGCCGGATCAGGTCGAGAATCCGCGGCAAGCGGGGCACGCGGTAGCGGCCTGCGTCGAGGCGCTGAGCCTCCCCCGGCGCATCGTCGAGCGTCACATCGTCGATGCCCGCCTGGATCCGCTCGTTGCGCAGTTGCGGCGGGGTCGACATCGGGTCGTCCGCCTGATGACGCGCCGCCTGCAGGACGGAGAACAGGTATTTGATGCGGTCGTTGGCAGCCAGCGCCTCGTTCACGATGCGCGGCAGTGCGAGCTTGCGTTCGCCCAGAGAAGCGACGATCGATGCCTTGCTGGCCACTGGTGCAGCCTCGCCCCGCGCAGACCTGTATCTTGACTATCATCGGCCGTCGGAAAGGCGCCAGATAGCGCGGTACCCCGCAGCCGGGTAGCGAAATGCGTCGCATCGACGTGTGCGAGTTCGGCCACGTACCGGCCGGGTGTCAACCTCAACGTGGCCGAGGCCAACGAGGCGGCCTGTCACGCTCGGCATCGGCATTGCGGCTTTTCGTATGCCTGAAACGAAATCATTCCGCTTGTGGCCCCGCAACGGCCAGCGCCCCCGTGAAAGTGCCGATGTTCGTCGCTGGCCCGAGGCGCGCGAGCCGGCATCGCCTGGGCCATTCGGCGCTGGCGCACATGTGGCTGACATCCGTTGACCGCGTATCGACGGTCGGTGGCGGCGCGATCGATCGCTGGTAAGCAGATTCCGTCGGCGCACCACCGGGCACGCCTGTTAACGTTGAGTGGTGAGGCAGCCGCCGATCGCCGCTACTCCCCTGAAGCCCGGCGTTCGAAGCTGGGCTCGCGCGGTTTTCGTGGTCCTGATCTGCGCATCGGTGGCTCTGCTGCTGTCCGTTGACACGGTATACGACAGCCTCCACCGAACGCTGGAGGCCGCGGAGCCACTGATTGTCGGGCACCCTTACCAGGGTGCCGTCGTGTTCGTGCTGCTCGCAGCCCTATCGGCGGTCCTCGCATTCTTTTCCAGCGCGCTGTTGCTGCCTGTGGCCGTGTTCACTTGGGGCACCGCAGCCACCCTCGGTCTGCTCTGGCTCGGCTGGCTGCTGGGCGGTGTCGCCACCTATTCGCTGGGTCGGCGTTTAGGCAGACCATCGGAAAGCGCGTCCAGAACCTCGCGCCAGTTTGATTTCTACCGCCAGCGTGTGCCCAGTGAAACGACGTTTGCGCTGGTGCTGCTGCTGTGTCTCGCGCTGCCGTCGGAAATCCCGGGCTATCTTTGCGGCTATCTCGGCGTGCGCCGCGGTACGTACGTCGCGGCCCTGGCGCTGGCAGAACTGCCTTACGCGGCCGGCGCAGTTTTGCTCGGTGATGGCGTGGTCAATCGCCACATCGGCTGGCTGGTCGTCCTCGGTTTGATCGGCGGCGCGCTCAGCCTGTGCGCCTTGCGGATCCTCCACAAGCAACTCGATCAGCCGTCTTGAATCAAGACAGCAGCGTCGAGGCGCGCCGTGCCGCGACGGCTGCCGACAGGCCCCAGGTCAGACCCTGCAACAATCGACGCGGCCGGATGATGACGATCGCGGCAACGACCACGCCCGCAAGCAGCAACGGATGCGCTGAGGCGCGCCGCGCGACCCGCACCGCAACGTCGACCGCCCGAAGCGAGTGGGCCACGTCATCGGCGCTGCCCGCGAGCTCGCGTCGCTGCCGCTCGCAGCGTGCCACGAGCATGACGCGCCTCGCAGCAAGTTCCTGCCTGCGCGTCATGGCGGGGACCGCCGGTCGAGCTGCTGCAGGTCATGCTCGAGTTCGCCAAGGGTCGCTGACAAGAACCGGGACCGGCGCCGCGTCCGCTCCCGGACGATGAAATACGAGAGCCCGGCAAGCGCGATGAAGCCGACGGCGACGGACGCGACCGCGGCGACGCGGTGAGTGTCCCAGAATGCCGCAATCAACACGAACGCACTGAACAGCAGCGCGAGGCTCGCGAGCGCAAGCACGATCATCGAGCCCACCACCAGCGCGACGACGCGGTGAAGTTCTTCCTCGACCTCGGTGCCGAACAACTCGACCCGCGTCTGCGCCATCGCGACGAGCGTCGCGATGAGCGCGCGCAGGGAGTCAAACAGGCCGCCGGTGGTCCTTCCGGGCGCGTCGGAATCGTCCATCGCCGTGCTCGCTGGCTGCCGAGGCTCAGCGCCGGCCGATCAGCAGGCCGACCAGGAATCCGACGCCCACCGCCACACCGATCGACGGCCATGGGTTCTCGTGGACGTACGCGTTGGTCTTTTGCGCGGCCTCCCGGGCGCGGGCCGCGGCGTGCTGCTCCATCTCGTTGATGCGCGCCCGGGCCTTGTGCAGCGATTCCTCGGCGTGCGTGCGGGCCTTGGCGGCACGCTCGCTGGCATCGCCTGCCGTGGCCTTCAGCAGATTCTCGGTATCGCGGACGACAGCCTGCAGGTCCGCCATGAGTCTTTCAGTGCTGGTGCTGGTGGTATCCATGATCCCTGCCTCCTGGCGATGACTCAAATGCGCGATTGGAGTCGCGCGTCAGTTGAAATTTACTCCGTTGGTATGGACATAAGAATCCGTACAAGTCAGCTTCCGGCCCCCAATTGGCGATACTGGGCGGGCTGCCCCGACTCGAGCGATGCCGGCTCGTCCGCCCGCAGCAGTCCTGCAGCGAGGGTCAGTCCTCCAGCCGCCGCTCCTCCACGACGCCCGTGAGTGTCTCCTGGCCCAGCGAGACGTAGAGCGTCTGGTCCGACACGGCCAGGTCGAAATCCATGCGCCGGTCGAGGCGGGCGACCAGCGCGGCCAGCAACTCACGATCGACGGCGCGAATCCGCAGCGAACCGGCGCGATGAATGCGCTCGCCCGCAAGACGCGCCAGCAGTTGCTCCACGTCACGGTGCACGTAAACGGCGACGTCCGGCGCGGCTTTGGCGGCCTTGTGCAACCGGCTCGCGTCCGGGGCGCCGATCTCGATCCAGGACTGCAGGGCGCCCGTGAGGTCGCGCACGCTGATCGCAGGTTCATCCGGGTCGGACAACCCTTTTGAGAATGCGATGCCTTCGGTGTACTCGAGGCAATAGGCCAGGAGTCGAGTGACCAGGTACTCGGCCGTCTCCGATGGGTGCCGGGCCAGCCGCAGATTCAGCGTCTCGTAGACGCCCCGATCCGCGTCGGCGAGGCGGACCTCGAATACATGCATCGTTGCGCCTAAGGCCAAGCGAGACTCCAGGCTGCGTGAGGGCAGGCAGTGTATCGGATCTGCGGTCCCGTCAGACCTCGACCCGTTCGACCGCGAAGGGTGTGCCCTCCACCGGCGCCTCGCCAAATTCTCTCGCGGCAAGGTGGCCGGAGAAGACGGCCTGCGCGATCAGTCCGGGTGCTTCGGCATCGCCGATCACTCGCAGCGACCTCAGTCGGCCATCGGCCAGCGCGGGCTGGAGTTCCCGATACAAATCGTCGCTCGACACACGGTCCGTGACGAGCAGGACAGCATCTGCGGGAAGCTCGCGAACGGCGCCAGTGACTTCGTCGGAGACGGTGGCCGAACTGCGCGCAATGCTCGACAGCGTGTGCCTGGTCAGCAGTGTCACGCCCAGGGATCGGAGCCGTGCCTCGATGCGCTCCTGTTCCAGCGAATACTGTGTCCAGTGGGACACCAGCGGCGCCGGCGTCACCAGCGTGACGGCGCAGCCCCGCCTGGCGCACAACTCGGCCAGCAGTCCTCCCATCACGTAGTGGTCGTCGTCGTAGAGGACGACGTGGCCTTCCGGGAACCGGCCCGCGAAGATGTCGTCGGGGGTCAGTACGTGCGCCTGCGCGTGGCCTGCAATGGGATGGCCCAGCGAACGGCCCATGCCGTCCCGACGGTAGGTCGATCCGGTGGCGAGGATCACGTTCGCCGTGCCGGTCTCGAGGACCTCGGTTGCCGTCATCCGGCTGTCGCGATACACGTCCACGTTCGCCATGTGCTGCAACTGCGTGATGCGCCAGTCGGCCACTCGACGCCATTCGTTCAGGCCGGGGAGCGACGCTTCCTGGAGCACGCGGCCTCCGAGTTCGCGCCGGGCCTCGGCGAGCGTGACGCGCAAGCCGCGCTGTCCGAGCGCCCGTGCTGCTTCGAGTCCCGCGGGGCCGGCGCCGACCACGAGCACGTCGTCCTCGAGCTGCCGCGGGGCGATGAATTCCGGATGCCAGCCGCGCCGCCACTCCTCGCCCATCGTCGGGTTCTGCGTGCAGCGGATCGGGACGCTGCGCATGTCGGCCGAGACGCAGACGTTGCAGCCTATGCACTCGCGGATGTCCTCGAAGCGTCCCTCGCGGACCTTGGCGGGCAGGAATGGATCGGCGATGGACGGTCGCGCGGCGCCGACCAGGTCCAGCACGCCGCGGCGCACGGCCGAGAGCATCGAGTCGGGTGACGTATAGCGCCCGACCCCCACGACCGGTTTCGTAGTGAGCTTCTTGACGAAGCTCGTGTACGGCTCCTGCGCGCCTTCCTTGCCGAAGCGGGACGACACCGAGTCGTTGCTCCAGCCGCTCAGGTTGACGTCCCAGAGATCGGGCAGTTCGGCCAGCATGGCTATGACGTCGTAGCCTTCGCCCTGGTGCGTGATCCCGTCCTCGCCCAGCAGCTCGTCGACGGCGAGACGCACGGCGACTGCGCACTTGTCGCCGACGGCCTCTCTCGTGTCCTCGATCAGTTCGCGGAGCAAGCGAGACCGATTCTCGAGCGAGCCGCCGTATTCATCCGTGCGATCGTTGTACCGCCGCATGAGGAACTGCATTGCCACCGTCATGCCGTGTCCCGCATAACAGTAGACGATGTCGAATCCCGCGCGCCTGGCGCGCAGTGCCGCCTGCCGATGCCACAGCCGCACGTTGCGGATGTCCTGCTTGTCCATGCGCCGCGACTGCACGGGTTCCCAGCCCGTGCCGCCGATGGCGCCCATGGAGCGCGGCCCGAGCGGAGCGGCACGCGAATAGAGATTCGTCGCATTGATGCCGTTGTGGGCCAACTGGATGCCTGCCAGGGAGCCGTGCCTGTGCACGGAATCGGTCATCAGCACCAGCGCGGGGATGTCGTCGTCGCTCCACAGGCGTCCTTCGACGTAGGGCGCGAGGTCGCTCGTGTGATGGATCTCTACTTCTTCCGTGCACACGACGCCCCAGCCGCCCTCGGCCTTCATCCCGCGCATCGCGGCGTGACCGCGCGGCATCCGGTGGCCGAGCGCGTTGCAGTGAGGGACCTGGTAGAAGCGGTTCGGTGCCGTGACCGGGCCGATGCGGACCGGTTCAAACAGGACGTCGAAAGAAGGCGGCAAGAGTGTTCTCCAAGGGCAGCCCGCGGCAAGACGTCGACGCTCGTGGCTGGCTCGATGGGCAAGGGGTCGTTGCGACCAACCTTAACGCGGCGTCACAGGTTCTCAATGTGTATCAACCGCATTCGCGCCGATGGGGTCGGGCGGCATTCGGACGCGGGAGTCGTTCTGACGGTCGCGGCCGGTGATCACCGGAGCTGGCGTTGCTCGATGCGCGCGTTGTCGCCGACGCGGTCACTCGGATGCATGACGACTGTCTGGCCTGCGGTGAGGCCGTGCAGCACCTCCGCCTCGAGGCCGTTCACGTGACCGATCGTCACGGGCGTAAGCCTTGCCCGTCCCCTGTGATTGACGAAAACCGCCCAGTCCGGCCCCTGCCGAAAGAGCGATGACAGCGGTACCTTCAGCACGTCCCGTGATTCCCACAGGACGATGCGGGGCTCGACGCGGTACCCGTGACCGAGGTTGCGCCACAGCTCGACCGGATCGGTGACGTCGATGATCACATTGACGCGCTGCTCCTCGACGCCGAGCGCCGAGACCTTGGTGAATCCAAAGGGCTCTACGCGGCGCACCACGCCTTCGAGGGAGCGGTCGCCACCCCAGCCGTCAATCAGGGCTCGATACCCGGCCCGCACCTTCACGGCATCCGTCGACAACAGGTCCGTCACGATCTCCAGTCGGCGTGGATCGCCGATTTCGACGAGCGGCGTGCCAGAGCCGACGACACCCTCGCTTTCCGTGAGCACGCGCAGGACGCTGCCGCTGACCGGAGATCGCACGACGATGCACGCGCAATCGTTACCGTCGGCGCGCGTCGAGCCCGGCGGGAGCAGCCGGGCCTGCGCCTGCTCGAGTTCCGACTCGCGCACGCGCAGCCCCGCCACGGCTTCATCGACCGCGGCTGCAGACGTGCGCGCCCGGCGTCGGGCGGCGTCGAGATCGTTCTGGGAAATCGTGTTGCGCGCCGCGAGTCCTTCATAGCGTTTCAGCTCCGATTCGGCGAAGTCGCGCTCCGCTTCCGTTCGCCGCAGTTCGGCCCTGGCGTGCGCCCGGGCTGCCTCGCTGGCCCGCAACGCGGCGCGTGCTTCCGCTTCGCTGCGCCGGTCGAGAAAGGACGGGTCGGTCGGCTCGATGCGCGCGACGATCGTTTCGCCCGCGGTCACCTTGTCGCCGGCCTCCAGTTCGACGCGGCGCATCCGGCCGGGCAGCGGAGCGGACACCACGAACATGTCGCGGACCCGGGTTTCGCCGTCGTCGCTCACGCTGACCTGGAGCGGGCCCCGCTGCACCGGCGCCAAGTCGACGGCCACCGGCTGAGGACGGAACAGCCACATGAGCACGGCCGCCAGCACCGCGAACGGCGGTATCCAGAACAGGAGCCTGCGCCAGCTTGCATTTGTCATGGCTTCATTCCCGGGTCTTGAGCACGGCGATCAGGTCGAGGCGATCGAGCCTGCGGCGTACCAGCAGCACCGATGCGAGCGTTGCAAGGAATCCGCCGAGGAGCGCCCACCCGTACGTCGAGGGCTCGATGACGAAGGGCACTCGGTAGAGTTCCGTCTCGAAGGCGCGGACCAGCCAGCGTGCCAGCGCGTACCCGCACGCCGCGCCGAGGGGCAGCGCCACGAACGTCAGCAGCCCGATCTCGCCGACGAGGATGTAGGAGATCTCCCGGCGCGAGAAGCCGAGCACTCGCAGCGTCGCCAGTTCGCGACCGCGTTCGGAGAGGGCAATGCGGGCCGCGTTGTACGTCACGCCGAAGGCGAGGGTGGCCGAGAAGACGATGAAGAAACCGACGTAGATCAGGATCGTCTTCGCCATCGTTTCGTTGAAGGTCACGACGGCTGCGCTGCGCAGGGTGACCGCACTGACCTGCGGAATCCGTTTCAGCGCGAGAAAGAGGTCGCCTTGCCGGTGTGGGTCGACGCTCAAGTGGACCGCGGTCACGCTGGGCGGTTCGTGCAGCAGGCGGTTCAGCGCCCCGATCTCCATGTAGGCCGGACTGCCGATGTACGTCTCGAACGTGGCCGCCACGGGCACCTCGAGCACGGGCCGCCGGCCCTCCAGGACTTCGATTGTGATGAGGTCCCCGGGGCCGACTTGCAGCAACTTCGCGAGCATCGTGGAAATGACGAGGCCTTCGGGCGGCAGGTCGATCGCACGTCCCCGCGCGTCATAGACCTTGTGCAGGGACTGGTGCGCCGGCACGCCCTGGACGGCTTCGCGCTGCTCGCGCGGACCGGCATGCAGCTTCGCGGCGACGGTCCTCATCGGTTCCGTCTCCGTGACTCCGGGCAGCCGGGCGAGGCCGCGAACGGCATCGGCCGATCGGGTGTCCACCAATCCGACGGTCACGTCCTGGGATTGTGCCTGCAGGAAGTACACGTCCACGATGCGATGGATCGCGTCGAGCCACTGCATCGAAACGATCAGCACCGCGACGGACATGGCGATGCCGACGCTCGTGGCGAACGAGCGCAGCGGCCAGCGGGTCGCTTGCCTCAGCACGATGCGCGTCGGCTGGTCCAGCCAGCGAGAGCCTGCGGCACGCGCCAGGCGGCCGCGCCGGAACAGGGTAGGAGCCGGTGGCTGCATCGCTTCGGCCGGAGGAAGGGCTGCCGCGTGCCGAACTGCTCCGAGCGCGCCGAGGAGCGCCGCCCCGAGGCTTGCGCCGGCCGACATCAGGAAAGGTGCGGGCCCGGGCCGATAGACGAGGAATGGAAAACGGTAGAACTCGGCATACATCGTCGTGTTGTAGAGGCCGAGCCAGTAGCCCGCGAACCAGCCGAGCAGGATGCCGACGGTGCCGATGCCGAGCACCAGCTTCACGTAATGCCAGGCGATGGCGCCGTTCCCGTAACCGAATGCCTTGAGCAGGCCTATTTCCGGTCGCTCGATCGCGATCAGCCGCCCAAGGACCATGTGCGTCAGGAAAGCCGCCACCGCGAGGAAGATGGTCGGCAGGAAGCGTGCCATCGTTTCGAGCTGCGCGATCTCGTTCGTCAGGAACCAGTTCGACATCTGATCGGCGCGAGCATACGCGCCGACATTGCCGTAGCGCGCCAGCAGCCTGTCCATCCGGTCGACCACTTGTTCCGGGTCCGTCCCGCGCAGGAGACTCACCGAAACGTCGTTGAACGCTCCATCGAGGTCGAAAGCGGCCTGCAACGCTTCGCGTCCCAGCCAGATCACGCCAAAGCGAAGGTCGTCCGGCATCAGCGCTCCGGGGCCGATCGTGTAGACGTACTCCGGGGACAACGCCACGCCGACCACCTGGAGTTCGCGCCAGCGACCGTTGATGATCGCGCGGAGCCGGTCGCCCGGCCCCAGCGAATGCGCAAGAGCGAACGGCTCGGACAGCACCGCTTCGTCGGGAGCGCCGAGCCGCGGCAACCTGCCCTGCCGCAGCGCGAGGCGGTTGAGCCGGGGCGGGTCGCCTTCCGGTATCGAAACGAGCTGGCCGATGACCGGCTCGTCGAATCCTGCGACGTCGAGCACGGCACTGTGCACTACGCGAGTCTCGACCGACTGCACGCCTTCGATTGCCGCGATGCGCTCGGCGAGGTGCTCGGGTGCTCGCTTTACCTGCGCAAACACGTCCGCGAACCGATATCGCTCATAGTAGGCTGCCGACGTATCGCGCAGCGCCTCGAGCGCGGTCAGCGACATGACCAGCAGCGCGACGCCCGAGCCGATCACCAGGCCGATCGCGAGCACCTGTCCGCGCAGTCGCCAAAGATCGCGCAGCAGCTTGCGGTCGAGCGGGTGCATCATCGTGCCTTCACCAGGTGAGCTCGCGCGCAGCGCGGCGCTGCGCGTTGCGCCGCTCCTGCTGGATGCGGCCGTCGCCGAGCACGAGGACGCGGTCGGCCATGTCCGCGATGATCGCGTTGTGGGTGATAAGCACCGTGGTCGTGCCCAGCTCGCGATGGATGCCCTCGATGGCTTCGAGGACGAGGATGCCTGTCTGGCTGTCGAGCGCACCCGTCGGCTCGTCGCACAGCAGCACGTCGGGCCGCTTGGCGATGGCCCGAGCGATGGCGACGCGCTGCTGCTCGCCGCCCGACAGCTGCGCGGGAAAATGATGCAGCCGCTCGCGGAGGCCGACCAGGCCGAGTGCGTCGGCGGGATCCATTGGTTTCGCCGCGATCTCGGTGACCAGCGCGACGTTTTCCACGGCGGTGAGGCTGGGGATGAGGTTGTAGAACTGGAAGACGAACCCGACGTGCTCGCGCCGGTAGCGAGTGAGCGCCCGATCGTCCTGCTGCGTGAGGTCGTGGTCCTCGAACCACGCAGAACCGCTGCTTGCGGAATCGAGCCCGCCGAGGATGTTGAGGAGCGTGGACTTGCCGCTGCCGGACGGGCCGAGCAGGACGATCAACTCTCCCGGCCAGAGTTCGAGGTCCACGCCGCGCAGCGCGTGCACCTCGACATCCCCCGTCCGGTAGACCTTGGCGAGGTCTCGCGCGCGGAGCACCGGCCGGTTCGTGACGGTGGGCACCATCGAGGTGAAATCCTCATCGGCTGACCGATAGCTGTCCTGGATCTTGGGATCATGCGATGGGTTCAGCAATACGAGCAGACACGGACGGCGCGACCACGCGACCGACGGCGAAACGGCACGACTCGCGCCCGTGGCCTCGCTAGGCTCGGGCTGGGACGGCGTCCTGAATGAGCTTTCTCAGGAAAGGGATCATCAGGACGAGCACCACACCCACCGCCGTGCTGCTCCAGCCCAGCGTCGAGAACAGGCTCGAATACTCGGGATTCGACAGGATGGCCGTCGTGCCGCTGGGCTCCGGAATCATCCCGGAGAAGTCGCCGGCAAAGAGCGACGCGAGGCCAGTGACCATCATCCAGCTGCCCATCATGACGCCCTGGTACTGTCGCGGCGCCAGCTTGCCGATCATCGCGTAGCCGATCGGCGAGATCAGCAGTTCGCCGATCGACTGCAGCACGTAGCTCAGGAACAGCCAGAAAAACGCCGACCTGCCGGCGTCGTCGGCGAGCGAGATGCCGACGGGGAGCGCGAGGAACCCGAGCCCCATCAGGATCAGCGACACCGCGAACTGCTGCGGGATGTCCACGGGCCAGCCCTTCCTGCGCCAGCGGGCGAAGATGAAGGCCAGGATCGGTCCGCCCACGACGATGACCACCGTGTTGATGTTCTGCACCCACTGCGGTGCGATGGTGATGCCCCATACCTCGAGCTTCACGTTGTTTACGGCGAACAACTGCAGTCCGTTCGGCGCCATCTGGTACAGCGACCAGAACACCAGCGAGCCCAGGCCCAGGATCAGGTAGGCCCACATGTTGTTCTTTTCGCGGCGGTCCGGATGCTTCGCCGTCAGGTACAGCAGCACGGCGAACACGACGGCAGCGGCCGTCTTGAGGATCATGCCGGTCGGTCCGGTGTACTGCAGCATGATCCAGACGACGAGCGGCACGCCGAGCAGGATGGCGATGCCGATCGCGAAGCGCCTTCGGTATTCAGCCGCGCCCGCCTTCAGCAGCGGGGTATTGAGGTCGGCCAGCACTCGCCAGTTGAGCGCGGCGAGCACGATGGCCAGGAAGTTCCCGACCATCGCGAAGTGGAACAGGCTGCGGTAGTCCTCCGTCAGCTGGAAGTGGCCCGCGACCGCGAAGCCGATGAAAAAGCCGATGTTCATGCCGGCGTAGTTCCACAGGAACGCGGCCTCGCGGCGCATGTCGTCCGGTGCAAACCGCTGCGTCAGCATCATGTTCAGGCAGGTGACGTTGAGGCCGCTGCCCGTGAGGAACAGCGCGAGGCCGCCGTACATCGCCGCCTTCGTGCCGAGCGCGACCCATGCGCAACCGAGCACCTGCAGCACCATGCCGCCGACGAACAGGTTGCGATTGCTGAGGAACCGGCCGCCGAGGTATCCGCCGAACAGGTGCAAGCCGTAATTGAAGGCGCCGAAGACGCCCATGATCGCGGACGCAGCCTTGGCGGAGAAGCCGAGGTGGCGTGTGGCGTACAGGACCAGGGTCGAGTAGAAGACCGCAAAGCCGAGCGTCGCGAAGATCTGGATGAAGAACAGCGCGGCGCTGCCCTTGGGGATGCTGGACAGTCGGTCTCGCAGGGCGGTCACTCGGTCCTCCTTCGGTTCTGCGCCGGGCGCGGCTCGCGGATCATAGCTGAGCTGCCGGGCGGAGGCCGGATACACGCTCGCATTGGCTCAGGGTAGAGTAGCCGTGGGTCGAAGCAGGGAGGGGACTGGACCATGTCGAGTGCGCAGGAATCGCAGGCCGGAACGCCACGGCCGACAGCCTTCCTGAGCTATGCCCGTGCGGACAAGGCGGAAGCGACCCGGTTGACCGCTGCGCTCGAACAGGCGGGCGTCAACGTCTGGTGGGACACGCTGATTGAAGGCGGCGCCGAGTTCGCCAAGTCGATCGAGGCAGCCATCGTCGCCTGTGACGCCGTCGTCGTCCTCTGGTCAAAGAAGTCAGTCGCCTCGGACTGGGTGCTCGACGAAGCCTCCAAGGGGCGCGAGCTGCACAAGCTCGTACCGGTCTCGCTCGACGGGACCGAGCCGCCGATGGGCTTCCGGCGCTACCACTCCGTCGACCTGACCGGCTGGTTGGCTGGCGGCGACCCGGGCGCGATAGAACGCATCGTCCGCGGCATCGCGGCGCTCAGGAATCAGGACAAGATTCCGAGCAGCGCGCCGGTTCGTGGAGAGGACCGGCCGGCATCGAGTTCGCGTCGCAAGCTGCTCATCGCGGCATCCGGGGCCGCGCTCGCAAGTGCCGCGGGCGTGCTGGCGTGGCGCAGCGGATTCATTCATCGCAAGCTGCTTCCGTCGCGCGGCAACAGCGTTGCCGTCCTGCCTTTCGAGAACCTGAGCGGCGACGCCGGCCAGGACTATTTCTCCGCCGGGCTCGCCGAAGAGGTACGCGCCACGCTCGCCCGCAACGTCCGTTTGCAGGTCATGGCGCAGGCGTCGTCAGCGAAATTCAAGGACAGCAAGGAAGACGCCGAAACAATCGCCGAGCAGCTCGGGGTCGCCTACCTGCTCTCCGGCAGCGTGCGGCGCTCCGGCGAGATCGTGCGTGTCGCGGCCGACCTGATCGACGGCAGCAGTGGGTTCAGTCGCTGGTCGCAGACATTCGATCGCCGCATGACGGACATCTTCGCGGTGCAAAGCGAAATCGCCACGACGGTTGCGAGTGCGCTGGCAGCGCGCGTCGCTGCCGACGAAAGCGCGAACGATCCCGGACCGGACGAAGAGGCCGTGTCCGGCGGCACCACGAACGTCGGTGCATTCGACGCTTACCTTCGCGGCCGCGCGCTTTACGACCTGAGCGTCGACGAGGCGTCCGAGCAGGCGGCGCTCGCCCAGTTCGACGCAGCGATTGCGGCGGACCCCGGTTATGCCGCGGCACACGCCGCGCGAGCTCGTTCGCTCACCGCAATCGCCAACCAGTACGGCGAGGTCGGAACCCGCGAGGCGCTCTACGATGCCGCGGTCGTGTCTGCCGAACGTGCCATTGCCCTGGCCCCCGGGCTGGCGGACGCGCACTCCACCCTGGGCTACACCTTGTTCCAGGGACGGCTCGATGCGCGAGCTGCACGCGACCCGTTCGAACGTTCCGCGAAGCTTGGCTCGGGCGAGGCGACGGTCCTGGCGCGGTATTCGCAATACAGCGCGCGCACTGGAAACGATTCCGCGGCTGCCCCGGCGATGAAGCGGGCGCTGGCGCTCGATCCTTTGAATCCGCTGATCTTCCGGGCGGCCGGCTCGATCGAGTACGCGGCGCGCCGGTTCGCCGAATCGATGCCGCCGTTGCGCCAGGCCCTGTCGATGAACCCGAAAATGACTCGGGCACATGGGGCCATCGGCGACGCGCTGTACATGCTTGGCAAGCCAGCGGAGGCGCGCACCGAGTACGCGGCGGAGCCGCTCACCGACTTCAGCCTCATGGGGCTCGCGATCGTCGATCACAAGCTCGGCAACGTAGCGGCCGCCCGTGCGGCGATGGACAGGCTCGTCCGCGAGCTTGCGGACAAGGTGCTCTACCAGCAGGGGCAGGTGCTGGCGCAGTGGGGCGAGCGCGACGCGGCCATCGGCCGTCTGCAACAGGCGCGCAAGCTAGGGGATTCCGGTCTAATCTTTGCGCGCAACGACCCACTGCTGGACCCATTGCGCGACGACCCCAGGTTCGCCGCCTTGCTGAAGAGCCTTGGTTTCGATTAGAACGGCACATTCGATATTCAGGTCCGCACATCGCGGAGGGAGGGTGAGATGAAGAAGCAGATAACGACAGGAATTGTGGTGATTTCGATGGCGCTGCTGCTGGCGGCTTGCGCCAAGAAGGAAGAGCCGGCTCCGGCCGCAGCAACTCCGGCTCCTGAAGCGGCGGCCCCAGCTGCCGAGATGGCGGCTCCGCCGGCCGAGTCGACGGGCTCGACCGCCGAAATGGCCGCCCCGGCTGCCGACGCTGCGGCACCTGCTGCGGACGCCGCGGGCAGCTCGGAAGACACCGCCCAGTCAGGTGGCGACAAGGTCAAGCCGCAGTAACGGCTTTCCGGTCGAATCGGGCCGTCATCCGCTCCCACGGGTGACGGCCCTTTTCATTGGGGTCGTCTAGGGCAGCGAAGCGCGGGTCTCGGGCAGCTTCATGGCCTGGTCGATCCACGCGAGGTGGCTCTCGACACGCGTGAAGATCGACGGCCTGCCGTCCCCCGAGCAGTCGGACTTGCCCCAACTCACGAGGCCCACGAGGTTGGCCGTGATCCCGTTCGTCAAGATCACAGGGCCGCCGCTGTCGCCTCGACAAGTCTTCTGTCCTTCCTTCGCGGCGCAGATGACCAGGGCGTTGACGCGCTCTGGCCCGAAACCGGGACGGGCCTGGCAGGTCGCCGTGTCCATCACGCGCAGGTCCACCTTGAGCGGCAGAGCACTGAACGACTTCTCGGCGTTCTCCGTCATGCCCCAGCCGATGGCCGAGACTTCGTCGCCGCCGTTGATCGGCTTGCGATAGAGCTGTATCGGCTGCACGCGCTTCGGATCTGCCAGCGGCCTGGTCTGCGCATCGGCCTTGATGTGCACGAGCCCGATATCGTGCTGGTACATGTTCGGCGGCGGCACTCGCGGCTTCGGCGCCGCCGGGTGACCGACGTTCCTGTACTGTGAGTGGCGCACCCAGCGGTCGACCGCGTAGGTAAAGCCGTCGTCCTTCGAGAGGTCCCGCGCGCCGAGCCGCACGCGCCAGCCGGCATTCTTGTCGTCGACAATGTCGTCGACGCAATGGGCCGCCGTCAGAACCCAGTCGGGGGCGATCAGCGTACCGCCGCAGTTGTGCTGCGCCCTCCAGCGTGGCACGCCGGGCGCCGGCTGCTTCAGCGAACGGTAGATCTGCGCCTGCCACGGCGCATAACCCGGGGCGATCGGGTTTCCACCGAACGAGTACGCGGTGTCCTTGCCGTCGTCGCTGCCCGGTCTGCCGCCCGAGGGCGCATGGCCCGTCGACCTGGCCCGCGGACGCATGACCATGATTTCCGACGGGCCGGCATAGTCGCCGCGGCGGAGCCGTCTTGCGCCATCCTCACCGGTCCCGTGTCCGGAAGCCGGTGCCGAAGGAACCACGTCCCAGCCTGCGCCGGTTGGATCGAGCGTCTTGTCGGTGGGTACCGCGTCGTCGGCCTCGTTGACCACGACGTCGGGCGCCCAGTCGGTGGCCATGAACTCATCGCCGGGCGTCGATCCGTCGCCGTAATCGTCGGCGGCGGCGGAATCGTCGCCGGCGACGGCGTCGTCGGGTTCGTCCGTGTCATTGGCCGATACGTCGTCTGCCTGGTCTGCGGCGTCCTGATCGTCGGCGGACGCGTCTGCAGGCTCAATCGCATCCTCGGCGTCGGGTTCGGCCTGGTCTTCCTCCTCGGCGGCCGGTTTGTCCTCGGCGTCCTGCGCAAATACGTGGCCGCCCGAGAGCGCGAGGGTCCAGCCCATCAGCGCCACGAGCGCGAGCCGTGCTCTCCATGCGTGAATGCCTGCTTTCATCTATGTCCCTCGGTATCTCGGCGATGTCGCTGTCGGTAGCGGTCCGGTGGACCGGACGACTGCGGCAAAGCATACCGAAAGGCGGCGGAACGAAAGTCACTCCGCCGCGGCGTCTTGTGATTGAGGGCGGGGCGGACTTCAGCGCCGCAACATTCCCCGAGCCTGGTAGCTGTTGGCAGAGCGGTCGCTGGCATACGCGACGATTGCACGCAGCGCCCGGCACTTGCGCTGCCGGACCAGCGCCTGCGAGAGCTTCAGGCGCGCCGCGATCTCGCCGGGCTTCAGTCCCTCGACGAGGTTGAGTCGCAGGATCTCCCGGTCGCTGTCGTGCAGGAACGCCATGGCTTCGCGCGCCATGCGCCAGCGGTCCTGCGACTCCGCATCGTCGAGCGGTTCCGTCGCGAGCGATGCCGGCTGAAGGCGCGGCGCGCGCCGCCACTGGCGCTGTTTGCGGAAGTACCCGTGGATCTTGTTGAGCGCCGTCCCGTGCACGAAGCCGCCGAGGTGCCCGCGGTCACGGACCGCACCGCTGCGCAGCGCAAGGATCACGGCCATCAGCACGTCGTCCACGAGTTCGCGCGCCGCATCGCGGTCGCGGGTTCGCCCGAGCGCCATCGCGAAAACACAGTCGCAGTACAGATGCACGAACCGGGTCTCGGCCGCACGGTCTCCCTGCTGGATGCGCAGCGCGAGTTGTTCGTTGTCGTCGACGCCGAGCACATCCAGATAGGGCGTCATGGCCGTCTCTCCGGAAATCCGTTCTTGGCGGTCGAGTCGATGCTACGCCCGATCACGGTCGGACGGCGATGGGTTTGCGGCCTGAATCCCCGGTGTGGACGGTCGGAAGCACGAATGAGAAATGTTCGAGCGGCGGAATGAGCCCGCCTCGGGCTCAGCGCTCATCACGAGCGATCTGGCCCGACCGCTCAACCTGGCTCTGGGTGCAGCCGTTACTGTAGCCCATCGGCTGGCCATGCTTGTTGAACGACGCGATGCACCCGTGCTTCGACCAGACGACCTCGAATCCGCCGTTCGACATGCGGTTGATGCTGTGGCTGCCGTCGCCGCCTGTGTTGCCGTAATTCGAGTTTCCGCCCCGCGACTCTTCGCCCGCGCGAAAACCGTCCTTGTAGTCCTGCCCATGGCGATCCTGGTCGTACCGTCGGCCGCTCGTCGCATCGTTGTAGCCGCGCTGATACTCGGCACTGCCGCCGCTGGCGCCATAGCCGGCCGCCGCGCCGTAACCACTGTTGCCGTGCGAGTACGAGTCAAAGGTGACGACCAGCTTCTTGCCGCCTTCCCATTTGAACTCCTGGGTGTTGCCGCCGGCGTGCGTGCGCACCACCTTATTGCCCTTCTGGTCCTTGAAGTGATCGGGCTGGCCCGTCGGCTTGAGGCTGAAGATGTCGCCGTTGCGCAGGTCGATGTCGATGTAACCCTGGCGCTGGCCGAAGGTGCAGGGGCCGGACTTGCCCTTCTGCTTCTCGCCGTCCTTGCGCACTTCGCAGCTGGCCTGCATCGAGTCCGCTTGCGCCGGATGCGTCCAGACCGTGGCCCCGAGAGCGAGGAGGGCGGTCGAGAGAACGGTGGATGCTTTCATTGAACCTCCATGGAGTGACGTTGACGGCAGGCGAGCGGCGCGGCCGATGTCCGGACAAGGAACGAACGGCCATCATTCTAGGATTCTAGCCAGAGGAAATCATCGATGTCCGACTTTTCCTGGCGCGTCCCGGGTGTTAGTTTGCGAACCTCTCTGGAGGAAGTTCCCGCATGAAGATCAACGTCGTCGCGGCGGTTGCCGCCGCTGCCCTGGTGCTGGCTGCCGCCGGTCCGGTCTCAGCCGATGCCGCGATCCGCTCGGAGAAGGTGCAGTTCGCCAAGGGTGCGTCGTCCGCGGTCATCAAGGGCCAGCTCAAGGGTGACGCGACGGTCGACTACACGGTCCGCGCCGCGGCGGGCCAGACCTTGGCCGTCAAGCTCCAGAAGACCAACGCGCAGAATTACTTCAACGTGATGCCGCCCGGCTCGACGGGCAGCGCCATGTTCGTGGGCGACGCGGGCGGCGACTACTCGGGCGTGCTGCCGGCGGACGGTGACTACGTGGTGCGCGTGTATCTGATGCGCCCGGCGGCACGCCGCGGCGAAAGCAGCAACTACACCCTGACGGTCGGAGTGACGGGCAAGGCCCTCGCGCCGGTCGCGGCCTCGAAGGATGCGCTGGTGCCGGGCACTTCGTACCACGCGTCGGCGAAAGTGAAGTGCGTGCCCGCGTTCGAGTCCACGCCGCGCGATTGCGATGCCTTCGTCATCCGTCGCGGGTTCGACGGCACTGCGACCGTCGACATTCCCGGCAGCGCGGAGAAGCGCAGCATCCTCTTCGTCAAGGGCAAGCCGGTGGCGTCGAACGCGCAGGCCATGGACTCGCTGTCGTCCGAGCGCAAGGGTGACGTGACGATCGTGAAGCTCGGCGCCACCGAGCGCTACGAGATCCCGGATGCGCTGGTGACCGGCGGCTGAGCCGGAATCGCTGCCGGGCCGCGGGATTCCAGCTGGTCCGCACATGCCCTGATTGCAGTCCCGGAGAGTCTCGCGGTACACGCATGACAAACCAGGAAATGCCTATGCCCAACTCGACGGGCGGGGCCGGCTGCGAAGTCGTCACCCGCCAGGACTTCTCCGACGTGACGTACCTCCTGGAGGTCCGCCACCCGCTCATGGCCAGGGCCGCCCGGCCGGGCCAATTCGTGATCGTGATGCCCCACGAACACGGCGAGCGGATTCCCCTCACCATCGCCGATTTCGACCGCGTCAAGGGCACCATCACGCTGGTCATCCAGGCGGTCGGCAAGACCACGCGCGAGATGCAGCGCGACATCAAGGTCGGCTCGCGCCTGCACAGCCTGGTGGGGCCGATGGGCATCCCCAGCCACGTCGGGCAGGCGAAGAAGGTGCTCTGCGTCGGCGGCGGTCTCGGTGTCGCACCCATCTTTCCCCAGGCCCGGGCCTACAAGGAGAGCGGCGCCTACGTCATCGGCGTCGTGGGTTTCCGCAATCGCGACCTGATGTTCTGGGAGGACAAGTTTCGCGCCTGCTGCGACGAGCTGATCGTCTGCACGGACGACGGTTCGGCTGGAATCAAGGGCATGGTCACGGAAGGCATCCGCGAGGCGGTTGCCCGGCATCCTGACATCGACGAATGCGTGGCCATCGGCCCGCCCGTCATGATGAAGGGCTGCGCCGAAGCGACGCGACCCTACAAGATCCGCACGATCGTCAGCCTGAACCCGGTCATGGTGGATGGCACCGGGATGTGTGGCGGCTGCCGGGTGAAGATTGGCGATCGTGTGAAGTTCGCCTGTGTCGACGGCCCGGACTTCGACGGGCATCTCGTCGACTTCGACGACTTGATGTTCCGCCTGCAGCGCTATCGCGCGACGGAGCGCGAGGCGAGCGAGCGCTTCAACGAGAGCTGCCGGCTCCGGGGCGGCCCCGGGCACGGGGAGGCGGAGCACTGATGGCCGCGAAGAAGAAGAAGACGATCCGGATGATCCCGCAGGCCCGTACGCCTGCGCACGAACAGGACCCGCGGGAACGCGCGTGCAACTTTCTCGAGGTGACGCACAGTTACAACGTCGAGCAGGCGCAGCTCGAGGCCGAGCGCTGCCTGATGTGCCCGGACCAGCCTTGCGTGCGAGGCTGCCCGGTGAACATCTCGATCCCGGACTTCATCGAACGCATCACCGAGCGCGACTATCGCGGCGCATACGACGTGATCACCGAGGCGAACCTGCTCCCGGCCGTCTGCGGGCGGGTGTGTCCGCAGGAGAACCAGTGCGAAGGCGTGTGCACGGTGGGCGACACGCTCGAACCGGTTGCGATCGGCCGCCTCGAGCGCTGGGTCGGCGACCTCGCCATCAAGGAAGGCTGGTCGAACGTCCCGTACATCGAGAAGAACGATTTCAAGGTCGGCATCGTCGGCTCCGGCCCCGCTGGCATGGCCTGCGCGGCGGACATGGCCAAGGCGGGCTGCGACGTGACCGTATTCGAGGCGTTCCACGAAGCCGGCGGCGTCCTCAAGTACGGCATCCCGGATTTCCGCCTGCCCAATGCCGTCGTCGACGCCGAGATCGCCAAGCTCGAGAAGCTGGGCATCCAGTTCGAGTGCAACACGCTGGTGGGCCGGCTCTTCAGCATCGAGCAGATGATCGAGGAGATGGGATTCCACGCCGTGTTCGTCGGAACCGGCGCCGGCTACCCGAGCTTCATGGGCATTCCCGGCGAATCGCTGAACGGCGTGCTTTCGGCAAACGAGCTGCTGACGCGCTGCAACCTCATGCACGCGCGCGAGTTCCCCAACTACGACACCCCCATGCAGCCGGGCAAGCAGGTGGTCGTGATCGGGGCGGGCAACACGGCGATGGACGCGATGCGCGTCTGCCTGCGACTGGGGGCCGAGAAGGTGCGATGCCTTTACCGACGCAGCAAGGCCGAGGCGCCGGCGCGCGCCGAGGAACTGCACCACGCCGAGCAGGAAGGCATCGAGTTCCAGTGGCTTGCGAGTCCCCTCGAGCTCATCGACGACGGCAAGCGCAACGTGCGCGGCGTGCGCTGCACTCGCATGACCCTGGGCGAGCCGGACGAATCGGGACGACGGCGACCAGTGCCGGAGCCCGGCAGCGAATTCGAGGTCGAGGCCGACATGGTCGTGTACGCCATCGGCACGAACGCCAACCCGATCATCGGCCAGACGTCGAAACTGAGGCTCGACAAGCGCGGGTACATCGCTACGGATGCCAGCCTCGCAACGTCGATTCCCGGGGTCTTCGCCGGCGGCGACATCGTCACCGGTGCGGCCACGGTCATCGAGGCGATGGGCGCGGGCCGCCGTGCGGCGAGGGGGATGAAGGCCTTCCTCGGTCTGCGCGACACGGATTCCATCTACCAGGACCGGCCCGCCGAGCCGGTTGCGACGCTGTTCGGCATCGATCGCGCGGAGCATGGCTACGCGCGCGTCCGCCTGCCGAGGTAAACCCATGAATGCAGTCACTCCCTTGCGGCCGCGTGCCACAGCCACCCGGCCGTCCTCCTCGGGCCATGCGGCCAAGCAGGTGATCGAGCTCGAGGAGAGCGTCATCGAGATCATGAGCGACTCGGGCGAGGGCGCGCAGAAGTGCGGCCAGTCGTTCGGCTCGATCGCGGCCCGCATGGGCAACGGCGTCTGGACGGTCGAGATCATTCCCGCCGAGATCCAGCCGCCGGCGCGCAGCGTGGCGGGTGCGAGCGGCAATCGCATCCGCATCGGCCAGCGGCGAATCTCCAATGGCGGCGACGAGGCCGCGGTGGCCGTGGCCTTCAACGAGCAGGTGCTGCTCGGGCGCGTCAATGCGGGCGAACTGAAGCCCGGCTGCCACATCTTCCTCGAGAGCATGTGGGGCGCGAGCGCGGATCCCAAGATCGTCGGGCAGTACGTCGAGACCCGCGACCGGTTGGTGGCCGAGGGCTATCGCGTCCACGAAGTGCCGATGGAGACACAGTGCCGCGCGCTGGTTGCGGACCCGCGCAAGGGCAAGAACATGTTCGTGCTCGGGATGCTCTGCAACCTCTACAGCCTCGACATGGGGCTGGCGCGGGACCAGGTCGCGTTCATCTTCGGCAAGAAGGACGCGAAGGTCATCCAGTCCAACGTCGCGCTGCTCGAGGCGGGCTGGCAGTGGGCCGAGGACGAACTCGATTTCAAGTACCGAGTTCCGGCGGTGCGCGCGACGGAGCCGCAGGTCGTCATCAACGGCAACTCCGCGCTGGCGCTCGGCATCCTCGCGTCGGGTATGGACATCTGCGCGATGTACCCGATCACGCCGGCGACGTCGGCTTCGCATTACCTCAGCGACATCTTCGAGCGGGCGGGTGGGATCGTGCACCAGGCCGAGGACGAGATCGCCGCGTGCGCGTTTGCCATCGGCGCGTCCTATGCGGGCAAGGTGGCGGTAACCATCACGTCCGGCCCCGGGTACTCGTTGAAGCAGGAAGGCCTCGGCCTCGCGGTCATGGCGGAGATACCGCTCGTGGTCGTGAACGTGCAGCGCGGCGGCCCCAGCACCGGACAGCCGACGAAGGTGGAGCAGGGCGACCTGCTGACCGTCATGTACGGCAGTCATGGCGACGCGCCCAAGGTGGTGATCGCCACCAGCAGCATCGAGGACTGCTTCTACTCGATGATCACTGCACGGCGCATCGCCGAGACCTTCAACATGGTCGTCGTCGTGCTTTCGGACGCGAGCCTGGCGACCGCACAGCAGCCTTTCCCGCGGCCGACCTTCAGCGCCGACTGGCTGGCACCGCCCATCGACCAGAACCCGGTGCCCGCGGGCGTGAAGCCTTACGACTGGGATCCGGTCACGGGCCTCAGCCATCGCTTTTCGCCGGGCCAGCCGAACGGCATGCACACGTTGACGGGGCTCGCGCACGATCGCTCGAGCCGCGTGGCCTACGACGGCGACACCAACGAAGCCGGCATCCATGCGCGCAGTCTCAAGCTGGCCGCGCTGTCGAAGACACTGACGCCGCCCACGGTGTTCGGCGAGCCCGAGGGCGACCTGCTGATCGTCGGCTGGGGCAGCACCAAGGGCGCCATCGAGGAAGTCGGTCGAGCGCCTGTGCGCCGAGGGCCACAAGGTCTCGTCGCTGCACCTGACGTTCCTGCAACCCATGCAGCCCGGCATCAAGGAGATCCTGCAGCGGTTCAGGAAGGTGATCGCCGTCGAGGCGAACTGGTCGGATGATCCCGCCGATGCGCTGATCGACGAGACCAACCGGCGTATACCGCGCTCGCGATGCTGCTGCGCGCGCGGTACCTCGTCGACGTGGACTGCTGGAGCGAGGTGCGCGGGCGCCCGATCAAGCCCGGCACGATCTGCGATGCGCTGCGGCCTCGACTGACGAAACAGGAGGCTCGCTCATGAGCACCGCTTCGACCTGCCTGCATCACCTGTTCGAGGCGCCCCGCTCGCTCGAGGATTACCAGGGCGGCGTGCCCCGCTGGTGCAAGGGCTGCGGCGACAACGCGATCCTGACCGCCGTGCAGCGGCTTTGTCGCGACGAGGGATTGAAGCCGGAGAAGACGGTATTCGTGTCGGGCATCGGCTGCTCGAGCCGCCTGCCGCACTACATGAAGACCTACGGATTCCACGGCATCCACGGCCGCGCGCTGCCGATTGCCGAGGGCATCAAGCTCGCCCGCCCCGACCTGAACGTGTTCGTGAACACGGGCGACGGCGACTGCTGCAGCATCGGCACCGCGCACTGGATCCACGCGATCCGCTACAACATGAACATCACCGTGCTGCTGCACGACAACCACATCTACGGCCTCACCAAGAAGCAGGCCTCGCCCACCTCGCCGCTCGGCACCAAGAGCAACACGACGCCGCGCGGCTCGTATCTCGGCGCGCTTGAATCCGCTCACCGTGACGCTCGGCGTTCAGAACGTCTCGTTCGTGGCGCAGGCGGTGGACTGGATCCCGGAATCGCTCTACCAGATCGTCAGCGCCGCGTTCAGGCATCGGGGCTTCTCGTTCGTGCGCATCCTGCAGCGCTGCCCGGAGTTCGTCGGCAGCATGTTCGAGCCCTGGGTGCACGACCCGCAGAAGATGCTGATGCTCACCCACGCCGATGGCGTCCGCCCGAGCGCGGCGTTGCAGAAGATCTACCGCAACGAGCAGGTCCACGACCCGTCGAACATGGATCGCGCGCGCGAGGTGGCCTCGATCGACGATCCGATCCCGGTCGGCATCCTGTATCGCGATCCCCAGGTGCCCTGTTACGAGGACTTGCGGCACGCGGGCGCCTTGCGCACGGCCGAGGGCATTCGCTCGACACTCGAGGGCGAGTTCGACAAGTTCACCGTATGGCCGCAGTAGACGGCCGGGCAGCCATGGACACTTCACTCCGTGACCAGGTCGTCTTCCATCTCACCGGACGCCGCGGCACGTTGGCTTCCGACGAAGCCGTGGCCGGCATGCGTCCGGCGTTGCTGGCGCCTTACCGACAGCTGGCGACCCTGCGCTATGACTTTCCGGTGGTCCTCGATGCGTCTGCCGGGGCCGCCGATGGGTATGCCCGCTCGCTCACGCAGGTCGTCGACGATGCGCTCCGCCGTTCGGTTCCGCCCGGAGTCGCGGGGGAGAGCACGCGCCGTCGCGCGCTGAAGATCGAGCGTGAGATTCGTGGTCGCCTGGCCAGCGGTGGATCGGGCACGTTGCTGCAGTTGTGGGACAGCGCGACTCGCGAGTACGAATCGGGCGACAGCGCCGTCGTGCGCGAACTGCGCAAGGTGCGGGAAGCCCTCGGGGTCGACGGGGAGCTGGCCGATTGCGACCACGATCTGCCCGCGCGCTTCGTCCGCCACGCCTGGCGTGCCGTGCAGCGCGAGAAGGCATCGGTCGCCGGCGATCGCATCCGCCGGCTCGTCGTCCGGCTCGAGGAAATCCTGCGGGCGGATTACCTGCGCTCGAGTCGCGGCCTCGAGGCTCGCGCGCTGCAACAGTCGTTCGGATCAGCGCACCACGGACTCTTCGACTTCAAGGCCATGTCGGGCCTGCTCGCGCGTGCGGGCAAGCACGGCGGACTGGACGATCGAAGGAAGGCGCGGATCGAACAGGCACTGCGCGGGCTCAAGGGTCAGCGTTTCTTCGCGACCGCGGAGCGCGGCGCCGCCGAGGCCGGGCCCGAACTCCATGCGTTCGTCTTCGATTCGCCGAGCGAGGCACTCGAGGCGTTCAGAAGCCGGATGCCCGGGATCGTCGCCCTGCTCAAGTCCCTGCACGTCGCGGAACTGGAAGTCGAGGGCGCCTACGTCGATGGCATGCACGACTCGATCATCGATGCGATCGACGAGCAGTCGATCGCGGCGGCCGACCTGGACTTCTTCCCGGACTACCTCGTGTGCCTGTCCGCCGAGGCGGCGCGCGCCCACGACACCGGTCGCCTGACCGAAGCGTTGTCTTCGGGTGTGCCGCTGAAGATCGTCGCGCACGTCTGTGACCTGCTGGAGGAATCGGCCGTCGGGCAGGGACATTTCGCCTACGGTGTGCGCAGCGCGCAACTGGCCGGGGCGGTCATGGCACTCGACTCGACCTTCGTGCTGCAGACGGCGGGGTCGAACCTGCTGCAGCTGCGCGATCGCGTCATCCGGGGCCTGAAGCATCGCGGTGCTGCGTTGTTCAGCGTGTACGTCCCGCCGCCCGCCGGAGAGCGCGGGGTGCCACCGTATCTGGTGGCCGCGGCGGCCATGCAATCGCGGGCGTTCCCGGCCTTCAGCTTCGATCCCGGCGCCGGGCCCGACATGGCGTCGCGCTTCTCGCTGGAGAACAATCCGCAACCCGACAGCGACTGGCCGGTCGAGCCCTTCAGCTATGCGGACCCGGATCTGCAGGCGGTCACGGAAAGCGTCGCGTTCACGTTTGCGGACTTCGCAGCCTGCGATTCGCGGTGCGCACGGCATCTTGCTCCCGCAGCCCGCGCAGCATGGAACGACGGCATGATTCCGGCGGCGCAGTGGCTCGCGCACCCTCCACAGGACCCGTCCACTGGGGTGCCTTACGTCCTGGCGGTCGACGATGCCGACCTGCTTTGCCGGCTCGTCGTCGACGAACGCCTGATGCGCCTGTCGCAGCGTTGCCGGGAAGCCTGGCATCGGCTGCAGGAGCTCGGCGGCATCCACGACTCACGCACTGAGCGATTGCTCGCTCGCGAACGGCAGGCGTGGGAGGAGCAGCGCCGGCAGGAGATGGCGGCACCGGCGATTGCGTCACCGATCGAGCCTGCCAGACCCGTTGAACCTGCCAAGGCGGAGACCGCTGCGGCCGCGCCAGCGGTCGAGCCAGAACCGGCCCGCAATCCGGACGAAGCCTACATCGAGACGCTCCGCTGCTCGACCTGCAACGAGTGCACGACGGCGTTCCCGCGGATGTTCGCCTACAACGAGAACCAGCAGGCGTTCATCAAGGACCTGAAAGCAGGGACGTACCGGCAACTGGTCGAGGCGGCGGAAAGCTGTCAGGTTTCGGTGATCCATCCGGGCAAGCCCTGGGACCCGAACGAGCCCGGGCTCGAGGAATTGCTGGAACGCGCGAAGCCGTTCCTCTAGAGGCGGCCGAATCGTTGCTGCCCGATCCTCGCGGCGGGGGTGGCCTGTCCAGGGTTCAGGCCACCCCCGTCAACTGGCGCAAGGCGGGAACGGGATTCGGGTCTCGTCGAGGCCGTCGTCCCGCTCGACGCGGCAGGCATTGAGAGCCGCTGAGACGAGCTGGTACTGGCCGACGAGGAACACGAGGTCCAGCACGTTCTGTGTCGCAAAATGGCGCGCCAACTGCTCCCAGGTGGCATCGGTGATCGTGCGGCGATCGATGAGTTCGTCGACGGCGCGAAGGGCCGTGGCCTCTGCTTCGGTCCAGCCTGACGCCTCCGGGCCCCGGGTCAGCCGCTCGAGGTCCGCATCCGTCACGCCGGCGCGCCGTCCGACGTGAACGTGCTGGCCCCATTCGTAGGGCGACCGGCAACGCCAGCCCACGCGCAGCACGACGAGTTCCCGCAGGCGCGGCTCGAGCGTCGAGTCATTGAGCAGGTACGTCGCGAAACCGAGCCAACGGCGCAACAGCTCGGGATGCTGGGCAAGCGTGCCCATCACGTTCAGCACGGTGGTGTCGGAGCCGCGCACGAGATCGAGGCGCGACAGGAGTTCGCGTGTCGCAGGGTCCGCCGCGGCGAGGCTGAGGGGAGGAATGCGGGGTTTCATGGGGCAATCACGTGAGGCGCAGGACCAGGTCCCGTGCAGATGGAAACATCGCGAGCAGCGCGGTGCGCTCGGCGAGTTCGAACTTCGAAAACTCGAATCCGGGCGCGACGCCGCATCCGACGAGCGCATACGGCGCGCCCGCCGCCGGCGCCGCTCCGAACCATCGACCGGCCGGCACGACGTGTTGTGGACGTTCGCCCCGGTCGAGCCGGGTGCCCAAGGCCGTGACGCTCGGCGCGGCGGCCCGATCGCGCTCGTCGAGTTCGAAGATCTCGAGCGGACCGCCGAGATACAGGTGCCAGCTCTCGTCTGCGTCGATGCGATGGAGCCTCGAGACGCGGCCCTGCGGCAACAGGAAGTAGATCAACGTCGAGGCGGGGCGTTCCCCTGGGATTCGAGGCGCGGTGCGATACGTCTCGCGGAAGTAACCGCCCTCGGGATGAGGCCGCAAGTCCAGTGTCCGGATCAGCCCATCGACCGTTGGCAGGGAGCTCGAAGAGTTCATCGTTGGCGGCCCCGGAAATTCGCGCCGTCACGGCGGCTCGGTATCCGCACAAGATACCAAGAATGTATATTCCCGCGTCATGACGCACGCATTCGACTACACGCGCATTCCGGACCTGCCGGCCTCCGTCTTCGTGGCGCCCCTGAAGAAGCCGGCCGGCCTCGCCGACGACTGGCTCGAGCCCGCCCAGCGCAAGTACGGCCCGGCCGAGCACCGCATCTGGGACGAGTTGTACGCACGGCAGATGCAGCTCATGCCCGGCCATGCCTGCCGCGAGTTCATGCACGGCCTGGAGCGCCTGAACCTCGGCCGCGGCGGCGTGCCGGACTTCAACGAGATCAGCGAGGAGCTGAAGAGCCTGACCGGCTGGACGGTCGTGCCGGTGCCGATGCTGATCCCGGACCACGTGTTCTATTACCACCTCGCCAATCGCCGCTTTCCCGCCGGCAACTTCATCCGCTCCCGGGAGCAGTTCGACTACATCCAGGAGCCGGACGTCTTTCACGACGTGTTCGGCCACGTGCCGCTGCTGACCGACCCGGTCTTCGCCCGATACATGGAGGCCTACGGCCGGGCCGGCTGGAAGGCGCTCAAGTACAACCGCCTGAAGGCGCTGAGCGCGCTCTACTGGTACACGGTGGAGTTCGGCCTGATCCTCGAGGACGACCAGCTGCGCATCTACGGCGCCGGCATCCTGTCAGGGCCGACCGAGACCGTCTTTTCGATCGAGGGCCGCTCGCCCAATCGCATTCACCTGAACGTCGATCGCGTGATGCGCACCGACTACACGATCTCGGACCTGCAGGCGACGTACTTCGTGATCGAATCGTTCCGCGAGCTGTTTCACCTGACGGAGCAGCGCGGATTCGAGCCGATCTACGAGTCGCTGGCGCCGGCGTTCCAGTATGCGAAGACGGCCGCACTCGACACCGACCACATCTATCACCGCGGCACGCAGGAGTACGAGTTGCGCGGCGGGCGGGGGTCGGGCGCGCGTCCGGTCTGAGAAGAAGGCAGGGGAGAGGACTTGGAGCGATTCGACGTCATCGTCGTCGGCGGCGGCATGTCCGGCGCGTCCGTTGCGTACGAACTGTCGCGCAGCGCGAGCGTGCTGCTGCTCGAGCGTGAATCGATGCCCGGGTTTCATTCCACCGGGCGCTCCGCCGCGGTCTTCATCATGTCGTACGGGCACGAGGTAACTGCGCTACGCCTGCTGACGCAGGCCAGCGAAGCGTTCCTCAAGGCGCCGCCGTCCGAGTTCTGCGAGGGCGAGATCCTCAAGCGTCGTGGTCTCGTCACGATCTGCGAACCGGAGCAGGTCGAGGGACTCGAGGCGCTGCACCGGGACATGCAAGAGCTTTTTCCGAACCTCGTGCGGATGACCGGCGACGAGGTACGCGCGAAAGTGCCGCGCCTGTCGCCGCAGTTCTCGGCGCTCGGCATGCTCGATCCGGATGTCTACGACATCGAGGTGCACACGCTGCACGATGGGTACCTTCGCGGCGTGCGGCGGGCGGGCGGCACCACCCGGTTCGACCAGGAAATCCAGTCCGTTCGGCGCACCGACGGGCAGTGGCAGATCACCGCGCCTGCGGGCACGTTTGCTGCGCCGATCCTGGTCAATGCCGCCGGCGCGTGGGCTGACAGCGTGGCGCGGCTCGCCGGCGTGCGCACCGCTGGCATCCAGCCGCTTCGTCGCACCGCCGTCCTGATGGCCTGTCCGTTCGACGACCCGATCGGCGACTGGCCGATGCTCTTCGACTTCGAGGGGCGCTTCTACGTGAAGCCGGATGCCGGCCTGCTGTTCGCATCGCCGGCGGACGAGACTCCGTCGCCGCCCTGCGATGCGCAGCCGGAGGACCTGGACGTCGCTATCGCAGTGGATTACGTGGAGCGAGCGCTCGGAGTCGAGATCACGAAGGTCGGCCGAAAATGGGCCGGGCTGCGTTGTTTCGCCGCCGATCGTGCACCGGTCCTCGGTTTCGACGAAGATGCACCCGGGTTCTTCTGGCTGGCGGGCCAGGGTGGGCACGGCATCCAGATCGCGCCGGCCGCGAGCCGGCTGGCTGCGGCGCTGGCCCTGGGCCAGCCCGTGCCCGCAGACTTGAAGAGCCTCGGATTCGACGCTGCGCTGGTTTCGCCGGCGCGCCCCTCACTGCAACGAGCGAGCTGACGAAGGATCGACCATGGCCGACACCAAGCCGCTGAACCTCCTCGACCTGAGCTTCGTGCTCATGGAAACGCGGCAGACGCCGATGCACGTCGCGGGCCTGCAGGTGTTCACGCCGCCGCCGGACGCGCCGCGCGACTACGCGAAGCAGGTGTTCGAGTACCTGCGCAGCTTTCCGGTGACCGCATCTCCCTTCAACTATCGCCTGCGCGGGCCCGGGTCGGGCAACGTCGTGCCGTACTGGGAAGTGGTCGAGAAGGTCGATCTCGACTACCACCTGCGTCATTCGGCGCTGCCGTATCCCGGCGGCGAGCGCGAGCTTGGCATCCTGGTCTCGCGACTGCATTCCAACCCGATGGACATGGACCGGCCGCTCTGGGAGATCCACCTGATCGAAGGCCTGCACGGCGGGCGCTTCGCGATGTACGGCAAGCTGCATCACTCGCTGGCCGATGGCGTGTCCGGCGTGGGGTTGCTGAACTTCTCGGACGATCCCAAGTCGAGCCGCACGCCGCCGATCTGGGCCGCCGAGCGTCCGCGCAAGGAGCGCAAGGGCTCGCCGATGGGCGCGTATGGCGCATTGCGCTCCGTGCTCACGCAACAGGCGAAATCGCTGCCGAGCCTGGTGCAGGGCCTCGCGGGGTCCGCCAAGGCTGCGCTCGGGTTCGGTGCGGACCCCGACTTCGCGTCGCTGGCCGAAACGCCGCGCACCATTCTCAATGCCAACATTACGTCGCAGCGCCGCGTCGCGACGCAGGCGACTACGCTCGAGCGCATGAAAGCGATCGGCGAGGCGGCCGGCGGCAGCGTCAACGACGTGCTGCTTGCCGCCTGCAGCGGTGCGCTGCGGCGGTACCTCGGCGAACTCGACAAGCTGCCGAAGAAGACGTTGATCGCCTCGGTCCCGGTGGCCCTGCCGCGAGATACCAGCGAGGCGGGCGGCAACGCGATCAGCTTTGCGAACGTGCGGCTTGCGACGGACGTCGAGGACGTGCGCGAGCGCTTCGACGTCATCCGGCGCAGCAGCGCGGCCGGGCGCGCCTACCTGAAGCAGATGAGCGCCACGGCCTTGATGGACTACACGGTGCTGATCAGTTCACCGCAGATGCTGACGCGCATTCCCGGTATCGGCTCGCGCGTTCCGCCGATCTACAACGTGATCATCTCGAATGTCCCGGGGCCGCGCGGCAAGCTGTACTTCCTGGGCGCCGAGATGGAAGCGTACTACCCGGTCTCCGCGCTGGCGCACGGGCAGGCGCTCAACATCACTGTGATGAGCTATGCGGGCGGGCTGTACTTCGGCTTCACCGCCTGCCCGGACAAGGTGCCGAGCGTGCAGCGAGTGGCGGTCTACACCGGCGAGGCGCTCGACGAACTCGAGGCCGCGTTCCTCGGCAAGAAGCGCAAACGTGCCGCGCCGATGCCGGCCAGGAAGGCGGCGCGCAGGCCAGGCAAACGGAAGGCGGTCAAGCGAAAGGCGAAGGCCGGACGGTAGGTCCAGAGCTTCAGTGACTTCGCCGAGAGGTGGGAACGGACACCCGCCAGTCGTTGCCGTGCACGGACGTTCCAGCGGGAACTTCTAAGGAAATCTACGAAATGGAGCGTCGGCGTGCCTCTAAGAGTGCGTCGCTGCAGTGAGGTTTACAGCCGCATCGATCTTTGTTTTAGTAAGTGAACATTGGGTGCCCTATAGGCTGGTGGCACACCCTCCGTTGAGAGGCGCTGCAGCGGATTCCCGTCCGTCACGCTCGACGCAGGTTTTTTTGGCAAGGGCGCCTCTTCGGAGGTGCTCTATGCATGACTCACGGAACGGACCGCAGGTTGGTCGCGTCGTGGGACTGTGGCGCTATCCCGTCAAATCGATGGGGGCCGAGGCACTGTCTGCAGTTGATGTCTCCTGGCATGGCTTTGCTGGGGATCGTCGCTGGGCTTTCATACGGAGCGATGTGCCACAGAGCGGATTCCCGTGGTTGACGCTGCGTGAGCGTGTGGACATGAGCCACTATCGTCCATCGTTCGTCGAGCCGGAACGGCCCGACAAGTCGGCGACCATCGTGCGGACGCCGTCCGGAACGGTCTTTGATGTCACGGATCCGGCGCTCGCGTCGACCCTCGGCCGGGGCGGATCGCGGGCGATCAAGAATGACCGCGGCATCTTCGACACCTTCCCGCTGTCCCTCATAACGACCCAATCCATAGCCGGGCTGGGCGAAATGATCGGCGGCTCGCTCGACGTGCAGCGCTTCCGACCGAACATCCTGGTGCAGGCAAGCGACGAGTTACCCTTTGCCGAAGACTCCTGGGTCGGCAGCGTACTGCGTATTGGAGGTTTTAGGATGCGCGTCGACAAACGCGACGGGCGCTGCGCTGTCATCACCATCGATCCTGTGACGACGGAGCGGAACCCCGCGATCCTGCGCGCGGTCGCTCAAGATCGTCAGGGGTGCCTCGGCATCTATGGCTCGACTGTGGAACCGGGTCGCGTGGCACTGAATGACCGCGTGTTTGTTGAATGCTCGGCGTGAGCGCTTGCGCCAAGCGGCCGTTCGCGACAGTCGGGAATGCGTCGAAACCGGGCCTTGAAGGGCTGCTTTCTGTGCGCAGAACACTCGTTGCCTCCAGCCTCTTCGCAATGGAAGGGCTCCGCGAGTTGCCCGCCGAAAGTCCGCGATCGTGCTATCGCGTACGCGGCAAGATACTTGACTGAGTGGCTGGGCCAGCAGGCCGTCGATCGCTCAGGGCTCCAGTGAGCCCGCATAAGCCGCGACGGCGATCATGTCCTCGACATTGAGCGTCGTAACGACGGGCTGCATCGGTGCGCCGGCGGGCGTGGCTCGGGTGCCGACCCTGAACGACATCAACTGGCGCAAAAGGTAGCTCGGCGAGCGGCCCGCAATCGGCGGGAAGGGGCCGTTGCCGCGCAGGCCGGGACCGTGGCAGGTGACGCAAGCGATCGTTCTTCCGTTCGCGCCTGTCGTCGCAAGTTCCTTGCCGCGCGCGAGACTGCCGATCGGCACGTAGGCGCGATAAGTCACGTTGGGATCCCGCATTTCGTGCCGCCCCGAATCGACGGGCACTTCGATCAGCCGGGTTCCGAGCGGTTCGTCGCCCGCGCCTTCGTCGGCGAAGTAGATGAACCGCACCTCGCCGGTTTTCGGGACGCGTTCGGATTCGACGATCTGGACCTTGCGCCGCATCGGCATTGCCGAGAAGTACGTCGCCGCGGCGGCGATTTCCGCTTCGGTGGCGTTGTCTGCGACCTGCTGCATCAAGGTGGAGGAGCGCAACGGCCCCGTCCACGCTCGCAAGCGGACGTGAGCGCGCATGTCGGCGACCTGCGCACGGATGTATTCGGCGGACAGGCCGGCAAGCGCGGCGTTCTCAGGCCGGCCGGTGCCGTCGGGAAGATGGCAGTAGGCGCACGCCAGGACGTCCGGCTTTCGTCCGTGCGCGGCGATCTCCGGCATCGGCGGGTGACGATCCGGAAACCAGTCCGGCGCGGCGAAGAAGTCCTCGAGTTGCGCCCGCGTGAATGCAACGGAGCTGCCAGGGACGTGCAGCCTGACGGCGTCATCAAGTCTGGCGCCCGCCGGGGGTGGGTTCGTGTAGCCAGGGAAGGCCCAGGCGGGCACCTCGAAGCCAGGTTCGTCGGCGCGGACCGAGTGGGCCGCGGCTGCCACTGTCAGGATCCCGCAAAGAATCGTCCCGAGTCTTCGCTCCACGGCCCTCTCCCTGCGGAAAATAGCTACCCGCCGGCGGCTCGGCGGGTGTAAGAATATCTTCCGAATTCATCCTACGCGTACCAGTCCGTCTGTCCGCGCGGTCCCAGCCTCGGGGCCCGGGAGGGAGAGTAAGCGATGCACATGGCCGACGCACTGTTGTCGCCCGCGGTCGGGGGCGCGATGGGTGCCGTGACCGCGGCGACGGTCGCCTTGTGCTCGCGCAAGGTGCGCAACGAGGGCGATGACCGTCTCGTGCCGTTGATGGGCGTGCTCGGCGCGTTCCTGTTCGCCGCGCAGATGATCAACTTCAGCATCCCGGGCACCGGTTCGAGCGGGCATCTCGGCGGTGGGCTGCTGCTCGCGATCCTGTTGGGCCCGAACGCGGCCTTCCTCGTGGTGGCATCGGTGCTGATCGTGCAGGCCCTGTTCTTCGCCGACGGCGGGTTGCTGGCCCTCGGCTGCAACATCTTCAATCTCGGCTTCCTGCCTGCGTTCGTGGGTTACCCGCTGTACCGGATCATTGCCGGCGATACACCGTCGCCGCCCCGTTCGACCGTGGCGGCGCTGGCGGCGGCCATCGTCTCGCTGCAACTGGGCGCCATGGCCGTCGTGCTGGAGACCGTGGCCTCCGGCATCTCGGCGCTGCCGCTCAAGACGTTTGCGCTCTTCATGCTCCCGATTCATCTCGCCATCGGCATCGTCGAAGGCATAGTGACGGCCGCCATCGTGACGTTCGTGCGAACTGCACGGCCTGGGCTGCTGTCGCCGTCGAGCGCCAGATCGCAGCCGATGGTCGGACCGGCCACCGCAATCCTCGCGGTGGCGCTCGTGCTCGGCGGCATCGGCGCGTGGTTCGCTTCCCGGAATCCCGACGGACTCGAGTGGTCCGTCGCGCGCTCGGCCAGAGCGGCTGAGGTGCCGATGCCGGGAACGACCGCGCATGGCTCGCTCGACCGGGTTCAGCAGGCGACGGCACTGCTGCCCGACTATCAATTCCGCAGCGCCCGGGCGGGAGCCGATCCAAAGCGCCTCGGAACCTCCGTCGCGGGTATCGTCGGCGGATTCCTGACGCTCGTGCTCGCCTTGTTGCTCGGATGGGTATTGAAGGCCCGGCCGGGACGGCGCTGAGCCTGTGTCGGCACCGGCAGTCCTCGCCAGTCTCCTCGACTTTCGCCGGCTCGATCAGCTGGCCATGGCCGACAGCGCCGTGCACCGTATCGATGCACGCGCCAAGGTGGTTGCCACACTGGTCTTCGTCGTTTGCGTGATGTCCTTCGGGCGTTATGAGATCGCGCGGCTGCTGCCGTACTTCGCGTTTCCGATCGTGATCATCATGCTGGCGCAGCTTCCGGCCGCGCTGCTCCTGCGCAAGACGCTGCTGGTACTTCCGGTCGCGCTGCTGATCGGCCTGCCGAATCCATTGTTCGATCGTGAAGTCGTCGCGCAGGTCGGCGGGGTCGGCATCTCCGGCGGGTTGGTCTCGATGCTCTCGATCGCGTTGCGCGCCTTGCTGGCCGCAGCCGCCAGTATCGTACTGGTCGCCGTGACCGGCTTTCCTGCCATCTGTGGCGCACTCGAGCGGCTCGGGATGCCGCGCCCGCTGGCCGTGCAGCTGCTGTTCCTCTATCGCTACCTCGGCGTGCTGGGCGAGGAAGCGCTGCGCATGGAATGCGCGTACGACCTGCGCAGCAACGGGCGATCGTTATCGATCGGTCACTACGGCAGGGTGGCCGGCCGCCTGTTGATGCGCACCTGGGACCGTGCGGAGCGGATTTACCTTGCGATGTGCGCGCGTGGCTTCACGGGCGAGTTCGTCACTGGCGTGCCGGTCCGCTTCGGCGCGGCGGAGTGGCTGTTCGTCGTCGCGTGGTGCGTGCTGTTCGTCGTGCTGCGCACGCAGGACGTGGCACAACGGCTCGGTACCGCCGTGCTCGGGATGCTGTCGTGAGTCATCACCTCGTCGAGGCGATCGGGCTCACGCACGTCTATGAGGACGGCACGGCCGCGCTGCGCGACGTCACATTCCGCATCACGCACGGCGAATCGGTGGCCATCATCGGCGCCAACGGCGCGGGCAAGTCGACGTTGCTGATGCACCTCAACGGCCACCTGTCGCCCACGAGCGGCGAGGTGCGCATCGGCGAGGCCTCGATCACGAAGGCGACGCTGCCCGGGATCCGCCGCACCGTGGGGCTCGTCTTCCAGGATCCCGACGATCAGCTCTTCATGCCCACGGTGTTCGACGACGTGGCCTTCGGCCCGCGCAATCTGGGATTGACGGAAGGTGACGTCGAACGGCGCGTTCGTGAGGCGCTGCAGTGCGTAGGCGTATGGAACGTCCGGGCCAAACCACCGTATCGTCTCTCGGGCGGCGAGAAGAAGCGCGTGGCGATCGCCGGGGTGCTCGCGATGTCGCCCGACATCCTGGTCATGGACGAGCCCACGAGCGGCCTCGACCCGCGGGCGCGCCGCCAGCTCATCGGACTGCTGCGCGAGTTCAGTCACACCCGCATATTCACGAGCCACGATCTCGACATGGTGCTCGAGCTGTGTCCGCGCACCATCGTGCTGTTCGAGGGCGCGGTGATGGCCGACGGGCCGTCGCGGGAAATCTTCAACGACGACGCATTGCTCGAGCGCTGCCAGCTCGAGCGGCCGCTGGCCATGCAGGCCTGCGCGCGCAGTCCGCAATCCTGACGCAGGGAAACTCATGGAACGAATCACGATGTCGATCGACGAGGACCTCGCCAAGGCGTTCGACGAGTTGATCGCCGCGCGAGGCTATACCAGCCGATCGGAAGCGATGCGCGATCTGTTGCGCCGCGAAGTCGGGGAGTTTCGCGTCAAGGAGTCCGTGCGGACGCAATGCGTGGCTAGCCTTTCGTACGTGTACAACCACCACGTGCGCGACCTCTCCGAGCGCCTGAACGCGGCCCAGCACGACCACCACAGCCTCGTCATGGCGACGACGCACGTGCACCTCGATCACGAGCACTGCCTGGAGAACGTCTTCCTCAAGGGGCCTACGACGGCCGTGCGGGCGTTCGCGGACGGCATTCGCGCCGAACGTGGCGTGTCCTACGGGCAGATCAACCTGATCACCGTCGAGAGTGGCGACGACCACCGGCTCGCGCCCGCGCACCACCACCACGGGCACATGCACCTGACGCCGAAGTCCTGAGCCGGCAGCCCGCAGGCGGCGTACACTGGCGACATGGCGTCGCCGTTCGCGTCGCGGAGAGGCTCCGATGACCGACACGCACGAGCCGCGGCAAAACCGCCTTCTGGCCGCTTTGTCCGCCGCCGAAGCAGAGCGGGTCTTTCCGCACCTGCAGTCCGTGCCCATGCCGCTCGGCAAGGTGCTCTATGAGTCCGGTGACACCTTGCGGCACGTGTATTTCCCGGCGGACTGCATCGTGTCGCTGTTGTACGTCATGGAGGACGGCGCTTCGGCGGAGATTTCCGTGGTCGGCAACGAAGGACTCGTGGGCATCGCGCTTTTCATGGGCGGCGAGACGACCCCGAGCCGCGCGATCGTTCAGAGTGCGGGCCACGCCTACCGGCTGGTCGGCCAGCGCCTCAAGGACGAGTTCTTCCGCAGTGGCGCCATGCAGTCGCTGCTTCTGCGCTACACGCAGGCGCTGATCACGCAGATGGCGCAGACGGCCGTGTGCAACCGGCATCACTCCGTGGATCAGCAGCTGTGCCGGTGGTTGCTGCTGTCCCTGGACCGGTTGACCTCCAATCGATTGACGATGACTCAGGAACTGATCGCCAACATGCTCGGAGTGCGGCGCGAAGGCGTCACCGAGGCTGCGGGTAAGTTGCAGAAGACCGGTGTCATCCGCTACAGCCGCGGTGAGATCATCGTTCTCGACCGGCCAAGACTCGAGGCCATGTGCTGCGAATGCTATGCGGTGGTCAAGAAGGAGTCGGACCGTTTACTGCCTCGCCCGGCGGGTGCGGACGCGTCTCCGTCATAGATTCGCGAAGAACGACCGGACGGCCGCGAGGCAGAATGGCGGCACCAGGCCTGCGTGATACGCGTCCGCGACGGCACTCGCGCCGCCGTCCGTTGCTCCCTGGGCCACGGCAGTGGCCGCGGTGATCTGCTTGGCCAGTTCGAACTGGCTCTTCAGGCTGGCATACGGGTCGCCGCTCGTCGCGGTCGCATCGAGATCGAGCACGGTTGCGCGCACGGCCGTCGATTGCGATGCCCAGTATCCCTGCATCAGCTGAGTGTTGAACCAGAAGACGGTGGGGTCTTCGTCTCCGCCGCACAACAGGACCGGTGCGCTGGGCGACCAGACGCGCAGGTCGTTACCCTTGAGCACCTGCCGCATGCGCAGGCCCGGCGCGGCGGCCGGGACGCCAGTGGTCGTGGTCGGCCATCCGCCGTCCGGATGCGCGTCGGCATCCTGAAGGTAGGCCAGCCGGTAGCTGTTCTTCACGAGGTTGCCGGTGCCGAAGCCGGCGGCGAAGACCGGCGCCAGAAGGCCGGGTGTCGTGGCGGGTGTCACCGCGGCGTATGCCGGGTCGGGCGGCGTCGAGCTGAACAGGGCAGAGACCGGCAGCTTGCCCTGCGCGTACAACTGGCTGCGCGGAACGGTGCTCGGCAGCAGCGATTCGATGCCGGTCGCATATTGAGATTCGAAGACATCGGCCGGGCTGGCGTACACGTTTCCGTATGAATTCTGGTACGCGGTGATCAGCAGCGTGGCTGACACGGGGCCGCTCGAGTTCACTCTGCCTGCGAACACCGCATCGACGAACGCCGCAAGTGCATAGGGCCCGGACATCGGTGCCGAGGCCGTGACGGTCATGCCCGCAGCCTGCATCGCGCGATGCGTCGCCATCGCCACGTAGCCGCCTTGCGAGTAGCCGGTGATGAACAGCTTGCCGTTGTCCCGGGTGGACGGCGCGGCGGCGGCGGGCAGGGCGCTGCGCGCTGCGGAAAGCGCGTCGATCATGTCCTTCGACTGCTGCTCGGCCACGAGGTACGGGTGATACGGCAGCGTGGAAGTGTCGTAGCCGGCATAGTTCGGCGCGACGACGATGGACCCCTGCGACGCGAACAGGGCGGCGACGACCAACCCTTCGGCACTGCGCTTGTCGTCCAGCTTCGAGATGTCGAAATCGCGGTCGGTCGTGGTGCCGTGCGCGTACAGCACGATCGGCCGTTCGCCCTGGCATCTTGCACTGGATCCGAGCGGAACCATCAGCGCGCCCGAAGCGGCAGTGGATTCGTTCCGCCCGCCGACCGTCGTGTAGCGAATGTGATAGACCGCCACGTCACAGGACGGCGTTCCGCCGACGGCCAGCCACGACTGATTGGTCAGCGTGCTCAGTGCAAGCAGCAAGCTCGGCGCAGCCACGACCGTGACGAGCTCCGGGGGGTTCTGCAGCAGTTGGCCTCGTTGCGGAACGTCGGTCGGGCCGGAGCCGGAACTGCCGCCGCCACACCCGACGAGCAGCGCGGTTGCGAGCAGCAGCATCGAACCTTTTGAAGCAACACGCACGGTTTCCATCCTCTGCGCTGAGTGCGCGAACATCGATCGTCTCATGTCGTCGAATCAGCAGCGGCTGGATCGGGCGGCGGCACCTCGTCCGGCGGAATCTCGTCGGCGCCCTTCTTCTTGCCCTTGCCTTTGCCTTCGGACTTACCGGGCGCCGTTGCCGGCTCGCCGGTCGCCGGTGGCTGGGCGGCGGGTGTTCCCGGGGTTGCGGGCATCGCGGCCGGCGGAGCCCCCTGTGGCTGCGCAGGTGCGTGGCGCGCGGGCTCCGGCGCAGGTGCCGTCGGCGGAGCAGGCGCGGGAGTCGCCGGCGGTGGCGCAACAGGTCGCCCACGTTGATCCGGTCGGCCTCGTTGTTCCGCCTTGCCAGCCGGCTCGGGCGGCGGTGGCGCAGCCGCGGGCTGCGTCACCTGAGTCGGTGCCTGCACCGGTGCAGGCGTGGGCGCCGTGGCCGGGGATTGTCCGTGCGGTCTCGGCTGCTGTTCCTGACGAGGTGGGCCACGCTCCTCGGACAAGCCACGTTGATCGGCTGGACGTGGCACCGGAGGCGGGCGCGAAGTGGGCGGCGACTCATTCGTCGGCGCGACCACCTTGATGGTCGGTGTCGGCACGCTGGGCGCCCGCTTCAACTGCTTGCGGGTCACCTCGTCGAGCGGTTTGCCCGGCTGCGCAGCGAGTTGGCGCTGCTGCGGCGCGAAACCCACGGGCGGCGGTGGCGGCGCGGTTCGTGCGACGATGGATCGGTCCAATACGCGCGCCGGAGGCTGCATGCGCCCGGCGGTCGCTCCTCTGACGCTCTTGTCTGTCGGCGCCACGGGCGGGATGAAAGCGGCCGGTCCGGCGATCGCGGCATCGCGCGGCACGGGGACTGCGGACCTCGACACGGGTTGCGATTGCACGAATGTCGTCCGCGGCACTGCGACGACGGCTCCTGGCACCTCACGGTTGACGTACACGACGTTGGTGACGTTCGAGTTGTTGTAATAATTGTTGATGACCGTGTTGTTGACGACGGTGTTGCTGCGATTGACGTTCTCGAAGTAGCCGCGGCTGACGCGATACGACGGTCGATAGACCTCGCGGGGACCCAAAGGGAACCACGCTACGCCGCCGACGCGGCCGCTCGCCATCGACAGCTGGAAATTGTTGCCGCCGATGAACACGACCAGGGCCGGCGCGTAGTACGCGCGGGTCTGCGCGGGGCCGGGTACCCAGCCCCAGGTGCCGCCGAAATTCGTCCAGCGTCCGTAATGCGACACGGTGAAGCCCCAGGGCGCGTCATCCACCCAGGTCCAGCCCCATGGATCGATCCAGGCCCAGTGGCCGTCATGGTAGGGCGCCCAGCCGGCGCCGACGCGATTCGGATACCAGACGTTGCCGTAGTTGTCGTCGCGTCGCCAGCTGCCGTAGGCGTCGAGGTCTTCGTAGCCGACGACGTCGCGCGATACGTAGCGCGCGGACACGGAGCTGTCGTACCTGCGGTCGCGCTGGCTCGACCAGCGATCGAAGTCATCGGGCCCCGGCGGAGCAAAAGATTCGTAGTCGTCCAGGTCGGTGCCGCTGAAGCGGTAGCCCTGTTGCGCGTCGATGACGTAGGCCGCCCCATCGCCGTAGGCCTCGCCCTGTCCTCGCCGGACGACGATCGTCGTCGAGTAACCGTCAGGATCCACCTCGATCCGGAAGTCCGCCGGTTCGCGCACGGTGAATGCGAGATTGGGCGTGTCGATCTCGAGCACCTGGCCCCGTTCGAGCCGCCTCACGCGGACGTTCAGCCGGCCCTGGTTCAGTTGCAGCTGTGCGTTCTGGTCGTCGAGGTTCAGGATCGAAATGCTGCTCTCACCGCCTATGCGTACGGCCGCGCCGCCGACCTGGAGCTCGGCTCGCGAACCGCGATCGGACCACAATCGGTCGCCGCTGGTCATCGGCCGATTGGTCGACGCCTGCACCCAGTCGTCTTCGCCTGCAGGCGAGAAGCTCACGTCTCCGGCCAGGTAACCCAGCCGTGCGACACGGGATGGCGGATCAGCGCGCGTGATGCCGCCCAGCAGCAGCAACGCGATGCCTGCGGCGATGACCCAGAGACGGGTCTTGATCAAATGAGTATGCATGTGATTTTCCGGCGCCGAACCGCGACGACGACGCACACTCTAGGAATTCCCGTGTTGTCGGTCTGTGCGTCAGCGTACCGAGTCCTCGTCCGGGCTATGTACGAAAGCGCACGGAACCTCGGCAGGGCTTGCGCCTATCCTGTCGACGTCAAGAGTTCGTGACGAACCGCAGCTCGTCGAAGTCGCCCACGCAACTTCCCCGGCGCGGCGATCGAACTGGAGTACGTCAATATGCGCTATTCATCTATCCTGTTTTGCGCGCTGCTCGGGGTGGCAACCCCGGCCGTGGCCCAGGTCAGCGTCGCCATCGGGCTCCCCCACGTCCAGATCGGGATCAACGTGCCCGTGTACCCACAGTTCGTGCAGGTGCCGAGCTACCCGGTGTATTACGCGCCCCAGGTGAACGCGAATTACTTCTTCTACGATGGCATGTACTGGGTGTACCAGGGGAACAACTGGTATGCGAGCTCGTGGTACAACGGTCCGTGGGGCATGGTCCCCCCGTACGCCGTGCCCGTTTACATCCTGCAGGTTCCTGTTCGCTACTACCGTAGTCCGCCGCGGTACTTCCATGGCTGGTCGGGCAATGCCCCGCCGCATTGGGGCGAGTACTGGGGGCATGATTGGGAAAGCCAGCGCAGCGATTGGAATCATTACAATCGCAGCTCCGTTCCCCCGCCCGCGCCGTTGCCTGCTTATCAGCGGCAATATTCAGGCAACCGCTACCCACCGGTCGCACAGCAACCGCAGCTGCACGACCAATACTATCGATATGCGCCGCAGGAGCCCGTCGTGCGGCAGTATTACCAGCAACAGAAGGGACACAAGCCGGCGCAGTCGCAGGGTCGACCGCCGCAGCAGGGTCCGCAGTCGCAACCGCCGGTTCAGTCACATCCCGAGCAGGGACAGGGCCAGGGCAACGACAAGGGCTCCAAGCCGGACAAGGGCAACAAGGGCCAGGGCAATGGGCAAGGCCAGGATCACGGCCAAGGTGGTGGCGGCTGATGCGACTCATGTTCCGGCGCATCCTCGACTCGGTGACGCCTTCGCGGCGCACGCCGAGCATGTTGGCAATGATCTCCTGGGTCATGTGCAGCTCGTCGGACGCAAGGCGGTCAAGGGACAGCAGCAGCCACCGGCACAGCTGCCGGTCCACGGAGTGATGCCGGTTGCACACGGCCGTCTGCGCCATCTGTGGTGTGATCAGTGCCTGGGTGTAGCGCAACCACAGGTTACTGCCGGTCCCGAGGCCGCCTCGCATCCTGACGGTCAGCGTGGAGGCGTTCCTGGCTCGCGCGCAGATGGTCGACCTGGCAGGGCGGGCGCTCGACCTCCGGTACTTCATCCATTCGTTGTCGCCGCTCGATCGCGGGCACTGACGGCGACCGATCCCCAAAACAACCGCACCACGCGACTTGCGTGGTGCGGTGGCGAGCGGCGGCCCGGGTGGGGAAGGCGGCCGATCTGGGATCAGGACTTCAGTCGTCCTTCTTGACGGTCAGCGTGCTGTGCACCGACTTCACGTTTTCGGTCCCGCGCGCGATCGTAACGGCCTGGTCGATCGCCTGCTGCGTATGGGCCGTGCCGCTCAGGTAGACAACGCCGTTGTTGTCGGTGTCGACGCTGATGTTGCCGAGGCTGTTGATGTGTTCTTCGGCCAGTTTGGACTTCACCGCAACGGTGATCGCCGAGTCCTTCACGAAGGCCTTGGGGTTGGAGCGATCCGCATCGGAATCGTCGACGGCCATGGCCACGACGGGACCGAGCAGGGTGCCTGCGATGACGCAGGTCAATAAGAGTTTCGCCTTCATGATGTATGGTTACCTATGGGAGAACAGGGCCGAGTACTGCGCGCGGCCGGATGCTTGTGCGGTACGCTGGCGCACATACTCCACGACTTCAGATGCTTCTTCTTCTGCGGCCGACGCACGGGGCAAGCCAAAGACACCGGCATAGGAGCTCTTGTCGGCCTCGTAACAGCCGCAGGCGACGCTTTCGAGCCCGCGCCGGATCCAGGATCGACACGTTGCCGCGGCTGTACACGATCAGTTTGCGTTGCTGCAGGGAACTCGCCGCGCGCGTGACTCCTGCCCGCCGCACGCCGAGCATCACGGCAAGGAAGGCATGCGTGGCGTGGAATTCGCTCGAATTGGCGCGATCGCGGGTCATGAGGAACCAGCGCGCAAGTCGGGGCTCGAGCAGGTGATATCGAGTGCATGCGGCGGTCTGTGCGAGCTGACGGATCAGGACGTAAACGTAGCGGTTGAGCGTTTCGCGCAGGATGCGGCTGTATTCGAGTTCGTGACGAAATACGGTCCGGTCTATGCGCCAGGCCGGTCCTGCGCCCTGCACGACTGCCTGCAGAGGTGCGGCGGAGACTCCGAGCAACATGCACGTTCCGATCATGCCTTCCTTGCCGACGAGGCTGACTTCGAGGCTGGCATGGTCGTCGAGCGGCGCCACCAGCGAGACGTAACTGCTGGTCGGGAAATACGCGTAGCGCGCCCGCCGGCCCAGCGTGCCGAGCACCTCGCCGACTTCAAGCTCGACGCGTTCACAGTTCGCGAGCATGCGCTGCTGTGCGCTGCGCGGCAGTGACGCGAGCAGCCGATTCTCCGCCCAAGACTTCAAGCGCTGTGACACGCAGTGCATCCATGTGGCCGGGCCAGGCTTCCCAGTGCCGATTGTTCCTGCGGATGCCGACTTAATCTGTACGGTGGCACACCAAACCTCGTGTACGATCGAAGTGTCCTGAAACTACCGAAACGCGCGGGCACGCATGTCGGAGGCGCAGCGGACCTCGTGTCGAGGGCCTGCGCGGCTGCGCAGTTGACGGATCAGTGCGTGCAGGAGTTTCCGCGGCCGTCGCTCGACGCGGAGGCGATCAGGCTTGCATCAGCCTCGCAAACCGCAGCCCACGAGGCATCTGCCCGGCCACCACTTTGAGCACCACTACCAGCGGCGGGCCGAGCAGGAGTCCCCAGACTCCCCACAGCGCGCCCCAGAACATGAGGCCGATGAAGATCGCGGCAGGACTCACTCGTGACGCTCGGCCTTGCAGCCAGGCTGTCCCCAGCGTCCCGATCATCGTCGAGAGCACGATCAGGTAGGCCGCCATGCCGAGCGAGGCGCTCGCGGTCCCGTGGGCCAGATAGGCTTCGGCCGCGCCCATGGCCATGAGCAAAGCGATCCCGAGGTAGGGCACGACGTGCAGGATGCCCGCAGTCGCTCCCCAGCCGGCGGCATCCGGCAGGCCGGCCACCGAAAATCCGACCCAGACGGCGATCCCGATCAGCGTATTGGTCACCAGCAGCACACCGATGTAGATCCGGATCTCGCGTGCGCTCTCGTGGGCCGCGACTGCCGCCCGGTCACGTGCGTCCGGGAGATGGCTCCAGAGGTCAAGAAATCGTTCCAGCAACGACGTGCCGCCGGTGAGGACGAAGAACGCGACGAACAGGATGATGCTGAGGTCGCCTGCCAGGTCCAGCAGGGCGGCCGAGCCGGTCACCGCCCTGTCGCGCAACGCAAGTGCGGCGCTGGTGGCGATGCTGCTCCCGCGACTCGCGGCGGCTGCCCTGGCGGCCGCTGCGCGTCGCGCACGCGGCCCCACCGGCCCTTGGGCGGTCCATTCATCCGCGGCACGATCCAGTTCCTGCAGTGAGTCGCGAGTGCGCGCGAGCGCCGAATCGGGGTGATGCTCTCCCTGGGCCAGTTGTTGCGCAAGCAGGCTGATCATCTCGGGCACGCGCTCTGCAACCCGCAGGGACTGGTTGCCGAATGTCAACGCGCCGGCAACGAGCACACCGATGATCAGAAGCAAGGTCACCACCGTGGCGATCACTGCGTTGTGCAGCCAGCGTGCCAGGCGGGCCTTGAGGGGTGCGACCAGCGCGACCAGCATCAATCCTGCGGTCAGCGGGACCAGGAAGCGCTGGCCCCACCACAGCATGACGACGACGGCGATGGCAGCCGTGATGCTGGCCGCGGCGCTGGGTTGCGGGTCGAGTGCGGCGGTATTCATCGGATGGCGATCGACAGCGAGGCGCCCCGCAGTTCCATCACGAACGCGGGGCGCACAAGGCTCAGGCGAGATTCACCCGCGCCTCACATCGGTTTCTGGTCGTCCGTGAACCACGAGTCGGTGGCGGATTTCTCCCAGGCGGCCATCTGCTTCTCCGCCTCGTCCTTGGCGATGCCGTAACGCTCCTGGATCTTGCCTGCGAGTTGCTCGCGGCGGCCGGCGACGACGTCGAGGTCGTCATCGGTCAACTTGCCCCACTGCGCCTTGGCGCGTCCGGTGACCTGCTTCCAGTTGCCTTCGATTCTGTCCCAGTTCATGTGTTTCTCCTTCGTGAAGGCACGTGGCCACTGAGAGCAGGTTAGTCGTTCGAGCAAGGTAGGTCGGTGCGGTGGCGCACCGATGGTTCGGTTCCCGTCAGCGCAGTACGCGACCGACCGTGACGCGCACGCGATGGACTTCACCGTCGTCGACGAGAGGAATCGCGGTTGATCCATCCGGCAGAAACTGTCCGTCCAATTCGATTCGGGCCGTCCCCCGGTTCGCGCCATCGACATTCGCCACCGAGATTTCGTAACGCGTCGTCCGGTGCCGATACACGATCTCGAAGCCCGGCCAGTGGCCCGGGATGCAGGGCGAGAGCTGCAGGCGCTCTCCTTGCAATCGAAAACCGAGGATCGATTCCAGGCCGGCGCGATACAGCCAGCCGGCCGAGCCCGTGTACCAGGTCCAGCCTCCGCGTCCGACGTGCGGCGTGACGGAATAGATGTCCGCGGCCACGACATAGGGTTCGACCTTGTACCGATGCGCGTCCGTGCGCGTCGTCGAGCGATTGATCGGATTCAGTAGCGAGAAAAGTTCCATGGCCTTCTCGCCTTGGCCGAGCCGGGCGAACGCCATCACCGACCACGTCGCCGCGTGCGTGTACTGGCCGCCGTTCTCGCGGATGCCCGGCGGATAACCCTTGATGTAGCCGGGCTCGAGCGATGTCCGGTCGAAGGGCGGGGCGAAGAGCAGGGCGAGGCCCGTGTCACGCTCGATGAGCTGGCGGTCGACAGCGGCCATCGCCTGGGTCGCGCGCGCGACGTCTGCCGCGCCGGAGAGGACGCTCCAGGACTGGGCGATCGAGTCGATGCGGCACTCGTCGCTCGTGGCCGATCCCAGCGGTGTGCCGTCGTCGAAGTAGCCACGCCGGTACCAGTCGCCGTCCCAACCGTCGCGCTCGAGTGCGGCCTGCAGTGCCGCGGCGTGCGCCGACCAGCGTGCTGCGCGCGCCGGATCGTGATGCGACAGCGCCAAGGGGATGAACTCGGCGAGTGTTGCGTACAGGAACCAGCCGAGCCAGATGCTCTCGCCGCGCCCCAGTTCGCCGACGCGGTTCATGCCGTCATTCCAGTCTCCAGTGCCGAAGAGCGGCAGACCGTGCGCGCCGACGGCGAGGCTCTTGTCCAGCGCTCGCGCACAGTGTTCGAACAGGGACGGGGCCTCGTCGGCGATCGAGGGCTGGAAGAATGCGTCGTGCTCTCCGGCCCGCAGTGCCTGTCCCTCGATGAACGGCTCGCAGGAATTGAGGACCGTCGTGTCGCCGGTGGTGGCGACGTAGTGCGCGGTTGCGTACGCGAGCCATACGGCGTCGTCCGAAATGCGTGTACGGACGCCGACGCCCGCAGGCGGCAACCACCAGTGCTGCACGTCGCCGGCGGCGAACTGCCTTCCGGCGGCGCGGAGCAGGTGGGCGCGCGTCAGGTCCGGACGCGACACCGCAAGCGCCATGACGTCCTGCAACTGATCGCGGAAACCGTAGGCGCCGCTCGCCTGGTAGAAGGCGGACCTCGCGTAGAGGCGGCACACTATCGTCTGGTACAGGCTCCAGCGATTGAGGAGAATGTCCATCGCACGGTCCGGTGTCTTCACCTGCACGGTGTCGAGAATCGTGCTCCAGTGATCGACGACGCTACGGAGCACCTCGTCGAGGTCCGCCGATCGGTAGTGGTGCAGCAGCGCCTGCGCGCTTGCCGCGTCCGCCGCATCTCCCAGGAAAAAGACCACTTCGGTCGTGGCGTTGGGCTCGAGTTCGATCGAAGTCTGCAGCGCCGCGCATGGGTCCAGTCCTGCGCCGACCCGTCCTGACAGCGGCCGGCTCCCGAGCAGCGCCGCGGGTCCAGCGAGATTTCCGTGCCGCCCGAGGAACTCGCGCCGATCCGCCGTCCAGGCTGTCTGGCGACCGGCGAGGTCGACGAACGCGACTCGCCCATTGGAGGTCGCGTTCCACGGGTTCTGCGCGAACATCGCCCCGGTCGTCACGTCGATGTCCGTCACGATGAACGGCGCGGAGGCTGGGCGCGATGGGCCGAGCACCCATTCCACGTACGCCGTGATCGACAGCCGGCGCAGTCGTCCGGAGGTATTGCGGATCGTCAGGCGCGAAATCCGGATCGGATCGACCGGCGGCACGAACATCAGCAGGTCGAGCGCGATGCCATGCGATTCGTGCTCGAATCGACTGTAGCCTGCTCCGTGATGCGCGCAATGGAACGCAGCCGCGTCGTGAATCGGTGCCGCGGTCGGTCCCCACAGCTCGCCGGTCTCGTCGTCCCGGACATAAACTGCGTCGCCCGGCCGATCGGTCACGGGGTCGTTCGACCAGGGCGTCAACTGATTCTCGCGGCTGTTCAGCGACCAGGTGTAACCACTGCCTTCCGCAGCCACCTGGAAGCCGAAAGAGGGATTCGCGACGACGTTGATCCACGGGGCGGGCGTCACCTGGCCCGGGCCTGGCAGGACGACGTACTCCTTGCCGTCCGCGGCGAATCCGCCGAGGCCGTTGAAGAACTCCAGCGCCTGCGGCGATGGCCCCACGGCAACGGAGTCCAATCGTGCTCCGCGCGGCAACGACCGTGTCTGCACGGTGAAGGGTATTTTTCGGGCGCGATCGAGTTGCTCCGCAAGGCTGCCGTGCTGGGCCGTCAGCACCACGCGCGCAACCGAAGCCAGCGCGTCGCGCGTCGAGGGGGCCATCAGGTCCGCGCGCCGGATGAAGACCGACCCTCGCGCCCGGCCCAGCGCGATCGGTCCGCGCGACGGGTTCATCCGATACAGCGCCTCGAGGGCGCTCTGCAGGTCCTGCTCGTAGGACGCTCCCCGGTCGTTCAGGATCACGAGGTCGACGGCGAGTTGCTTCATGCGCCAGTACTCGTGCGCCTGCAGGAGTTGTCGCGCGATGGCGATGTCATCCAGGTCGTCGATTTTCAGCAGCACGATCGGCAGGTCGCCGGAGATGCCCTGGCTCCACAGGGCCGACGGCGTCGCGCCTCCGCGCCGCAGAGTGCTGGACGAGGGTCGCATCGACGCGTCGGCGAACAGCACGTGTCCCGCCAGGCGCTGGAACAGGGCTGCGTCCGATGCCGGGATGCAAAGGTGGCGCAACTGAACCTGCGCCTGGGTCCACGCCAGTGTACTGGCCCGCCCGAACGCGTTGGGGTCACGGTGCTTGTCGAGAAGGTCGAGCGCGTCCTGCCGCGAGGTTGCCGCAACCGTCCAATAGGCCACGCGCACCGTTGCGCCAGCGGGCACCCGCACGCGGCAACGGAGCGCAAACACCGGATCCAGGACCGTACCGACAGTATTCGTGAGTCGCCGCCCGTCCATCATGGCGATCGGCATGCCGACTTCGTGGCCGCGGCCGAGGAACCGCGCGCGATCTGTCTCGTACTCGAGCGGTCCGGCCAGTTCGCCTTCGACGACTGCCTGGTGAGCGACCCAGATGTCGGACTCATCCGGAGATCGCTTGCGCCGCGTGGCGAGCAGGGCACCGAAGCGGGCCACATATTCCGTCTGGACGAACAGCTTGGAGAAGGCAGGGTGCGCAGCGTCTGCCGCCGGAGGTGCGAGCGCGAGTTCGGCGTACGACGTCACTTCCAGATCGTGCGTACGGTGGCTGGTATTGGTGATCGAGAGGTGCCGGACCTCGGCATCGTCCTCGGGCGACACGATGATCTTCAGCCGCGTCGAAAAGTCCCGGTCCGTGCGCGCGATCTCGGCGCGGTCCTCGGTGAATGTCACGTCGTATGTCTCGGGCTCGGTCGCGCACGGCTGGTGACCGGCGGACCACACGCGACCGCTTTCGACATCACGCAGGAAGACGTAGCTGCCGGAATCGTCGCGAGTAACGTCCTCGCGCCATCGTGTCACAGCGAGATCATGCCACCGGCTGTACCCCGAGCCGGCGGCCGTCACCATGACCGTATAGCGGCCATTGGAGAGCAGGTGTGCCTGGGGTGTGGCGTCGCTTGCGGTGTGCAGCCGTCGCACCTCCGGGAGCGGCGTGTGGTCGATCCGCGCCGCCGTCCTCACTTCCTCGGCTCGCGGGTGCGCCACGGAGACGTCCCGCGGCGTGCGCTCCTGGAGCAGCAACTCCGTGGCGCGCACCTTCGGCTCGTCGTGGAACCGCGTTCGCATGATTCCGTCGAGCAGGACGTTCGCGATCGACACGATGGTCATGCCCTGGTGGTGAGCCATGTACGCGCGAACGAGCGCACCGTGCGCGCCGACGGGCAACCGGCTCGGCGTGTAGTCGATCGCTTCGTAGTAGCCGTAACGGCCGACGGCGCCCACGCCGGCCAGCCGGTCGAAATTGCGCGCCGCCTTTTCGGGCTCGACCATCGCGGCGAGGGCCGTCGCATACGGAGCGACGACGGTGTTCTCGCGCAATCCCCGCTTCAGCCCGAGGCCAGGCACCCCGAAATTCGAATACTGGTAGGTCAACTCGAGGTCTCGGGCATTGTAGGCGGACTCCGAGATGCCCCACGGCAAGCCGAGGCTGGCGCCGTACTCCATTTGCCGACGGACGATCAGCCGGTTGGTCTGCTCGAGCAGGCTGCCCGTCGGGGTCTGCATGACCAGCGAGGGCATCAGGTATTCGAACATCGATCCCGACCACGAGATGAGCGCCGCACCGTGCCCGATTGCGGTCACCGGCCGGCCGAGGCGGAACCAGTGGCGTGGGGCGATGTCGCCCTTGGCGATACCGACGAAACTCGCGAGCCGCGCTTCGGAGGCCAGCAGATCGTAGCAACTCGGGTCGAGCGTGCCGTCGGCGGCGCGGTAGCCGATGGACAGGAGCTTGCGTTGCGGATCGAGCAGGAAGCCGAACTGCATCGCGTCGGCCATGCCGTTCGCTGCGGCTTGCAGCCGGACCAGCCGCTCTTTCAATGCCGGAGCGCTAGCGGCGGGCAGCGCGAGGTCGCGGCGCCGGGAATCGATGGAGCGTCGCGTGGCGTCGGACCAGAAATGCAGGTCACCGTAGGTTTCCACACCGCCTTCGTGGACGAGCGTTCGCCCGATGTCCGCGAGTGCGTCCGCGTTGCTCGAGGCGGCCTGCAGTCGCCCCGAATCTTCGCCTTCGATGGAAACGATTTCCTTCAACGCGGACTCGATCGCATCGAGGTGCTGCTCGAGTTGCGGCCGATGGATCGATTGCGTCGGAAGATGGGCAGGGAGCGTCAGCAGCGCCTGGCGCACTAGCTGCACGGAGTCGAGCGCGCCGGCTGCCGATGCCCCCGCGTCTGCGGGTTTCTCCTCCCACTCCCGTGCCGCGCTCGCCACCGTCATGAGGTGCGCCGCAAGATTGCCGCTGTCGACGGACGAGATGTAACGCGGCTCCAGGGGACGCAGGTCCGACGTGTCGTACCAGTTGTAGAAATGGCCGCGGAACCGCTCCAGTCCGTTCATCGTCGCGAGGCAGCCCTCCAGCCGTTCCACGGCGTCGAGCGTGCCGATCCAGCCGAGATCGCGGGCGCTGACCGTGGCGAGCAGGTAGAGGCCGATGTTTGTGGGCGAAGTGCGATGTGCCAGGACAGGGCGCGGATCCTCCTGGAAGTTGTCCGGCGGCAGCATGTGGTCGCTGGCCGTCACGAAGGTCTCGAAATACCGCCACGTGCGCCTCGCGACCCGCCGAAACTCCCGGGCATCCGCGTCGGAAAGCACCAGTCGCCCCGTCACGGGCGGCAGACGACTGATCCAGAACGCGATCGCGGGTGATGCCAGCCAGAGGCCGATGAAAGGCGCCGCGATCCACGCGGTCTCGCCACGACCGGCGGCGACAAGCGCAGCCGCCAGCGTGATGGCGAGACCTCCGGTCATCTTGCGGTACGACTCCGCCAGGCCGAGCATTGCGCTGCGCGAACTCTGCGCGGCGGTGACCCATTCGAGCAGGTTTCTTCGGCTGACGAACAGGCGGAAGAGCGTGCGGCCGATGGCATCCGCCATCAGCCACGCCTGCGCCGGCAGGAAGACGACCTGGATGCTCATCTGGCGCACTGCCAGCAGCAGGTCGGTCGCGAGCGCTCGCAGGTGACTGCGTGGCGTGATACCCGCCCTGCTGGGCAGGATTGCCGCGACGACCGGCAGCAGGGAAGGCAAGGCAATCGTGGCGACCACGAAGGCGGTCCAGGCAATGGAGGCCTGCAATGGCAGGGTCCAGCCGAGGATGAGTGCTGCGACGCTCGCGGGTGCCGTCAGGGTGCGGCGCAGGTTGTCGAGCATCTTCCAGGAGCCAATCAGTGCCAGGCTGCTGTGCCTCCTGTTCTCGCCGGCAGCATCGCGCCTTCCGAGCAGCCACGGCAGCAACTGCCAATCGCCCCGCGCCCAGCGGTGCAGTCGAGCTGCTGCGACGTCGTACCGGTGCGGGAACTCCTCGACGACCTCGACATCGGACGCGAGTCCCGCGCGTGCGTAGATGCCTTCGAACAGGTCGTGGCTGAGCAGCGTGCCGTCGGCCGCGCGACCGGCGAGCGCCGACTCGAAGGCATCGATGTCGTAGATTCCCTTGCCGGCATAGGATCCTTCGCCGAAGAGGTCCTGGTACACGTCGGAAATGGCGGCGGCATACGGATCGAGGCCGGGCGTACTCGAAACGATTCGCTGGAAGAGCGAGCCCTCGTGTTCGGTCGGCAGCGACGGCGTGACGCGCGGCTGCAACACCGCATAGCCCTCGATCACGCGGCCGGTGGCCGCATCGAACCGCGGGCGGTTCAGCGGATGAGACAGCTTGCCGATCAGGCGCCGCGCCGCGCCCCGCGGGAGCCGCGTGTCGGCATCGAGCGTGATCACGTACCGCACGTCGGCAGGAACGCCGTCCGGAAGCTTGTGCGCTCCGATGAAGCTCGTGTCGGTGGCGCCTCGGAGGAGACGGTTCAGTTCGTGCAGCTTGCCGCGTTTTCGCTCCCAGCCCATCCACCGGCGCTCCGTGGCGCTCCAGAGTCGGCGTCGGTGCAGGAGGATGAAGCGCTCGCCGGTGGGCGCGGGGCCGTGGAGTCGATTGAGCCGAGCGATCCCGCGGATGGCCGTCTCGAGGAGTGCATCGTCGCCGGCCTGGTGCTCCGTGTCCGCATCGACCCAGTCGGAGAGCAATGCAAAATGCAGCTCGCCTTCCGGAGAAGCCAGGAAGTGAATTTCGAGCCGCTCGATCTCTGCGTCGATCGTCGCCGTTGATGTCAGCAGGGTCGGCACCGCCACGACGGTCCGTAGTTCCGGCGGGACACCTTCGCGCAACGCAAGGCCCGGCAGCACCTTGGCGCCGAATCCGAGGGTAACCGCGCGATTGACGAACGCGACGGCGATCTCGAGCGCGGGCAGGAAGCCGAGCAGGCCGAGCAGGGCGAACTGCCGGCCGGACAGCGGGTACTCGCGCAGTGCGAGCAGCGCCAGCGCGAGCATGCCGAGCGCGGAGACGACGATGGCGCCGACGTAATGGCCGGCTCCGTGGCGCATGATCCAGCGGGCCAACGCCTGGCGCAGCGGCGCCCGGTACCCGGTCTGCGCCTCGAATGCGCGACGCCCGGAGCCGATCAGGTAGTAGCCCGGGTCCCTTTCGTGCTCCGTATGTCCCGGTGCCTCGTGCGCCGCCTCCAGCGCCGCCTGCGTGATCTCGATCTCGGTGTGGCTCGACCGGCGCGCGAGGTCCTCGATCGCCGTGCGGTACAGATTGCGAGTCGCAAAATCCATCTGCGAGAAATCGCTGCCCGCCCGCAGCTGGTCGTCGACGAGGCTCACGCCCTCGAAGAACTCCGACCAGTCGAGTTCGGATATCAGTCGCATGCTCGTGATGATGTTGCGCACCGTCACACTGGAGACGCCCTGGCGCTGGTGTTCCTCGCGCACGACCGTCTCGATCGTCGTGCCGGTCTTCTCCACCCGGACCTCCAGCCAGTCGAGCGACGGCATCACCTGCGGATCCTGGTCGCGAAGGCGCTGCGCGAGTTGAACGATGAACGATGCCGACAGGGTGGAATCCGCGGCGTGACGGTTGGTCAACGCTGCCGGCTCGGCGGCGTGTCCGTTGACGCCGAGCAGCCGGTCGGCGACATCATCCGCCTCCTTGCGCGCCGCGCTGCGTGACACGATGCGATGGGCGGCGCGGCGCAGGTTCTCGACGAGCACGATGCGCAGGGTGATTGCAATGGCCCAAAGCTCGCCGATCGTCAGGGGTTGCACGCCCTGGTACGCGCGCACGAACCTCCGCAGCGAATCGGGCTCGAAATGGCTGTCGGTGTGCGCCGTATAGGCCCAGGCCAGGCCGAAGACGCGTGGATACCCCGTGAAGGGGCCGCCAGCGAGCTTCGGCAACAGGCGATAGAAGCCCGGCGGCAGATCCTCGCGAATCTCCCGAATCTGCGTCTCGACCAGGTGGTAATTGTCGAGCAGCCATTCGGCCGCGGGGGTCGCGTCGCGGCCTTCACCCACGGACTTCGCGATGGCGCGATAGGCGCCGAGCAGCACCGCCTCGTTGTCGCTCAGACGCACGCTGAGCGGAGGGCGGCGCACAGGATTCGACGTCACCTGCTGGGCAACCGCGAGGCTGGCCGCATGCTGCTCGAGACGCTCGATGCTGAAGAGCTCGTCGCGGATGACTTCGTCGTTGTCCCATGGAGACACTCGCGCCAAGCGTCCCCATGCTCCCGGGACGGCTGGACGCGCGCGTGAATTGAGCAACCAGGCTGGTCGCAAGATGATCGACTCCCGCAGTGGAGGTGCCGGTGACCAAAGCCATCGGGCCATCGGTGCCGAGGCTGCAAGTATGTGTTGCCGTCACGCCGCGGGATGTTCGCTACCGTACAGACGGTTTGCGGGCGGCTGCTAACCTCGTCTTGAATCGCTCGTCGGCCCTGGTTTCAAACGTTGCGGCATGTCGAGCGGCATCGAAACGCGAAATCCTGAAGGAAAAAGCTGTACATGAGTACCAATCGATCCGAAGTGTATCCGGACGCCCGGCACGTTCTTCCGGCGCTTCCGTATGACCGCGGCGCTTTGCAGTCGGTCATTTCGGAAAAGACCGTCGACCTGCACTACGGAAAGCACCATAAAGGTTACGTGGACAAGCTGAACCAGCTCGTCATCGGGACCGAGTATTCGGGCGAGTCCCTCGAGCGGATCGTGACCCTTACGGCAGGGCGCCCGCAATCCGTGGAGATCTACTCGTGCGCGGCGCAGGCATGGAACCATGCGTTCTACTGGAAGAGCCTGCGTCCGAACGGTGGAGGCCAACCGCCGTTTGAGCTCAGGCAGCGGATCGACGCGGCCTTCGGCAGTTTCGACGCCTGCAAGCGTGCCTTCACCGCGGCGGCCGTCTCGCAGTTTGGCAGCGGCTGGGCGTGGCTCGTCCTCGACGGCGACAGACTCGCCGTCACCAAGACGTCGAACGCCGACGTCCCCTGGACGGCAGGAATGAAGCCCTTGCTGACGATCGACGTCTGGGAACACGCGTACTACGTCGATTACGAAAACCGGCGCTCGGAGTACGTCGACGCCGTGCTCGACAAGCTGATCAACTGGGAATTTGCTCTGCAGAACATCGGTTAGGTTCACGGAAGGAGAACTCAAATGCTCGAAACCATCGCCATCCTCCTCCTCATCCTCTGGCTGCTCGGCCTGGTCAGCTCCTATACGCTGGGCGGGTTCATCCACGTGCTGTTGATCCTCGCCATCGTAGTCATCGCGATTCGCGTCATTCAGGGCCGCAGGGTCTGACGGCGAGGGGAACGCACATGGGCGGAATCAAGATCGCCGCAATCGTGTTGATGGCCGCTGGGGTCCTGGCGCTGGCCTTTGGTGGGTTCAGTTACACCAAGGAGACCCATTCGGCCAAAATCGGGTCGCTCGAGTTGTCCGTAAAGGACCGGGAGACCGTGAACGTTCCCGTCTGGGCAGGACTGGGAATGATTCTGATCGGCGGGGTACTGCTGGTTGCCGGCGGCAGGCAACGCTAGGCGGAGAAGTCCGACGAACTGCGGGGCGTGAAATCCCGAATGACGCGGGACCTGCGCCCACGCCGATAATCCGGCCATGACGGCACGGATCGTGTTCCTGGTCCCTGGATTCTTCGGGTTCACGTCGGTCGGCGCCGTGAGCTATTTCGACGACGTGGAGCAGGCGCTGGCCGATGCCCTCGCGCGGCGCGGCGTCGCTGCCCGCATCGTGCGGTGCGCGACCCAGCCCACGGGGTCCATCCCGCGCCGGGCCGATGCCCTGCGTCGGCAGGTGCTGGACAGCGGGGCCGGGCGGGCGCGAGAACTGCACTTCGTCGGCCATTCCACGGGCGGACTCGACGTGCGCGTGCTGCTGACGCCCGGCGCGAGGATCGCGCGTGGCAATTCCAGCGAACGCATCGCGAGGCTGACGAGAACCGCCATTTCAGTCGCCACCCCGCACCATGGCACGCCTCTTGCCAATCATTTCATTACGGCGCAAGGACAAACGCTGCTGCTGGTGCTGAGCGCGCTGGCGACGTCCGGGCCCGGGCGTGGCGCGATCCTCGCTGCCGCTCAGGCCGTGGGCCTGCTGGTGCGCCTCGACGACTGGCTCGGACGGACGGAAACACCGCTCGATCGGATCGCCGCAGGCGTGCTGCGCAAGATCCGATTCAACCGTCGCAGCGCGGTCTGGAAATACCTTGACGAAATCGAGCAAGACCAGGGTGCCGTCCTGCAATTGACGCCGGAAGGCATGGCGCTTTTCGACGCAGCCGTTGTGGATCGCGCCGGGATCGACTACGGCTGTGTGGTCGCGGGAGTGCCCGAACCGCGCGAGCGCTTTCGAGTCAAGGACTTCGTGGATCCGCAATACCTGGCGCTGCGCTCGTTATTCCGGTTGTTGCACGCCCTGACGTCGCAGTTGCACCCTCGGTACCCGTATTCGAAGCCTACTCGGGCCATGCAGCGGCGGCTCGACCGCGGGCTGGGTTTCAAGACGACTTCGGCGACCAGCGACGGCGTCGTGCCAACACTCAGCCAACTCCACGGCCGCCTCCTGCATGTCGCACGCGCCGATCACTTGGACGTGGTCGGACACTACACGCTGGCGGGCGGCAAGGCCGGGGACTGGCTGCCCTCGGGCGCCGGATTCACGCGCGACGCATTCGATGCGACGTGGAGCGCCGTTGCTGCGAGCATCGCTCGCGCCGTGGTGTAGGGTCCGACGCTAGACGGGTCCACTCGCAGTACGAGGCCCGCGCGTTCGAGCGAGTACTCGATTGCGCCGCATTTCGGCACGCAGGGAGCGGTAGCTCAGTGTCAGTCCGAGGATGGTCAGCACGAACATCAGGATTGCCGACGCGAACACGGCCAATCCCCACACGGGTGAACTCGATTCGTCCATGGGCCATTCCATCGCGCGCTGTTCTGCGCTGACGTTTTCCCAGTCGAAGTGTCCGCCCGGTCGCTTCGTCGTCGTGGCGCCGAACCCGACCAAGTGATCGGCTGGCCGTCCGGTTGGCCGCTCGCCCATGACGGGCGTGGGTTCCGCCGGTCCCGGGCCGTCTGCCATCGCAGTCGATGCAAGGAGCGCCATCAGGGCGGCGTTCGATATCCAACGAAGTCTGGTCATGGTCTCTGGTCGTCCGGATTCGGCGTTGCAGGGCTGCAGCACGGGCAACCCGTCCCTGCGTCCGCCACCACGTATAGGGTGCAATGCGCGAAGTGTCGGTACGCTTGCACACTTACAGGGGCGCCGCGGGCCCTGCGACTCGCGCAGGGCCGGTGGATGCGGGCAGATCAGCGGATCACGGCATTTCCCGTGATGCGCTCGGCCCGCTCAACTTGATGCGATCCACCGGCGGGATCACGATCGGTTCGACGCCCGCCGCCCTGAGGCGGGCGTTCAGTGCCGGGAGGTCCTTCGCCCGTACCTCGGCCCAGGCGGCCAGCGCACGATCGAGCCGTTGCCCCGTCTCCTTCAATGCCCGGCGTTGCGGCTCGGTCGGCGCGCGATCGCTGTCTTCGACGTCCGACGCGATCGAGCGCAGCTGCGAACCCAGGTTGTCGAGCCCGAGATTGTCCGGCAAGTCGCCGCCGCCGGCCGCCAGTGGCTTCGCACGCGACTCGTAGGCGTCCAGGGCTGCGATCACCGCCGGGTCACCTGCCTTCTCCTTGCGAATCTCCTCGACGCGATCCTCGACGAACTCCCGCTGCGCAGCGGCGTCGTAATGCAGAGCCAGCAGCCTCCGCGCTTCGCTGGACGCAGCCTGGACCTGCGCAAGGGCCTCCGGATCCAGCGGCACGCGCGGATCGGCGACCACGGTCAGCGGCTGCGCAAACTCCCTCCCGTCGACGCGCAGGACGACGCGGTAGGTGCCGGGAGCCACGAGCGGTCCGGCCGGGCTCGTGTCCACGCCCGTATCCCATGCCGTGGCGATCGAGTACTCGTACTCGGTCGTGTGTGGCGGTGCAGGGCGGAGATTCCAGACGAAGCGATGGGTGCCGGCTGCGTTCGACAGGTTGGCGGCGGGTTTCAGCCAGTCCTCGGTGAAGTATCGCTCCGCGGCCGGCGCAGGCTCCGGCGCATCGCTTGCGAAGCGACGCACGACCTTGCCGGCCGAATCACTTATCTCCAGTTCGATACGCTTCGCCGGTGTGGCGAGCCAGTAATCGAGGGCTGCGCCGGTGGGCGGGTTCTGGCCCGCCGGCTCCTCTCGCGGCAGCGGCGTATCGTGGTTGCGGTTCCTGTGCAGGCGCACGGCCGTCGCGGGCTGGAACAGATGCACTTTCGCGTTGCCGGAGATGCCGCCTTGCTGGCGCAAAGGTGAAACGTTGTCGAGCACCCAGATGGCACGACCCTGCGTCGCCGCGATGAGATCGTCCCCTTTCACGAGCAGGTCGCGGACCCATGCCGTCGGCAGGTTGCGCTGCAGCGGTTGCCAGTTCGCGCCGTCGTCGGCCGAGTAATACACGCCGATGTCCGTGCCCGCATACAACAGGCCGGGACGTACGGGGTCCGCGCGGACGACGCTTACGAAGTGCCCGGCGGGCAATCCGTTGACTGCGAGCGTCCACGTTCCGCCGTTGTCGCGCGTGCGGTACACGAGCGGGCGGAAATCGTCCTGGCGATGGTTGTCGACGGCGATGTAAGCGACGTGCGGCTCGGTCGGTGACGGTTCGACGCTGCTGATCTTCGCCCAGGCGGGCACGTCCTTTGGCGTCACGTTCGTCCAGAACTTGCCGCCGTCGCCGGTCATGCGCACAACGCCGTCGTCGGTGCCGATCCAGATCTCATCGTTGCCGCGTGGCGAGAGGCCGATGCTCCAGATCACGCCATAGCCGCACTTGCGCGCACGCGTGGGTTCCAGGTTGCCATTGCAGTTGCCGGGTTCCTCGTCGCGCGCGGAGAGATCCGGACTGATGGCTTCCCAGTGCGCGCCCTGGTCCGTCGACCGCCAAAGCTGCTGCGATCCGAAATAGAGCGGGTAGGGCGCGAGCGGCGAGATCGCGATCGGCGTGATCCACGAGTAACGCTGCTGGAAATCGGTTGGGCGCTGGCCGTAGCTCGAGAGCGGCCAGGGCGAAATGTTCTGCGCTTCGCCGTTGCGACCGTTCCAGCGCGTCAGGCGTCCGCCGAGGCCCGAGCTGTACACGATCTCGTTATCCTGCGGGTCGGCGAGTTGGTAGTCCCGCTCGTCGCCGCCGACGGGACGCCAGTCGCGAAACGTGATGGAGCCATCGTCGCTGCGGCTCGAGATGCGCACGGTGCCGCTATCCTGCTGGCCACCGAAGATACGGTAAGGGAACGCGTTGTCCGTCGCGAGCTTGTAGAACTGACCTGTCGGCTGGTTGTACCAGCTGCTCCACGAGCGACCGCCGTTCGTCGTGACGACCGCGCCCTGGTCGGACCCCGTGATCATGCGCTCGGAACGCTTCGGGTCGATCCAAAGGTAGTGGTAGTCGTCGCCGCCCGGCGCGCCCTTGACGATCTCGCATTGCGTGCCGCCCTTCGTGCAGCGGTGGATGCCGCGGCCCATGGCGTACACCGTGTCCGGATCGTCCGGCACTGCAGTCAGCTGCGAGAAATACGCGTTGATGAGTTCTGGATTCGAGCTGACGTGCAGCCAGGTCGAGCCGGCGTCGTCGGAGCGATACAGACCGCCGTCCTTCTCTGCGTCGACGACGGCCCAGACTCGCGCGCCTTCCGTGCGATGCGACACCGCCAGTCCGATGCGCCCGACGTCGTGCGCGGGCCAGCCGCCACCGGTAATGCGCGTCCAGGTCGCGCCGCCGTCCGTCGACTTGTAAAGGCCGCTTTCGGGGCCGGTCTCCGGTGTGAAATATGCAAGCCACGGTCGATGGCGCACCTGCCAGACGGAGGCGAACACGATGCGCGAGTCCACAGGATCGACGGCGATGTCCACGGCGCCCGTGTTCTCGCTGACGAACAGCGTCCGTTGCCAGGTCTTGCCGCCGTCGGTCGTGCGATACACGCCGCGATCCTTCGTCGGTCCGAAAATCGAGCCGAGCGCGGCAACCCATGCGATCTCCGGGTTGTTCGGATCCACGTGCAGTGCGCCGATGTGGCCCGTCGTTGCGAGGCCAAGGTGCCGCCACGTGCGTCCGGCATCGTCCGAGCGATAGACACCGTCGCCGGGGGTGATGTCGTAGCGGCTGCTGACCTGCCCCATGCCGACGTAAAGTGTGTTCGGCGCGGAAGGGGCGGCCGCAAGGGCGCCCACCGACGCAGACCCGACACCGTCGAAGACGGGCTGCCAGGTGAGCCCGGCATCGTCCGTCTTCCAGACGCCACCGCCCGCGGCACCGAGGTAGAAAACGCTCGACCCGCCGCCCTCGCCCGTCGCAGTCGTTGCCCAGCCGGCCCGAAAGGGTCCTACGAGACGCCACTCGAGGGCCCCCGTCACGTCGGTTGCTGCGGCGGCAACGCCCAGGGCAGGGGTGACGAGCGCAACCAGCGCTGCGGCCTTCCGGACGAAACTTCCACGCATGTCGCGATTCCTGGGCTTGGGTCGGGGCCCGGAAGTGTATGCGACCCGCCAGCCGAATGGAGCGTTCAGGCGGGGCGGAGCTTGCGGCCGAACTCCCGGTGCAGAAGCCCGAGGCTCAACGCGGCCTGCAGTGCCGTCGTCGCGATGGACAGCAGCCACACGTGGTGCAGCTGGAAACCGGGCGAGCGCGACAGCAAGACGACCGGCAGGACGAACGTGACGAGGCGCGACAGGCTGCTCAGCAGCGAGGGCAGGGTGTTGCCGAGCGCCTGGAACATGCCCGAGCACGTGAAGATCAGCCCCGACGCGACGTAGTTCCAGGAAATCATCGTCAGGAACTGCACGCCAACTTCGACCACCTGCGCGTCGTCGGTGAACGCGCGCATCATCGTCTCGGGGCGCCAATGGCACAGCAACGTCATCAGCAGCATGAGGGCGCTGCCGAACACGGCCGCAAACCGGAACGTCTCGCGCACGCGGCCGTGCAGGCCCGCGCCGAAGTTCTGGCCCGCCACCGGCGCGGTAGCGAATGCGACGGCCATCACCGGCAGGAACAGAGCCTGGTTGATGCGGTTGCCGATGCCGAACCCCGCCTGCGCATCCGCGCCGAACGGCCGGATCACCATGTAGATGGCCGCCATGATGACGAACATCATCAGGAACTCGGCGCCGGCCGGCGTGCCGATGCGCAGGATGCGATTCCAGGGTTCGCGCCGCGGCCGGAAGAGCAGCGGATCGTACGCCACGTCGTGCTCGAGCCGGTGGAAGTAGAACCCGAGCAGCACGACGCCGCAGGCGATCGCGATCGTGCTGGCGAGTCCCGCGCCCGCGACGCCAAGCGGATGCCCCGTACCCCAGCCCGCGATGAGCACGGGCGCCAGTGCCGCGTTCAGGATGACGGTGAGGATCTGCACGAGGATCGCCGGTTTCACGATGCCGGTGCCGCGCAGGGCCGCGTTCATCACGACCAGCGCGAACTGCAGCGCGAGCCCGGGCAGGTACCAGCGCAGGTAGCTCGCGCCGGCGGCAGCGGTGTTCGCGTCGGCGCCGACCGAATCCATGTACAGCGGCGTTAGGACGTAACCGAGGACGAGGGTGCCGAGCATGAACATCGCCGCGATCGACAGGCTCTGGTTGAAGACCAGGTTCGCGTCGTCACGATCGCGCCGGCCGATGGCCTGCGCGACCAGCGACACGGTGCCGACCGAGAGCACTTGCGTCAGTGCGACGACGAGAAACGTGAGGTTGCCCGCCGTACTGACGCCCGCGATCGCCGCGTCTCCGAGCCGCCCGACGAAATACAGGTCGATCAGGTAGTACAGCGTCTGGAAGACCATGCCGATCGCCACCGGCGCCGCCATCGCGATGACGCTGCGCGAGATCGGGCCGTGGGTCAGCTTGCCGGCTTCGAGGGCGGGGCTGCGTGACTCGCTCATGGGTTCTGCGCCTCGCGGCAACGGCGGACCAGCGTCTGCAGGTGGGCGCGCACGTCGACCGGCCACCCGGCCGAGTGGCGCTCGAGGTCGGCGTCGCGCTTCGCGTAAAACGCGCGCAAGGCTTCCTCGTAATGCGGCCGGTCGCCGGCCATCACGCGCAGGTAGCGATCCACCGCTTCCTGGGCCGCGACGACCCGGTCGCGGTCGCCGCTGCTGCCGCGTGCCTCGTCCACCAATCGGCGCAAGGTTGCGGAGGCGCCGCCGCGTTGCGTCTTCAGCCAGTCCCAGTGACGTGGCAGCAGCGAGACCTCGCGTGACACGACACCGAGTCGCGGCCGGCCTGGTCCGCTCGCGCGCACGCCTTCGGCATCGCTGTTGTCGGGGGTGTCCTGCGTGGACGCGAGGCGCGAGACGATTTCGCCGTCCGTCCCGCGCAGGTCGAGATCGACGACCTGAGCCGTCAGCGCATCCATGACGACGATCGGCCGGGTCTCACCGCCGTCCAGCACGTGACGCACGGCCACGGCGACCTCCGGCAGGGTGCCGTGCAGCAGGAGGCTGTCGCCCGCAAAAGCGACGTGGGATGCCGGAACGTGGACCATGGCGGACCGCCCAAGGGAACGAAGAGGCGGGCAATTTACCCGGGTAAAAACAGGAAAGCAATATTACCCGGTAAAAATTCAGGTGGTCATCAGCCGTTCGATGTGCGCCGCGGCACTCGTGGCGAGGGCCGTCAGGTCGTAGCCGCCTTCGAGCGTCGAGACGATGCGGCCGCCGCAGTGGCGGTCGGCGATGCCGCAGGCAGCGTCCGTCACCCAGGAATAGTCGCGGGTCGAAAGCGAAAGCTCGGCGAGCGGGTCGTTCACGTGTGCGTCGAAACCCGCCGAGATGAAGAGCAACTGGGGTCTGAACTGTTCGAGCGCCGGCAGCCAATGGTCCGTCACCGCCTTGCGGAACACCTCGCTGCCGCTGCCCGGGGGTAGCGGGCAGTTCACGATGTGGCCCGGGACGCTCGGCGGATTCATGTCGGGATACAACGGGTACTGGTAGGACGAGCAGAGCAGCACGCGCGGGTCATCGCGGAAGATGTCTTCGGTGCCGTTGCCGAGGTGCACGTCGAAGTCGAGGATCGCGACGCGCTCGAGGCCGTGGGCCGAGAGCGCATGCGCCGCGCCCACGGCGACGTTGTTGAAGAAGCAGAAACCCATCGCGCGCGCGCGCTCGGCATGGTGGCCCGGCGGTCGGACGTTACAGAACGCGCGCTGCACGGCTCCGGTCATCACGAGGTCCGTGGCCAGCACGTTGGCGCCGGCGGCGCGCAATGCGGCCTCGAGCGTCTCCGGGCACATGGCCGTGTCCGGGTCGAGGAAGGCGAGGCCTTCCTCCGGCGAACGCATGCTGACGCGCTCGACGTGGTCGCGCGGATGCACTCTCGTCAGCTGTTCGACCGAAGCGCGCGGCGCATCGTGGTGCACCAGGAAGTCGTGGAGGCGCCGGCCGTGCAGCTGGTCCTCGATCGAGGTGACGCGGGCCGGCTGTTCCGGGTGCCCGTTGCCCATGTTGTGCAGGCGGCAGGCCGCATGGGAGATGAAGGCAACGGTCATACTCGACACCACCCCTTGCGGTGACTCGCCATGCGCGATTCGTGCCGCAAAGCTAGCATGCACGAGGGCCTTCCCGCTTCCCCGGATGTCCGTGAGCAAGAACCGCATCGATTCCGTCTTCAAGCCGGCCTCCGTGGTCCTCGTGGGTGCCAGCGACCGGCCGGGCTCGCTGGGCAATCTCGTGCGGACGAACCTCGCCGCAGCGGGCTTTCCCGGGCCGGTCCATTACGTCAATCCGGCGCACGAGAGCGTGGGCGGCCAACCGACCTTCTCCAGCGTGCGGGACTTGCCTGGCCCGGTGGATCTGGCCGTCATCGTGACTCCGGCAGCCACCGTCCCGGATGTCATTGCCGATTGCGCTGAGCGAGGCGTGCGCGGTGCCATCGTAATCTCATCCGGGTTCCGTGAAGCCGGACCCGAGGGCCAGGCGCTCGAGGACGAGATCAAGCGACGGGCGCGCCGCAGCGGGCTGCGTATTCTCGGCCCGGGCAGCCTCGGCATCCTGCGCACGGATGACAAGCTCAATGCCGCCGCCGGTCCGCCTCGAGCCGTTGCCCGGTCGATTGGCGCTCGTGTCGCAGTCCGGCGCGCTGTGCGCGGCCATCCTCGACTGGGCTCGGTTCCGCCACGTCGGGTTCTCGACCGTGATTTCCACCGGCAACGGCGTGGACATCGGCTTCGGCGAGATCCTCGACTTCCTGGTGCGTGACCCGGGCACCGACAGCATAATGCTGTACACCGAAGGCATCGGCGACGCCCGGCGCTTCATGAGCGCGTTGCGCGCGGCCGCCCGAGTGAAACCCGTCGTCGTCATGAAAGCGGGACGCCACGCGCAGCGGCCGGATGCTGCCGCGTTCCATTCCGGTTCCCTCGTGGGCGCGGACGACGTGTTCGACGCGGCGATGCGCCGCGCCGGTGTACTGCGCATCCGCGACTTTCACGATTTCTTTACCGCCACCGCGACGCTCGGTTCGGGCGTGCGCGTGAAGGGACGGCGCGTTGCGATCGTTTCGAATGCCGGTGGTCCGGGCACCATCGCGGCCGATCGTACGACCGATCGCTGGCTGCAGTTGTCGCGGCTTGGCGAAGAAACCGAGCGCAGGCTGCAAGACGTCCTGCCGCCGAACGTCGCCGCGGGCAATCCCGTTTACGTGCGCGGGGAAGTCGATCCCGGCCAGTTCGCGGCGGCCACCGGCCTGTGCCTCGAGGATGCGAACGTCGATGCCGTCGTCGCGATCCTGACGCCGCATGCGCAGCGCGATCCGCAGGAATTCGCCGCGGCGCTCGTTGCGGAGGTCGCGAAGCATCGCAAGCCGGTGTTTACGTGCTGGCTCGGCGGCGAGTCGATCGCCGCGAGCCGCAAGCTGTTCGCCGAGCACAAGGTGCCGAGTTACACGACGCCGGAGGCAGCCGTGGACGCGATCGCCGCGCTCGCGCTGCACGCTTCGAACCAGGAACAGTTGCTGCAGGTTCCGGAACCGCTCGCGTGCGCGACCGCGCCGGATCGTTCCGCCGCGCAACGCGTGATCGACGCCGCGCTCGCGGCGGGCCAGGAATGGCTGGACCCGGCGGAGTCGAAGGCCGTGCTCGCGGCATTCGAAATTCCCATCCTGCGCAGCCGGGCGGCGGCGACCGTGGACGAAGCGGCGATCGTCGCAGAGCAGGTCGGATATCCGGTCGCGATGAAGATCCTCTCGCCGGACATCCCGCACAAGACGGACGTCGGCGGCGTGCGGCTCAATCTCGCGGACCAGGACAACCTGCGCAAGGTGCACGCACTGATGATGGACAGCGTGGGCCATGCCCGGCCGGACGCCAGGATCGAAGGCGTGCTGATCGAGCCGATGTTCCGGCACCGCCACGGCCGCGAACTGATGATCGGCGTGGTGCGCGATCCGGTGTTCGGCCCGGCGATCAGCTTCGGCCTCGGCGGCACGCTCGTCGAAGTCATCCGCGATCGTGCCGTCGCGCTGCCGCCCCTCAACGCGTACCTGGCGCGCGACCTGATCCGGCGCACGCGCGCCGGGCCAGGCGCTGCAGCCGCTGCGCGGCATGCCCGCCGCGAATGAGATCGGCGGTGGAGGAGATCCTGCTGCGCGTGTCGGAACTCGTGTGCGAGATGCCGGACATCGGCGCGATCGACCTCAATCCCGTGGTCGTGACGGACGAAGGCGCGATGGTGATGGACGCGCGCATCGGAGTGAGCCGCCGTTCGCCGGCGGCACGGCCCTACCAGCACATGGCGATCCATCCGTATCCGAGCGGGCTGGTCCAGCGCATCGAATTGCAGGGCGGCGTGCCGGCGACGATCCGGCCGATCCGCCCCGAGGACGCGGCGATCGAAAGCGCGTTCGTGCACGGGTTGTCCGAGCAGTCGAAGTTCCTGCGCTTCATGTTCACGCTGCACGACCTCTCGCCCGGCATGCTGTCGCGCTTCACGCAGATCGACTATGACCGCGAACTGGCGCTGATGGGCGTCGTGGAGAGCCCGGACGGCGAGGAGCAGATCGGGGTGGCGCGCTACATCACGCTCGAGGACGAGGAAACCTGCGAGTTCGCCATCGTGGTGGGCGACGCGTGGCAGGGCAAGGGCCTCGCGCGGCAGCTCTTCGGCGCGCTGATCGATGCGGCGCGCGACACGCGGCTGAAAGTGATGACGGGCGTCACGCTGCGCGAGAATTCGCGCATGCTCGAGCTGGCCCGTGCGAATGGCTTCCGGCTGAAGACGGACGAGGACGACCCGTCGCTGGTGCAGATGATTCTCGAATTGCGACCCGGTGGTGTATGAGCGAAACAATGGACGAGCCGGCCGCAGCCGGAGTTCGAAGTGGCCATCCTCGGCGCCGGTTTCGGCGGCCTGTGCATGGGCATCAAGCTGCTCGAAGCGGGCATCCGCAACTTCGTGATCCTCGAGAAGGACCGCGAGGTGGGCGGCACCTGGCGCGACAATACCTATCCCGGCGCGGCCTGCGACGTCCAGTCGCACCTGTATTCCTATTCGTTCGACGGCAAGGCGGACTGGACCCAGCGCTATGCGGGCTGGAACGAGATCCAGGACTACATCCTCGACACGACCGAGAAGCACGGGCTGCGTCCGTTCATCCGCTTCGGCCAGGAAGTGACCTCTGCGCACTTCGACGCGGCTACCGCGTGCTGGACGGTCGGTCTCGGCGTCGGGCGAGTCGGTGACGGCGCGGCATTTCGTGCTGGCGTCGGGCCCGCTGCATCGCCCGCAGTTCCCGAGACTCAAGGGCCTCGAGTCGTTCAAGGGGCGCGTGTTCCATTCGGCGCAGTGGGACCACGGCTACGACCTCCAGGGCAAGCGGGTGGCGTCCATCGGCACCGGCGGCAGCGCGATCCAGTATTGCCCCGAGATCGCTCCGGTCGTCGAGAAGCTGCACGTGTTCCAGCGCACCCCGGCCTGGGTCATCCCGCGCGAACGAGCGACCTACTCGGAAGGCGCGAAGCGGCGCTATGCGCGCTTCGACTGGTGGCGCAAGGTGCACCGTGCGCGCCTGTACTGGACCAACGAGTCGCGCGTGTGGCCGATCTTCCACCCCGCGGCGGCGCGTGCGCTGCAGGGGCTGGCGAAGCTCTTCATCCGCAAGCAGGTCAAGGATCGCAAGCTGGCCGATGCGTTGACGCCCGAATACACGCTCGGCTGCAAGCGCATCCTCATCTCGAACGCCTGGTACCCGATGTTCAACCGGGAGAACGTCGAACTCGTCACGGCCGGCAATCCGCGAGGTGCGCGAGCGCGAGCATCGTGACCGAGGACGGCGTCGAGCGTCCGGTCGACTGCATCATCCTCGGTACCGGGTTCATCGTGGACCCGCGCATCTACATGCAGAACTTCCCGGTGACGGGACTGCCCGGGCACACGCTCGGCCAGGACTGGAAGGCGGGCGCCGAGGCGTACTACGGCATCACCGTGACCGGGTATCCGAACCTGTTCCAGCTGGTCGGGCCCAACACCGCGCTCGGCCACAACTCGATCATCTTCATGATCGAGTGCCAGGTGCACTACGTCCTCGAATGCATCCGGGAACTGCGTGAGCGCAAGGCCCGGTACCTCGATGTGTCCTCCGCCGCGCAGGCGGCCTTCAACCGAGCGCGTGCAGAAGGCGCTCGAGGGCACGGTCTGGAGTTCGGGCTGCGTGAGCTGGTACCAGCAGTCGGACGGGAAGAACTTCACCATCTGGCCGTGGTCGACGTGGCGCTACTGGCTGCAGACAAGGCACGTGAAGACGGAGCATTATCGGTTCGGGACCAATTGACCCAGGGGGCCGGGCCATGTCGACTGCCAACCACTACGTGAGCCACCTCGACACGCTCGACTGGAAGGTCGCGCAGGACTTCGAGGCGAACTTCCGCTGGGAGTACGACGACGGACGGGAGTCGCTCCTCAACCTCTACCGCAAGGGCAAGCGGCAGCAGTGGGATGCGGCCGAGCGCATCGACTGGTCGCAGGACCTCGACCCGGAGAATCCGTCCGGCCTGCCCGATGAGATGCTGTCGATCTACGGATCGCCGACCTGGAACAAGCTCGATGCGCGCGCGCGGGCGAAGCTGCGCCACCACATCCAGGCGTGGCAGGTCTCGCAGTTCCTGCACGGCGAGCAGGGTGCCCTCGTGTGCACCGCGAAGATCGTGCAACAGGTGCCGCAGCTCGACGCCAAGTTCTACGCGGCCACCCAGGTGGTCGACGAGGCGCGCCACGTCGAGGCGTTCTCGCGACTGCTGCACGACAAGTACGAGCTCGTCTACCCGATCAATCCCTACCTCAAGAGCCTGCTCGAGGACACGCTGCGCGATTCGCGCTGGGACATGACCTACCTCGGCATGCAGGTGCTCATCGAGGGCGTGGCGCTCGCGGCCTTCGGCCTGATCCGCGATTACGCCACCAATCCCCTCGCAAAGTCCGTCACGGCCTACGTCATGCAGGACGAGTCGCGCCACGTCGCTTTCGGGCGCCTGGCATTGCGCGATTACTACCCGCAGCTCACCGCGAAGGAGCGCGACGAGCGCGAGGAGTTCGTCGTCGAGGGGTGCTACCTGCTGCGCGACCGCTTCCTCGGCGACGAAGTCTGGGAAGCGCTGGAATTTCCCGTGGCGGAGTGCAAGGAATGGGTGGATCGCTCCGACCTCATGCGCGTCTATCGCAGCAGCCTATTCACGCGCATCGTGCCGACCATCCGTGACATCGGGTTGTGGGGCCCGCGCATCCAGAAGGCCTACGCGGACATGGGCATCCTCGGCTTTGCCGGCACGGACGTCGCGGGCATGGAACTGCGCGACGAGCAGATCGCGCGCGAACTCGACGCGCGCCTTGCCGGCATCCGGCAGACGGCGCAGGATTGTGCGTAAAAACTGAATAGTGAAATTGGATTATCGCTGTTTATCAAATCAATGGCTGAGCGTAGCTTGCCCTCCATCGACGACGGAGGATCCAGCCATGTTCACCTGCAATGCTTCCAACCGCTTCCTGGCCCGAGTGCTCGCCGGACTGATGATCGGCGTCACGGTGGTCGCGGGCTCGCTGCTGCACGCCGCCACGAACGTCCAGGCGTTCCTCTGAGCGCCGGCCTCGTGGCCGACCGATGCAGCAACTGACGTTCCTGCGCCCGGGCCGGCTCGAGTGGCGCGACGTTCCGGCGCCGCGCCTGCAGGGCCCGAAGCAGGCGCTGGTGCGGCCGGTCTCGGTTGCGCGCTGCGACCTCGATCGCGCGATCCTGTACGGGGAGGCGCCGTTTCGCGGCAGGTTGCTCCATCACCTGCGCAACCACCTGCCTGCCGCCATCGGGCAGCGTGGCTTGTTCCGCAATGCGCCGTTCAAGGGTCCGTACGCGTTCGGCCACGAGTTCGTCGGCGTGGTCACGGACGTCGGTGACTCGGTCACCTCCGTGCGGCCCGGCGCGATGGTGGCCTGCTCGTTCCAGATCTGCTGCGGCGAGTGCGAGTTCTGCCGTGAAGGCCTCACCGGCAACTGCGTCGGCGTGCCGCCGCGCTCCATGTACGGCTTCGGCGAACTGGGCGGCGATTGGGGCGGCGCATTGAGCGATCTCGTGCGCGTGCCGTATGCCGATTTCATGCTGGTCCCTCTGCCGGACGCGCTCGGCGATCCGCGCGCCCTCGGCAGTCTTCCCGACAATATCGTCGATGGATGGCGCACGGTCGGCCCGCACCTGCAGCGGCGCCCGCGTGGCACCGTGCTGGTGATGGGTGGCGGCGCGATCAGCGTGGGGCTCTATGCCGCCGGGATTGCCGTGGCACTCGGTGCGTCCGCCGTGACCTACGTCGATGCCGACGACGGACGGCGCGAGATCGCGACGCGGCTCGGCGTCAGCAAGGTGCTCGCCGCCGCGCCTGCGCGCATCCGCCCCGAATACGACATCACGGTGGAAGCGAGCGCGAGCCCGGACGGCCTGTCGGCAGCGATTCGCTCGACGCGCCCAGGGGGCGTCTGCACGAGCGTCGGCATCTATTATTCGACTCGGACGCCCATGCCGCTGCTCGCAATGTACGGCACCGGCATCACCTTCGTGCACGGCCGCGTGAACTCGCGCACCTGCATGGACGAAGTCCTGCCGCTCATCGAGTCCGGCCGGCTGCCGTTCGAGCATGTCACCGGTCGAACGGCAAGCTGGGCAGAGGCGCCCGAGGCGCTCCTCGATGCTGCCGCCAAGGTCATCGTCACTCGACCTTGAGCACGACCTTGCCCAGCACCCGGCCCGACTGCGAGCATTCGATCGCGGCGAGGGCATCGGCCAGCGGGTATTCCTTCTCGATGAAGCAACGCAGTCGACCTTGCGTCGCGTACTGCAGGAGCTCGGCCATCGCCGCGGCCTCCGGCTTCAGCATCACGCCGTGGCGGCGGACGCCGCCGAAAAGGCTGACGAAAGGATCGAGCAGGAAAGTCGCCGGGCCCGGCACGGTCGTGACGTAATGTCCGCCGCGCACCAGCATGCGCCGGTGCAGCTTGCGCGGAATGTTCGGCACGCAATCGAGCAAGGCGTCGAATCCCGCAGGCCACCCGGTCATCGGCGTACTGCGGTAGTCGATGCAATCGGCCGCGCCGAGGCCGAGCACGAAATCCCGCCGGGCTGCGCTCGCCGTGGCCGTGACCTGCGCACTGCGCGCGGCGGCCACCTGCACTGTGACATGACCGACGCCGCCGGAACCGCCGTTGACCAGCACCCGATTGCCCGCCCGCACCTGCCCGAGGTTGCAGAGCGTGACGGCGGTGGCGCCCACGCAGGCCAGCGCGGCCGCATCACGGAAAGCGAGGGAATCCGGCACGCGGTGCACGTAACGGACTGGCACGGCCACGAAGTCGGCGAACGTCCCGGCCGGTCGTGCAAACGGATCGATGAAGCCGAAGACGCGCTCACCGGCGGCGAACGACGTGACCCCGGCGCCGGTCTTCGCGATCTCACCCGCGAAATCCGAGCCCATGGTGCGCGGCACGCCACCGCGAACCAGCAGGCGGAAGCGGCCGGTCGCGATTTTCCAGTCCACGGGGTTGATGCTGGCGGCGCGCACACGGACCAGCACCTCGCCCGCGGCAGGCGTCGGGACGGGGACGTCCTCGAGCCGAACGTCCGTGGATTCGGCGATCGTGTGATAGCGTAGCGCCCGCATGAAGAGTCACCTTTCGCCGTGGGCGAGTTCAGCATACCGGGCCCTTGGCTGGAGCGTGGCACTCCTTGCCTGCGCCGTCCTGGCCGGTTGTGGTCCGACGACCACGCCCGAGCAGCAGGTCCGCACCGTCATCGCGAAGGCCGAGGCGGCCGCCGAAGAGCGCAATCTCTCCGGGCTCATGGATCTCGTCTCGCCCCGTTACGAGGACGAGCAGGGCGGCAGCGCCGTCGAACTCACCCGTACGATCCGCGGCTACTTCATCGTCAACCAGTCGGTGCACCTGGTCACGCGCATCGAAAGCGTCGAGTTTCCCTACAAGGACATGGCGCGCGTGCACCTGACCGTGGGCACCCTGGGACGCAAGGCGGTGCCGGCCGACACCTTCGACATGGCGGCGGACGTCCACGAGGTGGAAGTGGAATTGCAACTCGAACGCGGCGAGTGGAAAGTGACGCGCGCATCGTGGCACCCGGTGGTCAGTGCCTGAAGGCGTGGACGTCGAAAGCCTGAGCCTCCTTGCCGTGGCGTTTGCGCTGATTGCGGCGCTCTACAGCAGTGTCGGGCACGCGGGCGCCTCGGGGTATCTCGCGATCATGGCGCTGGCCGGCGTGGCACCCGATGTGATGCGCCCGACGGCGCTGGTGCTCAACCTCGTGGTCGCTGCGGTCGGCACCTGGCGCTTCGCACGCGCAGGGCTCACGAGCTGGAAAGCACTCCTGCCGCTCGTCGTGACGTCGGTGCCGCTCGCGATAGTGGGCGGCAGCATCAAGTTGCCAGCGGAGGGTTACCGGTCGCTGGTCGGGCTGGTGCTGCTGGCGTCGGCCGCAGTGCTTGCGTGGCGCGCTTCCGCCAAGGTGCATCCGGTCGAGGAGGGGCCGATCGGCTTGCCTGTGCCGACGGCGCTCGGGATCGGCGCGGCGATCGGCATCCTCTCCGGGCTCACCGGGACGGGCGGGGGCATTTTCCTGAGCCCGCTGCTCCTGCTCGCGGGCTGGGCGGGCCCGAGGCGCACCGCGGCACTCGCCGCGCCGTTCATCCTGCTCAACTCCGCGGCCGGACTCGCCGGTCTCGGATGGGCCTCCGCTCATTTCCCGGCCGGATTGCCGTGGCTATCCGGTGCCGTGCTGGCCGGCGGTTACGTCGGCACGCAGCTTGGCGCCCATCGGTTGCCGGCTCGCGCGCTGCTCGCGCTCCTGTCCGCCGTGCTGCTGATCGCGGGCACCAAGCTGCTGCTGACCTGACGCTCAGAACGAATACTTCGTCGTGAGCTGCAGGCGATCGAGCGTGCCGTCGTCGCCGTTCTCCAGTTCGCGGATCGCGTGACGGAACTCGGCGCCGATGTCGAGCTTCGGCAGCGGCGTGTAGAACACGTTCCCCGTCCAGCTCTGGCTCGTCTTGTTGACCCGGCTGCCGGTCAGCGATGCATCGTTGTCGTAGTCCTGCATCGCGAAGTACAGGTTGGTGCGCCACTTGGGCGACCACAGGTGGCGCCAGGCAACGAAGCCGGCCACGCCGTCGATGGTCTCGAGGTTGCCGTCCGCGTCGAGCACGGCATCGTTCGTGAAATTGAGCCCCACGTAGCGGCCAAGGTTGCCGCCCAGCAGCATGTAACGAATGTCGTCGTTCTTGCCGAGGTTGAACTTGCCCGACAGGCTGCCCGCGGCCGACCAGGTACTGTCGTCGTTCAGCTTGGCGCCGGTCGTCTGGTTGGTCACCTGGTACTTGAGTTCCCTGGCGAGGCCCGCCACCGAGAAGTGGCCCCAGGCGCCTTTCCAGGTGTAACGCCCGGTCAGGTCGGGAAACGTGCTGTCGTCCGAGGTCACCCGAGCGTTGCCGCCGACGCCGCCGCCGAAGGGCGTGAGGGTCGTCTCCGGGTTCTCGAGCGAAAGCGAAAGGCCGCCGCGCGTGTAGCGCACCTGCGGCTGGCGCACGAAGACCGTGCCGTCGGTGGCGCCGATGTAGTCGACGGAATCCACCAGCGTCGCCGCATCCTGGAAGTTGCTCCAGGTCTGGCCGACCAGCCAGTTGCGCCACTGCACGTACGCCTGGCGTAGAGTCGGCGCATATGTGTTCGTCGCGCGCTGGTCGCCCGTGATCGAACCGTAGAAGTCGAATTCGAAGCGCGTCTGCAGCTTGTCGCCGCCGTCGAGCACCGTGTCTGTACCGAAGATCAGCCGGGACTGCTTGGCGTGCGCGTCGAAGTCTGTGCTGCTCTCGCTGAAACCGCCGACCGGGGTCGCGCCCGGCACGTAGAAGTCGCGCCCCGTCGTGGCCGCTGAGCCGGCCGCACCCTCCGCAAGTTCACCGTCTGAGGTGTCCGACCATAGGCCGTCGGCCTTGAGGTAACCCGTGAAGATGAAGCTGGTGCCCGGCGCCGCATTCGGCGTGATCGGCGCGGTCTGGATGACCTTCGCATCGGGCTTCGGCGGAGCCGCGGCGACAGTCGCGCCTGCTGCTGCGCCGGCGGCGGCGGGGGCTGGGGCTGCGGCCGGAGCGGCGCCTGCCTGCTTTTCCGCCATCAACTGGTGGACCATCTTCTCGAGTTCGGCGACCCGCGCTTCCAGTTCCTTTTCCTTGGCCGACTGAGCCATGGCGAGTGGCGAGAGCCCGAGCGCGGCCACCGTAAGGGCCACGGCGACGGAACGCGAAAGCGTGGAGCGCTTGGCAACGTGATGAGGCATGAGACGGTCCCCCTGTCCAGGTTGGCAATGCAGGGATGCTGCGCCCGGCGCGCCGCGCAGGTGTATTCGCCTTTCGTAGGAAGACGGCCGCTTCGCGCTACGACGATGGTCGAATTGCGCGGCCGCGTGTAGTCTGCTGCGCCATGACCCGCGAGATCATCGTCGCCGACGACCATCCGCTGTTCCGGGAGGCGCTCAAGGCCGCGGTGGCCCGCTCCGAACGTGGACTGAGTTTCATCGAGGCGGATTCCGTCGCCGCGCTGCTCGAGGCCGTCGAGGCCCATCCAGGCGCCGATCTCCTGCTGCTCGACCTGAACATGCCCGGCGCACACGGCTTCAATGCGCTGGTGCACGTGCGCGGCAGTCATCCGTCCATGCCGATCGCGATCGTCTCCGCGGACGATGATCCGCAGACCATCGCTGCGGCGCTGCGCTATGGCGCGCAGGGGTTCATCCCGAAGTCGACGGAAGCGGGGCAGATCGGCCAGGCGGTGGCCTCGGTGCTCGCAGGCGACGTGTATACGCCCGTCGGTTTCCAGTCGCCGCGCACTGCCACGGCCGGAACCGAGGACCTGGAGATCGCGAAACGCATCGCCGACCTCACCCCCCAGCAGTTTCGCGTGCTCGGCATGCTCTGCGCCGGGTTGCTGAACAAGCAGATCGCCTACGACCTCGACGTATCGGAGGCGACCGTCAAGGCCCACGTGACCGCAATCCTGCGCAAGCTCGGCGTCACGACGCGCACGCAGGCCGTGCTGGCGGCCGGGCGACTGGCGGTCGATCGCGCCAGCGTCAAGCCGCCCCCCGAAGAAGCGGAATGATTCAGGCCGCGACGAGCGAGCCGAGCAGTGCTCGCAGCGCGGCCGGCTTCAGCGGCTTTCTCAGCACCGTGTAGCCGAGGCTGCGGGCGCGTTCGGTGACCTGCCGCGCCATGGTCCGCCGTGATCAGCGCGCCCGGCACCGGTTGCACTCCGCCTCGGCGCAGCGACTGCAGCAGATCGAGGCCGTCGCACTCCGGGTCGTCGAGGCGATAGTCCGCAAGCACGACGTCGGGACGATGCGACTCGAACCGCTCGCGCGCTTCCGCGGCCGAGCGCGCCGTGACGACGCGCAGGCCCCAGCGCGTCAGCAGCGCCGACATCCCGGCGAGAATCTCTTCTTCGTTGTCCACACACAGGACGACACGGTCGGTGAGGCTGGCCGGGGAGGCGTCGGCAGGCTTCACCACCGGCACGAGCGCCCGCTCGGCGTCCGACTGCGTGCTGCGCGGCAGGGACACGCTGAACACCGAACCGCGGCCCGGGCGCGAGTGCAGCCCAAGATGCAGGTCGAGCAGCCGGGCGATGCGGTCGCAGATGGAGAGCCCGAGGCCGAGTCCCTTCTCGCCCCAGGGCGATGGCTGGTCCAGCCGCTGGAACTCCTCGAAGATGCGGCGCTGGTGCTGTTCGGCGACACCCGGCCCCGTATCCCACACTTCGACCCGCACCCGGTCCTTGCGGGCCCTGCAGCCGACCAGCACGCCGCCGCGCTGCGTGTAGCGCAGGGCATTCGAGATCAGGTTCTGCAGCACGCGCCGCACGAGCACGCGGTCGCTGTGTATCCAGCAATCGCCGGCACGAACCCGCAGGCGCAGCCCGCGGCGGGCGGCGATGGGCGCGAACTGACGCTCGAGTTCCTCGAGCACGGCGCGCAGCGAGAAGTCGCCGGGCTCGGCGCGCAGCGTGCCGCTCTCGAGCCGCGCGATGTCGAGCATGTCGTCGAGCACTTCCTCGGCCGCGCGCAACGAGCTGTCGATGCGCCCCGCGATGTCGCGTACGGAAGTCTCCGCGGTGTCCTCGAGGGTGGTAGCGAACAGCCGCGCTGCATTGAGCGGCTGCAGCAGGTCGTGACTCGCGGCCGCGACGAAACGCGTCTTCGTCGCGTTGGCCTGCTCGGCAAGCTGCTTGGCCGCCTGCTGCGCTGCGAGGGCCTGCGACAGCTCCAGCGTGCGTTCGTCGACGCGCTGCTCGAGCGTCTGCTTCGCTTCGAGCAGCTCGCGCTCGGTCCGCTTGAACTCGGTGATGTCCGTGTACGTCGTGACGTAGCCACCGTCCGGCATCGGTTGGCCGCGGATCTCGTAGACCCGGCCGCCGCGGCGCGAGCGCTGGATGACGTACGTCGTGCCGGCCTTCATGTGCGCGAGGCGCTTTTCGATCTGCACCTCGGGGTCGGTATCCCCGAACTCGCCGCGCAGCGCATTCCAGCGGATCAGCTCGGCCACCGGCCGGCCGACGCAGACCATGCCTTCCGGATAGTCGAACAGCTCGAGGTACCGGCGATTCCACGCGACGACGCGTCCCTCGTTGTCGGCCACCGAGATGCCCTGCGAGACGTTCTCCATCGTGGCTTGCAGAAGCTGGCGGCTGAAGCGCAGCTCCTGCGAGGTCTCGTCGAGCAGTTCGGCGACGTCCTCGGCGGCGAGTCCGCGCCCGCGCAGGGCGTGCGTGAACATCAGGCGCGCGGACGATGCGCCGATCGCGCCGGCCAGCACGCGTTCCATGTGCTGCAGGAGCCCGCGATCCGCGGGTTCGCCCTCCCGTGGAATGGTGCGGCCCGCCTGCAGGCAGTAGTCGCGCAACGCGAGTTCCGCGGACTCGAGGCCGATGATGCGTTCCGTCACGGCGATCACGTCGCGCACCCGGGCGCCCGAGGTCGTGACGACGCCAATCGCCGGTTGCGCTGGTCGCACGAACGCCGTCGCGGCCATGCGCTCGCGCAGTGAAGTGCGCTGCAGGAACGACAGGGTGACCAGTACCATGCAGTTGGCGGACAGCGCGAGCAGCGCGCCGCGTGAGACGGGACTCAGCCCGTCGATGCCAAGCAGGGCCTGCGGGCGCAGCCAGCCGATGCCCCACGGTCCCTGCTCGAGCAGGTGGGGGCTGAGCAGCGTGCCGGCCGCGAAATTCGGCAGGAGCAGCGTGTAGAGCCAGATGGCGTAGCCGGCAGCGAGGCCCCAGAACACGCCCTGTCGGGTTGCGCGGCGCCAGTAGAGGCCGGCGAGGATCGCCGGAGCGAATTGCGCGACGGCCGCAAACGCGAGCAGGCCGATCGAGGCGAGGCTGGCCGGAGCCACCGTGTTGCGGTGGTACGCGTACGCGAGCCCCGCGAGAGCCAGGATCGCGACGCGGCGCATCCACAGCACGAGGCGGCCGACGTCCTGTCCCTCCGTCAGGCCGAGCCACCGGCCCCGCCACAGGGTCGGCATCACGAGGTCGTTGGTGATCATCGTCGCCAGCGCGATGCTCGCCATCACGACCATCGCCGTCGCGGCGGACAGTCCGCCGAGGAACACCAGCACGGCGAGCGCCGATGCGCCTTGCTCGAGCGGCAGCGTGAGGATGAATGAGTCCGGGTTGTGCTCCGCGGCAAGGCCCGCGCCGAGGCCGGCCAGCACGATCGGCACGACGAACACGGTGAAGATGGCGAGGTAGGTCGTGAACAGGATCCGCGCCTTGCGGACGTCCGACGTGTCCGCGCACTCGACGATGCCGACGAGAAACTGCCTGGGCAGGCAGAAGATCGCTGCCGCGGCGAGGAGGGTCGAGACGATGAAATTCCCGCTCAACGCGTGCAGCGGCTGGGCCAGTTGCGTGCTGCGGATCGGGGGTGCGCCGTCGAGGTGGAAGATTGCGAACACTCCGACCGCGACGAAGGCGAGGAGTTTCACGATCGATTCGAACGCAATGGCCAGCATCACGCCTTCGTGATGCTCCGTCGCGTCGAGTCGGCGCGTGCCGAACAGGATCGCGAACAGGGCCATCAGGATGGCGACCCAGTGCGCCGTGTCGGCGTACCACGCCGGATGGGTCGTCGAGGACTGCGTCAGCACGTCGATGCTCGTGCCGACCGCCTTGTACTGCAGGGCGATGTAGGGGACGGCCGCGGTGACCGCGATGATCGTGACGAGCGCCGCGAGCGCCGGGCTCTTGCCGAAGCGCGACGAGATGAGATCGGCGATCGAGGTGATGTTGTGCGCGCGGACCAGCGTGATCAGGCGCTCGAGGAACGGCGTCGCGAACAGAAAGACGAGGGCAGGGCCGAGGTAGATGGGCACGTACGTCCAGCCATCGCGCACGGCCGTGCCGACGGCGCCGAAAAACGTCCACGTCGTGCAATAGACGCCGAGCGCGAGGCCGTAGATGTACGGACGCAGCCGCGCGCGGCCGGGGTAGATGGACTTGCGCTCGCCGAAGAACGCCACCGCGAACAGCAATAGCAGGTACGCGATGGCGAGTACGGAGAGCAGCAGGCCGGAAACCATCGGCGCACTGTAGGGACGGGTCCACGCCGACCACAAGTGTCGTGACTGCGGACCGGCTTGCTGCGCTGCAAAAAGACAGGTCTCCGCATTGCGGCGTCTACGCATGGACCCGGCTGAGTGTGCACCGATTGAATACGCGCCATGCGCAACGACATCGAGAAAAGCCTGTATGCAGGCATGAAGGCGGAGCAGGACCGCGAGGGTCCGCCGCCCGGCTTTCCTGAGCTGCCGATCATCCCGGGAGGGCGCTACACCGATCCGGCGTTCCTGGCGCTGGAGGCGAAGTACCTCTGGAAGAAGTCCTGGCTGTACGCGCTGCACTCCGATGAATTGCCGCGGCCCGGCAGCTTCCGCCTGTGGAAGAAGACCGGTGCGCCGATCATCATCGTGCGCGACAAGGAAAGCCGGATCCGCGCTTTCTACAACACCTGCCGGCATCGCGGCGCGCCTCTCGTCGAGCGTGACCAGGGCGAGACGAAAGGGTTTTTCTGCCGCTACCACGGCTGGTCGTACGACCTGGCCGGCCGGTTGCTCGCCGTGCGCGAAAAGCGCGACTTCCCGAACATGGATACGTCGTGCTTCGGCCTCAACGAAGTTCGCTGCGAGCAGTTCGGTAACTTCGTTTTCATCAACGAGGATCCTGAAGCCCAACCCCTGCTCGAGTCGCTGGCCCCGATCCCGTCGCACCTCGAGAACCTGCAGTTCGAACGCATCCGCCACATCCAGAGCGCGAGCTTCGAGATCGCCTGCAACGTGAAGATCCTGCTCGACGCGTTCCTCGAGACCTATCACCTGAAGTCGATCCATCCGCAGACGGTGGACCGCTTCCTCGATTCGCGCGGCACCCACGCAGTGCTCTGGGGCAACGGCAACTCGATGATGTGCACGCCGCATCGCCGGCCGGACTGGCGAGACCCCGGCGCGGTCGGCATGCCGGAGGTGCCCTCGGTCGAGTCGATCTTTGCGCACCAGAACCCGTCCTACCTGTTCTACCCGAACCTCGTCACGCCGCCGTCGGCGACCGGCACCCCGATCATCACGTTCTGGCCCAAGACGGCGCGCAGCATGGAGGTGGACGTGCACTGGTTCGCACCGGACGGCGCCGAGGGCCACGAGTTGTGGCCGACGCGCATGTCGAACTTCGAGCGCATCCTCGAGGAAGATACGCAGTTCGCACCGCGCATCCAGGAGTCGGTGGAGACCGCGGGTTTCAAGGGCATGTACGTTTCCTACGCGGAACGCCGCATCTATCACTGGCACGAGGAGCTCGACCGGCGCATCGGTACGGCGAACATTCCCGAGGCCTTGAGGGTGAAGCCCGTGCTCGGCGCATACCTCGCTACGGAGTAGGGCGGGCCATGACCGAACACGACGAGGCCCGCGGCGCCAAGGCCGCCGCACCTTCATACCAGGATTACCTGGCGCAGGACTCGAAGCCCGTGCCGCGGATCCTGCGCGAGCAATCCGTGGGGGACTTCGGCAACGAGCCGCTCGATGCAGGCCGCTACACCTCGCAGGCATTCTTCGACCTCGAGGCCGCGCGCATGTGGCCGCGCGTCTGGCAGATGGCCTGTCGCGAGGAGGAAATCGCCGAGCCCGGCCAGACCTGCGTCTACGACATCGTCGGCAAGTCGTTCCTGGTGACACGCTGTCCCGACGGTTCGGTCAAGGCCTTCTACAACTCGTGCCTGCACCGCGGCCGCAAGCTGATGCTCGAGAGCGGGCAGGTCGAGCACTTCCGTTGCCCGTTCCACGGCTTCACCTGGGATCTCGACGGCTGCATCCACTCCGTACCGTGCCGCTGGGACTTCGAACACGTCTCCGACGACGATCTTCAGCTGCCCGAGGCCGCGGTCGGCACCTGGGGCGGGTTCGTATTCATCAACATGGACCCTCAGGCGATGCCGCTCGAGCGCTACCTCGAAGTGCTTCCGGAGCACTTCAAGCGCTGGAAGCTCGAGGACTGCTGGAAGGCGGTGCACGTCGCGAAGGTGATCCCCTGCAACTGGAAGATCGCGCAGGAAGCCTTCATGGAGTCGTATCACGTCATCGCGACACACCCGCAGATCCTGCCGATCATCGCGGATGCGAACTCGCAGTACGACGTGTACGGCGATCACGTGAACCGCAACCTGGCCGCCTTCGCTGCGCCGAGCCCGCACCTCGGCGCGGGCAAGGTGACGGACGAACAGGTCATCGACGGGATGCTCGGGCTGATGGGTCGCAAGGGTGGAGCCGCGTCGCTGCAGCACGCACCGGAACTGAAGACGCCGCGGGCCATCGTCGGTGACGTGAACCGCCGCGCGTTCCAGCGGGCCTTCGGCGGCGACTACTCCGCAGTCACGGACGCCGAGACCCTGGATGCGATGGTGTACAACGTCTTCCCGAACTTCGCGCCGTGGGCCGGGTTCGCGCCCAACATCGTGTATCGCTGGCGGCCGAATGGCCGCGACGTGGCGTCCTGCATCATGGACGTGATGATCCTGAAACGCTGCGTCGCCGGCGAGCCGCGGCCGAAGCCCGTGTCCGTCCATTTCCTGCGCGACGACGAGGCCTGGTCCGAGGCGGAGGAGCTGCCGGTGCTCGGCGCCGTGATCGACCAGGACATGAGCAACATGCCGTACGTGCAGGAAGGCCTGCTCGCCACCGGCACGAACGAAGTGCACCTGGCGAACTACCAGGAGATCCGCATCCGGCACTTCCACCGGACGCTCGACAAGTACCTGGAAGGTTGATTTCTTAACCTCTCCCGCTTGCGGGAGAGGTCGCGCAAAGCGCGGGTGAGGGCCTCTGCACCTCTCCCGCTTGCGGGAGAGGTCGGCCATCGGCCGGGTGAGGGCTTCCAACCTCTCCCGCTTGCGGGAGAGGTCGCGCAAAGCGCGGGTGAGGGTTCCGCACCTCTCCCGCAAGCGGGAGAAGGTTTCAGTCCTTCGGCGGGCCGGGGAAAAACGCGTTCGTGCGGCGGATGTACTCGGCGTACTCGGGCCGGCGCTTGCCGATGTCGCGCTCGAGCAGCCGCACGCCGGACACCTTGAGGAGCAGGTAGGACATCAACAGCGGGCCGATGAAACTCCACCACGCGCCGGCCGAAAACGCGATGAGATAGAAGCCCCACCACACGCAGAAGTCGCCGAAGTAATTCGGGTGACGCGTGTAGCGCCACAGTCCCCGGTCCATGACCTTGCCAGTGTTGGCGGGGTCGCCCTTGAAGCGCGCGAGTTGCAGGTCGCCGCCCGTCTCGAAGACCATGCCGACGAGCCACAGGGCCGTGCCGAGGTAATCGAGCACGCCGAGCGAACCGGCTCCGCCGATCGCGCCGACGAACGGCAGCGAGATCAGCCACGCCAGCACAGCCTGCAGGCCGAACACGAGGTACAGGCTCTTGAATGCGAAGTTGGGCTCGTTGCGACGCCGGATGGCCTGGTAGCGACGGTCTTCTTCCCGGCCGTGGCCGAGGTTGCGCCAGGAAAGGTAGATCGCAAGGCGCAGTCCCCAGAGGGTTACCAGCGCGAGCAGCAGCGTGACCCGCGGCGACGGCGCATCGATCACCCGCGCGTACGCGAATGCACCGAGCACGAACAGCAGCGACCACAGGCTGTCGACGATCGTCACGTTGCGTTGGAGCACGCTCACGATCCACGTCAGCCCGGCCGCGGCCAGCATCACCACCAGGCCTGTCAGCCAAGCGTCGAAGTGCATTGCAGGTCGATCCCCCGATTGCCCCGACTTGGGGAAGCGGCACCTTATCACCCTTGAAACGCGTACGGACAGGGGCTGCGATGGCTCCGATCGCACTGGCGGCGCCCGGCGGGACCCGAGCGCTCAGTCGCGCAGGATCTGCGACAGCAGGTCGTCCTCGATGTTGCCCCCGGAGAGGACGACGGCGACGGTCCGCCCCCGGGCGGAATACTTGCCGGAGAGGACGCTTGCGAGCGCGACCGCGCCGCCCGGTTCGACGATCACCTTCAACACGCGTGCGGCATAGGCAATCGCGTCGCGAACTTCATCATCCGTGACGGCAAACCCGCCCGACAGCAGCTCTTCGTTGATCGCGAACGTCAATTCGCCCGGCGCCGGGGCGAGCAGCGCATCGCAGATCGAATGCCCGCCCGCCGCGTTCTGCATTCGATGGCCCGCGGCGAGCGAGCGCGCGTAATCGTCGAATCCCGCCGGTTCGGCACACCAGACGCGCGTCGAAGGCGACAGCCCATGGACCGCTAGCGCGATTCCGGCGACGAGTCCGCCGCCGCTGCAGCAGGCGATGACGTCGTCGACCCGCAGGCCGAGTGCGTCCGCCTGCGCCATGAGTTCGAGGCCGACCGTGCCTTGCCCCGCAATGATGTCCGGGTCGTCGAAAGACGGCACCAGCACGGCGCCGCGCTCCTGCGCGATCGATGCTGCGATCTGCTCGCGGTTTTCGCGCTGACGGTCGTAGCGCACGATCCGCGCCCCGAGTGCCTCCGTATTGCGCAACTTGATCGAAGGAGCATCGGCCGGCATTACGATCGTGGCGGGGATGCCAAGCAGCTTTGCGGCTGCCGCAACGCCTTGCGCGTGATTCCCGGAGGAAAACGCCACGACGCCGGCCTTGCGTTGCGCGGGCGTGAGCTGGGAGAGGCGGTTCCAGGCGCCGCGGAACTTGAAGGAGCCGGTATGCTGCAGGGTTTCGAGCTTCAGCAGCACCCGGCCTCCCACCCGTTCGTCGAGTGGCGTGCCAGCGAGCAGGGGAGTTCGCTGGGCATGGCCGGCGAGGCGTCCTGCGGCCGCTCGAACGTCCTCGAAGCCGGGCAGTGCGGTCACGTGGTCAATCTCCGTTGTCGCGGCCCTGCGAATCATCGCAACATGGGCGCGTGAGCGTACACGAATCATTGCCCGGCGGCTGCGAGCCTGCGTGCCACGGGTGCCGGCACCGCAGCTGGACGGCTGAGCGGAGCCTCGCGCAGAAGAACGCGTATCTTGCTCGCGCCCTCGCTCCATGGGTGGACCGTCTGCGTCCGGTGGTGTCGGTGCCGGACCCGCAGCGACTCGGGTACCGCGATCGCGTGACGCTCAACGCGCGCTGGAACGATTCGCAGGGCTGGCAGTTCGGCCTCATGCGGCGCGATGAATTGATCCCGATCCACCATTGTCCGGTACAGACGCCGCGCATCAACGGGCTGGTGCGACTGTTGGTTGCGACGTTGCCAACCTTGGCGCGGTTGCCGCTCGCCTACCTGCACGTCGCGGGCGCGCAGGCGACCCTGGTCGTGAAGGCGCACCGCGTCAATCTGGCGCTGCTCGGCGATATGGTTGCAGGACTGCCCGCGACGGGCATCGAAGGCCTGTGGGTTCACTGCCATCCCTCCGCAGGGCGCAGGATGTTCGCGCGCAGCGGCTGGACACTGGCTTGGGGCGTCGCCGAGTCGGCCGATTCGCTGGGCCTCGTGCACGGTCCTGCAGCCTTCCAGCAGCTGCTGCCGAGCCTGCACGAGCAGGCGATGGACGTGGCTGTGGGTCATCTCGCGCCGCAGGCCGGCACCCGGATCCTCGATCTGTACTGCGGCATCGGTGCGTCGATGCGGCGCTGGCGCGCCAGCGGAGCCGAAGTGCTAGGCATCGAGCTTGCCGGCGGCGCCGTGGATTGCTCAGTACGCAATGCGCCGGGCGCGCGGGTGCTGCGGGGAACCTGCGTGCAACGCCTGCCGCAGATCCGCGAGTGGTGGGCGCAGGTGCCGGGTGAGATGCACGTCTATGCCAATCCGCCGCGCTCCGGGCTCGAGGCCGAACTGGTCGAGGCGCTCGGCGGCGATCTGCGACCCGCTCGAATGGCATACCTTTCGTGCAGCGCCGGCACGCTGGGTCGCGATCTTGCGCTCCTCGAAGCCGCCGGCCACGCGGTCGCTGCGATCCATCCGTACGACTTCTTTCCGCTCACGCACCACGTCGAGGCCCTGGCGCTCGTGACCGATCGGGTACGATGACGGCACCCTGGCTCGGACCGGATGCGACCATGCAGTTCGTGGGAAAACCGTGGCGCCGACGGCGCGGCCGCGCATCGGCCTCGTGCTGGGCGGCGCGTCGTTCGACACCGAGCTGCCGGTGTATGACAACTTCGTGCTCGGCGGGCCGACCAGCCTGCCCGGACTCAGCACCGGGGAGTTGCGCGGCAACTCGTATTGGTCCGGCTCCGCCGCGTACCTGCAAAGGATCGGCGACATCAGTTCGCTGTACGGACAGACGCTGTACCTCGGCATCTCGCTGACGGCGGCCGACATGTCGGACCGAATCGATGGGGTGCGGTCCGAACCGATCTATTCCGGCGCACTGGTGCTCGGCGGGCGAACGCCGCTTGGTCCCCTGACGCTTTCGCTCGGCGTCACGTCCACGGACGACTGGCAACTCGTCCTCGGGCTCGGCCGCCCGATGGAGGAGGGCAACATCGCCGACCCGGTGTGGTGACGCCGCTAGTTGATTCCGGGCAGCCAGAACTCGGCCGCCGCGGGACGGCGCGACAGAGGGAAGCGCCTGAGCGCATCGCCTCCGGGCTTTGCAGCGCCTGACGCCGCGCCGGACGCGATTGCGGTGGTGCAGGCTCCCGTGCCGAGCCAGTGCAGCGCCTCGCTGGTCATGCCTTCGGTCGGATCGCCCATCGTCTTCCCCAGGGTGTCCGATGCCGCGCACGCGAAGCCGGTCATCGGCGAGGCAAGTCCAGTGTAATAGTCGCCTTCGTCGCGCGAATTGGTGAGGCTGAACGTGATCAGGCGCAGGCGGTCGTCGCAGCCGCTCAGGTCGAACGCTTCCTGACCCACCGGCTTGCCGTAGGTGTCGTCGCCCACGATGGCCGTCTCGACGTACGGCCTCATGCTGTTGATGTTCAACTCGGACGCTGATGCCGTGCCGTCCGTGGTGAGGAACGCGATCTTCACGGGCCGCACCGACTGCGCGCGAGGCTGGAACCGGACCGTCGAGTTCCGGCTCGACTTGTTCGGGTTGTACGTGTAGTGGAACTGCACGTCCGACCCTGCGCGCGCGTCGCCGAGCAGGTCGTTCAGGAGCTGCGACAGGCTGACGAGACCGCCGCCGTTGTAGCGCAAGTCGATGATGTAGTACTGGATCCCGGCCGCGCGGAACTGCGCGAAAGCATCCCGCAACTGCGGGTCTGCCGTAGAGATGTAGGAGCGGAAGTGCAGGTATGCGACGCCGGTGGTCCCGGCGAGCGGCAGGACCTTCACACCGAAGTCGTCCGGCACCGGATCGATGGTGACCGTGCGCTTGGTCATCGACACTTCGACCGTCGCGCCGCTTCGCAGCAAGCGGACCCCGCGTACCACGCCGACCTCGGCTGGACCGAGCAGGTCGTTGATCGTGCCGCCATTCGCGAGCGACTGGCTGACCGGCACGAAGCCGCTGCCCTGGTTGACTTCGGTGATCTCGTCGCCGCGGCGCAAGCCCGCCTCCGATGCCGGACTCGGCGCGAACACGTCGACGATCATCGGCCGGTTCACGGGATCGGTGCGCGTGCGAAAGCCGAAGCCGTTGAACTGGCCATCGCCAAGCAGCGAGTTCTCGGCGGTCTTGGTGGTGAGGTAGCTGAAGAAGCGATCCTTGCCCTGGGCGCGCGCGGTCGCCGTGAGCGCATCGAGCAGTTCCTCGGCGGTCGGGTAGCTTGCGATGTTGACGGACGGCGGTAGCGTCTCCGGGAACAGGTACCACTCCTGGGTCGAGTCGAGTACCCACTGCTTGCGCGAAGTCTCGCTGCAGACTCCTGTGCCGCCGCCGCCGCCGCCGCCGCCGCCGCCACCGCCGCCACCACCACCACCGCCGCAGGCGCTGAGGAGGGCCGACAGTGTGGCGAGCGCCGCGACGGCGAATCGGGAAGTCATCGGTGGGGCAAGCATCGTCGAGAGGCATCCGCGTGCTGGGTTGGCCCGCAGTGTCCCCCAGGGCGGCGGGGCAGGCCAGTTCCGAGTGTCGGAAGAATCGTCGGCGTTTTTTACATATCACACGCCGTGCAGGGGGTCGAAAAACTTAACCGTCTGATTCGGATCGAATTACTGGATCTGGCAGGAAACTTGCAAGAGTCCGTTGGCCATCCTGACTCGCAGCCCAGACCGGACAACGCAAGAAGAATAGTCCATGGTTCGCGCTTTCATGCTGATCGCCCTTCTGCTCGGCCCGTCCGTGGTCGCGTACGCGGCAGGCTATGGCGAGGCCGCCCATTACATCGCCATCGGCACCGTGCTGGCGTTCAACCTGGGCCTGCTCGCGAGGCCGCTGGCTCCGTTCTTTGTCCTCGTGCCGGCCGTCTACGCCGCTGCGGCAATGACGGCCCAGCTGTCGGACGGCGTGGCGGCGCTGATCGTCGCGGTGGCGGCAGCCGTCGGTGCCGCGAGTTCGCAAGGTTTTCATAGGGGCCTGCTGGCGGTGCTGGCTGCGGCGCTGATCGGCTCGTTCGAGCCGGCTGCCGGCCGCGAGGTCATCGAGCGCTCCGCCGCGATGCTTGCCGGCGGCGCCTACGGATTCCTGATCGCCGTGACGGCTGCCGGGCGGATCGAAATACGAAGTCTCGCCGTGCATCCGCGAACGGCGCTCAGCTACGCCGTGCTGCTCGCTTTGCTCACGCTGGTCGCATGGTTCGCGGCGCGCATGGCGGGTTTCCCGCACGGCTGGTGGTTGCCCCTGGCGGTCGCCGCGATCGGCGAGCCTTACGTCTCGGGCAGCGCCGAACGCGCCGTGAGCAGGACAGCGCTCGCACTGTGCAGCACGGTGCCGCTGCTCGCCCTCATCGATTCGGTCTCGCAACCCCTGGCTCGCGGGGTCATCGTGCTGTCGCTGGCGATGATGCTGTTCACCTCGGGCCGGCGAACTCCGTCGCTCCACACATTCCTGCTCGCGCCGATCATCGTGTTGTTCGCCACCTACCAGCCGGCGTACCACGACGGTCTGCACTACCTGCACGAAACGCTGCTTGCATGTGCCGTGGTGTTCGCCTTGAGCCTGCTTGGCAAGTGGATGCTGTGGACGCTGCGGCCCGATTCGGGCCGCGTCCCTGCCTGATCTACCTCGCGGCGACGCGTCAATCGCCGCCATTCGGTCCATTGTGGCAGTCGTAGCAACCGACGGCCGTGCCCCTGGCCACGGTCCGGCCGCCCCAGTCGCGTGTGGCTGCGGTCCGTGAGAGCACCGAGCCGCGGAAGTCGGCGCCGTGGCACGCTGCGCAGGCCTGGCGATTCTGCTTTGCGAGCGATCCGTGGCCGCTCTCTGTTCTCCAGCGCGAATCGGCGACCACGTGCATGCCGTGAGGGCCGCCCAGCGAGAGCGACAGCGTGCCGGCGCCGTGGCACGTCGTGCACTCCGAGATCGTGCCCGAGTGTCCCTGCAACTGCTTCGCCGCGACGTTGTCGTTGTGCAGGTCGACCGGATTCGGCCAGACCGCGTGGGTGCTGTTGTGACAGCCTTCGCAGGCCACGCCGCCGTGGCCCTTGCTGAAGCGGAACAGGGTGTTCGCGTTTTCGGCAAAGCGGCTGCTGGCGGCCTTGCGCGGGGATGCGGCCGCGTCGCCGGTGTCGAACGCCACCAGCGTCCTCAGCCCGTCGCTCGCCATCAGGGAAGCATCGCTCAGCGTCAGATGGCTGCCCGCATCGCCCGTATGACAGGACTGGCAGCGAGGCAGGTCGAGCCAGGGCCGGCGCGACTTGCCGTCATTCTGGCCGTCGATGCTGCCGCCGCTCGCGAGCTTGGCTGCGCCGCCGACCGCGCTCATGTTGCCGTGGCAGTTCTGGCAGGTGACGGAGTCCGTCATCGCGCCGCGCAGGCATTGGGTCGTCTTGCCCGGGTGGCAGAGGTAGCAGGCCTGCGTTTCGGGCGAGGGCGGTGTCCCGCCCTGGGTGACGTACCGATCGGCGAGCGGTGCGCCGGACGCCGACAGCATCTTGTTGCTGTGATAGGCGTGCATCGCCGCGGACATCGTGGGGCGGCCGACCTGCGAGCCCGACGGGCCGGTGCCGGCGAGATCGAGCGCCGGCGAGTAGTGGCAACCCGCGCACAGCACGGGCCGGGAAGACATCAGTTGCGTGCCCATGCGGCTGTCGTGCAGCAGCAGCACGTTCTCGCGCGACTGGGTCTCCACGTCGCGCGGTGGTGGACCACGCAATGCCCGCGGTCCTCGCCGCCGCCGCGCCCGTGGCGTGGCAATCGCGGCACGTCGTTTCTTCGGAGACCGGGAGAACCACGTCGAGCGTCGCGACCGACTGGCTCGTCGACTTGTCGGTCGCCGTGAGGCGCATCAACGGATAGCGATTGCTGTGCCCGGCGTCGTCGACGGGCACGATCGGGATGCCTTCGGCCTTGAACAGTCCGGCAGCCGCCTTCCAGGCGAACGACGTGTGTTCGGGGGCGGTGGCTTCGGCGGGCATGTACAGGCCCTTCAGTCCCTGGCCCGGCGCGAGGTTCGCGCCGTACGCCCGGGCCGCGTAGACCCAGAAGTTCGTCTTGCCCACGCTGTGGCTGTTGATCGAGCCGTTGGCGTCTGCCACCGCCGAGTAGCGCAAGCCGACCGTGGAGTCGTCGAGCAACGAGGGCTTGCCCGCCGAGTCCCTGCGGATCACCTGTGCATTGACGACGTTGTAGGGCGGCAGGATCGTGAAGGTCGAGAAGTCGGCGTCGACGCAGTGCATGCCGAGGTCGTTCGTGGCCAGGATCTTGTAGGCGGGCGTCTGTCCGGTTCCGCCTCCGCCTCCACTGCCTCCGCCCCCCGAGCCGCCACCCCCGGGGTCGCTGCCCGATCCGCTGGAGCCGCCGCCGCCGCAGGCGGCGAGCGCAAGGGACGATGCGAGCAGCATGGAAATCCGGCTCAATGCGCTACGCGTACTCTTTTGTGACATGGTTGCTCTGCTTGCGTCCTTCGGTTCTGTGCCGGGTTGGACGCTGCGAGCGCGGGAAATCAATCGCGGTTCGAGCGCCTGCGAATGGCTCTTATTGCTGCGCGCCGAAGGCGCGGAAGATCGGAGCCATGCGGCCCGACGGCCGGAAGGGATGCCACTCGTCCTCGTGCACCGCGAGGCGGTCCGCGATGACCCACATCGCGAGGCTGTTCACGCCGAACCCCATGTGGCTGCCCGGCACGCGGACGTTCTCGTGGTTCGACGGATCGCCGTCGAGCGTCGCCTGCTCCGGTGGCACGACGCCATCGTGCTTCGAGTAGATGCAGGTCGAAGGAACGGGTGGCGGCGCCCGCATGCGTCGCGATCGCGCCCGCGCCTGGTGGACCATCGGTCCCATCGGGTGCGACAGCACCTTGTACATCGCGACGATGCCCGGTGGCGGATGCCGGTCGGGATCGAGCCGCAGCGGGCTGCCGAGCGAGATCACCGTGCGCACGCATTCGGGCGCGACGTGCGCGGCATAGAACGCGAACACGCCGCCCAGGCTCCAGCCGACGATGCTCACGCGACGGCGATGACGATGGTGGAGGTGGCGCACCTTCTGCTCGATGGCGTTGGCGAGGCGGCGGTTGAAGCCGCGGTTGCGGCCGAAACCCCAGGTCTCGACGTGATAGCCGCGCGACTTGAGGAACAGGCGCAGCGGTTCGAGCGAGGACTCACCGGCGCCGAAGCCCGGCATCAGGAGCACCGGGTGCCCGTCGCCGCGCGGTGCCCGGCTGAGGAGCGGCAACGCCATCAGCAGGACGCCCACTTCGCCGGCGGCCCGGACCTCGAGCGCGGCGAGCAGCGGGCGGCGCAGGCGTTCGATCATCGTCGTTTCCGGCTTCGACTCTTGCGTGGCGGTTTCGACAGCAGTTCGATCTCCTTGCGCACACCGTCCCCGAGGTCGCGAAGGTCAGGCAGTGCGCTGCGGGCGCCGGTGAGTCCGAAGAACAGCTTCCCGTCGTAGCTGTAGACGGTGACGTTGAGCGCGCAGCCATGGTACGGGATCGAGACGGGCGTGTAGGTCATGACGCGGGCGCCCGCAACGAAGAGCGGCACGGGCGGGCCAGGGACGTTCGAGATGATGATGTTGGTCGGCAGCGGCAGCCGATCGATCAGCTCCGGACGCGTCATCAATCGAGCGAGTCCTCCCAGCAGCCACGGCAGGCCGAGCGACGGCAGGTCGTCGGGCATCAATGCCTTCATTCTCGCGGTCGTGTCCTTCCCCTCGAGCGACGAACCATGGATGGCCTGCAGCCGCCTGTGCGCGTCCTCGATATCGGTGTGCAGGTTCACCGACATGAAGGTCACCTGGATGCTCTGGTCCGTGTTGCCCGCTTCGCGCGTCGAAACGGGCACCGCCGTCTTGAGCGGCCGTTCCGGGAGGCAATCGTGCAGCAGTAGCCAGCGGCGCAGCGCGCCCGAGCAGGCGGCCAGGATCACGTCGTTCACCGTGGCGTCGTGCGTCTTCGCGATGGCCTTGACCGTCGCGAGGTCGCACTCGACCGACGCGAAGCTGCGCGCGCCGGTGATGGCGACGTTCAGCGGCGTGCGCGGCGTCGGCGGACCCGAGTCGCGCAGTGCGCCGATCGCCTCGCGCAGCGTGCGTGCGGCGCCGGCTGCGGAGCCGCCGAGCCGGCCCGCCAGCGCGGGCAGTTGCAGGACCTGTCCTGCCTGGTGCTTCGCCGCGGCGTTGAGCAGGGCGCGCGTGGAGACGTCCTCACCCGGCGGCGGGGGCGGCGATTTGCGCCGGGCCGCAGCCTGCGCCGGCTTGCCGGCATCGAAGGTGGCCATCAGGAAAACCTGGGCCGACGCGCCGTCGAGTCCGGCATGGTGCGTCTTCGCGAACACCGCAAGGCGGCCGCCTTGCAGCCCCTCGATGACGTGCAGCTCCCACAGCGGCCGTGTCGAGGTCCATGCGCGTCGTGTGCAGGTCCGCGACGCATTCCTCCAGCTGGTGCTGCGTGCCGGGGACGGGCAGCACCGTGCGCCGGACGTGGTAGTCGAGGTCGATGTCGCCGGCCGTCACCCACATCGGGTTGGCGAAGCCGAAGGGAAGAGCCGCCACGCGCCGAGTGAAGATCTCGCTGCGGCCGAGGGACTGGCCCACGAGCTTCTTGAAGCGGCGGAAGAACGTGCGGCCTTCAGCGGCGGTGCGCGGCTCGAGCACGAACAGCGCGCCGACGTGCATCGGCGTCGCGTCGGTTTCGAGCTGCAGGAATGCGGCATCGACGGCCTTGACGGGTTTCATGCGACCTTCGACGGCGAGTACCCGCCGTCCTCCACGTAGATCCTGCGCAGTTCCTTCTTGAGGACCTTGCCCTGCGCGTTGAGCGGCAATGATTCGACGAACACGACGTGGCGCGGCAGCCTTGTAGCGCGCCAGTCGCTCGCGGCAGTGGGCGAGGACGGCGGCGACGTCGAGCTGCGCGCCCTTGCGCAGCAGCACCAGCGCGAGTCCGGCCTCGCCCCAGGTCTCGTCGGGCACGCCGATGACGGCGCAGTGGCTGACACCGTCCAGCCGGTCGATGACGTCCTCCACTTCGGCGGGATACACGTTCTCGCCGCCCGAGATGTACATGTCCTTGATGCGGTCCACGACGTAAATCGTGCCGTCGGGCTCCATGCGGCCGGCGTCTCCCGAGCGGAACCAGCCGTTGACCGTGAATGCGGCGGCGGTCGCCTGCGGATCGTGCCAGTAGCCCGGTGTGACGCCCGGCCCGCGCACCTGGATCTCGCCCACCGTGCCGCGTGGCAGCGCCACGCCGTGCTCGTTGCCGATCTGCACGTGCACGTGCATCAGCGCATGGCCGGCCGAGCCGAGTTTCTCCCGCGCCTGCTCAGGAGGGCAGAACGACACGCTGAACACCTCGGTCATGCCGTAGGACTGCGACAGCGACAGCCCCTTGCGCGACCACGTCTCGAGCACGTGCAGGGGAACCGGAGCCGCGCCCACCCCGGCGAGTTCCAGCGCCGGGAAGACGGCGCTCTCGAACTCCGGCACCTGGCTCATCAGGATGTAGGTCGTCGGCACGCCGACGCTGTGCGTGATGGCCAGTTCCGGATCCGACAGCAGGCGCAGGCATTCGCGCGGGTCGAACGCTTTCATCACGACCACCGTGCCGCCGTAATGGAACTGCGGCATCGTCACCGCGTTGAGGCCGGCGGAGTGGAACAGGGGTGCGTAGGTGAGCGTGCGCGTTCCGGCTCGCACCCGCGCGTGCAGGGCGGCGTGCACGACGATGTTGTTCGTCATGCGGTGGGTGTAGATCACGCCCTTCGGCCGCCCGGTGGTGCCGGACGTATACAGCAGCATGTTGATCGTGTCGAAGTCCACGTGCTCCATCTCGACGAGGGGCTCGTGGGCCGCGATCAGGGCTTCATAGCCGCAACCGTCCCGCCCGGGCTGGCGGGCGACGAGCGGCACGTGGGTCAGCGAGAGCAGCGCGACGAACTCGTCGTCATGGAGGACTACCCGCGGCTCGCAGTGTTCGACGATGGCTGCGGTCTCGTGCGGCGTAAGGCGCCAGTTCATCGGCACGAAGATCGCGCCGAGTTTCCAGCACGCGAACATCGTCTCGAAGTGGTCGGTGCTGTTGTGCGCGAGAAAGCCGACCCGGTCGCCGGCTTCCACGCCGAACCGTTCGCGCAGGGCGGTGGCGAGCCGCGTGGCCCGGTCGTTGAACTGCCCATAGCTCAAGCCGGCGGCCGGTCGCGAGGTCGACGGCTGCGAGGCGGCCCGGATCGAACTCCGCGTAGTAGGCGAGCCAGTCGAAAACCGGGTCCGTGTGCGAGCGGGTCATGCTCCCTCCGCCGGCAAGGCGCAGGCGATCTTGCCGCCCGAACCTGCCGCCGCACGATTCTCGCGCATGGGCCCCGGCCGGGACCCTGTGATCTACACCTATGCGGCGGCCAGCGCCTGGTCCAGGTCGTCGATCAGGTCGTCGATGTGCTCGATGCCGACCGACAGGCGCACCATGTCCTCGCTCACCCCGGCCTTGGCGAGTTCGGCCGGGTTCAACTGCCGGTGCGTCGTGCTGGCCGGATGGCAGGCCAGCGATTTCGCGTCGCCGATGTTCACGAGGCGCACGAACAGCTTGAGCGCGTCCTGGAAGCGGGCGCCGGCGGGCAGTCCGCCGTCGATGCCGAAAGTCAGGATGCCCGAGGCCCTTCCGCCCATGTACTTGCGGGCGAGCGCGTGGCTCGCGTGGTCCGGCAGGCCGGCATAGTTCACCCAGCGCACCTTCTTGTGCTTCTGCAGGTATCTTGCGACCGCGAGGGCGTTGTCGCAGATGCGGTCCATGCGCAGCGCCAGGGTCTCGATGCCCTGGAGGATCAGGAACGAATTGAACGGCGAAATCGCCGCGCCCATGTTGCGCAGCGGGACGACCCGCGCCCGGCCGATGTAGGCCGCAGGGCCGAACGCGTCCGTGTAAACGACGCCGTGATACGAAACGTCCGGCGTGTTGAGACGCGGGAACTTGTCGGCGTGGTCCTTCCACGGGAACTTGCCCGAGTCGACCAGCGCGCCGCCGATGCTGTTGCCGTGGCCGCCGAGGTACTTGGTGAGCGAGTGCACGACGATGTCGGCGCCATGCTCGAACGGGCGGCACAGGTAGGGCGACGGCACGGTGTTGTCGACGATCAACGGAATGCCGTGGCGGTGGGCGACCTCCGCCAGCGCACCGAAGTCCGTGACATTGCCTGCCGGATTTCCGACGGACTCGCAGAAGATGGCGCGCGTGTTCTTGTCGATCTGCTTCTCGAAGGACGCCGGATCGCGGTGGTCGGCGAACTTCACCTGCAGCCCGTACTGCGGGAACGTGTGCGCGAACAGGTTATACGTGCCGCCATAGAGCGCCGTCGAACTGATGACGTTCTGGCCGGCCTCGGTGATCGTCTGCAGCGCATAGGTGATCGCAGCCTGGCCTGAGGCGAGGCCGAGCGCTCCCACGCCACCCTCGAGCGCCGCGATGCGCTTCTCGAGCACGTCGGTGGTCGGGTTCATGATGCGCGTGTAGATGTTGCCGGCGACCTTCAGGTCGAACAGGTCCGCGCCGTGCTGCGTGTCGTCGAAAGCGTACGACGTGGTCTGGTAGATCGGGACCGCCACCGCCTTGGTGGTCGGGTCGGGCGCGTAACCGGCGTGGACGACGAGGGTCTCGAGCTTCATGGTGGGCGTTTCCGGTGGAGGGGGTGGGGTGGATCGAGCAGCGCCGCATTCTCGCGCAACGCTGCCGGTCTGTCCCATTACCGGCGGTTATCGGCCTAGAACGTCGCAGCGAACGGCGGTCGGGCTGCCGCCGAGGTCTGCGGTCTGCCCGGCCGGTGCCGCCGACACGACCGTAAGTACTAATATCGTGCTCGACTTGACCTTGGTCATGGCGTCTCCGGGGTGCAAGGACTCACGCTTTGCGCATGAGACTCGCTCGATGCGCGCGCTCTGCGCCCCCCTCGCTGGAATGCCCTTGGTCCATGTCAATGCAACGACCGTCAAGTGAACGACTGGCAGCGATCGTGACGGCCGCCCTGGCCGTCGCTGCCGCGGGCCAGTCGGGCCGCGCCGTTGCGGCCGGATCCACGGTCGTCGACCTCGAGACCGTGACCGTCTACGCACGACGGCTCACGCCAGTTGCCCGCGTGGCAGCCTCGGTGACCGTCATCGATCAGCAGCAGATCGAACGAACGCTGTCGGCCGACGTGAAGGAGATGGTCCGGTACGAACCAGGGTTGACGGTGCGCAGCGATCCGTTCCGCTTCGGGCTCGATACCTTCTCGATCCGGGGTCTCGGCGGCAATCGTGTCGCGATCGAGATCGACGGAATCCCAGCGGCCGGCGGGTTTGCAATCGGGAACTTTTCAGACACGGGACGCAGCTTCGTCGACCTGGCGTTCATCGATCGCGTCGAGTTCCTCCGCGGGCCCGCATCCTCGCTCTACGGCAGCGATGCGATCGGCGGCATCGTGGCCATGACCACCCTGCGCCCGGCCGATCTTCTGAAGAATGCCCAGGGGACCTCTGGGCTGCGCACGGAGACGGGTTATGCCGACGTCGACGACGGCTGGCACGTGTCCGCCGTCGGCGCTGCGTCGGTCGGGCCGGGTGACCTGCTGCTCGGTTACGTGCGGCGCGAAGGACATGAGCCCGATACGGCCGCGGATGTACAGCCGGACCCGCGTAGTTACACGTCGGACTCCGTGATGCTCAAGTACACGCTGGACGGTGTCCGCGGCGGCCCGCTGACGCTGGCTGCCGAAGGAGGGCGGACCCGGCAGGACACGTCCGTCGACGCGTTCCTCGGCGTGGGGCGTTTCGCGAACACGACGCAGCTCGAGGGCGACGACGAGGCGAAGCGCTATCGCGTCAGCGTCGACCAGTCGATGCCGGAATCATCGTGGTTCGACGGCCTCGACTGGCGCGTTTACTGGCAGGGCACCGACACGCAACAGGACACGTTCGAGACTCGACGCGCAGTGCCGCCGCGCACGCCGCCGGTGCAGATCGACCGGGCGTTCCGGTTCGAGGAGCACACCTACGGCGCGGAAGCGACCGTGGTCGATGCCTTGAATGCCGGTCGGTTCAAGCACGATCTGGTGTATGGACTGGAAGCCTCGCAGACGCGCATCGAGGAGCGTCGGGACGGACAGCAGACCAATCTCACGACGGGTTCGGTGACCAGCACGATCCTCGGCGAGACGTTTCCGGTGCGTGACCTGCCGATCACCGACGTGACGGAAATCGGCGTCTTCGCGCAGGATGAAATCTCCGTGGCGGATTCACGCTGGACGCTGGTGCCGGCGCTGCGGGTCGACTACTACGACCTGAGTCCTCAGGTCGACGCGATCTACCGCGAGGATAATCCGCATTCGACCGCCGTCGGGCTCGACAAGGTCTCGGTGGCGCCGAAGGTCGGCGTCACGTATCGCTTCACCGACACGCTCGGCGGGTTCTTCCAGTACGCGCACGGCTATCGCTCGCCGCCGCCGGAGGACGTGAACATCGGCCTCGAACTGCCGCTCTTCAACGTGCGCGCCATTCCGAATCCGGACCTGAAGCCCGAGACGAGCGACGGTTACGAAGCGGGGCTGCGCTGGCGGACGGGCGCAGTGAACCTTACCGCCAGTGTCTACGACAACGAGTACCGTGATTTCATCGAGTCGAAGGTCAACCTCGGCCGCGATCCAGCCACCGGCGTGACGCTGTTCCAGTCACAGAATGTGGCGCGGGCGCGAATCTACGGGGCCGAGTTGAGCGTGACCGTGGCTGCGCGTGAATTCTCGCCGCGTCTCGAGGGGTGGTCCGGTCGCCTGGCCGCATCGTGGTCGCGCGGCACGGACCTCGCGCAGGACGAGCCCCTCAACTCGGTCGATCCACCGAGCGTGGTGGCTGGGTTGCGCTTCGATGCGACGTCGGGGCGATGGGGCAGCGAGCTGGCCGTGACCGCTGTCGATGCCAAGAGCCACGTGGACGACACGCCCGTCGATCTCTACCAGACCGATGGGTACGTGACGATCGACTGGCTGGCCAACGTGGATTTCGGCCACGGGCTCAGCCTGAACGCGGGCGTGTTCAATCTCACGGACCAGGAATACATCGAGTGGACCGACGTCCGCGGCCGCGCGGCCAACGATCCGCTGGTGCCGTACTACACGCGACCGGGACGCAATGTCTCGATCACGCTGCACTGGGTCTTCTGATCTCCACCTCTCCCGCTTGCGGGGGAGGTCGCCCGCAGTGCGGGAGAGGTCGCGCAAGGCGCGGGTGAGGGTGGTTCTCACCTCTCCCGCTTGCGGGAGAGGTCGCGCAAGGCGCGGGTGAGGGTAGTTCTCACCTCTCCCGCTTGCGGGAGAGGTCGGCCAACGGCCGGGTGAGGGCTCTCAGAACGGTGTGCCGTCCTTGCGGGTGAACGTGTGCGGCGCGCCGGCCCCGTGCATCTGCATGTCGACGTCGGGATAGAACGCGCCATCTGCGTCGTCGCGGTTGCTGATGGCCAGGTACACGGCAGTCGTCGACGTACGGTTGAGCAACTGGTGGCCGTCCTCGGTTCCAGCCTTGAAGCCCGCGCACTGTCCCGCGGCCAGCGACTGCTCGCCGTCTTCCGTGCGCAGCACGACTTCGCCCGATACGATGTAGATGAACTCGTCCTCGTGCGTGTGCCAGTGTCGCATCGAAGACTCCTTGCCGGGCTCGAGCGTCGTCAGGTTGACGCCGATTTTCGTGAGCCCCAGTGCGTCTCCCAGCGCGCGCCGCTCTCGCGGCAGGACCCGCGCGCGGTAGACGTCGGGGTACATGCTGCCGGTTTTCGGTTCGAGGCTGCGTGGGTCGAGCGCGGGCAACTTGAGCGTCATGTCGCGGTTCCTCGTGATCAAGCGAAGGATGCGACAGAGTGTATAGCGGAATGACGGCCGCCAAGCCCCCCAGCCCTCTCCCGCGAAGCGCGGGAGAGGGCGTCCGTGCATCACGGGGCGTACGGCAGCACGACCGCGTCGATCGCGTGAATGATGCCGTTCGAGGCCGGCACGTCCGTCACGATGATGGCGGCCTTTCGACCGAGGTTGTCCGTCAGGACACCGCCGGCCTGGCGCAGGATGCCGCCCTGCAATGTCCGCAGGCGCGTGCTGCCGAGGACCTGGGCGGAATCCCGGCGACCCGTCACGACGTGGTACAGCAGCACGTCGGTCAGGAACTCCTTGTCGAGGGTACCGACGTTCTCCGGGGTCAACCCGAGCAGCGCGAAGGCATCGTCGGTCGGTGCAAAGACCGTGGACTGTCCCTTGCTGGTCAGTCGCTTCACCACGGCCGGATCCGCGGCCAGGACTGCTGCGATCAGCGTGTCGAACAGGCCCTTGTAGTCGCCAGACGAGTTCACCGCGATCGCGACGTCGACGATGTTGTTGGCTGGAACCGGCTGCTTGGCGTGTGCGCTGGAGGCGAAGCCGAGCGACAAGCCGAGGGTCGTAAGCGCCGCAAAGGCGGCAAGGAATGTTCTGCGAATCATTGGGTTACCTCTATTATCAAATAACGTTTCTAGAGTGACTCAGGTCGGTCACCCCGGGCGTTTCGCGGAGGGCAGGCTGTACAGATTCGCTTGTACAGCGGAGTTTTCTCATGGGGTCCAAGGACGCGCTCCGGGCCACGTCGGAGGCATGTCCTGCAGGCAGTCGAGCCGGCGACTCTCACCCGCTTCGCGCCCTCACCCGCCCTTTCGGGCGACCTCTCCCGTGAACGGGAGAGGTAAGGAGCCCTCACCCGGACTGCGTCCGACCTCTCCCGCATGCGGGAGAGGTGGGCAGTCGCAAGCGGGAGAGGGGGGTGGGGGATCAGTACACGTCTTCCACCGTGTTGTGAACGTTGAACTTGCCGGTCGGCGTAACGATGCGCGGGTCGTCGATGACGGCTTTCAGCTTCAGGGTCTTGTCGTCCACGACGACGAGGGCCGAGCGCTGCTCCTTGCCGTTCCATACCGAGAACCACACTTCATCGCCCGCCGCGTTGAACTCCGGCTGCACCACGCGCTTCGGGCCTTCGCCGAGGTTGGCCCATTCGGCGATCGGCAGCACCGTGTACGGGGCGTCGAGGTTGGCGATGTCGAACACCGCCACGCTCTGCGCGAGCTTCGGATCCGGGTTGAGCGGGGTGTCGACGTACAGGTGCTTCGACTTCGGGTTCGTCTTGACGAACAGCGAGCCGCCGCCCTGGCCCTTCAGGACGCGCACGACCTTCCACGCGTTGGCCTTGTGATTCTCCGGGTCGGTGCCGATGAGCGTGATCTTCTCGTTGCCGAGCGCGCTCGTCATCCACACCGGCCCGTTCTGCGGGTCGACGAAGTTGGCGCCGCGGCCCGGGTGCGGGATCTTGTCCACGTCGATCAGCGCCGTGAGCTTCTGCTCCTTCGAGTCCACCACGGCGATCTTGTTGGACTGGTTGGCCGCCGTCAGGAAGTAGCGCTTGGTGACGTCCCAGCCGCCGTCGTGCAGGAAGCGCGCCGCGCCGATGGTCGTGGTCTTGAGATTGTTGATGTCCTCGTAGTTGACCAGCAGGATCTGGCCCGTCTCCTTCACATTGACGATGAACTCGGGGTGCTCGTGCGAAGCCACGATCGCCGCTACGCGCGGCTCAGGGTGGTATTCCTGCGTGTCCACCGTCATGCCGCGCGTCGAGACGACCTTGAGCGGCTCGAGCGTCGCGCCGTCCATGATCGTGTACTGCGGCGGCCAGTACGCGCCCGCGATCGCGTACTTGTCTTCGTAGCCCTTGTACTTCGAGGTCTCGACCGAGCGCGCCTCGAGGCCCACCTTGATCTCGGCCACGCGATCCGGGATCGGCATGTAGAGGTCGATGAGGTCGATCTTGCCATCCCGGCCGATCGTGTACACGTAGCGACCGGAGTTCGACAGGCGCGAGATGTGCACCGCATAACCGGTCTTGATGACGTTGATGATCTTCTTGGTGTCGCCGTCGACGAGCGCCACCTGGCCTGCGTCGCGCAAGGTCACCGCGAAGATGTTGTCGATGTTGAACTTGTTCTGCTTGGTCTTCGGCCGGGCGTCGACCGGAATGATGACGTTCCAGGTGGCCTTGATTTCCTTCATCCCGAACTCGGGCGGTTGCGGAGGCGTCTGCTGGACGAAGCGGGCCATGATGTCCACTTCCTCCGCCGAGAGCTCCCCGGACTTTCCCCAGCTCGGCATGCCGGCCGGCGAGCCCTGGTTGATGAACACCTTCAGGTACTCGGTGCCCTTCTTCTGCGTGATGTCAGGCGTGAGCGGCTTGCCCGTCGCGCCCTTGCGCAGCACGCCGTGGCAACCGGCGCAGCGCTGGAAATAGATCTTCTGCGCGCGGTCGAACTCCTCCATGCTCATCTGCGGGGCGCCCGGGGTCATCAGGACCTGCGCGCCCGCTGCCCCTACCGGAGACGGCGCGCCCTGGTACTTGAGTTCCGACACGGTCGTCGGATGCTGCGTCGGCGAGTCTGCTTTCTTCGGTTCCTTGGCCGCGCGGGCGCGCTCGGCCGCCACCGTCGATGCGGAGACGGCGCCGCCGTCGTTGCCCCACGAGTTCATTGCGAACGTCAGCGCATCGGCGATCTCCTGGTCGGAGAGTTGCACCATCGCGGGCATCACTGAGTTGAACTTTGCGCCGTTGACGACAACTTCGCCCTGCAGGCCGTTGACCACGACGCCGACGGCCCGCTCCTTGCCGCCGAGCAGGTAGTCCGAGCCGGCCAGCGGAGGGAACGCGCCGGGAATGCCCTTGCCGTCGGCCTGGTGGCAGGCCATGCAGACCGTCTGGAAGACCTGTTCGCCGGACTTGATCTGCGCCGGGGCGACAGTGGCGCCGACCACTTCGGCCTGGTGCACCTGCTGGGCGAGAGCGGCGGATCCGGCCATTGCCGACGCGCAGCCAAGAGCGATCATCCACGCCTTGCCGGCGTGACGACGTTTCCGTAGTTTCATTGCGGTCTCCTCGGTCTCTGTCGTTCGGCGCCCGGTTGGCCGGGTGCCCCATGCCAGGACTCTAGGAGGTGGCGAGGGAAGTCGCCTTGATCCTGGTCAATCGGCGGCGAGAATGCCGCTCACGTCGGTGTGTCCAGAAAGGCGAGCAGGCGCTTGCGATCCGGTACGCGCAGCACGCGCCCTTCGACCACGATGGCGCCACCGTCGGACAGGGCGCGCAGGATGCGGGACAGCGTCTCGGGTTTCATGGACAGCCGGGAGGCGAGTTCCTGACGCGACTCCTGCAATACGATTTCGGCCGGGCCGTCAGCGCCCGGAGGCAAGCGGCTCTCGAGCATGCGGACCAGCCGGTGGGTTGCGCTCTCGAGCGTCAGGTACTCGATCTCGCGGATCCTCATGTGCAGGCGCTGGCTGAGGTGGCCGAGCATGCGCAGGCAGGTCTCGGGGCTCTCCCTGAGGATGGCGATGTATTCCTGGCTGGAGAAGCGGGCGATCCGCGAGTGGACGGCCGCGACGGCCGACACCGGATAGGCCGGGCCCGACATGAACATCACGGCCTCGGCGAAGCTCTGGCCCGGCCCGAGGATGTCGACGATCTTTTCCTCGCCGCTCGCGGAGTAGAGCGCCAGGTTCACCTGCCCCTCGATCACGACGTAGAAGTGCCGCGCGGGCTGGCCGCGATCGAAGAGGACCTGGCCGGGTCTCGGCGTCGTCGATCGCGCTGCTGGCCAGCATGCGCTGCAACTGGGGCGGGGCGAGTCCGGCAAACAAATGATGGGAGCGGAGTCCTGCGAGCGCCTGTCCATCGGTTAGCATGTGGAAACCGTAGCAGCCCGCTCCACTGCACCCGTAGTGGAAACTACTTATCATGGCATTTTGGCCGGTCAGGACTGGCAGGAGAGACGGATGAACGAAGCGCTCTACGAGCAGCGTGGTGCGGTGGCCCTGATCTCGCTGAACCGCCCGGACAATCTCAACAGCTTCAACAACGCATTGCGGATCGAGTTGAAGAAGGCGGTGGCGCGCGCGGCAGCGGACGACACGATTCGCGCCGTCGTCCTCACCGGTGCAGGACGCGGTTTCAGCGCGGGCGCCGACCTGGCGGCGGGCGAGATGCCCACGCCGGCCGGCGTCGTCGTGCAGCTCGAACAGGAGTACGGCCCCGCTGTCCTGGACCTGGCGCAGATGCCGAAGGTCACGATTGCCGCAGTGAACGGTTTTGCCGCCGGCATCGGCGTCGGCTTTGCCCTCGCTTGCGACCTAGTCCTGATGGGCGAAAGCGCGTTCCTGCAGGTGCCGTTCAATCGCATCGGTCTCGTGCCGGACGGTGGCGTGTGCTGGCAGCTGGTCGACCGTGTCGGTCACCGTCGCGCACTCGAGATCTCCCTCGAGGCCGAGCGGCTCACGGCCGCGCGTTGCGTCGAGCTTGGTCTCGCGAACCGGGCCGTCCCGGATGCGCAGGTACTGGCGGCGGCCCTCGAGTGGGCCGAGCGCATCGCCCAGGCGGCGCCGATTGCCGTTCGCCAGACCAAGCACGTCATGCGCAAGGCGGCGACGTCGACGCTGGCGCAGACGATCAGTGACGAGGCGCAGGCCCAGTCGCACTGCATCGGTAGCGCCGATTTCAAGGAAGGCGTCGTTGCGTTCCTGCAGAAACGCCCGGCGAAGTTCACGGGCCGCTGAAGGGGTTGGTGGCGGTCATCCTGCGAAGATCCCGAGCGGGTCGTGAGCCCGCGCCACGCTCACCAGGAAGCCGAGCACGAGCAGGGCGGCCACGAACGCCGTCACACGGATGGCTTTCGTGCGGCCGCGCCTGAGCGCGTAGTGCCCGAGCACGACGTAGACGACCAGCAGGCAGACCTTCATCGACAGCCAGCCCGTGCCGAACGGGTACTGGTGGATGGCCGTGGTCAGCATCAGGGCGGAGGTGAGCAGCACGGTGTCGATCACGTGCGGCAGAGTCTTCAGCGCGCGCGACTGCAACAGTCGTGACTCCGCGATCATCAGCCCGCCACGAAACACGAACAGCGTGATCGTCAGGATCGCGCAGGTGATGTGCACGTGGCGCAGCGTGAGGTAGTACTCGGTCACCCGGGCTGCCCGTCGATGCGCGGAACGAGGTAGATCCGGCCCATCCGCCATGTCCAAGCCCCAAGCGCAGCGAGCCAGAGCGCCATGCTCGTGAGCAGCAGCGCCTGCATCCAGAAGGGCGCCGCGACGATTTCGCTGGCGACTCGAGCCATCGTCGCGCCCTGCAGGACGAGGAAGCAGGCGACGGAGATCCGATCCATCTGCAGGGGCCGGCCTGAATGTCCCATCGTCACGCGGGTGACCATCGCGACCAGCATGCCGCCGAAGAAACCCATGCCGAGCGCGTGGATCGGCGCGCGGCCGAGCAGCCACTCGCCGGTCAGCACGAACCCGAGGTCCCGCGCTGTCTGCAGCAGCACTGCGATCGGCAGCCACGCGAAGCCCATGTACAGCGACCACGCGAGAGGATTGCCTCTGGTCTTGAACGACGTCCAGCGCACGGCGCAGGTGGCCGTGAGCGCGAGCAGCGCCAGGTCCAGCGGCACGAGCAGGCGCAGTTCGCCAGCCGTCGCGAGCAGCAGGCGGGCGTAGGCGAGGGCGATGACCGAGACCAGGACCGACTTCGGGCGCCAGGCGACGTAGTTGGGCGCCACGTTCTGCGAAAAGAACGGAATCATGCGGTGGCACACCGCGAAGAACACGGGCATCAGGCCGCCCCACAGCGACGTGCGGACGGCAAAGTGCAGCGCGAAATCGCTGCCGCGGGCAATGCCGAAAGTGAAGCCGGCCAACGCGACCAGTTGCACGATCAGCCCGGTGAGCACCGCGTAAGCGTGCGGCACGCCTTGCTGCGCATCGAGCAGGACGCGGGTGAGCGCCGCGATGGCCAACAGCAACGCGGCCAGCGCCAGCAGGCCGCCCGTCACCAGCAGGCGCGGCGAGGTGTGCAGGCCGATCAGCCAAACGAGCGTGGCGCCTCCGAACAGTGCACCGGTGGCGACGTAAGCGCCTTTCGGTACGGGCGGGCCGTTCATCCAGCGCGGAAACACGGTGAACAGGAACCCGAAGAAGAACGACGGGAATACGGCGAAAAGCATCAGGAAGGTGTGCGCCCAGATCGGCGCGGTCTCGGTCGCCAGCGGCCACAGGGGCCAGCCCGTCTGCCTTGCGAGCAAATGCAGGCCCCACCACGCGCTCGACAGCATCAGCGATGCCATCCCCGTGAAGAACATCCACCGATGTGGCGCCACAAATAAAACGGGGACATTCACCTTTTTCGAAAAATTGGGGACATTCACCGTATTCGGCTCGGAAAAAGGGCGGGCGCCCGAAGGCGCCCGCCGGGTTTGCAGTCTAGCTCAGCGTCGTCAACGCATCACCGCGCGGCCTTGGCCGCAACCGTGACCACAGTCTCTTTCGCCTTGCCGATGAACAGCCGCGCGATGAACAGTGCCAGCATCAGCGCGCCGGCCGCGAAGATGATGTCGCCCGGCATGCGCAGCCAGACGATCGTCTGCATCAGTGGCTGTTGCAGGAACTCGGCCGAGCGTGCGTACCAGAAGCCGTGCGACACCGCGGCGTGGACCTGCATCAGGCCCATCGGCAGCAGCGAAAGCAGCGCCATCAGCGCCAGTCCGACGTTCAGCGCCCAGAACGACTTCGCGAGCAGCTTCTCGTCCCAGTACGCCGTTCGGCTGAGTCCGCGCAGGCAGAACAGCATCAGGCCGATGCCGAGCATGCCGTACACGCCGAACAGCGCGGTGTGGCCGTGCAGCGGCGTCGTGTTGAGGCCCTGCATGTAATAGAGCGCGAGCGGAGGGTTGATGAGGAAGCCGAACAGGCCCGCGCCCACGAGGTTCCAGAACGCGACCGCCACGAAGAACAGGATCGGCCAGCGATACGCCGCCACCCACGGCGTTGCATAGCTGTGCTTGTAGTTCTCGTACGCTTCGAAGCCCACCAGCACCAGCGGCACCACCTCGAGCGCCGAGAACATCGAGCCGATCGCGATCACGCCCGTGGGCGTGCCGGTCCAGTACAGGTGGTGGAACGTGCCGAGCACGCCGCCGCTCAGGAACACGATGGTGGCGAACAGCACGGCGTTGGTCGCCGTCTTCACGCGCACCAGGCCGAGCTTCGTGAACAGGAAAGCGATGACGGCGGTCGCGAACACCTCGAAGAATCCCTCGACCCACAGGTGCACCACCCACCAGCGCCAGTACTCGACCATGGCGAGGTGCGTGTTGCGGCCCCACATCAGGCCTGCGCCATAGAAGAGTCCGATCGCGATCGTGGAGAGGAACAGGAGGACGGTGATCGACCGGCTGTCGTCCCGCGCCTTGAGCGCCGGCCACAGCGCGCGGCCGACGAGCAGCAGCCAGAGCATCAGGCCGATGAACAGGAAGATCTGCCAGAAGCGGCCGATATCGGTGTACTCGTAGCCCTGGTGGCCGAACCAGAAGTTGAGCCCGAGGCCCATCTTGTGCATCACGGCCGCCCATTGGCCGCCGAGCGCGCCGATGACGATGACCAGCAGGCAGGTGAACAGGAAGTTCACGCCGAACCGCTGGAATTTCGGCTCGTGCCCGGAGATGGCAGGCGCGATGTAGAGGCCGGTCGCCAGCCACGCGGTCGCGATCCACAGGACCGCGAGCTGCAGATGCCAGCTGCGCGTGACGGAGTAGGGCAGGAATTGCGCCAGCGGTATGCCGTAGAAGCCCTGGCCTTCCACCGCGTAGTGCGCGGTGATGCCGCCGAGCAGGATCTGCACGACGATCAGCGCGGTGACGACCCAGAAGTACTTGGCCGTCGCCTTCATCGACGGCGTCGGTTTCACCGCACTCAACGGATCCTTGTCCGGCACCTGGGGCGCCGCTTCCTGGCCGTGCGTCGCGACGTAGTACCACGTGAGTGCGCCGACTCCGGCCAGCAGCCCGAGAATGCTGATGAACGTCCAGAGGTACGTTGCCGTCGTCGGCACGTTGCCGACCAGCGGCTCCGACGGCCAGTTGCTGGTGTAGCTGATGTCGCTGTTGGGACGGTCGGTCGAGGCCGACCACGACGACCAGAAGAAGAACGCCATCATCGCCTGGCGCTGCGCCGGATCCGGGATCGGGTTGTCCTGCATCGCGTATTGCGCGCGCAGCGTGTTGAGTTCCGCATCGGGCCCGAACAGTCGCATGTAATGGTCGGCAACCTCGCGAATCGCCTGCGCGCGGTCCTCGTCGACCGTGATCACGCCGGTGTCGGGGTTGTAGGTGCTGGTGCGCATCGCCTTCTGGAGGCGCGACTGCAGCGACGCCTGTTGCGGGGCGTCCAGGTCGGCATACGCCTTGCCGGTCTCGCGCTTCGCCCAGAGGTCGAGCAAGCGCCGTGGCTTCGCGGTGCAGCCAGTCGGCCGACCAGTCCGGCGCGACGTAGCTGCCGTGGCCCCAGATGGATCCCATCTCATGGCCGCCGACGCTCTGCCACACCTGCCGCCCCACGTCGTACTGCTCGCGGGTGAACAGCGTCTCGCCGGCCGTGGTCTTCACGGCCGACGGAATCGGCGGTGCGGAGACGTAAATCTCGTGCCCGAAGTACAGGAGGATGCTGAAGGACACCACCAGCAGTGTCCCGAGCACCTTCCACAAGCGACTCGTGTTCGTCATTTCAATCTCCCAGCGGCCGGCCGGCCGCTCCTTGGGCGCAATGGTGTGCTGGGCGGCGACGGGGCGCCTTGACCGAGGTCAAGACGGTCGGTACTGGCGTAGGGGAATGCCGAGGGGTGGTGGCCCGGGATCGCCGCGGAGTTGCGTTCGGGGAGCGGTGATACGATTCGCGAGGCGGCGCTCCCCCTTGGATACGTCGATGTGAAGGTTTGCACCGACAGGGAGACTGCAATGTCCGATCACATCGGTCTTGGCGTCAGCAATCTCGTCGAGCGAGCAGCGATGGCTTCGGGCGGCAAAGACCATGGCGCTCCTGGCCTTCGTCCGCAGTACCATGCCGACTACTACGGCGCGTTCGTCATTGGGCCGGATGGACACAACGTCGAAGCCGTCTGCCACAAGCCGGGGGCCTGGTCCAGTGACTTGCAGGCAGCACGCCCGGCGAGGAAGACACCATGACCAAGAAACGTCTTCATGCATCGGCGATCGGCTTGGGCCTGCTGCTGGCCGTCTTTGCAGCACACGGCGCGGGTAAGGTCGACGCGATGACCGGCGAAACGCAGCCGGCGGTGGCCCGGGAACTCCTGAAATCACTGGAGGGCTCCTGGGACGGCACCTGCCGCACCTGGTTCGAGCCCGGCAAACTTGCCGACGAGTCGAAGATCAACGGCCGCTTCCGTCCGATTCTCGGCGGACTCTTCCATCGCCACGAGTACGAATCGACGATCCAGGGCAAGCCGCGGCATGGTGAAGAGACGCTTGCCTTCAATTCGGTTACGAGGCGATTCCAGACTTCGTGGATCGACGACTTTCACATGAACTACGCGCTCATGACCTCGGAAGGCAATGCGTCGCCCCGTGGATTCACGGTGCTCGGAAAATACGACGTTGGCGCCGGCATGCCGCAGTGGGGATGGAAGACCGTGTACGAGCTGGTCGATTCAGACCACCTGACGATCTCAGCGTACAACGTGTCGCCGGAGGGGCAACCGTACCTGGCGGTCGAAACGAAGTATCGGCGCGTCAGATGAATTCGACGACCGGTCAGCCCGCGTAAGAGACAAGTTCGGCGTGCAACCGAGCCGCCGCCGCCGGATTGGCCGATGCACGATGGATGAGCGCCATGGCTCCGGCCTGTTGCTCCTTGGTGGCTGACGCCTGCCCGTGCATCGCAACCGCGTACTCGCTCAGGTCCTGCACGAACACGCCAAACATCCGGTCGACATGGCTCTCATCGAGACCTGCGCAGGCAGCGGTGGTCCCGGCGCGTGTCCCGCCCGGTGCGCCGTCGATTGCCAGGGCAGCGGCTTCTGCGACCAGTTGCGCATAGACGATCTGGGTGAAGATCTGTCCAATGTTGAGCAGAAAGTCGAGGTCCTTGGCCTGCTCCCCGCGCGGCGCAGCCGTGGCCATCAGTTGTCCGAAAGCCTGCACCTGGCTGATGAAGGTCGCGACGTTCGGCAGGTGCGAGAATCGCGCGAAGGCGCCTCGCCAGTCCGGGAAGCCGATGCGCGACAGGCCGCTGGCCGGCCCCTGTGCGAACAGAAAGGCGTCGTCGTCGTCGTCGAGCCGCACCGGCACTGGCGCATACTTGACGCCCTGTCCGGCCCCTGCCGCGGCAAAGGCCGGCAGGAACTTGAGCACCAGCGCGAGATTGACGTGGACGGTTCCCTCCAGTTTCGGCAGCGTGCGAATGTGGCGGGTCGCCTGCTCGAAGTACGTGTCCTTCTCGAATCCTTTCGCCGCGATCACCTCCCAGAGGAGATCGACCACCCGCTCACCCTCGCTGGTGACCTTCATCTTCGCGATGGGGTTGTAGAGCAGGAAGCGGCGGTCCTCGGGTGAGGCGCTGCGCTCGTAATCGGAGCACCGCGCGCTGAAGAGCTTCATCGCCACCAGCCGTATGTAGGCGTCGGCCAGTAATCGTCGCACGTGCGGAAAATCGGTGACGCGCGTGCCGTAGAGCACCCTGCGGTGGGCGTGCTGGATCGCCTCGACAAATGCATGCTCGGCGATGCCAATGCTGGCCCAGGCGAGCTGCACCTTGCCGACATTCACGGTGGCGAGCGCCGCATCCCACGCAGCCTTGCCCGTGTGCAGCACGTCGGTTGGGGTCACGGGGTAATCCGTAAGCCGGAATTCCGAAACATACATCTGGCCGCGCACCACATTCTGCACGAGTGTGTATGCGGGGTGTTTCGGGTCGGCCAGGAAGAACAGGTAATCATCGGCGGGGTCGGCCGACGGTCCCTCCGGGCGCTGCACGCGACCGAACACCGACACGCGGGCGGCGCAGTTCCCATTGCCGATGTAGTACTTCTCGCCGCTGGCGCGCCAGCCGCTGCCGTCCCGGGTCAGCACCATGTCGGTGGAGTAGATGTCGGCCCCGTGTTCGCGCTCCGAGAGTCCGAAAGCGAACAGTCCGCCTTGCGCCAGCAACTGACCGACCAGGCGCTTGGCCTCCGAATTCCCGCTCGTCCAGACCGGCCCCAGGCCCAGCACGGTGACCTGCCAGGCGTACCAGTGTTCGAGCGAATACCAGGCCAGCAGCTGGCTCAGGTCGTTGTTGCGTGCGGTGTCCCATCGGGCAGTCGTCGCGTCGGTTCCGCCGGTCAACTGTCCGACCGCGGCCGGCGTGCCGAACCGGGCGAAGACGCCGTCGCGGGCGATCATCTCCAGGAAGTCGTCGTACCAGGTCGCGTCGTTGCTTTCCGCCTTCAGGACTGCGTGACCCTTGGCCTCGAAAAAGCGGCGCACGGCCAGGAGTGCGCGGCGAGTGGGTTCGTCGTACTGAGCGGCGTCGTAGGCGGAGGGATTGAAGAGCAGCATGATTCAGTGACTCCGGGCGGCCGCAGGGGCGGTTGTGCCTGTTTTGATTACGCCGAGTCTACGCCGCGCATTCGTGCGCGAGAATTCGCGCGGTACGACGAGGCAATGAGTCTCGATCTCGAAGCGATGCTTGCTCCCTCACCGGGCAACCCACTTCGGGGCGATCAGTGATCGCGCGAGCAGGCGAAGCCGGTGCCTGCCAAGCCTCGGAGTTCCGGAGCATCGGTAGACGGAGGATGAACTGCGCCCCGAACGCAGCCGGTCAACGGGGAAGAACGACCCGAACCGGAAACTCGGCGCGCTCCAAAGCAGACATCAAACGTTTGAGCTCAGCGGCTGCCGAAGGCAGTCCGCTGGAACAAGGGGTTGGGCGTCATCGCTGAAGGCAAGGGTGCCATTGAGGGAGGTCACTTACGCCCTTTGGTCAAGTTAGCAACGGGAACGCCACCGCACCTGCCGGCGTTGCCCAATTCTTCACCAACTCCGCGACCATCGCGTTGGTGCTGGTCAGTCGCACGCCGGCGAGTTCCATACGGCGGTACGACATTGCCTCAGCGATTGGATTTGATGAACCGCACGCGTCGCACACCACCTGCACATCGAAGCCTTCTTCCTTGGCGCTGATAGCCGGTCCGACCATGCAGACGTCAGTGGTCACACCGGCCATCACGAAGTTCTTCTTGCCTGTCTTCCGGCAGGCATCAGCGAAGGCAGGATCGTCCCACGCGTTCACCACACCCTGGCGTTTGACTCGCGCCGCGAAGGCTTCCGGCAACGCCGCCTGCAGTTCTGGCATCAGCGGTCCCTGTACGTTGACGTTCGTCTCTTGGCTGGACGTGAGCACCACGGGCATACCTGTGCCAGCAGCGAATCGGGCGAGGATCATGACGTTGCGTTGCAGGAGTTCAAGCGGCGTAGAGCTGGCCCAAGTGTTGGTTCCGACTTGGTGGTCGATCAGGATGATGGCAGTGTCATTGAGATTGAAGAGTTTCATCGCGTTCTCCGTCCGGTGAGAAACCGCATATTGAGAAATGGCAGTTTGGAGAGCAGGAGTATGGCCCCAAGTGCTGTATGACGCCCAACTCCTGTTAGGCCGACAGCTGTTACGCGTATCGGCTAAACGTACCATTCCTGGCAACAGCGCGGTCGGCGGGGACTTCGCGTGATCGCGTCATGGCAAGGCCTCATTCCGTGGACCCATGTCGGCAACCAAGTCACCGCCGCCGAGGACGGTCAAACCGACCCCGCGGGTCCAATCGACAGTCGAACCGCAATGCCTGCTGTTGGCCGAACCCTGGCATTCGCGAATGTCCGCTCTTCCAGACGAGATCCGCCAAGAGCCGGGAGAAACTCGTCCGACGCCGGCTCTTGATTACGTAGTTCCATTTGGAAGTTCCCGCGGGAACGTCCCCGGAACGTCAACGACGAACACGGTGGGCAGAGCCCCCTCACCCGGGCTACGCCCGACCTTTCCCGCAAGCAGGAGAGGTGAAAGACACCCTCACCCGCACTGCGTGCGACCTCTCCCGCAAGCGGGAGAGGGGAGGAGCCCGCGAAACCTTCAAGCCATTGCGAAGCTGCTAGATCGCCTTCGAGAACCGCTGTCCGGACGCCTGCGCCGACGGCAGGTACGCATCGAACGCCATGCCGAGATGGCGCAGCAACAGCCGGCCGGCCGGCAGCACGCGCAGGCCCGGCGCGGCGAACTCGGCGAGGCCGTCCGCCACCAGCGGCTCGAGTGCCACCAGTTCGCTCGCGAAGTACTTGCGGAAGTCGATGTCGTGGCGCTTGGCGGTCGCGTCGAAGTCGAGGATGCCGTAGCACATGATCTGCTGGATCACGTCGCGGCGGATGATGTCGTCGCGCGTCATCGTGTAACCGCGGTGCACCGGCAGGATGCCGCGATCGAGCGCGCCGTAGTACTCCGGCAGGGTCTTCTGGTTCTGGATGTAGTGGTCGCCGACCTTGCCGATCGAGCTGACGCCGAGTCCGACCAGGTCGCAATAACCGCGCGTCGAATATCCCTGGAAATTGCGGTACATCGTGCCGGCCTCCTGCGCGAGCACGAGCTCGTCGTCCGGCAGCGCAAAGTGATCCATGCCGATGTAGACATAGCCCGCCGCGGACAGCTTCTCGATCGTCAGGCCGAGCAGCTGCAGGCGCGTCTCGGGCGTCGCGAGGTCCTCGATCTTGATCTGCTTCTGCGGCTTGAAGATCTGCGGCAGGTGCGCGTAAGCGTAGACCGCGAAGCGATTCGGCCTGGCGGCCAGCACCGTGTCGAGTGTCTTGGAGAAACCCGCCACGGACTGCTTCGGCAGGCCGTAGATGAGGTCGACGCTGACTGAGTTGAAGCCGAACTCGCGGGCTTCGCGGATCAGTCGCAGCGTGTCCGGCACCGATTGGACGCGATTCACCGCTTCCTGCACGGCCGGGTCGAAATCCTGGATGCCGAGGCTGCAGCGATTGAAGCCGACTTTGCGCAGGTCCTTGAGCGTGTCCGTCGTGATGGTGCGCGGATCGAGCTCGATCGAGTACTCGCGGTCTTCTTTCGTCGAGAGGTTGAAGTGCGTGCCGATCTTCTCCATCAGCCGCTCGATCTCGAGCGACGTGAGGAAGGTGGGCGTGCCGCCGCCGAAGTGCAGCTGTTCGACCTCGCGGTCCTTGTCGTACAGCTCGCCCTGCAGTTCGATCTCGCGGTGCAGGCGATACAGGTACGCCTCGGCCTTCTCGTGGTTGCGCGTGATGACCTTGGTGCAGCCGCAGTAGAAGCAGGGACTCGAGCAGAACGGGATGTGCACGTACAGCGACAGGGGTCTCGGGATCGGGTCCTGGTTGCTGGCGAGCGCCGCCGCGCGGTACTCGTTGATGCCGAACTTGTCCGTGAACTGCACGGCCGTGGGATACGACGTGTAGCGCGGGCCCGACCTGTCGTAGCGACGGACGAGGTCTTCATCGAACCGGATCTGGTGCGAGTTCATCGATCTTCCTGAGCGGCAAGGTGCGGGGCCAGCCTGCGCCGGACCCCGTCCCCCTGCCTTGATATGCGTCAAGGACGAGAATTTGTCTCAGCCTAGCTGCCGGGGCAAGCGGAATCTTCCGCAGGGCTTGCGGGAAACCGCGACGACCTCACCCGCTTGCGGGAGAGGTCGGCTAAAGGGCGGGTGAGGGTGTTCCCACGTCTCCCGCTTGCGGGAGAGGTCGGCCAAAGGCCGGGTGAGGGCATTCTCGGACCCTCACCCGGGCTGCGCCCGACCTCTCCCACCCGGTGGGAGAGGTGAATCCGACCTCTCCCTACCGAGTGGGAGAGGTGAAGTCGACCTCTCCCGCCAAAGCAGGAGAGGGCATGTAAAATCCCGCCTTTCGCTGGAGACGCCCCCTTTGACCACGGATACCGCGCAAACCGCAACTCAGCCCATCGAAGCCGATGCCGTCATCATCGGCGCCGGGCCGGCCGGCCTGTTCCAGGTCTTCGAACTGGGCCTGCTGGGCATCAAGAGCCACGTCGTCGACACGCTGAAGCACCCGGGCGGACAGTGCGCGGAACTGTATCCCGACAAGCCGATCTACGACATCCCGGCCCTGCCCGTATGTGGCGCGCAGGAGCTGGTCGACCGCCTGATGCAGCAGATCAAGCCCTTCGGCCCGGAGTTCCACTTCGGCGAGGAGGTCTGCGGCCTCGGCAAGCGCGAGGACGGCCGGTTCGACCTGCAGACCTCCGCTGGCACGCAATTCATCGCCCGGACGGTGGTGATTGCCGCGGGACTCGGCTCGTTCCAACCCCGCCGGCTCGGCGTCGAAGGTGGCGAGGTGTTCGAAGGCAGGCAGATCCACTACAAGGTCAAGAGTGCAGCCGAATTCTACGGCAAGCACCTCGTGATCTTCGGGGGCGGCGACTCCGCGCTCGACTGGGTCATCGACCTGGCGGGCAAGGCGGCGAGCATCACCCAGGTGCACCGTCGTCCCGAGTTCCGGGGCGCGCCGGCCTCGGTCGCGCGCATGCAGGGCCTCGTGGCCGCCGGCAGGATGAAGTTCGTCGAAGGCACGGCCGCGGCGCTGCGCACGTCCGGCGACACGCTGGTCGGAGTGACGGTGAAGCGCAGCGACGGAGGGATGGAAGAGCTCTACGCCGACCACCTGCTCGCGTTCTTCGGACTGCACCCGAAGCTCGGCCCGATCGCCGAGTGGGGTTTCGCGCTCGACAAGAAGGCCATCGCCGTCGACACGGCAAAGTTCCAGACCAGCGTGCCGGGCATCTTCGCGATCGGCGACATCAATACCTATCCGGGCAAGAAAAAGCTGATCCTTAGCGGCTTCCACGAGGCGGCGCTCGCGGCGTTCGCGATCGCGGAGCACCTGAACCCCGCGAAGAAGGTTCACCTGCAGTACACCACCACCAGCCCGATCATGCAGAAGCGCCTCGGCGTGAACGAATGAGCCGGCCGCGGCCGCACGGAGCGTTGCCGATGAACAAGCTGCTGGCGGACCTCGTCAAGCTGCTGCGCCTCGAGCGGCTCGAGGTGAACCTGTTCCGCGGCGAGAGCCGCGACATCGGCAGCCCGCAGGTGTTCGGCGGGCAGGTACTCGGTCAGGCGCTGATGGCGGCGAGCGAAACGGTGGAGCCATCGAGGCTGGTGCACTCGCTGCACGCGTATTTCCTGCGACGCGGCGACTTCAACGCACCGATCGTGTACGAGGTGGACCGCAGCCGTGACGGCGGCAGCTTCACCAGCCGCCGCGTCGTCGCCATCCAGCACGGCGAGCAGATCTTCCACATGTCGGCGTCGTTCCAGGCGCTGGAGGACGGGCCCGACCACCAGGCGCCGATGCCGGAGGTGGCGCCGCCCGAGGCTCTCACGGACCTCGCGGCACAGCAGCGCAAGCAGCTCGATCGCATGCCGCTCGAGAAGCGTCGCTACTGGGCGCTCGAGCGCCCCTTCGAGTTCCGCTCCGTCGAAACACTCGAGCCCGGCGTGCCGCGCCCGGCCGTGCGCCACATCTGGTTCCGCCTCATCGACGAGTTCCCGGTGGACGATCCGGTGCTGCAGCGCGTGCTGCTCGCGTATGTCTCCGACTTCCACCTGCTCGAGACCGCGACCTTGCCGCACGGGCTTTCGTATCGCGCGGGCAACGTCACGCTCGCCAGCATCGACCATGGCATGTGGTTCCACCGGCCGATCAAGATCGATGAATGGCACCTGTACGCGCTGATCAGTCCCAGCAGTTCCGGAGCGCGCGGCATGGCGTTCGGGCGCATCTTCGATCGCGCCGGTCACCTCGTCGCAAGTACGGCGCAGGAAGGGCTCATGAGGGAACGACAGCCATGACGAGCGGGTCCCGGGTCGCCACGCAGGCGCTTTTCGTGTTGGCACTGCTCGGGGCTGCGGCCAACGCGAGCGAACTCGACGACCGCATCGCCGGCGCCAATCTCAAGCGCGGCCAGTTGTTCTACATGCAGTGCAAGACCTGCCACGATCTCGAAGCCGGTCTGCCGCACAAAGTGGGCCCGAATCTCAACGGCATCCTTGGCCGCAAGGCCGGCGCGGCGGCCGGATTCAAGTACTCCGACGTGCTCGTGAAGTCGGGCGTCGTGTGGAGCCGCGAGACTCTGGATGCGTGGATCCGGCAGCCCGCGTCCCTGGTGCCCGGCAATGCCATGGCGTATCCCGGGATCGCCAGCGATGCCGACCGCGCGGCCGTCATCGCGTGGATGCTGGCGAATGGCGCCGACGGCGCCGCCAGACCGTAACGTTCCCGGCGCACTCTCGTCATCCACTTGGCCCATTCATTCGACGATCTGGTTCGCCGCCGCTACTCGCGGCGCGATCTGCTGCGCGCCGGAGCGCTTGCGGCGCCCGGCGCCCTGTTGCTGCAGACGTCCATCGGGACTGCGGCGGCGGAGCAAGGCCCGACCGCGCCGAATTCCGCGCTTACGTTCCAGCCGATCGCCGGCTCGAGCGCCGACGCCATCCTGGTCGCGCCCGGCTACGCCGCGCAGGTCGTCGTGCGTTGGGGTGATCCGCTGTTTCCCGGCGCCAAGGCGCTCGACACGCGGGGAGTGGCTGGCGGCTCGCTGCTGAAGGACGGATCCGCCGCCGCCCAGGAACTCCAGTTCGGTTACAACTGCGACGCCATCGCGTTCTTCCCGCTCGAGCGCAGCGGGCGCCGCGGCCTGCTGTGCGTCAACCACGAGTACACCAACGACGAGCTGATGTTTCCCGATCGCCTCGGCATGGGCAAGGAAGGCGCCAAGGTCCTGGCCGACTGGTCGAGGCGTCATCCCGAGGCGGCGAGGCTCGAGATGGCCGCGCATGGAGTGTCGGTGGTCGAGATCGAGCTGGCCGGCGAAGAGTGGCGACCGAAGATCGGCTCGCGATACACGCGACGCGTCACCGCGACGACGCCGGCCGAAATTCACGGGCCGGCCCGCGGGCACGCTTTGATGCGTACTCGACGCGGATCCGACGGGCACCCGCGTGCTCGGCACGCTCTCGAACTGCTCCGGCGGGCGCACGCCGTGGGGCACGTACCTCACTGCCGAGGAGAAGATCGAGGACTACTTCGGCGGCTTCCGCTCGTTCAATTCGGACGCGGCCTCGGATCCGCGCGTCGTCGCCGCGCACAAGCGCTATCCGCTGTTCGAGGCCGGCTACCACGGCTGGGAGCACGTCGATGCGCGCTTCGACCTGCGGGTCGAGCCGCGCGAGGCGCTGCGCTTCGGCTGGATCGTCGAAATCGATCCGGAGGATCCGCGCTCGCCCATCCGCAAGCGCACGGCGCTCGGGCGCTTCAGCCACGAGAGCGCCTGCTGCTTTGCGACGCGGGATGGCCGCGTCGCCGTCTACATGGGCGACGACGAGAAGTTCGAGTACGTCTACAAGTTCGTGACGGCGGGGAAGTGGGATCGCCGTAATCGCGCGGCGAATCGCGACCTGCTCGACGAGGGCGTGCTGTACGTGGCGCGCTTCGACGCAGACGGCACGGGCGAGTGGCTGCCGCTCGTGCACGGGCAGGGGCCGCTCACCGCGAAGAACGGCTTTGCCGATGCGGGCGAGGTTGCGATCAAGGCGCGCGAGGCGGCCGATCTTCTGGGCGCCACGCCGATGGACCGGCCCGAGGACATCGCCGTTCATCCGCAGCGCGGCCACGTGTACGTCGCGATGACCAAGGGCACGGATCGCACGCTCGAGTCGAAGCGGGTCCCGAACGACGGCAAGACGATCGATCGTCGCGTCGATGCCGCGAACCCGCGGCCGCAGAACGAGCAGGGACACATCCTCGAGATGCTCGAAGACGGCGAGGATGCGGGTGCGCGGCGATTCCGCTGGAATGTCTTCCTGTTGCCCGGCGATCCGGCGGCGGCCGATGCGCGTTACCTGACTCGAGCGAGCGAGCTGTCTCCAGGTAAGCTCGGCGCGAACGACACCTACTACGCGGGTTACGCGGGCCGCGAGAAACCGGCGGCGATGGCATGCCCCGACAACCTCGGATTCGATGCCGCCGGTAACCTGTGGATCGTCACGGACGGCCCGCAGCCGCAGGGCAACAACAACGGTGCCTTCGCGGTGCCCGTGTCCGGCCCGGAGCGCGGCTTCCTGCGACAGTTCATGAGCGGCCCGGTCGGCGCCGAGATTTGCGGCTGCGAATTCACGCCGGACGGCGAGACGTTCTTCCTCTCGATCCAGCATCCGGGGGAGGGCGGCACGGTCGGCAAACCGGTGAGCCACTGGCCCGATGGCGACGGCCTGCCGCCCCGGCCGAGCGTGATCGCCATCCGCAAGCGAGGCGGCGGCCGGGTCGGCAGTTGATCACTCCATCGCGAGTTCGAACCGCACCTTGCCGTCCTGCGGCGTGACTTTGCCGTCCTTCACGAGGAACACGCGGTCCGGCGCGAGCCCCGTGTCGTTGAGCAGGGCCCGCTCGACCGCTTCGGCACGCTGCTGGCCGAGTTGCTCCAGTTCAGGCGCGCCCGGCGTGAGGCTCGCGCGGGCCTGCTTCTGCAGGTAATCGATCGCGGCTGCGTGTTCGGCCGCCTTCGCGTCCTTGCGCGACACGCCCTCGGCCCGCTCGGGCGGCGGCGGAATCTGCGGTGCGCTCCCCGAAACCTTCGTCACGAGATCCGTCAGCACGTCGATCTGCTTGTCGGCATCGAGCGTGTCGAATGCAGGAACCGGCTTGTCGTCGGCCGCCTTCTTGCCGAGCACGACGCGTCGCGTCGCCGACTGCAGTTCGGTCGCATAGCGCGCGTCGGTGATGGAAGCGAGGTCCAACTCGGCGAGGGCGCCGAGCGGCACCTTGAGGCGGATGTCCGATTTCGGCGCGAGGGTCCGGGCCAGTCCGGCGAGGCGTTCCGACGTGGCGGCATCGAGCGACGACTGTCCCGGCGCGAAGTCCACGAACTGCGCCTGCTCTGCGTCCTTGAACAGTGCGCCGAGCGCCTTGAACGGCGCCGTCACGGCCTTGGTGATGATGTTCTTGATGATCTGCCAGACGATCGGGCCGATCCTGAATTTCGGGTCGTCGATCGTGCCAGTGACGGGGATGTCGAGCTCGATCACGCCGTCGGCGTCCTTGAGCAGCGACGTCGCGAACTTCACGGGCAGCGTGGCTTCGCTCTTCTCGGCCGTGGCCGCGCCCCACTCGAGCTGGTCGATGCGGATGTGGTGCTTGGCGTCGAGCTGGCGGTCATTGATGGTGTAGTGCAGGTCGGTCGTGAGCTTGCCCTGCGCGATGCTGTAACCCGCGAGCTTGCCGGAGTAGGGGTTGAAGATCGGCAGCGAGATGTTCTCGAACTTCATGCCGATGTCGGTGAAACGCTCGTAGGCGAACGGCTGCACTTCGCCGCTGATCGTCACCGGCGAGAACTCGCCGACCTTGCCCTTGAAGTCCACCTTCGAGCGCGACTTCGGGTCGGACGACATGCCCGTGATGCTGCCGTTCAGGCTCGTGATGTCGGCGGCGAAGTTCGGCTGGATGCTGAAATCCGCGAAGTCCATCCGTCCGTCCTCGATACGGAACTCGCGGATGCGGATCGGCATTCCGGTTTCCTTCAGGTCCGGTGCCGGCGGCGGCGCGCTGGCCCTGGCCTTGGCCGCGGCTTCCGCAGCTTTCTTCTCCGCCTTGAGCTCCGCGCGCGTCTTCTTGTGCTTCGGCGCCGCTGCCGCCGCTGCGGCCGCGGCCTCTTGCTTGCGGATTTCGGCGGCCGTCCCTTCCGGGTCGAACACGGCGGACACGTTGATGATCCCGTTCGCGCCGATCACCACGCGATTGAATGGCTTGATCATGCGGACGCGATCGATGCTCATCGCGTCGGGGCCCATGTCGTAGCGCAGCTTGCTCAATTCGACCCGGTCGAATTCGAAGAAGGGCTGCTTGAGCGTGTTGTCGACCGACTTGAAGCCGGTCATCGTGACGTCGCCGGCAAAGCTCATGTCCGCAGCCGGGCTGTCCGGCGGGGTCATCGTCAGCTTGCCCTTCATTCCCAGCGTGCCGGCGTTGATCGTCATGGCGGTCGAGGCGCCGGCATAAGGCTGGATATCCGTCAGGTCGAAGCCGTCCATCGTGAGGTCGATGTCGGCGGCCAGCGGATCGGGAACGATCATGGCCGCTGCCGTTGAGGGCAGCCTTGCCGTTGATCCTGGCGTCGAACACGATCGGCAGCGGTTTCGAAAGATCAAGGCTTACGTCCTTCACGCCGACGTTGAGCGGCGCCAGCGCGAATTTCGCGGCGGGCGTGATCGAGCGATCCTCGAAGTCGATCGCGGCGTCTTTCACGTCCACGCCGGCCACCTGCACCTTCCACTCGTTGCCGCCTGCGCCAGGCGCTTCGGCCGGGGCGGTCGCGGTGGCAGGCTTCCCGGCGGCCGGTGCGGCTGTTCCTTCCGCTGAGGACGCGGCAGTCGGGGCGCCGGCCGGCGGCGGCGAGAACAGTGTGGTCAGGTTGATTTCGCCGTTCGCATCCTTCCACATCTGTGCGGTGAGGTTGGCGAAAGTGACGTTGCCGATCGCGACGGTCTGCTCCGGCATCGCGATCTTCGTGTCGCTCAGCGTGAGCAAGGGTATCTGCACCCAGTCGGCGTCGACGCCCCGGGCGCGCAGCGCGAGGCCCGAGAGTTCGATCTTCGGGATGTCGGCCTTGACGTCCGTCGTGCCGCCGAGGGCGACCTTGTAGCTGCCGCCGAGATTGATCACGCCGGCGGTCAGGCCGAAGGGCAGGGCATCGCCCAGGAAGTCCGCCACTTCGGTGGCGTTCAGGTTGCCGATCTTGAAGTCGCCGTGCGACGAGATGCCGGGCTCGAGCGCGAACTCGACCCTTCCAGTCGAACTGCGCGCCGCCCGCGCCGACGGCCGAGAGAGCCGAAGTCGCCGCCCTCCGGCGTGGTGCGGAAGTCCTTCAGCGAGAATTCGATCGGCTGCGAAGCGGCGCTGGTAGGCCTTCGCGCGACGTCCGAGGTCGACGTAGTCCGGCGAGTCCATGGCGGACGACCAGCGACTGGATCCAGACGCTCGGCAGCTTGTCGTCTGCGGGCTTCGGCTCCGGCGGGGTCTTTTCCTTGAGAGCGAGGTCCGCGAGGTTCACCTGCCCGTCCGGCCGGATGACCGTCCGGAGCGTGGGCGCATCGATGATCGATGTCCTTGAAGGTGTAGGCGCGGTGCCAGAGCGACGAGACCTCGAAATCGACGAACAGGCGCTTGAAACCGAGCATCGTCTGCCGGTCGGTGTCGGGCAGCGCGACGTCCTTGATCTCGAGCTGCAGCTTGAACGGATTGAAGCGCACTTCGCCGATGGCGAGATCGCGCCCGTACTCTTCCTTGGCGAAGGCAATGGCCTTGCTGCGGATGATCTTCGGCGCGGCGTAGAACCCTAGCAGGGCATACAGGCCGGCGAACACGGCGACGATCACCGCAGCCCAGAAGACTCTCGATTTGAGCATGTTGCCCATGGAATTCCAGCGGGTGGCTTGCCCCGGTCGGCCTTGGTCTCGTTTTGACGGCCGGGCCCGCACTCGGGCCGCCGACCGCATCCATCCCTCGGTGCAATCTAGCGAGTCGGGCCGGTGTCCGACAAGGGAGCCGTGGTCTTTTTCTCGAGGCCGGCCCAGGCGTCGAGGATTCGCTCGAGCATGGCATTGAATTGAGACGGCTTTTCGATCATCAGGAAGTGCCCGGCGCCCGCCACCGTCACGACGCGGAAGCGAGGCTCGATCCGCCGGGTGGCGGCCTCGTCCGTGGGCGGTTGGTCCGCGTTGATGACGACGATCGGCAGGTCGAGCTCGTTCAGCAACGGGCCGTAATCCATCGCGACCAGGCTCTCGAGCGCCGGGATGGCCACCTTGGGCGGCGCCGACGACATGTCCTTGACGATCCACTTGCGGATGATCGGGTCGGTCTTGTCCGTGAAGAAGTTCTTGTCGACGAGGTCCTTTGCGGCCTTGGTGAAGTCCTCGCGCATGCCCTTCAACACCGGCTTCGTCGTCTCCTTGGGGAACGGATGCGCGATGTCGCGCAGCGTGTCGACGCCCACGATGCCAATCACCTTGCCCGGCAACTGGCGCGCTGCCTCGAGCGCGACGGGGCCGCCCATCGAGTGGCCGACAAGAACGACACGGGGCGTGCCCACGGCATTGACCACGGCGGCCACGTCCGCGCCGAAGTTCGCCATCGACCAGTCCTTGCGTTTCTTCGCGTCGGACTTGCCGTGCCCCGCCAGGTCGAGCGTCACGACCGTGTACTTTGCCGCGAGATCGTCCAGCTGCGAGTCCCAGTAGCCGGAATCGCAGGACCAGCCGTGGATGAGCACGATCGCGGGTTCGCCGCTGCCGTACACCCGGTAGCGGATCGTCGAGTGGTCCCTGGCCAGGGACCTCGTGGTGGCCTCGGTCGGCGTCGCATGTGGCGCCGGCGGCGGGGCCTTCTGAGCCGCCGGCTTCGCGGCCGGCGGCGCGGCGAGCCGCAGGCGCGGAGGGCTTTTGTCCGCAGGCCGCGACCAGCGCGCAGGTGGCGAGCACGATTGCGATCGAACGGATGTTCAAGTGATTCATGCCTGCACCAGGGTCCAGAAATAGCCGTCGGGGGCGACGAACGAGAATGAGCGCGCGCCGAACTCGTCGGGCAGCACGTCGGTGACGGACGCGGCGCCACCGGCCTGCACGCGCTTCCACATCCCCTCGACGTCGTTGACGCGCCAGGTGTAGAGCGAGTTCCCGAGGCAGCCGGGCCGCGAGCGATCGCGCTTGTCGGCGAGCCGGCTCCGGGTCCCAAAGCGCACGATCTTGAGTTTTCCGGAGCGGCGCTCGGCGAGCGACTGGCCCGAGCGTGGGTCGTCGAAATCGACCATCCAGTGCGTCTCGCCATCCTCGAGGCCGAAGATCTTCCGCGAGCCGGTGGCCTGCGAGTAGGGCCGCTCTGCGTCGAACCAGCGCTTGAGGCCAAGCACCTCGTCGTAGAAGCGCAGCACCTGGTGGTCGTCGCTCACGAACATCATGCCGGCGTGCGTGTGCTGGCTGGTCTGCAGGAGGCAGTTCGGGTTGATGCGGCCGTACAGCGGGCTCTCGTAGCCGAAGCGCTCGAAGAACACCTGGCGGTACAGCGGCTGGATCAGCACCATTTCGCGCACGCCGACCAGCGGGTCAGCGAAAGGCCGCGGCGACTGGTCTCCCGTCACTTCACCGATGACCGCGAGGATCGGGTCGATGACGCGCACGGGCTCGCCGCATTCGCGGGCGCGCTGCGCGTGGTTCGCGACGTTGAGGACGTTGGCGGTGAGACGCACGGCCCAGCGGCTGCCGATGCAGCGCAGGTCGTCATCGAGGCCGAGCCCGTCATTGAGCGGTCGTTCCCACTGCATGAGGCGCACGAGGCCATGATCGGCATCGAGGTGATGCAGGCGCAACGAGCGCAAGCCACAGTCGACCCCGTACAGCGCCTTCGCCTGTGCAGCGCCCAGGGAGCCGAAGCGGCCCGCGCGACAACCGAAACTCTCGTAATGCGCGAGCGCGGACGCGAGGTCCGGGACGCCGATGCAGACTTCGTAGAGTCCGCCGACGCAGGCCGGCCGGGGTGCCATGGAGGACGGGTTCGTGCTCATACGCCGCGATCCTTACCAGATCTTGCCGCCGACGCAATCGCCGGCGGCCGGCAGCATCGGCTGGATCTCGACGCTCTTCCAGAACGCCGCCTTGAAGTAGGGGTCGTTTTCGAGCAGCTGCCGCGCCTCCACGAGGCTCGTCGTCTTGAAGACGTAGATGCTGCCCACCATCGCCGCGCCGTCTTCCGAATAGAGCGGGCCCGCCATCAGCACGCGATCGAGAATGCTCTCCACGTACGCCAGGTGGGCCTGTGCCGCCGCCCGGCGCTTCGGGCCTGCCTCCGGGCCATCGTGGCAGACGACGGACACGTGCGTCGGGGCGAACGGACTGGCGGCGGGGGCTTCGGCCATGGCGCGTCTCTCGTTGCAGGAGTCAGGACGGGTCGGGCAGGACCTTGCCGGGGTTCATGATGCCGTGCGGGTCGAGCGCCTGCTTGATGGATCGCATCACGGCAAGGTCGACGTGATCCTTGTGCCGCGCCAGTTCGGCGCGCTTGAGGCGGCCGATACCGTGCTCCGCGCTGATGCTGCCGCGGAACTGCCGGACCCGCGCGTAGACCGCCGTCTCGAGCGCGTGCTGGTGCGATAGAAAGGCCTTCGTGTCGCCGCCGACCGGCTGGCTGACGTTGAAGTGAAGGTTGCCGTCGCCCACATGGCCATAAGCGACCAGCCGGCCCGTCGGTACGATTGCCATCACGTCGGCGGAGGCCTGCTCGAGAAACTCCGGCAGGCTGGCCACGGGCACGGACACGTCGTGCTTGATACTTGCGCCCTCGTGCCGCTGAGCTTCGGGCACGGACTCACGCAGCTTCCACAGTGCGTTGCGCTGTGCAATGGACTCGGCGATGACCGCGTCCGTGACAAGCCCGTCCTCGAGGGCCCGCCCGAGCGCCTGCTCCAGCAGGCTGCGCAGCGAGGCATCCTCGCGGGCCGTCGAGACTTCGCAGAGCACGTAGAACTCGTGAGGGCGATCGAGCGGGTCGGTCACGCCGGGGATGTGCCTCACCGTGAACTCGACGGCGATGCGCGGCAGGAACTCGAAGCTGGTGACGCAGTCGCCCGTCACGGAGCGCAGCCGAGAGAGCAGTTGCACGGCCGCTGCGGCATCCTTGACCGCCGCAAATGCGGTCTCGATGGTGCGCGGCACCGGGAACAGCTTGAGGCTCGCTGCCGTGATCACGCCGAGCGTGCCTTCCGCGCCGATGAAGAGATTTCGCAGGTCGTAACCGGTATTGTCCTTGCGCAGGCTGGTGAGCCCGTCGATGACACGGCCGTCGGCCAGCACCACCTCGAGTCCAAGGACGAGGTCCCGGGCAACACCATAGTGCACGGCATTGAGACCGCCCGCGTTCGTCGAGAGGTTGCCGCCGATCTGGCAGCTGCCCTCGGACCCGAGCGAGAGGGGGAAGAACCGGTCGGCCGACTGCGCCGCAGCCTGCACTTCTGCCAGCAGGCAGCCCGCCTCCACGGTGATGGAGAAGTTGTCGGCGTCCACGGCACGCACGCGGTTCATCCGGCGCAGCGACAGCACGAGCTGGTCGCCGGATTCGTTCGGCGTGGCGCCGCCGCAATAGCTGGTATTCCCGCCGTGCGGCACGACGCCGATGCGGTGCTCGTTGCAGATTGCGAGCACCGCGGCCACGTCGGTCGTCGAACTGGGACAGACGACCATCGGGGTCGCACCGCGGTACAGCGCGCGAAAATCGACGAGGTACGGCTCGACGTCAGACGGCGCGTCCAGGCATGCGCCGGGGCCGAGCGTGCGGCGGATCCGTTCGAGGGCCGATGCGGTGTCGTGCGGTGGAGCGGCGGTCATCGGCACCCGGCTTCCATGCTCTCAGGCGGGGCGCGGGCTGGTGAACCTGGCGGTGACCAGGGCCACGCCGACGGCCGCCAGCAGCACGAGGATCGAGGCCAGCGCGTTCGTCAGCAGGTTGGGGGCAAACAGCAGCACGATGCCGAACCCCAGCATCATCAGGCCCGAGACGAGCTTGAGGATGCGGCCTTCGGATTCGCTGAGTTTGCGGGTACCCATGGTTTTCGTGAAGACGGTGACGATGACCAGCAACGGGATGACGTAAATGACGTTGTATGCCGCCAGCCATGCATAGTACTGCCAGGTCTCCAGCTGCGCGAGCGTCAGGGCGCGCGTGTAGACCATCGGGAACCCGGCCGTGCACAGCAACTCGTACGAATTGGCCACGATGGCCAGCAGCACCGTACCGACCAGCATCGGGCCCATCGCGCCCTCGGTGACCACCTCGCGCATGCGCTTGAAGAGGCCGGGCTTGGCCGAGTCCGGGATGGACAGGCTGGGACCTTCCTTGAACCAGAAGTAATCCTTGATGTTGAGCGCCGCGACGAAGAGCGCGACGAGGCCGGCGATGATGGTGATCGCGCGCAGTTCGCCAGCGATCAGGAACACGTTCAGCCATGCGGCCATGAACACGAAGTACACGATGCCCGAGAACAGCACGAAGGTGCCGCCCACGATGGCCATGCGCGTCCGGCTCTTCGCATGCACCAGGAGGCTCAGCAGGAACAGGAGCACGAAGAACGCGCAGGGATTGAACGCATCCATGCCGGCCAGCACGACGGTCAACGCCGGCAGCGAGAACGACTGCGCGCTGACGGTGCCCACGAAGGGCAGGTTGACGGTCGTTCCCGTGGTCTCGGTTTCGATCGCTGTCGTGGCGCTGCCCTCCGTGCCTGCGGGTCCGCCTGCCGGTTCCGCAGCCGTTGCATCGGGATGCGCCAGGCGATCGGCGTGGCAGGCCTCGAGCGCCTTGATCAGTTCCGCGCCAGTCGTTTCGCCGCTGTCGTAGCCGATCCGCACCTGCCGGCAGAAAATGAACCCCGGCACGGAAAGCGCCTCGATGCCCAGCGATTTCGCCGTGTCGTAGTAGAAGCGCGCGTTGTCGCGGTTGTCCTTGACGGCATAGGTCTGCAGTTCGAGCCACGGCGTGCGTGCGGCGAAATCGTGGATGAGAGGCTTCGCGGCCTGGCAATGCGGGCAGGTCGGCGAAAAGAAGTAATACAGGCGGACCGTCGGGGTGCCGTCGGTCGCGGTGCCGTACCAGAACGCATCGGATCGAGGGTCGAGGTTCCCGGCGAAGGCATGGCCCGCCACCAACCACAGGAAAAGGAGCAGGAATCCACGGATCACGGTCATTTCGGCAGCCCGCAGTGACTTTGGCAGCGCGAATTCTAGCGGTGCAGAACCGCGGTGATCTCAGGTCTTCTACCGATGGCGCCAGGGGCTGCGCGGCGCCTGGCGGCGACTCAGCCAGCCCGGGCCGGCCGGAGGACGCGGGTCCTCAGGTTGGCATCGTCCTCGACGATTACAATGACCGGATCGATGTCCTTCATTTCCGCCGGCTCGAACCAGCCCTCCGCCAGGACGATGATCTTGTCGCCTTTCTGGAAATGCCGCGCCGGCGGGCCGTTGAGGCAGATGTCGCCGCGGCCGCGAGGGCCGGCCATGACGTAGGTCTGCCAGAGCACGCCGTTCGACACGTTGGTGATGTTGACGTACTGGAAGGGCTGGATGCCGCTCAGCTCGAGCAGCGCCTGGTCGATGGTGATCGAGCCGACGTAGTTCAGGTCGGCCTCGGTCACCGTGGCGCGGTGGATCTTCGCGATGCAGGCACGGATGAGCATGGGTCCCTCCCGCCGGGAGGGTAGCAGAGATGCCAGGATCGCGACTCAGCGAATCCCCAGCCAGTCCGGATTCGGCAATGCGCTGAACGCCTCGCGCAGGGCTTCGCCCCAGCCGTTGCGGATCATCTGGAAATAGCGGTTGTCGGCGTCGATGTCGACGTGGCTGCCGACCCGGTATTCGTCGCGGCGCACGATCACGAGATCGAGCGGCAACCCGACGGAGAGGTTCGACCGGATCGTCGAGTCCATGGAGATCAGCGCGCACTTCGCCGCCTCGCTGAGCGGCATGCTGCGGCGGGTGACGCGGTCGATGATCGGCTTGCCGTATTTCGACTCGCCGATCTGGAAGTAGGGCGTGTCCGGCGTGGCTTCGATGAAGTTGCCCGCCGCGTAGACGTGGAACAGTCGCGGCGCTTCGTCCTTGATCTGGCCGCCGACGATGAACGTCGGGTTGAACTCGATGCCCTGCGACTTGAGCGCGTCGTAGTAGCGGGTGTGCATCGCCCGCAGGGCGTCGCCCACGCAGCGCGCGGCCTCGAACATGTTCGGGCAGTTGTGCAGACCGATCGACTCGCCGTCCTGGGCGGCCATCCGCTCGCCGAGCAGGCTCGCGGCGCCCTGGGTGATGGCGAGGTTGCCCGACGAGAGCAGCACGATGACCCGCTCGCCGGGCTTCTCGAAGACCTTCGTCTTGCGGAAGGTGCTGATCTGGTCGACACCGGCATTGGTGCGCGAATCCGCCAGGAATACCAGTCCCGCGTCGAGGACCATGCCCACGCAATACGTCATTGCTGTTGCGCCTGCCCGCTGCTGACTTTGACGGCGACGGCCATGGTCTCATGGCCCCCGCCGCGTCTTACGCCGCGCACCGGCGCCGCGTCAAGGTAATCGCGTCCGACGGCGAGGCGGCAGTGCCGCGTGCCGGCGCGCTCGGCGTGCGTCACGTCGAGGCTCACCCAGCCCTGTTCCGGTCCCAGCCACACGTCGGCCCATGCATGGCTGGCCACTCCTCCCGGGTCGCCCGCATAGAAGTAGCCGCTCACGTAGCGCGACGGGATGCCTGCCGCGCGGCAGCACGCCACGAGCACGTGCGCCTGGTCCTGGCACACGCCGGACCCCAGTTCGAGCGCTTCGCCCGCCGTGTGCGTGACGTCCGTGGTGCCGGGTTCGTAGGCCACGCGCTTGCCGATGCCCATCACCAGGTCCATCAGCGCAGCCGTCGACGGCGGGTGCCGTCCCAGGTGGTACTCCGCGAGGTCCCGCAACGCGGTGTCGGGCCGGGTGAGGTTCGTCGGTGCGAGGAAGGCGAGCGGCGAGAGGCTGGCCGGTTCATCGTCCGGCGGACCGATGCCGTCGCCGATCTCGGCCGTCCCCTCGACGACGATGCGCAGTTCGCGGTGCGGTTGCTCCATCGTCACGACGTGCGTCACGTTGCCGTAAGGATCGACCTGCTCGAGTCGCTCGCCCGGCGCGATCACCCGCCAGTTCAGTACCCGCTGGCCCGGCTCGGTGCGCGGCGTCAGCTTCAGCGCCTGGATGCTGTAGCTGACCGGGCTCTCGTAGACATAGTGTGTTTCGTGCCGGATCTGAAGATGCATCGTGCCGTCACCCTGCTGTCGTATGCCCGAGGAAGTCGCGACCGATCCGGTCGCTGAGGTCGGCGGTGCTGTCGAGCACTTGATTGAGGAAGCGATCCACGCCTCCCGCCGTCAACGCTTCCAGCGTCCCGAACCGCAGGGTCGCGTGCAGTTGCCCGGCGCGCCTTTCGGTCTCGCTCGACTGCGTGTTCGCCACGGCGCGGAGGTTTTCGTAGATGAGCTCGGCCGAGCGGTAGATCGAGCGCGGCACGTCGGTGCGGAACGTGGCGAACTCGACGACGCGCAGCGGCGTGACGCTGTCGCGGGAGATGCGACGGAAGATCTCGAAGGCCGACAGCGCCCGCAGCAGGACGGTCCACGGATAGTAGTCGTGCGCGACGGCGGGCCCGTCGCGGGTCGCCTCGCAGGCAAGCCGTATGCGCAACAGGCGCGCCACGCCGTCCGCGCGTTCGAGGAACGTGCCGATCTGCATGAAGTTGTAGCCTTCGTCGCGCAGCATCGATCCGAGCACGACGCCGCGGGCCAGGTGGGCGCGATACTTCACCCAGTCCACGAACTCGGCGACGTTGCGCGCCGTGAAGCGGGACGGGGCCGCGGCGCGCGCTTCGAGCCAGGTCGCGTTGAAGGTTTCCCACATCTCGGAGGAGATCGAGCCGCGCACCGCGTGGGCGTTCTCGCGAGCCGAGCGCAGGCAGCTGAGGATGCTCGACGGGTTCTCCCGGTCGAAGGCCAGGAAGTCGATCACCTTGTGAGGCTCGAGCGTCTCGTGCCGTTCGAGGTAGGCGTCCTCGAAGCCGAGCGTGTGCAGCATCTGCTTCCAGCCGAGGCCGTCGGCCTTCGCCTCGTGCGGAAGCAGCGACAGCCGGTACTGCACGTCGAGCGTGCGAGCGAGGTTCTCCGCGCGCTCCGCATAGCGCCCCAGCCAGTACACGTGATCTGCGGTGCGGCTCAACATGCGCGTCAGGCCTCCAGCACCCACGTGTCCTTGGTGCCGCCGCCCTGCGACGAGTTCACGACCAGCGAGCCCGCGCGCAGGGCGACGCGCGTCAGGCCGCCGGGAACGATGGTGACCTCGCGGCCCGAGAGCACGTAGGGCCGCAGGTCAATGTGGCGTGGCGCCACCCCCTGTTCGACGAACGTGGGGCAGGTGGACAACGCCAGCGTCGGTTGGGCGATGTATTTCTCGGGCGAGGCGAGGATGCGGAGCTTGAAGTCCTCGCGCTCGGCCTCCGAAGCCGTCGGCCCGACCAGCATGCCGTAGCCGCCCGAGCCGTGGACTTCCTTCACGACCAGTTCGTCGAGGTGATCCAGCGTGTAGGCCAGGTCGTCGCGCCGCCGCAGCACGCGCGTCGGCACATTGTTGAGCAGCGGCGTTTCGCCGAGATAGAAGCGGATCATGTCCGGCACGTACGGATAGATCGACTTGTCGTCGGCGATGCCGGTGCCGATGGCGTTTGCCACCGTGACGTGCCCGGCGCGATACGCCGACATCAGGCCGGGCACGCCGAGCACCGAGTCGGTGCGGAACACCAGGGGGTCGAGGAAGTCGTCGTCGATGCGGCGGTAGATCACGTCCACTCGCTGCGGGCCGCGCGTCGTGCGCATGTAGACGAAGCCGCTGCGCACGATGAGGTCCTGGCCCTCGACGAGCTCGACGCCCATCTGCTGGGCGAGGAAGGCGTGCTCGAAGTACGCGCTGTTGTGAGCGCCCGGGGTGAGCACGACGACCACCGGGTCGGCCACCCCCGCTGGCGCGACGCTTGCGAGGTTCTCGAGCAGCCGGTCCGGGTAGTGCTCGACCGGCGCCACGCGATTCAGCGAGAACAGCTCGGGGAACAGCCGCATCATCATCTTGCGGTCTTCGAGCATGTACGAGACGCCCGAAGGGACCCGCAGGTTGTCCTCGAGCACGTAGAACTCGCCCTGGCCGGCGCGCACCACGTCGATGCCGGCGATGTGCGCGTAGATGCCGCCCGGCACGTCCATGCCCTGCATTTCGGGGCGGTACTGCGGGTTGCAGAAGATCTGCTCCGACGCGATCAGGCCGGCCCGGAGGATTTCCTGGTCGTGATAGATGTCGCCGACGAACGCGTTGAGCGCGCGAACCCTCTGGCGCAGGCCCTCGGCGAGCGTGCGCCATTCCTCGGCCGAGAGGATGCGCGGCACGATGTCGAACGGAATGAGCCGCTCGCTTCCCTCCTGCTCGCCGTAGACCGCGAAGGTGATCCCCACGCGGTGGAACAGGCTGTCCGCCTCGGCGCGCTTCTGGCGCAGGGCGTCGTCCGGCTGGCGGAGCAGCCAGTCCGAATACACGGAGTAGTGCGGTCGCACTTCACCGCCCGCGGTGTACATCTCGTCATAGGCGGGGTTCGCTGGTCTGGCGCGGTCCATGGGTCTCTTCCTTCCGAAGAGACCAAGCGAAATTCATGCCAAGCGGCGAATGTGGCGATCCGGGCGAACGCTGCCCCTTCAGGGTGCGTCCCGGGCAGCGATTGAAGAGCCGCTGCTCGAAGTTGGTGCGTCCGCCCCCGAGGCAGGGGGTCCTATGCCACCTGCCCGCAGCTCAGTACCGACCGTGAGTCTTGTAGAGGTAGTTGGTCAGTTCGACGGTCTGCATCGACAGGCGGCGCTGGATGTCGTGCACCACGCGGACTATCGCGCGCATGACCCGATAGACGAGCTGCGGATTCCTGTCGAGCAGGCTCTCGAGGTCGCCGCGGCTCAGGCCCAGCACGCGGCTGCTGCTCATTGCGACCAGCGATGCGTAGCGCGTGGCGCCGTCGAGGAAGGACAGCTCGCCCACGACGTCGCCCGCCTTCACGGTATTGATCGTCATCTCGTTCTCGGTGCCGGCGGCCTTGATGATGCCGAGCACGCCGCTCGCGATGACGTACAGGTGGTCGTCGGTGTCGCCTTCGCGGACCAGCACCTCGCCCGGCGTGAGTTCGCGCAGGGTCATGGCGGCCGCCAGGGCCTTGCGCTGTTCGTCGGTCATTTCGGCGGCCAGCTTGGAGTTGGCGAGTCCTTCGAGGATGGCGGCTTGGGTCATGGGTCGGCTCCGGCGGGTTCGGTGGTTGGCGCCGATTATCGCGGTGCGGTTGCTGGCGCGGTAGTAGGTGCAAGCCGCGCAGCCGCAAGGTCGGGGAACATCGGTCGGGCAGCTGGCTCCCGGCGCCCGGTCTGTCCCCAAAGACGCCGTGAACCCATCCATGGGGGCTCCGGCCGCGGCGTCCATGCCGCGGACGGCTTTGGAGACAGACCGGGCGCCGGGAGCCAGCTGCCCGGCCACGCGCGCGTGGCCGCGCGCCGCCAAAGCGCCGCCTTGGCGGTGCGTACTGCGGGCGCACGCAGTGCGCCCGTTCGCGCGGCTGGGATCCGATTCTGGGCTCGTTCGCGAAACCGTCCGCGGCATGGACGCCGCGGCCGGAGCCCCCATGGATGGGTTTACGGCGTTTTCGCGAACGAGCCCAGAATCGGAGCCCGCCGCGCTCTAGCCAGGGGGAGCCAGATGCCCGCCAACGGGCACGGCCCCGTGCGTGAGCGAACGACGTGCCGCGGTCAGCGAACGGAGGGGAGCCGGCAGCGCGGCTTGGTGAGCAGCATCTGCACGTCGCCGATCTGCCGCTCGAGGAACCCGCCTTCGCAGTAGCAGAGGTAGAACTCCCACATCCGCACGAACGCGTCCGGATAGCCGAGCGCCTTCACCTCCGCAAGATGCGCAAAGAAGTTCTCGCGCCACATCCTGAGCGTCGTGGCGTAGTGCGGCCCGATGTCTTCGAGATGGAAGACCTTCATGTCCGTCTTCTTGCGCACCGACTCCGTGATCGCCGCCACCGACGGGATGAAACTGCCCGGGAAGACGAACTGCTGGATGAAGTCGACGCTCTTCAGCGCCTCCTCGTAGATCTGGTCCTGGATCGTGATCGCCTGCAGCAGCATCGCGCCGTCCGGCTTCAGCAACGAGGCGCACTTGGCCGTGTAGGTGTCGAGGTACTGGTGACCAACTGCCTCGATCATCTCGACCGAGACGGCCTTGTCGTAGGTGCCCGTCAGGTCGCGATAGTCCTCGAGCAGCAGCGTGATGCGATCGCCGAGGCCCGCCGCTTCGATTTTCGCCTTCGCGAAGTCGTGCTGCTCCTTCGAGATCGTCGTGGTCGTCACGCGACAGCCGTACCTGGCCGCGGCGTGGATTGCGAGGCCGCCCCACCCCGTGCCGATCTCGACCACGTGATCGGCCGGCGAGAGCTGCAGCTTCGTGCAGATCCGGTCGAACTTCGCGAGCTGCGCTTCGTGCAGCGTCGCATCCTCGCGCTCGAAGATGCCGCAGGAGTACGCCATCGTCTCGTCGAGCATCAGCGCAAACAGTTCGTTGCCGAGGTCGTAGTGCGCCGCGATGTTGCGACGGCTGCCGTCCTTGCTGTTGCGATTGGCCCAATGCAGCGCGCGTCGGACGGGGGTCGCGATGACCGACGCGGCGCCTTCGACCGATTCCATCATGTCGCGATTGGCGACGAACAGCCGCACCAGGGCCGTGAGGTCGTCCGTACGCCATTGGCCGCGGATGTACGATTCGCCGCCGCCGACCGTGCCGCCGAATGCAGCATCGGCAAAAGTCTGCGGATGCAGCACTTCGAGCGTGGCGTGAAGGTCGCACTCGGCCTTGCGCCGGCCGAAGACGTGACGTTGCCCGCCTTCGATCACCGTCAACTCACCGTGTCGCAGCTTCCCGAGCTGGGCGAGAAACAGCTTGCGGCCAAGCCGCTGCAGGGCGCTGGCTTGCGCGAGCGCCGCGGGCCGCTCGAGCAGATCGCCCCGGACGATGCCCGGCCTGGCCGTCGTGGTGCTGTGGTCCGTCATGGGCGCGTGCTCTCGATGCGGCCGGCCCGCAGGCGATGGCCTGCGCCGGTCTTGTCGGGGTGAGTGATGAACGGTGTGCGCTTCAGCCACAGCCGCAGCGCCTGCCAGTAGATCGCGAACGCAACCTTGCCCGTCATGAGCGGATACGAGACCAGCGCGGATGCCAACGAGGCGCCCGTGATCGGCTCGCGCTCGAGGTTCATGGTCGCGTCGAAGACCGGCTGGCCCTCCCGCCAGTTTTCCATGTGCACCTGCAGGTGCCCGTCCGGCGCGTTGAATCGCCAGTCGTAGTCCATGTCCATCGGCAGGAACGGCGACACGTGGAAGTCCTTGCCGAACTTGAACCGGAGCTTGTGCTCCGCCGACCCGCTGCTGGAGCTTGCCGGCAGCACGTAGCAATGCTGCTCGCCCCACGGCGTATTGTTGATCTCGGCGACGATGGCTGCGAGTGACTCGCCGTCCGCCGCGTAGCAGTAGTAGAAGCTCACCGGATTGAACCCGTAGCCGAAGTACCGCGGGTGCGTCAGGAGCCGGATCGGACCTTCGGGACGCACACCGCAGCGGCTCTCGACGAGCCGGCGGATGCTGGTGTCGAGGGGCTCGGCCGGATCGCCGTGGTGGTCCGAGCGTTTCCAGCGCGCGATCGCCGGTCCATGCGTCGACCACAGCGAGCGGCGTGCGAACACCGTGTCCACCTCGGCAAGGTCCAGGTACAGCATGAAGAGCTGGTACCGGAACTCGTGCGGCCGCGGCGAGCGCCGCCGGTGCCTAACCCACCCTTTGTAGAGGCAGCTGTGCATCGGGGTTCCGTTCGAGATCGGCCGCGAAGTGCGCGAGCGCCGTCTGCGCGCTCACGACGCCATCCTCGTGGAAGCCGCAGCGCCAGTAGGCGCCGCAGAAATAGGTGCGCTGTGCTCCGTTCAACTCGCGGTGGCGCTTCTGCGCGGCCACGCCCTTCGGCAGGTAGACGGGGTGCTCGTACTGGAACGTGTCGAGGATCGTCCTCGTGTCGATCGCGTCGCGGTGGTTCAGCGTGACGAGGAAACGCTCCGGGGCGTCGAGCGACTGCAGCACGCTCATGTCGTAGGTGAGCGCCACCGGTTCCTGCGGATCGCGCAGCAGGTGGTAGTTCCACGCCGCGCGGGCCAGGGGACGGCGCGGCAGGAGCGACGCGTCCGTGTGCAGGATCGCCTCGTTGCGCGCGTAGGGAAGCGCTGCGAGAACTTCGCGCTCGGCGGGTGAAGGCTGCTCGAGCATCGCGAGGGCCTGGCCGGAGTGGCAGGCCAGGAAGACGTGATCGAACGCCTCCACGTCGCCGCGCGCCGTGCGCACGAGCACCTGCTGCGGCGTGCGCCGAATCGAGGCCACCGGCGTCGAGACTCGCACCTTGGCCGGCGTCGCGGCCGTCAGTGCGCGCACGTACTCGCGCGAGCCGCCGCGCACGGTCTGCCACACCGGCCGGTCGTCGACCGACAGGAAACCGTGGCGGTCGAAGAAGTCGACGAAGAAACGCGCCGGGAAGTCCAGCATCGCCGTGGCTTCGGCGGACCAGATGGCGCGGCCCATCGGCACGATGTAGTGCTCGACGAACTGCGCCGAATACCCGCCGCGCTCGAGGTACTCGCCGAGCGTGAGCGTGTCGTCGTCGGTCGCGAGCAGTTCCTTGCAGCGCTTGTTGAAGCGCAGGATGTCCGCGATCATGCGCAGGAACGACGGGCGCACGGCGTTCAGGCGCTGGGCGAAGAGCGAGTTGATCGACGTGCCGTTGTATTCGAGCCCGCTGCGCTCGCAGCGCAGGCTGAAGCTCATGTTCGACGGCTGCCAGGACACGCCCAGCTCCCGCAGCATCCCGATGAAGTTCGGATAGGTCCAGTCGTTGAAGACGATGAACCCGGTGTCGATCGCCCAGGTGCGCCCGCGTCGCTCGATGTCGATCGTGTTCGTGTGGCCGCCGAGGTAGCCGTTCGCCTCGAAGATCGTGACTTCGTGCTGCTTCGACAGCCGCCACGCGGCATAGAGGCCGGCCACGCCGGCGCCGACGACGGCGATTCTCATGCCGTCGCGATCCGGTTGGCTGCGCGGACGTCCTCGGGGACGGGCTTGAGGTCCCAGATCACGCCGATCGCGGCCAGGCCGCGCAGCAGGTAGTAGGTGATGTCGAACTCCCACCAGTAGAACCCCTGCCGTGCGGCCATCGGGTAATGGTGGTGGTTGTTGTGCCAGCCCTCGCCGAGCGTGATGAGCGCGAGGAAGGCATTGTTGCGGCTGTCGTCGCGCGTGGCGTAACGGCGGCTGCCCCAGGCATGGCAAAGCGAGTTGATCGTGTATGTGCCGTGGTAACACGCCACCGTCGAGATGAAGAAGCCCCAGACGAGCATCTGCCAGCCGCTGGTGCCGAGGTCTGGCGCCACGGTCCCGAGCAGGTGCCCGAGGCCCAGCATTCCGAGGGCGAGCGCGAACGGCACGAGGATGTCGAAGCGATCGAGCAGGCGCAGTTCCTTGAAGGCCGTCAGGTCGCGCACGCGGCCGAGGTTGGGTGCGAAGTGGCGCTTCGAGAGGAACCAGCCCATGTGCGACCAGAGAAAGCCGCTCTGCACCGGCGAGTGCACGTCCTGTGCCTTGTCCGAGAACGCGTGATGGTGGCGATGGTGCGCCGCCCACCAGATCGGTCCACGCTGTACCGCCGAGGCGCCGAGCAGCGCGAACGCGAACTGCGCCGGCCGCGAGGTCTTGAAGCTGCGGTGCGAGAAATAACGGTGGTAAAACCCCGTGATCGCGAACATGCGCAGGAAGTACATGCCGATCGCGACACCGACCGCGACCGGGCTGGCGCCCACCCAGATCACGCTCAGGCAGACGAGGTGCATGGCGACGAAGGGCACGATGCGAGCCCAGTCCACCCCGTCACGCGAGGCGTCGTTCGCCGTCACGGGCGGTACTCCGGTGTCGAACCACGCCAGGAATGCGCGCCAGAGCCGCCGGGCCGGACCTGGTGCGTTCGGCAAGGCAACCTTGCGGTGAGTGGCGCGAGGCATGGGCAGGTCCTGGGCGGCGCGGCGCGCTCGGGCCAAAGGGTGCATCAAGTTATCACAGCCGGTCAGTTGGCCCCGGCAATGCCGGTGGACCCGCCGGAGCCGCCCAGCAATTCGCCCCGAAGATCGCCGACCACGCTGCGGGGATGGAGCCAGATCGCGAGGAACGCCGGACCGAACTGCGGATCGTCCACCCGGCCGAGCAGGCGCTGCTGGTCATAGAAGCGGGTTTCTCCGCCGGGTACGACGACGGCGGTGAGGTTGTGGCCCTTGGCGACGTCCAACCAGAAACCGCGCAGATCTCCGATCCACTTCTGCTGTTGCGCCGGCGGACGTCTCGCCGAGCAGCTTCCATGCGGTGCCGGTGATGCGCAGCAGTTCCTCGCGGCTGAAATCGCGGCCGTACCACAGGCTGAGCGCCATCGGCTGGCGCGAGGCGAGGCCGTCGAAGCGGCCGTCCGGGCTCCAGAGGCTGGCCTCGTAGATGTGCATGCCGAACCAGCGCAGGTCGCCGCTGCCGACGCGCTGGAAGGCAAATGGCTCCTGCGAGACGGGCCTGGGCAACGTCGCCGCGCCGGCCCCGGCCCCGGCGAGGGACAGAAAAGCCAGCAGAATCAGTGCGATCGGTGAGCGGCGGGGTGTGCGCATGCAAGTCGTTTCGCCGGTCATCGCGGGATAGATTCAATGCGGGCGATCAGGCGCTCCTGATCTTCGCATAAGCCGCGAGGGCCGCTTCGCGGCTGGCCGGGAAGTCGACGATCGGCGTCGGGTAGTCCACGCCGAGTTTCACGCCGGCCGCCGCGAGCACGGCCGCGGGGGCCTGCCATGGCCGGTGGATGTGACTGTCCGGCAGGCGGGCGATTTCCGGCACCCAGCGACGGATGTAGGCGCGCGCGGGGTCGTAGCGCTCGGCCTGCAGCACGGGATTGAAAATGCGGAAGTAGGGCGAGGCATCCGCGCCGCAGCCGGCCGTCCACTGCCAGCCGAGCGTGTTGTTCGCGAGACTTGCGTCGACCAGCGTGTCCCAGAACCAGCGGGCGCCCTCGAGCCAGGGCTGGCGCAGGTTCTTCGTCAGCAGCGAGGCGACGATCATGCGCACGCGGTTGTGCATCCAGCCGGTCGTCCACAGCTCGCGCATGCCCGCATCGACGATGGGATAGCCGGTCCGGCCGCGTTGCCACGCCCGCAGCCAGGCGTCGTTCGGTTCCCACGGAAAGGCTTCGAAGCGCGCATCGAGCGGCGCATGCGTCGTGGCCGGGTAGTGGTGCAGCAGGTGATGCGCGAACTCGCGCCACCCGAGCTGGCGGACGAACGACTCGGCCGGCGGGCCGTCCGCCGGTTTGTCCACCAGCGACATGCGCACGGCGGCAAGGCATTGCCGCGGTCCGACCTCGCCGAAATGGAGGTGGGGCGACAGTCGCGACACCCAGTCATGGTCGGGTCGATTGCGGCCTTCGTCGTACCGGCCGATCGGCGGACTCGCAAAATGACTCGAGCCGGGCGAGCGCGCCCCATTCGCCCGGCGACCACGCGGACTGCAGGCCGCCGTCCCACGCGATGCGCGGCTGGAGCTGCAGGTCGTCCAGCGCGAGTGACGCCACGGGCTTCGCAAGCGCGGGGATGCGGCTCGGCGCCGGCAGCGGCGCCGGTTGCGTGTCGAGTTGCGCCTGGCAGGCCTTCCAGAACGGGGTGAACACGCGATACGGCGTGCCTTGCCCCGTGCGAATCTCCCAGGGCTCGAAGAACAGTGCCGAGTTGAAGCTCTCGCAGACGAGCCCGGCGTCGCGCAGTGCCGACTTGAGCTTCGTGTCCCGAGCGACGAGCGCCGGGTCGTAAAGGCGGTTCCAGTACAACTGCGTCGCGCCGGTCGCCTGGGCAATCTCGAGCAGCTGCCCGGCGGCGGGGCCGCGCCTGATCACGAGTTCGTTGCCGCGCTCGCGCAGCCTGCCCTCCAGATGCTCGAGGCTGCGATGCAACCACCAGCGGCTCGCGGCTCCGGGCTGCCATTCGCCTTCCTCCTCCGGGCTGTGCACGAAGAGCGCGATCACGCGCTCCGCACGCTCGCAGGCCGCGACCAGCGCCGGATTGTCGGCGAGCCTCAGGTCGCGGCGGAACCAGACGATGGCGGTGGAGGCGTTGGTCATCTTCGCGGGTTCATGGTCTCATCCCCGGCAGGCCGCGGCCAAAGAAAAGGCCGCGCCCGGGCATCGGACGCGGCCAGTTTCGTCGCGGCGGGTCGCGCGGATTGCGCGCGATCAGCCCTGCTGGGCGCGGAGCGCGGCGATGCGCTCGTCCAGCGGCGGGTGGGTCATGAAAAGCTTCTTCAGGCCCGACGCGCGGCCGCCCGAGATCCCGAAGGCCGCCATGCGCTCCGGCAGCGGGCCGGTGTGCTGCTGCTTAAGCCGCTCGAGCGCCGAGATCATCTGCTGGCGGCCGGCGAGGTGCGCGCCGCCCGCGTCCGCGCGGAATTCGCGGCGGCGCGAGAACCACATGACGATGATCGAGGCCAGGAGTCCCAGCACCAGTTCGGCGACGATGGTCGTGATCCAGAACGCCGGGCCGCGGCCTTCCTCGTTCTTGAAGACGACGCGGTCGACCGTGTGGCCGATGACCCGCGAGAGGAACACGACGAAGGTATTGACGACGCCCTGGATGAGCGCGAGCGTCACCATGTCGCCGTTTGCGACGTGGCTGATCTCGTGGCCGAGCACGGCTTCGGCTTCCTCGCGCGTCATGCGTTCGAGCAGCCCCGTGCTGACCGCCACCAGCGCAGCGTTGCGACGCGCACCCGTGGCGAACGCGTTCGGCTCCGGCGAGTTGAAGATGCCGACTTCCGGCATGCCGATGCCGGCCTGCTGGGCCTGGCGCTGCACGGTGTTGACCAGCCAGCTCTCGGTGGGGTTCGACGGCTGGGTGATCACCTGCACGCCCATCATCCTCTTCGCCGTCCACTTGGAGATGGCGAGCGAGATGAAGGCGCCGCTGAAGCCCACCACGGCGGCGAACACCAGCAGGTTGCCGTAGTCGAGGTCGACGCCGTTGGCGGCAAAGATGCTCTCGATGCCGAACAGCCTCAGCACGATGTTCAGCAGGAAGATGATCGCGAGGTTGGTCGCGAGGAACAGGAGGATTCGCTTCATCATCATTGCAGTCGTTCTCCGAAACGGGCCGGGGGCGGGCCCGCGACGCAGTTCAGGTGGTTGGGGGCAGTCCGGGTCGATTCAAGGCCCGGCGGGCATCTTGCACTAGCCAGCGCGGGGCGGCTCCAGCATACTACACGAAGCATAAAACCGGAAACACAGTTCAGACAATGGATCCCAGCGAGAGTTCCGGACCTGCCGGCAGCGAGGCCTCGAAGATGAGCAGCGACACCCCTGCGCGCCACTGGACGTTCTTCAGCAACCACGGCCATGTCCTCGTGTGTCTCGCGCTCGATCCCGATTCGCGCCTGCGCGACGTGGCGGCGCAGCGTGGGCATCACGGAACGCGCCGTGCAGAAGATCGTCGACGACCTCGACGAGGCCGGCATCCTCACGCGCGAGCGCAGCGGCCGGCGCAACAGCTACCGGCTCAACGTGAACGTGCCGTTGCGTCATCCTCTCGAGTCCCATCGCACGGTGGGTTCGCTGCTCTCCATGGTGCTCGACCGCAACGCGATCAAGCGCATCCCGTCGGTGTAGCATTCGGTCACGGGTCCCCGGCGGATTCCAGCCGGTGGAGAAGCGATGACTCCTGCCCCAAGACGTGCGCATGCCGCTGGCCCCGGCTGGGCGGCCGGCAGCTTGCGGCTTGCGGAAGTCGTCCGGATGCAGCAGCGCCAACTCCAGGCCGTGATCGCCCGTCTTGGCGAGAGCGGCGTCGAAGACGTGCACCAGGGCCGGGTCGCCGCCCGCCGCCTGCGCTCGATCCTCAAGACCTTCGGCCCGCTCTTCGACGCGCGCTGGGCGCGCCTCTACCGCATGGATTTACGCAGTTTCGCGCGCGCCCTCGCCATGGTTCGCGAGGCGGACGTGCACGGCGAGGTCCTGCGGGACACGGTCGGATCCAGGGAGGCATTGAGGTCCGCCGAACTGGCGCGGCTCGCGGCAGCCCTGCAGCTCGCGCGGTCGGACGTCAGGGACCATCTGCGCAAGCGCGCGACCGAACATGGCTGGCGTGCGATGAGCGCGTCGCTCGCTGCACGAGCGGAGCAGCCGATGCGGATCGCCCGGACGGACGCGGACATGGCGGAACTCCTGGGGCAGGCCGACCGGGCGTGGCGCAAGGCGAACCGCCTCATGAAACGTCATCCGCAGGAAGCGCAGCAACTGCACGAGTTGCGTCTCGCGCTGAAGCACTGTCGCTATGCCCTCGAGGTCGTCGTCGACGTCGAGCGGAAGAGTGCCGCCAGGCTGTTGCGTCGCTTGCGGCGTGCGCAGGAAGCGATCGGCGCGCATCGCGACACCATCGCTGCGGCGCATTGGGTTCGAAGCCGCGAGCGGCACGCTGGGCCGCGCGACCGTGCGCCGCCTCGAGGATCTCCTGGTGGAGCGGGAGGAGCTTCTGCGGCGGGACGCCACCGAGCAAAGCGCGAAGGTGTTGCCAGCCTACGAAGCCTGGCGCGAGGCGATCCGCCCGCTCAGGAAGGCAGCGCGCCCAGGTCGAGCGTGACCCGCAGCAGGCCGCCGGAATTCGGCTCGGTCGTCGCGTGGAAGCCGAACTGCCGGGCCCAGGCGGCAATGCGGCGATTCTCGGCGAGACTGAGCCCCACCAGCGCCTCGATGCCGCGGGTCTTTGCGGCCCGGGCGAGGCTTCGCATCAGTTCGGTGCCGAGGCCGCGACCCTGCCAGTCGTCCGCCACGACGATGGCGCATTCGGCCCGGTCCGTGGCGTCGATCCGCGCGTAACGGCTGACCCCGACGATTTCGTCCACCCCGTCCCCCGGCTGGACGGCTGCAATGGCCATCGAATTCACATAATCCAGGTCCAGCAGGCGCTCGGCCGCTCCGGGCGGAACGTCCCGGGCGGAGTACTGCATGCGCTGGTAAAGCGTTTCCTGGGAAAGGGCCCGGATGAAGCGCAGTTCCCGCTCGAGGTCGTCGGGGCGGAGGGGGCGGATCAGCAGCGGCGGACCGCCGGGCGGTTGCCAGGCGTGTTCAAGTTCGGCCGGGTAGGCAGGCGGGAGCGGGGCAGGGGTGGGCTCGTCGTTCACTCGCGGTCGCGATACTCGTCGTCGTCGTCGTCGTAATCCTCGTCTTCGTCGTCGTCCCAGTCGTCGTCCTCGTCGTCGTCCCAGTCGTCTTCTTCGTCCTCGATGACCTCGTCGTCGTCCTCGTCATCCTCTTCCGGCGCGTCGTCGACCCAGCCGTCCGGCGGTTGCGCCAGTTCGAGGTCCATTTCATTCCAGACGTCGAGGTCGATCTCCTGGATTTCACGATCCGGCCACTGGATGGTGACGATTTCCTCGTCCGGATCGACGGAAAGCACCTGGAACGTCTCCTCGGAGTCGAGGTCTTCGTACCATTTTCCGGGCACCGGTTCGTAATCGCGGCTCACTCAACGGCCCTCTTGCGGGGAATGCGTGCGGATTTCGGGGATCGAGACTGCGAACAACTATACGTTTGGGCCGCCGGCCCGGGCAACCGGAACTCACTTACGGTGATGGGCGCCCCAGGTCGCGTAAAATTCGCCCAGACACTACTACAGGAAGGATTCGCCGTGTATTCCTACCGCGCCCCGCTTCGCGACATCCGTTTCGTGGTCCATGACGTGCTCGATTTCGAGGATCACTACCGCTCATTCGGCCGCGAGGAACTCAACCGCGACCTGCTGGAGGGCATCCTCGAGGAGGGAGCCCGGTTCGCCGAGAACGTGCTGGCCCCGACCAACCGGGTCGGCGACGAGCATGGCCTGAAGTTCGAGGACGGCAAGGTCATCACGCCCCCGGGCTTCAAGGAAGCCTACGACCGCTACTGCCAGGACGGCTGGATCACCATGACGGCCGATCCGCAATGGGGCGGGCAGGGCCTGCCGGGCGGGTTCGCGCTCGCGTTCAGCGAGATGCTGATCTCCGGCAACATGGCCTGGAAGATGTACTCCGGCCTGACGGAGAGCGCCGCGCTCACGATCGCGTCGCACGCGACGGACGAGTTGAAGCAGCGCTACCTGCCGAAGATGGTGAGCGGCGAGTGGTCGGGCACGATGTGCCTGACCGAGGCACAGTCCGGCACCGACCTCGGCATCCTGCGCACCAAGGCCGAGCCGCGCGCCGGACGGCTCGTTCGCGATCACCGGCACCAAGGTGTTCATCACCGCGGGCGAACACGACCTCACCGGCAACATCATCCACCTGGTGCTGGCGCGCCTGCCGGATGCGCCGCCGGGCACCAAGGGCATCAGCCTGTTCCTGGTGCCGAAATTCCTGCCGGATGCCGCTGGCAACGTGGGCCCGGCCAACGGCGTGACCTGCGGATCCATCGAGCACAAGATGGGGATCCACGCGTCGCCGACCTGCGTGATGCACTTCAACGACTCGATCGGTTGGCTGGTCGGCAAGGAGAACGCCGGACTCGCGTGCATGTTCACCATGATGAACCACGCGCGCCTGGGCGTCGGCTTGCAGGGTCACGGGTTGTCCGAGCTGGCCTGGCAGACGTCCATCGTCTACGCGAACGATCGCCTCCAGGGCCGTGCCCTGACTGGGGCGAAGTCGCCCGGCAAGGCGGCGGACCCGATCATCGTCCACCCGGACGTGCGGCGCATGCTGCTCACGCAGAAGGCGTTCGTCGAGGGCGGTCGGGTGCTCTGCTTCCTGACCGGACGCGAGATCGACAGTGCGCACATGAACCCGGACAAGGATGCCAAGAAGCGTTCCGAGGAACTCATCGCCTTCCTGACGCCAATCGTGAAGGGCTTCCTGACGGATGCCGCCATGGAAGTGACGAGCCTCGCGGTGCAGATCCACGGCGGCGCCGGCTTCATCCGTGAAACGGGCGTCGAGCAGCTGATGCGCGATGCGCGCATCACGCCGATCTACGAAGGCACGAACGGAATCCAGGCGCTCGACCTGCTCGGCCGCAAGGTGTTCGGCACCGGCGGCAAGAGCCAGCAGGCCGTCGCGGCCCGCATCCGCGAGGCGATTGCGAAGTACGCCAACCTGCCGGAGGTGGCGCCGCTCGGCGTCGAGCTCGAGAAGCGACTCGAGCAGTGGGGCCGATTGACGATGGAACTCGGCATGGCGGCGATGAAGAACCCGGAGGAGGTCGGCGCTGCGGCGACCGACTACCTGCAGTTCGCGGGCTACGTCTGCCTCGGCTGGTGCTGGCTTGCATCCGCCGGTGTGGCGGCCAAGCGGCTGGCGGCCGGCGCGCCCGACCCGGACTTCTACAAGGCGAAGATCGTGACGGCGCAGCACTTCTTCTCCCGGCTGCTGCCGCGCTGCGACGCGCACGCGGCTGCCGCGCGCGCGGGTTCGGCGGGCCTCATGGCCCTGTCGCCCGAGCAATTCGCGATCGCATGAGCACGGCGGCCGCGCGAGGGGTCGCGCGACTCGCGAAGGCCAGGAGGGTCGTCGTCAAGATCGGATCGGCCCTGCTCGTCGAAGCTTCGACGGGCAGGGTGAACCGTTCCTGGCTCGAGACGCTGGCTTCCGACCTCGCTGCGATGCGCTCGCGCGGACAGGAAGTCGTCATCGTCTCCTCGGGCGCGATCGCGCTGGGCCGGCGCCAGCTCGGCTTGCCGAAGGGCAAGCTCAAGCTCGAGGAAAGCCAGGCCGCGGCAGCGGTCGGGCAGATCCGCCTCGCGCACGCCTGGAAGGAAGTGCTCGAGGCGCACGGCTTTACCGTGGCGCAGGTGCTGCTGACGCTCGGCGACACCGAAGAGCGCCGGCGCTATCTCAACGCGCGCAACACGCTCACGACCTTGCTGCGCCTCGGTTCGATTCCCGTCATCAACGAGAACGACACGGTCGCGACGGCGGAGATCCGCTACGGCGACAACGACCGGCTCGCTGCGCGCGTCGCGCAGATGGCCAGCGCGGACTGCCTCGTGCTGCTCTCGGACGTCGACGGGCTCTACACCGCCGATCCCTCGCGCGATGCCAAGGCGAAGTTCATTCCCGAGGTGGCGCGCATCACGCCCGAGATCGAGGCGATGGCCGGCGGCTCGGCGTCCGACGTCGGCTCGGGCGGCATGGCGACGAAGGTGCTCGCGGCGAAGATCGCCGTGCCCGCGGGTTGCCACATGTGCGTGACGATCGGTCACGAGCCGCATCCGCTGAAGCGCATCGAGGGCGGCGCGCGCTGCACCTGGTTCGTCGCGGACGAATCGCCCGTGACGGTCCGCAAGCAGTGGATCGCCGGGATGCTCAAGCCTGCGGGCGTCCTGCACGTCGATGGCGGCGCCGCGAAGGCGCTGCGCAGCGGCAAGAGCCTGCTGCCGGCGGGTGTCACCAAGGTCGAGGGCCGCTTCGACCGCGGCGATGCGGTGGTCGTGCGCGACCCGGACGGGCTCGAGATCGCCCGCGGGCTGGCGGCGTACTCCGGCGAGGAAGCGCGACGCATCCGCGGCCGGCGCAGCCAGGAACTCGAAGGCTTGCTAGGCTATCGCGGCCGGGACGAAATCATCCACCGCGACGACCTGGTGCTGACTTGACCTCGAACGACGTTGCCAGAGTGATGGACGGAATCGGCCGCGCCGCGGTCGAGGCCGAGCGCGCGCTCGCGTCCTCATCGGCCGATGCGCGCAACGCGGCGTTGCGCGCCATTGCCGCCTCGTTGCGCGCCAACAAGGCGCAGATCCTCGCCGCCAATGCGAAGGACCTGAAGGCCGGCGAGGCAGGCGGCCTCACGAAGGCTGCGCTCGATCGGCTGATGCTCGACGACGGGCGCATCGAGGGCATGGCGCGCTCGGTGGAGGAAATCATCGCGCTGCCGGATCCGGTCGGCACGATCGTCGCCGAGTGGTTGCGCCCGAACGGCATGCGCATCCAGCGCGTGCGGGTGCCGCTCGGCGTGATCGGCATCATCTACGAATCGCGGCCGAACGTGACCAGCGACGCCGGCGCGCTGTGCCTCAAGTCCGGCAACGCCGCGATCCTGCGCTGCGGCAGCGAGAGCCAGCATTCCAGCGCGGCGATCCACGCGTGCATGGCCGAAGGCCTGCGCGAAGTCGGGTTGCCGGAGACCTGCGTGCAGCTGGTGCCGACGACCGATCGCGCCGCGGTCGGTTGCATGCTCGCCGGCATGACCGACTACATCGACGTCATCGTGCCGCGCGGGGGCAAGAGCCTCATCGCCCGCGTGCAGCAGGAAGCCCGCGTGCCGGTGATCGGCCACCTCGAAGGCAACTGCCACGTCTACGTCGACGGTGCGGCCGATCTCAACATGGCGCGAGCCATCGTGCTGAACGCGAAGATGCGCCGAACCGGCATCTGCGGGGCGGCCGAGACGCTGCTGGTGGATGCGGCGGCGGCACGGACGCACCTCGCGCCCATCGTGAAGGACCTGCTCGACGCCGGCTGCGAAGTGCGTGGCGATGCGCAGGTCGCCGCGGTCGATCCGCGCGTGCGCCCGGCCACCGAAGACGACTGGTACACCGAATACCTCGACGCGATCATCGCGGCGCGGGTCGTGGACGGCGTCGACGCCGCCATCGAGCACATCCGGCGCTACGGTTCGGCGCACACGGAGTCGATCGTCACCGAGGATCCGCTGGCGGCCGAGAAATTCCTGGCGCGGGTGGACAGCGCGATCGTGCTGCACAACGCCTCGACGCAGTTCGCCGACGGCGGCGAGTTCGGCATGGGCGCCGAGATCGGCATTTCGACGGACAAGTTCCACGCTCGCGGCCCGGTGGGCGTCGAGCAGTTGACCAGCTACAAGTACGTCGTGCGAGGCAGCGGGCAGGTCAGGCGCTGAGCGCAGCGAGCCCGCCGCGCAGCGAATACACGTCGCGATATCCCATCGATCGCAGGTGCCCGGTCAGGCCGAGGCTGCGTACGCCGTGCGCACACACGATCAGGTAGCGATCGCCTTGCGGCGGCGGCGGCGCGCGGCCATCGAGCAGCAGACTGAGCGGCAGGTGCATCTCGATGCGCTGGCCAGGCGCGTCGTGGTCGCGCTCCCAGGCCTCGCGGATGTCGACGAGGGTCAGGCCCGCGGCCAGTGCCGCCGCGAGATCCGGGAATTCCAGTTCGAGGTCCTCCTCGTCGAACGTCGTGTCGTTGCGCCCGCTCGCGTCGCTGGGCGGCGTGTGGTCGCAATCGACGCGCCGACTCGCGCGCAGCGTGCGCCACTGCAGGTGCAGCAGGTCGAACACATGCACGGCGGGCCGGGCCTCGGTGCCGAGGCCGAGCAGCAAGCTTCAAGGCTTCCATCGCCTGCAGAGCGCCGAGTGCCGCGGGGACCGGCCCGAGCACGCCCGCCTGCGCGCAGTTGCCGACCAGGCCATCGCGCGGCGCTTCGGGCCACAGGCAACGCAGGCACGGCCAGTCCTCGCGCGGCAGGTAGGTCTGCAATTGTCCTTCGTACTGGTAGACGCTCGCGAACACCGCAGGCTTGCCGGCGCGAACGACGGCATCGTTGACGAGGAACTTGGCGCGGAAATTGTCGCTGCACTCGACGACGAGATCGTATCCGGCCACGAGTGCATCGACGTTCTCGGCCGTCGCGTGGGCGGCGTGAACTTCGAGAGAGACGTCCCGGTTGATGTCGGCGAGGCGCGCGGCCGCGACCTGCGCCTTCGATTGCCCGACGTCAGCGATGCCGAATAGCGGCTGGCGGTGCAGGTTGCTGGCCTCCACGAAGTCGCCGTCGACGATGCCGATCCGGCCGATGCCGGCGGCGGCGAGGTACTGCAGGACCGGTACGCCGAGGCCGCCCGCGCCGACGACCAGCGCCGAGGCGGCGCGGATCTTCGCCTGCCCGATCGCTCCGACCTCGGGGAGCGCGCTCTGGCGCGAGTAGTCGTGAGCGAAAGCCGGGGAAGCCTGTGCCTCGTGCGCGTGATGCACGTGACCGTCGTGCTGGAGCGCGTGATCGTGGCCCGGCACGCGCGCAGCGCTCGCAGTTCACCCAGCCCGAGTCGCCATCGGTGTAGTGTTCCTTCTTCCAGATCGGGACGCGGTGCTTCACTTCGTCGATGATGTAGCGGCAGGCGGCGAACGCTTCGGCGCGGTGCGCCGAACTCACGCCGACCCACACCGCCAGTTCGCCGATGGCAAGGTCGCCGAGGCGATGCACGCAGGCGGCCTGATTGACCCCGAAGCGCTCGATGGCTTCCTGGACGATGCGCGCGCCTTCCTTGATCGCAAGGCTCTCGAAGGCTTCGTACTCGAGGTGCCGGACGTGCTTGCCCTCGTTGTGGTCGCGCACCCAGCCTTCGAAGCTCGCATAGCCGCCGGAGCCCGCGTCCGCCAGCGAGTCGCGGTAACGCTCCGGTTCCAGCGGAGCCTTGCTGAACGAGAAGGCTTGCATCAGCCCCCCGCGACGGGAGGAATGAAGACGACGCGGTCGCCCGCCCGCAGCGGCTGCGACCATTCGCAGAATTCGTCGTTGACCGCGACGCGCAGCATGGAGCGGGGCAAGGCGAGGCCGCGCGCCTGGCGAACCTCGTCATAGAGATCGGCCGGCGTGGCCGCACGCGTCTCGACGAGTTCCTCGGCGACTCCCGCCTGTTCCCGCAAGACCGCGAAGTACTGGATCCGGACCTGCATCGGGGCCTCGTTACCCTCGCGCGCGCAGAAGTCCCTGCGCGCGGGCCAGGTCGTCGGGTGTGTTCACGTTGTCGAGCGCCGCCGCGTCGGGTTGCTCGAGCAGCGGCACGCCCGACTGGAGGATGAACTTGCGCGGGCAGTGCTTGCCGCCGGCGATCGCGGCCTCGATGTCGGCCCGGGACTGCGGCTCGTAGATGGCGCACAGAGGCTCGGGCAATCCGTCGTGGGTGCTGCGGAAGGCCGTCACGGGCTGCGCGCTGCGGGCCGCAATCAAGGCTTCAATCGTCGCGTCGCTGATGAACGGCAAGTCGCATGCGACCACCAGCCAGGCGGCCTGCGGGTGCTCGGCCTGGGCGGCGGCGATTCCCGCGATCGGCCCGACGCCCTCGTGACGATCCACGATCGCAGGGTGCGACGCGCGGGTCGGGTCGGCGAGCTGGCCGGGCCGCACGGAAACGAACACGCGCTCGCAGTGGCGCGACAGCAGGTCGAATGCCCAATCCACCTGTGAGCGGCCGTGCAACTGCAGCGCCGCCTTGTCCTGCCCCATGCGCCGGCTCTCGCCGCCCGCAAGCACGAGGCCATACAGCGGCGTGCGGCTCATCGCGCAGCCTCGTCGAAGTCGCGCTTGCCGCCGTGCTTGGCCACGAGCCGCGTCTCGGCGATCACGATCCCGTGCGACAGCGCCTTGCACATGTCGTAGATCGTCAGGGCCGCGATCGACGCGCCCGTGAGCGCTTCCATCTCGACACCGGTCTTGTGATGCACGGACACCGTGCAGCGCACCACGGCCTCGTCGCCGTCCATGTCGATCTCGACCTTGCAGTTCTCGATGCCGAGCGGGTGGCAGAACGGAATCAATTCGTGCGTGCGCTTGGCCGCCATGACGCCGGCGACGATCGCCGTGTGGAAGACCGGGCCCTTGCTCGTCGCGAAGCCGTTGCGGCGCAGTTCGGCGGCCACCGCGGCGGGAAACCGCACCCTCGATTCGGCCACGGCCGTGCGCCGCGTGACGGTCTTGTCGCCGACATCCACCATGGACGGCCGCTTCCGCTCGTCGACGTGGGTGAGCTTGCTCATCAGCCACCGATGTAGTGCATTTCGATCTTGCGCAGCGGCCGCTCGGTCGCGCGCAGCTCCTGCCGCTGTTCGCTGTAGCGGTCGCCGCGGTTGCGCCACGCGCCGCGCAACAGTTCGAGCAGGTCGACGTCGCTCGCGCCGGCGCGCAGCGGTCCGCGCAGGTCCGTGCCGTGGCTGGCGAACAGGCAGGTGTACAGCGAGCCTTCGGAGGAGAGCCGCGCGCGATGGCAGTCACCGCAGAATGGCGCGGTCACCGACGACACGAAGCCGATTTCACCGGAGCCGTCCTCGTACGAATAGCGTTCGGCCACGTCGCCGCGGCGCGGCTCGGCCACCGGCCGCACGGCCCAGCGCTCCCGCACGCGCTGCAGCAGTTCGCTCGACGGGCACGACCTCGCGCGCTTCCCAGTGGTTGCGATTGCCGACGTCCATGTACTCGATGAGCCGCACGGTGACGCCGGTGCCGCGGAACCGCTCGAGCAGCGGCAGCACGGTGTGATCGTTGACGCCACGCTGCACGACGGCATTCACCTTGACGGGGTTCAGGCCCGCGGCGAGCGCCGCCTCGATCCCCTCGAGCACCTGGTGCAGGCCGCCGAATCCGCCGCTCATCCGCTTGAACACGGCCTCATCGAGCGAATCGAGGCTCACGGTCACGCGTTGCAGGCCGTTGCCCTTCAGTTCGGACGCATGCTGGGCGAGCAGCACGCCGTTCGTGGTCAGCGCAAGATCCTCGACCCCTTCGATGGCCGAAAGCTCCGCGACGAGATCCGCGAGGCCGGTGCGCAGCAGCGGTTCGCCGCCCGTCAGGCGCAGCTTGCGCACGCCGAGGCCGACGGTGAGCCGGGCGATGCGCCCGATTTCCTCGAAGGTCAGCCGTTCCGCGCTGCGCAGGAAGCGGTAACGGTCGTGGAACGTCTCCTTCGGCATGCAATACGGGCAGCGAAAGTTGCAGCGATCCATGACGGAGATGCGCAGGTCGCGCATCGGACGGTCGAGCCGGTCGCGCACGCCCGGGGAGTTCCATTCCTGGATCTTGCCGCCGCGATGCTGTTCGCCGGTGTGGCTCATGCGTTCACCAGCGGTAGAGCGGGGCGAGGTGGCCGAGCGGGTATTCGGCCGGGCCGGGCGGCAGCTCGACGAAGCCGTCGGTGCCGAGCAATGACACGAAGTCGCCGGAGCCGCGCGTCGGCCGCGGCATGGCAACCCGTCCCTGCAGCGCGCTGTGCTCGACCTGGACCGGCAGGAAGAACCACAGAGGCGGCTTGACGCGGAACGGCGCGCCGAGGGGAACCGTTTCGACCTGGGCCGGCTTCGCGCCCATCATCGCGTACAGCCCCGGCACGACGTAGCGAACCAGGCAGACGAGGGCGGACACGGGATTGCCCGGCAAACCGAACACGACCTGTCCCTGCGGACCGATGCCGAACCACAGCGGCTTGCCCGGGCCGCTGCGCGATCTTGTGGAACACCTCGCGCACGCCGAGGTCCAGCATCGTCTTCGGCACGTGATCGAAACGGCCCATCGAGACGCCGCCCGTCAGCACCAGCACGTCGTGGGTGGCGAGATGCGTCGCGATGCGTTCCTTGAGGAGCACGGGGTCGTCGCTCAGGTGGTCTTCCGCGATGCGAGTGAAGCCGCGCAAGGTGAGCGCGGCGCGAAGCGCATACGTGTTCGAGCGGCGCACCTGCCAGTCCTGGATCGGTTCGCCCGGTGCGACCAGTTCGTCGCCCGTCGCGATGATCAGCATGCGAGGTTCCGCGTGCACCTGCGCGCGCGGCAGCCCGGCCGACGCGAGCACCGCCAGTTCGGGCGCGCCGAGACGCACGCCGGAGGCGAGCAGCATGTCGCCTTCACGGCAGTCGACGCCTCGCGTGTGTACGTTGAGATACGGCTCGACCGGCACCTTGTCTTCGACCTGAGCCCAGCCGTCCGCGATGTCGAGGCGCTCGATGGGCACCACGCAGTCGCAGCCGCGCGGGAGGATCGCGCCCGTCATGACTTCGAGGCAGTGCTCGGGATCGGCGAGTTGCAGCGGCGGCGTGCCGGCCGCCTGGACGCCGGAGATGCGGAAGCGGCGCCGGCCCTCGCGCCAGGCGGCGCAGGAAAACGCGACGCCGTCCATCGTGACGCGGTCGAACGGGGGCTGATCGCGCTCGGCGCGCACGGACTGCGCGAGCACGGATCCGGCGAGCGATTCGAGGGGGCGCAGCTCGAGCGGCAACGACCCGACCTGGCCGCGTACGAGGGCTTCGGCCTCTGCCGGCGTCGGGTAGCTGTGCGCGGGTGTCATGCCGACCTCAGGGCAAGGAGCGGCGGAGGAAAGAGCCGGGCAGCGGCCAGCGGCCGCCGCCCGGCCCTGCAGATTACTTGCCGTCCTTCGCCTTGAACGCCTTGATCTCTTCGCTCCAGCGGGCGGCGACCGCCTCGAGCTCGTCGAGCGCGGCGTTGTGCTTCTTCGCGTGGATGCCTTCGGCCGCGGCCTTCTTCTGCGCGAACTCCGGATCGGCCGGGTCTAGCGCGGCGATGGCATCGGTCTCTTCCTGCGCCAGGCACGGGAGGTAAACCTCCTGGACCGACTTGGAGTATTCCTTCATGGTGCCGTTGGCGGCGACCATCTCGTCCTTGGTGGCAGACGAGCCGTTCGGCAGCTTCGTCGGGGCCTGCGGATACACGCAGTTCGCCGCCTGGGCGACGGAGCCAAGGACGAGCAGGAGCGGCAGGGCAGCGGCGGTCACGAGCTTCATGAAGACGGTCCTCTCAGGGTGGCTACGGCCGCGCCGGGCGGCCGGTGGAAAATGCGGGGGGCCACTATACCAGCACTGTCCGGGCCGGCCAGAGGCTGCCCGAGCCTGCCTTTGTGGCGGAGGCCGCGTCAGGCCTAGAATGGCGACCCTTTTTCCGGTCCTGCCCGGTCCCTGCGAGAGCCCGCCATGAGCCAGCCCAATCCCGCCCCTGCCGCGGGCACCCGTCCGTTCACCCTGGGCCACTTCATCGGCGGCCAGTTCGTCTCCGGGACGTCCGGCCGCACGGGACTCGTGCACAACCCGGCCACCGGGGAGGTGCGGGGCAGCGTGGCCTATGCCAGCGCCGACGAGACCCGCGCCGCAATCGCTGCAGCCACGGCGGCCCTGCCGGGCTGGGCTGCGACGCCGCCGCTGCAGCGCGCGCGGATCATGTTCAAGTTCAAGGCGCTCCTCGAGCAGCACATCCACGAGCTGGCCGGGCTGATCACGGCGGAGCACGGCAAGGTTCACTCCGACGCGCGTGGCGAAGTGACTCGAGGCATCGAGGTCGTCGAGTTCGCCTGCGGCATCCCGCACCTGCTCAAGGGCGAGTTCAGCGAGAACGTCGGCACGGCGGTGGACAGCTGGTCGCTGCGCCAGCCGGTGGGCGTGTGCGCCGGCATCACGCCGTTCAACTTCCCGGCGATGGTGCCGATGTGGATGTTCCCGGTGGCCATCGCGTGCGGCAACACGTTCGTGCTGAAGCCCTCTGAAAAGGATCCGAGCTGCCCGCTGCGCGTGGCCGAGCTGTTCAAGGAAGCGGGCCTGCCGGACGGCGTGTTCAACGTCGTGAACGGCGATCGCGAGGCCGTGGACACGCTGCTGACGGACCCGAACGTCGCGGCCGTGAGCTTCGTCGGCTCGACGCCGGTGGCCGAGTACATCTACCGAACCGCGTCGGCGAACGGCAAGCGCGTGCAGGCGCTGGGCGGCGCGAAGAACCACATGGTGGTGATGCCGGATGCGGACACGGCCAATGCCGCGAGCGCGCTCATCGGCGCCGCCTACGGCTCGGCCGGCGAGCGCTGCATGGCGATCAGCGTCGCGGTGGCGGTGGGCGATGCCGGTGACGACCTGATCGCCGAACTGCAGAAGCAGCTCAAGGACCTGAAGGTGGGACCGGGGCACATCGAGCCGGTGGACATGGGCCCGCTGGTCACGAAGGAACACCTCGATCGCGTGAGCGGCTACGTGGACCTCGGCGTCCAGGAAGGCGCGAAGCTGGTCGTGGACGGCCGCAAGCTGCAGGGTGAAGGGCCACGAGAACGGCTACTTCATCGGTCCGTGCCTGTTCGACGACGTGCAGCCGTCGATGCGCATCTACCGCGAGGAGATTTTCGGGCCGGTGCTGTGCGTGCTGCGCGTGCCGGACCTTGCTTCCGCGCTGCAGCTCGTGAACACGCACGAGTTCGCCAACGGCACGGCGATCTTCACGGCCAGCGGCGAGGCCGCACGCACGTTCACGACCGCGGTGCAGGCCGGCATGGTGGGCGTGAACGTGCCGATCCCGGTGCCGATGGCGTTCCACTCGTTCGGCGGCTGGAAGCGCTCGCTGTTCGGCCCGCTGCACGTGCACGGCCAGGACGGCGTGCGCTTCTACACGCGTCTCAAGACGGTGACCTCGCGCTGGCCGAGCTCGAAGCGCGAAAGCGCGCAGTTCGTCATGCCGACCATGAAGTAGTCTTTCCCTCTTCCAGTGTTTCCCTCGCGCGGCCGTAGCTCAGTTGGATAGAGCATCAGGCTTCGAACCTGAGGGTCGGGGGTTCGAATCCCTCCGGCCGCGCCACCAAACAGAAAAAGGGCTCCGCAGTGCGGGGCCCTTTTTCGTTGGCGGCGCCAGTGCGGAGGGATTGAGAACCCCCGACGAAGTCGGTGGGTTCGACTACCGCGCATTCGCGCGGTAGGACGTTGCGCTTGCGCGCTTCAGGGCGCAAGTGCAACGGCCCCGTCGGGGCCGCGCGGGAGCGGAGCGGGTGCGTCCATCCCTCCGGCCGCTGCGGCATGAGTGGCCCCTCCTGGCTTGCGGTTCTCCGGCGGGTTCACCGATCCAACGGACTTTGCACGGCATTGGCGCCCTTGCGCATCACGTGGGTGTAGATCTGCGTGGTCTTCACGTCCTTGTGGCCCGAGCAGTTCCTGCACGGTGCGGATGTCATAGCCGCGCTCGAGGAGATGCGTGGCGAAGCAGTGCCGGAACGTGTGGCACGAGGCCGGCTTGGCCAGACCCGCAGCACGCACCGCGGTCTTCACCTGCCGCTGCACGGTCTCGGGATACACGTGATGGCGGCGCCACGCATGCGAGCGCGGATCGCGCGACGGCGAGCGGGCAGGGAACACGTACTGCCATCCCCATTCGAGCGAGGCGCGCGGATAATTGCACGCCAGCGCATCCGGCAGTTCCACGCCGGCGAAGCCCTTACGTAACGCCTGCTCATGCTGCGCGCGAACGTTGTGCAGGTGACGCTGCAGCGGTTCGACGAGCGATTCGGGGAGAATCGTCACTCGATCCTTGCTGCCCTTGCCGTCTCGCACGAGGACCTGGCGATAGGCGAAATTCAGGTCCTTTACCCGCAGGCGCAGGCACTCGAGGAGGCGCAGGCCGCCGCCGTAGAGCAGGTTGCCGATCAGCCAGTACTCGTCGTGGAGGTTGGCCAGCACGGTGCGGACTTCGGCCTGCGTCAGCATGACCGGAAGGTGGCGAGAACGCTTCGCGCGGATGACGCCCTGCAGCCATGGGAGATCCACCTCCCGCACCCGCTGGTACAGGAAGAGCAGGGCGGCCAGCGCCTGGTTCTGCGTCGACGCGGAGACGCCGCGGCCGACCGCGAGGTGCGTCAGGAACGCTTCGACTTCCGCGGCGCCCATCTCCTGGGGATGACGCTTTCCGCTGAAGAGGATGAAGCGTCTGATCCACTGCAGGTATTGCTGCTCGGTCCGGTAGCTGTAGTGCAGCGTGCGCAGTCGCTCGCGCACTTGGTCGAGCAATCGTGGCTTTGTTTCCATGCAACACAACCACCCAACGCCAATTGACGTGCCAAACATTCGGTGGTCTATTGGAAACAGCACCTTAGGAGGAGCGCCACCCCATTATGCGGCGTAATTGCGTCAATTTGCCGAGTTGCGAAGCGGCAGGACGCCGCCTAATACCTCCGTCTAATTATAGTTAGGCGTCGCAATCCCACTGTCAGGTGCGTATGAATCTACAAGTGTTGCTGCGACAACTTGCTTGTATCGGAATACTGTTTCTCGGGTCGGTGGCGGCCGCCAACGCCGACTGGTCTCCGGAGCAGTCGGAGCTAATCTCGCTTAGCGACGCATGGATAGCAGCGGAAGTGGGACATGACAAGGCGGCATTGGAACGGATTCTGGATGAACGCTTCCTGGCTACATTCGCCTCCTCCGGCAAGACCGTCGACCGGTCGGTCTACATCGAATGGATCATGCAAATGCAGATTGATCCGTTTACGGTGGTGAATGAGGTCGTAAACATTCATGGGAACACGGCGCTTGTGATCGCCACAGAGGGCGCTACCAAATTCACGTGGGTGGCGGTTAAGAAAGGTGGGCAATGGGCGGTCATCTCGGAAACCTTCTCCAAGATCACTGAGACACGCTGATGCGAGCTCCGCCTAACCAGTCGTTCCAGCCGACGTCGCACTCGTCGCCTCGCTCCTCGCGCACCGCGGCTGAACTCCAACGTTAGGCCGCACAGAACTAAGTCCTCCGCGTCCCTACCTGAAAGCAACCCCAAGGAGAGCCCCCGTGCTCCAGCTCAAGCCACTTGACGAGAAAGTCCCGATTTTTCAGCAGATCAATAGCGACGTCTCGCCGGTCATCCTGGTCAACATATTTCATGTGGCCGAGTCAGACATCCCTGCGCTAATGGAATCCTGGGAAGCGGACGCGAACTGGATGAAGAAACAACCAGGCTACATCTCTACGCAGCTGCATCAGGGAATCGCTGGCAGCAACGTCTTCATGAATTACGCGCTTTGGGAGTCCGTTGCACACTTCCGTGCGGCGTTCACACACCCGGATTTCACGAACGCACTGAGCCACTATCCGTCCTCAGCCGTGGCGTCACCGCATCTCTTTACGCGGCTCAGCGTTCCGAATCTCTGCGTTGGCCCGTAGCCGCCGCGGCTGGAGAAGAGCCACTGCGCCGCGAGGCACCAAGCCCCGGCCTGGCGGCGTACCGTCGTCGCCCACCTGGCTCGAGTGTTAAGCCGCTGACGACGCTCACTGGAGCATTTTCTCCCATGACGACACCGACTGCCGAAGGCCAGTCTCGGCCACTACCGCATCATGTAGCCGTCATCGGCGCTGCGGGCGGTCTCGGTCAGGGAATACTCAGCGTATGTCGAGCAGCAGGAATCAGCTTCACTGCCATCGTCCGATCTCGGCCGGAACGCATAGTCGAAGTGCCAGGTAGATCTCGCGTAGTTGTCGTCCAGTCTCTCGGCGATCGCCCCGCCCTCATGGCGGCATTCGCCGGCGCAGATGCCGTTCTCGCAGCGCTCGGAGTTACGGCAACGACCCGTGAGCACTCTGCCTTGCTCTCAGCGAACATGGCCGCGGTCGAGGAATCTATGTTGTCCGCAGGCGTCGATCGAATCGTCATGATCAATACGTTGCTCACTTCGGCACCTGGGCAACGTGCAAGCCGGATCATGCGCTTCTTTACATGGATGCCCGGGACAATCGGCCGCGGAGCGCGTGAACAGCAAGCAGTAGTGGATGCGCTCGGCAACGGGGCGTTTTCGTCCCTTCGTTGGACCCTCGTCCGCGGCGGCCTGAACTCTCGCGGCAAGGATGAGCGCCCTGTGGCCGCGGAGAACTGGGAAGGTGCCCTGAATTCCTTCTCACCCGTTTCGTATCGCGCCATGGGCCAATGGATGCTCGAGGAGGCAGCGGCCAATGAGTTCGTCCGCGCAGCGCCGCTTGTGTCACGGCGGCGCACGTGACCACCGCCGCCGATGCCGAGCGTAGGAGTCACAGGTCGACTTTCGTCGCCACTCGCACCAGAGAAACACCATGCCCAGGCTTCGCGTAGAGAGTTTCACGATATCGCTCGACGGTTTCGGCGCTGGTCCAGACCAGGATGTCAACAACCCGCTCGGCGTGGGCGGCGCTTCGCTTCATGGCTGGGCGTTCCCCACCCGGACGTTTCAGAAGCACCTGTTTGGTAACGACGATGGGGAAACGGGCGTTGATGACGACTTTGCCGCTCGAGGCTTTCAGAATGTCGGGGCTTGGATTCTCGGCAGGAACATGTTCGGGCCGGTTCGCGGCCCATGGCCGGATGAGAGCTGGCGGGGCTGGTGGGGCGAGAATCCTGTCTATCACGTCCCGGTGTTCGTGCTGACCAACTACGCGCGTGCGCCGCTGGTCATGGAAGGAGGAACAACCTTCCATTTTGTTACCGCAGGCATTGCCGCCGCCCTGGCGCAAGCGCGCGAGGCGGCCGAAGGCAAGGATGTCCGCGTTGGCGGCGGCGTCAATGTCATTCAACAATACCTTCGCCAACGCCTGATCGACGAAATGCACATCGCAATTGCGCCGGTCCTGCTTGGCTCGGGTGAAAGACTTTTCGAAGGAATGAACCTTCCTGCGTTGGGCTACGCCTGCACCAGGCACCAGAGCACTCCACTTGCCACTCACCTGATTCTTACTCGGCAGTGACCACGGCGACGCCTGAGCTCCTCGCTCGAGCGTTCGATTGCCAAAGTACGACGGAGGGCCATCATGACGAAGATTGCAAAGAACACGATTTGCCTTTGGTACGAACGCGATGCCGAGGAGGCGGCGCTGTTCTACGCAAAGACCTTCCCCGATTCGTCCGTCGGCGCGGTGCATCGCGCGCCGGGCGACTTTCCGTCAGGCAAGCAAGGGGACGTGCTGACGGTTGAGTTCACAGTGATGGGTATTCCCTGCCTGGGGCTGAACGGTGGGCCCGCGTTCAAGCACAATGAAGCGTTCTCGTTCCAGGTTGCCACCGAAGATCAGGCTGAGACCGATCGGTATTGGAATGCGATCGTCGGCAACGGCGGCCAGGAGAGCGAGTGCGGTTGGTGCAAAGACAAGTGGGGGGTCTCCTGGCAAATCACCCCGATCGTGTTGACCAAGGCGTATGCCAGCTCCGATCGCTCCGCAGCCAAGCGGGCGTTCGATGCGATGATGGCGATGAAGAAAATTGACGTCGCCGTGATCGAGGCAGCGGTTCGTGGTTAGAAGGCGGCGACGAGGTCAAGAGCCGCGCGAATCTCGTGGGCTATCTCGAGCGGGTCCGAGGGCGGTACTTTGCCTGGCGGGTTCGCACGCGGGCGTCGAGCTGAGGCTCGCGACGGACTGACTGATAAACTCCGGCAAGCTGTTGCCGCAACTCCGGGAGCAATTCACATGTTCCGATTCGCTTGCTTGCTGGTCGGCGTCGTCCTGGCCTCGGCACCGGTGTTGGCCGAGCCGCAATGGCAGTCATTGCCGCCGACGCCGACCTTGCCGCCGGCTGCGCAGAGCGGTTACGCGCCGGTCAACGGGGTCCGGATCTGGTACGCCACGTACGGCCGCGGCGAGCCGGTCATCCTGTTGCACGGTGGCCTCGTGAATTCGAACTGGTGGGGCAACCAGGTCCGCGAACTGCAGAAGCACTACCGCGTCGTCGTCATGGACAGTCGCGGCCATGGCCGCAGCACCCGCAACGCCGAGCCTTTTGGCTACGACTTGATGGCCTCGGACGTGATCGGGCTGATGGACTTCCTGAAGATCCCGAAGGCCGCGCTGGTCGGCTGGAGCGATGGCGCGATCATCGGCCTCGACATCGCGATGAAGCATCCCGAGCGGCTGGCCAAGCTGTTCGCGTTTGCCGCGAATTCCGACCCGAGCGGAGTCGCCGACATTTCCGGCAATGCGGTCGTCACTGCCGCCACTGCCCGCGCCGAGAAGGAGTACGAGCAGCTTTCGCCGACGCCCGGCGAGTTCCCGGCCTTCGTCGCTCAGATCACGAAGATGTGGGAAACCCAGCCCAACTGGACCGCCGATGACCTGAACAAGATCACCGTGCCGACCTGGATCGTCGACGGCGATCGCGACGAGATGATCAAGCGCGAGAACACCGAATTCATGGCCGCCCAGATACCCGAGGCCGGTCTGCTGCTGCAGCCGGGTGTCAGCCATTTCTCGGTATTGCAGGACCCCGAGCAGTTCACCGCGGACGTGCTGCATTTCCTGCGGCACGTGAAGGCGCGGTAGGCGAAACGGCTGAGGACCAAAGAGACGAGTCGGTCCGTTGACGACGGCTGACATCGGGCAAGCAGTCGCAGGAGGGATCGTTCATGCCTGGTCTGGAAACACATTATTCGGCCCGCGACATCGAGGCGCGAATCCTGGCCGCCCTCCGCGCGGCGGGTTTGAATCCCGAGCAGCGCCTGGCGCCCGAGCAGCTGGGGGCGCTCGACCATTTCCATACGGGCGGACTCCGCGCTTCGCGCGAGTTGCTGGATCTGGCGCGAATCCGGGGCGAGGATCGCGTTCTCGATATCGGAGCCGGGTTGGCCGGTCCTGCCCGGATGCTCGCTTCCACGCTGGGCTGCCGGGTCGACTGCGTCGAAATGTCGTCCGATTTCTGCGCCGGGGCGGAGCTGCTGAATCGGCTGACCGGCCTCGACGATCGGATCGAAGTGCACAAGTGCAGCGCACTCGACCTGCCATTTCCCGACGAATCGTTTGACGTTGTCTGGATGCAAAACGTCGGCATGAATATCGCGGACAAGCGAAAGCTCTATGGGGAGATCTGCCGGGTCCTCAAGCCGGGAGGCCGGTTCGCTTTCCAGGAGATGGCAGCTGGAGAAACGCGCGCCCTCCTACTATCCCCTCCCGTGGGCCTCGGACCCGGCCGACAGCTTCCTCGTTTCCGTTGAGGAGATGCAATCGCTCCTCGAGGAAGGCGGATTCATCGCCGAACTCCTGGAGGACACCAGCGCCGCGCACTTGAGCGGGTCAATCGCAAACGCCACGCCCGCCGCTCCAGGACAGCTGGGCTTGGCGGTATACGTCGACAATCTCGCGCTAAAGGCTGCAAATGCACGACGCAGTCTCGAGGAAGGCCAGGTCCGGCTCGTGCGGGGTGTCTTCCGGGTGGAATGAGGCCCGGTTCATCCCTCAACCTCGGGCTTTGACTCTGTTCGGCCCGGATGAAAGACTCCGGTGCTTCCATGGTCAAACGCACCGCAAGAAAGGCCTGCCTCATGCGCCTCGATCGCCATTCCGTTTCGTTCCTGGCTGCCGCGCTCGTGGTCGGCCTCGGTGCGATACCCGCCCAAGCCGCCATCGGGCTGAACGTGACCAGCGCGCCCTTCAAGCCGGATTCAGGATCGGTCGCGGTGCATTGCGGACACCTCATCGACGGTGTCTCGGCACAGCCCCGCGGCCCGGTCACGGTGCTGATCTTGAGCGGCAAGGTGACTGAGGTGGCGGAGAAAGTGACGGTGCCGGCCGGGACCGCCGAACTCGACCTGAGCGGCTACACCTGCCTGCCCGGCCTGAGGTCGACATGCACACGCATCTCGCAGGAGAACGCCCGCGAACACTCTTGCTGGCTTTACAGGGGCGCGCCACCGACCGGCCGGGCGATACAGCGGACCTCAGCATCTATTACACGCGCACTCGTACCGAGACCGCGAGCGATCTCGCAGGAGAACGCCCGCGAAACACTCCTTGCTGGCTTTACAGGGGCGCGCAACGTCGGCACCTACAACGCGTGGCGGGATCGTGACCTGCGCGACGCCATCAACGCCGGCAGCGCGATCGGCCCCGAGCAGTTCCGGCAGAAGGCTGAGGCGGCCGTGGCCGGCGGCGCGGACCTCCTCAAGATCATCGCCTCCGGGGCGGTGCTGGCCTACGGCGGCGTGCCGGGCGAGCGCGAGATGACGCCGGAGGAAATCAAGGCCGTCGTCGACGTGGCACATGCCCACGGCATCAAGGTCGCGGCGCATGCGCATGGCGCGCAGTCGATCAAGGACGCGATTCTCGCCGGCGCCGACACGATCGAGCACGCATCGCTCATCGACGACGAGGACATCAGGCTCGCGAAAGAGCACGGCACCGGCTTGTCGATGGACGTCTACAACGGCGACTGGATCGACACCGTCGGCCGCCAGGAGAAATGGCCCGAAGAGTTCCTGCGCAAGAACATCGAGACGACCGAGGCCCAGCGCCAGGGTTTCACCAAGGCGCACGCGGCGGGGTTGCGATCGTCTACGGCACGGACGCGGCGGTGTATCCGCACGGCCTCAATGCCCGGCAGTTCCCGATCATGGTCCAGCGCGGCATGACGCCCATGGAGGCGATCCAGGCCGCGACGTCGGTGGCCGCGCACTACATGGGGTGGGGCGATCGCATCGGCGCGCTCACGCCGGGGCTTTTCGGCGACCTGATCGCGGTGAAGGGCGACCCGATCGCGGACATCAAGCTGCTGCAGGACGTCCCGGTCGTGATCAAGGGCGGCCTCGTGTTCAAGCTGCCGGCGCAGTAGGCGCACCATGCCGTCGACCATCGATCCGCGGGCGCCGGCGAGCACGGGTCAGGCCGCTCGAATCGCGCCGCACGTGTGGCGCATCGTCGCGCCGAACCCGAGCGCACTGACGGGGCCGGGCACCAACACGTACGTCGTCGGCGATCGCACCAAGGTGGTCATCGATCCGGGTCCCGACCACGGCGAGCACCTCGAACGCGTGCGGGCCGTGGCCGGCGGCCGCATCGCCCAGATTCTCTGCACTCACTCGCACACCGACCATTCGCCGGGCGCCGCGGCCTTGAAGAACGATGACGGGAGCGATGGTGCGCGGCATGCCTGCGCCGGACGATTCGTTCCAGGATCCCACCTACGCGCCGGATGCGACCTTGACCGACGGCGAACGCATCGAGGTCGATGGCGTGTCGTTGCGTGCGCTGCACACGCCGGGGCACGCATCGAATCACGTGTGCTTCCTGATCGAACAGACGGGAATGCTCTTCACCGGCGATCACCTGATGAGCGGCTCGACCGTCGTGATCCTCCCGCCGGACGGGTCCATGCGGCTCTACGTCGAGTCCTTGCGTCACCTGCTCACGCTCCCGGTCGATTCGCTGGCGCCCGGGCACGGCGCGGTCATTCCCGATGCGAAGGCCGACATCGAGCGCGTGATCGCGCATCGGCTGAAGCGCGAGAACAAGTTGGTTGCGGCGTTGCAGTCGCACGGCGAGGCGACCCTCGACGATGTCCTCGCGGAGGTCTACGACGACACGCCGGTGCATCTGCACCGGCTGGCGAAGTACTCGCTGCGAGCGCACGCCATCAAGCTCCACGAAGAAGGGCGTGCGGCGCGCAGCGGTGAAACCTGGACGTGGCTCGGTCCGTGAGTGTCGGCGGGCGGCGCGGCCCGCGCCTGAAGCGCATCGAGCTCGAAAGGGTCAGCGTGCGCTATGGCCGGCACTTGGCCGTGAGAGGGCTCTCCTTCGACCTGCGGAGCGGCGAGCACTGGCTGCTGACCGGGCCGAACGGCGCCGGCAAGACGGTGCTGCTGAAGCTGCTGCGCGGCGACGTGTGGCCGACGCCGACGGGGCGTGAGCGCCGCACGTATGTCCTCGGCCGCGATCGTCTCGAGCAGCCGGCGCTGGCACGCGATCGCATTGCGTACCTCGGGCCCGAGCGGCAGGATCGTTACGAGCGCTACGAATGGAACCTGCCGGTGTTCGACGTGGTCGCGACGGGTCTGTTCGAGACCGACATCCCTTTGCAGCCGCCGAGTACACGCCAGAAGCAGGCCGTGCTCGCGGCGCTCAAGGGCGTGGGGCTCGCAGGGCTCGCGACGCGCGGCTTTCTCACGCTTTCCTACGGCCAGCGTCGTCGTGTGCTGCTGGCACGGGCGCTGGTTCGACGGCCCGACGTGCTTTTGCTCGATGAAGCGCTGAATGGGCTCGATGCCGCCTCGCGCCGCGCATTCATGCGCGTGTTGCGCCATGCCACCGAGCCCCACACGGCCTGGGTACTGAGCAGTCACCGTCGCGGCGACATTCCGCCCGGCGTGACACATGCGGCGCGCATCGAATCCGGCACGATCGTAACGGCCGGTCCGCTCGACGAAGTACGCGAGCAGCTGTTTCCGGCGCGCCGGCGTCGGCCAGGCGCCGATGACGGGAACGCCGCGACGTCCGGCACGTATCGCCGGCGACGACCTGGTGCGCATGAAGCAGGTTTCGGTCTATCGGGATTACCGCAGCGTGATCGCCACGTTCGACTGGACGATCCGCGCCGGCGAGCACTGGTGCATCACCGGGCCGAACGGTTCCGGCAAGTCGACACTGCTCGCGCTGCTTTACGGAGACCTTTGGCCCGCATTGGGCGGGGTCGTCGAGCGGCCGGCGCTGGCGCCGGGAACGCCGGTCAGCGAGTGGAAGCGCATGGTCGGGCTCGTGTCGCCGGAGCTGCAGGCAACGTACGCGTCGACGGCGTGCACGATCGAGGAGATCGTGCTGTCGGGTGCCTATGCGAGCATCGGGCTCGACCATGCGCCCACGAATCGCGAGCGCACTCGCGCCAGGCAGCTCATGCGGCGGGCAGGGTTGCTGCCGCTGGCCGGGCGGCAAGCGCGGCAGGTGTCCTACGGGCAGTTGCGGCTCGCGCTCTTCGCCCGCGCGCTGCTGTTGCCGCGCCGGCTATTGCTGCTCGATGAACCTTTCGATGGCCTGGATCCCGACGTGAGCGCGCGTGTTCACGCCCTGGTCGATGCCGCGGCGAGGGGAGGGACGCAGGTCGTCCTCGCGACGCATCATCGCGAGGACGTGCCTGCTTACGTGCGAAATCTCGTCGAGCTGAAGCCGGGCCGCCGCCCGCAGGTCACTTCTCGCCGTTGATGTAGCGATCGATCTCGCGGTGGTAGTGCCGGATGCGCTGCTCCTGCTGGCCCCACAGCGCTCCCCGGAAGCCGCGCGATTTCTGCCCGCGCTGCACCGCCTCGACGAGATCCACGTCCTGGTTCAGCACATCGCCGAGGTCGGCACGCACGCCGGCCGGGTAATTCTCGATGTTCGGACGCGTATTGCCGGACACGTCCGTGTCCTTCGGCAGCCCCATCCAGCCCGGCACGAAATAGGCCGGATCGTCCACCGGACGTACCAGGGTCATGTTGTCGTAGAAGAAGCGCTCCGGGTCGGTCGGGTGCGGCTGGAAGCGCATGATGAACACGCCTTCCGGGTGCATGCCGATCTGCACGTTCGGGAAATAGCCCGTGGCCCAGCTGTCGGTGAGCTGGCCGTCCGTGAACTTGTCGTAGTGCGTCAGGCCGAGGCGCCTGGCGCGCGCGCGCTTCGCCTTCTGCACGGCCTCGCGCACCTCGAGCCCGGTGCCCTTGAATTCGGCCGGGTTCATGCCGGCCTCCATCATCATGTACTTGAGGCCTTCGTTGATGTTCTCGCGATCGAGCGTGCGATGGCTCGCCGTGCAGATCGGCACGATCATGCGCGTGAAGCCGTTCGGGTAGCAGTCGTACTGCGAGTAGTCCTCCATCACGCCCTGCGTCTGCGGGTGGATGTGGGGCAGGTGATAGGTCTCGTAGAACGCGTCGACGCCGGTCTTCCAGTTGGCGTACCACTCCGTGCGCACGTGGCGCACGACGTGCATCTTCTCGATCTCGTAGTTCTCGATGTAGCCGGGCGGCAGGCCGATCCACTCGCGCAGCGGCGGGGCCTTGCCGTCCATGTTGATGAAGATGAGGCCGCCGACCACGTCGCAGCGCACTTCGGAGAGGCCGGGCTTGTGGCCGACCACGGCCTTGTCGAACGAGTGCTCGTCGGTGATGCAGTCGAGCTTGCCGTCGATGCAGAACCGCCATGCGTGGAAGGCGCAGGTGAACTTGGCGACGCTGCCGCGCTCGTTGAGCGCAATCGGGTTGGCGCGGTGCGGGCACACGTTGAAGAACGCGCGGATGCCGCCGTCCGGCTGGCGCACGATCACGAAGCTCTCGTGCCCGTGGTTGAAGACGGTGTAATCGCCTTCCTCGGGGATGTCGGAGGTGACGCCCGCCAGCAGCCACACGCGCGGCCACAGGTGCTTCCACTCCTTTTCCATGAATTCGCGGGAGTAGTAGCGCGAGGGATCCGGTGCGGAGGTCCCATTGTCGACGTCGGGTTGCTTGGCCTCGAGCGAGTCGGCCGGAGCGTTCAGGGACATCGGCCACTGGGGCTTCAGGTTCGCTGCCATCGGGATTCTCCTGGGGACCGGATCCAAGCGTGCGGAGCCGGCCGAATATAGCAAAGCGGCCTCGAAAAGAAACAGACATGACTGTTTTCTTCGTTGCCGCGCGGGACCCTCGGGCGACCGTGTTGCTCAATTGCAACAGCTTCCTGCCGAGAACGCATTAGTGCGGCTTTTTCCAAGTGATTGCCATTGCGCAATACGTGCTTTTTTGCGTTGCGAAAAGGAAAAACAGTCATGATTGCTTTTTTTTCCGGCATCCATTACAAAGCGTGCAGCCGAGGATTCCAGCCGCGTTCCGGGCCTGAACCGGGGACGGCAATGATCAGCGTTCCGGCCGCCTTTCATACCAGGGGTAACGACATGAAGTTGAATCGCTCTCATCGATCGCCGATCGCGCGCATCGTCTCTGCCGTGCTTGCCAGCGCCGCGGGTGTCGCGCCGCTGATGGCCCACGCCGAGCAGGCTGCCAGCGGCCTCGAGGAAGTGCTGGTCACCGCGACTCGCGCGGCGGACGACACGAACCTGCAGCAGACGCCGATCTCGGTGTCTGCCGTGACGTCGAGCGATATCGACCGCATGATCGCCAAGGACCTCTCGGGCATCGCCACGTCGGTGCCGGGTTTCTCTGCATCGCGCATCACCGCGTTCAACGCCGCCTCGTTCGCCATGCGCGGCGTCGGCCTGACCGACATCATCGTCTACCAGGACTCGCCGGTCGGCGTGCAGGTGGACGACTTCGTGATGCCGAGCGTGCAGACGCAGTTGCTCGACACGTTCGACATGCAGAGCGTCGAAGTGCTGCGCGGCCCGCAGGGCACGCTGTTCGGCAAGAACACCACCGGCGGCGCGGTCAACATCACGACCAAGCGTCCGAACATGACGGACTTCGAATCCGACGTTCGCCTGAGTTATGGCAGCTTCAACGAGAAGCGCCTGCAGGGCTCGGTTGACCTGCCGATCGTCGATGACGTCCTCTCGGTGCGCCTCGTCGGCTCCGGCGTGAAGTCCGATGGCTACTACAAGCTGGGCGCTACCTACGGACCCATCGTGAGCTTCAATACGAATCCGAACCTGGGTCCGACGGATTTCCCGGACGCGCTGTTCAGCATCCCCGGCATCACGGGCCAGGTCGGCAACGGCCGGCCAAATAGGAGTGCCGGCGGCGAGGACGTAGTCAACGGCCGCGCCAAGGCTGAATGGCACCCGACCGAGAACATGCGCGTGCTCGCGCAGTACGAGGTGATGCGCGATCGTTCGGACTCCGTGCCGGCCTTCAACGACACGCCGGTTGGCGGCCCGTACCTGTGGAACGCCCTCGGCTTCACGCGTCCGAGCGGCGACCCGCTCGATCACATGGGCGCGACCCTGCGCAACGACTCTCTACTCGGGATGGGCAAGGGCCAGGTCATCGACGTCGACGGCTACTACGTGAACTTCGAGTGGGACGTCGGCCCGGGCACGCTTTTCGCCATGGCGGGCAAGCGCGACCAGGACGAACATCTGCCGAACACCTATACGGGCGCCGCGCCGGTCAATTCGATCACGGGTGAGGTGCTCTCCCTGTTCGACGCCACGCGCGACACGACTCGCGAGACGACCCAGTTCGAAGTGCGCTACGCGACGAAGCTCGACGGCCCGGTGAACTTCGTGGCCGGCGCGTTCCAGCAGACCAACGACGCGCGTTTTGCGTCGTCCAGTTGCTCGGCTTCGTGGATCTCATTCAGGATTTCGGGGCTGCGGGCCTGCCCCAGCAATTGCTGAACAATTCGCCGCAGGTGCTCTGCAACAAGCAGAACTCCGATTCGCTTGCGGGTTACGTGGACCTGAACTGGGACGTCACTGACAAGTTCTCGGTGGCCGCCGGCTTCCGCTGAAACACGCGACGAGCGCTCTTGGGCGGGCCGCACGCAGGTCGGTTTCGACATTCTGGACGACGATAAGAACAACGGTTCGCTGTCGTGGCAGGACTTCAACGACCCGCTGCAGGCCGGCAACTTCAGCAAGTATCCGGGCGGCATCATCGTCAACCAGAACACGCCGGGCTTCGAGAACCTGTCGGAGACCTGGACCGAGCCGAGTTGGCGCGTCGTCGGTTCGTACAAGTTCACGGACAGCATCTTCGGCTACGCCACGATCTCGCGCGGCTACAAGGCCGGCGGCTACAACGACCAGACCGGCACGCCGGCCTGATGGTCTCGGAGCTGACCCGCCCGGTCGACCCGGAGTTCGCGACGAACTACGAAATCGGCCTGAAGTTCGAGAACGAGGATCACACGATCCGCTTCAACCCGACCATCTTCTACACGGAGTACGAGGACGCGCAGCGCGCGGTGAACATTCTGACCCACGTCAATGCCTGACGGCGCGACGTTCCAGGAGACGGTGTTCTACAACGCGGCGAAGGTGGAAGCGCAAGGGCGTGGAGCTTGAGTTCCAGGCGCTGATCACGGATGCCTTCCGCATCCGTGCGCAGGCTTCGTACCTCGATGCCACGTACAAGGAGTTCGTGATCAACCAGGAAGTGGTCGATGCGGTCACCGGGGCGACGATCCAGGAGTTCAACAAGGACTTCTCGGGCCTGCCGGTGCCGCGTTCGCCGGAGTGCATGGGTTCGATCACAGGGCATCTACACCATCGACCTCTCGAACGGCGGCGCGCTGGAGTTCACCGGCGAGTTCTATCACGAGGACAAGAACCTGTTCTACATCTCGGCGCGCGGGACCGCCAGTACGACTGCGTATCTCGACGAGAAGAACCTGCTCAACGCCGCGGTGACGTACAACGGCGCCGACGACAAGTGGTTCGTGCGTGCGCTACGGCAAGAACCTGACCGACGAGCGCTATCGCATCGCGTCGCAGGTCGGTCGCCAATCTGTGGACGCATTCGCAGTGGGGCGCCCCGGTCAACTTCGGCGTGCGAGGTGGGCATGCACTTCGGCCAGTGATCGCGCGATCAGGGCAGAGTCTGAAGGAAGAGGCCGGCGCAAGCCGGCCTCTTTTTTTCGCCTGTGAGAAGCGGCGCAGGCTCGGAGCGAGCCGGCAACGCCCGTCGGTCAAAGTTCGTCGGGACGCTCGATGAGCTCGCGCAGCGTGGCGAGGAACTGCGCGCCAGCCGCGCCGTCGACCACGCGGTGATCGCACGACAGCGTGAGCGTCGCGACCTTGGCGACGACGGCCTGGCCGTTGCGGGCGATCACGCGATCGGCGCCCGCGCCGACGGCGAGGATCGCGACCTGCGGCGGGTTGATGATCGCATCGAAGCGGTCCACGCCGAACATCCCGAGGTTGGAGATGGTGAACGTGCCGCCGGTGATCTCGTCGCGGGTGAGCTTGCCGCTGCGGGCGCGCTCGGCGAGATCGGCCACTTCGGCGGCGATCTGCGCGGCATTCTTGGTCTCGGCCGCCCGCACGATCGGCGTGACGAGGCCGTTGTCCGATGCCACGGCCACGCAGACGTCCGCCTGCGGGAAGCGCACGATCTCGTCGCCCTGCAGCTGTGAATTCACGGCCGGGTGCTTCACGAGAGCGAGCGCGGCTGCCCGCACCAGCAGGTCGTTGACCGATACCTTCGCGCCGCCCGCCGCATTCAGCCGCGGCGCGATGCGCAAGCAGGGCGGTCAGCTCGACGTCGATGGCGAGGCGATAGTGCGGGATCGACTGCTTGGACTCGAGCAGGCGTCGCGCGATCGTTGCGCGCATCGAGGTCATCTTTTCCCGCGTCGGGGCAGGGGCCGGACGTGCCCGCTGGCACGTCGGGCGCCGATGCTGCGGCGCCGCCCTGCAGCGATGCGGCATAGGCCTCGACGTCTTCCTTCGAAACGCGGCCGTGCGTGCCCGTGCCCTTGATCCTCGATGACGTCGATGCCGAGCTTCTCGGCCAGCCGACGGGCGATCGGGCTGACGCGCTGTTCGCTCTCGCCACCCGGACGCTGAGGTTGGCCGGCGGCGACGGTGCGGCCTGTGCGGGGGCAGGTGCCGCGAGCCGCGGCCGGCGCACTGCCGGCGTCAGGCTCGAAGCTCGTGTCCGCCGGCTTGAACGCGGCGATGAACGCGTCGATCTCGGCGTCCGGCGACGTCCGTCCCGGCAACGACGGCGATCAACGCGCCGACCGCTTCCGTGCCGCCCACGTCGGCGAGGATCCGGCGCAGCGTGCCGGAGACCGGCGCCTCGACCGAGTTGACGATCTTCTCGGTCTCGACGTCGAGCAGGTGCATCGCCCTTGGCGATGGACTGGCCCGGCGGAGGCATGCCACTCGGTGATGGTGCCTTCCTGCATTTCGATGCCCCACTTGGGCATCGTGATCGGGTAGATGCGCTGGCTCATGCGGTGGCCTGGGCTCTCGGGTGATTCGACGGGCCGGTCAGGCGGCCGCGGACGGGGCGAACGGGCAGTAGGCTTCCTTCTCGACGACGTCGAGCACGAACGAGAGCTTCGCCATGCCGGAGATGATCGCCATCGTCACGCCGAGCTCGAGGATGTCGGCCTCGGAGAAATGCGCGCGCAGGCGCTTGAACAGCTCCGGGGTCATGCGGCCCTCGGTATTCGTGAGCGCCACTTCGTCGGCGTAGGCGATCACGGCCTTCTCGGCGTCCGTGAACGGGCCGCTCTCGAAGTCGTCCATCGCGTCGACCTGCGCCTGCGTGATGCCGGCGGCGAGGGCGCCCGGCACGTTCTGCTTGTTGCAGGTGCGGCAGCCGTGCAGCAGCGAGAGCTTCAGGCGCACCAGCTGCTTGTAGCGCTGGTCCACCTTGCCGCCGAAGAACACGCCCATGTAGAACTGGTTCATCACGAACTCGAGCATCTCCGGGTTCGAGGCGAACACCTCGACGAACGCCGGTTCGCCGGTGAGCTTGTTCAGCGTGTCCCACGCGAGGTGGAACTTCTCGGGCAGCTCGTCGCGCGGCGTGCGCGTGAACAGCGTCTCGGTCATGTGCGTTCTCCCTGTGTGCCCTGGTCGAACCGGGTCATCGAACGTTGAAGTAATCGGGCTTGCCGCCTGGCCACTCGGTGTCGCCCCAGCTCGTGTGGCCGCCGTCGACCGTCAGCGTCTCGCCGGTGATGAACTTGCCGGAATCGGCCGAGACGTAGACCACGGCCTGCGCCACGTCGTACACGTCGCCGAGGCGCTTCATCGGGTTGGTGTTGGCGAACTTTTCCGCGGCGCCGTCCGGGTACACGTTGAGGCCCTCGGTCGCGATCGCGCCCGGGGCAACGCAATTGACGCGGATGCCGAGCGGCGCCCACTCGGTCGCGACCGTCTTGCGTGAGGTAGATCACGCCCGCACGCGCGGCGCACGTGTGCGCCACCTGCGGCATGCCGCGCTCAGATCGTCGCGACGATGTTGACGATGCTGCCGGGCTGCTTGCGGTCGCGCCATTGGCGCGCGGCCGCCTGCATCATGTACCAGGTGCCGTTGAGGTTCGTGTCGATGACGGCGTTCCAGCCCTTGACGCTGAAGTCGATCGCCGCCTGCGGGAACTGTCCGCCGCCGTTGTTGACGAGCGTGTCGAGGCGGCCGAAGCGATCGAACGTCGCGGCGACCAGCGCCTCGACCTGCTCCGGATCGCGGATCGTCATGGCGTGCGTGCCGATCTCGCGGCCGAGGTGCTTGCTGGATGCCGACCGCCGTCTCCTCGAGCTTCTCGGCGCGGCGGCCGCAGATCATCACGTCGGCGCCGAGGCGCGCGAGCAGGTAAGCCATGCCGCGGCCCATGCCGGAGCCGCCGCCCGAGACGAGGTACACCTTGCCCTTCAGCAGGTCCGGGCGGTAGACCGTCGGGTGCGTGGCGAGTTCTTCGTCCGTGAAGCCCCAGTCGCGCGGTTCCGTCGTGCGGCGCCAGGCGTTGCGCTCGTTGTTCCATGATCATCCCTTGTGCAGGCCGAGGACGGAGACGCTCGCCACGTTGCGATTCGGAATGCCGCCCAGGTTGTGCGTGAGCCCGAGCGCCGGCGACTTCAGCTGGCGCTCGCCGGCCCGTCCCAGCAATTGCGTGTAGATCTCGTAGGCCATGCGCAGGCCCGAGGCGCCCACCGGATGGCCGAAGCACTTCAGGCCGCCGTCGGTCTGGCAGGGCACGGCGCCGTCGCGGTCGTAGCGGCCGTCGAGCACGTCGTGCACGGCGCGGCCCGGCGCGGAGAAGCCGAGGTCTTCCATCAGCACCAGCTCGGTGATGGAGAAGCAGTCGTGCACTTCCATCAGGTCGATCTGCTCGGCCGGGTCGGTGATGCCGGCTTCCGCGATAGGCGCGTGCCGCCGCGAGCCGCGAGGTGATGCGTGTAGCTGCCGTCCCAGCTCGCGTGGCCCATCTCGACGCCGTTCGAGGGCGCGAGCGCCAGCGCCTTGATCGTCACCATGTCGCGCTTGCCGAGCGAAGCCGCGATCTCGGGCGTGGTGACGATGGCGCAGGCGGCGCCGTCGCTGACGCCGCAGCAGTCGTAGGTGCCGAGCGGGTAGGCGATCATCGGCGCCGCGAGCGCCTGCTCGATCGTGATGCGGTTGCGCAGGTGCGCCTGCGGGTTCAGCGCGGCGTTCTCGTGGCTCTTCCACGAGACGTGGGCCATCGCGCGCTTCACGTCGTCCATCTTGAAGCCGTGGCGCGCCGCGTAAGCGGCGCCGAGCTGCGCGAACGCGCCGGGCGGCGTGAAGCCCGGCTGCCAGAGATCCTCGAACGTGCCCTTGGTGCGCTCGGGCAGGCCGCCGAAGCCCGGTGTCCTTCAGTTTCTCGACGCCCATCGCGAGCGCGATGTCGACGGCGCCGGCGGCGACGGCATAGGCCGCGCCGCGCAGCGCTTCGGTGCCGGTGGCGCACAGGTTCTCGACGCGCGTGACCGGCGTGTTCGGCAGGCGCAGGGCCATCGACAGCGGCAGGCCCGGACTTCGACGTGCTCTGCTCCTGGTAGAACACGCCGAGCCACGCGGCCTCGATGCGGTCGCGCTCGATGCCGGCGTCCGCGACGGCTTCCTTGAAGGCCTCGACCATCAGGTCGTCGGGCCGCAGTCCCAGCGCTCGCCGAAGCGCGAGCAACCCATGCCGATGATGGCGACCTTGTCGCGGATGCCGGTGGCCATGGTCAGGTCCTCACCGGCGCGGCCTTCCAGAAATAGCGGCGGAAGCGCGCGCACCGCGTCGAAATCCTTGATGCGGAAGACGAAGCGCACGGGCGTGCCGACCTCGATCGTGCCCGCCGGCGTGTCGGCGAACTCCGCGAACACGTTGGCGCCGTTGTCGAGCGCCACGTTGCCGTAGACGTGCGGCGGGCTGCGCGTCACGGCCAGCCAGTCCTCGGTGAAGGTCTTCACGCTGCCGCCGGATTTCGGCGAGCGCGACCTCGACCTGCGTGTCGAACGCGCGGCAGTCCGGGTTCACGCAGGCGCGCGAGCGCGGAAACTGCACGGTGCCGCACTGGCTGCACTGGCCGCCGATGAAGCCGGTGACGTCGCGGTGCTTGCGCCATGCGACCGATCTGCGCCGTGCGGTTGTCGCGCTCGGCGCGCATGCCCCAGTCGATCTCGACGAGCCCGCAGTTCGACGAGGAAGCGGAGGTACTCGCTGGTCCAGCGTGCCTCTCGGCAAGCGCGCCTCGCAAGCCGCGGCCGGGGGAGGGCGCGCGCCCCGTGGCGCGCAACACGATGGCGTCGCTGCCCTGCCCGAAGCTGGCGAGCACGATCACGTCGCCGGCGGCGCGCCTTCTCGAGCGCGGCGCCCAGCATCAGCAGCGGATGCGCCGTTCCGGTGTCGCCGCACGACGCGCGCGCAGGTCGTCCTGGAAGCGCGTCGGCGGCAATGCCCGTCGCCTTGCGCGATGGCGCCCGCAAAGCGCGCCGGGGCCCTGCACGACGAGGTGCTTCACTGCAGCCTGCTCGAGGCCGGCTGCCTGCGAGCGCCGACTGCGATCGCGCGCGGCACGATCTTGAGGTAACCCTCGTCGCGGACCCAGCGCTCTTCGAGCGCGTAGTCGAAGTCGCTCCGCTGGCGCGATAGTGGTCGACGAAGTCGTCCTGCAGCGACGCCGAGCCGAGCAGTTCGGCGGCAAGATCGCCCGCCGGCACCGACCGCAATGCGCGCAGCGCCGTGGCCGTAAGGACATTTCCTGCTCGCTCGCGGGCTTCGCGCAGTCGCGGCGATCGGCGGCGACCACCAGTGCGTCGCCCGGCGCGCCGCGCACCTGCGCGAACGCCTGCAGCAGCGCGCCGCGTGCCGGCGCGCAGGTTGCCCGACGCGTCGACGCGCGCGCAGCCGTCTCCGGCAGATTCAGCGCCGCCGCGACGACGCCGGCATTCGAGCGATCGGCGAACGGATGGGTGGTCGATGCGAAGGCGAGCGACGCCAGGCCGCTGCGGTCGCTGCCCGCGAGGCAATCGCGAGCCGCTTCGACGGCCATGGTCAGGCTGTCTTCGTCCCAGGCGCAGTAGCTGCGCGTGCCCTTGGGCTTGCCGCCGCGCGTTCCCGTCGCCCAGCCTGTCGCCGACCGCGATCGCGCTGCGCTCGAGCCGCAGGCGCGGCAGGTAGCGCCGCCAAAGCTGCGGATGCCGACGGGCGAGGTCATGCGCGGGCTCAGTTCTCGTAGTACGGCGCGAGCAGGGGCTTCACGCGCAGCGCATCCGGGATCCTGACGCCCGCACGGTCGATGCGGCGGTCGAGTTCCTCGTGCCAGTGGTAGATGCGGCGCTCCTGGTAGTTGAGCGTCATGCCGCGGAAGCCCGGCGACTCCACGGACTTCTGGATCTGCTCGGCGAACTGCAGGTCCTCGTCGAGGATGCGCTCGAAGTTCTGGATGCGCGTCGGCCACAGCGGGTGCATCTCGCCGCCGCCCCAGTCCGGGCGCGAACCAGTGGCACTCGATGCGCATCGTGTTGTCGCCGGTCGGCCAGAACAGCAGGAACGGGACAGCCCGACGGGTCGATGGGCACGACGAGGTTCGGGTAGAAGTTCCACGACGGGTTGTTCTTCGCCGAGATCACCGTGGCCGTCTCGACGCGCGGCATGCCCTTGGTGCCCGGGTCCACCCAGTCCGGCCGGCGGTTCGGCGTCACCATCAGCGAATGGCCGTTGCGATACAGCGCGGTGGTCATGCCGCGATGGTCGAGGAAGCGATCGACCGTGTTCTGGTGGATCGACTTCAGGTGGTAGACCTCGAGGAAGGCATCGAGCAGCACCTTCACGTTGCACTTGAGGTCGTAGCCCTTCTTGTGGACGAAGCGCAGGTTGCTCCGGCTGGAACTGCGCGAAATGATCGGGGAAGGGCGCGATGTTCTCGAGCAGCGGCTGCGCGTCCGGGTCCTCGTTGACGAAGACCCAGTTGGCGAACTGCTCGCAGCGCACGGCGACGAGCGAATGATCGCCCGTGTCGAGGTCGACGAAGTCGCGCTTGTCGCGCAGGTTCACGAGCTGGCCGTCGAGCGCGTAGGTCCAGCCGTGGTACGAGCACACGAGCCCATCGCAGCGGCCCGTCTCGGTCTTCACGAGCGGGGCGCCGCGATGGCGGCAGGTGTTGTAGAACGCGCGGATCTTCATGTCCTTGCCGCGCACGATCAGGATCGGCGAGCCCGTCTTGGTCCAGAGCATGAAGCTGCCGGCATCGGGCAGTTCGTCGACGTGGCAGGCGTACAGCCAGGTGCGCTTCCAGAGCGCCTGCCGCTCGGCTTCCAGGAATTCGGGATTCGTGTAGCGGCCGCCCGGGATGCTCGGGAACCTCGGAAAGCCCTCGGGCGGAGCCGTGCGCTCGGCCTCGTACTGCATGCCGTCGAGGAAGCGTTTGACGAAGCGCTCGGTCGTGGCGGCGTCCATGGAAAACCTCTGCTGCTGGCGGGGGAATTATAGGAGCCGGGCCGCTTAAAAGAAACAAGCCTGACTGTTTTTTTCAGGCGGGGCAGCCTATATTTGCCGGACCGGGCCGGGAATGCCCCAGGGGGAGCCGTGAGCGGACTGATTCTTCACCATTTCGACTGGTCGCCGTACGGCGAAAAGGTCCGGGTGCTCTTCGGGATCAAGGGGCTGCCGTGGCACGGCGTACAGATTCCTATGGTCATGCCGAAGCCCGACCTGACCGGCCTGACGGGCGGCTACCGCAAGACGCCGGTCCTGCAGGTCGGCGCGGACATCTACTGCGACACGAACCTGATCGCCCGCGAACTCGAACGTCGGTTCCCCGAGCCGACGCTGTTCCCTACGGGTGATCGAGGACTCGGCCTCGCACTTGCGCCGTGGGCCGAGCGTTTCTTCGATGCAGGCTCGGGCCTCGCGATGGGGCTCAACGAGCAATTGCCGGCGGAACTCCTGAAGGACCGCCAGGCGTTCTTCTCGCATATGGACTTCGCGACGTTCCGCGACCGGGCGCCGCACCTCTTCGCGCAGGTGCTCGCGCATGCCGGGCTCGTCGAAGAGCAACTGTCGGATGGCCGGCGGTTCCTCACGGGCGATCGCGCCGGGCTGGCCGACGCCTCGGCTTACTACGTGCTCTGGATGGCGCGTGGCTTCGTCGCGGCGATGAACGACTTGTTGAAACCGTTTGAGAAGACCGCGGCTTGGGAAGGGCGCATGCGCAGCTTCGGTCACGGGCAGCGCACGGAACTGCCGTCGCAAGAGGCAATCGCGATCGCGCGTGCCTCGCAGCCGTTGCCGCCGCTGGGCGTGGCGGCCAACGATCCGCTCCGCCTGAAGCCGGGGCAGCGCGTGACGGTGACGCCCGACGATTACGGCAAGGTGCCCGTGGCGGGAGAACTCGTCACGCTGCAACTGCAGGAGGTGGCCGTGCGCCGCGTGGACGAGCGCGCGGGCGAAGTGATCGTGCACTTTCCGCGACTCGGCTACGTCGTTGCGCCCGCATGATCGACCTGTATTTCTACCCGTCGCCGAACGGCCTCAAGATCTCGATCATGCTCGAGGAGTGCGCGCTGCCGTACCGCATCGTCGAGGTGAACATCCTGCGCGGCGAGCAGTTCAAGCCCGAGTTCCTCAGCATCTCGCCGAACAACCGCATACCCGCGATCGTCGATCCGGATGCCGAGGGCGGGCCGCTGTCGGTCTTCGAGTCGGGTGCCATCCTGCAGTTCCTCGCGGAAAAGTCCGGGCGGTTCCTGCCGCGCGAGCCGCATCGGCGCTTCGACGTCCTGCAGTGGCTCTACTGGCAGGTGGGCGGGCTCGGCCCGATGGCGGGGCAGGCGCATCACTTCCGCGCATTTGCGCCCGAGAAGATTCCCTACGGCATCAAGCGCTACACGGACGAGTGCAACCGGCTGTACGGCGTGCTCGACCGGCGGCTCGCGGATCGCGAGTTCGTCGCGGGCGAGTACTCGATTGCCGACATGGCGTGCTGGCCGTGGATCGTCTTCCATGATCGGCAAGGCCAGGCGCTCGAAACCTTCCCGAACGTGCAGCGCTGGTTCGATGCGGTGCGCGCCCGGCCCGCCGTGCGGCGCGCCTACGATCGCGGCTACGAACGCATGGCGGATTCCGAGGCCTACCAGTACCTCTACGGGCAGACGGCCGCGTCCGTCGCCGCGCGCAGCAAGGAGTGAGCCGATGTCCGAACTGATCCTGCACAGCTACGACGCGTCGCCCTTCACGCAGCGTGCGCTCAAGATGCTCGCGATCAAGGGCCTCGAATGGCGTTCCGTGACGACGCCGATGATGCCGCCCAAGGCGGACCTGCTGGCGCTCACCGGAGGCTATCGCGGCACGCCGGTGCTGCAGATCGGTGCCGACATCTACATCGACTCGCAGCGCATCGCGCGCGCGCTGGAAGAGCGCTTCCCCCGGCCGTCGCTGTTTCCCGACGGAAACGCGGGTGTTACCTATGCCGCCGTGAAGTGGGCGGACGCCTTCTTCCGCGTGGGCCTGCACCTCGCCATCGCCACGACCAGCACCCTCTGGCCCGCGGAGTTCCGCACCGATCGCCAGGGCCTGTTTCCCGACATCGACTTCGACGGCGTCGATGCGGATCACGCGAAGGCGCAGTTGCGCGCGCACGCGGGCTTCGTCGAGCAGCAACTCGCGGACGGACGCGCATTCATGGCCGGCCCGGCGCCCGGCCTGCTAGACGTTCACGCATGGACCGTGCCTTGGTTCACACGCGCGTCCGTGCCGGGCGCGAACGAACTCTACGCGGCGTTCACGCGGATGGCGGCCTGGGAGAAGCGCGTCGCCGATCTCGGCGAGGGCAGACGCAAGGATTGCACGGCCGAGGAGGCGTTTGCGGTCGCCAGGGCGTCGAAGCCGGCACCGTCGGTGGTCGATCCGGACGACGCGCAGGGATTGCAGGCGGGCCTGACGGTGGAAGTGATGCCGGACGACACGCGGCGCGGCGCCGTGCGCGGCATCCTCGTCGGCGCCGGCGTGAACGAGATCGCCGTGAAGCGCGAGCATCCGAAGTGCGGCGCGGTCGTGGTGCACTTCCCGCGACTGGGATACCGCGTGACGCGCGTCGACTGACGCGCGCGAAGAATCAGACGATATCCGCGCCGCGCAGCGCGGCGATTTCGGCGGCGGAGTAACCGAGGCTCGCGAGGATTTCATCCGTGTGCTCGCCGACGAGCGGCGGGCGATGGGTGATGCCCCCGCCGGAGACCGTCAGTTCGAGCGGCAAGTCCGGCACCTTCGCTGGACGTTTCAATCCGGGATAATCGGCCACTTCGCGCATCAGGTTCATCGCTGCCGCCTGCGGGTGGTCGAGCGCCTGCTGCAGCGTATGCACCGGACCCGACGGCAGTCCGGCCGCCTGCAGGTCCCGCAGCGCCTGTTCAGTCGTGCGCTCGGCGCACCACTCGCGCATCCGCGCGAGGATCTCCTCGCTGTGATCGCCGCGTGACTGGTCGGACTGGAAGCGCGGGTCGCCGATCCATCGCTCCGCATCGCCCATCAGTCGTGCCCAGCGCCGAAACAGCCCGTTGCCGACGGTGTGCGTAAGGACGTGGCCGTCGCGAGTCGCGAAGACGTCCGATGGCGCGGAGGTCTGCACGCGGTTGCCGCTGGGGACGCGGTTGATCCCGGTCGCGCTCTGCTCGATAAGGTGCGAGCCGAAGACGGCCATCGCCGTCCCGAGCAGGCTCGCCTTCACTTCCTGGCCCTGTCCGGTCTGCGCGCGCTGCATCAGGGCCGCGAGCGTGCCGAAGGCCGAGAGGACTGCGGTCGAGTAATCGACGTAGGGCGCCGCGGATTTCACCGGCTGGCCGGGTGTGCCGGTCATGTACATGGCGCCCGACATCGCCTGGCCGACGCCGTCGAAGCCGCCGCTCGCGGCGAGCGGCCCGCGGTCGCCGAAGGACGTCTGCGTGACGAGGATGATGTCCGGGCGGATGGCGCTCAGGCTCGCGTAATCGAGGCCGAGCGCCTCGAGGCTGGCGGGCGGCAGGTTGGCGACCAGGACGTCCGCGGTCTTCACCAGCCGTTGCACCACTTCGCGTCCCTGCGGGGTCGCGGGATCGAGCGTCAGCGATTTCTTGTTGCACGAGGTCTGGAAGAACACGCCGCCTTCGCCGGTCTCGGCGATCGGCGCGATGTAGCGATCCTCGCTGCCTTCGCGCTTTTCGATGCGGATGACCTCCGCGCCGAGGTACCCGAGCAGCGTGGCGCAGTACGGTCCGGCCACGTAGCGGCCGAAGTCCAGCACACGGACGCCCTCGAGCACGGCCACGGTTCAGCGCCTCTGGTCGAAGCGGCGGCCGACCAGCGCGCCGGCGATGTTGACCTTCTGGATGTCGACGGCGCCGCCGGCGATGCCCCAGCCCCACGCGTCGCGCAGGCGCCGCTCCATCGGGTACTCGCGCGAGTAGCCGTAGCCGCCCATGAGCTGGACGGCGTTGCCGCACACCTCGCGGGCGATCTCGTTCGAGAAGCACTTGGCAAGCGAAGAATCGAGGATGCTCGGCAGGCCGTTCTGCGCATTGCAGGCCGCGCGGTGGATCAGCAGCCGTGCCGCTTCCACCCGCATCTTCATTTCCGCAAGACGAATCTGCACGGCCTGGAACTCGACGAGGTGCTTGCCGAACTGCTCGCGTTCCTGGACGTAGGCCACGACGTCTTCGAGTGCGCCGGAGGCCTGCGCGAGCGCCATCGTCGCGTTGCCGCAGCGCTCGAGGTCGAACGCCTCCATCAGCTTCTTGAAGCCGCCGGCCGGCACGACGACGTTGTCGGCCGGCACGGTCGCGTTGTCGAAGTAGATGTCGGAGGAGGGCACGCCGCGGAAGCCCATCAGGCTCTCGGGTCGGCCGAACGTGACGCCCTTCGTGTCCTTCTCGACGTAGACCGCGCCGATGCCGCGCGCGCCTTCGTCCTCGGAGAGGCGGCAGTAGACGACGTAGCCGTCCGCATGGCCGCCACCGGAGCACCAGCGCTTGGTGCCGTTCAGGATGACTTTGCCGCCCTTTGTGTCGCCGCGGGTCGTGAGGTCGGTGAGCGCGGAGCCGGCCTGCGGTTCCGACATCGACACCGCCACCTGGATCTCGCCGCGGCACACGGCGGGTACGACGCGCTGCCTGAGCGATTCGCTGCCGAAGCGCTCGATGGCTCGCACGGGGCCCACGCAGGATTCGAACACCGGGAAGCCGACGGCCGAGGAAATCTTGCCGAACTCCTCGAGCACCAGCAGCGCCTCGAGGTTGCCGAGGCCGAGGCCGCCGTACTGCTCCGGCACGTTGATGCCGAGGAACCCCATCTCGGCGAATTCCTTCACCAGTTCCTTGTCGGGTGCATGGTTGGTCTCTTCGCAGTGACGCGCGATCTCCGGGAGGCGCGACTGCGCATAGCGACGTGCCGTTTCCTGAAGCGAACGCTGTTCTTCGGTGAGTTGGAAATCCATGGTCGCTTTGTCTCCGCGGGGTTGCTTCAGGCCTGCACTTCGATCTGGCCGTTCACGACACGGACGGGATAGCTCGTCAACGGGGCGTTCGCCGGCGCGCCGAGCACGGCGCCCGTGCGCACGTCGAAGCTCGCGCCGTGCAGCGGGCAGATCAGCCGGTGGCCGCGCAGGCGTCCTTCGTCCATGCGTGCATAGGCGTGGCTGCAGATGTTGTTCACGGCGTGGACGCTGCCGTCCTTGGCGTGCACCAGCAGGACGGGCACGCCGCCGGTCTCGACGCAGCGCATCTGCCCGGCCGGAAGTTCCGCCAGGGGCAGCACGGGAACGAAGGCCTTTTCGGTCAAGCGGGGGCTCCGGCGGTCGGCGCGTAGGGCGTCCCGCCAATGTACCGAAACGAGTCGAAAAGAAACAGGCTTGACTGTTTCTTTTCCGTGCGGGGCGGTGCTACCATCGTCCGCCACCGCGAGGGGCCGGCTCAAAGAGGACGCGACGATGCCACGCATTACCTTCATCTCCCGCATGACGGTCAAGCCCGGCCGCGAGGCGGACTTCGTGCGGATCTGCAAGGCACTCACCGAAAAGGTGAAGGCCAACGAGCCGGATCTCGTCTACTACGAGTTCTTCAAGCTGCGCGAGCCGCGCCGCTATGCCGTGCTCGAGTCGTTCCCGAGCGAAGAGGCGGAACACAAGCACATGAGCACGCCTTGGCTGGCGGCAGCGGGCCCCGGCATCGTCGATTGCCTCGACGGCACGTGGGTCCGCGAGTACATGGACCCGCTCGACGCCTGAGCCGACGGATCAACGAACCCCACACCAGGAACCGACAGACATGAGCTGCTTCATCGCGACGCTGAAGATCAAGCCGGGCCACGAGGCCGACTTCGAACGGCTGCAGGCCGAACTCTCGAAGCTGACGCACGAGAACGAGCCCGACACGTTCGTGTACGACATCATCCGTTCGCGCTCGAAGCCGGACACCTACGTCGTCTACGCAAGGTTCAAGGACGAGGCGGCATTCCAGCTGCACCAGGGAACGGCGTTCCACGAGCGGCTCGTGCCGCCGATCCTGGCGACCGTCAACGGCGACATGGACCTGCAGTTCTACGACTGGATCGCCTGAGCCGGCTCGAGCCGCGTTCAGAGCGAGAGCACGCCCTCGCTCACGATCACCGCGTCGCCGGTGACGCGCACTTCGGTGGCGCGCTTGCCGGACGCCGCCACCTCGACGTCGACCTGGCCCGGCCGCTCGACGAAGCGGCCCTGGTCGCCGCGGAAGCGGGCCACGCCGTCCTCGATCGGCAGCAGGTTGTTGTGCACGAGGTACACGCCGAGCATGCCGTGTGCGTTGCCGCTCACCGGGTCTTCCGGCACCCCGAGCACCGGGCAGAACATGCGCGCCTCCGTCGTCACCGGATTCGAGCCCGGTCGCAGCGCGAAGACGAAGAAGCCGTCCGCCCCGACGTGCGGCGTGAGGCTGATCAGCTGGTCCATCTTGGGCTGCAGCGAATCGAGCACCTCCGGGGACTGCACGCCGATCATCAGTCGCGAACTCGGCTTGCTCATCACCTGGATCGGGCAGCTGGGATGCAGGCTCGAGGAGCTGATGCCGAGCGCATCGAGGATCGGGCCGACGCGCTCGTCCGGCACCATCGGGCCGAACGAAGCGGGCGTCTGGTGGATCGTGACGCGCAGCTTCGCGCCCTTGCCCGTCACGCCGACCTCGACGATACCGACGGCGGTCTGCTGGCGGACCTTGCCCTTCGGCACGCCGTTGGCGACCGCGCGCACGTAATGCGCCGCCACTGTCGCGTGACCCAGGAACGTCACCTCGCGGCGCGGAGAGAAGAAGCGGATGTCGACGTCGTGGTCCGGGGCGTCGGAATCGAGCACGAACGCGACGTCCATGTGCTTCAACTCGCGGGCGATGTGCCGCATCTCGTCCTCGGTGAGGACGTTCGCATCGAGCACGACCGCGGCAGGGTTGCCGCAGAAACGCTCTCGCGTAAAGGCATCGACGAGGTACAGGCGGCACTGACGGCTCTTGGTCATTCCGGAGGGTCCAGGCAGGGAACAGAGCGTGAATTAGTCCCCACGCCGGGTCCGGCGTCAACAGCCCGGGTTATGGCACCGCAGCATCCGCTATACTTGCGTCACCTTGGGGTGGCCTGACAGGGCCTGAGATGTCGACCGCGGCAAGCCCGCACATCGACGAACCCGTTGAACCTGATCCGGCTAATACCGGCGTAGGGAGCAGGTGCCATGCCCTCGATTCGTCTGTCCTGCTTTCGTGCCCTTGCGGGCGCAACCGCCCTGTCCGCGCCGCTTCTGGCTCCGGTCGCGACCGCCGAGACTTCATCCGCCGGTGAACTCGAGGAGATCGTGGTCACGGCGAGTTTCCGTCACGAGACCTTGTCCAGCATCCCCTCGAGCGTCACCGTGCTGCCGGCCGAGGAACTGCAGCAGGCCGCGCTGCAGCACTTCGCCGACGTGATGGGCCTCGTGCCGAACCTCAACTGGTCGGGCGGGACGTCGCGGCCACGGTACTTCCAGCTGCGCGGCATCGGCGAACTGGAGCAGTACCAGGGCGCGCCCAACCCGTCCGTCGGATTCCTGATCGACGAGATCGATTTCAGCGGCGTGGGCATGCCCGCGACGCTGTTCGATGTCGAGCAGGTGGAAGTGTTGCGCGGTCCGCAGGGCACGCGTTACGGCGCAAACGCGCTCGCGGGCCTGATCAAGCTGAAGACGCGTGATCCCGACGGCAGCGCCGACCTGCGTGCCGAAGCGACGGCGGGCAACGATGGGGTCCTCGGGGTCGGCCTCGCCGCGGGGGGCGGACTGCCGACGGCAATCGATGGGGATGGCTGGCGACTGGTGGCGCAGCACTTCGAGCAGGACGGTTTCCGTCACAATGCATTTCTCAATCGCAACGACACCAACGGTCGCGACGAGCTGACGCTGCGCGGCAAGCTGCGCCTGTTGCCGGCCGACGGCTGGCAGGTGGATCTCGCCGCGCTCTACGTCGATCTCGACAACGGCTTCGATGCCTTCGTGCCCGACAACAAGCTGCGCACGCTGTCGGACCGGCCAGGGCGCGACGCGCAGCGCTCGAGAGGTGCATCGGCAACGGTGCGCGGCGACCTCGGCGCCGTCACGTTCGAAAGCGCGACGGGTTACGCCGATTCCGACATCGTCTACAGCTTCGACGGCGACTGGGGCAACGACCCGTACTGGGGAGAGTTCGCGCCCTACGACTATTTCTCGCGCTACGGCCGTCAGCGCCGGACGATCAGCGAGGACCTGCGCCTCGTGAGCGAATCGACCGCGGACGACACGGGTCTTGGCTGGGTCGCCGGCGTGTACGCGATGCGCCTGGACGAGGACAACGGCCAGGACGACTACTTCGCGCAGGAACCGTTGCATCCGACGCTGCTCAGCCAGTACTCCGCGACCAACCTGGCGCTGTATGCCGAGGCCGAGGCGCGCGTCGCTGCTTCCGTCGTCATCAGCGGTGGACTGCGCGCTGAGATGCGCACGTCGGACTACAGCGACAGCGATGGCGCGAAATTCTCGCCGCGAGACGACATGTGGGGCGGACATCTCTCGCTGCGCGGCGCCCTGCGTGGGCCCGCGAGCTGGTACGCGACGGTCAGCCGCGGCTACAAGGCGGGCGGCTTCAACATCGGCCGCTTCGTGCCGGACGACCGCCGGCAGTTCGAGCCCGAGTACCTGTGGAACGTGGAGTCGGGCCTGCGTTATTCGAATCCGCAGCGGGTGCTCGACGCGCAGCTGTCGCTCTTCTACATGTGGCGCGAGCAGCAGCAGGTATCGAGCTCGTTCCAGCTCGACCCGGGCGATCCGCTGTCCTACGTGTTCTTCACCGACAATGCGGCGCGCGGGCGCAACTACGGCCTCGAAGCCTCGGTGAACTGGCAGCCCAGCACGTGGCTTGCTCTTGGCGCCACGCTCGGCCTGCTCGAATCGAAGTACCTCGACTACGCCTACGGCGGCCGCAACCTCGATGGCCGCGAACAGGCCCACGCGCCCGGCTACCAGTACTCGCTGTCGGCCCGGTTCGGCGGCGAGCGCGGCTGGATGGCGCGGGCCGACCTCTCCGGCGTCGACGCGTTCTACTTCGATACCAGCCACGACCAGCGCTCCGAGCCGTATCGGCTGGTGAACCTCAAGGCGGGGTACAGCGGCGAACGCTGGTCGGCCTACGCCTGGGGCCGCAACGTGTTCGACGAGAACTACGCGGTACGCGGTTTCTACTTCGGGCTCGAGCCGCCGGACTACGCCGATAAACTGTACGTGCAGCGCGGCGACCCTCGAAGCGCCGGCGTCACCTTCGAATGGCGTCTGCACTGATGCGCGCGATTACGGGAGAACTCCGATGAAGACTGCGGTGGAAATCAGCCTCTATCCCCTCGACGTGCACTACGTCGGGCCGATCAAGGACTTCATCGAGCGGCTCAACCGCCACGCGGGGCTGCAGGTGACGACCAATGCCATGAGCACGCAGATCGCGGGCGACCATGACGTTGTGTTCGCTGCACTCGCTGCGGAAACGAGAACGACCTTCGCCGGCGACCGGCGCGCGGTGTTCGTCATGAAGGTGCTCGGCGGGCAGCCGACCGACGACGAACGATGAGCGTGGTCGAGGTCGCTCTGGAGCGGCATCCGCGAGATCTCCGCGGCCGAGTGGGTCGCGGTGGCGTTCGCGCTCGGCTACGTGGTGCTCGCGATCCGCCAGAACGCACTGTGCTGGGCCTCGTCGATCGTCAGCAGCGGCATCTTCCTGGTGCTCTTCGCCCGGCAGGGGCTGGTGATGCAGGCCGGCCTGCAGGCCTTCTACATTGCCATGGGCTTCTACGGCGGATGGGCGTGGCGCCGGGGCGGCGAGGGCGCGAAGCAGGAATTGCCGGTGAGCCGCTGGCCGCTGCGCTGGCATCTGGTCGCGCTGGCCGTCCTCTTCGTCGTGAGCGCCGCAAACGGCCGCATCATGGCGGGCGAGTCGGGCGGCCTCGTGCCGTACGTCGATGCGCTGACGGCCTGGACGAGCTTCTTCGGCACCGTGCTGCTCGCGCGCAAGGTGCTGGAGAACTGGCTGTACTGGATCGTCATCGACCTGGTTTCGGCCGGACTCTACTTCTCGCAGGACCTGCACGCGACGGCGGTGCTGTTCGTCGTCTACTCGGCCATGGCCACTCGCGGGTACCGCCAGTGGCATGCGGACTGGCGGCGCGCCCGGCCGATCGAAGCCCATGCCTGAAGTCACGTCCCTGGCTGCGGTTGCTCGCGAACGTGACGTGAGGGCCGCGTTGCACAGCGACCCGCGCACGTCGGCGCTGGCGGAGGCGCCGCTGACGGTACAGCCCGGCGGACTCAGCAATCATGCGTGGGTCGCGGACGGCGGGAGCGAGAAGTTCTTCGTCCGGCTCAGTCCGCCCGAGGCCGTGCGGCTAGGCGTCGACCGCGCCAGCGAGTGCAGGCTGCTGGAAATCGTGGCGCATGCCGGCCTGGCGCCGGAGGTGATTCGTTGCGATCCGGCGCTTCGATTGCTCGTGACCCGGCACATCGAGGGCCATACGCTCGCCCGCGACGAAGCGACCCTGCCGCTCAATGTCGAGCGCGTCGGCAGCGCGCTGCGCCGGCTGCACGCATTGCCCGTACCAGCGGGCATGCGTCGTGTCGACTTCGCGGCCCAGGCGAAGCATCTCGAGGCGCAGTGCGTGGTTTCGACTCCCGTCAGCAGGCAACTGCGAACCGATGCGCACGCTGCTTTCGGGGCGCTGTCGGCCGCGAGTCGCCGCGCCACGCTGTGCCACAACGACCTGCATCACCTGAACGTCGTCGACGGCGGGGATCGCCTCTGGCTGGTCGACTGGGAATACGGCGGCACGGGCGATCCGGCGTTCGACATTGCGTCGTTCGTCTGCCAGCACGATTGCGGGCAGCGCGAACGGGAGATGTTGCTCGAGGCGCATGGCGACGGGCTGCCTGCGCAACAACTGCAGGCCGCTTGCTGGGCATTCGACTACGTGCAGTGGCTCTGGTACCGCGCGTGGCCGGCCAGCGGGGGCGCGGACACGGTGTACGGCGAGCGCGCCGCGGCTCTCGAGCGGCGGCTGCGCACCGAAGGCCCGGTGTAGCGCCGGGTCAGTCCTTCATCACTTCCCGGATCGCGGCCTCGATTCGCGTCGGGCCCGGCACGTAGGCGCGCTCGAGCTCGCGGGCGAACGGCACCGGCGAATGCGGAGCCGTCACCGACCGGGGCGCGGACTTGAGCGAGCGGAAGCCCTTCTCGGCGACCATCGCGCAGATGTCCGCCGCTACGCTGCAGCGCGGATTCGATTCGTCCACCACGACCAGGCGCCCCGTGTTCTCGACGCTCTCGAGGATCGTCTCCGCGTCGAGCGGCGACGTGGTGCGCGGATCGATCAGGTCGCAGGTGATGCCTTCCTTCGCCAGCGCGTCGATGACTTTCTCTGCGAACACCACCATGCGTCCGATCGCGACCACCGTGACGTGCTCGCCTTCACGCAGCAGGTTCGCTTCACCAAATGGAATCGTGTATGCGCCGTCGGGCACCTCGCCCTTGCGCGGATACAGCGCCTTGTGCTCGAAGAACATCACCGGGTCGTCGTCGCGGATGGCCTGGATCAGCAGGCCCTTGGCGTCGTACGGGTTCGACGGCACCACCACCTTCAGTCCCGGCACGGCGGTCAGCAGCGCGTAGATGGTCTGCGAATGCTGCGCGCCCATGTTCATGCCGGCGCCCATCGCGAGTCGCACGACGGCGGGGCAGCGCGTCTTGCCGCCGAACATGTACCGGAACTTCGCCATCTGGTTGAAGATCTGGTCCATGCTGACGCCGACGAAGTCGGCGAACATCAGTTCGGCGACCGGGCGCAGGCCAGCCAGCGCCGCGCCGCCCGCCGCGCCGATGATTGCGGATTCGGAGATCGGCGTGTCGATCACGCGGTGCTCACCGAACTTCGGCAGCAGGCCCTTGGTCACGCCGAAGATGCCGCCCGAGGCCTCGCGGTTGCCCGAGGTGCCGCCGGCGCCGCCCGACACGTCCTCGCCGAGGACGATCACCGACGGGTCGCGCTCCATCTCGAGGTGCATGGCCTCGTTCAACGCGTCACGAAACGATTTCTGTGCCATGGCTGCGACTCAGTAGGAGATGTAGACGTCGGTGGTGATCTCGGACTCTGCAGGCGGCGCGGAGGCCTTCGCCTTCTTCACCGCCGCTTCGATCTGCGCCAGGACCGCCTCATCGATCGCGTCGAGGTCTGCGTCGGACAGCCAGCCTTCCTTCGTGACGCGTGCACGGAAGTTCTTCAGGCAGTCCATCGACTCGCGCTGCTGCTTCACCTCGTCCTTCGCCCGATAGAGCTGCGGATCGCCCTCGAAGTGGCCGTAGAACCGGGTGATCTTCGCCTCGAGCGTGGCCGGGCCCGCGCCGCTGCGCGCGGCGTCGATCAGCTTGCCGGCGGTTTCGTACACGGAGAAGAAATCGGCGCCGTCGCACTTCTCGGCCGCCATGCCGAAGGCGCGCGATCGGCCGGCGATGTCCTTCGAGCCCACCGCGTAACTGGCGCCGGTGTGCTCGCTGTAGCCGTTGTCCTCGATGACGAAGATGGCCGGGACCTTCAGCACCACGGCCATGTTCATCGCCTCGAACACGGTGCCCTGGTTGCAGCTGCCGTCGCCGCCGAACGCGATGCTGACCTTGCCGTTGCCGCGATTGCGGCAGGCGATGGCCGCGCCGACGGCGAGCGGCGGTCCGCCGCCGACGATGGCGTTGGCGCCGAGCATGCCTTTCTCGAAGTCGGCGATGTGCATCGAGCCGCCCTTGCCCTTGCACAGGCCGTCGGCGCGCCCGTAGATCTCGAGCATCATGCCGTCCACATCGCAGCCCTTGGCGATGCAATGGCCGTGGCCGCGGTGCGTGCTGACGATGTAGTCGGCATCGTCGAGGTGCTCGCACACGCCGACGGCGACCGCTTCCTGTCCCGCATAGAGGTGCGTGAAGCCCGGGATCTCGCCGGTGGCGATTTCCACGTGCAGGCGCTCCTCGAACTCGCGGATCGTCTTCATCTGGCGGTAGGCGCGCTTCAGCCGCTCCGCCGAAAGGGGTTGTGCCATGACTGCTCGCTCTGGTGAGTTCCTTGCTAGACCGCGCCGGGCGGCCTGCCGCCCGGGCCGTACACGTAATCGTCGATCACCTTGTGGAAGTGGCGGATGCGCAGTTCCTGCGATCCGATCCACAGGCCCTCGAACGCCGCCGAGTGCATGCCGGCCTGCACGCCGGGCAGGTTCGCCGCGTCCTGGTCGAGCACGAGGCCGATCGACTTGTCGCCGTGCCTGAAGTGCTGGTGGCGCGGGCGCTCGGGGCGCTCCTGGCCGTCCGGCACCAGCTCGAACGTCCAGATGTCGTAGAACATACGATCCGGGTCGGTCGGATGCGGCCTCTGGCGGAACAGCATCAGGTCGTCCGCGTGCACGTTCAGCGTCACGTTCGGGAAGATCAGGTAGTGATAGTCGTCCGTGAGCTGGTCGTCGTTCAGCCGCGAGTAGTCCTTGCCCTGCGCGGGACCGTGCTTGCGCTTGAACTGCTGCACGTCGCGCCTGATGTTCTCGTACGGCTCGTCGTAATCCGCCGGGTCCATGCCCGCGGTCTTCATGATGGTCTTGATCGGGTCGGGGATGCCGGGCGGGCGGCGCACGCGCGGGCTCCAGGTGCCGAACGGGATCAGGTAGCGGTTGTGACGGTCGTAGCAGTCGATCTGGATGTCGAGGTCGTGCAGGTACCACATCAGCTGCGGGTGGATGCCCTGCACGTGGTAGCTCTCGTTGAATGCATCGACCGACGCCTTCCAGTTGCAGTTCCACTCCACCGTGATGTCGCGCGTGAGCGCCATCTTGTGGAAATTGTACGGGTCCAGGTGGCGCGGAATCGGATCGAGGAACTCCCGCAGCGGCGGCGCGTTCTTGTCGAGGCTGAACCACACGAAGCTGCCCCACACGTCGCACGGCAGCTCGACGAGACCGCGGCAGGGCGGGGCGCCCTGCGGGAACGTGTCGAGGTCCGGGATGCGCTTGAATGCGCCGTCGAGATCGTATTCCCAGTGGTGGTACTGGCACTTGAACGATTCGGCGCTGCCGACGCCGGTCGGGCGCAGGCGATTGCCGCGGTGCAGGCACACGTTGAAGAACGCGCGCACCTTGCCGTCCTGCTGGCGCACGATCAGCACGGACTCGCGGCCGATTTCCGTCGAGATGTAATCGCCCGGCTCGGGAATGTCCGCTTCCATGCCGCCGAGCAGCCACACCTTGCTCCAGATGCGTTCCCACTCGAGCTGCATGAACTCGGGCGAGGTGTAGCGCTCCTTCGAAATCCTCTCGTGGCCGAGGTCCGGGTCCGGCGCCTTTCCAGCCGGCGTTTCCGGGCTCTGCTCCGGCGCCACGCGCTTCACCTTCTTGAACGCGGGCGCCTTCGATGCCGCGAGCAATGCTTCGAGCTTGGGATCGGAGGCCATGGCCGGTTCCTTGGTCAGTCCAGGCGTGCGGCCCAGCGGATGCCGCGACGGAGCAGTTCGTGGAAGGCGGGCACCTTCCAGCTGCCGCGCTCCACCTGATGGTACTCGTCCATCAGCGGGCGCATGTCGTAGCGGCCGCGGGCGTGGCCGAGCGTGAGGTAGAGCACTTCGCCGTCGCCCACCTTCTTCAGGTACATGACCGGGCGCGGTTCGTCGCGGGTCCAGTCCTTCTCGGCGAAGAGCTTCGTTTCACCCGCCCAGTGCGTGTGCAGCAGCACGTCGAGCGGCGGGTGCAGTTCGCAGAGGTAGAGTTCGTCGTCGGCATCGAAGGGCTCGATGCCTCGCACGAGCGGATGGTCGGGCTGCGTCACTTCGACGCGATACGGCTCGATGGCCGGGTGCGCGACGAACTGGCTGCCCAGCGTCTCCATGAAGGTCTTCGCGTCCCGTGGCGCTTCCCAGCCGCGTCCCTTCGCGTAGCGCAGGATCGAGTTGGTGCCGTGCAACGCAAGCCAACGCTTGCCGCTCGCGACGTAGTCGCGCAGCTTCTGGCCCGTCGGCTCATCGGGGACGACGTCGACCGTGTACGTGACGAGGAAGTCGCTCGCGACGATCGCGGCGAGGTCACGGTAGTCCTCGGCCATGCGCGTGCGGATGCGCTCGTGCTCGCCGAGGAGGCCGAGGAGCTGCAGGCGCGCGTAGTCGATGTCGTGGTACTTGCCGCCACAGACGAAATACGCGTCGATTGCAGCCTTGGTCATGGCCCTGGTTAGAACCGCACGCCTTTCGTGAAGCCGTTGTCGGCCACGATGTTGGCGCCGGTGACGAGGCTCGCCGCGGGGCTCGCGATGAACGCCACGAGCCGGGCCAGTTCCTCGGGCGTGCCCATGCGGCCGCAGGGAATCGCGCGCAGCGTCGAGTCGTAGAACTTCTGGTTGGTGCCCTTGATCATTTCCCAGGCGCCGCCCTCGAAGTAGATCGGGCCGGGGCAGATCGAGTTCACGCGCACGTTGCTCTTGCCGACGAACTGCGACAACTGCTTGGAGTAGGTGATGAGCGCGGCCTTCATGGCGTTGTAGGCCATCGGCGCCGCGAAGGTTTCGATCGCGTTGGTCGAGCTGATGATCACCACCGAGCCCTGGCCGGACTTCTTGAGGTTTTCCATCAGGGTCTCGCAGCCGCGCACGGTGTGGAGAACGTCGATCTCGAAGTTCTTCCACCAGTTCTTTTCGCTGTCCATGCCGCCGCCGGCGCTGACGTTGGCGACGAAGATGTCGCAGCCGCCGATCTCGGTCGCGGCCTTCTCGAGCCAGGCCTTGTAGGCGTCGCCGTCGCGCACGTTCACCGACGCCCCGGAGACCGTGCCGCCCCTTGCGCGCAGCGCCGCGAGGGTTTCCTGGACCTCGTCCTCGTTGCGCGCGCAGAAGCCGATGTCGCAGCCCTCGAGGGCCAGCAGGTCGACGATGGCCCGGCCGATTCCGCGCGTTGCGCCCGTGACGATTGCCTTCTTGCCTCTCAGACCAAGATCCATCGCAGCCTCCAGGAATCGGTGGGTGCGGCCCGGCAGGGGCCGTCGCCCGATTATAGTCACGCCGACGGGCTGAATTAAACAGTCATGACTGTTTTTTTATGGCGCCGGCTGGGGCAGAATGCGCCGCCGGATGCCAAATGGCTCTTGCGCTGCAATAATTACGGGCCGTCCGAATTCGAGGTGTGAGCATGGCGAAGATGTTGGTGACCGACCGCGACGGCAAGCTGCACGAGGTCGAAGGACGTGCGGGGCTCAAGATCATGGAGACCCTGCGCGAGTTCGACTACGGCGTGACGGCCATCTGCGGCGGCCTGTGCTCCTGCGCCACCTGCCACATCTTCATCGCGCCGGAGTGGACGGGCAGGCTGCCCGCGCCGCAGGCCGACGAGAAGGAACTGCTGGTCGAACTGCAGCACTACGACGCGGCCCGCTCGCGCCTCAGCTGCCAGGTGGAGTTCACCGAGGCGCTCGACGGCCTGCCGCTCACCATCGCCGAAGACGAGTAAACGAAAAGGGCGGCGCAAGCGCCGCCCCGGTTCGTCGCCGATGGCCTGCGCCTACTGCGCGGTCAGGGCGTTGTCGATCAGGATCTCGGTGCCGTTGACGTAGCGCGACTCGTCCGACGCGAGATACACGACGAGATTCGCGACGTCCTCCGGCTTGCCGAGCCCGGTCGGCGTCTGCTCCCAATACGACATTTCCATGCCGAGGGTCTTGGTGGCGTCACGCACCATCTGCGTGTCGATCGCGCCGGCGTGGATGCTGTTGCAGCGGACGTTGTACTTGTTCATCTGGCAGTGAACGGCGATGGCCTTGGTCATCGAGCGCACCGCGCCCTTGGCGGCGCTGTAGGCGAAGTACACCGGGTAGCCGAGGTGCGACGCCACCGACGACATGTTGATGATCGAGCCGCCGCCCGCGGCCTTCATCGCCGGGATCGCGTGCTTGCAGCCGAGGAACACGCCCTCGGACATCACGGCGTTCTGGAAGCGGAATTCCTCGAGCGTGCAGCTCTCGGGCGTGGCGATCTTCACGACGCCCGCGTTGTTGACGAGGATGTGCAGGCCGCCGAACTTCTTCACCGTCTCGGCGATGACTTCCTGCCAGCGCGCCTCGTCGCGCACGTCCTGCGGCAGGAACGCGGCGCTGCCCGGATGCTTCGCGTTGATCTCGTCGGCCACCTTCTGGCCGTCGGCCACGTTCACGTCGGTGACGACGACCTTCGCGCCCTCGTTCGCCAGCGCGATCGCGTCCGCCCGTCCGAGCCCGGCCGACCCCCCGGTGACGATGGCCACTTTGCCTGCGAGACGTGCCATGAAAGTTCTCCTCGTGACTTGCGACAAGACGTACCAAAGCCGGCCCGGCGAGGCCGAAAAGTCGCCGGACGTTACCAGTCAGGCGTGTCTGTTTCAATCATCTTTGACTTTTTCCGACAGCCGCCACATTCTTCCAGCGAAGCGGCTTAGGACCCGGCATCACCATGACCCCGCGACACCCCCAGGCCCCGGAATCGACCGAACCGGAACCCTCCGGCTGGCAGGCCCAGAAGAGCGCCTCCACCCGGCTGCAGATCGTCGAGGCGGCGCTGCGCTGTTTCGTGGACCTCGGTTACTCCGGCACCACCACCACGGTGATCGCCGAGAAGGCGGGACTTTCGCGCGGCGCGATGCTCCATCACTTCCCGTCGAAGATCGACATCGTGCGCGCGGCGGTCGAGCACCTCCATGCCAAGCGCCTCAAGGCCTTCCGCAAGTCGATCGACAAGATGCCGCGCGACGAGTCGCGGCCGCGCAAGGCGCTCGAGGCCTACCTCGAGCACGTGAAGCACCCGATGTACGTGGCGTTCCTCGAGCTGTGGATCGCGGCGCGCACGGACCCGGAACTGAAGGGCATCCTGCAGCCCGCCCAGGAAGCGTTCGACCGCGAGTGGTATCGCACCGCCAAGGACCTGTGGCCGGAGTGGAGCGACTCGGGCGAGAACTTCGACCTCGCGCTCGACCTCGTGCGCTACGTGATGGACGGCGTCGCCGTGAGCTTCCTCACGCACGACCTCGGCGACCGCGAACGGCGCGTGGTCTCGTACCTCGAAGAGCGCATGCGCGAGCTGTCGAAGCCGCAGAAATCCGCCAAGACCTGATTCACCCGGCCGCGCTCGAGCGCGGCCGGATTTCCTCCGGAGGACTCCCATGAGCAAGACCGTGCTGGTCGAAGTTCGCGACCACGTTGCCACCGTCACCTTCAATCGCGCCGAGGCGTCGAACGCGCTCAACCTCGACATGGGCAAGGACCTGCTCACGGCGGCCCTGCAGTGCGAGGACGATCCGAACGTGCGCGCCGTGGTCGTCACGGGCGCCGGCAAGCACTATTGCTTCGGTGGCGACCTGCGCGGCATGGCAGAGCACGGCGAGCGCGTCACGGCCTATCTCAACGAGCTGACGACGCACATTCACGCGGCCATCACCTGCTTCACGCGCATGCGCGCGCCCGTGATCGCGGCCGTGAACGGCACCGCCGCGGGCGGCGGCGTCGGCCTGATGTGCATGACGGATCTCGCCATCGCCGGCAAGAGCAGCAAGTTCTCGCTCGCGTACACGGGCGTTGCGCTCTCGCCGGACTGCAGCACCTCGTACCTGTTGCCGCGCATCGTCGGGCGCCGCCGCGCCATCGAGCTGATGCTCACCAATCGTGCGCTGTCGGCAGAGGAGGCCATGCAGTGGGGGCTCGTGAACCAGGTGGTCGAGGATGCCGAGGTGCTCGGCACCGCCCAGGCGCTCGCGGCGCGGTTCGCCTCCGGCCCGACCGACTCGTACGGGGCGGTGAAGCGCCTCATCGACGCCGCCGATCCGGGCCTCGAAAGCCAGATGGCGCTCGAGGGCCGCGCCATTGCCCGGCAGGCCGGCAGCGCCGAGGGTCGCGAGGGCGTCGGGGCCTTCCTGGCCAAGCGCAAGGCTCAGTACACCTGAGCCCGGTGGTCCTGAGGTAGTATTGCGGTGCAGTAAGACCGTTTCGACGGGGCCTGCCCGGGCCCTGGCGCGGTCGTGCACGTTCTTCCAGCTCGAGGGAAACAGACATGACCGACGCCTTCATTCTCGACGCGGTGCGCACGCCGCGCGGCCGCGGCCGACCCGACGGGTCGCTGCACCCGATTACGCCCATCCAGCTGGCCGCCCAGGCCCTGGCCGCCGTGCGTGATCGCAACCAACTCGACACGAAGGCGGTGGAGGACGTGGTGCTCGGTTGCGTGTCGCCCATCGGCGAGCAGGGCGCCGACATCGCGCGCGTTGCCACCCTCGTGGCTGGCTACGACGAGAGCGTGCCGGGCAAGCAGCTGAACCGCTTCTGCGCGTCGGGCCTCGAGTCGGTGAACACTGCGGCCGCGCAGATCATGGCCGGCCAGGCCGACCTCGTGATCGGCGGCGGCGTCGAGTCGATGTCGCGCGTGCCGATCGGCGCCGACGGCGGCGCGTGGGTCGCCGACCCGCAGGTGGCCTGGCACCATTACTTCATTCCGCAGGGCATCAGCGCGGACCTCATCGCCACGCTCGAAGGCTTCAGCCGCGAGATGGTCGATGGTTACGCGGTCGAGAGCCAGCGCCGCGCCGCGGCCGCGCAGGCCGCCGGTCACTTCGATCGCTCGATCATTGCGGTGAAGGACGTGATCGGGGAGGTGGCGCTCGCGAAGGACGAGTACCTGCGCCCGGGAACGACGATGGCGGACCTCGCCAAGCTCAAGCCCGCGTTCACGCAGATGGGCGAGGAGGCGGGCTTCGACGCCGTGGCCCTGCAGCGCTATCCGCAGGTGGAGACGATCCACCACGTGCACACCGGCGGCAACTCGAGCGGCATCGTCGACGGCGCCGCGGCCGTGCTGGTGGGCAGCAGGAAGGGCGCCAAGAAGGCCGGCATCACGCCGCGTGCCCGCATCCGCGCGTTCGCGTCGATCGGCAGCGAGCCGACCATCATGCTGACGGGCCCGGCGGGCGCGTCACGCAAGGCGCTGAAGAAGGCCGGCATGAAGCCCTCCGACATCGACCTGTGGGAGATCAACGAGGCGTTCGCCTCGGTCGTGCTGCGCTTCGTGCAGGACATGGGCCTGTCGCACGACAGGGTGAACGTGAACGGCGGCGCGATCGCGCTGGGCCATCCGCTCGGCGCCACGGGCGCGATGATCCTGGGCATGGCGCTCGACGAACTCGAGCGCCGCAACCTGTCGACCGCGCTCGTGACGCTCTGCGTCGGCGCCGGCATGGGCACCGCCACGATCATCGAGCGCGTCTGAGCCGCTCTCCACACAGATTCGGGATAAAGACATGACACAGAACATCCGCTACGCAGTGGACGGCGAGGGCATCGCCACGCTGCTGATCGACGTGGCCGGCCGGCCGATGAACGTGCTGACCCCTGAGTTCGGCAAGGACCTCGCCGACTGCATCGACAAGTTCGTGGCCGACAGTGCCGTGAAGGGCGCCGTGATCGCCTCGGCGAAGTCGAGCTTCATGGCCGGCGCCGACATCAAGGACATGGTGGGCGCCTACGACCGCGGCATCAGCGCGCTCGAGGCCTCGGGGTACAGCTACAACATCAACAAGCTGCTGCGCCGCCTCGAGACCTGCGGCAAGCCGGTCGCCGCGGCGATCAATGGCGTCGCGCTCGGCGGCGGCTTCGAGCTGGCGCTCGCCTGCCACTACCGCGTGATGGAAGACGGCCCGAAGGCGGGCGTGGGCCTGCCCGAAGTCAAGATCGGCCTGCTGCCGGGCGGCGGCGGCACGCAGCGCATTCCGCGCCTGATCGGCGTGACCGAGGCGCTGAAGCTGATCACCGAAGGGCGGCAGCTGAACGCGCAGGACGCGCTCAAGAAGGGGCTGGTGCACGAAGTGGCGCCGGCCGGGCAGATCGTCGAGCGCGCGCGGCAGTGGATCCTGAAGGGCGGCGAAGGCGTGCAGCCCTGGGACAAGAAGGGCTTCCGCGTGCCGGGCGGCGCCGGGCAGTCCACGCCGGGCGCGTTCCAGACCTTCATGATGGGTACGGCGGTCACGGCCAAGTCGACGCAGCGCAACTATCCCGCGCCGCTCGCCATCCTCTCCTGCGTGTACGAAGGCTCGCAGGTGCCGATCGACGCGGGTCTGCGCATCGAATCGAAGTATTTCGGGCAGCTGCTCTCGGGTCCCGTCGCGCGCAACCTGATGCGCACGATGTTCGTGAACAAGGGCCTCGCGGACAAGCTCTCGCGCCGTCCCGCTGCGCCGCCGAAGTCGCAGGTGCGACGCCTCGGCATGCTCGGCGCCGGCATGATGGGCGCGGGCATCGCCTACGTGTCGGCGCTGGCCGGCATCGAGGTGGTGCTGCTCGACTCGACGCTCGATGCGGCCGAGAAGGGCAAGAGCTATTCGAAGGCGCTGCTCGCGAAGGACGTCGAGCGCGGCAAGCGCACACAGGCCGACGTGGACGCGATCCTCGCCCGCATCAAGACCACGACCAGCTACGACGACCTGGCCGGCTGCGACCTCATCGTCGAGGCGGTGTTCGAGAACCGCGAGATCAAGGCCGACGTGACGGCGAAGACGGAGGCCGTGATCTCGAAGGCCGCAGTGTTCGCGAGCAACACCTCGACGCTGCCGATCACCGGGCTCGCGCAGGCCTCGAAGCGCCCGACGCAGTTCATCGGCATCCACTTCTTCTCGCCGGTCGACAAGATGCCGCTGGTCGAGATCATCGTCGGCAAGAAGACCTCCGAGGAAACGATCGCCCGCGCGCTCGACTTCGTGGGCCAGCTGCGCAAGACGCCGATCGTGGTCAACGACAGCCGCGGGTTCTACACCAGCCGCTGCTTCGGCACGTTCGTGTACGAAGGCATCGCGATGCTGCAGGAAGGCGTGAGCCCGGCGCTGATCGAGAACGGGGCGAAGATGGCCGGCATGCCGGTCGGGCCGCTCGCGGTGGCGGACGAAGTGACCATCGACCTGCAGTGGAAGGTGATCAAGCAGACCGAGGCCGACCTCGGCAAGCGCTTCGACAAGCCGGTGGCATACGACACGGTGCAGAAGTTCGTCGAGGTGCTGAAGCGCCCGGGCAAGCGGTTCGGCGCGGGCTTCTACGAGTACCCGAAGGACGGCAGGAAGTTCCTGTGGCCGGGCCTTGCAGAGCAGTTCCCGCTGGCCGCCCAGCAGCCGGACGTCGACGAGGTGAAGAAGCGCGTGCTGTACCGGCAGGCGCTCGAGGCCGCGCGTTGCATGGAAGAGGGCGTGGTGACGACGGCGGCCGAAGCCGACCTCGGCTCGATCCTCGGCTGGGGATTCCCGGCCTGGACGGGCGGCACGCTCTCGTTCATCGATACGGTCGGCATCAGGCAATTCGTCGCCGAGTGCGACCGCCTCGCGAAGCGCTACGGCAAGCGCTTCAAGCCGTCCAAGTGGCTGCGTGAGCGGGCGGAGCGCAACGAACCATTCTATCCGAAGGCCGGCTGATGGCGATCCCTGCAGCGTTTGCCGGGAAGCTGTCGATCCCGGTCATCGGCTCGCCGATGTTCATCGCCTCGACGCCCGATCTCGTCATTGCGCAGTGCAAGGCCGGCATCATCGGCTCGTTCCCGGCGTTGAATGCCCGGCCGGCCGAAATGCTGGCCGAGTGGCTGACGCGCATCGAGACCGAGCTGGCGGAGTACGCCAGGGCAAACCCGGGCAAACCGGTGGCGCCGTATGCGGTGAACCAGATCGCGCACGTGAGCAACGACCGGCTCCGGCACGACATGGACGTGTGCGTCGAACACAAGGTGCCGCTGATCATCACCAGCCTGCGGCCGCCACGCGAAATCGTCGAGGCGGCGCATTCGTACGGCGGCCTGGTATTCCACGACGTGATCAACGTGCGGCACGCGCGCAAGGCGGCGGAGCAGGGCGTGGACGGCATCATCGTCGTCTGCGCGGGAGCGGGCGGCCACGCAGGGCTCGGCAGCCCGTTCGCGCTGGTACGCGAGATCAGGCAGTTCTTCGACGGCACGCTGGTGCTCTCGGGTGCGATGAGCAGCGGTGCAGACGTGTTTGCGGCGCTCTCGCTCGGCGCCGACATGGCCTACATCGGCACACGGTTCCTTGCGACGCCGGAAGCGAACGTCGACCCGGGGTACCGGCAGATGATCGTCGATTCGAGTTCGGACGACGTCGTGTACACGTCGCTCTTCACCGGCGTGAAGGGCAACTACCTGAAGCACAGCGTCGCGGCGGCGGGCATGGACCCGGACAACCTGCCGGAGGCCGACAAGTCGAAGATGAACTTCGGCTCGGGCGGCAACATGAAGCAGAAAGCGTGGCGCGACATCTGGAGCGGCGGGCAGGGCGTCGGTAACATTCACGACATCCTGCCGGCCGGCGAAGTCGTTGCGCGGATGGTGAAAGAGTACGAGCAGACCCGGCGCCGGATGTGCGTCGCGTGATCGCCTGCACGGCGGGCCTGGACGGGAGATGCAGATGACGGTGTCGTTCGACCTGACGGGCAAGGTGGCGGTGGTGACCGGCGCGAGCCGCGGCATCGGCGAGGCAATCGCGAAGGCATACGCCGAGTACGGCGCGCAGGTCATCGTTTCGAGCCGCAAGCAGGACGGCTGTGATGCGGTGGCGGCGGCGATCAATGCCGCCGGCGGCAAGGCCGTGCCAATCGCCTGCAATATCGGCGACATGGCGGCGCTGACGAGCCTGTTCGAGCAGGTGCAGTCGAAATTCGGACGCTGCGACGTGCTGGTGAACAACGCGGCGACAAACCCGTACTACGGTCACGTGCTCGACACGGACCTCGGCGCCTTCCAGAAGACGGTGGACGTGAACATCCGCGGGTATTTCTACTCGACGGTGCTGGCAGGTCGGATGATGCGCACGCACGGCGGTGGCTCGATCATCAACGTGGCCTCGGTGAACGCCGTGCGCCCCGGTCCGCTGCAGGGCATCTACTCGATCACCAAGACCGCCGTGCTCGGGATGACGAAGACGTTCGCGAAGGAGTGCGGCCCGGACGGCATCCGCTGCAACGCGATCCTGCCGGGCCTGATCCGCACGAAGTTCGCAGGGGCGCTGCTCGCCGACGAGGAGCAGCTGAAGCATTACCTCGGCGCGAATCCGCTGCGCCGCGTGGGCGAGCCGCAGGACCTGGCGGGTGCCGCACTGTTCCTGGCCTCGAGCGCGTCGAGCTACGTGACCGGCGAGTTCATCAAGGTCGATGGCGGATTCCTGACCTGACCTGACTCGACGCTCAGCGATCCCGCGCGAGGGACAGGTCGCTTCGAGAATGACGTTTGAAGGCGCTATCTCGACCATGCGGGACATCGTCATTCGAGATGCAACGGCAGGCGACTTCGCGGCGATCTGCGCGCTGAATCTCGCCGATGTCGAGCATACGAGCCCCATGGATCTCGCTCGCCTCGGCGCGCTGGCAGGGCTCTCCTGCTACCACAAGGTTGCATGCTCGGAGGGACGAGTCCTGGCATTCCTCCTCGCCATGCGCAGTGGCGCGCCTTACGAGAACGACAACTTCAACTGGTTTGCCCGCAGGTTCAAGGACTTCCTGTACGTCGACCGCATCGTCGTGTCGTCCGCATCGCGCGGGCTTCGCCTCGGCACCCTGCTGTATGAAGATCTGTTCCGGTTCGCGAGGGCCAGCGGTATTCCGCGCGTGACCTGCGAATACAATGTTTCCCCGCCGAACGAGCCGTCTCGACGGTTTCATGACAGGTTCGGGTTCGAGGAGCAGGGGACGCAGTGGGTTGCGGGCCACACCAAGAAGGTTTCGCTGCAGGCGGCCGAGACGTGAGGAATCGTCCGGAGCCCCATGGTGTCTACCGTGATCTGGCAGTATCCGGATTCTGGAAGATTCTGTGTTCCCGCCCAGGAGGCCCCATGCACTTCTTGAAGTCGGCGGTTCTCGGGATGGTCGCGCTGGGCGCGTCGGCGCCGACGCTCGGCGACGCCGTGCCACCTGCCTGCAGCGTGTCGGCCCATCGGGCGTTCGATTTCTGGATCGGGCAGTGGAATGTCCACGGTGCGGATGGCAAGCTCGCGGGCACCAACAGCATCACTCGCGAGATCGGTGGTTGCGTCCTGCACGAGCGCTACGTCACGGACCGCGGATACACCGGGGAGAGCTTCAACGTCTACGACGCCCCCCGCGGTGTGTGGCATCAGACCTGGGTCGATTCCAGCGGTCTTCTACTGGTCCTCGAGGGGGGAGTCCAGGATGGGAAGATGGTTCTCGGCGGCCAGACCGTGGGATCGGACGGCAAGGTGACGAAGCATCGAATCACCTGGGCGCCCAATGCCGACGGCAGTGTCCGGCAGGTCTGGGAATCGACGGGTCCGGACGGCGAATGGGCGGTGGCGTTTGACGGCAGGTACACCCGCCGATGACCTTGAAGTACACGGTTTCCGAGGGTCATTTCACCACGGAAGCGCAAGCGCTCGACGAGATCGCGGCAAGGGGCTGGCACGCGCTTGCGCTCGACGTCGTTGGAAAGAATGAAGAGTTGCACTGGCACGACTTTGATACGGTGATCTATGTGGTCACCGGCACTGCATACGCGGCCATGGAGGACGGTACGGTGTTGAAGGCAGGCGCCGGTTCGCGGGTCGAGGCGCCAGCCGGATTGGTGCACCGCGATGTGCCGGAATCCGCCTATCGGGCGATCTTTGGTTTCAGCGTCCGCCCGGCAGACTTCACGCAGCCTTTGAACAAGCCGGTGATCGCGACCAGGTAGCCGGCCGGACATGAAAGTCGTCAAGCCCAACCGCGCCGTTCGCAGCTACACCCAGCACCTGGCCGGTTCTCCCGAGGTGGTCTTTCCCTTGCTCTGCCCGGTGCGTGAAGCCGACTGGATCCAGGGCTGGAATCCGCTCATGGTGCTGTCGTCGTCGGGTGTCGCCGAACCGGACTGCGTGTTCACCACCTCCGCAACGCCATTCGATGCCGTCTGGTATGTCACGCGCCACGAACCGCAACACGGATTCGTCGAGATGGTCAAGATCACACCCACGGTCACGGCCTGTCGCCTCACCATCGAGCTTCGCGCGGTGGCGGGTGGTTGCGACGCCCTGGTCACTTACGCCCACACGAGCCTCGGTCCGGAGGGCGACCGGTTCGTGGCCTGCTTCACCGATGCTCATTACGCAAAATTCATGCAGGACTGGGAAGCGCGCATCAACCATTACCTCCGGACGGGGCTGATGCTGGGAGTCGAATCATGACAGCCGTCAAGAAGGGTTCCTGCCTCTGTGGAGGCGTACGCTTCGAGGTGACGTGCGAACTGCCGGCCCCGGACGCGTGTCACTGCGTCCAGTGCCGGAAGCACTCGGGGCACTACTTTGCATCGACCAACGTTCCCCGCACGGCCATCTCCATCAACGGGGAGGAGAACGTCACCTGGTATCAGTCGTCCGCGAAGGTGCGTCGGGGTTTCTGCTCGAAGTGCGGATCGTCATTGTTCTGGGACCCGCCTGCGAGGGACTGGATCGCCGTCGCCATGGGCGCTTTCGACTCACCGACCGGGACGCACCTGGCCATGCACATCTTCGTGGCGGAGAAAGGCGATTACTACGAGATCGCCGACGGCCTGCCGCAGAACCCGCATTGAGTCATGAGGTGCGGCCGCGTCTCGAGCCGCGTGAGCAGGGGCAGATTCGCCACACCCGTTCAACAGGATACCGGGGACCATGAATCGAACTCCTCTGTCGAAGACATTGGCGGGAACGTGGCAATTGCTCTCGCGAATTGACGTCACCGCATCGGGTGAGCGATGTCCGGAGCCCTCCCTCGGGGAAGACCCGGTGGCGGTCCTGATGTATGACCGAGCCGGCCACTTCGCCGCGCAGTTCATGCGCCGCGATCGGTCCGTCGAAGTGCCGGACAGTCCGAGCGTTGCGAGGAACAACAGTCGGGCCACGGGCGGGTACGACGCGTACTTCGGCACCTACACGATCGACGACGAGCGCGGAACCGTCACGCAGCACCTGCTGGGCGCCCTTTCGCGCGAAAACGTAGGCGCCGTATTGACGCGCGCCATGGACGTGCAGGGGGACTCGCTGGTGATCCGGCTCGAAACCAATGCCGCCGACGGCACGGCCGTGACCCGCACGCTCACGTGGCGCCGGGTCGGCTAGGCTCGCGCGCGGGTGGCCAGGCGTTGATCACTCCCGCTGGCGGGCGTCCGGCGGTCCGTATTAACCTGTCGCGCCTATGATCATTCGCGTCGACGATCTCAACGGCCCGGAGATTGCAGCATTCCTCGAGGAGCACATCCGCGACATGCGCTCGATTACGCCGCCCGAGAGCAAGCACGCGCTCGATCTCGATGGGCTTCGCAAGCCGGAGATCACGTTCTGGACCGCGTGGGAGGGTGACCGGCTCGTGGGGTGTTGCGCGCTGAAGCAGCTCGATGTGGTGCACGGCGAAGTGAAATCGATGCGCGTCGCCCGGGAGTTGCGCGCGTCGGGCATCGGGTCGGCGCTGGTGGCACACGTGATCAACGAGGCCGGGTCGCGACGCTACGAGCGTCTCAGCCTGGAAACCGGGTCGATGCCATTCTTCGAACCCGCGCGCCGGCTGTATCGACGCCACGGATTCGAGCCGTGCGGCCCCTTTGCAGGCTATAAGCCCGACCCGAACAGCGTATTCATGACACTGGCGCTCTGATCCGAACGAACAACAACGGCAACGACTCAGGGGGAGAACCGATGAACAAGGCACCGAAGTGGTATATGCCCGTGGCGATTGTCGCCCTGCTGTGGAACCTGATCGGTTGCGCAGCCTACCTGGCCGATGTGACGCTCACGCCCGAGGACGTCGCGAAAATGAGCGCCGCGCAGCAGGCGCTCTACAACTCCCGGCCCGCGTGGGCAGTCGCTGCCACCGCAATCGCCGTCTGGGGCGGGGCGGCAGGGTGTGTCGGTCTGATCCTGCGCCGACGCTGGGCGACTCCGCTGCTGATCGCGTCGCTGGCCGGCGTGATCGTCCAGGACATCGGACTGTTCGGTATGACCGATGTCGTTGCACAGGAGGGACCGAAGGTCCTGGTACTCCAGGGGCTGGTGCTGGTGATCGCCATCGGTCTCGTGTTGCTGGCACGCAAGGCGACGGCGCGAGGGTGGCTCGCGTAGCGCCTGCGACAGAAACTGCGCTGAACAAGCGCGGGGAGAACTCACCATGCCAAACGGCACTGTCAGGCTTCATCGGGTGCTCCGTGCGCCGCCGGAGCGCGTCTATCGCGCTTTCCTCGACGCGGACGCGATGTCGAAATGGCTCCCGCCGAACGGGTTCACCGGACGGGTCCACCACATGGACCCGCGGGTGGGCGGCACCTACAAGATGTCGTTCACGAACTTCGCGACGGGCCAGAGTCACGGTTTCGGGGGCAAGTATCTCGAACTGCTGCCGGGCGAGCGCCTGCGCTACACGGACGTTTTCGACGACTCGAACCTGCCGGGGGAGATGCAGACCACGATCACCTTTGCGAAAGTCTCCTGTGGCACGGAGTTGAATGTAGTGCAGGAAGGGATCCCGGAGATGATCCCGGTGGAAGCCTGCTATCTCGGCTGGCAGGAGTCGCTCAGGCTGCTGGCAGAACTGGTCGAAGCGGAGATTCCGGGTTAGGCGTGCAGCTCCCCGACGTGGGAGACTCGGTTCCCGGCGGATTACGAGAGGCCCGATCCATGACCGCCTATGCGATCTTCGACGTCGACGTCGACGTCGACGTCCACGACACGGCGCGGCTCGTGGCCGTGGAGGGACTTGCCTAGATGATTCGCGTGGCCGAGCCAGGTCGTTGGGCACGACGGCTTGTCCTCGTGGCCGCGCTGCTGCTGTCATTGACTGCGCAGGGCGTGACCCTTTCGGCTGCAGCCCGCGGCGAGATCGATGCGGTGCTGTCGCGCCTCCAGTCTTCCGGCTGCCAGTTCAATCGCAACGGTACCTGGTATCCGCCGGCAAAGGCGAAGGATCACCTGCTCCGCAAACTCGAATACCTCGAGGACAAGGGTCTGGTGGATTCGGCGGAACAGTTCATCGAACGCGGCGCGTCGCAGAGCAGCATGACGGGGCGCGCCTACCTGGTGAAATGCGGCGACGCGCAGCCGATCGAAAGCCGCGCCTGGTTGACCGAGCAGCTCGAATCGATCCGCAACGCGGGCACCGCCGCGAAACCCGCACACTAGGGCATCGCCATGCCCGGCGCGCTGTCGGGCGCGCATGAACCACGAACGAAGCGAGGGCGCATGTACACGCTTTACGGATACAAGGGATCGGGGTCGGCGGCGGTCGAGGCGGCGCTGCAGCGCATTGCGGTGCCTTACAAGACGATCAAGGCGGCTTCCTGGGATCCGCAGTCCGCGGTGCAGGAACTCACGCGCGTCAATCCGCTCGCGCAGGTTCCGACGCTCGTGCTGCCGGATGGAACGGTGCTCACCGAGAGTGCCGCCATCCTGATTTACCTCGGGCTGGCGCACCCGGAGAGCGGTTTGTTGCCGATGTCGCCGTCGGAGCGTGCCGTCGCGATCCGCGGCCTGGTGTTCATCGCGGCCAATCTCTACTCCGCCATCAGCGTGACGGATTTTCCGGAGCGGTGGCTCGCCGAGCCCACCGAGGCCGCCTGCAGGAACCTGAAGGATGGTTCGCGAGAGCGGCTGCACCTGCACTGGGCGACGTTTGCCGACACGTTCAAGGGCTCGCCGTTCCTGACCGGACGCGAGTTGGGCGCGCTCGACTTGCTGGCGGCCGTGGTTTCGAAGTGGAGCGGGGCCCGGCAGTTCCTGGAGAAAGAACGGCCTGTGTTTCACGAACTGCTGCTGCGGATCGACGCGGATCCGCAGGTCAAGACGCTCTTTGCGCGCTACTGGCCGGCCTGACGGTGGCCCTCACCCGGCTGCGCCGACCTCTCCCGTGAACGGGAGAGGGCGCGAGCGTCGACGCCGCCGCGTCGACGCAAGGGGTGAGGGTTCCTGGTCCTTACTTTTTCTGTTCCGTCTGGCGGGCGACCGCTTCGGCGCGCGCCTTCACCGCTTCCGCGTCGCCGAGATAGCGGCTCGAGACCGGCTTCAGGTCCGCATCGAGTTCATAGAGCAGCGGCACGCCGGTCGGGATGTTCAGCTCGACGATGGCCGCGTCCGACATGTTGTCGAGCATCTTCACGATCGCACGCAGGCTGTTGCCGTGCGCCGCAACGAGCACGTTGCGGCCCGCCTTGAGTTCCGGGGCGATCCGCGCGTTCCAGAAGGGCAGCACGCGTGCCAGCGTGTCCTTCAGCGATTCCGACGCCGGCAGTTCATCCACCGGCACACTCGCATAGCGGCGATCGAAGCGCGGGTGCTGCTTGTCCGTGACCGGCAGCGGCGGAGGCGGGATGTCGTAGCTGCGGCGCCAGATCTTGACCTGCTCGGCCCCGTGCTTTTCCACGGTCTGCGTCTTGTTGAGGCCCTGCAATGCCCCGTAGTGCCGCTCGTTCAGGCGCCACGTGCGCTCGACCGGCAACCACATCGTGTCCATCTCGTCGAGCGCGATCCACAGGGTGCGGATGGCGCGCTTCAGCACCGATGTGAACGCGATGTCGAAGGGGATGCCCTCGGCCTTGAGCAACCGGCCGGCTTCACGGGCCTCCTGCAGGCCCTGCTCGGACAGATCGACGTCGATCCAGCCCGTGAACAGGTTCTCGAGGTTCCAGATGCTCTGGCCGTGGCGCAGCAGTAGGAGTTTTCCGGTGCTCATGATAGTCATTGCGATGGGTGATGGTGACGTTATAACAATCCGGCAGGCCGCAAACCAGACTGGATAATGCGGTGCTCAGGCCGTGCGATGCTGGTCGAGTCCGGCCTCGCAGCGCACGCGGCCGGACTGCACCGTGTCCTTCCAGCGGGCACGATGCACATGCGCGGAAGCGCGATCCGCGGGCGGATGGGCCAGGTGGAAGGCGATGCCGCCAAAGAGCAGCGTGCGCCTCGCGATGCCCGCATTGGCCAGCCGAGCGCAGAGTTCCTTGTCCTCGGCGCCCCAGCCCGTCATGGCCTCGTCGAAGCCGTTGACGGCGACGAGGTCGCGCCGCCAGAAGCCCTGGTTGCAGGCTTTGATCGCGACGAACCCATTGGCGAGCCGGCGGGTCACGTGCGACAGAGTGGGCGCGTGGCAGGCATAGGGTCGCCGCTTGAGGTCGATACCCGGGGACAAGGCCCGCGGAAGTTCGCCAGATGCGGTCAGTCGAGCACTGGCCGTCTCGTCCAGAACGACCCGCGCACCCTGAACCCAGCAGCCCGGACGGGCAGCGGCGAGATGGTCTGCGACGAACGACGGGTGCATCACCATGTCGCCATCCAGCAGCAGGACGTAGTCGGCCGTGACCCGGGCGATGGCGAGGTTGCGCGCGCGCCCCGCACGAAATCCCTCGTGCGGCTGCCACGCGTGCTGGATCGTGCGTCCGGTTTCGATCGCGAAACGCTCGACCACCGACTTCGTGGCCGGCCCCGAGCCGTCGTCGGCGACGACGACTTCGTCCGGCCACGTCGTCTGCGTGGCGAGGCCCTGGAGCACTCGCGCCAGTGCGTCAGGACGTTCGTACGTCGTGACGACCAGGCAACTGCGCATCAGACCTCGGTGGCGACGAGCCTGCGAACCGCCTGCAGCGCAACCGACAGCGATGCAAAGTCGACGCCGGTCTGCTGCGCACGGATGTCGGCTACGACGCCTTTCGCGTGCGCCGCTCCGGTCTCATGGGCCTTCAACCACTTCACCGTCGCCTTGGCCGCGTCCCGCTCGCGGGATTCATCGAGTACGCGCTGTGCCAGCCCCCGATGCACGAGGTACAGGGCCTCGCGCAGGCTGCCGCGCGCCACGGCATGCCAGTGGCCCTCGGTGTCGAGGGACTCGATGCGGCTGCGCAGCCAGTCGAGGCCGAATTCCGCGCCGATGCCGAAGTAGGCGCGGGCGGCGGCATCGACCGTCAGCTTGCGGGTCGCCGCGAGCTCGACGATGTCCGGCGCGCACTGCAAAGCCGAGCAGGCGGCGATGCGCCGGGCGAGGTCCGCAGGGACCCCGGCGCCGGCCAGCTCTGCCGAGCGCGCTTCGAACGCGTCACGCTCGATCCCCTGCAGCCATTGCAGCGGCGCGCGTGCGAGTTCGCGGATGCCCGGCCGCAGCCGGCCGACCTGCTGCTCGATCGAGAGTGCATTGCGATGGCGCTGGATCAGCCAGTAGGTCACCTGCCGGATCAGTGCGACGGTATCCTGCACCATCGCGTACTGCACCGATGCCGGCACCCTGGTGTCGAGCGCCTCGATCGCGGCCCACATCTCGCGCACCTCGAACGACTCGCGCGCGATGGAGTAGGCGCGCGCCACCGTGGCCGCGTCGGCCCCGGTGTCCGTCTGCGTACGGTGCACGAACGTCGGGCCCATGCGATTGACGATGCTGTTGGTCGTGGCGGTGACGATGATCTCGCGCTTCAGCCGGTGCTGGCCAAGCTGCTTGCCGTAGCGTGTCGCGAGGCGCGTCGGGAAGTACCGGTTGAGTTCCTGCGAGAGGTACGGGTCCTCGGGCACGTCCGACTGGATCAGCTGGTTGTTGAGCGCGATCTTCGCGTAGCTCAGCACCATGGCCAGCTCGGGGCGCGTCAGGCCCTGCGCCGATGCGGCGCCGGTCCTCGATTTCCTCGGCGCTCGGCAGGTACTCGATCGCTCGATCGAGCGTGCCTTCCAGTTCGAGCGCGCGGATGAAGTGAGCATGCTCGCCGAGCCGTTCCGCCGCGTTGGCGTGCAGCAGGCTGATGGCCTGGCTCTGCAGGTAGTTGTCGCGCAGCACGAGAGCGCCCACTTCGTCGGTCATCGACGCCAGGAGCTTGTTGCGCTCTGCCGTCGTGAGCTTCGACTTTTCCTGGACGTGCTTCAGCAGGATCTTGATGTTGACTTCGTGGTCCGAGCAGTCGACGCCGCCCGAGTTGTCGACGAAGTCCGTGTTCATCCGCCCGCCGCGCAGCGAGAACTCGATGCGCCCGAGCTGCGAGCAGCCGAGGTTGCCGCCTTCGCCGATGACCTTGCAGCGCAGGTCGCGGCCGTCGACGCGTACCGCGTCGTTGGTGCGGTCGCCCACGGCGGAGTTGGCCTCCCACGAGGCCTTCACGTAGGTGCCGATGCCGCCGTTCCAGAGCAGGTCCACCGGCAGCAGCAGGATGGCGCGGATGACGTCGTTCGGCGTGGCCTTGGCCGCGTCGATGCCGAGCAGCGCGCGCGCCTGCGGGCTCAGCGCGATCTCCTTGGCGTCACGCGGGAAAATGCCGCCGCCCTTGGAGATGATGCGCTTGTCGTAATCGCTCCACGACGAGCGGGGCAGGTTGAACATCCGCTCGCGCTCCTTGAAGCTGCGCGCAGCGATCCGGGTCCGGGTCGAGCAGGATGTGCTGGTGGTTGAACGCGGCCACGAGCCGGATGTGCTTCGACAGCAGCATGCCGTTGCCGAATACGTCGCCTGCCATGTCGCCGATGCCGGCCACCGTGAAGTCCTGCGACTGGGTGTCGATGCCCATTTCGCGGAAGTGGCGGCGTGACGCATTCCCACGCGCCCTTGGCGGTGATGCCCATCTTCTTGTGGTCGTAACCGGCCGAGCCGCCGGAGGCGAACGCGTCGCCGAGCCAGAAGCCGTATTCGGCCGAGAGCGCATTGGCAACGTCGGAGAACGTCGCCGTACCCTTGTCGGCGGCCACGACGAGGTACGGATCGTCCGGGTCGTAGCGCACGGTCTCGCGGGGCGGGACGATGCGACTGCCCTGCGACGTTGTCGCTCAGGTCGAGCAGGCCGCGGATGAAGAGCCGATAGCACTCGGTGCCTTCGCGCTGCACTTCCTCGCGACCCGCGCCGCGGGGCATCTGCTTCGGCACGAAGCCGCCCTTGGCGCCGACCGGCACGATCAGCGTGTTCTTCACGTTCTGGGCCTTCATCAGGCCGAGGACCTCCGTGCGGAAGTCCTCGCGGCGATCCGACCAGCGGATGCCGCCGCGCGCCACCTTGCCCATGCGCAGGTGCACGCCTTCGACGCGCGGCGAGTACACCCAGATCTCGAACATCGGCCGCGGCTTCGGCAGTTCCGGCAGGGCCTTCGGGTCGAGCTTGAAGGAGAGGTAGGGCTTGGGCGGCCATCCGCGCCGCGCTGGTAGTGGTTGGTGCGCAGCGTGGCCAGGATCACGCCGCGGAACGAGCGCAGGATGCGATCGTCGTCCGGGCTGGTGACCCTTCTCGAGCGCCTCGTCGATCGTCGCGCGCGAGCGGCCTTGAGCTGCGACGTGCGCGTGGCCGACTTGAGCGACGGATCGAAGCGCGCCTCGAACGTCCAGGCGAGGCGCGCCGCCACGTCCGGATGCCGGGCCAGCACCGACTCCATGTAGCGCTGGCTGAACGGGATGCCGGTCTGCAGCAGGTAGCGGCAGACGGCGCGCAGCACCATGCGCCTGGCGCCAGTCGAGGCCGGCCGCGAGCACGAGGCGGTTGAAGCCGTCGCTTTCGGCGAGGCCGTCGCGCACGGCGAAGAAACGCCTCCTCGAAGCGTCGCGCCGACCTGCTGCGGATCGAGTTCGCGACCGCCCGCATGCGTCACCTCGAGGTCCTGGATCCACAGTCGCTCGACCCGCGGCGGCGGCGATGCGGTACGGGCGCTCGTTCAGGATGCGCAGGTCGAAGTTCTCGAGCAGCGGCAGCATGTCCGACATCGCGACGGCTCGCCGCGCCGGTACAGGCGCAGGTGCAGCGACTTGCGCGCACGGTCGCCCCTGCGCAGCTGCAGCCCGACGGCGCGGGCGCCTCCGCGGCAAGGCCTGCAGTTCCTGGATGTCGCCGATGGCGTCCGCCGGCGTGACGTCTTCCTGGTACGCGACCGGGAAGGCTGCGCCGAAGCGATCCGCCAGCGAGAAGGGTGGCCTCGTCCGGGAGCCGTGCGTGCAGTTCCTCGCGCAACTGGTCGCCCCAGGTGCGCAACGCTTCGGTGATGCGCCGCTCGATGCGCGGGATGTCGGCGGAGATTCGCGCTCCGGGTCCGTGCGCACCAGCGTCTGCAGGCGGGCAAGCGCGGACTCCGAGATCTGCACCTGCGATTCCAGCGCCACGCCGGCCAGCTCATCGAGCAGGATGCGCTCGATGCGCTCGCGCGCCTGCGTGTTGTAGCGGTCACGCGGGACGTACAGCAGGCACGAGAAGAAGCGCTGGTACGGGTCGCGCCGGGCGAACAGGCGCACGCGGCGCCGCTCGTACAGGTTGACGATGCCGCGGCAGGTGCGCAGCAGCTCCGGCACGCTCGACTGGAACAGCTCGTCGCGCGGGTGGCCCTCCAGCACGTGGATCAGCGCCTTGCCGTCGTGGCTGACGGACGACACGCCGATCTGGTCGATCACGCGCTGCACCTTGTGGCGCAGCAGCGGAATCTCGCGCGGGCTGGTGCTGTAGGTCGAGGAGGTGAACAGGCCGATGAAGCGGCGCTCGCCGACGACCCGCCGCGCGAGTCGAACGTCTTGATGCCGACGTAGTCGAGGTACGTGGCGCGGTGCACGGTCGACACGGAGTTCGCCTTGGTCACGACGATGCAGCACGGGCTCGCGGGCCCGCCGGCGAATCTCGCCCTTCAGCTGCGTGGCCTTCGGCTTCGGGCGGTTGCCTGCCGGTGCGCAGCAGGCCGAGGCCGGAGCGGGGCACGGGCACGAGCCGGTCGGTCGGCGCTGCCGCGTTCGAGCTGGTATTCGCGGTAGCCGAGGAACGTGAAGTGGTTGTCGGCCAGCCACTCGATGAATTCGCTGCCTTCGGCGCACTCGGCGCGAGGCACGCCCGGCTCGTTCGCGAGCAGGCTGCGGGCAATCTCCAGCGCGCGGGCACGCATGGCCGGCCAGTCCTCCACCGAGAGGCGAACGTCGTCGAGCATCGCGAGGATGCGGTCCGCTCGACGTCGGCGAGCCTGGCGGCATCCGTCGTGCCGAAACGGCGATGTGCTGCCAGGACTCCGCGCGGCCCTGCATCGCGTCCGAATCGTCGATGCGCTTGATGCTGCCGCGGCCGTCGCGCTGCACTCGCAACACCGGGTGGACCATCAGCTGGATCGCCAGCCCGCACTCGTTCAGCACCATGGCGAGCGAGTCGACGAGGAAAGGCATGTCCTCGAGGACGAGTTCGACCCACGTGTAGTTCGATTTCCAGCCGTCCCTTTCGACCGTCGGGTTGAATGCACGCACCAGCGCCTGGCCGGGCTTGCGCGTCGTGCCGAACTTCAGGTGGCCGGCGGCGGCCGCGGCGAAGGCGGCGGTTTCCCCCGCGCGCAGGTCGTCTTCGTCGACGCCGCGGTAGTAGGGCTGCACGAAGTTCTCGAGCGGGACCGGCTGCTGCCGGTCGCGCAGGGGCCGCGTGCGCTTGGCGATGTCGTCGATGAGGTGCTGCCGCGCAGCCGGAATCGTTCCTGCCATGTTCGTCTTCCTGGTATCCGCTCGCTGTCGGAGCGGTGATGTGGCCGCTGGTCCTGATTATAGTGTCGGGCCTCGTGGCCCCGCCGCAGGGTCTGTCTCCCGCAGCGCAAAACAAACTTCATGGAGACGCTCGCCGTGCCCGCGGCCTGCGTGACGGCTTGCGGCTCTCGAGCCGCGTCTTGCGCAGGTCCCGGGCCAGCGCGTCGGCGCGGTCCGTCAGTTGCCGCAGCAAGTGGTCAAGGGCGGAGCGCTCCTGCGGCTGCAGCGCGTCGAGCAGTGCGCGCTCAAAGTCCATCGCAAGCGGCGCGACCTCGCGATAAACGGTCGCTCCGGCCGCGGAAACGTGCAGGACGGAACGACGCCGGTCGTCGGAAGCGATCGCGCGGCGGATCCGTCCGGCCTTGATCAGCTTGTTGACGGCGCGGCTCACCGCTACGGCGTCCATGCGCGTCTTCTCGGCAACCTCGCGCGCGGCAAGCCCGGGATAGCGCGTGAGCACCGCAATGACTCGCCACTCGGGAATCGTGAGACCGAACCTGTCTTCGTAGGTGGACGCGATGGCGGCGCCGAGCACGTTGGCCAGCACCGACAGGCGATAGGGGAGGAAGCGCTCGAGGTCGATGATGGGCGAATTCACGCAGCGAGCCGACGCGGGCGGGTGGCCGGGAAGGTTGCGAGTGTAACGATTGCGCGCCCCGTCGCGCCAGCGGGATCAGGGCCGATGGGGTCGTGTCAAGTACGCATGCGTCTGCATTTCGGCCAGCCGGCTGCGCGTGCGGTCGAACTCGAAGGCAAGGCGCTCGCCGCGGTACAGCCCATCGAGGGGCGCTGCGGCGGAGACCACCAGCTTGACGCTGCGGTCGTAGAACTCGTCGACCAGCGCGATGAAGCGCCGCGCCTGGTTCTCGAGGGTGGCGTCGAACTGCGGCACGTTCGACACCAGCACGGTGTGATAGTCCCTCGCGACTTCTACGTAGTCGGCCTGGCTGCGCGGCCCGTCGCAGATGGCCGGGAAATCGAACCAGATCACGTCCTCCGTTCGTGCCTTCACGTCGATCGGGCGGTCCTCGACCACGACGCTGCCACCGGCCACACCCGCCGCGCCGGCGATCGCCTCGAAGCGGTCGCGCAGCGCTGCGTCGGCTCCGGCGGCGCTGGAGTCCAGGTAAAGCGGCGCCTTCTCGAGCTGGCGCAGGCGGTAGTCCTGTCCGTCGTCGACGTTCAGGACCTCGGTGCGCTGTTCGATCATGGCGATGGCCGGCAGGAAGCGGGCGCGCTGCAGGCCGTTGCGATACAAATCGCTCGGCGGCGCGTTCGACGTGAACACCAGGCTCACGCCGCCGTCGACGAGGCCGGTGAACAGGCCCGACAGGAGCATCGCATCGGCGATGTCGCTCACGTACAGCTCGTCGAGGCATAACACGCGGATCTCGCCGGAAAGATCGGCCGCGATGCGCGCGAGCGGGTCTTCCGTGTCTTTCAATGCCTTCAGCCTGCCGTGCACGTCCTTCATGAAGCGGTGGAAGTGCTCACGCCGGGCCGGCACAGCCAAACTGGCATGGAACAGATCCATGAGGAACGTCTTGCCCCGCCCGACGCCGCCCCAGAGATACAAGCCGCGCACGTAGTCGTCGCTCGCGGGTCCCTTGAAGCGCCGGGTGATGGAGGCGAGGAGCCCGTCGCGCGCTCGACCGGCGCGATGCAGTCGCTGGCGGAGGTCCTCGAGGCGGTCGACGGCGTGCAATTGCGCGGGATCTTCCGCATACCCGTGCCGCCGCAGCGACTCTCGGTAGGCTGAGCGCAAGTCGGTCGGGCTGCGCGTCATGCGAGGCGTCAAATGGCCAGCTCGGGCCGGTTGCGGAAGTGCTCCAGCGCTTCGGGGTTGGCCAATGCGTCCGTGTTCTTGACGGGGCGGCCGTGGATCACGTTGCGCACGGCGAGCTCGACGATCTTGCCGCTGATGGTGCGCGGGATGTCCGGTACGGCGACGATCCGGGCGGGGACGTGGCGCGGCGTGGTGTTGGAGCGGATCACGTCGCGGATCTTCTTTTCGAGGGCCGCGTCGAGCGTGATCCCGGGTCGCAGGCGCACGAACAGTACGACGCGCACGTCCTGGTCCCAGTCCTGGCCGACGGCGAGGCTCTCGATGACTTCGGTGAGCTTCTCCACCTGCCTGTAGATCTCGGCGGTGCCGATGCGCACGCCGCCCGGATTCAGCACCGCGTCGGAGCGGCCGAGGATCACGAGCCCGCCGTGCTCCGTGACGAGCGCGTAGTCTCCATGGCACCAGACGTTCGGGTAGCGATCGAAGTAGGCCGCGTGGTATTTGCTGCCGTCCTCGTCGTTCCAGAAGCCGAGCGGCATGGACGGAAAGGCCGCGCTGCAGACGAGCTCACCCTGCCGTCCGCGGATCGAACGCCCCGCATCGTCGAACACTTCGGTCTTCATGCCGAGGCCGGGGCCCTGCAGCTCGCCGCGGTGTACCGCGGCCCAGGGATTGCCGAGCGCGAAACAGGACACGATGTCGGTGCCGCCGGAGATCGAGGCGAGATGGACGTCCGGCTTGATGGCTTGGTAGACGAAATCGTACTGCTCCGGCGCGAGCGGGGACCCCGTGGAGAGAATGGTGCGCAGGCTCGAGAGGTCGAAGCGCTCGCGGGGCACGCCGCCGTCCTTGTGCAGGGCACCGAGGTACTTTGGGCTGGTGCCGAAGATCGTGATGCGCTCGCGTTCGGCCATGCGCCAGAGCACGTCGCGGTCCGGCGCAAAGGGCGAACCCTCGTAGAGGACCAGCGTGCAGCCGGAGGCGAGTCCCGAGACCAGCCAGTTCCACATCATCCAGCCGCAGGTGGTGAAGAAGAACAGCCGGTCGTCGGCCGTGAGGTCGGCGTGCAGCACGTGCTCCTTGCGGTGCTGCAGGAGCGTGCCGCCGGCACCGTGCACGATGCACTTCGGCACGCCGGTCGTGCCGGAGGAATACATCACGTAAAGGGGCGAGTTGAACGGGGCGCGCGTGAATTCGAGCGCCGCGCCGCGCTCGCCGAACTCGCCGAAGTGCACGGCGTTCGGCAGCGATGAGAGGTCGGGCCGTTCGGCGACGTACGGCACGACGACGACACGGGCGACGGACGGAAGCTTTTCGAGCACGCCACGGATGGGGCCGAGCGAGTCGATCGTCTTGCCGGCGTAGAAATAGCCGTCCGCCGTGAACAGGACGCGCGGGGCGACCTGGCCGAAACGGTCGAGCACGCCCTGGATCCCGAAGTCGGGAGAGCAGGACGTCCAGGCGGCGCCGACGCTCGCCGTGGCGAGCATCGCGATGACGGCTTCCGGGAGGTTCGGCATGAATCCCGCGACGCGATCACCCGGGCCGACGCCGAGATCGCGCAGGCCGGATGCGACGCGCGCGACTTGGGCGGCGAGCTCGCGATAGGTGAGGACGCGGCGCGTGCCGCGCTCGTTCACGAACGAGAGCGCCGGATGGTCGTCCCGCCGCGCGAGCAGGTTCTCGGCGAAGTTGACCTGCGCGTCTTCGTACCAGATTGCGCCCGGCATGCGCTCGCCGTGCTGGAGGATCGGCTTCGATCCTGGCTCGAAGATCACGCCCGTGAACCGCGCGAGTTCCGGCCAGAACAGTTCGCGCGAATCCACGGACCAGCGCCACAGTCGTTCGTAGTCGCCGGTCTTCGCGCCGTGCAGCGCAAAGGTCTCGCGCGCGAACCGCGTAAGGTTGGACGCGGCGATGCGCTCTGCGGAAGGGGACCAGATCGCTTCACTCATGCGCAGCGACCCGGGTCCTCACATGTTCGGGTAATTCGGACCGGACCCGCCCTCGGGCGTGGTCCACGTGATGATCTCGTACGGATCCTTGATGTCGCAGGCCTTGCAGTGCACGCAGTTCGATGCGTTGATCTGCAGCTTCCTGCCGCCTGCGCCATCGTCGACCATCTCGTACACTTGGGCCGGGCAGAAATGCTGGCAGGGATTGCCGTACTCCTGTGCGCAACGCGTAGAGCAGATGTTCGTGTCCGCCACTTTCAGGTGCGCGGGCTGGTGCTCCTCGTGCGTGTTGCCGGCGAAGAACACGGCGGCGAGACGATCGCGCGGCTTGAGCGCACGGTCCGTCCAGCCCCGATCCGGCGAGGCGCCCTGGTCGAGGCGCCGGAGCGCGGAATGGTCCGCGTGATTCTGCAGCGTCCACGGCGAGTGACCGGCCGTCAGCGTCTCGAGCGCGCCGTTGGCGAGGCCGAGCCACATGCCGTGCTTGAATCCCGGGCGCACGTTGCGAATCTTGTACAACTCGCGGCCGCCTTCCGAGACGCGCCACTTCTGGTCGTAGCCTTCGGTCTGGCCCGTCTCGACCAGGTGCTCCGCCGCCAGCACGGCCGAGCGGACCGCCTGGTGCACGCCCTTGATCTTGGTGACGTTCAGCGTGCCGCCGGCGTCGCCGATCAGCATCGCGCCCGGCATGTCGAGCTTCGGCATCGACTGCCAGCCGCCTTCGACGATGGTGCGCGCGCCGTACGAGATCAGCTCGCCGCCTTCGAACAGCACGCGCTGGCTCGGGTGGTTCTTGAACTGCTGGAACGCCTCGAACGGCTGGAAGCGCGGGTCGCTGTAGTCGAGGCCCACGACGAAGCCGACGTAGAGACGGTTCTGGTCGAGGTGATACTGGAAGCTGCCGCCGTACGTGGCGGTGTCCATCGGGAAGCCGACGGTGTGCTGGATCAGGCCCGGCTCGACGCGACCCTCCGGCAGCTGCCACAGTTCCTTGAAGCCGAGGCCGTAGGTCTGCGGCGACTTGCCGGCATCGAGGCGGAAGCGCTTGATGAGGATCTTCGAGACGCTGCCGCGGCAGCCCTCGGCGAGGATCGTCGTCTTCGCGCGGATCTCGGGGCCCGGCGCGAAGTTGTCGCCGGGCTCGCCCGACTTGTCGATGCCCATGTCGCCGATCTGCACACCTGCGACGGCCCCCTGCTCGTCGAAGAGCGGCTGGGCGGCGGCAAAGCCCGGGAACACATCGACGCCGAGCGCTTCGGCCTTCGAGCCCAGCAACGCCACTACGTTGCCGAGCGAGACGATGAAGTTGCCGTGATTGTTCATCTGCGGCGGCGTCGGCAGCTTGAAGCGCTTCGACTTCGTCATGAAGCTGAATTCGTCGCGGCCCGCGGGCACGCAGATGCCCTGGAACCCGTCGCGCCAGCCGGGGATCAGTGCGTCGATCGGGCCGGGCTCGATCACGGCGCCCGAGAGCGAGTGCGCGCCGAACGCGGCGGCTTTTTCGAGCACGCAGACGTTGAGGTCCGCCTTCAGCTGCTTGAGCCGGATCGCGCACGCGAGGCCCGCCGGCCCGCCGCCCACGATCACGACGTCATACTCCATCACATCCCGTTCGATCTCAGTCATCGCTGCACCGCTCGTGTGGTCTGCGGAAAACCGTCGAAATGTAGCACGCTAGCGGGGGGCCATGCGGATGGCGCCGTCGAGCCGGATGGTCTCGCCGTTCAGCATGGTGTTCTCCGCGATCTGCAGGACCAGCTGGGCGTATTCCGGCGGCCGGCCGAGGCGCGGCGGGAACGGCACTTGCTTGCCCAGCGACTCCTGCGCTTCCGACAGGCAGCCCCGCCATCATCGGCGTCATGAAGATGCCGGGGGCGATCGTGACCACACGGATGCCGCTGCTCGACAGGTCGCGGGCCATCGGCAGCGTCATGCCGACGATGCCGCCCTTCGAGGCCGCGTAGGCCACCTGGCCGATCTGTCCGTCGAATGCGGCAACCGATGCGGTCATCACGATTGCGCCTCGTTCTCCTTCGGAGTTAGGCGTGTTCTTCTGCATCGCAGCCGCCGCAGTCTTGGCGAACAGCAGCGTGCCGACGAGATTGATCTCGATCACCTTGCGGAAGAAGTCGCCGGGCATCGGGCCTTCCTTGCCGACGAGGCGCTTCGGCCAGCCGACGCCGGCGCAGCTGACGGCGAGGTTTGCAAAGCCGAGCGTTGCCATGGCTTCGGCAACGGCGGCGTCGACTGCGGATTCCGAGGTGACGTCGGCCTTGTGGAACGACGCGCTGGGGCCGAGCCTGGCGGCTGCGGCCTTGCCCGCGTCTTCGTTCACGTCGAGTAGAGCGACCTTGCCGCCCGCCGCGATGACGGCCTCGCCAACGGCGAGCCCGAGTCCCGACGCGCCGCCCGTGACGATCGCGCGAATGTCCTGCTTCTGCATGTCGAGTCTCCCGTGGAAGTCCCGACAGTTTACAGGCGCAAGCCCCCGTCGAGGTCGATCGCGCGTCCGGTGAAGAATTCGTTCGTGGCCATGAAGATCGCGGCGTGCGCGACTTCCTCGGGCAAGCCGAGGCGCTTCAGCGGCACCGGTGCCGTGACCTTGTCGAGCATTTCGGGCGGCATGCCCGCAAGCAGGTCCGTGCGCGTGAAGCCCGGCGCGATCGATCCGGCACGGATGCCGAAACGGGCGAGTTCCTTCGCCCACGTGACCGCCATCGCGGTCACGCCGGCCTTCGCGGCGGAGTAGTTGGTCTGGCCCGCGTTGCCGGCCTTCGAGATGCTGGAGATGTTGATGATCAGGCCGCCGTTGCCGAAGCCGATCATCTTCTCGGCGGCTTCCCGGCCGCAGAGGAACACACCCGTGAGGTTCACGTCGATCACCGCCTGCCACTGGTCGAGGCCCATCTTGCCGGTGACCTTGCCGTCCTTGAACTTGATCAGCAGGCCGTCCTTGATGATGCCGGCGTTGTTGACCAGCACGTCGAGGCGGCCGAAGTCCGCCGCGACCTGGTTGAACGCGCCGACGACCTGGTCTTCCTTCGCGACGTTGAGCGCGTACGTGCGCACCACCACGCCGCGTGCGGCATATTCGGCCTGCGCCGCGTCGAGCTCGGCGTGGTTCATGTCGAGCAGCGCGAGCTGCGCGCCCTTGTCCGCGAACGCGTTCGCAATGGCGCGACCGATGCCGCGTGCGCCGCCGGTGACGACGACGACCTTGTCCTTCAACTGCATGTGTCGGGTCTCGTGCCTGGTGTGTTCGTCGGGTCGATCAGCCGGCGATCTCGATGGCCACCGCGCAGGCCTCGCCGCCGCCGATGCACTGCGAGGCGACGCCGCGCTTCAGGCCGCGCTTGGCGAGCGCGTGCACCAGCGTCGTGATCAGCCGCGCTCCCGTGGCGCCGACCGGGTGCCCGAGTGCGCAGGCGCCGCCGTTCACGTTGACGCGATCGTGCGGGAGGTCGAGATCCTGCATCGCCGCCATCGCCACGCAGGCGAAGGCTTCGTTGATTTCGTAGAGGTCGACGTCCGAGGCCTTCCAGCCCGCAAGGTCCAGCGCCTTGCGGATCGCCGGGGCGGGTGCGGTCGTGAACCACTCCGGCGCCTGCGCGTGGCTCGCGTAGGAGACGAGGCGGGCGATCGGCTTCAGGCCCTTCCCCTTCGCGGCGGCTGCGCTCGCGATCACGACGGCAGCGGCGCCATCCGAGATCGAGGAGGAGGAGGCTGCAGTGACGGTGCCGTCCTTGCCGAATGCGGGCTTCAGGTTCGGGATCTTCGCGACGTCGAGCGTGAACGGCGTTTCGTCCTGCGCGATCAGCTGGTCGCCCTTGCGGGTCTTGACGGTGACGGGCGCGATCTCGGCGACGAAGTCGCCTTCCTTCACCGCCCGCAGCGCGCGGCGCACGGACTCGGCGGCGAACGCATCCTGGACTTCGCGCGTGAAGCCGTACTTCACGGCGGTGACGTCGGCGAAGCAACCCATGGCCTTGCCGTCCCACGGGCTCTGCAGGCCGTCGTAGAACATGTGGTCGTAGATCTCGGCGTGGCCCATGCGGTAGCCCGCGCGCGCCTTCAGCATCAGGTAGGGCGCGTTGGTCATCGACTCGAGGCCGCCCGCGAGGATCACGCCCGCAGAGCCGGCGCGGATCTGGTCGGCCGCCATCATCACGGCCTTCATGCCGGAGCCGCACATCTTGTTCACGGTGGTGGCCGGCACGGCCGTCGAGATGCCTGCGCCGACTGCGGCCTGGCGCGCCGGGGCCTGGCCGAGGCCGGCGGGCAGCACGCAGCCGAAGATGACTTCGTCGATCGCGTCGGGCCCCAGGCCTGCGTCGGCAAGGGCGGCACGTGCGGCGACGGAACCGAGTTGTGTTGCCGTGACCGGGGAGAACACGCCCTGGAAGGCGCCAATCGGGGTGCGGCGAGCGGCAGCGATGACGAGTGCTTCGGACATGGCGGGCTCCGGGCGAAGCGGGTGTTCAAAGGGCGGGGCAGTGTACGCCGCGATGTTTTTGCAGCGCAAGATAGGTTGATCTCACCTCTCCCGTTTTCGGGAGAGGTCGCGCATAGCGCGTGCTTTCGGAGCCCTCACCCGGACTGCGTCCGACCTCTCCCGCAGGCGGGAGAGGTGCAGAGCGCTCATCCGGACTGCGTCCGACCTCTCCCGCAAGCGGGAGAGGTACCGCGAGGCTGGAGCGCGTTCTCTAGGAAGGCGACGTAAGCGTCGGCGACGGCATCGGCGCCCATCTGCTGGCCCTCGCGGTACCAGTGCGCAATCCAGTTCAGTGCTCCGGCAATGGCGAACGCGGCAATGCGCTCGTCGCAGGGCTCGATGGACCCGTCCTCGATACCGCGGCGCAATAAGCTGCGGATGCCCTGGTCGATGCCGGACTTCAGTGCTTTCACCTGTCGGCTCAGTTCCGGGCCGAGATCCTGATGTTCCGCGCGCACCATGCACCAGCCGTACTCCGACGCGATGGCGCGGGCGTAATCCGCAATGACCCGCCGTAGCCGCTCGCGGCCGCTTTCGGCCGAAACCTCGGCCGCGTCGAGCGCCTTGCGGATCGGCTCGAGGCCGGCGCGGAAGCACTCGAACAGCAATTGTTCCTTGTTCTCGACGTAGTAGTAGACGGTGGGCTTCGTGACGCCCAGGGCGCTCGCGATGTCGTCGAGCGAGGTGTTGTGGTAGCCGCAGTCATTGAAGGAGCGGGCCGCTGCCCGGATGACGGCATCGCGCTTAAGATCGTGGTCGGCCCGGCGGCGGCGGCCCTGCCAGACGGTGGCCGGATCCGCCGGGCGGGCGGGGCGCGGGGTTGCGGTCCTGGGGGAAGTGGCCATGCGGTACCTGTTGGGGGCGACCGGCCCGGCCGGACGCATTGACGATCTCGAGCGGTCTAATCATACTGACGGGTAATATTTTACTCAATAGTAACTTAACCGGTCGCGAGGCCGGCGGGCCGGAGGAGACGATCATGAGCGGAGCCACTGACGGCGGAGCCTTGCGCCAGGCGCCCGAGTCCACGACCGAGGCGACCCCGCTGCGCTTCGTCAGCGCGGCCTCGCTGTTCGACGGCCACGACGCCGCGATCAACATCATCCGCCGCCTGTTGCAGGCGCACGGCGCCGAAGTCGTGCACCTCGGCCACAATCGCAGCGTCGCCGACATCGTGCGCGCCGCAATCCAGGAAGACGCCGACGGCATCGCCTGCAGCTCGTACCAGGGCGGCCACAACGAGTACTTCCGCTACATGGTCGACATGCTGCGCGAGCTCGGCGCCGAGCACATCCGCGTCATCGTCGGCGGGGGCGGCACGATCGCGCCGCACGAGATCGAGGAACTGCACGCCTACGGTGTGGAGCGCATCTACTCGCCGGAGGATGGCCGCAAGCTGGGCCTCGACGGCATGATCGACGACGTGTTCAAGCGCGTGCATGCGGCGAAGCGCGCGCGCTTCGAGTTCGGCCCCGTCGGCCCGCGCGACCACCAGCAGATCGCGCGCACGATCTCGGCGCTCGAGCACGGCGACGATCACAGCAGCCTCAGCGAGACCCTGCGCAAGGCCGTCTCCCGTGCAACCAGCCGTCCGCCGGTCATCGGCATCACGGGCACGGGCGGCGCCGGCAAATCGAGCCTCACGGATGAGCTGCTGATGCGGTTCGTGCGGTTCTTCCCGGATCGCAGCATTGCCGTCGTGGCGATGGATCCGACGCGCCGCCGCAGCGGCGGTGCGCTGCTCGGCGACCGCATCCGCATGAACTCGCTCGCGCACGAGCAGATCTTCATGCGCTCGCTCGCCACGCGTCGGCAGAACCTCGCCACGAGCGCGGTGCTGGCCGACGTGCTGAATCTCCTCAAGTACGCGGGCTTCGACCTGGTCGTGGTCGAGACGGCCGGCATCGGCCAGAGCGACTCGGAGATCGTCGACCTCGTCGACGTGCCGATGTACGTCATGACCAGCGAATACGGCGCGGCGAGCCAGCTCGAGAAGATCGACATGCTCGACTTCGCCGAGCTGATCGCGCTCAACAAGTTCGAGAAGCGCGGCGCCGAAGACGCCCTGCGCGACGTGCGCAAGCAGTGGAAGCGCAATCACACCGCGTTCCAGACGAAGGACGAGGACGTCCCGGTCTTCCCGACCATCGCAAGCCGCTTCAACGATCCCGGCGTCAATGGCCTGTTCGCCGCCATGTGCGCACGCCTCGAGGCGAAGACGGGATCCGGGGGCAGCTGGTGCGTGACGAACCCTGGGCCGACCACGCTGGTCGAGCGCCATGCGCTCGTGCCTTTGCACCGCAATCGCTACCTGGCAGAGATTTCCGGCAACGGCCGCCGCGCGCGCGACGAGGTGGAGCATCGTTCGCAGGCGGCGAGCCGCGCCCACAGCCTGTACGAGGCCCTGAAGACCCTCGGCGATCCGTTGCTGCCGCAACCGCTCGATCGCTTCGCAGACGCCGCGGTCAAGGACGCGAGCGATCCGACCCGCGCCCGGCTGCGCGATGCGTACAACGACGCGCTCGACGCCATCGGCTCTAACGGGCTCGAGTTGCTGCGCGGCTGGCCGGCGATGGCGAAGTCGGCGACCGACGAACAGTACGTCTACACGGTGCGCGGCCGCGAGATCCGCGGCGACAACTACACGATGACGCTGAGCCACAACCCAGTGCCGAAGCTCGCCGTGCCGCGGTATCGGGACTGGGGCGAGGTCCTCACGTTCCTGTTGAAGGAGAACCTGCCGGGCCACTTCCCCTACACCGCCGGCGTGTATCCGTATCGCCGGGAGGAAGAAGACCCGACGCGCATGTTCGCGGGCGAGGGCGGCCCGGAGCGCACCAATCGCCGGTTCCACTACGTCGCGGGCGGCCACGGCGCCGCGCGCCTGTCGACGGCGTTCGACTCGACGACGCTGTACGGCGAGGACCCGGATCCGCGTCCAGACATCTACGGACGCATCGGCAACTCCGGCGTGTCGATCGCGACGCTCGACGACATGAAGAAGCTCTACTCGGGCTTCGACCTCTGCGCGCCGACCACGTCCGTGTCGATGACGATCAACGGCCCGGCGCCGATGATCCTCGCGATGTTCATGAACACGGCGATCGACCAGCGCGTCGAGAAGCACCTCAAGGCCACGGGCCAGTGGGAAGCGGCCGGGCGCAAGATCGCGAAGCTGTACGAAGGCCGTGAGCGGCCGGTGTACAAGGGAGAGCTGCCGAAGGGCCACGACGGCTCCGGGCTCGGCCTGCTCGGCGTGACCGGCGACCAGCTGGTCGATGCCGAGACTTACGCGGCGATCCGCGCCGAGACGTTCTTGCTGGTGCGGGGCACGGTGCAGGCGGACATCCTGAAGGAAGACCAGGCGCAGAACACCTGCATCTTCTCGACGGAATTCGCGCTCCGGATGATGGGCGACGTCCAGCAGTTCTTCTCGGACCACAATGTCCGCAATTTCTATTCGGTGTCCATTTCCGGTTATCACATCGCGGAGGCCGGGGCGAATCCGATCACGCAACTCGCGTTCACGCTGGCGAACGGCTTCACGATCGTCGAGTACTACCTCGCGCGTGGCATGCAGATCGACGACTTCGCGCCGAACCTGTCGTTCTTCTTCTCGAACGGCATGGATCCGGAGTACGCGGTGATCGGCCGCGTGGCGCGGCGCGTCTGGGCGCGTGCGATGCGCGATCTCTACAACGGCAGCCCGCGCTCGCAGATGCTCAAGTACCACATCCAGACGTCGGGCCGGAGCCTGCACGCGCGGGAGATCCAGTTCAACGACGTGCGCACGACGCTCCAGGCACTCTATGCGCTCTTCGACAACTGCAACAGCCTGCACACGAACGCCTACGACGAGGCGATCACGACGCCGACGGAAGAGTCGGTGCGGCGCGCGGTGGCGATCCAGCTGATCATCAACAAGGAGCTGGGCCTCAACAAGACGCAGAACCCCTGGCAGGGCTCGTTCGCGCTCGACCAGCTGACCGATCTCGTCGAGGAGGCGGTGTATCGCGAGTTCGATCGGCTCTCGGAGCGCGGCGGCGTGCTCGGCGCGATGGAGACGATGTACCAGCGCAGCCGCATCCAGGAAGAGAGCCTGTACTACGAGCAGAAGAAGCACGACGGCTCGCTGCCGATCGTGGGCGTGAACACCTATCTCGGCGCGGATGCGGGCAACGACGAGATCGCGAACGCGCAGCTCATCCGTTCGTCGGACGAGGAAAAGGACGACCAGGTGTCTGCGGTGCGAGCGTTCCAGTCGCGTAACGAGGCGCGGCGGCCCGCGGTGCTGGCGAAATTGCAGGAGACGGCCGCGAGCGGCGGCAACGTCTTCGGTGAGCTGATGGAGGCCGTCAAGGTTGCTTCGCTCGGCAGCATCTCGCGAGCGCTCTACCAGGTCGGCGGTCAGTACCGACGCTCGATGTAACTTGCTCACGCCGGGCGGTGCGGCTGGCGTCGCTCACGTGAGTGCGCTGCGCGGCGTACTTCGCCCAGGCGCTGCTACGCTTTGTGTCGGGGCCCGCGGCGGTCGGGGTTCCGGGTTCCTTCCGCGGGACGCCGTGAATCCGTCCCTGGAGGTGGAGTGTCCCCCGTGGACTGGACCACCGGGCGGCCGGATCAGGACGCTGTCCGGGCGATTAGGGCCTCGTACTCATTGGGTGGACGGTAACCGAGCGCCGAGTGCAGTCGCCGGGCATTGTAGACCTCGTCGATGAAGCGTGGCAGGCGCTGGGCGACCTCCTCGAAGCGGGTATAGCCGGCCAGGTAGACCTCCTCGTTCTTGAGGGTCTTCATGAAGCTCTCGATCTGCGCGTTGTCGTAGGGGTAGCCCTTGGCGCTCATCGAACCGCGCAGGCCGTGCGCCTGCAACACGGCGCGATACTCGGCACAGGCGTACTGCACGCCCTGGTCGCTGTGGTGGATGCACCCGAGTGGTGGGCTGCGCCTCGCGATGGCGGCGCGTAGCGCCGCGAGCGTGAGCTGGGCATCGACCCCCCGCGCCAGGGCGTAGCCGATCGCCTTGCGGCTGCAGGCATCGAGGATCGCGGCCAGGTAGCAGAAGCCGTACTGCAGGCGGATGTAGGTCAGGTCGGCGACCCACACCTGATCGAGTTCGCCGGGGATGCGATTACGGTACAGGTTGGGGTAGACGACGGTCGGTGCCTCACGCGGGACACGGCGCAGCTCGGCGCTCACGCGCCGGCAACCGTAGCTCGGGAACTCACCCTGGATCGCATCGATCAACGCGAGCAGCTGCGCATCGCTGAGGCCGTCGGCACGGGTGCGTGAGCGGTAGTAGTAGGTACTGCGGGGCAGCTCGATCATGAGGCATCCTCCTCGGATCGAGCCACCGGCGGCCCGGTGATGATCGATGAGGGCTCGCTGCTCAGCGCGCGTGCGGGCCGCGGTGTTTTTTTGAGCAGGTCGATCTGCATCGTCAGCTCGCCGATCTTGCGCTGCAGGGCGGCGATCGTGCCCTCGAGCTCATCGATCTGCGATGCCTCGACCTCCTCTTGCGAGAGTTCACCGCGGTCGAACTGGCCGAGCCACAGCGTCAGCAGGTTGCCCGAGAGGCGGTGCTTACGCTGCGCCTCGGCCCGGCCGATCACCCCGCTGCGGATGTCGCTGCAAAGCTGCACCTTGAACTGCCAGCTGAAGCGACGGTAGGGACCTCGATAGGACATGAACCTTCTCCGGTAGAAGGCCCGTCCAGCGTACCAATTTGCCACTCCCAACTGGTCCAGTCGCGGGGGGACACTCCAAGGCTCCGCGCGCAACGTCCTGTTGCGCGGGCTGACGGAAGGAACGCGGAACCCCGATCGCCGCAGCCGGACACGCGCTCCGCGCGTGTGCGGCGGCGCCGCTGGCTTCTCCTGTCGGGGTGTCTTGCCAGGGCCGTCACGCGACAGGACGTCGCGTGCGGAGCCTACATGGACGTACTTGCGGCGTCCCTGGCAAGACACCCCGACAGGGGAAGCCTGGGCGCCCGCCGCCCTTACTGCGCTTCGCTCTGGGCGGCCGACGGCCTGCGGTGTTCGCGGTGCGTCTGACGCCGGCGCGAGATCGGGTTCATCGAGCAGCGCCACCATGAGGGCGCGAGCGGTGTCGCGGAGGCCCTCGGCCGAGCCGCCGCAGTCGGCCATCGAAAGCGGAGCGAGGATGTCGATCGAGACCGGGCCCGGGATCGGCACGTACGTGTCGTGCGGCAGCGCCTTGCGCGCGCCGTGGATCACGGCCGGGATGAGCGGAACTCCGCCACGTGCCGCGGCGACGAAGGCGCCGACGTGGAAACGCTTGAGGCCGACCTCGGCATCGAACGTGCCTTCCGGAAAGAACACCAGCGAGTGACCTTGCTCCGCGCGCTTCACGACACGCCTTGCGTCGCGTTGCCGGCCGCCCTTCGAGTGCCGGTCCACGAACTCGGAACCGATGCGCTGCAGGAGGAATCCCATCACCGGCATCGATGAGGCTTCGCGCTTGATCACGAACGAGAAGCGCGGCGGCAGTGCGGCCTTCATGACGACGCCGTCGAGGTAACTCGAATGATTCGCGACCAGCACGCAGGAACCTTCGGGCAGCTGGTCCGCGCCGCGAACCGTGAGACGGATCCGCGCGAGCCACAGCCACAGACGCGCAGTCTTGTGCGTCAGGGATCGACGCCACGAGAGTTTCGGCACCAGCACCGTCATGAGCGCGGCAACGACGACCAGCAGCGCGAGGGCGGTGAGTGCATAGGCGCCATAGAGGGTGCGCCAGGGCGAGTGCGACGGGTTGCGGGACATTCGGGGAGGATCCATTGGGCGGGCGGAGTCTGCCGCGCCGCGGGCATTCTGTGAATTGGTTCCGGTTATGTTAACGGGGCAGGGGATCTGTGAGGGCTGTCACGGCTGTCGGCGTCGGGGCACTCGCATACTGCGCGCCATGAACGCCCCAGAGGTTTCATGAATACAGCAGTGAAGAACTCCGTGCTCACTCGTGCGCAGCGGGACAAAGCCGCCCAGGGGCCGGGCCCGATCGACCGGTTCCTCGACGCGGTCTGGATGGAGCGGGGGCTGTCTCCCAATACGCTCGCTGCCTATCGCGCCGACCTGACGGCGCTCGAGCGCTGGCTCGAAGAGCACGAGATCGAGCTTTCGGCCGCCCACCGGGGCGACATCCTGTCGTTCATGGCTTCGCGCGTCCAGGCCGGTGCCCGGCCGCGCTCCACGGCGCGACAACTCTCCAGTTTCCGGCGCTTCTACCGGCATCTCGTGCGCGAGGGGTCGCTCCGCGAGGATCCGACCGCCCAGATCGCGATGCCCAAGGTGGGCCGCTCCTTGCCACGGTCGCTCACGGAGGAGGAAGTCGAGGCCCTGTTGGCCGCTCCCGCCGTGAGCGACCCGCTCGGGCACCGTGATCGCACGATGCTCGAAGTGCTGTACGCGACCGGCCTGCGCGTGTCCGAGCTCGTGAACCTGGCGCTCGCCCAGGTGAACCTGAACCAGGGCGTCCTGCGCATCGTCGGCAAGGGCGATCGCGAGCGCCTGATCCCGCTCGGCGAGGAGGCGGTGCAGTGGGTCCAGCAGTTCCTGCAGGGTCCGCGCGTCGAGATCCTGCTCGAGCGGCAGACCGATTACCTGTTCCCGACGCGCCGCGGCGACCGCATGACACGCCAGGCCTTCTGGCACATCATCAAGCGCTATGCCCGCAAGGCCGGCGTCCAGAGGGACCTGTCGCCGCATACGCTGCGCCACGCCTTCGCGACGCACCTGCTGAACCACGGGGCCGACCTGCGCGTGGTCCAGATGCTGCTCGGCCACAGCGACCTCTCGACGACGCAGATCTACACTCACGTCGCCCGCGAGCGCCTCAAGGACCTGCATTCGCAGCATCATCCACGCGGCTGACGCCGCTTCCTCCGGCCTTGGAACTGCGTGCCAGCCCTGCACGGGGGTCTGCTAGACTCCGCCCGGCCTGACGGGGTTGAACCTGCCGCGCTGCCGGTGGTCTGATCCCGCATGAGCCCTTCGGACCCCAGTTCACGGATCCCACGCATGCGCACCATTGCCCAAGTCGCCCTGATTGCCGTCGTCACCCTGGCCTCCGCGGGATTCCTCCCCGGGCAGGCGCGGGCGGCGCAGGACAAGCCGGCCGCCAAGCCCACGGTTCCGGCCAAGTCCGGGACGGTGCCGCCTGACGTGCGGGCGCGGGTGGTGTCCAAGCTGCACGGTGCCAGCCCGAACGACGTGGCGGCCACGCCGATCCCGGGACTCTACGAAGTCACCATGGGCGGCGTCGTCGCCTACGTCAGCGGCGACGGCAAGTACCTCGTCAGCGGCAACGTCTACGACCTCGACACCCAGACCAACCTCACCGCCGCGCGCCGCAATTCCGCGCGCGCCGCCGTGCTGGCCTCCGCGCGCGAGGACCAGATGATCGTGTTTTCGCCGGCGAACCCGAAGATGACGATCACCGTGTTCACGGACGTCGACTGCGGCTTCTGCCGCAAGCTGCACAGCCAGATCGCCGAGATCAACAAGGCGGGCGTGAAGGTGCGCTACATGATGTATCCGCGCACCGGCCCGGGCACCGAGTCCTGGAAGAAAGCCGAAACCGTGTGGTGCGCGGCCGACCGCAAGGAAGCTCTGACGCGCGCCAAGAAGGGCGAGCCCGTGAAGGGCAAGGCCTGCGGCGATGCGGTGATCAAGGCGCAATTTGAGATGGGTGACGACCTCGGCGTCGAAGGCACGCCGGCCATCTTCACGCAGAGCGGCGACTACATCGGTGGCTACCTGGCGCCGGCGGATCTCGTGCAGGCCGTCCAGGATTCGCAGGCGGCCGCGGCCACTGCCGCTTCCGGCCGCTAAGAAACAGGCGAAAGAAAATAGGGGACATTCTCGGTTTTCGCATTGGGCGAAAACCGAGAATGTCCCCTATTTTCTGATCGTCATTTCTCGAGGTAGCTAAGCTTGCCGGGGCGGCCGTCCCAATCCTTGGCATCTGCCGGCGCGTCTTTCTTCTCGGTGATCACCGGCCATTTCTTGGCCAGTTCGGCATTGAGCGCCTTGAACTGACCCTGGCCGTCCGGGATCTCCTCTTCCGAGAAGATCGCCTCGGCCGGGCATTCCGGCTCGCACAACGTGCAGTCGATGCACTCGTCCGGGTCGATGACCAGCATGTTCGGACCTTCGTGGAAGCAGTCCACCGGGCAGACCTCCACGCAATCCATGTACTTGCACTTGATGCAGTTTTCGGTGACGACGAAGGTCATCGGCAATCTCCGGATTCAGCGGTCGGGGCGCCGCAAAGGCGCAGCGACGCGGCGCGTATTCTGCCAAAGCGCCGCCGCTTGGCAATGGTGGTGTTTCACCCGGCCGGTCGCTTGCGCAAGTCGAGCGCGGTGAAATGATGGTCCTCGACGCCGCGGCGACGGTCCTCGAAGTAGCGGCGCAGCGCGAAATCCACGCTCCTGAAGGCGATGTCCTGCCAGGGCACGTCCGCTTCGTCGTACAGCATCACTTCCAGGCTTTCCGCGCCGGCGCCGAACCTGGGCTCGGGCAGCCTGGCGCGGAACATCACGTGCACCTGGTCGGCATGCAGCACGTGGACCACGGCCAGCAGCGAGCCGATCTCCACGTCGGCCAGGGCCTCTTCCCAGGATTCGCGACGGGCCCCGTCCTGGGTAGTCTCGCCGTTTTCCATGAAACCCGCCGGGATCGTCCAATACCCGTGCCGCGGCTCGATGGCGCGCTTGCACAGGAGGATCCGGCCTTCGTGTTCGGGCACGCAGCCGACCACCAGCTTCGGGTTCTGGTAGTGGACGACGCCGCAGCCGTCGCAGACGAACCGCGGGAGGTGGTCGCCTTCCGGGGTTCGCAGCGAGACGGGCTGGCCGCAGTGGGAACAGAATTTCACGGGATCGAGGTTTGGTGCCGGTGGAGGGGATCGAACCCACACATGGTTGCCCATGGCAGATTTTGAGTCTGCTGCGTCTACCAGTTCCGCCACACCGGCGCGAGGCGCGAAGCTTACCCGATTGTCAGTCAATAGTTGAGAATAGTATTAATGTCAGTCGCTTAGCTTGACTTCCGCCAGTGAAATCGAGACTGCGAGCCCTGCGGCGAAGGTCACGGACCGCCGTAAATGGAACCCGGTACAATCCGCGCGGTCAGAGGTCACCGGTAGTCGCCCGCGGGCGGCCGGCCCATTTGGCACGGAGATAGGCTCGCATGCGACGACGGAGACTGGCCGCCTGCCTGGTGGCGTTGACCTGCGCCGTGGGTACCGCCCGCGCGGAAAGCAATCTGGCCTCGAGCCTCGTGGCCGCGGCCCCGGCTGCCAATCCCAAAGTGCTTGCGCTCGCCGTCCGCGCCGCCGAATGCGCGCGCCGGCAGGGCCGCCTCGATTCCTTCCACCGCCTCGCCGTCATCGATTACTCGCTCCCCTCGACGAAGCCGCGCCTTTGGGTGTTCGACGTCGACCACGGCCGGCTCCTGTTCCAGGAACTGGTTGCGCATGGCCGCAACACCGGCGAGGCCCTGGCGCAGAAGTTCTCGAACGTCGAAGGCAGCAAGATGTCGAGCCTCGGCTTGTTCCAGACGGCCGACACTTATTACGGCAACAACGGCTACTCGCTGCGCCTGCACGGGCTCGACACCGGGTTCAACGACCGAGCGCTCGAGCGCGCCATCGTCATGCACGGCGCTCCGTACGTCAGCGAAGCGATTGCCGAGCATCTCGGCCGGCTCGGCCGCAGCTGGGGTTGCCCCGCCGTGCGCCAGGAAGTCGCCCGAGGCGTGATCGACACGATGAAGGGCGGGGCGCTGCTGTTCGCTTATTACCCTGACAGCAAGTGGCTGTCCGGGTCCACGTTCTTCAAGTGCGACGGCAGCGCCGAAGGCAACGGTGCCGTCGTTGCCAGCGCGGATACTGCGCCGAAGAAGCGCGGCTGAGCCCCTGCAGGGTCCGGGCCGGGCTGCCGGCCTTTTGTCGCCGGCCTGCGACCTTTTTGCGGTCCGGCGCATCTAATGCGGTGAATGTCCTCATTCTCCGATACCGACCTTCCTCCCGGCGCAATCGAGCGCGCCCGCGCGGGTGACCCGCAAGCGCAGGAAGCCATCTACCGCGCGTTCGAGCGCCCCGTGTTCACGCTGGCGCGCCGTCTCGTGCCGCAACGTGCCGCCGCGGAAGACCTGGCGCAGGACGTGTTCGTCGACGTGCTGACGCGCCTCGGCCAGTACGACGGCCGCGGCTCGTTCGCCGGATGGGTGCGGACCCTCGCGGTGAATCGCTGCCTGATGTACCTGCGCTCGCCGTGGCAGCGCAGCCGGCGCTGGTTCGAGCGCTCTTGCGGCGACGAGGTCGATGCGTTGCCCGAGCGAGCGGATGAGTCGGCGCGCGACGGCGGGGACGCCATGGACCTCGAGCGCGCCCTGGCGCGCCTGCCCGACACGGCGCGCGCCGTAGTCTGGCTGCACGACGTCGAGGGCTACACGCACGCCGAGATCGGCCTGCTGTTCGACAGCACGCCCAGCTTTTCGAAATCGCAGCTGGCCCGCGCGCACGAAACGCTGCGCGGCTGGCTGCATGCGAATGGAGTGGACCAGACATGCCTGCCCGTATCGACGAGTTGCTGAGCCGGGGCCTGGCGAACCTGCCGGCGGCCGACGGAGGCCCGGGCGGCTGGCGGGCCGTGCAGCAGAAGCTCCAGCGCCGCGAGATCAGTGCCCTGCGCCTGCAACAGGCCGCGCGCTGGTCGATGGCCGCGTCGGTCGTCGTGCTGGGGAGCGTCGTCGCGCTGAGCGTCACGCAGCGTCGCGCGACGTCGCCCGCGCCGGCCGTCGTTGCGGTCGCTGCGCCGCAGTCCGTCGATGACGTCGAACAGTTGCGCGCGCAGTCGGTCGCGCTCGAGCAGTTGCTGGCCGCGCTCCCCGGGCGTCCCACCGTGATGCGGGCGGAGACGGCCCTGCCGATCGACACGCTCGAGACGCAAGTGCAGTGGCTCGATCACCAGTTGTCCGCCGGCGACGACGCCTCGCCCGCCGACAAGAGGCAGTTGTGGCGCGAACGAGTCGAGGTCATGAACTCGCTGGTGCGGCTGCGCTATGCAGAAGTACAGCGAGTCGCGATGTGAACCGGAGGATGACGATGAGAAAGCAGAATGCGTTCGCCGTGCTGCTGGCCGCCGCAGCAATGCTGACGAGCAGCTTCGCGGTTGCGGTGGAGCCCACGGATCGCGCGGCCATGGAGAAGGATCTGGCGGCGGCCCGCACGCGACTCGACCAGGCTGCGAAGGAAGTGGCGGATCTCAGCCGGCAGCTCTACGGTGACGACGCGCGTGACGCGATGCGGCTGCTGCACGGGCCCGGTCCCCAGGGCGCGATGCTCGGCGTGAACATCGGCGGCGAGCAGGCGCGGGACGACGGCGTGCAGGTCATGGGCGTGAGTCCCGCCGGTCCCGCGCAGGCCGCCGGGCTCAAGGCCGGGGACGTCATCGTCGCGGTCGACGGCAAGTCGCTCAAGAAGACCGCCGACGCAGGCCCGGCGCGCCAGCTCGTCGACTACATGCGCGGCGTGAAGCCGGGGCAGACGGTGAAAGTGGACTACCTGCGCGACGGTAAGCGCATGACGGCGTCCGTGGCCGCGACGCAGGCGATGCCGCCGACGGCCATGCTGATGCGCGAGCGCATGATGCTGCCGCCCGGCATGGAAGAAATGATTCCAGGCATGATGGACTTCATCGGCTCCGGCCATGCGTTCGGCGCGCTCGAACTCGCGCCCATGACGCCGAAGCTCGGCCAGTACTTCGGCACCGACAAGGGCATGCTCGTCGTGCGCGCGCCGGCCGAGGGCCCCTTCAAGCTCGAAGACGGCGACGTGATCCTTGCGATCGACGGACGCGTGCCGGAGAGCCCGGGCCACGCCTATCGCATCCTCGGCTCATACCAGCCGGATGAAAGGGTGAAGTTCGACATCCTGCGCAATCGCAACCGCATGACCGTCGAGGCGACGATGCCGAAGCCCGGGGAGTTCGGTCCGCCGCACGCCCGGCCGGTTCAGCCGCGCATGCCACCGCCGCCCGCGGCAGCCCCGCCCGCACCGGTTCCGCCACCGAGGAAACCCGCGGAATCGGCCTGACTTTCTCCGGGCCCGCCGTGGCGAGGGCCCGGCCTGGCCGGGCCCTCTGCTAGCATGCGCGCCCCATGCAGCTCAGCGACTTCCATTACGATCTGCCCGAGTCGCTGATCGCGCGGTATCCCGCGGACCCGCGCAGCGCGAGCCGGCTGCTGCACCTCGATGGTGCCACCGGAACGCTGGCCGATCTCGGCGTGACCGACCTCCCGCGCCTGCTGCGTGCGGGCGATCTCCTGGTGTTCAACGACACGCGCGTGGTTCCGGCGCGGCTGTTCGGCACCAAGGCGACCGGAGGCAAGGTCGAGCTGATGCTCGAGCGGCTGCACGGCGGCGCACGCGCTTCGGTGCAGATCCGGGCCAGCAAGTCGGCGAAACCCGGCGCGCGCATTGCCCTCCAGGGCGGCGCCGCGGCGACGGTGGTCGACCGCGACGGCGAATTCTGGCTCGTCGAATTCGATGCCCCGGCAAGCGAGGTCTTCGAGCGCTGCGGCGAGATGCCACTGCCGCCCTACATCGATCGCCCCGCCGAAGACCAGGACCGAGAACGTTACCAGACCGTTTACGCCAGGACTCCCGGCGCCGTAGCCGCACCGACCGCGGGGCTGCACTTTGACTCGAGCCTGCTCGACGCGTGTCGCAAGGCCGGGGCCGAGTTCGCGTTCGTCACGCTGCATGTCGGCGCCGGCACGTTCCAACCCGTGCGCGTGCAGAATGTCGCCGAGCACCGCATGCACGCGGAGTTATTGCAGGTCGATGCTGCCACGGTGCGGGCCGTGGAGGCCGCCCGGGCGCGGGGTTCGCGCGTGATCGCCGTCGGCACCACCTCCGTGCGCTCGCTCGAGACCGCTGCTCAGGGCGGCCGCGTCTCGCCGTACGAAGGCGAGACCCGGATGTTCATCACGCCGGGCTATCGCTTCAAGGTGGTCGATGCGCTCGTCACGAACTTCCACCTGCCGGAGTCCACGCTGCTCATGCTGGTGAGCGCGTTCGCCGGCCGCGAGCACGTGCTCGCCGCCTACCGCCACGCTGTGGAGGCGCGCTACCGATTCTTCAGTTACGGTGACGCCATGTTCATCGAGCCGTCACCCGCCGCCCTCGAACCGAGGCAGCGGCCATGAAGTTCGAGCGGCTGGGCCAGGACGGGCGGGCGCGGCGAGGCCGGCTGCACCTGCGCCATGGCACGGTCGAGACGCCGGTGTTCATGCCCGTTGGTACCTACGGCACCGTCAAGGCGATGACGCCCGAGGAACTCACCGGTCTCGGCGCACAGATCGTGCTCGGCAACACGTTTCACTTGATGCTGCGGCCGGGCACGGAAGTGATTCGCGCGCACGGCGGTCTGCACGGGTTCATGCACTGGTCCGGACCGATCCTGACGGACTCGGGCGGCTTCCAGGTGTTCAGCCTCGCCGAGCTGCGCAAGCTGACCGAGGCGGGCGTCACGTTCCGTTCGCCCGTGAACGGCGACGCGGTCTTCCTGAGCCCCGAGATCTCGATGCAGGTGCAGGCCGCGCTCAACTCGGACATCGTCATGGCGTTCGACGAATGCCCGCCGTACCCGGCTACCGAGGCGCAGGCCCGCCAGTCGATGGAACTGTCGATGCGCTGGGCGCAGCGCAGCCGCGATGCGTTCGGCGAACTCGGCAATCCCAACGCGCTGTTCGGGATCGTGCAGGGCGGCACCTTCCTGCCGCTGCGCGTCGAATCGATGGGCAAGCTGCTCGACATCGGGTTCGACGGCTATGCCGTCGGTGGGCTCGCGGTGGGCGAGCCGGCCGAGGAGCGCAACCGGGTGCTCGACGCGCTCGAGCCGCACCTGCCGCAGGATCGGCCGCGCTACCTGATGGGCGTCGGCACGCCCGCCGACATCGTCGCGGCCGTGAGCCGCGGCATCGACATGTTCGATTGCGTGATGCCGACGCGCAACGCCCGCAACGGGCACCTGTTCACCCACGCAGGCGTGATCAAGATCCGCAACGCAGGGCACCAGTCCGACACGCAGCCCCTCGACCCGGCCTGTTCCTGCTACACCTGCCGGAACTACTCCCGGGCGTACCTGCGCCACCTCGACAAGTGCAACGAGATCCTCGGGGCCCGCCTCAACACGATCCACAACCTGCATTACTACCTGAGCCTCATGGCCCGGATCCGGGATGCGCTGGAGGCGGGGGCTTTTGCCCGGTTTGCCGCGGATTTCCTTGGCGGGCCGGAGGGTCAGGGATGAGCACAGGCAGCGCCGCGGACCCTCGGGTATAATTCCGGGCCATTTTTTGCGCGCCCCGCAGGGGCCGACAGGAGCCTCCCTCATGGATTGGTTGATCTCGAGCGCGAACGCGCAGGCCGCCGGCGCCGCGCCTGCCGGCAACCCGTTGCTGCAGATGCTGCCGCTGGTCCTCATCTTCGTCGTCTTCTACTTCCTGCTGATCCGTCCGCAGGCGAAGCGGGCGAAGGAGCACAAGGCGATGGTCGCGGCCCTCGGGGTCGGCGACGAGGTCGTCACGAGCGGCGGGATCCTCGGCAAGATCACGGAAACCGGCGAACAGTTCCTGACCATCGAGATCGCGAGCGGCGTGCAGGTCAAGGTGCAACGGCACACGGTCACCAACGTCGTGCCAAAGGGCACCCTCAAGAGCGCCTGAGACCCAGCGGAGCCTGATCCATGCATAGTTACCCGGCCTGGAAGATCTGGCTGGTCTCCATCGTCCTGCTCCTCGCGCTGCTGCTGGCGCTGCCGAACGTGTTCGGCGAGGCGCCGGCGCTGCAGCTGTCGCGCAACGACCGCACGGCGGTGACCGAATCCCAGCGCGGTGAACTCGTCGTCGATCCTCGCCGGCAAGGGCGTCACGGTCGACACCTCCTACCTCGAAGGCGATCGCCTCGTGCTGCGTTTCGACGACGTCGAACACGCGCCTCAAGGCGCGAGACGTCCTGCAGGAGACCTCCGGCAAGGATTTCCTCGTGGCGCTCTCCGAAGTGCCGCGCACGCCAGGCTGGATGCGCCGGGTGGGTCTGAAGCCGATGAGCCTCGGCCTCGACCTGCGGGGCGGCGTGTACTTCCTCTATGAAGTGGACGTGCAGGGCGCCGTGAAGCAGTTGCTCTCCGGCATGGAACGCGACTACCGGCTGCTGCTGCGCAACGAGCGCATCCCGTTCTCGGGCATCGCGAACGACGGCGTCGATACCGTCCGCATCACGCTGCGCAGCGGCGAGGATGCGACCAAGGCCGCGGCCGCGCTGCGCAAGCAGGATCCGAATTCGACGATCGACACGGATACCCTCGGCGAGGGCGGCTCCGTGACTGTCAGGTTGCGGCCGGACCAGATCAAGCAGCGGCAGGACTTCGCGATCCAGCAGAACATCACCACGCTGCGCAATCGCGTGGACGAGCTCGGCGTGACCGAGCCGATCGTCACCCGCCAGGGCATCGATCGCATCGTCGTGCAGTTGCCGGGCGTATCGGACCCGAACGAGGCGCTGCGCGTCCTCGGCGCGACGGCGACGCTCGAGTTCCGGCTGGTCGACGACCAGAACGACGCGGCCGCGGCCGAGCGCACCAAGCGCGCGCCGCTCGGCTCCAAGTTGTACCACACCCGCCAGGGCGGCCCGGTCCTGCTGAAGCGCGAAATGATCGTCTCGGGCGAGCAGCTCACCGATGCCAGCTCGGGTTTCTCGGAAGGCCAGCCGGCCGTGTACGTGAAGCTCGACGCGCGCGGCGCCGCGCAGATGCTCCAGACGACGCGCGAGAACCTGGGACGGCCGATGGCGGTCGTATTCATCGAGAAGAAGCGCCTGAAGCCCGAGCAGCCCTGCAACGGGACTCGGTCCGGCTCGGAGTGCACCGTCGAGGAGGTGATCAGCGTAGCGACCATCCGCGGCGTGTTCGGCAGCAACTTCCAGATCACGGGCGTCATGGCCAACGAGGCCCGCGAACTCGCGCTGCTGCTGCGCGCGGGCTCGCTGGCCGCGCCGCTCTACATCGTCGAGCAGCGCACCATCGGCCCGAGCCTCGGACAGGACAACATCGAGCGCGGCGTGCGCGCGCTGATCATCGGCCTGCTCGCCACTTTCGTCTTCATGGCCGTCTACTACAAGAAGATGGGCCTGATCGCGAACGTGGTGCTGCTCTCGAACGTCGTGCTGCTCGCGGCGCTGCTGTCGATGCTGCAGGCGTCGCTGTCGTTGCCGGGCATCGCGGGCATCGTGCTCACCGTCGGCATGGCCGTCGACGCGAACATCCTCATCTTCGAGCGCATCCGCGAGGAGCTGCGCAACGGCATGAGTCCGCACGCGGCGATCAACGCGGGTTTCGAGAAGGCGTTCTCCTCGATCGCCGACTCGAACATCACCACGCTCATTGCGGGCATCGTGCTGTTCACGTTCGGCACCGGGCCGGTGCGCGGCTTCGCCGTCGTGCTGTCGCTCGGCATCATCACGTCGATGTTCACCGCGCTGGTGGGCAGCCGGTCGCTGATCCACGTCCTGTGGGGCCGGCAGCGCAAGCTCGAGACCCTCTCCATCTGAGGCGCGAACGAAATGGAATTTTTCCACAACAAGACCCATTACCCGTTCATGGCCACCCGCAAGCGGTGGTACATCGTCTCGGGCCTGCTGATCCTGATCTCGCTCGGCTCGCTGGCCGTCCGGGGCCTCAACTTCGGCATCGACTTCACGGGCGGCGTGGTGCTCGAGCTTGGGTTCCCGCAGGCTGCGGATCTCCAGAAAGTGCGCGGCTCGCTCGAGGAGAGGGGGTTCGGGGGCGCCGTCGTGCAGAGCTTCGGCACCACCAGGGACGTCCTGGTGCGCCTCCTGCCCGGGAAGGGCGTCGACACCAACAAGCTCGCGCAGGACGTGCTCGCCGCCATCCAGGCGCACGAGCCGAACGTCGAGTTGCGGCGCACCGAAGTGGTCGGCCCGCAGGTGGGCGCGGAACTCGCCAACAAGGGCGCCATGGCGGTGCTCTTCACGTTCGTGCTGATCCTGTTCTACGTCTGGGCGCGCTTCCAGTGGAAGCTCGGTGTCGGCGCCATCGTGGCGGCGCTGCACGACCCGATCATCATCCTCGGGTTCTTCTCGGTCACCCGGATGACCTTCGACCTGCCGGCGCTCTCGGCGATCCTCGCGGTCATCGGCTACTCGCTCAACGACACGGTCGTGGTCTTCGACCGCATCCGTGAGCGCTTCCTGTCGATGCGCAAGAACACGCCGGCCGAGATCATGGACGCTGCGATCAACGAGACGCTGTCGCGCACCATCATGACCAGCTTCACCACCATGCTGACGGTGCTGGCGCTGTTGTTCTTCGGCGGCGAGATCCTGCGCGGGTTTTCCACCGCCCTCACCATCGGCATCGTGGTCGGCACCTACTCGTCGATCTACATCGCCAGCGCGACTGCGTTGGACCTCAAGCTGTCCGTTCGCGACCTGCTGCCGGTGCAGAAGGAAAAAGGCGCGATCGACGACATGCCCTGACCGCCGGGCGTGCGGCTTTGCAGGCCTTGAGGTAACCGTCCCGTGGTCGAACTCGTCTGGGGCGGCTTCCTGGTCCTCTTTCTCGGGCTCCTTTTCCTGGACCTGAGCGTCCTGCACCGGGAGTCCGCGGAACTCTCGGTCAGGCAGGCGCTTTTCTGGACGCTCGTCTGGGTCTGCGTCGCCGGCTCGTTCACTTTCGTGATCTACGGCCTGTACGAGTACCACTGGTTCGGGTTCGCGGGCGGGCCCCACGTCGCGGACGGCACGGATGCCGTCGTGCAGTTCGTGACCGGCTACGCGCTCGAGTGGTCGCTCTCCGTCGACAACATCTTCGTCATCGCGCTGATCTTCGCGTACCTGAAGATCCCGCCGGTGTTCCAGTATCGCGTGCTGTTCTGGGGCATCGTCGGCGCGATCGTCCTGCGCGGCCTGATGATCCTCGCGGGCACCGCGCTGCTGCAGCACTTCGACTGGATGTTCTACGTCTTCGGCGCGATCCTGCTGCTGTCGGCGTTGCGCATGCTGCGCGACGACGCCGCCGAGCGCGACTTCGAGTCGACTTTCCCGGCAAGGCTGGTGCGCCGGTTCGTGCCGGTGACGGACGAGCTCGACCGCGCGCGGTTCTTCGTCTTGCGCGACGGCCAGGTCTACGCCACGCCGCTTTTCGTCGCGCTGGTGATGGTCGAGCTGACGGACGTCGTGTTCGCGGTGGATTCCATTCCGGCGATCCTTGCCGTCACGCGTGACCCGTTCCTCGTCTTCACGTCCAACGCCTTCGCGATACTCGGCCTGCGGTCGCTGTACTTCGCGGTCGCCGGCCTCATGGCGATGTTCCGCTACCTGCGCTACAGCCTCGTGCTGGTGCTGGCGTTCGTCGGCGTGAAGATGCTGCTCGTCTCGCAGTACCACGTGCCGAACGTGGTCTCGCTCGGCATCATCCTCGGGACGCTCGGGGTCGGCATCCTCGCGTCGGTGTGGGCGGCGCGGCGCGCCGCCGCGCGCCAGCGATAGGCTCCTGCGGGCTGCGCGGCCTCAATTGCCGGTCTTGCGCAGCTCGCTGTGCCTGTAGCCGTAGAAGAAATAGATCAGGAAGCCGATCGCGGTCCAGACGAGAAGCCGCAGCCACGTGTCGTGCGGCAGCGAGATCATCATGGCGGAGCAGATCAGCGCGCCGCCGATGCAGACGATCCACGGAGCGCGCACGCGGAACGGGCGCTTGAGATCGGGGCGCGTATAGCGCAGCACCAGCACGCCGATGCACACCGTCGCGAACGCGAGCAGCGTGCCGATCGACACCAGCTCGCCGAGGATCGTCACCGGGAACAGGCCGCCGATCACCGCCGCGAGCGTGCCCGTGATCAGCGTGCCGATGTACGGCGTCTTGTGCGTCGGGTGGACCTTGCGGAAGAACTTCGGCAGCAGCCCGTCGAGCGACATCGCGTAGAAGATGCGCGGCTGGCCGAGCATCATCACCAGTATCACGGACGTCATCCCGGCGATCGCGCCGAGCTTGATCCAGCCCGAGAGCCACGAAAGCTCGGGATGCCGGTCGAGCGCCAGGGCGACGGGCGCGGCGGTGCCGAGCTCGCTGTAGTGCACCATGCCTGTCAGCACGGCCGAGACCATGACGTACAGGATCGTGCAGATCGCGAGGCTGCCCATGATGCCGATGGGCATGTCGCGCTGCGGGTTCTTCGCCTCCTGTGCCGCGGTCGAGACCGCATCGAAGCCGATGTAGGCGAAGAAGATGATGCCGGCCGCCTGGAACACGCCGCTCCAGCCGAACTTGCCGAACTCGCCGGTGTTCGGCGGGATGAACGGGTGCCAGTTGGCGCCGTCGATGACCCACATGCCGAAGCCGATGAACAGGACGATCACGGCGACCTTGATCGCGACGACGACGGCATTGAAGCGTGCCGACTGGTGGATGCCGACGTAGCAAAGGCAGGTGATCGCCGCGATGACGAGCACCGCGGGCAGATTGATGATCGCGCCGGTGCGAACGATCTCGAAATGGCCCGTGCCCTTGGTGAACGGCGCGTTGGTGAGCGCGTCCGGCAGATGGAAGCCGAGCTGCTCGACGAGGCTGACGACGTAGCCCGACCAGCCGACCGCCACGGTGCCCGCCGCGAACAGGTATTCCAGGATCAGGTTCCAGCCGATGAACCAGGCGATCCCTTCACCGAGCGTCGCGTACGAGTAGGAGTACGCGCTGCCGGCGACCGGGATCATCGCCGCGAATTCGGCGTAGCAGAGGCCCGCCAGCGCGCAGCCGAGACCCGCGATGAGGAAAGAGATGATGAGGGCGGGACCCGCATGATTCGCGGCGGCCGTGCCCGTGAGCACGAAGATGCCGGTGCCGATGATCGCGCCGATCCCGAGCAGCGTGAGCGCCCGCGCGTCGAGCGTGCGGTTAAGCTCGTTGACCGTGTCGGCCTCGTGCAGCTGGTTGATCGGCTTGGTCGAGAACAGGTGCATGTCGCGGCCTCTCGCGTTGCGGGGGTGCCGCCGGAATGTACCGGAGCGGTCCCCGCCGCGATAGAGGCGGGCACCTCGTTTCAGGGCTCGCGCAGTCCTTCGGGCACCAGCGGGCCCAGGCACTCGACCATGGCCTCGTAGACTTTCGGGGTGCCCGCGATGACGTTGCCGCCCTGCTTGTAGTCGCCGCCCGTGAGCGTGCCGATGCGCCCGCCCGCTTCCGTGATGAGCAGCGTTCCGGCCGCCGTATCCCAGGGGCTGAGGCCGATCTCCCAGAAGCCGTCCGTGCGTCCCGCCGCAACGTAGGCGAGATCGAGAGCCGCGGAGCCCGGGCGGCGCAGGCCGGCGGTCTTCTCCATCATCAGTTTCAGCATCGCGAGGTAGTCGTCCATCCAGCGCGCGTTGGCGCGGTAGGGGAAGCCGGTGCCGATGAGGGCACCCTCGAGTTCCGCCTGCTTGCTGACCCGGATGCGCTTGCCGTCGAGCTGGGCGCCGTCGCCGCGGGAGGCAGTGAACAGCTCCTGGCGCATCGGGTCGTACACGACCGCGTGCTCCATCCGGCCGCGATACTCGACGCCGATCGACACCGCGAACACCGGGAAGCCGTGCAGGAAGTTGGTCGTGCCGTCGAGCGGATCGATGATCCAGACGACCTCGTCGCCCCCGCTGCGCCCGCTTTCCTCGGCGAGGAAGCCGTGGTCGGGGTACATGCGCCGGACGGTTTCCATGATGTCGCGCTCGGCCATGTGGTCGACTTCGGTGACGAAATCGTTGCGGCTCTTGGAGCGGATGGGAAGGGACGGCACCCGGTCGAGGTTCCGCACGATGATTTCTCCCGCGCGGCGAGCGGCGCGGACGGCGATGTTGAGCAATGGCTGCATGGGAATGCGGCTCGTGTTCCGGGTTGGGATAGCAAAGAGCGGCCGGTGGGAGCCGGCCAATAGGCGGCTAGAATACCAGAGCATGTCCATCCGCATCGTCCTCGTAGGCACCTCGCATCCCGGCAACATCGGTTCGGCCGCGCGGGCCATGAAGACCATGGGGCTCGAGGATCTGTGGCTGGTGGCGCCGGAACGATTTCCGGCCCCTGAGGCAACCGTGCTCGCGGCGGGGGCCGATGACGTGCTCGAACGCGCCCGGGTCGTGCCGGACGTGCGCAGCGCAGTCGCGGACTGCGGCCTGGTCGTCGGCACGACCTCGCGCGCGCGCCATCTGCCGTGGCGCATCGTCGAGCCGCGCGAGGCCGCTCAGGAGATCGCCGCGGCTTCGCAGGCGAGCGAGGTCGCCGTGCTGTTCGGAGCCGAGCGCACTGGGCTCGAGAACGACGAACTGCGCCAGTGCCACCTGCTGCTGACGATTCCGACGGGTCCGGTGTACGCGTCGCTGAATCTCGCGATGGCGGTGCAGGTAATCTGCTACGAGCTGTGCCTGGCGCTGCGCGACCGATCTGCGCCCGAGGGCGGCACGGTGCCGCTCGCGAGTGCGACCGACATGGAAACGTTCTACGCTCACCTCGAGCAGGTGCTCGAGGAGATCGAGTTCCGGGATCGCACGGGCTCGGGCCACCTGATGGCGCGGTTGCGTCGCTTGTTCCACCGCACGGTGCTCGACCAGAATGAAGTGAACATCCTGCGCGGCATCCTCACCTCGGTGCAGGGCAAGCGCCGGCGCGCCGGCGAGCCGCACGCGCGAAAAGGGTGCGAGACGCCATGAATAACGTGATCTACCTCGACAACGCGGCCACCACGGCCGTCGATCCGCGCGTGATGGAGACGATGCTCGAGTGCCTGAGCGCCACGGGCGACTATGCGAATCCGTCGGCGACCAATCACGCGCCCGGGCGTCGCGCGCGAGCGAGGGTCGAGCAGGCACGGACGGAAGTTGCGGCGCTCGTTGGCGCGGCGCCCGAGCAGGTCGTGTGGACCTCGGGTGCGACCGAGGCGGACAACCTCGCGATCCTCGGCGCGGCACGCTTCAATCGGACTCGCGGCCGGCACGTCGTCACCTCGCGCATGGAACATCCGGCGGTGCTCGACGCCTGCCGCCAGCTCGAACGCGAGGGATTCGAGGTCACGTACCTCAGGCCCGGACCGGGCGGTATCGTCGAGCCGTCGCAGGTGGAGCAGGCGCTGCGCCGCGACACGCTGCTGGTCTCGCTGATGCACGTGAACAACGAGATCGGGGTCGCGCAGGATCTCGGCGCAGTGGGCCGGTTGTGCCGCGAGAGTGGCGTGCTTTTCCACGTCGACGCGGCACAGGGTGCGGGCAAGCTCGCGATCGACGTGGTGAGGGACGGCATCGACCTGCTGTCGCTCACGGCGCACAAGCTGCACGGCCCCAAGGGCGTCGGGGCGCTCTGCATCCGTCGCGAGCCGAGGCTCGGGCTCGTGCCGTTGCAGTTCGGCGGCGGGCAGGAGCGAGGCCTGCGCTCCGGTACGCTGCCGACGCACCAGATTGCCGGCATGGGTGCGGCCTATCGCATCGCGGCCGACGAGATGGCGAGCGACGCGGAGCGAATCCGCGGCCTGCGCGAGTTGCTGTGGAACTCGCTGCGCGCGCTGCCCGGCGTCGAGTTGAACGGCGATCCCGAGCGGCGCGTGGCCGGCATCCTCAACGTGTCCATCGACGGCGTCGAGGGCGAGAGCCTGCTCTGCGCACTGCCGGATCTGGCGGTCTCCTCGGGATCGGCCTGCGCCTCCATGACGGCGGAACCGTCTTACGTACTGCGCGCCCTCGGGCGCAGCGACCGTCTCGCGCAGAGTTCGCTGCGGCTCAGCCTTGGACGCTTCTCGACGCGCGCCGAAATCGAAACCGCCGCGGCACGGATCCGGCATGAGGTCCTGCGGTTGCGTGCCATCGGGCTCGAAGCGTCGGTCGCGGGTGGGCGGTCGTGAGTGCCGATCCGCGCTACAGCGAGGAGGTGCTGCGCAGGTTTCGCGAGGCCTCGGGTGCCGGCGACCTTCCCGCGGGTTCCGCGGCCGTGCTGGGCCGGGCCGGCGACCGGGAGCAGGGCGCCGAAGTGCTGCTGGCATTCGCGGTGGGCGAGGGCAGGGTGACCGAGGCGCGGTTCCGGGCTTTCGGTTGCCCGCACCTGGTGGCCGGAGCGTCGTGGCTCACGGAGCGGCTCAAGGGCGCCCGCCGCGAAGATCTCGACAGCTGGGACTGGCGGGAGGCCGCCGCGGCCCTGGATATCCCGGCTGCCAAATTCGGGCGTTTGCTCACGCTCCAGGATGCGGTTCGTGCCGCCGCCCGGAACTGGCCCGGCGAGAAGTGCTCTACGGTGTAGAATTCCCGGGCCAAGAGCCGCCTGCAGGAGAGCTATGAGCGTTTCCCTGACTCCTTCCGCCGCGGATCGCGTCCGCACCTTCCTCGCGAGCCGCGGGCACGGCGTCGGTTTGCGACTGGGTGTGAAGAAGACCGGCTGCTCCGGGTTCGCATACGTGGTCAATTACGCCGACGAGGTTGCGAGCGGCGATGCCGTGTTCGAATGCGCGGGCGTCAAGGTGATCGTGGATACCGAGAGCCTGCGCTACGTGGACGGCACGGAAATCGACTTCGTCCGCGAAGGGCTGAACGAGGCCTTTCGTTTCCGCAACCCGAACGTCAAGGGCGAGTGCGGTTGCGGCGAGAGCTTCAACGTCTAACTGCCCGTCGCTGCTGAATTTTCTTGGCTGGGGACCGGCCCCGGCGTATACTTCCCCGTTCAATTTTGGGTAGCCCCGACTCGGATCGGCCGCGAGGCCGCGCTCGAGCCTTGGGGCTACGTGTCTCACGCGGCCGGGCCCCGCCCGATCGCAGTCCAGCGCTCAGAGGAACCACATGTCTGTCGAACGCACGCTGTCCATCGTGAAGCCGGATGGAGTCCAGAAGAACGTCATCGGTAACGTCTATCACCGATTCGAGCAGGCAGGCCTGCGCATCGTGGCCGCCCGGATGACGCGTCTAAGCCAGTCCGATGCCGAGGGTTTCTATGCCGTGCACCGCGAGCGGCCGTTCTTCAAGGACCTGGTGTCCTACATGATCTCCGGCCCGGTGATGATCCAGGTGCTCGAAGGCGAGAACGCCGTGCAGAAGAACCGCGACCTGATGGGCGCCACCGACCCGAAGAAGGCCGCCCCCGGCACGATCCGGGCCGACCTCGCGACCAGCATCGAGCAGAACGTGGCGCACGGTTCGGACAGCCTGGAGAACGCGGCGCGCGAGATTGCCTACTTCTTTGCCGAAACCGACCTCTGCCCGCGCTGAGCGGTGAGAACTTCCGCGGCGCGAACGGTCCAACCCCCCATGGCGGACGAGGCGAACAAGACCAACCTGCTGGGCCTGACACGGTCCGGGCTGGAGCAGTTCGTCGTCGCGATGGGCGAGAAGCCGTTTCGCGCCCGGCAGTTGTTCAAGTGGATCTACCGCCGCGCGGCCGGTGACTTCGAGGCGATGACCGACCTCGGCAAGGACTTCCGCAGGCGTCTCGCGGAGATCGCCGATATCCGCGTCCCCGAAGTGATCACCGAGCAGGTCTCCGCGGACGGAACTCGCAAGTGGCTGCTGCGCCTCGAGAGCGGCCAGGCCATCGAGATGGTCTTCATCCCCGAACCGGGCCGCGGCACGCTGTGCATCTCGAGCCAGGTCGGCTGCGCGATGGACTGCACGTTCTGCTCGACTGCGCAGCAGGGGTTCAACCGCAATCTCGAGACCGCCGAGATCGTCGGCCAGGTGTGGCTCGCCAACCGTGAGCTCGGCTATTCGCCCGACGGCGATCGTGTGATCAGCAACGTGGTGTTCATGGGCATGGGCGAACCGCTGATGAACTATCGCAACGTCGTGCCCGCGGCCGAAGTGATGATGGACGACCTCGGCCTCGACCTGTCGCGCCGCCGCGTCACGGTCAGCACCTCGGGACTCGTGCCGCAGATGATCCGCATCGCCGACGAGACCAACGTCGCGCTCGCGGTTTCGCTGCACGCGCCGAACGACGAGCTGCGCAGCCAGATCGTGCCGATCAACCGCATCCACCCGATCAAGGACCTGCTCGACGCGTGCTGGCATTACGTCGAGAAGCAGAATGCCCGCAACGTCACGTTCGAGTACGTGATGCTCGACGGCGTGAACGACAAGGCCGAGCACGCGCGGCAGCTCGCCGCGCTGCTCAGGGGGCATCCGGCCAAGGTGAACCTCATTCCCTTCAATTCGTTCCCTGGCACGCAGTACCGCTGCTCCAGCGACGAGGCCATCGAGCGCTTTCGCGACCTGCTCATCAAGGGCGGCGTGATCGCGACGATCCGCCGCACGCGCGGCGACGACATCGACGCGGCCTGCGGGCAGCTGGTCGGCCGCGTGAACGACCAGGTCAAGACGCGTCTCGGCAGCAAGTTGATCCCGATTTCCGTGGTGCGGGCATGAAGAGGATCGTCGCGCTGGTATGCGTTGCGGGCCTCCTGGCGCCGGTTACCGCCTCGTTCGCCACCACTTCGGGCACGACCGACAAGAAGTCGATGGATCAGGCAGCTGCGATCAATACCCAGCTGGCCGTGGCGTACCTCAAGCAGAACAATCTTTCCGCGGCGCGCGACACGATCGACAAGGCGCTCAAGCAGAACCCGCGGACCGCCGAGACGCAGATGACCGCCGGGCTCGTCTACGACCAGCTGGGCGACCAGAAGAAGGCGCTCGGGCATTTCAACGAGGCAGCCAAGCTCGGCAAGGACAACCCCGACGTGCTCAACAACGTCGCGGTCTACCAGTGCCGCAAGGGCGACCGCAAGCGTGGCGAGGAGCTGTTCCTCAAGGCGGCGGCGAGCCCGCTCTACAAGACGCCGGCCGTCGCTTACACGAATGCGGGCCGGTGCGCGCGCGCCGACAGCCGCCCGAAGGACGCCGAACAGTATTTCCGCAAGGCGCTCACCTACAAGGCCGACCAGCCCGACGTGCTGCAGCAGCTGGCCGAAGTGACGCACGAGCTTGGCAACAACATGCAGTCGCGGGCCTTCCTGCAGCGTTATTTCGCTGCGGCCCCGGCGTCGGCGTCCATGCTGCTGCTCGGCTATCGCGTCGAGACGGAGCTCGGCGACGCTGCAGCGGCCGGAGATTATTCGAAGCGGTTGATTCGCGATTTCTCCAGCTCGACCGAAGCCGAGACCTTGCTGCGGGAGCAGGGAACACGGCCATGAGCGCGGTCGAAGCAGAGATCACCGAGCTGCCCGCGAGCCCGGGCGCGCGGCTCCGTCGCGAACGGGAGGCCCGCGGGCTCACGCAGCAACAGGCGGCCGAGCAACTCACCCTCGACATCAGCGTGATCACGGCGCTCGAGGCGAACGATTTCGCGGCGCTCGGGGCGCCGGTTTTCGCCAAGGGCCACCTGCGGCGCTATGCCGCGCTGCTCGAATTGCCGGAGGGCGACATCCTCGGCGGCTACGACCGCTCGAAGGGCCAGCCGGAGCAGCCGACGCTGGTGCCGAAATCCCGGTTCGAGATGGCGCCAGTGCGCGGCAAGTCCAAGTGGCCGTTCGTGCTGGGCGGCGCGCTGGCGTTCGTGTTCGCCGCGGGCCTTTTCGCCTACATCTCGTCGAATGGACTGAAGTTGCCATGGGGTTCGGCTTCCGACGCGAAGCGCGAAGCGCCGGCGGCCGGCACGGTCTCCGCGAACGCCACGCCCGCCCGCAGCCCTGCGGCGGTCGCGTCGCCCCCGACGGCTTCCGGCACGTCCGCAACTGCAGCCGCGCCGGCCGCGGTTCTGCCGGCGGGGCAGGTCAGCCTGCAACTGCGCTTTGCGACGGACTCGTGGGTCGAGATCTACGACGGCACCGGCAAGGCCGTGCTCTACGACCTCGGCAAGAGCGGCACGCGAGCGCACCGTCACCGGCACCGCGCCGCTCAGCGTCACCATCGGCAACGCGCCCGCCGTCAGCATCGCGGTGAACGGCCGCGCGGTGACCCCGCCGCCCCTGCCGCCGGGACAGACTGTGGCTCGCTTCAGCATCGGTCCCGATGGGGCCCTGCGCTGAGCGCCGGGAACGAACGATGACCGAAATCCTCCAGGCCGTCCGCGGCATGAACGACGTCCTGCCCGACGATTCCGCGGCCTGGCAGCAACTCGAGCGACGCCGCGCGCGAAGTCTTTGCCGACTACGGCTACCGCGAGATCCGCCTGCCGCTGCTCGAGCGCACGGAACTGTTCAAGCGCTCCATCGGCGAGTTCACCGACATCGTCGAGAAAGAGATGTACACGTTCGAGGATCGCGGCGGCGACTCGCTGACGTTGCGGCCCGAGGCCACGGCCAGCATCGTGCGCGCGTGCCTCGGCAACGGCCTGCTGCACAACCAGCGCCAGAAGGTCTGGTGCATGGGCCCGATGTTCCGCTACGAGCGGCCGCAGAAGGGTCGCTATCGCCAGTTCCACCAGATCGACGTCGAAGCGCTCGGTTTCCCGGGCCCGGACGTCGATGCCGAACTGATCCTGATGACCGCGCGCCTGTGGAAGAAGCTCGGCGTGCGGGGCCTCGCGCTCAAGCTCAATTCGCTGGGCACGCCGGAATCGCGCCGCGACTACCGCGCAAAGCTCGTATCGTATTTCGAGGCGCGCCTCGACGCGCTCGACGAGGACAGCCGGCGCCGTCTCGGCGGCAATCCGCTGCGCATCCTCGACAGCAAGAATCCGGCGATGGCCGAGGTCATCCAGGACGCGCCGCTCATCACCGATCACCTCGACGAGGAATCGGCGGCACATTTTGCGCGGCTGCGCGCGCACCTCGACGCGGCGGCGATCCCGTACGTCGTCAATCCGCGACTCGTGCGCGGCCTCGACTACTACTCGCGCACGGTGTTCGAGTGGGTCACGACCGACCTCGGCTCGCAGGACGCAGTCTGCTCCGGCGGGCGCTACGACGGGCTGGTCGCCCAGCTGGGCGGCGGCCCCACGCCGGCCATCGGCTGGGCGCTCGGCGAGGAACGCATCGTCGAGATCATGCGCCTGCAGGGGCTCGTGACGGTCGCGGGCAAGCCCGACGTCTACCTGGTTCTCGCGGGCGAAGCCGCCGAAGCGGCGGGTCTCGGCGTCGCCGAACAGTTGCGCGATGCCGTCCCGGGCCTCAAGGTGGAGGTCAATTGCGGCGGCGGGAGCTTCAAGTCGCAGATGAAGCGGGCGGACAAGAGCGGCGCGCGCTTTGCGGTCATTCTCGGCGACAATGAGGCGGCACTCGGCACGGCGGCATTGAAGTCCCTGCGTGACGACAGCGGCCAGCGCGAGATCGCGCAGGCGGACCTCGGCAACGAACTCACGCAGGCGCTGCGCACCGCAGCGGCCTGATTCAACGCGGCTTCCCGCAGACGGGGAGCGCACACGGAGCCTCGAAGTGGAAGACCTGACCGACAACGAAGCAGAAGAAACATTGCGCCGCTGGTGGAGCGAGAACTGGCTGTGGCTGGTCGGCGGCGTCGTCATCGGCCTCGGCGCGCTGGCCGGCTGGCAGTACTGGCAGAACTCGAAGCGCCAGGCCTCCGAGGCGGATTCGGCCGTATACAAGGCCGAAATCGATGCGCTCAACGCGGACCAGTTCGACAGCGCCGTGCAGAAAGCCAAGGAGCTGCGCGACCTGCATCCGGGCTCGCCCTACGCCGACCAGGCGGACCTCGCGGTCGCCCGCGCGGCCGTGGAGCGCAGCAACCTGGTGGAGGCCGCGAAGCACCTCAAGCTCGTCGCAGACAACTCCCGGGATCCGCAGCTGCGCCAGGTCGCCAAGGCGCGACTCGCGCGAGTGCTGATCGAGCAGGGTAAGCACGACGAGGCGCTCGCCCAGCTCGACATCGCGTCGGCGGGTTCCTTCGGGGCCCTGTACCACGACATCCGCGGCGATGCGCTGGCCGCGAAGGGTGACGCCGCCGGCGCGCGGCAGGAATACGACTCCGCACTGGCCGGCAGCGCAACCGAGCCGGGCATCGACAAAGACTTCGTCGAACTCAAGCGCGACCAGCTGCCGGCGGCTGCCGGTGCCGGAGCCGTCAAGTGAGACCCATCCACCCCAGGCTGGCGCGAGTGGCGGGTGCCGTCTTCGTTGCGGCGCTGGTGCTGGCCGGTTGCGACAAGAACAAGAAGGATGCCGAGCCGCCCGCGGAACTCGTCGACCTGAAGCCGTCGCTGCCCGTGCAGCGCGTGTGGTCGAACGGAGTCGGCGGTGGTGGCGAGAAGCTGCGCCTGTCGCTCGGGCTCGCGTACCAGGATTCGGTGCTGTTTGCGGCATCGCGCGACGGCAAGGTCGAGGCGCTGGATCCCGCGTCCGGCAAGACCAAGTGGAGTGCCGATACCAAGCTCGAGCTTTCGGCCGGCCCCGGCGCGGGCCCGGGGATCGTCGCCGTCGGCACCAATGACGGCGACGTCGTCGCGCTCGACGCCGCCACGGGCAAGAAACTCTGGGCCGTGAAGGTCAGCAGCGAGGTGCTGGCCGCGCCGCTCGTGACGAGCGACCGCGTGATCGTGCGCTCCGTGGACGGGCGCCTGCGCGCGCTGTCATCGGCCGACGGCAAGGAACTCTGGTCCGCCGAGGAGCCGGTGCCGAAGCTCTCCCTGCGCGGCACCGCACCGCCGGTATTGAGCGGTGAGACGGTGCTGTGCGGGTTCGATTCCGGCAAGGTCGTGGCCTTCGCGCTGTCGAACGGCGACATCCTGTGGCAGGCGCCCGTCGCGTCGCCGCGCGGCCGCTCGGAACTCGAGCGACTTTCGGACGTCGATTCCGCGGTGCGCGTCGCGGGCAACGATGTCTATGCCGTCGGTTACCAGGGTCGTGTCGCCATGATGGCGCTCGACTCCGGCCAGGTCTGGTGGGGACGCGACCTGTCGAGTTATCGCGGCCTCGCGCTCGACGACGACCAGGCGTACGTCTCGACCAGCGACGGCAGCGTGGTGGCGCTGCGCCGTCGCGACGGCACCGTGCTCTGGCAGCAGGACGGCCTCAAGCGACGCGGCCTGAGCGCCCCCGCGGTGGACGGCAATGCCGTGGTCGTGGGCGACTTCGACGGTTACCTGCACTGGCTCGATCGCAACAGCGGCAAGTTCGTCGCGCGCGAGCATCCGGGCGGCACGCGCATCAGCGCTGCGCCGATTGCCGCCGACGGCCGCGTCTTCGTCGTCGACGACGGCGGCAAAGTCGCGGCGTTCAAGTCCGGGGCCGGCAAGGGCGGCTGATGTGCTGCCCGTCCTCGCACTCGTCGGTCGCCCGAACGTCGGCAAGTCGACGCTCTTCAATGCGTTGACGCGCACCCGCGACGCGCTCGTCGCGGACGTTCCGGGCCTCACCCGCGATCGCAAGTACGGTTACGCCCGGCGCGACGGGCATGCGTGCGTCGTCATCGACACCGGCGGCCTGGTCGAGGGTATGCAGGGCATCGAGCGGCTCATGGAAGAGCAGACGCTCAAGGCCGTCGAGGAAGCCGATCGGGTGCTGCTCGTCGTCGACGCGCGCGAGGGCCTCACGCCCACCGACCTGCACGTGGCGAACGTGCTGCGTCGCAGCGGCAAGAACGTGCTCGTCGTCGCCAACAAGTCCGAGGGTCTCGACGCGTCCATGGCCACGGCGGAATTTCACCGCTTCGGCTTCGGCGAGCCGATCGCGATCTCGTCCGCGCACATCCAGGGCCTCGACGACCTCATGGAGCGCGCGCTCGAAGGCCTCGAGGTCTCCGGGCCGAACCTGCCCGAGGAAGTCCGCGATCGCGAAATCCGCGTGGCGGTGATCGGCCGGCCCAACGTCGGCAAGTCCACGCTGATCAACCGGTTGCTGGGCGAGGAGCGGCTGATCGCGTTCGACCAGCCGGGCACGACGCGCGACACGGTGGAGGTCGAGTTCGAGCGCGACGGCCAGCGCTACATCCTCATCGATACCGCCGGCGTGCGGCGGCGCGCCCGCGTCAACGAGACGATCGAGAAGTTCAGCGTCGTCAAGACCCTGCAGGCGATCGAGCAGGCGAACGTCGTGATCGGCGTGATCGACGCGCACGACACCGTGGCCGACCAGGACGCGAGCCTGCTCGGGCTGGTGGCCGAGCAGGGGCGGGCGATGGTGATCGCCGTGAACAAGTGGGACGGCATCGCGCCGGACCAGCGCGATTCCATCCGCGACGGCCTCGACCTGAAGCTCGACTTCCTGCGCTTTGCCCCGGTGCATTTCATCTCGGCCAAGCACGGCACAGGCGTCGGCGACCTGATGGGCACCGTGAAGTCCTGCTACCGCGCGGCCATGTGCGAAATGCCCACCAAGGAGCTGACGCAGGCGCTCGAGCAGGCGCTCACGATGCACCAACCTCCGCTGGTGCGCGGCCGTCGCGTCAAGCTGCGTTACGCCCACCAGGGCGGCCGCAACCCCCCAGTGGTGGTCATCCACGGCAACCAGACCCAGCATGTCCCGGACGCCTACCGGCGCTTCCTGGAAAACCATTTCCGGCAGGTGTTCCGGCTGAAGGGCACCCCGATGCGCATCGAGTTCCGCACGGATGCCAATCCGTTCGCCGGTCGCCGCAACGAGATCACGCCCCGCCAGGCCCGCAAAAAGCAGCGGGCCATGGCCCATTTCAAGGGCGGCAAGCGCGGCAAACGCTGATATAACTACCGGTTCTGAGCGGCAATCCGCTCGATTCTTGTGCCCCCGCGGGGCGGGTCTAGACTTCGGAACATGCTCATGGCCGTCGCCCGCACTCCTGTCGCCGCTCCCGATGACCTGCCGGCCACCCAGTTGGCGGTGCTCGAGGGGCCGCTGCGCCTGTACCGCGGCGGCACCATCGACAATCCGGTCATCGCCTACGAGACCTGGGGCCGTCTGAACGAGGCGCGCGACAACGCGATCCTGCTGTTCACGGGCCTATCGCCTTCGGCGCACGCGGCTTCGTCCGCGGCCGACCCCAGGCCGGGCTGGTGGGAGTCGATGATCGGCGAGGGCAAGCCGATCGACACGAGCCGATTCTTCCTCGTGTGCGTGAATTCCGTTGGCAGCCCGTTCGGATCGTCGAGCCCGGCGAGCATCGATCCGCGCACGGGCCGCCCGTTCGGCATCACGTTCCCGGAGGTCTCGGTCGAGGACATCGCGGCCGGCGGCGACGCCGTGCTGCGCGCGCTCGGCATCGAGCAGGTGGCGGCCGTCATGGGTTCCTCGCTCGGCGGCATGACGGCGCTCGCTTACAACGTGCAGTTCCCGCACAAGGTGCGCAACCTCGTCTCCATTTCGGGCGCCACGCGCGCCTCGCCGTTTGCGATCGCGCTGCGCTCGCTGCAGCGCGAAATGGTGCGCAGCGACCCGGCCTGGCGCGGCGGCAACTATGAGACGGGCCGCGGCCCGCGCATGGGCCTCAGGCTCGCGCGCAAGCTCGGCACCATCACCTATCGCTCGGCGGAGGAATGGTCGGATCGCTTCGGCAGGCGTCGCGTGCCGGACACGGCCGGCATGGCCGGGGATTTCCGGCCGCAGTTCGAGGTGGAGGCCTACCTCGAGCACCAGGCGCATCGCTTCGCCGACATCTACGACGCGAACTGCTACCTGTACGTCTCGCGCGCCATGGACCAGTTCGACCTGGGCGAGCACGGCGCGGGTTCGCTGGCCGCGGCGTTCGCGAAGTTCCAGCCGAAGCGCTCGCTGATCATCGGCGTGCAGTCCGACATGCTGTTCACGATCGACCAGCAGCAGGAAATCGCCGATCACCTGAAGGCCGCCGGGCGCTCCGTGGAATACCACGCTTTCCCGTCGCCGCAAGGGCACGACGCATTCCTCGTGGACCTCGCGCGCTTCGAGCCCGCGATCCGGGACTTCCTGAAAGCGATCTAACGCTTCGCCGCCGCCTCTGCGCCGCTGTCCGGCGGCAGGAACAGCGCCGGATCCACCATCGCGCGGTTCACGCCGATGCCCCAGTGCAGGTGCGGCCCCGTTACCCGGCCTGTAGAACCCACCAGGCCGAGGATCGAACCGGCGGCCACCACGTCACCGGGTTTCACGTCGATGCGGCTCAGGTGGCAGTACATCGTCACGACGCCGTGCCCGTGATCGACGAACACGGTGTTGCCGTTGAAAAAGAAGTCGCCGGCTTCCACGACGCGGCCCGCGGCCGGGCTCGCGATCGGCGTGCCCTCGGGTGCGGCGATGTCCATGCCGCTGTGCGGATTGCGTGGCTGGTCGTTGAAGAAACGACGCAGGCCGAAGGAACTCGAGCGCTCGCCCGGCACCGGCGGGAGCATGCGCCACGGGGGCGTGAAATCGGCCGAGTACGTGCCGAGCGCGCGATCGGTGCGCAGTTTCTCGCCCTCGATGCGCTTCAGGTCCTCTGCGTTGGGATCGACCTTGCGCTGGTCCTTCACCTTGAGCCGCTGCTCGGCGTATTGCTTTGGACTCACCGTGAAGTCGAGCTTGCGCAGGTCCTTGCCGTCGCCGCCCAGCAGGCGCGCGCCCTGCGGCCCGGGAGCGGTGTCGAGCGGAATGCCGACGACGGCCGTCCAGGTGTCTCCGGTGCGCACGACGGGCGAGCGGTAACCGTTGTACATGACCGGGCCAGGCTCGGTCTGCGCGGGCCCGAGATCGAGCAGCGCGATGCCGCCCGGCACGCGGCTTTCGAGCGGCACGGCGGGCGATGCCTCGGCAGCATCCGCCCGCGATCCGCCCGCAATGACGAGCACGCTGCAAAGGAGCGCAGCGATGCGGCGCGTCAAGTGGCCTCGTCCTGCGCAGCGACGTGCGGCGCGATCGAGAGCACGCGGGCCGTCACGCTGCCTCGCGCGAGCCTGGCGCCGATCGTGTCGCCCACTGCGGTCGCAGTGGCGTCCTGCAGCACGTGGCCGTCGCCATCGGTGACGATCGCATAGCCGCGATCGAGCGTGGCGAGCGGACTCACCGCGTGCAACGTGCGCATCGCGAGATCGAGGCGCGAGCGCGGCGCGCTGAGTCCGTTTCGTCCGGCCGCCAGCAACGCACGCCGGCTCGCTTCGAGGCGCAATCGCAGCGCGGCCACGCGGATTGCAGGCGATGCGCGGGCGAGCAGCGCCCCGGCGGAGGCCAGGCGGGAGCGGGCGCGATCGATGCGTGTGCAGGCGGCGTGGGTGAGCCGGCCCTCGAGTTCGTCGAGTCGCTGGGCGTGCTCGCGCAGCCGCGCGCCCGGATGATTGCGAGCCAGGCCTTTTTCCTCTGTCGTCAGCAGCGCGCGGGATTCGGCCAGCCTGCGGCGCATCGCGTGGACGATTCGGGTGCCGGTCGTCTCGATGCGGCGCAGCCACTCGGCGCGATCCGGCACCACGCGTTCTGCCGCGCCGGACGGGGTGGGCGCTCGCTCGTCCGCGACGAAATCCGCGATGGTGAAGTCCACCTCGTGGCCGACGCCGCTGACGACAGGGATCGGGCAGTCGAAGATCGCGCGCGCGACACCTTCGTCGTTGAACGCCCAGAGATCTTCGGGCGAGCCGCCGCCGCGGGCGACGATCAGGACGTCGCAGTCGGCCCGGTTGCCGGCCAGTCGAATTGCATGAGCTATTTCGCGCGGCGCAGCTTCGCCCTGCACTGGCACCGGGTAGATCAGCACCGGGATTGCGGGAAAGCGGCGCTTCAGGACGTGCAGGATGTCGCGAATCGCCGCGCCGGTGGGCGAGGTGATCACGCCAATGCGTCTTGGCATTGCGGGCAGCGGCTGCTTGTGGCGCTCGTCGAACAAGCCCTCCGCCTGCAGTTTCTGCTTCAGTTCCTCGAAGCGCCTGCGCAGCGCGCCCTCGCCGGCCTCCTCGAGGTGCTCGATCACCACCTGGAACTCGCCACGGGCCTCGTAGAGGCTCACACGGCCTCGCGCCAGCACGTGCATGCCGTCGCGCACCGGGAAACGGATCGCCAGGTTGCGCTGGCGGAACATCGCGCAACGGACCTGCGCCGCCTCGTCTTTCAGAGAGAAATACCAGTGCCCGGAACCCGGCCTGGACAGGTTCGAGATCTCGCCTTCGAGCCAGACCGCCCCGAGGGTCCGCTCGAGCAGGAACTTCGCCTCCCGGTTGAGACGGCTGATCGTGAAAATCTCCCGCTGGGGCAGCGGGTTGCGGGCCGGATCGAGCTGTGTTTCATGCATCGTGGCCCGATCTTAACCGGGTGCTTCCTAGACCCCAAGGGCCCTCGGCGGGTAGAATGCCGCGCTTCCTTTTACGAGCCGGGTCACCCCATGCTGCGAATCCTCGAGGAAGCCCTCACTTTCGACGACGTCCTGCTCGTGCCTGCGTATTCGCAGGTGCTGCCGGCTGAAGTGAGCCTCGGCACTCAGTTGACGCGCGGCATCCGGCTCAACCTGCCGATCGTCTCGGCAGCCATGGATACCGTGACCGAGCACCGGCTCGCCATCGCGATCGCGCAGGAAGGGGGCATCGGCATCATTCACAAGAACATGCCGATCGACCAGCAGGCCCGCGAGGTGGCGCGGGTAAAGCGCTTCGAGAGCGGCATCATCCACGACCCGATCACGGTGCGCCCCGAGGCGACCATCCGTGAAGTGCTCGAGCTGACGCGCGCCAAGAACATCTCGGGCGTGCCGGTGGTGCGCGACGGCAAGGCCGTCGGCATCGTCACTCATCGCGACCTGCGCTTCGAGACGCGTTACGACGCCCCGGTCTCGTCGGTGATGACACCGCGCGAGCGGCTCGTCACCGTGCGCGAGAACTCGCCCAAGGACGAAGTGCTCGGCCTGCTGCACAAGCACCGCATCGAGAAGGTGCTGGTCGTCGACGACGACTTCGCGCTGAAGGGCATGATCACGGTCAAGGACTTCCAGAAGGCCACGGAGTTCCCGCGCGCCTGCAAGGACGAGCGTGGCGCATTGCGCGTCGGCGCGGCGATCGGCACGAGCGCCGATACCCTCGAGCGGGCGGCGGCGTTGCGCGAATCGGGGGTCGACGTGATCATCGTCGACACGGCGCACGGCCATTCGAAGGGCGTGATCGAGACGGTCAAGCGCATCAAGGCCCGGTGGCCGGCGCAGCAGGTCATCGCCGGCAACATCGTCACGGGAGAGGCAGCACTCGCACTGATCGACGCGGGTGCCGATGCGGTCAAGGTCGGCATCGGCCCGGGCTCGATCTGCACCACGCGCATCGTGGCGGGCGTCGGGGTGCCCCAGATCAGCGCCGTCGCGAACGTCGCCGCGGCGCTCGCGGCGCACGGCATCCCGCTCATCGCCGACGGCGGCATCCGTTTCTCGGGCGACCTCGCCAAGGCCATCGCCGCGGGCGCACACTGCGTGATGATGGGCGGACTGTTCGCAGGCACCGAGGAATCGCCGGGCGAGGTCGAGCTTTACCAGGGCGCGTCGTACAAGTCCTACCGCGGCATGGGTTCGCTTGGAGCGATGTCGCAGTCGCACGGCTCGCGCGATCGCTACTTCCAGGACGCGTCCGCCGAGCTCGAGAAGCTCGTGCCCGAGGGCGTCGAAGGCCGGGTCCCGTACAAGGGCAGCATCGTCGCGATCCTGCACCAGCTGTCGGGCGGCCTGCGCGCCGCGATGGGGTACACAGGCAGCGCCAGCATCGAGGAGATGCGCACGCGGCCGAAGTTCGTGCGCATCACCAACGCCGGCGTCCGCGAGAGCCACGTTCACGACGTGACCATCACCAAGGAAGCGCCCAATTACCGTGTCAGCTGAGACCAGCCCGGCGGTGCGGCCGGCCGACATCCACGCGCACCGCATCCTGATCCTCGATTTCGGCTCGCAATATACCCAGCTGATCGCGCGTCGCGTCCGCGAGCTGGGCGTCTACTGCGAGATCCACCCCTGGGACGCGGGCGACGACGCGGTGCGGGCCTTCGGCGCGCGCGGCATCATCCTGTCGGGCGGACCCGAGTCGGTCACGCAGGCCGGCGCGCCGGCGGCGCCGAAGTCGGTTTTCGAGGTGGGCGTGCCGGTGCTTGGCATCTGCTACGGCATGCAGACGATGGCGGCGCAGCTCGGCGGCCGCGTCGAGCCCGGCGCTGTGCACGAGTTCGGCTATGCCGAGGTGCGGGCGCGCGGGCACTCCGCGCTGCTGCGCGACATCGAGGACCGCGTCAACGACGAGGGCCACGGCCTGCTCGACGTGTGGATGAGCCACGGCGACCGCGTCGTCGAGTTGCCTGCGGGCTTCAAGGCGATCGCCGCCACGCCGGACCTGCCGATCGCCGCCATGGCCGACGAGGCGCGGCAATTCTATGCGCTGCAGTTCCACCCCGAGGTGACGCACACCCGTCAGGGCACGCGCATCTACGAGCGGTTCCTGCGCGCCATCTGCGGCTGCGACGCCGGCTGGAACGCGGGCAACATCATCGAGGACGCGGTCGCGCGAGTGCGCGGCGCAAGTCGGCGGCAGCAAGGTGCTGCTCGGCTTGTCCGGCGGCGTCGACTCGTCGGTGGTTGCGGCACTGCTGCACCGGGCGATCGGCGACCAGCTGACCTGCGTGTTCGTGGACCACGGCCTGCTGCGCCACCATGAGGGCGACCAGGTGATGGCCGTGTTCGCGCGCAACCTCGGCGTGCGCGTCATCCGGGTGGATGCCGCGGAACGCTTCTTCGCGGCGCTTGCGGGCGTCTCGGACCCGGAGGCCAAGCGCAAGATCATCGGCCGCCTGTTCATCGAGATCTTCGACGAAGAGGCGAACAAGCTCGAGGGCGTGGAGTTCCTGGCGCAGGGCACCATCTACCCCGACGTGATCGAGTCGGCCGGCAGCAAGACCGGCAAAGCACACGTCATCAAGTCGCACCACAACGTCGGCGGACTGCCTGCGCACATGAAGCTCAAGCTGGTCGAGCCGCTGCGCGAGCTGTTCAAGGACGAAGTGCGGCGCATCGGCATCGAGCTCGGCCTGCCGGTCGAGATGGTTCATCGCCACCCGTTCCCGGGCCCGGGCCTCGGCGTGCGCATCCTCGGCGAGGTGACCCACGCTGCCGCGGACACGCTGCGCCTCGCCGACCACATCTTCATCGAGGAATTGCGCAAGGCCGGCTGGTACGAGAAGACGAGCCAGGCCTTCGCGGTGTTCCTGCCCGTGAAAAGCGTGGGCGTCACCGGCGACGGCCGGCGCCACGAGCCCGTGATCGCGCTGCGGGCCGTCGAGACGATCGACTTCATGACGGCGCACTGGGCGCACCTGCCGTACGAGCTGCTCGACGTCTGCTCGCGCCGCATCGTCAATGAGGTCAAGGGCATCTCGCGCGTGGTTTACGACATTTCCGGGAAGCCGCCCGCGACCATCGAGTGGGAGTGACGGGAATCGGATGCTCGAGGCGGCTGCAGCGTATGGCTTCTTCGAAAATTCAAGAATTCAACATGCGCGGTTGGCTTACTTGGCGTAGGTCCTAGCGCGTGGGAGTCAGTGGAGCGCCCGCGACATGGTCGAAACATGGACCAGTGTTCCGATTGCCCGCATCGAAGACCTGCGCGATGCGGTCTATGGCGCTGGGCTCGAGGCGACGCAGATTTCGACTGGCCCTCTCTCGGGCAATCTGACGTTCGTTCGACGCGATGATGTCCTTTACAGCAGCGGCCTGATCAACGGCCAGGTGGCGCTGCGGGGCCCCCTCTCCAGCGACCGGATCACCGTGGGCGTCGGCCTGCGGATGGGTGGCGGTACCCGTCACTGGCTCGAGGAAACCGCCTCCGGCGCCGTCGGTGTATTTCATGCAGGCGATGAGCATGACGCGTCCTACACGCGAGGTTCGCTCTATGCGACGGCGACCCTTTCGCTCGACCGGCTGGAACAGCTGGCGGCGGGCGACGAGCTTGTCCTTGACCGGCCGGTCCTTGGGGGCACCGGGCTTCACGCGCGGCCGCTCGAAGACGCGACGCTCGGGCGAATTCGTCACGCCTTCGAGCGGATCCACGCAGGCCGTCGCGACGCGATGCGCGAGACCAGAATCGGCCAGGAGCTGCTCCGCGCGTTGATCGCCCACCTCGGGCGTTCCCCAAGAGTTGGCAATCGGGCAGGCCGCACAGATGCACACGCGATGATCGTCCGGCGGGCACGCGCCTACATCGTGGAGCATCTCGCCGAGCCGATATGCCCTGACACACTGGCGCGGGCTGCCCTCACTTCGCGCAGGACGCTGTTTCGCGCCTTTGCGCAGATCCTGGACGACACGCCGCAAATCTACGTGATGCGGCTGCGGCTGCACCGCATCCGTCACGACCTCGCCAGCGACGAGGAGCGGGCCTGCACCGTCGCGCTGATTGCCAATCAATGGGGGATCAGCGAATTGGGCCGCATGGCACGACGGTATCGCGATCTCTTCGGCGAATTCCCAAGCGACACGCTTGCGAAGCAGCGGCCGCGCACTCGGCCGGAAGCCGGGGCGGCCCGATTGGCACGCTCTGCATAGTCTGAGCGGAGTCGCGTCTCGTACAGTCGAAATGCAGCGAGCCGCCTCCCGTGCGACACAACCGCCCGGGCAAAGTGCGTCGCGGAACACGCCCGGATCGTGTCGGGCCAGCGCGCAGTGGATGCCGCCATTGGAGGGGAACCGTATGCGGAAAGTGTTTGCTCGTCTTGCCGTCCTGGCCTCGGCCGTCGTGCTTGCAATCGCGGTCGCTACGCCCCTGCATGCGCAAACGGTTTCCGCGGATGAGGCAAAAAAGATCGCGACCGAGGCGTACCTGTATGCCTATCCGATGCTCTACAACTACAAGACGCTGTTCCAGCAGGCAGCCGACCCTTCGTTCCCCGGCTACGTGGGTGGCTTCAACCGCTTCCGTCACTACTCGCGCGGTTTCACGCCGGCCGACAAGGACATCGTCACGCCCAGCAACGACACGCCGTACTCCTGGGCCTGGCTCGACCTGCGGACCGAGCCGATGGTGGTGTCTGTTGCGGCGTCGCCGGACCGTTACTACGTCCAGCAGTGGTTCGACCTGTACACGCACAACTTCGCCTATCTCGGGTCACGGGCAACCGGCACCGCAGCGGGGCACTATCTCTTTGTCGGCCCGAACTGGAAGGGCGAGGCACCGGCTGGCATCACGAAAGTGCTGCGCGCCGAGACCGAAATCATCGGCACCCTGACGCGGACGAGCTGGTCGGGCCCGGCAGATCGTGACGGCCTGGTGGCGACGCAGCGGCAATATCGCATCCGGCCGCTGAGCGAGTTCACCGGTGGAAAGCCTCCGCAACCCGCGCCGACGTTCGTGTTTCCGGCGTGGGACGAGGCTCGCGCCAACTCCATCGGCTTCATCGAGTACCTGAACTTCCTGCTGCGGTTCGCCCCCGTGGTCGACAGCGAGAAGGCCACGATGGAGCGCTTTGCCAGGATCGGCATCGGCCCCGGGCGGGCCTTTGATCCGGCAACGGTCGAACCGGCGACACGCGCCGCGATCGAGGCCGGCATCAAGGATGGGGCGGCCCGGCTTCAGGCCGAACTCGCCAAGACGACCAGTTCGGTCGATCTCTTCGGCACCCGTGCGTTCCTTGGCTCGGATTACGTGATGCGACGGGCCGTCGGTGCGGCCATCGGCATCTACGGGAACTCGAAAGAGGAGGCCTACTACACGGCCTACAACCTGGACGCGAACAAGCAGCCGCTCGACGGCAGCAAGCGCTACGTGCTGCGATTCTCCAGGGACCAGGTGCCGCCGGTGAAGTTCTTCTGGTCAATGACCATGTACGACCTGCCGGATCGCTTGCTCGTCGACAACCCGATCCAGCGCTATGCAATCGGCAGCCGGACGCAGGGTCTCAAGACCAACGCCGACGGCTCGGTCGACATCTATCTGCAATCGGCATCCCCTGGCGGCGACAAGGAGTCGAACTGGCTTCCCACGCCGCAGCAGGGGCCGTTCTTCATGGTGCTCAGGATGTATGGGCCCGAGGGCAGGCTCGCGGCCGGCGAGTGGCAGGCGCCGCAGCCGACCGCAGCGCAATAGCCCTGCCGACCTCAAGAGGAGGATCAAGGTGAAATCGAAGATGATCATTCTGGCGGCGCTCGCCGCCAATGTGGCGGTCGTTCCGGTCGTTCGCGCGGACACTGTCTCGACGCGAATCGGAAACCTCGAATTTGATGGCAGCTATCCGACCGATGCGGCGATCGCCAAGCTCTATGACGAACGTGACTTCCAGCGGGCCGCGCAGGCATACATCTGGGCATTGCCGATCGTTGGCATGGCCAACTGGCAGAAGGCGCATGAGGAAATCTTCGGCGCCAGGTCGGGCGACGTCATCATCTACGACGACTTCGTCAGCAAGCGCGGCATCCTGACGGCCAATGCCACGACACCCTACGTCATCAGCTTCTTCAATCTTGCCGAGACGGGGCCGGTCGTCATCGACATGCCGGAGGGCGGCGTCGCCGGCTTCGTCAATGACATGTGGCAGCGGCCCGTCGTCGACATGGGCCAGACCGGACCCGACAAGGGCAAGGGCGGAAAGTACCTGCTGGTTGGTCCTGGCCAGAAGGTCGACGACACCGAGGGCTACTATGTCGTCAATCCGTCGACCACGAACGTCTTCTGGGGCTTTCGTGCGCTGGAGCGCGATCCTGCCAAGGTGCAGGCACTTCTCGATGCATTGAAGATCTATCCGCTGGCCCGGAAGGACAATCCCCCCAAAGTGCGGTTCGTCGACGTCAAGGGCAAGTCGTGGACACAGACACAGCCGCGGGGCCTCGCCTATTGGCAGAGCCTTGCGGACATCATCAACCGAGAACCCGTTCAGGAGCGGGACCGGTTCTTCATGGCGATGTTGAAGCCGCTTGGCATCGAAAAAGGAAAGCCGTTCAAGCCCGACGAACGTCAGGCAAAGCTCCTGACGGAAGGCGCGGTCGTCGGGGAGGCGATGGCGAAAGCGAACGACTTCGAGAAGAAGTTCCCGGCCGCGCACTATGTCGATGGCCGGCGGTGGGAGTTCGCCCTGGCGCTCGACCCGAGTCAGCGGGCCGAGAACTACGATGAACTCGACGAACGCGCGGCCTGGTTCTACGAGGCCACGACGACCTCGGCGGGCATGGTGACGACAACGCCGGGGGTGGGCCAGATCTATCTCGGCACCTACAAGGACAAGGCAGGTAACTGGCTCGATGGCAGCAAGACCTACCGGCTCCGTGTCCCGAAGGACGCGCCGGTCGCGAATTTCTGGTCGATGACCGTCTACGATACCGACACGCGCGCGCTCGTCGACAATCGGACTCAACAGGCCGACCGCTCCTCGCGCATGAACCTCAAGAAGAACTCCGACGGGTCGGTTGACCTCTACGTAGGTCCCAAGGCTCCAGCAGGCATGGAGAGCAACTGGGTGCAATCTCTGCCGGGCAAGTCATGGTTCTCCTATTTCAGGCTTTACGGCCCGACGGAACCCTTCTTCGATCGCTCCTGGGTGTTGGACGATTTCGAAGAGGTCAAGTGACCGGTCCTCTCGCGTTCGGGAATGGCGCGGAAGAAGGTAACGGCGGTCCAACGGGTCCGGCGCGGGTCCGCAGGGCGCTTGCCCGAACTGACGGCCAGGAGTCGTCCTGAAAAGTGCTGCGCGTTGACGGTAAAACTGACGGAAAAATTCGGCGGGGCAGCCTGAGGCACATTACAAATCAATGGCTTATAACGCTTGTTGATGATTGAATCGGAGCAGGTTCCAGCTCCCGCGCGCGTGTCGCGCGACACGTGCGCCCGGCAGGACAGGTCTCATGGATCCATTGGACGAAACAGTTCATGCGCCGCGCGATCGAGCTTGCGCGCGAGGCCGAGGCGGCCGGCGAGGTGCCCGTCGGGGCCGTGATCGTTCGCGAAGGCCGCATCGTCGGCGAAGGCTCGAATCGCCCGATCGGCACCCGGGATCCGACGGCACACGCCGAGATGGTTGCGCTCCGGGCCGCGGCCGCGGCCGGCGACAGCTATCGGCTCACGGGCACCACGTTGTACGTGACGCTGGAGCCCTGCGCGATGTGCGCAGGCGCGATGGTCCACGCCCGCGTGCAGAGGCTCGTCTATGGGGCGACCGATCCGCGCGCCGGTGCGGCCGGCAGCGTGTTCGATATCGTGCGGCACCCGGCCCTCAACCACCGCATCGACTGCGTCGCCGGGGTGCTCGCGGACGAGTGCTCGATCATGCTGCGGGAGTTCTTCGCCGCGCGGCGCTGAGCCGCGGCCCGGGCATCGCGCTTACTGGCTGCGCTTCGCCGGTTTCTTCTTGGCAGGCTTCTTCGCTTCGGGCTTGCCCGTATCTGCCGGCGCAGGGCTGCCCGTTCCGGCCACCTCGAGGATGTTGAGGTAGGCCTGCACGTTTTCCACGTAACGCACGGGCTCCCATCCCCGCGCGTAGCCGCGCTTGGTGCGCGTGTACCATCGCTCCTGGCTCAGGAGCGGCAGCACTTCGCGCACGTCCTCCCAGCGGTCCGGGTTGCGTCCCTGAGCCTCCGCAATGACACGTGCGTCCTCCAGGTGACCGTAACCGACGTTGTAGGAGGCGACGGCGAACCACGTGCGGTCCGGTTCGGGGATGCGGCGCGGCACCGTCTGCAGCATCCTGGACAGGTACTTGGCGCCGCCGAAAATGCTCGAGCGCGGATCTCGCCGGTCTCCTGAGCGCATCATCTGGGCCGTGTCTTCGGTGAGCTGCATCAATCCGCGCACGCCGGTGAAGGATACGGCGCCCGGGTCCCATTTCGATTCCTGGTAGCCCATGGCGGCCAGCAGGCGCCAGTCGAGGCCGTACTTTTCCGCAGCTTCCTGGAACCAGCCGAGGTACGCCGGCAGGCGGCTGCCGAGGTGCTCCATGAAGCTGCGCGAGAGCAGGTAATCGAAGCGATCGTCCTCGCCGTAGTAGCGGTCGAGCACCTCGGTGATCAGTCCTTCGGCGCGGGCCATCACGAAGAAGGCGTTCACGCGATCGAGGAGGCTGGCGTCGTGGCCTGCGGTGCTGACGACCCAGGAAATCGCGCGCTCCGGCGAGAGGTCGAGCGCGATCGCGAGTTCCGGGTGCACCGAGCGGTTCAGCGCGAATTCGGTCGAGCTCGCGAGCGTGTACTCCACGCGGCCCTGCGAGACGTCGGCGAGGATCTCCTCGGTGTCGGTGTCGTCGCGTTCGATCCACGCGAGGTCCGGGTGCTGGAGGCGCAGGTCCTCGAGCGTGCGGGAGTGGGCGCTGCCTGCGGCGACCTCGATCTGGCCCATGGCTGCGTTGACGATCGTCGTGGGCCGGGCGCCGCGGCGGCGATAGACGAGGTGCTCGCGCACCAGCTGGTAGCCCGGTCCGAACTGGGTGTTCGCGGGCAGCTCGATGCCCGTGGAGAGGCCTGCGGCCGCGAGGTGCGCTCTGCCAGCGGCGACCTCGGCGATCGCCGCCTCGCGGGTGCGGACGGTATAGAGCCTGAGGGGTACGCCGAGGCTTTCGGCAAAGCGGCTGGCCAGTTCGTAGGCGGGCCCCTCGGGGCCGTGGCTGCCGAGGTAGTACGCGTCCGGGCTATTGCGGGTGACGACCCTGAGTTCGCCGTCCGCCAGGATCCGTTGCAGGAGGGCGGGCGGTTGCGAACAGGTCGCAAGCAACAGGCTGGCAAGTATGGCGAGGAGGGCCTTCATGGGCATCGGGTCCGGCCCGGCATTGTGCCAATGGCAGCCCGATCGCGCTCAAATGGTGACTCTTTGTCCGGTTGCTATAGAATACGCGGCCCTCGGAGAGGTACCGAAGCGGTCATAACGGCGCCGACTCGAAATCGGATGGGGGCATAACCGCCCCACGTGGGTTCGAATCCCACCCTCTCCGCCAGAAAACGACAACGCCCGCGTCAGCGGGCGTGATCGTTTCTGGCCCTGAGGGTGGGCTGAGAGCCCGGAGTGGGGCGGGGTCCGCCCCGAATGGGTTCGACAGATCGGCAGCGCCGATCTGCACGGCCTCGACGCGGTTGCGTTCGAGGCCGCCCAAACGGGGCGAGGCCCGCTGCGGCGGGCCGAGTGCATCCCACCCTCTCCGCCAGCAGACCCTCACCCGGCCTTGCGGCCGACCTCTCCCGCAAGCGGGAGAGGTAAGGACCCTCACCCGGCCTTGCGGCCGACCTCTCCCGCAAGCGGGAGAGGTGAGAACTCTCATCCCCGCTGCAGCAGTCGCAACCGGCTCTCGACCCACTCCCGATCGAGATAACACCCCTGGAGCAGCCGGCCGCCGGTGGACGGCTCGAACGCCTCGCGACCGTGCAGCACGCGACGATTGTCGAAGACGATTGCCTGGCCGGCCGCGAGGCGCAACCGGCGCTCGAAGCGCGGTTCGCGCAACAGCGTCCAGTAGTGCAGCAGCGCGGCGTAATAGGGCTCCACGCGTTCGGCGGGCATGTCGAGCGTCGACCGGATCCAGTTGTTGAACCGGATTTCCACGACCCGATCCTGGTCGTCGAGCGTGACGACCGGCGCGCGATGGCGCAGGTCGGCCTTCTCGTCGTGGAAGCGAAATTCAATCGCCTGAGAAGCCAGCAGCCGGAAGCCGGCCTCGTTCAACTGCCGGAGTTCTTCCGCCACGCGAAATCCGTCGACCAGGATCGAGCCTCCGCCGGACGCGTCGTTGACGATGCAGTGCAGGAACTGGACCGACGGCGGGTAGGGCACGTTCGGGATGTCCGTATGCAACTCGAGCCCCAGGGCCGTGTAAGCGGAGTTGTTCGGGTCGGGCTTCGACTCGACCTCGAAAGTCGTGCCGAAGCTGGTCGGCCGAATCGGGCCGACGCGTTCCGCCAGGGGTTGCACGTGGTCGAGGGCCGCCGGCATGTCGTTCACGACGACGATCCCGGTCTCCAGCAGCGCACGCAGCCAGGACTCGAGCGCCGAGTCGTCGCGCATCAGCGCGTCGTACGGGAATGCGGGAAGCTCCGGCAGGTCGGCCGCGGCCCAGAGGCGCGGATGCTTCTCGCGCTCCTGCCTCGCGGCCTGCGAATAACAGTGGTGTCGCAGCCATCCCGCGTCGAATTCGCTCGTGTGGGCCGGCATCGAACCCGCGCCGTCGAACGTCACACGCAGCGCGCCGCTGTGCGATAGCGCCGCTGTCGCGATGCGGATGGGACCGGGATGATCGATCAGCAGGAACGTGCGTTCGAGTGTCTTCGGGTGCCGGCAGGCGTCGCAGGCGCAGTTGTCGCGCAGCCAGGTGGCGTGAAGCACGCTGGCCCGTCCGTCGTCCCAGGTCAGGACGACCCGCCGTGCATCGCGCTCGACGCCGCGGATCACCAGGTCGGTCGCGTAGCTCGCAAGGTCCTTCATGTCGGCGCTCGGCTCATGCACGCTTGACGACGATCCCGACTTGCGCATCGAGTTCACGCCACCCTGCGATCGGGATCGATGATCAGCCAGCACGCGGCCGCTGCAGCGGCAAAACCGGCGCCAATGACGAACGTTGCGTTCCAGTGCCCGGCTCCCGACAACGCGCCGATGACGGGCGCAGAAATCATGCCGGCCAGGTTGCCGCCCGTGTTCAACACGCCGGTCGCCGCGCCCGTGTCGGCCCGGGCCACCCGCATCGCGCCCGCCCAGTACGCGCCTTCGTTCACCTCGATCGCGAAGAACGTCGCCATCAAGGCCAGCACGGCCACGTATGGGCTTGCGACGCTGATGGTCACCAGCAGCAGGAGGCCTGCGGACGGCAGCGCGCACAGCGGCACGAGGCGATATCCCCATCGGTACCCGATCCGCGCCGCCAGGCCGTCCGACGCGTAGCCGCCGATCCCGGCGCCGATGCCCGCGCCGATCCAGGGCAGCATGCCGGCAAAGCCGCTCTCGAGGCCGTGGAAGTCGCGCTGCTGCACGAGGTAGAGGAACGACCAGGTCCCGAGCAGGTAGAACACGTAGTTCAGGCAGAAATAGGAGAACGTCAGCAGCTGGACGTCCCGGTTGCGAAGGATGCGGCTGAGGCGCGCCCGCGTGATGGGTTCGGCGGCGATGGTCTGCTCGTCGTCGAGTTCGGCCAGCTCGGCGGCGGTCACGCGCGGATGCACGCGCGGCGTGTTGCGCCCGTACCAGGCCCACGACGCGGTCAGCAGCGCTGCGGGGAGCGCAATCCAGAGCAGCGCACCTTGCCATCCGAAATGCTGGGTCAGCACCACGATGAGCAGCGGCGTCATCGCGCCGCCGACGTTCATGCAGAGCGTATTGAGGCCCTGCGTGATGGCCCATTGGCGTTGCGGAAACCAGTTTTCCAGCGCGACGGCCACGGTCGGGAATACCGGACCCTGCGAGGCGCCCAGCAGTCCCTGTGCGGCCAGCAGAGCGACGAACAGCGCGGTCCCCGTCAGCAGCACGGGTGCGAGCGGCGTGGCGATCGTCGCGACGAGTCCCACCAGACCGACGATCGTGAACGTGATGCGCGCGCCGAGCCGTTGGCCGAGCACCCCGCCGGGCAACTGGGCGAACGCGTAGCAGGTGGCGAAGGCGGCATTGAGCCAGCCGATCTGCATCTGCGAGAGGTGCAGCTCCGGCATGATGTTTTCGGCGGCGACGCCGAGGCTCGTGCGCTGCACGTACGAGAGCATGGCGAAGGCGCTGAGGAAACCGAAGACCTTCCAGCGGACTCTCAACGGTTGCCTCCGTGCACGTCTTGCTCAGCCTCGCAACCGTGCGCCGTGCGGATCGTAGGGCGGCGCGGCCAGGATTCCTGCCTTTCTCGGCACGCCGATTATGGTCACCGACAGCGGATCTTGCGTGCGGCAGAGCGCCGTGTCCACGTACGCGAGTGCCAGGCTGCGCTTCACGTGGTGTCCGTAGGCCCCCGACGTGACGTACCCGATGCGCCGGCCGTCGTGATGGATGGGTTCGTAGCCTGTGGCGTCCGCGTCCGGCGATTCGATTTCCAACAGCACGAGGCGCTGCGGCGGCTCGGCGACCGCATCACGCACGAAGGCTTCCCGGCCGACGAAGTCGCCCTTGTCCGGCGCCACGAAGCGATCGAGCCCGGCCATTGCCGGGGTGGCCGACGTGGAAAACTCGAGCGACCACACGCCGTAGCCCTTCTCGAGGCGCAGGCTGTCCTGGGCGCGCATGCCGATCGGTTTCATGCCGTGCGGCGTGCCGGCTTCGATGAGGGCGTGCCACAGCGCGCGCTGCTGCAGGGCCGGCACGTTGATCTCGTAGCCGAGTTCGCCGGTCAGCGACAGGCGCGCGACGACCGCTGTCGTCGGACCGACGTTCATCGAAGTGCAACCCATGAAGGGCAGGGCGCGGTCGGAGACGTCGCCGTTCGTGAGCGATGCCAGGATGTCCCGCGAGCGCGGCCCCGAGAGCGAAAAGCCGAGCCAGCTTTCGGAGAGATTCTCGATTTCGACCCCGCTGGCCGGCAGGTGGTCCCGGAACCAGCGCAGGTGCCACTCCTGCAGGTAGTACGAGCCGACGAGCCAGTAGCGCCTTTCGCCGAGCCTCGTGACCGTCAGGTCGCCCATCAGGCGGCCCGCGGGGTTCAACATCGGCGCAAGGCGCATGCGGCCAGTGGCGGGAAGGCGCGATGCGAGGAGGTGATCGAGCCAGGCCTCGGCGCCGGGGCCGCGCACTTCGTAGCGGCCGTATACGCCGGTGTCGAGCAGTCCCGCGGCCGAACGGGTGGCGGCCACCTCGGCCGCGACGAATCTGTCCGCGGCCGTCCGTCGCAGCGTCGGCGGCTCGACGAAGCCCGGTTCGCCTGTCGCGAAGTACTGCGGCGATTCCATGCCCCACACCACGCCGAAGCGCGCGCCGAGCGCACGCTGCGCGTCGTAGCTGGGCGTCGTCTTGAGCGGCCGGCCCGCAGGCAATTCCTCGTTCGGATAGGCGATTACGAAGCGTCGCGCGTAGAACTGCGCCGTCGTCTCCCGCAGGTAGCGGTCGTTGCTGGCAAAGTCGCCGTAGCGGGCGACGTCCATCCCGAAGATGTCCGTCCCCGGATCGCCCTCGATCATCCAGTTCGACAGGACTTTCCCGATTGCGCCGCCTTGGGAGAATCCGCCCATGCAGCCGCAGGCCGCCCAGAAATTGCGCAGGCCCGGAACCGGTCCCACGAGCGGATTGCCGTCGGGCGTGAACGTGAAAGCGCCGTTCACCCATTTGCGGATCCCGGCCTTCTCGAGCGTCGGGAACCGCGAGAAGCCGATCAGCAGTTCCGGGCTGATGCGATCGATGTCCTCGGGCAGCAGTTCCATGCCGTAGTCCCAGTCCGCGCCTTCGGTCTTCCAGTGGCGAGGATTGCGCTCGTACACGCCGAGGATCACGCCCTTGCGCTCCTGCTGCAGGTACGTGAACCCCTCGAGATCGGTCACGCAGGGCATCTCGTCCCGGCGCGCGAGCAGTTCCGGCAGGTCCTCGGTGATGAGGTAATGGTGCTGCATCGGCGTGAGCGGCAGGTCGATACCCGCCATGCGGCCCACGCGACGAGCCCAGAGGCCGCCGGCATTGACCACATGCTCTGCAATCACGGTGCCTTGCTCCGTTGCGACCGCCCAGCCATCCGGATGCTGCGTGAGGTCCAGCACGCGGTTGCGCAGGATCACGTCGGCACCGCGCTTGCGGGCGGCAATGGCGAACGCGTGCGTGGTGCCGTGCGGGTCGACGGCCCCTTCGTGCGGGTCGAACAAGCCGCCGAGGAGGCCCGTGGGATCGACGATGGGGCATTCGGCGACGATCTCCTCGGGGGTGGCGAGGCGCGCGTCGATGCCGAGCGTCTGGTACACGGCGAACTCGGATTGCAGCCATTCCCAGCGCGCCCACGTGGTCGCGATGCTGTAACCGCCCGGCATGTGCATGCCGACGCTCTGGCCGCTTTCAGCCTCGATTTCCTTGTAGAGGCCGATGGTGTAGGCCTGCAGCGCGGCGATGTGCGGATCGTCGTTGATCGCATGGAAGCCGGCGGCCGCGTGCCAGGTCGAACCTGCCGTGAGTTCCGCGCGCTCGATGAGCGCAATGTCCGTCCAGCCCTTGCGTGCCAGGTGATAGAGAACGCTGGCACCCACGATGCCGCCGCCGATCACGACGACGCGATAGTGACTCTTCATCGCTCGCTATTCCTCATCGAGGCTGTCGGAAAGCACGGCCCGCCGTTGTGCCATGAACGCCTGCAGCGCCTCATCGAGCGCAGGGTCGAGTCCCGGATCCTGGTAGTCCTCGAGCATCCTCTTCCAGACCTGATTCGCGCGCTGCTCGGCCGTGAGACGGCCCTCGCTGGACCACTGCTCGTACGACGAGTAGTCCGAGATGTTCGACTGGTGGAATGCCGTCTCGAAATTCTCCTGCGTGTGCGCGCAGCCGAGAAAGTGACCGCCGGGTCCGACTTCGCGGATCGCTTCCATGGCCTGTCCGCGCGGACTCACGTCCATGCCGCCCGCGAGCGCCTGCATCATCGCCAGCTGGTCCACGTCCATGACGAACTTCTCGTAGCTCGCCACCAACCCGCCTTCGAGCCAGCCGGCCGCGTGCGTCACGAGGTTTACGCCCGCGAGGAGCGTCGGCAGCAGCGTGTGCGCGCTCTCATAGGCGGCCTGGGCGTCGGCGGTCTTCGAGGAGCAGAGCGAGCCGCCGCTGCGGCACGGGACGCCGAGCCGGCGCGCCAGCTGCGCCGTCGCGAAAATCATCTGCGTGGCTTCGGCCGTGCCGAAGGTCGGCGCGCCGGTGCGCATGGAGATCGCGCCGACGAACGAGCCCATGATGACGGGCGCGCCGGGCCGTACGAGCTGGGTGAGTGCCATCCCGGCGAGCGTCTCCGCGAGCAGTTCCGCCATGCAGCCGGCCGGAGTGACCGGGCCCATGGCGCCGGCGAGCACGGCCGGCACGACGATGGTTCCCTGGTTGTGGCCCGCGAAGACCCGCAGCGCACCGAGCATGCGGCCGTCGAAGGTCAGCGGCGAATTCGAGTTGATGTTGCCGAGCAGCACGGTGTTGCCGGCGACGAATTCACCGCCGAACAGCACCTCGGCCATGCGCACCGCATCGGCGGCGTGCCCGGGGGTTTCGGGGGTGCCCTCACAACCCTGGTCGCTGTAGCGGAAGAACGCGTACTGGACGTCGAGGTGCCGCTTGCCCTCGGGCACGTCCATGGGCTCGACCATGCAGCCGCCCGAGAAGTGGATGGCGGGGGCGACGTGCGCAAGCTTGATGAAGTTGTGCAGGTCCCGGAGCGTGCCGTAACGCCGGCCGCCGTCGAGGTCGGAGACGAAGGGCGGGCCGCCGACGGGCGAGAACACCGTGGCGTCGCCGCCGAAGCGGACGCTGCGTTCCGGGTTGCGCGCCAGCAGCGTGAATTCCCGTGGGGCCGTACGCAGCAGCGTTCGGGCGAGTCCACGCGGAATACGCACCCGTTCGCCGGTGACATCGGCGCCGGCCTCGCGCCACAACCGCAACGACTCCGGGTCCCGGCGGAACTCGATACCGATCTCCTGGAGGATCGTCTCGGCGTTGTGCTCGATGATCTCGACGGCTTCGCTGTTCAGCAATTCGACGGCGGGAATGCTGCGCCGGATGTACGGCAGCTTCGCCGCGCGCTGGCCGCGGGCGGCGCGCCGGGTTTCCCGATGGCTGGTGCGGCCCGGGCGGGTGATGGCGCTCTGGTCGCTCAAACGCGTCTCCGTCCCGGCGCAGGCGGGTTTCGATTGATATATAACACTTGTTATATTTAAAGTGAACGTCGGCCGGCGCGCCGTGCGCCCGGAGCAGGGGATTCGATGCCGAAACAGGTGGACCACGACCGGCGCCGCGCCGACATCGCCGCGCTGGTGGTCGAGGTGATCCAGCGCGAGGGCGCCGGCAGTGCCACCGTGCGCCGCATCTCGCAGGAGGGCGGTTTCAGCATCGGCGTGATCACCCATTACTTCCGCGACAAGGATGAACTCATCGCGAACGCGTTCGAATGGCTGGCGGCTGAATCGTTTGCGGCCCTGGGCGCCACGCTCGAGCGAGCCGCGCCCGGGCGCGATCGCTTGCGGGCTGCGCTCGAGTTCATGGTGCCCCTGACCGGCGAGCGGAGCTACCCGGCCGTCTGGCTGAGCTTGTGGAGCGGGGCAATGCACAATCCGGCCCTGGCGGGGGTGCATCGGAGGTACTACCGGCGCTGGCGGTCGATTCTCTCGCGCTGTGTCTCGGAGTCGGTCAAGCGCAAGCAGGCAAGGGCGCCCCGGTATGCGCGGGACGCGATCGATCTGCTCGCGGCCGGCGTGGACGGGCTCTGGCTCGCGGTGACGTTCGAGGGGCGGCGCTTCAGCGCTGCCCGCCGCAGGCGGCTCGTCACGAGCCTGGTCGACTCGGTGCTCGGACTCGAGCGAGGCGTGCACTGATGGCGGCGAACCCGCGCTATTCGGCCTGGGCGCTGCTGCGCGCGAGATTCGCGGGTTCCGGGTACTGGCGCCCGCTCTGGAGCGGGCGTCGCCTCCAGGAGGCCTACGACGTCGTCGTCGTGGGAGCGGGCGGGCACGGCCTTGCCACGGCTTTTCACCTGGCACGCGATCACGGCGTTCGTCGCGTCGCCGTGCTCGAGAAGCGGCTCGTCGGTTATGGCAACGTCGGCCGCAACACCACGATCGTTCGCTCCAACTACCTGTATCCCGAGAATCACTATTTCTACGAGGATTCACTGCGCCGCTGGGAAACCCTGTCGCGCGATCTCAATTACAACGTGATGTACAGCCCGCGCGGCGTCGTCGACCTGGCGATTTCCGCGGACGAGTTCCCGGCGCTCGCGCGCCGCGGCAATGCGATGCGGCTCGCGGGCATCGACGCGGAGCTGATGGACCTCGCGGCCCTCGCGCGCTATTGCCCGGAGATCGATACGCGACTGCCGCGACGCTTTCCGATCGCGGGCGCGCTGGTGCAGAAGCGCGGCGGCACGGTGCGCCACGATGCTGTCGCCTGGGGGTATGCCCGCGCAGCCGCGGCGCTCGGTGTCGACATCGTCGAGGACTGCGAGGTGACGGGCGTGCGCGCCTCCACCGGGGCCGCGCAGGGCGTCGAAACGACGCGAGGCTACGTGCAGGCGGACCGCATCGTCTTTGCGACCGCCGGGCACACGGGCATGGTCGGGACGATGCTCGGCGTGCCTTTGCCGATCGAGACGCATCTGTTGCAGGCCATGGTCACCGAACCGATCAAGCCGCTGCTGCACACCGTGCTGATCTCGATGTTTCCGGCCCACGGCGAGGTGTACGTCCTGCAGTCGGACCGCGGCGGCATCGTCATGGGCGGGCATCTCGATGGATACCCGTCGTTCACGCGGGAGGGGCGCTGGGACCGCATGGAGGACGTCGTGGCCGCCGCGGTGGACCTGCTGCCGCAGATCGCTGGCTTGCGCATCCTGCGGCAATGGGCGGGCACCAACGACCAGACCATGGACGGCTGCCCGATCATCGATCGCGTTCGCTACGACAACGTGTTCGTGAACGCCGGCTGGTGCTACGGCGGCTTCAAGGCCATTCCGGCGTCCGGTGCTGCGTGCGCGGCGCTGGTCGCGACGGGCACGGCGCCCGACCTGATCGCGCCCTTCAAGCTGTCGCGCTTCGAGAGCGGTCACCTGCTCGACGAGCGCGGGGCCGGACCTTTCCCGGTGCGGCAATGACGCACATCGTCTGTCCGTTCTGCGGTCCGCGGGAGATCGGCGAGTTCGAGTTCCACAAGACGCTGCCGAATGCGGGTCTTGCGCCATTCGCGGCAGCGTACCTGCGCGTCGACAGCCTGACGCTGAGCCGCGAGCACTGGCAGCACGTTCGAGGTTGCCGCGCGTGGCTCGAGGTGCATCGCAATCCATCCACCGGCGCAGTGTTGTCGATTCGGTTGCTCGGAGCGGTCGAGCCATGAGCCACCCGCGTCCAAGAAAGGGTTCGCGTCTCGGTGCCGGGACCGTGCGTTTCACGTTCGACGGCCGCGAGTACGCGGGCCGTGCCGGCGACACCGCCGCGTCTGCGCTGCTGGCGGCTGGCGTGCGAGAGTTCGGGCGCAGCGTGAAGTATCGCCGCCTGCGTGGCGTGCTTGCCGCTGGTCCCGAGGAACCGAATGCCCTGTTGACGGTCGGCCATTCTCCGTCGGTGATTCCAAATGTCCCGGCATCATGTCTGCGACTGCGCGACGGCCTCGTGCTGAGGTCGCAGAATCGCTGGCCCAGCCTGCGCTGGGATCTGGCCTCGCTGCTGCGGGCCGGCGGCGGCTTCTTCGGCGCGGGCTTCTACTACAAGACGTTCATGTGGCCTTCATGGCGCACGTACGAATCGTTGATCCGGGCGCTGGCGGGGCTCGGCGAAGCGCCGGGAGCGTGCGACCTGCCCGAGGCCCGCATCGAGCATGTCTCATGCGACGTGCTGGTCGCCGGAGGCGGGCCGGCAGGGCTGGCCGCTGCGCTTGCCGCGGCGCGATCCGGCGCGCGGGTGATGCTGGTCGAGCGCGAACCCGTGCTCGGCGGCGAGCTCGATTTCGAATGGGCGACGATCGACGGCCGGCCCGCGCGCGACTGGATCGCAAATGCGAGTGACGAACTTGAACGGCATGGCGCCACGGTGCTCGTCGAAACGGCCATGGTCGGCAGCAGCGGCGGCCTCTACCTGGCTCATCGCGAGCCCGGCGGACTTGCGGGCGCAAGCACGATGCACAAGATCCGGCCGCGTGCCTTCGTGATGGCGATGGGCGCCGTCGAGCGACCCATTGCCTTTGTCGACAACGATCGGCCGGGCGTCATGCTGCTCGGGGCAGCCGAGCGTTACAGCGCCGCCTATGGTTCGCTGGAAGGCCGATCTGCCGTGCTGTTCGCGAATCACGATCGCGTCTATGCGGCGGCCGCGCGGCTGCTCGATGCCGGCGTCCGCGTGAAGGCCATCGTGGATGTGCGCGAGTCGGGCGCGTGCGAAGCCTCGGCCGATACACGGGCGCGCGTGGCAACGGCGGGTGTCGAATGTCTTCCCGGACACGTGGTGGTGTCCGCGGCCGGTCGAAGCGCCGTGCGGGGTGCAGTCATCGCGCGGCGTGATGGCGCGGGCACGCGCCGCCTGGTCGACTGCGAGTTCATCCTCATGAGCGGAGGCTGGACGCCCGCAATGCATCCTGCCGTGCAGGAAGGCGGCGAGCGCCGGTATGTCGGGGAGCATGGTGCCTTCGTTGCGGCTGCGCAGCCCGACGGGCGGTACGTCGTGGGGGCCGCAAGTGCGGCGTTCGCCTTGAGCGAGGCGCTCGACGAAGGTCATGCTGCCGGATCCGCGGCAGCAAGAGCGCAGGGGTTCCTTGCGGATTCCGGGCGCAGCCCGAGCGGTGAGGGCGACGGTGCGCCCCGCCTCCAGCCATTCTGGCGATCGCCCTGCGCGCAGGACGAGGAAAAGCGGCAGTTCGTCGATCCGCAGAACGACGTGACGGTGGCGGACCTGCGCTCTGCGCTGTCCGAGGGCTTCGTCGACATCGAACACGTCAAGCGCTACACGGCCCTCGGTTTCGGCACGGAGCAGGGGCGTATCGGTGGCACGCTGGGCGCGGCGATCCTCGCCGAACTGCGGGGTGAGCGTCTCGGCGACGTCGGGATCAGCCGCCCGCGACCGCCGTATCACCCCGTCACGCTGAAATCGCTGGCCGGCCCGCACGTCGCCGATGCCCTGCGCGCCACTCGCCGCACGCCGTTGCATGCCTTGCATGCCGCGAATGGCGGCGCGCTCGATCCGATGGGCCTGTGGATGCGCCCGCGTTTCTATCGGGCGAACGGTGCGGATGCATTCACCGCCGCCGTGGCCGAAGCGCGGCGGGTGCGGGCCTCGGGCGGAATCGTCGATGGATCGACGCTCGGCAAGATCGAAATCGCCGGACCGGACGCCCCCGCCTTCCTCGATGCCATGTATCTGTCGCGGGCGAGCACGATCAAGGTGGGCCGCGCGAGGTACATGGTCGTGCTGCGCGAGGACGGCAAGGTGCTCGACGACGGGCTCGTGCAGCGCCTCGGGCCGGAACGCTTCATCGCGACCACGAGTTCGGGCCACGGGGAGCACATGCTCTCTCACTTCGAGCATTACCGCGACCTCGATTGGGGCAGCCGTGCCGTGACCCTGACCGACGTCACTGATGCGTGGGCGGTGATCGCCGTAGCCGGCCCGCGAAGTCGTGATGCGCTGGAGCACGTGCTCGACGAAGCGTGGCGCGAAGCGCTCGACGCCTTGCCGCACATGGGTCTCGCGCAGGGCCGATACGGCGCTCATGAGATCACCGTGATGCGAGCCGGGTTCTCGGGAGAGCGGTCCTACGAGGTGCACGTGCGCCCGTGCGTGGCGCGAAACCTGTGGCAGGCGCTGGTCGACGCGGGATTGCCCCCCTACGGCCTCGACGCACTCGACATACTGCGCGTGGAGAAGGGTTACCTCACGACCAGCGAGATCAATGGCGAGACCACGCCCGAGGACCTCGGCATGGAGGCGCTCGTGAGGCTCGGCAATCCCTGCATCGGGCGCGCGCTGCTCGACCGGCCCGGATACCACGAACCATCGCGCCCGCGACTCGTCGGCGTGCGGGCGGTGGATGGGCGGCAGGGTTTTCTCGCGGGAGCGCAGCTGACGATCGATGCCGCATCGAGCCGGCCCTGCGGTCACCTGACCTCGGCGGTGTTCAGTCCGGCGCTGGAGCAGTGGGTCGGGCTCGCCCTCGTTGCGCGTTCACATTCGAAGGAGGGCACGGTGCTGGTGGCCCGTGATCCGCTGCGCGGAGGCGACACAGCGGTACGCGTGTGCTCGCCCGTTCACTTCGATCCGCAAGGCGAGAGGATGAAGGCGTGAGCGCTCGCCAGCGACCGATGGGCTGCCGGCTCGAGCGCATGCCCGGGGCGCCGGCGTGGGAGTTCGTCGCATACCCATCCGCAGTCCCGAACCTGGGCGCGGCGGCATGGTCCACGGCGCCCGGAGCCGCAGAGATTTCCGCGGACGGGTCGCCGCGCCGATTGCACTACGCGCCAGGACGCTGGCTGCTGCCGGATCCCGACCGGGTCATGCACGGCCAGCTGGAGGCCGCCGTTGCGTCCGGGTTCGGCGTGCGCCTCGACGTCGAGGGCAAATGGACGGCGATACTGCTGTCGGGCCCGGACGCCCGAAGGGCCCTCGCAAGCACGATCGACATTGCGGCAGTGCTTGCGAATCGCGGGTGTGCTGCCGTCAGCCTGTTCGATTGTCCCGCGGTGGCGATGCGCGACGTCGACCGCTATCGGTTGTGGGTGGCGGCGAGCTACGCGGAATCCTTCGAAGACGCGGTGGAGCGCCTGACCCGCTAGGTGCTCAGCTGCGTTGTTCTTTTTTCGCGCGCAGTTCGCTGCGCATCCGCGTGTACTCGCGGTTGAACTCTTCGGTGAAGGGGTGCGGCCAGCTGTTGCCCGCCACTTGCTGGGTGAGCAGGCGGTAGAACTCCGCATAGTGCTCCCAGTACTTCGGCCGCGGATCCTGGCCCGGCGCCAGTGTTCGCGACCGGCCCTGCTCGAACTGGTCGGCCACGTTGGTGGGCGACAGCTGCTCGAGCATCGACTGGATGCCCGCCTTGATCCCCGCATTCACGGCGATCTCGTGTTCCTTGATCTCCTGCATCACGTCGCGCAGGGAATCGACGGGCCCGCCGAAGAGGCGGCCGTGCGATTCGAACAGACGCTGGATGGCCTGGTCGACGCTCGTCGACGTGCGCAGCGGATTGCTGCCGCCCGCCTGTCCGGTCGTGCCGTTCGGCGAGGTGCCCGTGGCCTTGGCGCGCGCCTGCGTGAGGTCGCTGAGCCCGACGACGGCTTCGCGCAGCATCTGGCCGGCGACGAGTGGCAGCATCGATTGCGCCTCGGGGGTCAGGGACGACGGGTCGATGCCCGCGCCGCGACAGAAGGCCTGCACGGCCGAGCGCAGATCGGTCCACGTGGTGGCCTGCTGGTGGAACGGGACGCTGCGTTCGCGCTGGTCGGTGCGGTTCTGGCGACGCGACAGCACCTCCGCGAGTTCCTCGCGCGTGATGGGGCGGGTGCGCAGATTCCAGTCGGCCCCGGAAACGGTCGAAGCGTTGTCTTTCGCCGCCGGCTTGTCCGGACGCGGAACGCCGGTCGGGCCGCGCACCGGAGGCGGCGGCGGTTCGTCGGGCGGGAGACCGTCCGTCGATACTTCGGCGGCTTCGCGCACCTCGCGCGGAACCTTCAGGCCGAACGCGTTGCGAATCGAGATCGAGCCCGACTCCTCGACTTCGCGCGGGGCTCAGCAGGCTGTCGAGGTCGAGCGCGTGGCCGATGTCCTGTCCGAGGTGCTTCGCCGCGGAGTGCTCGTCGGCTGCCGCCGGCAGGAAGTCGATGCGGTTGTCCACGGCGACGACGATGTCGTAGTCACCGACCCGCAGGCGGTCGCCGTCTCGCAGTTCGACGCTTTCCTGCGTGGAAGCGGGCTCGTCCGAGTCGTTGACGTAGACACCGTTGGTGCTGGTGTCCTTCAGCCAGTAGGCGCCGCCGCGGTATTCGATCTCGAAGTGATGCCCCGAGACGATGCGCTTTGGGTCCGGCAGCACCCAGTCGTTGTCCGGCGCGCGGCCCACGGAACCGCCGTTCACGCCAAAGACGCGGCTGCGGTGCTCGCCGAGGTCTCGGTACTGGTCGCTGATCACTCTGAGCTTGATGGCCATGCTTTACGGGTCCATTCGAATGTTGCCCGGCGGGTTTGCTTGAGGCGTATCAAGCTGACGCCCCGCCGCGACCCTTGTAATATGCGTCGACCCTACCACGCAAGGTCCCCGGGCCAGATGGCCGCCAGTCACATTTTCAAGGTCATTTTCCACAGCCAGGGCAAGGTCTTCGAGATCTACGCCCGCAAGGTGGGCCACGGCCAGATGTTCGGCTTCATCGAAGTCGAGGAACTGATGTTCGGCGAGAAGTCGTCGGTGGTGGTCGATCCTTCCGAGGAGAAGATCCAGGCCGAGTTTGCCGGGGTGAAGCGCACCTACCTGCCATTGCACTCGGTCATTCGCATCGACGAGGTGCGCAAGTCCGGCGTGAGCAAGGTTTCGTCGGCGGACGGCTCGAACGTCGCACAGTTCCCGTTCCCGGTCTATACGCCGCCGGGCAGTCCGGGGCCCCGCGAAAAGTAGCCCGCGGCGCGGCTTTCGCGCTGGTCCGGGAGGGGCCGCTCCGGTATCATTCCGCGCCCCTGCCCGACAGGTGGCTCCCTCGCCAATGCTCATACTCAGCGGCGCTCCCGCGCTCTCGGATTTCCGGCTCGAAAAGCTCGACTCCGCCGTCCGCTCGCGCATCGGTTCGATCGCAGGCATCGGGACCCGATTCCTGCACTTCGTCGACGTCGCGCGCGACCTGGCGAAGGACGAGGCCGCTGTCCTCGGGTCGCTGCTTCGCTACGGACCGGCCTCGACGGCTGGCGAACCGCAGGGCGAGACCTTGCTGGTCGTGCCGCGCGTTCGGAACCGTCTCGCCATGGTCGAGCAAGGCCACCGACATCGCCCACGTCTGCGGGTTGACCGCAGTTCGCCGCATCGAGCGCGGCATCGCGTACTACGTGCGCGGCGACCAGCCCCTGGCTGCCTCCGATTGGGAAGCGTTTGCCGCGCTGGTGCACGACCGCATGACGGAGAGCGTGCTCCGCGACCCGGCGCAAGCCGCGGCGCTGTTCAAGCATGCGCCGCCGAAGGCCTACGCAACGGTGCCCGTGCTCGCGCAGGGGCGTGCTGCGCTCGAGTCGGCGAACTCGTCGCTCGGCCTGGCCTTGTCGGAGGACGAGATCGAGTACCTCGTGGACGCATTCCAGAAGCTGCGCCGCGACCCTACCGATGTGGAGTTGATGATGTTCGCCCAGGCGAACTCCGAGCACTGCCGGCACAAGATCTTCAACGCCGACTGGATCGTCGACGGGGAGAAGGCGCCGAAGTCGCTGTTCGGCATGATCCGCAACACCTACAACGCAAATCCGTCCGGGATTCTCTCGGCGTATCGCGACAATGCCTCGGTGATCGAAGGCTGGAACGGCCGGCGCTGGTTCGCGCGACCGGGCGGCGGCGCCTACGAGGCCTCCGACGAGCCCATCGACATCCTGATGAAGGTCGAGACGCACAATCATCCGACGGCGATCGCGCCGTTCCCGGGCGCGGCGACCGGATCGGGCGGCGAAATCCGCGACGAAGGGCGCGACGGGACGTGGCTCGAAACCGAAGGCGGGCCTCGTCGGTTTCTCCGTCTCGAACCTGCGCATTCCCGGATTCGTGCAGCCCTGGGAGCAGGATTTCGGCAAGCCCGGACGCATCGTCGATGCGCTGCAGATCATGCTCGAAGGCCCGATCGGCGCGGCCGCGTTCAACAACGAATTCGGCCGCCCGAACATCTACGGGTACTTCCGCACGTTCGAGCAGCGGGTCGAGAGCGAAGGGCGTGCGCCGCAGCGCGGCTACCACAAGCCGATCATGATCGCCGGCGGCATGGGCAACATCCGCCGGGCGCTCGTCGAGAAAGCCAAGGTCGTGCCCGGCGCCAAGATCGTGGTGCTCGGCGGCCCGGCCATGCTGATCGGGCTCGGCGGCGGTGCGGCCTCATCGATGGGATCGGGCGCGAGTTCCGCAGACCTCGATTTCGCATCCGTGCAGCGCGGCAATCCCGAGATCCAGCGCCGCGCCCAGGAAGTCATCGACGCCTGCTCGGCCCTGGGGCCCGACAGCCCGATCCTGCTGATTCACGACGTCGGCGCGGGCGGCCTGTCGAACGCGATCCCCGAGTCGGTGGCGCACGGCGCCACGGGCGGTCGCATCGACCTGCGCAAGGTGCCGAGCGACGAACCCGGCATGTCGCCGCTCGAGATCTGGTGCAATGAGGCGCAGGAGCGCTACGTCCTGATCGTGGCCGCGGACCGGCTGGCGGCATTCGGCGCGCTGTGCGATCGCGAACGTTGCCCCTTTGCCGTGGTGGGCGAGGTGACCGACGACGCGCTGCTGCACGTCGACGACCCGCAGTTCGGCAATGCGCCGGTGAGCCTGCCGCTGGAGGTGATCCTCGGAAAGCCGCCGAAGATGACGCGCGACGTGCGCCGCCTGCCGCATGCGTCGGACGACTTCGATGGCCGTGGCATCGACGTGCGAGAAGCCGCGCTGCGCGTGTTGCGCCTGCCGGCGGTCGCGGACAAGACCTTCCTGGTGACGATCGGCGATCGCTCGGTCGGCGGCATGATCAGCCGCGATCCGATGGTGGGGCCGTGGCAGGTCCCGGTGAGCGACGTCGCGGTCACCGTGAGCGACTACTTCTCGAGCCACGGCGAAGCCATGGCCATGGGCGAGCGCTCGCCGCTAGCGTTGCTCGACGCTGCGGCATCGGGCCGCATGGCAGTCGCAGAGGCGATCACCAACATCGTCGCAGCCGACATCAAGCGCATCGAGGATGTGCGTCTCTCGGCGAACTGGATGGCCGCCTGTGGCGAGCCTGGCGAGGACGCCGACCTCTTTGACACGGTCCGCGCGGTGGGCGAGGAGTTCTGTCCGGCGCTCGGCATCGCCATCCCGGTCGGCAAGGATTCGCTGTCGATGAAGACGGCGTGGACCGAGGACGGCGAGCCGAGGAAGGTCGTCGCACCGGTGTCGCTGGTCGTGTCGGCGTTCGCGCCGGCCGAGGACGTGCGGCGCACGCTCACGCCGCAGTTACGCACTGACCTGCGCACCGAGACGAGCCTCGTGCTGGTGGACCTCGCGGGCGGCCGCGATCGCCTCGGCGGCTCATGCCTCGCCCAGGTGTACGGCCGCATCGGGCGCGAGGCGCCGGACTGCGAGAGCCCGGAGAGATTGCGGGCTTTCTTCAAGGCCATCGGGCGGCTGCGCCGCGGCGGTCTCGCGCTTGCGTATCACGATCGCTCGGACGGCGGGCTGTTCGTCACGCTGTGCGAGATGGCGTTTGCCGGACGTTGCGGCGTCGAGGTCGACCTCGTGGGCGCCGTGGCGGATACGTCGGCGTGTGCAGCACTGTTCGCCGAGGAGCTCGGCGCGGTGCTGCAGGTCGAGTCGGGCAGCGTGCCGCAAGTGCTCGCGATCTTCCGTGAATCCGGCCTCGAGGACTGCGCGCGCGTCATCGGTCGGGTGACCGCCGAGGACCGCATCGCCATCACGCGGTCGGGACGCCCGTACTTCTCGGCAACCCGCACGGAGTTGCGCAAGGCCTGGTCGGAGACGACGCTGCAGATGCAGTCGCTGCGCGACAACCCGGCCTGCGCGCGCGAGGAACATCGGCGCGCCGTCGATGCGACGGACCCGGGCCTGTTCGTGCGCCTGCCGTTCGATCCGGAGGAAGACGTTGCCGCGCCGTACGTGCTCAGGGGCGCCCGTCCGGAGGTGGCGATCCTGCGCGAGCAGGGCGTGAACAGCCAGCTCGAGATGGCGGCTGCGTTTCATCGCGCCGGTTTCCGTCCCTCCGACGTGCACATGACCGACTTGATCGCGGGTCGCGTGCGGCTCGACAGGTTCAAGGGACTGGTCGCCTGCGGCGGTTTCTCGTACGGAGACGTGCTCGGCGCGGGCGAGGGTTGGGCGAAATCGATCCTCTTCAATGCGCGGGTGCGCGAGGAGTTCGCGGCCTTCTTCGGGCGCAAGGACAGCTTCTCGCTCGGCGTCTGCAACGGTTGCCAGATGATGTCGGCGCTGAAGCCGCTCATCCCGGGCGCCGATCACTGGCCGCGGTTCGTGCGCAACCGCTCCGAGCAGTTCGAGGGACGTTTCTCGCTGGTCGAGGTGTTGCAGACCCCATCGCTGTTCTTCGCGGGCATGGCGGGATCGGTGCTGCCGATCGCGGTCGCGCACGGCGAGGGCCGCGCGGAGTTCGTGAGCGCTGCCGCTGAAATGGCTTGCTCGGCGCTCGGCGTGGTGAGCATGCGGTTCGTGGACAACCGGGGTCAGCCGGCGGGGACGTACCCTGAGAATCCGAACGGGTCGCCGGGCGGTATCACGGGGCTCACGACGGTCGACGGGCGCGTCACCATCCTGATGCCGCATCCCGAGCGCGTGTTCCGCACGGTGCAGAATTCCTGGCATCCGGACGAGTGGCGCGAGGACGGCGGATGGATGCGGATGTTCCGCAATGCCCGCGTCTGGGTCGGATGACTAAGAAGCTTCCTGCTTGGCGGGCCGGCCGATCGGCGTGATCTTGTCGAGCGTCTCTTCGGCGAAGAAGCGGCGCACCATCATGGCCTGCTGCAGCTTGCCCTTGCGGACATATGCCTCGTACAGCATGTCCTTGACGACCTCGAGCAGCACGCCGGCTTCGGTGGCAGTCAGCTCGGGCAGGGCGGGCGATGCGTCGGTGTCCGAGCCGAAGATCACTTTCTTGATGGCCGCGAATGTCTCCGGGTCGATCTCGGCCATCTCGCGTGCTTCGTTGGCCTGCCCGAAGATCCGGAGCCGACCGTTCTCGCCGAGATCCTGGAACACGGCCTGCGCCGTGCGCCGGCACATCGACGCGAAGGCATTGAAGTAGCCACCCGAATAGCAGCCGAGCGCTTCGCGGAACAGCTTCTCCGCGTCCTCGGGGAGGTAGGTGAAGTTGAACTTTTCCTTGGACCGCTCCAGCTCGACGAAATTGTTCGCGAGTTCCACACGGTTCGGTGCGTACATCTTTACGGCGAACTTGACGAAGATCGGCGCGCTGCACGAGTCGCACCGGTAGACGACGCCGACGTGCGTCGGCCGCGATGCGATCAGTTCCGCGTACTGCGGCACCGACACGGCGGTGATGTGCGTGAATACCTGGCAGACCGGGCAGTTGAGCGCGAGGCTGCGCTCCTGGTCGTGGTGCAGGCGGCTGTTCGCGTCGACGTAAACGGACATCGTTCGGCATCCATGTCGCTGCGGTAGTCCGAGTCTAGCCGAATGCCGTCCGGCTGGCACGGGATCCGAAGGTCAGGGTGCCGAGGCCGCCATCGCCTTGGCCGCCGACTCGTTCGCCGGCCGCGCTACCAGCCCCTTGGCTTCGAACCAGACCTCGTACCTTGCGCCCTCCGCGAGCGGCAGCCAGGGTCCGTAGGCATGGTCGGCGACCACATACCGCGCCCAGGTCGTCCCGGTGCGCGACTGTGCCCAGATGTCCTCGCCTTTTTCCTCGCCGAGCGCGTAACTCGACGGTGCCGCGTTCTCCGGCTCGGGCGTGCGCACGAACCGGGTGCTGAGCCGGTCCAGGCGGAATCCCGGGCGTAATCCGAGCTCGACGGCCAGGCCCTGCCAGACGAGAGTGCGTGCGTCGATCCGCCACTCGTCCCCGGTCACCTCGAACACCTGCATGTGGCCGCTCGGCAAGCGGGTGAGCGTGATGCGATGGGCGTGCGAAGCCGTGCGTTCGCAGAAAACCTGGGCCACCGGGCCGTCGAAGCGCCTCGGCTGGTACGTGGAGAGGTTCGCGACCACGGGCTGGAGCCATGCCGCCGCCAAGAGCAGGGCCAGGGACAGGGCGAGATGACCGAGCGATGCCCAGCGCCTTCTGGCGAGCCAGCGGCTCAAGGCCACCAGGAGCACCAGGCCGCCGAAGCACGCGAGGACGAGGGTCACCGCCTGCATGGGGCGTCAGTCGTGGCCCGCGAGGAACGCCGACAGCTGCCCGGACTGCACGACGCCAGCCAGGGTTTCGATTTCGCGATCGAGCCGACGGTCGTGAGCCCGGTAGGGCACGTGCCCCCGCAGGGCCGTATGCACTCGCTGGAGTTCCGGAGTGGTCTTCAGCGGCTTCATGCAGTCGATTGCATGCGCGGCGGACAGTAGCTCGATGCCGAGGACCCGAGACGTGTTGGCGCAGATCTCGAGCAGCTTGCGACCGGCCCAGGGCGCCATGCTCACGTGGTCTTCCTGCCCCGCCGACGTCGGCAGGCTGTCCACCGACGCCGGATGCGCATAGGTCTTGTTTTCCGAGACGAGCGCCGCAGCGGTCACGTGCGCCATCATGAAGCCGGATTCGAGGCCCGGCTCGGTGGCGAGGAACATGTTGAGCGCCGGATTGATGCGCCGGTCGAGCAGGTCGATGCGCCGTTCGGACGTGCTGGCGAGTTCCGCCACGGCGATGGACAGGAAGTCGCTGATGAAACCGATCGGTTCGGCGTGAAAGTTGCCGCCCGACAGGATGTCGCGGCCGAAGATGAGCGGGTTGTCGGAGACGCCGTTCAGCGCCGCCGCGAGGATTTCGCGCGCATGGTCGATGGTGTGCTGCACGGCGCCGAACACCTGCGGCATGCAGCGCACCGCGTAAGGGTCCTGGACGCGCTCGCAGTTCTCGTGGCTGTGGCGGATCTCGCTGTCCGTCAGCAGGCGGCGCAGCTTGCGGGCGACCGCGATCTGGCCGGGGAGACGGCTCGCCTGCTGGATGCGGTCGTCGAATGGCGCATGACTCCCCGCGAGCCCTTCGACCGTCATGGCACAGGCCACGATGGAGGCATCGAGCAGGCGCTCGGCCTGCAGCAGGCCCTCGAGGGCCAGCGCGAGGCTCAGCTGAGTGCCGTTGAGGAGCGCGAGGCCTTCTTTCGCTTCGGGCTTGAGCGGTTGCAGGCCGACGGCGTGCATGACATCCGGGCCGGCGAGTTCCTCGGTGCCCCGCATGGCCTCGCCCTCCCCGATCAACGCCAGCGTAAGGTGTGCGAGCGGCGCGAGGTCGCCCGAGGCGCCCACCGAACCCTGCGCCGGGACGACCGGCAACACGTCGGCATTGAGAAGCGCGAGGAGCATGTCGACCAACTCGGGCCGCGCACCCGAGAAGCCCCCCGCGAGGCTGTTCGCCTTGAGCAGCAGCATGCGCCGCACGATGTGCGGGGGCAGCGGCGCTCCGGTGCCGCAGGCGTGGCTGCGGATCAGGTTGAGCTGCAGCTTGCGTGTCTTGTCCGCCGGAATGACCTTGTTGGCGAACGCGCCGAACCCGGTGTTGATGCCGTAGTTCACCTCGCCGCTCGCAATGGCCGATCGCACGGCGTCCACGGAGACCAGCATGCGCCTGCGGGCTTCGTCGGTGAGCCGGACGGCCGGACGACGACGCTCGTACGCGCGGACTTGCGCGAGCGTCAGTCGCGTGCCGTCGATCTCGAGCGTACCGCTGCCTGCGGCCTTTCTTGCCATGACGGTCTCCGGCAGTGCCTTCGCGCCAGCGCGCTCAGGCGTGCAGTTTGCGATAGCGCACGCGGTGCGGCTGTTCCGCATCGTCGCCGCGGCGCTTCTTCAGGTCCTCGACGTACTCGGAGTAGTTGCCCTCGAACCAGATCACTTCGCTGTTGCCTTCGAAGGCGAGGATGTGCGTCGCGATGCGGTCCAGGAACCAGCGATCGTGCGAGATCACGACAGCGCAGCCCGGGAAGCTCAGCAGGCCTTCTTCGAGCGCGCGCAGCGTCTCGATGTCGAGGTCGTTGGTCGGTTCGTCGAGCAGGATGACGTTGCCGCCTTCCTTCAGGACCTTGGCGAGGTGAACGCGGTTGCGTTCGCCGCCCGAGAGTTCGCCAATGGACTGCTGCTGCTGCGAGCCGCGGAAATTGAAGCGCCCCACGTAAGCGCGCGAGGGCGTCTCGTAGTTGCCGACCTTGATCATGTCGAGGCCGTTCGAGATCTCGGCGAAGACGGTCTTCTTGTCGTTCGAGCGACTGGCGCGACTGGTCGACGTAAGCGAGCTGCACCGACGGCCCGATGCGGATTTCACCCGAGTCTGCCGTCTCCTGCCCGGTAATGATCCGGAACAGCGTCGTCTTGCCGGCGCCGTTCGGTCCGATGATGCCGACGATGCCGCCCTGCGGCAGGTTGAAGTCGAGATTCTCGAACAGCAGCTTGTCGCCGTACGCCTTCGACAGACCCTTCGCTTCGACGACGAGTTCGCCGAGGCGCGGACCCGGCGGGATGTAGATCTCGTTCGTCTCGTTGCGCTCCTGGAACTCGCGCGACTGCAGTTCCTCGAAGCGCTGCATGCGGGCCTTGCTCTTGGCCTGGCGCGCCTTCGGGTTCTGCCGCACCCATTCGAGTTCGCGGGCGAGCATCTTCTTGAGGGCTTCCTGCTGCTGCTCCTCGACCTGCAGCCGCTTCTCCTTCTGCTCGAGCCACGAGGAGTAATTGCCCTGCCACGGGATGCCGTGGCCGCGGTCGAGTTCGAGGATCCAGCCCGCGACGTTGTCGAGGAAATAGCGGTCGTGGGTGACCGCAATTACGGTGCCCGGGTACTCCTCGAGGAAGTGCTCGAGCCAGCGCACCGACTCGGCGTCGAGGTGGTTGGTGGGCTCGTCGAGCAGCAGCATGTCGGGCTTCGAGAGCAGCAGCCGGCACAGTGCGACGCGGCGCCGCTCGCCGCCGGAGATCTTCGTGACGTCCGCGTCCCACGGCGGCAGGCGCAGCGCGTCCGCCGCGACCTCCAGCTGGCGCTCGAGGTTGTGGCCGTCGGCGGCCTGGATGATGGCCTCCAGCTTCGCCTGCTCGGCGGCGATCTTGTCGAAGTCCGCGTCGGGCTCGGCATACGCCGCATAGACCGCGTCGAGTCGCGCCAAGGCGTCTTTCACGTCCTGCACGGCTTCCTCGACATTACCCCGCACGTCCTTGGCGGGGTCGAGCTTCGGCTCCTGCTCCAGGAATCCGATCTTGATCCCCGGCTGCGGCCGCGCCTCGCCTTCGATCTCCGTGTCGAGCCCGGCCATGATCCGGAGCAGCGTGGACTTGCCCGAGCCGTTGAGACCGAGCACGCCGATCTTGGCGCCGGGGAAGAAGCTGAGGGAGATGTCGCGGAGGATGACGCGCTTCGGGGGAACGACCTTCCCGACGCGGTTCATCGTGTAAATGAACTGGGCCATGACGTTGGACGCGGTTTCCGGTGGGGCGGGGGCTGGAAAAGGGGGCGCGATTATCGGTCATGGGGGTCCGGCGCGCCACTTTGCGCTGCCTTCGGCTGGTGCTTGCTATCGCGCTCGGCTGCCGCCTTTGCTGGCGCAGCTGGTGCGGGCGGCGAGGCGGCTTCCGGGGTGTGTCCGCAAGAACGCCGTAAACCCATCCATGGGGGCTCCGGCCGCGCCGTCCATGGCGCGGACGGTCTTGCGGGCACACCCCGGAAACCCGCTTGCGCGCCGCCCGCATTTCGCTGCGCGGCTGCGCTGCGGTTGGGCTGACGCCGTTGCGCGGCGCAGCCGCGGGGAGCGCGCATTGCGCTGCCGGACGGAGGCGTCGCCAACTCCGCCAAATTGCGCCGCGACAGTGTCTGCACGCCGGCGCGTCATCCGGCTCCTCGCGCACGTCGGCGACCACCGCGGTCGACAGGGGCGACTCAGGCCGAGTCGGAGAGGGTCGACGGGGCCGTCCGCGGCATGGACGCCGCGGCCGGAGCCCCCAGGGACGGGTTTACGGCGTCCCCGGCGACCCTCTCCGATTCGGCCCAGTCGCCCTTGTCAATTTGCGCGCGGATGCGCATGAGCCGTGCCGTCGGCGTGCAAATGGGCGCGGCTGCGCGCGGACAAGCCGGTGCTGGGCCGCGCCGCAGGCCGTTCGGCTACAATTGCGCGTCCCCGACCGTGGAGTGCCCATGTTTCCCGCCAGCATGAAGATCGCCGGGTTCGATCCCGAACTCGCGGCAGCGCTCGATCACGAGCGCGTCCGCCAGGAAGACCACATCGAGTTGATCGCTTCCGAGAATTACGCCAGCCCACGCGTCCTCGAGGCCCAGGGCTCCGTCCTCACGAACAAGTACGCCGAGGGTTACCCCGGCAAGCGCTATTACGGCGGGTGCGAATACGTCGACATCGCCGAGCAGCTGGCCATCGACCGTGCGAAGAAGCTCTTCGGCGCCGCCTTTGCGAACGTGCAGCCGCACTCCGGGTCACAGGCGAACGCCGCCGCTTTCCTCGCGCTGATGAAGCCCGGCGAGACGCTGCTCGGCATGAGCCTCGACCACGGCGGCCACCTCACGCACGGCGCCAAGGTCAATTTCTCGGGCAAGATCTTCAACGCCGTGCAGTACGGCCTCGACCCGGCGACGGGCGCGATCGACTATGCACAGGTCGAGCGGCTCGCGCACGAGCACAAGCCGAAGATGATCATCGCCGGCTTCTCCGCCTATTCGCGCATCCTCGATTTCCCACGCTTCCGCCAGATCGCGGACGCCGTCGGCGCGTACTTCCTGGTGGACATGGCGCACGTCGCCGGCCTCGTCGCGGCAGGCGTCTATCCCAACCCGCTGCCGTTCGCGGACGTCGTCACGACCACCACGCACAAGACGCTGCGCGGTCCGCGCGGCGGCCTGATCCTGGCGCGCGAGAACGAAGAGATCACCAAGAAGCTCAATTCGATGATCTTCCCGGGCACGCAGGGCGGCCCGTTGATGCACGTGATCGCCGCCAAGGCGGTCGCGTTCCTCGAGGCGATGCAGCCGGAGTTCGTCCAGTACCAGAAGCAGGTCGTCGCCAATGCGCGGGAGATGTGCAGGGTGTTCCAGCAACGCGGAATCAGGATCGTTTCCGGCGGCACGGACAATCACCTGTTCCTGGTCGATCTCGTCGACAAGAACGTCACGGGCAAGGACGCGGACGCCGCGCTCGGCCGCGCCCACATCACCGTCAACAAGAACTCGGTGCCCAACGATCCGCGGCCTCCGATGGTGTCGAGCGGGATCCGCATCGGCACGCCGGCGGTGACGACCCGCGGCTTCAAGGAAGCCGAGGTCGCGCAGCTCGCGCACTGGATTGCCGACGTGCTCGATGCCCCGAACGACGAGGCCGTGATCGCGCGCACGCAACAGTCGGTGCGCGAAATCTGCAAGCGCTTCCCGGTCTACGGCTGAGCGGGACCGGGACCGCAGCGCAGGGCGCCGATGTACTGCCCGTTCTGCTCGCACGAAGAGACGAAGGTCATCGATTCGCGCCTTGCCGCCGAAGGGCAGCAGGTCCGCCGCCGGCGCGAGTGCCTGCAGTGCGGCGAGCGTTTCACGACCTTCGAGTCTGCCGAGCTCGTCATGCCGCGCGTCGTGAAGAGCGACGCGACGCGCGAGCCGTTCGACGAGGCAAAGTTGCGCTCTGGCATGTTGAAGGCGCTCGAAAAGCGCCCGGTCGCAATCGAGGCCGTCGATGCCGCGGTCAGTCACGTTTGCCACAAGCTGCGCACGCTCGGCGAGCGTGAAGTTCCGGCACGCCTCGTCGGCGAACTGGTGATGGACGAGTTGCACCAGCTCGACGAAGTCGCCTACGTGCGGTTTGCGTCCGTCTATCGCAGCTTCCAGGATGTCGACGCCTTTCGCGAAGAGATCGAACGGCTGCGGCATCGCCGTCCGCGCTCGGTCGAGGACGTCCAGCTCGGGCTCTGGTCGCAAGGCGATGCCGAGCCTGCCCCTGGGCGCAAGAAGTGACGGCGCCAACCCCGGCCGCGTTCTCGGCCGACGATCATCGGCACATGGCGCGTGCATTGCGGCTTGCGCGACTCGGCCTGTATTCCTCCGCGCCCAATCCCGCGGTCGGTTGCGTCATCGTCGCAGCCGACGGGCGCGTGGCCGGCGAGGGGCATCACGCCAAAGCCGGCGAACCGCACGCTGAGGTGTTCGCGCTGGAGGCCGCGGGTGCCGCATCGCGCGGCGCCACGGCCTACGTCAGCCTCGAGCCCTGCGTGCATTTCGGTCGTACGCCGCCGTGTGCCGATGCGTTGCTCGCTTCGGGAATCGCTCGCGTGGTCGCCGCGATGCACGACCCGAATCCGCGCGTGAACGGAGGCGGGCTGCAGAAACTCGCGCGAGCCGGCGTCGCGACGGCGGTCGGGCTGCTCGAAGGCGAGGCCCGGGAACTCAATCGCGGCTTCGTGTCGCGCATGGAGCGCGGACGGCCCTGGGTGACGCTCAAGCTGGCGACCAGTCTCGACGGGCGCACGGCACTCGCGAACGGAGCGAGCCAATGGATCACGGGCGAGGCGGCGCGGGCCGACGTCCAGCGCTTGCGCGCTCGCGCGTCGGCAATCCTCACGGGCAGCGGCACGGTACTCGACGGACGACCCGTCGCTCACGGTGCGGGACGCATCGCTGTCGCTGCAGGGCCGCCGTCCGTTGCGCGTGGTCCTCGATTCGTCGCTCCGCGTGCCGGCGGGCGCAAAGATCCTCGACGGCAACGCGCCGACCATGATGTTCACGGCTCCGGAGGCGTCGTCTGCGCGTGCCGATGCGTTGCGTTCGGCGGGAGCGGAGGTCCTGACCGTGGCGGCGCTGCCCTCCGGGCTCGATCTGGACGCCGTGCTGCAACGCCTTGCGGCGGCCGAGTGCAACGAGGTCCTGGTCGAGGCCGGCGCCACGCTCGCCGGCGCGTTCGTCGCATCGGGGCTGGTCGACGAGATCGTCTGTTATGTTGCGGGCACGCTGCTCGGCGATGCGGCCCGCGCGATGCTCAAGCTGCCGCTGCTCGAGCGCATGAGCGATCGCCGCGAGTATCGATGGGTCGATGTGCGCAAGGTGGGGGCCGACCTGCGGCTCACGCCTGCGACCAGCATAGGAAAGCGCATGTTCACCGGAATCATCCAGGGCGTCGGCACGGTCCGCAGCATCGAACCGCGCGGCGGCGACGTCACGATTGCGTTCGACACGGGCAAAGTCCCGCTCGACGAGGTCGAGATCGGCGGCAGCATCGCCGTCAACGGCGTGTGCCTCACGGCCACGCGGCGCGAGCCGCGCATGTTCACGGCGGACGTTTCGCGCGAGACGCTTTCGCTCACCACGCTCGGCGAGTGGGCGCCGGGTTCGCAGGTCAACATCGAGAAGGCGCTGCAGGCCGGGCAGTCGCTCGGCGGGCACTACGTCACCGGGCACGTGGACGGAGTCGGCACGGTGATCTCCCGCCACGACGATGCGCGCTCCGTGCGCGTCGAGTTCGAGGTGCCGCAGGAACTGGCGCGCTACGTCGCCCGCAAGGGCTCGGTGTGCGTCGATGGAGTGAGCCTCACGGTCAACGGTGCGGCCGCGAACCGCTTCGACGTGAACCTCGTCCCGCACACGCTTGCGATGACCATCCTCGGCGGCTACCGGCCCGGAAGCAGGGTCAACCTCGAGGTCGACATCATTGCCCGCTACCTCGAGCGGATGCTCGAAGCGTCCGGCCGCTGAGGGCGCGTCTCGGCTTCCTGCCGCCGGGCCTGTTACACTGTCGTGCCGGGACGGTGGGTTCCACCGCTCATAAGTTAATTACAATCAAATAGTTAGGCGCTGACCCTCATGGGATCTCTGAATTCATCGAAGACATTCTCGAGGACATCCGCCAGGGCCGAATGGTCGTCCTCATGGACGACGAGGACCGCGAGAACGAAGGCGACCTGATCATGGCCGCCTCCAAGGTGCGGCCCGAGGACATCAATTTCATGGCCCGCTACGGCCGTGGCCTGATCTGCCTGACGCTTACGCGGGATCGCTGCCGGCAGCTGCGCCTGCCGCTCATGGTCAGCGAAACCGACCTCGACCACACCACCAACTTCACGGTCTCGATCGAGGCTGCCGAGGGCGTGACCACGGGCATCTCGGCCTACGACCGTGCGCACACGATCCGCACCGCCGTGGCGCCGGATGCCCGTTCCGATGACCTGCGCCAGCCGGGGCACATCTTCCCGCTCATGGCCCAGCCGGGCGGCGTACTCACTCGCGCGGGTCACACCGAGGCGGGGTGCGACCTCGTCCGCATCGCGGGGCTCGAGCCCGCCGCGGTCATCGTCGAGATCCTGAACGAAGACGGCACCATGGCCCGTCGCCCGCAACTCGAGGCGTTTGCGACGGAGCACGGCCTCAAGATCGGCACCATTGCCGACCTCATCCGCTACCGCCTCGAGAAGGAACGTTCGGTCGAGCGCATCGCCGAGCGCGACGTGCAGACGGATTTCGGCACGTTCCGGCTCTATTGCTACGAAGACCACGTCAACGGCACGGTGCACCTCGCGCTCGTGCGCGGTGCGATCGACTCGCAGAAGACGCCGCTCGTGCGCGTCCACCTGAAGGACACCGTGCGCGACCTCGTCGGCGCGCATGACGACAAGCACAGCTGGTCGCTGCGAGGCGCCATGGAGCGCATTGCGCGGGAAGGCTCGGGCGTGGTGGTGCTGCTGCGACCGTCCGAGAGCCCGCTCGACATCGCCGAAGCCGTGCGTTCCGACGAGCGCAGCGCGACGGCCGGGCACGCGCAAGGGGCGCAGGTGCTGCGCACCTACGGCATCGGCGCTCAGATCCTGAGGGATCTCGGCGTGTCGAGCATGCGCGTGCTGAGCGCGCCGAAGCAGATGCACGGCCTCTCGGCCTTCGGCCTTGCCGTGACCGAGTACGTGGACTAGACGAACGTCCGAGGACACCCGCATGGACAACATCCGCACTCTCCAGGGCGACCTGATCGCGCGCGACCTGCGCATCGCGATCGTGGCGGCCCGCTTCAACGACGCGATCGTCGAGCACCTCCTGCGCGGCGCGGTCGATACGCTGCTGCGTCACGGGGCGAGCGAAAAGCAGATCGAGATCATCCGTGTGCCCGGCGCGTATGACCTGCCGCTCATCGTCAGGAAGGTGGCCGCTGCCAAGCGCTGCGATGCGGTGGTCGCACTCGGCGCGGTGATTCGCGGCGCCACGCCGCATTTCGATCTCGTCGCCGGCCAGTGCGCCGCAGGCCTGGCACGCGCGCAGGAGGAGACGGGCGTGCCGGTCGCTTTCGGCGTGCTGACGACCGATACCATCGAGCAGGCGGTCGAGCGGGCCGGCACCAAGGCAGGCAACAAGGGCGCCGATGCCGCGCTGTGTGCGCTCGAACTGGCCAACCTCCTGCGGCGCCTGGACGTCTGACAGTGGCGAAGAAGGCCGAACGCTCGAGCCGCGCGCGCAGCCTGTCGCGCCGGCTGGCGATGCAGGCCCTGTACCAGTGGCAGATGACGGAACAGAGCAGCTCCGAGCTGCTCAACCAGTACGCCCAGGACGAGGGCTACCCGGAAGTCGACGCCGAGTACTTCGCCGAGGTCCTCCGCGGTGTGACCGGGGAGGGCGAGGCGCTCGACCTCGCGCTCGGCGAACTGATCGACCGGCCGGTTGCCCAGCTCGACCCGATCGAACATGCGGTGCTGCTGATCGGCATGTACGAGCTCGCACATCGCACCGAAGTACCCTATCGCGTGGTGATCAACGAAGGCGTCGAGCTGGCGAAGAAGTTCGGCGCGACCGACGGCCACAAGTTCGTCAATGCCGTGCTCGATCGCGCGGCGCGTTCGATGCGCGCGGCCGAGCACACCGCCGCAACGAAGACGAAGACGGCGCGGGCCTGACCCGCGGGAGACTCGCGATGTCCCTCGGCGAGTTCGACCTGATCGCTCGCTACTTCTCGCGCCCTACGCGCCGCTCCGACGTGCTGCTGGGCGTCGGCGACGATGCGGCATTGCTTGCCGTGCCCCCTGGCATGGCGCTCGTGGCCGCCACCGATACGCTGGTCGAGGACCGTCACTTCCTGCGCGGCTCGCCGCCGGATTCGATCGGGCACCAGGCACTGGCCGTCAACCTGAGCGATCTTGCGGCGATGGGTGCGAGCCCGGCGTGGGCCTTGCTGTCGCTGTCCCTTCCCGAAGTGAATGAGTCATGGCTCGACGGGTTCGCATCCGGTCTGCATGCGCTTGCGGATCGCACGGGTATCGAGCTCGTTGGCGGCGACACCGTGCGCGGCCCGCTCGTCGTGACGATCGAGGTGCTCGGCTTCGTGGACCCGGCGCTTGCGTTGCGACGTAGTGGCGCGCGCGCCGGCGACCTGCTGTTCGTCTCGGGCACGCCGGGCGAAGCGGCGGCGGGGCTCGACGTATTGCGCGAGTTGCTGAAGTCGGCCAAGCCGATTGATGCGGCTGCGGTAGAGCGCGACCCGCTCGTGCGGCGGTATCGCTATGCGGAGCCGCGGCTCGGCCTGGGCCACGCCCTGCGGGGTCGGGCGACTGCGGCCATGGATGTGTCGGACGGGTTGCTCGGCGATCTCGAGAAGCTCTGCGCCGCGAGCGGCGTGTCGGCGAGGGTCGACCTCGACCGCCTGCCGATCTCGCCAGAGCTGGGCGGCCGGTTTGACCGGGCCGCCTGCGAGCGCTACCTGCTGCAGGGCGGCGACGATTATGAGCTGCTGTTCACATTGCCGGTCGACAGGGCGACGGCGCTGCTGCCGGAGCTGCATGCTGCCAGCGCCGTGACCTGCATCGGCGAGCTTGCCGATGGAGCGGGTGTGACCTGTGTCCGCGCAGGGGTCACCGTCGCCGTGCCGGGCGGAGGATACGACCACTTCCGTTGACGGACAGGGATCCGCGGAGTCGGTCACGGAATGTCCCGGACGGGCGGCATTATGCTCGTTCATGTCGATCACAACCCGCACCCCCAAGCCATGTCCGCAGCCGTCGAGAGTGTCGAAGTGACCCCGAATCCCGCTCCGTCCGGCCTTGCGACAGAGCCGATGTTGACGGAACCGCCGCAGACGGTTCCCGACCGTATCGGCAAGTACTACGTGGTTCACGAGGTGGGGCGCGGCAGCACGGGCACCGTGTTCCTCTCCCACGACCCGTTCTACGGGCGCGACGTCGCCATCAAGCTCTACCACGCCACCAGCGGCGACGACGCGGAAAGCCGCAATGCGCGCCGCATGTTCCTCGGCGAAGCGAAGATGGTCGGCAAGCTGCAGCACCCCAACATCGTGCCGATCTTCGACGCGGGCGAGGAGGACGGGCGCCGCTACGTGGTGACCGAGCACGTGCACGGGGCGCGCACGTTGAGCGCGTACTGCCGCCCCGGCAGCCTGCTCCCGATCGACCAGGTGGTCAGCATCGTCTACAAGTGCGCGAAAGCGCTGCACTACGCGCACTCGCGCGGCGTCGTCCATCGCGACATCAAGCCGTCGAATATCCTGCTCACCCAGGAGGGCGACGTGCGCATCGTCGACTTCGGCATCGCGCTGGTCGCGGACTCGGACGTCTCGCGCCTCGAAGGCGTGGCCGGAAGCCCGGCCTACATGTCGCCCGAGCAGGTGCAGGGCCTCGAACTCGACGCCCGCTCCGACCTCTACTCGCTCGGCGCCGTGATGTACGAAATGCTGTGCGGCCAGCGGCCGTTCCGCGCCGGCGCCCTCGGCAAGCTGCTGCGCCAGGTGGTGCAGATGCCGCCCGAGCCGTTGCGCGAAGTGCGCCCGGACATCCCGGAGGATCTCGAAGTGCTGGTCAGCCGCGTCCTGCAGAAGGACCCGGGCAATCGCTATCGCACGGGTGCCGAGCTGGCGGCGGACCTGACGCGCGTCCACCAGAAGCTGCGGACCGGGCAGACCGAGATCGACGACGAGGAGCGCTTTGCGGTGCTGCGCAAGCTGCGCTTCTTCCACGACTTCTCGCACGGCGAGATCCGCGAGGTCATGCGAGCCGGCACCTGGATCGAATGCCAGCCGGGCGAGCAGGTGCTGCGCCCGGGCGACATCGACGACCGTTTCTACGTAGTCGTGTCGGGCAAGGTGAAGGTGAGCCGCGGCGGCGAGTCGGCCGGGCGCATCGAGACCGGCGGCTGCTTCGGTGAGGCGGCATTCGGCGAAGGGTCGCGCCGCGATTCAGTGATCGAGGCGGACGGGCACGTGAGCCTCCTCAAGGTCACGGCCACGCTGCTCGAGCAGGCATCCATTTCCTGCCAGCTGCGCTTCCACAAGGTATTCCTGCGCGAGTTGATCGGCCGGCTGCAGCGCGGCAGCAAGAGACAGTAGCCTATAGCCCCTGGCCTATAGCCCCTGGCCTATAGCCCTTCCTTGTCCTTCTCGATCAGCGCGTAGGCGCTGTGGTTGTGGATGGATTCGAAGTTCTCCGCCTCGACCACGTACGCAAGCACCCGCTCTTCCTTGTTCAGCCGCACCGCCACGTCGCGAACGATGTCCTCGACGAACTTCGGGTTGTCGTAGGCGCGCTCCGTCACCCACTTCTCGTCCGGCCGCTTGAGGATGCCGAACACCTCGCACGACGCTTCCTGCTCGGCAATGTCGATGAGTTCCTCGATCCACATGTGTTCGCGCACGCGAGCCTTGATCGTGATGTGCGAGCGCTGGTTGTGCGCTCCGTAGTCGGAGATGCGCTTCGAGCACGGGCACAGGCTCGTCGCGGCGACGACGACCCGGATCCACATCTCCTCGCGGCCGCCGTGGATTTCGCCGGTCAGGCTGGCGTCGTACTTCACGACGCTCTCGACGCCGGTGACCGGCGCCTTCTTCATCACGAAGTACGGGAACGACATCTCGATGTGCCCCGACGTCGCATCGAGGCGCTTCGTCATCCCCGACAGCATCGTGCGGAACGAGTCGACGGATATCTCGCGCTCGTTGCCGTGCAGGACTTCGACGAAGCGGGACATGTGCGTGCCCTTGAAGTTGTGGGGCAGGGCGACGTACATGTTGAAGTTGGCCACCGTGTGCTGGTCGCCGCCCGAGCGGTCGCGCACGCGCACGGGGTGGAAGATGTCCTTGATGCCGACCTTGTTGATCGGGATCTGCCGCGAGTCCGCCCGGCCCTGGACGTCCTCGATCGGCGTGACCGTGGCTGTGCCGCGCACGGTGGGTGCATTGGTGCTCATGGGCGCAGAAGGTTGTTTGGTGCTCTTGGCCATTCGGTGGGGGCGGCGGCGCGGATTCCACGCCCATCTGACGGGCCCGGCAGTATACGGGACCGGGTCCAAATCACCGAGCGCCGACCACCCCGACGGGCCGGGCGGGACGCTGGACGGCCCAGATCTCGGCGATGGCGCGCTCGACACCCGTGGCGTCGAGGCCGGCCATGCGCAGGCAATCCTCGCGGGACCCGTGTTCGATGAAGCGATCCGGGATGCCCACGTGGTGCAGCGAGCGCTCGATGCCGTGGGCGGCGAGGCACTCCCCGACGGCGCTGCCGGCGCCGCCGGCGATCACGTTTTCCTCGAGGGTCACGACGCACGAATGGCTCGCGGCCAGTCGGCAGACCGTCTCTTCGTCCAGCGGCTTCACGAAGCGCATGTTGACGAGCGTGGCGTCGAGCCGCTCGGCAATGGCGACGCAGGGCGCGACCATCGTGCCGAACGCGAGCAGCAGCAGGCCTGAGCGGCCCTCGCGCCTGATTTCGGCACGGCCAATCGGCAGCGCCTTCATCTCGCCTTCGATCTTCACGCCCGGGCCCTGGCCGCGCGGGTACCGCACGGCTGCCGGGCCCTCGTGCGTCACGGCGGTGTAAAGCATCTGCCGGCACTCGTTCTCGTCGGCCGGCGCCATGACCACCATGCCGGGCACGCAGCGCAGGAAAGAGAGGTCGAAGGCGCCCTGGTGCGTCGCGCCGTCGCCGCCCACGAGTCCGGCGCGATCGACCGCGAAAGTGACCGGCAACTGCTGCAGCGCCACGTCGTGGATCAACTGGTCATACGCGCGCTGCAGGAACGTCGAATAAATCGCAACCACGGGTCGCGAGCCTTCGCACGCGAAACCCGCGCCGAGCGTGACCGCGTGCTGTTCGGCGATGGCGACGTCGAAATAACGGTCCGGGAAGCGGCGCGAGAACTCGACGAGGCCCGAGCCTTCCCGCATCGCAGGCGTGATGCCGATGATGCGTGGATCGCGCTCGGCCATGTCGCAGAGCCACTGGCCGAAGACCTGCGTGTAGGCCGGGCCGGTGCTCTTGTCCTTGAAGATCGTGCCGGCTTCGGGATCGAACGGGCCCGGCCCATGCCACTTGATCGGATCGGCTTCGGCCGGCGCGTAGCCCTTGCCCTTGCGCGTCACGACGTGCAGCAGTTGCGGGCCATCGAGGTCGCGCAGGTTGCGCAGCGTCTTCACGAGCGCGTCCATGTCGTGTCCGTCGATCGGGCCGAAATAGTTGAAGCCCATTTCCTCGAAGAGCGTGCCGGGCAGCACCATGCCTTTCATGTGCTCTTCGGAACGGCGCGCGAGTTCCCAGACCGTGGGCATGCGCCGCAGGATCTTCTTGCCGCCCTCGCGCAGGGCGGCGTAGGTCTTGCCCGAGAGGATGCGCGCGAAGTAGTTCGACAGCGCGCCCACGTTCTCCGAGATCGACATGTCGTTGTCGTTGAGGATCACGAGGATGTTCGCGTCGAGCGCGCCCGCGTGGTTCAGCGCCTCGAAGGCCTGGCCGGCGCTCATCGCGCCGTCGCCGATCACCGCCACCACGCGTCGCTTCACGCCGGACCGGGCCGCGCCCAGGGCCATGCCGATGGCGGCGCTGATCGACGTGCTGGAGTGGCCGACGCCAAACGTGTCGTACTCGCTCTCGTTCCGGCTAGGGAACGGCGCAAGGCCGTCCTTCAGCTTGATGGTCTGCAGCCGGTCGCGCCGGCCCGTCAGCACCTTGTGCGGGTAGGCCTGGTGGCCGACGTCCCAGACCAGCCGATCGTGGGGCGTGTCGAAGACGTAATGCAGGGCGACCGTGAGTTCGACCGTTCCGAGGCCCGCGGCAAAATGCCCGCCCATCTGGCTGACCGTCTGGATCAGGAATTCGCGCAATTCCGCGGCCAGCGTCAGGAGTTGCGCCGGCTGGAGGCGGCGCAGATCCGTCGGCGAGTCGATCTTCGCCAGCAGCGGGTAGGTGTCGAGCGAGGCCATCGGCGTGATTTTACACAGTCGGCGGCCCGCCTCGTCCGTTTAGCTCGTCCGGGTGAGCATCCAGTTGGCGAGGGCCGCAAGTGGGCCGTCGTCCCAGCCATGAGTCTCGAGCAGGGCCTTGCCGCGGGCATGCAGGTCGTTCACGCGGGCGCGGGCCGCCTCGAGCCCCGCCATGGAGACGTAGGTCGGCATGCCGCGGGCCTCGTCGCTGCCGGGGGGTTTGCCGATGACGGACACGTCGCCCTCGACGTCGAGGATGTCGTCCTGCACCTGGAAGGCCAGTCCCACCAGCGATCCGAACTCGCTCAGCGCCTGCATCGGCGCAGCGTCGAGATCCGGCCTGCAGTGCGCGGCCATCAGCACGCTGGCCTGGATGAGCGCGCCGGTCTTGAGACGGTGCAGCTGCTCGACTTCGGCGAGCGAGAGCACGCGCCCTGCGGCAGCCAGGTCGAGGGCCTGTCCGCCGGCCATGCCCGCCGTGCCGCTTGCATCGGCCAGAGTCTCGATGATGTGCATGCGGACCCGCGAGTCGGACGGCAAGCACCGGTCGCTCGCCAGCACCTTGAACGCGAGGACTTGCAGCGAGTCGCCCGCGAGGATGGCCGTCGCCTCGTCGAAGGCCTTGTGGCAGGTCGGCCGGCCGCGGCGCAGGTCATCGTCGTCCATCGCGGGCAGGTCGTCATGGATGAGCGAATAACAATGGATCAGTTCGACCGCGCAGGCGGGCGCGTCAACCTGCTCGAGCGGAACGCCCAGCGTCTGCGCGGTCGCATATACGAGGGCCGGGCGAACGCGCTTGCCCGGGGCCAGCACGCTGTAACGCTGCGCCGCATGCAGTCGCTCGGGAACCGTGGTCGCGGCCGGCAGCCACCGGTCGAGTTCGCGTTCCACGCGCTCGCGCCATGCCTCGAGTTGCGCAGCGAGCGGCTCGCCGGCTTTGGAAGCGACGGAGCCGGGGCTCATTCGTCTTCCGGCTCGAAGCTCTCCGGCGCCGCTTCGGGCGTCTTCTGCAGGAGGATTTCCACCTTCTGCTCGGCTTGCTTGAGCGCAACCTGGCAGCTGCGCGCGAGCCCGATGCCGCGTTCGAACTGCTTGAGAGCCTCTTCGAGCGGCAGGTCGCCGCGCTCGAGGCGCTCGACGGTTTGCTCGAGGTCCGCCAGGGCCTGCTCGAAATCGGGGGTCTTGCCTTTCTTCGTCGTCACGTCGCGCTCCGGAGGCGCGCAAGACTTACACAGGGTGGTAGGTGGGTCAACGCGGCCACGACTTGCAATAGCGGTGTACTCCAATCGCGCGCGGGTGCCCGCCAGTGGTAGCGTTGGCTTGCCTGCGCGGCGGGCTTGAATTCGCAGTGCATTAGACTTAGTCTAAAACAAGATGTCCGCCCGTCCGGGCGGCCGCATTTACTCGTGGAGGCACCAATGAAGAGCTTGAAGGGCACGAAGACCGAGAAGAACCTGAAGGATGCGTTTGCCGGCGAGTCGCAGGCCAACCGCCGTTACCTCTATTTTGCCCAGAAGGCGGACGTCGAGGGCTTCAACGACGTGGCCGCGGTGTTCCGTTCGACGGCGGAAGGCGAGACCGGTCACGCCCACGGTCACCTCGAGTATCTCGAACAGGTGGGCGACCCTGCCACCGGCCTGCCGATCGGCCCGACTTCGAGCAACTTGAAGGCTTCCATCGCCGGCGAAACGCACGAGTACACCGACATGTACCCGGGCATGGCGAAGTCTGCGCGCGACGAGGGCTTCGACGAAATCGCCGACTGGTTCGAGACCCTGGCGAAGGCCGAGCGTTCGCACGCCAACCGCTTCCAGAAGGCGCTCGACGCCCTCTGATGAGCGACGGCTGACGTTGGCCGATGCAGAGGAGGGCGGGCCCGGCGGGTCCGCCCTTCTTTTTCGCCCGGCGGGTCCTGCACCGGCCGGACGCGTGACGAGAGGACGATTCCCTCATGACGGAAAACACCAAGACGACCTCCGGCGGACGCGAAGGCAGCCTCGCGGCGCCCACTCGCCACCCGATCCCGTGGCGCGACCCCGATTTCTTCAACGAGGAATCGCTCTTCAAGGAACTCGAGCGCGTCTACGACCTGTGCCACGGCTGCCGCCGCTGCTTCAGCCTGTGCAATTCCTTCCCGCTGCTGTTCGACGCCATCGACGCGGCTCCGGACGGCGAGTTGCATGGAGTCGACAAGCAGGTCTACTGGGAAGTCGTGGATCACTGCTACCTGTGCGACATGTGCTACATGACCAAGTGCCCGTACGTGCCACCGCATCCGTGGAACATCGACTTCCCTCACCTGATGCTGCGCGCGAAGGCCGTGAATTTCCGCAAGGGCGAGACCCCGCTGCGCAACCGGATTCTCTCCTCCACGGACATGGTCGGCTCGATCGCCGGCATTCCGGTGGTGTCGCAGGTGGTGAATGCCGTGAACAAGAGCGGCTTCGGCCGCAAGATGCTCGAAAAGACCATGGGTGTGCACCCCGAGGCGCCGATCCCCGAATACCACAGCGACACGGGCCGCAAGCGCGTGGCGCGCGGCGACCAGACGGGTCTCGAAGTGAAGGCCACGGCGGAGACGCGGGGCAAGGTGGCGCTGTTCGCGACCTGTTACTGCAATCGAAACGAGCCGGACATCGACGCGGACCTCGCGGCGGTTTTCCGCCACAACGGCATTCCCGTGTCGATCGTCCCGCAGGAGCGCTGCTGCGGCATGCCGAAGCTCGAACTTGGCGATCTCGATTCGATCGAGGAGGCGAAGAACGTCAACATTCCCGCGCTCGCGGCGATGGTGGACCGGGGCCACGACCTCGTCGCGCCGATTCCCTCGTGCGCGCTGATGTTCAAGCAGGAACTGCCGCTGCTGTACCCGGACGACCCGCAGGTGCAGAAGGTGAAGGCGGCGATGTTCGACCCGTTCGAGTACCTGATGCTCCGGCACAAGGCGGGTCTGCTGAAGACGGATTTCAAGACCTCGCTCGGCAAGGTCAGTTACCACGTGCCCTGCCACCAGCGTGTGCAGAACATCGGCCTCAAGACGCGCGACCTCCTGAAGCTGGTGCCGGGCACCGAGGTGGACACGATCGAGCGCTGCTCGGGTCACAACGGAACGTACGGCGTGAAGAAGGAATTCCGCGAGACCTCGATGAAGATCGGGCGTCCGGTGTTCAATCGCGTGAAGTCTTCGGGGTGCGACCATTACGGCAGCGACTGCCCGATGGCCGGGCACCAGATCGAATCCGGTCTCGACGCGGGTTCGAAAGGCCCGAAGCATCCGCTCACGCTGCTGCGGATGGCTTACGGGCTTTGATCACCTTGCGAGCGTTGTCACCATGAACACTGCGACGGATCCTGCCGTGATTACCCGCGCCAAGCTGCGACCCGAGGACCTGTTCACGCTGGAGCAGTACTCGAAGCAGCGTGCGCACTTCCGCCCGGGCGTGCTGGTCCACAAGAAGAGCCGCAATGTCGCCGTGGGGCCCAATGCGACGATCTGCTTCGAGGACCGCCTGACTGTGCAGTACCAGGTGCAGGAAATGCTGCGCATCGAGCGTATCTTCGAATCAGAGGGCATCGCGGACGAGCTGGCGGCCTACAACCCGCTGATCCCGGACGGCTCGAACTGGAAAGCCACGATGCTGATCGAGTTTCCGGATCCGGACGTCCGCAAGGTGGCGCTGGCGGGGCTCAAGGGCGTCGAGGATCGCAGCTGGGTGCGTGTTGCGGGTCACGACAAGGTCTTCGCCATCGCCGATGAAGACCTGGAGCGCGAGAACGACGAGAAGACGTCGGCGGTTCACTTCGTGCGCTTCGAGTTGACGTCGGCGATGGTCGCCGCGGTGAAGCAGGGCGCGGCCGTCTCGATCGGCATCGATCATCCGAACTACGCGCACTGCGTCGATCCGTTGCCGGCCGCGTCGCGCGATTCGCTCGCCGGCGATCTCGCGTAACGCGGTGGCGGCGCCCGTCAGCTGACGTGGTAACGCTCCGCTTCGGAGCGAAGCGCGATCGGCGTCGCCGTGCTGCCCGGAACGGGACAGCATCCGTGGGGACGCCGTAAACCCATCCATGGGGGTGGAGTGTCCCCCGTGGACTGGACCACCGGGCGGCCGGATCAGGACGCTGTCCGGGCGATTAGGGCCTCGTACTCATTGGGTGGACGGTAACCGAGCGCCGAGTGCAGTCGCCGGGCATTGTAGACCTCGTCGATGAAGCGTGGCAGGCGCTGGGCGACCTCCTCGAAGCGGGTATAGCCGGCCAGGTAGACCTCCTCGTTCTTGAGGGTCTTCATGAAGCTCTCGATCTGCGCGTTGTCGTAGGGGTAGCCCTTGGCGCTCATCGAACCGCGCAGGCCGTGCGCCTGCAACACGGCGCGATACTCGGCACAGGCGTACTGCACGCCCTGGTCGCTGTGGTGGATGCACCCGAGTGGTGGGCTGCGCCTCGCGATGGCGGCGCGCAGCGCCGCGAGCGTGAGCTGGGCATCGACCCCCCGCGCCAGGGCGTAGCCGATCGCCTTGCGGCTGCAGGCATCGAGGATCGCGGCCAGGTAGCAGAAGCCGTACTGCAGGCGGATGTAGGTCAGGTCGGCGACCCACACCTGATCGAGTTCGCCGGGGATGCGATTACGGTACAGGTTGGGGTAGACGACGGTCGGTGCCTCACGCGGGACACGGCGCAGGTAGCGGCGCGAGCGCGCCGCCATGCGTCCTGCCTCGTGCATCACCCGCTCGACGCGCTTGTGGTTGACGCTGTGTCCCCGGCGGCGCAGCTCAGCGCTCACGCGCCGGCAACCGTAGCTCGGGAACTCACCCTGGATCGCATCGATCAACGCGAGCAGCTGCGCATCGCTGAGGCCGTCGGCACGGGTGCGTGAGCGGTAGTAGTAGGTACTGCGGGGCAGCTCGATCATGAGGCATCCTCCTCGGATCGAGCCACCGGCGGCCCGGTGATGATCGACGAGGGCTCGCTGCTCAGCGCGCGTGCGGGCCGCGGTGTTTTTTTGAGCAGGTCGATCTGCATCGTCAGCTCGCCGACCTTGCGCTGCAGGGCGGCGATCGTGCCCTCGAGCTCATCGATCTGCGATGCCTCGACCTCCTCTTGCGAGAGTTCACCGCGGTCGAACTGGCCGAGCCACAGCGTCAGCAGGTTGCCCGAGAGGCGGTGCTTACGCTGCGCCTCGGCCCGGCCAATCACCCCGCTGCGGATGTCGCTGCACAGCTGCACCTTGAACTGCCAGCTGAAGCGACGGTAGGGACCTCGATAGGACATGAACCTTCTCCTGTAGAAGGCCCGTCCAGCGTACCAATTTGCCACTCCCACCTGGTCCAGTCGCGGGGGGACACTCCAGGGCTCCGGCCGCGACGTCCATGCCGCGGACGGCCCCCCGAATGCTGTCCCGTCCCAGGCATCCCGGCGACGGATATACCACGCTACCGCCCCTCGCTCCGCAGTGGCGCGTCGCGTTCAGCGCGCACGCGATTCGCGCAGCCGCGCCAACTCGGTCGCGAGTGAGCTAAAGCGCGAGCGCGCTCCCGGCGGCGTAACCGCGCCGCGCACGGGGCGTCGACATGTCCGGGTTCGCCCGCAAGACCGTCCGCGACACGGACGTCGCGGCCGGAGCCCCCACGGATGGGTTCACGGCGTTTTTGCGGGCGAACCCCGGACGTGGCGGCGTCCCCTCTCAAGGCGAAGCGCACCATTCATCAGCGCAAACGCAAAAAAGCAAACTCGCGACCGCTGGGGCGCGCTGCTAGAATCCGCGCGCTTTCACGCCACGCGAGCCTGCGGAACGACCACAGAATGAGCCAGACCTATACCGCCCAGGACATCGAAGTTCTGAGCGGACTCGAGCCCGTCCGGCGCCGGCCGGGCATGTACACCGACACCAGTCGGCCCAATCACCTCGCGCACGAGGTGATTGACAACAGCGTCGACGAAGCCCTCGCGGGCCATTGCAGCCGCATCGACGTCACCGTCTACAAGGATGGCTCGCTCGAAGTCGTCGACGACGGCCGCGGCATGCCCGTCGACATCCATCCCAAGGAGAAGGTGAGCGGCGTCGAGCTGATCCTCACGCGCCTGCACGCGGGCGGCAAGTTCTCCGCCGATTCCGGCTACAAGTTCTCGGGCGGCCTGCACGGCGTCGGCGTGTCGGTGGTCAACGCGCTGTCGAAGCACCTCGAGTGCTGGGTGCGCCGCGGCGGCAAGGAATACAACATCTCGTTCAAGAGCGGGAAGGTGCATTCCAAGCTCGAGGTCGTGGGCGAGGTCGGCAAGAACAACACCGGCACCACCGTCCGCTTCTGGCCCGATACCTCGTATTTCGACAGCCCGGATTTCGCGCTACCCAGGCTGAAGCACGTGCTCAAGGCCAAGGCCGTGCTCTGCCCGGGCCTCAAGACGCGCTTCCACAACGAGAAGACGGGCGAGAAGGAAGAGTGGTTCTACACCGAGGGCCTGGCGCAGTACCTGCGCGAGTCGCTCGAAGCGGGCGAGTTCCTCCCCGACGAGCCGTTCATCGGCAAGGTGGAAGGCGAGCAGGAAGGCGTGGACTGGGCCGTGGTGTGGCGCGTCGACGGTGCGCCGCGTTTCGAGGAAAGCTACGTCAACCTGATTCCGACGGCGCAGGGCGGCACGCACGTCAACGGATTCCGGCTCGGCCTCACCGAGGCCGTGCGCGAATTCTGCGAGTTCCGCAACCTGCTGCCCCGCGGCCTGAAGCTCGCACCCGAAGACGTCTGGGACGACACGAGCTACGTACTGTCGATGAAGATGCGGGACCCGCAGTTCGCCGGGCAGACCAAGGAGCGCCTGTCGTCGCGCGAGCCGGCCGCATTCGTCTCCGGGATCGTCAAGGACCAGTTCGGGCTGTGGCTGAGCCAGCACCCGGAGCAGGGCGAGAGGATTGCCCAGCTCGCGATCTCGAATGCGCAGACCCGGCTGCGTGCCAGCCAGAAGGTCGCCCGCAAGCGTGTCGTGGCCGGGCCGGCGCTGCCCGGCAAACTCGCCGACTGCAGCAGCCAGGACCCGAAGCGTGCCGAACTGTTCCTGGTCGAAGGCGATTCGGCCGGCGGCTCGGCCAAGCAGGCGCGCGATCGCGAGTTCCAGGCGGTGATGCCGCTGCGCGGCAAGATCCTGAACACCTGGGAAGTCGAGGCGGCCGACGTGCTCGCCTCGCAGGAAGTGCACGACATCACGGTCGCCATTGGCGTGGAGCCGGCGTCCGACGACATCACGAACCTGCGCTACGGCAAGATCTGCATTCTCGCGGACGCGGATTCCGACGGCATGCACATCGCGACGCTGCTGTGCGCGTTGTTCCTGCGGCATTTCCGGCCCCTGGTGCTGGCGGGCAACGTCTACGTCGCGATGCCGCCGCTTTATCGCATCGACTACGGCAAGCAGGTGGAGTACGCGCTCGACGATTCCGAGCGCAACGGCATCATCGAACGGATCCGCACCGAGAACCCGCGCGCCAAGCCGACGGTGACGCGCTTCAAGGGCCTCGGCGAGATGAACCCGCTGCAGCTGCGCGAGACGACCATGGCGCGCGAAACGCGCCGCCTGGTGCAGCTGACGGTGGAGGCGTCGGACCAGGCCGACCAGATCATGGACATGATGCTCGCCAAGAAGCGCGCGTCCGACCGCCGCGACTGGCTCGAAACCAAGGGCAATCTCGCCAGTGTCGTCGCACCCATCGAGGCGGCCCCCGGGACGGACGCCGCTGCGGATTCCGAGTAGAGATGAGCAAGAGCAAAGACAACGACCAGGACAATCTCGACTTCGAAGGCGTCGAGCGCGAGCCGCTGCGCAGCTTCACTGAGCGCGCGTACCTCGAGTACTCGATGTACGTGATCCTCGATCGCGCGCTGCCGCACGTCGGCGACGGGCTGAAGCCCGTGCAGCGCCGCATCATCTACGCGATGAGCGAGCTCGGGCTCGCCGCGGGATCGAAGCACAAGAAGTCGGCCCGCACCGTGGGCGACGTGATCGGCAAGTTCCACCCGCACGGCGACTCGGCCTGCTACGAGGCCATGGTGCTGATGGCCCAGCCGTTCTCTTACCGCTATCCCATCGTGGACGGTCAGGGGAACTTCGGGTCGCCGGACGACCCGAAGTCGTTCGCCGCGATGCGCTACACGGAGTCGAAGCTCACGCGCTATGCGGAAGTGCTGCTCTCCGAGCTCGGCCAGGGCACCGTGGACTGGCAGCCGAACTTCGACGGCTCGCTCGACGAGCCCGTGCTGTTGCCGGCCCGGCTGCCGAACCTCCTGTTGAACGGCGCGACCGGCATCGCGGTCGGCATGGCGACGGACATCCCGCCGCACAACCTGAAGGAAGTCGCCGCGGCCTGCGTGCGCCTGCTCGACGAGCCGAAGTCCACCACCGCACAGCTGTGCGAGCACGTGCACGGCCCGGATTTCCCGACCGGCGCCGAGATCATCACGCCGCGCGAGGAGCTGCTGCGCATCTACGAAAGCGGCAACGGCACGTTCCGCGCCAGGGCGCGGTTCGAGGTCGAGGACGGCGAGATCGTCGTGACCGAACTGCCTTACCAGGTCTCGGGTTCCAAGGTGCTCGAGCAGATTGCCGCGCAGATGCGCGCCAAGAAGCTGCCGATGCTCGAGGACCTGCGCGACGAGTCGGATCACGAGCACCCGACGCGCCTCGTCATCACGCCGCGATCGAATCGCGTCGATACCGAGCAGGTCATGGCGCACCTGTTTGCGACGACCGACCTCGAGCGCACCTATCGCGTGAACCTGAACGTGATCGCCCGCGACGGGCGGCCGCGCGTGATGGGACTGAAGGCGCTGCTCGAGGAATGGCTGTCGTTCCGCACGGACACGGTCACGCGGCGGCTGCAGTTCCGGCTCGAGAAGGTCAATGCGCGCCTGCACATCCTCGACGGCCTGCTGATCGCGTACCTGAACCTCGACGAGGTCATCCGCATCGTCCGCACCGAGGACGATCCGAAGGCCGCGCTGATCGCGCGCTTCCAGCTGTCCGAGGCGCAGGCCGAGGCGATCCTCGAGACCAAGCTGCGACACCTCGCGCGCCTCGAGGAGATGAAGATCCGCGGCGAGCAGGCCGACCTCGCGAAGGAACGCGATGCGCTCGAGAAGCTGCTCGGCAGCAAGGCGAAGCTGAAGAAGCTGGTGCGCGAGGAGATCGTTGCGGACGCCGGGAAGTATGGTGACGCGCGTCGCAGCAAGCTCGTCGAGCGCGCGGCGGCGCAGGCGATCGACGAGACCGAACTCGTCGCGAGCGAGCCGGTGACCGTCGTGCTGTCGAAGAGCGGGTGGGTGCGCGCCGCGAAGGGCCACGAGATCGATCCGCGTTCGCTGTCCTACAAGACCGGCGACGAATACCGGACCTGCGCACGAGGCCGCAGCACGCAACTGGCCGTGTTCCTCGACAGCACCGGCCGGGCGTACAGCCTGCTGGCGCACACGCTGCCCTCCGCACGAGGCCAGGGCGAACCGTTGTCCGGCCGCCTCGATCCGCCGGACGGCGCCACGTTTCCGGGCGTGCTGATCGGGGAGCCCGAGGATCGCTGGGTACTCGCGAGCAGTGCCGGCTACGGCTTCATCGTGAAGCTCGCCGACCTGCACAGTCGCAATCGCGCGGGCAAGGCGGCGTTGAACGTCCCGGACGAGTTCGTCGCGATTGCGCCGGCGCCCCTCGCCGCGGGTGACGGGGTGCTGCTGGCGGCGCTCAATTCCGAGGGCCGGCTGCTGACATTTCCCGCCGCCGACCTGCCCGAGCTGCCGCGCGGCAAGGGCAACAAGATCTTCGGGGTCTCGACCAAGAAGTCGCTCGTCGAGCCCGAGTCGCTGCTCGCGATCGCGACCGTCGCGCCGGGCCAGTCGCTGCGGCTGCTCATGGGCGAGCGCCACATGGGGCTCTCGTACAAGGAGCTCGGGGACTATCGCGGCGAACGAGGCCAGCGGGGCGCGGTGCTGCCGCGCGGCTGGCGCAAGGTGGATGGCCTGGAGGTCGAGGGCTGACCTCTCCCGTCTACGGGAGAGGTCGGCGACAGCCGGGTGAGGGCGTCTAACCTCTCCCGTTTACGGGAGAGCAACTGTCTTGAGGGTCAACTGATTTCGGTCAGTTGGCCCTCAGCATTTGGGGATTCCACACGGTGTGGTCACGCACCATGGCGTTCATGATGAGCAGCAGTTTGTGCATACAGGCCACCAGGGCCACTTTCTTCGGCTTCCCCGTGGCGAGCAGGCGTTGATAGAACGGGCGGATCTGCGGGTTGCAACGGGTCGCCGAGAGGGTCGCCATGTAGAGCACCTGTCGGGTCTGGGCGCGCCCGCCCCAGCAGTGGCGCCGACCGCGCAGGGTGCCGGAGTCGCAGTTGTAGGGGGCCACGCCGACCAGCGCCGCGAGCTGCTTGCGCGGGATCCGCCCAAGCTCCGGCAGTGTCGCCAGGACGGTGAGCAGCATCTGCCGGCCCACCCCGGGGATGGCCTTCAGCAGCTGCTCCTTCTCGCGCCACACCGGGCTCTGGCGCAACTGGTCGTCGAGGTCACGATCGGTCTGCTTCAGGCGCTTGACCAGGAAGGCGATCGTCTCGCGGATGTCGGTGCGGATGGGCCCGAGCGCGTGTTCGAGCCGGTTGCGCTCGGCCTGGATCATCTCCAGGAGCTGCTGGCGGCGCGTCAGCAGCGCATCGAGCAACTGCGTCTGCGCGTCCGCCAACGGCCGCACCTCGGGCGCCGCCTGCTGGCCGAACTGCACCAGCACCTCAGCATCGATGCGGTCGGTCTTGGCGAGCTTGCCGAGGGCGCGGGCGAACTGGCGTACTTGGCGCGGGTTGACCACCACGACCGGCAGGTTCGCCTGCGCCAAGGTGCTCACCAGGGCCGTCTCATAGCCCCCGGTTGCCTCGACGACGATCAGACCAACCTCGCCCTGGCGGAGCCTCTCGCGCAGGGCGCGCTGCCCCTTGGGGTCATTGCTACACGCCCACCGCTCGGGTGCCGAGGTGGCAATTTCCAGGGTGTCCTTGGCCACGTCGATCCCGACGACAATCCGTGCACTCGCGTTCATACGGTTCCTTCTCCCTGCCTTGTGAGATGCGGGCTCGGGGCCCGGGCAACTGTTCGGGATGAAAGAGATCAACCGACGCGACGACCCATGCTCTCCCACGTGCTGCTGGGCACCGGGTCGCTTACGGCCTGTCGCGTCAGTTGAAACCGTAGCAAATCGTGTTCTGGATGACATCAGACCTCGTATCCTCTAGATACAAGGTCGCACGAAGTGCGGGTGAGGGTTCCCGCGGCTAACCTAGCGTGACCTGCTCGGGTTCGTTGACGAAGTAACCCTGGATGAACTCGACGCCGAGTTGCCACAGCACGGCCATCGTGTTGGCGTCCTCGACGCGCTCCGCGATGGTGGTGATGTGGTGCTCGTGGGCGAGGTCCACGAGTCCCTTCACCTTTTCCTGGAGCGGACGGTCGTTGGCGAGGCCCTGCATCAGCGCGCCGTCGATCTTGACGTAGTTGATCGGCAGGCGGCCAACGAGGATCGAAGGATCATCGCCCGAGCCGAAGTGCTCGATCGCCAGCTTGATGCCGAGGACCTTCAGCATCTTCTGCAGCTGGCGCGTTTCCTTGACGTGCGTCAGCGCGAGCGACTCGGTCAATTCGATCACGACCTTCCCGGGCTCGATCCCCGAGGCCTTCAACTGCTGGTGCAGCCAGGCGCCCAGCGTCTCGTCCTTGATCGAGTCGCTCGAGAGGCGCACGAAGACTCGGTGCGGATTGCGCGAGGCGCAGAAGGACATCGCGGCGCCGACGACCCACCGGTCGATGTTCTTCATCAGGTCGATACGCTCGGCCGCCGCGAGGAATTCGGACGGCAGCACTTCCTGGCCGGTCTCGTCGAGCATGCGCACGACGAGGTCGAACATCGCGAGCTCCTCGCCAACGAGACTGGCGATCGGCTGCTGGACGAGTCGGAAGCGGTTGGCCATCAGTGCCGACTTGATCTGCGCGGACCAGGTGCGATCGGTCTCCGCGATTTCCGGCTTCGCCGGAGCCGGTTCCTTGCGGACGACGCGATTGCCGCCGGCCTTGGCCGCCTCTCGATGCGCATCGATGGCTGTCTGCAGCGGTTTCGCGAGCCCTTCGCCGCCGGCGAGGAGGGTCACGGCGCCCACGCTGCACGGGGCCCGCAGGGGCGTACCCGGCCCGGCGACCGCAGTGGCGGCCGCGCGCTGCAGGACGAGGCCGAGCCAGGCCTCGAGGTCGCGCGAGTTGCCGCGTTCGAAAAGGACGGCGATGCCGTGCGCGCACACACGTCCCGCCAGGTCACCCGGCTGGAGGAGCGACCTCACCGTCGTGCCGATGGCCTCCATGAGGTCCTCCGCGAGCAACGGGCCGAACTCCGCCTTGAGCGCCGACAACTTGTCCGGCTCGATGTAGGCGATCGCGCGCAAGCCGCCCTTGAGCGGCTGGGCCGCCCGTGCCGTGGCCTGCTCCATGAACACCGGCCGCTTCAGCAGCCCCGTCGACGTCTCGTGGCGCAGCGCTTCGTCGAGTTGCTTCGTCAGCGATTCGACGTCGCGATTCTGCGGCACGACGCGCAACCGAACCGCCGGCTCGCCTTCGAATTCGAACCTCTCCAGCTCGAGGTCGAGCGACAGCGTTCCGCCCCCGAGCTGCACGGCCGTCGTGTTGATCGAGTGGTCGGACCAGCGGCCCTGGATGGCGGCCACGAGGGCGCCCTTGAGGGCGGCGTGACAGCCGGCCTCGAAGTGGTCCATCAGCGGTTGCCCGAGCAGGCCGTTCGGGTCCTTGTGTCCGAAGAGTCCCGCCCATGCCGGGTTGACGTCGACCACGATGCCTTCCTGCACGTGCGCGATGGCATCCGTCGAGCCCGTCATGAACGCCTTCATCTGGTCCTGGTACTGCCGCGCCGAGGCCAGCGTTCCCGACAGGGCGTGATCGAGCCGCGAGGACTGAAGTTCGCGCGTGGCGACCGCAGCGAGGCGGGCGCGTGCAGGCAGCGTCACGACATCCTGCGCACCGAGCTCGAGCCCGCGGATGAGGTCCTGTTCCGTCAGTGTGTCCCGCACGAGGATCGTCGGAACGCGCGTGGCGAGGCGCTTGCGCATTTCAAGCGCTGCCGCGATTTCCTCCGCATCGGCCGCAACCAGGAAGATGAGCTGCGGGGACTGCTGGGAAAGCGCGTCGCCGAGGTCGTTCAGTTCACGGATCCACGCGCAATGGACGGGGTGTCCCGCATTGCGCAGTGTGCTGTTGATGATTTCGACCGGGTCCTGCTGGCGGGACAGGACGACGAGTGGAATTGGGCTCGAATCGGCCAAACGGCTTCCCCACGGGTGCCTGCCGGGTCTTCCGGCGTGGATATGTCAAGGCGACCGGATCATAGCATCGGGTTTTGCAGGCCTTGCGTGACGCAGGTGGCAGCCTCGAAGCCGGAATCGCCGGCGGAGGCGGCTTTGGACCCGCGAAACCGGCCTGGGGGCTGACTGGGAGGGGGCCCGACGGGTATCATGCCGGGCTGCGCTGCGGCCCGCCCCCAGCCCATTCCCGTCCCTCGGCACCACAGGCGTCCGAATCATGTCCAGCTACAGCACCAACGAATTCAAGTCGGGTCTCAAGATCATCCTCGACGGCGATCCGTACACGATCGTCGAGAACGAGTTCGTGAAACCGGGCAAGGGGCAGGCCTTCAACCGCGTCCGCATCCGCAACCTGAAGTCGGGCCGCACGCTGGAGCGCAACTTCAAGTCCGGCGACACGGTCGAGGCGGCCGACGTCGTCGAAGTGGACATGCAGTACCTCTACAACGACGGTGACTTCTATCACTTCATGGTGCCGGACACGTTCGAGCAGCACACGGCGAGCAAGGAGTCGCTCGGCGGCATGGAGATCTGGATGAAGGACGGCGTGAGCTGCAAGGTCATGCTCTGGAACGGCGTGCCGCTTGCGGTCGACCCGCCGGCGCACGTCGAACTCAAGATCGTCGAGACCGACCCGGGGGTTCGCGGCGACACCGCCACCGGCGGCCAGAAGCCGGCCAAGCTCGAGACCGGCGCCGTCGTGCGCGTGCCGCTCTTCATCAACGAAGGCGAAGTCATTCGCGTCGACACCCGCACGGCCGAGTACCTGTCTCGCGCCAAGAGCTGATCCGTTCGTTCAAGCGCACCGTTTCAGGAAGACGCGCACCAGCGCTTCGAGGCCCCGGGCGTCCGCCTCATCGAAGCGGTTCGTCACCGGGCTGTCCAGGTCGAGGACGCCGATCAGGCGCTCGTTCGCCACGATCGGCACGACGACTTCGGAGTTCGACGCCGAATCGCACGCGATGTGCCCGGGGAACCGATGCACGTCAGGCACCAGCACGGTGGTGCGCCGCGCCGCGGCGGTTCCGCAGACACCCTTGCCGATCGGGATGCGCACACACGCTGGCTTGCCCTGGAACGGGCCGACCAGCAGGTCGCCTGACTGCGCGTCGACGAGATAGAAACCCGCCCAATTGAGGTCGGGCAAGCTCCAGTAGAGCAAGGATGCCATGTTGGCCGCGCCCGAGATCATGTTGGGTTCGCCCGCCAGCAGCGCATCGAGGCTTTTCTCGAGTTCCGCATAGGCGGCGGCTTTGTCGGTCAGCAACGGTTTCATGTCGTGCACGGTCCATTCCTCAAGGTGCGCTCGCCAGTGAGTCCTGCCATCCAGCTGCACTCGGGCGTGCTTCAGGCGCGCTCGAATGGAAACGTCATCACCTCGTCGATGCGGCTCGCCTCGGCGGCGATCATCACCACCCGGTCGAACCCGAGCGCCACGCCTGCGCAGGGCGGCAGCCCGTGGGCCAGCGCGCCGAGGAACCGCTCGTCCGCCGGCCGCGTGGGCCGGTCGCGTTGGCGTCGCTCGGCGAGATCCGCCTCGAAGCGGCGCCGCTGCTCGGCGGCATCGCCGAGCTCGTGAAAACCATTCGCCAGTTCCACGGGACCCCAGAACGCTTCGAACCGCGAGGCCACCGGGCCGCGAATCTGCGCGAGAGCCGCCTGGCTTGCCGGGAAGTCGTGCAGGAAGGTAATCCGGTCCTGCGCGAAGGACTGTGCCACGAGCGTGCCCATCGCGAGGTCGAGCAGGTCGTCTCGGGCGGCTTCGTGCATCGAGTCCGGCACGGAGCCCCCGTGACGCGCAATGGCCACGCGCAACTCGTCGACGCTGCACGACAAGGGATCGATCCCCAGCGCTTTCGAGAATGCGTCGGCGTAGGTGACCGCCTGCGTCGGCCCGACCGCGCGATGCGGCTCGAGCAGCGCACGCAACAAGCGCTCGACGTCGGTCATGAGCGCCCGGTGATCGATGCCGAGGCGGTACCACTCGACCATCGTGAATTCCGGGTTGTGCCGCCGGCCACGCTCGCCTTCGCGAAACACGTGACCGACCTGGTAGATGTCGGGCGAGCCTGCGGCCAGCAGACGCTTCATCGCGTATTCGGGCGAGGTGTGCAGGTAACCCACGGTTTGCCCTGCGGCGTCGTGAACGGCAAGCGATTCGAGATGGACGTCCGACACCGCGGCGCGCACGAGGATCGGCGTCTCGACTTCGAGGGCGCCCGTCGCCGCGAAGTGCGCGCGCACGCGCGCTAGCAGGTTGGCCCGCAGGCGCAGGACCTCGAACGACGCCGTCGGAGTCCAGTCAGCGCAGCCCGGCGTCATGTGATGCGCGCCAGCGCCTGGCCCAGCCGCACCGAGGCGCCTGGCCCGAGCATCGGCACGAACGCGGCTTCGCGGCCGAACACGGCCACGACAGTCGAACCCATGTTGAAGCGGCCGATCTCTTCGCCGCGCGCGAAATCCCGTCCCAGTCCCTCGCTCAGCGTGCGCACGGCTCCGCCCCGTGCCGGCGGTGGATTGATCTCGCCCGCGTAGACGGTCTCGATGCTGCCGACGAACAGCGCGCCCACGAGCACCAGCGCCATCGGTCCGAGCGCCGTTTCGAATTCGCACACCACCCGCTCGTTGCGCGCAAAGAGATTCGGGATCGTGCGGGCCGTCGCCGCGCTCACGCTGAACAGGTCGCCGGGAACGTAACGCGTAGCGGTCAGCCGGCCAGCCAGCGGCATGTGGATGCGGTGGTAGTTGTAAGGGGCGAGGTACAGGCATGCGAAGCTGCCGCCCGAGTAACGCGCCGCGGCCGCTTCATCCGCCAGCAGGGCCGCGGTCGTGTAGCGCATGCCCTTCGCCTGCAGCAGCGAGCCGGCCTCGACGCGCCCGAGCTGGCTCACGGTGCCGTCGACCGGGCACGCAACCTCTTCGGGCACGTCCGTGACCGTGCGCACGCCGGGCCGCAGCGCGCGCGTGAAGAACGCATTGAACGACTCGTAGGCGTAGGGGTCGGGCTGAACGGCCTCGGTCATGTCGATCTGCGGATACGCATTCAACACGGTCCGCAGCACCGTGTTCCTGACGAGCGGCTGCCTGCTGCGCGCGACCCGATGCATCGTCCGCGACAGGAAATGCTGGGGCAGCAGCTGCTGCAGGAAGGCGAAGCCCTGGTCGGACGCGCCTGCGGTGTCGTTGTCGACGCTCATCGAGTCTGCTCCACGTGATCCACGACCAATCGGTAGTCGCGGGCGAGTGCCGCCGGATCCCTGGCGCCCGAGGCGAGGGCCTCGAGGCCGGCCGTCGGTCCGACGATGAAGATGCCGGATCCGTGATCCATCGTGTAACCCCCGTCGGGCGTCGCCACCTTGGCGTAGGGCACGGAAAATGCCGCCGCTGCCGCCTTCACCTGGCCGGCACTGCCGGTGGCGCCGACGAAGGCCGGGTCGAAAAACGTCACGTAGGCGGCAAGCTGCTTCGCGTCGTCGCGTTCCGGGTCCACGCTGACGAACAGCACCTGCGGCTGCTGAGCCGGCGGCAGGTCCGCCAGCGAACGCGTCACCTGCGCCAGCATCGCCAGGGTCGTGGGGCAGATGTCGGGACAATGCGTGAAGCCGAAAAACACCAGTGTCCAGTGTCCCCGGAAGAAACTCGTATCCAGGGCCGAGCCATCGTGGCGCACCAGGGCCAGCGAGGGCAGGGCGCGCGGCTGCGGCAGCACCGTGACCAGTTCCGTGGCGGGCGTCTTCGGCGCCCCGGGCAGGATTGCGCGCGCGAGGACCAGGCCGAGCGCAAAGGCTACAATCGCGATGACGCCAATGCGTACGAGGCGTGCGGTCATGCCGGGATTGCGGTGTAAGCGCCGCGACGGGCGGGGCCGTCATTATCCCACATCGAACCGCTCGCCATGACTGCCCGACCGCCCTTCCACACTTCTCCGCCCCTGACGCCCACCGTGGCCGAACTGATCCGCTACGGCGCGGAGGAGTTCGAGCATGCCGGACTCGCGTTCGGGCATGGCATGGGCGATGCGATAGACGACGCCGCGGCGCTCGTGTTTCACACGCTGGGCCTCGCGCACGACGACGCGCAGAAAGCCTACGACACTCGACCGGCCCCCGCCGGTCTGGAGCTCACGCTGGCGGCGTTTGCCCAGCGCATCGAGCGGCGCGTTCCGGCCGCCTATCTCATGGGCCGGATGTGGTTCGCCGGTCTCGAGTTCGAAGTCGACGAGCGGGTCATCGTGCCGCGCTCGCCCTTCGCCGAGCTGATTGCCGCGGGTTTCGAGCCCTGGGTCGATCCCGCGAAGGTCCGGCGCATTCTCGACGTCGGCACCGGTTCGGGCTGCATCGCCATTGCCTGCGCAAAGCGCTTCGAACAGGCTCGCGTCGATGCGGTGGATCTTTCGCCCGTTGCGCTCGAAGTTGCCGAGCGCAACGTGGCTCGCCACCGCGTGGGTGAGCGGGTGCGCCTGCTGCGGGGCGATGCGCTCGAGCCCGTGCGTGGCGAGCGCTACGACTTGATCGTGTCGAACCCACCCTACGTCAGCCATGACGAAATGGACCGACTGCCGCCGGAGTACCGCCACGAGCCCGACATCTCCCTGCGCGCGGGGGACGATGGCCTCGACGTGGCACGGCACATCCTCGCCGGCGCCGCGGATTGCCTCGAGCCGCACGGTGTCCTGTTCGTCGAGGTCGGCGACAGCGACGAACGACTGCAGTCGGCTTTTCCGCGGGTGCCGTTCCTCTGGCTGGAGTTCGAGCACGGCGGGGGCGGCGTATTCATGTTGACGAAGCACGAGCTCGAAAGGCACCGTGCGGATCTTTGCGGAGCGGGTTGAGGCATGGCCGGCAATACCTTCGGGCAGCTTTTCACGGTGACGACCTTCGGCGAGAGCCACGGCCCCGGTCTGGGCTGCATCGTCGATGGGTGCCCGCCGGGGCTCGAACTCGCGGAGGACGACATCCAGCGCGACGTCGAGCGCCGCCGCTCGGGCACATCGCGCTTTACGAGCCAGCGCAAGGAGCCGGACAAGGTGCGCATCCTTTCGGGTGTGTTCGAAGGGCGCACGACGGGCACGCCGATCGGATTGCTGGTCGAGAATACCGACCAGCGGTCGTACGACTACGAGAAGATCAAGGACCGTTTCCGCCCGGGCCACGCCGATTACACGTACCAGCAGAAATACGGCTTCCGCGACTACCGCGGGGGAGGGCGCTCGTCGGCGCGCGAAACCGTCATGCGAGTGGCTGCGGGAGCCATCGCACGCAAATACCTCGCGCAATCCCACGGCATCCGCATCCACGGGTACCTGGCGCAGCTGGGCGCGATTCGACTCGAATGCCGGGACCTCGCGGCCGTCGACGCCAATCCGTTCTTCTGCGCAGACCCCGACCGGGTGGCGCAACTCGAGACGGCGATCGACCAGCTGCGGCGGGACGGTGATTCCGTCGGCGCCCGGGTGACGGTCGTCGCCACCGGCGTGCCGCCCGGCCTCGGCGAGCCCGTATTCGACCGGCTCGATGCCGACCTGGCCCACGCCATGATGAGCATCAACGCCGTCAAGGCGGTCGAGATCGGCGACGGGTTCGCGGTGGTTGAACAGCGCGGCTCCGCACACCGTGACGAGCTCACGCCGACGGGCTTTCTCTCGAATCACGCCGGCGGCACGCTGGGGGGCATATCGTCCGGCCAGCACCTGCTGGTGAGCATGGCCATCAAGCCCACGTCCAGCATCGTCCAGCCCGGCCGGACGATCGACGTCGCCGGACGGCCGGTGGAGGTCAGCACGACCGGCCGGCACGATCCTTGCGTCGGCATCCGGGCGGTACCCATCGCCGAGGCCATGATGGCGCTCGTCCTGATGGATCATTGCCTGCGCCACCGGGCCCAGAATGCAGGCGTCGTTTCCCCGACGCCCGTGATCACCGGCCGTCCTTGACCCGGCGGCCGTCCGGAAGTGTGGATTACGTCAGGCCGCAGCCTCCCCCAAAGGTCTAAAAAGGCCCCACAGCCGCGGGAGGTTGGGCGTAGATGCGGCCGTGGGCTATAGTTATGTTCAATTTGTCGAAACTACGTGAACATGCGCCGGCCGGAGCCCCGACCGGTGAAGCATGCAATCGCGTTGCGTGGGAGATCCGATGAAGACTGCCGTCCGCCGCATCCTCCTGATGAGCGCCCTCATGTCACCGGGGGCTTTGTATGCGCTCGGCCTGGGTGAGATCCATCTCAACTCGGCGCTGAACCAGCCGTTCGATGCCGACATCGAACTCGTATCCGCCACCCAGGAGGACCTCGGCGCGTTGCGCGCGGCACTCGCCAGCAGCGAGACGTTTACGCGCTACGGGCTCGATCGCCCAGCCTTCCTCTCCGATTTCACCTTCCGCGTCGCAAAGGGGTCGGGCGGGCAGGACGTGCTCAAGGTCACGTCGCCGCGCCCCGTCACCGAGCCGTTCGTGACGTTGCTGGTCGAGGCCAACTGGACGCGCGGCCGACTCCTGCGCGAGTACACCGTTCTGCTCGACCCGCCCGTCTTCGCGCCGACTCCGGCCGCGGCTGAACCGCCGGTGGCTACGCCGCGCGCGTCATCCGCTCCGGTGCCCTCTGCGCGTCGCGAGACCTTCACGACGGGGCCGGCCGCACCGGCCACCGCGCGCCGCGCGCCGCGGGCGGTTGCCACGGCGAGTCCGGGCATCGAACCCGGATCGACCTATCGCGTGCAGCCCAACGACACGTTGTGGCAGATCGCGAGTGCCGCAAACCCCGGTTCGCGGTCCGACGTCAATCGTGCGATGGTCGCGATATTCCAGGGCAATCCGCAGGCATTCGCGGGCAACATCAACGTGTTGCGCTCGGGCAGCGAGCTGAAGATCCCGCAGTCGGGTGAGATTGCGGCGATTTCCGCGTCGGCCGCGTCGGCCGAAGTCGCGCGCCAGTACCAGATGTGGAGGGAGGGCGGTGCGTCCTCCGAGACAGCGGGCGGCGGCGAGTCCGCTGGTCGCCTGCGCCTCGTGACGCCCGACCAGGGCACGGCCGCGCCGTCGACGAGCACGACCGTGCCGCCCACCGGTGCGCAGACCGAAGAACTGAAGGCCCGCGTCGGCCAGCTCGAGTCCGAACTGGCGGAAGCTCGCCGCCTGCTCGAAGTGCGCAACGCCGAGCTTGCGACGTTGCAGGGCCAGGCCGCGGGATGCGACGCCCGCAGCGGCAACGCCGGCAACGCCGGCCGCGGCACCGACGGAAGTTCCCGTGGAGCCTGGCGCGACCACGGCGACGCCCCCGGTCGCCGAGCCGGCCGCTCCGGCCAAGGCCGAGCCGGCCAAGCCGACGAAACCGAAGAAGAAGACTCCGCCGCCCGTTCAGCCGGAAGGCCCGTCGCTATTCGAGCGGCTCGCACAATACTGGTGGGCGTTGCTCGGCCTGCTCGCCATCGCCGGTGCCTGGCTCTTCTTCAGGCGTCTGCGAGGGAGCCAGAGGGGGGCATCCGAGTCCGATCTCGAGGAAGCCCTCGGGGGCGACCTGCGCGCGGCTGCCCGCGTGCCGCTGCCGACGGGACGGCCGTCGCGCGAATCGGACATCGTGGTGGAGGAAAAGCGCCCGGTCGAAACGGCTGCGACGTCGCTGCGCGTTCCCGAAACGACGCGCAGACCGGTCTCGATCGAGGACACGATTTCGGGCGACGGCGCGGCCAGCATCGAGGCCAGCGATCCGCTCGCCGAAGCCGATTTCCACATGGCCTACGGCCTCTACGACCAGGCGGCGGATCTGGTGCAGCTGGCGATCAAGCGCGAGCCGCGCCGTCGCGACCTCAAGCTGAAGCTCCTCGAGATCTTCTTCGTCTGGGGCAACCGCGACCGCTTCCTCGAACTCGCGCGCGAGATGAATGCCTCGCGTGCGGATGCACCGTCGGGCGAGTGGGACAAGGTCCTCATCATGGGCAAGCAGATCGCGCCCGAGGACGGCTTGTTCGCCGGTACGCCGCGCGCGGCCGCGACGGCGACCTCGACATGGAACTGCACGGCGGCACCGGCACGTTCGACATGGACCTCGATCCGGGCGCGCTCACGCCGCCCGACATGGACCTGACGATCGGCGCGCCGAAGATCACGGACGACACCGGTCTGGATTTCATGCTCGACGAGCCGCAGCGCGGCGCGGCGGATGCTGCGTCGCTCGCGCCGACCGTGGAGTCGCCGCAGGCTCGACAGGCATCCGGCCGCGTCGACGACACCGTGCGGAAGTGCCGATCGAGAGTCTCGGACTCGAGGTCGATTCGCTGGCGGACCTCGAGGAGCTGGAGAAGACCCAGGACCTGCTCGCTCCCCGGAGCAATGCGCGGGTCGAAGATACCGTCGAGAATCGGCCCTGCGTTCGCTGGTGGAGGATACGGTCGAGAACCGCGCGATCCGCTCGGCTAAGCGGCCGATGAAACGGTCGAGGAGGACCTGCTCAGCTCGACGAGCCTCATGAAGATGAGCGAGAGCTCGTCGGTCCGCGGCGGCCGGATAACACTCCGAGACGGCGATGTTCGAGCTGCCGGACGCGACGGGCGAATTGCCGACGATCGAGGCGCGCGATGCTCGACGTCCAGGGAGGGCTGCCGGTCGACTACTCGCTCGGCGAGGAAGCGGCGACGATGAGCGAGGTCGGCACGAAGCTCGACCTGGCGCGCGCCTACGTCGACATGGGCGATCCGGAAGGCGCCCGCGCGATCCTCGACGAGGTGCTGCAGGAAGGCAACGCCGTCGCAGAAGCAGGAAGCGCAGCGACTGATGGCCAGCCTGCCCTGACGGGGCGGATGGCCCGCATCGCCATCGGCATCGAGTACGACGGCTCGGCGTACTCGGGCTGGCAGACGCAGGGGCACGCGCGCAGCGTCCAGTCCGAGCTCGAGGCGCGCGCTGTCGCGCGTCGCCGACATCCCGTCGCGATCTACCGCCGCGGGCCGCACGGACGCCGGGCGTGCACGCGCTGTCCCAGGTCGCGCACTTCGACACGCAGGCGAACCGATCGCTGCAGGCCTGGGTGCTCGGCAGCAATGCCGAGTCTGCCGGGCGACATCAGCGTGCTCTGGGCGCGCGCGGTGCCCGACGACTTCCACGCCCGCTACAGCGCGCTTTCGCGCAGCTACGTCTATCGCATCCTCAACCGCGCCGATTCGACCTGCACTCGATCGACTGACGGGTGTGCTGGCGCCGGCGGCCCGCTCGATGCCGGGCGCATGCACGCCGCGGCGCAGGCGCTGGTCGGCGAGCACGATTTCACTTCGTTCCGCGCCGCTGAGTGCCAGTCCCGGATCGCCGGTCCGTCGGCTGCTGAGCGGATCGCCGTCAGTCGCGCCGGCGAGGTCGTGGAAATCGAGGTGCGGGCCAACGCGTTTCTGCAGCACATGGTGCGCAACATCGCGGGCTCGCTGCTCGCCGTGGGTTGCGGCGACCGACCGCCGGAATGGGTCGCCGAGGTGCTTGCCGCGCGCGACCGCACCGCGGCCGGGGTGACGGCGCCCCCGCAGGGCCTGTATTTCGCGGGGGTCGAGTACCCGTCGGGCTTCGGCCTGCCATCGGTTAGACTCCGCGGCGCTGCGCCAAGGAGCTACGCCGTGACCTGGTTCGAAAAGATCATGCCCTCGCGCGATCAAGACGGAGCGCCGCACGCGATCGGTGCCGGAGGGCCTGTGGATCAAGTGCCCGGCGTGCGACGCCGTGCTGTATCGTGCGGAGCTCGAGCGCAACCTGCAGGTCTGCCCGAAGTGCAGCCACCACATGCGCATCGGCGCGCGCGACCGTCTGCAGCGCTTCCTCGATCCGGGCACCGGCCGCGAACTGCGCATCGACGTCGAGCCGGAGGATCCGCTCAAGTTCCGCGACAGCAAGAAGTACCGCGACCGCCTGACGGCCGCGCAGAAGGCGGTCGGCGAGAAGGACGCGCTGATCGTGATGGCCGGCGAACTGAAGGGCATCGGCGTGGTTGCCTGCGCCTTCGAGTTCCGGTTCCTCGGCGGATCGATGGGTTCGGTGGTCGGCGAGCGCTTCGTGCGCGGCGCCGAGCATTGCCTGGAGCACCGCGTTGCCGCTCATCTGCTTTTCCTCGAGCGGCGGGGCCCGCATGCAGGAAGGCCTGCTGTCGCTGCTGCAGATGAGCAAGACCAGCGCCGCGCTGGCGCGCATGGCGCAGGCGCGCCTGCCGTTCATTTCCGTGCTGACCGACCCGACGACCGGCGGCGTGTCGGCGAGCCTCGCGATGCTCGGCGACCTCAATATCGGTGAACCGCGCGCATTGATCGGATTTGCCGGGCCGCGGGTCATCGAGCAGACCGTCCGCGAGACCCTGCCGGAAGGCTTCCAGCGCAGCGAGTTCCTGCTCGAGCATGGCGCGATCGACATGATCGTGGACCGGCGCGACCTGCGCGACCGCATTGCCGCGCTGCTCGCGCTGATGTTGCGGCGTCCGCCCGTCGGAGGCGCCAGGTCGAGACTGCCGACCGAAATGTCGACCGGCCAACGCTGCGCGCGGCTGTCCGACTGGCTCGACTGGCAGCAGACGCTCCATCCGCACGCGATCGATCTCGGCCTCGGTCGCGTGGCTCGCGTGCTCGCGCGCACCGGCTGGCGTCGCGGTGACCAACCCGTCATCACCGTCGGCGGCACCAACGGCAAAGGCTCATGCGTCGCGATGCTCGATGCGATCCTGCGTGCTTCCGGCTATCGTGTCGGCACCTTCACATCCCCGCACCTGATCGACTATCGGGAGCGCGTTCGCCTGGACGGGCGGATGGTCTCCGAGGCGTCGCTGGTCGCAGCCTTCGAGCGCATTGCGGATGCCCTGGGCGACGATTCACTCACTTTCTTCGAGTTCAATGCGCTCGCCGCGCTGCTGGTCTTCGAGACCTTCGCGCCGGATGTGATCGTGCTCGAAGTCGGCATGGGCGGACGCCTCGATGCCGTCAATGTCGTCGACCCCGACGTCGCGATCGTGGCGTCGGTAGGGCTCGATCACACGGAGTGGCTCGGCTCCGACGTGGAGGCGATCGGGCGGGAGAAGGCCGGCATCTTCCGCAAGGGCCGGCCCGCCATCTGTGGCATGCCCGTTCCGCCGCGAGTCTGTCCTGCGGGGCGCGCGCGACTGCGGGGCGAGGCTCCGGTTGCGCGGGCGCGATTTCGACGGTATCGAGCGCGATGACCGGGCAGTGGGACTTCCGGCGGGCACGGCCGTTGCGCGCGACTGCCGGTGCCCGCCCTGGCCGGCGCGATCCAGGTCGGTAACGCAGCGACGGTGCTGGCGGCACTGGAGGAGGTGGGTGACCGGCTGCCGGTAGATCGCACCGCGGTCGAGCGCGGGCTGCGCTCGGTGTCGCTGCCGGGACGGTTTCAGCGGCGGCTCGATCCGCGCGGCTTCGAGTGGGTCTTCGACGTCGCCCACAATCCGGACGCGGCCGCCGTGCTGGCGGAGAATCTGGCGCGAGATCCCGCGCGCGGGCAGGACCATCGCGCTCTGCGGCATGCTGGGCGACAAGGACATGGCCGGGGTGCTCGCGAAGTTGAGTCCGGTCGTCGGCCTGTGGCTGGCGGCCGGCACGGATGGCGCCGCGCGGGCTCACGGACGCACAGCTGGTCGGCGCAGGGCAGGGCGGCCGGCATCGACATGCAGCCCGCGGGTCCGGTGGCCGAGGCGCATGCAGCGTGCCGCGACAGCTGGCTGGCGCAGGCGACCGCATCGTCGTGTTCGGTTCGTTTCACACCGTCGGTCCGGCACTGTCGGCGATCGGCGATCACCTATAATCCGGTTCCCATGGACGAACAACTCAAGACCAGGCTGATCGGTGCGGTGGTACTGGTCGTGATCGCCGTGCTGCTGATTCCCGGAATTGCTGTCCGGGACGCAAGGCTGCGACGGTCCCGGCCGTCGCTGAGGGCGCCGCGGAGCGCGGGACGCGCACGTACACGATCGACCTGCGGCGCGGCGCCGACCGTCGTGCGAGCGGGACCCGCCGACGGCGACTCCGCCGCCGGTTCCGCGCCCGTGCCGCCCGCGCACGGTCCGCGGGTTGCCCGTGCCGAGCGAACCCTCGGCCGCGTCGACGCGTGAGTGCGCCGCCGGCCGAACGGCACGTCCCAAGTCGAACGCGCGCTGGACACCGCTCCGCCGGCAGCGGTGCAGCCCGCGGCACCGGATGCCAAGCTCCGTCGATGGCTGCGCCAAGGGCGGTTGGACGGTGCAGGTGGGCGCCTTCGGTACCGCTGCGGCGGCCGGCAAGATGGCGAGCCGACCTGAAGTGCCGCGGGATATCAGGCCTATATCTCGCCGATTTCCAAGGGTGGAAAGACACTTCCACCGCGTCCGGGTCGGGCCGGAGGCCGTCACGGCCGATGCGGACCAGTTGGCGGAAAAGCTCAAGGCACGTGCTTGCCTGCGACGGTCGTCGCAAACGATTGAGTGCCCTCTGTTAGAATTCGCGCCCTCGTAATTGCGCGGAGGCTGCACGAGACCGAGCATGACGCCAGTGGACTACATCCTCGCCGCCATCGTGCTCGTTTCGGTGCTGTTCGGCGCCATCCGGGGTTTCCTCCGCGAATCGATCGCGCTTGCTCGGCTGGCTGGTCGGCCTCTGGCTGGCCTGGCGCTATGCGTCGCTGGTGCAGCCTTACCTCGGCGGTCGCTGGCCGGGACACGCCGCTGCAGCTGTGGGTAGCGCGACTGATCGTGCTGATGGCGGTGGTCGTGTGCGCCTGGCTGCTGGGCAGCCTGCTCGGGTACGTCGTCCAGCGCTCGGGGCTCACGCTCGGCGTGGACCGGATCCTCGGCAGCGTGTTCGGTCTCGTGCGCGGCGCGGTCATCGTCGGCTTCACCGTGATGCTCGCGCGAGGCGGCGGACCTGCCGAGCGAGCCGTGGTGGAAGGAGTCGAAGCTGCTGCCGCTCGGCCAAGGAGATGGCGAGCGTGCTGCGCGGCTACGTCGAGACGGGCCGGCAGGCGGTCGAAGAAACCGTCTAGGAGTCGCGAGGCAAAGCCATGTGCGGAATCGTCGGCATCGTCGGCTTCGGCCCCGCCAACCAGCAGATCTACGATGCGCTGACGGTGCTGCAGCACCGCGGGCCAGGACGCTGCCGGAATCATGACGGCCCATGAAGGCGCGCTGTACATGCGCAAGGACAACGGCCTCGTGCGCGACGTCTTCCAGCAGCGGCACATGGTGCAGCTGAAGGGCAATGTCGGCATCGGCCACGTGCGCTACCCGACCGCGGGCTGCGACAGCTCTGCGGAGGCGCAGCCGTTCTACGTGAACGCGCCCTACGGCATCTGCCTTGCCCACAACGGCAACCTGACCAACGCGACGGCCGCTGGCGGACGTGCTGGTGCGCGAGGACCGCCGGCACCTCAACACCTCGTCCGACTCGGAAGTCCTGCTGAACGTGCTGGCGAGCGAGCTGCAGCGCATCGGCACGCCGCGCGCGTCGGCCTCGGACATCTTCGCCGCGGTGAGCGCCACCTACCGGCGCATTCGCGGCGGCTACGCCGTCATCGCCATGATCCTCGGGCACGGCGTGCTCGGTTTCCGCGATCCGCACGGCATCCGCCCGCTCGTCATCGGCACCCGCGAGAGCGCGCGCGGCCGCGAGTACATGATCGCGTCCGAGAGCGTCGCGCTCGACATGGCCGGCTTCGAGCTGCTGCGGGACGTCGGTCCCGGCGAAGCGGTGTTCATCGACGAGCAGGGCCGCATGCACGCGCAGCAGTGCGGCGAGCCGTCGCAGTCTCACGCCCTGCATCTTCGAGTACGTGTACTTCGCGCGGCCCGACTCGATCATCGACAACATCTCGGTCTACAAGGCGCGCATGCGCATGGGCGAGCTGCTGGCGGAGAAGATCCGCCGCGTGCGCCCCGACCACGACATCGACGTGGTCATCCCGATTCCCGACACCAGCCGCACCAGCGCGATGCAGGTCGCGCAGCTGCTCGGCGTGAAGTACCGCGAAGGCTTCATCAAGAACCGTTACATCGGCCGCACGTTCATCATGCCGGGCCAGGACCAGCGCCAGAAGTCCGTGCGCAGCAAGCTGAACCCGATCGACCTGGAGTTCCGCGGCAAGAACGTGATGCTGGTCGACGACTCGATCGTGCGCGGCACGACCTCGGCGCAGATCATCGAAGTGGCCCGCGAAGCAGGCGCAAGCAAGGTGTACTTCGCGTCGGCGGCTCCGCCGGTGCGCTATCCGAACGTCTACGGCATCGACATGCCGGCCGCGTCCGAACTCGTGGCGGCCGGCCGCACGCGAAGACGAAGTGGCGCGGCTGATCGGCGCCGACTGGCTCATGTACCAGGATCTCGACGACCTGATTCGCGCCGTCCGGCACCACGATGCCGCGTCACAGTGTTCGACACGTCGTGCTTCTCCGGCGAGTACGTCACCGGCGACGTCACGCCGGAGTACCTGGCGCGCCTCGAGGCCGAGCGGTCGGACACAGGCGAAGTCGCAGCGGCGCACGGCGGGCGGCAGCGTGCTGAAGGCCGTCAGTCTAGTCCTTGGCGGCGGGCGCCCGCTGCGCGACCTCCTGCTTGATTGCTTCCGGGCGGCCCTTGCGGCGGTCGACGCGCGCCGTTGCGTCCGAGGCGGAGCTCGACGCGGCATGCGCTCGAAGGCGAGTGGCACGTTGTCGCGATCGGCAAGGCGGCCGGTGCGATGACGCTCGGCGCGGTCGAAGTCGCTCGGAGCCGCGCATGGTGCGACGGGCTCGTCGTGACCAAGCCGGGCCACGTGCCCGGCGCGCTCGGCGGCGTCGATGCGGGACTGCGATTGATCGAAGCGCGCACCCCCAGCCTGACGCTCGCAGCCTGGCCGCCGGCGCGGCGGTGGCGGCGTTCGTGACGGGGCTGCCGTGACGGCGAACAGGTGCTGTTCCTGGTTTCGGGTGGCGCGTCGAGCCTCGTCGAGCGACTGGCCGCGGGCGTCGAGGCTCGACGACCTGCGAGCGAGTCAATGCATGGGCTTTGGCCTCCGGCCTTGCCGATCGGCGAGGTGAATGCATTGCGTCGCGCGATCTCGACACATCAAGGGCGGCGGGCTGGCATCGCTGGCCGGGCGTCGGCGCGCGCACGGCGCTGCTGATCTCCGACGTGCCGCGCGACGATCCCTGCGGTGATCGGCTCCGGACTGCTGCACCGGCCGGGCCGAGTCGAGCCCGAGCAGACCGTTTGCCGCCGGAGATCGCGCGCATCGTGCGATCGCGCCGGTCGCGCGGCCGAACGGCGCGTGGCGCCGAGGTGCCGCTTCCGGATCGTCGCTTCGGTTCGTGATGCCTGCCGCGCTGCTGCCGGCCGGGCCGCAGCCACGGCCTGGAGGCTCGCCTGTCGCGGGCGCGTTTCGCCGGCGAGGCGGCGCGCCTGGGCGGCGGTTCGGCGAGCCGTGCTGGACGGCCCGCCGCGGACGCTGCACGTCTGGGGCGGGGAATCCACGATGACTTGCCGCCGGTGCCCGGGGTACGGTGGCCGCAACCAGCACCTGGCGCTGTCGCGGCGCGTAGTGCCTTGCGGGCGCCGGGGACGCGGCGCTGCTCGCCGCGGCACGGACGGCATCGACGGCGTCACCGCGGATGCCGGGGCGGTCGTCGACGGGGGGACGCTGGAGCGCGGCACGCGATGCGGGCTCGACGCCGCGCGCTAGCCTCGCCGGCGCGGATTCCGGCCGATTTCTCGAGGCGGCGGGCGATCTGCTGCATACTGGTCCTACGCTGACCAACGTGGGGGACGTGGTCTTGGGATTGCGAGGAGGGAGTCGGGTCAGAATGAGTTTGCGCGCACTCATCGTCAGCGATCGCGCGGACTACCGTCAGCTGCTCGCCCATCACGTCACACTCGAGTGGCGCGATGCGCTGCCGGCCGAGTACGAGCCGGCCACGCGCGGCCGGCTGCCGCCTGGATTCACCGGCGCCGCCTACGACGTCGTGCTGCTCGACCACGAGGTGCAGGAAGGCCGCGGCATCGAGTGGCTCGAGGATCTCGCCGAGCGCCAGTACTTCCCGCCGATCGTCTACTTCGTGCCGGGGGCGGAGAGCGTACTGTCGGGTCGCGCGCTCAAGCTGCCGGGGCCGCTCACGTGCTCGGTCGCGCCGAATTCGAGCACGGCCAGCTCGCCTCCGCCTTGCGCGCGGCCCTGGCGAGCCACCACAACGTCCTGGCCGACACGTCGAGGGCGCGCATTGGCCCCGCTGCCTCCGGATCGCTTCGGATCGGTGCGCGTGCGCGGCTACAGCTGCATCCGCCGGCTTGCCGTCGGCGGTTCGTCCAGCGTGTTCCTGGCCGAGCACAGGGAATCCGGCGACCTGCGCGTCCTGAAGGTCTTCCGGCAGGTCCCGGACGTGGTGGAAGGCAGCACCACGTTCGACCGGTTCCTGCGCGAGTACGAGCTGGTGGAGCACCTCGACCACCCGAACATCGTGCGCATCTACGACATCGGTGTCGCGGACGATCACCTGTTCCTCGCGATGGAGTACTTTCCCGGCGGCGACCTGCGCGCGCGAATGAAACGGCCGATGCCTTGGCCGGAGGCGCTGGCATACCTGAGGCAGATGGCCGCGGCGCTCGGGGCGCTGCACGCGGTGGGCGTGCTGCATCGGGACGTGAAGCCGGGCAACCTGCTGCTGCGTGAGGACGGCAGTGCGGCGTTCATCGACTTCGGTCTCGCGCGGCAGCTCGGTCTCGAGAGCGACATCACCGGCATCGGCACGATTTTCGGCACGCCGCACTACATGAGTCCGGAGCAGGGGCACGGCTCGCCGCTCGACGAGCGCAGCGACCTCTACAGTCTCGGCGTCGTGCTTCACGAAATGCTCACGGGCGAAAAGCCTTACACCGCGGAGGCGCCGCTCGCCGTAATCTACAAGCACGCCAACGCGCCGATTCCACGGCTTCCGGCCTCCGTGGGCCACCTGCAGGGCTTGCTCGATGCTCTTCTGGCGAAGCGGCCGGCGGACCGTCCGGGGTCGGCGGCGGCCATCGTCGCGCTGATCGACGAACTGCTCGATCGCGCGGCGGCGTGATGAGCGGGCCGCGGCGCCATCCTCGGGGCCCCGACGGACCCGCGCTGGTTCGATGCCGCGGCCGATCGCTGGCGGGACCTGCTGCTCGACCACGCGAACTGCGAGAAGAAAGCGGCTTCCACCGCCTTGTCGCTGATGTTCGCGTACCCCGAGGACCCGGACCTGTCGCACCGGCTCTCGCGCCTTGCGCGCGAGGAGTTGCGGCACTTCGAGCTGGTGCAGCAGAAGATGAACGAGTTGGGCGTCGCGCATCGACGCATGAGTCCGGCGCGGTACGCGGAAGGCCTGCGCAAGGCCACGCGGCGCGAGGAGCCGGGCCGCAGGCTCGATCTGATGCTGACGGGCGCGTTGATCGAAGCCCGCTCCCATGAACGATTCATGGGGCTGATGCCACGCCTCGGTTCGCCGCTCGGTGAGTTCTACGGTTCGCTGGCTGCGGCCGAGGCCCGGCACGTCGGTTTGTATCTGCGTCTCGCTGCGCGCACGGGGCTCGCGAGCCCTGCGCAGTTGCAGGCTCGGCTCGCCGAACTCGCGGCGATCGAAGCGGATCTTGCGGTCTCCCCGGACCCGGAGTTTCGCTTCCACTCGGGCACCCCGAGCTTCTGATCTCACCTCTCCCGCTTGCGGGAGAGGTCGCGCGCAGCGCGGTGAGGGTTCGGAAAACCGCAAGCGGGCGGCAGGATCACCTCTCCCGCTTGCGGGAGAGGTCGGCCGCAGGCCGGGTGAGGGGGACTCAGCGCGGCAGCGTTCTGAGTTCGACGCCGCTCTCGCTCCACTCGAGCACGCTGCCCTGCGAGTGCCAATCGCCGAGCACGATGCGCTTTGCGGCCGTGCCGTCCAGGTCAAGCATGTGAATAGCCGGACGATGCGTGTGCCCGTGAACCAATGTCTTTACGCCGGCGTGGCGCAGCGCCGCGGTGACCGCCTGCGCATTGACGTCCATGATCTCGGGCGCCGTCCCTTCCACGTGCATGCGGCTGCCCTCGCGCAGGCGTTGCGCCAGTCGACGGCGTCGGTCGAGGCTCATGTGGCGAAAGATCCACTGCGTCAACGGATTACGCACGATGCGTCGCAACCGTTGGTAACTGTGATCGTCGGTGCACAGCACGTCGCCGTGCATCAGCAGCACACGCTCGCCATGCATGTCGACGATCGTTCCGTCGCGGAGCAGGCGACATCCGGTTTCGCGCGCGAAGCGCTCGCCGACCAGGAAGTCGCGGTTGCCGTGCATGAACGAGCAGGGCACGCCTGCATCGGTCAGGTCGCGAAGCGCGGCCACGATCTCGCGGGCGGCCGGGTCCGGGTCGTCGTCGCCGAGCCAGACTTCGAAGAGGTCGCCGAGGACGTACAGGTGCGAGGCCCGGCGCGCCTCCTGTTTCAGGAAGCGCAGGAACTGGCGCGCGATCGCGGGCTGCGCCGGGTCGAGATGCAGGTCCGAGATGAAGAAAGTCGTGGGCATCAGTTCGCCGGGCCGACGAGCGATGCCTTGGTCACGACGATCGGGTCGACCGGGACATCGTCGCCGAAAGGCGCCTTGGAGCCGGTGGCGACGTTGGCGATCTTTTCGATCACGTCCATGCCTTCGACCACGCGGCCGAACACCGCGTAACCCCACCGTGTCGGCGCGGGGTCGAGGCTGAGGTTGTCCACCATGTTCACGAAGAACTGCGAGCCAGCGCTGTGCGGATCGCCCTGCCGGGCCATCGCGACGGTGCCCCGGCGGTTCGACAGTCCGTTGCCGGACTCGTTCGGGATGGCAGGGCGCGTAGGTTTCTCGGCGCCGTCGAGGGTGTAGCCGCCTCCCTGCACCACGAAGTTGCCGATCACGCGGTGAAAAATCGTGCCGTCGTAATGGCCGTCGCGCACGTATTGCGGCGAAATTGGCGGCGCTGAGCGGGGCCCGCGCAGCGTCGAGCTCGACCACGAAGTTCCCGGCCGTCGTCTCGAACTTCGCGCGCACCGGGGCGACCGGGGCCGTCTGCGCGGCTGCAAACGAGGCGAAGCAGAGCAGGGCGGCGACGGCGAGAGTGTTGCGCATGGCTCGAACGATGGGCGGCGGGGACCCCGATGTTAAGTCGGCGGGCGGGTCGGGGCCAGAGCCCGCCGCGCATCCGGTAAGATGCGCGGCCATGTCCAGCCTGCGCCACGACACGCGTTTTGCGCCCAGCCCAACCGGATCGCTGCATCTCGGGAACGCGCGCACGGCCCTGTTCAGCTTTCTCGCCGCCCGGGCGAGCGGGGGCCGGTTCATCCTGCGCATCGAGGACACGGACGCCGAACGCAGCGCCGACCATCTGCTGGACCGGCAACTCGCCGACTTGAAATGGCTCGGCATGACCTGGGACGAGGGTCCGGATGCCGGCGGTCCTCACGCTCCGTATCGACAGAGCGAGCGAGCCGCTCACTACGACGCCGCGGTTACGAGCCTGAAGAGGCTGGGGCTCGTGTATCCCTGCTTCTGCTCGCCCGAGGAACTGCAGCTCTCGCGACGTGCGCAGCTCTCGGCGGGCCGACCTCCCCGATACGCGCGCACTTGCGCGGGGTTGTCCGTCGAAACGGTCGCGCGACGGACCGCGGCGGGCGAGCGTCCCGCGTTGCGATTTCGAGTGCCGGATCATGGAGTCGTCGAGTTCGAGGATGTCCTCCACGGTCCGCAGCGCTTTGCGACGGACGATATCGGCGACTTCGTCATCTGCCGGGCCGACGGCAGTGCGGCATTCTTCCTGAGCAATGCCGTGGACGATGCCGCGATGGGCGTGAGCCTCGTGCTGCGCGGCGACGATCATCTCGCGAACACGCCGCGGCAGATCCTGCTGCTGCGGGCGCTGGGTGCGCCGGTGCCCCGCTATGGGCACCTGCCGCTGGTGCTGGCGCCGTCGGGCACGCCGCTGTCGAAGCGCGAAGGCGCCGCGAGCCTGCACGACCTGCGCGAGCAGGGGTACCTGCCGGGAGCGATCTGCAATTACCTCGTGCGGCTCGGCCATGCCTGCGGTCACGACGAATGGCTCGACCTGGCCGACATGCCGAAGCACTTCGACCTCGCGCGCACCAGTCATTCGGCGGCCCGGTTCGACGAAGCCCAGTTGCGGCACTGGCAGCGCGAGGCCCTGACGCGGGCGTCCGTCGAGGACGTGCGCGCCTGGCTCGGTGCGAAACTCGAGCGGCTGGGCGATGCAGTCCGTCAACGCGCGTTCGTGTCCGCGGTGCGCGGCAACCTGTTGTTCCCGGCCGACGCGGACGCCTGGATTCGTGCCTTGTGCGACGAGGCACCGGCATTCACGGCGGAAGCCGCGGAGCAGATCGGAAAGGCGGGCGGAGCGTTTTTCACAGCCGCCGGCGAGGCATGGCAGGCCACGGGCGCCGATTTCAAGGCGTGGACGCGTGCGGTCTCCACGGCCACGGGAGCCAAGGGCGCCTCGCTCTACATGCCGCTCCGGGCCGCGCTGACGGGCGAGACGCACGGACCGGAACTCGCGCCTTTCACCGCCCTGATGGGCGCAGACCTGGTCGCGCGCAGGCTTGCCGCCGCGCAGCGCCGGGCCACTGCCTGAACCTATTTCGTTTCGAACGTCGACTCGATCCACCATGCTCCAGATTCACAACTCACTGACCGGCCGCAAGCAGGCCTTCGAACCCATCGTGCCGGGCAAGGTGCGCATGTACGTGTGCGGCATCACCGTGTACGACTATTGCCACCTCGGCCACGCGCGCATGCTGATCGTGTTCGACATCGTGCGGCGGCACCTCGAGGCGTCTGGGTACGACGTCACCTTCGTCCGCAACATCACGGACATCGACGACAAGATCATCAAGCGCGCGCAGGAGAACGGCGAGCCGATGCAGGCGCTGACCGAGCGCTTCATCCGTGCTTACCACGAGGACTGCGCGGCACTGGGCGTGCGGCTCGGCGATCACGAGCCGCGGGCCACGGAGTTCGTGCCGCAGATCGTCGCGATGGTCGAGAAGCTGATCGACAAGGGTTACGCGTACGTCGGTCCCAATCGCGATGTCTATTACGCGGTGGCGCGTTTCGCGCCCTACGGGCAATTGTCGGGCAAGAGGCTGGCCGACCTGCGGGCCGGCGCGCGCATCGAGGTGGACGAGTCGAAGCGCGATCCGCTCGATTTCGTTCTCTGGAAGGCAGCCAAGCCGGGCGAGCCGGCGTGGGAATCGCCCTGGGGTCCCGGCCGGCCGGGCTGGCACATCGAATGCTCCGCGATGTCGGTGGACCTGCTCGGCCCGCACTTCGACATCCACGGCGGCGGGATGGATCTCAAATTCCCGCACCACGAGAACGAGATCGCCCAGACCTGCGCCGCTTGCGACTCGAAGTTCGTGAACCTTTGGATGCACAACGGGTTCGTTCGGGTGGACGACGAAAAGATGTCGAAGTCGCTCGGCAACTTCTTCACCGTGCGGGAAGTGCTCGAGTGGGTGCGCGATCCGGAGGTCGTGCGTTACTTCATGACCAACAGCCACTACCGCGGCCCGATCAATTACACGCCCGAAAGCCTCGCGCAGGCCGATGCGGCGCTCGAGCGGTTGTATCTCGCGCTGCGCGGCGTGCCTTCACCTCTCCCGGCGCCAGGCGTGTCGTCACCTCTCCCGGCGCCAGGCGTGTCGTCACCTCTCCCGGCGCCAGGCGTGTCGTCACCTCTCCCGGTGCCAGGCGTGCCTTCACCTCTCCCGGCGCCAGGCGTGTCGTCACCTCTCCCGCGTGCGGGAGAGGTCGGACGCAGTCCGGGTGAGGGTTCTTACGTTGCAACGGCCGCGACTGAGCGCTTCTCCGCCGCAATGGACGACGATTTCAATACGCCGATGGCGGTGGCGGAGCTGCAGCAGCTGGCGCGCGAGATCAATACGGCGAAGGCGGCCGGGGACATGACGACGGCGACGCACGTTGCGTCCGAATTGCGCTCGCTGGGCGCGCGTCTGGGCTTGCTCGGCCAGGACCCCGAGACCTTCCTGCGCAAGCGACCGCTCAAGCAGGCCAGGGCGGCGGTGGGCGAGGGCGGGGATTCGACAGTGGCGCCGGGACTGAGCGACGCCGAGATCGACCAGTTGATCGTCGATCGGGCCGAGGCGCGCAAGGCGAAGAACTTCAAGGAATCCGATCGGATCCGCGACCTGCTCGCCGCGAGCGGCGTTGCGCTCGAAGACCAGCCGGGCGGCAAGACCCTCTGGCGACGGGGATAATTTCTCACATCTCCCGCTTGCGGGAGAGGTCGGGCGCAGCCCGGGTGAGGGTTTCCTACCTCTCCCGCTTGCGGGAGAGGTAGGCGGTACGCCGGGTGAGGGTCTGAGGCGTCGGAACCCTCACCCGCGCAAGGCGCGACCTCTCCCACTTTCGTGGGCGAGGTGATGAGGTGATCAGCCGGCGAGGCGCTGCTGGGCGGACTCGAGCGTGTTCTTCATCAGGATGGCGACGGTCATCGGGCCGACGCCGCCCGGCACCGGCGTGATCCACGACGCTCGCTGCTTCGCGACTTCGAAATCAACGTCGCCCACCAGCTTGCCGTTCGGCAGTCGCGTGATGCCGACGTCGATGACCACCGCGCCCGGCTTGATCCACTCACCCGGCACGATGCCCGGCTTGCCGACCGCCACGACCAGGATGTCCGCCATGCCGACGTGCGTCTGCAGGTCCCTGGTGAAGCGATGGCACACGGTCACGGTCGCGCCGGACAGCAGCAACTCCAGCGCCATCGGCCGTCCCACGAGGTTCGACGCACCGACCACGACGCAGTGCTGGCCCTTCGCCGGGATGCCGGCGCGCTCTAGCAGCCGGATCACCCCATACGGAGTACAGGGGCGCATCAACGGGTTGCGCAGCGTCAGCAAACCTACGTTGTAGGGATGAAAGCCGTCGACGTCCTTGGCCGGATCGATGGCATCGATCACGAGCCGCTCGTCGATGTGGTCGGGCAGCGGCACCTGGACGAGGATGCCGTCGATGCGATCGTCCTCGTTCAGCCGCTCGATGAGGCTCAGCAGTTCCGCCTGCGTCGTGGAGTGGGGCAGGTCGTGGCTGACCGAGACGAAGCCGCATTCGTCGCAGGCGAGGCGCTTGTTCCGCACATAGACCTGCGAGGCCGGATCGTCGCCGACCAGGATCACCGCGAGCCCGGGCCGGCGCTTGCCATGCGCGACGAGCCGGTCGCTGCCTTCACGAACCTCGCGCCGCACGTCGGCGGCCGCGGCCTTGCCATCGATGATCTGGGCTGTCATGCCGGCATTTTCTCATGGCCGGCGTGCCCCGCGCCGGACACCATGAATTCCAAATTGACGCTGCAGGGGTCGGTCCGTATGATTCGCGCTCCCGTGAGGGCCCGGGCCGGACGACGGTTCGAGCAAGGCGACGACGGCAGGTGTCGGTGCAGGGCGGGGCATGGCGCAGTCTGGTAGCGCATCTGCTTTGGGAGCAGAGGGTCGGGGGTTCGAATCCCTCTGCCCCGACCATCCGGATGACGGCTCGGAATGCGTGCGCCCGTAGCTCAGCTGGATAGAGCATCGGCCTTCTAAGCCGAGGGTCGCAGGTTCGAGTCCTGCCGGGCGCGCCAAGATGATGCGGGATTTCGATTCCGCCGGACGATGGTGGACGTAGCTCAGCTGGTTAGAGCTCCGGATTGTGATTCCGGAGGTCGTGGGTTCAAATCCCATCGTCCACCCCACCTTTCGGTTGGGCCGTTAGCTCAGTTGGTAGAGCTGCTGACTCTTAATCAGTAGGTCGTAGGTTCGAGTCCTACACGGCCCACCACTTCAGGCACTTCGACGCGATCGCAACGCGCCGCCCAGGGCGGCCCGCGACCTATGTGTGCAACCGCACCGACTCCCGTTGTCGCGACTGCAATGATCCCTGCGTCAGGCGGACTGCCCGCCCGGCTCTGCGCGCCACAGACGCGCGATTCCAGGGGGTGCGACCATGCAGGAAGCGGTAGACGGTCCCTCCCTCGGAGGCGACGGCGGCCAGTCGAGTGGCATCTCCGAATTGCGCCGCCAGGAAGCGCTGCTCAAGACCGGCGCGCTGCAGAACGCGATCCTGACCAGCGCGAACTTCTCGATCATCGCCACCGATGAGAAGGGGATCATCCAGCTGTTCAACGTCGGCGCCGAACGCATGCTGGGTTACCGTGCGGCCGAAGTGGTGAACCGGGTCCGGCCGAGCGACATCCACGATCCGGAAGAAGTGATGGCGCGCGCGCAGGCGCTGAGCCTCGAACTCGACACCACGATCACGCCGGGTTTCGAGGCGCTGGCATTCAAGGCCTCGCGCGGCATCGAGGACATCTACGAGCTCACGTACATCTGCAAGGACGGCAGCCGTTTTCCGGCCATCGTATCGATCACGGCGCTGCGTGACGACTACGGCGACATCATCGGCTACCTGTTGATCGGCACCGACAATTCCGTGCGCAAGCGGGTCGAGCTGGAACTGCACGAGGCCATGTCCCTGGCGGAGAAAGCCAACCTCGCGAAATCCGATTTTCTCTCCAGCATGAGCCACGAGTTGCGCACGCCGCTCGGCGCGATCCTGGGCTTTGCCCAGCTGATGGAAACCAGCAAGCCGCCGCCCACGCCCTCGCAGAAGCGCAGCATCGACCAGATCCTGAAGGCGGGCTGGTACCTGCTCGACCTGATCAACGAAGTGCTCGACCTCGCGTTGATCGAGTCCGGCAAGTTGTCGCTTTCACCGGAGCCCGTGTCGCTGGCCGACGTCATGCTCGAGTGCCAGACGATGATCGAACCGCAGGCGCAGCGGCGCGGCATTCGCGTGAGCTTCCCGCTGCTGGAGACCCCGTACTTCGTCAAGGCGGACCGGACGCGAGTCAAGCAGGTGCTGATCAACCTGCTTTCCAACGCAATCAAGTACAACACGGACGGCGGAACGGTCGTCGTGGCCTGCATCGTCGCGGCGCCGGGACGCGTCCGCATCTGCGTCGAGGACAGTGGCGACGGGTTGTCCCCCGCAGACATGTCGCAACTGTTCCAGCCGTTCAATCGGCTCGGGCGAGCGGCGACCGCCGAAGAGGGCACGGGCATCGGCCTGGTGGTGTGCAAGCGACTGGTGGAGTTGATGGGTGGCGTCATCGGCGTCGAGAGCACCGTCGGGAAAGGCAGCGTGTTCTGGATCGAACTGCCCTTTACGTTCGAAACGCAGTCCTCAGCGAGCACGGCCGTTCCCGCAGCGGTCGCCCGGGAACAGGTTCAGGCCCAGGCTTCGATGCGCACGCTGCTCTATGTCGAGGACAACCCGGCCAACCTGATGCTGGTCGAGGATCTGATTGCGCGCCGGCCCGACATCCGCTTGCTGACCGCGCGCGACGGTAACCGCGGCATCGAGGTGGCCCGAGCCTCGCTCCCGGACGTCATCCTGATGGACATCAACCTTCCCGGGATCAGCGGGATCCAGGCCCTCGTCATGCTCGCCAGCGACCCAGCCACCGCGCACATCCCGGTGGTTGCGCTCAGCGCCAACGCCGTACCCCGCGACATCGCGAAGGGCCTGGAGGCGGGATTCTTCCGCTATCTCACCAAGCCTCTCAAGGTCGACGAGTTCATGGATACGCTGGACGTCGCGCTGAAGTTTGCCGACGCGGAATCAGCCCGTGCGGCCGAAACACGGAGACCGTGATGGACAACGGGCTGGACATCCTGGGCGCCCGCATCCTGATCGTCGACGACCAGGAAGCCAACGTGCAGTTGCTCGAGCAACTGCTGGCCGAGGCCGGCTACACCTGCGTGGCTTCGACGATGAACCCGCTCGAGGTCTGCGCGCAGCATCGCGCGAACCGCTACGACCTGATCCTGCTCGACCTGCAGATGCCCGGTATGGATGGATTCGCCGTGATGGCGGGGCTGAAGACCAACGAAACCGAAAGTTACCTCCCGGTCATCGTGCTCACGGCGCAGCCGGGCCACAAGCTGCGCGCGCTGCAGGCCGGCGCCAAGGATTTCATCAGCAAGCCGTTCGACCTGGTCGAGGTCAAGACCCGCATCCACAACATGCTGGAGGTGCGGCTGCTGTACAAGAAGCTCGAGAGCCATGCGCAATTGCTGGAGCAGGCCGTGGAGGAACGGACAGCGGAGCTGCGCGAAAGCGAAGCACGCTATCGCAGCCTGACCGAGCTGGCATCCGACTGGTACTGGGAGCAGGACGAGAAGGGGAATTTCACCAAGGTCTCCGGTCCGGTCCTCGACATGCTCGGCATCCGCGTCGAGCCGCTCGTGGGCGAGGCGAGGCGGGACGACGACGCGGGCTGGAACGAAGCGGAACGAGAAGCATTGCAGGCGAGGATTGCCGAACGGCAGCCATTCATCGATTTCGCATTGAGCCGCGTCAACGCCGATGGCTCGCAACAGCAGTTCCGGGTGAGCGGCGAACCGATGTTCAACCGGTCGTGCCGATTCATCGGCTACCGCGGCATCGGCGTGGAAACCACGCCGAGGTAATGGAGCGCGAGTTCCCGGCAGCGCCTATGTCATCACTCCACGGTCACGCCCAAAACCACCTGCTCGCCATGCTTCCCGCGGCGGAGCTCGAGCGGGTGGCTGCGCACCTGGAGCACGTAGCGTTGCCGCTCGGCGAAATGCTTTACGAACCCGATGAGCCGCTGCGGCACGCCTACTTCCCCACCACGGCGATCGTTTCGCTCCACTACGTGCTGGCGTCGGGCGCAACGGCCGAGTCCGCGGGCGTGGGCAACGAAGGCGTCGTCGGCATCGCGTTGTTCATGGGCGGAGAGACCACGCCCAGCTCGGCGGTCGTACGGACCGCGGGGCACGCATACCGGCTGGCGGGCCGCGTGCTGAAGCAGGAGTTCCAGCGCTCCGGTTTGCTGCAGCGACTGTTGTTGCGCTACACGCAGGCGCTGATGACGCAGATGTTCCAGACGGCGGCGTGCAACCGGCACCATTCGGTGGAACAACAACTGTGCCGCTGGCTGTTGCTGACGCTCGATCGAGCGCCGTCGGGCGAGCTGGTCATGACGCAGGAGCTGGTTGCCAGCATGCTGGGCGTGCGCCGGGAAGGCATCACGGAGGCCGCCGGGGCACTGCAGCGCGCCGGCATCATCCGGTACCGGCGTGGCCACATCACGGTGCTCGAACGCTCCGGACTGGATACTCGTGTCTGTGAGTGTTACGCGGTGGTCAACAACGAACTGAGCCGACTGCTCTCCGACGTGCGTTGCCACTAGTCGCCTGGTCGCCGTTTCCACGGTGCCCGAGGGGTCTTGTGCGCAAAGCGGTTGCCGGATACCGTCCTCTGCCATCCGCAATCCTTCGCCGGCAGGACCGAACGCTGCGCGGCCATCGTCCGTCCACTCTGGAGATCCGTGCGCACCATCTCTCGCCGCAGCAGCGTTCTCATCATCGCGGTCATGGTCGCGGCCGTCCTGTTTCTTTCGGTCCCTGGCCACGAGATGTGGCGCAAGGTCCTGCAGGATTCCGGCCACGGCCTAGTCTTTTTCGTGATCGGGATCGTGCTCGCGTTGATGCAGGAACCGCGCAGTAGGGCAAGTTCGCGCTCGTTTGCGATTCTCTTCAAGGCATTCGTGGTCGCCGTGGCGATTGGCGTGGCTACGGAATGGCTGCAGCACTTCGAGCCGGGCCGATCTGTGTCTGCGATGGACGCGCTGCATGATGCGGCAGGCGCGGCGTTTGGGCTTGCGGTGCTGGCGATTGTCGAGAGGAAGAGACCCTCATCCGGCGTGCCGCCGACCTCTCCCGCAGGCGGGAGAGGTAAAGAGCCCTCACCCGGCGTGCCGCCGACCTCTCCCGCAGGCGGGAGAGGTAAACAGTCGATCGCGTTTGCGATTGCGCTCGCGGCGTTCACGACCCTGGCGTGGCAACCCCTGCAAGCCGCTCCGGCCTACGCGGCGCGTGCGGCAGCGTTTCCGACGCTTGCGGACGGAGTGGCAAGACCAGGCGATGCGTTCCTCGCCGGCCGAAATGCGCGGGTCGAGCGTGGCGCATTACCCGTAAAGTGGGCCAGGCACGGCGATGGTGAGTCAATTCACCTGCGGTTCGATCGAGCCATGTACCCCGGCATCGACCTGTTCGAGCCTTCGCCGGACTGGCGTGGCTTTTCGACCATGGCGATCGACGTCACGAATCCCGGGGCATCGACTCTCAATTTCACGCTACGGATTAACGACCAAGCGCACGACCAGTCGTTCGACGACCGACTGAACCTTCCGATCGCCATCCCGCCTGGCGTCCGAACCACGGTCCGGGTCGCTCTCACGGCCGTCGAATCCGCGCCGCGCGGCCGTCACATGGACTTGTCCAGAATCGCCAGTGTCATGCTCTTCAGCCACGGGCCTCCCGACGGCGCCGCGTTCTACGTCTCGCGCATCTGGCTCGAATGAAGGCCGCAAGTCGCCCTGCGGCCGCGAATTCCCTATAGAATCCGCCCGTTTTCGGTGGCCGGGGCCCGGCCGGCCCGGCGAAAGTGGCGGAACTGGTAGACGCACTGGATTTAGGTTCCAGCGGGTAACCCCCGTGAGGGTTCGAGTCCCTCCTTTCGCACCATCGCGCCCCGCTCGGAACCCGGCGGACGGGGTTCGTCCGTGGCACAATAACCGGCTTTTCCGGGCGGCCTTTTCGCCGCCCCAGATCCTGTCGAGGTTCGGTGAGCACCATGCAGATTTCCGTCGAGTCGACCGGCGCCCTCGAGCGCCGGATGGAAGTGAGCGTCCCCCGGGAGCAGATCGAGCAGGCCGTCGATGCGCGCCTGAAGCAGGTCAGCCGCACCGCGAAGCTCAAGGGCTTCCGCCCGGGCAAGGCTCCGATCAAGGTCATCAAGCAGCAGTTCGGCGCTCAGGTGCGACAGGAGGTCCTCTCGGAGCTGATGCAGACCAGCTTCGCGCAGGCCATCAACGAACAGAAGCTCAACCCGGCCGCCGGTCCGCGCATCGAGCCAATCACCGCGGGGCCGGGCGAGGACCTCAAGTACCGCGCGATCTTCGAGATCTTCCCGGAGATCGCGCTGAAGACGGTGGACGGGCTGGCGGTGACGCGCCCGACGGCCGACGTCACCGACACCGACATCGAGGCCATGGTGCAGAACCTGCGAGAGCAGCGTCCTCGTTTCGAGCCCGTCGATCGCGAGAGCCGCGAGGGCGATCGAGTGACGATGGATTTCGTGGGCCAGATCGACGGTCATCCGTTCGAGGGCAGCAAGGGCGACGACGTCGCCGTGATCCTCGGCGGCGGCCGCATGCTGAAGGACTTCGAGACGGGCATCACGGGCGCGCGCGCCGACGAGCGCAAGACGCTCTCCGTCGGCTATCCGGACGACTATCACAACAAGGCGCTCGCCGGTAAGACGGCAACCTTCGACGTCCACGTAAAGAAGGTGGACGAGAAGCAGCTGCCGCCGCTCGACGACGAATTCTGCCGTGAATACGGCGTGACGGACGGCGGCATGGAGCAGTTGCTCTCCGAAGTCGCCGACAACATGCGCCGCGAGCTCGCGCAGAACGTCCGTGGCCGCGTGAAGCAGCAGCTGCTCGACCGACTGCTCGAAGCCAACCCGGTGGAGGTGCCGAAGGCCCTCGTCGACAACCAGGTGCGCGAGATGCAGATCGACACCGCGCGGCGCATCGGCGCCAAGGATGCCTCGCAGGTCCCGCCGCCGGAGCCGTTCGTCGAGCCGGCCCGCCGCCGCGTGGCGCTCGGGATGCTGATCGGCGAGGTGATCAAGACCCGCGGCATCCAGATCGACCGCGCGAAGGTCGATGAGCGCCTCAACGAGATGGCGTCGGCGTATCCTGATCCCGAGTCGATCCTCAAGGCCTACCGGCAGAACCCGGAGGCCCTGCGGCAGGTCGAGACCATGGTGCTCGAAGACCAGGTGATCGATTACCTGCTCGAGCGGGCCCAGGTGACGGACCAGCCGTCGTCGTTCAAGGAACTGATGAATTTCGGAGCGTAAGAGACCATGAGCCTTTCCCCCCGCGCCTTGAATCTCGTGCCGATGGTCGTCGAGCAGACGGCCCGCGGCGAACGCGCCTACGACATCTACTCGCGCCTGCTGAAGGAGCGGGTGATCTTCCTGGTGGGTCCCGTCGAGGACTACATGGCCAACCTCGTGGTGGCCCAGTTGCTGTTCCTCGAATCCGAGAACCCGGAGAAGGACATCGCCATCTACATCAACTCGCCCGGCGGCTCGGTGAGCTCGGGCCTGGCGATTTACGACACGATGCAGTTCATCAAGCCCGACATCAGCACGATCTGCGTGGGCCAGGCGGCCAGCATGGGCGCGGTGCTGCTCGCGGGCGGCGCCAAGGGCAAGCGCTTCTGCCTGCCGCACTCGCGCGTGATGATTCACCAGCCGCTCGGCGGCTTCCAGGGCCAGGCGACGGACATCGAGATCCACGCCCGCGAGATCCTCGACGCGCGCGATCGCCTGAACGCGATCCTCGCGAAGCACACGGGCCAGTCGATCGACACGATCCGCAAGGACACCGACCGCGACAACTTCATGACCGGTGAGCAGGCGAAGACGTATGGCTTGATCGACAGCGTGCTGCACCACCGTGGCGAGAGCGGCGAGCCGCAGCGCTCCTGAGCCTCCAGAACTTGTTAAGTGACTGTTGGGCCATGGCTTTTTGCGCCGTCCCGCCGCCCCGTGGTATAACCGCGATCAACCTAGACGGGCCGCTTTCAGGAGCAGGGTTCCTTAATGGCTGACGATTCCCGCGGCAAGCATGACGACGGCAAGCTTCTCTATTGCTCCTTCTGCGGCAAGAGCCAGCACGAAGTCCGCAAGCTGATTGCAGGCCCGTCCGTATTCGTCTGCGACGAATGCGTCGAACTGTGCAACGACATCATCCGGGAAGAGCTCGAGGAGAAAGCGGAGAAGACCCGCGAGAAGCTCCCGAAGCCCCACGAGATCAAGAAGGTCCTCGACGAGTACGTCATCGGCCAGAACCGGGCGAAGAAAGTCCTGTCGGTCGCCGTCTACAACCACTACAAGCGGTTGCAGAACAAGAGCGGCGAGCGCTCGCGCGACGACATCGAGCTTGCCAAGAGCAACATCCTGCTCATCGGCCCGACGGGCAGCGGCAAGACGCTGCTGGCCGAGACGCTGGCGCGGCTGCTGAACGTGCCGTTCACGATCGCCGATGCCACGACGCTCACCGAAGCCGGTTACGTCGGCGAGGACGTCGAGAACATCATCCAGAAGCTCCTGCAGAAGTGCGACTACGACGTCGAGAAGGCGCAGACCGGCATCGTCTACATCGACGAGATCGACAAGATCTCGCGCAAGTCCGACAACCCGTCGATCACGCGAGACGTCTCGGGCGAGGGCGTGCAGCAGGCGTTGCTGAAGCTCATCGAGGGCACGATCGCCTCGGTGCCCCCGCAGGGCGGCCGCAAGCACCCGCAGCAGGAATTCCTGCAGGTCGACACGTCGAACATCCTTTTCGTCTGCGGCGGCGCCTTCTCCGGCCTCGAGAAGATCATCATGAACCGCACGCAGAAGAGCGGCATCGGCTTCGTGGCCGAAGTGCGCGAGCCGAATGCGCGCGCGCACGGCAGCGACCTGTTCCACGACGTCGAGCCCGAAGACCTGATCAAGTACGGCCTGATCCCCGAGTTCGTCGGCCGCCTGCCGGTGGTCGCGACGCTCGACGAGCTGGACGAAGCCGCGCTGATGCAGATCCTCACCGAGCCGAAGAACGCGCTCACCAAGCAGTACCGCAAGCTCTTCGACATGGAAGGCGTGGACCTCGAGTTCCGCGAGGAATCTCTGCGCGCGGTGTCGCGCAAGGCCATGCAGCGCAAGACCGGCGCGCGCGGCCTGAGGACGATCCTCGAGAACGTGCTGCTCGACATCATGTACGACCTGCCCGGCATGCGGAACGTGCAGAAGGTCGTCATCGACGAGGACGTGATACAGGGCGAGAGCAAGCCCTACCTCGTCTACGGTGTCGAGGAGCCGCGCCTCGCGGCCGTCGAAGAGCGCCGCACCGGCTCCGATCATTGACCCACCTCTCCCGCTTGCGGGAGAGGTCGCCCGCAGGGCGGGTGAGGGCTCTTCACCTCTCCCGCTTGCGGGAGAGGTCGCCCGCAGGGCGGGTGAGGGTTCCCACCTCTCCCGCTTGCGGGAGAGGTCGCCCGCAGGGCGGGTGAGGGTCCTCAGCCCTCACCCCTCGCGCCATCACTTCGTGACAGCGCTCGCGCCCTCTCCCGCAAGCGGGCGAGGGCTCTCACCTCTCCCGCAAGCGGGAGAGGGGTTCATTTGTTGAAATCTCTCTTGAATCTGGCCGCTTCGTGCCCAAAGATGGGGATCATCCGATTGCCGCGCCGCCGGGCTGCTCCGTGCGGCGTTTTCGCCTGCCTCTGGTCCGGAGACCTGCGTGACCACTTCCCAAGACAGCCCGACCCCCCCGACTGCCGCGCCCGAGACGGACATGCTGCCCGTGCTGCCGTTGCGCGACGTCGTCGTCTACCCGCACATGGTCATCCCCCTGTTCGTGGGCCGCGAGAAATCGATCCTCGCGCTCGAGCAGGCGATGAAGATCAACAAGCAGATCCTGCTGCTCGCGCAGAAGCAGGCGGACGTCGATGAGCCCGCCGCCAAGGACCTGTACGACGTCGGCACGATCGCCACCATCCTGCAGCTCCTCAAGCTGCCGGACGGCACGGTCAAGGTGCTCGTCGAAGGCGTGGAGCGCGCCACGGTCTCGGACCTGACGACCGGCCAGTATTTCACCGCGCGCGCAACTCCGTTGTCGGACGGCGAGCGGTACGACGAGCGCGAGATGGACGTGCTGGTGCGCTCCGTCGTGACGCAGTTCGAGCAGTACGTGAAGCTCAACCGCAAGGTGCCGCCGGAGATCCTCACTTCGCTCGCTGGGATCGAGCAGCCGGGCCGCCTGGCGGACACGGTCGCTGCCCACATGTCGCTCAAGCTCGACGCCAAGCAGAAGGTGCTCGAGATCCAGGACGTGCGCCGCCGGCTCGAGCACATCCTCGCGCTGATCGAAGGCGAGATGGACGTGCTGCAGATCGAGAAGCGCATCCGCGGCCGCGTCAAGCAGCAGATGGAGAAGAGCCAGCGCGAGTACTACCTCAACGAGCAGATGAAGGCGATCCAGAAGGAGCTCGGCGAGCTGGACGACGCTCCGAACGAGATCGCCGAGCTCGAGAAGCGCATCGGGCGCGCCGGCATGCCGAAGGAAGCGCGCGCGAAGGCGAAGTCCGAGCTCGCGAAGCTGAAGCTGATGTCGCCGATGTCGGCCGAAGCGACCGTCGTGCGCAACTACATCGACTGGCTCGTGAAGTGCCCGTGGCGCAAGCGCACCAAGGTCAAGCACGATCTGGCGGCCGCCGAGAAGGTGCTGAACGAAGACCACTTCGGCCTCGAGAAGGTCAAGGAACGCATCGTCGAGTACCTCGCGGTGCAGCAGCGTGTGCAGACCCTGAAGGGGCCGATCCTTTGCCTCGTCGGCCCTCCGGGCGTCGGCAAGACCTCGCTCGGCCAGAGCATCGCGCGCGCCACCAACCGCAAGTTCGTCAGGATGTCGCTCGGCGGCGTGCGCGACGAGGCCGAGATCCGCGGCCACCGTCGCACGTACATCGGCTCGATGCCGGGCAAGATCGTGCAGAACATGGTCCGCACCGGCGTGAAGAACCCGCTGTTCCTGCTCGACGAAGTCGACAAGATGGCGATGGATTTCCGCGGCGACCCTTCCGCGGCCCTGCTCGAGGTGCTCGACCCGGAGCAGAACTCGGCGTTCAACGACCACTACCTCGAGGTCGACTTCGACCTCTCCGACGTGATGTTCGTGTGCACGGCGAACAGCCTGAACATCCCGCCCCCGCTGCTCGACCGCATGGAAGTGATCCGCCTGCCCGGCTACACGGAGGACGAGAAGTCCAACATCGCGCGCCGCTACCTTCTGCCGAAGCAGGTAAGGCAGAACGGCCTGAAGGCCGAAGAACTCAAGGTGTCCGACCCGGCGATCCTCGAGATCATCCGTCACTACACGCGAGAAGCGGGCGTACGCAACCTCGAGCGCGAGCTGTCCAAGATCTGCCGCAAGTCGGTGAAGGAACTGCTGCTCGAGAAGGGGCGCGCCAGCGTCTCGGTCACGCCGAAGAACGTCCCGAAGTACCTCGGCGTCAAGCGCTTCCGCTACGGCCGCGCGGAGGAGAACGACCAGGTTGGCCAGGTGACCGGGCTCGCGTGGACCGAGGTGGGCGGTGAGCTGCTCACCATCGAAGCCGCGGTGATGCCGGGCAAGGGCAAGCTGACCCACACCGGCCAGCTCGGCGAAGTGATGCAGGAGTCCATCCAGGCCGCCATGACCGTCGTGCGCAGCCGCGCGCTGATGCTCGGCCTCGACCAGGAGTTCTACCAGAAGGCCGACGTGCACATTCACGTGCCGGAGGGCGCCACGCCGAAGGACGGCCCGAGCGCGGGCATCGGCATGTGCACCGCGCTGGTCTCGGCGCTCACCAAGATCGCCGTGCGCAGCGACGTCGCGATGACCGGCGAGATCACGCTGCGCGGCGAAGTGCTGCCGATCGGCGGCCTCAAGGAGAAGTTGCTGGCGGCGCACCGGGGCGGCATCCGCACGGTGCTGATCCCGAGCGAGAACGTGAAGGATCTCACCGAGATTCCCGACAACATCAAGGGCAACCTCGACATCAAGCCGGTCAAGTGGATCGACGAGGTGCTCGCCGTTGCGTTGAAGAACATGCCGCAGCCGCTGGCGGTCGCCGCCGAAGCCGCGGTGGGGGCCGGCGCGAAGCCTGCGGGCAAGCGTTCGGCCAAGCGGTCCGGTAAACAAGTGCACGCCCACTGACGGGCGGTTGAGGTAATACGCATGAACAAGAACGACCTGATCGATGCCGTCGCCGAGCGCACCTCGCTCGCCAAGTCTGACGCCGCTCGCGCCGTCGAGGCGGTGCTGTCGGCGGTGACCGATGCCCTGAAGGCGGGGGACTCCGTGACGATTTCGGGGTTCGGCAGCTTCGTGGCAAAGTCCCGTGCTGCCCGCACCGGACGCAACCCGCGCACCGGGGAGGCGATCGCCATTCCGGCCAGCCGCGTGCCCGGCTTCAAGGCTGGCAAGGGCCTGAAGGATGCGGTAAACTAGCGGGCTCCCAGTTGGCGGGTGCTTAGCTCAGCTGGGAGAGCGTCGCCTTTACACGGCGAAGGTCGGGGGTTCGATCCCCTCAGCACCCACCAGAAACGCGCGGAGTGGTAGTTCAGTTGGTTAGAATACCGGCCTGTCACGCCGGGGGTCGCGGGTTCGAGTCCCGTCCACTCCGCCATCTCTGGTCCGACCAAGATAAAGGCCCGCGCGAGCGGGCTTTTTCGTATGCAGGGTGAGGCATGCTTCAGCAAATTCGCGACAAGATCTCCGGTTGGTTCGCCATCGTCTTCCTCGGCGCGATTGCGATCGTGTTCGTCTTCTGGGGCATCCGCTTCGAATCGAGCGTGAACCAGGCGGCTGCCACCGTGAATGGCGAGAAGATCCCGCTCGCGCTCGTGCGCAAGGCGTGGCAGGACCGGCAGACGCAACTCCAGCAGCAGCTGCGCGCCGAGATTCCGGCGGACGTGGCCAAGCGCGAGCAGGAGCAACTGCTCGACGGGTTCATCGGCCGCGAGTTGCTGGTGCAGCGCGCGAGCGAGCTGGGTTACGTCGTCAGCGACAAGGAAATGGCCGAGACCCTCTATGCCATTCCCGCGCTGCAGGTGGACGGGAAATTCTCTCGCGACCGCTATGCGGCGTTGCTGCGCCAGCAGGGCCGTTCCGAGCCGGAGTTCGAGGCCGAGTTCCGCCGCGACCTGCAGACCGCGCAGCTGCGCGGAGGCATCGCCATTTCGTCGTTCGTCACGCCGGGTGAGCTGCGCCGCCGCGTCGCCCTCGAAGCCGAATCGCGCGACGTCGAGTACGCCGTCATCCCGGCCGCTGCGTACGCGGCGACGGTGGCCGTCGCTCCTGCAGACGTCTCTGCATACTACGAGAAGCACAAGGCCGGATTCATGACGCCGGAGACGGTGTCGCTGCAGTACGTCGAGATCAACCTCGCCCAGACGGCGGCCGGCGTGCAGGTTACCGACGAGGGGCTTCGCGGGTACTACGAGCAGGTGGCCGCCGAGCGCTTCGTGGATCCCGAGCGTCGCCACGGCAGCCATATTCTCGTCGAGTCGGGGTCGGACGATGCCGCGGCGCTCAAGAAGGCCGAGCAGCTCGCGGCCCGCGCCAGGGCCGGCGAGGATTTCGCGAAGCTCGCCCGCGAGAATTCGGACGACCCGGGATCGAAGTCCGCGGGCGGCGACCTGGGCTGGGCCACACGCGAGGCTTACGTCGCGCCGTTCGCCGAAGCGCTTTTCGGCATGCAGAAGGGCGAGATCCGCGGCCCGGTCAAGACGCAGTTCGGCTACCACGTCATCCGGCTCGAAGACGTGCAGCCGCCGCACCAGCGATCGTTCGACGAAGTGCGAGCCGAGCTCGAGGCCGATTACCGCAAGGACCAGGCGCAGAGCATTTTTTACGAGAAGTCGCAGCAGCTGGCCGACGAGTCGTTCGCAGCGCTGAGCGAGCTCGACAGCGTCGGCAAGAAGCTCGGTCTCCCCGTGCAGACGGTCGAGGCGTATACGCGTGACGGCGGCGGTCCGTTCGGGAAGGATCGCAAGGTCATCGACGCGGTCTTCAGCGACGACGTGCTGCAGCAGCGGCAGAACAGCCCTGCCATCAACGTTGGCGAGGACAAGGTCGTCGTCGTGCGCGTGACGGACCACAAGACCCCGCAGCAGCGACCGCTGTCCGACGTGCAGGCGGAGATCGAGGCGAAACTCCGCAACGAAGGCGCCCGCAAGGCCGCCGAGGCGGCGGCCCAGGCAGTGGTGGCCAAGGTTGCCGCAGGTGAAGTGCTCTCTACGGCAGCGGGCGCGGGCGTGCAGGTCGTTCCCAAGCAGTCAATGGGTCGGGCCGGCACGGATTCCGTTGCGCCGGAGATCGTGAAGGCCGCGTTCCGCGTGGCGCGTCCTGAGCCGGGCAAGGTATCCGTTGGATCGGCAGTGCTGCCGAGCGGCGATGCTGCCGTGGTCGTCGTGAGCGCAGTGCGCAGCGGCGATGGGGCAGTCCCTGCGGATCAGTTGCCGGCACTGAAGATGGCGACGGCGCGTCGAGTGAGCGAGTCCGCGGCGGTGGCCGAGTATTCCGCGTACACGAGCGAACTGCAGCGCACCGCGAAGGTGAAGAAGAATACGGCGGTCTTCGCCGAGTAGAGGCGATGGGCTATAGGCTATAGGCTATAGGTCAGAATCGGAAAGGCCGGCACGGATGCCGGCCTTGCTTCTTCTTCGGCCCATAGCCTATAGCCTATAGCCTATCCTTCCTCCTACTCCGGAAAACTCATCCCTACGTGGCTGTAGCCGGCGTCGACGTACAGCACTTCGCCGGTGATGCCCGACGCAAGATCCGAGCACAGGAAGGCAGCCGCGTTGCCAACTTCCTCCGTCGTGACGTTGCGCTTGAGCGGCGCTGCGGCGGCGACCTGCGTGAGCATCTTGCGGAAGCCGCTGACTCCCGCGGCTGCCAGCGTCTTGATGGGGCCGGCAGAAATTGCGTTCACGCGGATGTTCTGCGGGCCGAGGTCGGCGGCCAGGAAACGGACGTTCGCCTCGAGGCTTGCCTTCGCCAATCCCATGACGTTGTAGGCAGGGATCGAACGGACTGCTCCGAGGTAGGACAGTGTCAGGATGGCGCCGGCGCGGCCCTGCATCAGCGGGCGCCCGACCTTTGCCAGCGCTGCCAGGCTGTAGCTCGAAATGTCGTGCGCAATCTGGAAGCCTTCGCGCGTGACGCTTTCGATGTACGTGCCGGCCAGCTGTTCGCGCGGGGCAAATCCCACGGAATGCACGATGATGTCGAGCGAGTCCCACGCTTGCGCAACCCTGGCGAACGCAGTGTCGATTTCGGCGTCCGAGGCGACGTCCATCGGCATCGTCAGCTTCGAGCCGAAGCCCTCGGCTATTTCGATGACGCGGTCCTTGAGCCGATCGCCCTGGTACGTGAACGCCAGCTCGGCGCCCTCGCGATGCATTGCCCACGCGATGCCGTGCGCGATCGAGCGCTCCGTTGCCAGCCCGACGATCAAGGCGCGCTTGCCTGCCAGGAATCCCACGTGGGTCAGCCTCCGGTTTGCCGGCTCGGATCGACGTATACCACCAGCCGCTGGCCGGTGCGCAGCGACGAGGATTCCCGCAACCTGTTCCAGGTCATCAGCTCGCGGACCGACACGTTGAACTTGTCGGCGATCTCGGAGAGCGTGTCGCCACGCTTCACCTTGTACGTCATGCGGTTCGAGTCGCTCGAGGCGGAGCCGCCCTTGCCGGGAATCTTGAGGCGCTCGCCTGCAGTCAGCCCGCTCTTGGTGCCGAGGCCGTTCGCGTCGGCGAGTTGCGGCACGCTGACGCCGAACTTCTTCGCGACGCCCCACAGGGTGTCGCCCGATCTCACGGTGTAGCTGCGCGACTTCGACGACTTGCCGGAGGCCGGCTTCTGGTGCTCCGGCAACTGCGCCGTGATGTCCGGACGCGCTTCGGCCGTGGTGGCCAGCGCGGCGGCGGACCCGGAGGGCGACGGAATGGTGAGTACTTCGCCCGGATGGATCGTCGAGCCGCGCAGGTTGTTGGCCTCGCGGATCGATGCCACCGGGACGTCATAGCGGCGTGAAATCGTGGCGAGACTCTCGCCCGAGCGCACCCGGTGTTCCACGACGGGCGGCGGAGCCACCACGGCAGCGGCCACAGTGGTCGTTGCTTCGGGATTCAACATCGCGAGACGGAACGCTTCGGCGTGCTCCACGGGCAGCAGCAGGCGGTGCGGTCCGTTGGGCGGCGTGGACATGCGATTGAACGCCGGGTTCAGCGCAAACATGTCGTCGCGGCTTATGCCCGCGAGGTCCGCCGCTGTCCCGAGATGCACCTGGCGGCCCGGGTCGACCACGGCGAAATAAGGCTGGTTCGGAATCGGCGCGAACTGAAGGCCGTACATTTCGGGATTGCCGACGAGCCGCCGAACGGCGAGCAACTTCGGCACGTAGTCCCGCGTCTCGGGTTTCAGGTCGAGGCTGAAGAAGTCGGTGGCGCGACCGGCACGCAGGTTGCGCTGCACGGCAGCGCTCACCGTACCTTCGCCGCCGTTGTACGCGGCGATCGCGAGGAACCAGTCGCCGTTGAAGTAGCGATGCAGGTACTCGAGGTAGGTCAGCGCCGCGTTGGTCGCCTCGATGACGTCGCGTCGTTCGTCGATCCACCAGTTCTGTTCGAGGCCGTAGTGCTTGCCGGAACTCGGAATGAACTGCCAGAGGCCCGACGCGCGGCTGCGCGAATACGCGACCGGGTTGAAGGCGCTCTCGACCACGGGCAGCAGCGCGAGTTCCATCGGCATGCCGCGCTTCTCGATCTCGCCGACGATGTAGTGCAGGTAGCGCGCGCCGCGGCGGAACGTCCGGTCGAGATAGTCCGGGCGGGTGCGATAGCCCTCGACCTCGCGATCCACGGCCCAGTTCTGCACGTCCTCGAGCGCGAAGCCAGCGCGGATGCGATCGAGCACGTCGGCGTACTCGTCCGGCGCGAGCTTCTCGACGGGGCGCATCGGTGGCGGCACTTCCGCGGGCAGGCTGCCTTCCGGCGACGCGCCAGGCTGGCCCGGCGGGTGTTGCGGCGCCGGCGGCAGGCTGGAGTAGTTCGAGTCCGTCGGTGGCGCAGCCGGCGAGCATCGCGGCGAGCAGCGCGAGGACGACCGCCATGCGGTGGGTGCGAATCATTTCAGCGGAATCCGTCCTTCCACTGCCGGACCGAGGCGAACACCTCGGTGGGCGTGGTCAAGCTGCGGCCGGCGCGGGTCTCGGCGGATGCACGAAGCCCCGCATCGCGGCAACGCAGGAAGGGATTGATCCGCCGCTCCTGGCCGAGCCGGGAGGGCAGGGTGATTTCGTCGCGCTCACGCATCGCGGCGACACGCGCCAGTGCCGACTGCACGTCGTCGTTGCCGGGGTCGGCCGCGGCTGCGAAGCGCAGGTTGGCGAGCGTGTATTCGTGGGCGGGGTAGACGAGCGTCTCGTCCGGCAGCTCTGCAATGCGATCGAGCGAGCGGAGCATCTGCGCTGGCGTTCCTTCGAAGAGTCGGCCGCAACCCGCGCTGAACAACGTGTCCCCGCAGAACAGCGCTCCGTGCCCGGCGTAGGCAATGTGCCCCAGGGTGTGCCCCGGCACTGCCATCACCGAGAATTCCAGGCCGAGATTTTCAAGACTTGCAACGTCTCCGTCGTCGAGAGGCTGGACCTCGCAGGGCATGTCTTCACGGGCCGGACCCCACACCGGTGCCGAGTGCCTTGCGGCCAGTTCCCGGACGCCGCCCACGTGGTCGCCGTGGTGGTGCGTGACGAGGATGGCACGGACCACGAGTCCCTGCCGTTCAAGCTCCGCTTCGACCGGCCGGGCATCCCCCGGATCCACCACGGCCACCGCCGTCGGATCGACAGGCGAGCGGATCAGCCAGATGTAGTTGTCCGAAAAGGCCCGCACCGGGCTCACCTGAAGCATTGCGACCCCCGTCGACGAGCGGGTCAAGAGTCCGGGCGGGCGTATTAGACCGGGTCGGGCCGGAAAATTCCAGAATATGTCGCACGTTTTTCACCGTTCGTCCGGGACTTGCCGCTATTCTTGCGGCCCATGGACCCATCCCCGGCTATTCATCGCTGGCTCGAGACGCCCCTTGGGGAGGCGGTGGTCGCGCGCGAGGAAACCCTGCTGCACGAGGCGCTGGCGGACGTGTTCGGCTTCGAGATGCTGCAGATCGGCAACTGGGGCGAAGCCGGGCGGCTCGTGACCGGCGCTCGCACGCAGCACCGCAGCTGGATTTCCCCCGATGCGAGCGGCCCGGGTGCGATCCGGGCCGAGCTCGACCGCTTGCCGGTGGCCACGGCTTCCGTCGAGGCCGTGTTGCTGCCACACACGCTCGAATTCGCGCCGAATCCGCACGAACTGCTGCGCGAGGTCGAGCGCGTGCTGGTGGGCGAGGGTCACCTGCTCGTGTGCGGCTTCAATCCGCGAGGTCCATGGGGTGTGCGCCACCTCGTGTCGCGCCGGCGCTTTCCGCCGCCGGCGGCGCGCCTGATGAGCGAGACGCGAGTGCGCGACTGGCTGCGCCTGCTCGGGTTCGAGGTGGCAAGCGCACAACGCTATCTGTTTGCGCCGCCCTGGGCGCAGGTGTTGCCCGAGCGCAGCCGCAGCTGGCTCGAGCGGCAGGGCCCGGTCCTCGCGCCGCCGCTCGCGGGAGCCTATTTGCTCAAGGCCCGCAAGCGCGTGCACGCGCTGACTCCGATCCGCCCCGCCTGGACGCGGCGCCCCGTCGTCGTGGTCGCCGCGCCGGAGCCGACGTCGAGAAACGCTGCGTGACGACCGGGGTGACGATCTACACCGACGGGGCCTGCAAGGGCAATCCGGGTCCCGGTGGCTGGGGTGCGCTGCTCGTCTCCGGCGAACACCACAAGGAGCTCCACGGCGGCGAGGCGCATACCACCAATAACCGCATGGAGCTCACGGCCGCCATCGAGGCGCTCGCGGCACTGAAGCGCGGCTGCCGGGTGCAGCTCTATACGGATTCGCAGTACGTGCGCAACGGCATCACCGAGTGGTTGCCGCAATGGAAGAAGCGCGGCTGGAAGACGGCAGACAAGAAGCCGGTGAAGAACGCCGACCTCTGGGTGCGCCTCGAGCAGGAGATCGAGCGCCACGACGTGTCCTGGCACTGGGTGAAGGGCCACGCGGGCCATCCCGGCAACGAGCGAGCCGACGAGCTGGCGAACAAGGGCATCGACGAGATGCGGGCCGGCTAGGCATCGGTGGTTATCGGCGGCCCCGCCGCTGAGACCATGGCCGCCGGCCTTCTGCCGTAAACTATCAGCTGGTCTATCACCTGACGGAACCGCCATGGACTTCATCGATCTCAAGTCGCAGTACCGCCGCATCAAGCCCTCGGTCGACGGTCGCATTGCCAAAGTACTCGAGCACGGCCAGTACGTGATGGGCCCCGAGGTGAAGGAACTCGAGCAGCAGCTCGCGAAGTACGTCGGGTCGACGCATTGCATCGCGGTGTCGAGCGGGACCGACGCGCTGCTGATCGCATTGATGGCGCTCGACATCGGGCCTGGCGACGAAGTGATCACCGTGCCTTTTACGTTCTTCGCGACCGCCGAAGTGATTGCGCTGATCGGCGCACGGCCGGTGTTCGTCGAGATCGACCCGCGCACTTACAACATGGACCCGGCGAAGCTCGAGGCGGCCATCACGCCCCGTACCAAGGCCATCATGCCGGTGTCGCTGTATGGCCAGTGCGCGGATTTCGACGCGATCAACGCGATTGCCTGCCGCCACGAGCTGCCTGTGATCGAGGATGCCGCGCAGAGTTTCGGCGCCACGTCCAAGGGCAGGAAATCCGGCTCGATGACGGCCATCGGCGCCACGTCGTTCTTCCCCTCGAAGCCGCTCGGCTGTTATGGCGACGGCGGCGCGCTGTTCACGGCCGACGAGCGTCTCGCGAAGCTTATGCGCGAGATCAGGGTGCACGGCCAGGACCGTCGCTACCACCACCCGCGCCTCGGCCTCTGCGGTCGCCTGGACTCGATCCAGGCCGCGGTGCTGCTGGCGAAAATGGAAATCTTCGACGACGAGGTGGCGGCCCGCATTCGTCTCGGCGCTCGCTACACGGAGCTGATCCGGCAGCAGTTCGGGACGGGCGACAAGGCCCGGGTTCGCGCCCCGCACGTCGAGTCGTTCAATACCTGCGTGTACGCGCAATACACGATCGAGGTCGAGAACCGCGAGGTCGTCGAGACGCGCCTCAAGGGCCTGGGCGTGCCGACGGCGGTCCACTACCCGCTGGCGTTGCACATGCAGCCGGTGTTCGCGAACCTCGGCCAGAAGGAGGGCAGCTTCCCGCTCTCCGAGGCCGCGGCGCGCCGCGTGATCAGCCTGCCGATGCACCCGTACCTCACCGACGACCAGCAGCGCACGGTGGTGGATGCCGTTGCCAAGGCGGTGGCCTGAACCGTCCATGCGCCAGGTCATCTTCGACACGGAAACGACGGGGCTCGAGCCGGAGCAGGGTCACCGCATCATCGAGATCGGCGCGATCGAGATCGTGAACCGACGCCGTACCGGACGGCAATTTCACCGCTACCTGTGCCCGGACCGCGAGGTCGACCCGGGAGCGCTGCAGGTGCACGGTCTAACGAACGAGTTCCTCAGCAACCAGCCGCGCTTCACCGACATCGCCGGGGAACTGCGCGAGTTCATCGAGCAGTCCGAGTTGATCATCCACAACGCGCCGTTCGACGTCGCGTTCCTGGACGCCGAGTTAAGGAAGCTGCCGGCCGAGGCAGGCGCCGTTCGCGTGGCCGATCTGTGCTCCGTGCTCGACACGCTGGCCATGGCCCGCCAGTTACACCCGGGCCAGCGCAATAGCCTCGACGCGCTTTGCAAGCGCTACTCCGTCGACAATTCGCACCGTGACCTGCACGGCGCGTTGCTCGACGCCGACCTCCTGCTCGAGGTGTATCTCGCCATGACGGGCGGGCAGGGCGCGCTGATCCTCGACGAGGAGAGCAAGCAGCCCGGCCACGCCACGACGACACGCCGCGCCATCCGTCCGCCGGGCGAGCTGCGGATCCTGCGGGCGAATGCCGAAGAACTCGCAGCGCACGGCAAGCTGCTCGAGATCCTCGACAAGGCGAGCGGCGGGAAGACTGCGTGGCGCGCATTCGAGACGCGCGAGGCGCGGACGGCCGGAAAATGACTGCGACGCTGGGACAGGCATTCGCGCGCAACTTCCTGGGCCACGCTCCGGCCTGGTACAAGCTGACGATCGTCGGGTTCCTCGTCGCCAACCCGATCCTCATGATCGTGGCCGGTCCGGTCGTGACCGGTTGGGTCGTGCTCGCCGAGTTCATCTTCACCCTGGCGATGGCGTTGCGCTGCTATCCGTTGCAGCCCGGCGGCCTGCTGGCGATCCAGGCCGTCGTGATTGGCCTCACCAGCGCCGAAAGCGTCTACGCCGAGGTCACGCAGGCCTTTCCGGTGATCCTGCTCCTGGTCTTCATGGTCGCGGGCATCTACTTCCTGCGCGACCTCCTGCTGCTGGTGTTTTCACGCCTGATTCTCGGCGTGCGCTCGTCGTCGGCCCTGGCCGTCCTGTTCTGCGGCGTGGCGGCTATCCTGTCGGCTTTCCTCGACGCGCTGACGGTCGTCGCGGTGGCGATCACGGTCGGCACCGGCCTGTACGAGATCTACCACAAGGTCGCCTCGGGCAAGCCGCACACAGAACCGAAGCATGACGCGTCGCGCGACGAGGCCGTGGGTGTCCTCCATCACCAGACGCTGGAGGAACTGCGCGTCTTCCTGCGGGGGCTGATGATGCACGGTGCCGTCGGCACGGCGATCGGCGGCGTCATGACCCAGGTCGGCGAGCCGCAGAACCTGCTGATCTCCGACCAGGCCGGCTGGACCTTCGGGCAGTTCTTCCTGAAGGTGGCACCGGTGTCGGTGCCGGTCGCGATCGCGGGGTTGCTGACCTGCTGGCTGGTCGAGCGATTGCGGCTGTTCGGCTACGGCACGCCCCTGCCGGACGCGGCCCGGGCCGTGCTGCAGGACTATTACCGGCAGATGTCCGAGCGTGCGACCCCGAAAGATCGCCAGGTCGTCATCGTCCAGGCGATCGTGGCGGTGATCCTCGTCGTCGCCCTCGCCCTGCACGTCGCAGAGGTCGGGCTGATCGGACTGCTGGTCATCATCCTCGCGACGTCGTTCACCGGCATCGTCGAGGAACACCGCATCGGCAAGGCCTTCGAGTCGGCCCTGCCGTTCACTGCATTGCTGGTCGTGTTCTTCATCATCGTCGCCGGGATCCATGAACAGCACCTGTTCGAGCCGCTGATGCGCTGGGTGCTGTCGCTGGACGGACGGAGGCAGGCGGCCATGCTGTATCTCGCCACCGGCGCGCTTTCGGCGATCAGCGACAACGTCTTCGTGGCGAGCATCTACATCACCGAGGTGAAGGCCGCGCTGCTGCAGGCGGTGATCGACCGCCACCAGTTCGATACGCTTGCAGTGGCCATCAACACGGGCACCAACATCCCGAGCGTCGCTACCCCCAACGGCCAGGCGGCGTTCCTGTTCCTGCTGACCTCCACGCTGGCCCCGCTCATCCGTCTGGGGTACGGCCGGATGGTCTGGATGGCGCTGCCGTATTTCGTGGTCATGACCGGGGTGGGGCTGGCGGCGGTGATCTACCTGTTATGAAAAGATCGGGACGGAGCGCGCCCGGGACGGGACGGGGCGAGGCCCGCCCAACGCCCCCCGGGAGCTTGATGCCCGTCTCATTCGAGCCCTGGTTTGTATGGCATTCTTTATCTGATAAGAGCCTGGACCAGACCCCCACCTCCTTTCCCCATTCGGCTGTTTTCCATGCCCAAATTCAACCTGCGTAATCTTAATGTTGCGGTCGTCGGCCTCGGCTACGTGGGCCTGCCCCTCGCCGTCGAATTCGGCAAGCATTTCAACACCGTCGGTTTCGACATCAAGCCGGACCGCGTCGACGAATTGCGCAAGGGGCGCGACAGCACCCTTGAGGTCGATTCCGCCGAGCTGGCCGAGGCGAAGAAGCTCACTTACACGACCAAATTGTCGGACCTGGAGGCCTGCCGCGTCTTCATCGTGACGGTGCCGACCCCGATCGATGAATACAAGCGACCGGACCTCACCCCGCTCGTGAAGTCGAGCGAGTCCGTCGGCCAGGTGCTGAAGAAGGGCGACGTGGTGGTCTACGAGTCCACCGTCTACCCGGGTTGCACCGAAGAGGTCTGCGTGCCGATCCTCGAGCGCGTGTCGGGCCTCAAGTTCAACAAGGACTTCTTCGCCGGCTACAGCCCCGAGCGCATCAATCCGGGCGACAAGGAGCACCGTCTGCCGACGATCAGGAAGGTGACCTCGGGCTCGACGCCGGAAGTGGCGGAGTTCGTGGATTCGTTCTACCGCTCGATCATCACCGCCGGAACGCACAGGGCGTCCAGCATCAAGGTGGCCGAAGCCGCCAAGGTCATCGAGAACACCCAGCGCGACGTCAACATCGCGCTGGTCAACGAGCTGGCGCTCATCTTCAACCGTCTCGGCATCGACACCGAGGAGGTGCTGAAGGCGGCCGGCAGCAAGTGGAACTTCCTGCCGTTCCGCCCGGGCCTCGTGGGCGGCCACTGCATCGGCGTGGATCCCTACTACCTGACGCACAAGGCGCAGGCGATCGGCTACCACCCCGAAGTGATCCTCGCCGGCCGCCGCATCAACGACAACATGGGCAACTACGTCGCACAGCAGGTGGCGCAACTGATGATCCAGCACCGGATCCAGGTGAAGGATGCGCGCGTCCTGATCATGGGCCTGACCTTCAAGGAGAACTGTCCGGACGTCCGCAACACCAAGATCGTGGACGTGTTGCGCGAGCTCGAGAAGTATGGTGCCCGGGTGGACGTGTTCGATCCGTGGGCTGATGCGGGCGAGGCGGAACACGAATATGGACTTCGCCCCATCCGCAAGTTGAAGCCTGGCACGTATGACGCGATCGTGATGGGCGTGGCGCACAAGGAGTTCCGCGCCATGGGCATCGGGAAGGTCCGCGCGCTCGGCAAGAAGTCCCACGTGCTCTACGACATCAAGTACGTGTTCCGCACGGGCGAGGTGGATGGCAGACTGTGACCATGAAGATCCTCGTCACCGGCGCGGCCGGATTCATCGGGTTCCACACGTCGAAGATCCTGCTCGAGCGCGGCGACGAGGTCGTCGGCCTCGACAACCTCAACGACTACTACGACGTCCGCCTCAAGTACGGGCGACTCGCGATCCTGGAGAAGTTCCCGAACTTCCGCTTCGTGAAGCTCGATCTCGCCGACCGTCCCGGCATGGCCGAGTTGTTCAAGCGCGAGAAATTCCAGCGCGTGATCAATCTCGGCGCCCAGGCGGGCGTGCGCTACTCGATACAGAATCCGCTTGCGTACGTCGACAGCAACGTCGTCGGGATGGCGAACGTGCTCGAAGGGTGTCGCCACAACGGCGTCGAACACCTCGTCTATGCCTCGACGAGTTCCGTGTACGGCGCCAATACGAAGATGCCGTTCTCCGTGCACCAGAACGTGGACCACCCGCTGTCCTTCTACGCCGCGACGAAGAAGGCGAATGAGCTGATGGCGCACACGTATGCGCACCTGTATTCGCTGCCGGTGACCGGCCTGCGCTTCTTCACCGTCTACGGGCCATGGGGCCGCCCCGACATGGCGCTGTTCCTGTTCACCCGCAACATCCTCGCGGGCAAGCCGATCGACGTGTTCAACCACGGCCATCACCGCCGCGATTTCACGTACGTCGGCGACATCGCCCAGGGCGTCGTGCGCGCCTGCGACCGCATCGCGCAGCCGAATCCCGGCTGGGATGGCGACAAGCCGGACCCGGCTTCCAGCCGAGGGCCATACCGGCTCTACAACATCGGCAACAACAGTCCGGTCGAACTGCTGCACTACATCGAAGTGCTCGAGAGGTGCCTCGGCAGGAAGGCCGAGAAGAACCTGCTGCCGCTGCAGGCCGGCGACGTGCCGGATACCTGGGCGGACATCGACGATCTCACGCGTGACGTGGGGTACACGCCAGCCACGCCGGTCGAAGTCGGAATCCGTGCATTCGTGGACTGGTACCTGGAGTACTACAAGGACGGCGGCCCGCAGGACCCTAAAGTCGTCAACCTCGGCTGAAATCGGGGACATTCTCGGTTTCTCGTACGACGAAAACCGAGAATGTCCCCTGTTTTCCCTATTCCCAGTCATGGGTGCTGCATGGTGAAACGTAACGATCTAGCAGCTTGGCAGGCCCTCGTGTCGCACGCAGCGGGCCTCTCGCAGCGGCATCTGCGCGAACTGTTCGCCGAAAGCCCGGCGGAACGCTTCGACGACCTCAGCGTCGAGGCCCTCGACTTCCTCTACGATTTTTCACGGCAGCGGGTCACCCCGGAAACGCTTGGCCTGCTGCTCGATCTTGCGCGTGCCTGCGACCTCGAGGGCCGCATCGCGGCCCTGTTTGCGGGCGAGGCCGTGAATCACACCGAGCGGCGCGCAGCCATGCACATGGCGCTGCGCAACCGTTCCGATCGCCCGATGCGGGCGGACGGGCAGGACGTCATGCCCGCCGTGCGTGCGGAGCTGGCGAAGATGCGGGCATTCGTCACGGGTGTGCACGAAGGGCGGATCACGGGCGCCAAGTCGGCTCGCTTTACCGACGTCGTGAACATCGGCATCGGCGGATCGGACCTCGGCATCGTGATGGCGGCGGAAGCGCTGGCCCGCTTCCGCAACCGCGGCATCCGCCTGCACTGTGTCTCGAACGTGGACGGCGTCGAACTGGCCGACACGCTCGAGCAGGTCAATCCGGCCACCACGCTGTTCGTGATCTGCTCGAAGACGTTCACGACGCTCGAGACGCTGACCAATGCCAACGCTGCGCGCGAGTGGCTTGCGCACGAACTGGGCGAGCAGGCCGTCGGCCGGCACTTCGTCGCGGTCTCGACCAACCATGCCGCCATGGACGCGTTCGGCATCGCCACCGAGTCGCGCTTCACCATGTGGGACTGGGTCGGCGGACGCTATTCGCTGTGGTCGGCCGTCGGGCTGTCCATCGCGCTGGCACTGGGAATGGACCAGTTCGAACTCGTGCTGCAGGGCGGGCACGACATGGACGAGCACTTCCGCGCGGCGCCGTTCGATCGGAACCTGCCGGTGCTGATGGGCCTGCTCGGTGTGTGGAACAACGATTTTCTCGGCCTCGACTCGCTCGCCGTCCTGCCGTACGACCGCCGGCTGCATCGCTTCCCGGCGTACCTGCAGCAACTCGAGATGGAATCGAACGGCAAGCGCGTCACGCGCGACGGGGTTGCGGTGAGCTATCCCACCGGCAACGTAGTCTGGGGCGAGCCGGGCAACAATGCCCAGCATTCGTTCTTCCAGTTGCTCCACCAGGGCACGGCGCAAGTGGCGCTCGATTTCATCGCGCCTGTGAACTCGTCCAGCCGCTACACCCGGCAGCAGGATCTCGCCCTCGCCAACTGCTTTGCCCAGGCCGAGGCATTCGCATTCGGCCAGACCCTGGAGCAGGTGCGGGCAGATCTCGCGTCGAAAGGTACGGCCGCGGCGGAGATCGAGCGGCTGGTGCACCACAAGGTGCACGCGGGCAACCGTCCGAGCAGCCTCGTCCTGATGCCCAGGCTCGATCCGCGTACGCTCGGCCGGCTCATCGCGTGGTATGAGCACAAGGTGTACGTGCAGAGCGTCCTCTGGGACGTGAATCCCTTCGACCAATGGGGCGTCGAACTCGGCAAGAAGCTGGCCGGATCGCTCGCCGAGCCCGTCGGCGCGGGCCGCTGGCCCGACGGGCCGCCCCACATGCAGGCCCTGCTGGAACGCGTGGGACGCTGGCGCGCCTGATCGCCCCCGGCGGTCGTAGTCGCAGCCCCAAGCGGGCGAGGTGACGGCGCTCATCTGCTAGAATGTGACGCCTGTCGCGGGGGTGAAGGCTTAAGTTAACTTAATAAAGTCAAGAGCTTACACGTGAAAATTACAGTCTTTGGTTCAGGCTACGTCGGCCTCGTCACAGGCGCCTGCTTCGCCGAGGCCGGCAACCATGTCGTCTGTGTCGACATCGATGCCACCAAGATCGAGCGGCTGCAGCAGGGCGACATCCCGATCCACGAGCCAGGCCTCGACGTGCTGGTCAAGCGCAACTTCGAGAAGGGCCGGCTCAAGTTCACGACGGATGCCGAAGCCGGCATCAAGCACGGCCTGTTCCAGTTCATCGCAGTCGGCACGCCACCGGAAGAGGACGGCTCGGCCGACCTGTCGCACGTGCTGTCGGTGGCGGAGACCATCGGCCGCCACATGACCGAGTACCGGGTCGTGGTCGACAAGTCGACGGTCCCCGTCGGCACGGCCGACAAGGTGCGCGAGCGCATCGAGCAGACGCTCGATGAGCGTGGCGTGAAGGTCGAGTTCGACGTGGTCTCGAACCCCGAGTTCCTGAAGGAGGGCGCGGCCATCGCCGATTTCATGAAACCGGATCGCGTCGTGGTCGGCACCGACAATCCGCGGACCGCCGAGTTGCTGAAGACGCTCTACGATCCGTTCACCCGCAACCGCGATCGCATGATCGTCATGGACGTTCGCTCGGCCGAGCTGACCAAGTACGCGGCCAATGCGATGCTAGCGACGAAGATCAGCTTCATGAACGAACTGGCGAACCTCGCCGAGCGCATGGGCGCGGACATCGAGAAGGTGCGCGTCGGCATCGGCTCCGACTCGCGCATCGGCTTCAGCTTCATCTACCCGGGCGCCGGCTACGGCGGCTCGTGCTTCCCGAAGGACGTCAAGGCGCTGGTGCACAGCGCCGGCGAGTACCAGTTCGACGCGCAGCTGCTGAAGTCCGTCGAGGCGGTGAACAAGCGCCAGAAGCAGGTGCTCTTCACCAAGATCCGCAAGTATTTCAAGGGCGACCTGAAGGGCAAGACCGTCGCCATCTGGGGCCTGGCCTTCAAGCCGAATACGGACGACATGCGCGAGGCGCCGGCGCGTGAACTCATGGAAGCGCTGTGGCAGGCGGGCGCCAAGGTGCGCGCCTACGACCCGGTGGCGATGGGCGAGGCGGCGCGAATCTACGGCAAGCGCGCCGACCTCGAACTGACCAAGGACCAGGACTCGGCGCTCACCGGCGCCGATGCGCTCGCGATCCTGACGGAGTGGCAGGAGTTCCGCAGTCCCGGACTTCGACAACATTCGCGATTCGTTGCGCCACCCCGTGATCTTCGACGGCCGCAACCTCTACGAGCCTGCGCTGGTGAAGCGGTTCGGCCTCGAGTACTTCGGCATCGGCCGGGGCGAGAAGCTGCAGGGTTGAGGGACCATCCATGCTCGTTCCCGTCATCCTGTCAGGTGGTTCCGGCACGAGGCTCTGGCCGCTGTCCCGCGAGCTCTACCCGAAGCAACTGCTGCCGCTGGTCGGCAAGCACACGATGCTCCAGGAGACCGCGGCGCGCCTGACGGGCCTGCCCGATCTCGCGGGGCCGGTGGTCGTCTGCAACGAGAGCCATCGCTTCATGGTGGCCGAGCAGTTGCGCGAATTCAGCGCGGGCGCGCAAGCCATCATCCTGGAACCGGTGGGGCGTAACACGGCGCCGGCAGTTGCGGTGGCGGCGCTGGTTGCGATCGAGAAGGCCAGGGCCGCGGCGAAGGCCGAGGCGGATCCCGTGCTGCTCGTCCTGCCGGCGGACCACGTCATTCGCCACGTCGACACCTTCCAGAAGGCCGTCGTCGCGGGTCGCGCTGCAGCCGAGGCGGGCAAGCTCGTGACGTTCGGCGTTGTGCCCGATCGTCCGGAGACCGGGTACGGCTACATCCGCCGCGCGCAAGGCGACGGGCCGGCGTATCCGGTCCAGCAGTTCGTGGAGAAGCCCGATGCCGCCACCGCGAAGGTGTACGTCGCGTCGGGCGATTACTTCTGGAACAGCGGCATGTTCATGTTCCGCGCCCACGTCTATCTCGACGAATTGAAGCGTCACGCGCCTAAGATGCTGGCTGCGTGCGAGGCGGCCGTGGCGGCCGCCCAGCGCGACCTCGATTTCACGCGCCTGCCCAAGGACGAGTTCAGCGCCTGCCCGGGCGATTCGATCGACTACGCCGTGATGGAGAAGACAGCGCTCGCGGTCGTGGTGCCGCTCGATGCCGGCTGGAGCGACGTCGGCTCCTGGTCGGCGCTGCAGGACGCGTTACCGATGGACGCGCAGGGCAACGTCATTTCCGGCGACGTTCTCACGGAGTCCACCACCGGTTGCTACCTGCATTCCACCAGCCGACTGATCGGCGCGGTCGGCCTGAAGGACCATGTCGTCGTGGAGACGAAGGACGCCGTGCTCGTGGCGCCGCGCGACAAGGTGCAGGACGTCAAGAACCTCGTCGTGAAGCTGAAGGCACAGGGTCGCTATGAAACGTCGCTCCACCGGGAAGTATTCCGTCCCTGGGGCAGCTACGACAGCGTCGACAACGGCGATCGTTTCCAGGTCAAGCGCCTGGTGGTGAAACCGGGCGCGTCCATGTCGCTGCAGTTGCACCATCATCGTGCGGAGCACTGGATCGTCGTGTCCGGAACGGCCCGCATCACGCGCGGCGAGGAGGTTTTCCTGCTCGGCGAAAACGAATCCACGTACATCCCGATGGGCACGAAGCACCGCATCGAGAATCCGGGTAAAGTCGAACTGCACATCATCGAAGTGCAGTCCGGCAGCTACCTCGGCGAGGACGACATCGTGCGCTTCGACGACATCTACGGGCGATAAGGAGCGGTCCGGCCATGAACCCGATCACCATCAGCGGCATGAAGGCGTACGACCTGCGGGGCCGGATTCCCGACGAACTGAACGAAGACGTCGCCTATCGCATCGGCCGTGCCTATGCGGAATTCGTGAAGCCGAAGAAAGTGATCGTCGGCCGAGACATCCGTCTCTCGAGCGAGCAACTCGGCAAGGCCCTCGAGGAGGGGCTGCTCGATTCAGGCGTCGACGTCTACGACATCGGCCTGTGCGGCACCGAAGTGGTCTACTACGCGACGTTCGCGCTGCAGATGGACGGCGGCATCATGGTCACGGCGAGCCACAACCCGCCGGACTACAACGGCATGAAGTTCGTGCGCGAGGGCTCGCGGCCGATCAGCGGCGACAACGGCCTGCAGGACATCCGCCGCATCGCCGAGTCGGGCCAGTTCAGCAAGCCGTCGCGACGCGGCGAGCGCTACGCCGTCGACATCATGCCCGATTACATCGAGCACCTGCTGTCGTACGTCGATCGCTCGAAGTTGAAGCCGCTCAAGGTCGTGGTGCACGCCGGCAACGGCGGGGCCGGCCTGATCGTCGACAAGCTCGAGCCGCACCTGCCGTTCAAGTTCATCAAGGTGCAGCACGAGCCGGACGGCAACTTCCCGAACGGCGTGCCGAACCCGATGCTCGTCGAGAACCATCGGGCGCCGGTCGAGGCGCTGCGCAAGCACGGCGCGGACTGCGCGATCTCATGGGACGGCGACTACGACCGCTGCTTCCTGTTCGACGAGCACGGCGGCTTCATCGAGGGCTATTACATCGTGGGCTTGCTCGCCTCCGCGTTCCTCCAGCGCGTCCCGGGCAGCCGCATCGTCCACGACCCGCGGCTCACCTGGAACACGCTCGACATCGTCGCGAGGCTCGGTGGCGAAGCGGTGCAGTCGAAGTCGGGCCATGCGTTCATCAAGGCCAAGATGCGCGAGGTGGACGGCATCTACGGCGGCGAGATGAGCGCGCACCACTATTTCCGCGACTTCGCGTACTGCGACAGCGGCATGATCCCCTGGCTGCTCGTCACGCAGCTGATGTGCCAGAACGGCAAGACCCTGTCCCAGCTGGTGGGCGAGCGGATGCGCCTGTTCCCTGCCAGCGGCGAGATCAACCGGCGCGTGCCGGACGCCAAGGCCACCATCGCGGCGGTGCTCGAGAAATACAAGCCGCTGGCGAACGACATCGACTACACGGACGGGGTCAGCGTCGAGTTCGGGCAGTGGCGGTTCAACCTGCGGTCCTCGAACACCGAGCCCCTGATCCGGCTCAACGTCGAAAGCCGGGGCAACGAGGCCCTGATGCGCGAGATGACCGCGCAGCTGCTCGACCTGATCGGCGGGGAACCGGGGTAGGCCCAGGATGATCGTGCTGTTCTGGGCCGCGGTGCTTGGTGCGTCATACAGCTATGTCGTCTACCCGTTCCTGCTGGCCCTCCTGCCGCGACGGGTGCCTGCGCTGCGGTTCGAGTTGCCGCCGGAGCGGCCGCTCATTTCGCTCATCATCGCCTGTCGCAATGAGCGCTCTCGCATCGCTCACAAGCTCGAGAACGCACTGGCGCTGAACTATCCGCGGCTCGACATCATCGTCGCCTCGGACTGCTCGGACGACGGATCGGACGACATCGTCAGGTCGTTCGCCGGCCGGGGCGTGCGCCTGGTGGCTTCGCCTGAGCGTCGTGGCAAGGAGCACGCCCAGGGCCTCGCGATCGAGCAGGCGCGGGGTGACATCGTCGTCTTCTCGGATGCAGGTACCGAGTTGCCGCCCGAGAGCATCGCTTTGATCGCCGAGGACTTCGACGACCCGCGCATCGGCGCGGTATCCAGCGAAGACTCTTTCGTCAGTGCGGACGGATCGGTGGTCGGGGAGGGCCTGTACGTTCGCTACGAGATGTGGCTGCGACGGCTGGAGTCGCGCACCAGCAGCCTGGTGGGGCTGAGCGGCTCGTTCTTCGCGGTGAGACGATCGGTGCTGGTGCGCTGGGATGCGTCGATCCCCAGCGATTTTGCAAGCGCGATCAATACTGTTCGGGCGGGGCTCGTGGCAGTGTCCGACCCTCGGGTGCGAGGGATATACAAGGACATCAAGGATCCGGCGCGCGAGTACCAGCGCAAGGTGCGCACGGCGATCCGCGGGATGGCCGCGCTCGCTCGCATCCCGGAGGTGCTGAACCCGTTCCGCTATGGTGTTTTCGCATTCCAGGTCTGGAGCCACAAGGTGATGCGCTGGCTCGTGCCATGGTTCCTCCTGCTGGCGCTGGTCACCAACATCGCCCTGGCGAACAAGGGCGGAATCTACGCTGTGCTGCTGGGTCTGCAGCTGGCCGGCTATGCGCTGGTCGCAGCGACGCACGTGCTGCCCGTTCTGCGCCGGATCACTCCGCTCAGGATCGCGTGGTATTTCGTCCAGTCGAACGTGGCCCTGGCGCACGCGGGCGCACGTCTCCTGGCCGGGGAGCGAGTGACTTTCTGGGAGCCGTCCAAGCGTTAGGCCCGTTGCACCCGGCGCATTGACCCTTGCGCCACGGGCCCCTAAACTACGCGCCCTTCGAGCGGGCGGTTAGCTCAGCGGTAGAGCACTGCTTTCACACGGCAGGGGTCACTGGTTCGATCCCAGTACCGCCCACCAAGAATCAAAGACTTAGAGCGCATCGGCAACAAGGTCAGCCCACGGCCGGCCTTGTTGCCGCATTGAGCGTGTCGCTTACGCTTTGCGTCGTCGGCTCATGCCGAGTCCGGCGAGGCCAAGCCCAAACAGCGCGAGCGTCCCGGGTTCCGGGACCGAACTGGGATTGCACTGGGGCAAGGTTGGATCCGCCTCACATGGCAGCACCTCGGCGGCCGTCCCCTGAACGCCTACGGTGAAGCCGTTCCAGAACTCATTGGTCGCGCTTCGCCACGTCACCGTGTCGAACGCACCCGTGAATCGCAGCGTGCCATGCGGTTCGCTCCCGCCGACGTTGCTGGCATTCAACTGATATTCGAACTTGCCACCGCCGAGGTCGACGATAACTTTGACGACACCCCCGCACCCCCAGTATCCGCACGCGTTGCCATCGACGCCTCCGACACTCAGGATCTCGAAGTCCTGGTCGAACGCATACCCGTTGCGATTGAGACTGACGAAAGCAAAGACGGGATTAGCGATCGCCTGCGAAAACTGCAGCGTCTGGGTTCCGGCGCGCGACAGCGCAATGATGTCGGTGCCCGTCGGGCGGTTATCCACCAGCGCGCTGGTATACGGTGACGTCGACCCTGAGCCGCCGGTATAGAAGTCGGTCCCGCCGCTAGGCTGGTAGAAACCGATTCCGTTGGCGTTCGTATACGTTACGGTCACGGTCGATGTCGGCGTCGTGATCGTGCCCTGCGCCCGGAACCCGGTCCCGAGATCGAGATCGGCCCCGGTCCAGTCGGTCCAATAGAACGGGACGGCGTGTGCCCCTGCGCAGGCCAGCATCAGGCAGAACGCAGTGAATCCACGAAGAAGAGTGGCGTCCGCGCCTAACCGTTTCATTGGCTTATCTCCTTACCACTTATGTGCAAAGAAGCTCCGCGGGGAAACCCGTGCAAATTTCGAGCCAGAAAACAAAGCCCGAGCTATGTCAAATAGTTAGTCTACGGCCTGCGCGACGTTTCGAGCTTTGGCGTCCGAATATGTAAAGGAAACCGACGGCGCCTTGACGCGAGTGACGCGCCAGAGACTCCGGGCCAGACGACATCATCATGAGTCAAGGCGACGTTGGCCGGTGCCGGATTCCCGGCCACGCTGCCGGGCTTTGCGCTTCGGGGATCGAAGTGAACGGCATCGATGCCTGTCGTGGCAGGTTTGCCGTCCATGCGATTCGCGACGCCCTGCTAGAATTCGCGCCCTTTAGCGTTCTCGACAGGCGCTGGCTCCCATGACCGTCCGGACCCGCTTCGCTCCCAGTCCCACCGGCATGCTGCACATTGGCGGCGTGCGCACTGCCTTGTTCTGCTGGCTCTACGCCCGCCGTCACGGCGGCAAGTTCATCCTGCGGATCGAGGACACGGACCGCGAGCGCTCCACGCCCGAGGCCGTGCAGGCCATTCTCGACGGCATGAAATGGCTCGGCCTCGATCACGACGAGGGCCCGTTCTACCAGACGCAGCGCATGGACCGGTACGGCGAAGTCATCGAGCAGTTCCTGCGCGAGGGCAAGGCGTACCAGTGCTATTGCTCCAAGGAAGAACTCGACGAGATGCGCGCCGGGCAGACTGCCCGCAAGGAAAAGCCGCGCTACGACGGCCGTTGCCGCCATCGCAAGGAGCCGGTGCCCGGTGTGAGCCCAGTGGTCCGCTTTCGCAATCCGGACGAGGGCTCGGTCGTGGTGAACGACGTCGTGCACGGTCCGATCACGTTCGACAGCAGCGAACTCGACGACCTGATCATCGCGCGCTCCGACGGCACGCCCACTTACAACTTCTGCGTCGTGGTGGACGACTACGACATGCAGGTCACGCACGTCATTCGCGGCGACGACCACATCAACAACACGCCGCGGCAGATCAACATGCTGCGCGCGCTGGGCGTCGAGCCGCCGCTCTATGCGCATGTGCCGATGATTCTCGGGCCGGACGGGGCGAAGCTCTCGAAGCGGCACGGGGCGGTGAGTTGCCTCCAGTACCGTGACGACGGCTTCCTGCCGGAGGGTCTGCTGAACTACCTGGGCCGGCTGGGCTGGTCGCACGGCGACCAGGAAATCTTCACGCTCGAAGAGATGATCCGCCTGTTCGACATCCACGACGTCAACAAGGGCGCTTCGGCGCTGAACATCGACAAGATGCTGTGGACGAACCAGCAGCACATCATGCGCGCGACGCCGGAGCGGCTGGCGCTGTACCTGCAGCCGCAACTCGCTACGCTCGGCATCGAGACCAGCGACATGGCGAAGCTCGCGGCGGTCGCGAAGGCGCAGCAGGAGCGCGCGAAGACGCTCAAGGAGATGGCCGAGAACAGCCTGTTCTTCTTCCGCGACGTGACCGCGTACGACGAGAAGGCGGCAAAGAAGAACCTGACGTTGGAAGCGGCGCCGGTGCTCGAGGCCGTGCGCGGAAGGCTGGCTGCGTTGCCGGAGTGGACGGCGCCTGCGATCCACGAGGCGATCCAGGCCGTGGCGAGCGATCGCAACCTGGCGCTCGGCAAGGTGGCCCAGCCGGTCCGCGTGGCGGTGTCGGGCGGTTCGGTCTCCCCGCCGATCGACGGCACGCTCGAGATCCTGGGCCGCGAAACCACCCTGCAACGGCTCGATCGCGCAATTCAGTCTTGCGCTTGATGTCTTACCTCTCCCGCTTGCGGGAGAGGTCGACCGCAGGGCGGGTGAGGGCTGTCTTTACCTCTCCCGCTTGCGGGAGAGGTCGACCGCAGGTCGGGTGAGGGTTCGGAAAAATGCCCTCACCCCTCGCATCGGCGCTTTGCGCCAATGCTCGCGCCCTCTCCCGCAAGCGGGCGAGGGCACTCTTCACCTCTCCCGCTTGCGGGAGAGGGCGACCGCAGGTCGGGTGAGGGCGCCGAACAACTCCAAGTCTACGGCCGGTAACCGAACTCCGAAGTCCCTGTCGCTCGCAGCGGAGCGGCGATCTCCGCAAACTCGCACAACAGCCGCCGCGTATCCCGCGGGTCGATCATCTCCTCGATCTGGAACCGCTCGGCCGAGCGGAACGGAGAGCGCATCCGATTCAGCCGTTGCATGATTTCAGTGGCGAGCGCATCGCGATCCTCTGCCGCATCGAGCTCCGCCTTGTACGCGGCCTCGATTCCTCCCTCGATGGGGAGCGACCCCCAGTCTGCCGAGGGCCACGCGTAGCGATAGTGAAATCGCGTGTGATTCTGGTGGCCGGCCCCGGCCACGCCGAACACCTTGCGAATGATGACGCTGCACCACGGGACCGTCGCCTGGTAGATGGCGGTCAGCGCCCGCGCCCCGGCCCGAATGGTCGCCTCGTGCTCGGCCTGCTTGCCGATCATGAAGCCCGGATTGTCGACGAGATGGACGACCGGCAGGTGGAACGTCTGCGCGAAACTCACGAACCGCTCGAGCTTCGCGGAACTGGCAGCAGTCCACAGTCCGCCGATGACGAACGGGTCGCTGGCGATGAGCGCGACGGGCCAGCCGTCGAGGCGAGCGAGACCTGTGATGACCGAGCGTCCGTGGAGCCGTCCAATCTCGAGGAACGAGCCCCCATCCACGATGGCCTCGATGATGGGCCGCATGCGGTAGACCTCGCGTCGGTCGCGCGGCACGGCCGAAACGAGGAACTCCTCGCGCCGCTGTGGATCGTCTCCGCTCTGCGCGCGCGGCGGCAGGCTGTGGATCGAGGAGGGCAGGTAGCCCAGGAAGCGCCGGGCTCGCTCGAGCGCTTCCTGTTCGCTGTCCACTTCGTCGTCGACGGCGCCATTCGAGGCGTGGATGCGGCTGCTGCCGAGTTCTTCCTTGGTGAGTTTCTGTCCCGCCGCGGCGACGACCGGCGGTCCCGCCACGAACATCTGCGACTGTCCGCGCACCAGCAGGGAGTAATGACTCTCCACCACCTTGGCTGCACCGAAGCCGGCGATCGGGCCGAGCCCGAGGCTTACGACCGGCACGGTGGCAAGGTTGCGGACCATGTGTTCCCAGCCCGGCAGGAACGGCACGTAGGTGTACCCGAGTTGTTCGAGCGACTTCACGGACCCGCCGCCGCCGCTGCCCTCGATCAGCCGCACGAGCGGCATGCGCAATTCATGCGCCATCTGTTCGGCGGCGACCTGTTTCTCGTAGATCGATGCGTCGGACGCCCCGCCGCGCACGGTGAAGTCGTCGCCGGCCACGACCACGTGCCGTCCTTCGATCCGGCCGCGCCCGAACACGAAATTCGTCGGCGTCATCGATTGCAGCGCACCCGTCTCGTCGTACGAGCCGCTGCCGGTGATCGAGCCGATCTCGCGGAAGCTGTCCGCGTCGAGCAGCGCCTCGATGCGCTCGCGCACGGTCATGCGCCCGGCCTTGTGTTGTCGCGCAACCTTATCCGGCCCGCCCATCTCCCGGGCCAGGGCCTGCCGCTGCCGAAGTTCCTCGAGTTCCTGCTCCCAGCTCATCGCGCGACTCTCGCTTTCTTGCGCTGCACTTGCGGGCCATACATCCTAGCAGGATGGACGCCAACGCCAGGATCCCGGCGCGCAGCGAGTGCGTGGTCGGCGACCTTCTGCACCGCTGGGCGCGCGAGCGGCCCGAGCGGGCGTTTCTCCAGTTCGAGAACGGCGATGCCTGGACGTTCGAGGAAACCCTTGACCGGGTCCAGCGGGCGGCGGGCGGGCTGCGCAGCCTCGGGATCGCACAGGGATCGCACGTACTGTGCTGGATGCCCAATACGCGAGAGGCCGTGCTCTCGTGGCTGGCGACGAATTGCCTCGGCGCCGTGCACGTACCGCTCAATACGGCGTGCCGCGGCCGGCTGCTTCAGCACGCGATCGTTCTTTCTGATGCGCGGGTGATGGTTGCCCATGCAAGCCTGCTGCCGCGCCTCGCCGAAATCGACGCGGCGCAGCTGCGCGACGTGGTCGTCGTCGGTGACCTGCCGCTCGAGCCGAATCGGCTCACCCTGCATTCTTTCGCCGTGCTCGAGGGCGCCGTGAAGGCGGGTCCCACGCGCCCCGTCGAACCCTGGGATCCGAACTACATCATTCTCACCTCCGGCACCACGGGGCCCTCGAAAGCCGTGATCTGCACCTACGTTCAGTCGTGGTGCGGCGGCGCGATGGGAATGGACTACTTTGGCGAAGACGACCGCCTGCTCGCGAACCTGCCGTTGTTCCACGTGAGCGGTGCGGGCGCAGTCATGGACCGGCTGACCAAGGGCGGAACCTGCGTGCTGGTCGACGGGTTCAAGCCCGCGACGTTCTGGGACACCGTGCGTCGTTTCGAGATCACGGGGTGCTGCCTGGTGGGAGCGATGACGCAGTTCCTCCTTCGGCAAGCGCCGGGTGAACACGACCGGGATCACCCGCTGCGCAAGGTCGTCACCGTGCCCTGGAACCCGGACGCCCGATCATTGGCCGAGCGGTATGGGCTCGAGATGCACACGGCGTTCAATATGACCGAAACGGCCGTGCCGATCCGGTCGAGCGCGAATCCGCAGGTCCTCGGCACGTGCGGCCGGCCGCGGCCGGGCATCGAGGCGCGGGTCGTGGACGCGAACGACATCGAAGTTCCCGACGGCGCGGTCGGTGAACTGATCCTGCGCGCTTCGCGGCCGTGGGAGATTTCGCCGGGGTATTACCGCAATCCGCGCGCGACGGCCGAAGCCTGGCGCAATGGCTGGTTCCACACCGGCGACGCCTTCCGTCGCGATGCGGAAGGCAACTTCTTCTTCGTCGATCGCATGAAGGACGCGATCCGCCGCCGCGGCGAGAACATATCGTCCTTCGAAGTCGAGGCCGAGGTCCTGTGCCATCCGGCCGTCCTCGAGGCGGCCGCGATTCCCGTGCCGAGCGCGGACTCCGAGGACGAGGTGATGCTGGTCGTCACGGCGAACGCCGGTCACGTCGTCGACCCGCGCGCATTGCTTCGCTTCCTCGCGCCGCACATGCCGGGCTTCATGCTGCCCCGCTACATCCGGGTCGTGGAAGAGATGCCGAAGACGCCGACGGCCAAGATCGAGAAACATCGGCTACGAGCAGAGGGCATCACGGCGGACACCTGGGATCGCGAGGCCCAAGGCATCCTCGTGCGGGGCGGGCAGGTGGCTGGCCTCGGGGGTGACTAGCATTATCGGACTGATGGGTTATTCTGGCGCCGATCCAGCAAGAGACATGCCATGGCCATACACCTGATCGGGGGCTACCAGACGGATTTTGCGCGCGTCTGGTCGCGCGAGGGACTCGACTACACCGACATGATGCGCGAGGCCATCGACGGCGCGCTCGAGTCCTGCCGGCTGGATGCTGACGACATCGATGCCGTCCACGTCGGCAACGCGTTCGGCGAGTTGTACCGTGGCCAGGGGCATCTCGCCGCGATGGTCGCCCAGGTCAAGCCCGAGTTCTACGGTAAGCCCGCCATGCGCCACGAGGCGGCGTGCGCGTCGAGTTCGCTCGGCATTCTCGCGGCCACTGCGGAACTGGAAGCAGGCCGCTACGATTGCCTGCTGGTTCTCGGCGTCGAAGAGGAAAAGAACCTCCCCGGCGACCAGGCGTCGCAGGTGCAGAACGCGGCTTCGTGGCAGGGTCACGAAGGCATCGACTGCAAGTTCGTCTGGCCGGCGGTGTTCGGCCGCATCGCCATGGAGTACGGCGAACGCTACGGCCTCGATCGCCGTTACCTCAATCGCATCGCCGAAATCAACATGGCGAATGCCAAGCGCAACCCGCGGGCGCAGACCCGCAACTGGCAGTTCAAGCCCGAGACCTTTACGGACAGCGACGAATTCAATCCGGTGATCGAGCCGGGAACGCGACGGCAGGACTGCGGACAGATCACCGACGGTGCGGTGGCTCTGGTGCTCGCATCGGATCGCTTCATGCAGCGCTACGCGGCGCGTCGAGGCGTGACGGTCGCGCAGTTTCCGCAGATCCTGGGCTGGGGTCACACGAATGCCGGCATCCGGTTTCTGGACAAGCTGGAGCGCGGGCGCGGCGCCGAATACATGTTTCCCCACGTGCGCAAGGCTATCACCGATGCATGGCAGCGTGCCGGGATCGCTGGCGTCGATGCGCTCGACGGCATCGAGACGCACGATTGCTTCACGTCGACCGAGTACATGGCGATCGATCACTTCGGGCTCACGCCTCCCGGGCAGAGCTGGCAGGCGGTGGAGAAGGGCGTCATCGAGATCGATGGCGAATGCCCGGTGAACGCGTCGGGCGGCCTGATCGGCGTCGGTCACCCGGTGGGCGCCACGGGGACACGGCTCCTGCTCGACGCCGGCCGCCAGGTCACCGCAACGGCGGGCGACTACCAGGTGACCGGAGCGCGCACCTACCAGACGCTGAACATCGGCGGGTCGCTCGGCACGGTCGTGAGTTTCGTCGTGGGCCTGCGCGACTGAGGGCATCCCCATGCCGGCTTACATCTACGACGCGGTGCGGACCATTCGCGGCAAGGCGCGCCCCGATGGCGCGCTGGCCGGTTTCAAGCCGCAGGAACTCGTCGGCGGTCTCGTGGACGCCCTCGAGCGACGTGGCGGCCAACCCCGCACCGCCGAGGCGCTGGTGCTCGGGTGCGTCGACCAGGTGGGCGACCAGGGCGCGAACATCGCGCTGGTGTCCAAGCTGCATGCCGGCGTGTCCGACGAGGCCAGCGCATTTACGCTGAACAACTACTGCGTCTCGGGGCTCACTGCGATCGGCCACGTGGCGGCGCAGGCCGATGCGGGCGGCCTGCACCGCGCACTCGCCGGCGGCGTCGAGATGATGTCGCGCGTGCCGTTCATGGGCGACAACGCCGGCTACTACACGGATGCGAGTTTCCCGAAGCGCACGCGGTACATCCCCGTGGTGCTGGCGGCGGACCGGCTTGCCCAGGCGGAGGGAATCTCTCGTGCAGAGCTCGACGCGGTTGCCCTGAACTCGCAGAAGCGCGCGGGTGCCGCCGAGGCAACGCCGGCCTTGATTGCCTCGCGCATTGCGCTCGGGCCAATGTCGGTGGACGAGTGTATCCGGCCGCAGACGACGGCCGATTCGCTGGCCGCCATGCAGCCCGGGTTTGCAGCTCTGGCCGCGCAGTACGCCGACGCGCTCGACGGCCCCATCGATCACCGTCATACCATCGGCCACGCGCCCCCCGTCTGCGACGGAGCAGGGCTGGCGTTGATTGGCGGTCCGCCTGCCTCGGGCGACCGACCCAGGGCGCGAATCCGGGCTTCGCGGAATCGGGCGGTGATCCGCACGCCTCGCTGCTGGCGGGTTTCGCCGCCATGGAGCGGGTGCTCGCGCGAACCGGACTGTCGCTCGCGGATTTCGACCGCATCGAATTCATGGAAGCGTTCGCGGTCACGATCGCCCGTTTCCTGCGCGACTGTCCCGTGGATCCGGCGAAGGTGAACATGTCTGGCGGCCATATCGCGCGCGGGCACCCGATGGGCGCGTCGGGGGCGATCCTGGTCTCGACGATGCTGGACGTTCTCGACGACTGCGGGGGGACCCTGGGGCTCGTCGTCTGCTCGGGGGCCGCGGGCGTGGGCGCCGCCATGGTCGTGGAGCGCCTGAACTGAGGCCGAAGGTCAGGCCGCCGGCTTCTCCCGCAGCACGGCCGCCTGCGCCGGGTCGAGGTATTCCTCGATCCGCTTGATGAGGCCGTCCTGCAACGTGATCACGCAGCAGGCGAACATCTTCATTTCCCTGCCGTTCGCCAGCCTCGCCTCGAGCACGTGCTGCTGGAACCAGCCCCCCGGCACCAGGTCGCGGCGCAGCACGCGATAGCGGCGCTCGGGCGCCTTGCGAGCCATCCACTCGAACAGTTTCATGTTGTCTTCGAGCGGCTGGTCGAAGTCGTCGAAGTTGTGCCAGCACGTGGCGTCCGGCGTGTAGAAGCTGCGCACGGTGGATGCGTCGGTGCCGTTGAGCGCTTCCATGAAGCGCTCCGCGAACGCGTGAATGTCCGGCTGCTGGCCCATGCGCCGCTCCCCGAGTGGTCGATGGCCGTCAACTTAAGTCCAATAATGCAAGAGAGCAACCCCGGGGCCGGCTGCCGACGGCAGTCTAATTGTGCAATTGACCCGCCGCGCGGGAAGCCATAACCTCGCGCGCTGAACCCGCTCCCGCGAAGAGGTCCCGATGAACCTCGAATTCACCGCAGAGGAACGGGCCTTCCGCGACGAGGTCCGCACCTTCATCGCGAGCAAGTATCCGGCCGAGTTGCGCGCCAGGCAGGACTAGGGCGACGAACTCGGCAAGGAAGACTTCTTGCCTGGCACCGGGTCCTCGGCAGAAAGGGCTGGTCGGCGCCGGCCTGGCCCGTCGAGTACGGCGGCACCGGCTGGACCGCCGACCCAGCGCTACATCTGGTCGGAAGAATGCGCCCGCGCCGAAACGGCTCCCGATCCCTGCCCTTCGGCGTCTCGATGGTCGGCCCGGTGATCTACACCTTCGGCAACGCCGGAGCAGAAGGCGACGCTACCTGCCGCGCATCGTCGCGGCGAGGACTGGTGGTGCCAGGGCTATTCCGAGCCGGGCGCCGGCTCCGACCTCGCCAGCCTGCAAGACGACGGCCGTGCGCGACGGCGACCACTACATCGTCAACGGCCAGAAGACCTGGACCACGCTCGGCCAGTACGCCGACTGGATCTTCTTCCTCGTGCCGCACCGACCCGACGCCAAGCCGCAGGAAGGCATCTCCTTCCTGCTCGATCGACATGAAGACGCCGGGCGTCACCGTGCGGCCGATCATCACGCTCGACGGCGGCCACGAGGTCAACGAGGTCTGGCTCGACGACGTGCGGGTGCCGGTCGACAACCTCGTCGGCAAGGAAAACAAGGGCTGGACCTACGCCAAGTTCCTGCTCGCCCACGAGCGCACCGGCATCGCCGGCGTCGCGCGCTCCAAGCGCGGCGTCGAGCGCCTGCGCGAGATCGCGGCCACGGAGCTCGACGACGGCCGGCCGCTCATCGAGGACGCCGATCTTCAAGCGCAAGATCGCCGAACTCGAGATCGATCTCACCGCGCTCGAATACACCGAGCTGCGCACGCTCGCCGCGCGAAGCAGGCGGGCAAGGGCCCGGGCCCGGAAAGCCTCGATCCTCAAGATCAAGGGCACCGAGATCCAGCAGCGCATCACCGAACTGACGCTGGAGGCGCGTCGGCGACTACGGCGCGCCCGTACTTCCGCGGCGCTCGGCGACGGCGCAACGAGCTCCGTCGCCGGTCCCCGACGCCGCGGGCATCGCCGCCGACCTACTCCAACATGCGCAAGACCTCGATCTACGGCGGCTCGAACGAGATCCAGCACAACATCATCGCCAAGATGGTGCTGGGCCTCTGAGCCGCAGGCAGCCCAATCAGAGAACCTGACTCCCGGGAGACGACTCATGGATTTCACCTTCACCGACGAACAGACGATGCTGCGCGACAGCCGTCGCGCAGCTTCTCGGCGACAAGTACGACTTCGACACGCGCCGGCGAAGGTCGCGAGTCGAGGCCGGCTGGCGTCCCGAGATCTGGCGCAGTTCGCCGAGACTGGGCATGCTCGGCGCGCCCTTCTCCGAAGAATCGGCGGCCTCGGCGGCGGCGCCGATCGAGACGATGATCATCATGGAAGAGTTCGGCAAGGGCCTCGTGGTCGAGCCCTACCTGCAGACCGTCGTCATCGGCGGCGGCTTCCTCAAGCACGGCGGCGCAGCCGCCAGAAGGAAGAGCACTGATCGCGCATCATCGCCGGCGAGACGCGTCTTCGCCTTCGCCTATGCCGAGCCGCAGGGCCGCTACAACCTGCGCCGACCTGACGACCACGGCGAAGAAGGACGGCGCCGGCTACGTGCTCAACGGCCACAAGGCCGTCGTGCATCGGCGCGCCCTGCGCGACCAGCTCATCGTCACCGCCCGCACCGCCGGCGGCCAGCGCGACGCAGACGGCGATCACCGTGTTCGTCGTCGCCAAGACGCCAAGGGCGTCACCACCCGCGACTACCCGACCGTGGACGGCCTCCGCGCCTCGGAAGTCTACTTCGAGAACGTCGCCGTCGGCGCCGACGCCGTGATCGGCGCAGATGGCCAGCGGGCTGCCGCTGGTCGAGCAGGTCGTCGACAAAGCCATCGCCGCGCTGTGCGCCGAAGCCGTCGGCTGATGCAGGTCGCTGCACGACGACGACGATCGAATACGCCAAGCAGCGCAAGCAGTTCGGCGTGCCGATCGGCAAGTTCCAGGTGCTGCAGCACCGCATGGTCGACATGTTCATGGCGCTCGAGCAGGCGGGCTCGATGACCTACATGGTGACGCTGAAGCTCGACGAGGACCGACGCGAGCGCACCAAGGCCGCCTCGGCCGCCAAGGTGCAGATCGGCAAGGCCGGCAGGTTCATCGGCCAGGGCGCCGTGCAGATCCACGGCGGCATGGGCATGACCGACGAAATCCAGTCGGCCACTACTTCAAGCGCGTGACGATGATCGAAACGCTGTTCGGCTCGGCGATCATCACGCGGCGCGCATCGAGCAATGTGACGCAGCGAGCTGACATCCCGCATCACCCGGACCGGCGTCCGGTGCGCCCGCGTGGTTCGAGGCGACGCTGGCCGATACGCCCGCGCGCAGCCATCTCGACGTCGAGGGGGCCGACATCGAAGTGCTCGCCTGGGGCGAGCGCGGGCTGCCGGGCCTGCTGCTGATGCACGGCTACACCGCCCACGCCGACTGGTGGAGCTTCATCGCGCCGCAACTCAAGCAGGGCCGCCGCGTCGTAGCGTTCTCACTGTCGGGCATGGGCCGCTCCGGCTGGCGCGACGCCTACTCGATGGATCAGTACGCGCGCGAAGCCGTCGCGGTCGCGGAGGCCGGCGGGCTGTTCGATGCAGCCCGGCCGCCGATCCTGATCGGTCATTCGTTCGGCAGCTTCGTGGCGCGTACCGTCGCGCTGCGTAGGGCGAACGGCTCGGTGGAATCGTGCTCGTGGACGGCGTGCTGGCGGTCCGCGAGAAGCCTCGACGAGTTCGACGGCGTTCCTCGCCGCGGCCATCGGCATGGCCTCCGACGCTCAAGGCCATGGCAAGGTTTCGTTTTTCACCGGCTCAGCCCTGCGATAATCAGTACATCGCGGACTTCATTGCGCGAACATCGCTGGGCCTGGCATCCAGCGACGCGGGCGAGGAGGGCTGGTCGTGGCGGTTCGATCCGGACCTGCGCGCCAAGATGGACGCCATGCCGACCAAGGCCTTGTTGTCGCCCTTCGGCTGCCGCCTTGCGTTGATGTTCGGCGATCGCTCGCTGCTGCTGACGCGCGAGCGGGCCGAACTGCTGCGCCGGGTAACCCCGCCCGACGCGCCGTGGATAGACGTTCCGGACGCCGGTCACCACATCATGGTCGATCAGCCGCTGGCGCTGGTCGCCGCGCTGCGCGCGATCCTTGCGGCGTGGCAACCGGTGCCGCATCCGACTTTGAATCGCAGTTGCTTCACGAACAAGGACGATATCCTGCCATGCACACGCCAGACGCTCTGAAAGCTCGGATCGGCCAGGAAGTCGGGTGTCCGACTGGTGTACGGTGACCAGGCCATGATCGACCGCTTCGCCGATCTTACCGACGATCACCAGTGGATCCACGTCGACCCCAACGCCGCCGCCCGGACCCCGTTCGGCGGCACGATCGCGCACGGGTTCTCGTGCTGTCACTGCTCACAAAGCTGTCGTCAGTCGGTGGACCTGCTGCTCGCGGGCGCGAGCTCGGCCTGAACTACGGGTTCGACAAGGTGCGAATGACCAACCCGGTGCGGTCTGGCGAGCCGAATCCGCGGCCGTTTCGTGCTCGCACGGACCTCGTCGAGCGCGGCCGAGACAATGGCTGACCACGCTCGCGGTGAACGTCGAAATCGAGGGGCAGGACAAGCCGGCGGTCGTCGCGGAGTGGCTGGGCCTGCAGTGCTTAGGTTGAGGCGGCGAGCGTGAGCATTCGATTCGATGAACGCGTCGCGATCGTCACCGGCGCGGCGCCGGGCTCGGGCGCTCCCATGCGCTCGCGCTCGCCGCGCGCGGTGCCAAGGTGGTCGTCAACGATTCGGCGGCGAGGTGCGACGGCACGGGCGGCTCGTCGGGCCGCGCAGAAGGTGGTCGCGGAGATCCGGGCCGCGGGCGGCGAGGCGATCTCGCACGGCGCCGACGTCACCGACCAGGACAGGTCGGGACATGGTGGCGGCGCGAAGGAGCGTGGGGCCGCATCGACATCCTGATCAACAACGCCGGCATCCTGCGCGAAGAGCTTCGCCAAGATCGAGCTGGCGGACTTCCGCACGGTCGTCAAGGTGCACCTGATCGGCGCGGCTCTGCACCAAGGCGGTGTGGCGCACATGCGCGCGCGCGAACTACGGCCGCATCCTGATGACGACCTCGTCGTCGGGGCTCTACGGCAATTTCGGCCAGGCGAATTACGGCGCCGCCAAGACCGGGCTGGTCGGCCTGATGAACATGCTGCAGATCGAAGGCGCGAAGAACGACATCCGCGTCAATGCGCTGTGTCCGTCGGCCTCCACGCGAATGACGCAGGGGCTGCTGCCCGAAGCCGCGCTGGCGCTGCATGACCCCCGAGGCCGTCACGCCGGCCGCGCTGTACCTCGTGAGCGACTCCGCGCCCCGGCGCACGATCCTGAGCGCCGTCGCCGGCGGCTACTCGCGAATCGTCATCGGAGACCGCAGGGGTATTCCTGCCCCAGGCCGAACGCACCCCCGAGATCGTGGCGGCACGCGGTTCACCCAGATCGCGGACCTGACGACCGCCTCCTGTGCGAGGACCCGGGCCGAACCGGGCTTCAAATTCGTGAAGAAGGCGGCCGAGGCCGCCGGCGTAAAGCTGGGCTGACACGACGACGACATTGAACACGCCCACGACCAGTTCATGGCCCGGCCCGGCACGAGCCTGGGCCATGGTTTGCTGCTCGTCGCGGCCTACGCGACCGCCTTTGTCGACCGGCAGATCCTCACGCTACTGGTCGAGCCCGTGAAGCGGGACCTCGGCATCACGGACACGCAATTCAGCCTGCTGAGCGGTCTCGCATTCACGCTCTTCTACACGGTGATGGGGATCCCTTTTGCGTGGCTCGCGGACCGCGGCTCGCGCCGCAACCTCATCGTCGTCAGCATGACTGTTCTGGAGCCTCGATGACCGCCGCCTGCGGCATGGCCGAGCAGCTTCGCTGACGCTGTTCCTCGCGCGCATCGGCGTTGGGCGTCGGCGAGGCCGGGCTGTCTCCGCGCCGCCTACTCGATGATCTCGGACAGCTTCCCGCCCGAGAAGCGCGCGCGCGCCGCTCGGCGTCTACGCGACCGGCGCGATCGTGCGGCGTCGGCCTCGCGCTGATCATCGGCGGCGGCGGTCGTGCACTGGGCCAGCTCGGCGCCGCCCGTCGTACTGCCGGTCCTCGGCGAGCTTGAAGACCTGGCAGCTGGCGTTCCTGATCGTCAGCGTGCCGGGCCCGCTGCTCGCGCTGCTGCTGTTGCGCGGTTCCGCGAGCCGACGCGGCACGAGAAGGCGCGCGCCGTCGATCGCGACGCCGCGCTCGTTCCGTGCGTTCCTGCGCGAGCGTGGCCTGGCTGTTCGCTGCTGCTCGCAACCGGCTTCTCGCTGGTCGGCGTCTCGCATCGCCGCATACCTGATGCTGGGCGCCCGCCTTCATGATGCGCGTGCACGGCTGGAGCATCGCGCAGCGTCGGCGCGGTGTACGGCGGGCATCCTGCTCGTCGTGCAGCACCGGCGGCATCCTCGTCGGCGGCTGGGTGGGTCGACCGGCTCGTCGCGCCAGGCGGCCAGGGACGCCGTGCTCGCGCGTGGCCATCGGTCGGTGCGCTCGCTTGCACTGCCGTTCGCGCATCGCGCGCGCCGTTCGCGCCCACGGGCGAAATCGCGATGGCCGGCCATCGCGGTCGATGTCGTTCTGCTTTGGCCTGACGCAGGGCCTGCCGCGCCGCGGCGTTGCAGGCGATCGCCGCCGAACCGGGTCCGCGCGCGGGTGATGGCGCTTTACCTGCTGGTCGGCAACATCATCGCGTTCACGATCGGGCCGACGGGCGTCGCGCTGATCAGCGACTACGTGGCTGCCGCGATCCCGACGCAAGATCGGCGTCGCGATCGCGTATGCTGTCGGCGGTCGTCGTGCCGCTCGGTGTTGCTCGCGATCGTGGCGGCGCGCAAGCCGTTCCTCGCCTGTCTGGAGGCCGAGCGCCGCGACGGCTAGTCTCCGGCGCGCGATCGGCGTCAGCGCTAAGAACGGCGAGTCGATCCTCGCATCGCGCCAGCGTCGCCGCGCCGCACCTTGCCGGAGTCGTCGCGCAGTCGTTCCCGTGTCGTCTCGAGGCTGCGCGGCAGCTTGTATGCGGCGAGCCGAGTGGCGAGGAACTCGCGCATGTCTGCGAATTCCAGCGCGCGGCGCTCCTTCGCGGACCTCGGCGATCGCGTGGATGCGCTGCCCGAGGTCCGCATCCGGCAGTCCGATCACGACGCTCGCGAGCACCGACGGGTGCGCGTCGATGGCCGCCTCCACCTCGGCCGGGACACACGTTGGCATGGAACTGGAAAGGATCAGGTCCGTGCTGCGGTCCGCTAGGCTCAGGTACCTGCCTTCGTCGCACGCGACCGAGGTCGCCGAAGCTACTCCGACTCGCTGTTCGTGCCAGGTTTCGGGCACCGAGACAGCGGCAGGTTCAGCCCTTGCCGTTCCCAGCTGGGCAGGAGCATCTAATCGACTTCGCCAGGCGGCCACGTCACGCCCGGGCGCCGTCGAGGATGCCGCATCTTCGAGCCTGTCGACGAGGCTGTTCTGATGGATCCCTTGCGTGTCAAGCCATCGCGCCCGCCGACGACCGTTGCCGCGATGGCTTCGGTCCCGGAACACACCTCCCATCCGGTCGGGACTGAGCCAGACGATCCACTTCTCCTTGAGCCAGGCCGGGCAGGGCGCCGCGTGTGGCAGACGATCTCGAGCGAGGAGACGTCGTACGCGAGCGCTCCGCTCGCCGAGCCGCCAGATGCGATGCATCATCGTCGGACCTGGTACAGCCACTGCGCCCACGATGCCGCTCGACGAGGCGCAGGGTCTCCGCCGGGTCGAAGCGCGGGGTGATCACGACGTGGCAGCCCCAGCAGAGCGCCTGGTACGCGAGGCCGAACGGCGCCGAATGGTGCATCGGTCCGGGGATGACGACGGATCGCCGTTTTGCATGCCGAGGGACGGCACGTCGGGATCAGCAACGCCGGCGCGTGGTCGACGATGACCTTGGGCGGCCGTGCTGCCGCCGCTCGCGATCGCCTTCACGCGTCTCGAACCCGAAGGGGCAGCGGGTCGGCGGACAAGAAGCGCCGTCAGAGCGCCCGCTCGTCGACCGCTGCGCGCCGCGGCCGCGGCCGCATCGCCGCCGACGACGAGCTTCGGGTTCAGCACCTCCAGCAACGCCTTCAGTTCAGGGCGGCAGACGGTGCGATACGGGCGCTGGCGTCGCGCCAAGGGACCAGCAGGCGAACGCGACCTCGATGAATGCCGTGCCGTTCGGCAGGGCGATGGCGACGAAGTCGCCTTCCTCGACGCCGGCCGCCTGCAAGGCGCGGGCACGACGATGGACACGCTCGGCGAGTTCAAGGCGCGTTAACGTCGGTGTTCCCGCAGGTCAGGGCCGGGCGGTCGGCCTCGCGGGCGGCATGAACGTCGAGCAGGACGCCGATGGACTGCGGAGCCTTCGGTGCAGCCGGAGCGAAGTTGCGGCGCCATCGATGCGTCGTCAGCCGCGGCCGGCGGGCGATCGGCCGCGATATGGGCGAGATCTGCGCGCACCACCTTGCCGACGCTGTTGCGCGGCAGTTGCTCGACGATCCGCAGCCGCTCGGGGTGCTTGAAGATCGCCACGCCCGCGCGCTGGAAGTACTCGCAGACCGATTCGAGGGTCGGGTGCGCGCCGGGTCGCGGCACCACGATCGCACAGATGCGTTCGCCCATGATTTCGTCTCGGTAGGCCGCGACGGCGCCCTCGAGCACGTCGGGCATCTGCGAAAGCACGGCATCGAGCTCTTCCGGTGCGATCTTCATGCCGCCCCGCACGATCAGTCTGCTTCAGCCGGCCGACGAACCGATAGAAACGCAGCTCCAGCCGTCGCCCGCGAGTTCGAAGAGGTCGCCTGTCCGGAACCAGCCGTCGTCGGTGAACGATTGCGCCGTGATCCGGGCGCGCGGAAATACCGTCGAACACGGTCGGCCCGGTGATCTGCAGTTCGCCCGGCTTGTCGGCTTCGAGAATTTCGCGGCCCGTCTCCGGATCGATGACGCGAGTGCGGATGTGGACCGGGCGCGGCGGATCCCAGCGGATCTCGTCGCGGCCGAGGCGCGGGAAAAGGCGAGCGCGGTGGGCCGGATCCTGCGCGTTCGAGGCATTGCTCATCAGCGAGACGCCTCGTTCGAGCCGAAGGCATTGACGACCTCGATGCCGAATCGATCGCGAAAGCCAGCGATCATCTCCGGGTCCAGGGGCGCCGACCCGGAGCCGATGCAGCGCAGGCTGGACAGATCGACGCTAGCGAGCATCCTCTCGTCCTTGAGCAGCATGTTGAGCACGGCGGGGGGTGCGATGGCGTATTGGGGCTTCTCTTCCGCGATCTGGCGCAGATAGACGCCGAGGTCGAGCGGATGGTGGAGGATGAGCGTGCCCGCGCTGTGCAGCCAGCTCATGAAGCAGCCGCCGATGGCGGCCATGTTGATCAGTGGAAACGGGTTCAGCAGGCGTTCGCCGCGCTGGATGCCTGCGCCATGGAAGTGGGCGTGACTGATCGAGATCCAGTGATTGTGCGAGCGCGGCACGCCCTTGGGCATGCCCTCCGTGCCCGACGTCCAGCAGATCGTCGCAATGTCGTCGGCCGATACGCCAAGGCCGGCGGTGTAGTCCCGCAGCGACAGCCGCGCCGCTTCGTCGACGCGGGCGGCCGTGAAAGGCAGTGTGCCTGGCGGGCGCGTCGTCGCCGAGGCACAGCACCTGAAGCGACCGGCCCTCGGCGAGCGGCACCATGCTCGACGCGTACTCCGTGCCCTTCAGCGCGCGTACCGTGAGGAGCGCTCGTGCACCGGTCAGCTCGATGATCGGCTGCAGTTCGTGGCGCCGGAACTGCATCGGCACCGGGCTCACGATGATCCCGAGTTGCAGCGCTGCGAGGTACAGGGCCGGATACTCGGCGATGTTCGGCAACTGAGTAACGAGGACGTCGTCCTGGCCGAGGCCGAGTTCGCGCAGCCGGAGCATGTAGCCGTCGACCAGGTCGGCAAGCCCGGCGAACGTCAGCCGCTGCGGGGCGCCGCCGACCAGCGCATCGCGGTTCGGCGGGTCGAGCACGGCCGGCTGCGCGGGGACGTCACGGACGGCCGCAAGGAAGTAATCGGTGATGCGGGTGTCGGACCACCAGCCGCGACTGCGGTACTCTCGAACGAGTTCTTCGCGGGTCGTGCGCACGTCGGCTCCAGTGGGGAGGGCGAAATCAGTATAGGCAACGCGTCCGGCAGGGGCAACGAAGCGCGGGACTGTTGCGGTGCGTTCGCATCCTGTAAGGTTCATTAAAGAAAGTCACTGTGGGAGACCCGCCATGGACCGTCGCCGCTTCATCCGTACGGCCGCTTCCGTTCCGCTCGCGACAGCCGCAACAGCCACGGTGGCCGAGGCGAAGTCTGGCAAGCCGGACTACCTCGGCGTGGCCGAGGCGATCATCACGTCGTGGCGCCGCGGCGACCTCGAGGGCATGTTGACCCACATCGACGACGACATCGTGTGGCACTCGCACGTCGGCAGCCCGCCCCTGGTCGGAAAGCCGGCCATGAGGGAATTCGCGACCAAGCTCATGGGAGCCATGAAGGACGTGCGCTGGCGCGTCTTCGCCTCGGCGCAGCATGACGATCGCCTCTACCTCGAGGGCGTGGACGACTTCGTCACCACCGAGGGCCGGCGCGTGGTGCTGCCGTACCTGGGCGTGCTGGTGTTCCGCGGCATGAAGGTCTGCGAGTGGCGCGACTATTTCGACCGCGGCCTGTTCGACCGCCTGAAGGCGGGCGAGCCGATGCCGGACTACCTGAAGCCGCTCACGGAGCGCAAAGCGCTGTTCTAGGGATCGGCTGCCTAGGCGGAAGGGTTGCCGCGCGAAGGGAACCACGGCACGAACGCGCTCGTCGTGCGCTCGTACTCGGCGAACGCGGCCGGGCGCTTCTTGCGCATGCGCCGTTCCACGAGGCCGATCCCGAGCGGTCCGATGAGGATGTAGGCGAGCGTCAGCGGGCTCGCGATGGCCAGCCAGCCCCAGGGCGTCTCGAGCGCGATCAGGAAGAAGCCGCACCAGACCGTGAACTCGCCGAAGTAGTTCGGGTGGCGCGAGTAACGCCACAGGCCCTGCTGCATGACCTGGTTGCGGTGGGCGGGATCGCGCAGGAAGCGGCGCAGCTGGATGTCGGCGACCGTCTCGATCGTGAGGCCGACGAAGAAGAGCGCCGTCCCGGCCAGGGCGAGGGCGCCGAGCGGCGGCTCGGGGGTCCGCTGCGCCAGGAACAGCGGGAAGGCGATCAGCACGCCGCTGGCCGCCCCCAGCGACAGGAAGACGTGCGTCAGGCTGTACAGGGCGTAGTTCTTGCCCAGCGATTCGGCGTGCGCGCGCAGCCGTGCATAACGCGGATCCTCCGCCCCCAGTTGCGCGAGCCGATGTGCCAGGCGAGGCGCGCCGCCCAGACCAGCGTCAGCACGAGCACCAGTGTCTGGCGGGCCGGATTGCCGTCGCAGACGAAGTAGAACACCACCGCCGTGATCGCCATGCCGACCGGGTACAGCGGGTCGCCGATGCTCGAGTCCCGCATCGCGAGGCTGATCAGCCAGAGCGTGATCCAGAAGCCGAAGATCGTGCCGGCGCAGATCAGCGCCAGCGTGATGATGTCGCCCGGCATGCGGCCCTCCCCGTCAACGACCCGTGCGGATACCGTAGCGTTCAGCATTCGCGCCATGCGCTTCTCGAGCCCCTTCGGGTCGAGTTGCAGCGCCGCGCGCACTTCGACCGCCATCCGGTCCGTGTCCATTTCGTCGATGTTGCGCGTGATCGCACGCATGCCGGCCCGCGCGATGTCCTCAGGCTTCTCCTTGCCCCCTTCGACGTGCGCCGCCATGCGCGTATCGACCGAGCCGACGATCAGCGCAATCACCTGCGTCCCCTGGCCCGCCAGTTCCGCGCGAACCGCGCCGGTGAGGCTGCGCGTCGCCGCCTTGGAAGGGCCGTAGCCGCCCATGTTCGGGATGGGAGTCAATGCGGCCGCGGACAGGACGTTCACGATCGCGCCTCCGCCGTTGCGGCCGAGCACGGCGCGAACGCCCGGCACATGGCCAGCGTCCCGAAATAGTTGACCTCCATCTCGTCCCGCGCGAGCGACATGTCCGAGGCGCCGAGCAGCGTCTGGTTGGCGAACAGCCCCGCATTGTTGACGACGAGGTTCACGTCGCCGCAGGACCGGGCGGCGGCTTCGACTTCGGTGGCATCCGTGACGTCGAGTTCGAGCGCGATGCAGCGTCCCGGAAATGCCTCGGCGAGGTGCGCGGCCGCGCCGGGGTCGCGGCTGCCCGCATACACCTTGCGTGCGCCCGATTCGAGCAACACGCGCACGAAAGCCTCGCCGATCCCGCGGTTGCCGCCGGTGACGAGTGCGACGCAGCCCTTGATGTCCATGGTGACGGCTCCGTATCGAAGAATTCAGTCGTCGTCAGGCCGGCTTCGCAGCCGGGAGGATGACTTCGGGAGCGGAAGGGGAGGCGTAGATGCGCTCCACGTCCGCCGCGCGGCGCGCGAGTGCAATCCGCTGGTTGATCGTGCCCTTGTCCGAGACTTCGTGCTGATCGGCGCTCGGCGGATCCTTCAGCAGGAGCATGCGCTCGACCCGCTCGCTGGCGCCGCGGCCACGATTGAATGCCTGCAGGCGAGCCGCGAGTTCTCCCCGCAGTTCGTTCGCGTCGGCGCCGATTTCGGCCAGCCCAGCACTGCGACGTAGGAGAGGTTCTCGCCGCAGATCACCAAGTCGGCGATGAGCGGCGCAAACGCCTCGAGGAGTCGGCGCGCAGGCGTCCGGCGGCGACCCATGTGCCGGTGCCGAGCTTGAAGTCCTCCGCGAGGCGTCCCGCAAACTTGAGGCCCTTGCGGATGTCGCCCGGATCGTGGAACTGCGGGCGTGCCGCCCGTGCGGTAGAACCCTTCCTCGTCGAAGATCTCGCGATTTGCGTCCGGGTTCGACAGGTACCCGGGCGTGACGATCTGCCGCGAATGCGCACTTCGTACCGCGGCCATTGGGCACGAGCTTCAAGGTCATGCCGGGCATCGGCAGGCCGATCCCGAACTCCTCGGTCGGGAAGTAGATGGACATGCAGCCCGAGGTCGTCTCCGTGGCGCCATAGCCGGTCGTGAAGAAGATCCGTGCGCCGATGGTGTCGATGGCCAGCTTCTGGAAGCGTTCGTACAGCGCCTGGGGAAGGCCGGCGCCGCCGTACAGTGCGATTCGCAGATTGCGAAGAAACTCTGGCGCAGCTCCGCGTCCTTCTCGAGCGCGTCGACCAGCATCGCGTAACCGAACGGCACGTTGATGTGGAAGATCGGCGGGATTTCCTTGATGTTCCGCAGCGACTCCTCGAACAGTCCCCGGCATCGGCCGGCCGCCGTCGATGTAGAAGCTGCCGCCGCTGCACAGCGTGGCCAGCTGGTTGCAGGCGCCCGACACGTGGCTCCAGGGCAGCCAGTCGACCATGACTTCGCCCCAGCCGGCCGTGCGTTCCAAGTACGAGAGCGTACTGCTTCGACGTTCGCGGCGATCATGCGCTGGGTCTGCACAACTGCCTTCGGCAAGCTCGTCGACCCGGAGGTCAGGCGTGTGCGGCGGCGTGTGCATCCGGGTCGCTGGCGTGAATCGCATGGGCGACCGCCGGCGTGACCTCCGTTGCGAGCACGTCCGCATACGCGACGGCCGGCCGGGCGAGGGCGGCGGGGTGGTGCGGTGACGATCACGGCATCGCCGAAATCGACCGTCTCGCCGGCACGGCGGAACGCATCGGTCTGCTCGGCAAACCCGACAGCCGGCTTCACGAGCCCGACGACGTCCACGGCGGCCGAAGTCGCCCGGCATCAGCGAGTAGTTGGCGCTGACCGGGCATACGGGCACGCCCGCCGGCAAAGCCGCCGAACTTGACGACGGCATGCGCGATGGAATTTCCGGAAAGGATCAGCAACGAGCGGCCCGAGTGGGATCCTGCGATCGAGCAGCCATTGCGTGACCGCATCGGACTCGGCTTTGACTTCGGCGAAAAGATCGGCGAATCGAGGGACCGCCCAGGGCCGGCGCGCTGCGCGAGGCAGAGGCGGTCGGGATGCTGCGCAACTCGTGCACCCAACTGAGCGGGCGGCTCCAGCACACGCGACGGGCAGCTCGGTGACTGGCTCTATGATGAGCGTGCCGTCGCCGCGACGCTCGACGCGCATCTCGGACGATGGGAAGTACGTGGCCCGGAAGGGCGGCGGGGTTGCGCCGATTCCTGGCCATGCGCGCCGGAGCGATCGTAGGACAGGTCGGACCGGTCCTTGCGGCCGAGGTGCATGCCCGGTTTCGACAGGATCGAACAGACCGGTGCACCAGCCTTCGCTCGAGGGGCACGTCGCGGTTCCAATCGAACACCGTGCGACGGTCGGCGATCTTCCATTCGCGCCCCGGCGGTGCTGGAACCGGTCGATCAACCGGCCGCCCGTGAACGTGTCCGTGCTGCGGCCGTCCGCCGCGAAGCGCGCAAACGTCCAGAGGTAGGTCTCGACCCAGGCCGTGTCGCCGTCGAACTCGATGTGGCTCGTCCCGAGCAGATGCTGCATCGCGCCCATGCCGGGGATCAGAGGCGCGGGCGCCGTCGACATCTTCGAACGCGTTGCCCGTGTAGTTCCCGCGTGCTCTTCAATCGCGTCCGGGTGGTAACAGGACTTCAGCAGAGCCGCCGTCGGCGCGGTGGCGGCGCCGCGCGCGTCACGCAACGAGCACGTCGCGGATTTCCTGCGTTGCAAGACAGCGCTCGAGGCGCGCGCGCATCGCGTCGTCTGCACCAGCGGTTCCCGGTCATCGCGCATCTCCTCCCGGCCCGTGTAGACCGGGCCAAGTACCTTGCGTAGTGAGACTGAAAGGAAATGTCGCAATGGTCAAGCCGGACGTGAGCCCCGGAAGGCGCGTCGCGATCGTCACGGGCGCGGGCGCCGGCCTCGGTCGCGCCTATGCGCTGCGCCTCGCGGCGGACGGCCTGCGCGTGGTCGTGAACAACCGTCGTCGGGAGGTCGACGACGCAGGTCGCGGCAGCGCTGATCACGTCGTCGACGAGATTCTTGCCGCGGGCGGCGAGGCCGTTGCGAACTACGAGGACGTCTGCTACCGTTGGGGCGGGCGAACGGATGGTGGCGCAGGCGCTCGGCGCCTGGGGCCGGCTGGATGCGCTACGTCAACAACGCAGGCGTCGACCAGCACGCGCCGTTCCACAAGATCGACCTCGCGGCGTTTCGCGCGATATTCGACGTGACTCGCTCGGCACGCTGCAGGTGACGCACGCCGCCTGGGCGCACATGCGGGCCGCGGGGCACGGCCGGGTGCTCGGGTCGGCATCGTCGGCCGGCCTGCACGGCCTGCATGGGCTGTCGGCCTATGCGGCAGCGAAAGGCGGCCCTGATTGCGCTGGCCCGAACAGTGGCGGCCGAAGGCGCATAGCAGAACCTATTTTGCAACGCGATAGCGCCGTATGCCGCAACGCGCATGACGCGCATGCATGTAAGTGAACGGGATCGCAGCGCAATGACACCTGAGCTGGTCGCGCCGCTCGTCTGCGCGCTGGTCAGCGAGAAATCGCGTGTGAACGGTCAGGTCATCGTGGTCGGCCACGGCTGGGCCCGGCGAGCGGCCTTCAGGTACTCGAAACTCGACGAGCGGGTGGTACGTCGGACCGGATGCTCCAGGTTGATGTGCTCGGCGCAAATTCCAGGGTCCACTGCTCGATGTACCAGGGGTGTGCCGCGAATTCCGCGACGGGCCTGGAGGCGTTCAAGGATTTTTCACCGCCGGGCGAATCGAGTTTTGCTAGGCCCCGCCGCGCGGGGTAGCCTAAAGAAGTCTCGTTGAGCGAGCGACTCCGGTGTACCCGGACACGGCGCGCGGTGGATGCTGCGATCTAGAACCAGATGTGAGAAATAAACGTCATGGGGGACGCGCGGGAATGTCACTCGCTCGCACACGCCTGATCGTTCGCCGCGGATCGCCGATCGCCCGCGCCGTCGCCGCCGTCCTCGCCGTGACCGCTGCCGCACCAGCCTGGGCGGCAGAGCAGGGGCTCGAGGAGATCGTCGTGACCGCGCAGCGTCGCGGGACGTCCCTGCAGACAACGCCGGTCGCGATCTCGGCGTACAGCGGTGATAGTCTCCCGAGGGCAAGGTATTTCTCCGCCGGCGGACCTCGCCGCCGCCGCGCCGGGGCTTCTCGTTCACCGCGGGGTTACCCGCTACAACCAGGAACTCAACATCCGCGGCATCGCCAACACGCGCCTCGACTCGCCGACAGCGGATCCCTCCGTCGGTACGTTCGTCGACGGCGTGTACATCGGCCGCACCAGCAACTACGACTTCGATTACTACGACCTCGAGCGCGTCGAGGTGATCCGTGGCCCGCAGGGCGTGCTGCTAGGCAAGAACGTCGTGGGCGGCGCGCTGAGCGTCATCACTGCGCGACCGTCACAGGACGCGTCGACCGAAATCACGGCTGGCCTGGGGCAACTACAACTCCAAGTTCATGTCCGGGTTACGTGAACGGCGGGCTGACCAGCACGCTGGCGGGACGGTTCTCGTTCCAGTACCGCAAGCACGACGGCTATGCCGAGGATGTGCTGCACCACCGCGACGTCGAGACCTTCGACTCGACGCAGGCGCGTGCCCAGTTGCTGTGGAAGCCGGGGGATCAGAGCCAGAGTACGCGGCATCTTCGATTACACCGGCGACAGCAACAATGGCATCAACGTCGTCGCGGTCAAGGGGAGCATCAAGAATTGCGAAACGAGCTACCTCGGCGGGCCCAGGGGCGGTCCAGGGGCAGTGGAGTCTGTTTGCGCGAATACCTCGGTCTCAGTGATCCGCGCGAGAACATGGCAGGAGCAGGTACAGATGAAGGACGTCGACCCAGCCAGCCGACATCGGCGAATCCAGCAGTACATGGAGCGCGTCGGCCGCGGCGGGACGCTCGACATCGAGAAGGCATGGAGCAGCCGTCACGTTCAACTCGCTGACCGGCTACCGCTCCGGCCGACAGCGGGCAGTTGTACGACCAGACCGGCATCGGTCCCGAGGCGCTCGGTTGGGATGTGGCCCGGTGGCGGCGACTATGTGGCGTGGACCGACACTGATTACGGCCCACGGGTGCGCCGTGCCCCTTTCCGGCAGCCCGTCCTGCTGGGGTCGGACATACAACAATGGCCGGTTCCTGTTCGCGCAACCCGGTCAACGAGGTCGTCAACGCCGACTCGCTCAGCCAGGAATTCCGCCTGACGTCGAACAACGAAGGCCGCTTCGACTGGATCGTCGGCGCCTATTACAAGCACGACAACATCGACAAGAACGACCGGTTCATCGGCGAGAACTTCCTCGGCACTGATGTTCCCGGGCGGCAACAACCCGCTGTCCACGCTGAGCGGCCAGAACAACTGGTACAACGACGGCGAGATGACCAACTACGCCGCCTTCGGCCAGCTGGGCGTTCAAGTTCACCGACGCGCTGAAGCTGAGCGTCGGCTTGCGCTACACGTCCGACGAGAAGAAGGGCAACGTGAAGGGCGTCGGTCGTCGAGACCGGCGACCGCTTCAGCCCGAACGACCCGCGCGCCGTCGTGACGATCGAGTCGCTGTGCCGTCGACCGGACGGTACGCGTGGTGACGCCCGACGCCGGCGGCCGTGCGTGCACCGCCGAACCGCTGGATCTACGGCGAAGGCGATAGCTTCAAGACCGACTACTAGCGAGAAGTGGAGCGAGGTGACGCCGCAGGCCACCCTCGACTGGAAGATCACCGACGAACGTCTTCACGCTACGTCGACGCTACTCGCGAAGGCTTCAAGGGCGGCGGCTTCGACGACACGCCGGCCAACACCTCCGCAGGCCACGACGCCGTTCGATCCCGAGAAGGCGAAGAACTACGAGATCGGCATCAAGTCGACGCTGTTCGACCGCCGGCTGCGCCTGAACGCCGACGTGTTCTACATGGACTACACGAACCTGCAGGTCACGCAGACCAACGCGGCCTGCCTGTGCAACCTGACCGACAACGCCGCGAGCGCCGAAATCAAGGGCGTCGAGGCAGAGTTCGAGTTCGCTGCCGATCGACAGCCTGCGGCTGTCGCTGGCCGGCTCGTACGTCGATGCGACCTACAAGGACTTCATCGAGTCGGCCATCGACCCGAGGACCGGCCTGCCACCTCGACAGCTCGGGCAACCGCCTGCAGCGTACGCCGGAGACGCAGATCAGCGCCGGCATCGACTGGAAGCTCGGCATGGCGCGACTTCAACCTGAACTACACCTGGCAGAGCGACATGTACTGGGCGACGGACAACATCGCCAAGGAGCCGGCGTACGGCCTGCTCGACGCGCGCATCGCGTTTCGGTCCCGACGACAAGGCCTGGACAGTGTCGCATTGTGGGGCAAGAACCTCACCGACGAGCTGTACCGCGTCGAACATCATCGCGTTCTTCGGCGAGGAAGTGTCTCAGTTCGGCCCGCCGCGGACCTATGGCGTCGACTTCACGTCTGAAGTTCTGATCGCAGGCGGGGGCGGTGCGCGGCCTGCGCATCGCCCCCTCCGTCTGCACCCCGCGGGCTAACGACGACGCCTAGAGCTTGTCGCGGCGCAGCACGATGCCGGCCTGCTCGCGGTCCCAGGTGTCGCCCGTGATGCCGTCGTCGCGAGATCAGCTTCTGCACCTTCTTCGTCGGCTTCGGGTTCTCGCCACGATGCGCACGTAGCGCGGCACCATGAAGTGCGCCATGCGCGGCATCAGGAACTCGATCAGCGCCCGCGGGATCGAACGTGGCCCCGGCTCGCGGCACCACGGCGACCAGCACCTCGTCCTCGCCGAGCTCGCTGGGCACGCCGACGGCGGCCACTTCGTCGCACGACGGGTGAACTGCCGCACCGCGTCTCGACCTCGAAGGACGAGATGTTCTCGCCGCGCCGGCGGATCGCGTCCTTCAGCCGGTCGACGAAGAAGTAGTTGCCTCGTCGTCGTGCGGAACGCGTCGCCGGTGTGGAACCAGCCGTTGCGCCAGGCCGCGCCGTGGCCTCGGGCATGTTGTAGTAGCCGGTGTTCATGCCCACGGCCGGTCGGTGCGCACGATCAGCTCGCCGACTGCGCCGGCGCGACCTCGCAGTCGTTCTCGTCGACGAGCCGCGCCTCGACGCCGGCGCGCGGCCTGCCGCAGGTGCCCAGCGGCGTCGGGTTGAGCCCGGAGACGAGCGGGCAGGACACCTCGGTCATGTTGAAGCGTGTAGTAGCTCGACGCCGAAGCGCTGCGCGAGAAGCCGGCGCATCTTCGAGCAGCGGGACCATCAGCGCGCTGCGCAGCGGTGTCCGCGGTCGTCGCGGCGGCGGCCCGCTTGGCCAGCAGCGTCGGCCATGCCGCCGAGCAGCATCGCGAAGCGTGACGCCGTTGCCGTCGCTGACCGCGTCCCAGAAGGCGTCGGTCTGGAAGGCGTCGACCACCGCGATCGAGCGCCGCGCACCAGCATCGAGTAGACCGCGCCGGTGCCGCCGACGTGGAACATGCGGCAGGTGCACCAGGATGCGGTCGTCCTCGCCGATGTAGCCGAAGTCGACGCGCCGGTGGTGTAGAGCTGCAGGTAGGACGACAGCACGCCCTTGGACGGCCCGGTCGTGCCCGAGGTGTAGATGATCGACTGCATGTCCCAGGGCTCGATCTCGCGCTGTCGTCGAGCGCCTTCCCGTCCGCCTCGAGCACGGTGGCATCGTCGACCCTGACATGCACGCGGCGGCTCGCCGTCTCGGCGGCCGAAGGCGATGACGGGCGCTCGGTGCTCGAGCTCTAGCCCGTCCAGGCGACCGAGCAGCGACCGCTGCGGGCCAGCATCAGCCGCCCGCGTGAATTGTTGATCGGCATGCGCGAGCACGACGCCACGGTAGGCCGTGTTGGAGCGGGACGAAGACTCGCCGCGTGCTTCCGAGCGAACCAGGCCAGGACGACATAACCGGCCCGCTCGGCAGCCACGAGAGGACGCGGTCGCCCTTCCGGACGCCGAGCGCCTGCATCGCGGCGGCGGCGCGGGGCGCACGGCGCTCACGGCACTCGCTCCACGTCCACTCCGTGCCGTCGTCGAACAGCGCGATGCGGCGGTCCGGATGGCGTCGCCGTGCGCGCATCGAGCATGTACTTGAGGACGCAGTCCTCGCGGGCGGGCATCGACGGATCGAACCAGGGCGGGCCGTCGCGGCTGGCTCACGGGCGTCTCAGGCGCCCGAGCGCTGTCTTCGCGGGTCGCGAGCCGTCGAGCGGGAGGTCGAGCTGCTTCAGGACCGTCTGCAGGTCGAAGTAGTCGCGCCACTCGCAGATGAGGTCGCCGCGGAACAGGAACGTCGACATGTACGGCAGGCTCACCTGCTTGCCGTTCTTGACGTAGTTCTCGACACCTTCGATCACGGCCGCGTCGCCGCTGACGATGATGCGCTGGACGTCGTAGCGCTTGCCGGTGATGCCCTTGCCGAAGCGCGTGAAGAAGTCGCGGACGGCGGCCTTGCCGTGGATCGGGCCGATCGGGACGTTCGTCGCCACGACGTCGTCGGTGCACAGGCGCATGACGCCTTCGAGGTCGTCGGCGATCCAGGCCGCGTAGTAGGCGTTGACGGTGTCGGCGTGGCTCATGGTCGTTCTCCTGGAGGGCGAGGCGAGGATAGGGTTCGGGGTTTCATTGCGCAAGTCACGCGACCGGCCGGTCGCTGCGGCAAGCCGCTGCTTGACACCCGTGGCCCCATGGCCGAATGTCAGGCTTGCATTGTAGAACTGAATGCGACACGCATGACGCATCGGGAAGTTCCGGGCACGGGCTCCGCAGGAGGCGACGACGCCGTTACCTGGCGCGGCTGCGCCGGGCGGCGGCGGGACCGCGCGTCGCGGCCCTGTTCGACTTCGACGGCACCATCATCGCGGGTTACTCGGTGTTCGCCTTCCTGCAGGAGAAGTTCCGGCGCCGGGAGATGTCCCGCGAGGAACTGGTCGCTACCGTCGACGCCATCGCGCAGTACGGTCTGGGCAGACTCGGCTTCTCGGGGTTGATGGCGGCGGGTGCGAAGTTCGCCCGGGGCGTGCCCGAGGAGAGGTACCTGCAGCTCGGCGAGGCGCTGTTCGAGAAGCACATCGCGCGGCGCATCTATCCTGAGACGCGGGACATCATCCGCGCGCACCAGGACCTCGGGCACACCGTCGTGATCGTCTCGTCGGCCACCGTTTACCAGGTCGGTGCGGCGGCGCGCGAGCTCGGCATCGAGCGGGTGCTGTGCACGAAGTACGAGGTCGAGGACGGCGTGTTCACGGGGGAGGTCGTTCGGCCGCTGTGCTTCGGTCCGGGCAAGGCGACGGCCGCCGCGGCACTGGCCGACGAGCTGGGGCTCGACCTCGCGAAGAGTTATTTCTACACGGACAGCCACGACGACCTGCCGCTGCTCGAGCATGTTGGCAAGCCTCGGCTGCTGAACCCTGACAGCCGTCTCGAGGCGATCGCAGTGGATCGCCGCTGGCCCGTCCAGCACTTCGACAGCCGCCGCCGGCCGGGCGTCATCGATTACGTGCGCGGGATGTCGCCGATGCCCACGCTGGCCGGTGCGATCGCGGCCAGCCTGCCGATCCTCGCGTTGACGCGATCGGCCCGCGAGACTGCCAACTTCGTGATCGGCACGTTCGGCGATTACGCTTCGGCCATCGTGGGTGTCGGTCTCGACGTGCGTGGCGAGAAGAACCTCTGGCTCGCGCGGCCCTGCGTGTTCGTCTTCAACCACCAGAGCCAGGCGGACGTCTTCATCGTCGCCAAGCTGGTGCGACGGGACATGACCGGCATCGGCAAGAAGGAACTGCGCAACGTGCCGCTCCTCGGCAGGCTGATGGAAATGGGCGGAATGGTTTTCGTCGACCGCGAGAAGACGCGCGATGCGATCGATGCGATGGCGCCGCTGGTGGATGCGATCAAGCGCGACGGCAAGTCCGTCTGCATCGCGCCCGAGGGAACGCGCACGCTCACGCCGCGGCTCGGGCCGTTCAAGAAGGGCGCCTTCCACTTGGCGATCCAGGCAGGCGTGCCGATCGTGCCGATCGTCATCCACAACTCGGCGGACGTGCAGCCCAAGAACGAGGTCGTCATGCGATCGGCGACCGTGCGCGTGGATGTCCTGCCGCCGGTGGACACCTCGCGCTGGCGGGCATCGACCATCGACCGTCACGTGCGCGACGTGCGCCGGATGTTTTTCGACACCCTGGGAGAGGCCCAGAATCCGTTGCGGACTCCCCGAGGCCGGACCGCGAAGCGCAAGCAGAAGGTTCCGCGCACCGATCGCGTGCGGCGCGCCGGGACCGGGCCAGGGGCCGGTTAGGGGCGGGCCTGCCGAGCACCACGTACCAGGGCGCGCACCCACGGCTGATGCCTTCCGGAACGGGCGCGCAACGCCTGTTCATTCTCGACGCACGTCACCGTGTGGAGCGGCGACTGTTGCTCGACCGGTTGCGCGAGACGGGCGAGGGCGAGCCCGACTGGGTCGGCTTGCCCATCTCGAGCGGCGGCCGGTCGCCGGGCCTCATGCCACTGGCAGCCCGTCTGGCGGGCGGCGACGTGACCGAAGTCGTGCCGCTGCGCGTGGCCTGGCGTACGCCGCATTTTAATCGGACCCGAGGGTTGCGTTTTGGGGATCTCCTGTTCGGCGATCCCAGGTCGCCCGGGCGCGTGCGCGCAGCGGCGATCCTGTGGCGCGATCGGGAGCGTGCACACTGCCTGACGGGAGCAGCCGCGACGCTTGGTGACCTGCGACGACGGTTTGCCCAGCAAGTGGCCGACAGCAATCGCAGCGAGGATTTCGCTTTCGCGGCGTTCGTGGCCCGCCAGGCTGCCCTCGCGCTCGACAGCGAAGAACGTGGGGTCCAGGGCAGTCGCTACAAGGTGCCGCGCTTCGTCGGCGAGAGCGTCCTCGCGAGTCCCGGTTTCGCAGTGGCGCTTGACGATTTGGCGGTCAAGCTGGACCGGCCGACGGTCGAGGTGCGCGCCGAGGCCCGGGCCTGCCTGCGGGAGATGGTGTCGACGCCGAGCGCGTTGTTCCTCGACCTGCGCAACCAGATCGATCGTCCCTGGGGATGCGCGGTTACGACCGCGACATCCGGTTCGATGCGCAGGAATTCGAGCGGCTGCGCGCAACGATCCGCGCGCATCCGACCGTGCTCCTGTTCACGCACAAGACCTACGGCGATGCGGCCCTGCCGGGCCTGATGCTCTACATCAACGACTTGCCGATGCTGCACACCTTCGGCGGCATCAATCTCGATTTTCCCGGGTTCGGCACGCTCATGCGGCGCTCGGGCGGGATCTTCATCCGCCGGTCGTTCCAGGACGATCCGGTCTACAAGCTGGTGCTGCGCAAGTACGTGGCGTACCTGCTCGAGAAGCGATTCCCGATGTCCTGGGCGCTCGAGGGCACGCGCTCGCGCCTCGGCAAGCTGATGCCGCCGCGCTTCGGGCTGCTGAAGTACGCGCTCGATGCAGCGCACGACGCCGGCATCGAGAACCTGCACGTCGTGCCGTTCGTGACGAGCTTCGAGACAATTCCTGCCACGTGGAAGACTACGTCGCGGAGCAGGCCGGTCGCGCCAAGAAGCCCGAGTCCCTGTTGTGGCTGCTGGGGTATGCCCGGGGCGTGCGACGCCCGATGGGACGAGTCCGGATCGATCTCGGCAAACCCGTGGTCGTGCGGCAAGCACCGGCTCCGGACGATCGGTTGGCCATCGCGAAGATTGCCTTCATGACGGCCGTGCAAGCCAATCGCGCCACGCCGTTGACCGTGACGGGCGTGATCTGCCTGGTGCTGCTGGGCATGGCGCCACGCGGCGCGACGGCTGCGGAACTCGTGACGTTCGTCAGGGTGCTGGCCGACTGGGCCCGCGCCCGGGAAATACGCCTGAGCGACGAGCTGGCAGCCGACGACCCCGGCAGCGTTCCTCGGGAAAAACGGTCTACTCGCTGGCGGGCAGCGGGATCCTGGTCCGCGACGGCGAGGGCAGCGCGGTCGTCTACGGCATCGAGCCTTCGCGTCACGCGGTGGCCAGCTACTACCGCAACACCATTGCCCACCACTTCCTGCACAAGGCCATCCTCGAGCTGTCGCTCTTCAAGGCGGAAGACGATGGCGGAGACGATCCGGCAGCAACGTTCTGGGCCGAAACGGACCGCCTGCGCAAGCTGCTCAAGTTCGAGTTCTTCTATCCGCCGCGCGAGCAGTTCCGCAGCGAGTTGATGGCGGAGCTCGATCGCACGGATGCCCATTGGCGGGACCACCTGGCAGCCGATCGTGTGCTGCTGCGAAGACTGGCCGGGCGGCTGCAACCCTTGACAGGGCATGCAGTGCTGCTGCCCTATTTCGAAGCCTATGCCGTCGTCGTGGACGTGCTGGCGCGCCTGGCACCCGGAGAGCAGCTGGACGCGAAGCGTTGCGTTGCCCTTGCGCTGAAGGAAGGGCGCCAGGCCTACCTGCTCAGGCGGGTGAGCAGCGAGGCATCCGTCGGCAGGATCCTGTTCGAGAACGGCTACCGGCTGGCGGCGCACATGGGACTCGCCGGCGAGAGCACATTCGATACGATCGAACGGCGGCGCGCGCTCCTCACGGAGTTGCGCACGGTGTCGGCCCGGATGGAGCGGATGAGGATCGAAGCCCTTGCGTGCGCGGAGGAAGTCATGGCGATGCAGGCAGCCCGGATGAGCACGCAACTCGGCGCGCAGGACGCCCAGTTCCTGTACCTCCAGACGGGCGAGGTGCTCACGCACGTCATGAGCATCAACCTTTACGATCCGCTTCAGCGCCGCGCGGCAAGGTCCGCTATCGCGACATCGTTCGTCACGTCGCTGATCGCTGTCACCTGTCGCCCATCTATCGGCGGCGCCTGTATCGCCTGCCCGGCGATCTCGATTTTCCGTACTGGGTGGTCGACCCGGATTTCAAGGCGGGCGACCACGTATCGCGCGTCCGGTTGGCCCGGCCGGGCGACTGGCGGGCGTTCCGCGCGCTGGCGGCTCGGCATTTCGCCCGGCCCATGGACCTCGAGCGACCGCTCTGGGACATCGTGGTGGTCGAGGGTCTCGACCGGATCCCGGGCGTCGCGCCGGGCGGCTACGCGTTGCTGCAGCGCTTTCACCATGCCGCAATCGACGGCGCGTCGGGAATGTTTGCGCTGGCGGCGCTTTGCGATCGCGATGCCCGCGGCACGCCAGCCGTCGACACGGCCGCGCCCGAAGTGGAGCTCGGCGCAGTGCCGACCCCCGCGACGATGCTGTCGCGTGCGTCGGCTTCCAACCTGACGTCGCCCGTCCGGATGATCGACGCAGTGATGAAGCTCTCACCGGCACTGGTCGATGCCGCCCGCAAGAAGCTCGCGGACGGTGCGGAGGACGGAGCGCGCGCTGTGCCGGTCACCCGGTTCAACGGGCGCGTCTCGTCCCTGAGGGCGTTCGAGGCGGTCGAATTCAAATTGAGGATTTGCGGGCGCTGCGCGCGCTCGTCGAAGGTGCGACCGTCAACGACGTCATCCTGGCGATGGCAGCGGCGCCTTGCGCCGGTACCTGCTGAAGCACCGTGACTTGCCGCAGGACACGTTGGTGGCGATCGCGCCGATCAATGCGCGCACTCGCAGCGGCAGCCAGCAAACTGCCGGCAACGATGTCTCGGCGATGACCGTTCCGCTGGCGACCAACGTGGCCGATCCGGTGGCGCGCCTGCGAGCAATCCCGAGTGCACGCGCCTCGCGAAGGAGGCCAAGGGTGGGCTGGGGGTCCGTCTGCTGGCCGATCTCAGTCGCCACATTCCGGGTTTCACCTTGACCGGCCTCGCGCGGCTGATGACCAACGAGCGCTTCGCCCGCAGCCAGGCCAATCTCATCATCACGAACGTGCCGAGCGCGCCCATGCCGCTGTACATGCTGGGCGCCCGGCTGACGCACCAGTTCGGCATGGGGCCGGTCACGCACGGCATGGGGCTGTTCGTCTCCGCCAACAGCTACGACCGCGCGATCAGCTTCTGTCTCACCGCCGATCGCAGGCAGGTTCCCGACGTCGAGTTCCTGGGCCGCTGCTTCCGCGAATCGTTCGATGAACTGCGCGAGGCGAACGCATGAGGACGACGATGCCCACGCCGGACCAGGTGCGGCAGTTGCCCGAACTGCTGCGGGTGCAGGTGCCAAAGAGTGGGAGGACCTGAACGGTCACGTCAACGTGAAGCACCACCTCGGGATGTACGACCTCACCAACGATCCCCTGCTCGAGATGCTTGGCATCAGCGAGGAATGGGTGCGCACGGGTCGGGTCGGAATCTTCGATCTCGAGCACCACATCTGGTACCTGAACGAGGTCCACGTGGGCGAGGAGGTCGCGCTCTTCGTCCGCATGACGCAACGCAACCTGAAGCGGGTGCAGGGCGTCGTGTTCCTGTTGAACGTCTCGCAGGACCAGCTCGCGAGCGTCATCGAGTTCGTGTCCACGGCAGCGAACCTCGACACGCGACGCACCGTGCCGCTGCCGGAACCGGTGACCGAGGGCCTCGACGCGCTGATCCATCGGCAAGCCGCGCTCGAGTGGCCGGCGCCACGCAGCGGCAGTCTCTCCATTTGACGTGGAGCGCTCCGGGCGACCCGCCTGCCGAGCGCCTCATCAGTGCAGTATTGCAAGTGACAGACGTTCGCCGTAGCCTTGGCGTGCGCGTGCCGCTCGGCATGCGAGGGGGATCGAACCGATGCTCGAAGACCTGCTCCGGCTTGCGCTGGTCGATGCCGCGCTCGTGTTCGGTTCGTTCATCCTGCTCTGGGCGGTCAGCATGGCCACCCGCGATTCGAGCCTCGTCGACATCTGGTTTGCGCCGTGCATCGCGGCTGCTGCGGTGCTCGGTGTGTTCGTCGCGCACGGTGCCGAACCGCGGCGTGTGCTGATTGCGGTGCTGGCCGTGATCTGGGCCACCCGCCTCGGCGGCTACCTCTTGTGGCGCAACTGGGGGCGCGAGGACCCGCGTTACGCGCGTCTGCGCAAGCACGTCGAGGAGCAGGGGCGCAGCTTCGCCTGGCACAGCCTCACGCGCATCAACCTGTACCAGGCGGCGATCGTATTCGTGGCCATTGCCCCGTTCCTCGTTGCGCAGACGGCGCCGACGCCGGAGTCCCTCGGTCCGCTCGCGTGGATCGGGGCGGCGCTCGTGCTGGTCGGCGTGATGTTCGAGGGCGTCGGCGACTGGCAGCTGGCGCGTTTCAAGGCGAACCCGGTGAACGCCGGCCAGGTGCTCGACACGGGCCTCTGGCGCTATTCGCGCCACCCCAATTACTTCGGCGAGACCTGCGTCTGGTGGGGCTACTGGCTGGTCGCGTGCGAACACCCTGGGGCTGGTTCACGGTGATCTCCCCGGCCCTGATGACCTGGTCGATCCTCGGCATGATGGGCAAGGAACTGGTCGAGCGGCGCATGCTCAAGAAGCGCCCCGGGTACGAGGACTACGTGCGGCGCACCAGCGGTTTCTTCCCTTGGCCGCCGCGCCGCTGACCGGCTGGCCAGCGGGTCGTGCCGCGGATCTCGACCTCTCGCGCCTCGACCACGTCGCCGCAGCTGCCGCAGATCATCTTCGTCCGCAGCCGGCGCCGGCAGGGATTGTGGCGCAGGATCAGGCCTGGCCCGTGCGGCGAGGGAATCCAGTGCGAGCCCCAGTCGTGCATCGCGAGCGTGAACTGGAACAGGTCCCAGCCCTTGGCCGTCAGCCGGTACTCGTAGCGTGGAGGGTGCTCCTGGTACAGGTGCTGCTCGATGACGCCCGCCGCGAGCAGGCGACGCAACCGGTCGGCGAGGATGTTCGTGGCGATGCCGAGTGCCGCGTTGATGTCGTCGTAACGGTGCAGGCCGAAGAACAGCGCGCCCACGAGCAGCGCCGTCCAGCGGTCGCCGACCGTGTCCACGCAGTGGAACATCGTCGTATCGACGCCGGCGCGGGTCGAGGTTGCGGCGCTCTCGCGGCGCCGCGTGGAGCGCAGCGAGGTCGCGTAATGGTGGGCGCCGGGGCCCGGCTCGTAGTGCAGTTCGCGCCAGTCGATCGTCGTGCGGCAGTGGACGCAGTGGATGGCCGGATTGAGCGTCTTGCCGCAGGTCGTGTGCACGAGCCGCGGCGGCAGGCCGTACTCGCCGCCCCAGCGGTTTTCCCACATCCACATGCAGAGCGCGACGGGGTAGAACGCAACCCCCTTTTCGGTCAGGCGGTACTCGAGACGGCTCGGTGCATCGCCGTAGGGCCAACGGTAGAGCAGCCCGGAATCCACCATGGTGTTCAGCCTGGCCGTCAGCGTGCCGCGCGAAGCGCCCGTGCGGCGCCGCAGGTCTTCGAAACGGCGCACGCCGAGGAACGCGTCCCGCATCAGCAGGAACGACCAGCGATCGCCGACGGAATTCAGCGCGCGCGCTACCTCGCCACTGCGCAGCAGTTCGCGGATCGTCTCGACGTCGCGCGCTCGCGGCTTGCGCCGCACGGTCTTTCGGGTCGCCATGAACGGGTCCATTGCCGGACACCGCGGCAGTCTATCATCCTGCAGCGGGCCGCCCGGCGACCCGCTGCGAACGCATGAGGGTCGAACGATGAATATCCAGCAATTGAAAAAGATCGTGGCTTTCTATGCGCGATTCACCGCGAGCTACACCCAGGTGGGCTATCGCTGGCGCAGCCTTTCCTGGCCGAAGTTCAAGCCCGACTACCGCGGCCAGCACTGGCTGGTGACCGGCGGCTCGGGCGGCATCGGCCGGCACATCGTGCTGGCGGCGGCACGCGCGGGCGCGACGGTGACGGCCGTTGCGCGCAGCGAGGCAAAGCTCGCCGCCCTCCGGACCGATGCCAAGGCGGCCGGAATCCAAGGCGTCGAGACCGAGTGCTGCGACTTCACCCTGCAGTCCGACACCGAGCGACTCCTGCAGCGCCTCGCGACGTCCGGCCGCAAGATCGACGTGCTGATGAACAACGTCGGCGTGCTGCTCGACGACCTCTCGGTCACCGCGGAGGGGCGCGAGAGTTCGTTCGTGTCGAATCTCCTGAGCCACTACCAGCTCACCGAGGGCCTGCTGCGCCGGAGCCTGTTGCGGGAACCCGGCGCGACGGTGATCAACATGACGTCTGGCGGCGGCTACAACATGCCGTTGATGGTGCCGATGCTGAACGTCACCGACCCGCAGAAATACAACGGGGTATTCGCCTACGGTTTCCACAAGCGCGCGCAGATCGTGCTGAACCAGTACTGGCGCGACAAGTACGGATCGCGCGGCATCGCGTTCTACGTGATGCACCCGGGCTGGGCCGACACGGACGGCGTGAAGCGTTCATTGCCGCGGTTCCGCAAGATCCTGAAGTCGATCCTGCGCGACGAAGCATCGGGGGCGGACACGGCGCTCTGGCTGGCCGGGACACGCCCGGCGCAGCCCGAGGAGGAACTGGTGTGGTCGACCGGGCGATCCGCCCGGCGCACATGTACGAGCGCACGAAGACGAGCAAGGACACGCCGCAATCGCTCGTGGCGTATCTCGATTCCGAGCTGGCCCGTTACGCGGCCGCGCCCGCCTGACGGCCCCAGAGGCTCTCGCCGGTGAACCACGCCGCGTGGAAGCCGGCCGCAACGCGCGCAGGCAGGCTGACCTTCGCGATCGGCCCGGACGTGATGTTCCTGGCGTCGAAGATCCACGCCTCGGAGCGGTAGTCGGCGATGTTGGTCGCGATGGTGATGGTGTAGCCGTTGTCCTCGTCGCCGCCGCGCGTGCTCTTCGCAAACGGCGCCTCGCTGGGGAACCAGCCGGCCGGATACGGGTAGATCTCGCGGGTGCCCTTCTCGTGGTCGTACTTGACGAGCCCCTCGAATGCGAGCGTCTGCAGGTCCGTCGGGATCAACTGGTGGTACGAGTAGCGCGTGCGGTGCCCGTACAGTTCCATGTCGGGCAGGCAGAACTCGACGTTGAGGTCGTCGAGCTGCTGTTCGCTCTTCTCGCCGGTCTTCAGATTCATGCGCCAGCGGCGCAGGTGGCCCTTGTAGCGAAGATACGCGAGCATGGAGGCGAGGGGGCCTTCCTGAGGATCGCGGCGGATCGTCGGGTCGGGTTGGAAGCAGCCGTCCATGACGATCCAGTCGCCGTCCTCCCAGGCGTTGACCATGTGCAGCACGTATCCCGGCTCGAATTCGAACCACTTGATCTGGTCCTGCGTGCCGTGGCGGGGAATCACGCCGAAGCGCGTCGGCAGGTCGCGGCGGAACTGGACGACGCGGTGCCCCGTGCGCCTCAGCACGTCGACGTCGTGGAACAGCGGAAAGTCGTGCAGGATGGTGTAGTTCGGCGTGATCGTCGTGTCGTGCGGCAGCCGGGGCCCCGCCGTATCGACGCGCTCGCGATGCTTCACCTTCCCGTCGGGGCCGATCACGAAGTACGTGAGCCAGGGCTGGAAGTCGGCGTACCCGTAGTTGATGTACTCGCCAGTCCGGGGGTCGGTCTTGCCGTGCGCGTTCATCGACGTGTCGAGTTCGCCGGCAAAGTCTTCCTCTCCTTCGGTCGCGAGCGTCAGGGGATTGAGCCGGTAGACGCGGCCCGCGTTGTACCAGGCGGAGTACAGCTTGCCGTTGTGCAGGTTGAGCGTCGTGTTCGACGTGTCCTTGCAGTAGTCGGGATTGATGTGCGTGTTTTCGCGGCCACGGACCCGCGCCACGTCGAACGGACCCATGATGCCGCTTTCCGCGGCGCGTCCGCGCGCGATGTCCTCCTTGAGTCCGCGCGTCTGCACCCACTTGCGGATGTAGCTCGCGCGACCGTCGCGGAAATACACGCCGTGCACCATGCCGTCGCCGTCGAACCAGTGATACGCGGCCGGCGGTTCGAACACCGGGTTCGGGCCCTGGCGCATGTAGGCGCCGTACAGGTCCTTCGGGATCTCGCCGTGCGAGACCTTGAGGTCGACCGCCGTGACCTCGGAGATGACCGGAGTGTACGGACCGTGCAGGTAGGGATTGTCGATGCCGTCGACCCAGGTTGGACGATCCGGAGGGTCCTGGGTACTGATGTCGGTGTACTTGCGCATCGTGCGGGTCCTCTGGAAAGTCGGTGTCGCCGGCGGCGGATACCAGAGTACTATAATGCAAGTCGTATGGGAGGTGTCGAGTGACGAAGACTGCCGCTGAGGGCCGGGCGCAGCGCCTGAAGGCCCTCACCCGGGGCATGCGGATTCCGCTGATCGCTGCACCGATGTTCCTGGTGTCCGGTCCCGAGCTCGTCGTGGCCGCCTGTCGTGCCGGCATCGCCGGCTCGTTCCCGGCGCCGAATGCGCGCTCGATCGAAACCCTCGAGGCGTGGCTGCGCACCGTCGTCGAAGGCCACGCGCTCGCATCCGTCGATGCACCGGGAAAGGTCGGACCCTGGGCCCTGAACCTCGTCACGCACAGTTCGTACGATCGCCTGCCGGTGGAACTCGAGCTGGTGGACCGTTACCGGCCGCCGCTCGTGATCACGGCGCTCGGCAGTCCCGCGCCCGTCGTGCCGCGCGTGCACGCCTATGGCGGCGCGGTGTTCGCCGACGTCAGCAGCCTCGCGTTTGCACGCAAGGCCGCTGCAACCGGGGTGGACGGACTCGTGCTCGTCTGCGCGGGCGCCGGCGGCCACACGGGCAAGGTCTCTCCATTCGCGTTCGTGCAGGCGGTCCGCGAGTTCTACGACGGGATCATCGTGCTCGGCGGCAGCATCGGTCACGGAGGCGCCGTGCGCGCAGTGGAATTGCTGGGGGCGGATCTCGCGTACGCGGGAACGCCGTTCATCGTGGCCGAGGAAAGCCTTGCCGCGCAGGAGTACCGCGACATGGTCGTCCGCGCGTCGTTCGAGGACCTCGTCCTCACGAAGACGTTCACCGGCGCCGACGCCTGGTACCTGCGCGAAAGCATCGTCACGGCGGGGCTCGATCCCGATGCTCTGGTCGGCAAGGACAGGATGGACTGGTCGAACTCGCAGGGCCAGCTGAAGGCGTGGAAGAACATCTGGTCGGCCGGGCAGGGCGTCAATCACATCCATGCGGTCGAGTCCGTGGCCGCGATCGTCGACCGCTATGCTGCGGAGTACGCCGAAGCGCTGCGCAAGCCCGCGTTCGGATGATGCGGCGATGACGCCTTTCGATCGCCGGCGGCTGATCGGCACCTGGGAGTTGACGCGCTGGTTCGTGACGGATCCGGACGGCGCGGTCACCGAGCCCCTGGGTCCCGGCGCAGTAGGCCTGCTCGTGTTCACCGCCGACGGGTGGATGACCACCACGATGACGGCGCCGGGGCGCCCCTTGCTGTCGCGTCGCAACCTGCGGGCGGCTCCCGTCGAGGAGCGTGCCGCGGCCTTCGACACCGTCGTGAGCTACTGCTGCCGCTGGCGCGTCGTCGGCCGGGCGGTGGAACTGCAGGTCGTGCTCTCGCACAATCCGGCCATGGTCGGCACGTTGCAGGTGCGCAAACTCCAGATGCGCGGATCGGTGCTCACCGTGTCTACCGAGGAATCGGTGCCGGCCGGGAAGCGCATACATCGGTTGCAGTGGCGGCCCGCCCGAGCGCCAGGCCGCGCGCGGCCCAGCCACCGGAAATCGTCTCAGGCCAGGACAAAAGCATGACGCAGGCGGAATCCAAGGCGAAGTCCCTATTCGAGAAGCACGAGGCATCGCTGCGCGCAGCCGGACGGGCGTGTCGCGAGCGCAGTTACTTCACGTTGTTTCCCGAAACGCCGGACCGGCATCGCGGCGGATCCGCGGCGGCCGAGGCGGGCGCCGCTGCCTACCGGACGCAGCTCGGGCATCGTTTCGAACTCGACCAGCCGGGCACGATCGGCCGCATCGACGGCGAAGTCTCGCCCTATACGCTCGAATCGCTGGCCATCGATTACCCGCACGCCGACCCCGATGCGCTGTTCGACGCGGCACGCAAGGCGATGGCGGGTTGGGCCGCCGCATCGGCGCAAGCCCGACTCGGCGTGTGCATGGAAATCGTCGACCGCCTATACGCTGGCATCTTCGAGACGGCGCAGGCCGTGATGCACACGGCAGGGCAGAGCGGTCCGATGAGTTATGCGGGGAGCGGCACCAATGCCCTCGACCGTGGCGTCGAAGCCCTTGCCTATGCGCATGCGGCGATGATGGACGTGCCGGGCGAAGCGCTGTGGGAACGGCGCTTCGGCGCGACGACGATCCGGCTGCGCAAGCGCTATCGACTCGTGCCGCGCGGCGTCGCGGTCTGTTTTGCCTGCGCCACGTTCCCGACCTGGAATGCGTACCCGGCCATGCTGGCGAGCCTGGCGACCGGTAACGCGGTGATCGTGAAGCCGCACCCCACCGCAATCCTGCCGATGGCCATCGCGGTTCGCGCGTGCCGCGAGGTTCTCGCCGAGGCCGGTTTCTCGCAGGACCTGGTGACGCTATGCCTCGACACGCTCGAGGCCCCGGTCGGCAAGATCCTGGTGAAGCATCCGCAGGCAGCGATCGTCGATTTCACCGGCAGCGCCCGCTTCGGCTCCTGGGTCGAGGCGAACGCGCATCCGGCGCTCTGCTATTCCGAGACCTCGGGCGTCAATACGGTCGTCGTCGAGTCGGTCGACGAGCTCGAGCCGGTGCTCAAGAGCCTGGCGACCACGATGAGCCTGTTCTCGGCGCAGATGTGCACGTCGCCGCAGAACGTCTACGTGCCGCGCGATGGCGTTCGGCACGCCGGCGGGCGGATCGGAGCCGCGGAGTTCGGCGAAGCGCTGGCGCAGGCGATCGGCTCGATCGCGGGCGACCCGAAACGTGCGGCGCCGATCATGGCGGCCATCCAGTCGGCATCGACGCCGGCGCTCATCGACCAGATTGCAGACGAAGGCTCGCGCCGCGGCCGGCTGCTCCGCGCATCCGCGCCCTACGTGCATCCCGAGTTCCCGAAGGCGCGCACGCGCACGCCGCTGCTCGTCGGGGTCGAGGCGGGCGCCCGGGACCTGTATGGCGAAGAGCGCTTCGGCCCGATCGGCTTCGTCATCACGACGAACGATCGCGACGCGGCGCTCGCCGAGGCTGCGGCAGACGCCAAAGCCGGCGGCGGCATCACGGCGTTCCTGTATTCGACGGATGCGTCCTATGTGGAGCGCGCGATCGCGGCGTACTCGGCTGCCGGCGCGCAGCTCACCTGCAACCTCACCGGACCCATGCCCCTCAATTTCGCGGCGGCGTACAGCGACTACCACGTGACCGGCCTGAACCCGGCGGGCAACGCGACGCTCACCGACCTGGCGTTCGTCGCTTCACGCTTTCGCATCACGCAGTCCCGGGAGCCCGTGGCGTGAAGAAATACCGTGTCGTGCAGTGGGCCACCGGCGGCATGGGCAGGAATTGCCTGCGCGCGATCATCGATCACCCGGCGATGGAACTTGCCGGCGTGTATGTCTACGGCGAGGACAAGGCGGGGAAGGACGCAGGTGAGATCGCAAGGCGGCCGGCCACCGGCATCATCGCCACCCGCGACTTCGATGCCATCCTGGCGCTCGACGCCGATGTGGTCGTGCATGCCGGGCGGATTGCGCCGCCCTACGGGGCGCACGACGCGGACATCATTCCGTTGCTCGCCTCGGGCAAGAACGTCATCAGCATCAACGGTTACAGCCGTCCGCAGTATTGGGGAGGCGAGCGTTTCGCGAGGCTGCAGGCAGCCTGTGAGAAAGGCGGCGCGTCGCTGCTGAACGCGGGGTTGAACCCGGGGTTTGCGGGCGAGCAACTCGCGGTGGTCGCCACCGGCGTGTGCAGTGCCATCGACCACATCGAGGTGGTCGAGAGCGTCTCCTGCATCCCGGTTCGCAACGCGGACTACGTCTTCAAGGCTCTCGGATTCGGCGCCGATCCGGCCGAGGTGGACCCGAACCATGCGGACTGGGGCCCCGCCGCATCGCTGAACGGCATGTACGCCGAAGTGCTCGCCGCGATGGCCTGGCATCTCGGGATGACCCTGGATCGTGTCGAGACCGAGCACCGCGTCTTCCCGGCGACGCAGGACCTGCAGGTCCAGGCGGGCACCATCCCGAAGGGCCGGGTGAGCCACTTCAACTGGCGGTGGCACGGCATCGTCGGCGGGACGCCGAAGCTCACGATGTCGATTCACTGGTACATGGAAACCGCGCACCTCGGCGACCCGCAGCCGCCGCTGTGGCGCATCCACGTGCAAGGGCAGCCCGGCGTGCGGATTTCGGTCGAGATGGAGAAGAGGGCGGGGGACACGACACCCACGTCTGCCGAGCAGATTGCCGTGGCCGGGTCCGTGATCAATGCGATCCCGATCGTCTGTGCCGCGCCGCCGGGCGTGATGACGAGGCCGCTGGCGACGCCGTTCCGGGAAGAATTGGCGTCCCCACGGGGATTCGAACCCCGGTCGCAACCGTGAAAGGGTTGTGTCCTAGGCCTCTAGACGATGGGGACGTCGTGGTGGAGCCAGACGGGATCGAACCGTCGACCTCCTGCATGCCATGCAGGCGCTCTCCCAGCTGAGCTATGGCCCCACGAGGGCCGAGCATTTTCCAAGACATGGCCCCGGAAGTCAAACTCCGCCGGTTTCCCGCAATGACGGGGGAGCAGCCGTGCGGCGGGCCGAGCGATGCCTCGTCGGCTGACCTCCGGCACCGGCAATCCCCGGGGGACGTTGTTGCGGGACTGCGTCACAAATCCCCTTTAGCACTCGCGGTATCATCGCCGAGCAACTCCATGCCCCGGCATGGCGTCCGTCCAATGGAGACCCAGTGAGCGCAGACAAGCCCAAGCTGTTGATCGTCGAGGATGACCCTGGGCTGCAGAAGCAATTGAAATGGTGCTTCGAGGACTACGAGGTCCTGATCGCGGAGGATCGCAATGCGGCCCTGGCCGCCGTGCGCCGCTTCGAGCCCTCGGTCGTGCTGCAGGATCTCGGCTTGCCCCCCGATCCGGAAGGCGTGTCGGAAGGGTTCGCCACGCTGCAGGAAATCCTCAAGGCTGCGCCGCGCACCAAGGTCATCGTCGTGACCGGCCAGCTCGACAAGGAAAATGCCGTGAAGGCCGTCGGCCGCGGCGCCATGGATTTCTACCAGAAGCCGGTCGATACCGACGTCCTGCGCCTCGTCGTCAACCGGGCCTTCTACATCTGGGGCCTCGAGGAACAGAACCTCGCGTTGATCCGCGCGCAGAGCCTGCAGCCGCTCGCCGGCGTGATTGCGACCAGCGAGTCGATGACCAAGGTGTGCCGCACCATCGAGAAGGTCGCGCCGACCATGGCGACGACCTTGCTGCTCGGCGAGAGCGGCACGGGCAAGGAACTGCTCGCGCGCGCGCTGCACAACCTCAGTCCGCGGGCGAAATGTCCGTTCGTCGCGATCAACTGCGCGGCGATCCCCGATACGCTGCTCGAGGCCGAGCTGTTCGGGCACGAGAAGGGCGCCTTTACCGGCGCGGTGAAGCAGACGCAGGGCAAGTTCGAGATCGCGGACACCGGCACGCTGTTCCTCGACGAGATCGGCGACATGCCGCTGCCCCTGCAGGCCAAGCTGCTGCGCTTCCTGCAGGACCGCATGCTCGAGCGCATCGGCGGCCGTGAACGCATCCCGGTGGACGTCCGCGTGGTGTGCGCCACCAACAAGGACCTCAAGGCGATGATCACGCGCAACGAGTTCCGCGAGGATCTCTACTACCGGATCAGCGAGGTGTCGGTGCAGATCCCGCCGCTGCGCGAGCGGCCAGGCGATGCACTCGTCATCGCGCAAACGATCATGGAGCGGCGTGCTCGCGAGCATGGCCGCACCTTGCAGGGGTTCACTCCGGACGCGCTCAAGGCCATCCAGGGGTATCCGTGGCCGGGCAACATCCGCGAACTCGAGAACCGCATCAACGGCGCGGTCATCATGTCGGAAGGCAAGTACATCGGCGTGGAAGACCTTGGGCTGCCCGCCGAGGCCGAAGGATTCAAGTGGCTCAACCTGCGCGAGGTGCGCAGCCGGGCAGAGGCGGAGGCCGTCCGGCAGGCGATCGCGGTGACCCAGGGCAATCTGTCGCGCACGGCGGAGTTGCTCGGCATCACGCGGCCGACGCTTTACGACCTGATCGAAAAACTCGGCATCCGCGCGGCCGATCCGGCGTCGGGCGAGCAGTAGGGCAGGACCGAAATCGCCCGCATGCGATCCGCAAGGCCGCGTATCCCGACTTCACTCTTCATGCTGGCGGTGCTGCTGCTGGCAGGCACCTTGGCGTTCTGGCCCGCATGGCAGGGCCTGATCGGCTATTGGGAAGACACGCGACCTGCTCACCTACACGCACGGGTACCTGATACTCGCCGTGACGGTGTGGCTGATCTGGCGTGACCGTGACGCAATACGAGGCCTGCGGCCGCGGCCCTGGTGGCCAGGGCTGCTTGCGACGCTGGTGCTCAGCCTGCTGTGGTACCTGGCCTGGGTGTCGGGGACCCAGGTGGGCTACCTGGCGCTGCTGCCGCTGATCCTCGTCGGCGGTGCGGCAGGGGCCCTGGGTCCCGCGGCCGCGCGAGTCCTTGCCTTCCCGATGGGGTATCTCTACTTCGCCATCCCCATCTGGGGCTCGATCAATAACCAACTGCAGTCACTGACGACCTTCGGCGTGTCGCTGATGATTCGCGCCACCGGTGTGCCCGCGTTCATCGAGGGCAATCACGTGCACATTCCGGCGGGCACCTTCGAGATTGCCGGCGGCTGCAGCGGCCTGCATTTCCTCATCGTCGCGCTGGCGATCGGCGCCTTGTACGGCGAACTCGGCCGCGACCGCATCGGTGTCCGGTTGAAACTGCTGGCGCTGGCCGCCGTGCTCGCCGTGCTGATGAACTGGGTGCGCGTATACACGATCATCCTGCAGGGGCACTTGACCGACATGCAGGGCTACCTCGTCAAGGTGGACCACTACAAGTTCGGCTGGGCGCTGTTCGGCGTGCTGCTGGTGATCTACTTCTGGCTTGCGCGCCGCATCGCGCCGGTCACGTCGATTGACATGCCGTCGGCTCGGCCGCGCGCGGCGGCGGAGGGTTCCGGCCGCGGCCTGGCAGGGCTCTCGCTCAGCCTGATCCTGATGATCGTCGGGCCCGCGCTCGCGTATGCGGCGACGCGCATTGCCGAGCCGGGCCAGGCGGCATTGAGCCTGCCGGGCGATGCCGGCGAATGGGCAGGGCCGGGCGCGGCCGACATGGAATGGATGCCTCGGTATTTCAATGCCGGATGCCGTCGCGCTGGGAACGTACACACGCGACGCCGCGACCGTGAACGCATATCTCAACGCGTACCTCTACCAGGCCCAGGGTCATGAACTCGTCTACTACGAGAACGACGTGCTCGGCGGCCAGGGTTGGGAAGCACAATCGGAACGGACGGTCACGGTGCAGCTCGCGAGCGGCGCAAGTTTTCGTTACGTCGAGATCGAGGCCACGGCGCCGGACGGCACCCGCTGGCTGGTCGGGCGCACCCAGGTCACGGGCGAGCGCGTGTTCGATCGTGAGCTGATGTCGAAACTGTATTATGGCGTGGCCGTGCTGCGCGGGCGGCCCGTGTCCGGGCTGGTCGCCGCAGCGGCGCGCTGCTCGACACAGTGCGACGAGGCCCGCGCGGATCTCCAGTCGTTTTTCTCCGCCCAGGCGGACGCGATGATTGCATCCATCGGTGCAGCCGCGTCGTCGCCGGACGGCGGGTAACCCCAGAGCCAAGGCACGGACGATGCATACGCATACCAGACGAATTTCGGCCATTGCGGCGACACTGCTGGTCGCGCTCACGCTGGCCGGCTGCGACCTGTTCGTGAGCGCCGACAAGCGAGTCGAGCACGCCGCGACGCTGATGGCACAGGGGGACTTCCAGACCGCCGCCATCGAGCTGCGCAACGTCCTGCAGAAGAACCCGGACCACGCCAGGGCGCGTCTCCTTTTTGCGCGGACGTCACTGATGCTCGGGGACCCGAGCTCGGCGGAAAAAGACCTGCGTCGTGCGGTCGAACTGGGCATCAAGCCCGAGCAGTCGGCGCGCCTCGATGCGGAAATCAAGCGCGCGCTCGGTCAGTTCGACAAGCTCGAAACGGACATGGCGGGCCCGCGGCCCGGATTGAGCGAGCCCGAACGGTTGATGCTGCTCGGCTATGCGCGGCTCGGGCTGAACAATCCGGGCGAGGCCGGAGTCGCGTTTCAGTCGGCCATGGCCGCCCAGCCCACGGGCGATCTCGCTGCAGAGATTGCATTCCGGCCATGCACAGAGCCTGGCGGCCCAGGGTGATTTCGATGGCGCAGTGAAGGAACTCGACGAGGTACTGCGCGCTGCGCCGAACTTCGCCGGATCATCGCTCGCGAAGGGTTCGTTACTGCTTCAGCGCGGGCAGTTCACGCAGGGCGAACAGGTCCTGGCCGCCATCGACCTGGACACGGCCAAGCCGCCGCTGTCCCTGGGCGACCGCGTGAAGGTGCTCGGCGGCCTCGTCGAAGCACGCCTCGCGCTGAACAAGTTGCCGGAGGCGAGACAGGCGCTGGAGCAACTCGAGAAAGCGGCGCCCCAGTCTGGCATGCACCTCTACCTGCGCGGTCGCGTGGAAATGACGGAAGGCAAGACCAAGGAGGCGATCGGCGACCTGCAGAAAGTCGTCGCGGCATCGCCCGATTTCGTGCTCGGGCGCTTCATGCTCGGGCTCGCCTACCTGCGCAATGGCGAGACTTCGCTCGCCGAGGACCAGTTCCAGAGAGTCGTCGAGGCTACGCCGGACAACGTGGAAGCCCGCAAGCTGCTCGCCCAGGCGCGACTGCAGGCAGGGCGCCCTGAGTCGGCGAGCGAAGCGTTGGCGCCCCTGGTGCAGGCGGGCACGGAGGATCCGGAGGTTCTCGCGCTGCTGGGGCGGGCGAAGCTCCTGCAAGGCGAGCCTGCAGAAGGCGAAGCGCTCCTCGAGAGAAGCGCTGCGAGCGCGCCGGACAGTCCGGAGCTGCAGATGGATCTCGCCGCAAGCTATCTCGCGGCCAACGACCCGGCGCGCGCCCTCGACGTGATCGCAAAGGTGCCGGACGCGGCCGGTGGCCAGCGCAAGCGCCAGATCCAGCTCCTGGCCATGTCCGCCGGCCGGGACAAGGCCAAGGCGCGTGCCGAGATCGAGGCGCTGGTGGCAAGCAACCCGAAGGACGTGCCGTTGCTGAATCTTGCCGCGGGCTGGCTGGCGGGCCAGAAGGACCTGCCTGCCGCCCGTGCCCTCCTGGCCCGCGCGCTGGAAGTGCAGCCGAACGACGCGCGGACGCTGGTCAATATGGCACAGCTCGATCTTGCGGACGGCAAGACGGACGACGCGCGCAAGTCCCTCGAGAAGGCGCTGGCGGCGGAGCCTGCCAATGCCACCGTGGTGGCCAGCCTCGTTGCACTTGCGGATGGTCGCGGCGACCGGGCGGGCGCCAAGAAGTTGCTCGAGGATTGGCGCAAGCGCGACCCGAAGGCCCCGCAGCCGCGGCTCGAGCTGGCCCGCCGGGCGTTCGCGGCCGGTGACCCGGCCGGCGGGCGCAAGCTCGTGGACGAAGCGGTGGCGATCGCACCGAAGCGCGCCAACCTGCAGGCAGCCGCGGGTCGCGTCTTGTTCGAGGCGCGCAGCTTCGATGAGGCCCTGGCGCATTTCCGTTCCGCTGCGGATCTCGACCCGAAAGAGCCCCAGTACCAGCTGGATGCCGCGCGCGCGCAACTTGCCATGAATCGGCCCGAGGCGGCGCGGGAGTCACTCGGCAAGGCCATTGCGACGCGACCGGACTGGCCGCCGGCGATGGTCATGCTGGCGCAGATGGAGTTGGCGGCAGGGCGCACCGATGCTGCGCTGGTGCAGGCGGAGCGACTGAAGGCGATTCCGGCGAACGCCGCGCTCGGCTTCGGCCTCGAGGGCGAGATCCGCCTGGCCGCAAAACAGTATGCGGACGCGGCGAAGGCCTTCGCGCAATCCGGGGTCCTGAAGCCCTCGCAGCAGGCAGCTTTCGGTCAGTATCGCTCCCGGCGGCTCGGCGGCATGCCGCAGCCCGAACAGCCTTTGATCGAGTGGCTGCAGCGCACGCCGGGCGATGCGGCGGCTCGATTCGCCGTGGCTGAAGCCTATGGCATGCGTGGCGAACACAAGGCGGCGATCCGCGAATACGAGGTGCTGGCGGCGTCCTCCCCCAATTCCGTTCCGGTCCTGAACAACCTGGCCTGGGCCTATCACGAGGTCGGCGACACCCGCGCCGAGGCGACGGCCGCCCGTGCCTACCAGCTTGCGCCGAAGAGTGGCGCCGTTGCAGACACCTACGGCTGGATCCTGTTCGGCAACGGCAAGGTTGAGGATTCGATCAAAATACTTCGCCAAGCCCATGAAAGCATGAAGGAAAGCATGGAAGTACAGTATCATTTGGGCGCCGCGCTGGCGAAGGCCGGCCAGGCCGAAGAGGCTCGCCGCCTGCTCGAGCAAGCCATGGCTGGCGGTGGCGGCGCGCCTTGGGTCGAGGATGCTCGGCAAGCGCTGCAGGCGATCAAGTAGCCCACGAGGGCCGGATTGGGTCGGGCAGGGTGCGTCACGAACAATGTGCGCTGGAGCAACTTTTGGCCGACCCCGGTTACGTAACATTTGCCGGGCATCAGAAATGACCCGGCCATATCGATTGACAGGGCACCCATGAAGAGACTTTTCGTCCTAGCCACCATGTTCCTCTCCCTTGGCACGCTGGCGGCCGAGTCCGAGGTCCAACCGGCAGCGTCACCCCTCACCGCGGCCGATGCGTCGTCTTATGTCATCGGACCGGGCGACGACCTGCAGGTGTTCGTCTGGCGCAATCCGGAGCTGACGACGTCGGTGCCGGTGCGGCCGGACGGCAAGATCTCCACGCCCCTCGTCGAGGACATGGTCGCCGTCGGCAAGACGCCGACCCAGCTGTCCCGTGACATCGAAAAGGTGCTCGGTGAGTTCATTCGCTCGCCGCAGGTCAGCATCATCGTCACGGCGCCGAAGAGCGTCTTCAGCCAGGTCCGGGTGGTGGGGCAGGTGCGGCAGCCGCAACCGATTCCGTACCGCAGCGGCATGACGGTCATGGATGTCGTGCTGGCGACGGGCGGCCTCGGTGAATTCGCCGCTGGCAACCGCGCCAAGCTGATCCGCAAGCAGGATGGGCGCGACGTCGAGATCAAGGTCCGGCTGCAGGATCTCCTGGAGAAGGGCGACATGAGCCAGAACAAGGAAGTGCAGCCGGGCGACGTGCTGGTCGTTCCGGAGAGTCGCTGGTAGCCCGTCGGCGCCCAAACTGGAACACATCCATGCAAGATCTTCTGCAACAACTGCTCGATCACCTGCGCGGCCTCTCGCGCTTCAAGGTCTGGGCGCTCCTCGCGACCTGGATCGTCTGCCTCGTGGGCTGGCTGGTCGTGCTCTCGCTGCCGCCGGTCTACGAAGCCTCGTCGCGCGTCTACGTCGACACCTCGGCGATCCTGAAGCCGTTGCTCGAGGGCATCGCCGTCGAGCAGAACGTGAATTCGCAACTGAGCTACGTGAAGCAGGCCTTGCTCAGCCGCCCGCAGCTCGAAGCGGTCATTCGCGAGACCGACATGGATATCGACGCCGACACGCCCCAGCAGCGGGAGTATCTCGTCACGGCCTTGCGCGAGAACGTGAAGATCGAATCGGTCACGCAGGGCGAACAGCGCGAGGGTAAGGGCGACAGCCTGTTCACGATCAGCTACCAGTCGAACAGCCGCAAGCAGTCGCTGGCCGTCGTGCAGTCGCTGGTCAACTCGTTCGTGGACAACTCGCTCGGCGGCAAGCGCGCAGGGTCCGAATCGGCCCAGCGCTTCCTGCAGGCGCAGGTCCAGGAATACGAAAAGCGACTGGCGACCGCCGAGGCGGCGCTGGCCGAATTCAAGAAGAAGAACATGGGCCTCGTCCCGGGCGCGCAGGGGGATTACTTCACGCGACTGCAGACGGAGACGGACGGCATCGACAAGGCCCAGGCGTCGCTGCGCGTCGCGCTCGAGCGTCGACAGGCGCTGGACCGCCAGCTCAAGGGCGAGTCGCCGCGCATCGCCGGCGGCCAGTCGGGGTCGAGCCTGGCCAGTCCGTCCGGCGCCAGTGCCGACGTCAATGTTCGCATCGCCGAAACGCAGTCTCGCCTCGACGACCTGCTGCTGAAGTACACCGAGAAACACCCGGACGTCATTGCCACTCGCGAGACGCTGCGGGAGTTGCAGGCGCGCCGTGCCGCCGAGATCGAGGCCTTCAAGCGGGGTACGGCGACGCCCGACACGCTGGCGGGCTTGAGCGCCAATCCGGTCTACCAGCAGATCCAGCTGCAGATCAACGAGGTGGACGTCGAGATCGCCTCGCTGCGCTCGGAACTCGGCGTGCACCAGCAGCGAGTCGGTGAATTGAAAGGCATGCTCGACGTCGCTCCGGGGGTCGAGGCCGACTACTCGCGGCTCATGCGCGACTACGACGTCACCAAGGCCCAGTACAACGAGCTGGTCAGCCGCCTCGACCGCGCACACATCTCCGACCAGGCCGAGCAGACGGGCACGGTGAAGTTCGAAGTCATCGATCCGCCGACGGTGCTGCTCGAGCCCGTCGCGCCGAACCGGCCCCAGTTGCTGACCATGGTGTTGCTCGCGGGGCTCGCGGCTGGGCTCGGGCTCACGTATCTGCTGAACCAGTTGCGGCCGGTATTCGACAACGTCCGGAGCCTGCGTGACGTGACGGGGTTGCCTGTCCTCGGCGCAGTCAGCCGCACCTGGCGCGAGCGGTACCATGCCGAGCAGAAGGCCGAGCTGATGCGCATTGCGGCGGCGACCGCATGCCTGTTCGCGGTGTTCGTGCTGATCCTGCTGGTCTATCGACCGGCCGCGAATGCCGTGCAATCCATCATAGGGACATGACCATGAGTCTCGTCGAAAAGGCACTGCAGAAGAGTCGCGACGCGCGAAACGCCCAGGCGTCGGCGGAACGGGCGGCCGTTGCCGAGGCGACGCCGGAGGCGATGCCGCCGGAGGAAGTTCCGGTGTACGCGCCTGCGGCGCCACCACAGGTGTCCGCGCCCGCAGCGCCGCAGCACACGGCGACCGCAAGCGTATCGCATGGCAAGCGCATCGTCCTCGAGCGCGAAGCCGTGCGCGCGGCGGGTTACCTTGCGCCCGCGGACGAGCAGAACGAGATCAACGAACAGTTCCGGCATATCAAGCGGCCCCTGGTGGCGCGAGCACTGGGGCGTGGCGAGGCCAAGTCGACCCGCGGTCACGTGATCATGATTGCCAGCGCGTTGTCCGGCGAGGGCAAGACCTTCTGCGCGTTCAACCTTGCGCTGAGCCTTGCGTTCGAGACGGACGTCGAGGTCCTCCTGGTGGATGCGGACTTCCGCAACCCCCAGTTGAGCGTCATGCTCGGCCTGGACCGGGATCGCGGCATGGGTGATGTGCTGGCCGAGCCGACGCTCGACCTCGAGTCGCTGGTGGTCGACACGGACATCCCGTCCCTGTCGATCCTGCCGGCCGGCCGCTGGGTCGATACCTCGGCGGAATTGCTCGCCAGCTCGCGGATGGACTCGGTCCTCCAGCGCCTCGCGGCCGCAGCCCCGAACCGGCTGATCGTCATGGACGCGCCGCCGTTGCTGCTGACGAACGAAGCCAAGATTCTTGCCGAAGCCGCCGGACAGGTGGTGCTGGTCGTCCGGGCGAGTTCCACGCCGCAACGGGCCGTGACCGATGCGATCGGTTTCCTGCGCAAGGAGCAGTTCGTCGGCCTCGTGTTCAACGGGTCCGACTCCGTGCAGGGGCTCGGCTACGGTTACGGGTACTACGAAGGCAGCTACAAGTACGGGCGCGAGCAGGCGTCGGGCGCCTGAGACGCGAGCGTCGCGCAAGCGCACAGCCGAAGGGGAACGAAGTGTCCGCAATGAACAAGTTGGCCTTGGCGGCTGCGCTGGCCGGGATGGCGGGGGCCGCGCAAGCAAGGCCCCCGGAATACCGGTTGGATTACGCGCTGACCGCGACGGCGGGTTACTCCGACAACCTGTACCGATCGTCCCCGAGCAGCGGCGACGACGTATTCAGCTCGTTCGGCGGAACCATCGACTACCGCAATCAGACGCGCCGCGTGGATGCGGAAGTAATCGGCGATCTCGCCTATTACGTGTACTCCGGCAATGCCGGCAACGAACTCACCGGTTATTTCAGCGGCCGCGTGGCCCTTGGTGTGGTTCCCGAGAAGTTCCTATGGGTTTTCGAGAACAATTTCGGGCAGGGCATCGCCGATCCGCTGCAGCCCGCAAGCCCCGGCAACACGGAAGGCATCAACAATTTCTCGACCGGTCCCGACTTCATCTTCCGTTTCGGCGACGCCAACTCCGCGCGGCTGTCGGGCCGGTACAGCAACGTCTGGTACCAGGACTCTCTCGGCGACAATGACCGCTACTCCGGGCGACTGTCGCTGGAGCACCAGCTTTCTTCCCGCAGCTCCGTCGGGCTGGCCGGCGAAGTGGAGGCGGTCAAGTTCACCGAGCCCGGCGTCGGTCCCGATTACGACAAGTACGAGGGTTACCTGACGTACCGTACCCAAGGCGCGCGCACGGGGCTAACGCTGGATGCCGGTTACACGGAAATCAGCGGCGGCGACGTCACCGACAACGGGCCGCTCGTTCGCCTGTCGATCAATCGTGTCGTGTCACCGTCATCCTCCGTATTCATCGGCGGTGGCTACGAGTACAACGATTCAGGCAGCGTCGCTGGGACCACGCCGCCGGACGGAAGCCCTGGCAACCCCTCAGGCCTGCTCACGACCCCCGAGCCTTACCAGGACGCCTACGGTTCGATGGGCTGGACGTTCGAACGCTTGCGCACGCACGCCGGCGTCGATGTTTCGTATCACGATCAGACTTACCTCGGCACGGGGATCAACGACCAGACACGCTTTCAACTCAACGGGCTGGTGCGCCGCGACCTGAGCGAGCGGTTCTCCCTGGAACTTGGCGGGTGGTTCGGCGACGTGAATTACCAGAACCTCTGATAATCCCCAGCAGAACCTCTACCAGAACGGCGACTACACCGAATGGGACCTCCGCGCCACGCTGAGCTGGCGCGTGATGCGGACGGTGTCGCTGCTGTTCTCGCGTCGATCATTGGGATCGTTCGGGTTCCGGCGTGAACGACGGCTCGGACGAGAACCGACTCTGGGTGGGGGCCACCTGGTCGCCGCGCGCGAAGGACCGCTCGCTCGACGTCAAGACTCCGGGGTCCACGTCCGGGACGTGAGCCAGGCACCGCAACCCGCTGCGGAACCCCAGCCCGCAGTCTCCATCATCAACGCCATGACGGTGGACGTGGAAGACTACTTCCACGTCTCGGCGCTGGCTGGCAGCATTCCCCGCGATCGCTGGGATGCGATGCCGTACCGCGTCGAAGCCAGCACTCAGCGGCTGCTGGACCTGTTCGAACGTCGCAGGATCCAGGCGACTTTCTTCGTGCTGGGCTGGGTGGCCGAGCGCTCGCCCGGCCTCGTGCGGCGCATCGCCGCCGCCGGCCACGAAATCGCCTGTCACGGCCAATCGCACGAACTCGTATACCGACAGTCGCCTGAAGTGTTCCGCGAGGAAACCTTCCGCTCGAAGCGCTATCTCGAGGACCTGCTGGGGCATGCGGTGCGCGGTTATCGCGCGGCGAGCTTTTCCGTCACCCGGCAGTCGCTGTGGGCGCTCGACACGCTCGTCGAGGCCGGTTTCGACTATGACTCCAGCGTCGCCCCGATCCGCCACGACGTGTACGGACTGCCCGATGCGCCCACGCGACCGACCCGCTTGACGACGCCGGGCGGCAGCACATTGCCCGAGTTCCCGCTTTCAACAGCGCAATTTCTTCGGGGTTCGGCTGCCGGTGGCGGGGGGAGGTTATTTCCGCCTGCTGCCCTATGGATTGACGCGCGCCGGGATGCGCCAGATCAACGAAAAGGCACGCAGTCCGTTCGCCTTCTACCTGCATCCCTGGGAAGTGGATCCCGGCCAGCCACGGATACCCGCGCCTTTGAAGTCGCGGCTCCGGCATTACACGAACCTCGACGTCTGCGAGGCCCGCCTCGAGCGGTTGATCGGCGAGTTCGGCTTCGGTCGCATGGACGAAGTGCTGACCTCGATCGGGTTGCTGCCGCGGCGGGCCTGATCGATGCTGACCGGTGCGTTCAAACGGGCGACGCGACAGCTGATCGGTCAAGTCGCCCCATATACATGGCGGCACCTCCGCGGACCGTCGCTCGTCGTGCTGACGTATCACCGCGTGCTGCCGGAATCACACCCAGACAGGGCGCATGAGCAGGCAGGCATGTATGTGCGGCCGGAAACGCTGGCCATGCACCTCGAGACCGTCAAGGAGCACTTCGAACTCGTGCACCTGGACGACTGGCTCACCGCGAAAGACGCAGGGCCGGCCGCTGCCCCGCTTCGCCTGCGCAATCACGTTCGATGACGGCTGGCGCGACAATTACGACCACGCGTTTCCCCTGCTTCGTAGTGCTGCGGCGCCCGCCACCATCTTTGTCGTATCTGCGCTGGTGGGCGGCCGATACAGCTTCTGGCCAAACAGGCTGGCGCGTCAGCTCTCGCGCCGCGACCGGCCGTTGAGGCTCGAGGACTGGCCTGCCGCGCTGCGGCAGCGCCTGACAGCGGCAGGGCTTGCCACCGAATCGCAGGCTGACGGGTCGAGTCTGGATGCAATCGACAAGGCGATCGTGGAATGCAAAGGCTTTTCGGATGCTGAAATGCACACCTTGCTCGACGAGCTTCCGCCCCTGCCGCAGGGCGCAGAGGAACGCGATCTGTTGAACGCGGCTAGAGATCCGAGCCATGGCCGAGAGCGGCCTGGTGCGTTTCGGATCGCACACGCGTCGACATACCCGGCTGCGTCAGGGCACGCCACTCGACGTATTGCAGGACGAGATTGCGGGATCTGCGGATGAGATCCAGCGCCTGACCGGCGAGCGGCCGCGGCTGTTCTGTTATCCGAACGGCGACTTTTCAGCAGAGGCGCTTGAGCTTGTACGACAGAATTACCGTGGAGCCGCTTCGAACGACCAAGGCTGGAACGATCGCCGGCTGGATCCCTACCTGATCCGGAGGATCCGCTTGCACGAGGACATCTCGGATCGGCGCACGACGTTTCTTGCAAGACTGGCGATGAGTCGATGACTAGGCTTGCAGCAGTTCGTCGTACAGCTTGCGATATTCCGCCAACGTTTTTTCGATGCTGAAGTGACGGACGGCGGCAGTGCGCCCGTTGCTGCCCAGCGATTGGGCTTGGGCCGGGTCGTCGAGCAGGGTTGCCACGGATCGGGCAAGTGCCCGTGCGTCGCCCACCGGCGAGAGCAGCCCCGCCTTCGTCTCGCCCAGCAATTGCGAGGACCCCTCGTTGGCCGTGGCCGCGAGGGGCACGGCACAGGCCATTGCCTCCAGGAAGCTGAGAGGCAACCCTTCTGTCTTCGAACTGGACACCAGCACGGAGAACGATCGGTAGAGTTCTTTCGACGAAGCGCGGAAACCAAGGAAATGGAACCTCGATGCCAGGCCGTGTTCATCGACGATCGAACGGAGGTTCGCCAGGTCCGTTTCGCTCCCTGCGCCTGCAACCACGAAATGAACATCCGGGAAATCCTCGCTGAGCAGGCGAGCGGCCTCGATGAAGACTTCGTACGACTTCGCCGGCCGGATGTTGCCCACGGCGCCGACGATCCGTGCGTCGGCCGCCAGGCCGATTTCGGCGTGCAGCGATGTTCCTCCCGTGGGGGAGAAGCGCTCCGTGTCGACCCCGTTGCGGATCAGCCGGATTCGCTCGCGGTGAAGTCCCCATTCGGCCAGGGAATCGATGACCGCATCGGAGACTGCGACAGGGGTGACACGCGGTCGATTAAGGAGCCAGCGCTTCGCGCCGACGAGAGTGCCTCGTCCCTTGAGATCCGTTGCGCCATGGAATACCGCGACCACCGGCACGCGTCGCAGCGCTCCTACGAGGGCGCCATAGACGCTGGAGCCCAGCAGGTGCGCATGCACCAGGTTGGCGCCGCTCTCTTGGGCCAGTGCGGCCAGGCGATATGTCAACTGAGCGACGTTCGTGCCCTTGGACGGGATGATGACCGGCGTGATGCCCTGGCCGCGCAGTTGTTCGGCAAGCCAGCCGTCATACGGGACCACGACCGCGGCATTAAGGCCGGTCCTGTGCCCGAAGCCCGCCAGGGACGAGAAGACGGTTTCCGCGCCTCCAGGTCCGCCGGTGTCAATCACATGCAATACTCTCGGGCGATCGCGATTATCGTTCATGAAAGGCCTTTGGATCCGGATGCCTGGCGGCCACTTTTGTCTCGATTTGGCTCCGGTCCGATAATACATTGCAGACGCCGACAGGTTGCGCCAGGGACGGGTGCTCCCGGCATAGTGAGTGTCCCGCGAAGCAATGGGTCCCGCGGGGGGCCGCCGCAATACCCGCTGCTCGTCGAGTTCATTGAGGATTCCCAGGCATGAACCCATTTTCCAGATTGCTTTTTTCTGGGCCGGTACGGGCGGTCACTCGCCAATTCAAGCGTGGCAGGGTGACCGTCTTCATGCTGCACCGAGCCGCTGGGGTCTATTCGGGAATCGGAGGCCATGACGTCCATCGGCTCGGGTTCATTCTCGATCAGATGCGGCGGCATGGGATGCGCTTCGTGTCCTTGACCGACGTTGCAGACGCCGTCGAAGGTCGACGAGAGATCGTCGGTGACTCGGTGGCATTCACGATCGATGATGGCTATCGAGACCAGGCGGAGATCCTGGCACCACTGTTCCTCGAGCGGGGAGTTCCCTTGACGCTTTTCGTGATCACGGGGCTTCTTGACGGGCTGCTCTGGCCCTGGGATGCGAAGATCAGCTGGCTGGTTCGGCAGACTTCGATGAAGTCCCTGCAGCTGCAGTTGGGCAGCGCCGTGCTCAGGCTCCCGACGGACACGCGGCAGAGCAAGTCGACGACGAAGAACGAACTGGTGCAGATCTTCTCCGGACTGGCGAGCGAGCGATTGCCGCAGGCGCTGACGGCGTTGCAGGACGTGACCGAGGTGCAGTTGCCGATCATTCCGCCCGATGAGTTTCAGCCCGTTACTTGGAGCAGCCTGAAGCAGCTTGAACGGGACGGGCTCTCCGTGGCGCCGCATACCGTGACTCATCGCATCGTCAGCCGCTTGCCGGTCGAACAGGTTCGCTGGGAAATCGCCGAGTCGATGACGCGTCTCAGGGGCGAATTAGCATCGCCACTGCCGATACTGGCATGGCCGGTTGGGAGAAACCGCCATTACGGCCTGCGCGACCTGGACGTGGCCACGGAATCGAACCTGAGAATTAGCTTTTCCGCCGACGGCGGCTACGCAGATATTCAGAAAGCGCGTCACTCACGCCATTCCAGGCAGATGTTGTCGAGATACGCGTGGACGGACTCGTTGCCGCTCACGCTGCGATATGCGACCGGCGTGGAGGCCGTCCGGGAAACTTTCTTGCCGCTACCGGAGGCTAGCAGCCTTCCGGGCTGGCTGGGGGAGACGACGAAGATCGACTCACCGTCGGCGCGTCAGCGGGCTGCGAAGGGGCTCAGCGGCGCGATCAGGGCATGCCGGGACCTTGCGCTTTGGCGTACCGACAGCGTTCGTAATGCAGCGGCGATACGCATTCGGGAAATCGACAGGCTCGTCTTCGTCTGCAAGGGGAACATCTGCCGGAGTTCGTTTGCCGAAGCCGTGGCACGATCCAAAGGTTGGCCTGCCGAGTCCTTCGGGCTCGATGTCGAGAGGTCGCAGTCGGCGGATGAGGAGGCGAACAAAGTCGCACTGATGCTCGGCGTGGACATGACCGATCATGGCTCACGCTCGATACATGACGCTGTGTTTTCGCCAGGGGATTGCCTCGTCGCAATGGAGCCGGAGCAGCTGGTTGCATTGCAGGGCATGAAAGAGCGTTTTCGGCTGCCAGGTTACATTGTTGGGCATCTGGGGTGCGTCGCCAGCTCTTCGCGTGCCGGATCCGTTCGGCAAGGGCCGGCGCGAGATGGAGCGTGTCTTCGGGCAAATTGAGGACAGCCTGTCTGGACTTCTTCACGCTCTCGAAATTTCCGGGCATGTAGCCCGGTGATCCGACAGGCTCCGGCGAATCCGCCGCGCCTGTTCCAGGCATCATCAGGTCCGAAGAGCGCCCAGGAGGTTCGGACGGTCGCCGCCCGCGGGGAGTCCGGGATCGTTCCTGAGTGTCGACGCGCAAGCTGCCGACATGGCCAACAGCAGCCAGACATACGGGTACAGCAGCACCGACATGAAGAAGCTCGTTACCAGGTACACGACCAGGCCACCATTCAAGCCAGTGGCCGTAGCAGATAACCATGGGTCGCCCCGGGCGGTTGCCTTGGCCGCGGTCACGGAATTGAGCCTGAAAATATAGCCCAGAGCCACGAGGTGAATCGCAAGGCCAAATAGACCGAGTTCGGTAGCCACTTGCAGGTACGTATTGTGGATTACTTCGATTCGACCCGTAATCTCGAACGCCTCAGGATGCCGTTCGGTGAGGTAGGGCACCCAGTTCTGCAGCCCGACGCCGAAAAGCCTGTTTTCGTGAACCGCCTCGATGCCATATTTCCAGTATGTCAGCCTGGTTTGGGAGGTGACATCTGTGCCGGCGGTATCGAAGCGCCGCATCGTTTCTTCGGGAATCACGGCGATGACCGCCATTGTCGCGATTGCGAGCACCACGAGCGCCTTTATCCGGCGGCGCGAACTGGCGATGAAACCAAAGCGCGGCGGCCGCCAGCCCCAACAGCGCACCCCGGGAATTGCTGGCGATCACCGAGCCGATCACCATCGCCAGGAACAGCGCTGCGGCCACCAGTACCCGTCGGTTCATCCGCTTTCTGATCGCGAGCACGTGAGCGCCCAGCAGCGGCACCAGCATGGCCATCTCCATGCCGAACTCTCCGGAATTAGCGAACCAGCCGGGCGAGCCGGTGACGCCCCAGCCGGCCATTCCAAACCCGCGCCCGGCCCACGTACGGAAGCCATGCTGCGCCATCTTCAGATTTACGAGGTAATAGACGAAGACGAAGAGCAGCACGCGTTCCCTCGTCGTGACTGCGCGGGTCAGAAACACGACGACGAAAATCCAGCTCAGCCATATGTGCCACGAAAGCATCGCAGTCTGGGTGCTGTACGCAAAGGCTGTCGATAGAATCATCGCGAGTGCGAACGCAGCCAGCAGTCCGACCACTCCAGCCCTTGGCTTGCGGGCTTCAGGATCGAGCGCTGTAAGAAACAGGCCTGAAATCAGCAGCACCTGCGCCCAAGGCATGAAATCCAGGGCCGGCCATACCTGGTGCGGGCGGTTGTACTCGAAAATCAGGTAGACGCATGCGATCTTGAATGCAGCATGTTGCCGCAGGAATCCATGCCATAACCGCCCTGCAACGTCCTTTAGGCCCGGTCGTGGCGATGTATCGCGTACGACTGCGCCTTGCGCTGGTCCGCGTTGCCCCACGTCTTCATTAACCATCATGTTCGTCGATACCTGCCGGTTCAGCGGCTGAGAGCCTGTTGCCGCGCATCCTAGTATTGCTCAAGCGCCGCGAGCCAGCACGTCAGTCAGCCACAGACGGGCTTCGAGCAGGCCTGGTGAGGGGTCCGACCAGCGGAATACTTCCTGCCGGCAATGGCCGTCAAATGCCGTGCCCGCGAAGCTCCGCGCCGCCGCCAGTCGCTGAGTCATGCTGCGGGCCGGGTCGCGAACCTGCAGCAGGAGATTGTCCAGATCGCCGAGCAGCCAACGCAGGCGTCGTCCAACGACATAGTCCGAAACCGGCTTCACCGGCACGCCTTGCAGCAATTGCCAGTACAGCCAGGGAAAATCGACCCCGCAATCGACGGCCAGTTGCAGGGATCCCCAGAATCGCGCGTTCACTTCCATCAGGTAGGGGCGGCCGTCCGTGCCCATGCGGAACTCGACCATGGCCACGCCTCGGTATCGAGCAGCGCGCAGTAGCGACTCGGCGTGGCCGCGCAGGAGCGGGTCGACCGGCACGCTTTCGCACAGCACGCTGACCCCACCAGACGGCGGCTTTTCACGCAGGCGGCGATGTGCAAACCAGGCTAGTGCGCGGTCGCCATCGTACAGGCAAAACACGCCCGCGCCGTGGCCGGCAATGAATTCCTGCACGATGACCGGCAGCTGCGGGAACCAAGGAGCGGTCGACAGTGCGCGCTCGAGCTCGGCGGCATCGCGCGCGACGCGCACAGTCGTGGCGACAACTCGGTCGTCCAGCAGAACCTTCGATCGGGCAGGCTTGAGTACCACGGGGTAGCCGAGACGGCCGGCAGTCTCGGCGGCGTCGGTGATGGAGGAGACCACGCCGCTTCTTGGAGCCGGGACACCGTGCGCAGCGGCGAGCGAGAGCAAAGCCGCCTTGTCCGTCAACTGCTCGTAACCTTCGTCTCCGCCCCCCGGGCGGGAGCGCAGGAGCATGGTAGACGCGTCGGTCACCGGCAGGATCGAGGTGGCCGGAAACTCTCTCATCGACTCCAGGAAGCGGGGCGCGGACCGTTCAGGCGCGGGCAGCACGTGGGAGGCCGTAACCCCACGAGATTTCGAGGCGAGCGAGCCGGTTTGCGAAGACCCAACCTGTACGTTCACGCCATGCCTCACCAAAGACCGAACGACGGCCAAGGCAGCCCGCTGTTCGCCGTCGAGGACCAGTGCCATTGCCATTCCGAGAGCCCTGCCGTTCTGACGCAAGCGTGCCGTATGCATGATCGCCCAGACCACGACTGGTCAGCAATTACGGTGGATGCCTCGAGTGATGGGTTGACCATAATCAAGATAAAGCGCCACCGGTAGGGTGGGGCGGTTCGGTGTTAGGATCCCACCCGGCAGAGTGCAACGCCGAATCCGTCGAGTTGAGCCCAGCATGGAGATTGACAGGCATAAGCTTCGAATCATGCACGCGGCTTCCGGCGATCTATGGGCCGGCGCTGAAGCGCAGATCGCGCAGCTGTTGATCGAGCTTGGCGGGCGACCGGACGTCGAGATAGCAGCAGCAATCCTGAACGAAGGGGAGTTGGCCGCCAGGCTGCGCGCCGCGGGCATCGAGACCCAAGTATTCGACGAGGCCAGATGTTCTTCCCGCGACATCTACAGACGCACGCTTGCGTACATGCGCGAATGGCGTCCTGATGTCGTCCACACGCATCGACACAAGGAGAACATCCTGGGCGCGATTGCCGCGCGTGCGGCGAAGATACAGCTTTGCGTCCGAACGGCCCACGGCGCGCCGGAAAACGCCAATCGACCCTGGAGTGCGCGGCAGGTGGTATTGTCCGCCGCAGACCGCTGGACCGCCCGGTTCCTGCAAGACCGGATCATCGCGGTCTCCGACGACCTTGCCGATAGGCTGCGCCTTTCATACCCGGGTAGCGACATCACCGTCGTGCCCAATGGAATCGATGAGTCGGCTGTTCGTCGATCGGCTTTTCCGCCAGTGGCATTGGCGCCCGACCGCGTGCACATAGCGTTCGTCGGTAGACTGGTACCCGTCAAGCGGGTGGACGTGTTCCTGGCCGCAGCCTCACAGATCGAACGATCCGGCGGGAGGGACTACAGTTTTCACGTCATCGGGGATGGACCGCTCCGCGGACAGCTCGAGGCATTGTCCGAAGAGTCGGGCCTGGCGAAGTGCTGCGTCTTTCATGGATTCCAACCGGACGCGCCCCGATGGATCGCTGCGATGCACTGCCTCGCATTGACGTCGGAGCACGAAGGGCTGCCGATCGTTGCGCTGGAGGCGCTCGCGCTGGGAACGCCAATCGCGGCTCATGCGGTCGGAGGGCTCCCCTCGCTCCTATCGCAAAGCCCCGGTTCCACCGTATTCCATGGTCTGGACCCCGTGAGCGTCGCAACCGCAATCCGGTCGACGGCTGCTCAGTGCAGGGAACGCCGCGATTCGTTGCTGCCAACCCGCTTCACCGCCAGCTTCATGGCGGACGCATACCTCGAGGTATACCGTTCGGGTCTTTCTGTTGCTGCTTCGCGACGCGGATCAGTCGCCAAAAAGTGACGCTAGCCTCACTCGGAGGCGCCTTGCCCGCGTAACCTTGGTCAGCCAAGTCCGTGATATGTAAGAATCCGCGACGGGTGAGCCTCGTCTGGGGGGCAACAGCGTTGCGGAGAAGGATTCTGGTGCGGAAGTCGGTTTCGTGAGCCAGCAGGTTGCAACGAGCGTCTGTCCCGTGGTGATCCTCGGCGGCGGCGTCACCGCATTGGGCGTGCTGCGGGCGTTTTCGCGTCAGGGCATCCGCGCCTTCGTCTATCCGGCCATTCGCGATGACCTCGTGTGCCGTTCGCGATGGTTCGAGCCGCTGCCGGGTGCCGAGCGCATTGCGACGGCGTCCCGGCCCAGCCTCGAGTTGCTCGAACAGGTGCTGCGCGACTCGAAGCTTGAAAGGGCCTACCTGTGTGCTTGCAGCGACGACTGGAACATGGTGGTGGCAGATCTTGTCGAGCGGGGTTCCGACCGCTTCGTCAGTGTCGTGCCGCCCCGCGCGGCCCTCGACACGTTGCAGAACAAGGCGCGCCTCGCCCTGCTGCTGCAGCGGCTCGGCGTGCCGATGCCGGAGACGCGCTTGATCACCGGCAGTTCGGACATTGCCGAACTGCCGCAGTCCAACGATACATTCTACTTCCTGAAACCTACCGACTCGCAGAGCTTCCATGCACGCTTTGGCACCAAGGGATTGCGCGTGCGCTCGGTGGATGAGGCCAGGCAACGGCTGGATGAAGTCATCGCCGCCGGGATGAGCGTGGTGTTGCAGGAATACATCCCTGGCTCGTTTGACGAGCACTATTTCATCGACGGATACCGGGACCGTGCCGGCACGATCAATGCGCTCTTTCCGCGTCGGCGGCTGCGCATCTACCCGCCGGACTTCGGCAACAGCACTTCCATGGTGAGCGTGCCGCTGGCGGACGTTTCGGGCGCGGTCGAAAGCGTGCATCGCGTGCTCGCCGAAGTGAGTTACCGGGGAATCTTTTCTGCAGAGTTCAAGCGCGACCCACGGGACGGACTGTTCAAGCTGCTCGAGATTAACGCTCGCCCATGGTGGTTCGTGGACTTCGCCGTGCGTTGCGGCGTGGACGTGTGCCGCATGGCCTACGACGACGCGCTCGGCCGCGAGGTTCGGCCGCTCGAGAGCTACCGGATCGGCGCCACCTGCATCTACCCTTACTACGACTTCTTTGCCGCGCAGCCACTGGTCCGGGCCGGCACGATGACGTGGCGCCGCTGGGCGTCTGAGGTCGTCCATGCGCTTCAGCCGATCGGCAGTTGGGACGATCCTCTGCCCGGTGTCGTGGGATTCAGCAAGGTGGTCTCCGCCGCGCTGGCCCGACGGTTGACGGGGCGTCGCGCATGAGGTGCGGCGGCCTCGAGACCCCTGCGGTTCAGCGGACCGGTCCGCTGCGATTCGTTCGAATTCAGGAACGGCCATGAATGGCGCCGACTTGATCTGCAGCGTGCTGCATCAGCTCGACGTGCGGTGCGTGTTCGGCTTGCCCGGCACCCAGAACATTCGCCTGTACGAGGCCATGCGCTCGAGCAAGCTCCGGCGGGTGGTACCCGCTGACGAGGGCTCGGCCGCGTTCATGGCGGCCGGCTATGCACGGGCCAGCGGCCGAGTCGGCGTGCTGACGACCATACCCGGGCCCGGGTTCGTCTACGCGCTCGCCGGTGTCATCGAGGCGCGCCACGATTCCGTGCCGCTGCTGTGGATCACGCTGCGGCAGCCCGACCTGGGGCGTGCATTCCAGCTGCAGCGAATCGACCAGGCGGCCATGGCGGCACCTGCGGTAAAGCACTGCGTCCATGTTGCGCATATCGCCGATCTGGCGCGTGCTTTGAGCGAGGCCCATGCGCTGGCCCTGGCGGGTGAACCGGGCCCCGTGCTCGTCGAGGTGGATGCGACGCTGCTCGAGTCGGAAGCTGCGGATTCAGACGTGGCGCCCGATCGTCCAGCGCCGAGTGTCGACGTGCGGGAGCTGACGTCACTACTGTCCGCGAGCCGTTTCCCACTGATCTACGCGGGGCAGGGCGCGCAGGGCGCGGCGGATGCCGTGCGTCGATTGGCGCATCAGTTGCGGGCTCCGGTGTTGTGCACCTGCAGCGGCCGTGGCGTGTTGCCGGACAGCGATCCGCTCAGTTTCGTGCAGGACTTCTCAACGGGGCTCGGTGCCGTTGTGCCCGAACTGATCGAGCGGTCCGACCTGATCCTGGCACTGGGCTGCAAGTTCACCCACAACGGCAGCGGGGGAGGCCGGCTGTCGCTGCCGCAGGCGAAGCTGGTGCGGGTGGACACGTCGCGGGAGGTGCTGGCGGCCAATTACCCGGCTCGGCTGGCTCTTGAAGGCAAGGTCGAGAATGTGCTGAGTGGCATGGCCGGCACGACGTTCGCGCCTTCCAAGTGGCAGGCCGATGATTTGCAAGCGTTTCGGAATCGGCTGGTCACGGACCGTGCGACGACCATTCCGATGGAGCCGGCACTTCCCGATGCGACCGGAGGCGCCATCCAGTCATTTTTCGCGGCCTTGGCTTCCGTCGCCGGCGAGCGCGCGGTGTATGTCGCGGATGCGGGCCTGCACCAGGCGCTGACGCGCCGGTACGCCCAGGTACCCCGCCCACGCGGCCTGCTGTGTCCAACAGATTTTCAGTCGATGGGGTTCGGCCTGCCCGGAGCAATCGGCGCCGCGATCGGTGCGCCGGATGCACACGTCGTCGCCTGCATTGGTGATGCGGGTCTTGCGCTCTCGATGGGCGACCTTCTCACGGCCGTCCGTGAGCAGAGCGATCTCGTGGTGGTCGTCTTCAATGACGGGCACATGAACCTGATCCGCCGCCAGCAGATCTCCGACTACGGTCGCGAATCCGGCGTGGCCGTTGCCAATCCCGATTTCGTTGCGCTGTCGCAGGCAGTCGGTTGTTCCTATTTTCCGGCGACAGGAGACCTGACGGAACTTGCGAGACAGGTCTTCGCCATTCGCGGCGTGCGTCTGGTCGAGCTGCGGCTGGCGGATGTCCCCTCGCTGGAATGGCGGCGCGTGCGCAGCGTAGTGCGGGAAGGTGTTCGCTCTCGGATGTCCATGGGCGCAGTCCGCCGCATGAAGCGCCTAATCAGGGAAACTCTGAATAACCGTGCATGAGAGAAGTCAGCGGCACAGATTTCGGGTTGCATACGCCGAATGACCCGGTTTCGACGCCGGGAGTGGCGTGCGGCGCTGCAATTTCGCGCATTTCCCAAGTTCCACCGACACGTCTCCTACGCTTTCAGCAATCGTCGTCGGACGATGTACAGGTTGGCGAGCGCCGCGGTCACTTCCATGCGGTGCAGGTTCTTCGCCAGACCGCGGTAGCGGGTCTTGCGGAAGCCGAAGATATTCTTGATGACCCCGAACACGTGCTCAACCTTGGCGCGCACCCGCGACTTGTTGCGGTTCTTCGCTTCTCGATCTCGTTGACGCGGCCGTGGTAACGATACCGGCGATTGGTGAAGTCCCTCGCGTTCGGGGCGCGCGCGTGAAGTCAGCCGAACTCTAGATCAGAACTGTCTACGAACGGGACCAACGTCAGGAAGTCCATTAGCCTTAGCGGAAAGTGTCCGCAGAATCGGGGTAGAACCCGTCGGCGGTCGGAGTCACAAATCATATGCGTCTGCGCCCAGAGCCAGTTGTCGATACTTGGCCCTCCGGGAAACATACCAAAAAGGCATAAACCAAAAAAAGCGACAAAGAGCACTCAAGTTACGCCTTGCTTTCCCCCACGGGCTCATTTTAAATTGCTCTGTGACTCTAATACGGTCACTCACTAACGGCCGATAGACAGGAAGTATCGCTTTCGCGGCTGGCGTCAATATGTCCTTAAAGAGCCATTGATCGATTTTCGGTATAGCGGCGATTGCCAAACCCAAATGCTCCGCGGCTATACCAAATACGTAGCCTTCCCCCTCTTCAAATAGCTTTGTCGAGAGACCGACTCCAATATATTCCCAAATACGAAAGAATCGGTGGTGTTCTCGCTGAAATACGAGCAACACGGCCGCTTCTTGTAAATACTTGCACTGCCAAAAATCGACCCCGAATTCATTGCAGAATATTTGCAAGAGTCTCGCTCGCCGTTTGGGCGTGTTTTTCAGGAAACGCTCGCTTCCTTTATAGCGGCCAATTTCCGCGTCGAATCTGAAACGAAACGTTTGCAGGTAGGCCCCATAGACTCCTGGTACCAGCTCTTCGTAACTCTCAATAGGTGGCCGATCTACAAGTCGACAGTCAGCATCCAAAAACAGGCAGGCTTGATGATTTTGGAGAGCTGCCTCCATAGCTTTGCGCTTGTCATGATAAATACACCAAAAGCCCGTGCGTCTGAAGGCGACATGATAAATATTCTGAAACTGTGCAAAACTTTTTGGTTTATCAGTCAACACATAAATTGGCGTTTCCGGAAAATATCGCCTGATGTCGCATATCAGCTTCTTGGCGAGTTCCACATATCCTTCCCCAACTGCCATTGTGGCGAAGCAGATCGACATAAACAGCCCCTGCAATATGTGTAGAACGTGCTGGATAGAAAGCGACGGTATTCGCGGTCACTCGCATTGCAACAAGTATTGAACCAATTCCTTGCTAACCAGATTAGTCCTGCACAATCCTATGGACGCTCCCAATAAGTAGCTACCGCCGGCGCCATTTCGCTACCGGTGCTGCGACGATTACAGTCATCGTCCGCCACATGGATCACGCGATCATCTGACCCCTAGTGAGTTCGCGAACCGAGGACAGAGAACCGAACTCGTGGTAGCGAAACTCTAATTTCAAGTTGCTCGAAATCCTGACCAAGGTGAAAGCTTCTCGTAGACTTGGCGAATGAGCTCGCACGCAGCAGTTGAGCCGAAATAACCGACGCGGCTGTGTCCGCAGTCTACGATTCATGCTAGCGTATTTGTGGGACTGCGAGAGTTCTCGATTGTCAAATGGTGAGTACTTCAGCTGAACGACCCACATTGTGAATTGTTTTCGACATGAATACCTTAATGGCGAGATTCATTTTCCGGCTTTGACCGTTTCCATTCGGCCACATATGGCTTATGCGGGTACTCCGGCCGCGTGACGTCACCCCGACTTTTCGTAGTCATTTAGAACTGGAGTAAGGTGCTTCCGGGGTCCTTGCGAGGCAAGGAGAGGAAGCGATGAAGAAGTCCAAGTTCACCGAGGAGCAGATCCTGTTCGCCGTCAAGCAGGGAGACGCCGGTCAGCCGGTTGCGGATGTGTGCCGGCAGATGGGGATCAGCGAGGCGACGTACTACAACTGGAAGAAGCGCTACGGCAACCTCGGCCTCCTCGAGGTGCGCGAGCTGCGCCAACTGCGCGACGAGAACGCCCGGCTGAAGCGCCTGGTGGCTGATCTGACGCTCGATCGGCACGTGCTGCAGGAAGTCAATAAAAAAAAGATCTAGCCACGCCCAGGCGCCGGGATATCGTACGATGGATACGGGATTGCTTTCAGCTGAGCGTTCGCCGAGCCTGCGCGTTGAGCTGTCTACGGCACGCCACTTGGTACTACCGGTCCCAAGCTCGCGACAGCAGTGTCCTGCGACAGCGGCTGCGCGAGCTGGCGACCGCACGGCCGCGATTCGGCTACGAACGATTGCACATCTTGCTGACCCGGGAGGGCTGGCGGGTCGGTCGCAACCGCGTCCATCGGCTGTACAAGCTGGAGGGCCTCCAAGTACGTATGAGAGTGCGCCGGCGCAAGCGCATCAGCCTGCACCGCGGACCTGTTCCCACCGCCACGGGCGGGGGTCAGTACTGGGCCATGGATTTTGTTCATGACCAGCTGGCAAACGGGAGGAAGTTTCGCGTGCTGACGGTGATCGACAAGTGGCATCGGCAGTGCGTCGCGCTGCAGGCGGACTTTGCGCTGACCGGGCACAGCGTCGTCGATGCGATGAACGAGATCGCCCGGGAGCGCGAGTTGCCGTACGCGATAACTGTCGATCACGGAACGGAATTTACGTCCAAGGCGCTCGACGAGTGGTGTTACCTGCGGGGCGTGAAGCTCGATTTTATCCGGCCCGGCAAGCCGACCGAGAATGCGTTCATCGAGTCGTTCAACGGTCGGTTGCGTGATGAGTGTCTGAACGTGAACGAGTTTGCTACGCTCGACGAGGCGAGGGTGCGGTTGCAGTCCTGGCAACAGGATTACAACCACCATCGGCCACACGGATCACTCGGTCGACTGACCCCAAGTGAGTTCGCGGCGAAAGGTCAGAAATCGGGCCCCGAGGTACCGAAACTCTAGTTTCAAGTGCTTCGAAAAACGGACCAACGTCACTGAGTGGAAAACTCTACTTCCGACCGGTCCGGGTTTACGAGGGGGTTACACGTGAACCTCGATTTCTTCATCTCCTCTCCCGTTCTGTGCGGGAGAGTCCAACATTAACACTGTTCACCGGGTGGGGTTTGTGCCACCGGTCTCCCTTATCAGGCTATTTCCCGCGACGGTCTGACCTGTTTCCATCAAGTCTTCTACGCTCTGGCAATCCTGGCGGGTAGCCTTCCGCTATTCCACACTCAATACCGGAGCGATCGGAGCAACGCCCGAGTTTGAATCGCTCGCAATTCCTATTACTTCATTACCGAACTGGTAAGGCCCCGCATCTGAGCCGTCTGGCATCAGTCTTTTGGCCGGTGATGTCGCCGATAGTTTATAGTTGCCGGCACGGAAATCCGCTAATACGTTAGCGATGTTGGCTTGTGCGGAATGCATATCAGGGTTACTGACTCCCAGTATTGGTGTATCGCTCAGAACCGCCGATCGCCACTCCGGCAAATTGTTATAGCCCTTGCTGGGAACCGTCGAATATCGCCCCAGATACGCCAGTCCCGGTAGATCAGCCATACCCCAAACGTTAAAATCGGATGCAGTGATTTTCGCCGGCATAGTGTTACTCACATACTGCACCACAAGGCCCCTGGTGAATTTATGAACGATATTCCCTTTCAACCTCACATCCGTTGCACCTGAAATCCTAATTCCCGAGGAATCGACCGAGTCGTGGCCTATTATTAAGTTGTTTTCTATTCTTTGCGGCGCAGTAGTGACGTAGGCAACGCCGGACATGTCTATCCTAATTCCATTACCCTCGTCACCGCCGCCAATAAGAATGTTGTGATGAATGTAGTTTCCCCCGGCCTCATTGTCCGGCTGCACTCCAATCATGACGGGTACGGTCGCCACATCGATAAAGTTATACCGAATCTCTGATTCAAGGACAGGCGCCCGCGTCGCGGCATTCGCAACGTAATGGTCTTTCCAGAAAATCCCGCCCGCACCTCTGATTACATTGTGCTCAATAAGTGCATTAACGGTGCCATAGCTCAATATTCCTCCGCCAACACGCCCCATGGGCGGCCAGCCATATATGTCGTACATGAGCGTGTTGCGAACGATCCAATCCTTCGTAGACCACATTCCTATAGCTGAGTCGTTATCACCCCCCCCGATATGGTGAATCGTTAACCCATCGATAAGAACACCAACCGACAGAACGTTAGGATCGGGAACATCGACGCTATTGTCGCCTCTATCCCAATCGTAAATACCCTCCGACATGCAGTTACGGATCGTGAAATTCTTGAACTGAATATAGTCCTGGCGGTTCATGAATATGCCCGCCAGATAGGTAGCCTTACCTTGATAGACGTGTCCGCAATCGATAATGGCGGGCGCCTGGTTAGCAGGATCCCCTTGAATTATTATCGGAAGCGAAGCGGTGCCGGACCTGTCCATCACCACGGCGGCTGACTCGATATTTCCTTGCCCCGTGACACTTGTCCAGCCCGTCTTTCCGGAAGTGTTAAAGCGACTTCGCCCTCCATCCTCGCTATAGACGCCGGATCCAATGTTAAGAGTATCGCCAGGCGCGAGGACGCTTACGCCCTTCTGAATGCTTAAGCACGCGTCAGACGTCTTGCTAGTACAGCTATTCGAATCGCTTCCAGACCTCGTCACCCAGTAGTCTTTTCCTTCGGCGAAAGTGCATAAAGAGACGAGAGTCATGAATACTAGAAATGATCGCACGGAATCACCTCGCTCTATGGTCGACATAATTCAAAGGCCCAGCCGTTGCCAAGCTCAATTGCCCAACAAGACTAGCCGTTTCATTTCTTTTAGATCCGCTTTCGCATCTGTTTTCTCAAGATCGCGGATATCGTCACATTGTAGTGTGAGGTAACTCACATTTCGACCGGGGTTCTACCTCGATTCTGCTGACACTTTCGCTAAGGCTCATAACTGAGCCATAGGAGTGTCCATGTCGAAGCGCAAGCATTACAGCCCTGAGTTCCCGCTTGGCGTTTCGAGGGGGCGACGCATCGACTACAATACCTGTCGACCAAACAGCTCACTCGGCATCTGACGCCGAGCGAGTTTACCGAGAGACACCAGGGTAATCGGAACTCAAGAGTGGCGTGTCTCTAACGACGAGTTGTCGGGGAGCGGGTCGAAGTCAGCCGCGGTTAGACTCTAAATGCCCCTGCGACCCAAAGGCGGGCGAAACCGCAACCGCATGTTTTCAAAACGTGAAGCGTTCCAGTGGAGTTCTGCATCATGAGAACAAAGATATCACTTGGGCTTATGGGAAATGAACCTCGACAAGAGCATCTGTTTTCCTCATTGAAGGCGGCTTGCGAGAAGACGATAAGACTTCCATTTGATGAAATTGACCTAATGTCGAAGTACAGCGCCGCGGCGCTTTCGTTATCGTGGCCGCGGTCAGAGTGGTGGCAGAACTATCAGATGCACCCAATCATTCAACGGCGTCGAAAGAAGGTTCTTCTTGCAAACCTCAGAAACGTGCAGGATGAGATAGACGCACTTCTAATGTGGGGAAGTTGGTTCAACCCCAATCCTTCGAAAGGACGGCCTCTTCCGTTCTTCAATTACATTGACCAGAGTTACTCTCTGGACAATCTTCCAGGCGAAAAGAAGGGGCGTTTCGCCAGAAGGCAGCGTGCTCACTCGATGCAAACCGATTGTTACTTGCAGTCGAGCAAAATATTCTGCATGTCGAAATGGGCTCGAGATCAAACCCTATCCTCGCACGACATTGACCCTGGCAAGGTGATCGCCGTCGGCTGGGGGCCTTGCGCAATTGACCTATCAAGCGAGCCCGCCTCATTTGGCGGACGAGAGCCGATTGTCTTACACGTATCCAACGATTTCAAAAGAAAGGGTGTTGACTATTTGATAGACACGGCGCGTCTTGTACGAGAGGAACTGCCAGAGACAAGATTTGTTGTGATCGGGAACGATAATGGAAGCATCGATGTTTCTGAGTGCGCCGGCGTCGAGTTCCTAGGGCCGATATATGACCCCAAACAGCTATCCGGATACTTTCGTAAGGCGTCAGTATTTTTCATGCCGCACAGGTTTGACAGATCCCCTCATGTTCTAGTTGAGGCAATGAGTGCGGGCTTGCCTCTGGTTGCAACAGCGCAAGGCGGGGCCATTGAGCTAATCGACGGTACCGGCACTGGCTTGCTCTGCACTGGCGGAGACTTAGTTGAGTACTCCAGCGCTATTCTGACGCTGCTGCGTGATGACAGAAAGCGGTCTGAAATGGGCCAATGTGGTCTACAGCTATCGAAAACCTACTACAACTGGGCGGCCGTTGCGCAGCGGATAGTGTCAGGCATCGAAGCGGTTATCAAGGCTTACTAGACACCAGGAAACACTCCGCGGGACAGCTCGGGCGTGCCAGGATTACTGCGTGCGGAGGCAGTTTGCCGACAGTCCAACTCTCAGAATGATAGAGCTCTCCCACAGCGGCCGTCGTCTCGCTGACTTGACCATCTGTTTATGATCCCAAATCCGAACACCTTACGGGACCTCGCAAACCCCATGAAATCCAGGCTCAACCCTTCGTCCAGAGCCTGAAATCACCTTCCAGTTGTAGAACGTGGCTTCGGAGATGCCGTTGCGGCGGCACAGCTCGGCGACCTTGGCGCCGGCCTCCGCCTCACGCAGCGTCGCGATGATCTTCTCTTCGGTGAACCGGGACTTCTTCATTGGAGTTCTCCTAAGTGGAAAACTCTACTTCCGACCGGTCCGGGTTTACGAGGGGGTTGCGGTGTTGATACGAAGACTTTCTACGTCCTGCTGGAAGTCGTTGGCAAGAGCCGACCACCGTCTCTTGATACTTGACTTTAGTGGCGGCGCTCGTCGAGCTCGACTGTTATGAAAAGCGCGCTGGCACTGGTAACGGCATCGGCAATGCTGCGAGGCTGAATCTTTGCGAAGCACGCGGCATCCTTAAACAGCTCGCGGTTGGCTCGGCTGTCAGATAACACCATTGGCCTGCCCACCGTCAGCGCCTCGTACGCTCCGCAGACCAGGCATGCATCCCTTGTCGTCAAATCAACTATGACGCGGGATTCGTACAACTGCTGCCAATAGGCGTCGTCCGGCAAGAAGCCGAGGAATTCGATGTTTGGCGCGGTAACCGGCCCATTATCTCGAAGCCACCGATCGCTGCGCCCGGTAAAACAGAATCGGAAATCTGCCATTTCCGGTAACTTAGCGGCAGCGATGATTTCTGCAATCGGTTCATCGTCTGCGAACGTCGAAATGACGGTAACTGCTCTTGCTCTGCGCTGAGCCGCCGTTAGCTCGGCGCTCTGGTGGCGCGGGCAGCGGGTCCGGCAGCACTACCGGCCTCCCACCAGCATTACGCACGATGTCCGCCAAAGTCGTGTTTGTCACAATCACACGATCCGCTGCCTTGACTACCAATCGAGCGGCGGCCCGCAATATTCGGCTGCGAGCCGACAGCTGCTCAATTGCAACATTGTGAGCATCCACGATCAGCCGAGCGCCCGGTAACAGGGCCCGATACGCCACGGCGATACCACTCAGCACGATCGACGGGTTCTGCACCAAGAGAAGCTGCGGCCGCGCCGACGCCAAGACTTCGAGCTGTGCGCCACGTCAACGGCCCATAGCGCCTCAGTCCCGACTTACCGGATGTCAGTTCATGAAGCGGAACCTTCAACTCATGACAAAGCGACCTCGTGCGCCTGTGAGTCTCCCAGGAAATGGCAATCATGTTCTTCAATACCTCGCCCCGCAGCACTAGCGAGTGCGCCCGGGAACTAGCACGGCGTGGGAAGAGTGGCGTTTTCGCCGCAGGAATGGGCGCTCAATCATGATCCACGACAGAATTGCGAGCGCGAGCGAGATCAGCAGGGTCAGCACCGCGACAAGCGGCCCCTTTACGGAGAAATAAAGAAACGTGTTCACAACAGGCTGATGGTAGATGTACATACCATAGGAGACATCGTTTCCCCTAAGGAGAGCGTTCGACGCGGACGGTATCGTGTACGCTGCCATCATTAACGCTGCGACCAACGGAAAGAACAGGAATGGTGAGACGTTGTTGCCCAGCGGAACGCCGCGCCGCGTCAGGACAAGTGCCAGTACTATATACGCGATGATCGTCACGACGGCGTTCCGATTCGAAATCAGCCGCGCGAGGAATCCAAAATTGCGCTGAATCAGAACCCCGCACAAGAACATGTAGACCCACGGGATGAAGCTGACCTTGGCCAGCTTCCATAAGACTTCATGTCCGTATTGCGACTCCAGGGCATAAAGCAGTCTATTGCAGGCCATTGAGACCAGCATCAGGGCGATCAGGTAAAAATTGCTGCGAGCCCTGTTTTCCGAGACCGCGAGCCAATAGACAACCGGCACTAGGAAATAAAATTGCAGTTCCACGCAGATGGTCCAAAGGCTGCCATTCAATACGCCGTCTCCGAAGCTGCGCATGAAATCGGGATTGTAGAACTGAAGGAAGGTGGTTTTTGCCAAGTACAGGAGGAGCACGTCTGGCGCGCTTGCCCCAACGCTCGCGAAATACCCGGTCATCGCAACCACCACGATGTTCAACGCGACACATACATGCAGCGCTGGGAATATTCGCAGCGCCCGGTTCTGGCCGTACTCCCAGAGGACCCGATTCTTCTCAAATGCGCGACTAATCAAAAAGCCGCTGATGAAAAAGAAGATCGGCACACCAGGAAAAAGATTCAGAAATGTTGCCAACGCGCTGTCACTGAATCCTGGTGAGAGATACCCTGTGACATGCACGATCGCGACCTGGCTTGCCGCGAGCAAGCGGATCAGATCGAAGTTGTTTGTTGATATGTTCGCGCTCATTCATTCCCCCGACCCGCCGCTTGCACCGGGCGCAGACGGGAACTCTCCCCACACTGTATTGGCTCCCGGAAGTTCATTGAAACCTTAGGGCTAAGGGACCTGAACTCGCATCACAATTCGTCATGCCCCGCAGTGGAAGAGCGCCACTCACCTGGAAGAGTTCCGGCTTACTGACAGTCCATGTCCGCGAACCGAAACGCCAGCGCGGTAGACCCCCAGGTACTCGTCGGTATTCACGCGCGCAGTGTAATCAACCCGCAGCAACCACACTCGATGACGTGTGCGCGGGCCCGTCGCGGAACAAATCGAATTTGCAACGCTTGCGGGACTCGAGTCATGGGAAAGAATCGAACCGATGGTTCAAAAGTGAAGCGAGGTGGGTCCCTACGGCCGGGGAGTCGGCCGGAGTTCCAGATGCCAACGCCGCTGTCACGCCTGCGCAATGAAAGGAAGATCGCCTTGCCCCTCAGGGTCCCAAGCAAGGTTGCCTTGGACTGGCTCCATTTGACGCGACTTCCGCAACAAGCGTGGAAAGTTCGTCCAAAAAGCGCGCATCGTTGAACTGCTGTCGGATCCGTTCGGCAGCCCGACGTCCCATATCACGCTGAAGTTCCATGTCATCCATTAACAGCTCGACTCGATCTGCAAGCTCGATCGGATCTCCCGGTTCGACAGTGAATCCAGTCAGGCCCTCCTCAATCAATTCCGGCAGTCCGTCGCGGCGCGTAACCACGAGTGGTAGGCCACAACCCTGCATTTCGAGACCCGACCGCGGGAACGAATCCCACCCTACTGTGGGTATCACACCTATGCTGGCAGACGCGAAGATGTCGAAGACGTCGTCACGGTAACCGGCGAACATGACGTGGTCGGTGAGCTTGAGGCGTTGCACGCGATGGACAAGCTCCGTCTCGGCGGGATCCACTGCGCCAAGTAGCACGGCTTGGATGTCGCGGCGACCGCGTCTATGGACAATTTCTTCCATCGCTTCGATGAGCGTGCCAATTCCCTTTCGGGCATTCACATGACCTGAGAATACCACCAGCTGCCGTTCGGTCGGCACGCCGAGCGCCTGATGCGCATATCCTCGCCGTGCGTCGCGATCCGGCAGCGCGTTGACGTTGACGCCCGTGCGAATTACAGAGGTTTGATCGCGGGGCACACCGCGGCCTTCGACTGCCAGTCTCTGCATCGCACGAGACTGGAAAACGAAATGGTTCGGACGTGAACGTATGCAGCGCACCTGAATTCGCTTGGCCAGAAGAACCAACCCGCTGTTCGCCTGACTCATGGGCGCTCCAACGTAGGAAATCATCGTAGTCACACCGGCCCGTCGCAGGCTTGAGTACCATGAATTCGATACGCCAAGGTCGTAGCCCAGCATTACGTCAATGTCGTGCTCTCGAACGACTCGCTCGATGTTTTCGAGCTCCTGCGATTGCGCCCGTGCGAAGTCACAGGCGACGATATTCCGGAAGGATTCGGGCAGGGACGTCGGGTGCCCGCCGTCCAGGTTCTTATACATGAAGAAGATTCGTCGAGGGTCCTGCACCAGTCGCTGAGCAACTGCGAGAAACTGTGCTTCTGCTCGATGCATGGCGTAGCCCGTGTTTGTAGGCCACGGAATTGAAATGAGCATCCCGTTCATCTGCAAATTTCCCGACTTCTCATGTCAAGACGGCAGCTAGCGTAGTTGTGCATTGTCTAATGGCGGGTCCTGCCCGCCGTCCTTGACTATACACAACAGAGTGTGTCGGCGAATCGCCACGCCGTGGAGACCGTCACACTTTTGTCGGGAGAGCCTGCTGGAGCACCTGTCGCGTCCATGTGCCAGCCGCGGCCTGCCCTGTGGCGTGGCGGAGAGCGGTCGCGCCGCGAATTGGGCGCACGTAGGAACGGGGCCATGGTGAGGTCGCGGTTCATGCGCTAGCGACCGCCGAGGCCGAAGCGCCGTCATGCGTGTCAGAGACGTTTTCAGCGGCTCTTCAAGCATGTTGTGTAACGACCTTCTTGGGTGCCATTTCACGTCGGCCGTGTAGAACGAGGGCCCGCTTCATCTTTGCGTGCCAAGCGTAAAGCGCATCGCATACGAGACGGCCGCAACGAGATTCTGAAATTGCGTCTCTAGAGAATACTCCTTGACGGCCCGCTCCCGTGCCCACGCGCCCATTCGTTCCCTGAGCGAGGGATTGTCCAGCAGGCGTTCCATCGCTTTGCAGAGTGCGCCGCCATCGCCCACCGGGAAGAGGAGGCCGGTCTTCCCGTCTTCCAATGTCTCATTCAGTCCAGGCAAATCCGATGCGAGCAATGGCAGACCGCTTGCCTGGGCCTCAAGGGCCGACCTGGGAAATGAGTCCCAGCCCGTCGAGGCGATGACTGCGGCGAAACTTCCTCGCTGAAGAATCTGGAGGTCCGATCTGTAACCGAAAAACGTCACACGTGACCGAGCCTCGGGTTCCAGCATGTTCCAGAGGGACAAGTGGTCGTCATTTCGATTGCCGAACAAGGCAATGTGCCAGTCGGCAGCCTGCCGCTCGCGGGTGAGCAAATTTGCCGCCTGCATGATTACGGCAACGCCCTTCCTGGGCTCCATGTGACCTGAATAGAAAAAGATTCTTCGCTCACGCGGAATCCCGAGAACCTCGTGTACGTAGTCCTGTCTGACCTGGATCGGCCGAAACACGTCGAGATCCACGCCGGTTGGGACGACACTGGTTCGTTTGCGCGGAATGCCGCGTCCCAGCACCGCGGCATCCGCCATGCCCTGCGACTCAAAAATGTAGTGGTCCGGGCCGCTGCGTCGAAGCAGAACCTCCAGTCGCTTCGCAGCCAGGCGAATGGGGCCGTTGAGAGAACTCATAGGGGCCCCCCAGTAGGAGACAAAGGTACGTACGCCCGCTCTACGATAATGCCGGTAAACAGGCAATGAGACTGGCTGATCAAATCCGAAAATAGTGTCGATTTCGTTGTCGCGAAGATACGCGCGAACTCGCTTGAATTCGCCCGCGATCGAAGTCTGCGGATCGAAAACGAGATAATTCCGAAAGTCGGCCGGAAGCGTGGTCGTCGGGCCAAGCTCCATGGACGGATATGCGAAATGAATTCGCTACGGGATTCTGTCCGCATAACTCCATGGCCATTCGATAAAACATCAACTCCAGCGGCGCGATCGCGAATCCCGTGTTTGACCCGCAGTGGAGGGTAATCAATATCGACTTCATCGTCTTTTCCAAATGAGCGGGTCGACTGCCGGGTCCGTGGGTGCGGAAGCAGGGGACGGTGCCGGCGCGCCTTCATCTGTCCAGCGAATCCAAATCAGGCTCAGGCGCGGTGCTGCTGCGTTCGCCCTTGGAGGCGAGCACGATCCGGCGGAATAGCGGGCTGCGTGTCTGCAGCTCGCCGTATGTGCCGACATCGACAACTCGTCCCTTGTCCACCAAGACGATGGAATCGGCGGCCTCGATCGTGGACAAGCGATGGGCAATCATGATGATCGTCTTCTCCGCCTTGAGTCGCAGGAGCGTCTCCATGATCTCGTGCTCGGTCACGGAGTCGAGGGCGCTGGTTGCTTCATCCATGACAAGCACTTGCGGGTCGCGATACAGGGCTCGGGCGATGCCGAGCCGCTGGCGTTGCCCTCCGCTCAGCAGGGCGCCTCGCTCGCCCACGCGAAAGTCATAACGTTCCGGCAGAGATTCGACATAGGCGTCTATGTTGGCAAGGCGGGCAGCCTTGGCCACGGCCTGACGGTCCGGATTCGGAATCCCGAAAGCAATGTTTGCAGCGACGGAATCGTCCACGATGAAAATGGTCTGCGGGACGTAACCCAATCTGACGCTGCCAGTTCCGTACGTTCTGCGAAGTGATACGGGTGTCGCCGACGCGGAGTTCGCCGCTGTCGGGAACGAGCAAACCCAGGATGATGTCGGCGATCGTGCTCTTCCCGGCTCCGGAGGAGCCGACCAGCGCGACTAGGCTGTTGCGGCGCGCGGTGAAATTGATGCCAACCAGCGTCGGCGTGGCCGCTCCGGGATAGCTGTAATTGACGTCAAGAAACTGAATGTCTCCAGGCGGAATGCGGCGGCGCGAGCTGTGCTCCATGAGAGCCGTTTGATCCTTCGAGTGCGGCGATGGCACGCCCTGCCATGACCGCAGGGCGCAACTTGTGCACGACGTCCGCATTCGCTCGAATCTGCGAAACGCACTTGAACAGGCCTTGTGCGGACGGCAGAAGCTTGTAGGCGGCCATTGCGTAGAGGCTCAACACCCCGACGATCTTGTCCGTTGCGCCTTGCGAGCGGAGTACGTAGGTGGCGAAGCCAAGCAGCGCCGCAAGCGCAATCGTTTCCAGGACATACCTTGGGATGTCGCCAAACATATTGATCGCGGCCGTGGCCTGGAGACCGTCTGCATTGATTCGCGCCAGGCGTTCTTCGTACAGGCGCTCGGTGCCCAGAAGCTTCACTTCCTTGATGCCGAAGATGCTCTCGCTGAGCTGCTTCTGGCGCTCATGGCCGGTCCGGTATACGTCGTCGCCAAACCGGATCAGCGCCTTCTGGATGAACGTGTAGACGAGAACATAGCCGCCTCCAATCAAGGCGACGGCGGCAATGGCGGCAACCCAATTCAAGTACAGCAGGGTTCCGGCGATGATCAAGATCACGAATGCCTGGCTGATGAGGGTCAGCGATGGCGTGAGCACCATGAATGCCAGCCTCGGACATTCGTGCGAAATCTGCGCCATGATGGCCGCAGAGTTCTTCTGGGCGTGCAGCGCATAGTCTTTGTGAAGATGATGGCGGTACACGTCGCGTTGCAGGCTCTGGCCGACTTTGATCGAGTATCGCGTGATCAGCCAGGTGCACAAGGCGCCCAAGACGTTCGATATCAAGATGGCAATGACCAGTGCGATTGCCATTGCGGTCATAAAGTCGACCGTATTTTGGAATCCACCGCGCTGGTAGGCCGCGGCAATGAAGCGGTTGCTCTGGATCAGGGAGGGATTCGTCAGTATCGCGACATAAGGCGCAATCGACACGACGCCGGCCACCTGAATCAATGCTACGACGGCGACCAATACCTGCAGCCAGCGGAACTGGCGTCGCTGCTGTTGCGTGAGCATCGAGTACAACAAAAGAATCGTTCGCGTCATGGATCACTTGATCTCGACTGTTGCGCGGAATGGCGGCGATATCATCGTGCTGGCTGCGTTCAGTCGTGTGGTCACTTAGTGAAGGCGATTGGGCTTGCCCGGCGCCCGGGGGCACCCGAATATGTTACCGAAGGCACGGTCGAGGGATGTGATGGGCGTCGCTTTGTTGCGCCCGAATCCGTCGCGGACTTGCGATCGGGAACAGCCACTTTCGACGGGGTTCCGGCCTTGTGGTTAGCGTTGGCAGTATTCCCCGGTCCGGGGGACCAGTGTACACGCGTGACGGGCAGCGAGGCCAGATTGGTCGACTCCGGGCGAGCCTGCCACATTGCCGTCATGGAGCGCTGGACTCGCTCTGGGCCGCCTCGGGGCGGGAACGGGACAGCAAGACGTCAACGAACCGGCTCCATGAAAAGTATCTCTCGAAGACAGTGCGAATGTGCCGGCTCATCGCCGACAGACGCTCGGAGTCGGCCAGCACCTCTTCCAATGCATCTGCCAGTCGATCCGGATTCTGGCAGGGCACGAGTTCGATGCCGCTATCGGATTCCTGAAACACCGAGTCGATGCCGGCCCACGTCGTAGTCACGACCGGAATCCCGTGCGCGGCAAATACGGCAAAAGTCGAGTTACTGGCTCGAATGCCTCCCGAAAACGGCAGGCAGGCGACGGATGAAACGCCAAACCATACTCCCAATTCAGCGTCTTTGACGTGGCCTGCCCAGTGCGCACGATCCTGCAGACCGAGATTATCGGTCAGTGTCTTCATTTGCAGGACATAGTCGTCGCAGGCCTTGTTCCAGGCCGCATTGCTGGTGACCCCGCCACTTTGCCCAACGAGCAGCAGCGCCGCATCCACCGCTCGATCCCGCAACTTCGCGAGAGCCTGAAGCAGATCCTCAATACCCTTGCCGGGGTAAATGAGCCCAAAGAACAGGATCACGTGCGTCGAAGCCGAGATTCCGAGGCGGCTTCGCAACGCGGTGAGTTCCTGCGGCTGCGCGATTGGCGCTTCCACGGTCAACGGCACAGGAGTGACGATCGCCTTGCGCAGCAAGGCGTTCTGCCCCCGCAATTGCAGGTCGCGGTGATGGTTGCAATAGAAGACGAGTCGGTCCGCCGCCGCAAACCCGCCGATGCGCCTGTCCAGGCAACGGACTCCCAGGCCCTCGAGCAGGCGAATGCCTCGAGAAACAAGCCGATGAAAGGGCACGGGCTGCTCGTTGGTGAAGTGAACGACGATTTCGCCCCGATAGTGGGTGCAGAACCGGAGCATCATTGGCAGCAAGCTGATCCAGGGCTGATGCCCGTAACTGTACGGGTGGTACATGACGATGACTTTCTGTACACCGCGGTCGGCGACGGCGCGTGCCAGGCGCAGTGTGGTCAAGAGACGGCCGTCGGTAAGGCCGCATGCAAGCCGCATCGGTGCGGCACCGGGCGGAACCCGGGCCCCTTGACCGGCGAATACATGGACCTCGTCGCCTGTGTCCGCCATGACGCGGGCCAGCTCGCTGTTGATCTTCGCTTCCGGAGGCATGGTTGCCGGGAAGAAGTCGTCGGCGACAACGCATACGCTGGTCATGCAACAGGAACTCGGGATCGAGAGGCGGCGACGGCAAGCCGTCTAGTACGGAATCAGGGTCCGTACCAGCCCTTTCAGCGATTTGAGGCATGCGCCGGGGCTGCCGGAAGGCACGGGCGTAGCATCGCAACGACTCAAGGCGATTCTCGCGGCGGTACTGCCAGCCCAAGCCGGCCCAACGAGAGCCCAGGCTTTTCCTGATTTCGGTTTTCCTCTCCGGAGAAAACGAGTTCCCGGCAAGCGCCCATCGAAGGACGTGAATGTCGGAAATGGCCATCTTGCGTTCATCGAGTGACATGTTGCTATCATGTCGCGTAATGACGCACAGCGGCTGGTGTACGTAAATCATCGGACCAGTTGCGGCGTTGAGGAGACTGAACGAGAAGTCCTCGCCAAGCTTGAAGCCTTCCGGCCACGGGACCGAATCGAGCCGGCTGCGAGCTGCCACGACGGTGCTGGGGTAGATTGGATAACCTCGCAGAAGAAGAGCGGAAAGCCTCGTCGGGGCGGGTGACGTATGCGGCGTCGCTTGCCGAGATCGGTTCGAGGTGCTCGAAAAGCCACGGGTTCAGCTCCGTATTCGACGGCAGTCGTTCCTTCGTAAAATAGTTCTCGCGAACAAAATCGGAGAACATGAACGTCGGCTCATGGGGTGTGGAATGGCGAACGACCCGGTCGAAGATCTCCAGTTTATCGGCGCGCCAGTAATCGTCCATGTCGAGGAAGGCCACGAAGTCGCCGCTGGCCTTTCTGATGCCCGCATTCCTGGCGGATCCGACACCTGCATTCGGCTGATCGGCGATGCGAATTCGATTACCGTACTCTTTCAAGATCTCGAGGCTGTTGTCCGTGCTGCCGTCGTTGACGACGATGACCTCGTGCGCTGCGTGAGTTTGACCGAAAACCGATGCCAGGGCGTCGGGTATGAACCTTGCGCCGTTGTAGACAGTGATGACTACCGAAAAGGACGTCATTCAATTTGCTTCTGGGGAAGGGTGTCCATGTGAGGAGGCCGCGTTCGATGTAACGACACCAATCGTCGCTATGTCGCGGGCCGTGACGGAGGAGTGAGCGGGCAACGTCAGCAGCCGAGCAGCAAAGCGAGTGGCGCTGGCGAGCGTTCCGGCTACGTCGATCCTTGGGGTGTCGCGGGTCTTGTCGACAGTGCTGCTGTAAAAGGCCGTCGCTTCGACACCGGCTTGATGCAAGGCCGCCACCAGATGATCACGGTGTTCGGTATTCGCCGCGAGCACCGGATAGCGCAGAAGCGGGGCCGTACCGTCCCAGCCGAGTTCGTATGTAATGTCCTGCAAGGACGCGGCGCGACTCAACATCAAACGGATCGCTTGCTGCACGGGGCCGGACATGACGTGCCATTGAGCCAGCATGCTTTCGCGTCGGGCTACGATCGTTGCAGGCGTCCTGGAGGGAGATTGCAACGGCTTGAACCGAGTCTGCCCGACCGCCATGCCTGGGAGTGATCGGACGAGCGCGTATCCGGCCCTGGACATCGCGAGGTTCTGCAGCATCATGCGAACTCTCCACTGCGCAGTCGACGCCGGCTCGAGTGGTAGTGTGGACGCCGCGGCGTTAACCTCGCGCGACCAGTGGCTGCGATACAGGAGAACGCCGCCGCCCACCGGAATGGGCTTTCCTCGTCCGAAGCTCAAGATGACCAGATCGGCGCTCGGCGAGAAGTCTTTGCTGCAGACGTTTGACTGTGCGGCGTCTTCGATCAGGACCGAGCCACGCTGGGCGCAGGTGCGAGAGAGGGCATCCAGCGGCGGGGCGATACCCAGGAAGTGGGGCGAGACAACACCTGCGAGGTCGCCTTGGGGAAGGGCTGCGACTGCCGCCGGATCGACCCATGGCGAATTGCTCAGGGTGTCCACGACGATCGGCCGTGCGCCGGCCCAGAGTATTGCGGCGACCAGGTCCGGGCACGAATAGCCGGGAATGGCGACCCGCGGCTTGCCTCTGCCATACCGTGCAACAACCGCCCGGACTGCAAGCGCAAGGGCCGTCGTGCCGGAATTCACCCAGCAGGCCTCGTAGCCTGCGGGCCAGGAAAAACAGGTCGAAGTGTCGACGCTGAGAGGAACGAGTTCCCCGACCGGGCGGAGCATTCCAAGACGCATGTGGCGGGACCAACCTTGTTGAGCCTGCGGCTCGGATACCGGGGACGGCTCTGCCCGTCTGGCAAATCGCATGCCGACTGTCGCATCGTTGCGACCGCCATGCACGGTTCTTGACCTGAATCGGATCTGTTCGAATATGCTACCCAATGTGCCGTCGAAAAATGTGACGGAATTCACCAACTCTCCCGTCCGGGGCGGATGATGGGCCTCTACCGGATCGAAGCGCGCGATGAAGCGCATTTCCTGTCGATGCGATCGTCCTGGCACGAACTGGCGGGACGCTCGGCTGCGGACCCGCTGTTCGCGTCGTGGGAGTGGCTCGCCACGTGGTGGCGGCATCATCGCGACCACTTCGGGCTGTCGGCGCGCCTGCTGCTCGCGTACCACGATGAGACGTTGGTTGGCATCGCGCCGTGCCACACGCATCGAGTCGTGCATCGGCCTTGCTGGCCCTCGCAGCGCTGCGAGCTCATTGGCAGCCTGTGGCGCACGTCGTCGTCGGTCATGTCCGAGCGCACCGGGTTCATCGTCGATCGCATGCATCCGCGCGCCTACGATGCACTCGCTGACGCGGCACTGAGTCTTGCGGGCATGGGTGACTTCGTTCTTTCGTTCGCCGACACCGCCGGGCCAACGGTTGCGGCCTTGCGGCGAGCGGCCGAGGCGACGGGCTGTCTGGTACGCGTCGTGGACCCGATGTCGGCCTACCACTTCGATCTCGAGGGTGGCCTCGACGACGTTCTCGCCCGAATGAGCCAGAACACGCGGCGCCAGTTGTTCAACAAGCGCAGCAAGCTCGACTCACTCGGGGAGCGCGCGTGGGAAGCCGCTTCCGCGGACGACGCGTCCGGTTTCTACGCGGACCTCGATCGTCTGCACCAGGCGCGCTGGGGTTGGGCGGCATCGCAAGGTCGGCGTGGCCTGGCGTACCGGGAATTCGGCGAATCGCTGCAGCCGCCGGACGAGCTGGTGTTGCGCCGGCTTCGGGTCGGAGGGCGCACGTTGGCCGTATCGCGGGCGTTCCGATGTGGCAACCGGCTCTACGACATTCAAAGCGCAATGGATCCAGACTTCAGCGAGGGGATTTCGCCCGGCCTGCTGCAGATTGGATTTCTGATCGAGGAGGCCTGTGCCAAGGGGCTGCAGGCGGTGGACCTGCTGGGCGGCAGCGGGCGCGCGGCGGACTACAAGGCCCGTCTTGGCGGGCACGAGACCCGGCTCGCGTCTCTACAGATCGTGCGGTCACCGGGGCTGCAGGCGTTGTATCGGCTGTACGCTTCGGCCAGAAGGTGCTCACCAAGGCAGGTCGGGGCTGATCAGCGGGCCGAGCCGATTCGTGACCCGAACCGGCAGGCGGCTCCAGATCCTGGTGGCCAGCGCACGGGCGCGGCCTTCCGGCGCCTCGACGGACTGCGTCTCGTGATCCCCACTTGGCGTCCAATGCGCCCAATGCAGCGGCACGGCCCGCGCACCCCACTGCAGCTTGAAGCGATAGGGCCCGCTGTCGATCGTGGAGCGCCCGAAGTCGAACACCCGGTAGCCGTGCTCGACGGCAAATCGCAGCACCTCCCAGTAGAGCGCCATGTTGACGGATCGCGATTTCACTGCCGCCAGCGTGGCGGCCCACGGGATCTCGAGTCGGTCCCGGTGGCTGACCATGAACGCTGAAGAGACCGGTGTCCCGTCGAGGTGCAACACGACCACGGTGCATTGGGCCCCACAGTCTCGATGCAGGCCTTCGAAGAAGCGACGGGGATAGACGGGCGTGCCAAGATCGCGCATCACTTGCGCGAAGACGCAATAGAAATCTGGCAGCAACTCCGCGCCGCCGAACTCCGCCTTCGGCTGCTCGCGTTGCGCACGCTTGACCTGCGAGCGGAGTTTCGAACCGAGTTGCTTGCTCAGGCCCTCGACTGTCGGCGGAAGATCGAGGAGGAGCGTGGCCTTATCACGTCGCTGGGGCCATGGGACCGGCGGCGGGTCGACTTCACGGATTTCGATCTGGCCCACCCCCAGGTCGCGCCCGAGGCGGGCCGCGTGCTCGAGCAACCCGCTGTGGGTTTCGACGTCGTCGCCCAGGGCTCCGCCGTAGTTGAAATAGGGCAACGAGGTCAGCCTGTCGCCGAACAGCCAGCTCTTCTGACGTAGAAGCGGAAGAAGGCCGGTCATGGCCCCGCTGGAGTCCTGGGCCGTGAGGTAGAACGCGGGCAACCGGTACAGCGTGGCCACGGCCATGGGCCAGCGTGCAGCATGGTAGGCGCTGGCCTGGGGATGACGTTCCACGTAAGTATCCCAGCCCGGCGGCGGCTGGCCTTCGTGGACCTGTATCAAGGGCATGCGCAACTGTCCAAGCTTGGGGCGGGCGCAGTATTCTATGGTATTGACGCCGTCGTGAGTCAGTGCGCGACCTGCGAACAAGGCCCCGTGTTGTGACCGTTGTCACGTCCAAGAGGTGGTTCGGTCCTTCTAAATATGCCCATGGCCCAATCCAGTTCCTCCGCCGCACGTGAAAGTCATACGCAGGGCAACGTGCTGAGCGCGTGCCGGTTCTGCGGGGCCGCCGCTGGAGCACACGTTCGTCGACCTGGGCATGTCGCCGCTGTGCGAGACGCTACATCGCGCCCGACCAGCTCAATCGCGATGGAGCCGTTCTATCCGCTGCACGTCTGTGTGTGCGGCGAATGCTTCCTGGTGCAGCTGGAGGAGTACGTCGCGCCCGACGAGATCTTCACCGACTACGCCTACTTCTCGTCGTATTCGGACAGCTGGCTCGAGCACGCGCGCCGGTATGCCGAGGCGATGATCGGCCGGTTCGAGCTCGGCGCGCGAGCTCGCAGGTCGTCGAGATCGCGAGCAACGACGGCTACCTGCTGCAGTACTTCGTCGCGCGCGGCATCCCGGTGCCTCGGCATCGAGCCGGCGGCCAACGTCGCCGAGGTCGCCGTCGAGAAGGGCGTTCCGACGGTGGTGCGAGTTCTTCGGCGGCGAGACGGCGGCGGAGCTCGCGGCGCGAGACGGCCGCGCCGACCTGCTGCTCGGCAACAACGTGCTGGCCCACGTGCCCGACATCAACGACTTCGTCGGCGGGATGAAGGTCCTGCTGAAGCCGCGGCGGCGTCGATCACGATGGAGTTCCCGCACCTGCTGCGGCTGATCGAGGAGCAACCAGTTCGACACGATCTACCACGAGCACTTCTCGCTACCTCTCGCTTCTCGCGGTCGAGCGCATCTTCGCGCCCACGGCCTGACGATGTTCGACGTCGAGGAGCTGCCGACGCACGGCGGCTCGCTGCGGATCTACGCGCCGCCATGCCGAGGACGACGTCGCCGAAGCCGGTCGGCGCCGCGGTGACGGCTGCGTCAGCGAGAGAGGTCGACGCGGCTTGACCGACGCTCGCGAGCCTATCGCGGCGTTCGGCGAGCAGGTGCAAGGAGACCAAGCGCGAGCTTGCTCGACTTCCTGATCGACGCGCCAAGCGCGCGGCAAGACGGTCGTCGGCTACGGGGCGCCCGGGCAAGGGCAACACGCTGCTCAACTACTGCGGCATCCGCACCGATTTCCTCGACTACACGGTCGACCGCAACCCGCACAAGCAGGGCCGGTTCCTGCCGGGCACGCACATCCCCATTCTTTCGCCGGACAGGCATCCGCGAGACGCGGCCCGACTACGTGCTGATCCTGCCCTGGAACCTCGCGCGACGAGATCTGCCAGCGCATGCCTACATCCGCGAGTGGGGCGGACAAGTTCGTGCGTTCCGATCCCGTCGGTGCGTGTCCTTGGATAGTTGCGCCCGGCAAGCCCTGTCGTCGACTGCGCGGGTTCGATGAATACGAACCGGAGCGGACCATTCGTCAGCGTCGTGACGCCGTTTTACAACACGGCGGCGTACCTCGATGAGTGCATTCGAAGCGTCTTGGCCCAGACGCACGAGAATTTCGAATACCTGTTGGTCGACAACTGCAGTGCGGACGGTTCGCGGGACATCGCGGCGGCGCATGCGCTCGCGACCCGAGGATCCGGCTGCTGACGAACCCAGCGCACCTGTCCCAGGTCGACAACTACAACCACGCGCTGTCGCAGATCAGTGACCAGAGCGCGTACGTGAAGATCGTCCAGGCGGACGACTGGATCTTTCCCGAATGTCTGCGCCTGATGACGCAGGCGGCGTCCCTCAGTCCCAGGATCGGGATGGTTTCCTCTTACAGTCTGCGCGGCACGGTACTCGGCGGCGGCGGAATACCTGTTGAACAGGCCGTGATCTCAGGGATCGAGTGTGTGCAGGCGACAACTGCTGCAAGGCAGCTTTTTCTTCGGCTCGCCGACCACGGTCATGTACAGGGCCGATATCGTGCGAGGCAGGCGTCCCTTTTACTCGATCGATCGGCACCATGAGGATACGGAGGCGGCTTACGAGATCATGCTCGAGCACGATCTGGGATTTGTCCACCAGGTGCTCAGTTTCCGGCGCGTGGAGGAGTCCTCCATCTCGGGGCGGGGCGGTATTTTTCCCTTCCTCCTTGACCGGCTGGTCGTGTTGCGGCGTTACGGTCAATCGGTGCTGTCGGAGGCGGAATACTCGGCCTTGTGGCGCGACCACTGGCGCCGATACCACGAGCTCATCTTTCGCAGCCTGCTCGCGCGTCGCGGCAGCGATTTCTGGGCCTATCACGCCAAAGGCCTGTCGTCGGTCGGTCTGAAGATGTCGTGGCCTCTGGTCGGTTGGATGGGTGTGTTGGCGGCGTTGAGTGCCCTGGGCAATCCCAAGGCAACGATGGAGGAGATCATCCGGAGAATTCGAGGCTGATGGCGACCGGGATGCGAGGTACATCAATGCCATTGCGCGAGTCGTGCGCGCGGGGCTACGGTACGACTATGTGCCGCGGAGCCACCGTGGGATGGTCTGGATGAAAATCGAATCGCTGGCCATCACGGGTGTCAAGTTGGTCCGGCTCGAGCCGACGCACGATGAGCGTGGCTTTTTCGCGCGCGCGTTCTGCGTTGACGAGTTTGCCCGGGCCGGCCTGCCGACCCACTTCGTCCAATCCAGTGTCTCGTTCAATCTGAAGTCCGGCACGGTGCGGGGAATGCACTTCCAGTGGCCCCCGTCGGCCGAGGGCAAGCTCGTGCGTTGCACGCGCGGGGCGATGAATGACGTTCTCCTCGACCTGCGACCGGAGTCAGCGAGTTACCTGATGCATGCTGCCGTCCGGCTCGACGCGGAGAACCGCGATGCAGTCTACATCCCGCACGGCGTCGCGCATGGTTTCATGTCGCTCGAGGATTCCACCGAAGTGCATTACCAGATGACGGACTTCTTCGCACCCGACCTCGGGGCCGGGTTGCGCTGGAACGATCCGGCGTTCGGCATCGTGTGGCCGAAGACGGACGCCATCGTCGTTTCGGAGCGCGACGCGCAGTATCCGGATTTCGACCGGCACGCCTTCGAGGCGGAACTTAGGGGCAGGCGTTGATGGACGGTCACGCGCTTCACGCGTTTGCATCGCGCCTGTATCCGATCTGTCGCAGCATCACGGGCCATGGGTCCGCGAAACGCTGCGCCTGATTCGCGAATTCGTCCCGCTCGAGGTCAGGGAGATTCCGAGTGGCCTGCCGGTCTACGACTGGGAGGTGCCGCCGGAGTGGAATGTGGAGGAGGCCTTCATCCTCGCGCCGGACGGCCAGCGTGTGGTCGACTTCAAGGATCACAACCTGCACCTCGTGAGCTACTCGGAGCCGGTCTCCAGCGACCTTGACGCTGGAAGCACTCGACGAGCGACTGCACTCGCTGCCCGAGCATCCGGCCTGGATTCCTTACCGGACGAGTTATTACCGGCGAACGTGGGGGTTCTGCCTGGCCCACCACGTGCGATCCGCGCTCGTGCCTGGCGAGTACCGGGTCGAGATCAAGGGCTCGCTGGAACCCGGATCGCTGACCTACGGGGAAGCAGTCATTCCCGGGCGCAGCCGCGACGAGATCGTTTTCTTCACGCACGTCTGCCACCCCTCGCTCGCGAACGACAACACGAGCGGCATGGCGGTCGCGACCGCGCTGGCCCAGTGGATTGCCGGGGCGTCCAGGCGGTTCACCTACCGGTTCGTGTTCGCCCCGGGGACCATCGGCTCCTTGTGCTGGTTGCGGGAAAACGAGAGCCGTCTCGACCGCGTGCGAGGCGGACTCGTGCTCGGATTGCTGGGTGATCCCGCGCCGTTGACCTACAAGATGAGCCGGGAGGGCGACACGCGGACGGATGTGATCGCGAACTACGTCGTCACGGGGCGGCAGCCCGCCGGATCGGTCATCCCATTTTCACCGTACGGGTACGACGAGCGGCAGCTCTGCTCGCCCGGTTTCAACCTGCCCATCGGGCGTCTCACGCGCTCGGTCAACGGCGGATACCCGGAGTACCACAGCTCGGCAGACGACCTCACCCTGATCCGGCCCGAGCAGCTGGAAGGCAGCCTCGAGGCCTGCAAGGACTTCGTGACGATCGTCGAACAGGACCATCGGTACCTCAACCTCAATCCGAAGGGCGAACCACGGCTCGGCAAGCGCGGGCTGTACGGATCCATGGGAGGTCGCAGCCCGGCGCAATTCGAGGAGGCGCTGCTGTGGGTCCTGAACCAGTCCGACGGGTCGAAGTCCCTGCTCGATGTGGCACGCAGGTCGGGCATCCCGTTCGGCGTGGTGAGGGATGCGGCCCTCGCGCTGGAGACGGCCGGATTGCTGCAGGAGGCTGCGGCGAGCGCCGGCTGAGGTTTATGAGCTATTCTTCATCAGGGATCCACAGCGCCTCGTATGGCCGATGCCCGTGCCTTGCGATCTTGGCCCTCCGGTTGGGCTGACCAGAGCCGACAAAAATGCACCTCGACTACTGGCAAGGACGCCGCGTTTTCGTCACCGGGCACACCGGCTTCAAGGGCGCCTGGCTTTGCCTGCTGCTGCAACGCCTCGGGGCCAAGGTCGCGGGATATGCGTTGGCACCACCGACGCAACCCAGCCTGTACGAGTGCACCCGAGACACGTTCTGTCTTTGCTCCGCCTGCGTGGGCTCGAGTGTCGATCTCCTCCTGGCGGCTATGCCGAGGTATTCCATGACACGAAAGTCTGAACTGACGGTTTCTGATGGGCGCGGGCGTCTCGGCGGCACCGATTTCAGCCGAGGCAAGACACTGGGGCGGCGTGCGCACGAGCTGATTCCCGGCGGCGCGCATACCTACGCAAAGGGCGACGATCAGTTCCCGGAGCTGGCGCCGCCGTTCATCGTGCGCGGCGAGGGTTGCCACGTCTGGGACATGGACGGCAACGAGTTCATCGAGTACGGCATGGGCCTGCGATCGGTCACGCTGGGTCATGCGTTACCGCCGGTCATCGATGCCGTCGCCCGGCAACTGCGAGTACGGGACGAATTTCACTCGGCCTGCGCCGATCGAGGTCGAGTGTGCGGAGCAGTTCCTCGAGATGGTCCCGACCGCCGAAATGGTCAAGTTCTGCAAGGACGGCTCGACGGCGCTCGATGGCGCGGTGAGGCTTGCGCGCGTGCCTACACCGGCCGCGACATGATCGCGATCTGCGGCGATCACCCGTTCTTCTCGACGAGCGACTGGTTCATCGGGACGACCGACATGCCGGGCGGCGTTCCCGCACTGGATCCGGCAGCACACCGTCAAGTTCAGCTACAACGACCTCGAATCGGTCGAGCGCTTTTCGCCAGCCATCCTGGCGAGATCGCATGCGTGATCCTGGAGGCGGCTCGCACGATCGAGCCGGAGCCTGGGTTTCTTCGAGAGCTGCAGGCACTCTGTCGTCAGCAAGGCGCGCTGCTCGTGTTCGACGAGATGATCACGGGCTTTCGCTGGCACGCATCGGGTGCGCAGCACGTCTACGGCGTGACGCCGGATCTTTCCGCTTTCGGGAAGGCCATGGCGAACGGCTTTGCGCTGTCGGCACTTGCCGGGCTGCCGGGATGTCATGCGCCTTGGAGGCTTCGACCACGATCGTGAGCGCGTCTTCCTGCTGTCGACCACGCATGGCGCGGAGACGCATGCGATGGCGGCGGCGCTGGCAACGATGGCCGTCTACCGCGATGAGCCGGTGACGGAGCAACTGCATCGGCAGGGCCAACGGCTTCGGGTGGGCGTCATGGGCGCCGTGGACAGTCTCGGCTGCGCGGCCGGTTCGATGTGTCGGGCGCGACTGCTGCCTGCTGTTCGCGACGCTGGATGGAGACGGCAAGCCGAGCCAGCCATTCCGCACGCTGTTCCTGCAGGAATTCATCCGCGCGCGGCGTGCTTGCGCCGTCGTTCGTCGTCAGTTATTCGCACACCGACCACGATATCGACACGACTATCGAAGCCGTGCGTGGAGCGCTCGAAGTGTATCGCCGCGCGTTGAACGACGGCGTGGACAAGTACCTGATCGGCGCGCCGGTCAAGCCGGTAATGCGACCCTACGCGTCCTGAACCCCTACGCCCGCCCGCGGCGGCGCATGCATCGGACGCTGCGGATGCCCCGGCAAGTAATGCTGGACGAGATCCTCGCCGATTGGCGCGAGGTCCGAAAGCCGCAGGAAATCCCCGAGAGCCGTGCCGGTGCAATGCGAATCGACGTTCGGGGCCCCGATCCCGGCGCGGGAGTCATCCATTTTCGAAATGCGAAAATCGATGCTGATACAGGTGCGACCGGATTCGTTCCGGATGCCGGAATGCCTCTTCGCCGGGGAGAGGAGCTGCGCGTCGGTGAAGATTGCGGTCATCTGGCTCTCGCGTCCGTGTCCCTGCAGTCTGCCTACGGCGTCGACTCCAGGACGAGAACCCAGTCACCGAATCCATGGGCATTGCTTCCGGCGGGCGTGAAAGTGTTCGAGCTGCCAGCCGGGAAGGGCGACCCCGTCACGGTCGCGTAGCTGCCGTTCGTCGGGTCGAACCAGCGCGCCCGCACGTTGGGCCAGCGAGCTGCGCCATATTGACCGTCAGCGTCCGGACGTCCGGTGTGTATACGACCGCCAGCGCCCCGGAGCCGCCGCGTGCGGCGACCGCCCGCGACCCGTCGCTTCCGACGCCGGACGTGAGCAGGGTATTGCCGACGTCCGGGGCCAGGGTCCACAGCGAGTCGAACAGCGTGCGCAGGTAGGTGAGCGTGCGTGCGCCGGCGCTGTCGAGCGCCGTCTGCCAGCCCTTGCTGAACGACCAGATCGGCTGGTTGCCCATGATGTGGCCGGCGCCGCCCGACAGGACGGCCTGGTAGGCCTGCCGCCGGACCACGGATTCGTCGGCGCCCATGTTTTCGTAAAGCGCTTCGATCAGGAAGAAAGGCATCGGCGAGCGGGCGTATTCGGCGAACGCGCTTGCCACGACCGTGTTGTCGTGGGTGTAGATGTCGTTCACGTCAGCCAGGGTTCCGACGTGCCGAGAAAGCCGAGCGCGGAAGTCCCGCGCGACCCGTGAAACGTCTGAAGCGCAGCGGGGCTGACGTCACGAATGCCATTGGCGACGGCGCGCAGCAGCTCTTTTTCCGGCGGATTGAAGTCGCCGCCGTGGACCCACAGGATGTTGTCGTACGCCTTGAAGCGATTGGCGACGAATTGCCCGTACGCGCGCAGCTTCGTCTCGCCGTTCGCCGATCATCTCCTGGTACCAGCCTTCGCTCCCGCCGTTGTAACCCATGTAGGCGGGCGTGAGCACCACCAGGATGCCTTTGGCCGCGGCACGTGGAAATGACGTACTCGGCATGGTCGAAGTAGGCGGCATTGGGCGTCGAGAAATCGCCCGGCACGGGAACGGAGCGTCGCCATAGGCGTTGTCCGGCGCATTGGCCGCAAACTGGTGTTCGACCAGGTTCGACGAGGACGGTGTTGAACCCTTTCAGGCGTCGATCCTCGAGGTACTGGTCGGCTTGTTCCCGGGTCAGTTGCGCGATCAGAGACCATGCGCATCGCCCTGCAGGAAGAACGGTTTGCCAGCGGCGTCGATCAGGTAGCGCGTGCCGCCCTCGACGTGCAATGGAAACGCGGCGCTCGGCGACGACCGAACCGTCACGGTCGTCGTGACGGCGGTTCTGCCCGCCCGGGCCGAGCAGGACAGCGTGAAACTCGTCGTCGCGGTCAGTGGCGCCCGTCGACTGGCTGCCGCTGGTGGCCCGGCTGCCGGTCCATCCGCCGGAGGCGGTGCAGCTCGTGGCGTCGGTCGAACTCCAAGTCAGAGTCGATGAGCCACCCGAGTTCGACGTGCTGATGGGATTGGCCGAGATCGACCGTGGGTGCGGGCGGCGCGGTGACCGTGACGGTCGCAGCCGGGTCGTGCTGCCGCCGGGCCGGTGCAGGTCAGTGTGTAAGAGACCGTCGCCGCATCAGCGACGCCGTCGGCTTCCGTGCCGCTCGTGGCCTTGGCGCCGCTCCATCCACCGGAGGCGGTGCAGGTCGTGGCGTTGGTCGAACTCCAGGTCAGCGTCGAAGAGCCGCCGTCGCGACCACGCTGGGCGTTCCGGTGAAGATACGGTGGGCGAGGGGGCCCGGTGACCGTGACGGTGCGGGTCGCGTAGTCCCCCGGTGCCGGTGCAGGTCAACGTGTACGATGTCGTGACGCAGCAGTGGGCCGGTCGATTCGATTGCCGCTGGCGGCCTTGACGCCGGACCAGCCGCCGGAGGCGGAGCAACTCGTGGCGTCGGTCGAACTCCAGGTCAGCGTCGATAGACCCGCCGTTCGCGACTGTGGTCGGGTTTGCCGTAGCGTGACCGTGGGTGCCGGGACGACCGTGACCGTGACGGTGCTCGCTCGCGCTGCCCGGTGGCACCGTCGCAGGACAGCGTGAAGTTCGTGGTCGCGGTCAAGGCGGCCGTCGACTCGTTGCCGTTCAAGGCCTTGGTCCCGTCCAACCGCCCGTGGCCGTGCAGCGGGTCGAGTTCGTCGAGTTCCAGGTCAGCACGGAGCGTGGCGCCGCTCGACGGATACTGGCGACGGTGCGACGGAGAGCGTGACCGGCGGCGGGCCGAATCGATCGCCACGCTGGCCGTCGCGCTCGTGCTGCCGCCCGGCCGGTGCACGTCAGCGTGAAATCGGTCGCTGCCGTCAGCGCGCCGGTCGACTGCGTGCCGCTGGTCGCCTTGGCGCCGCTCCAGCCGCCGGAGGCCGTGCAACTCGTCGCATTCGTCGAGTTCCAGGTCAACGTCGGAGAGCTGCGCCGCTCGCGACGCTCTTCGGGTTCGCGGTCAGAGTGACCGGTGGGAGCCGGTGCGACCGTCACCGTGACCGTTTGATCCGCGATCCCCCGGGCCCGCGCAACTCAGCGTGAAGCTCGTCGTCGCGGCCAAGGGAGACGTGGACTGGCTGCCGTTGACCGCCTTGTGCGCCGCTCCAGCCGCCGGAGGCGGTGCAACTGGTGGCGTCGGTCGAACTCCAGGTCAAGGTGGACGCGGCGCCGCTCGCAATGATGGCCGGGTTGGCCGTCAGCGCCACCGTGGGCGGCGGCGGGGGCACTCCCACCGATGACCGTCACCGACTGGCTCGAGGAGCCGCCCGGGCCGGTGCAGGTCAACGTGTAGGTGGATGTCGCCGCAAGCGCGCCTGTCGATTCCGTACCGCCGCCGGGGGCCTTCGCGTCCGGTCCAGCGCACCCGAGGCCGAGCAGCTGGATGCGTCCGTCGAGCCCCAGGTCAGGGTGGATGCGCTGCCGGAAGGCATCGCAGTCGGGTTCGCCGACAACGAGACTGTCGGGGCGGGCGTGGCGACGGTGACGGTCGCTGTCTGGCTGACGGATCCGCTCGGCCCGGTGCAGGTGAGCGTGAAGCTCGTGGTCGCCGCGACGGGGGCTGACGCCTCGGTGCCACTGGTCGCCTTGGGGCCGCTCCACCCGCCGGAGGCGACGCAACTCGTCGCATTCGTCGAACTCCAGCTGAGCGTGGAGCTGCTGCCAGCGGCAACGGCCGCAGGATTCGCCGTCAGCGTGACTGCCGTGCCGGGCGGAACCACCGTGATGTCGACCGTCTTGGTGGTGCTGCCTCCGGCACCCGAGCAGGTAAGCCCGAAGCTTGTCGATGCGGTCAATGCCGCGGTTGGCTCGCTGCCTGACGTCGTCTTGTTACCCGCCCATCCTCCGGACGCCGTGCACGTTGTAGCGTCGGATGAACTCCAGGTCAGGCTGGAGGAGGCGCCAGGGGCGATGCTGGCGGGGTTCGCATCGAAAGCAACCACGGGCGCAGGCGTCGCCCCCCTGATCCTGTGCCGCGTCCTGTGCCGCCCACGTCGCCAATACCTCCGCACCCCGCGGTCATCAGGGTGCAGCAAAGGATCGCGATCACTAAAGTTCGCAATCGTCGGAATGTCTTGCGCTATTCCGCCGTTTGGAAGTCGATCGGCGTGCTGGCGCAGCGGCCCAAGGCGATTACGTTCGTTGCCGTGGCGAGTCGATTGCTGGCAGGCGCCCGATCGCCACCCATGGAACAGGCGGGGCGGAGTGCATTTGACATAACTGAGACTGCAATCACAGCGACAGGGCAGTTCACCAAGGTAGATTTCACCCGAACCCGGCGTGTTCATCACGTAAGACTTTCGAGAGTGCTCGCAAGTGGCAGAAAAAACTGGAAAACTGTCGACCCAGTGGGTGGGCAACGCTGAGATTCGTGGCCAAGCGCCGGTCGGCGGTTATGCGACTGGCCGAGGTTGAGGTCCCACTTTGTCAATTCGACTGTTCCAGATGCACCTGAAGGTCCCGATCCTGCTGCTGGCACTGGTCGAGGGCTCGCTGCTCGTTTTTGCGCCATACCTTGCGGCCGGGATCCGCGTCGAGCGTGCAGGTTTTGCGACGGTGACCGCCGGCGGTGACCTGCTCCCGACCGCGCTGCTCTTCGCTTTCTTCGGGCTGGCGTCGCTCTTCGCCGTCGGGCTGTATTCCACGCGCCAGCGCACCGGACTCGCGGGCGTCCTCGTCCGCATCTCGGCCTCCATGATCGCCGCGGCCGCTCTGTCCGCATTCATCTTCTATGTCTTCCCCAGCCTGAAAATCGAGCGCGACCTGCTGGCGGTTACGGTCGTGATCGCCATCGTCTCGAGCTTCGTGGTTCGCCAGCTCTTCGAGCGGATCATCGATGAGAACCTCTTCAAGCGACGGGTGCTGGTGTTCGGCGCCGGCAAGCGGGCCCAGAGCCTGCTCGAACTGCGCCGCCGCTCCGACACCCGGGGCTTTCGCCTCATCGGTTTCGTCCGCACGGACGGCGACGAAGTCACTGCGGCGCATGACCGTATCATTGTGCGGCCCCCGGACCTGTTCCGGTGGGGCGTCGAGAACGACCTGGACGAGATCGTCATCGCGATGGACGATCGCCGCGTCGGCTTCCCGATGCACGAACTGCTGGAATGCCGGTTGGCCGGGATCGATATTCTCGAACTACCGAGTTTCCTGGAACGCGAGACCGGCAAGGTCCGCCTCGACGTCCTCAACCCCAGCTGGATCATCTTCGGTGACGGATTCAGTGCGTCGCCGGTGATGCGCGTGTTCGAGCGGGGCTTCGACCTCGTCGCGAGCTTCGGCCTGCTGGTCATCGCGTTGCCCGTCATGCTCATCGCCGCGCTGGGCATCAAGCTCGAGGAAGGGCTCTCCGCCCCGGTCTTCTATCGCCAGCGTCGCGTCGGCCGGCACGGGGAGATCTTCGAGGTGCTCAAGTTCCGCAGCATGCGCGTGGACGCGGAGAGTGCCGGTGCGCAGTATGCGACGAAGAACGATCCGCGCGTGACCCGTCTCGGCGGCATCATGCGCAAGACGCGGGTCGACGAGTTGCCGCAGCTGCTCAACGTATTGCGCGGGGACATGAGTTTCGTCGGTCCGCGTCCCGAACGGCCCGAATTCGTGTGCGAACTGCAAGAGCGGATTCCGTATTATCGCGAGCGTCACGCGGTCAAGCCCGGCATCACGGGCTGGGCCCAGCTCTGCTACCCGTACGGATCGTCCGAGAGGGACACGGTGGAAAAGCTGCAGTACGACCTCTACTACATCAAGAACCGCAGCCTGCTGTTCGACCTCGCCATCCTGATGCAGACGGTCGAGGTGGTGCTCTGGGGCAAGGGCGCGCGGTAGTCGCCGCCTGGCCGCCGCCATGCCGTCGCTCGGCCTCATTTCGTACGGCTTCGCGGCGCTCGGCTACCTCGTCCTGACGCTTCTGCTCGCGACCAGCTGGGAGGGACGAGGGCCCGGCACGCGGTTGATCTTTGCCTGCGCCCTGATGGCCGTGTGGGCGACGGTGCTTGCGGCGTTCGCCTACCAGGGCGCCCCATCCGTGCGGCTGCTGCTGGCGCTCGACGTCCTGCGCTACGGAGCGTGGTTTCTTGTGCTCGCGGATCTCGCGCGAGCCATCGGCATCGGGCGCCGCGTCGTCCTGGCCATGTACTGCGCCTGGTTCGGCGCCGTTGCGTTCCTGGTCGTGGCGTTTGCAGGCGTCGCGCTGGGCGGGGCGTCGGATCGGCCGCTCGTGTTGCTCGTCTATGTCGGCATGGCCCTCTCGCTGACGGGCCTTGTGATGCTGGAGCAGGTCATCCGCAATGCGCGGGAGAAGGCGCGCTATTCGCTCAAGTTCCTGCTGATCGCGCTCGGCGTCATCTTCGCCTACGACCTGTTCCTGTTCGCCCAGGCGCAGTTGCTGGACGGTTTCGAGTCGGCCACCTGGGATGCGCGCGGCATCGTCACGGCGTTCACGATCCCGTTGATGGCCATCGCGGCGAAGCGCAATCCACGGTGGTCGCTCAACATCTTCGTATCCCGGCAGGTCGTCTTCTACACGACGTCGTTCATTGCGGTCGGCGTCTACCTGCTCTTGATGGCCCTCGGCGGATACCTCATTGCACTGAACGGCAGCACGTGGGGGCGGCCCATCCAGCTGGTGTTCTTTGCCGGCGCGGCCATCGTGCTGGTGGCGTTGCTTGCCTCCTCGGACGTGCAGCGGCGGCTGAAGGTCTTCCTGACCAAGCACTTCTACCGCAACAAGTACGACTATCGGGTCGAGTGGCTGCGGTTCATCGATACGCTGTCCTCGTCCGAGCCCGGAGTCGAGCCGGGCGAAAACGCGATTCGCTCGATCGCCCAGATCATCTCGAGCCCCGGCGGCCTGCTGTACCTCAGGCGCGAGGAGAGCGGGCGATTCGAACCGATGAGCGCCTGGCGGGGCGACCAATACGTGCTGCAGGACTACTCGTCGCTCGGTGCAGACGACGACATGGTGTCGTTCCTCGAGCGTCGCCAGTGGGTGGTCGACGTGCAGGAGCACCGCCTGACGCCGGACCTCTACGGGAACATTTCACTGCCGGCCCCATGCGATGCGCCTGGCCGATTCCGCATGGTCCTGCCTCTGTTCCACGGCGCCCGGCTGATGGGTTTCATGCTGCTGGCCGAACCTCCGCCGCCTTTCGATCCGAACTACGAGGATCGCGACCTGCTGAAGACGGTGGGTCGGCATGTCGCGACGCACCTCGCCCAGCATGAAGCCGACCGACGGCTCGCGGAGAGCCGCCAGTTCGAGGCGTACCACCGGCTCACGGCATTCGTGATGCACGACCTGAAGAACCTGGCGGCACAGTTGTCGCTGATCGTCGCCAACGCCGAGCGCCACAAGCACAACCCCGAGTTCGTGGACGATGCCGTCAGCACGGTTGCGAACTCGACCGAGCGCATGCAACGGCTGATCGAGCAACTGCAGGGCCGCGAGATTCGCAGTCATCGCCGCGTCGTTTCGCTGCCGGACGTGGTCCAACGGGCCTGCGAGCGATGCCAGCCGCGCCGGCCGGTGCCCACGGTGGAGACGGGGGAAGGCGACCTTACGGTGGATGCGGACCCGGAGCGCCTGACCGCCGTCCTGGAGCACCTCATTCGCAATGCGCAGGACGCCACGCCCGAAGAAGGCAGCGTGACTGTGTCGATCCTGGAGGACTCCAGCGAATGCGTCGTCCGGATCACCGATACGGGCGCCGGCATGACGGAGGCCTTCATCAAGGATCGGCTGTTCAAGCCGTTCGACACGACGAAGGGCAGCAAGGGCATGGGCATCGGCGCCTACCAGGCCCGGGAGTACGTCATGTCTCTCGGCGGCACGCTGCTGGTGACGAGCCAGCCTGGCCGAGGGACCCGCTTCGAGGTTCGCCTGTCAAGGGGCGCGTCGTGACCCGCGTATCAGTATTCGCAACCAGTCAGGGTTGAAGCTCGTTTTCTGAAACCTGCTGCCCATTTTGGGCCGTGCGCGCTTTACGCAAGGCGCATTAAGGCAAAGACTCCCTCTCGTTCTCGTTAAGGGCAAACCCGCCGAAAGGTGGGGACGCAAAGCCTCCGGTCCTCAGGCTCAGGCCAAGGATAGCGGGGTTGCCAGGACCCTATCGAACGCCGCGGACCCTGCGGCCCGTTCGACAAGTTCAGCAACTCTTCGCGCATTCCCCCTGCGTCCCGGCCGAGGCGGCTACGGATTCAAGGGTATCGTGCGATGAGCATAAGTTCACGAATTCTCCGCAGCCTCTGGGCCCTGGGCGCAATCGTCGGCGGCAACCTGCTGATCAGCACCACGGTCCACGCCACGAACGTCGCGCCGGTGGTTTCGGGCTCGCCGCCCGCCACCGTCCTGGCGGGCCAAACCTACGACTTCCAGCCGACCGCTTCGGATGCCGATGGCGATGCGATCGGCTGGGGCGCCTCGAACCTGCCGGGCTGGGCCACGTTCGACAGGCGCACCGGTCGTGTCCATGGCAAGCCGACGCGGAAAAACGTTGGCCTTTCGCGCCCGATCAAGATCGTGGCCTCGGACGGCAGGCGGTCGACTTCGCTGCCGCCCTTCGCGATCGAAGTCATCGACGGTGGCGCACCCACGATCGGCGGGACACCGAAGGCCACGGGCCGCGAGACTGAGCTCTATGCCTTTATCCCGACCGCAAGCGATCCGAACGGCGACACCCTGCGTTTCTCGATCAGGAACAAGCCGTCATGGGCCACGTTCGACAGTCGCAGCGGTCTGTTGAGCGGTATCCCGGCCGCCGGGACCGCACGCACATACTGGAAAATCCAGATTACCGTGACCGACGGCAAGAGCTCGGCCTCGCTGCCGGCCTTCAGCATCACGATCGGCACTGCTGCGAATCATCCACCGGTCATTGCGGGAACGCCTCCAACGTCGGCAAAGCCCGGCGTGGTCTATTCTTTCCGGCCGGCGGCCACGGATCCGGACGGCCAGAAGCTGCAGTTCTCGATCGTCGGTCGTCCCGGTTGGACGAACTTTGATGCGACCACGGGCGCGCTGTCCGGAACGCCGGGTCTCGGCGACGTCGGCACGTACGCGAACATCATCCTCGTGGCGAAAGATGGCGTGACCTCGGCCATGCTCCCGCCATTCACGATCGACGTCGTCAAGTCCAACTCCGCCCCGACCGTGTCTGGCGTTCCGTCGGGCACTGCACTCGTCGGGGACGCGTACTCCTTCCAGCCGTCCGCTGCGGATGCCGATGGCCAGCCGCTGTCGTTCTCGATCAGGAACCAGCCGGCATGGGCCGCGTTCGATGCAGCGACCGGTCGCCTCTATGGGACGCCGGGTGCCGCGGCGATCGGCACCTACTCGAACATCGTGATCACGGTTTCGGACGGACAGGACTCGGCCTCGCTGCCGGGCTACTCGCTCGTCGTGAAGGACACGCCAGTCACAGGCTCTGCAAAGCTGTCGTGGGTGCCGCCTACGGAGAAAGTGGACGGCACGCCGCTGACGGACCTCGCAGGCTTCCGCATTCGCTATGGCCAGTCAGCCGCCTCGATGGACCAGGTGCTCGAGATCGCGAGCCCTGTGATCACGTCGGCCATGGTCGAAAACCTTGCGGCGGGCACGTGGTACTTCGCCATCAAGGCGTATACGAGCGCAAACGTCGAAAGCGACTTGTCCAACCTCGCGCAGAAGACGATCAACTAGCTTCGCTTACCTCTCCCGCAAGCGGGAGAGGGCATCGGTCACCTCTCCCGTTTACGGGAGAGGTCGCGCACAGCGCGGGTGAGGGTTCCGAGAATTCCCTCACCCCTCGCATCGTCGCTGACGCAACGACGCTCGCGCCCTCTCCCGCAAGCGGGAGAGGGCATCCGTCACCTCTCCCGTTTACGGGAGAGGTCGCGCGTAGCGCGGGTGAGGGTTCCGAAAATTCCCTCACCCCTCGCATCGTCGCTGACGCAACGACGCTCGCGCCCTCTCCCGCAAGCGGGAGAGGGGGTCAGTCCTTGAACTCTTCCGGCTTGAGGTCGTGCTTCGTGAGCAGCTTGTAGAAGTCCGTGCGGTTGCGCTTGGCCATGCGCGCCGCCTGGCTGACATTTCCCTGCGTGATCTGCAGCAGCTGCACGAGGTAGCCGCGGGTGAACTCGTCGCGCGCTTCATCGAACCCCGGCAATTGGGTGGCGCTGCCCTGGGCTTCCTGGATCTGCTCCAGCGAGATCAACGGTCCGGCGCCCATGCTCGCGACCTGCCACACGACCATGCGCAACTGGCGCACGTTGCCGGGCCACTTCGCCGTCGCCAGCGCTTGCATGGCTTCGGGCGACATCGCGCGCTTCGGCTGGGAGGCATCGGCTGAAATGTCGTCAAGGCACTGCGCGACCAGCAGCGGGATGTCCTCGCGACGCTTGCCGAGCGGCGGCATGTCGATGTGGACCCCGCTCAGGCGATCGAGCAGTTCCTGGGACAATCGGCCGTCCGCAGCCAGTTCGTCCGGCCGGCGATCGCTCGTCGACAATACGCGCAGGTCGGCCGAGGCCAGGCGACGAGCCAGCCGTGCATGCAGCGGCGGCGCGAGCTCGTCGACGTTGCGCAGGAAGATCGTCCCACCGCTCGCTTCGTCGAGGGCGGCGTTGAGATCGGCTTCGCCGGCGGGGGAGGCGGCATCGAGACCGCTGCAATCCAGCTTCACGAACGCGCCCTCGCGCCGCCCGCTGGCTCTATGTATCGACTTCGCGAGCAGTTCCTTGCCCGTGCCGGGTTCCCCCGTGATGATCACGGCGGAATCCGTGCCGGCCACGAGATGCGCCTTGGCGAGACGGTCTTCGACGATCGGGCTGCGCGTGACGAAATCCGCGCGCCAGTCCTCGGCGGTCTCGACGAATCCGGAGGTCTTGAGCGCGCGCTGCACCTCTTCGAGCAGCTGTTCCTTCTCGACGGGCTTGGTGAGGAAGGCGAACGCGCCGGCCTGCGTGGCCTTGACCGCATCGGGGATGGTTCCGTGGGCCGTCAGCATGATGATGTTGAGGCTCGGCCAGCGCCGCTGCAGTTCGCGCAGCAGCGAGATGCCGTCCATCTCCGGCATGCGCAGGTCGGTGATGACGAGGTCCGGGCGAAACCGCGCGATCGCCGCCAGTGCTTTCGCCGCGTTCTCCGCAGGCTCGACCTCATACTTCTGCGAGCGCAGGCGAATCGTCAGCAGGCGCAGCAGGCCCGGGTCGTCGTCCACGACCAGGATGCGCGGCGTGCGTCGGCTCGTGCGCGTGACGTGCGCCATCACCGTGGCGGGCTGCGATCGTTGGCGGGCGCGGGTCCGCTCTGTTCGATGAGCGTGCGCTCCATCTCGGCGACGGCTTCGAGCTTGCGCTCGGCTTCGGCCAGCGCCTTCTTCAGCCGGGCATTCTCCGCTGCGACGTTCGCATAGCGCTTGTCGTCGTCCGTGCTCGCGGCCTGCAGCCGGCGTTCGAGTTCCTCCCGCTGGCGCGCGATGTCGGCGTACAGGCCGACGCGAGCGTCGAACTCACGCAGGTACGCATTGGCCAGGGCCACTTCCTGCGGCTTCAGGTCGTGCGGGCCGGCAAGCAACTCGGTGATGAGTCGTTTGGCCTCGACCGGGTTGCTGCCCGGATGACCGGCGGCACCCAACGCGATGGCGTAGCGCAGCCGGTTGGATGCAGTTGGAAACTCCTGGGACGCGCGGAGCACCGTCGCCAGTTCCGCGGCCTGCCGGTTGGCATCGCCGGGCGCCATCCGGTCCAGCGTTTCGAGGTACGGGGACAGCTCCGCCGGTCGTGGAGTCGTTGCCGAGGAATGCGTGGCGGCGGCCGAAGGCTGCGAGGCCGGGTAGGTGGCGCAGGCCGTCGCGAGCAACGGGAGGAGGGCCAGAAGGAGCCTCGACCGATAACCGCTCGCGGGCTGGCCTGCGGAGTCGAATGAGAAAAGCGACGTAACTTTATGAAAAATATAAGACATCTTGTTGAGTGCCGGAGGTGTTCGACGCGGTGGCGCCCGACCCTGGCCTCCATTCTAGTCCGGATCCCACGGGCGCGAGTCAGGCCCATGCAGTGCCGGGGACCCAGGGTCCGTCAAGATGGGGTTTGCACAGGTAGTCGCACGCGAAGGTGTGCCCCCGGGAACTCCCCGTCGACGATCTGCACCGTGCCTCCATGGGCATGCACGAACTCCTGCACGACCGACAGGCCGATGCCTGTGCCCCGCACCAGGCCGCCCTGCGGGGTCGCGCCCTGGTAGAACGCGTCGAAGATACGATCCCTCTCGGCTGCCGGGATCCCGGGGCCCGTGTCCGAAACGTCGAGGATGACTTCCTTCCCGTCCTTCTCGAGCCTTGCGCGCAGGGTGATCGTGCCGCCGTCCGGCGTGAACTTGACCGCGTTCGAAATCAGGTTGTCGAGGATGAGCTTGAGCTTGGCGCGATCCGCGCGCAGCGCCACGTCGTCGACCCGCAGGTCCAGCCGCAGCCGGTGTGCATTGATCGGCAACTGGTACGTCTCGATTGCTGACCTCACCAGCGGCTGCAGCCGGATCTCGCTCACGTCGAGCCCGCTGCGGCTTGGCTTGCCACTCGCTGTACGAGAGCAGGTTCTCGATCAGCCGCTGCAGCCGCAGGCTGTTGTCGCGCAGGATGCCGGTGACCTCGCGCTGCTCGCCGTTCAGCGATCCCACAGCGCCTTCCATCAGCAGTTCGGTGCCTTCGCGGATGTTCGCGAGCGGCGTCTTCAATTCGTGAGACATGTGGCGCAGGAACTTGTTGCGCTCCTCCGCGATCTCGCTGAGTCGCACGCGCAGCCATTCGAGCTGGCGCCCGAGGGCCTCGAGGTCGGAGGGGCCTTTGACGGCCACAGGCTCGGTGAGTTGCCCGTGGCCGATATTGCTGATCGCCGCGTCGATCTGGCGGATGGGCCGCGCGAGAAACACCGCGAACAACGCGATCAGCGCGATCGTCACGGGCACGAGCGCCGAGGCTTGCAAGAACAGGCGTCGCCGGGCTTTCTCGGTTTCCGCTTGCAGCTGCTTCAGTTCCCGATCCGTCTGCGCGCTCGCCAGGCTGGAGAGCTGGCCTGCGTCCTTCGACAGCTGCGTGAACTGGCGCAAGGCCGAGGCGATTCGCGTCGGCGCCGTCGAGACGACCCCGCGGGCGACGTCGTCGATCGTCGCACGCATGCGCTCGATGACCTGCAGGCGCTCGGGATCGCCGGGAAGCGTGGCATAGCTGTCCAGCGAGGCGTTGAGCAGCTTGCGGTTCTGCTGGAATGTCTCCAGCAGGGCGGGGCGCGGGATGATCTGGTACAGGCGCACGGTTCGCTCGAGCGACGACACCTGCCGCACCAGCGCCTGCGTGTACTGCGTGGCCGCGACGCCGTTGACCACGAGCTGTTCGCTGGCGCTCGCGAGGTTGCGCATCTCGATGGCGGCGTTGACCGTCCCGAGCAGCAGCGGGAGGGCGACGATGGCGAAGCCGAGGAGGATCAGGCCGCTGAGCGAGCGCGGGCGAAGGAAGGAGAATCTGCGCACCGCCGAATCTTAACCTTTCCACCTCTCCCGTTTGCGGGAGAGGTCGGCGAGCGCAGCGGCCGGGTGAGGGCTGCCTTACCTCTCCCGCTTACGGGAGAGGTCGGCGAGCGCAGCGGCCGGGTGAGGGTTCCGAAAGTTCCCTCACCCCTCGCATCGGCGCTGTCACGCCGACGCTCGCGCCCTCTCCCGCAAGCGGGAGAGGGTGATCGGGGTATCCTTCACAAGTCCATGAAGCCCTCCACGCATCCGTACTCCGCCTTGACCCCCGACCTCGTGATCGAGGCGGTCGAGGCGCTCGGCCACGCCTGCGACGGCCGGGTGCTGGCGCTCAACAGCTACGAGAACCGCGTGTACCAGGTGGGTCGCGAGGAGGGCGGTCCGGTGGTCGCCAAGTTCTACCGTCCCGGCCGATGGACCACCCCCGCGATCCTCGAGGAACACGAGTTCGCCCTGGAACTCGCTCGCGCGGAACTCCCGGTGGTCGCGCCGCACGTCCACGATGGCCGGTCGCTGTTCGAGCTTGGCGGGTTTCGTTACGCCGTTTACCCGCGCGAAGGCGGGCGCTGGCCCGAACTCGGCACCCAGGACGACCGAAAATGGATGGGGCGATTCCTCGCCCGCATTCACAACGTCGGGCGCACCAGGCCGTTCCGGCATCGCCCGCGTCTGGACTGGCGCATCTTGGGCCGTGATACGGCGGAGTACCTGCTCGACCAGGGTTGGATCCCGTCGCACATCGAGCAGGCGTATGAGTCGCTGGCCGACGACGTGCTCGCGCTGGTCGAGCAGCGCTTCGAGGAGGCCACTCCGTATCGCACGCTGCGACTGCATGGGGATTGCCACCCGGGCAACGTGCTCTGGACCGACGCCGGTCCGCACTTCGTCGACCTCGACGACTGCATGACGGGCCCCGCGATCCAGGACCTGTGGATGCTGCTTTCCGGCCGGCCGGCGGAAATGACGGCCCAGCTGGCCGACCTGCTCGAAGGGTATGGCGAGTTCGCGGATTTCGATTACCACGAGGTTGCGCTGATCGAGCCTCTCAGGACGCTCCGCATCATGCATTACGCCGGCTGGCTGGCGCGGCGCTGGGAAGACCCGGCATTTCCGAGGGCTTTCCCGTGGTTTCAGGAGCCGAAGTACTGGGAGGAGCACGTGCTCAACCTGCGGGAGCAGCTCGCGGCCATGGAAGAGGAGCCGCTGAATCCCTGACGCCCTCTCCCGCAAGCGGGAGAGGTAGACCCTCACCCGGCCGCTACGCTAGCCGACCTCTCCCGCAAGCGGGAGAGGTAACAGAGCCCTCTCCCGCAAGCGGGAGAGGTGAGACGCCGCTCTCAAATTCGTCCTGCGCGCGCTTGTTACAATTTGCGCCATGTCCAGCTCGATTCTCGTCACCGGCGGCGCCGGATACATCGGCAGCCACGTCCTGCGCCAGCTTCGCGAGCGGGGCGAGCGCGTGGTGGTTCTCGATAACCTCTCGACCGGCTATCGCAGCGCCGTGCTGGGCGCGCCGCTCGTCGTCGGCGATACGAGCGACCGCGAACTCGTCGCGCGCTTGCTGAACGAGCACGCCGTCGACACGGTGCTGCATTTCGCCGCGCACACGATCGTGCCCGAGTCGGTCTCGAACCCGCTCAAGTACTACGGCAACAACACCTGCGCGACGCGCAACCTGCTCGAGCAGTGCGATCGTGCCGGCGTGAAGCACTTCGTCTTCTCGTCGACCGCCGCGGTGTATGGCATTCCGGAGGGCGGGCTCGCGCGCGAGGACTCACCGACGGCCCCGATCAACCCCTACGGCCTGTCGAAGCTGATGAGCGAGTGGATGCTGCGCGATCTCGCCGCGGCGACGAAGCTGCGCTACGTTGCGCTGCGCTATTTCAACGTGGGCGGCAGCGACCCGGGCGGGCGGATCGGGCACACAGCGCCGAATGCGACGCTCCTCGTGAAGGTCGCGTGCCAGCAGGCGGCGGGCGTGCGACCGCAGCTGTCGATTTTCGGCACCGACTACCCGACGCCCGACGGCACGGGTGTGCGCGACTACATCCACGTCGAAGACCTTGCCAGCGCCCACCTGAAGGCGGTGGACTACCTGCATTCGGGCGGTGCGTCGACGACGCTGAATTGCGGATACGGGCACGGCTACAGCGTGCGTGAAGTGCTCGACATGGTCGCCCGCGTGAACGGCGGCAAGGCGCTGAACGTTGCCGAGGCGCCACGACGGGCCGGCGATCCGCCGAGCCTGGTGGCGGTGGCCGACCGGGTTCGCCAGGTGCTGGGCTGGACACCCCGGTTCGACAACCTCGAAACAATCGCCAAATCGCAATTGGAATGGGAATTCCGGCTGCTGCGAGAGCCCCAACTCCAACGGAATTGACTTGTTGCCAGCGCCGCCCGCAGGGTGGTTGGCGGCCCGTGGTATCCTCACCGCGTTGGATATTCTTGCTGCTGGATACCCCGTGAAGCACCGCGCCGCAGGTCCCGCCCGACTCGCTTTCTGGTCACGTTTGCCCGGCCTGGTGGCCTTGGCGGCCTCCCTGGCGCTCGCTGCCTGTGGCGGGGGCGGGGGTGGGGGCGGATCCAACCGCGCGCCGATCGCCTCGTTCACCGTGACACCGTCATCCGGGACCGCGCCGCTCACCGTCACCGTGAACGGTTCGGCCTCGTCGGATTCCGACGGCACGATCAGCAGCTACGCGTGGAACTTCGGCGACAACTCGTCGGGCTCGGGTGTCTCGACGACGCACACCTATACCGCGGGTGGCAACTTCACGATCACGCTCACGGTCACGGACAACAAGGGCAAGACGGGATCACGGTCGCAGGCGCTCACGGTGTCGCCGGGCCCACCGCCGACCAGCGTCGCGGTCAACGGCCGCATCACCTACGATCGCGTGCCGTTCAAGGTCACGCTCGGGGGAGGTCTCGACTACGCCCGGATCACGGCGACGCCGGCGCGCAACGTCGTCATCGAGTTGATCAAGTCTTCGGACCAGGGTGTCCTTTTCACGACCAGCACCGACTCGAACGGGAACTATTCGTTCCCCGCGGCGCCGGTGAGCACCGACGTCAAGGTGCGCGTGAAGGCGCAAACGCTCTCGACGGTAGGCCCGAAGTGGAACATCCAGGTCAAGGACAACACCAGCTCGAACGCGCTGTACGTGATGGACAGCGCGTCGTTCAATACCGGCCTCGTCAATACGACCAAGAATCTCGGGGCGGATTCCGGGGCGGCCGGCTTCAGTTCCGGCGGTGCGAATGTCTACACCGCGCCCCGTGTTGCGGCGCCGTTCGCCATCCTCGACAGCCTATATTCGGCGGTCCAGTTCGTGGTCGCCCAGGGCGGCGACAACCTGATCGTTTTGCCGGACCTGGACGTGTTTTGGAGCCCCTTGAACCAGGCCTCCGACAACTTCGTGCCGTCCACAGGCAACATCCAGACGACGCAGTACCGCAGCGATCCGGCGTCCGGCGGCATCTACGTGCTCGGCAAGGAAAACGTCGACACGGACGAATACGACGAGCACGTCCTCACACACGAGTTCCAGCACTACCTGCAGGATGTCACCAGCCGCGACGACACCGTGGGAGGGTCGCATTCGCTCGGCGAGAAGCTCGATGCTCGCGTGGCATTCAGCGAAGGCTATGCGAATGCTTTTTCCGGCATGCCGCTCGCTGACCCGGTGTACCGGGATTCGAGCGGCAGCAAGCAGGGCAGCGATTCGAACTTCAACCTCGAGACCGATGCCGCTGGCACGAAGGGTTGGTTCAACGAATCCACCATCGGCCGGGTCGCATGGGATCTGTTCGACACAACCGTGGACACCAGCGACACGGTCTCGATTCCGTACGCGTCGATCCAGGCGGTCTTCCGCAACCAGCTGCGTACTGAACAGCCACTGACGAGCGTGTTCCCGTTCGTCGTGGCCCTCAAGACGGCGGAACCGGGCTCGGCCGCGGCGATCAACACGCTCGTCGGCAGCAACGGGATGGTCGCTGCGACGATGGATCGCTTCGGTACGACCGAAATCAACGATGGCAGCGACGACGGCCGCGTCGATGATGCCGTGCTGCCGGTCTATGCGAATATCGCGCTGAACGGCGGAGTCGTGCGGGTCTGTGGCAATGGCGACGTCGGGCTCTTCAACAAGCTCGGCAACCGTCGTTTCCTGAAGTTCTCGTTGAACGCCACCGTGACGGCCACGATCCGCGCGGATTTCGCGCCGCCGCCGGCCTCGGACGCAGTTTCGACGGTCCTGCCGCGCCCGGATCCGGACATCGTGCTGTTCAAGGGACCCGAAATCGCCATCGCCGAGTCGGACACGTTCGACCGTGAGGATCTCATCCGCACGCTCGATGCGGGCGATTACGTGATCGAGATCTATGAATACAGTCACATCGAAGCGCCGGCCTCGGGCACGTCCCGCGGCCGCACGTGCTACAACGTCACCATCACTGGATGATCATCGGCTGGTAGAAAGACCCATGAACTCAAGCACGCAAGGATTTCGCATCTCGTCGGGGCTCGTGGTTGCTGCGCTCGCGGCGCTGCTCGCGCTGGCAGGATGCGGCGGCAAGTCGGAAGACGGGAGCTTCAAGGCGCAGGACCAAGGCCAAGCCCGCGGCCGGCGCGCCGAAGACCGCCGCCTCGGGCGACGAGGACTCCCGTCTCGCCACCGCCGTGGTCAGCGGCAAGACGTCGGCCCCGGTCGACCTGAAGTACGACCTCGCCGCCAAGCCCGCCGTCGGGCAGCCCTTCGAGATCGAGCTGGTGTTCCAGCCGCGCCTGCCGGCCGATACGCTCGAAGTCGAAGTGAGCGGCATGACCGGGCTTACCGTCGCCGAACCGAGCGCGTTCAAGTTCGAGAAGGTGCAGTCGGACACGCCGTATCCGCAGAAGATTACGGTCCAGGCCGCTGCGGACGGCACGTACTACGTGAGCGTGATCGCCCGGATGATCACGCAGGTGCAGACCGAAGTGCGCACGTTTTCGGTCCCGGTCGTCGTCGGGACCGCACCGGCGCCGGTCGCCAAGCCTGCGCCGCAGGTGGATGCGTCCGGCCAGGCGATCCAGCCGATGCCCGCGACGGAAAAGAAGGAATAGCCGTGCTTCACCTCTCCCGTTTACGGGAGAGGTCGGCCGGCAAGCCGGGTGAGGGCTCTTGCCTCTCCCGTTTGCGGGAGAGGTCGGCCGCAAGCCGGGTGAGGGTCCGAAAATCTCCCTCACCTCTCGCATTGGCGACTATTGCGCTCAACGCTCGTGTCCTCTCCCGCAAGCGGGAGAGGTGATTAATCCGGTATACTCCGCGCCCTTTTGTTGACCCCCGGCGCCTCCCCCCGTGTCCTCCAATCCGACCCTTCCCCTGCGCAATATCGCGATCATTGCGCACGTCGACCATGGCAAGACGACCCTGGTCGATCAGCTTCTCAAGCAATCCGGCACTTTTGACGCGCGCGCCGTGGTGCCCGATCGCGTGATGGATTCGAACGCGCTCGAGAAGGAGCGCGGCATCACCATCCTCGCCAAGAACACCGCGATCCGCTGGAACGACTACCGGATCAACATCGTCGACACGCCGGGACACGCGGACTTCGGCGGCGAAGTCGAGCGCGTGCTCTCGATGGTCGACTCGGTGCTGCTGCTGGTCGACGCGGTGGACGGCCCGATGCCGCAGACGCGCTTCGTGACGCAGAAGGCGTTCGCGCACGGCCTGCGCCCGATCGTGGTGATCAACAAGATCGACCGCCACGAGGCGCGCCCGAACTGGGTGCTCGACCAGACCTTCGACCTGTTCGACCGCCTCGGCGCAACCGAGGCGCAGCTCGATTTCCCGGTCGTCTATGCCTCGGCGATCCAGGGCTTCGCGACCTTCGACCCGGCTCACCGCGGCGGCGACATGAAGGCGTTGTTCGAGACCATCGTCAAGCACTGCCCGCCGCCGGACGTGGACGTCAACGGCCCGCTGCAGCTGCAGGTGTCGCAGCTCGATTACTCGAGCTACGTGGGCGCGATCGGCATCGGCCGCATCAAGCGCGGCAAGCTGCGTCGCGGCATGAACGTCACCGTCGTGGACCGCCACGGCCAGGCGCGCAGCGAGAAGGTCATGCAGGTGCTCGGCTTCCACGGCCTCAATCGCATCGAAGTGGACGAGGCGAGCGCCGGCGACATCGTCGCGTTCTCGGGCATCGAGGCGCCCGCCGTGTCGGACACGCTGTGCGATCCGGACACGCCCGAGGCGCTGCCGCCGCTCGTCGTGGACGAGCCGACGATCGGCATGACGTTCGAGGTCAACACCTCGCCGTTCGCCGGACGTGAAGGTAAGTACCTCACCAGCCGACAGATTCGCGAGCGACTGTTCCGCGAGGCGCTGACCAACGTGGCGCTGCGCGTGGAGGAGACGGACGATCCGGACAAGTACCAGGTCTACGGCCGCGGGGAACTGCACCTCGGCGTGCTGCTCGAGAACATGCGCCGCGAGGGTTACGAGATCGCGGTTTCGCGGCCGCGCGTGGTCATCAAGGAGATCGACGGCGTCAAGAACGAGCCGTACGAAATCCTCGCGGTGGACATCGAGGATTCGAGCCAGGGTGCCGTGATGACGGCGCTCGGCAGCCGCGGCGGCCTGCTTCAGGCCATGCACCCGGACGGCAAGGGTCGCGTGCGCCTCGATTACGTGATCCCGGCGCGCGGCCTGATCGGCTTCCAGACCGAGTTCCGCACGCTGACGTCCGGCCTCGGCCTGCTGTTCCACGTGTTCGATCACTATGCGCCGGTCTCGGAACGCGAGATCGCCAGCCGGCAGAACGGCGTGATGATCTCGAACGGGCAGGGGACGGTGCTGGGCTACTCGCTCTTCAACCTGCAGGAGCGCGGCAAGTTGATGTGCTCGCACGGCGACGAGGTGTACGAGGGGCAGGTCATCGGCATCCACAGCCGCGAGAACGACCTCGTGGTGAACCCGCTGAAGGGCAAGAAGCTCACGAACATCCGCGCGGCCGGCCGCGACGAGAATATCGTGCTGACGACGCCGATCCGCTACACGCTGGAGCAGGCGATGGAGTTCATCGAGGACGACGAACTGGTCGAGATCACGCCGTCGTCGATCCGCATCCGCAAGCGCCAGCTCAAGGAACATGATCGCAAGCGCGCCGGCCGCGCCTCCGCTTCGATCGAGGAATAGCGTGTTTACCTCTCCCGCTTGCGGGAGAGGTCGGCGAGCGAAGCGGCCGGGTGAGGGTTCGGAAAAATCCCTCACCCCTCGCATCGACGCTTTGCGCCAATGCTCGCGCCCTCTCCCGCAAGCGGGCGAGGGCACTATTCACCTCTCCCGCTTGCGGGAGAGGTCGGCGAGCGAAGCGGCCGGGTGAGGGCTCTTACCTCTCCCGCTTGCGGGAGAGGTCGCACGAAGTGCGGGTGAGGGCCTCGATCTTCTTCGCGATCTCGGACGCTACCACGTCCGTATCGCGCATCACGTCGTTATCCCAGAACCTCAGGACTTTGAATCCCATGCCGACGAGCATGTCGGAGCGGATGGCATCGGACCTGCGATGCCGCTGGTCATCGTGCTGTCCGCCGTCGAGTTCGACGACCAACCCGATCTCGAGACAAGCGAAGTCCGCAAAGTAGGGTCCGATCGGAAACTGCCGGCGGAACTTGCAGCCATGGATCTGGCGATTGCGCAATCGCGACCAGAGACGGCGTTCGGCGTCCGTCTGGTTGCGACGGAGTTGGCGCGCGAAAGACAGGCGATCCGTGAATTCGACAGGCACGCGCTGCAGGCTGGACTTTGCACCGGCGCGGGGAAAGTCGAAAACCTGGTGAAGATGGGTCGAAATGACGAGCCCCTCTCCCGCAAGCGGGAGAGGTAAGAACCCTCACCCGGCTGCGCCGACCTCTCCCGCAGGCGGGAGAGGTAAGAACCCTCACCCGCACTGCGTGCGACCTCTCCCGCAAGCGGGAGAGGTAAGAACCCTCACCCGGGCTGCGCCCGACCTCTCCCGCAAGCGGGAGAGGTGAAGAGGGTCAGGCGACGCGGTTCGTCAGCAGACGGGCGGGCTCGGCGTCGACGAGCGACGACAGCACGTCGATCGGCTGCGGCGGCGAGATGTAGTTGCCTTGCGCGTACTGCACGCCGATGTCCGCAAGGCACTGCAGCACTTCGCTCGAATCCACGCGTTCGGCCACCGTCGCGATGCCCATGGCATTGCCGATCTGCGCGATCGCTTCGACCATGCTGCGGTCGATCGGGTCGTGGATCACGTTGTGCACGAACTGTCCGTCGATCTTCAGGAAGTCGACCGGCAGGTTCTTGAGGAACATGAACGACGACAGTCCGCTGCCGAAATCGTCGAGCGAGAAGCGGCAGCCGCGGGCGCGCAGCTCCTTGATGAAACGTGTCGCCGCCGCGAGGCTGGTCATGGCCGCGGCCTCGGTCAGCTCGAAGCACAACGCCCCCGGGCTGATGTCGGCGGCCGTGACTTCCGCGATCACGAAGTCCAGGAACCGCTCGTCGTTGATCGTCGTCGGCGAGATGTTCACCGCGAGCGAGAAGTGGGCGCGTCGGCCCTCTTCGCTGCGCCGATGCACGAAGTGCCTGCAGGCCTGTCGCACCACCCAGCGGTCGATCGCCGGCATGAGGTTGAAGCGTTCCGCCGCCGGGATGAACTCCGCCGGTTGCACGAGCATTCCGCTCTCGTCGCGCATGCGCAGCAGCAGCTCGAAATGCCGATGCGCGCTGACACCGTGGCGGATCGGCACGATCGGCTGGCAGAGGAGCGTCAGGCGGTCCTCCTCGCAGGCGCGATTGATGCGCGAGACCCACTGCATTTCGCGGTGGCGTTCCGGCGCCCGGCCCTCGGTGTAGGTGTGGACCCGGTTGCGGCCCGATTCCTTGGCCGAGTAGCACGCGACGTCCGCCGCGCTCATGACCGACGCCGGCGTCTCCGCCAGGGCATTCACCTCGGCGAGGCCGATGGAGACGCCGACGTTCATGACGCGATCCTGCCAGACGAAGCGGAAGTCGCGGATCGCCTGGCGAAGGTTCTCGGCAATGCGCCCCGCCATGTCGAGCGTGCAGTCCTGCAGCAGCACGCCGAATTCGTCGCCGCCGAGGCGGGCGAGCGTATCCGTCGTGCGGATACGCGTCTGCAGGACGCTGGTGATCTGCTTGAGCAGGCGGTCCCCTGCCTGGTGGCCGCACGTGTCGTTGACGACCTTGAACTGGTCGAGGTCGAGATACATCAGCACGTGGTTGCCGTTTTCGTCGGCGCGGGCGCTGCGCAGCACGTCGGTGAGCCGCTGCTCGAACTCGCGCCGGTTGATCAGGCCCGTCAGCGCGTCGTGAGTCGCCTGGTAGGTCAGGGCGCGCTGCAGGTGCCGTTCCTGGCTGACGTCGTGGAAGACCATGACCACGCCGATCAGTCGCCCGGTGCGGTCCCGGATCGGGGCGGCGGAGTCCTGGATCGAGATCTCCTGGCCGCGGCGATTGATCAACAGCGAAGGTTCGGATATCTCGACCACCCGGCCTTCCAGCAGGCAGCGCAGGATCGGACTGTCGATCGGCTCGCGGGTCGTCTCGCTCACCACCCGGAAGACCTCCGCGACCGGCCGGCCGGCGGCTTCGCGGGTCTCCCAGCCCGTCAGTTCCTCGGCGACCGGGTTCAGGTATTCGATGCGCCCGTCCGCGTCCGCCGTGATGACCGCGTCGCCGATGGACTGCAGCGTCACCTGCGCCTTTTCCTTTTCCTCGCTGAGTTGCAGTTCGGCGCGCTTGCGGACCGAAATGTCCGTGATCGTGCCTTCGTAGCCTTCGATGGCGCCGTCCTTGGTGCGCACCACGCGGGCATTCTCGACGACCGTGATCAGCGTGCCGTCGCGGCGCCGAATCTGGCACTCGGCATCGCGCAGGACGCCCTCGCCGTGCAGCGTCGCGAGATTCTGGTCGCGCTCGTACTGGTGCTCGTAGATCTCCGCCGTCGAGGAGAGGCCGATGAGTTCCTCGGTGCTCTCGTAGCCGAGCATCGCGACCAGGGCAGGGTTGACCGACTCGAAACGGCCGTCCACGCTCGTTCGATAGACGCCTTCCACGACGTTCTCGAACAGCCCGCGGTATCGCGCCTCGCTGCGGCGCAGGGCTTCCTCCGAGCGCTTGCGCTCGATGGCGATCGCGGCGAGTGCCGCGAGGCGGCTCATCAGTTCGAAGTCGCGCTTGGTCGGGCTGCGCGGCTGCTTGAAGTAGAGCGCCACCGTGCCGAGCATGCGGCCGTCGGATGCGCGGATCGGGGTCGACCAGCAGGCGCGCAGGCTTGCGGCGAGGGCGGTGGCTCGCACGTGTTCCCAGAGCGCGTCGCGGGCGATTTCGGCCACCACGACCTGCCGTTGCAGGAAGATCGCAGCGGCGCAGGAGCCGTTGCGCGGGCCGATCTCCACGCGCTCGAGGGCTGCGAGGTACGCCGGTGGAAGGCGGCGCCCGGCGGCCAGGTGGAGCACGTTGGCTTCGGCGTCGAAGAGCGAGACCGTGCAGTGCGCTTCCGGGGTCACTCGCTCGGCCGTCTCGGTCAACGCCTCGAGCGTGACGCCAAGGTCGACGTTGCCCGTGATGCGCTCGAAGACACGGCGTTCGCCGGCCGCGAGGAACTCGCTGCGCTTGCGCTCGGTGATGTCGGTGATGCTGCCGCGGATCAGGCGCTTGCCGGAGGAGGGCAGGCGCACCAGGCGCACCTCACAGGGAATGTCGTGCCCGATCGAGTCGCGATGGATCCACTCGAAGCACGGCGCCTCCCCGGCCAGCGCGCGATCGATGTGGCCCCGTTGCACGCCGAACGACGGCGTCCCGTCGGCCTGGTCGGGCGGGCTGATCTTGTCCGGTCCGATCGAGAGCAGTTCCTCGCGCGTGATCTTGAAGAAGCGGATCGCGTTGTCGTTGCATTCCACGAAGTGGCCGGCATCGACGTCGAGGACGACGATGGCTTCCGGCGCGTTCTCGACCAGCGTCCTGTAGCGCGCCTCGCTCTCCCGGATCGAGGCTTCGGCCATCTTGCGATCGGAGGTGTCGCGCATGCACACGATGAAGACTTCGCGCCGGTCCAGCCGCACCTTGCTGACGCCGATCTCTGCGTCGAACAGGACGCCGCCACGGTTGCGTCCCTTGGTCTCGCGGGGCGCCAGGTCGACCTGGGTGTCCTCCAGCGTCTCGGAGAGTTCCTCCAGCGCCTCGGTGATGAGCGGCCTGCGGGCCAGCGACGGGATCAGCATGTCGAGCTTGCGGCCCTGGACCTCGGACTCCTTGAAGCCGAAGACGCGCTCGCCCGTGGTATTCATCGTTTCGATGCGGCCGGATTCGTCGACGGTCACGATCACGTCCTTGACGTGGTCGAGGATGGCCTGCAACTGGACGGTGGCGCTTTCCCGAACCTCGCGCGTCAAGGCCGTGGTCTCGTCGGCCAGCAGCCGCATCGAGCGGACGATGCCCTTGCGCTCCTCGTCCCACTCCGTGTACGCGCTGCTGATCAGTTGCAGCAGCTTGCGCAGGTCGAGCAGGCCGCCCGCGTCGCGGCAGTCCTCGAATTGCTGCTTCAGTAGTAAGTGCAGACTCATGGACGTCGAGTCTTCAGCGGAGCGACCCGACGGGGACCAGGCCGGCCGGCGAGGCACGCGGCTTGGACGGTTTCGACGCCGACAATGCGCGCCGTTCGGCCGCACGCACGTCGTCGACCGGACGCGTGCCGAGCCAACGCAGCCGCTGGCGATCGCGTTTCGCCTTGTCGAACAGCCGGTTCATCCGTTCGGCACCAGCCCTTCCGAGGGATAGGAATACGTACCGGCCGATGGTAGGGCGGCATGGAGTCCGAAGGTGTGAAGCAGGTCACACCTGCGCGAGGGCCAGGGCATCCGGTAAACTTGCGGCATCTTCCTGATCCGGCTCCGTTTCCCTTGGCCATCCCCAAGACCGTCCAACCCCATTCCCCGCTGCTCTGCCGCGACGATCCGGCACCCTTCGTCGTGCTTCGCGAAGCCGGTACGGCCCCGGCCCTGATCGTCTGCGACCACGCCAGCCGCGCGTTCCCCAGGAGCCTCGACCGCCTCGGCCTGCCCGAACTGGCCACCTGGCAGCACATGGCCTGGGACATCGGCGCCGGCGAACTGGCCCGTGGCCTCGCGGACGCGCTGGACGCACCGGCCGTGCTGGCCGGCTATTCGCGCCTCATCGTCGACTGCAATCGCCAGCCGGATGACCCGGAGGCCTTCCGCAAGGTGAGCGACGGCTGCGTGATTCCCGGCAACCAGTCGCTGACCGACGAACAGCGGCGCGTGCGGCTGGCGAGCCTGTTCGACCCGTACCACGAGTGCATCGCCGCCATGCTGGCCGGCTTTCGTGCCCGGGGCACGGTGCCGCTCGTCATCGCCGTCCATACGTTCACGCCCTCGATGGCGGGGCAGGATCGCCCCTGGCACATCGGCGTGCTCTGGGACAAGGACGAGCCCAACGCGCGGCGCCTGCTGCAGTGGACTTCGGACCGTCGAGGACATCGTCGTCGGCGACAACCAGCCCTACAGCGGCAAGCATCCTTCGGACTACACCATCGATCACCATGCCGAGCAGGCCGGCCTGCCGCACCTGTGCATCGAGGTGCGACAGGACCAGTTCGAATCGGCGGCGGGCACGGAGCGCTGGGTCCGGGTACTCTCGCGTCTGATCGGGCCGATGCTCGGCGACCCTGCCGTGCGCCGCCTGCTGCACATGGAGTCCTCCGCATGGCGACACGCGAGCCCCCACTGACCCTCGGCGTCGAGGAAGAATATCTGCTCGTCGATCTCGCGACCGGCGCGGTCGCGAGCGAGCCGCCGGCCGAGCTGTTCGCCAACCTGCACGATCGCACCAGCGGGCGGGCATTCCCCGAATTCCTGCGGTCGCAGGTCGAAGTGGCGACTCCCGTCTGCCGCACGGTCGCGGATGCGAGGCGAGAGCTGACGAGCCTGCGCCGCGCGGTCATCGAAGAGGCCGCTCGCTTCGGGCTCGCGCCGATCGCGGCGTCGAGCCATCCGTTCTCGCTGAGTTCCAAGCAGAGACGCACCGACAAGGAGCGCTATGCCGCGCTGCTCGAGGAGATGCAGGGCGTCGCGCGCCGCATGATGATCTGCGGGCTGCACGTGCACGTGGGAATCGAGGACGACGAGCTGCGCATCGACCTGATGAACCAGCTCACGTATTTCCTGCCGCACCTGCTCGCGATGTCCTGCAGCTCCCCGTTCTGGGAGGGCGAGCGCACGGGATTGATGTCGTTCCGCCTGATGGTGTTCAACGGCGTGCCGCGCACCGGCCTCCCGGAGCGCTTCGACAGCTGGAGCGAATACCGCCGGCACACCGATACGCTGGTGGAGACCGGCGTGATCGTCGACACGTCTCGGATCTGGTGGGACCTGCGCCCGAGCGCGCGCTATCCGACGCTCGAGACGCGCGTGATGGACTGCTGCACGACGCTCGAGGACGCGGTGCGGCTGGCCGCGCTCAATCAGTGCCTGATACGCATGCTGTATCGCCTGCGCCAGGGCAACCAGCGCTGGCGGTCGTACCCGGAGTTGCTGGTGGGCGAGAATCGCTGGCGCGCGATGCGCTATTCCTACGATGCCGGCCTGCTCGATCTCGGCAAGCAGCGCATCGTGCCGTTCGCGGAACTCCTCGAGGAAATGATCGCCCTCGTGCGCGAGGATGCCGTTGCGCTCCAATGCACGGCCGAGATCGAGGGCCTGCGAGACACGTTTGCACGGGGTACCAGCGCGCACCGGCAATTGAAGGTTTACGAGGCGGCGCTGCAGGGTGGCGCCAGCGAGCCGCAGGCGCTCAGGAGTGTCGTGGACTGGCTCGTTGAAGAGACGGCGCGCTTCTGACCATGACTGTGCAGGCCCTCACCCCGACTGCGTCGGCCCTCTCCCGTGCGAACACGGGCGAGGGCATCTCTACCTCTCCCGCGGCAGTGGGAGAGGTCGTGCGAAGCGCGGGTGAGGGCATCTTTACCTCTCCCGCGGCAGTGGGAGAGGTCGCTCGCAGAGCGGGTGAGGGCATCTTTACCTCTCCCGCGGCAGTGGGAGAGGTCGTGCGAAGCGCGGGTGAGGGCAGTCTGGATAGGCGCCTCTGTGTCGCGCCCATGATGGATTACACCGACCGTCACTGCCGCTATCTGCTGCGACTGCTGAGCCCGCACGCGCTGCTCTACACGGAAATGGTCACGGCACAGGCCGTTGCACACGGCGATATCGAGCGGTTGCTCGGCTTCGACCCCGCGGAACATCCGGTCGCGCTGCAGCTGGGCGGGTCCGACCCGAAGTTGCTCGCGGATGCGGCACGCATCGGCGAGCGGCGCGGCTACGACGAAATCAATCTCAACGTCGGCTGCCCCAGCGACCGGGTGCAGAGCGGGCGATTCGGTGCCTGCCTGATGGCCGAGCCCGAACTGGTGGCCGACTGCATGCGCGCCATGCGGGAGGCGGTAAAGGTCCCGGTGACGGTGAAGTGCCGCATCGGCATCGACGACCGGGACGATTACGCGTTCTTCGAGCGATTCGTCTCAGTCGTGCGCGAGGCGGGCGTCAAGGTTTTCATCGTGCACGCGCGCAAGGCGCATTTGCAGGGCCTCAGCCCGAAAGAGAATCGCGAGGTGCCGCCGCTGCGCTACGACGTACCCGCAAGGCTCAAGCGCGAGCATCCGGAACTCAGCGTGGTGCTGAATGGCGGCATCCGTACGGCGGCACAGGTCGATGAGTGGTTGCCACGCGTCGACGGCGTCATGCTCGGCCGGCAGGCTTACCAGGAGCCTTATCTGCTGGCGGAACTGGACGCGCGGATTTTCGGTGCGGCGCGAGCCACTGCCCCAGCGCGAGGACGTGGTCTGCGCATATGCCGACTACGTCGAACGCATGCTCGCGGAGGGGCACCGGCTGCAGGTGATGTTGCGTCATGCGCACGGGCTGTACGCTGGCCTTCCGAACGCGCGTTCGTGGCGTCGATTCCTTGGCGAAAACGGCCATCGGCCCGGAGCCGGGGCCGACGTGCTGCGCGCATCGCTCAGGATGTTCGAACGGGCCGCCTGACGATCCCACCTCTCCCGCTTGCGGGAGAGGTCGCGCAAAGCGCGGGTGAGGGTTCCGAAGATTCCCTCACCCCTCGCATCGGCGCGGTGACGCCGACACTCGCGCCCTCTCCCGCAAGCGGGCGAGGGCACTTCACCTCTCCCGCTTGCGGGAGAGGTCGCGCAAGCGCGGGTGAGGGTTCTTACCTCTCCCGCCTGCGGGAGAGGTCGCCCACCGGGCGGGTGAGGGTCTTGGAAACCCTCGCGCCGGCCCTCTCCTGCAAGCGGGAGAGGGGGTAGACGCGTCCTGTATACTCAGACCATTGTCGTCGACCCGGCCGGGACTGGCTGGGGACTGGGGTCGTTGCGCGTGTCGAGCACCGAGACGGAAGTTGCCGTCCTCTTCGCGGACGTGGTCGGGAGCACTCGCCTGTACGAGTTGCTCGGGGACAACCTTGCCCGCGAAATGATCATCAAGTGCGTCGGACTGATGCGTGAGGCGACGGAGCGCAATCGCGGTACGGTCATCAAGACCATCGGCGACGAGATCCTGGCGATCTTCCCGACGGCGAACGACGCCGTGAACGGCGCGGCCGAGATGCAGCAGGACATCGGCGCGCATCCGGAGCTTTCCGTGCAGGGCCAGCATGTGGCCATCCGCATCGGTTGCCATTTCGGGCCGGTGGTGCTCGAGAACAAGGACATCTTCGGTGCGACGGTGCACACGGCCAATCGCATGACCAGCCAGGCGAAGGCGGGGCAGGTGATCCTCACCGGAGAGACGGCCAACCGTCTTTCACCGGAGTGGCGCGCCGTTTCGCGCCGCGTGGATGTCGCGTCGGTGCGCGGACTCGCGGATGACCTCGAGTTGTTCGAGGTGCTCTGGCAACAGGAAGATGCGACCAGCATGCTGCCGTCGATCGAACTCGATGCGCGCAAGGGGCACCGGCCGAACAAGGTGCGCTTGCGCTATTTCGGGCGCGAATACATCCTCGACGACGCGAAGAAGCTCTTCACGATAGGGCGCGCCGAGGAGAACGATATCGTCGTCAAGGGAACGCTGATCTCGCGCCTGCACGCGAAGATCGAAGTGACCCGCGACAAGTTCCTGCTCGTCGACCAGAGCACCAACGGCACGTTCGTGATCAACCAGGAAGGCCGCGAGTCGTTCGTGCGGCGCGATTCGGTGCCGCTGCTCGGCAAGGGATTGATCGGGCTCGGCAAGTTGCCCGAGGCGAACGCGCCCGACGCCATCCGCTACGAGCTCGAAGACTGATTGCACCTCTCCCGCTTGCGGGAGAGGTCGGCCGTCAGGCCGGGTGAGGGTCTTCGGAACCCTCACCCTCGCGTTGGCGCTGTCGCGTCAACGCTCGCGCCTCTCCCGCAAGCGGGAGAGGTGGAGAGCCCTCACCCGGCCGCTTCGCTTGCACCTCTCCCGTAAACGGGAGAGGTGAACAAAATCAGCCCAGGGCCTTCTTGACCTTCTGGTACTGGTCGCGCAGCGCAGCGGGCGTGCGTGCGCCGAACTCCTCGAGGTACTTGCCGACGTCGTCGATCTCGCGGTGCCACGCGGCGTAATCGAGCTCGAGCAACTGGTGCAGTGCGCCCTCGGGCAGGTCGAGGCCCTCGAGGTCGAGGTCTTCCTTGCGCGGCAGGAAGCCGATAGGCGTGTCCTGCGCCTGCGCGCGGCCTTCGCAACGATCGATGACCCAGGAGAGCACGCGCAGGTTGTCGCCGAAGCCTGGCCACAGGAACTTGCCGCCCTTGTCCTGGCGGAACCAGTTGACGTGGAACACCTTCGGCAACTGCTTCACGCGGCCCTCGAATGAGAGCCAGTGCGACCAGTAGTCGGCGAAGTTGTAGCCGCAGAACGGCTTCATCGCCATCGAGTCGCGGCGCACCACGCCCACCTGGCCCACCGCGGCCGCCGTCGTCTCGGACGCCATGCCGGCGCCGACCATGACGCCGTGCTTCCAGTCGCGGGCCTCATAGACCAGCGGGGCCACTTCACGGCGACGGCCGCCGAACAGGATCGCCGAGATCGGCACGCCGTCCGGGTGTTCCATCATGTGGTTGTACGCCGGGTTCTGCTTGGCCGACACGGTGAAGCGCGAATTCGGGTGCGCCGCCGGGCCGTTGGCCTTGTCGTACGGGCGGCCCTGCCAGTCGATGACAGGGGCGCCGGTCGTGCGGCCTTCCCACCACGGCTGGTTGTCCGCCGTCACAGCGACGTTCGTGTAGATCGTGTCGTGGTGGATCATTTCGTACGCGTTGCGATTCGTCTTCGGGCTGGTGCCCGGCACCACGCCGAAGAAGCCGGCTTCCGGGTTGATCGCGCGCAGGCGGCCGTCCTTGCCGACGTGCAGCCAGGCGATGTCCTCGCCGATGGTCCACACCTTCCAGCCGGGCATCGTCTCCGGCGGGATCAGCATGCCGAGGTTGGTCTTGCCGCAGGCCGACGGGAACGCGGCCGCGATGTAGTGCACCTCGCCGCGCGGATTCTCGATCCCGACGATCAGCATGTGCTCCGCGAGCCAGCCCTCGTCGCGCGCCTGCCAGCTGGCGATGCGCAGCGCGTGGCACTTCTTGCCGAGCAGCGCATTGCCGCCGTAGCCCGAGCCGATGCTCTTGATCGAGAGTTCCTCGGGGAAATGCATGATGTAGCGGCGGTCCGGGTTCAGGTCGCCCACCGAGTGCAGGCCGCGGACGAACTTGCCCTCGCTCTCGATGCGGTTCAGGGCCGCGGTGCCCATGCGCGTCATCAGGCGCATGTTCAGCACGACATACGGGCTGTCGGTGATCTCGACGCCGCAGCGTGCGTAGGGCGAGGCGATCGGCCCCATGCAGTACGGCACGACGTACATCGTGCGGCCCTTCATCGCTCCGGCGAACAGTGCGTCGATCTTCGCGTGGGCTGCCGCGGGCGCCATCCAGTTGTTGTTCGGGCCCGCGTCGTCCTTGCTCTTGGTGCAGATGAAGGTGAGGTGCTCCACCCGCGCAACGTCCGACGGATTCGAACGGTGCAGGTAGCAGTTCGGGAACGTCGCCTGGTCGAGTTCGAGCAGGTCTCCCGTGCCGAGCATCATGCGCGTGAGTTCATCGCGCTCGGTGTCCGACCCGGTGCACCAGTGGATGCGGTCCGGCTGGGTGAGATTGGCAGACTCTGCGACCCAGTCGCGGAGGGAGGCATTGGTCGTGGTCATCAACCTGGTTCCTTGCATGGTCATCGGCGCCGGGCCGGTGCCGGAGCGGACTGCGGTGGCCCCGGGATCTCGATTATAGCGGCGTGGCCGATGCGTCGCGCTGCAACGCGACAAAAGTCGTACGTCGACGGCGCAAATCACGCAAAAAAAAGCGCCCTCCGAGGAGGGCGCAATCAGGGGGAGAACGGTAGGGCGTCTGTGTTTCTACGTGTTGCGCCTTGCGACGATCAGGCGGCCTTGCGGGCGCGGCGGGTCGTCTTGCGGACGGCGCGCTTGACCTTGCGGCGGGCCGTCTTCACTTCGGGAACTTCCTGCTCGGCGGTCTCGATGACCTTCTCGTAGGTGTGCGTCGCGACGTTGCGGAATTCGCGGCCGGCATCCTTGAAGATCGTTACGGCGCGAGTCGCGTCGCCGACGAGACGGTCGCGCGTCGCCGGCAGCATTTCGAATTGCTCGCGGAACAGCTCAATGACGTTGTCCGCCTTGGTCGCGCGCTCGAGGCGCAGCGCCAGCCCCGTCAGGGCCGACGTGATAATGTCCGACTGCAGTTCGATCAGGTTCTGCACGGCCGTCTGCGACACCGCGGTCACCTTGATGCCTGAGCGGGCGAACAAGCGCACGGGGCTCTTCAATGCCTTGAGGCTCTCGGCGGAGCCGGTCACGGCATCGCGCACCGTCTGGGCGGAATCTTTGCGCATCTTCTGGACGTGTTCGGCAACGACCTGGGTCGTCTCGGTCATAATTTCCTGGATCTGGCCAACCATTTGCTACTCCTGGGTTCGGCTGCTGCATTGCAGCATTTGCTGCATTGCACAATAGTCTATCCGCCCGGCACTGTCAAATCGCGGAAAATGCCGACTTCGATATCCCCCTGAACTGCCCTCGAATGCCGCTTGCCTGGGGCGGGAACGTCCCGCAAAGTCCGACCCCCATGCGAGCCACCCCCTCAGACCGACGCCGCCAAGGGATTGCGGTTGCAGGTGGGATGATCCTGGCGGCCCTCGTCGCCCTGACCACTCCCGCCTGGGGCCAGTCCGAGGCCGCGGAGGGCCCGATGAGTGCCCCGGTCGCCACGGGCAGTGGCCCGCTCGAGGCGACGATCTCGGCGGAAATCCTCCGCGTGGAGGAACTCCCCGACGGCAAGCAGTCGCGCTCCTGGGAGCCGGCCACCCGGCTGAGCGCCGGCGATGAGGTTTCCTACACGGTTCGCGTGCGCAATCCGGGCAAGGCGGCGGTCGCGAACATCGTCGTCACAAAGCGACTGCCTTTCGGAGTGCATTACATGCGTGGATCGGCCGTCGGACCGGACTGCGAAATCCAGTTCTCGATCGACGGCGGCACGCGGTTTGCGACTGCGGAGCAACTCGGCGCCGGTACGAACGGCAAGCCGGGCCGCAAGGTCCCGGCGTCGGAGTACACGCACGTGCGCTGGGTCCTCGGCCGTCCGCTCGCGCCGGGTGCGACGGCGCTGTTGCGGTTCCGCGCAACCTTCACCTGACGGCTGCCTCGCTCGTGCCAGCATCGCTTCGCGACATCTTCGGCCCCGACGGGCCGCTCGCCGAAGCGCTCGACGGCTACACGGTCCGCGAGCAGCAGGTGGCGATGGCCGAGCATGTCGCTGCAGCGCTCGCCGGTCACGACCAACTCATCATCGAGGCGGGCACCGGCACCGGCAAGACTTTCGCATACCTCGGGCCTGCGCTGCTTTCCGGCCGCCGGGTCATCGTCTCGACCGGCACGAAAGCGCTGCAGGACCAATTGTTCCATCGCGACTTGCCCGCGATCTGTTCCGCATTGGGCCGGCCCGTGCGGGTCGCGTTGCTGAAGGGGCGCGCGAATTACCTCTGCAAGCACCGGCTCGACGTGGCGGAGCAGCAGGCCTATGCACGCGGCTTGCGCCGCGAAGTGGCGGTGGCGCTGCCCAAGGTCAAAGCGTGGTCGTACACGACGAAGCGCGGCGACATTGCCGAACTGCCGGGCTTCGGCGAGCAGGACGCGGTGTGGCCCTGGGTCACCTCGACTCGCGAGAACTGCCTCGGCACGGAATGCGCCAAGTTCGACGAGTGCTTCGTGCTTGCCGCGCGACGCGAGGCGCAGGCGGCGGACATCGTCGTCGTCAACCACTACCTGCTGATGGCGGACCTCGTGCTGAAGGAGGAGGGCTTCGGCGACCTGTTGCCCGGCGTCGATGCCATCGTCATCGACGAGGCGCACCAGCTGCCGGACGTCGCGGCGCAGTTCCTCGGCTACAGCGTCAGTACGAGGCAACTGGCAGGACTTGCAAAGGACCTGACGGGCGAGTTGCTGTTGTCGCAGCAGATGGGCGGCCGGGTCGACGCGGCGGTCGGCGCCCTCGATCAGCAAGTCGCCGCCGTGATCACCGCTGCCGCCGGCGTCGAGGCAAGGCTCGAACATTCGCAATGGCCCGATCGACTGCTCGAAGCGCTGAACGGTCTCGCCGGTCGTGCCAGCGAACTGGCCGATGCATTGGGCCCGCTCGCTTCCACCGACGGACAGGCCGCCTTCGCGCGACTTCGCGAACGGCTCGAGGAATCGGCGCAACGGCTCGCCGCGCTCACCGGGGAAGAGCTGCCGGGCGGTGTGCGCTGGGCCGAGACGAGCCCGCGCAGCGTGAGTTGCCACTTTGCCCCGGTGGACGTCGCGACGCAGCTGGCCGCGCTGCTGCAGGCGCAGCCCTGCGCGTGGGTGCTGACCTCGGCGACGCTCGCAGTCGGCGAGGATTTCTCGCATTTCAAGCGCCGCAGCGGGCTGACGCAGGCGCGCAGCGTACGATTCGAGAGTCCGTTCGATTTTCCGAACCAGGCGTTGATGTACCTGCCGAAAGGCCTTGGCGATCCGGGCGCCCCCGGGCACACGCGCGACGTGATCCAGGCCGCGCTGCCGGTGCTCGAGGCGAGCGGCGGCCGGGCATTCCTGCTGTTCACGAGCCATCGCGCGCTGCGCGAGGGCGTCGAGGAACTGCATCGCGCGTGGGGTGATACGCCGCCGGTGCCCGTGCTCATCCAGGGCGTTGCCTCGCGCGACCAGTTGCTGCGCACGTTCCGCGAGGCCGGCAACGCCGTCCTGCTGGGAACCGGAAGTTTCTGGGAAGGCGTCGACGTGAAGGGCGCCGCCTTGTCGGTCGTCATCATCGACAAGCTGCCGTTTGCCGCGCCGGACGACCCGCTGCTCAAGGCGCGGCTCTCGGCCATCCGGGAGCAGGGCGGCAACCCGTTCTTCGACGAGCAGGTGCCGCAGGCCGTGATCTCGCTGAAACAGGGGGTGGGCCGACTCATCCGCGACGAAGGGGATTTCGGCGTCGTGATGCTCTGCGACACGCGGCTGGTGACCAAGGGCTATGGACGCACCTTCCTCGCGAGCCTGCCGCCGATGAAACGCACGCGCGTGCTCGAAGAGGTGCAGGCCTTTCTGCGCGAGAAGCTCGGCACGGCCGCGTAGCGCGTGTTCGCCGAGGCGGCCCCCTAGTCATCGCCCCACCCATCGTTCAATCTCCACGCATGCAACTGCTGGCCCTCGACACGTCGACCGAATGCTGCTCCGCCGCGCTGATGCTCGGGCCGGGGCAACTGCAGCTTCGCTCCGTGATCACCGAACGTGGTCATGCAGAGCTGATCCTGCCGATGATCGACGGTTTGCTGTCCGAGGCGGGCGTGCGGCTCGCGGACCTCGACGGACTCGCATTCGGCCGCGGGCCCGGCGGGTTCACCGGGTTGCGCGTCGCCGCCGGCGTCGTGCAGGGGCTTGCGATCGGTGCGGGCCTGCTCGTTGCCCCTGTCTCGAGCCTCGCGGCCGTCGCCGCGCAGGTGCCCTCCATCCCGGGTGAGGACGTGCTCGTCTGCAACGATGCCCGCATGGGCGAGATCTACTGGGCAACTTACCGGCGCGAATCGGCCGACGGCCCCCCGATCGAATCTTCACCTGAAGCGGTGTCGCCTCCAGACCGCGTGGGCTTCGCGGCCAGTGTGCGTCACGTCGCGGGAAACGCATTTGCTCGACATCCCCAGTTGCTCGAGCGCTTCAAGCAGGCCGGATTGCAGTTCCACGACGGCCTGTACCCGCGCGCCGACGCCGTCGCGCATCTCGGCGCGATCATCCTGGCGTCGGGTGGGGGCGTGGGCGCGGAACATGCGTTGCCGACCTACGTTCGCGACGACGTGGCGCGGCCGTCGGGCGCGCCTGTCACGGGAATGTCATAATTCGAGCCTGTAATTCTGCTGCAACGAAACCGGACCACCAGCCAAGGGCCGCCATGACGGGCAAGCAGATCCTGATCGTCGAAGATGAGAAGCCGATCCGCGACATGATCGCGTTCGGATTGCGTCGCGCGGGTTTCGACGTGCGCGAGGCCGAAGACTGCGCGGCGGCGCGGGCCAGCATCGCGGACCTGCGTCCGGACCTGATGCTGGTCGACTGGATGCTGCCCGACCAGACTGGCCTCGAGCTCACGCGCGCGGTCAAGCGCAACAAGGACACGGCCGACTTGCCCGTGATCCTGCTCACCGCGCGGGCGGAGGAACAGGACAAGGTCGCGGGCCTCGAGGGCGGCGCCGACGATTACGTCACCAAGCCTTTCAGTCCCCGCGAGCTGCTCGCGCGCATCCAGGCGGTGCTGCGGCGTTCGACGCCCGCAGGTGCCGGCGAGGCGATTGAAGCCGGGGCGCTGCGCATCGACACCGCGGGCCATCGCGTCACCGTCGGCGAGCAGACCGTGCCGCTGGGCCCCACGGAGTACCGGCTGCTGCAGTTCTTCATGGAGCATCCGGAACGTGTCTACGGGCGCGGCCAGCTCCTCGATCGCGTGTGGGGTGGCAACGTGTACGTCGAGGAGCGCACGGTGGACGTGCACATCCGCCGCCTGCGCAAGGCGCTCGAGCCGTACGGCTGCGATGGACTCGTGCAGACGGTCCGTGGTTCCGGGTATCGATTCTCCACCCGCGCGGCGTAGGGACTGGGAGCGCCCCGCATCTTGTCCAAGCCGGCATGGCGCTACCTGATCGGCATCGTCCTTGCGCTGGCGCTCGCCTGCGTGATCGGCTGGTTCTTCGATCGCGCGGCGCTTTTCGTGGCCATGGTCGCCGTGCTGCTGCTGGCGGCGCAGGTGCGCAACCTGCTGCGCTTCGATCGCTGGCTGCGACGTCGCGCCAGCGCCCGCCCGCCCGACATGACCGGGTTGTGGGGCGAGGTCATGGCGGTCACGTTGCGCATCTACCGGCGCAAGGTGTTTCACAAGCGGCGGGTACTGACTCTTCTGCGCGAATTGCGACGCATGACCAGCGCGATGCCGGACGGCGCCATCCTGCTCGGGCCGGCGCGCGAGATCCTCTGGTTCAACCGGACGGCGGCGACCTGGCTCAACCTGCGCCGCAAGATCGACTATGGAATCCGTATCGACAACCTCATCCGGCATCCCGATTTCATCGACTACGTGGAGCAGGGCGGGCGGGGCGCTCCGCCGCGGGTGCATTTCCCCCAGTTCGGGGATCGCTGGTTCGTCTTCAATCTCGTTGCCGCCGGCGAGTCCGGCCTCGGCCTGGTGATCGTGCGTGACGTGACCAGCGAGGCGCGGCTCGAGGCCATGCGCAAGGACTTCGTCGCAAACGCCTCGCACGAGTTGCGCTCTCCGCTGACCGTGATCGGCGGCTACCTCGATACGCTGGCCGACGATGAGGCGCTCGATCCGGCCTGGCGCGAACCGGTGGCGGAGATGCGCCGGCAATCCGACCGGATGCGCGGGATCGTCCAGGACCTGCTCGAACTTTCGAAGATGGAAGCCACGAGCGGGGAGGCCGATCTGCAGCCGGTCGAAGTCGGCGGCATGCTGGCGCTGATCCGCAAGGAAGCGCTCTCGCGCCCCGAACATCCGGCCGTCGTCGAACTGAGCCTTGACAGCGATGCGCTGCTGCTCGGGGACGAGACGGAACTGCATTCCATCTTCGGCAACCTCGTCTCCAATGCGGTGAAGTACACGCCAGCAGACGGTCGCATCGACATCCGCTGGTGGACCGATGAGCGGGGCGGTCACGTCTCGGTGTCGGATACCGGCATCGGCATCCCGTCGGAGCACCTGCCGCGCCTGACCGAACGGTTTTATCGAGTCGATGCGGGGCGCTCCCGCAAGATGGGCGGCTCCGGCCTCGGGCTCGCGATCGTGAAGCATGCATTGCAGCGACACGGCGCGCGGCTCGAGATTGCGAGCGAAGAAGGGAAAGGCAGCACCTTCACCTGTCACTTTCCCCAGGATCGCGTTCGTTCGCGGGACTGAGGGCCCTCACCCGCCCCGCGGGGCGACCTCTCCCGCAAGCGGGAGAGGTGAAGGCTCCCTCACCCGGCGTGCCGCCGACCTCTCCCGCAAGCGGGAGAGGTGAAGCCTCCCTCACCCGGCGTGCCGCCGACCTCTCCCGCAAGCGGGAGAGTTGATTGCGGCCTCTCCCGTCACTGCGGGAGAGGCGCGAGCATCGCTGCGAGAGCGTCGATGCGAGGGTGAGGGTTTGTTTTCAACGCCCTCACCCAGTGTGGTCCTTTGACTCGAGACATCAACGCGACTGAAACCTTTCTGTAACACGGCGCGCATATAAAGCGCGTCATGCATGTTGCAACCACCGAAAGGGGATTCATTGTGAGAAAGACTGTGCTTGCTGCGGCCGTCGCCGCCGCGCTTACCTTGGCCGCGGGCAACGCCACCGCACAGACGAAAGGCGCCGCCAGCAAGGCGGATGTGCAGGCTGTGCAGGCCCAGATGCAGGCACTGGCCGAGCGGCTGGGCAAGCTCGAAGCGGCCAACACGGCCCTGGCGTCGGAGAACGCGGAATTGAAGGCGCTGGTCGAGCGCCGCGATGCGGAAACCGACTATCTCAAGGCCCAGGCGAAAGACCTGCGGGAGGAAACCGCGGTCAACACCAACGATATCTCGAAGGTCAAGGGCGCCGACTGGGCCACCAAGATCAAGGCCCGCGGCGACCTCCGGTTCCGCACCGAAGGTATCCAGACAGAGCGCGTGGTTGGCAGCGGCGCCACGGCGACGGTAGACGATGCGGCCGACCGCTGGCGGGAACGCATCCGCGCGCGCTTCGGTTTCGACGCCACGATCACGGACTACGTCAAGGGCACGATCCTGTTCGCCACGGGCGCGGACGACCCGCGCTCGTCGAACCAGACCATGGGTACTGTCGGCAGCCGCAAGGCGATCGGCCTCGACATGGCCTACGCCGACTGGACCGCAATGCCGGGCGTGAACGTCGTGATCGGCAAGCAGCCATGGACCGTTTACCGTCCGGGCAACAGCCAGTTCTACGACGGCGACTACAACCCGGAAGGCCTTGCGATCAAGTACGACCGCGGCATGCTCTTCGGCACCGCCTACGGCTGGATCCTCACCGAGAACTTCGACGCCAATCCGGACAACGTCAACTACGACAGCCGCGTCTACGGTGCGCAGGCCGGCCTAAAGTTCCCGTTGTTCGGCGGCGAAACGCGAGTGGCTGCCAATTACTACGACTGCGTCGCATGCGAGAACAAGTCGCCGCTGTTCAACAACACCGCGAATGGCAACACGACGTATCGCAAGGGCACCAGCACCACGAACCTGCTGCGGTACGACTACAACGTGGTAGATCTGGCGGCGGAAATGAACCTGACGGCGTTCAACCAGCCGCTCCAGGTGTGGGCGAACTACGCCCAGAACACGGCGTCGGGTGTCGAGTACGACACTGCCTACGCGGCGGGCGCGACGATGGGCAAGGTCGGCAACCCCAAGACGTGGCTTGCGGCGGTGTGGTACCAGTCGATCGACAAGGATGCGCTGTTCGCGCAGTTCGTCGATTCGGACTTCGCCGACGGCCGGACCGACGGCGAGGGCTGGGTGCTGCGCGGCGCGTATGCCCCGGTGCGCAACTTCAACGTCATGGCGACGTATTTCATCAATACGCTCAACAAGGACGTGGCGCCGGTCAGCGGCGTCTCCGCCGGCGTTCCGTACCGCATCGGCAACGACCTGAACTACGACCGACTGCAGCTCGATCTCAACTACAAGTTCTGATTGGCGGGCCCTCACCCCAACCCTCTCCCGCAAGCGGGAGAGGGAGTCCAACCCTCACCCCGGCTGCGCCGGCCCTCTCCCGCGAGGGCGGGAGAGGGCTCTACACCTCTCCCGCTTGCGGGAGAGGTCGGCGAGCAACGCGGCCGGGTGAGGGCGCTTTCACCTCTCCCGCAAGCGGGAGAGGTCGGGCGCCAGCCCGGGTGAGGGCTTTCCTTTGAACTTGCCCGTTTTTCGGCGGTCCTGTACAAACACGCGACGCTGGAGACCCCTTGCATGGATACCTCGGACCTTTCGCACCACATCCACAGTCGCTACAACGCCGATCTCGAGGGCGTTCGGACGGCCGTGCTGCAGATGGGCGGCCTCGTCGAGCAGCAGCTGCAGAACGGCGTGCAGGCCGTCGTCAATGGGGACAGCCGCCTCGGCGAAGAGGTGGCGCAGCTCGATCACAAGGTCAACGCGATGGAAGTGGCGATCGACGACGACTGCAGCCGCATCCTCGCGACGCGCGCGCCGACGGCGTCCGACCTGCGCCTGATCGTCGCGGTCATCAAGACGATCACCGACCTCGAGCGCATCGGCGACGAGACGGAAAAGCTCGGTCACACGGCGGCGCGCCTCGCGACGGTCGACCGGTCGGCCGACCGCTACCGCGAACTGAAGCACATCGGCGGCCTCGTGTCGGAGATGGTGCGGGGCGCGCTCGATGCGTTCGCCCGCCTCGATACGGAAGCGGCGTTGCGTGTGGCGCGCAGGGACCGCGTCATCGACGAGGAGTACGAGGCGATCCAGCGCCAGTGCATCACCTTCATGATGGAAGATCCGCGCACCATCCGTCGCGCGCTCGACATCCTCTGGGTGGCCCGCGCCCTCGAGCGCATCGGCGACCACGCCAAGAACATCTGCGAGTACGTGATCTACATGGTGCTCGGCAAGGACATCCGTCATCTCTCGATCGAGGATGTCGAGAAGCAGCTGGCGGCCCTGCGGGGCGCGCGTACGGGGAGCGACGGTTGAGTTCGATCGGCGGCGTTCCTCGCGGGATTGAGCCGCCGCCAGGGCAACCTGCTCGGCTTCCTCGGCGTGCCTGGGCCTGATCGGCTACGCGCTCTTCTGCCAGTACGGATTGCACCTCGAGCCGTGCCCGCTCTGCATCCTGCAGCGCGTCTCGGTCATCTCCGCGGGCGCGCTGTTCCTGCTCGCCGCAGTTCACGACCCGGGGGATCTCGGCGCAAAGGTTTACGGGGTCCTGATCGATCTCGCGACGGTGTTCGGCATCGGCGTCGCTGCTCGGCACATGTGGGTCATCGCCCAGCCGCCGGGCACCGTCGCCGAGTGCGGCGCGAGCCTCGAGTACATGATGGACGTGCTGCCGCTGCACGAAGTGCTCGGCAAGGTGCTCAAGGGCTCGGGCGAGTGCGCCAAGATCGACTGGCACTTCCTCGGTCTCAACATGCCGACATGGGTCCTCATGGCCCTGGTCGTCGTGGGCAGTTGGGCGGTCTGGGTCAACTGGATTCGGTCCCGCGAAAAGGCTTAGCGCTGCTCGGGCGATTGCGCCAGCAGCAGCTCCATCATCCTCTCGTAGGCCCGGCTGAGCTGCTCGATGTCCGCGATGCGGACGCATTCGTTCACCTTGTGAATCGTGCCGTTGGCCACGCCGAACTCCACGACCTGGGCGCCGGTCGGCGCGATGAAGCGTCCGTCCGAAGTGCCGCCCGTCGTCGAGTACGCCGGCGTCCGTCCCGTCACCTCGCGCACCGCGCGTCCCACGGTCTCGGTGAGCACGCCCGGGCGCGTGAGGAACGGCAACCCGGAGACGAACCACTCGAGCGAGTAGTTGACCCGGTGACGGTCGAGGATGCCGATCACCCGGCGCTGCAACTGCTCGACCGTCTGCTCGGTCGAGAAGCGCAGGTTGAAGCGCACTTTCATCTCGCCGGGGATCACGTTCGGCGCGCCCGTGCCGGCCGAGACGTTCGAAATCTGGAACGACGTCGGCTGGAAGAATTCGTTGCCCGAGTCCCACGGTGCGGAGACGAGTTCGGCCATGGCCGGCGCGAAGCCGTGCACCGGGTTGTCCGCGAGTTGCGGGTACGCGATGTGGCCCTGAACGCCGTGCACCGTCAGGCGGCCGGACAGCGAACCGCGGCGTCCTACCTTGATGGTGTCGCCGAGGAAGTCCTGGCTCGTGGGTTCACCCACGATGCACCAGTCGATTTTTTCACCGCGTGCTTCCAGCACTTCCATCACCCGCCGCGTGCCGTCCACGGACGGGCCTTCCTCGTCGCTCGTGAAGAGCACGGCAAGGGAACCGTGCTGGTGCGGATGCCTGGCGACGAAGCGCTCCATGGCGGTGACCATGGCGGCGAGGCCGCTCTTCATGTCCGCCGCGCCGCGGCCGTACAGAATGCCGTCGCGAATGACCGGCTCGAAAGGATCGGTGCGCCATTCCTCCCGTGGCCCGGTCGGCACCACGTCGGTGTGGCCGGCGAAGCAGAGCACCGGCCCCTCGTCGCCGCGGCGAGCCCAGAGGTTGCCGACCGGGCCGAAGTTCAGCCGCTCGATCCGGAAGCCGAGCGGCTCGAGGCGTGCCGCGATGACCTCGAGGCAGCCATGGTCTTCCGGGCTGACGGACGGGCGGCGGAGGAGGTCTTCTGTGAGGGCGAGGGTGGCTGTCATCGATTTGTCGCTGTCGGCGCGCAGGCGCAAGGGAAACAAGGCGGCGGGCTTGTATAGCGGAGCATGGGCGGGCGGACAAGGGCTTCGCCACCCCTACCGCAAGCGCTCCGCCACCTCTCCCGCTTGCGGGAGAGCGTTCCGCCACCTCTCCCGCTTGCGGGAGAGGTCGCCCACAGGGCGGGTGAGGGTCCGGAGCCCTCACCCGGCGTAGCCGCCGACCTCTCCCGTAAGACGGGAGAGGTCGCGCGGAGTGTCATATTGCTGTCACAACCCGTCGGCAAACTGCCGCCCAGTCACGGGACGGAAAGGTCCCGTTCACGCTCACTTGAAGAGGGATAACTCCATGAAATTGTGGCAGAAGTTGGCGATCCCGGCACTGCTCGTCGGCTTCGTTTCGGTCGGCATGCCGGCGCGCGCCCAGGCGCAGGCCGCCATCAAGATCGACGGCTCGAGCACCGTGTTCCCGATCTCCGAGGCATACGCCGAGGAGTTCCAGATCCAGAAGCGCGGCAAGGTCCGCGTCACGGTCGGTGTTTCTGGCACGGGCGGCGGGTTCAAGAAATTCTGCCGTGGCGAGACGGACATCGCGAACGCGTCCCGCCCGATCACGGCCGAGGAGATGGAGCTCTGCCGCAAGGCGGGCATCAAGTACATGGAACTGCCGATTGCTTTCGACGCGCTGACCGTCGTCATCAATCCGAAGAATACCTGGGCCAAGACCCTGACGATCGCCGAGCTCAGGAAGATGTGGGAGCCGGCTGCGCAGGGCCGCATCACCAACTGGAAGCAGATCCGCTCCGGCTTCCCGGACGAGAAGCTGATGCTGTTCGGGCCGGGCGCCGATTCAGGCACCTTCGACTACTTCACCGAGGCCGTGAACGGCAAGGCCAAGGCCAGCCGCGGCGACTTCACCGCCAGCGAGGACGACAACACGCTCGTGCAGGGCGTGGAGAACAACAAGGGCGCGCTCGGCTATTTCGGATTCGCGTACTACGCCGCTCACAAGGACAAGATGACGGCGGTGGCCGTGGATGCCGGCAAGGGTCCCGTCCTGCCCAGCCTCGAGAACGTGACGAACGCGACCTACACCCCGCTGTCGCGCCCGCTGTTCATCTACGTGCGCGACACGGCGGCGAGCCGCCCCGAGATCAAGGAGTTCGTGCAGTTCCTCATGAGTCGTGGCGACCTCGTCTCCGAAGTCGGCTACCTGCCGCTGCCGAAGCAGGCGTACGCACTGAGCCTCAAGCACTTCCAGGACGGAAGGGTCGGCAGCGTATTCGGCGGCGTGCCGAAGATCGGCATCACCATCGACCAGTTGCTGGCGATGGAAGCGAAGCTCTGATCCACGCCGCGCGGAAGAGTTAGAAATCCGGCCCGCGGCCAAGTACATTGGCCGCTGTGCCCTCGCAGTCTGGGAAGAGGTCTGGCCCGGTCATGAGTGAATCCACAACCGCGCCGGCCCGGTTCGGGGCGTCGAACCTGCGCTATCGCAAGAACCGCGACCGGGTCGTGGAGCTGGTGCTGCTTCTCGCGGGCCTCGTGGCAGTGTTCACCACGGTGGCGATCGTGGGCGTCCTCGTCTACGAATCGTCGTTCTTTTTCTCGCACGTCTCCATTCGGGAGTTCCTGACCGATACCATGTGGACGCCGCTGTTCGACGACGCGCACTACGGCATCCTGCCGCTCGTCTCCGGCACTCTGACGGTCACATTCGTCGCATTGATCGTGGCGATTCCGCTCGGCACCATGATCGCGATCTACCTCTCCGAGTTCGCATCGCACCGCCTGCGCGAGACCGTCAAGCCGATCCTCGAGCTGCTCGGCGCCGTGCCGACCGTCGTCTACGGCTATTTTGCATTGCTCATGGTGACGCCCATCCTGCAGAAGCTGATACCCGGCCTGCCCGGATTCAACATGCTGAGCGCCGGGCTCGTCATCGGACTCATGATCATTCCGTACATTGCATCGGTCGGCGAGGACGCCATGCGGGCCGTGCCGCGCTACATGCGCGAAGGCTCCTATGCCATGGGCGCGACCAAGCTGCAGACGGCGCTGCGCGTGGTCGTGCCGGGTGCGTTTTCCGGACTGGCGGCCGCCTATATCCTCGGCATCTCGCGCGCGATCGGCGAGACCATGGTGGTCGCCATCGCGGCCGGCATGCAGCCGACTTTCACGTTCAACCCCACGGAACCGGCGGCGACGATCACCGCCTACATCGTGCAGGTCAGCCTCGGCGACCTGCCGCACGGCAGCATCGGCTACCAGAGTATCTTCGCGGCAGGCCTCGTGCTGATGTTGATGACGCTGGTCTTCAACGTGATCGGGTTCTTCCTGACCCGCAAGTTCCGGGAGGCCTACTGATGGCCGCGGCTGCCGAGCTGACGCTTGCCGAGATCCGCAAGGGCCTGTCCTGGCGCAAGAAGCTGGACACGGCGTTCATGGTGGCCGGCCTGCTGGTGCTGATCGCCTGCCTGGGACTGCTGGCCGCGCTGTTTCTCGACCTGGTGCACAGGGGCGCCGACCGCTTCGGCTGGGATTTCCTGGCGAACTTCCCTTCGCGCAAGGCCGAGCGGGCCGGCATCCTCTCGGCCTGGGTCGGCACTTCACTCATCATGCTGGTCACGGCGCTCGTGGCATTGCCGGTCGGTGTCGCCGCGGCCATCTATCTCGAGGAGTACTCGGCGAAGAACTGGTTCACCAACATCGTCGAGATCAACGTCACCAATCTCGCCGGCGTGCCGTCGATCGTCTACGGCCTGCTGGCGCTCGGCCTGTTCGTCTACGCCTTCGGATTGGGGCAGAGCATCCTGACCGCGGGACTGACGCTGGCCCTGCTGATCCTGCCGATCGTGATCGTCGCCACCCGCGAATCGCTGCGAGCCGTGCCCAAGGCGATCCGGGAGGCGGCATATGGGCTCGGCGCGACCCGTTGGGAGGTTACCAAGGACCACGTGCTGCCGTACTCCACCGGCGGAATTCTCACGGGTCTCATCCTGGGCCTGTCGCGAGCCATCGGCGAGACGGCTCCGCTCATCACGATCGGCGCGTTGAGCTTCATCGCGTTCCTGCCGCCTTCGCCGGTGACGGGCGAGTTCCCGTTCCTCAATTTCGAGTGGCTCAAGAGCGAGTTCACGGCCATGCCCATCCAGATGTTCAACTGGGTGTCGCGTCCCGACCAGGCCTTCCAGGCCAATTCGGCGGCGGCCGGCGCGATCCTGCTCGGCATGACGCTGCTCATGAACGCGTTGGCGATCTGGATCCGCTATCGCTTCCGCAAGAAGATCAACTGGTGAGTCCCGCAAGATGAATACCGTAGCAACGAAGCCCGAATCCGCTTCGCTCTCCATCAGCGTGGACGAGCGCCGTTCGCAGCGCGCCAGCGCGCCGAAGGCCACGGCCGAGAACCTGGATTTCTGGTACGGCCAGAACCAGGCGCTCAAGCGCATCAACCTGACCATCCCGGAGAACCAGGTCACGGCGCTGATCGGGCCGTCGGGCTGCGGCAAGAGCACGTTCCTGCGCTGTTTCAACCGCATGCACGACCTGCAGCAGGACACGCGCTACGCCGGCGCGATCCACCTCCGGCCGGACAACATCAACCTCGTCGGGGCCGACGTGGACCCGATCGAAGTGCGCATGCGCATCGGCATGGTGTTCCAGAAGCCGAACCCGTTCCCGAAGAGCGTGTTCGAGAACGTCGCCTACGGGTTGCGCCTGCGCGGCCTCAAGAATCGCACCGAGCTCGCGGAACGCGTCGAGAAGGCGCTGCGCGCCGCCGCCATCTGGGACGAGGCCAAGGACCGCCTGGACGATTCCGCGCTGGCGCTTTCGGGCGGCCAGATGCAGCGCCTGTGCATCGCACGCGCGCTCGCTACGGAGCCCGAGATCCTGCTGTTCGACGAGCCGACCTCGGCGCTCGACCCGATCGCCACGGCCAAGATCGAAGAGCTGATCACCGAGCTGCGCACCCGCGTCACGATCCTCATCGTCACGCACAACATGCAGCAGGCCGCACGCGTGTCGGATTTCACCGCGTTCATGTACCTGGGCGAGCTGGTGGAGGTCGACGTCACGTCGAAGATCTTCACCAATCCGGCGAAGAAGGCGACGGAAGACTACATCACGGGTCGTTATGGCTGAGGTCGGCGCAACTCCCGACCTCGCGCACACGTCGCGGGCCGTCGAGCAGTCGCTCGCCGGGTTGCGCCTGCACGCCGTCGAGATGGGCGGCCTTGCCATCGACCAGGTGGCCTGCGCCGTCAAGGCGCTGCTCGAGCGGGACGCCCGCCTCGCGGAGATCGTGTTGTCGCGCGAGTCGCAGGTCAACGACTATGACCGGTTGCTCGACCGGGACAGCCTGACGTACATCGCACTCCAGCAGCCGGTCGCCAACGACCTGCGCCTCGCCAGGGGCATCGCGCGCATCGGGCTGGAACTCGAGCGAGTGGGAGATGAGGCAAAGAAGATTGCCCGGTTCGCGCTGCACGTGTCGAAGGGCGGCGCAACGGACCCGGTGACCGCCGTCGCGCGTTACCTGCGGCACATGGCGGAGCTCTCCGTGTCGATGCTCCGCAATGCCGTGCGCGCCGCTGACGAATCCGATCCGGCTCTCGCCAGGCAGGTGCTCGAGCGCGACAAGGAACTCGACGCGGAGTTCGCGACGGCGCTGCGCCAGCTGATGTCCTTCGTGATTCAGGACCACCAGTTCCTCAAGGCGAGCATCGACACGGTGTTCGCGCTCAAGGGCCTCGAGCGCATTGGCGACCACGCGACGAACGTCGCGGAGCAGGTTCTCTACATGGTCGAAGGCACGGCCGACCGGGAAGCCCTGGGCGACCACAGGTTGAATCGCGACTGACGCTCCGTCACCTCTCCCGCTTGCGGGAGAGGTCGGGCGTAGCCCGGGTGAGGGTGCCTTACCTCTCCCGCTTGCGGGAGAGGTCGGGCGTAGCCCGGGTGAGGGTGTCTTACCTCTCCCGCTTGCGGGAGAGGTCGGCCAGCGGCCGGGTGAGGGCAGTTACTCCACGCTGCGCAGCAGTTCGTTGATGGCAACCTTCGCCCGGGTCTGCGCATCGACGCGCTTGACGATCACCGCGCAGGCCAGGCTGTACTTGCCGTTAGTCGCTGGCAACGAGCCCGGAACGACCACCGCGCCCGCGGGCACGCGGCCGTACGTCACCTCGTCTCGCTCGCGGTCGTAGATGCGGGTGCTCTGCCCGATGAACACGCCCATCGACAGCACCGCGCCTTCCTCGACGATGACGCCTTCGACGACTTCCGAGCGTGCGCCGATGAAGCAGTTGTCCTCGATGATGGTCGGGCTGGCCTGCAGCGGCTCCAGGACGCCGCCGATGCCGACGCCGCCCGACAGGTGCACATTGCGGCCGATCTGCGCGCACGAGCCGACCGTCGCCCACGTGTCGACCATGGTGCCCTCGCCGACGTACGCGCCGATGTTGACGTAACTCGGCATGAGCACGGCATTGCGCGCGACGTAGGCGCCGCGGCGCACGACCGCCGGCGGCACGATCCGCACTCCCTCCGACTTGAAGCGATCGGGCTCGTAGCTCGAGTACTTCAGCGGAACCTTGTCGTAGAACTGGGTATAGCCGGCCTCGATGGCGCGATTGTCGAACAGGCGGAACGACAGCAGCACCGCCTTCTTGAGCCATTCGTTCACCCGCCACTGGCCTTCGATCTTCTCGGCGACTCGCGCGGCGCCGGTGTCGAGCAGCGTGATGGCCGCGTTCACCGCCTCGACGATGTCTGCGGGCGCGTTCGCGGGCGTCAGCGTCGCGCGTTCTTCGAACGCGGCGTTGATCTGGGTGGCGAGGGAGGCGTGGGCTGCGGTCGTCATTGGCTTTGCTTCCGTTGCGGCGTGCACGGCAAGGATAGCGCACTCGCTGGACTCGTCTGCGCTGCCCGGGCTCTGCGTGTAAAGCGTGGCTCTGCGCGATGGGTGTCGCGGCAGCCGGACCCGACCAGGAAGCGTTCCCAGGAACGCCGTAAACCCGTCCCTGGGGGCTCCGGCCGCGCCGTCCATGGCGCGGACGGTCCTGGGAACGCTTCCCGATCGGGTCTTACGGCTGCCGTCCGTTGCCGGTCGCGGTTGGTTGGCGCGATCGGCTACTCGCGTTCGCCCACTCGCGTCAGCGCCGCCGAGCGACGCGCGTCAGTCAACCGCGGCCACCGCGTCAGCGCCACCGGCGCAGCCGGGCATCCCTTCCGGTCTGCTTCGGAAAGCCGTCCGCGGCATGGACGCCGCGGCCGGAGCCCCCATGGACGGGTTCACGGCGTCTTTCCGAAGCAGACCGGAAGGGATGACCGAGCGTGGCGCCGATGCCCCTGCGCTAGTGCGCCAGCGAATGGCCGGCAAGTGCGATGGCGTGGGCGAGGCGCTAGCGCCGTTGCGCGGAAGCGAACGCGACGATGCGGCGAGCGGCTTCGACGCAATCGTCGACGCTGGCGACCAGCGAGATCCGGACGCGTCCTCGCCCGGGATTGCCGGACGCCGTGTCGCGCGCAAGGTACGTGCCCGGCACGACCGTGACATGCTGCTGCTCGAAGAGCCCGCGGGCGAACGCCTCGTCGTCATCGACCTTCGGCCAGAGGTAGAACGCGCCGTCCGGCATCTGCACGTCCAGCACGTCGCGCAGCATCGGCACGACGCGCGCGAACTTCTCGCGATACAGGCGCCGGTTCTCGACCACGTGCGCCTCGTCGGACCACGCCGGAATGCTGGCCTTCTGGATGAGTTCCGACACCGCGCAACCGTGATAGGTGCGATAGAGCCGAAAGGCGCCGAGCACGCGCGCGTCGCCCGCAACGAATCCCGAGCGCAGGCCCGGCACGCTGGAGCGTTTCGAGAGGCTGTGGAACACCACGCAACGCTCGAAAGTCGTGTTGCCCATCGCATGGGCGACCTGCAGCAGGCCGGGCGGCGGCCGGCTCTCATCGAAGTAGATCTCCGAATAACACTCGTCGGACGCGACCAGGAAGCCGTAATGCTGCGACAATTCGAGCGCGCGGCGCATGTGGGATTGCTGCATGACCGCGCCGGTCGGGTTGCCGGGGCTGCAGAGGAACAGCACCTGGCAGCGGCGCCAGATCGATTCAGGGACGCCGTCGAGATCCGGCAGGTAGCCGTTCGACTCCGTGCAGTTGAGGAAATGGGGCTCGGCGCCTGCAAGCAGCGCTGCGCCTTCGTAGATCTGGTAGAACGGATTGGGCATCAGCACGAGCGGCCGGGAAGGCGCTGCCGCCTCGACATCGACGGCCGCCTGCACGAACGCGAACAGTGCCTCGCGGGTGCCATTGACCGGCAGCACCATGTCTTCGGCACGGACACTCCCCGCCGGCAAGCGGAAGCGCCGCTCCAACCAGCCGCCGATCGCGGCGCGCAACGCCGGCAGACCGATCGCGAGCGGATAGGTGCCCAGCGTCTCGAGCGCGCCCGACAGCGCCTGGCCGATGAACGCGGGCGGCGTGTGCTTCGGTTCGCCGATCGACAACGGAATGTGCGCCAGTCCGGCCGGCGGCTGCGCGTCGGCGAGCAGCGTGCGCAACCGCTCGAACGGGTAGGGATGCAGCAGGGACAGCCGTGGATTCACGCGCAGCCGCGCTCAGGCAGTCCGCGAGGTCGGCGGCTCGCGGCGATCGAGCGCCTGCGTCACCTGTTCCTGCAGGCGGCGCTTCGCGTCTTCGCCGAGCGGACGGCCCTGTTCGTCGGTGATGTAGAACACGTCCTCGGCGCGCTCGCCGATGGTCATGATCTTTGCCGTGACGACGTCGATGCGTTGCGCCTGGAAGACCCGGCCGACTTCCGACAGCAAGCCGGGCCGGTCGCCCGCGATGATCTCGAGGATCGTGCGCGGATGCACTGCGTCGTCCGTGAACGTGACCTGGGTGGGTGTGGAGAACATCCGCACCTGGCGCGGCGCGCGGCGAGTGACCACCGGCAGCTGCGCCTCCGCGCTCTGCAGGACGCGCCACAACTGCTGTTCGATCTGCTGGGCGCGGTGACGGTCCGCAATCGCCGTGCCGTTGTCCTCGAGCACGAGGTAGGTGTCGAGGCCGAGGCCGCCCTCGAGCGGCGTGATACGCGCGTCGACGATGTTGAGTCCCATCTGGTCCAGGGTGGCCGTGGTGCGGGCGAAATTCTGCTGGCGGTGCGGCCCGCAAGTCAGCACGGCATTGCCGCCGCGCTCCGGAACGTCGCGGACCGCCACGAGCGGGGACTGGTCGTGCGGATCGCGCTCGACCAGGAGCTTCGTGTGCCAGGCCACCTCGGCGGGCGAATGGCGCAGGAAGTAGAGCTCGTTGAAGCGTGACCAGACCTCGGCGGCGCGCTCCGGGGCGACCTGGTCGCGGGCGAGCAGGTCGAGCGCGTTGGCCTTCGTCTCGGCAACCAGCTCTTCGTGATCGAGCGGCGCCTCGATGCCCCGGCGCAGGGCGCGACGCACGCGCTCGTAAAAGTCGTGGAACAACGAAGACTTCCACGAATTCCAGAGTTTCGGGTTCGTGCCGCGCACGTCGGCGATGGTGAGCAGGTAGAGGTAGTCGAGGTGCGTCTGGTCGCCCACGATGCGGGCGAAGTCCTGGATCACCTTCGGGTCGGAGATGTCCTTCTTCTGTGCGGTCACCGAGAACGTCAGGTGATTGCGGACCAGCCAGGCGACGAGGCGCGCGTCGTAACGCGACAGGCCCTGCTCGAGACAGAACGAGTCGGCGTCGACCGAACCGAGCTCCGAGTGGTCCCCGCCGCGGCCCTTCGCGATGTCGTGGAAGAGGGCGGCGAGGTAGACGATCTCCGGCTTCGCGATCGATGCCATCAGGCGCGACATCGCCGGCAGCTCGTGCTCGAAGCGGGGCAGGGCGAGACGGCGCAGGTTACGCAGCACGAAGAGGATGTGCGCGTCGACCGTGTACGCGTGGAACAGGTCGTACTGCATGCGCCCGACCACGCGGCCGAACGCCGGGATGTAGCGGCCGAGCACGCCGTACAGGTTCATGCGGCGGAACTCGTGCGTCACGCCCGAAGGTGCGCGCAGCAACTCGAGGAACAGGCGGTGATGGCGCGGGTTCTGGCGGAACTCCTCGTCGATCAGCCACAGGTGCCGCCCGAGCAGGCGGATCGTCGTCGCACGCACACCGCGGACGTCCGGATGGTCCTGCATCAGGCGGAACAGCTCGAGCATCGCGGACGGGTGCCTCGCGAACGTGTCCTCGCCGGTCACTTCGAGGTAGTCGTTGCGGATCTGGAAGCGCGGATTGAGCGGCACGATCACCGCCGGCGCGTCCGCGAGGATCGCCTCGCGGAACAGCTGCAGCAGCATTTCGTTCAGCAGGCTCACGTCCATGACCGTGCGGTAGTACCGCTGCATGAACTGCTCGACGGCGAGCGTGTAGCTCGCATCCTCGTAGCCGAACATCTTCGCGATGCGGATCTGGTGGTCGAACAGCAGGCGGTCTTCGCGCCGCCCCGTGAGCACGTGCAGCGCAAAGCGCACCTTCCAGAGGAAGGCCTGCGCCTGGCGCAGCTTGCGCAGTTCGCTCGCCGTGAGGAATCCGTGGCCGACGAGTTCGTCGAGCGTCTCGGCCCCGAAATGACGCTTGGCCACCCAGCCGATGGTCTGGATGTCGCGCAGGCCGCCCGGGCTCGCCTTGACGTTCGGCTCGAGGTTGTAGCCCGTATCGTGGTGGCGGTGATGGCGGGCCTGCTGCTCGGCCACCTTCGCTTCGAAGAACGCCTGCGACGACCAGACCGTGTCCTGCCCGAGCGCGCGACGCATGGCCTGGAACAGGTGCTCCGGCCCCGACAGCAGCCGCGCCTCGATGAACGTCGTTGCGACGCTCACGTCGGCGGCGCTCTCGCGCTGGCAGTCGTCGATGGTGCGCACGCTGTGGCCGACTTCGAGGCCGATGTCCCACAGGAACGTCAGGAACCGTTCGATGCCTTCGTGGCCTTCGTCGAACTCGCTCTTCGGCAGCAGGATCAGCACGTCGATGTCGGAGCAGGGATGCAGTTCGCCCCGCCCGTAGCCGCCGACGGCGATCAGGTCCACGTCCTTCTCGCGGGCTCCGACGTGCAAGGTCCACGCGCGCCGCAAGACGATGTCCACGAGGCGCGCGCGATCCCGCACCAGCGCTTCGACCGGTTCGTCGTCCGCGAACCGGGTCTTCAGGCTGGCGTCGCCATCCGCCAGCACCTGGCGAAAGGCCGCGATGCGGTCGGTGCCGGCATCGAGCGCGGCCGGGCAGGCCTCGAGGAACGGCCACGGCGGCAGGGCGATGCGGCCCGCGGACGCCTCGATTTCTTCGTGCGGCGTGGCGGACATGGTCAGGCCGGCGGGCGCTCGCCGGCGCCGAGCGTGAGCACCTCGAACCCCGTGTCCGTCACGAGAATCGTGTGTTCCCACTGCGCCGAGAGCGAGTGGTCGCGCGTGATGACCGTCCAGCCGTCCGGCAGGAGCCGTACGTCGCGCCGTCCCGCATTGACCATGGGCTCGATCGTGAACGTCATGCCGGCTTCGAGCTCGAGCCCGGTGCCCTGGGTGCCGTAGTGCAGCACCTGCGGATCCTCGTGGAAACCGCGGCCGATGCCGTGACCGCAATATTCGCGCACCACGGAGCAGTGGTTCGATTCGACGAAGCGCTGGATCGAGTGCCCGATGTCCCCGAGTCGCGCGCCGGGTCGGACGGTGCGGATGCCGAGCCACAGGGCCTGGTACGTGAGCTCGGCGAGCCGCTGCGCATGCGGCAGCGGCTTGCCGACGTGGAACATGCGGCTCGAGTCGCCGTGGAATCCGTCCTTGATGACGGTGACGTCGACATTCACGATGTCGCCCTGCTTGAGCTTGCGGTCGCCCGGGATGCCATGGCAGACGACGTGGTTGACCGAGGTGCAGATCGACTTCGGGAAGCCGCGGTAGCCGAGCGGGGCGGGGATGGCCTGCTGGACCTCGACGATGTGCCGGTGGCAGACCTGGTCCAGTTCGTCCGTGGTGACGCCCGGGACGACGTACGGGCCGATCATGTCCAGGACCTCGGCCGTCAGCCGTCCGGCCAGTCGCATTGCCGCCTGTTCCGCGGGGTTCTTGAGCCCGATGCGTCCGGCGCTGTCGGATCGCCAGGGGGTCGTGGCCGGCTCGGGCTGCTGCATGGTCGGGGGCGTCCTCGCGCCCGCCGCGGGAGGGCGAGCGCGCAAGTATTTGAACAAAAGGGCAGTTATGGTATAAAGCGCCCCCGTTTTTCACAACCAAATCCGCACACGTACCGGCACATGCAGCGGGGTGCCCTCGAGGTCCTTCGGGACCAGGAGGGTTGCTGCATGGGGTGCGTGGAGGTCACAACCCCACAAGGAGTGCTCGAATGTCCAGCGTGTCCATGCGACAGATGCTGGAAGCGGGTGTCCATTTTGGACACCAGACCCGCTTCTGGAACCCGAAGATGGCCCCCTTCATCTTCGGCGAACGTAACCGGATCCACATCATCAACCTCGAGCTTTCGCTCCCGCTGTTCAACGAGGCCGCCGGCTTCGTGAAGAACGTGGTCGCCGACGGCGGCAAGGTGATGTTCGTCGGCACCAAGCGCTCCGCGCGAGAAGCGATCGCCAAGGAAGCCGCGCGTTGCGGCATGCCCTACGTCAGCCACCGGTGGCTCGGCGGCATGCTCACCAATTTCAAGACGATCCGTCAGTCGATCAAGCGCCTGCACGAGATCGACGAGATGATCGCGAGCGGCGCGCTCGACCTGCGTGGCAAGCGCGAAGCGCAGATGGTGCGCCGCGAGCGCGAGAAGCTCGACCGCAGCCTCGGCGGCATCAAGGACATGGAGGGACTGCCGGACGTGCTGTTCGTCGTGGACGTGGGCCACGAGAACATTGCGATCCACGAAGCGCAGAAGCTGGGCATCCCGGTGGTCGCCGTGGTCGACACGAACTGCTCGCCGGACGGCATCAGCTACGTGATCCCGGGCAACGACGACGCCATGCGCGCCATCCAGTTGTACGCCGGCGGCGTCGCTGACGCCGTCATCGAAGGCCGCTCGACGATTCCGGACGTGCCGGTCGGCGAAGACGAATTCGTGGAGCTGGACGAGGAAGGCAAGCCGCGTCCGAAGACAGGCGGCCCGAAGCGTCGCGCCGCCCCGGCCAGGAAAAAGGCCCCGGCCGTGCGTCGCAAGCCCGCCGCCGGCGAAGCCGACACCGGCGCCGAACAGCGTGCGGAAGAACTCATCGAGGCCGATCCGGAGGAGAGCGCGGAGGCGTTCATGGCCCGTCGCGCAGCCGCTCGCAAGAAGGCTCCGGCCGTCGCGGCTGCTGAAGCCCCGGTCGCTGCCGCCGCCGAAGCCCCGGCCGCGGCCGCGACCGACGCCCCGAAGGGAGAGTAATCATGGCCGTCACCGCGGAAGCAGTGAAGGCGCTGCGCGAGCGCACCGGCGCCGGCATGATGGAGTGCAAGAAGGCGCTGGTCGAGACGAACGGCGACCTCGAGGCCGCTGCCGAAATCATGCGCAAGTCGGGCCTTGCGAAGGCCGACAAGAAGGCCGGCCGCATCGCTGCCGAGGGCGTGATCGCGATCGAGCGGTCGGCCGATGGCCGCACTGCCGCGGTGGTCGAGGTCAACTCGGAGACCGACTTCGTGGCCCGCGAGAAGGACTTCCAGGGCTTCGCCGCGTCGGTCGCGAAGGCCGCGCTCGAAGCGCAGCCGAAGGACCTCGAGGCGCTCCACTCGGTCAAGCTGGCCTCCGGCGAGACCGTCGAGGGGACGCGCCGTGCCCTGATCGCCCGCATCGGCGAGAACATGAGCGTGCGCCGCTTCGAGATCGTCAAGGCGGATGCCCCGCTCGCTACCTACCGTCACGGCACCAGGATCGGCGTCCTCGTGGCGCTGCAGGGCGGCGACGAGCAACTCGGCCATGATCTCGCGATGCACATCGCAGCGATCAACCCGCAGTACCTTTCTGCGGACGAAGTGCCGGCCGACCAGGTCGCCCATGAGCGCGACATCTTCGTTGCCCAGGTGGCCCAGGACCCGAAGGCGGCGGGCAAGCCGGCCGAGATCGTCGCGAAGATGGTGGACGGCAAGGTCCGCAAGTTCCTCGGCGAGATCACGCTGCTCGGCCAGCCGTTCGTGAAGGACGACAAGCAGGCCGTCGGCGACGTTCTCAAGAAGGCCAACGCCAGGGTGGCGCGCTTCGTGCGCTACGAGGTCGGGGCCGGCATCGAGAAGAAGAAGGAAGACTTCGCGGCCGAAGTGATGGCCCAGGTGCGGGGTTCCTGAGCCCCGCCGACCCGCCAGGCACACTCTCCGGAACCCCGCGCAAGCGGGGTTCTTTATAATGGCGAACCGCTCGAGGTGACCGAACCGATGACCCGCAGCGACGAAAAACAACCGCGCTACCGCCGCATCCTCGTCAAGTTGTCCGGCGAGGCCCTGATGGGCGAGACCGATTACGGCATCGATCCCGCCTTCCTGAAGCGCCTGGCCAGCGAAATCAGCGCCGTGCGCGCCAACGGCGTCGAGGTGGGGATCGTGATCGGGGGCGGCAACCTCTTTCGCGGCGCCGGACTCGCCCGCGCCGGCATGGATCGCGTCACCGGCGACCACATGGGCATGCTCGCGACGGTCATGAATTCCCTGGCATTGCAGGACGCGCTCGAGTCGTCGGGCGTGTTCGCACGGGTCATGTCGGCGATCCGCATCAACGAGGTGTGCGAGGACTACATCCGCCGGCGCGCCATCCGCCACCTGGAGAAGGGGCGGGTGACGATTTTCGCGGCCGGCACCGGCAACCCGTTCTTCACCACGGACACGGCCGCAAGCCTGCGCGCGATCGAGATCGAGGCGGAACTGCTGCTCAAGGCCACCAAGGTCGACGGCATCTTCGACTCGGACCCGGTGCTCAATCCCGGTGCCAAGCGCTACGACCGCCTGACCTACGACCAGGTGCTCGACCAGCGTTTGAGCGTCATGGACCAGACGGCCATCGTGCTGTGCCGCGACCACCGGTTGCCGCTGCGCGTTTTCAACATGAACGATCCGGGAGCCCTGGTCCGCGTCGCGCGCGGCGAGGACGTGGGCACCCTGGTGACGAACTGAGGCGGCCCGGCCGTCCATCGCGGAGGAGTCATGATCGAGGACATCAAGAAGGACGCGGCCGAGCGCATGGCGAAGTGCGTTGCGGCTTACAGGAACGAACTGAAGCGGCTGCGCACCGGCCGGGCCAGCACGAGCCTGGTCGATCACATCCGGGTCGACTATTACGGTGCGGAGTCGCCATTGACGCAGGTCGCGAACGTCGCGGTCGAAGACGCGCGCACCCTCACCATCGTGCCGTACGACAAGCAGATGGTGTCGGTGATCGAGAAGGCGATCATGAAGTCGGACCTCGGCATCACGCCGAACACGGCCGGCAGCGTGATCCGCGTGCCGCTGCCTGCGCTGACCGAAGAGCGCCGCCGCGACCTCACGAAGGTCGTGAAGCACGAGGCCGAGAACGCCCGCGTCGCGATCCGCAACGTGCGCCGCGACGTGATGCAGGAGCTCAAGGAGATGCTGAAGGAAAAGCTGGTCGCCGAGGACGACGACCGGCGCGCCCAGGACGAGGTGCAGAAGCTCACCGACAAGCACGTCGCCGAGGTGGATCACATCCTGCAGGACAAGGAAAAGGAACTGATGCAGGTCTGATCCGGTGCAGCAACCGCATCCCCGCGCAGCCGGCATTCCGCGTCACGTCGCCGTCATCATGGACGGCAACGGTCGCTGGGCTGCGCGCCGCGCGTTGCCGCGTCACCTCGGGCACCGCGCCGGCGTCAAGGCCGTGCGCACGACAGTCGAGGGTTGCGCGCGCCGGGGCGTCGAGGCACTTACGCTCTTCGCGTTCTCGAGCGAGAACTGGCAGCGACCGGCCGACGAGGTCAGCCGCCTGCTCGAGCTGTTCGTCGAGGCCATGGACGGCGAGATCGAGGAGCTGAATACGAACGGCATCCGACTGCACTTCATCGGCGACTTCAGCCACGCTGAAGCCGGACGTGTATGCGCGGCTGCGCTCCGCCGAGGCAGCGCACCGCTCAGAACGACCGCATGGTGCTGCACGTGGCGCTGTCCTACGGCGGCCGCTGGGACATCGTGCAGGCGACCCGCTCGCTGGCCGCGAAGGCCGTCGCAGGCGAGATCGCGCCGCACGGCATCGACGAGGCGACGTTCGCAAGCGCGCTCTCGCTCGCGGATGCGCCCGATCCCGACCTTTTCATCCGCACCGGCGGCGAGCAGCGCGTCAGCAACTTCGTGCTCTGGAATCTCGCCTACACCGAGCTCTATTTCTGCGACACGCTGTGGCCCGACTTCGGCGAACGCCGAACTGGAGCAGGCCTTCGGGCATTACGCCGGACGCGAGCGGCGCTTCGGCCTGACCGGCGCACCAGGTGCAGGGTGGCTAGCGGCCTGCGCGACGCGGATCGTGACCGCGCTGGTGCTCGCTGCGGTCGTCGTGGGCGTGCTCGGCTGGCTGCCGGCCTGGGTCGCTGCTGCCCGTGATCGCCGCGGTCATTCCTGGCCGGCGCGTGGGAATGGGCCGGATTCGCCGGTATCCGCTCACCGGCCGGCCGGGCGCTCTACGTCGCTGCGATCGGAGCCGCCGCTGCCGTGGCCTGGTCGACTCACGCAGGATCCCGCGAGCCTGACGATTTTCCTCACGGCCGCCGCGCTCTGGTGGCTGATCGCCTTCCTCTGGCTGGCGCTCGCCTCCCGCAAGGGCGACAACGCGGCGGCGGCAATCGCCGGTTTCCTGGTGCTGGTGCCGGCGGCCGTCGGTCTCGCGCGGCTGGTGCTCGTCGAACCGAACGGCAGGATGCTGCTCCTCTACCTGCTCGTGCTGATCGCGGCGGCAGACGTCGGCGCCTATTTCGGCGGCCGTGCCCTCGGCCGTCACAAGCTCGCGCCGCGGGTCAGCCCCGGCAAGACTTGGGAAGGTTTCGCGACGGGCATGCTGGCTGCGGCAACGGCTGCCGTGGCGGGCGCGTTGATGTTCGGCGTACCTGCTGTCGGCGTGGGTCGCGCTTTGCGTGGTGGTTGCGCTGGTCTCGGTCGTCGGCGACCTGTTCGAGAGCATGTTCAAGCGGCGTGCGGGTCTCAAGGACAGCGGCAATCTGTTGCCGGGCCACGGCGGCGTGCTCGATCGCATCGACAGCATCACGGCCGCGTGCCCGACGTTCCTGCTCGGCCTCTATGCGCTCGGAATACCGGCATGATGCGCGTGGCGGTGTTCGGCAGCACGGGCAGCATCGGCATCAGCACGCTCGACGTGCTGGCGCGCCACCCGGGCCGCTTCGCGGTTGCCGCGCTGGCCGCTTCGTCCAATCACGAGCGCCTGCTGGAGCAATGCGTGACGCATCGGCCGCCGGTGGCGGTGATGCAGGACCCGCGGAGCGCCGCGAAGCTGGCCGCCGGGCTCAAGGCCGCTGGCGTGCCGACGCGCGTCCATGCCGGCAACGACGCACTGGTCGACATTGCTTCGAGCGGCGATGTGGATGCCGTCATGGCGGCCATCGTCGGCGCGGCGGGCCTGCCGTCCACGCTCGCCGCCGCGCGTTCCGGCAAGCGCGTGCTGATCGCGAACAAGGAATCGCTGGTGGTCGCCGGGCCGTTGCTCGTCGATGCCGCGCGCGCGAGCGGCGCGGCGCTGGTGCCGATCGACAGCGAGCACAACGCGGTCTTCCAGTGCATGCCGGGCATGCTGCGAAACGGGCCGGCAGGTGCCGGGCGTGCGCAGGATCCTGCTGACTGCGTCGGGCGGTCCGTTCCTGCGTCACTCCCGCGAGCGCATGGCGCGGGCGACGCCCGACGAGGCCTGCGCCCACCCGCGCTGGCGCATGGGCCGCAAGATTTCAGTCGATTCCGCCACGATGATGAACAAGGGGCTCGAGCTGATCGAGGCCTGCGTCCTGTTCGGGATGGAACCTCGCGGGGTCGAGGTGGTCGTACATCCGCAGAGCATCGTGCATTCGCTGGTGGAGTACGTGGACGGATCGATCCTTGCCCAGCTTGGCAACCCCGACATGCGGACCCCGATCGCCCACGCGCTGGGATGGCCGGAGCGGATCCCGTCCGGTGTAGAATCGCTCGACCTGGTGGCCGCGGCGCGACTCGATTTCGAGGCCCCGGACCTCGAGCGGTTTCCGGCGCTGGTCGTCACGCGTGCGGCCGCGGCGGCCGGTGGCACGGTGCCCGCGGTGCTCAATGCGGCCAACGAAGTGGCGGTGTCGGCGTTCCTGGCCGGAAGGCTGGGATTCCTCGGCATCGTCGAACTCATCGAGTCCGTGGTGGCCCGCCACGCCAACCGGGGTGCGACCGGACTCGACGACGTGCTCGAAGCCGACCGCTGGGCGCGTGAACAAGCGGGATCGATGCTGGCGAGTGTCGCCACGGCGTAGGAAATGATCTTTTTACTCAACACCGTCATCGCGTTCCTCGTCGCCATCGGCGTGCTCGTCGCCGTGCACGAATACGGCCATTTCTGGATGGCGCGCCGGCTCGGCATCCGAGTGCTGCGCTTCTCCATCGGTTTCGGCAAGACCCTCTGGTCCCGCAAGGGCGCGGACGGCACCGAATACGCGTTCTCGGCCATCCCGCTCGGCGGCTACGTGAAGCTGCTCGACGAGCGCGAAGGGTCGGTCGAGCCGTCGCAGCTTTCGTCGGCCTACAGCCGCAGGCCGCCCTGGCAGCGCATCCTCGTGCTGCTGGCCGGGCCGTTCGCGAATTTCCTGTTCGCCGTGCTCGCCTACTGGGTGCTGTTCGTGGCGGGCGTGCCGGCGCTGAAGCCGGTGCTCGGCGAGATCGCCCCGGATTCGATCGCCGCGCAAGCGGGGCTGCGCCCAGGCGACGAGATCGTAGGCGTGAGCGGTGAGCAGGTCACGACGCGCGAAGGCGCGGTGCTGGCCATCCTCGATCGCGTGATGAGCGGCGAACCGATCGAGGTCCGGCTGCGTTCCGAGGGCGGCGAGCGCGGGACCAGCCTCCGAGATCGAAGGCGACCGGCGTTCGCTGACCGAGCCGGGCGCCCTGCTGACGGGGCTCGGGTTCGACTTCTGGTACCCAACGGTCCCGGCGGTTGTCGGCAAGATCGTCCCGGGCAGCCCGGCGGAGCGCGCGGGGTTGCGCCTCGGCGACCGCATCGTCGCCGTGGACGGCCAGCCAACGAAAGACTTCCCGGGCCTCGTCCAGCGGGTCCAGCCGAGCGCGGGGAAGACCCTGACCTTTTCGATCGAGCGCAGCGGCGCCCGCGTCGAGTTACCGATCGAGGTCGAGGGGCAGCGCGACGGCGGCCGGCTGGTGGGTCGCATCGGCGTGCAGCCCGCGCAGGGCACGCCGATCCCGGAAGAAATGCGCACCCGCGAGCACTATGGCGTGGTCGTCGCGGCAGGCCGGGCCGTGGCAAAGACCTGGAGCATGTCCACGCTCACGGTGCGCATGATCTGGAACGTCGTGGCGGGGGACGTCTCCGTCAAGAACCTCAGCGGGCCGATCAACATTGCGGAATACGCCGGTTTCTCCGCGCGGCAAGGCATACTGTCGTTCCTGTCCTTCCTCGCCGTGGTGAGTGTGAGCCTGTTCGTCCTGAATTTGCTGCCGATTCCCATCCTCGATGGCGGCCAGATCGTGTACCAGCTCGCGGAGCTGGTGAAGGGCCGCCCGCTCTCGGAGCGCGCCCAGGCCGTGGGCCAGCAGATCGGCATCCTGCTGCTGCTGGTGCTCATGAGTTTCGCCTTCTACAACGACCTCTCGCGGTTGTTCAGCTGAGCCGTCCTAAATGCGCTTGAAGTATGCGGCCGCGTTGCCGGCCCTCCTTGCCGTTCCCGCCGTCCTCGCCCAGACCGAGAGCGGCGAGTTCACCGTCGGCGACATCCGGATCGAAGGCCTGCAGCGCATCACTGAAGGCACGGTCTACAACTACCTGCCGGTCAACATCGGCGATCGGATGGACCAGCGCCGCGTCGACGAGTCGCTGCGCGCGCTTTATGCCACCGGGTTCTTCCGCGACGTCGAGATCCGCCGCGACGGCGGCACACTGGTCATCGCGGTGCTCGAGCGACCGTCGATCGAGAGCTTCACGATCACCGGCAACAAGGACATCAAGACCGAGGACCTCGAGAAGTCGCTGCGCAACGTCGGCCTCGCCAAGGGCAAGACGTTCAACCAGTCGACGCTCGACGAGGTCAAGCGCTTCCTCACCGACCAGTACTACTCGCGCGGCAAGTACGGCGTGAAGGTGGACACCAAGGTCGAGGACGTCTCGGGCAATCGCGTGAAGATCGCGGTCGACATCGTCGAAGGCAAGCGCTCGAAGATCCGGCAGATCAACATCGTCGGCAACGAAGCCTTCAGCGACGACGACCTGCTCGAGGACTTCAAGCTCAAGACGCCGAACTGGCTCTCCTGGTACAAGCAGGACGACCGCTATTCGCGCGAAGAGCTGTCGGGCGACATCGAGAAGCTGCGCTCGCACTACCTCGACCGCGGCTACGCGAACATGGACGTCGAGTCCACCCAGGTCGCGATCACCCCGGAGAAGGACGACATCTTCATCACGCTGAACGTGAAGGAAGGCGAGGTCTACCGCATCTCGGACGTGAAGATCGCCGGCAACCTCATGGTGCCCGAGGAAGACCTGCGCGCGCTGTTGCTGGTGCACAAGGGCGACATCTTCTCCCGCAAGCTCGTCACGTCGACCACGGAATTCATGGCGCTGCGCCTCGGCCAGGACGGCTACGCGTTCGCGAAGATCGACCCGGTGCCGAAGGAGAACAAGGAGACGAAGGAGATCGAGCTCACCTTCCTCGTCGACCCGGGCAACCGCGCCTACGTGCGCCACATCAATTTCAACGGCTCGACCGGCATCAACGACGACGTGTTGCGCCGTGAAATGCGCCAGATGGAAGGCGGCTACCTGTCGAATGCGTCCGTCGAGCGCTCGAAGCAGCGCCTGCAGCGCCTGCCGTTCATCGAGAAGGTCGAGGTGGCGACCGAACCCGTGCCCGGCACGCCCGACCTCGTCGACGTCAACTATACGATCAAGGAAGGCCTGCCGGGCCAGTTCAGCGGCGGCATCGGGTACTCCCAGTCGCAGTCGATCCTGCTGAACGGCAGCTTCGTGCACAGCAACTTCATGGGCACGGGTAATCGCGTGGCGGCCGAAGTCAACGCGGGCCAGTACAGCAAGGTCGTCAGCATGTCGCACACCGACCCGTACACGACCGTCGACGGCGTGTCCCGGACGATTTCGGCCACGTGGCGCCGCATCAGCCAGTTCACCAGTTCGTCGTCGGACTTCCAGACGCAGACCGGCACGCTCGGTGTCGACTACGGCTGGCCGATCTCCGAGTTCCAGTCGGTGCGCGTCGGTCTCTCGGCACAGCGCTCCGACCTGTTCACGGATCCGAACAACAGCGCCGCCGAAGCCCTGTACTGGGTGCAGAACAACGGCAACCCGTACACCAAGAAGGACTTCGCCGGCATTCCGCCGATCCAGTTCACTTACTACGGCACGAAGTTCAACACGTTCGAGATGTCCGCCGGATGGTCGTACGATTCACGCAACCGCTCCTTGTTCGCCGACCGCGGCGGGCGCCATCGCTTCGGCCTGAGCTACACGATTCCCGGCAGCGACGTCGAGTTCGCGAGCCTGAGCTACGACTACCTGCAGTTCTTGCCGCTGTCGAAGTGGTTCACGCTGATGACGAACACCGAACTGGCCTACGGCAAGGCGCTCGGCAGCACGACGTCCATGCCGCCCTACCGCAACTTCTTCGCGGGCGGGCCGGATTCGGTGCGCGGCTACCGGGAGAGCCGGCTGGGCCCGAAGGACTCCTTCGGCAACCCCTACGGCGGCAACATGAAGCTCGCCAGCCAGATCGAATTGCTCATGCCGATGCCCGAAAAGTGGCGTAACACCGCGAGATTCAGCGCATTTTTCGACATCGGCAACGTGTTTTCCGACGAAGACATCAATTTCGTGGGCAGGGACGGCGTAACGCCGGTCGAATTATGATTTCGCGTTTGATAAACTACGCTATTCGACGGGCGTGGCGGTCCAGTGGCTGGCCCCGCTCGGCGTCTTCCGGTTCAGCTACTCCGTGCCGCTCAACGCCTTCAAGGGCAACGACGTCGAGTACAAGGACGAGACCGAAGGGTTCCAGTTCTCCATCGGCCAGGCTTTCTGAGGTATTCCGCTCCATGCGTATCAAGACCGCAATGCTCGCTCTCGTGACGCTCGCTGCCAGCGGGCTGCCGCTTGCCTCGGCGCAGGCGCAGGCCAAGATCGGCGTCGTCAACGTCGCCCGGCTGCTGCAGGAGGCGCCGCAGGCGCAGGCTGCTTCCGCAGCGCTCGAGAACGAGTTCGCCGCCCGCCGCCGGGACCTCGAGGCACAGCAGCGCGACCTCAAGGCCAAGGAGGACAAGTTGCAGAAGGACGGCGCCACCATGGCCGAGGCCGACCGCCGCAACCAGGAGAAGACCCTGCGCGACGGGCAGCGCGAGCTGGCCCGCAAGCAGAACGAGTTCCTCGAAGACCTGAACGTGCGCCGCAACGAGGCGCTCGGGCAGCTCCAGCGGGCGGTCCTGCAGGAAGTGCAGACCTACGCCAAGGCGGCGGGGCTCGACCTCGTCGTGGCCGATGCGCTGTATGCAAGCCCGTCCGTCGACATGACCTCGCAAGTGCTCTCCGCACTGCAGGCGAAGGGCGGCAAGGCTCCGGCGAAGCCCTGAGGCCGGAGCGGCGGAAGCGCCCATGGCGGTGCGCCTCGCCGAGCTGGCCGTCCGCTTCGGCTGCGAGCTGCAGAGGCGACCCGGAGGTTTGCGTCGACCGGGTCGCCGCGCTCGAGAACGCGCCTGCGGGCGCGCTCTCCTTTCTCGCGAACCCCAGGTATCTCAAGCACCTCGCGACCACCAGCGCGAGTGCCGTCGTCCTCGATGCGGCCAGCGCGGCCGCCTGTCCCGTGCCGGCGCTGATCGCTGCCAATCCCTATGCGACGTACGCGCGCATCGCCCAGGTGCTGCATCCCGAAGCGGCGTTCAAAGGCGGTCGTCACGCCAGCGCCGTCGTCGAGGGCGGTGCGAGCATCGATGCGACGGCGTGGGTCGGCGGCGGGCAGTTATGTCGGCCGCAATGCGCGCATCGGCGCGCGCTCGTACGTCGGGCCCGGCTGCGTGATTCTCGAGGACGCCGTCCTCGGAGCGGACTGCCGGCTCGTCGCCCGCGTCACCTTGTGCCGCGCCGTGCGCATCGGCGATCGCTGCGTATTCGCGCCCGGGGCGGTGATCGGCGCGGACGGATTCGGCCACGCCCCGGACCAGGACGGGTACGTCAAGATCCCGCAGGTCGGCACCGTCCTGATCGGCGACGACGTGGACGTCGGCGCCAACACGACGATCGATCGTGGCACCATCGGGGACACGGTGGTCGAGGACGGCGTGAAGATCGACAACCTCGTGATGGTGGCGCACAACGTGCGCATCGGCGCGCACACCGTGATCGCCGCCATGGTCGGGATCGCGGGCAGCGCGACGATCGGCCAGCGCTGCATGCTCGGAGGGCAGTCGGGCATCGTCGGCCACCTCTCGATATGCGATAACGTGGCCCTCACCGGCAAGACGATGGTGAGCCGCTCGATCACGAGGCCCGGCGTGTATTCGGGGAACCTGCCGGCGGACGAAGCACGCAGCTTCCGCCGCAACAGCGCGCGGTTCCAGAAGCTCGATGAGCTGGCGCGGCGCGTGCGCCGGCTCGAGGGCGGCCTGGCCGAGGAAACGAAGGAAGACACCGATGAGTGACACCGGCTTTGGCATCGACGAGATCATGCGGCGCCTGCCGCACCGCTACCCGATGCTGCTCGTGGATCGCGTGCTCGAATGCCATCCGGGCGAGCGCATCACGGCCGTCAAGAACGTCACGGCGAACGAGCAATTCTTCGCCGGCCACTTCCCGGGCCGCCCGGTGATGCCGGGCGTGCTGATGCTCGAAGCCCTCGCGCAGGCCGCGGGCATCCTTTGTTTCGTCACGGCGGGTATCTACCCCGACGAGAACGTGAAGTTCTACTTTGCCGGCATCGACAAGGCGCGCTTCCGCCGCCCGGTGCTGCCCGGCGACCAGCTCATCCTCAAGGCCACGCTCGAGCGGCGCATCCGCACGATCTGGAAGTTCGGCGTCGCCGCCGAGGTGAGCGGCGAGGAGGCGTGTTCCGCGGAGATGATGGTGATGCCGGGCTGAGACCGGCCACCAGCAAATGATGGTGATGCCGGGCTGACCCTGGCCGACTGACGAGAGGAGAAGCAGCATGGCCCAGGCCATTCACCCGACGGCGATCGTCGCGAAGGATGCAGTCATCGGCGATGGCGTCGAGATCGGCGCGTACTGCGTCGTGGGCGGCGGCGTCGAGATCGGCGCGCGCACCTTCGTGGGGCCGCACGTCGTCATCTGCGGGCCGACGAAGATCGGCGAGGACAACCGCATTCACCAGTTCGCGTCGGTGGGCGATGCCCCGCAGGACAAGAAGTACAAGGGCGAGCCGACCCGCCTCGAGATCGGCCACCGCAACGTCATCCGCGAATTCACCACTTTGAACCGCGGCACGACCAAGGACGAGAACGTCACGCGCATCGGCGACGACAACCTGTTCATGGCGTACACGCACGTCGCGCACGACTGCGTCGTCGGCAACCAGTGCGTGCTCGCGAACTGCGCGACGCTCGGCGGGCACGTGCAGCTCGGCGACTGGGTGATCATGGCCGGTTTCTCGGGCGTCCACCAGTTCTGCAAGGTCGGCGCGCACGCATTCCTCGCCAACAACACCGCCGTCACGCGCGACGTGCCGCCGTACGTGATGGCGGTCGGGCAGCCGGCGACGCCGCACAGCGTCAATTCCGAAGGCCTGAAGCGGCGCGGCTTCACGCCCGAGCAGATCCGCAACATCCGCAACGCGTTCCGCGTGCTGTACCGCTCGGGCCTGAAGCTCGCCGATGCGCAGTCCCAGCTGAAGGCGATGGCCGAGGAGCATCCCGAGATCCAGCCGCTCGTCGATTTCCTGCCGCAGTCCACGCGCAGCATCGTGCGCTGATCCCGCGGTGGCCGACGTGTCCAGCGCCGGGACGGGCGCGCCATCCATCGGCCTCGTGGCCGGAGAGGCGTCCGGCGACAACCTCGGCGGCGGGTTGATCCGCGCCCTCGATGCGCGCTCACCTGGCGCAAGGTGCTTCGGTGTCGCGGGCCCGCGGATGATCGAAGCGGGCTGCGAAGCCTGGTTTCCCTCGGACGCACTGGCGGTCATGGGCCTGGCGGAGATCCTCCGCCACCTGCCGAGGTTGCTCGGCCTGCGCCGCGATCTCGTCGCGCGCCTGCTCGAGGCGCGGCCCGACGTGTTCGTCGGCATCGATGCGCCGGAGTTCAATCTGCGGGTCGCACGCCAGTTGAAGGCGCAGGGCGTGCCCACCGTGCAGTACGTCAGCCCCCAGGTGTGGGCCTGGCGGCAGGGGCGGGTGCGTACCATCGGCCTGTCCGCCGATCTCGTGTTGTGCCTGCTGCCGTTCGAAAGCCAGTTCTACGATGCCCACCACGTGCGCGCGGTCTTCGTGGGGCATCCGCTCGCCGATCGGGTGCCGCTCGAGTCGGACCCGTTGCCGGCGCGGACAGCGCTGGGGCTGTCGCACAGCGCGCAAGTCGTCGCGGTCCTGCCGGGCAGCCGGGGTGGGGAGGTCGGCAAGCTCGGCGCGCCCTTCGCCGCGACGATGGCCTGGTTGCACGCGCAGCGTCCCGGCATCGAGTTCGTCGCGCCGATGGCCAACGGCCAGGCGCGAAAAGCCTTCGAACAGGCGCTGTCGGCGCATGCGCCGAACGTGACGGTTCAGCTTGTCGACGGTCGCGCCCAGGAAGCGCTGACGGCCGCCGATGCGGTGCTCGTCGCGTCGGGCACCGCCACGCTCGAAACCGCGCTCGTGAAGCGGCCGATGGTGGTCGCGTATCGCGTTGCGCCGCTGACGGGCTGGCTGCTGCGCGAAATGAAGCTCGTCAAGACGGAGTACTTTTCGCAACCGAACCTGCTGGCCGGCCGCAAGCTGGTGCCGGAGTACTTCCAGGAACAGGTGCGGCCCGAGATCCTGGGGCCGGCGGTGCTCGAGCAGCTCGAGCGCCCGGACCGCGCGGATCTCGTCGCGGCCTTTTCGGACATCCACCGGACGCTGCGCCGCGATGCCAGTGCCCGGGCGGCGGACGCCATCCTCGAACTCCTCGCCGAGCGCGGGCGCCGCTCGTGACGCATCGTGCGGCGGGACAGGCGAGCTTCGACTGGAGACGGTCGGGGCTCACGGCGGGAGTCGACGAGGCGGGCCGAGGACCCCTGGCAGGCCCGGTCGTGGCAGCGGCGGTGATCCTCGATCCGATGCGGACGGTCGAGGGCATTGCGGATTCCAAGGCGCTGACCCACCCGCGGCGCGCGGAACTCGCGCTGGAGATCCGCGCGCGCAGCATCGCCTATGGCCTCGGCTGGGCCGACGCAGCCGAAATCGATGCACTCAACATCCTGCAGGCGACGTTCCTCGCCATGCGTCGGGCCCTGGCGGCCCTCGCTTGCGCGCCGGCGCACGTCATCGTCGACGGCAACCGTTGCCCCGACCTCGCCGGACTGAACCTCGACTGCAGCATCGAGGCCGTCGTCAAGGGCGACGCCCGGGTGCAGTGCGTCGGAGCGGCCAGCATCCTGGCCAAGGTGGCGCGGGACGATCACATGGTGGAACTCGACCTGCGCTATCCCGGTTACGGCCTCGCCGGCCATAAGGGTTATCCGACGCAAGCGCACGTGGCGGCATTGCAGCGGCTCGGGCCCTCTCCGGTGCACCGCCGCAGCTTCAGGCCGGTACAATCGTGCCTCCCCCGCTGAGTCCCACCGCGATGGCGCAATTCGTCCACCTTCGCGTCCACACCGAGTACTCGCTCGTCGACAGTCTCCTGCGCATCGAGAGCGAGAAGAAGGACGATGGCGCGCTCGTTCGCGAAGGTCTCGTGGACGCCGTCGCCCGCCTGGGCATGCCCGCCGTGGCCGTGACGGACCACGCGAACCTGTTCGCGCTCGTGAAGTTCTACAAGAACGCGCAGTCGAAGGGCGTGAAGCCGCTCGTCGGCGTCGACCTGCTGGTCCGCGACGAGGCGGAGCGGGCGGATCCGAGCCGTCTCGTGCTGCTGTGCCAGGACGAGCGCGGGTACCTGAACCTGACGCGGCTCGTCACGCGCGGGTACCTCGAGGGGCAGGGCAGGCACGGCCCGACCCTGGCGCGCTCGTGGCTCGACCGCGAAACCACGTCGGGTCTCGTTGCGCTCTCCGGCGCGCGCGAAGGCGACGTGGGCCGCGCGCTGCTGGCGGGACACGAGGCCGAGGCGCAGCGGGCGCTCGACGCCTGGCTCGACTTGTTCGGAGATCGTTACTACCTCGAGTTGCAACGCACTGGCCGCCCCGGTGAAGAAGAGTGCATCGCGGGTTCGCTCCAGCTGGCCATCGCCAAGGGGGTGCCGGTCGTCGCCACGAACGACGTCCGTTTCCTCCGCCGGGACGACTTCGAATCGCACGAGGCGCGCGTCTGCATCCAGGAGGGCACGCTGCTCGCCGATGCCTCGCGTCCGCGCCGCTACAGCGAGGAGCAGTACCTGCGCACGCCGGACGAGATGGCGAAACTGTTCGACGATGTTCCCGAGGCACTCGAGAACACGGTCGAGCTTGCGCAGCGGCTGAATCTCGTCGTCAGGCTCGGCAAGCCTTCGCTGCCGGCGTATCCGGTGCCAGAGGGTCAGACGACCGAGGGCCACTTGCGCGAGGAGGCGGCCGCCGGTCTCGCCCGGCGCATCGTCCAGCTCGCGACGATCCCGGGCACGCCGCCCGTCGATCGGCCCGCATACGAGCACCGGCTCGGTCTCGAGCTGGAGACCATCTGCCAGATGGGCTTCGCGGGCTACTTCCTCATCGTGGCCGACTTCATCCGCTGGGCGCGCGAGAACGGCGTCCCGGTCGGCCCGGGACGTGGTTCCGGCGCCGGCTCGCTCGTGGCGTACTCGCTCGGCATCACGGATCTCGACCCGATCCGCTACGACCTGCTGTTCGAGCGGTTCCTCAATCCCGAGCGCGTGTCGATGCCGGACTTCGACGTCGACTTCTGCATGGACGGGCGCGACCGGGTCATCGACTACGTGGCGCACCGATATGGGCGCGAGCGCGTCTCGCAGATCATCACCTACGGCACCATGGCCGCGAAGGCCGTGGTGCGCGACGTTGCGCGCGTGCTCGGCCTGAGTTACGGGCTGGCGGACAGCATCGCCAAGCTGATCCCGTTCGAACTGGGCATCACGCTCGACGACGCGCTGCAGAAGGAAGATGAGCTGCGGCGGCGCTATCGCGAGGAAGACGACGTGCGCGAGATCATCGACCTCGCGCGTTCGCTCGAGGGCCTGGTGCGCAGTGCGGGCACGCATGCGGGCGGCGTCGTGATTGCGCCGTCCGTGCTGACGGACTTCGCGCCGCTCTACTGCGAAGAGGGCAGCACGAACACCGTCACGCAGTTCGACAAGGACGACGTCGAGGCGGCCGGCCTCGTGAAGTTCGACTTCCTCGGGCTGCGCACCCTCACGATCATCGATTGGGCGGTGCGCACCATCAACGCCGCGCGCACCGCGCAGGGCGAGCCGCCGCTCGACCTGTCGGCCATGCCGATGGACGACCCTGCCGCGTTCAAGCTGCTCAAGCGCTGCGAGACCACGGCGGTCTTCCAGCTCGAATCGCGCGGCATGAAGGACCTGATCAAGCGCCTGCAGCCGGATTCGTTCGAGGACATCGTCGCGCTGGTCGCGCTGTTCCGCCCGGGCCCGCTGCAGTCGGGCATGGTGGAGGACTTCATCGCGCGCAAGCACGGGCGCTCCGGCGGCGAGATCGACTACCTGCATCCGGAATTAAAGCCGGTGCTCTTCCCGACATACGGCGTGATCCTGTACCAGGAACAGGTCATGCAGATTGCGCAGGTGCTTGCGGGATACACGCTCGGCGGCGCCGACCTGCTGCGCCGCGCGATGGGCAAGAAGAAGGCCGAGGAGATGGCGCAGCAGCGCTCGATCTTCATCGAGGGCGCGACGAAGCGCGGCGTGCCGGATCGGGTCGCGGCGCACATCTTCGACCTGATGGAGAAGTTCGCCGGGTACGGTTTCAACAAGTCACACTCCGCCGCGTACGCCGTGCTGTCGTACCAGACGGCCTGGCTCAAGGCGCATTACCCGGCCGCGTTCATGTCCGCGGTGCTGTCGTCCGACATGGACAAGACCGACAAGGTCGTGACCCTGATCGACGAGTGCAATCGCATGGGCCTGCAGGTCGAGGCGCCGGACGTGAACGCCTCGCAGTACATGTTCGCGGTTTCGGGGCCCAAGGCGATCCGCTACGGCCTCGGCGCGATCAAGGGCGTCGGACAGGCGGCGGTCGAGAACATGATCGCCGAGCGTGAGTCGGGCGGGCCGTTCCGCGACATCCGCGACCTGTGCCGCCGGCTCGACCTCAACAAGGTCAATCGACGCGTGCTCGAGGCGCTGATCCGCGCCGGCGCGCTCGATTCGCTCGGTGTCAATCGCGCCACGCTGATGCACCGGCTGCCGGCCGCCATCCAGGCGGCGGACCAGACGACTCGCGCGCGCGAGGCTGGCCAGACGGATCTGTTCGGTCTCTCGGAGCCGTCGACCGTGGTGGCGGGAGGCGAAGATGCGCCGGAGCACGAACTCGCCGAGAGCCTGCCGGACTGGAGCGAGGCGCTGCGACTGGCGGGCGAGCGCGAGACGCTGGGACTGTTTCTCACGGGCCATCCAATCACGGAATTCGAGCGCGAACTGAGGCCGATCACCAGCGGGCGCATCGCCGACATCGGCGGGGCGAAACCCGTCGGCGCGGGCGAGGGCAATCCCTGGAAGACCCCCGGCCGCAACGTGACCGTGGCGGGGCTCGTGCTCGAGATCCGCAAGCGGGCAGGACGCACGAGCTTCATCCTCGACGATCGCAGCGGCCGCCTCGAAGTGACGATGTTCGAGGACGTATTCCAGCAGTACCGCACGCTGGTCGCTCGCGACGCGATCCTCGTGGTCGACGGCAGCCTGCGCTGGGACGATTTCATCGACGACTGGCGGCTCGGCGCCAGGAAGATCATGGACGTCGACCAGGCTCGCGAGCAGTTCGCGCGCCGGCTGGTGCTGCGCTGGCCGCCGGCAGCCCGCAATGGCGACGCGCGCAAGCTGGTCACGGCGATCGAGCAGGCGCTCAAGCCGAGCCAGGGCGGACGCTGCGCGGTGGCGGTGCGCTACTTGAGCGGGGACGCCTCCGCGATCGTGCAGTTCGGGGAGGACTGGAAGGTGCGCCCGTCGCGCGAGCTGATCGAGCGTCTCGGCACGCTGGTCGGGCGGGAGGGCGTCGAGGTCATGTACGCGCCGCGGGTCGAGAGCTGAGCCCGGCTTGCGGCAGGTCGCAACGGCCTAGCCGAGAATACGAATACAGTTCCTTCGCGGGCGCATGCTAGCGTCGCACCGACAACCACCTTGGGGAATCGTCATGAACAAGGCTTTGCTTGCTGCTCTTGCCGCTGCCGTCAGCATCCTGTCCGCGGGCCCGGCCGCCGCCCAACCGATGGAAGGCGTCACGGTCGAGGCCGCGCGCGTGATCGAAGTCGGCCGCACGGTCTACGGCGCACCGGAACAGCAGGTCGTGATTCGCCGCGGCGTGAGCTATGCCGATCTGGACCTCAAGACGGCCGACGGCAAGGCGGCGCTGGAAGGGCGCATCAAGGAGACGGCCAAGGCACTGTGCACCGAGCTCGACAAGATGTATCCGCTGCAGGACAAGAAGCAGGTTGACTGCATGCAGGAAGCTGTCAAGACGGGCATGGACGAAGCGGCCAAGCTCTACAAGAAGTAGCAACCGGCGATCCCGCGGCCCCTCCGTCGGGATTGCTGCACTGCAAGGATTCCCGCGACCGCCGTCCAGCGGTCGCGGGATTGCGTGCGACGCCTCTCCCTGTGACAGAATCCCTGCAAACCAACAATGCAGGGAGGGGCCCGTGAACATCGACTCGTGGTTGAAGGAACTCAAGGTGCCGCGCGAGGCCTACCGCGTGGTGTCGCTGCTGCCCCTGGCATACGTCGCATGGGCCGACGGCAAGATCCAGAAGGCGGAGCGCGACCTGATCATGCGTATCGCGAAGGAGCGAGGCCTGCTCGATCACGGCGGCGCCGAGGCGCTGGAGCGCTGGCTTTCGGAGCCTCCCAGCAAGGCCCAGTTGAAGAAGGACCTCGGCGTGCTCAACGAGCTGGCGCGCGACGAACGTCTGATGGGCGATGAACTCGGCGCGGACCAGGTCCAGCTGCTGCTCGCATGGTGCCAGGACGTCGCCGATGCCGCGGGCGGTCTGCTCGGGCTCAAGAAGGCTCGCACGGACGGCGAGACGGCCGCCCTCAAGACGATCGCGTCGACGCTCGATGTCCGCAGCGCCCGGCAGTGGCGTGCATTCGTCGGCAACTGATGGCGCAAGACAAGAGCCGCGTGCCGGGTTCGGCCATCTGCTCGCCTCACCAGCCCGCCGGGCCTCCGCGACATCGGATCGTCGCGGCCTGAAAGCCGTCCCTGGGGACGGCGCCGCGACATCCATGACGCGGAGGGCACCGGCGACCCGAGCACCGGACCGGGGCGTGAGGCCGACCGGCCCTGCGGCTGGCGGCATTTGCGCCCGCCGCCTGCGTGCGGCATCCTCCGCGCCCTATGCCATTGAGTTTCCTTGAATTCGAACAGCCGATCGCCGAGCTCGAGGCGAAGATCGACGAGCTGCGATTCGTGTCGTCCGACGCCGAGGTCAACGTCGGCGAGGAGATCGCGCGGCTCAGGGCCAAGAGCCGCGCGCTCACGAACAGCATTTTCGCCAGCCTGACCCCCTGGCAGGTGGCGCAACTCGCGCGCCATCCCCAGCGCCCCTACACCCTCGACTACGCCTCGATGATCTTCGAGGATTTCCAGGAGATGCACGGCGACCGGATGTTCGCGGACGACCAGGCGATCGTGGGCGGCCTCGCGCGGCTCGACGGCAGGTCGGTGATGCTCATCGGCCACCAGAAGGGTCGCGACACGAAGGAGCGGGTGCGCCGCAACTACGGCATGCCCAAGCCCGAGGGATACCGCAAGGCGCTGCGCCTGATGAAGCTCGCCGAGCGGTTCCAGATTCCCGTGGTCACGCTCGTCGACACTCCCGGCGCCTATCCCGGCGTCGGCTCCGAGGAGCGCAACCAGAGCGAGGCAATCGCCCGCAACCTGTTCGAGATGGCCACGCTGCGCGTGCCGGTCGTCACCGCCGTGATCGGCGAGGGCGGTTCGGGCGGCGCCCTGGCGGTGGGCGTCTGCGACCGGCTGATCATGCTCCAGTACAGCGTGTACTCGGTGATTTCGCCCGAAGGTTGCGCGTCCATTCTCTGGAAGAGCGCCGACAAGAAGGAACTCGCCGCGGATGCGATGGGGATCACCGCCGAGCGTCTCGACAAGCTCGGCCTCGTCGACGAGATCCTGCGCGAACCGCTCGGCGGTGCGCACCGCGATCCGCAAGTCATGGGCGATGCGCTCAAGATCGCGCTGCTCAAGTACCTCGGCCAGCTCGAGGCGCTCGACCCGGACCAGCTGGTCGAGCAGCGTTACGCCCGGCTGCGCGGGCAGGGCGTCTACCGCACCGGTTGACGAGGACCGGGTGTCGTTCACTCCGGAACGGCTCCTGCGCGCGCTCGAGGGCTGTCGTGTGGCCGCACACGATCCGTCGCAGAGCGGCTACTGCCTCGCCCTGAGCGGCGGCCTCGATTCCTCCGTCCTGCTTGCGTGCCTTGCAGATCTGCGCGACTCGGGCGCGTTGCTCGCGCCGCTGCGCGCCGTTCACGTCGATCACGGCCTGCACGCCGATTCGGCGCGCTGGTCGGGCCACTGCCGCGACCTCGCGGCTGGACGATCGGTGCCACTCACGAGTTTACGGGTCAATGCCGCCGCCGCGCCTGGCGAGAGCCCGGAAGCGGCCGCACGCGCGGCGCGTTACGCCGCACTGAAAGGCAATCTCTCGGCGGGCGAGGTACTGCTCACGGCACATCATGCCGACGACCAGCTCGAGACGATCCTGCTGCAGTGGCTGCGCGGCGGCGGGTTGCAGGCCGTCGCCGGCATGCGGCGACTCGCGCGTTTCGGGCCGGGCTGGCATGCGCGGCCGCTGCTGGACGTGCCTCGCGATGCGTTGCGGGCCTGGGCTGTCGGCAAGGGCATCGCGTGGCTGGACGATCCGTCGAACCGCGATACGCGGTTCGATCGCAACTACGTCCGCCTCGAAGTGCTGCCGATCGTTCGCGCGCGCTGGCCCGCAGTGGCCCGCACGGCGGGTCGTGTCGCCGACTTTGCCGCCGAGGCACTGGAACTCGAACGCGAAGTCGCGGCCACCGACCTTCGGCACGTCGCCGAGGGCGCCGCGCTGTCGCTGCCGCGCCTGACGGCGTTGGCGGATGCGCGGCAGCGCGCGGTGCTGCGAGCGTGGCTCAGGGCGCTGTCGCTGCCCGTGCCGTCCGCACGCACGCTCGAAGCGCTGCGCCACGACATGTCCGCCGCCGCCGCGGATCGAATTCCGATGGTCCGGTGGCCCGGCGCGATCGTGCGTCGTTATCGAGACCGCCTTTATGCCGAGGTTCCCGTCGCAGGCGGCCTCGCCTCGGGCGACTGGCCCGTCGGGGTCGTCGCCGAGTGGCCCCTGCCGCAAGGTGCGCGACTCGAACTCGTGGCCGGCACGGGTCGCGGCCTCAGTCGGGAGCGCCTGCCGGCGACACTGCAGGTGACTGCGCGCAGCGAGGGCGCCGAGTTCCACCCGGCCGACGGAGCACACCGGCGACCGTTGCGCAAGTGGTTTCAGGAGCACGGCGTGCTGCCATGGCGGCGCGACTCGATCCCGTTGCTGTGCGCCGACGGCGAAATCGTCGCGATTGCCGACATTTCCTGCGCGGCGGCCTATGCGGCGCGCCCGGATGAACCTTCATGGCGCGTCCGCTGGCATGGCCGGCCGGTCGTCACGGAGCAGGAGGCGCTCGCATTGAACTGGCCAGAGCACCCCCCGATCCACTAGACTGCTCTCCCGTCGTGCAATCCCTGCGACGGTGGCCCCCATGACCAAATTTATCTGCGTGACCGGCGGTGTGGTTTCCTCGCTGGGCAAGGGCATTGCAGCCGCTTCGCTCGGTGCGATCCTCGAGGCGCGCGGCCTCAAGGTCGCGATGGTCAAGCTCGACCCCTACATCAACGTGGATCCGGGCACGATGAGCCCGTTCCAGCACGGCGAAGTGTTCGTCACCGACGACGGCACCGAGACCGACCTCGACCTCGGTCATTACGAGCGCTACGTGCGCACGACGACCGGTCGCAACAGCAACTTCACCACCGGGCGAATCTACGAGCGCGTCATCGCCAAGGAACGCCGCGGCGATTACCTCGGCGCGACGGTGCAGGTGATTCCGCACATCACCGACGAGATCAAGCAGTGCATCCGCATGGGCGCCGGCGAAGCCGACGTCTGCATGGTCGAGATCGGCGGCACCGTGGGCGACATCGAATCGCTGCCGTTCCTCGAGGCCATCCGCCAGCTCGGCGTCGAGATGGGGCGCAACAACGTGCTGTACATGCACCTGACGCTGATTCCGTACATCGCGACTTCCGGCGAGATCAAGACCAAGCCGACGCAGCACTCCGTCAAGGAGCTGCGTTCGATCGGCATCCAGCCAGACGTCCTGCTGTGCCGTTGCCAGGATCCGCTGCCGCCCGAGCAGCGCCGCAAGATCGCGCTGTTCACCAACGTGGAAGAGCGTGCCGTGTTCTCGGCCGTCGATGCGGACGACATCTACAGGATCCCGTCGCTGCTGCACGAGCAGCACCTCGACGAGATCGTCTGCGAGAAGCTCGGGTTGCAGGTGCCGCCGGCCGACCTCAAGGAATGGCAGCAGGTCGTGGCGGCCAAGGGCAACCCGGACCTGACCATCAACCTCGCGATGGTCGGCAAGTACGTCAACCTGAAGGACGCCTACATCTCGCTCAACGAGGCACTCAAGCACGCGGGCCTCAGGACGCGCACGCGCGTCAACGTCGATTTCATCGAGGCCACGGATATCGAGAAGAACGGGCCGTCGTGCCTCGCGGGCATGGACGCGATCCTGGTCCCGGGTGGCTTCGGCGAGCGCGGCATCGAAGGCAAGATCGAAGCCGTGCGCTACGCGCGTGAGCACGGCATCCCGTACCTCGGCATCTGCCTCGGCATGCAGCTCGCCATCATCGAGTACGCGCGTCACGTGGCGGGCCTCGAGGGCGCGCACAGCACCGAGTTCAACAAGGCCTCGCCGCATCCCGTCATCGCGCTGATCACCGAGTGGCAGGACCAGAAGGGCGTGGTCGAGGTACGGGACGAGAAATCGCACCTTGGCGGGACCATGCGTCTCGGCGCGCAGGAAGTGCGCATCTCGCACGGTTCACGGGCGCACGCGGTGTACGGCGCGGACGTGATCCGCGAGCGCCATCGCCATCGCTTCGAATTCAACAACAACTACCTGCAGCGGCTGATGAACGCCGGCCTGCGCTTCTCGGGCTTCTCGCGCGACGGGCTCGTCGAGATCGTCGAGTTGCCGAACCACCCGTTCTTCGTCGCCAGCCAGTACCACCCGGAGTTCCGCTCGACGCCGCGGGACGGGCATCCGCTGTTCACGGGTTTCATTCGCGCCGCGCGCGACTATCGTGCCGCGCAGCTGCCGGTGGCGGCCGGCGCATGAAGCTCTGCGGATTCGAAGTCGGGCTCGACCGGCCGCTCTTCCTGATCGCCGGTCCCTGCGTCGTCGAGAGCGAAGGCCTGGTGCTCGAGACGGCCGGGCGCATGAAGGAAATCACGGCCGCGCTCGGCATTCCCTACATCTTCAAGGCGTCGTACGACAAGGCAAACCGGTCTTCCGGCAAGAGCTACCGCGGCCCCGGCATCGAGCAGGGACTGCGTATCCTCGCCGAGGTGAAGCGCCAGCTGGGGCTGCCGGTCGTCACGGACGTCCACGAAGACACGCCGATGGCGGAAGTGGCGAGCGTAGTGGACGTGCTGCAGACACCGGCGTTCCTGTGCCGGCAGACGAATTTCATCCTGAGCGCCGCCGGCCAGGGCAAGCCCGTCAACATCAAGAAGGGCCAGTTCCTCTCGCCGTGGGAGATGCGCAACGTCGTCGACAAGGCGCGCTCCACGGGCAACGAGCAGATCATGGTCTGCGAGCGCGGCTTCACGTTCGGCTACAACAACCTCGTAGTCGACATGCGCTCGCTGGCGGTGATGCGCGAGACGGGCGCGCCGGTCGTGTTCGATGCGACGCACTCCGTGCAGTTGCCGGGCGGCCAGGGCACTGCGTCCGGCGGGCAACGCGAGCATGTCCCGGTCCTGGCGCGCGCCGCGGTGGCGGCCGGCGTGGCCGGCGTGTTCATGGAAACGCATCCCGACCCGGCGAAGGCGCTCTCGGACGGCCCCAATGCATGGCCGCTCGATCGCATGCGCTCGCTGCTCGAGGTGCTGAAGGATCTGGATGACGTCGCCAAGCGGCGACCTTTTGAGGAATCGACGCTATGACCCGAATCGTGGACATCAAGGCTCGCGAGATCATGGATTCCCGCGGCAACCCCACAGTGGAAGCGGATGTGACCCTGGAGGGCGGCGTGATGGGACGCGCGGCGGTGCCGTCGGGAGCCTCGACGGGAACCCGGGAAGCCGTCGAACTTCGCGACGGCGACAAGACGCGCTACTTCGGCAAGGGCGTGCGCAAGGCCGTCGCAAATGCGAACGGCGAGCTGCGCACCGCGCTGCTCGGCATGGACGTGCGCGACCAGGCTGCGCTCGACGCGAAGATGATCGCGCTCGACGGCACGGACACGAAGTCGCGCCTGGGGGCGAACGCGCTGCTGGCGATCTCGCTGGCCGCAGCCCATGCGTCGGCCAAGGCGGGCAAGCAAGGGCTGTATCGCCTGATCGGCGGCGCGGGCCCGAAGGTGATGCCGGTGCCGATGATGAACATCATCAACGGCGGCGCGCATGCCGACAACAGCGTCGACATCCAGGAGTTCATGGTGCTGCCGGTCGGCGCGCAGAACTTCGCCGAGGCGCTGCGCTGCGGCGCCGAGATCTTCCACACGCTGAAGAAGGTGCTGCACGAGCGCGGGCTGGCCACGGCCGTCGGCGACGAAGGCGGTTTTGCCCCCAACCTGCCGTCCAACGAGGCCGCCCTCGAGACGATCCTCCAGGCGATCGAGCGCGCCGGTTACAAGCCGGGTCGCGACGTCTGCCTGGGGCTCGATGCGGCGGCGTCCGAGTTCTACCAGGACGGCCTCTACAACCTCGAATCGGAAGGACGAAAGTTCACGTCGGCCCAGTTCGTGGACTACATCGACGGCCTCGTGGCCCGCTTCCCGATCATCACGGTCGAGGACGGCATGGCCGAGGGCGACTGGGACGGTTGGTCGCTGCTCACGCAGCGCCTCGGTCGCAAGATCCAGCTGGTCGGCGACGACATCTTCGTCACCAACACGAAGATCTTCCGCGAAGGCATCGCTCGCGGCATCGCCAACTCGATCCTGATCAAGCCGAACCAGATCGGCACGCTCACCGAGACGCTCGCCGCCATCGACATGGCGACGGCAGCCGGGTATTCGTCGGTCATTTCGCACCGCTCCGGCGAGACGGAGGACAGCACGATCGCCGACATCGCCGTCGCGACGCGCGCGACGCAGATCAAGACCGGGTCGCTCTGCCGTTCGGATCGCATCGCCAAGTACAACCAGCTGCTGCGCATCGAGGCGGAGCTGGGCGCGGACGCCAGCTACGCAGGACGCGATGCCTTCCCGGTGCCGCTGCCGGTGAGCTGTGCCTGACGCGCTGTTGCAAAGAGGCTGCAATCGCCGTGGATTCTGTTAATCTCTCGCGCCCATGACGATCCGGATCGTGGCCGGTTTCCTGCTTACGGCGCTGCTCGCGTTGCAGTACCGCCTGTGGGTGTCCCCCGACGGCATGCGGGACGTCTGGCGCCTCGAGCAAGCCATCGAGGTCCAGTCCGGGGAAAACGACCGCTTGAAGGAGCGCAACAGCACCCTGGCGGCGGAAGTGCGCGACCTCAAGGAAGGCCGCGCCGCGATCGAGGAGCGGGCTCGCACCGACCTCGGCATGGTCGGTTCCAACGAGACTTTCTACCAGGTCGTGCCGCCCGCGCCGACTGGGCAAGGGGCGGTTCCGCCCGAGAAACGCACGGCACAGGCCGACACCAGATGAAGGCCGCGGTGCGCCGCTGGGCCATCGTCCCGGCGGCCGGGCGCGGCCAGCGCTTCGGCAGTCGCACGCCCAAGCAGTACGCGCCCTTGCTCGGGAGGCCCATGCTTTCGTGGACCTTGCGCGCGCTCCTCGCGGATCGGTCGATCGACGGCCTCGTGGTCGCGCTGGCGCCGGGCGATCGGCGCTGGCGGAAGATCCCCGAATCCAAGGACCCGCGCGTGCGTTCGTGCGTCGGCGGGGCGCGGCGCGAGACCTCCGTGCGTAACGGCCTCGAGGCGCTGCGCGGCCTCGCACGCGATTCCGACTGGGTGCTCGTGCACGATGCGGCCCGGCCGTGCCTGCGACGATCCGACCTCCGTTCGCTGATGCGCGAGGTCGGAAGCGATCCCGTCGGCGGCCTGCTCGCGGTTCCGGTGAGCGATACCTTGAAGGCCTCGGATCAGGCGGGCAGGGCGGTACGCACGGTGCCGAGGGACGGCCTGTGGCGCGCGCTGACGCCGCAGATGTTCCGCTACGGTTTGCTGAGAAGGGCGCTGGCGCTGTGCCTCGAGCGCGAGCGGGCGGTGACGGACGAAGCCTCGGCCATCGAGGCCATCGGGTTGCGTCCGCGGCTCGTCAGGGGCCGCAACGACAACATCAAGGTGACGGGTCCCGAGGATGCCGCGCTCGCTGTCGCGATTCTGGGCCCGGGGGTTGAACGATGAGGGTGGGTTCAGGCTACGACGTGCATGCGTTCGGGCCCGGCGACCATGTGATGCTGGGCGGCGTCCGCATTCCATACGAGCATGGCATTCGCGCCCATTCGGACGGCGACGTGCTGCTGCATGCGCTCTGCGATGCGCTGCTGGGGGCGATGGGTCTCGGCGACATCGGCGAACATTTCCCGGACTCCGACGCGCGCTGGAAGGGCGCCGACAGCCGCGTGTTCCTGCGCCATTGCGCGGGCTTGCTCAGGCAGCACGGCTGGCGGCTCGTGAACGCGGACCTGACGGTGATCGCGGAAGCGCCGCGGCTCGGTAGCCACCGCGGCCAGATTCGCGCCAACATCGCCGCGGACCTTGGCTCGCGGCCGGAGCGCATCAATCTCAAGGCGACGACGCACGAGGGTCTCGGAGCATTCGGGCGCCGCGAGGGCATCGCGTGCCAGGCGATCGTGCTGCTCGCGCACGCGGGCGACGGCGGGCAAGGTCATTGACGGCCATCGAGGCAGGCGCCCTCCCGACGGCGCACGGTGAGCCGCCGGCCAGCGGGCGGATCCGCGTCGAACCCGAGGACTTCCGTGTCGAGGAAGACCTGGGTTTCGAGCCGGACGGCGCTGGCTCGCATGTGCTGCTGACAGTCGAGAAGCGGGGCGCCAACACCGGCTGGGTCGCTTCCCAGCTTGCGCGAGCCGCGGGCATTTCCGTGCGCGACGTGGGCTTCTCGGGGCACAAGGATCGCCATGCGGTCACGGTGCAGGCGTTCTCGGTGCCGTCGCCTCCCGACGAACCGCTCGAGCCGATCCTTGCGCACGCGGGCGAGGGTTACCGGGTGATCGCGGTGAGCCGGCACGGGCGCAAGCTGCGGCCGGGTTCGCACCGCGCCAATCGCTTCGAACTGCGCGTGCGCGGCCTGCAGGGCGATCGCGGCGCGCTCGAGGCCTGCCTGCAACGGATCGCCACGCTCGGGGTGCCGAATTATTTCGGGCCGCAGCGCTTCGGCCGCGAGGGATCGAACCTGCGTCGGGCCCGCGAATGGAGCATGGGCGGCGAGGCGCCTCGCGATCGATCGCAACGCGCGTTCGCGCTTTCGGCGGCGCGCGGTCAGCTGTTCAACGAGGTCCTCGCGGCGCGGGTTCGCCGTGGCGACTGGAACCGGCTATTGCCGGGCGAGGCGGTGATGCTCGACGGCAAGCGCAGTTTCTTCGCGGCACCCGTGATCGAGCCGGAACTCGCGGAGCGGGCGGCCGCCATGGATGTGCATCCGAGCGGGCCGTTGCCCGGGCGGGGCGCCGCGGCATCGACGGCCGAGGCGCTTTCGGTCGAGGGCCGCGCGCTCGTCGGCGAATCCGCGCTGATCGATCTGCTCGTTTCGCAGGGCCTCGAGCACGAGCGCCGCAGCCTGCGCCTGCCGGTCCGCGATTGCCGTTGGTCCGTCGAGGGTGAAGACCTGCGGCTCTGGTTCACGTTGCCGCGCGGTACGTTTGCGACAGCCGTCCTGCACGAGATCCTGGGTGATGCGTGGGACGCCGGTGAAGGCGGCGAGGAATGACGCACTACCTCGCGCCGCGTGACTCGGTGCCCGCCGGCAGCCGCAACAGCACGTAGAGCGCCCCGGTGCCGCCGTCGGCCGGGCGCGCGGACGCGAAAGCCGAGACGTGCTCGATGCGGCTCAACCACTCGGGCACGACGTGCTTGAGCACCGGTCCGCCGGCTCCCGAGCGAAGCCCCTTGCCGTGGATCACGCGCACGCAGCGCAGGCGTCGCTCGAGCGCCATGCCGAGGAACACTCGCAGCGCCTCGTGCGTCGCGTGCCGGCTGAGGCCGTGCAGGTCGATTTCGCCCTCCACCGGGACCTGGCCGCGGCGCAGCCTGCGCAGTGCTTCGTCGCGAACTCCCGGACGCTTGAAGGCCACGAACCCGTCGCCTTCCGGCGAACTCGCATCGAACGGTCGGCGCGGCTCCTCCCAGAGCGGCGCCACGGGTCCGGAGCGCGAAAAGCGAGCGATGGCGCGCGGTTTCGCCGGCCCGGACGGCGGCTGCACGGCGGGCAGAGGTTTCACGCCGGCCATGGCCCGGCGGAAGGCTTTTGCGTCTTCGTTCGACATGCGCGTTGCGGGAGACCGTTCGCTACCGGCGGCTGCGGGGATTCCAGTATAGTTGCGCCGCGTTTTCGGCCCATCCGCGATCCTTCGGGCCCCTGGAATCGGCAAAATCCCCCACTTGAGAATACTGGTCAGCAACGACGATGGATATCGCGCGGAGGGTCTCGAGAGCCTCGCCGTCGCGTTGCGTCCCCTCGCGGACGTCACCGTGGTGGCGCCGGACCGCAATCGCAGCGGTGCCAGCAACTCGTTGACGCTCGACGTGCCGCTCCGCGTGATCACCTACGGCGAGCGGATGTATTACGTGAACGGCACGCCGACGGACTGCGTCCACCTCGCGATTTCCGGCCTGTTCGATTTCGAGCACGACATGGTCGTCTCGGGCATCAACGACGGCGCCAACCTCGGCGACGACGTGCTGTATTCCGGCACGGTCGCGGCGGCCATCGAGGGTCGCTTTCTCGGGCTTCCGACGATCGCGATCTCGCTCGTGGCTCGCGAGGGAAGGAACTTCGCGGCTGCGGCACGCGTCGCCAGCGACCTGGTGATGCGCCTGAAGCGTTCGCCACTGCCGAGTTCGATGATCCTGAACGTCAACGTGCCGGACCTGCCCTACGAGCGGTTGCGCGGCGTCAAGGCGACGCGCCTCGGCTATCGGCATCGCTCGGAACCGGTGATTCGCGCGTCGGACCCGCGCGGGCGCGAGGTGTACTGGGTGGGCCCGGCGGGCGAGGGGGCGGACATCGCCGAAGGCACGGACTTCCACGCGATCACCGAAGGCTACGTTTCGGTGACCCCGCTGCAGGTCGACCTGACGCGCCATGCGTCGATCGACGATATCGGTCGCTGGCTCGGCGGGCACGACGAGTGAGCGGCGACAGCGCATGAGCGATCACCGCAACGTCTCCGGCATCGGCATGACTTCGGCGCGCACGCGCGACCGGCTGATCGCGCGCCTGCGGGAGCAGGGGATCACGAACGAACAGGTGCTCGAGCGCATTCGCGCGGTGCCGCGCCACCTGTTCGTCGACGAGGCGCTCGCGAGCCGCTCCTACGAAGACACGGCGCTGCCCATCGGGCACGGCCAGACGATTTCTCAGCCGTACATCGTCGCGCGCATGACCGAAGCGCTGCTCGAAGGCGGCTCGCCGCGCAAGGTGCTCGAGATCGGCACGGGGTGCGGATACCAGACTTCGGTGCTCGCTCCGCTGGTCGTCACGCTGTACAGCGTCGAGCGCATTGCCGCGCTGCAGATGAGGGCTCGCAAGGTGCTGCGCGAGCTGAAGCTCAACAACGTGCACATGAAGCACGGCGACGGGTTCGAAGGCTGGGCCGCGCACGCGCCCTTCGACGGGATCATCTGCGCGGCAGCGGCCTATGCGGTGCCGACGACGTTGCTCGAGCAGTTGGCGGACGGCGGACGCCTCGTCCTCCCGGTGGGACCTGACCGCGAACAGCAGTTGTTGCGGGTCACCCGCCGGGGCGATCGCCTCGAGCGCGAGATCCTCGGGCCAGTGACCTTCGTGCCGCTGCTGCACGGTCTGAGCTAGGTCAGAGCATCAGCGCGGCGACGACTTCGCGGTCCTCTGCGACGAGGACGTTGTACGTGCGGCAGGCCGCGCGGGTGTCCATGACTTCGAAGCCGATGCGAGCGGCATACAGTGCGGCGAGTGCCGCCCGGTCGGGAAACTGCTGGCGCATCCCGGTGCCGATCAGGATGACCTCGGGTCGCAGCGCGAGGATCGCATCGAGGTCCGCCGGCCGGAGATCCTCGGCCCGCGACGGGCGCCAGCCTTCGATCAGCGTCCTCGCTGCGAGGATAAGGTTCGTGCGATACGCCGTCTCGCCGACCCGGATCTCGCCGGGCGAGTACGCGCGGATGACATTCGTCTGCGCGGGCAGGTCGAGACTGAGTTTCATGCAGGTAACATACCGGATGCGCAGGGCTCGGTCATCGGCTGCGCGGTCCATGGGAGTGCCGCTTGACTGAACATCGCAGAGTGCTGCCGATGCGCCTGGCGCTGCCCTGGTGGGAGGCCGCGCTGCGGAACGTGCGCGACGGCGGCGAGACGATCGCGTTGCCGGCAATGCAGTGGCTGCAGGGCCGCGCGGCGCGTCGATATCCCCTGGGATCGCCGTGGCGGGCATGGCTGCTCGAGCGTGCGGGCCTCGGCGAGCACGTCGTCGAGCGCTTTCCCGCAGGCCCCTGCGCGCATCGGGCCGCCCGCGATGATATTCCGGCCGGCCTCTGGGCGGTTGCACAACCCGTGCACCTGGCGGCTGCGATCGATCACCTGCGCCTCCTGCCGCTGCACGACCTGGCGATCACCGCGGAGGAGGCGGAGGCGCTGCACGGGACGATCCGCTGGCACCTGGCCGGCACCGGGTTCGATTTCGAGTGCGACACTCCGGAGCGCTGGACGCTGCGTTGCAGGGACTCGATCGAGTGCTCGACGTTCGAGCCGACGCAGGTCGTCGGACAGAACGTGCGTGACTTCATGCCGGCCGGTCGCGACGGTCCGGCGATTCGGAGCTTGATGAACGAGATCCAGATGCTGCTGCACGAGCACCCGGTCAACGAGCGTCGCGAGCGTGCGCGCCGGCCGGCGATCAATTCGCTGTGGCTGTGGGGGTTCGGCGCCGCGCCACCGGTCGTGCCGCAGGCGCTGCCGACTCTGGTAACCGACGATGCCTGGCTCGCAGGCCTGTGGGCCCTGCACGGGCAGCGAGCGACGGCGGCCAGCAACGCGCGTGCAATGCTGGCGTCGCCCGAGCCGGGAAGCCTGATCGCCATGACGCTTCCGACGGCCCGCTCCCTGGCAGATTCGCTCAGCGAGATCGACGCAGGCCTGTTGGCCGCCGCGCTCGGCGCGGTCCAGAGCGGGCGTTGCCGTTCGCTGGAAATCTGTCTCGGTTCCACGGTGATCGTGCTGGACGCGTTGTCGCGCTGGCGGTTCTGGCGCTCGCCGCGCTCGCTCGATCCGGTCCTCGCATGAGCCGTCGCATCATCCGCCGCGACCAGCGGGCCGACCTCGCCGCGTCACTGCCGTCCACGCTGCATCCCGTCCTCAGGCGTGTCTACGCCGCGCGCCCGATGAGCGGCGCGCACGAACTCGAGCTGGGTCTCGAGCGGCTGCTGCCGGTCAGTTCGCTCGGCGGAATCGATCTGGCGGTGGACTTGCTGATGCAGCGCTTCGAGAGCGGCGGCAAGGTGCTGATCGTCGGGGACTTCGACGCCGACGGTGCGACGAGCACCACCCTCATGATGCGCCAGCTGAGTCGCCTGGGATTCCGGGATGCGGACTTCCTGGTGCCGGATCGCTTCAAGTTCGGCTACGGGCTCACGCCGGAAATCGTCCGGGTGGCGGCGCAACGCAAGCCCGGCCTGATCGTCACCGTCGACAACGGTATCTCGTCGCTGGAGGGCGTCAGCGAGGCGCGCGCACACGGCATCGACGTGCTGGTCACCGATCATCACCTGCCGGGTCGCGAGCTGCCCGCGGCAGCCGCCATCGTGAATCCCAATGCGCCGGGTGACCCGTTCGCTTCGAAGGCGCTCGCCGGTGTCGGTGTCGCCTTCTACCTGATGGCGGCGCTCACGCGACGCATGCGCGACGAGAGCCGGCTTCGTGCGGGGACGCAGAGCAATCCCGCCGACCTGCTCGATCTCGTGGCCCTCGGCACGATTGCCGACGTCGTTCCGCTCGACTTCAACAACCGCATCCTCGTCGCCCAGGGATTGCGACGCATCCGTGCGGGCCGCTGCGTGCCGGGCCTGCGCGCGCTGCTGGAAGCGGCGGGGCGGGCATTGCCGACCGTCGTCGGCCAGGACCTGGCATTCCAGGCCGGCCCGCGCCTCAACGCTGCCGGGCGCCTCGAGGACATGACGGAGGGCATCCACTGCCTGCTGACCGACGATCCTGCGGAAGCTCGCGAGCTGGCGTCGCGGCTCGCCCAGTTGAACGCCGACCGGCGCCAGCTCGAATCGAAAATGCAACTCGAGGCCCTGACGCAGCTCGATGCGAAGGTTGCGTCGTTCGACGGGGACATGCCGGCGGGTGTCTGCGTGTACGACGCATCGTGGCACCAGGGCGTGATCGGGCTGGTGGCGTCGCGCGTCAAGGAGCGGCTGCACCGTCCAGTCATCGCCTTCGCGCCGGCCGAGCAGCCCGGCTGGATCAAGGGCTCGGCCCGGTCGGTGCCCGGTGTGCACGTGCGCGACGTGCTCGATGCCGTGGCGACGCAGCATCCGGGCCTGCTCGAGAAGTTCGGCGGTCATGCGATGGCCGCGGGCATGACGCTGCGTGCATCCGACCTGCCGGCGTTCGAGCACGCATTCACCATGGAAGTGGCTCGCTGGGTCGACGACGACACGCTTTCCGGCAACCTGCAAACGGACGGCGAACTGCGGCCCGGCGAGTTCAACGTCGAGACGGCGTCCGCCCTGCGCGAGGGTGGCCCCTGGGGTTCGGGGTTTCCCGAGCCGTGCTTCGACGGCAGGTTCGGCGTCATCGAAACCAGGATCGTGGGCGAGAGGCACCTGAAGCTGCGGGTCCGTGCGGAGTCGGGCGAAACCGTCGATGCTATGGCGTTCCGTTACCTCGACGATCCGGCTGCGCCGGCCATCCGTGCCCAGGACTGCGTCGAGCTGGTCTACCGCCCCGGGGTCGACGATTACTCCCGCGTGAGCAAGCTGCAGCTGGTGACCGAGTGGCTGGCGCCGGCTGCTGGCAACGCGACTCCCTCGCCCACGCAAGTGGGCGGGGGTGGGGGTGAGGGCAGCTAGCGCCGCGGTCGGCCCAGGGGAGGGGCGAGCGCGCTCCCGTGATAAACTCACGGGCTCGTTTCGCGCCCCCCGAGTGCAGAGCCCGCATGCTGGAAATCAACCCGATCCGCCGTTCCCTGGAAGACCTCTCGCAGCGCACCGCCGCGCTCAGGGGGTATCTTTGACTACGACGGCCGCGCCGAACGGCTGACCGAGGTCCTGCGCGAACTCGAGGACCCGGCCGTCTGGAGCAAGCCGGAAAGGGCCCAGGAACTCGGACGCGAGCGCACATCGCTCGAGGGCGTGGTGCACACGCTCGACCGCCTGACGGGCAGCATCTTGGAGGCGGGCGAACTGCTCGAGATGGCCGAGGCGGAGGGCGACGAGGGCACCGCCCTGGCGGTCCAGCAGGACGCCGGGCGCATCGAGCGCGAGATCGCCAGGCTCGAATTCAAGCGGATGTTCCCGGGCGAGATGGACGCCCACAACTGCTTCATGGACATCCAGGCCGGGGCCGGCGGCACCGAGGCCCAGGACTGGGCGCAGATGCTGATGCGCATGTACCTGCGCTGGGGCGACAAGAACGGCTTCAAGACGGAAGTGATCGACAGCAACCCGGGCGAAGTCGCGGGCATGAAGAGCGTGTCGATCCGCTTCGAGGGCGAGTATGCGTACGGCTGGCTGCGCACCGAGACGGGCGTGCATCGCCTGGTGCGCAAGAGCCCGTTCGACTCGAACGCCCGCCGCCACACGTCGTTTGCGTCGGTGTTCATCTCGCCCGAGATCGATGACGACATCAACATCGACATCAACCCGGCCGACCTCGAGATGGACGTCTACCGCTCGAGCGGCGCCGGCGGCCAGCACGTCAACAAGACCGAATCGGCCGTGCGCATCCGCCACCTGCCGTCGGGCATCGTGGTGGCTTGCCAGAGCGAGCGCAGCCAGCACAAGAACCGGTCCACCGCGATGAAGATGCTGAAGGCGAAGCTGTACGAGCTCGAGGTCAACAAGCGCAACGCCGCGGCGAAGGTGCTCGAGGACTCGAAGTCGGACGTGAGCTGGGGCAACCAGATCCGTTCCTACGTGCTCGACCAGTCGCGGATCAAGGACCTGCGCACGGGCGTGGAAATCGGCAATACCACGGCCGTGCTCGACGGCGACCTGAACCCGTTCCTCGAGGCCAGCCTGAAGCAAGGGCTATAGGCCATAGGCTAGTGGGCTATGGGCTATAGGCTATAGGCTATAGGAAGAACGTGGCCGATGGCGTTGCCCTCGATTCCGATTTTTTGCCTATGGCCCATAGCCTGTAGCCCATAGCCTGTAGCCTATAGCCTAGAAGACCTATATAAGCCATAGCCCATAGCCCATAGCCTGTTGCGACTTTTCGAATCGCCATGCCCACCGACACACCCCCTGAGTCCGAAAGCCACCTGATCGCGGAGCGGCGAGCGAAGCTCGACCGCCTGCGCGAGCGCGGCAACGCGTTCCCGAACGACTTCCAGCGCAATGCGACGGCCGAGGAGCTGCACCTCGGCTACGGCGAGCGGACGGCCGAATGGCTCGAGGCTCATCCGACCCGCGTTTCCGTCGCCGGCCGCATGATGTTCAAGCGCGTGATGGGCAAGGCCAGCTTCGCGAAGGTCAAGGACCGCAGCGGCCTGATCCAGCTCTTCCTGCAGGGCGAAGCGCTCGGCGCCACCTACGACGAGTTCAAGGGCTGGGACGTCGGCGACATCCTCGGGGCCGAAGGCGCGCTCTTCAAGACGCGCACCGGCGAGCTGTCGGTCAAGGTCGATGCGCTGCGCCTGCTCGGTGAAGTCGCTGCGGCCGCTGCCCGACAAGTGGCACGGGCTCGCGGACGTCGAGCAGCGCTATCGCCAGCGCTACGTGGACCTCATCGTCAGCGACGAAAGCCGCGCCGTGTTCCGCGCGCGCACGCAGATCGTGCAGTACCTGCGCCGCTTCCTCGACGCGCTCGATTTCATGGAAGTCGAGACGCCGATGCTGCAGGTGATCCCGGGCGGCGCCGTCGCAAAGCCGTTCATCACGCACCACAACGCGCTCGACGTGGACATGTACCTGCGCATCGCGCCGGAGCTGTACCTGAAGCGCCTCGTGGTCGGCGGGTTCGAGCGCGTCTACGAGATCAACCGCAATTTCCGCAACGAGGGACTGTCGACGCGCCACAACCCCGAGTTCACGATGCTCGAGCTCTACCAGGCGTACGCGGATTACCGCGACCTCATGGACATGGTCGAGCGCATGTTCCAGGGCGTGGCGGACATGCTGTTCGGCGCGCGGCAGGTCGAGTACCAGGGCGAAACCTTCGACTTCGGGTCGGCTTTCCGCCGCGTCACGGTCGAGGACCTCGTCGTGCACTTCAATCCCGGGCATCGACCGCAACCGCCTGAGGGAGGTGGAGTACCTGCGCGGAGTGTGCACGGGGCTCGGCATCGCGGGCGTCAAGCCGACCGACGGCGCGGGCAAGCTCCAGATCGAGATCTTCGAGAAGACCGCCGAGCACCAGCTGGTTCAGCCGACGTTCGTCTACGCCTATCCGGCCGAGGTCTCACCGCTCGCGCGGCGCAACGATGCCGATCCCTTCATCACGGATAGGTTCGAGTTCTTCGTCGGCGGTCGCGAACTCGCCAACGGTTTCTCCGAGTTGAACGATGCGGAGGACCAGGCGGCGCGCTTCAGGGAGCAGGCGGCGCGCAAGAGCGGCGGCGACGAGGAGGCAATGTTCTACGACGCGGACTACGTGCGCGCGCTGGAGTATGGTCTGCCGCCGACGGCGGGGCTCGGCATCGGCGTCGACCGCATGGTGATGCTGTTCACCAACGCGCCGTCCATCCGGGACGTCCTGCTGTTCCCGCACATGAAGCCCGAGTAGGGCGGCGAGTCTCTAGGCGTCGATGCCGTAGGGCAGCTCGGCCGGCGTCACCCGGCGGCCGTCGTCGAGCGCCAATTCGCGGCCGCGCACGTCGAGATTCGCGACTGCCAGCAGTTCAGCGCCGTCAGCCACTTCGGCGCTCATCAGGACCTCGGCGACCTTGCTGCCGTCGAGGTACAGGCCAGTCATCGCTTCGGGCGCCGGGCCCGCCGCGAGCGTGTAGCGGAACGTGCGGCGCTTGATGCGCCCGAGGTTCTGGGTGCGCGCGACGATTTCCTGGCCGCTGTAGCACCCTTTCGTGAAGCTGATGCCGTCGATCAGGTCGAGGTTGAGCATCTGCGGGACGAATTGCTCGGAGGCTGCCGTGAAGACCTGCGGCAGTCCCGAGCGAATGTCGGCGAGGTTCCACTTGTTGGCGGCGCTCTGGCTCGGCCGGGTCAACGACAGTCCGCTGATGGCGCGCCACGCCGCGGGCGGTGCCGCGACGACTTCGCGTCCGGGCGCGTACCGGAACGTCACGACTTCGGTGGCCCCTGACATCGGCACGGGCGACATCGTCAGGACGCCTTCCTCGAATTTCGCAAGGGTCTCGCCCGGATCCGCGCTGCCGGTGATGATGGCGCCGACCTGAAGGTCGTGCGCATGGACTGGATCCACCTTGGCGCGCAGCACGAACTTGCGCAGGTGAGCGAGCAACCTGGACGCGAGTTCGTCGGGCACCAGCGCGTAGATCGCGTCGTCCGTCTGTCGGAGCCGCGCGAGGGCGATCACGCGCCCGTGCGAGGTGTTGCAAGCCGAAAGCTGGGTCCGCCCGTCGGCCAGCAGCCGGGTGTCGTTCGAGAACTGGCCCTGCAGGAAGGCGGCCGCATCGGGCCCGGACACGCGCAGGATGGTGAGATGCGGCAGCAGTGCGGCGCGCAGCGCCTGTGTGGATTCGTTGCTCATGGTCTGGGCCCGGATTGTAAGCGCAGTCGGGCGGCCACAACGCGACCCAGGTCCGCTTTGCGCCGGTTCTGCTCGCCTGGGCTCGATGCGTCGGTTTTCCCTTGCTTTTCAAAGTGGTGAACGGGCTGCGTATCTGGCAGACTTACTGGCTGTCGTATGACCATCCCGCCAGAAAAGCACCCCGAGACTCAGCCCGCGCCACACGCCGCCCCTGGAACCGGGTCGGATGCGCCGCAGCCGTCGGCTGCCGAAGGAAATCGGCGGCCGAGACGGTCCCGAACCGACGCGGTTCGGCGACTGGGAAAAGGCCGGGCGCTGCATCGACTTCTAGCGGCCGGTTTCTGGAGGTACTCGAGCATGGCGCAGCCCGAACGGCCGCTTTCCCCGTTCATGCACTACCGTTGGCAGTACACCAACACGCTGTCGATCCTGCATCGGATCACCGGCGTGCTGCTGAGCGCGTGCTTCTTCCTGCTGGTCTACTGGCTGGCGGCCGCCGCCTCAGGTCCCGATTCGTATGCGGGCGCGGTGCGCTGCCTCGGCTCGCCGGTCACGCAGGTCGTGCTCTTCGGCGGCCTGCTCGCGTTCTGCTATCACCTGCTGAACGGCGTTCGGCATCTCTTCTTCGACGCGGGACGGGGCTTCGAACTCGCGACGGCGCGCAAGAGCGGCTGGGCCGTGGCGATCGGCGCCGTCGCGATCGCGCTCATCGCCTGGGCGGTGCTGCGGATTCACCTCGGGGGTGTCGTATGAGCCTGCGCAGTCCCCTCGGACGCGTGCTGGGCCTTGGTTCGGCCAAGGGCGGGTCGTCGCACTGGTACGCGCAACGCGTCACTGCGGTGGCCCTCGTGCTGCTGGGCCTCTGGTTCTTCGTGTCGCTGGCATCGCTCGAAGGCGGCGGCCTCGACGCGGTGCGGGCCTGGCTGAGTTCTCCGGTGAGCTCCGTGCTCGCGGTGCTGTTCGTCGCCGTCGCCGCGTATCACGCCAATCTCGGCTTGCAGGTCGTGGTCGAGGATTACGTCGCCAGCAAGGGCACCCGCGTCGCGGTGCTCGTGGCCGTCAAGTTCGCGCTCGTGGTGGCCGCCCTCGTCGGCGTGCTCGTCCGTGTTGCGCATCGCGTTCGGAGCCCCGGCATGACCGCTGCCTACAAGTTCATCGATCACACCTACGACGTCGTCGTCGTCGGTGCCGGCGGGGCCGGCCTTCGTGCGACGTTCGGCCTTGCCGAAGCCGGCCTCAACACGGCCTGCCTGACGAAGGTGTTCCCGACCCGCAGCCACACCGTGGCGGCGCAGGGCGGCATCAGCGCGGCGCTCGGGAACATGGGCGAGGACGACTGGCGTTTCCACTTCTACGACACCATCAAGGGCTCGGACTGGCTCGGCGACCAGGACGCCATCGAGTTCATGTGCAAGGAAGCGCCTGCGGCGATCCTCGAACTCGAGCACTACGGCCTGCCGTTCTCGCGCACCGAGGATGGCAAGATCTATCAGCGCCCCTTCGGCGGCATGACGACGCACTACGGCAAGGGCATCGCGCAGCGAACGTGCGCCGCCGCCGACCGCACCGGCCACGCGATGCTGCACACGCTGTACCAGCAGTCGCTCAAGCACGAGGCGCGGTTTTTCATCGAGTACTTCGCCATCGACCTGATCATGGAGGAGGGCGCCTGCCGCGGCGTCGTCGCCCTGAACATGTCGGACGGCACGTTGCACCGCTTCCGCGCGCACACCGTCATCCTGGCGACGGGCGGCTACGGTCGCGCTTACTTCTCCTGCACCTCCGCGCACACCTGCACGGGCGATGGCGGAGGCATGGCGCTGCGCGCCGGCCTGCCGCTGCAGGACATGGAGTTCGTGCAGTTCCACCCGACCGGCATCTACGGCGCGGGTTGCCTGATCACCGAAGGGTCGCGCGGCGAGGGCGGCTACCTCACGAACTCCGCAGGCGAGCGCTTCATGGAGCGCTACGCGCCGAACGCGAAGGACCTCGCGTCGCGCGACGTCGTGAGCCGCTCGATGACGATCGAGATTCGCGAAGGCCGGGGCGTGGGCGAGCACAAGGATCACATCCACCTGCACCTCGAGCACCTCGGCGCGGCGGTGATCCACGAGCGCCTGCCCGGCATCGCGGAAACGGCCCGCATCTTCGCCGGCGTCGACGTCACGAAGGAGCCGATCCCGGTGCTCCCGACCGTGCACTACAACATGGGCGGCATTCCCTGCAACGTGCACGGCGAAGCCGTGACGCTGCGCCACGGCAATCCGGATTCCGTCGTCCCGGGCTTGATGGCGGTGGGCGAGGCCGCCTGCGTTTCGGTGCACGGTGCAAACCGCCTCGGCTCGAACTCGCTGCTCGACCTCGTCGTGTTCGGCCGCGCGGCCGCGCACCACTGCGGCAAGACGCTCAAGCCCGGCACGTCGCACAAGCCGCTGCCCAGGGATGCGGGCGATCTCGCCGTCAGCCGCCTCGACAGGTTCCGCAACGCGCAGGGCAGGCGCCGCACTTCGGAGATCCGCCTCGACATGCAGCGCGTGATGCAGAACCACGCGGCCGTGTTCCGGACGGGCGAGTCCCTCGATGAAGGCGTGCGCAAACTCGACGCGGTCTACCAGTCGTTCGCGGAAGTCCAGGTCGAGGACCGCTCGCTCATCTGGAATACGGACCTCATCGAGACCCTCGAACTCGACAACCTGCTTGGCCAGGCGCTCGTCACGATGAACTCGGCGGCGAACCGCCAGGAAAGCCGCGGCGCTCACGCGCGCGAGGATTACAAGGACCGTGACGACAAGCAATGGCTGAAGCACACGCTCGCGTGGGCGGACGCGTCAGGCAGGGTCTGCATCGACTATCGCCCGGTGCACCTCAATACGCTCACCGACGACGTCGAGGCGATTGCCGCCGAAGGCGAGAACGTACTAGGCAATGGGCTATAGGCCATAGGCTATAGGTAAGAAACAAGGGGTTCCGGTTCTGGCTATCGCCTATAGCCTGCAGCCCATAGCCTCCTGAGGATCGTCATGGCTCAATTCCGACTTCCCGAAAATTCCAGGGTCCAGCCCGGCAAGACCCACGCCGCGCCTTCCGGCGCGAAGGCGGTCCGCACGTTCAAGATCTACCGCTTCGACCCGGATTCCGGCGAGAAGCCGCGCGTGGACACGTACCAGGTCGACATGGGCGGCTGCGGCCCGATGGTTCTAGACGCGCTCATCAAGATCAAGAACGAGGTCGACTCGACGCTGACGTTTCGCCGGTCGTGCCGCGAGGGCATCTGCGGTTCGTGCGCGATGAACATCGACGGCGTCAACACGCTGGCCTGCACCAAGGCGACGGCCGAGATCCGCGGGGACGTGAAGATCTACCCGCTGCCGCACATGCCGGTGATCAAGGACCTCGTGCCCGACCTCACCAATTTCTACGCGCAGTACGCCTCGGTGAAGCCGTGGCTGCAGACCCGCACGCCGGCGCCGCCCGACAGCGAGCGCCTGCAGTCGAAGGAAGACCAGGAAAAGATCGACCGCCCGTCGGCCTGCATCCTGTGCGCGTGCTGTTCGACCAGTTGCCCGTCCTACTGGTGGAACAGCGACCGTTACCTCGGCCCCGCGGCGCTGCTCGCCGCGTATCGGTGGATCATCGACACGCGCGACGAGGCGACGGGCGAGCGACTCGACGAACTCGAGGATCCGTTCCGCCTGTATCGCTGCCACACGATCATGAACTGCGCGCAGGCCTGTCCGAAGGACCTCAACCCCGCCAAGGCGATCGCCGAGATCAAGAAGCTCGTCGCCGAGCGGCAGCACTGAGCCCCCGCACGGCATTGATGGTCACCGATGGCCCTGAGGCCGACCGGCAACAGGCACAGAAGCTGCGCTGGCGCTGCCGGCGCGGCATGCGCGAACTGGACCAGCTGCTCACGCGCTACCTCGATCAGGACTACGGGCCGGCGTCTGCCCAGGAACGCGATGCGTTCGCCCGCTTACTCGAACTGCCGGACCCTGACGTATTTGGGTATCTTGTCGGCCGCACCACCCCGGACGAGGAAATCCTACGCAATGTCGTTGCGCGCATCCGTCGCGATCCGTCTGAAGTTGCCCCGCCGCCTGTGGGCGGACCGGACCTCTGACGTGCTCGCCGCCCTGGCCGTCTGCGCCGTGGGGTGGGTATCGGCCCGCCACGGGTCCGTCGCGTTGGCCTGTGGCCTGTCCGCCGTGACCGCGGTTCTCATGTTCCTGGTCCGGGCACGCGCGCCGCTGGGCGGTCCAATCGAGGCCGTCCCGGGTAACCGGACGCGCCGTTTGGGCAGCACGCTGGTCGTCGAGGGGCCCCGGGAACCGCCTGGCCGATCGAGCGTGCAGGCCTGGCTTACCCCCTGGGATCTCCCGCCGGACTCGATCCGCCGCCTCACTGTCCGGCTCTGGGCCGCAAGCCCAAAGGCCGGCTCGTGAGGCCGGGCCCATTGCGGTAGCCTCGTATGCGTCCCATGGCGAACTTTCCCCCTCCCGACGGGTCTATGAAGCCGCACGAGCCAGTCGACGATGAGCCGCGGCCCTCGGTGGGGGTCGAGCAGAGCGACCTGGAGCTCGTGAAAAGGGCCCAGCGGGGTGAACGCGGCGCGTTCGACCTGCTGGTCCTCAGGTACCAGCATAAGGTCGTCAAATTGGTTGCGCGGCTGTTACGGGATCCTGCGGAAGCTGAAGACGTCGCCCAGGAGGCCTTCGTCAAGGCCTATCGGGCCCTCGGTTCGTTCCGCGGCGACAGCGCCTTCTACACCTGGCTGTACCGCATTGCAGTGAATACAGCACGCAACTCGATCGCGTCCCGCCAGCGCCGGCCACTCGATTACGAAGCCGACCTGAGCGAGAACGAGCAGAGCGCCGTCGAGTCGCGGATGCGCCACACGGACACCCCGGAAGCCAACGTGCTGTCCGAGGAGATCCACCGCACGGTGAACCGGGCCGTCGAAGAGCTACCGGAGGACCTGCGCACGGCCATCATCCTGCGCGAGGTGGAGGGGCTGAGTTACGAGGAGATTGCGCAAGCCATGGATTGCCCCGTGGGCACCGTGCGCTCCAGGATTTTCCGCGCGCGAGAGGCCATCGACCGCAACCTCAAGCCATTGCTTGATTGACGCACGAAAAAAGAAGCCTATGACAGACCAGATTCGTGAACAGGTATCCGCTTTGCTCGACGGCGAGTTGCCACGCGACGAGATCGGTTTGCTGGTGCGGCGCATGGAGCGCGACCCGGATCTGCGCGGCTCGTTTGGCCGTTACTCGCTGATCGGCGAAACCCTGCGTGCCCCGGGCGGGCGCACGGCGCATCCGTCGTTCGCGGCCCGCGTCAGCGCAGCCATCGATGCGCCGGGCCAGGCAGCGGCTGCCCAGGACGTGCCAGCCGTTGCGGCCAGCCACGCGTTCTGGAAGCGACCGGCATTCGCCACCGCCGTTGCGGCCAGTTTCGCGTTGCTCGCCGTCATGCTCGTGCGCCCGTTCGCGGGCGAGGAAACCGCCATCGTCGTCGCCAACACGGCTGCGAGCCTGAAGGTGTCGCCATTGGCCGGCGCCATCAGCCCGACACCTGCCCAGAGCCAGCGTCTCGCGGGCTACCTCGTCGCCCACAGCCAGTTCTCCTCGCCAATGGCGCGGCGCAGCGTCTGGTCGGGCCTCCTTGCAGCCGACCCAAGCCTGCAGCGCGTATCCTACGAAATCCAAGAAACCCCTTGAGCGCGGCGATTTCAGTCAAGCGAAGCTCCGCCTGGGCGCTGGCGGCCGTGCTGGCAGTCGCTGCACGCACGGCCAGCGCTTCGCCCGAGGAGGCCAAGCAGTGGCTCGAGCGGATGTCCGAATCCCTCGCCACGCGCAACTACATCGGCCTGTTCACCCACAGCACGGCGACGCAGTCGGAATCAATGCGCATCGTGCATCGCGTCGCGGACGGGCACAGCCTCGAGCGCCTCGTGTCGCTGGACGGCAGCGGACGCGAAATCATCCGCACGCGCGAGGAAGTGCACGCCTACCTGCCGGACCGTCGCGTGGTCCTCGTCGAGCCGCGCTCGGACGACGGCTCCCTGCTCAAGGCACTGCCGACCCCCGGCGCGAAGCTCGACACGTTCTACGATCTCGAGGTCCGCAAGGGCAACAAGCTGCTCGGCCGCGACGTCCAGATCGTGGACATCCGTCCGCGCGATCGATATCGGTACGGATATCGGATATGGCTCGACGAGAAGACCGCGATGCCGCTGCGCTCGATCGTGGCCAATGGCGCCGGCGTGCCGGTGGAGCAGATTTCGTTCACCAGCCTCGAGTTGCAGAAGAAGATCCCCGACAAAGACGTCGAGCCATCGGTGGACGCCACGGGCTTCCAGTGGATCCGCACGGGCCGCAAGCTGGGCCCGCCTCCGCAGCCTATGGCGAACGCCAATGGCTGGATGCCGCTGCGGCTGCCCCCGGGCTTCCGGCTGGTGGCGAGCCGGTTCCAGTTGCTTCCCGGTTCGCCGGTGCCGGCCCAGCACCTGATCTTCTCGGACGGCATGGCCGCTATTTCGGTCTTCATCGAGCCGGGCCACGCCAGTGGCCCCGCACCGCCGGAGTCGTCGAGCATGGGCTCTGCCAACGCCTACTCGACCAGCATCCAGGGCCACGTGATCACCGCGGTCGGCGAGGTGCCGGCCGACACGATTCGCGAGGTCGCCATCTCGGTGGCGCCCGTCGACGCCCCGGGAGCCCCGTCCGCCTCCGGGGCTCCCGACCGCTGACGGCATGCCCCTGACGCTCTACGTCCGCGAAGGCTGCCGCCTTTGCGAGGAATTCCTGCTGGATCTGTCTCTCGACCTGGGCACTGCTTGGGCCGGCCTGGACGTCGTCGATGTGGACCGCGACCCCGAGCTGGCGACCCGGTTCGGGCTGCGCGTGCCGGTCCTGGAAGCCGGCGGGGCGGTCGTTTGCGAGGGCCGGTACGATCGGGACCGGGTCCGGCGGGCACTGCAGCTATAATCGCGCCCTTTGCCGGCCAGCCTTCCGGGGGCCGGTGGATCACCTGAACCCGCATGAAGCTCATCCGCAACTTCTCGATCATCGCGCACATCGACCACGGCAAGTCGACGCTGGCCGACCGTTTCATCCAGCTGTGCGGCGGGCTGCAGGACCGCGAGATGCAGGCCCAGGTGCTCGATTCGATGGACCTCGAACGCGAGCGCGGCATCACCATCAAGGCCCAGAGCGTCTCGCTGCGCTACAAGGCGCGTGACGGCGAGCTCTACCAGCTCAACATGATCGACACGCCCGGGCACGTCGACTTCTCCTACGAGGTCTCGCGCTCGCTGGCCGCCTGCGAGGGTGCGCTGCTGGTCGTCGATGCGGCCCAGGGCGTCGAGGCGCAGAGCGTCGCCAACTGCTACACGGCGATCGAGCAGGGGCTCGAAGTCGTGCCGGTGCTCAACAAGATCGACCTGCCTTCCGCCGATCCGGCCAAGGTCATCAAGGAAATCGAGGAGATCATCGGCATCGAGGCCGAGGGCGCCGTGCGCGTGAGCGCCAAGACCGGCGAGAACGTCACCGAATTGCTCGAGGAGCTGGTGCGCCGAGTGCCGCCGCCGAAGGGCGATCCCGACGGGCCGCTGCAGGCGCTGATCATCGACTCCTGGTACGACAGCTACGTCGGGGTCGTTTCGCTGGTGCGCGTGATGAACGGTTCGCTGAAGACCGGGCAGAAGATCCGCGTCTGGACCACGGGCCGCGCGCACCAGGTGGACAAGCTGGGGCGGTTCACGCCCAAGTCGCTCGTCGCCGACGCGCTCTATACCGGCGAGGTGGGTTTCGTCATCGCCGGCGTGAAGGAAATCGACGGCGCGCCGGTGGGCGATACGATCACCACCGACGCCCGGCCTTGCGATGGGCCGCTGCCGGGCTTCAAGGCGATCAAGCCGCGCGTGTTCGCGGGCCTGTTCCCGGTCAGCTCCGACGACTACGAGGCATTCCGCGATGCCCTCCAGAAGCTGAAGCTCAACGACTCGGCGCTGCACTACGAGCCCGAAGTGTCGACGGCCCTCGGTTTCGGCTTCCGTTGCGGATTCCTCGGCCTGCTGCACATGGACATCGTGCAGGAGCGACTCGAGCGCGAATACGAGCTGTCGCTGGTCACGAGCGCGCCCACCGTGGTGTACGAGGTGCTCACCACGGCCGGCGAGATCGTGAACGTGGACAACCCGGCGAAGCTGCCGCCCACCGACAAGATCGACGAGCTGCGCGAGCCCATCATCATCGCCAACATCCTGCTGCCGCCGGACTACGTCGGCCCGGTGATGAAGCTGTGCCTCGAGAAGCGCGGCGTGCAGAAGAAGTTGCTGTACCTCGGCAACCAGGTGCAGATGCAGTGGGAACTGCCGCTGGCGGAGGTCGTGCTCGATTTCTTCGACCGGCTGAAGAGCTGCAGCCGCGGCTACGCGTCGTTCGACTACGAGTTCGACCGTTTCCAGGCCGCGCCGCTGGTGCGTCTCGACATCCTCATCAACGAGGAGAAGGTCGACGCGCTGTCGATCATCAGCCACCGCGACACGGCCTACCAGCGCGGCCGCGAGCTCGTCGACAAGATGCAGGAACTCATCCCGCGCCAGATGTTCGAGGTGGCGATCCAGGCGGCGATCGGCGCGCACGTGATCGCCCGGTCCACCGTCAAGGCGATGCGCAAGAACGTCCTGGCGAAATGCTATGGCGGCGACATCAGCCGCAAGCGCAAGCTCCTCGAGAAGCAGAAAGAGGGCAAGAAGCGCATGAAGCAGCTCGGACAGGTCGAGATCCCGCAGGAGGCCTTCCTGGCCGTGCTGCAGGTCGGCCGCAAGGACTGAGCCGGGTCCCCGGGCGACCGGGATGTGACGTAATGCATTGATGGCGCCCGGGAAATACCCAATACTGCCGGCCGCTTAGACGAGGTGACGCTTGGTATTCGATTTTTCGTTCGTGCTGTTGACCGCCACCGTGCTGACCGGCCTGATCTGGGCCGCGGATGCCTGGTTCTTCCGCGCCCGGCGCGTGCCCGTCGAGGGGTCCGAGGCCGGTGCGGCGCCCGAACCGCTGCTCGTCGAGTACGCCCGGTCGTTCTTCCCGATCATCCTCGTGGTGCTGGTCATCCGCTCGTTCCTGTTCGAGCCCTTTCGCATCCCGTCCGACTCGATGATGCCGACGCTGCTCGACGGAGACTTCATCTTCGTCAACAAGTTCACCTACGGCCTGCGACTGCCGGTGGCGAATACGAAGATCGTGGCGATCGGGCAGCCGCGCCGCGGCGACGTCGTCGTGTTCCGCCTGCCCTCCGATCCGGCCACGAATTACATCAAGCGACTGGTCGGCCTGCCCGGCGACCACATCGTCGTGCGCGACAAGCGCGTCTACGTGAACGGTCTGCTGCAGGACGTGCGGCTCGACGGCATGTTCGAGCCGTTCAACAGCACGCCGCTTGCGCAGATCGGCGTCGAGAAGCTCGGTGACGTAGAGCACCGCACGCTCTACATTAGCGAGCGTCCGTCCGTCGATTTCGACGACGTCGTGCCGGCGGGCCACTTCTTCTTCATGGGGGACAACCGCGACAACAGCCGCGACAGCCGTTTCCCGGAAGTGGGTTTCGTGCCGGCCGACAACGTCGTCGGCAAGGCCGTGCGCATCTGGCTCAACTGGAACATTCCCCATGCCGCGCCGCTCTGGGGCCGCATCGGCATGGCGATCCACTGACGAACAGGGAGAAATGGCATGAAGCATCGTCAACGCGGCGCGACGTTCCTCGGCATCGTCACGATCCTGCTGATCCTCGGCACGGCCGTGTACGCGGGCATCCGCCTCGTGCCGATCTACCTCGACTACATGAAAGTCGCTCGCTCGCTCGAGCAGGTGCGGGACGAGCACGCGGCGATCGAGACGAACCCGCAGCTGATCCGCCGCTCGCTGGAGCGCCGCTGGGACGTGGAGGACGCCACGGGGATCGACTGGAAGGACGTCGAGATCAAGAAGGTGTCCGAGGGCTACGAGATCGTCGCGGACTACGAGGTCGAGCAGCAGTTCCTCTACAACGTCTACCTGCTGGTCAAGTTCAACAAGAGCGTGACCGTGCAGCAGTAAGCCTTGAGCGCGCGCACCGCAGGGGAATGGGCCGAAAGCCGCCTGGGATACACCTTCCGCGACCAGGCCCTGCTGGATGCCGCGCTGACGCATCGCAGCGCCGGCCGCGCGAACTACGAGCGGCTCGAATTCCTGGGCGACTCGGTGCTGAATTTCGTGGTCGCGGTGCTCGCCTTCCAGGCCTTTCCGGACGGCAGCGAAGGCGACCTGAGCCGGTACCGCGCCGCGCTCGTGAGCAGCCGGACGCTCGCCGGCCTCGCGGCGGAGCTGCAGCTGGGCGAGCAGTTGCGCCTCGGCGGGGGCGAGCTCAAGAGCGGCGGCTTCCGTCGTGATTCCATACTCGCCGATTCGCTCGAAGCGGTCTTCGGCGCGATCTATCTCGACGGCGGGCTCGAGTCCGCCAGGAGCGTCGTCGGGCGGCTGCTGGAGTCCCGCCTCGAGGGTCTGCCGACCGCCCAGGATCTCAAGGATCCGAAGACGCGCCTGCAGGAGGAACTGCAGAGCCGCAGTCTGCCGCTGCCAAGGTACGCGGTGGAAGAGGTGGCCGGCGAGCCGCACGACCAGTGGTTCGTCGCGAGCTGCGAAGTGCCCGCGCTCGCCCTGCGCGAGCGTGGCGAAGGCTCGAGCCGGCGCAAGGCGGAGCAGGAAGCGGCGCAATGCGTGCTCGCCGCGCTGGCCCGCGAAGTGGAGCATGAATGAACAGCGATACGCATGACGACATGAGCGGGACTCCCGCGGTTGGCGGGGGTGAGCTGCGCTGCGGCTTCGCCGCGCTGGTGGGCCGGCCGAACGTCGGCAAGTCGACGCTGCTCAACGCGCTGCTCGGCCAGAAGATCAGCATCGTCAGCCCCAAGCCGCAGACGACCCGCACGCGCATCCACGGGGTGCTGACGGAGCCGGGTCACCAGATCGTATTCGTCGACCTGCCGGGCATTCATGCCGACCAGCCGAAGGCGATCAATCGGTACATGAATCGCACGGCGCTGTCGTCGCTCGCGGATTCGGACGTGAACCTCTTCATCGTCGAGGCGGCGCGCTGGACGGACGAGGACGAGCGGGCGCTCGACGAGCTGAAGGCCGCCGGCCGCCCGATCCTGCTGCTGATCAACAAGGTCGATCGCGTCCACCCCAAGGAGCGGCTGTTCCCGTACATCGAGGAACTGTCGAAGAAGGCGGCGTTCTCCGAAGTCGTGCCGATCTCGGCGACGAAGGGCTCGAACCTGAAGCGATTGCCGGAGATCATCGCGCGTCACCTGCCGGAATCGGAAATGCTGTATCCGGCCGACCAGGTCACCGACGCGACCGAGCGCTTCATCGCCGCGGAGATCGTGCGCGAGAAGCTGATGCTGCGCCTGCAGGAAGAGCTGCCCTACGGCCTCGTCGTCGAGATCGAGGGCATGGGCGATTCCGAGGACGAGCCCGGCAAGATCGTCGTGCAGGCAGTGATCTGGGTGGAACGTACCAGCCAGAAGGCGATCGTCATCGGCAAGGGCGGCGACCTGCTGAAGGAGATCGGCCGCGCCGCGCGCCTCGACATGAACAGGCAGTTCGGGCGCAAGGTCCACCTCGAGCTGTGGGTGAAGGTCAAGGAAGGCTGGTCCGACGACGAGAGCGCGCTCAGGAAGTTCGGGTACGGGTCGTGAGCGTCTCGGCGCGTCGCGTGAGCCTCGAGCCGGCGTTCCTGCTGCACCACTATCCATGGCGGGACACCAGCCGCATTTTCGAGCTTCTGACCCGGTCGCACGGGCGGGTCTCGGTGTTCGCGCGTGCTTCCCGACAGTCGGCCTCCGGCATCGGCACGGCGCTGCAACCGTTCAGCGAGTTGCTGGTCTCGTGGTCCGGACGCGGCGAGGCAGGCCAGTTGACCGGCGCGGAGCGCGTGCGGCCGCCCGCGCAACTGTCCGGCGATCGCCTGATGAGCGGGTTTTACGCGAACGAACTGCTGCTCAAGTTGCTGGAGCGGCACGACCCGCACCCCAGCCTGTTCGACGCGTACGGCACGCTGATCGCGCAGCTGCTCGACGGCGATGGGGACGCACAGCGCGCGTTGCGCCTGTTCGAGAAGCGGCTGCTCGATGAGCTGGGCTTTGGCCTCAGTCTCGAGCACGACCGCACGTCCGGAGCCCCGCTCGACGCCGCGTGCAGCTATCGCTATCGCATCGACGGCGGCCCCGAACGGCTCGATGGAGTGGCCGAGGGATCCCTGATATTTTCGGGCGCGTCGCTGCTGTCGCTGGCCCGGGAAGAGCTGGCGGACTCCCGCAGCATCGCCGATGCGCGCCGGCTCCTGCGGGCCGCGCTCGACCAGTGCCTCGACGGCCGGCCCCTGCGCACGCGCGAGGTGCTGATCGAGATGCGCGCCTACGGCGCAAAAGCGGACGGAGGTTGATTCATCGTGCTCACCCATCCCATCAAGCTCGGCGTCAACATCGATCACGTGGCCACGCTGCGCCAGGTGCGCGGCACGCCGTACCCGGACCCGCTGTACGCGGCGCTCCTCGCCGAGCAGTCCGGCGCGGACAGCATCACGCTGCACCTGCGGGAGGACCGGCGGCACATCCAGGAACACGACGTGCGCCGGATGCGTACGGCGCTCCAGACGCGCATGAACCTGGAGATGGCGGCCACGGATGCGATGATCGCGATCGCCCGCGAGGTCGGTCCGCAGGATGTGTGTCTCGTGCCGGAGAAGCGCGCCGAGTTGACGACCGAGGGCGGCCTCGACGTCGCAGGACAACGGGCCCGGCTGGCGGAGTACTGCACGGCCCTGCGGGAATCCGGGAGCCGCGTGTCGATGTTCATCGATCCGGACCTGGCGCAGATCGAGGCCTCGCGAGCGGTGGGCGCCCCGGTCGTCGAGCTGCACACGGGCGCTTACGCGGAGGCGACCGGCGAACACCAGGCCAGGGAACTGATGCGGCTGGTCGAGGCGGCGCGGTTCGGAGCCCAGATCGGCCTCACGGTGCACGCCGGCCACGGGCTGCACTACCACAACGTCCAGCCGGTGGCGGCCATCCCGGAGATCGTCGAGCTGAACATCGGCCACGCGATCATCGCCCGCGCCGTCTTCGACGGACTCGCCAGCGCGGTGGGCGACATGCGCGCGCTCATGCTCGAAGCACGCCGCGGCCTGCGCACCAGCGCTTGAGTCCCGTCGCATGATCTTCGGCATCGGGACGGACGTCGTGCAGCTCGAGCGCGTGCAGGCGGTCTACGAGCGTCACGGCGAGCACTTCGTCCGACGGCTGCTCATGCCCGAGGAAGAGGCGGGATTCCGCAAGTACAAGCGGCCGGTGCGCTTCCTCGCTATGCGCTTTGCGGCGAAGGAAGCGATCGTCAAGGCGCTCGGCACCGGCTTTGCGCACGGCATCTGGATCCGCGACGTCGGCGTCCAGCCCAATGCGTGGGGACGGCCGGAAGTGATCTGGTCCGAGCGGGGCCGCAGGCTGCGCGACCAGCTCGGGGCCGGCGACGGGCACGTCACGCTCACCGACGAGGCGGGCCTCGTCGTCGCGGTGGCCGTGCTGATGAAGCGGCAGGAGAACGGTCCATGACGATCAGCAACGTGTTCGCCTTCGACATCGAGACCGTGCCCGACGTCGAGTTCGGACGGCGCTTCTACGGGCTCGAGGGACTGACCGAGAAGCAGATCGGATACGTGATGCAGACGCGGCAGAGGGAGCAGACTGGGTCGGATTTCCTTTCGCTCGAGCAGCACCGCATCGTCGCCATCTCGGTGGCCCTGCATACCCGGGACGGCTTCAGGGTCTGGAGCCTCGGCGAGGTGGATTCGCCCGAGGACGAGCTGGTGCGCCGCTTCTACGACGGCCTGGAGCGATTCTCCCCGACACTCGTTAGCTGGAACGGTTCGGGCTTCGACCTTCCGGTCCTCAATTATCGAGCGATGCGCCATCGCATCCAGGCGCACCGTTACTGGGAGATGGGCGACGAGGATCCGGCCTTCAAGTGGAACAATTACATCAGCCGGTTCCACTGGCGGCACATCGACCTGATGGACGTGCTCTCGGGTTTCCAGGGCCGCGGCCGCGTCGGACTCGACCACATGGCGCAGCTGCTCGGATTGCCCGGCAAGCTCGGCATGTCGGGTCAGGGGGTGTGGGAAGCGCATCTCGCCGGACAGACCGAGGGCATCCGCAACTATTGCGAGACGGATGTCGTCAACACCTACCTGATCTACCTGCGCTTCGAGTTGATGCGCGGTCACCTGACCCACGACGAGCACGAGCGCGAGTGCGGGCGGGTGCGCGAATGGCTGGCGGCGTCGGGCAAGCCGCACCTGCTCGAATTCGAGCGGGCATGGCCGGCCGCCTGAGATCGTGCCGCGAATGAAGCGGATCACCGCCGCTCCGGAAGAAGCCGACATCGTCGATCTCACGCACGAGGCCAAGGGCGTCGCGCGCATCGACGGCAAGACCATCTTCGTCGCGGATGCGTTGCCCGGCGAGCGGGTGGTCCTGCGTCGCACGCATCGGCACCGGAACTTCGACGAGGCTGTGTGCGAGCAGGTCCTGCGCCCGAGCGCGGACCGCGTCGAGCCGCAGTGTCCGCATTTCGGCCTGTGCGGCGGTTGCGCCTTGCAGCATCTCGCGCCCGAAGCGCAGCTGGTCTTCAAGCAGACGCAGCTGATCGAGAACCTCTCGCGCCTGGGCGGCGTCAAGCCCGGGCGCATCCTCGAGCCGCTCACCGGGCCCGTGTGGGGGTATCGCCGTCGGGCACGCCTGGGTGTCAAGGACGTTCCCCGCAAGGGCCGCGTGCTGGTGGGCTTTCGCGAGCGCTCGGCGCCGTACATCGCGGACATGCACGAGTGCCGCATTCTGGCCGCACCGGTCGGCGGACTGATCGATCCGCTGTCGGAACTGGTGCAGTCCCTGTCGATTGCCAGCCGACTGCCGCAGGTCGAGGTGGCCGTGGCGGACGACGCCTGCGCCCTCGTGATGCGCGTGCTCGAAGGGCCGTCCGACGAGGACAAGGCCCGCATGAAGGCATTCGAGGCGGTGCACGGCGTGCGGATCTACCTGCAGCCGGCCGGCCCCGAGAGCATCGTGCCGCTCTCGGAGGGTTCGTCGGTCCTCCACTACGCGTTGCGCGAGTTCGTGGTGAACATCGAGTTCCAGCCTGCGGACTTCATCCAGGTCAACGGCTCGCTGAATGCGGCCATGGTCGGCCGCGCCGTCGAGATGCTCGAGCTTGCCTCCACGGACTCCGTGCTCGACTTGTTCTGCGGCCTCGGTAATTTCTCGCTGCCGCTGGCTCGCCGCGCCGCGGAGGTCGTCGGCGTCGAAGGCGACGCGGGCCTCGTGGGCCGTGCCCGGGCAAACGCCGAGAGCAACGGGATCGGTCACGTCGAGTTCCACGTCGCCGACCTGTTCAAAGAGACCGGCGAGCTTCCCTGGGCCCGTCGCAGCTACGACCGCGTCCTGCTCGACCCGCCGCGAGCCGGGGCCCGTGAAGTGCTTCCTGTCATAAGCCGATCCGGCGCCCGCCGGGTCTTGTATATTTCCTGTCACCCGGGCAGCCTCGCCCGGGATGCGGGGATTCTCGTCCAGAAGCACGGGTTCCGCCTGGCGGCGGCCGGCGTCATGGACATGTTCCCCCACACGACGCACGTCGAGGCGATGGCGGTGTTCGACCGATGAGCCGATGCCGGTAGAGATCGAACGCAAGTTCCTCGTCACGGGCGACGAGTGGCGCGCGCAGGTGGCCCGGTCGGAGCTGTTCCGGCAGGGATATCTGGCGACGACGGGGTCCTGTTCGATTCGCGTGCGCGTCGGCGGGACCTCCGCCTGGATCAGCGTCAAGGGGCGTGTGACCGGGATGCGCCGCGCGGAGTACGAGTACGAGATTCCGCTGGCCGAGGCGAACGAGATCCTCGATACGATGTGTGACGAGGGGCGGGTCGAGAAGTTCCGGCACTGGGTCGAGAGCGGCGAGTGCGAGTGGGAGATCGACGAGTTTCTCGGCGCGAACGCCGGGCTCGTGGTGGCTGAGCTCGAGATCGAGAGCGAACAGGCGGAGTTCGCCCGGCCGGCGTGGCTCGGCCGCGAAGTGACGGACGACTTGCGTTACTACAATGCGAGCCTGGCGCAACTGCCGTGGAGCGGCTGGGCTGGCGGTGAAGACGGGGAGGGCGCGTGACCCTGGGTCCATTGATGGTGGACGTGGCCGGCACCGAGCTTACGGCGGAGGACCGTCGCGTGCTCAAGCACCCGCTCGTCGGCTCGGTCATCCTCTTCACGCGCAACTTTGAAAGCGTGCCGCAGCTCGAGAAGCTGGTGGCGGAGATCCACGCGGTCAGGAAGCCGCCGCTCATCGTCACGGTGGATCACGAGGGCGGTCGGGTGCAGCGCTTCCGCCAGGGCTTCACCGTGCTGCCTTCCAATCGCGCGATCGGCCACGTGCATGACGTCGATCCTGAAGCGGGCCGGCGACTGGCGTGGCAATGCGGCTGGCTGCTGGCCGCGGAATTGCGCGCGGCCGGCATCGACATGAGTTTCGCGCCGTGCACCGACCTCGACTACGGCGTCAGCGAGGTCATCGGCGATCGCGCCTACCATCGTGATCCGGAAGTGGTATCGAGGCTCGCCGTGGCGTGCATGCAGGGCATGCGAACGGCCGGGATGGCGGCCTGCGCCAAGCATTTCCCCGGGCACGGTGCCGTAGTCGCCGATTCGCACAAGGCGCTGCCCGTCGATCGCCGCCCGATCGAGGATCTCACGGACGACCTGCTGCCGTATCGGCGCCTGATCGCCAACGGCCTCTCGTCGATCATGGTGGCGCACGTGCTGTTCCCGGAGGTGGACGAGGCGCCCGCGAGCTTCTCGCGCCGCTGGATCCACCAGGAGCTGCGCTGGGGCCTCGGGTTTACCGGTGCGATCTTCTCCGACGACCTGAGCATGGGAGGCGCCGCGTTTGCCGGCGACGTGCCGGAGCGTGCCCGTCGCGCGCTGGCTGCGGGTTGCGACGTGCTTGCAGTGTGCAACGATCGTCCGGCGGTGCTCGCGACACTCGATCAACTGGCCGACGCGGCCGATCCGATCAGCCAGGTGCGTCTCGCGAGGCTGCACGGCAAGCCCGGACCCGGAAGGCTCGAACTCGGGCAGACGGCGCGCTGGGTGGAGTGCCGGCTCGCCGTCGACCAGTGCATGGCGGCGCCGAGCCTGCAGTTGAAAGCATAGAGATAACGAGAGAATCGGGGGATCGTTTGAGCATGAGCACGGATCCGGGATTGTTGGCCGAGGTGCTGCGGCATGCGCTCGACGGGGTGGCGGTGGTCGCATCGGGCGAAGGCGCACCCCGCGTCGTCTACGGAAATGCGACGCTCGCGGCGCTGCTGCGCCGGCCGGAGGAGTGGCTCGAAGGCCGGACCCTCGAAGAATTCGAGATCGAAGCGCCGGCCGATCCGACGCAGACCACCAGCATGTCCGTCGGTGTCCGCGTCCGGCTGAAACGCATCGACGGCACGACGGTAGAGTGCGAACGCTGGGCCGTCACTCTCCCCGAGGCGCGGCTCGCCCTGTACTACCGGCCGGCACCGCGTTCATCGCCCGGAGCCCTTGCTGCGGCGCTCGAGCGTTCCAGCGGGCTCAGCACCCCGGAGCACTTGCTCGAAGTCCTGAGGCGCGACTGGTCGATCTCGCAGCGCGACGGTCGCATGCTCACCGTGATGCGCTTCAACATCGACGCCTGGCACGAGTACATCGAGGTCTTCGGTCGCGGTCCCAGCGACAACGTGCTGCGCCAGGTTGGTCGCACGATCGCCACGGCCACCAAGCGCGCGAGCGACATCGTCGCGAAGCACGGCGACGACGACTTCGTCGTGCTGGGCGTCGCGATGGATCCCGCAAACGCATCCCGCTTCGCCGACCAGATCATCAGTCGCGTCCGCTCGCTCGCGATCCACCATCCGCGCTCGAACATCGGCCGTTACCTCACCTTGAGTGCGGGCGTGGTCACCGTTGCCCCGCCGCGCGACAAGCCGTGCGAGTTCATTCTCGAGGCTGCGGTGAACGCCCTGCGCCAGGCCCAGGGGCGCGGCGGCAACTGCGTTGTGAACGGAGACCTCTAGCCGCCTCTCCCGCTTGCGGGAGAGGTCGCACGCAGTGCGGGTGAGGGCGTCTTACCTCTCCCGCTTGCGGGAGAGGTCGCACGCAGTGCGGGTGAGGGCGTCTTACCTCTCCCGCTTGCGGGAGAGGTCGCACGCAGTGCGGGTGAGGGTCTTCTTTCCCTCACCCCTCGCACCATCGCTGCCGCGACGGCGCTCGCGCCCTCTCCCGCAAGCGGGAGAGGGAGTCGATCACCCCTGCCCGGCGGGCACGCACTTCGCCAGCCCATCGAGCAGCTGCTGTGCCGCGACAAACCGCTCTTCCGGCTGTTGCCAGGTGCCGGTAAAGCGAAACTTCCTTGGGCCGTCGAAGCGCATCGTCTTGCCGTGCCGCTGCACATAGAGGATCAGCGCGCCCGTGTCCACGGGCGGGTCGTCCACGAAGGTGACGGACCCGCTGCCTGCGCCGATGTCGAACCGTTCGACCCCGCAGCAGGTGGCCACCACGCGCAACCGGGCGATGCGGAACAGGTTTTTCGCGGGTTCCGGCAAGGCGCCAAAGCGATCCACGGTTTCCGCCTGCAGGTCGTCCAGTTCCATGACGGATTCGACGCCGGAGATTCGCTTGTAGAGCACGAGTCGCGCGTGCACGTCGGGCAGGTATTCCTCCGGCAGCATCGACGGCACGTGCAGGTCCATCTCAGGGCCATGGTGCAGCGGTCGTTCCAGTTCCGGCCGTTTGCCGGCCTGCATGGCCTTGACCGCGCGCTCCAGCAGTTCCATGTACAGGGCGAAGCCGATCTCCTGGATCTGGCCGCTCTGTTCGTCGCCGAGCAGTTCGCCGGCGCCGCGGATCTCGAGGTCGTGCGTCGCGAGGACGAAACCGGCGCCGAGGTCCTCGAGCGACTCGATGGCCTCGAGCCGCTTCGCGGCGTCGGAGGTCATCGCGTTCTTCGGCGGCGTGATGAGGTAGGCGTACGCCTGGTGGTGCGAGCGGCCGACCCTGCCGCGCAACTGGTGCAGCTGGGCCAGGCCAAAACGATCCGCACGATCGACGACGATCGTGTTCGCCGTCGGTACGTCGATGCCGCTCTCGATGATGGTCGTGCACAGCAGCACGTTCGCCCGCTTGTGGTAGAAGTCGAGCATCACCTGCTCGAGGTCGCGCTCGCGCATCTGCCCGTGGCCGATCACGATGCGCGCTTCGGGCACGAGCTCGGCGAGCACCTGCGCCGTCCTCTCGATCGTATCCACGCTGTTGTGCACGAAATAGACCTGGCCGCCGCGGCGCAGTTCGCGCAGGAAGGCCTCGCGGACCGTCGGCGCATTCCACTCGCTGACGAAGGTCTTGATCGAGAGCCGCGCGGCGGGCGGCGTGGCGATCAGCGACAGGTCGCGCAGTCCGCCGAGCGCCATGTTCAGGGTCCGTGGAATCGGCGTCGCGGTCAGCGTCAGCACGTCGACCTCGGCGCGCAGCGCCTTGAGCTTTTCCTTGTCCTTGACGCCGAAGCGGTGCTCCTCGTCGATGATGATCAGCCCGAGGTCCCTGAAACGGATGCCGGGCTGCAGCAGGCGATGCGTGCCGACGACGATGTCCACCTTGCCATCCGCCAGGCCGGCTAGCGCCTGCTTGGCCTGTGCGTCGCCACGGAATCGCGAGAGCAGCTCGACCTTCACCGGCCAGTCGGCAAAACGGTCCGCGAACGTCTGGAAGTGCTGCTGGGCGAGCAGGGTGGTCGGCACCAGCACGGCGACCTGCTTCCCGCCCTGCACGGCGACGAACGCAGCACGCAATGCGACCTCGGTCTTGCCGAAGCCGACGTCGCCGCAGACGACGCGATCCATCGGTTTGGCCGAGCGCAGGTCCTCGACGACCGCGGCGATCGCGCTCGCCTGGTCGACGGTTTCCTCGAACGGGAAGCCGGCCTCGAATGCGCGCAGCTGCGATTCGTCCACCGGGAAAGCGTGGCCCTGGCGCGCGGCCCGGCGGGCGTAGATATCGAGCAATTCGGCAGCGGCATCACGGATACGCGCGGCAGCTCGTGCCCGTGCTTTTGACCACTGGTCGCCGCCGAGCTTGTGCAGCGGGGCCGATTCGGCCGGTGCGCCCGTGTAGCGGCTGATGCGTTCGAGGGCCTGTACGGGCACGTACAGCTTGTCGCCCCCGGCGTATTCGAGGACCAGGAATTCCGCCGGCATGCCGCCCGCGTCCATGGTCGTGAGGCCCAGGTAACGGCCCACGCCGTAATCCTCGTGCACGACGGGCGCGCCGGGGCGCAGGTCCGCAAGCTGCTGGATAATGCGCGCAGGGTCGCGATCCGAGCGGCGCCGGCGGCGTTCCTGGCGCACGCGCTCGCCGAACAACTGCTCTTCGGCATAGATCGTGACGCGCGGCTCGGCCAATGCGACGCCCGAGGACAACGGCGAGACCGTGATCGCGATGCGCGAGTCCGAAGCGAGGAACTCGTCCCAGCTCGCGACGTTCTTGATCGCAACGCCCAGCGGCCGCAATAGTTCCAGGAGCAACTCACGCCGCCCTGGCGACTCCGCGGCGATCAGCACGCGTCCGGCGCTGTGGTTCAACTGCGCGGCAAAAGCATGGATCGTCTCGTCGCGCCGCTGGTCGATGCGAGCGGATGGCGCTTCGCTCGCGCCGAGATCGACCACGGGCAATGCGCTCGCGTCCGGCGCTTCGCTTGCAGATCCACCGAGCACAATGTGCGGCAGCGTCGTCGCCTGGGCGAACCAGTCCTCCGGCGGCACGCAGATCTCGACCGGCTTCAGGACCGGGTGCTCGATGTCGTACCGCCGCTCCTCGTGGCGTTCCTCCAGCGTCCGCCATGCGGCCGCCAGCGCAGATCCATGCGCCCCTGGCAGCGCCAAAGCCGCCTTCGCGGGCAGGTAGTCGAGCAGGTTGCAGGTGCTCTCGAAGAAAAGCGGGAGGTAGTACTCGATGCCCGCCGGCGCGAGCCCTTCGCCGACGTCGCGATAGAGCGGCATGCGGGTGAGGTCGCCTTCGAAGCGCGTGCGGAATCGCCGTCGGAAGTCGCGGATCGACTCCTCCGAGAGGCTGAACTCGCGCGCGGGCAACAGGTCGAGTCGCTGCAGTTTCTCGCTCGAGCGCTGCGTCTCCGGGTCGAAGCTGCGGATGCTGTCGATCTGCCGGTCGAACAGGTCGATGCGCAGCGGCGCCTCGCTGCCCATCGGGAAGATGTCGAACAGCGATCCGCGAATCGCAAACTCACCGGGCTCGCCCACCTGCGGCATGCTCGCGTAGCCCGCGGCAGTGAGGCGCAAGCGGAATTCTTCCAGGTCGAGTTCCTCGCCCACCTTGAGGCTCAAGGCGTGGCCGTCGACGAAGGCGCGCGGCGGCAGGCGCTGCAAGGCCGTCGGCAGGTCGGCGATCACGACGCCCGAGCGCAGCAGCGGCAGCCGGGCGAGCGCACGCAAGCGCTGCGAGATGATGTCGGGGTGCGGCGAGAACTGGTCGTAGGGCAGGGTCTCGTACCCAGGGAACGGCAGCACGGGCAGGTCCGCAGCCGCGAAGAACCGCATTTCTTCCTCCAGCTGAGCGGCCGTGGCCGCATCCGCTGTCAGGACTAGCAGGGGCCCGGGCAGGCGGCGGGCGGCCGTTGCCAGGTACAAGGCGGTGGCCGCGCCGGCCAGGCCGGTCCAGCGCACGCCTGAACGGCTCGGTCCCGGGATTGCGTCATCTATGAGCATTTAATAAACAATAGCTTAGGGCCGAATCATGAGATTCGGTCTGAGGTTGGAAGCTTGGGAGTTTAGCCGAGCGCCCGTGCCGCGTCAGTGGGAGAGTATCTCCACCTCTCCCGCTTGCGGGAGAGGTAACACCCCGGCCTGTGGCCGACCTCTCCCTCGGGTGGGAGAGGTCAAGGGGACTACTTGCGCGGTTGGGTGCCGACCGCGTGGATTACGTGCTGACCCTCGAAATAGACGGTGCAGCTCGGGTAGATCCAGCGGGTGATCGGCGGGTTGCCGACCGGAGCCACCCTCTCGGACGGTGTTCCGTAGCGCGCCTCCACCAGGGCCATCGACATGCCTCGATCCGGCATACCCGGCTGGGTCTGCGCCTGCGGGGCATCTGCCATCTGCAGGGTCTCAGCGTAGGCCGGCGCAAGGCCCAGCCCGATCGCCACGCCGCACACGGCAAACAGGGTTCTACGCATGTTCCGACCTCTCCTTGGAAGCCCGTCCGAATATAGCACCGGCTCGCGCGCCGAGTGAGGACGCGATGGTAATTCCTTGTTCCAGTTCACTATCGCGCCCATGCGTGACGGCCGGGCGAACGTGCAAAGCGCCCCCGGGGCAGGTAGCCTTGCGGCCTCTTTCAAGCACCCACCATGTTCCACCCGCTGCCTATCTTCGTCGGCCTGCGCTATGTCCGGACCCGCCGCCAGGGGTTCTTCGTGTCGTTCATTTCGTGGGTCTCGATGCTCGGGGTGTGCCTCGGCGTGGCAGCCCTCATCACCGTCGTGTCCGTGATGAACGGCTTCGAGGGCGAGTTACGCAACCGCCTGGTATCCCTCACGGCCCATGCCACGATTGAGGGGCCGGCGCGGCAGATGGCGGACTGGCAGGCGGTGGCGAACCGCGCGCTCAAGGTGCCGGGCACGGTCGGCGTGGCGCCGTACGTCGACGTACAAGCCATGCTGGGGCGCAACGGCAACTTGCAGCCGGCGGTGCTGCACGGCCTCGATCCGGCCGCCGAAGGCAAGGTCTCGAGCATCGAGCAACACCTGCTGGTCGGCAGGCTTGCGGATCTTGCGCCCGGCGCGCGACACATCATCCTCGGACGCGTGCTCAGCTGGCAGCTCGGCGTCGAAGCGGGTGACTCGATCACCGTGATGGTGCCGGGCCGGGACCTGATTGCCGCAGGCGGCCGTCCTGTGCTGCAGACCTTTACGGTGTCCGGAGTGTTCGAGGTCGGCCTGCAGGATCACGACGGGTCCATGGCGCTGATCAATATGCGCGATGCCGCGGACCTGGCGGGCGCAGGATCGGCTCCGGCCGGGTTGCGCGTGAAGTTCGAGGACGTCTTGTCCGCTCCGTCGCGCACGCCGGACCTCGCGGCTGCGGCGGGCGAGGGCTACCGGGTGAAGGACTGGAGCCAGGAGCATGCCGCTTATTTCCGGGCCATCCGCATCGAGAAGACGATGATGAGCCTGATCCTGATGCTCGTCGTGGCGGTGGCCGCGTTCAACATCGTCGCGGCGCTCGTGATGGTCGTGAACGAGAAGCGCTCCGACATCGCGATCCTGCGCACGCTCGGCCTCGAGCCGCGCGGCATCGTCGGCGTGTTCTTCACGCAGGGCATCGTGATCGGCGCCATCGGCACGCTGCTCGGATTGCTGCTCGGCGTGCTCGTTGCGGCCAACGTCGGGACGATCGTGCCGTTCCTCGAGAGCGTCTTCGGCTTCCACGTGATGGACCCAAGCGTCTACTACATCACGGCGATTCCATCGGAGTTGCGTTGGGGCCAGATCCTCTCGATCGTGGCGATCGCGTTCACGCTGACGGTGCTCGCGACGATCTATCCAGCGATCCGCGGCGCGGCCACCGAGCCGGCCGAAGCGCTGCGGTACGAATGATGGCCGGCATGCCCTACGAGCTGAAGATCGGCCGGCGCTACCTGCGCTCGACGGGAAACCGTTTCCTGTCGTTCATTTCCATGATGTCGATGGTGGGCGTCGCCATCGGCGTGGCCGTGCTCATCGTCGTGCTTTCCGTGATGAATGGCTTCGAGAAGGAGCTCCGTGAGCGCATCCTCAGCATGACGTCGCACGCCACCGTCACTGCGTTCGGCGCGGGCCTGCCGAACTGGCAGGCATTGCGGCAGCAGGCACTCGCGAACCGCCGTGTCGCGGCGGTTGCTCCTTTCGTGGAAGGCGAGGCGCTGCTCGTCGGCGACGTGGCTGAAGGACAGTCGAATGCGGCCACGGTGCAGGGTGTCGATCCGATGTACGAGCGACAGGTCTCGGCCCTCGGCGATCGCATGACGAGCGGCACGCTTGCGGCTCTGAAGCCGGGAGCGTTCCAGGTGTTGCTCGGCTCCGAACTTGCCGCCAAGCTCGGCGTGAAGACCGGCGATTCGGTCGTCATCGCCATTGCCGAAGGCACGGTGACGCCGGCCGGCGTCGTGCCGCGCATGCGCCGCTTCACCGTCGGAGGCATCTTCTATTCCGGCATGTACGAAATCGACGCCACGCTGGCGGTCACCCACGTGCGGGATGCGGCCCGGTTGTTCCGTCTCGGCGACAACGTCACGGGCTTGCGCCTCAAGGTGCGCGATCCGTTCGAGGCGCCGCTCGCCGCACGGGAGGTGGCCACGGCGCTCGGTGGCGGGCTGTACGTCGACGACTGGACCCAGCGCCACGCGAATTTCTTCCGCTCGATCGAGCTGACCAAGCGGATGATGTTCTTCATCCTGCTGCTCGTCGTGGCGGTGGCGGCGTTCAACATCGTCTCCACGCTGGTGATGGCCGTGAAGGACAAGCAGCCCGACATCGCCATCCTGCGCACGATGGGCGCGCGGCCGTCCAGCATCCTCGGGGTGTTCGGCACGCAGGGCATGGTGATCGGGTTCGTCGGCACGCTGGCCGGCGTCCTGCTCGGCATCCTGCTGGCGGTGAATCTCGAGTCGATCGTGCACGGGCTCGAACGCGTGCTCGGGACGCACTTCATGGATGCGAGCGTGTACCTGATGAGCGACCTGCCGGCCCACGTCGAGACGCGCGACGTCGCGCTCATCGCCGGCACGGCGTTCCTGTTGTGCTGCCTCTCGACGGTCTATCCGGCGTGGCGCGCGGCGACTACCAATCCGGCGAGGGCCCTGCGGCATGACTGAAACGGACATCCTGGGTTGCACCGACGTGCGCAAGCACTTCGAGGAGGCCGGCCAGCGGCTCGACGTGCTGAAAGGCGTCAACCTGCGCGTGGCGTGGGGCGAAACGCTCGCCATCATCGGCGAATCGGGTTCCGGCAAGACGACTCTGCTGCAGATCCTCGGCGGACTCGACTTGCCTTCGAGCGGCGACATCCGGATCACGGGGCAGTCGCTGGCGAGCCTGTCGGATGCGGCCCGGGGCACGTTGCGCAACCGCGCGCTCGGCTTCGTCTACCAGTTCCATCACCTGCTGCCCGAATTCAGCGCGCTCGAGAACGTCGCGATGCCGTTGCTCGTCAGGCGCACGCCGGTGGCCGACGCCGAACGCGAGGCGCGCTGGTTCCTAGAGCGGGTCGGTCTCGGCAGTCGACTTACGCATCGTCCGGCGCAGTTGTCGGGCGGCGAGAGGCAGCGAGCGGCCGTGGCTCGCGCGCTCGTGACGCGACCGCAGCTGGTGCTGGCAGACGAGCCGACGGGCAACCTCGATGGCCGCAACGCGCGCAGTGTGCTGGAACTGATGCTCGAACTGAACCGCGAACTGGGCACCAGTCTCGTCCTCGTCACGCACTCGACGGAGATCGCGGCGCGAATGCAGCGGGTGCTGACGCTGCAGGACGGACAGCTCCTCGACACCTGACCCGGTCGCGAATCTGCGCCGACGTGGCGCATTTGAGGGTGGCGGGAGCGCCTGTCGACCCACAGTCTCGTAGTCTCCAGGGAAAAGGAGGCGCGTGGTGTGGCCGCTCGTATCGGGATTCGTTGCCGGATGTGGCCTCGTCGTCCTGCTGCCGCAGTTGCCGACGGCTGCCGTCGTCGTCGTCGTCTCGTGTGCCCTGGCGACTAGTGCCGCCCTGTTTCGCTCGCCCGTGTTGCTGGCCTTCGCTCTGGGCTTCGCGTACTGCTGGGGTCACGCGCGCCTGCGCCTGGACGACCGGCTCGATCCGGCGCTCGAAGGACAGACCCTGAACCTGCAGGGCACCGTGGTATCGGTGCCGCAGGGCACTCCCGAACTCCTGCGCTTTCGTTTCGCGCCCGTGGCCGGCGCGCACCTCCCGAGCGCGCTCGAGCTGACCTGGTACGACGCGACGTTTCGACCGCTGGCGGCGGAACGGCTCGAGCTCGAGGTGCGCCTGCGCCGGCCTCGCGGCTTCGCCAATCCCGGCGGCTCGGACAACGATGCCCGGATGCTGCGCGAGGGCATCGGCGCGAGCGGCTACGTACGTGCCGCAAAGTCCATGGGTCGCGATCGTCGCGACGCATGGAGCCACCCCGTGCTCGTTGCACGCGGGGCGGTTTGCGCGGCGATCCGTGATGCCCTGGGCGACCGGCCGGCGTCCGGCATCGTCGCAGGGCTGTCGGTCGGGCTGCAGGATGCGATGAGCCGCGAGCAATGGCAGCAGCTTGCCCGCACCGGCACCAGCCACCTCATGGCGATTTCCGGCCTGCACATCGCCATGGTGGCGGCGATCGCTGCCTGGCTGGGCGCGTCCGTCCAGCGCTGGCGGCAGCGACGAGGGGCGGCCGGTGCGCGACGCGACGTCGCGGTGCTGACCGGGGCCGTGACGGCCGCGATCTACAGCGCACTGGCCGGCTGGTCGGTGCCGACCCAACGCACGATGGTCATGATTGCGCTGGCGGCCTTCGCGTTGCGCGCGCGCCGCCAGGGCGGGCTTGCCGATGGACTCGCGGCCTGCGCAGCAGCGGTGCTGTTGTTCGATCCGCTCGCGTTGCTGGCGCCCGGGTTCTGGCTATCTTTCGGCGCCGTGGCGGCAATCCTCTTCACGACGGCGGGTTACTTGCGGCGCCCCGGTGCCGTTCGAGGTTACCTCGAGGTGCAGCTCGCGGTGACGCTCGGTCTCGTGCCGGCGCTGATCGGCAGCTTCGGCAAGCTGTCGCTCGTGTCGGCGGTCGTCAACCTGCTGGCCATTCCGCTCTACACGCTGGTGATCGTGCCCGCGGTGCTGGTTGCAACGGCGTGTGCGCTGACGTGGCCAGCGCTCGGTGCAGCGCTGTTGAATGGCGTCGCCTGGCTCATCGATGCGACGTGGCCGTTAATCGGGGTGCCGGCGTCGTGGCCGGTCGCAACGATTGCCGTCGCTGGACTCGATCCATTGGCCTGGATCGTGCTCGTCGTCGGAACCCTGGCCGCCCTGTCGCCACTGCCGGGCCGGGGGCGCCTTGCAGGCGTCATCCTGGTCGCCGCCGCCTGCCTCTGGCGTCCGCAACCTGTGCCCCGGGGCGCGGCTCGAATTGCCGTGCTGGACGTCGGCCAGGGGCTTGCTGCCGTCGTGCGCACGCGTTCTCACACGCTCGTGTTCGACACGGGTCCGTCGTTTCGCAGCGGCACCGACGCGGGGCAACTCGTGGTCGTGCCGTATCTCGAATCCCAGGGAGTCCGGTCCGTTGACGTTCTCGTGGCCAGTCACGACGACGACGATCACAAAGGCGGCGCCGCGAGCATCGTCGGGGCACTCGACGTGCGCCGTGTCGTCGCCGGTCCCAGCGTGCGGGCCCTGGACCGGAGCTCGGCGGCGAACATCCCCATCGAGAGGTGCCGTCGCGGTGAGCGCTGGTCCTGGGACGGCGTCGCCTTCGAGTGGCTGCATCCCGGCGACACGCCCCACCAACGCGACAACGACAGCTCCTGCGTGCTGCAGGTGGCGGCGGGAGATCATCGGGTTCTGCTCACGGGCGACATCGAGGCGGATGCCGAAGCGGAACTGCTGCAGGCGAGCGAGCTCGAAATGGCCGAGATCGTGGTCGCTCCCCACCACGGCAGCCGGACGTCGTCCAGCGCGGATTTCGTGGCGGCCACGCGGCCCGGGTGGGTGGTATTCACCGTCGGACACCGAAATCGATGGGGCTTTCCCGCCCCTGCCGTCGTCTCTCGATGGGAAGCGTGCGCAGCCCGGACGTTGCGCACGAGTGCGAGCGGGGCCGTGGAATTCGTGATGCAGTCCGGCGAGCCGCTGCCACCGCCGGCGCAATGGCGCATCGATCACCGGCGCTTCTGGCAGGACCCCTGAGCGTTTCCGTCGCCGCGCCGCAGCGCATGCAGTATGATCCGCGGCGGTAAGGCGGCAGGGACTCGAGCACGGGAAATGTTCGAAATCGTGAAGTCGGGCGGCATCGTCATGGTGCCGATCATCCTGTGCTCGATCATTGGCCTCGCGATCACGCTCGAGCGCCTCTGGACGCTGCGCGGGCAGAGGGTGGTCCCAGAGGAACTCGCCGACAAAGTCTGGCAGTGGGTCGAAAACCGCTCCCTATCCGACAAGCAGATCATGGCGCTGCAGCAGCATTCGCCCCTGGGCAGGGTGCTGGCCGCGGGCCTCGCCAACCGCAATCGCGACCGCGTCGTGATGATGGAGGCGATCGAGGATGCGGGCCGCCACGTGATGCACGACCTCGAGCGCTACCTCAATACGCTCGGGACCATCGCGTCGATCTCGCCGCTGCTCGGACTGCTCGGCACGGTCACGGGCATGATCCGCACGTTCAAGGCCATCACGATCGCGGGCATCGGCAACCCCACGGCCATGGCGAGCGGCATTGCGGAGGCCCTGATCACAACCGCCGCCGGCCTGATGGTCGCGATTCCCGCCTTCGTCGTGTATCGCTACCTGCGTGGCAAGGTCGACGCGCTCGTGATCGACATGGAAAAGGAAGCGCTCAAGCTGGTGCAGGCGATCGACCGCACGAGCGGTACGCGACCCCAGGCGGCCGTGGAGATCGCCGCCGTCATTGCGGAGGAAGCCGCGGCGTGAGGTTCCAGTTGCGCCGCCGTGAAGATCCCGAGCTGAACATGACGTCGCTCATCGACGTCGTGCTGCTGCTGCTGATCTTCTTCATGATGTCCACGAAGTTCATCGACGAGGGTCGCCTCAAGGTGCGGTTGCCCGAAGCCGGCGTCCAGCCGGACGAGTCGAGCGTGAACGACACCGTGGAGATCGAGGTGACCGCGGAGGGCGGTTATCGCGTGGGCGGCAAGCCGCTCGTCAACAACAGTCCCGATACCCTGGCCACGGCCCTCGCTCGCGCCTCCGGCGGCAATCGCGCCATGCCGGTCACCATCCGGGCCGACGCCCGCGCCATGCACCAGTCTGTCGTCACGGCGATGGACGTGGCCGGCCGGCTCGGATACCGCCAGATCAACATCGCAACGGTTCACGATGGGTCGCAGGGCGGATAAGCGCGCCGAGCTGAAGATGCCCGAGGGTGCGCTGCAGACGTACAAGCGCCTGCTCACCTACCTGCGCCCGCACAAGGCGATGTTCGGCGTGGGCGTGCTCGGCATGACGATGTTCGCGGCCACGGATGCGGGCTGGGCCGGCTTCGTCAAGTTCTTCCTCGACGGCACTTTCGTGGCGAAGGACCCTCGCATGGTCTGGCTGGTGCCGATCGCGCTGGTGCTGCTGTTCATCGTGCGCGGCATTGGCGATTTCCTGCAGACGTATTGCCCGGGATTCGTCGGCCGCAAGATCGTGAAGACCCTGCGCGGCGAGATCTTCAGCCGCTACGTGCACCTGCCGATCTCGTATTTCGACCAGAACGCATCCGGCACGCTGCTCTCGAAGCTCACGTACAACACCGAGCAGGTCGCCACCGCTACGACGGACTCGGTCACGGTCTTCATCCGCGACAGCCTCACCATCCTCGGGCTGATCGGCTACCTGCTGTACATGAACTGGAAGCTGACGCTCTTCAGCCTGGTCGTCGGCCCGCTCGTGGCGATCCTGATCCGGCGCATCAACATGCTGTTCCGCCGCTACAGCAGGCGCATCCAGAACTCGATGGGCGACGTGACGCGCGTCGCCAAGGAAGCCATCGAGGCGCCGCGGGTCATCCGCGTGTTCAACGCACAGGCGTACGAAGAGGAAATGTTCGAGAAGGTCATCGAGCACAACCGGCGTTCGCACATGAAGCTCATGATGACCAAGGGCATGAGCAACCCGATCGTGCAGACCATTGCGGCGATAGGGCTTGCCGGCGTGCTGTACGTTGCGACGCTCGATGCCATGAACGGCAAGATGACGGTCGGTTCGTTCACGTCGTTCATTGCGGCGCTGATGCTGATCACCGCCCCGTTGCGCCGGCTCGTCAACGTTGCGGGGCCGCTGCAGCAGGGCATCGCGGCCGCACAGAGCCTCTTCGAGGTGCTCGACTCGCCGGTCGAGCCGGCGGGCGGCGGCCGTCCCATCGACCGTGCGCGCGGAGACGTCGAGTATCGCGAGGCGCGATTCCGTTACCCGTCGGGGTCGAATGACGTCCTGCACGGGGTGAGCTTCACGATCCACGCCGGCCAGACGGTGGCCATCGTCGGGCGGACCGGCAGCGGCAAATCGACGATCGTGGGCCTGCTGCCCCGGTTCTATGACGTGACGGGCGGCGCGGTGCTGCTCGACGGACACGACATCCGCGAATACCCGCTCGAGCGCCTGCGTGCGCAGATGAGCCTCGTCAGCCAGGACGTGGTGCTCTTCAACGACACTATCCGCAGCAACATCGCGTTCGGCCACCCGGCCACCGACGAGCAGATCGAGGCGGCGGCGCGAGCGGCCCGGGTGAATGAGTTCACTGCGCAGATGCCGCTGGGCCTCGATACCGAGGTCGGCGACCGGGGCACCTTGCTCTCGGGCGGCCAGCGACAGCGCATCGCCATCGCTCGCGCCTTGCTGCGCAACACACCCATCCTGATCCTCGACGAGGCCACGTCGTCACTCGACACCGAGACCGAGCGGCAGATCCAGGAGCAGCTCGAGGCCTTGATGAAGGACCGCACGACCCTCGTCATCGCGCACCGACTGTCGACCATCGAGAAGGCGGACTGCATTCTCGTGATGGACGGCGGCCGCCTGATCGAGATGGGCACGCACGACGAGCTCGTCGCCCGCAACGGGCAGTACGCGGTGCTGCACCGGATGCAGTTCAACGAATGAGCTTCGACGCGCGCCTGCAGCGGCTCTGGTACGGGCCCGCCTGGCGCAGCTTGCCCCTGTGGCCGCTCGAGCTGCTGTTCCGGCTGGCCGTGGCCCTGAAGGGCCTGCTTTTCCGCATCGGATTGAGGCGCACTCGCGCGGTTCCCGTGCCCGTCATCGTGGTCGGCAATCTCACGGTCGGTGGCACCGGCAAGACGCCGGTGACGGCATGGCTCGCGCGGCAGTTGACGCTGCGGGGCCACCGTGTCGGCGTGGTGCTGAGAGGGTATGGCGGCTCTCACGACGGCGCGCCCCGTCTCGTCGATGTGGACGACGATCCGGTGGTGGTGGGCGATGAGGCCCTGCTTCACGCGCATCGCCGTCCGCACGTCGTCGCCATCGGTGCGGATCGTGTCGCCGCGGCTGAGCTTGCGGCTGACCGGGGCGCCGAAGTCATCGTTTGCGACGACGGGTTGCAGCACCTGCGACTCGGCCGGGACTACGAGATCGCGGTGGTCGACGCGTCGCGCGGTCTCGGCAACGGGCACATGTTGCCGGCCGGGCCTTTGCGCGAGCCGCGCGGCCGACTGGAGAGCGTCGATGCCGTCGTCATCACCGACAGGGGCAGTGGCGGGAGGCCTTCTGGGGCGGTGCGAGCGCAGTCGCCCTTCGTCGTGGAGGCGCGATTGAGGCTTGGAGACGCCATTGACCTCGTCACGGCCGAACGGCGCCCGCTGTCGGCATTTGCGGGCCAGGCGGCGCATGGCGTGGCGGGCATCGGGCATCCAGAGGCCTTCTTTGCGGCACTCCGCGACGCTGGAGTCACTCTGACCGAGCATGCGCTGCGCGACCATGCGCCCATCGGGCCCGGTTCGATGCCGGTCGCGCCGGGCACAACCGTCCTGATGACGGAGAAAGATGCCGTAAAATGCCGGGCGCATGCGCGCCCCGGCTGGTGGTGGGTCGATCTCGAGGTGGAGGTCGACCGGTCGTCGGCCGAGACGTTGCTGTCCCTGATCCTCGAGCGCATCCGGCTGACGGGTGCGGGAGTTCGCCTTGGATAAGAAACTGCTCGACATTCTCGCCTGTCCCCTCTGCAAGGGCCCCGTGCACTGGCGTCGCGAGGCGGACGTCATCGTTTGCCGCGCCGACCGCCTGGCGTACCCCGTGCGCGACGGGATTCCCGTGATGCTCGAGGAAGAAGCGCGTACGCTGAATTCGGACGATCCGCTGCTGAAGGATTGAGCGGCCCCATGCCGTTCCACGTCGTCATTCCGGCCCGTTACGCTTCGACCCGCCTGCCGGGAAAGCCATTGCTAGACATCGGCGGGGTGCCGATGATCCAGCGTGTCGTGGCGCGTGCCTGCGCCAGCTCGGCCGGGGAGGTGCTGGTGGCCACCGACGACGAGCGCATCGCCGCCGCGGTGAGCGATCCGCGTGCAGCCGGTCGAACGATCGCCGTCATGACCGATCCAGCGCTGCCGTCGGGTACGGATCGCGTGGCAGCGGTGGCGCAAGAGCGCGGTTGGCCGGACGACACGATCGTGGTGAACGTGCAGGGCGACGAGCCCTTCCTGCCGCCGCAGCTCATCGACCAGGTGGCGGGCTTGCTGGAAAAGGATCGCACGGCCGCCATTGCCACACTCGCCACGCCGATCGACACCCTCGAGGATTTTCTCGATCCAAACGTGGTCAAAGTCGTCATGGGCCGCGACGGAGCCGCGCTGTATTTCAGCCGCGCCCCGATTCCGTGGACGCGCGAAGGGTCGGTGTCGAGCCTTGCGGGGCAGCGCGAGTTCGGCGGCTCGCTGAGGCACGTGGGCATGTATGCATATCGCGTCGGGGCGCTGCGCCGCCTTACGGCGATGCCGCCGTCAGGCTACGAGCTTCGCGAGAAACTCGAGCAGCTCCGGGCGCTCGAAGCGGGACTGAGAATCGTGGTTGCGCCTTGTGCCGAGCCGCCCGGGCCCGGAGTGGACACGGAAATCGACCTGCAGCGCGCGCGCCAGCGCGCGGCAGGCTGAGGGAGATGGACGATGAACCAGTTGCTTATCACCGCGTTCGGCCTGCACATTACGGGGTGGAAGCTCATTGGGTACCTCGGCGTGGCGCTGTTCGCCGGGCGCTGGTTCGTCCAGATGTTCTATTCACGGAGGCACGGCCGGCCCGTCGTGCCTACCGTCTTCTGGATCATGAGCATCTCGGGCAGCCTGTTGCTGCTCTCGTACTTCATCTTCGGCAAGAACGACTCGGTCGGCATCCTGTCGAATCTTTTCCCGGCCGCGGTGGCCGGGTACAACCTCGTTCTCGACCTGCGCCACAAGCGCGAAAGGCAGGAGCAGCGCGAGCAGGAGGCTAGCGGGAGTCCTTCTTCAGGCTGAGGGTCTTCTGCTTCGCGGGCAGCAGGCCCGCGAGTTCGTACGTGGTCAGGTTGCGCCACTTGCCGGCTGGCAGGTCGCCGAGGTGCACGTGCATGATGCGCACGCGCTGCAGGCCGCGCACGGTGTAACCGAAGTGCTCGCACATCCGGCGGATCTGCCGGTTCAATCCCTGCGTCAGCACGATGCGAAACGTGTTCCTGCCCACCTGCGTCACGCGGCACGGATTGGTGACGGTGTCGAGAATGGGTACGCCGCTCGCCATGCCGTGCAGGAATGCAGCCGTCAGTGGCCGGTCGACGGCGACGACGTATTCCTTCTCGTGCTCATGTTCCGCGCGCAGCACCGTGTTGACGATGTCGCCGTCGTTGGTGAGCAGGATCAACCCTTCCGAATCCTTGTCGAGGCGCCCGATCGGGTAGATGCGCTCGGGGTGGCCGACGAAATCCACGATGTTCCCCGGCACATCGCGATCGGTCGTGCATTCGATGCCGACGGGCTTGTTGAGCGCGATGTAGATGCGCTTCGGGCGGACGCGCAGCGGTTGCCCATCGACGAGGACGACTTGTCCTTCCGCCACCTTGGTGCCCAGGACCGCGACCGCCCCGTCCACGGTGACGCGTCCGGCCTCGATCCACTGGTCTGCTTCGCGTCGCGAACAGGCGCCGGTCTCGCTGAGGAACTTGTTGATGCGCACGCTGGCGATTATCCGCCCGAACGACGGACCGTGTAGCCGAGCTTGCCGAGTTCCTCGACCAGCAGGTCGCGGTGGTCGCCCTGGATCTCGATGGTGCCCGCGTCGACCGTGCCGCCGCAGCCGCAGCGCTTCTTCAACGCCGTGGCGAGAGTCGCGAGCGCGTCGCCGGCCAGCGGCACGCCGGTGATGACCGTGACGCCCTTGCCCTTGCGGCCCTTCGTCTCGCGGCCAACGCGGACGATGCCGTCACCTTTGGCCGGCGGGGTGACGGCAGGCTGCGCGGCTCTACTGCGCTTGCAGCGGCATTCCGTCAGCGGCCGCGCGCATTCCGGACAGAGGCGTCCCTGGCCGGTGGAATAGACGAGACGGTGGTTCGACATCGAGCGGCTACACATGGCTGGCGGGAGACGGCTCAGTTTCTCATCGCAGCCGTCGGTCGGTCCAACACAGTCAAATTGACGAGGGCAGGGTCGCGTGTTCTATTGGAATACATGACGACCGGGTGGCGAATCAGCCAGGCCGAGAGCCGGCGGCGATATCTCGAGAAGTTCGATACGGCCGAGGTGGACTCGTACGATGCGCTCGTCGGCACGCTCGCGCCCGACGATGAGGCCGCGTATCGCGCCGACCTGGCGCGCGTGTATTCCTTTCGCGCCGGGCAGTCGATCCTGGATGCCGGGGCGGGCTCCGGCGCACTGGCGCAGGTGCTCTGCGGCGTGGGTGGACTCGCCATCTCCACCCTGGAGCCGGCGCCCGCCATGCTTGCCAGGCTTCGCGGCAAGCCGTCGCTCGGAGAAGTCGTCGCCGTGGAGGGTTTCTGCGACCACGCCGAGGATCGAAGGCATTTCGGCGCCGCGAGTTTCGATGCCGTCTTTTCGCGCCAACTCGCGAACGGGCTCTACGATCCGCTCGCCGCCTTTCACAACTGGTTCCACTGGCTGAAGCCCGGCGGCGCTGTCGTGCTGATCGACGGCCTGTACGGCCGCAACGCATGGACCGGCCGATGGGAGGAGGAGGTCGATGCATTGCCCCTGTCGGCCTGCCAGACGTCCGCGACGGTGCCTTATCTCCTCGAGGCTGCTGGGTTTCGCGTGAATGCGGTGGAGCGGATGGCTCAGGTCAATGCCCGGCCGAGCACACGCACGACGCGCTACGTCGTCGTGGCGACGAAGGTCCCATGAGCCCGCCTTCATCCTGCCCTGCAAGGCCATCCCGGTCATGAGGCAGGCATGCTGAGCGGCAGCTGTCATTGCGGCGCGGTCACGGTCACTGTGCCTCGCAAGCCGCGCCGGCTGACGAGCTGCAACTGCTCCATCTGTCGCCGTTACGGCGCGCTGTGGGCGTATTACAGGCCGCGCGAGGTTCGCGTTGCCTGCGCCAAAGGCAAGGCGGCGTCCTATGCCTGGGGCGACGGCTCGCTGCGCTTCCTGCGCTGCAAGGACTGTGGCTGCGTGACGCACTGGGAGCCCGTGCGGCGTGACCCCGATGGCCGCATGGGCGTGAACGCACGGATGTTCGACCCCGGCATCGTCGAAACGGTGCCTGTCAGGCATTTCGACGGCGCGACGACCTGGAGGTTCCTCGATTGACCGCTCGCGTCGCCACACGACTGGCCGCTGCCTCGGACCTCGACGCGGTCTCGGCGCTGTTCGACCTGTATCGCCAGTTCTATCAGTTGACGCCGGATGTCGCGCGGGCGAGAGCGTACCTCGGCGAGCGATTCGCCAGGAACGAGTCCGTGCTGATCGTCGCCACGGCGCGTGACGAAACGGTCGGGTTTTGCCAGATGTACCCGACGTTCTGTTCGCTGCGGACGGCACCGACGTTCGTGCTGTACGACCTGTTCGTCGCCCTGGCCGCGCGCGGCGCCGGCGTCGGCAAGGCCCTGATGCTCGCCGCCGAACGCCATGCGCGCGACTGCGGCGCGGCGCGGATCGAGCTTGCCACCGCGCGAAGCAACGCTGCGGCGCAGGCGCTCTACGAATCCCTTGGCTGGAAGCGCGACGACGAGTTCTTCGTCTACGGCAGGACCTTGACCGAGGACTCCGGCGAGGCATGAGCGGCGCTCCGATGCACGGCAGGGTGCTCAGCGTTCAGGTCGGGCGAGCGAGGCCGCTCGATGTTTCCGGAGGGCGCGTGCTGAGCGGCATTCGCAAGCAGTCGGTCGACGGGCGCGTCGCCGTTCGCGCCCTCGGTCTCGAATGCGACGAACAGGCGGATCTCAGCGTGCATGGCGGCCTCGCGAAAGCGCTCTACGCGTATCCGGTGGAGCACTATCCGTTCTGGCAACAACAGCGACGAGCATGGGGTCTACCCGATGATCTCGCGCACGGCGCGCTCGGAGAGAATCTCACGCTCGAGGGTCTGCTCGATACCGAGGTGTGCGTAGGCGACCAGCTCTGCTTCCCGGATTGCGTGCTGCGCGTGACGCAACCGCGCGAGCCTTGCTACAAGTTCAACGCGGTGATGGGGAGCGAGGAGGCAGCGCGCAGCATGGCTCGGAGCGGCTTCCCGGGCTTCTACCTCGCCGTCGACAGTCCCGGCAGCATCGCCGCCGGGGAGCCCTTCACCTGCCGGCCCGGCGATCGAGCCATGCCGGTGATGGCTTTGTTCAAGTCCGGCCGACGCCGGGCCGTGTGACCCAGGAGAGTACTCGCATGTACACGCTCTACTATTCCCCCGGCACGGCCAGCATGGTCGTGCACCTCGCGTTGCTCGAGATCGGCTGTCCGCACCGGCTCGAAAAGGTCGATTTCGCGACGGACGCGCAGCACAGCCCCGAATACCTCCGCGTCAATCCGCTCGGCAAGGTGCCGGCCTTGATGATCGACGACGAGGCCCACTTCGAGTCCGCCGCACTGCTGATGCTGCTTGCGGAGAGGCACCCGGAGGCAGGCCTCGCGCCGCCGGTCGGCAGCCCGCTGCGCGCGGACTGGTACCAGTGGATCGTCTTCCTGGCGAACTCGTTGTCGCCGACGTACCGCTACTGGTTCTATCCTCCGGACCTCGGCTCGCCGGAGCATTCGCCGGAGCTGCGCAAGGCACTGCAGACTCGCATCGAGAGCGCCTGGAACGTCGTGAACGATCACCTGCAGGCGCATGGGCCGTACATGCTTGGTGCGCAGTTCTACGGCGTGGACCTGCTAGCGACCATGCTGATGCGCTGGTCGCGCAACATGCCGCGGCCGGCGACCGAGTGGTCCGCACTGCGTCGCCTCGCGGATCTCGTGCGGGCGCGGCCGAGCTGGAAGCGGCTCTACGAAATCGAAGGCCTGACGGAGTGGTAGCGCCATCGTTCCGCCCCGCGCCCTGAACCGGCTCGCGCTCGACGCGGGTACGCGCCACCTCGCGGAGGCGGACCCGCATCTCGGTCGCATCGTCGCGCGCCTCGGCGTGCCGCCCATGTTTGGCCGGCGGCCCGGCTACGCGAGCCTCGTGCGCATCATCCTCGAGCAGCAGGTGTCGCTGGCCGCGGCGCGAACCATGTTTCGACGCATCGACCTCCACGTGGGCGGTGTGGCACCCGGGTCGATCGCCTCGCTGGGCACGGAAGGCTTGCGAGCGCTGGGGCTGACGCGTCAGAAGGCGCGCTATTGCCATGGGCTCGCCGAGAGGATCCTCCAGGGTCGGCTGGATCTGGGCGCGGTCGCCCGCGGCGACGAGCATGAAGCGCGCGCCATGCTGCTCGAGGTGCCGGGCATCGGCCCGTGGACGGTCGACATCTACATGCTGATGGCGCTGCGTCGCCCGGATATCTGGCCGAAGGGCGACCTCGCGCTGGCAGTGGCGATGCGCGAGGCGTGCGGCATGCGCAAGTTGCCGGATCATCGGCAACAACAGAGGATTGCGGCACGCTGGAGCCCGTGGCGATCGGTCGCGGCGCGCATTCTCTGGACGCATTACCTGGCTCGGACGTGAGGGGCGATCGCGAATGAAGATACTCGAGACCGAGCGGCTGAGCCTGCGCTGGCTGACGGCCGACGACGCTCCCTTCATGCTCGGGCTGCTGAACGAGCCGTCGTTCATCGAAAACATCGGCGATCGCGGCGTGCGCACCGTCGAGGGCGCGCGCGAGTACATCGAGAAGGGGGCGGTGGCCAGCTACCACCAGAACGGATACGGGCTTTACATGGTGGAATTGAAGGGCGACGGGACACCGGTCGGCATCTGCGGACTCGTGAAGCGGCCAATCCTGGAGCACGCGGACATTGGCTTCGCGTTCCTGCCGCCTTTCTGGTCGCAGGGGTACGCCCTTGAGTCTGCATTGGCTGTCATGGATTTCGCGCGCAATCGCCTGGCGCTTGAACGCATCGTGGCGATCGTTTCGCCGGGCAACGAACCGTCGATTCGACTGCTGCGCAAGCTCGGGCTCGAGTTCGAGCGCATGTTCGAGATGCCGACGCCAGGTGACACGGTTGCCCTCTATGTCCCGGCAAGTCCGGCTACCTCCTGACGTCACAGGCCGAAGCGGCGTCTTGTGCCGGCGCGTCGGTTACGACGCGGTGCGGGTGACACGGTAGATCACCCCGCCGTAGTCATCCGATACGTAGATCGCGCCATCGGGTGCCTCGTAGACGCCCGCGGGCCTCCCGATCAGCATGTCCTCGGTCAGGAACCCCGTCAGGAAGTCGCTTTCGACGATCGAGCCGTCGGACTGCCAGTGCAGCGCGACCACCTTGTAGCCGTCTAGCTTGGTGCGGTTCCAGGAGCCGTGCAGTGCGACGATGGCCGTTCGCTCGTAGCCCGGCGGTAGCCCTGGCGCGCGCAGGAAAGCGATGCCGAGCGGCGCGTTGTGTGGCCGGAAGCCGTGAGCCGGAACGGTGGTCTGCGCCACTTTGTCTTCGTGACCCTTGCCGAAATCCGGATCCAGCACGCCGAACCCGTTCACATACGGCCAGCCGTAGAAGCGGCCCGGCTCGATGCGGTTCAATTCGTCGGGCGGGAAATCGTCGCCGAGCAGGTCGCGCCCGTTATCGGTGGCGTAAAGCGCGCCGTCCCACGGCGCCCAGTCGAAGCCGACACTGTTGCGCAGTCCCGTCGCGTAGATCTCCGACTGGCTGCCGTCGGGCTGCATGCGCATCATCGTCGCGCGTCGCGGGTCTTTCTCGATGCAGACGTTGCATGACGAACCCTGCGCGAGATAGAGCCAGCCGTCGGGGCCGAAGCCGATCGACTTGGAAAAGTGATGACCCTCGTCGGTCAGGCCGCTGAGGATGTGTTCGTAGGGTCCCGCGAGCTTGCCGCTCGCCGAATCGAACCTCACCCGGCCCACGGCAGTGCTCTCTCCCACGTACAGCCAGCCGTCGTGGAGCGCCAACCCTTGCGGGCGCGAGAGCTTCGGCAACAGCACCCGCACGCCATCGGCCCTGCCGTCGCCGTTGCGGTCCCGCTCGACCAGCACGACCTCGTCGGCCCGCATCCGGCTGACGATAAGGTCGCCATCGGGCGTCATGACCATGAAGCGGGCAAGTGGCACCTCGGTGGTGTATGCCTCGACCTTGAAGCCTGGCGGAGCCTTGAGGAGGTCGGAGATCTGCTCCGCCCTGGGCGGCGCGATACCCCGGCCCAGCATGAAATCGATCAGGACCCGCTTGTTGCCGATCGGTACAGGCCCGAACCAGACGAAGGCGAGCAGGGCGGCGATCAGCACCGCAATCGCGGCGAATGAACCCAGCAGGATACGTTTGAGTTTTCGCGTCATGGGCGCGGCTCTTTTTCGTGAAGGCGCATTACACTGTGTGCCTGGCATGGACGACACGCGTGGCTGCAATGCGGAATGTCGATCGTGGCGTCAGGATACCGTCCCACGGAGTCTGTTTCATGAAATGTCTGCTGGTTGTCCTGGGCCTGGTCTTGACGATCCGGCTGGCGAGTGGCGCCGAACCGGCCGCTGCCGTGGCGGCGCCGCTCGACCCTCGCGTGGAGAGCGCCCTGAAGGACGGCAGGCTCGAGTATGCCGTCGATGAAGGCGATTTCCGGCTGGTCTACAGGCTCGGCCAGGGACGTTCGCAGGCCGTCTGGGTCGCGTCGAAAACGGCGCGCATCACGCAGCTGGAAATTCGCGACGTCTGGTCGGTTGCCTTCCGCGGCACGGGGCAAGTGCCGCCCGAGATGGCGAAGCGCCTGCTCACCGAGAACGCCCGCATGGTGCTTGGCGCCTGGCAGGTGAACCAGGCGCCGGACAAGTTCCTCGTCGTGTACCTTGCGCAGGTTCCCGCGGATACCGATGCGGCCTCGCTGCAGGAAGTCGTCGAGGCCGTGGCGGTAAGCGCCGATCGCATGGAGAAGGAACTCACCGGCGGCGACGAGTTCTGACGTGCGCCTTGCGGGCTAATTCAGCACCTTCTCGATGGCCTGGGCGAGCGTCGCGGAGCCCGGTGTGACCTCGCTGTCGAAGTGACGCACGGACTTTCCGTCCACGCTCACGACGTACTTGTTGAAGTTCCAGGACGGCTGTTCGCTGAGTCGATTGAGTTCGCGGAACACCGGATTGGCGTTCTTGCCGGTCACCGGCGACGGCGACGGCGACAGCATGGTGAACGTCACGCCATAGTTGACGTAGCAGATGTCGGCGGCCTCGGCCTCGTCCTTCGCTTCCTGGAAGAGGGGCTTGCCCTGCGCGATCGTGCAGGGGGTGGAGAGGAGCAGGGAGGCGCCCAGAGCGAGGGCGGTCGGGAGCAGGGCGCGAAGCATGGTCGTCTCAGGGTGGCGGGAGGATGTGCGATCCATTTCGGCGCACCGCGGACATCGGATTTGTCGCCGTACCGACCGGTCCGTGGCCTGCGGTATCCTTCGCACATGCCGGAACGTCCCCAGAAAGTCAGCGTGCTGTTCGTGTGCATGGGCAACTACTGCCGGTCCCCGACCGCAGAAGGCGTGTTCCGCGCCGTTGTGCGCGAGCGCGCTCCTGGCGTGGCCATCGAGATCGATTCGGCAGGAACGCACGATTACCACGTGGGTAAGTCGCCGGACCCGCGATCGGTCGAGGCGGCGGCGCGCCGCGGCATTGACTTGATGCCGCTGCGAGCGCGCCAGGTTTCTGACGAGGATTTCGACCGCTTCGACTACGTCCTCGCCATGGATCGCGACAACCAGGCGGCGTTGCTGGCGCGCAGTCCCGCGCGCGCCCGGGACCGGGTGCGCCTGTTCATGGAATTCGCCGCTCGGCCCGATATGCCGGAAGTGCCGGATCCGTACTACGGCGGCCCGGCGGGATTCGAACTCGTGCTCGACCTCGTCGAGGAGGCGTCACACGGCCTCGTCACGCATCTTCTCGAGTCGCGGAAGGCGCGATCCCGGTAGGTCTTCGCAGCGTCAAGGGATCGGTCCTGGTCCTGGCGTGTCCCGGACGTTCCGGCCGGAACGTCAATCAGGTCTTAAAAATGCGTGGGTGTCATCGAGAGGACCAGGGTCGACGTGGATTGCGATCGGTCGAGTTCTGTCGCCAAAGAAAAGGGGCGGAGACTTTCGTCCCCGCCCCATCTTGCATGCTTGATTACGGCTCGTTCCGCGGTGCGTCGCGAGTCACATCCGTCGGAGGGCTCGGCGTCCACTCCTGCCTCGGCGCAGGAGGCGGGGGCGGCGGAGGAGCCGCCTCACGCGGCGGCGCCGGCGGTGGTGTCGGCGCTACCTGCACATCGTAGGACGGCCTGACGACCGCATCGTACGAAGGCCGCACCATCGGCGGTGCCGCCTCTGGCGCGCTCACCGGACGCTCGACGGCCGGCACGGACGGGCGCTCGCCACCGTTGCGATCGAAATCGAACGACCGCGATTCACTGGAGCCGCCCGATGCCGGCGCTTCGCCTTCACCACGCTGCTCGCCACCTGGGAAGCCCTCGCCGCCGTCACGGCGACGACGACGGCCGCCACGACGCGAGCGCCGCGGACCGCGTTCACCTTCAGGCCGATCAGGCCGTGCGCCATCCGGGCCTCCCTGCTGCCCTTCCGGACGCGTACCCGCGTCACCCGCAGCCTGTGCCGCCTGCGGAGGAGGCTGGTCAGGACGCGGTGCCTGCGGGGCCTGTTCGCTGCGCGGCTGCTGCTCGGCCCTGGGGGCCTGCGCAGCCTGCGGCTGCGGTTGACGCGGCTGCTGGCCTTCCGGTCTGCGCTCGCCACGGTTCTGCTGCTGGCCATCGCGACGGCCACGCGAGTCGTCCCGCGGTCCACGCGGCGGCTGTTGCTGCTGCTGCGGGGCCTGCCCCGCCTCCCGCTTCTCGTCACGGCGCGGCTCGATCACGACGTGCTTCATCGCGGCCACGGCCGTCACGTCGCGCATCGCGCCCGTCACGGCCATCGCGACGTCCGTCGCGCGAGCCACGGCTGTCACGATCGCGATCCCGATCACGGCGATGTCGGTCGCGATCCGCCTCACGCGGCGGACGCTCCGGCTTCGCGGGCGCTGTCTCCGGCAGCGGTGCGCGCTTGTCGCCGAACAGGAAGTGCCAGGCACGCACGAAGATGCCGTCGCGCGGTCCGTACGGCTGGATCATCACGACCTGCTGCGGCACCGGAGGAGTCGCTGCAGCGACGGGCTCCGGCGCCGGCGGCGGGGCCGGGGTGCTCGGCACGATCGTCGTGACGGCCGGTTGCTGGGGGGGCGGCGCCTTCGTTTCTTCCTCGGTGGCGACCAGTTCGAGGTCCACCTTCGGCTCGACGGCCATCTGGTGGCTGATCATCGAGTTCTCGGGCAGGTCCGCCTCGTCGTCGCGCACGCGGCGGATTTCGTAGGCCGGCGTCTCGAGGTACTTGTTCGGCACCAGCACGATGTCGATGCGGCCGCGCCGCTCGATGTCGGCCAGCATGTCGCGCTTCTCGTTCATGAGATACGTCGCGACGGAGACCGGCAGCTGTGCGATGACCTTGGAGGTGCGGTCCTTGCGGGCCTCCTCGCCGATGAGTCGCAGCACCGCGAGCGCCATCGATTCGACGCTGCGGATCACGCCCATGCCGTTGCAGCGCGGGCACACGATGTTCGTGGACTCGCTGATCGACGGTCGCAGGCGCTGGCGCGACATCTCGAGCAGGCCGAACCGCGAGATCTTGCCGATCTGGATGCGGGCGCGGTCCTGCTTCACTGCGTCGCGCAGGCGGTCCTCGACGGCCCGCTGGTTCTTGGTCGACTCCATGTCGATGAAGTCGATGACGATCAGTCCGCCGACGTCGCGCAACCGCAGCTGGCGGGCGATTTCGTCCGCCGCTTCGAGGTTGGTGTTGCAGGCCGTCGTCTCGATGTCGGAGCCGCGGGTGCTGCGCGCCGAGTTGATGTCGATCGAGACCAGCGCCTCGGTGTGGTCGATCACGATGCTGCCGCCCGAGGGCAGCGTCACCTTGTGCGAGAACGCCGACTCGATCTGGCTCTCGATCTGGTAGCGCGTGAACAGCGGGACGTGGTCGTCGTAGTACTTGAGCTTGCGGATGTTGCCCGGCATGAAGCGCTGCATGTACTCCTGCGCTTCCTCGAACACCTCGCGGCTGTCGATCAGGATCTCGCCGATGTCGTCGGAGAGGTAATCGCGCAGCGCCCGCAGGATCGCCTTGCTCTCCTGGTAGATCAGGAACGGCGAGGGGCGGGTGTCGGACGCCTGCTGGATCGCGTTCCAGACGTCGACCAGGTTGTTGACGTCCCACTGCAGTTCCTCGGGGCTGCGGCCCACGCCGGCCGTGCGCACGATGGCGCCCATGCCGTCGGGGATCTGCAGCGCGTCCATGGCTTCACGCAGCGCATCGCGGTCGTCGCCCTCGACGCGGCGGGACACGCCGCCCGCCCTGGGGTTGTTCGGCATCAGCACCAGGAACCGCCCGGCGAGGCTGATGAACGTGGTCAGGGCCGCGCCCTTGTTGCCGCGTTCTTCCTTCTCGACCTGGACGATGACTTCCTGGCCTTCCTCGAGCACGTCGCGGATGGCGCGCCCGCCGCCTTCCTGGCCGGCCGGCTTTTCCTTGAAGTACGACTTGGTGACTTCCTTGAGCGGCAGGAAGCCGTGGCGCTCGGCGCCGTAATCGACGAAGCAGGCCTCGAGGCTGGGCTCTACGCGGGTGATGCGACCCTTGTAGACGTTGGCTTTCTTGGTCTCGCGGGACGGGATCTCGATATCGAGGTCATAGATCCGCTGGCCGTCCACCAGCGCAACTCGCAACTCCTCTTCCTGGGTTGCGTTGACGAGCATTCTCTTCATCGGCCCTCACTAAAACGGAGGTTGGGGCCGTGAACGACCGGACGGGTGGTGCCGTGGCCTTGCGGAGAGGTCTTGCAGCGGCTTGTCTTCGACTCATGCTGCTTTTCTTGCGGCTCCGCGCAACCGGGTGCGCCGAGCCCGACCGAATCCTGGTGCTTGGGCATCGTTCCCGCCGGGGCCGCGCCAAGGTCCGCCTCCCGCCCGGGTTGCGGCACCTGCACGTGTCCACGGCAGTTCGATGGTCTGAAACTTCAGAACCAACTAAGATGCGCGCGGCCCGGACCCTTCGGGTGCCGAACTCGCAGCGCTCACTTCCGCGCTCATCCGGACGCCACTGTAGCCTCCGGGCAACGCTTCGGGGCCGACTGTAACAAGCGAACACCGATAAAACAATGGCTTACGAGAATCCCGCGGCGCAGAACACGAAATCGGACGAACCCCGGTCGGGCGGCGTCCAGTACGTCGAGGCCGGCGAGGGTGATGCCGGCCAGCGCCTCGACAACTTCCTGATCCGGGTCCTGAAGGGCGTGCCGCGCACCCACGTGTACCGGCTGCTCCGCAAGGGCGAAGTGCGGGTGAACAGCAAGCGCGCCAAGCCGGACCAGCGACTGGCGGCCGGCGACCGGGTACGGTTGCCGCCGATCCGGCGGCCGGAGGCAATGGCGGACGGTCCGCGGCCCGCGAGCGCGTCGCTGCAGAAGCTGCTCACCGACGCCATCGTCTACGAGGACAACGACCTGCTGGTGGTCAACAAGCCGGCCGGGATCGCGGTGCATGGCGGCAGCGGCATGTCCCACGGTGTGATCGAAGCGCTGCGCAGCGCTCGCCCGGACCTGCCCGAACTCGATCTCGTGCACCGGCTCGACCGCGAGACGAGCGGCTGCCTGATCGTCGCCAAGAAGCGCTCGGCGCTGCGCGACCTGCACGCCCAGCTTCGCGAGGGCACGACCGAGAAGCGCTACCTCGCGCTCGTCTTCGGCAAGTGGAACCTCGGCACCAAGCGGATCGAACTTGCGCTCGACACCACGGAGCGCCGCAGCGGCGAGCGGCATGTCGCGGTGCGCACGCATGGCAAGATGGCCGTGAGCACCTTCAAGCCCGTGCAGTTCTTCAGCAACGTCGCCACGCTGATGGAAGTGATGATCGACACGGGCAAAACGCACCAGATCCGCGTGCACGCGGCGTACGCCGGTCATCCGGTGGCGGGCGACGACAAGTACGGCGATCGGGAACAGAACGAACGAACTGCGCGCCCTGGGCCTGCACCGCATGTTCCTGCACGCGGCGTCGATCGAGGTGCGGCGGCCGGGAACGCTGCGAGCCGCTCAACGTGAGCGCGCCGCTCGGCGCGGACCTGCACGCAGTGATCGACAACCTGGCTAAGGCGCCGAAAGCCCGGCCCGCCGGAGCGCGCCGCAGACCCAGATCAGCGGCAGGCCGGTGAGGCCCGTCGGGTCTTCGGACTCGATGCGTTCGAACAGCGCGATGCCGAGCGATTCGGCCTTGAAGCCGCCGGCGCAGTCGAGCGGATTGTCGGCGAGCGACGTAGCGCTCGATCTCCGCGTCCGAGAGTGTCACGGAACCGCACGGTCGTGCGGTCGATGTGCGACTCGGCGCGACCGTTGCGGGCCGTCGATGAGGTGCACGGCCGTCAGGAACTGCACTTCCTGGCCCGGACGACTGCCTCAGTTGCTGGCGGCAGAGCTCGACGGAGCCCGGTTTGCCGAGCCGGTCGTCGCCGCGCGACGGCCACCTGGTCGGAGCCGATCACCACGCCTTCCGGGTAGCTGGACGGCCACGGCTTCGGCCTTCAGCCGGGCCAGCCGCAGCGCCATCTGGGCGGGCGGATTCGCCCGGGCACCGGGGTCTCGTCGGTCTTGCGGCGCGACGCACTCGAAGGGGACCCGCAGCCGTTCGAGCAGGGCCCGACGGTACGGCGAGGTGGACGCCAGAATCAGGCCCTTGAAAAACAAAGGTTTAAGCTCGCATTCGCTTTGACACGGGGAGGGTGCGTCACTATTATACGCGCCCCATGTCGCCCGCCCTGGCGGATCTCGTCAATGCAAAGGAACTGGCGGGCCGGTCTGCCTCCATCGAGCGCAGCCTGGATCTGCGCCAGCTGCCGCGCGTTGTGGAAGCCGGGGGTCTCAAGGGAACGACGGTGCAGGCCCGGTTGCGCTTCGCGATCTTCGAGGGCCGGACGACGGTGGACATGCATCTCGAGGGCGTAGCCGTCCTCGAGTGCCAGCGCTGCCTGAAGCCGTGTGAGACGGAGCTTCGACGAGACGGAGCAGATCATGGTGATGGCGAACGACACCGACGAGGTGGCGGGCGGGTACGAGCCGTTCATCGGCGACGTGGAGAGCCTCTCGCTCTCGGCGTTGATCGAAGAGCAGGTGCTCCTCGCGCTTGCCGCTGGTGCCGTTGCACGACGACCCGGCCCAGTGCCGCAAGTCTGCAAGCGGCAAACGGGTGGCCAAGGTGGAAGCCGAGGCGCAGCCCGAAGACGTGCAGAGACCTTTTGCGAATCTGCGGGACTTGCTCAAGAAGAACGAGCACTGACCCGCAACAGGAGAGAAGACCATGGCAGTTCAGAAAAGCCGCAAGTCGCCTTCGAAGCGCGGCATGCACCGTTCGCACGATCACCTGAAGGCCCCGCGCTCTCGGTCGATCGCACCAGCGGCGAGACGCACCTGCGTCACCGCATCACGCCCGACGGTTTCTACCGCGGCAAGAAGGTGATCGAGAAGCCGGCGGCCGGAAGAGGGCAAGGAGTAATCCTCCCGGCCTCGCCCGCGCATGACCGCCGGGCTCACCATCGCCGTGGACGCCATGAGTGGCGACCACGGTGCCGAGGCGGCCGTACCGGCCGCCCTCGACGTCCTCGCGTCCACCCCCGACCTGCGGCTGATCATCATCGGCCGCGGCGAGATCGTGCGTCCGTTGCTCGGGCGTGGGCGCGCACCTCGAACGGTGCACGTTCGTCGAAGCGTCCGAGGTCGTCCTGATGGACGAGCGGCCGCAGGACGCGCTGCGCAGGAAGAAAGACTCCTCGATGCGCGTCGCGATCAACCTCGTCGAAAAGGGCGAGGCGGCCGCGTGCGTGTCGGCAGGCAACACCGGCGCGCTGCTCGCCACGGCCCGCTTCGTGCTCGGCATGATCCCGGGCATCGACCGTCCCGCGATCGTGTCTGCGGTGCCGGCCACGCACGGCCACACCGTGATGCTCGATCTCGGCGCGAATCCGGAATGCAACGGCGGACCACCTGGTGCAGTTCGCAGTGATGGGCGCGGTCATCGCGTCCGACCTGCACGGCATGAGCGACCCGCGCGTCGGCCTGCTGAACATCGGCGAGGAAGACATCAAGGGCACGGAGGAGATCAAGGAGGCCCACAAGCGCCTCACCGGCAATGCCGCGATCAATTTCGTCGGCTTCGTCGAGGGCGACGACATCTTCAGCGGCGAGGTGGACGTCGTCGTCACCGACGGCTTCACGGGCAACGTCACGCTCAAGACGATGGAAGGGCTCGCCCGGTTCATCAGCGGCGCGATGCGCGAAGAATTCACGCGCAGCCCGCTGCGCAAGCTCGGCCGCGGTGGCGGCGACTCCGGCGTTGAACGCGCTCAAGAAGCGCCTCGACCCGCGGGCCTACAACGGCGCCAGCATGGTCGGGCTGAACGGCGTGGTCATAAAGAGCCACGGCGGCGCCGACCGCGTGTCGTTCGCCAACGCGCGTGCGCGTCGCGCTCACTGAGGCGCGCAACGGCGTACCCGCCCAGATCGGCGACCTGCTCAAGAAAGTCGTCGGCTGATTCTTTCTCACCTCTCCCATGTCAATGGGAGAGGTCGCGCATCGCGCGGGTGAGGGCTTCCGAAAATCAAACCCTCACCCGGCCGCGTCGCTCGCCGACCTCTCCCGCAAGCGGGAGAGGTAAAGAGCTACTTTTTTTCGGACTTGCGCCGTCGTCGCATCCGAGCGAGCAACTGGTCGCGCCGCGAGGCGAGCTTCCTGGCGATCAGCTCCGGCGACGGCTTGCGACCCAGCGTCCGCGGCAGCGTCTTGCGGTAGTGCAGGTAATCCTCGTAGGCCTCGATCTCGTGGTGCAGCTCGCGGAACGCCAGCTCGATCATCACCGCGTCGTCGAGCAGGCCGATTCCGGGAATGTCGTCCGGGATGATGTCCTCGGGGTCGCAGAGGTAGGCCAGCGCACCGAGCATCGGGCTGCGTTCGGACGGCTCGAGCGGCCAGTCCGCATCCGTCAGCATGGCGATGGCATTCTCGAGCTTCTCGAGGCGCTCGGCAACGAAATCCGGCAGTTCCGAGGAATGCATCGCCTAAACCACGTCGCCGGCCGCGGCGAGGATCTCCTCGTCTTCCGCAATTCCCACGGATTCGCGGGCCTTGTCAGCAGCTCGCGGCGGAAATGGCGCAAGTCCCGGTCGGACAGCTCGATGGTCAGTTTGTAAGGCATGGGCCTCCCTTGCGCCGGCAAGGCTAATGGCGCGGCCCATCCGGGTCAAACCGCCCGGGTCGCGCCAGATGCACGGACAGTCGCATTGCAGCCTCGTTACAATGAGATGCATACCCCCGAGGAATGGTTGCATGCGCCGCCCGGTTTTCACGTTCGGTCCGCTCTTTGCCCTGCTCTGGCCGCGTTCGGCGTCGAATCTGCACGTGCCGGAGGGGCCGAATACATGCTGCCGACCAACGGGGACAGCGTCATTGGCTCGGTCACGACCGCGGTGGCCGAGCACGAGGACACGCTGCTCGACATCGGACGCCGCTACGGCGTCGGCTACGAGGAGATCATCGCGGCGAATCCGGGCGTCGACCCCTGGCTGCCGGGCGCTGGCACGGAGATCCTGATCCCGTCGCGCTTCGTGCTGCCCGATGCTCCGCGCGAAGGCATCGTGGTGAACCTGCCCGAGCACCGGCTGTACTACTTCCCGCCGGCCAAGGCCGGCGAGCGGCGCGTCGTGCGCACGTATCCGATCAGCACGGGCAAGATGGACTGGAAGACGCCGCTCGGCATCACGCGCGTCGCGTCGAAGCAGGAGCGCCCGAACTGGTATCCGCCGCAGTCCGTGCGCCTCGAGCACGAGGCGAAGGGCGACCCGCTGCCGCCGTTCATTCCGCCGGGCCCCGACAATCCGCTCGGCGAATACGCGATGCGCCTCGGCATTCCTGGCGGTTCGTACCTGATCCACGGCACGAATCGCCCCGCGGGCGTCGGCATGCAGGTGACGCACGGCTGCATCCGCATGTATCCCGGAGGACATCGCGGAGTTCTTCGCGATGATCCCGGTGAACACGAAGGTGAATCTCATCGACCAGACGACGAAGGTCGGCTGGTACCGCGGCACGCTCTATCATCGAGCGCCAGGCGCCGCTCGAAGGCACCAACGATCCGTCGCACATGGATCCGGCCGAACTCGACCAGGCGCATGAATGCGGCGGTGGCGGGGCGCCAAGCCGAGGTCGACTGGGATGCAGCGAAGCGCGCATTCGAGCAGGCGACCGGCGTGCCCGCGCCGGCGGGCACGGAAATCCTTGCGCATCGCGCGAGCGACTCTGCCGCTGCGGCATCGACTGCGGCCGCGCAGTAGTCCGCGCTTTTTCGAATCCCAAAAAGAAAAACGCCGCGGAGGTCCGCGGCGTCTTCCTGTCGTTCGAACTCGAACGGGCGATCGATCTTGCGATCGATTACTTGCCCATCGACTTCTTGAACGCGCGATCGATCTTCTCGTTGGTCGCGTCGCAGCAGGCCTGCGAAGCCTGGGCAGCCTGCAGCGCCTGGTTGGCGGTGCTCTGCGCGGCGCTGGCAGCGTTGCTGGCGCTCGAGGCAGCGGCAGCGGCGGCGTCAGCAGCAGACTTGGCGGCAGCGGCGTCCTGCGCAGCGGCCTTGGCGGCAGCGGTGTTGGCGTCGATGCGGGCCAGCGTTTCCTTGTCGGTGCAGCCAACAGCTGCAGTCAGCATGACGGCGGCGGTGGCGACGGTCAGCGTCTTCATGATCGCGGTCTTCATTGTTTCTGATCCTTAATGGTTGTGAGCAAGCAAGCCAGATGCTTCGACTGGTATTCGCCGGAGTTGGACGAAACCGGCTCGACCCTCAGTCGAAACGCCCGTGGATCGTAACCGATCCGAAAACATCGTTAAAGGCTTGATCTTCGGGCGGTCAAGTCGTGCCCGCCGCAAGAGCATGCGTGGTGGAGCAGCATGCTGCCGGTATTCCTCGTTCCGGACCCTCCTGCGGGCTCCTGCGACAGGGCTTGCATCGGCCGAAAATCCTGTATATAAGAACAGTCACTGTACGTACATACAGGAGTCGCCATGGACGATCTCACCCCCCGCCAGCGCCAGGTGCTGCGCTTCATCCAGGACAGCCTCGACGAGCAGGGCCTGCCGCCCACCCGTGCCGAGATTGCCACCGCGCTCGGCTTCAAGTCCGCCAACGCGGCTGAAGACCACCTGCGCGCCTTGCAGCGCAAGGGCGTCATCGACCTGATGCCCGGCGCCTCGCGCGGCATCCAGCTCAAGGATTCGCTGCGCGAGCAGTTCGGACTGCCGCTCATCGGCCGCGTGGCTGCGGGTCGCCCGATCCTCGCCGAGGAAAACATCGAGGCGCGCTACCAGATCGATCCCGAGCTGTTCCAGCCGCGGCCGCACTACCTGCTCAAGGTGCGCGGCATGAGCATGCGCAACGCCGGCATTCTCGACGGCGATCTCGTCGCGGTCCACCGCACGCCCGAAGTGCGCAATCGCCAGATCGTCGTGGCGCGCCTCGAGAACGAGGTCACCGTGAAGCGCTATCGGCAGGACGGCTCCATCGCGTGGCTGCTGCCCGAGAACGAAGACTTCGAGCCCATCCGTGTCGACCTCAAGCAGGAGTCGATGACCATCGAAGGCATCGTGGTCGGCGTGCTGCGCCAGGAGGGCAGGGCCTGAGCAAAATGTTTCTGCCCATCCGCTCTCCGCCAGGCCTGGTTCCTTTCCTCCATGTCCCTCGACGATCTCCTGCGTCAGTACCCCGCGCTGTGGCGTGCGCGGGAGACAGGCGGGCCGGGTTCGGCTCCGCCTGGATTGCCCACGGGCTTCACTGCGCTCGATCGCTGCCTGCCCGGGGGCGGCTGGCCGCAACAGGGACTCATCGAAATCCTCACCGACCGTCACGGCATCGGTGAACTGAGCCTGCTCATGCCGGCGCTCGCCACGCTGTGCCGCAACCCGGAGGCCCAGGGCGGCAGCGGATGGCTGGCGTGGGTTGCGCCGCCCTACCAGCCGTACGCGCCCGCATTGGCGTCCTCCGGCATCGACGTGCGGCGTGTGCTCGTCGTGCGCGGCCGCATCGCCGGCGGAGTGGGCCATGGAACAGGCGCTGCGCTCGGAAGCGTGCAGCGCGGTGCTCGGCTGGTCCAATCCGCGCGACATCACCGTGCTGCGCCGGCTGCAGCTCGCGGCGGAGCAGGCACGCTGCCTCGCCGTGTTGTTCCGTCCCATGCAGGCGGTCGAGCAGCCTTCGCCGGCCATCCTGCGTCTCGCGTTGCAGGGCAGCCCGGCGGGCCTCCAGGTTCGCGTCGTCAAGAGCCGTGGCGGGCGTCCCGTCACCGTGCAACTCGGCCATCTCGGGGCTCCCTGGCACGCCGGGCCGCAACCCCTGCCACGCGCGCAAGCCGCGCACTGAGTCATGGTCTCTCTCGCCAGGCGGCGGGCCCCGCCCGCAATTCCGTCTACCGCCCGTCGCGAACGAGGCGGGGTCCCCCGCGATACGGCGCACTGTGGCGGCGGCCGCCGGCCGTGAGCTCTGGCTGGCGTTGCACCTGCCGGGTGTGATCCTCGATGCACTGCAGCCACCCGCGACGTTGCCCAGGTCGCAACCCGTGGCCGTGGTCGATCTCGAGCACGGTGGCAAGGTGATTTGCGCTTGCGACGAGGGCGCTGCGGCTGCCGGCGTGACCCCCGGCATGGGGCTGAATTCCGCGTTGGCCCTGCTGCCGGAGCTGCACACCCTGCCGCGCGATCCCGCGCGCGAGCGCGCGTTGCTCGATGCCGTCGCGCAGCTTGGCCTCGATTTCACGCCGCGCGTGAGCCTCGAGCCGCCCGATGCGGTGCTGCTCGAAGTGCGCGGCAGCCTGCAGCTCTTCGGCGGCGCGCGCGCGTTGTGCGAGCAGGTGCGCGAGAAACTCCAGGCGGCGGGCATCACGCACAGCCTCGCGCTGACGCCCACGCCGCTCGCGTCGCTCTGGTTCGCGCGCGCAGGGCAGCCCGTGGCGCTGCGCCGCGTCGAGCAACTGGCGGGCCGGGTGGCGCCGCTGCCGCTCGCGGTGACACGCTGGCCCGAGCGCAGCGTGCAGTTGCTCGTCACCATGGGCGTGCGCAACCTCGGCGATTGCCTGCGCCTGCCGCGCGACGGCTTTGCGCGCCGGCTCGAGCCGCGCCTGCTCGCCATGCTCGATCGCGCCACCGGCCGCTTGCCCGATCCGCGCTCGGCGTTCCGTGCGCGCGAGCGCTTCGCCGCAAGGCGCGATCTCGAACCCGAGTTGTCCGACACGGGGCGGCTCGAAGCCGTCAGCCTGCCGCTCCTCGACGAGCTGTGCGCGTTCCTGCGCCAGCGCGGCCGCGGCGTGCAGTCCCTCGAGTGGCGATTCGCGCATCGCCAGGCGCCCGTCACGCGCCTGCGCCTGCGTTTCGTCGAGCCCGTGGGTGAGGCCAGGCGCATCGCGCACGTCTTCCACGAACGGCTGGCGCGGCTCGAGCTGCCCGAGCCGGTGCGCGCGGTGCGCCTCGCGAGCGGGCCGCTCGTCGAGTTGCCCGCGACGCCCACGGAACTGTTCGTCAAGGATCGTCGCGATTCGGGCGCGGCCGTGCCGCAGCTGGTCGAGCGGTTGCGGGCGAGGCTCGGCCTGGATGCGGTGCACGGTCTGTGCCTCGTGCCCGAGCACCGTCCCGAGTCCGCGTGGCGCGCGGATTATCGCTGGACACAGCCTGCCGCCGCCGGCGCAGCGTCGCCGGACGATGCCGCATTCACGGCGCTGCGGCCGTTGTGGCTGCTGCCCGCGCCGCAACCGCTCGATGGCGATGCGCCTCCGCGCTATCGCGGCACGCTCGAGTTCGAGGAAGGTCCCGAGTGCATCGAGTCGGGCTGGTGGGACGGCAAGGACATCACGCGCGATTACTACATCGCCCGCAATCCTGCCGGCGTGCGCCTGTGGGTGTTTCGCGAGCGCCCGCGCAAGGGCCGCGCGGCCGGCGGGTGGTTCCTGCACGGCGTATTCGGCTGAGCCGGCGCGCGATGAGCTACGCCGAGCTGCACTGCCTCAGCAATTTCAGCTTCCTGCGCGGCGCCTCGCATCCCGAGGAACTCGTCGAGCGCGCGGAGCAGCTCGGCTATGCCGCGATTGCGATCACCGACGAATGCTCGGTGGCCGGCGTGGTGCGCGCCCACACCGCGGCCCGCAACCGGCCGATCAAGCTGATCATCGGCACCGAGCTGCGCCTCGTGGACGGCCTGCGCTGCGTGCTGCTCGCCACGAACCGCCGCGGCTACGCGCAGCTGTGCCGGCTGATCACGCGGGGCCGGCGCGCGGCGCAGAAGGGCGAGTATCGGCTCGTACGCGAGGATTTCGCGCGCGCAGGAGTTTGCGCGCAAGCGCCTGCAGTCGATGCCGGGGCGCAAATCGTCGACGACTGCCTCTGTCTCTGGCTGCCCGGCTCACGTCCCGATCCGGCCGAAGCCCGCTGGCTGGCTGAAGTGTTTCCCGGCCGGTCGTGGATCGCGGTGGAACTGCTCACCACCGGGCGCGACCGGCGTCGTCTCGAATCACTGCAGTCGCTCGGTCGCGAACTCGGCCTGCCGCTCGTCGCGGCGGGCGACGTGCACATGCACGCGCGCAGCCGGCGCGCGCTGCAGGACGTGCTGACGGCTACTCGCATCGGCACGCCCGTGGATCGCGCGGGGTTCGCGCTCTTCCCGAACGGCGAGCGCAGCCTGCGTCCGCTGCCGCGCCTGGCCGAGCTGTATCCGTCCGCGCTGCTCGCCGCCACGCTCGAGATCGCCGCGCGCTGCGCGTTCTCGCTCGACGATCTGCGCTACGAGTACCCGCGCGAGATCGTGCCCGAGGGTTACACGCCGGCGGGCTGGCTGCGTCACCTCACGGAGCGGGGCAAGCGCGACCGCTGGCCGCAAGGCGCGCCCGAAACGGTCGAGCGCATGGTGGCCCACGAGCTCGGCCTCATCGAAGAACTGCGCTACGAGGCCTACTTCCTCACGGTGCACGACATCGTCCGTTACGCGCGCTCGCGCGGCATCCTGTGCCAGGGGCGCGGTTCGGCTGCCAACTCCGCCGTGTGCTTCTGCCTTGGCATCACCGAGGTCGATCCGGCGCGGATGTCGCTGCTGTTCGAGCGCTTCATCTCGCGCGAGCGCAACGAGCCGCCCGACATCGACGTGGATTTCGAGCACGAGCGCCGCGAGGAGGTGATCCAGTACCTCTACGCGAAGTACGGCCGGCACCGCGCGGCGCTGACGGCCACGGTGATCTGCTACCGCCCGCGCAGCGCGCTGCGTGACGTGGCGAAGGCCATGGGGCTCGACGCGCTGCAGGTTGGCGCGCTCGCGCGCTCGATGCAGTGGTGGGACGGCTCGCAGATCGACGAAGGTCGGGTGCGAGAAGCCGGGCTCGACCCCGAGAGCCCGGTGCTGTCGAAAGTCCTGTCGCTGGCGCGCACGCTGCTCGGCTTTCCCCGGCATCTTTCACAGCACGTCGGCGGTTTCGTGATCGCACGCGACCGGCTCGAGGACCTCGTCCCGGTCGAGAACGCCACGATGCCCGAGCGCACCGTGATCCAGTGGGACAAGGACGACCTCGACGCGCTCGGACTGCTGAAGGTGGACGTGCTCGGGCTCGGCATGCTCGCGGCGATCCGCCGTGCGTTCAGCCTGATCGAAGGGTTCCGCGGCCAGGCCTGGACGCTTGCCACGGTGCCGGCCGAGGATCCTGCCGTGTACGACATGATCGGGCACGCCGACACGGTGGGCGTGTTCCAGATCGAGTCGCGCGCGCAGATGGCGATGCTGCCGCGGCTGCGGCCGCGCTCGTTCTACGACCTCGTGATCGAAGTGGCGATCATCCGGCCCGGCCCGATCCAGGGCGACATGGTGCATCCGTACCTGCGCAGGCGCAGCGGCCTCGAGCCGGTCTCGTACCCGAGCCCCGAGGTCGAGGGCGTCCTCAAGCGCACGCTCGGCGTGCCGATCTTCCAGGAACAGGTGATGCAGCTCGCGATCGTCGCCGCGGGGTTCACGCCCGGCGAGTCGGACCAGCTGCGCCGCGCGATGGCGGCGTGGAAGCGCAAGGGCGGCCTCGGCCACTTCGAGGAGCGGCTCATCACGGGCATGCGCGAGCGCGGCTACGAGGAGGAATTCGCGCGGCAGATCTTCCGGCAGATCCTCGGCTTCGGCGAATACGGCTTTCCCGAGTCGCACGCCGCGAGCTTCGCGCTGCTCGTGTACGTCTCCGCATGGCTCAAGAAGCACGAGCCCGCGGCGTTCACTGCGGCGCTCATCAACAGCCAGCCCATGGGGTTCTATGCGCCGTCGCAACTGGTGCAGGACGCCCGCCGTCACGGCGTCGAGGTGCGCGGCGTGGATGCCGCCGTGAGCGAGTGGGATTGCACGCTCGAACGCGGCGCGGCGGACGAGCCTGCCCTGCGGCTCGGGCTGCGGCTCGCAAAGGGGTTTCCGGAGGCGGCGTCCCTGAGGCTCGTGGCAGCGCGGCGCGAGGCGCCGTTTACCAGCGCTCAGGAGCTGGCCGAGCGGGCACGGCTCGACCGGCGGGAACTCGGTTGTCTCGCGGCGGCTGGAGCGCTCGAAAAGCTCGCCGGCCACCGCCATCGCGCCGCGTGGCAGGTGGCGGGTGTCGAGCAATCGCTGCCCCTGATGCCGCAGCCGCGGATCGCGGAGGGCATCCCGCTGCTGCGCGCGCCACGCGAAGGCGAGGACATCGTGGCCGATTACGCGCACACCGGGCTCACGCTGCGCCGCCATCCTCTGGCACTGCTCAGGACGCAGTTCGAGGCCAAGGGCATGTCGAGCGCCGCGCGGTTGCGCGAACTCGGGCATGGCGCGCGCGTGCGCACGGCAGGACTCGTGATCACGCGCCAGCGCCCGGGCAGCGCGCAGGGCGTCACGTTCGTCACGCTCGAGGACGAGACGGGGCAGGTCAACCTGATCGTGTGGCGCGACGTGGCGGAGCGCCAGCGCCAGGCGCTGATCGGCTCACGCCTGATGGGCGTGGCGGGGGAACTGCAGATGGAGGGGGAGGTGATGCACGTGATCGTGCATCGCATCGTGGACCTGAGCCGCTGGCTCGGGCGGCTGACCGCGCGTTCGCGCGACTTCCACTGAGCGCGGGCCTAGCTCTTGCGCGGGCGCGGCCGGTCGCCGAGATCGTAGTCGTCGAAGTCGCTCAGCAGTTCCGAGGTGCGCTTCTGTTCGAGCATGCGCTCGAGCTTGCGCCACGCCGGCTCGACGCCGCGTGGGGCGCCACGCTTGCGCTTGTCGAGGTCCTGCATGAGTCGGTCCACGTCGAGCGATTCCTCGTCGCCGGCGACCTCTTCGCTGTCCTCGTCTTCGAACTCGTCCGACTCTGGCTTCTCGCTCATCGAATGACCCGCGGTCTGACCCCACCGGCAATCCTTCAGACGCGGCTGTTTATACTTCGCCCTCGTGACCGCGGCAAGACTGTGCTCGCCACCTGTCGCCGCAGTGCAACAGGACTCGCGCCATCAGTGCAGCAGGGCGGCCATGCGCCGCCGATACGCAGCCACCAGTTCATCCGCCGGCCCGAGCACGTCGAAGGCCATCAGGAGGCTGCGGCGCGCCAGGTCGTCGCCGAACTTGCGGTTGCGGCGCATGAGATCCAGCCACTCCGAGAGCGCCGTGCCGTAGTCGCCTGCCAGCGCGTGGTGCGCGGCAAGCGCATGGCGAGCCTCGCCATCGGTGGGGTCCTGCTCGAGCGCTGCGTGCAGCGCAGGCACGTCCGGCCGCGCCACGACGGCCTCGAGGAAGGCGAGGCGGGCACGCAGCGACTTCAACAGCGCGTGCTCCGGTTCGGCTGCACCCAAGGCCTCGATGGCGGCGGCCGCGCCCTGCAGGTCGCGACTTTCGATGAGTCGTGCCGCTAGCTGGTCCGGCCGCGACAAATCCGGCGCCTCCTGCTCCGCGACCGCTTCCGCGCCGAGGTACTTGTCGAGCAGCGCGCGCACGACATTCTCCGGCTGGGCGCCCACGAGTTGCTCCGCCACCTCGCGGTCGCGGACCAGCATCAGCGTCGGGATGCTGCGGATGCCGAAATGCTGGGCGATCTGCTGCTGCTCGTCCGTGTTCACCTTGGCGAGGACGAAGCGGCCGCCGTAATCGTCTGCCAGGCGCTCGAGCATCGGCATCACGGCCTGGCACGGTCCGCACCACGGCGCCCAGAAATCGACCAGCACGGGTTTGCCGGCGGACGCCTCGACGACGTCCGTCATGAAGTTCTCGATCGTCGCGACGATCTTGTATGCGGCTTCCGCCATGGTGCTGCTCCCGGTTCCGTGCTTTTTCCTTTTACTCGCGCGCCGATTGTCCCCGCCCGTCACCGTGCGTCAAGGAGGCGCGTCAATGGAGATCAAGGTCTGCCTCATGACCGGCGCCCTCGGGCTGGGGGGTGAGCAACCAGGCCCGGCACAACACCGAAGCGCCGGCCGGCACCGAAAAGACCGACACGCCGACGACGCTCGGACTGCAGTACGAAACCAGGCAAGGGAGCTGCCCCCGGCGGGCCCGCGGGGAGATGCCCCCGGGTCCGCGATTGTGGCTAGAATCCGCGCTCCATCCTTCGGAGCGCCGGTCCATGGCAGCACCCTCGGGCGGCGGAACGCCGCCTGGCTTCCTTTTCGCCGATGCCGACGATTTCCTGACCGCGGTCGGGCGTGCCATCAATGCCGACTTCCTCGGCGACGAGGAGCGCATCGTCCGCGGCCTGGCCGATGCCGCGCGGCTGGATGAAGCGACCCATGGCCGTGTCCAGGCGACGGCGAAGCAGTTGGTCGAAGCGGTGCGCAAGGCGCCGGCCAGCAAGACAGGCATCGACGCGTTCCTGCGCCAGTACGACCTTTCGTCGCAGGAAGGCGTGATCCTGATGTGCCTCGCGGAAGCACTGCTGCGCATCCCGGACGACGAGACGGCCGACCGCCTGATCGCCGACAAGCTGCGCGCGGGCGATTGGGCGAGCCACCTGGGCGACAGCCAGTCTCTGTTCGTCAATGCGTCCACCTGGGGGCTCATGCTCACGGGCCGCATGGTGCGGCTCGATCCGAAGGACGTGGCGGCCCCGGGCGGCGCGATGAGCCGGGTGATGGGTCGCATCGGCGAGCCGCTGGTCCGCACGGCCATGCGGCAGGCGATGCGCATCATGGGCCACCAGTTCGTCATGGGCCGGACCATCGTGGAGGCCCTGGACAATTCCATGACCGGCGACAATCGCCGCTATCGCTACACGTTCGACATGCTCGGCGAGGCGGCGCTGACGCGCTCGGATGCCGACCGGTACTTCGAGGCATACCGCAGCGCCATCGGTGCGCTCAAGGCGCGCGTGGGAGAGTATCAGGTCGCTTGAAGCGCGGCCCAGCATTTCCGTGAAGCTGTCCGCGCTGCACCCGCGCTTCGAGCGCACGAACCGCAAGCGCGTGCTCGCCGAGCTCGTGCCGCGCATCGTCGGATCTGAGCCTGCTGGCACGAGACTCCGGCATCGCGCTCACGCTCGACGCCGAGGAATCCGAGCGTCTCGAGATCTCCCTCGAAATCGTCGAGGCGGTGTGCCGCGAACCCAGGCTGGATGGCTGGCAGGGTTTCGGCCTCGCGGTGCAGGCCTACCAGAAGCGGGCGACCCGCGTACTGCGCTACCTCATCGGCCTCGCGCGGGAAACGCAGCGCACGCTCAACGTGCGGCTGGTGAAGGGCGCCTACTGGGACAGCGAGATCAAGCGCAGCCAGGAGCGCGGCCTGCCGGGCTACCCGGTATTCACGCGCAAGTCGAATACCGACGTGTCCTACCTCGCCTGCGCGCGGATCATGCTGGAGGAAGGCACGGGAGCTGTACCCGCAGTTCGCCACGCACAATGCGCATACGGTCGCCGCCGTCTGGCACCTCGCGAAGCAGCGCGGGCCGCGAATTCGAATTCCAGCGCCTGCACGGCATGGGCGAGGAGCTGTACGCGCATGTCACGCGCGAGGACGGGCTCGACGTGCCCTGCCGCGTCTATGCGCCGGTGGGCGAGCACGAGGACCTGCTGCCGTACCTGGTGCGGCGCCTGCTCGAGAACGGCGCGAACACGTCCTTCGTCAATCGCCTCGTCAACGAGAACGAGTCGGTCGACAGCATCGTCGCGGACCCGGTGCGTACCGTCGACGGCCTGCGCACGCGCGGCGCACCCGCGCATCGCCGCAGCCCGTCGACATTTATCCGCCCGAACGCCGCAATTCGCTGGGGCTGCAACTCGCCGACGGCGCCGTGCTGCGCGAACCTCGCCGATCGCATGGAGCAAGATCTCGCGCCGCCCCTGGCTGGCGCGGCCGGTCGATCGCGGGGCGCGAGTTCGAGGGTTCTACCGACACCGTGCGCAATCCCGGCGAACACGTCGGACGTGGTCGGCCACGTGCACGAGCGCGACGCGCGACGCAGGTCGTACGAGGCCATCGCGATCGCCGCGCGCGCCCAGCCGCGAGTGGAACGCAACCCCGGCCGAGCACGCGCGGCCAAGGCGCTCGAGCAAGGCGGCGGACCTGTTCGAAGAGAGCCTGCCCGAGCTGATCGCGATGTGCGTGCGCGAAGCCGGCAAGACGGTGCCCGACAGCATCGCCGAGGTGCGCGAGGCGGTGGACTTCCTGCGCTACTACGCCGCGCGCGCGCGGGCGGATTTCGGCGCGCCGTTGCGCCTGCCCGGGCCGACGGGCGAGAGCAACGAGCTGTCGCTGCACGGGCGGGGCGTGTTCACCTGCATCAGCCCGTGGAACTTCCCGCTCGCGATCTTCACGGGCCAGGTGGCGGCGGCGCTCGCGGCGGGCAACTCCGTCGATCGCGAAGCCTGCCGAGCAGACGCCGCTGGTCGCGGCACAGGCCGTGCGCCTGCTGCTGCAGGCCGGCATTCCAGCACGACGTGCTGCACTTCCTGCCGGGCGACGGCGCGGTGGTCGGTGCTGCGGCTGTTGCCGATTCGCGCGTCGCCGGCGTCGCCTTCACGGGTTCGACCGAGACGGCCCGGATCATCCATCGCGCGCAGGCAAGCCGCGAAGGCGCCATCCCGGTGCTGATCGCCGAGACCGGCGGCCAGAACGCGATGATCGTCGACAGCTCCGCGCTTCCCGAGCAGGTCGTGCTCGATGCGGTGCAGTCGTCGTTCAACAGCGCCGGCCAGCGCTGCTCGGCGCTGCGCGTGCTTTGCGTGCAGGAGGACATCGCGCCGAAGGTGCTGCGGCTGCTCGCCGGTTACATGGAGGAGCTCGTCGTCGGCGACCCGGCACTGCTCGAGACGGACGTCGGCCCGGTGATCGACGAGGCCGCGCGCGCCATGCTCGAGGGGCACGCGAAGGAGATCATCCGCAGCGCCCGATGGCACCATCGCCTGCAGCTCGCGGATGCGACGCGGCGCGGAACGTTCGTCGCCCCGCTTGCGGTGCAGATCGATTCGATGTCGGCGCTGCAGCGCGAGTGGTTCGGTCCGATCCTGCACGTGCTCACCTACAAGGCGCGCGACCTCGAGTCGCTCGTCGACGCGGTCAACGGCACGGGATTCGGCTTGACGTTCGGCGTGCACAGCCGCATCGACAGCACGGTCAAGCGCGTGGCTTCGCGGGTCAGCGCGGGCAACGTCTACGTGAACCGCAACATGATCGGCGCCGTGGTCGGCACGCAGCCGTTCGGCGGTTGCGGCCTGTCGGGCACCGGCCCGAAGGCGGGCGGTCCTCGCTACCTGCACCGTTACGCGCATGAGCGCACACTCACCATCAACACTTCTGCGGTGGGCGGCAACGCCTCGCTGCTGGCCATGGAATGAACCTCAGCGTCCTCGATATCTTCAAGGTCGGCGTCGGTCCCTCGAGTTCGCACACGATGGGGCCGATGAACGCGGCCTGCGCGTTCGTGGTGGACCTCGAGCAGCGCGGCCTTCTCGATCGCACCGGCGAAGGTCGTCGCGCAGGTCTACGGCTCGCTCGCGCTGACCGGGCACGGTCACTGCACGGACCGCGCGATCCTGCTCGGGCTCGAGGGGCATCGGCCGGACACGATCGACCCGGCGGCGATGGAGCCGGCGCTCGAGCGCATCCGCTCGACGCGCGCGGCTGCGCCTGGGCGGCAAGCGCGATATCGCCGTTCGACGAGCCGATGGACCTCCTGTTCCACCGCGACCAGTTGCTGCCGCTGCATCCGAACGGCATGCGGTTCAGCGCGCTCGACGACGGGGGCGCGGTGCTGCACCAGGACGAGATCTATTCGACGGGCGGCGGGTTCATCGTCCGCGCGGCGGACTTCGGCCGCGCGCCTGGCGGCGACGACGCGGTGCAGGTGGCGCATCCGTTTGCCTCGGCGCGGTGAACTGCTGCAGTCGGCTCGCGACGCCGGGCTGGAGCTGCACGAACTGATTCTCGCGAACGAGCGCAGCGTTCCGGCCGGATGGCGGAGACGCGCGCAGGCGCTGCTGCGCATCTGGCCACGATCATGAACGACTGCATCGAGCGCGGCTTCACGCGGCACGGGTCTGCTGCCGGGCGTGCTGAAGGTGCGGCGCCGCGCGGCGCGCCTGCATCGCGTGCTGGTCGAATCGCCGGAGCCGCGGCCGCTCGACGCCATGGACTGGGTGAACGCGTTCGCGCTGGCCGTGAACGAGGAGAACGCGGCCGGCGGCCGGGTCGTCACGGCGCCGACGAATGGCGCCGCCGGCATCGTGCCGGCGGTGATCGCGTACTACCGGCGCTTCGAGCCCGGTGCGAGCGACGATGGCGTCGTGCGCTTCCTGCTCGTGGCGGGCGCGATCGGCATGCTCTACAAGCGCAACGCCTCGATCTCCGGCGCGGAGATGGGCTGCCAGGGCGAAGTGGGCGTAGCCTGCTCGATGGCCGCGGCGGGGCTGGTCGCGGCGCTGAACGGGACGAACGAGCAGGTCGAGAACGCGGCCGAGATCGGCATGGAGCACAACCTCGGGCTCACCTGCGACCCGATCGCCGGCCTCGTGCAGATCCCGTGCATCGAGCGCAATGCGATGGGCGCCGTCAAGGCGATCAACGCCGCGCGCCTCGTCGATGCGCGGCGACGGCAGCCACAAGGTCACGCTCGACCAGGTGATCGCCACGATGCGCCAGACCGGCAAGGACATGTCGTCGATCTACAAGGAAACGAGCCAGGGCGGCCTGGCCGTCAACGTTCCGGAGTGCTGAGCAGCGGAGGAGGCACGATGGCCACGACGTTCGAAGGCAAGGTTGCCGTGGTGACCGGCGCGTTCGGCGTGCTCGGAGCGGCGGTGGCTCGCAAGCTCGCGGCGCAGGGCGCCCGCGTGGCGCTGGTGGACGTGGCGCCGCAACCGTCGGCCGAACTCACCGTAGAGTTCAGCGGCCGCAACCTGCTGCTCGGCGGCGTCGATCTCTCGAACTTCGAGGCGACTCGCAAGGCGATGGCGGCGATCTCGATGCGCTTCGGCGGAATCGACATCCTGGTGAACGTCGCGGGCGGTTTTCGCTGGGAGAAATTCGAGGACGGCGAAGTCGAGACCTGGGACCAGCTGTATGCGATGAACCTGCGCACCGCCGTGGTGGCCAGCAAGGCGGTGTTGCCCGCGATGCTCGAGCGCCCCGCGGGACGCATCGTCAACATCGGCGCGGGCGCGGCGGCGAAGGCGCGGACCGGGATGGGGCCGTACACGGCGTCGAAAGCCGGCGTGCAGCGGCTCACGGAGGCCCTCTCCGATGAGTTCAAGGACCGCGGGATCACCGTCAACGCGATCCTGCCCGGGACGATCGACACGCCCCGCAACCGGCTCGACATGCCGGACGCCGATTTCTCGCGCTGGGTCGCGCCGGCGCAGATTGCGGAAGTGATCGCCTTCCTGGCGTCCGAGGCCGGCGCTGCGGTGACGGGTGCCGCGATTCCGGTGTTCGGCCGCGGTTGAGCGTCCTTCTCGCTAGGCGAGGTTGCGCGGGTAGTCGAATTCTGCCTCGCGTCCCTGGCCCCAGTCGATCTTGCTCCAGTCGTCCAAGTCAAAGAGCGCGGTGAAGACCGCGCACGTCGGCATGTTGTCGATCTGGTCGCCGGCCGACAGGCGGTTCACGAAATCCGTGATGCCAGGATTGTGGCCGAACACCATCACGTGACCGGCGGTCCCGCCGAGTTCGCGAACCACCTCGAGCATCGCGACCGGCTCCGCGAGGTAGAGGCGCTCGTCCTGCGCGATGTGCTCCGCGGGCACCTTGAGTTCCCGCGCCATGATGCTCGCCGTCGTCAGCGCCCGGACCGCGGGGCTGGTGAGGATGACGTCGGGCTTGAGCTTGCGCGCGCGCAGGCGGCGAGCCATCTCCGGCGCATCCTGCTGCCCGCGCTTGTTGAGCGAGCGATCCCAGTCGTCCTGGCCGGGCAGCGACCAGTCCGACTTGGCATGGCGGACGACGGTGAGGCGTTTCATCCGCTCGGTGCCCTTGCGGCGGTCCTCGAGCGCCTGGACCTTGCTCTTGCTGAGTTTGCCGAGGCTCATGGGCTGCCGACCTCCACGACGCCGTCCACCACGCGCGTCGGATAGCTGCGGACCGGTTCGTAGGCGGGCGGGGTGAGCGCGCGACCGGTGCGCAGGCAGAAGCGCGCGCCGTGGCGGGGGCAGATCACCTGGTGATCGTCCAGCTCGCCGCCCGCGAGTCCGCCGCCGTCGTGCGTGCATACGTCGTCGATCGCGAAGAATTCGCCGCCGATGTTGTAGACGGCGACGAACGTCCCATCGACCTCGACGGAGGCGTAGTCGCCGGGCGCGATGTCCGCCGCCGCGCCGACGCGAAGCCACGTGGTCATGCGCAAGCTCGAGGAAAAGGACGTCCGAGCCGGGACACGGATCGCCGGGACGCCGTAAACCCGTCCGTGGGGGCTCCGACCGCGGCGTCCATGCCGCGGACGGCCCGTCGATCCGGTCCCGGCCCGGACGTCCGCACGTGCGCGTTTGCGCACGGGACGGATGCTGTCGCGTCGGCGCTGCGCGTTGCTGCGCCCATGACTACATCATTCCCGTCTGGAGTCTGGCGGCCTCGGACATCATCTCCTGGCTCCATGGCGGGTCGAAGACCAGTTCGACGTCGGCACGCTTCACGGTCGGGATCACCTCGACCTTTTCCCGCACATCGGCGACCAGCACGTCGCCCATGCCGCAGCCCGGCGCCGTGAGCGTCATCTTGATCTCGAGCACGCGGCCGTCACCCTCGGGCTTCACTGTGCATTCGTAGACCAGGCCGAGGTCCACGATGTTGATCGGGATCTCCGGGTCGTAGCAGCCCTTCATCTGCTGCCAGGCGAGATCGCGCACGTCCTCGTCGCTCGCATTCGGCGGCAGATCCGGCGCCTCGACGGGCTCCTTGCCGAGCGCATCGGCATCCTTTCCGGCGATGCGGAAGAGGTTGCCCTCCACGTACACCGTGAAGCTGCCGCCCAGCGCCTGCGTGATGTAGCCCGTCTGGCCCGTGCGCAGTTTCACGTTGAGGCCCGCCGGGACGATGATCGCGTCCACGTCGCGCGCAAAGGTCACTGGTTCGTTGTCGGCTCGATACACGTCGCCACCCGGTTCGTTGCGATTACTCGGTCTTCACCGGCTCGGCCTGCTGGTGCAGCGCGGCTTCGAGCGTATGCCAGCACAGGCTCGCGCACTTCACGCGGGCCGGGAACTCGCGCACGCCCGAGAGCGCGCCGAGCTTGCCGAGGCTCTCGACGTCCACGTCCGCGTCGTCGCGCGTCAGCAGGTCGTGCATCTTCCCGAAGAGCTGCTCGGCATCCGGCACGGTCTTGCCCTTGACGCTCTCCGTCAGCAGCGAGGCCGAGGCGACCGAGATCGCGCAGCCGCTGCCTTGGAAGGAAACGTCGCTGATGCGATCGCCGTCGAGCTTCACGAAGACGGTCAGCTTGTCGCCGCAAAGGGGATTGAAGCCGTCGGCGTGCCGATCGGCATCCGGCATCTCGCGGAAGTTCCGCGGATTGCGGTTGTGGTCGACGATGACGTCGCGATACAGGTCCTTGAGGTCCATCAGCCGAGCATCTCCCGGGCGACCAGCAGGGCGGCGACGAGGCGGTCGATCTCGTCGCGGGTGTTGTAGAAGGCGAACGAGGCGCGCGCCGTGGCGGGCACGCCGTAGAACTCCATCACCGGCATCGCGCAGTGGTGCCCCGTGCGGATCGCCACGCCTTCGTGGTCGAGGATGGTGCCGAGATCGTGCGGATGGACGTTCTCGAGCGTGAAGGACACGACGGCGGCCTTGTGCTCGCGCCGTGCCGATGAAGCGCAGCCCCGGAATCGACGCGAGCTGGCGGTTCGCGTACTCGAGCAGGTCGTGCTCGGCGGCCGCGATTCGATCGAGGCCGAGGCCCTCGAGGTAATCGACGGCGGCGGCCAGGCCGATGGCGCCCGCGATGTGCGGCGTGCCCGCCTCGAACTTGTAGGGCAACTCGTTGTAGATCGTCTTCGAGAAGCTGACGGCGAGGATCATGTCGCCGCCGCCCTGCCAGGGCGGCATCTCGCGCAGGAGGGCCTCGCGGCCATAGAGAATGCCGATGCCGGTGGGGCCGCACATCTTGTGGCCGGAGAAGCAGTAGAAGTCGCAGTCGAGCGCCTGCAGGTCCACCTTCAGGTGGGGCACGGCCTGCGCCCCGTCGAGCAGCACCGGGACGCCGCGGGCCCGGGCCGCGCGGACGAAGCGCTCGACCGGCACGATGGTGCCGAGCGCGTTCGAGACGTGGGTCAGGGCGAGCAGGCGAGTGCGCGCCGAGAGGAGCCGCTCGAATGCGTCGTAGTCCACCTCGCCGGCCCGCGTGATCGGGATGACCTTCAGCGATGCGCCCGTCTGCTCGCACACCATCTGCCAGGGCACGATGTTGGCGTGATGCTCGAGGTGCGAAATCAGTATTTCGTCGCCCGGCACCAGCCTGGGGCGTGCATAGCTCTGCGCGACGAGGTTCACGGCCTCGGTCGTGCCGCGCACGAAGACGATTTCCCTGGTCGAGCGCGCGTTGACGAAACGGCGCACCGCTTCCCGGGCGCCCTCGAACAGGTCCGTCGCCTGCTGGCTCAAGCGTGTGCACGCCGCGGTGAACGTTCGCGTGCGTCGTCTCGTAATAATGCGAGATCGAGTCGATGACGACCTGCGGCCGCTGGCTCGACGCCGCGTTGTCGAGGTAGGTCAGCGGCTTGCCGCGGACCGTTTGCGAAAGCACCGGGAAGTCGCGCCGCAGGGCGGCGACGTCGAGCGGCGACGCGGCAGTGCGGGGCAGGGCGCTCATGACTGCGGCTCCATGAGTCGCACCAGGCGGCCGTCGAGCTCGTCGTGCACCAGCGAGGCTACCGGCGCATGGTCGATCAGCGAGAGCACCGCGCCCGCGAAAGCGCGCGTCAGGGCGCTCCGCGCCTCGTCTTCGGAGAGCCCGCGCGATCGCAGGTAGAACATCGCGGCAGGGTCGAGCTGGCCGGTCGTCGCGCCGTGGCCGCACTGCACGTCGTCGGCGTAGATCTCGAGCTCGGGCTTAGTGTCGATCTCGGCGCCCGTGCGTCAGCAGCAGGTTGCGGCTCGACTGGCGAGCGTTCGATTTCTGGGCGCCCTCGTGCACGACGGTCTTGCCGTTGAACACCGCTCGGCCGCGGTTGGCGGCCACGCCCCGGTAGTCCTGCAGGCTGCGGGTCTCGACGCCGCGGTGGTCGACGTGCACGTGCGTATCGAGGTGGCGCGAGCCGTCCGCGATGAACATGCCGGTCACAGCCGCCTCGGCGGCGCGACCGGCGAGGTTGACGTTGAGGTCGAGGCGAGGCAGCGAACTGCCAAGTTGCGAGTCACGAACCGCAAGGCGCGCACCCGCGCCGACGGTCACGTCGAAACGCTCGATGTGGAATGCGCGCCCGCCGGCGGCCTGGATCCGGTAGGCGTGCAGTTCGGCGCCGTCGGCCAGTTCCGCATCGACGACGGCCGCGACGAAATGCTCGCCCGCCTCGTCGCCCATGTGGTGCAGGACGACGCGCAGGAAGCTGTCGGGGGCCATCCGGACGCTCACGCGCGGATAGGACATGGTCGGCACGGCGCCGTTTGCGACCAGCACGACGTGCAGTACCTCGCTGCAGCGAATGCCGCGCCCGACTTCGATGAGCAGGGGGTCTGCGCTCATGGCGGCATTCAATGCGGCAAAGCGCTCTGTGCCGCCACCCTGCGGCCAACGCAACACGGCTGCCGCCACGCCATCGTCGGCACGCACCTCGCCGAGCGCGCCGATCCGGACACCGGAGGGCGGCGGGCGCAGATTCGACAGATCGTCACGCAGGTGTCCATTGACCAGCACGACTCGACGGTCACCGAGCGTCGCGGGCAGTGGGATCTGCGCGCAGAGGGCGTCGGCACGGTTTGCCGGAGCGAAGCGTCGGCTCTCCAGTCTGCGCAGGTTCGTGTACTTCCAGGCCTCGTCACGGGGGGCGGGGAAACCCAGTTCCTCGAAGCGCGCGAAGGCCGCCGAGCGCCGCTCCGGCTGGCCGCGCAAGCGCCGGCTTCAGGGTCTCGAAAGCCTGCCGGTATTGCTCCGTCGCCGTGGTGCGGGCCGGCTCGCTCATGCGGCGCTCGCCTCCTGCTTGACCCAGTCGTATCCGCGGCGTTCGAGTTCGAGCGCCAGGCTCTTGTCGCCGGTGCGCAGGATGCGGCCGTCGGACAGCACGTGCACGTAGTCCGGTTCGATGTAGTCGAGGAGGCGCTGGTAGTGCGTCACGAGGACGATGGCGCGCCCGGGCGCACGCAGGCTGTTCACGCCACTCGCGACGATGCGCAAGGCGTCGATGTCGAGGCCGGAGTCCGTCTCGTCGAGCAGGGCGAGCCTGGGCTCGAGCAGGGCCATCTGCAGGATCTCGTTGCGCTTCTTCTCGCCGCCGGAAAAACCCTCGTTGACGCCGCGATTTAGGAAGCTCTCGTCCATCTGCATCAGCTTCATCTTGTCGCGCACGAGCGACAGGAAGTCGAAAGCGTCGAGTTCCCCGAGGCCCCGCTGCTTGCGAACCGCGTTGAGCGCCGCCTTGAGCAGGTAGGCGTTGTTCACGCCCGGGATTTCGACAGGGTACTGGAAAGCGAGGAACACTCCTTCGCGGGCGCGCTCTTCCGGCGCGAGTGCGAGCAAGTTCCTGCCGCAGTAATCGACCGTGCCTTGCGTGACCTCGTAGCCCTCGCGACCGGCGAGGACGCTGGCGAGCGTGCTCTTGCCGGAGCCGTTCGGCCCCATGATGGCGTGCACTTCGCCCGCTTTGACCTCGAGGTTGAGGCCCTTGAGGATTTTGCGGGCGCCGATCTGGGCGTGCAGGTCGCGGATGCTGAGCATGTGCGTCGGTACTCGGGTCAGGGTTCAGCCGACCGAGCCTTCGAGGCTGACGGCGAGCAGGTTCTGGGCCTCGACGGCGAACTCCATGGGCAGTTCCTTGAAGACCGCCTTGCAGAAGCCGTTGACGATCATGTTGACCGCGTCTTCCTCGGATATACCGCGGCTGCGGCAGTAGAAGAGCTGGTCGTCGCCGATCTTCGACGTCGTCGCTTCGTGCTCGACGACGGCAGAGGGATTCTTGATCTCCATGTACGGGAAGGTGTGCGCGCCGCAGCGATCGCCCATCAGCAGCGAGTCGCACTGCGTGAAGTTCCGCGCGCCTTCCGCGGACGGCAGCACCTTCACGAGGCCGCGATAGGTGTTCTGGCCGCGGCCGGCCGAGATGCCCTTCGAGACGATCGTGCTGCGCGTGTTGCGCCCGATGTGGATCATCTTGGTGCCGGTGTCCGCCTGCTGGCAGTGGTTCGCGAGCGCGACCGAGTAGAACTCGCCGACCGAGTTGTCGCCGGTAAGCACGCAGCTCGGGTACTTCCAGGTGATGGCGGACCCCGTCTCAACCTGGGTCCAGCTGATGCGTGAATCGGCGCCTCGGCATTCGCCGCGCTTGGTCACGAAGTTGTAGATCCCGCCGACGCCGTTCTCGTCGCCGGGGTACCAGTTCTGGACCGTCGAGTACTTGATGTTCGCGCCGGCCATCGCGACCAGTTCCACCACGGCCGCGTGCAGCTGGTTCTCGTCGCGCATCGGCGCGGTGCAGCCCTCGAGGTAGCTCACGTGGCTGCCCTCGTCGGCGATGATCAGCGTGCGCTCGAACTGGCCCGTCTTGGCCGCGTTGATGCGGAAGTACGTCGACAGCTCCATCGGGCAGCGCACACCCTTCGGCACGTAGACGAACGAGCCGTCGGTGAAAGCGGCGCAGTTCAGGGTGGCGAAGTAGTTGTCGGTGTAGGGGACGACGCTGCCGAGGTACTGCTCGATCAGCTCCGGATGGTTCAGCACGGCTTCGGAGAACGGGCAGAAGATCACGCCGGCTTTCGAGAGCTTGTCCTTGAAGGTGGTCGCGACCGAGACGCTATCGAACACGGCATCGACCGCCACGCCGGCGAGCCGGGCGCGTTCGTGCAGCGGCACGCCGAGCTTCTCGTAGGTCGCGAGCAGCTTGGGATCGACCTCGGACAGGCTCTTTGGCCCGTCGGTCTTCGCCCGCGGTGCCGAGTAATAGGAGATGCCCTGGTAGTCGATGGGCGCGATGCGCAAGTGCGCCCAGTCCGGTTCGCGCATCGTCAGCCAGTGACGGAACGCCTTCAGCCGCCAGTCCAGCATGAACTGCGGCTCGCGCTTCTTGCGCGAAATGAAGGTGATGATGGTCTCGTCGAGCCCCGGCGGCACCGTGTCGGACTCGATGTCAGTCACGAAGCCGTGCTGGTACTTCTGCGCGACCAGCGCGTCGAGGTCCTGCGGCTTGGTGGACATGCGCCGACCTCAGGCCCGCGTGATGCCGCGGCCGGCAGCGCCGTGGCGGACCGTGGAGGCGAGGTCCGGGCGCCATACGGCGACCGCTTCCTGGCCGGCAAGCTGGGCCAGCGTGATTTCGTCGAGCGACCGGCGAATTGCGCCGTTGATGCGCTGCCATGCGCCGCCGGTGCGGCACGTCGTCTCGATGTCGCAGGCGCTGTGATCGCCACTGCACTCGGTGATGGCCACCGGGCCCTCGATCGCGTCGATGATGGCGGCGGCGGTGATGCGGCTGGCCGGCCTGGCCAGCTGGTAACCGCCGCGCGTGCCGCGCTCCGAGGTCACGATGCCTGCGCGGTGGAACGACTTGAGCAGCTTGCTGACCGTCGGAACGCCGAGTCCCGTGCGCTCGGCCACCTCGCTGGCGGTGTGACGGCGGTCGGGCGCCGACGACAAGGCGGCCAGGATGACCGTTCCGTAATCGGTGAGTTTGCTGATGCGTAGCATGGGTGCGCCTCGAATTGGTACTATTTTAGTCCTATAGGGAATCGCGTGCCAAGCTCGGGCCGGGCCGGCGGACTGAACCTGTTAGAATTCGCGCAGTCGAAACCGGAGCGAACGGTTTCGCCCGTGGGTGGAGTCGCAGGATGAGCATGATTTTCCAGCAGTTTTCAGGCAACGCCCGGGTGCCCCGCGCCGCGGGCCGGGACGCGTTGCCCGCCTGACGACGCGAGCCCCTCACCCGTGAACATGCCCACCGAGCCTGCCGACGGCGCGCCATCCGCCGCGGGCCACGACCACGTGGCCGACCTGCGCGGCGTGCATTATGCCGTCGACGGCAAGCCGGTCCTGATCGGCCTCGACATCGGCATCTGCCGGGGTGCGATCACGGCCATCATGGGGCCGAGCGGCACGGGCAAGACCACGCTGCTGCGCCTCATCACGGGGCAGGTTCTCGCCGATGCCGGTGAGGTGATCGTCGACGGCCGCGACGTCGCGCACCTCGGCCGGCGTGACTTGTATGCGCTGCGCCGGCGCATGGGCATGCTCTTCCAGAACGGCGCACTGATGACGGACATCGACGTGTTCGAGAACGTGGCGTTCCCGCTGCGCGAGCACACGCGCCTGCCCGAGCGGCTGGTCCGCTCGATCGTGCTCACCAAGCTGCATGCCGTCGGTTTGCGCGGCGCCGCCCGGCTCATGCCGCAGCAGCTGTCCGGCGGCATGGCGCGCCGCGTCGCACTGGCCCGCGCCATCGTCATGGATCCCGAGATCCTCATCTACGACGAGCCGTTCGCGGGCCTCGATCCCATTTCCATGGGCGTGGTGATGCGGTTGATCCGCTCGCTGAACGACGCGCTCGGCATCAGCAGCATCGTCGTCACGCACGACGTGCGCGAGATCTCGCAGATCGCCGACCAGAGCTACATCCTCTCGGGCGGGCAGGTCGTCGCGAGCGGTTCCCCGAAGGAGCTGCACGACCATCCCTCGCCGATCGTGAAGCAATTCATGGAAGGTCAAGCCGACGGCCCGGTACCGTTCCACTATCCGGCGCCCGACTACCGCGAGCAACTCATCGGCGAGGAGCGGCGCGCATGAGGGCCATCGTCGGCGAATTGATCGAGAGCCTCAGCGCCTCGCTCGAGCGCGTCGGCGCGCTGGCACGTTTCCTGGGCCGCCTGCTCTGGCTCTCGCCGGGCGGCTTCCTCCGCGTACGGCTGCTCGTCGAGCAGGTCTACAACGCCGGAGCGCGCTCGCTCGTGATCATCATGACTTGCGGACTGTTCGTCGGCATGGTCATGGGCCTGCAGGGCTACGACCTGCTGCAGCGCATCGGCTCGGAGGATTCGCTCGGCGTCGGCGCGGCTCTGGCGCTGCTGCGGGAACTCGGTCCGGTCGTCACCGCCTTGCTGTTCGCCGGGCGTGCGGGCACCGCGCTCGCTTCGGAAATCGGCCTGATGCGCGCAACGGACCAGCTGGCGGCCATGGACATCATGGCCGTCGATCCGATGAAGCGCATCGTGCTGCCGCGTTTCCTCGGCGGCGTGCTCGCCATGCCGCTGCTGACGGCGGTGTTCATCACCATCAGCATTTTCGGCGTGCAGCTGATCGGCGTGCAGTTCTTCGGCGTCGACCAGGGCCAGTTCTGGTCGCAGATGCGCGGTGCCGTGGAACTCAGCGACATCCGCGAAGGCCTGGTGAAAGGGCTGGTCTTCGGGGTCGCCTGCAGCCTGATCGCCGTCTTCGAAGGTTACAATTCGCTCCCCACGGCCGAGGGCGTGGGTCAGGCAACGACCCGCACGGTGGTGATTTCCGCCGTGACGACGCTGATCCTCGACTACATCCTCACGGCACTGATGATCTGACCAGAGGCAACCATGCGACCTTCGCGCGCCATCGACATTTCCACCGGGCTCTTCGTGCTCCTCGGCCTGGTGAGCATCGCCTTCCTCGTGACGCAGATCACCAGCAAGGAAGTCGGCTTCCACAGCGACACATACCGGCTCAAGGCGCAGTTCGAGAACGTCGGCGGCCTCAAGCCCGGCGCGCCCGTGACCATGTCCGGCGTGACCATCGGCCGGGTCGAGCGGATCCGGTACGACATGAGCCTGTTCAAGGCGATCGTGACGCTGCGCATCGACGAGGAGTACAACCAGATCCCGAACGACAGCGACGCGAGCATCCTCACCTCGGGCCTGCTCGGCGGCCAGTACGTCGGCATCTCGCCCGGCGGTTCGGAGGAGGTCTTCAAGAACGGCGATCGCATCGAGTTCGTGCAGGACGCGATCGTGCTCGAGAGCCTGATCAGCAAGTTCCTCTTCAGCCAGGCCGAGAAGGCCCCCGCGAGCCAGGCACCGGCCGCCGCGCCCGCCCCGGCACCTGTTACCCAGGAGTGAGTTCCACCATGCGTGCAGTCATGTTCGGTTCGCTGCTGACTCTCGTCGCGCTCGTGTCGCTGCCCGGGCAGCAGGCGACGGCTGCAAGCGCCCCGGCGGCGGCGCCGGCTCCGGTGCCGGGCCCCGGCCCGCAGGAACTGATGCAGCAGATTTCGAACAACGTGCTGCAGGACCTCGACGCCAACCGCGAGGCCTACCGCAAGGATCCGAAGAAGCTCCGCGCGCTGATCGACAAGCACCTGCTGCCGTTTTTCGACGTCGAATACTCGGCGCGCCTCGTGCTCGGCAAGTACTGGCGGACGGCGACCGACGACCAGAAGAAGCGCTTCGTCGACGCCTTCTACCAATCGCTCATGCGCAACTACGGCAACGCCATGGTGGACTTCACCGCCGACCGGCTGGCCATCCTGCCGTACAAGGGCGATCCCAATGCAACGACGGCGACGATTCGCACCGAGATCAAGCGCGACAACGGCGCGCCGGTGTCCGTGAATTACAGCGTCCACGCCACGCCAAAGGGCTGGCTCGCGTGGGACGTGATCATCGAGGGCGTGTCCTACGTCAAGAACTACCGCACCGACTTCGGCGCGGAGATCGAGCAGAAGGGGATTGACGCAGTGATCCAGCGCCTGGAAGCGCAGAACGCTGCCGGAAAACCCGACGCGGCGGTCACGGCTGGAGCCAAGGGCGGTTGACGATGGGATCGTTCTCCATCGAGCGCGTAGCCAAGGACCGGCTCGCCGTGAGCGGCGAGCTGGGTTTCGCCACGGCGACGGAGGCCTTGAAGGCGGGCCAGCGCATGATCGGCAGCCAGCCGTGCACCATCGATCTCGCCAAGGTCACGGAAGGGGACAGCGCGGGCCTGGCGGTGCTGATCGAGTGGATAGCCACCGCGGAGGCCCGGGGCGCCCAGCTGCGCTACGAGAACGTTCCCGGGCAGATTCTGGCGATTGCGCGAATCTCCGATGTGCAGGACCTGCTGACGCAGCCCTGAGCCCGGTATCACTCGCCGGCGTCGTCCTCGAGTTCTTCGTCCAGCGGCTCTTCCGGTGGATTGCCGTCGTAGACGAGGAACCTGCGCTGCTGCAGGAAGGCGTCGCGAATGAACGCGTACGGGTCGTACGTCTGCCGCAGCGTTTCGTCCAGCGGCAGAAAGCGGGCTCGTGTGTCGAGAATGCTGAGTGCCAGCGACCCCCAGCGCGTGGCATCCGAGTTGTACCAGCGCAGCGGCCGGGTGAAATCGTCGGCAATGCGGGCCGGCGCATCCCGCAGCGACGCCGGGCCGAGGAACGGCAGCACGAGGTAGGGGCCCGCCGGCACGCCCCAACGGCCGAGCGTCTGCCCGGAGTCCTCGTTGTGCATCGGCAAGTTCGCGCCCGACGCGACGTCTAGCACGCCACCCCAGCCGAGCGTCGTGTTGATCAGGAAGCGCAGCGTGGCTTGGCCGGCACCTACGAACTTTCCCTGCAGCAGCGAGTTGACGATCGTGGTCGGCGAGGACAGGTTGGTGAAGAAATTGCCGACTCCGGTGCGAACCGGCTTGGGCGTGACCTTCACGTACGCCTTTGCGGCGGGCCTCAGCGCCGCGCGGTCGACGGCGTCGTTGAACTTGAAGATGCGCCGGTTCATCGGCTCCCACGGGTCCGATTTCACGCGGTGCTCGCTGCTCGCGCAGCCGCCCAGCAACAGGATTGCTGCCGCCAGGGCGGCAAGATTGAGGTTCGGCATCGGAATGCGGACTCGATGATGGGTGCATGCAGAGGCGGGGTTGCCACCCTGCTGCGCGAGATTCTAACCCGGGACGCTATCCATTCGGACGCTGCCCGTCGTCGGAATCAGGTTTCGCTCCCGATCCGCCGCGGCGCGACTTCGGCATCGCTTCGCGCAGTTCCTTGAGACGGGCGACATATCGTTGCCTTTGCACCTCGGAGATGCTCGGCACCGACAGGGCGAGTTCGAGTTGGTTGATCGCGAGCGGCAGGTCGCCGCCCATGATGTGGTACTCGGCCATGTAGGAGTAGGCGTCGGCAACGTCGCCGGCGGCGTTGGCCGCGAGCGCGGTGAGCCGGATCTGTTCCGGCGTCGGCGCCACGTTGTTGAAGAGGTCCAGCAGCACTTCGTGCGCCTTCTTGGGCCGTCCGGCCTGCAGGAGCGCCTCGCCGTAGCGCACCGTCACCGGAATGTTGCGCGGCGCCAGTTCGCGGGCCCGCTCCAGCGTTTCGAGCGCAGCCCTGGTGTTGCCGGCCGACATCTGTGCCTGACCGAGGGCCGTGTGGAACTGCAGTACTTCAGGGTGGGCCGCCAGGAGCTTTTCGAAGATTCGGACGGCCGCGTCGGCGTTGCTCGAGAGCAGTTCCGCCAGGCCCTTGCCGTAGATCTGTCCCACGGTCACGTCCGGATCGTCGATCTTCATGGACGCGTAGTACTCGCGCGGGCTGGTTCCCGGCGGGGTGCTCAGCACGCGGGCGCGCTCCTTGATGAGTGCGTAGCTGATGCTGTCATGCACGGTCACCGGCGGATACTGCAGCGCCCGGTCCTTCGATTCGGCGACGCGATCGCTCGTGACAGGATGGCTGCGAAGCATGGCCGGAACCTGGTCCGGGCCGAGCTGCGTGCGGCGGAACATCGTCTCGAAGAACGCCGGCATGGCGTTCGGGTCGAAGCCCGCGGCCGCCAGCACGCCTATGCCGATGCGGTCGGCCTCGCTTTCGTTCTCGCGCGTGAAGTTGATCTGCGCCTGCGCGGCCATGCCCTGGGCGGCAGCGATTGCTCCCATCGTCGCGTCGGAGCTGCCACCGGCCACGCCGATGAGGATTGCGGCCAGCATCGCCGCGGCGGACACCAGGCTCGCGCGCGACTGAGCCTCGACGCTGCGCGCGATGTGCCGCTGCGTGACGTGCGACACCTCGTGCGCCAGTACGCCGGCGAGTTCGCTCTCGTTCGCCGTCTCGAGCAACAGGCCCGAGTTGACGCCGATGAAGCCGCCCGGCAGCGCGAAGGCGTTGATCTCGCGGCTGCCGACCATGAAGAAGCTGAACTGACGATTGCCGTTGCCGTCGTGGGCCAGGCTCGACAGCCGCAGGCCCAGCGACTGCAGGTACTCGCCGATCTCCGGGTCCTCGACGACCATGCCCGAAGCTCGCAGGTTGCGCATGACCATCCGGCCGATGCTGTATTCGTCCTCGAGGCTCAGGGCGGCCTGTGCCGCCGTGCCCATCTCGGGGAGCTGCTCCTGGAGGTCGTCGGCGGCGAGGACCGGGCCAGGCAGGGCCAGCCAGGCGGCGGCGCCGACCCCGGCGAGCAGGGTCGCGATGCGGGTTGTGTAAGCACTCATCTGGGTTTGAGACTCGCCTGGCCGGCCCGGGTTCCCGGGCCGGCCCATTCTGGCACTCAGAGCGTCTCGGAAGCGAAGTCCGCGAGCCTTGAGCGTTCGCCCCGGGTCAGCGTGATGTGGCCGTAATGCCGCCAGCCGTGGAACCGGTTCACCACGTAAGTGAGTCCGGATGTCGTCTCGGACAGGTAGGGGGTGTCGATCTGGGCGATGTTGCCTAGGCACACCAGCTTGGTGCCGGGGCCGGCGCGCGTCACGAGCGCCTTCATCTGCTTCGGCGTGAGGTTCTGCGCCTCGTCGAGGATCAGGTACCTGTTGAGGAACGTGCGCCCGCGCATGAAGTTGAGTGAGCGGATCTTGATGCGATTGCGCAGCAGGTCGTTCGTCGCCGCACGGCCCCAGCTGCCGCCCTCGGGGCTTTGCGTCAGCACTTCGAGGTTGTCCATGAGCGCGCCCATCCAGGGCTCCATCTTTTCCTCCTCCGTGCCGGGCAGGAAGCCGATGTCCTCGCCGAGCGGGATCGTCACCCGCGTCATGATGATCTCGGAGAACCGGTTGGTCTCGAGCGTCTGTGCGAGGCCGGCCGCGAGCGTGAGCAACGTCTTGCCGGTGCCGGCGGGCCCGAGGATCGTGACGAAATCGATCTCGGGATCGAGCAGCAGGTTGAGCGCGAAGTTCTGCTCGCGATTGCGCGCGCTGATACCCCAGATGCCGTGCCGTTCGCCGCGGAAATCGCGCACGACTTCGAGCACCGCCGCGTCGCCCTCGATGCGCCGTACGACGGCCTCGATGCCGTGGTCGCCGGTCTGGTAGACGAACTGGTTCGGCACCCAGTTCGCGACCATCTTGCCGCGGATCCGGTAGAAGCTGCGGCCGCCCTGTTCGTGCCACGACTCGAGCTTGCGCCCGGCCTTGTCCCAGAAGTTGGCCGGGAGTTCCTCCATGCCCGTATACAGCAGGTCCGCGTCTTCGATCGTCTTGTCGCTGTAGTAGTCCTCCGCATACACGCCGATGATCGCGGCCTTGATGCGCAGGTTGATGTCCTTCGAGACCAGCGTGACCTTCTCGCGCGGATGCTCCTTCTGCAGCGCGAGCGTGTGCGCGAGGATCGCGTTGTCGGCGCCGTGGCCGGGCAGCGTGTCGGGCAGGCCAGTCTTGAGCTGCTGCGTCTGGAAGAAGAGCCGGCCGGTCGGGGCCTTCTTGCCGCCGTTCACATACTTCGCCGGCGGCAGCTCGAGCCCGCGATCGATCTGGTGCTTGGTGGCATTGACCATCAGCTCGTCGAGGAAGCGGCTGACCTGCCGCACGTTGCGCGCGGCTTCCGACATGCCTTTCTTCCCGGCGTCCAGTTCCTCGAGGACGATCATCGGGATGAAGATGTCGTGCTCCTCGAACCGGAAGATGGCCGAGGGGTCGTGCATCAGGACGTTGGTATCGAGGACGAAAATCCGGCGCTGGGGCGCCTGCCGGGTGCTCTTGGGCAACGTGGACTCCGGGTTCGGGAAGAAGGCTGTGCTACAGGCTGCGGGCTGCCGCGAGGACTTCCTCGACGTGCCCGTCCACCTTGACCTTGCGCCACTCCTGGCGCAGGACGCCCTTGGCGTCGATCAGGAACGTGCTCCGCTCGATGCCCATGTACTTCTTGCCGTACATGCTCTTTTCCTTCCACACGTCGAAGAGCCTGCACGCGGACTGCTTCTCGTCGGACAGCAGTTCGAACGGGAACTTGAACTTCGCCTTGAACTTCTCGTGCGAGGCGAGGCTGTCGCAGGAGATGCCGACGATGTCGGTCTTCGCCTTCTTGAACTGCGCGCAGGCGTCGCCGAAGCCGACGCTCTCCTTCGTGCAGCCTGAGGTGTTGTCCTTCGGATAGAAGTAGACGACGAGATTGCGGCCCTTCGCCGACGCCAGGGTCCATGGCTCGCCGCCCGTGGACGGCAGGGAAAAGTCGGGGACCTTGCTGTCGATGCTGACGGACTTCGGGGGCATGGGTCAGGCCTTCAGGGGTTCGAGGATGGCGTCGAGGTTGAGGTGGTCGCAGAGGTCCATGAACTCTTCGCGCAGCGCCGCGATGTGCACGCGCGTCGGGATGTGCACGACCATGTAGACGGAGAACATCGGTGCGCCGGTATGGGCCGCGTTGTAGGTGCGCGTCGAGATGTCGCCGATGTCGATGCCGCGCGACGAGAAGAAGCCCGACAGCGCGTGCAGCACGCCCGGCTGGTCGAGGCACACGACGTCGACGGAGTAGGTGACCATGTCGAGCCGCGGCGGGTGCGGCTCGGTGCGGCGCGTGGTGACGGTAAGGCCGCCCGTCTCGGCGAGCTTGGCGAGCTCCGTCTCGAGCTTCGAGAGCGTGTGCCAGTTGCCTGCCACCAGCGCCTGCATGGCGAACTCGTTGCCGAGCGCGGTCATGCGGCTCTCGAGGACGTTGCCTCCGCACTCGGCCACTACACGAGTGACGTCGTAGACGAGACCGGTCCGGTCGCTGCCAAGGGCTGAAATCGCAATCAATTGCTTCATGGGGTCTCTTTCCGGCCGAGTGTAGCGGGGCAGGCCCCGCGCGTACACGCGATTTTGCCTTGCTTCGCCGCTCCGCGCTTGAGTAGCATGCGCAGGTTATCCGTCGAGGCTGGCGCATGTTCAAGGGCAGCATCCCCGCGCTCGTTACTCCGATGAAATCCGGTGGGGCGATCGATCCCGCCGCGTGGGATCGTTTGCTCGATTTTCACGTGGCGTCGGGGACGGACGGGGTCGTCGTCGGCGGTACCACGGGTGAATCGCCGACGCTCGAGCGTGCGGAGCTCGAGGAGCTGGTTCGACGCGCGAAAATGCGTCTTGCCGGCCGCATGCCGGTGATCGCCGGCAGCGGCACCAACTCCACCGCGAAGACAATCGCGCTGTCGAAGGCGGTCGAGGCGGCGGGCGCGGACGCGCTGCTGCTCGTCACCCCGTACTACAACAAGCCGACGCAGGAAGGCCTGTACCTGCACTTCACGGCAGTGGCCGATGCGGTCGCCATTCCGATCATTCTCTACAACGTGCCCGGCCGCACCGGCTGCGACATGTTGCCGGCCACCATTGCCCGGCTCTCGCACCATCCGCGCATCGTCGGCGTGAAAGAAGCGACGGGCGACCTGTCGCGGGCCGAGCCGATCCAGAGGGACTCGAAGCGAGGCTTCCAGCTGATCGGCGGCGACGATCCAACGGCCGCGCAGTTGATGAAGCTCGGTGCCTGCGGCGTCATTTCCGTGACGGCCAATGTCGCGCCGCGGGCCATGCACGAGATGTGCGCCGCCGCGCTGGCGGGGCGACATGCCGAAGCGATCTCGCTGCAACGAGGCCCTGATGCCGTTGCACACGGCGATGTTCGTCGAAGCCAACCCGATTCCCGTGAAGTGGGCGGTCGAGCGCATGGGCCTGATCGGCCCGGGCATCCGCCTGCCGCTCACGCCGCTCGCCGATCGATTCCACGCGGAAGTTGCTGCGGCCATGGCGGCCGTCGGCGTCCTGCCTGCCGCAGCCTGACCCGCCGAAAGTTCCGGCTAGCCGATCCGCCGTCGGGCGTGTAACCTTCCGGCCCTTCCGTGAGCGCCGGAGAGGTGGCCGAGTGGTCGAAGGCGCTGGACTGGAATTCCAGTTACATCTTAACGGGTGTACGTGGGTTCGAATCCCACCCTCTCCGCCAACCTTTTTGACCTTACCTCTCCCGCTTGCGGGAGAGGTCGGCCCCGAGGCCGGGTGAGGGCGTTCCCGCGGAACGTCCGCGTGACTTCTGCTTTTCAAAGTTGCTCTAACCGTTGTTCTTATTGACCGTCAGCTTGGCGCCCGCGATGCGGTTGAACGACCCTCACCCGGCTACGCCGACCTCTCTCGCAAGCGGGAGAGGTGAGAGCTACCCTCACCCGGCTACGCCGACCTCTCCCGCAAGCGAGAGAGGTGAGAGCTACCCTCACCCGGCTTACGCCGACCTCTCCCGCATGCGAGGTGAGAGCACCCTCGCCCGGCTACGCCGACCTCTCCCGCAAGCGGGAGAGGTGAGAGCTACCCTCACCCGGCGTGCCGCCGACCTCTCCCGCGCCTGCGTGAGAGGTACGAAACTGGTCGCCGTGTGCGCGCTGCTGGCTTTGACCGGTTGCGAGAGGCCGCCGGCGCCGCAGGACTTCGCGGGCGACACGATGGGCACAACGTACCACGTCACGGTGACGTCACTTCCGGACGGGGTTTCCCGAGAGGAGGTGCAGGGCGCGATCGACGAACTCCTCACGGCTGTCGACCTGCACCTGTCGACGTATCGGCCCGACTCGGAAATCTCGCGATTCAACTCGAGCGCCAGCACGGAATGGACGCGCGTCTCGGAACCCCTGCGGGCCGTCCTCGTGGAAGGACAACGCGTGAGCCGAGAGTCGCGCGGTGCCTTCGATGTCACGGTGGCGCCCCTGGTGGCGCTCTGGGGGTTCGGCGAAGACACGACCGTCGCTCCCCTCCAGCCCACCGTGGACCAGCTTCAGTCTGCGCGCTCCCGTGTCGGCTACACGAAGCTCGAGTTGCGGGAGTCGCCACCCGCCATCCGCAAGACCCTGCCCGGTCTGCACCTGGACGTCGCGGGCATCGCACCCGGCTATGCGGTGGATCTCCTCGCGGAACGGTTCCAGCGCCTCGGTATGCGCGACGCCATCGTCGAGATCGGTGGAGAAGTGCGGGCCTGGGGTCGCAATCCTGCAGGCAGGCCTTGGCGTGTTGCAGTCGAATCGCCGTTGGCCGGAGAGCGCCGTGCGTATGCGCTCGTCGAACTCGCCGGCATGAGCGTCTCCACATCCGGCGACTACCGCGATTACCGCATGGTCGACGGGCGCCGCATCTCGCACACCATCGACCCGCGCTCGGGTGCCCCCGTCAGTCACGATCTCGCGTCGGTGACCGTCGTGCATCCGTCGGCCATGGCAGCCGACGCGTATGCCACCGCGCTGGCGGTGCTGGGTCCGGAGGAGGGCTTTCGCTTTGCCGAGCAGCACGGCCTCGCCGCGCTGTTCCTCGAGCGATTCCCGGGCGCCGCGCAATGGCACGAACGCGTCACGCCCGAGTTCACTCAACTACGCCGGCCCTTGCCCTGAGGCTATGATCGCGTCATGGCCAAGGAACTCACGACCCGGATGCGTCGCCGCCCGCTGCTCGCGCCACTGCTGATCCCCATGCTGGGGTTGCTGGCGGCCGGCGCAGGCATCTATTGGATCGGCACCTGGGCGCGTACGACGGTCGTCGTCCTGGTGCGTCACGCGGAAGCTGCAACCAGCACCAACGGCGACCCTGATCTCAGCCCGGCCGGCGAGAGGCGGGTTGCAGGCCTCGGCGAGTTGCTCGCTGACGCGCTCGGCCCCGCGAAGGTCGATTACCTTTATGCCGCCGACACGCGCCGGGCGCAGCAGACCGCGGCGCCGATTGCCAACCAGTTCAAGCTGCCGATCAACCTGCTGGCAAGCAGTGACTGGGCGGGCGTGGCGGGGCGCATCAAGCGGGAACACCGCGGCAAGACGGTCGTGGTGGTCGGGTATGCCACGACTTTGCCGATGGTACTCAGCCAGTTGAGCGGCGGGAGCGTCGCCATGGCGGAAGACGAGTTCGACTCGATCTATGTCGTCGTGATCCCGAGCCCCGGTGAGACGAGGGTGTTTCGCCTGCGTTACGGAGAGACGCGCGGCGGCAAGGCGGCCGTGGCGAAGTAGATTCTACGAATGCCGCCCAGTTCACTGAAAAATAACTACTTCTTTGCGGCTCCGGCGGCGATCGCCTGTTTCACGAACGCCTCGTGCGCGCCGATGCGCAGGTCCGCCAGTACGCCGTCCAGGACTGCGCCGTCTTTACCGATCAGGTAAGTGCCGCGGCGCACGCCGAAACCCAGTGGGCCGTCGAGGTCGTACGCCTTCACGGCAACCTTGTCCGGGTCGGCCAGCAGCGGGAAATTGAGTCCGTGCTTCTCGGCGAAGCGCTTGTGCGAGTCCGCGCTCTGCGGGCTGATGCCGACCACGCGCAGGTTCGCTTTCAGGAGATCGGTCTGCAGGTCGCGGAAGCTGCAGGCTTCCTTGGTGCAGCCGGGCGTGAAGTCGGCCGGGTAGAAGTAGAGGATCAGCGGCCCGCCCGCAAGCAGCGACTTCAGCGTGTGGCTCTTGCCGTGCTGGTCCTCGAGTTTGAACTCGGGCGCCTTCGTGCCGTTCTTGAGCATGTCAGTGTTCTCCGGCGCGTTTCACGGCGCCCGAATAGTCGGTTTCCATCACGAGGTAGCCGGCATCGACCATGCCGCAACCGAGATACGTCTGCTGGGCCCGGATGTTGTCGTTCTCGACGTAAAGCCGCAACCCGCACACGCCTGGCGTTTCCTTGGCCAGACGTTCCACGTGCGCGTACATGGCCCGAAACACGCCCTGGCGCCGCGCCGGCGGGGCGACGTAAACGCTCTGGATCCACCAGAAAACGCCGTTCCGCCAGTCGCTCCATTCGAAGGTGATCATCAGTTGACCGACCACCTTCCCGCCGATCTCGGCCACGAAATAGCGGCCCCGGCCGGGATCGTCGAAGGCTGCCTGCACGCCGGCCCGCACGATGGCCGGATCGAGGCGCTTGTGTTCGGTTTCGAGGGCCATCGCCGCGTTGCCGCCGGCGATGAAGTCGAGGTCATAGGCTTGCGCGTCACGGGTCTGCACGGTCATTGGCCGATCATACCGGTCCCCGCATTTCGGTTGCGGCTCGAAAGTCCGGTGCTACAATGCGCGCCCTCGTGTGGGGCGGTAGCTCAGCTGGGAGAGCGTCGCGTTCGCAATGCGAAGGTCGAGGGTTCGATCCCCTTCCGCTCCACCATTTTTTCCTGGCCCTGCCACGTCCGCCCCAAGCCCCGGTAGCTCAGTGGATAGAGCGACCGCCTCCTAAGCGGTAGGTCGTCGGTTCAACTCCGGCCCGGGGCGCCACCTGGAACTATAAGAAAGCATTCTCCGCATCATGCGGGCCCTTTACGGGCGAACGGCTTTTCACACGAATGTGCAACTTGGCGCAGTCTGGGCAGGTTACGGCCTGCGCAAAACAGGTCGTGGTTCTCGCGGCCCTGAACATCGCGCCGTGGACAGCACGTGGCTGCCGATGCCGAGCGTCGCGAGACGCGCAAGAACGGCCGGACGTTCCAGCATCACGCGGACGCCGTCGGCATCGCTTAGCGCAACCGAGTACGAAGCCCCGGCTGCGCGCGGCGCAGGCCCAGGCAATGATTCGGTGCCATTGATACAACGCCGGATCTTTTTACATGACGCGGCGCAGCAGAAGACGCTGCTACCGCTAAGTCCTTGACCCGCCTAACGGCTCGGTTCGCTGGCGCGCAATTTGCATTGCGAACCGAAAGCGCCGGAGCCGACCGGCGAAGAACGAAAAACCAACGAGGACGTAGGCATGAAAGCGAAGATCCTGGGATTGCTGGCCGTGTTGTCTGCGGCTCCTGCCAGCGCGATTGTGGTCACTCCCGTCGGCAATTTCACGGACTTCTATACCGACAACGTTTACGACACCACGGGCGATGATCTGGTCGTCAATCGCGTGAACGGCCAACAACTCTGCGCGTTTGGACCTGCCCAGGGTTCGCAGACTACCTATGATTGCAGCCGCGACGGCCCGGCCGGCATGGAACTCTCGCCGGATACGACGCGTGTCGAGTGGCAGGTATTGCCGATCTACTTCCCGGCATGGGACCGCAACGTCGTCAGCTTCCAGGCCGCAGGACCGCAGGACGTCACGCTCGGTCAGAAATTCCTGTTCGGTACGCTGACTTTCGAGAACGGTACGTGGAGCAGCCTCTACACCGAATTGAGCTATGACCTTACGTTCACCACGGGCGATCCGGTGCTGGACGCGCTCTACGATTTTGAGTACTCGGGTAAGCTGATAGTCCAGGGCACGCCGAATCTCAGCACCAACACGCCCGAGCAGAACGCGGACTTCATCTATCTGGCGGCTGACCCGCAACTCGGCAGCCTGCGCGCCTACGAACTGTTTGACAGTCCTACCGGCAGCAACGTCGTTTCCGTGGAACTCTGGGGCTACCTGGGTTCAGTGCATCTGGTCAGCTTCGAGAACGTGCGCGGCGCTGGCTTCGTCGATGAGGGCATTTCGCTGGAGCCGACCCCGGTGCCTGAGCCGGGAACGTTCGCGCTGCTGGGCCTCGGTCTCGCCGGGCTGGGCATGAGCCGCCGGCGGAAGACACCCTGAGCCAGATCGAATCGGCACCACGCGGGACGCTGCGCTGACAGCAAGTCGGTTGCGATCTCGCTCCACCGCTGCGAACCGAGTGGTGCCACCAGAATCAGCGACGCCGGCTGGATCATGAACCTGCGCGAGGTTTCGCGAGGCGCAGTGCGAGAGACCGTGCTCCAGGTGTTACGGCCAAAGCGAGCACTCCCCACAGTATTGCCGTGACGCCGAGCATCTCGCACATGATTTTGGCGATCCGCGCGACATTTCGTCCGCAAGACCCTGAAACAGTTGAGTTCCTTCCGAGCAAGATCACGGCGCGTGGTCTTGTGTCCTCGCGCAACTGATCAAGACTGTCCCCGATCTGCGACAGATTGGCGCTTGCCGCGCTGGCGCGAGTGACCATACTCCGCACACGCCGTACAGGGCTGTGACGACCCCGGGAAGTGGGGGAACCGAGCAGCGCAGGGTGACGGTGTCGGTCCAGTTAGTCTCTGTGGACCGCGGCCATTCGGCCGATCGCTGATAAAGGCAAACCCGCTGTGAGGCGGGGGCGCAAAACCTCCGGTCCTCGGGAATTTTCTGAGGATAGCGGGGCTGCCGGCAGTCTATCGCTCCTCAAGGTCGGTCCGACCTTTCGAGCATCAGCCCGCATCCCGCTTCGATCCTGCCGCCCAACGGCCGGGGTTCATTTGCGTCGCTTTCGAGTGACCAATGCGGCGCGCCAACGGCGTCCGTACCGAAAAAATTGGGGGCTGACCGATCAGCGCAATCGCCTGGAGCGATCGCGCCGGGGTGGCCACATTCATGAACATCTTCAAGCTTTCGGACCGCAAGTCTTCGGTCGTCGCTGTCCTTTGCCTCGTGTGGGCTGCCTGGCAGCCGGCAATCGCATGGGCCGCAAACAGTCCGCCAGTGATCAGTGGCGCGCCACCCACGTCGGTGACGGTGGGCCAGGCCTACGGCTTCACGCCGACAGCGTCCGACCCGGACGGTCAGACACTGACGTTCAGTATCGTGAACAAACCCGCGTGGGCAAGGTTCGGCAGGCGCAGGGGCAGGTTGAGCGGCACGCCGACGACCGCGGGAACCTATTCCGACATCGTGATCGCCGTGTCCGACGGCACGGCGAGCGCTTCGCTCGCGCCCTTCTCCATTACGGTGCAGGCCGGGGCGAACAACCCGCCGGTCATCAGCGGCACGCCGCCCGCGTCGGTGACGGTGGGCCAGGCCTACGGCTTCACGCCGACAGCGTCCGACCCGGACGGTCAGATACTGACGTTCAGTGTCGCAAACAAACCGGCGTGGGCGACGTTCAGCACGACCACGGGCAGGCTGAGCGGCACGCCGACGACCGCCGGAACCTATTCAAACATTGCGATCGCGGTGTCCGATGGCACGGCGAGCGTGTCGCTTGCGGCCTTTTCCATTACGGTGCAGGCGGGGACGAATAGCCCTCCGGTCATCAGCGGCGTGCCAGTGACATCGGCGACGGCCGGACAACCGTACTCTTTCATGCCCACGGCCCAGGACGCAGATGGCGATCCGTTGACGTTCAGCATTCAGAACAAGCCCGCCTGGGCCACGTTCGACGCATCCAACGGCACGCTCTATGGCACGCCCGCCAGCACGAACGCAGGGACCTCTGGAAACATCATCATCAGCGTCAGCGACGGCACTGACTCCGCATCTCTGCCGGCGTTCGATATCACGGTTGCGGCAGCACAGACGGCCTCCGTCACGTTGTCCTGGGTCCCGCCGACGACGAATACGGACGGCACGCCCGTGACCGGGCTTGCGGGTTTCCGCGTGTTCTATGGAACCGCGTCACGCCAGTACAGCCAGAGCATCTCAATTCCGAGCCCGACCATCACGGCGGCCGTCGTGGAGGGTCTCAGTGGCGGGACCACGTGGTATTTCGCAGTTACGGCGTTGAACACGAGCGGTGTCGAAAGTGCCTTTTCACAGGAAGCGAGCAAGATGCTGCCGTAGGCGCCAGCTTGCCGGCTGTTCGGCCGGAGGTTGCAACTGCTGCGGCTCCCCGTGCACGCTGGCGAGCAATGGCCGCTTTCCTGAAACGCTGTCTCCCGATCGTCGTCGCGATTGTCCTGCTGTTCCCGCCGCCGGCGTCTTCGCAGGATCCGCCGCTGGAGGAGGTGCTGGTCACGGGTCAGCAGCCCGGTCCGGGTTTGTGGAAAGTCACCCGGCCCGACGACGGGGGCGGGCACGTGCTCTGGATCCTGGGCAATTACAGCCCGCTACCGAAGAAGATGCGGTGGCGCTCGCACGAACTCGAATCCGTGCTGGCGGCGTCCGAGGAACTGATTGCACCCGTGACCGTGGATGCCTCGGTCGGTCCGCTGGGCGGCATCACGCTGCTGCCGTCGTTGATCGGCGCGCGCAACAACCCGAACCGTGCGCGCCTGCAGGATGTCGTGCCGCCCGACCTGTATTTGCGCTGGGTGCCGCTCAAGGCGCGCTATCTCGGCAACGACGACGACCCCGAGGAATGGCGTCCCATTTTCGCGGCGCAGGCCTTGTACCTCGCTGCGCTGAAGAAGAAAGGCCTCGTGCCCTACGAAGGTATCTGGCCGGACGTCGAGAAGCTGGCGCGCAAGGCGCGGGTGAAAGTCACGACTCCGACGGTGGCGGTGAAAGTCGAGAAGGCTCGCGCCGCCATCAAGGAATTCAAGACGACCCCGCTGTCCGACGTCGAGTGTTTCTCGCGCACCATCCAGCGGCTCGAATCGGACCTCGACCTCATGCGCGAGAGGGCCAACGCGTGGTCGGTCGGGGACGTGCCGCGATTGAAAGCACTTGCGCCGGTCGAAAGGGCGAGTGCCTGCATCGGCGCCGTTCTCGAGTCATCGTTCATGCGGGAGCGCGGCTACAGCGACATGCCGGAGCGATTGAAAACGGCCTGGGTCTCCGCTGCCGACCGTGCGCTCGCGCGCAACGCGTCGACGGTGGCCGTGCTGCCCGTCGAGGAAATCCTGAAACCGAACGGTTACGTCGCGCGGCTGAAGGCGATGGGTTACGTCGTCGCGGACCCTTGAGCAAGGCCGCGATCTCAGGCCGGCGGATTCGACTCGAGCCCTTCGTCCGCTTTCCTGGCCGCAGCCCATTCGGCCTCGGCATCGAAATTGCGGTACGCCCACAAGTACACGAGCGTCGAAACCGGCAGCCCGACGAGCATGGAGATATCGGCCCCGCCAAGCGCTTCGGCCACGGGTCCCGTGTACAGGCCTGTGCTGAAGCACGGAATCATCGACACGAAACCGACGCCGTAGGCGAGCAGTCCGCGCCAGTTCCACCGCCCGTAGATGCCATCGGAATTGAAGATTTCCCGCACCGAGTAGTGGCCCTTGCGCACCCAGAAGAAGTCGACGAGGTTGATCGCGGTCCACGGGGTGAACAGGTACAGGAGGACCGCCAGCAGGTCCTCGAAGCGGTGGATGAAGTCCGCCGACGATGCAAGCGCGATGCATGTCGCGAGCGTGACGGCGACCGCGAGCGCCACCACCCGATCCACGGCACCCGGCCGCTTCTTCCGGAAGCAGTCCGCGATGCTGAGAAACGTCAGCGACGCACCGTAGAAGTTGAGCCCCGTCATCGTCAGCAGGCCGAGCACGGCGACCGTGAGCAGCGCCGCGCCGAATCCCGGGGCGACCGTGTCGCCCGCGGCCTGCAATGCCGCGGCAATCTCGGCCGTCGGGCTGAGCGCCGCGGCGATCGTGCCTACCAGCATCATCCACACACCGCCGACGAACGCGCCGAAGCTCGTCCAGAAGAACGACGAGCGCACGCCCACGTCCGGCGGCAGGTAGCGCGAATAGTCCGACACGTAGATCGACCAGCTGAGCTGGTAGGCCGCGGCTGCGAAGAACTGGACGAGGAAGGGAATCGTCGGGAACTCGCCGGCGGCCCACGCGCCCTGCGGCAGGTGCAGCCTCGCCCCCGCGCCGAGCGTGAACACCAGCAGCATGGCGATGGTCAGGTAGGCGACCCACCGCTGCACGCGGTGGATCCAGTGGTAACCGATCGCCGGCAGCACGGCCGTCAGCAGCCCGAACCCGATGATGATGGTCTTGTGACTTGCGACTTCCCGGCCCGCCAGTTGGTGCACGGCATCGGTCACCAGCACGGCGTTGAAGGCGTTGTAGCCGATGTAAGCCACCAGCGCCACGACCCAGACGAGGAGGGCGCCCATGTAGCCGAATTGCGGCCGTGACTGGATCAGCTGGGGCAGGCCAAGCTGGGGCCCTTGCGTCGAATGAAGGGCCATGAACAGGGTGCCCAGGGCGCAGCCACCAATCACGGCGAGGGTGGTCCAGAGCAGGTTGGCCCCCATCGCGAGGCCGATCACGCCGACGGCCAGCGTCGCGAGGTGCGCGTCCCCGGAGAACCAGACGGGCCACAGGTGCCACACCTTGCCGCGCCGGTCGGCCAGCGGGACGTAATCGATGGTGTGTCGTTCGAGCAGTCGGCCCTGTTCCATCCGGCACCGCTTTTCGTGGTTTTCGATCCGGGCGGAGTCTAGCGCAGGTCGCGAGCTGCACTGGCGGAAACATCCCGGGCCATATCTAATTCGCCGGTCGGTTGCGCCGGCCGGTTGCTGGCGGCACCGCTCGCTCCATCGCCGCACCCGGGGTCACGATGAACCAAGACGTCTTCATTACCTGCGCCATCACCGGTGACGACACCAACGTCACCAAGAGCCCCTACTGCCCGATCACGCCGCGGCAGATCGCCGATTCGGCCATCGAGGCGGCCCGGGCAGGTGCTGCGATAGTGCACATCCACGTGCGCGACCCGGAGACGGGTGCCTTCAGCATGGAGACGCGCCACTATCGCGAGGCGGTGAAGTGCATCCGTGAGTCCGGGGTCGACGTCATCGTCAACCTGACCTGCGGCATGGGCGGTTACATCGTCATCGGCAATGACGGCCTCAACGACACGCCTGCGCCCGGCAGCGACTTCGTGACGCAGGAAGAGCGCATGAAGCACGTGATCGAGCTGTGCCAGGAGGGAAAGTACCGGCCCGACATTGCGACGCTCGACTGCGGTTCGCTCAATTTCGGCGACGGCAACCGGGCCTACGTCTCGACGCCGCGTTACCTGCGCCGCGGTGCGCAGATCGCCCGCGACCTCGGGGTGAAGCCCGAGCTCGAGGTGTTCGACACCGGGAATCTCTCGTTCGTGAAGCAGCTGCTGAAGGAAGGGCTGCTCGATCCCCGGCCGCTCATCCAGCTCTGCATGGGAATTCCCTACGGGGTGCCGGCCGACACCGGTCACCTGCTCGCGATGGTCAACGCGCTGCCGCCGGACTGCACATGGAGCTCGTTCGCCATCAGCCGCATGCAGATGCCGTGGGTTGCGCAGTCGATCCTGCTCGGCGGCAACGTGCGCGTCGGGCTCGAGGACAACCTGTATCTCAAGCGAGGCGTGTACGCGAGCAACGCGCAGCTGGTCGAGCGTGCGCGGACCATCATCGAGGCAATGGGAGCTCGGGTGCTCAGTCCGGCCGAGGCCCGCGAGCGCATCGGACTGAAGTGACGCCGGCCATCGCATGAGCCCCCGGCCGACCTGGTCGCCGCAACCGTGGCGCGCTTCGATCCGCGACGAGTGGATCGACTACAACGGCCACCTGCGCGATGCTTACTACACGTTGCTCGCGAGCGAGGCGATCGACGACCTGATGGAGCAGGTCGGTCTCGATGCCGCGTATCGCGCGCGTACCGGCGGCACGCTCTATACGCTCGAGATCCACGCGCATTTCCTTCAGGAAGTGAAGCGCGACGATGCGGTGACGGTCGTCACGCGTCCGCTCGGCGCGGATGCGAAGCGACTGCACGTGCTTTGCGAGATCCGCTGTCCGCGCCTCGGGGATCCGGCTGCAGTGGTCGAAGTGCTTTTGCTGCACGTGCAGCAGCACCCGGCGCCGAAGGCTGCGCCATTTCCCGTGGCGGTGGCCGAGCGATTGAGCGCGTGGCTCGCCGACAGCCAGCCGGTCGATGCGAAGCATCGATCGCGTGCCATGGGCCTGCAGCGGCGCGACGGTGGGCCGTGACTTGGGCTTGGCGGCCGTGATCGACCCCGGAAAGCTGCGCAGTTTGCTCGCGCCGCGCAGCATTGCGCTGATCGGCGCTGGCGCCTGGACCGACGCTGTGGCGGCCGGCGCCGCTCGCCTGGGTTACGCGGGCCAGACCTGGCGCGTACATCCGACGCGACCGGATACCGCAGCCGAGCATTACTACCGCAGCATCGACGACCTGCCGGGCGCGCCGGACTCGGCCTTCGTCGCCGTGCCCAACACTGACGTACCGGGTGTCGTAGCAGGCCTGGCGCGTCGCGGAGCGGGCGGCTTCGTCTGCTTTTCCTCCGGATTCGGCGAGACAGGGACGGCGGCAGGCGACGAACTCACGCGACGACTTTGCTCCGCCGCCGGAGACATGCCGTTCCTCGGCCCGAATTGCTATGGCATGGTCAACTACTTCGATCGCGTGGCGCTGTGGCCCGACCAGGTGGTCGGGGGCTCGCCGCAGCGGGGTGTCGCGATCATCTGCCAGAGCGGGACGATTGCGCTGACGCTGATGTTCAATCGGCGGTCGCTGCCGATCGGCTACCTGGTCACGATCGGGAACCAGACGCGGCTCGCAGCCGAGGACCTGGTCGAGGCGCTCTGCGCGGACGAGCGTGTCACGGCGTTCGGCCTGTACCTCGAAGGCATCCAGGACGCCGGGCGATTCGCGCGGGCCGTGGAACGGGCCCGTGCTGCAGGCAAGCCGATCGCGCTCGTCAAGACCGGCCGGACCGAGTCGGCCGCGGCCACGGCACGCAGCCACACGGGCGCGCTGACCGGGCAGGATGCGGTCTTTGACACCTTCTGCCGCGAAGCCGGCATTGCGCGTTGCGACACGCTCGCCACCTTGTGCGAAACACTCAAGCTGCTGCATGCCGGTGGCCCGTTGCGCGGGCGCAGGATCTGTGTGATGGGCGCCTCGGGCGGCGACATGGCGATGACCGCGGACGTCGCGCGTCACCTCTCGCTGGAGTTCCCCGCGTTCACCGAGGACGCCGCCGTGCGATTGCGCGCCGTGCTTTCCGACCGGGTCGCGGTCTCCAATCCGTTCGACGTGCACACCTACCTCTGGTACGACCACGACGGCATGCAGCGACTGTTCACGGACGTAATGAGCGAAGACTTCGACGCCGTGGCCTTTATGCTGGATTGTCCTCCGGTCCCGGAATCCGATGACTCGGCCTATACGCCAGTCATCGAGCGCTTTGCGGAGGCGGCGCAGGGGCAGCGTCCGCGCGCGGTGCTGCTGTCATCGCTGCCGGAGACACCGAGCCTGCAGACGCGCGAACGATGCCTCGCATCGGGAGTCGTGCCCCTGCAGGGCCAGCGCGAGGGACTCGAGGCCCTGGCGCTCGCGGCGGAGGTCGGCATGGCGCAGGCCTCCGGAGTGTTCCCGGCGCTGCGCAGGCCGCGGCCGAGTCCGGGTGCCGTCCATTCACTCGACGAGCATGCGGGAAAGCAGGCTCTGGCGGCTGCGGGCGTCACGGTGCCGCGCGGCGTCGTGGTTCCCGCGACGGAAGCCGCGCGGGCCGCGACCCGCATCGGCTTTCCCGTGGCGATCAAGGTGTCGAGCCCGGCGCTGGAGCACAAGACGGAGCGCGGCGGAGTCGTGCTCGGCGTCACGTCAGCGGAACAGGCCGAGGCCGCGGGCAGGCAACTGGCCCCACTGTCGGACGACGTGCTCGTCGAATCCATGGTCACCGACGCGGTGGCCGAAGTTCTCGTCGGTGTGTCGGTCGACGCGCAGTTCGGGCAGGTCCTGATGGTCGGCGGCGGCGGCATCTGGGCGGAGGCGTTCGCCGACACGCAGCTTCTCCTGCCACCATGGACGGAGGACAAGGTCCGTGCAGCGATCGCGCGTCTGCGCATTGCCCGTCTGCTCGACGGCTGGCGCGGCAAGCCGCCCGCTGACGTGCCGGCGCTCGTCGATACGATCTGCGCCATCGGCCGCTACGCGCAGCAGGCGTGCGATCATCTCGTCGAACTCGACGTCAATCCGGTGCTCGTGCGGCCCGCGGGCCTCGGGGCCGTCGCCGTCGATGTCCTGATCCGTTTGCACCAGGGAGTTGAACCATGACCGACGGCATTCGCACCGAACGCAACGGCGCGGTCCTCGAAGTGACCATCGACCGGCCCAAGGCCAATGCGATCAACCTCGCCGCGAGCCGCCGTCTCAACGTCGTGTTCAGCGAGTTTCGCGACGATCCCGACTTGCGGGTCGCGATCCTCGCGGGCGCCGGCGAGAAGTTCTTCTCGCCGGGCTGGGACCTGAAGGCGGCCGCTTCCAGCGAGAAGTCCGACGAGGACTGGGGCGTCGGCGGTTTCGGCGGGCTCAACTATCCGCGCAACCTGAACAAGCCGATTATCGCTGCGGTCAACGGGATCGCCTGCGGCGGCGGCTTCGAGATGGTGCTCGGCACCGACATCATCGTGATGGAGGAGCACGCGCGCTTCGCGCTGCCGGAAATCAACGTGGGCGTGCTGCCGGACGCGGGGACGATCAAGCTCCGCCGGAGGATCCCGTACCACGTCGCCGTGGAATTCTTGCTGACGGGCCGCTGGATGGATGCCGCGGAGGCCAGGCACTGGGGTCTCGCGAACCACGTCGTCCCCACGGGCACCTCGCTCGCCAAGGCTCGCGAAATCGCCGCACAGCTGGTGGCGGGACCGCCGCTGCTGTTTCCGGCGATCAAGCAGCTGCTGCGGCACAGCGAGATGGTTCCCGAGCACGAGGCCTTCGCGCTCCACGACGCACTCGACGGCGTGCAGAAGGTCGTTCGTTCCGAGGACCTGCTCGAGGGCGCCCGGGCTTTTGCCGAGAAGCGTCCGCCGCGCTGGAAAGGCCGCTGAACCCGGCGCCTCAACCGCCGAGGGGACGCAGCAGCGAGCGCGAGATGATGTGACGCTGCACTTCGCTGGTGCCTTCCCAGATCCGCTCGATGCGCGCGTCGCGCCAGATGCGCTCGAGCGGCAGGTCGGCCATCAGCCCCATGCCGCCGTGAATCTGCAGGGCCTCGTCGGCCACCATCGCCAGCATCTCGGTGGCCTTGAGCTTGGCAATGGCCATGTCCATGTCCGTGCTCGTGCCCTGGTCGTGGCGCCATGCGGCGTCGAGCACCAGCAACTCGGCGGCCCGGTATTCGACCGCCATGTCGGCGAGCTTGAAGCTCACGCCCTGGAACTTGCCGATCGACTGCCCGAACTGCTTGCGCTCGACCGCCCAGCGCTTGGCCAGGTCGATTGCACGGTCGGCACGCCCGAGGCAGGTGGCCGCCACCTGCAAGCGGGTGGCGCCGAGCCAGGCGTTGGCGATCTCGAATCCCGCGTGCAACTCGCCGAGCACTTGCGAGCGCGGCACGCGGCAATCGTTGAAATCCAGGATGCAGTTGTTGTAGCCGCGGTGCGAGACGTTGCGATAGCCCTCGCGCACGGTGAATCCCGGGTGGCCCTTGTCGACCAGGAACGCCGTCAGCTGCTTGCGCGGGCCGCGTGACGATTGCTCCTCGCCGGTCACCGCGAACAGGATGACGAAATCGGCGTGGTCGGCGTGGCTGATGAAATGCTTGGTGCCGTTGATCACGAAATCGCCGCCGTTCGCGACGGCAGAAGTGCGCATCGAGCGCAGGTCGGAGCCCGCGCCGGGCTCGGTCATCGCGAGGCAGTCGATGCGCTCGCCGCGCACGGCCGGCAGCAGGTAGCGCTCGCGCTGTTCGCCGGTGCACGCCATGAGGATGTTCGACGGACGGACGACGCCGCCGTAGTGGAGCGCGTAGCTCGCGCGACCGAGTTCCCGCTCGTAGAGGACCCAGGTCACCGTGTCGAGACCGCCGCCGCCGACTTCCGCCGGCATGTTGGCGGCGTACAGGCCGGCGTCGATGGCGCGCGTTTTGATCTGCTCGATCAGTTCGGGCCGCACGGCGCCACTGCGCTCGACCTCGTCCTCGTAGGGGTAGAGTTCGCGCTCGACGAACGCCCGCGTAGTCCTGACGATGAGTTGCTGTTCGTCGGTCAGCGAAAAATCCATGGTGTCGCCTCGGGTGCGGGTTGCGGCGCGGCCGTCTGGACCTAGGCTCGAACCATGCCGATGGAGCGGCCGGCGCCATCGGGACGCGGCAGCGTGGCGTGGGCGTCGGCAAGCTCGCGCAAGCGTCGGACCACCGCCGGATCGATTGCTGTCGAGCGCTTCTCGCGGGTATCCACGTGCAGGTGCATCTGCTCGGCCGTCGCGACGAGTGAACCGTCGCGCGACCGGCGCAGTCTGTGGAAGACCTGCAAGCGCTTTTCGTCGAGCGCGAGCACCTGGAGGTCCGCATGCAGAGTGTCGCCCATGCGCGCTTCGCCGACGTGCCGTACGTGGCTCTCGACGGTGTAGAACATATGCCCGCGCGCCCGGTATTCGTCGTCCACGCCGACGCGCCGGTAGAGGGCGTCCATCGCGTCGCCGAACACCTGCAGGTAGCGCGAGTCGGTCATGTGCCCGTTGTAGTCGATCCATTCGGCGCGCACGGGCGTCTCCACGAGACGCAGCGGGCCTGTGATCCCGGCGGGCTGGGCGCCGTGGCCGCTTGCAGCGTCGGCATACAGCCGTGCTTCGAGGGCGCGCAACGTCGCTCCCGCGCCGATATCGCTCTCCCTCAGCACCTGCTGGATCGCCACGAGGTAGTCGTCGCGCAGACGCTCCAGTTCGCGAATCGATCGTCCGGCCGCCTGCTGCTGCGTGCCTTCGACCATTCGGTCGATCAGCGTTTCGGTGAGTTCCGGCGCCTCGAGCTTCGTCCAGGGCCATTTCAGGCAGGGGCCGAACTGCGCCAGCATGTGACGCATGCCGGCTTCGCCGCCCGCGAGGTGGTAGATGAGGTTGGTGCCCATGGCTGCCCAGCGCAGGCCCGGGCCGTAGATGATCGCCTCGTCGAGTTCGCCGGTCGTTGCGACGCCGTCGTTGATGAGGTGAAGGATCTCGCGCCACAGCGCTTCCTGCAGACGATCGGTGAGGTGTCCCGGGACCTCGCGCCGCACGTGCAACGGATGCATGCCGATATAGCGAAAGAATTCGGCCGCCGAGACCAGCGTGGCCGGGGCCGTCCGTTCACCCGCGACCAGTTCGACCAAAGGCAGCAGGTACACCGGGTTGAACGGATGCGCGACGCAGAAGCGCCCTGGCTCGTGCATGTCGCGCTGCAGGTCCGTGGGCATGAGGCCCGACGTGCTCGACGCAATGATGACGCCGGGGCGCGTGGCGCGGCTGACCGCCGCTAGTACGCGCTGCTTGAGCTCGAGCTGCTCCGGGATGTTTTCCTGGATGAAATCCGCACGCGCCGCCATCGCCTCGACGTTCGTCGTGAAGCTCAACGTCCCCTTGGGCGGCAAGGGTGCGATCGTCAGCCGGGCCAGTGCCGGCTCGGCGTTCGCAACGGCATCGCGAATGACACGCTCCATCGCCGGGTTCACGTCCGATGCGATGACGTCGATGCCGAAGTGCATGGCGCGCGCGGCCCAGCCGGCGCCGATCACTCCCGTGCCCAGCAGTCCGAGGGTCTTCAGTGGCTGCATCGAACGCCTCCCGTCGCGCCTGTCGTCATCCGCCGAATGATAGTTCAACGCGTGCCGTTGCCGCTGGCCATCACTGTCCCGAGAGGAAGGGATTGATTTGCGTCGCGACGGCCGCAGGGTCTTCCCAGTAGGCGTTGTGTCCGAGATTGTCGAACACCTTGACCGTCGCCCTGGGCAGGGCCGCACGCAGCGAACACCGGTCGCGCGGACCGAAGAGATTGTCCTTTGCGCCCCAGATGAGCAGGGTCGGCGCCTGGATCCGCGGCAGGTCGGCCTGCAGGTCGCGCAGGTTCAGGCCCTGGTCGAGGATCGCAAGCCAGACCTGGGCAGGAATCGCCGCGGCATCCCTTCGCTGGCGGCGGAGAAAGTCCTCGTCCACCGGCGCCGTGCTCGTGTACCAGGCGATCATGAACGGCGACTCGGGGTCGATCGGATCCTTGAGCCCGAGGATGGCGCTACGAAAATCGAAGGCAGCCTCGCCGCCGGGCTCGGTGGCGCAACTGGCCAACGGGCCGCCGGTCGACGACTGGAGTACGAGACGCCGTGTGCGCTCGGGCCAGTGTTCGGCAAACGCCTGGGCGACCAGGCTGCCGAGCGACGTGCCGACGACGTCGGCCTGCTGGACGTGCAGTGCGTCGAGCAGCAGGCGGAGGTCGTAGGCAAACGTGGTGCGGTCGTAACAGCAGTCCGGCTTGCTCGACTGCCCGTGCCCGCGCAGGTCCGGGATCAGGTAGCGACGTGAAGGATCGAGGTAGGGCAGCAGCGGGACCCAGCCCCGGGCGTTGCTCGTGTAGCCGTGGATCAGCAAGACGACGGGCGCGTCGCGCGGCCCGCGGTCGACGTAGGCCAGCGAGATGCCATCGGGCAGAACGACGTGCTGGCGCGATGCATCGAACGCGTCGAGATCGATCTTCGGCGCGGGTGCGGGCAGGGCGGGCGCCGCAATGGCCGCCAGCGCCACGCAAGCCGTGAGCCGGCGCCGCCAGAGAGTGAGAGTGGTGCGCCTGCGATATGTGAAAGCGGTCGGTCCTGGCATGGCGACTCCGAAAACATCGTTCGAGCGGGTCCCGCGTCCCCTGGGCCGGTACAGCCGATTTCATCACATTGACGTGCCCTCCAACCCCGTAGGGGACTCCGCTACAATACACGCCCTTTTTTCCGCGGGTTCGCCCGTGGAACCGATTGATTTACCACTGCGAACTGTTCGGGGCGATGAGCGAACCTAAAGCAATGCTTTCGGCGACCCCGCTGGCGGCGGGCAACGACGCGTACGTCGAGGCGATGTACGAGCAATTCCTGGCCAACCCGGAGTCGGTGAACCCGAACTGGCGCGCCTATTTCGTGGGCCTGGGCGGCCACGGGCAGGACGTTGCCCACGGCCCCCTGATCGATGCGCTGGCGCAGCGCGCGAAGGTCGCGCGGCCGGCCACCGTGGCGGCGACGGGCACCACGCCCGCGCCGGACAGTGCGGCCAAGCAAGGCGCCGTGTCGCGCATGATCCAGATCTACGCGAACCGCGGGCACCTGATCGCGAACCTCGATCCGCTCGGGCTTACGGTGCGCCCCGTGCCGAAGGTCCTGGGACTCGACTACCTGAACCTCGGCGAGGCCGACCTCGACACCGAATTCCACACCGGCAGCCGCAACGAAGCGATCAAGCCGCGGCTCAAGCTGCGGGAGATCATCGCCCAGCTGAAGGAAATCTACTGCGGCACGGTCGGCGCGGAATTCGCGCACGTGTCCGACGAGACTGAGCGGCTGTGGCTGCAGGACCGCTTCCAGGTCGGCCGCACGCGCCAGCATTTCCCGGCCGAGGTGCGCAAGAACATCCTCTGGGGCCTGACGATGGCGGAGGGACTCGAGCGCTACCTCGCGACGAAGTACCCCGCACAGAAGCGTTTTTCGCTGGAAGGCGGCGACAGCCTCATCCCGCTGCTCGACGACCTGATCCAGTCGAGCGGCACGCACGGCGTCGAGGACATCGTCATCGGCATGGCCCATCGTGGCCGGCTCAACGTGCTGGTCAACGTGCTCGGCAAGGAGCCTTCGGTGCTCTTCTCGGAGTTCGAAGGCAACTACGACCTGCGCAAGCTCAAGGGCTCCGGCGACGTGAAGTACCACAAGGGTTTCTCGTGCGACGTGCGCACGCCCGGCGGCAACGTGCACGTGGCCCTCGCGTTCAACCCGTCGCACCTCGAGGTGGCGAACCCCGTCGTCGAGGGCTCGGTGCGCGCGCGCCAGGAACGCCGCGGCGACGACAAGGGCGACAAGGTGATGCCGGTGCTCCTCCACGGCGACTCGGCCTTCGCCGGCCAGGGCGTCGTCACCGAGACGCTGCAGTTCTCGCAGGTGCGGGCCTTCTACACCGGCGGCACGATCCACATCGTCATCAACAACCAGGTGGGGTTCACGACCAGCGATCCGCGCGACCTGCGCTCGACGCTGTATTGCAGCGACGTGGCGAAGATGATCGAGGCGCCGATCCTGCACGTGAACGGCGACGATCCGGAGTCGGTGGTGTTTGCGGCGCGCTTTGCCGCCGACTACCGCATGAAGTTCCACAAGGACATCGTGATCGACCTCGTGTGCTATCGCCGCCTCGGCCACAACGAGGCCGACGAGCCGGCGGCCACGCAGCCGATCATGTACTCGACGATCCGCTCGAAGCCGACGACGCGGCAGTTGTACGCCGAGAAGCTGGTGGCCGATGGCGTGATCGCTCCGGCCGATGCCGATGCGATGGCGAACGAATACCGGAAGGGACTTGATGAGCACAAGCCACAGGCAAGGAACGTGCTCGGCCTGATCGGCAACAAGCACACGGTCGACTGGTCGAAGTTTCACGACGTCGACTGGGCCGAGCAGGTCCGCACGGGCGTCAAGCTGCCGGTGTTGCGCGATCTCGGCCTCAGGGCGGCGACGTTCCCGCAGGGCTTCACACTCCATCGGCAGGTGCAGAAGATCGTCGACGACCGGCGCAGGATGGCGGCGGGCGAGACGATGATCGACTGGGGCTTTGCAGAGACGCTCGCCTACGCGGCCTTGCTCGACGAAGGCTACGAAATCCGCCTCACAGGCCAGGACAGCGGCCGCGGCACGTTCTTCCACCGCCACGCCGTCGGCCACGACCAGAAGACGGGCGCGACGTACATCCCGTTGAAGCACCTCAAGGCCGGGCAGCCGCGTTTCCGCGTGACGGACTCGCTGCTGTCCGAAGAAGCGGTGCTCGGCTTCGAATACGGCTACTCGACGACGGACCCCAACTGCCTCGTGATCTGGGAAGGCCAGTTCGGCGACTTCGCGAACGGTGCCCAGGTGATCATCGACCAGTTCATCAGCTCGGGCGAGGCGAAGTGGGGCCGCGTCTGCGGCCTCACGATGTTCCTGCCGCACGGCTACGAAGGGCAGGGGCCGGAGCATTCCTCTGCTCGTCTCGAGCGGTTCCTGCAACTCTGCGCGGAGAACAACATGTCGGTGTGCGTGCCGTCGACGCCCGCGCAGATGTTCCACATGCTGCGCCGTCAGATGCTGCGTTCCTTCCGCAAGCCGCTCATCGTCATGACGCCGAAGAGCCTGCTGCGCCACAAGCTCTCCGTATCGCCGCTCGAGGAACTCGCGAAAGGCCGCTTCCTCGAGGTAATCAACGAGGTCGACGATCTCGATCCGTCGAAGGTCAAGCGGGTCGTGTTCTGCTCGGGCAAGGTCTATTTCGACCTGCTCGAGGCGCGGCGCCTCGACGACATCCGCGACGTCGCCGTCGTGCGCATCGAGCAGCTGTATCCGTTCCCGAGCGAGGACTACGCGCTGGCGCTGCGCCACTATCCGAATGCCACCGAGGTCGTGTGGTGCCAGGAAGAGCCGCAGAACCAGGGGGCGTGGTACCAGGTTCGTCACCGCCTGCAGGACGCGCTCAATCACAAGCAGGATCTCCTGTATTCCGGCCGCGCCCCGGCCGCTGCGCCGGCGGCGGGTATCCTGCAGCTGCACACTGCGCAGCAGCAGGGCCTCGTCGCGGCAGCGCTCACCGCCACATCGAAAGAAGAGTCGGCTCGCGTGACCTCGCGTCTGCGCGTGACCGGCGGCAGGAAGAAGTCATGACCATCGAAGTCCGCGTTCCGCAGCTTCCCGAATCCGTGGCCGACGCCACGCTGGTCGCCTGGCGCAAGCAGCCGGGCGACGCCGTCGCGCGCGACGAGAACATGGTGGATCTCGAGACCGACAAGGTCGTGCTCGAGGTGCCGGCGCCGGCGGCGGGCGTCATCAAGGAACTCAAGGTCCAGAATGGCGAAACCGTCACCAGTGGGCAGTTGCTTGCGGTGATCGAAGAGGGTGCGGTGGCGGGACCCTCACCCGCCGTGACGGCGACCTCTCCCGCAGGCGGGAGAGGTACCGGACCCTCACCCGCCGTGCCGGCTACCTCTCCCGCTAAAGCGGGAGAGGTAGAGAAACTGGCGCCGTCCGTGCGAAGGCTGGTCGAGGAGCACAAGCTCGACGCGACCGGCATCCCCGGCTCCGGACGCGATGGGCGCATCACCAAGGGCGACGTGCTGAGCCACCTGTCGTCGGCCGAGGCCGCGCCGGCCGCAGCGACGCGCCGCCGCCGCTTCCTCCGGTGGCAGCAGGTTCGCGCGGCGAGCGCCGCGTGCCGATGACGCGTCTGCGCGCCCGCATCGCGGAACGCCTGGTCCAGGCGCAGTCGACCGCCGCCATGCTCACGACCTTCAATGAAGTCGACCTGAAGGCCGTCAACGAGCTGCGTGGCCGCTACAAGGAGCGCTTCGAGAAGGAACACGGCGCGCGCCTCGGCTTCATGTCGTTCTTCGTCAAGGCGGCGGTCGAGGCGCTCAAGCGCTTCCCGCTCGTCAATGCGTCGATCGACGGCAACGACATCGTGTACCACGAGTACTACGACATCGGAGTCGCGGTGTCCACGGAGCGCGGCCTGATCGTGCCGGTGCTGCGCAATGCCGACGCGCTGAGCTTCGGCGAGATCGAAAAGTCCGTCGTCGGGTACGCCACCCGTGCGCGCGAGGGCTCGATCACGCTCGAGGAGCTGACCGGCGGCACGTTCACCATCACCAACGGCGGCGTGTTCGGCTCGTTGCTCTCGACGCCGATCCTCAACATGCCCCAGAGTGCGATCCTCGGCATGCACAAGATCCAGGAGCGCCCGGTCGTCGTCGACGGGCAGGTCGTCGTGCGCCCCATGATGTACCTGGCGATGTCGTACGACCACCGCATCATCGACGGCAAGGACGCCGTGCAGTTCCTCGTCGCGATCAAGGATGCGCTCGAGGATCCGGCCCGCCTGCTGCTGCAGATCTGACCGCAAGGACCTCACCATGCCTGACAACGCTTTCGACGTCATCGTGATCGGCGCCGGCCCGGCCGGCTACCCTTGCGCCATCCGCGCCGCGCAGAACAAGCTCAAGGTGGCCTGCATCGACGAATGGAAGAACCTCGACGGCAAGTACGCCTTCGGCGGCACCTGCCTCAATGCGGGCTGCATCCCGTCGAAGGCGCTGCTCGAGTCGTCCGAGCTGTACCACCGCGCGCATTCGGAGTTCGCCGCGCACGGCATCTCCGCCACCGGGCTCAAGTTCGATGTCGCGACCATGCAGAAGCGCAAGGCGGGCATCGTCAAGGCGTCCACGCAGGGCATCACGGGCCTGTTCAAGGCCGCAGGCGTGACCGCTCTGCAGGGTCACGGCAAGCTGCTGTCCGGTAATCGCGTCGAGTACACGGCGGCCGACGGCTCGAAGCAGGAACTCGTCGCGAAGCACGTCGTGCTGGCCTCGGGTTCGGCGCCGATGGAACTGAAGTCCGTTCCGCTCGACGGCAAGAACGTCGTCGATTCCTGGGGCGCGCTCGAATTCGACGCGGTCCCGAAGCGCCTCGGCGTGATCGGCGCGGGCGTCATCGGCCTCGAACTCGGCAGCGTCTGGCGCCGCCTCGGCTCCGAGGTCGTCGTGCTGGAAGCGATGGAACAGTTCCTGTTCATGGCCGACCAGCAGGTGGCCAAGGAGGCGCTCAAGCACTTCAAGAAGCTGGGCCTCGATGTCCGGCTCGGCGCCAAGGTGACCGGTTCCAGGCAGGGCAAGGACGGCGTCGCGCTCACGTACGCGGATGCGTCCGGCGAGCAGTCCGTGACCGTCGACAAGGTGGTCGTGGCGATCGGCCGCCGGCCCTACACGAAGGATCTGCTCGGCGAGGGCACGGGCGTCGAACTCGACGAGCGCGGCTTCATCAAGGTCGATCACGAGTGCCGCACCGGCGCCGGAAACGTATGGGCGGTCGGCGACGTGGTGCGCGGCCCGATGCTGGCGCACAAGGGCAAGGAGGAGGGCGTGATGGTCGGCGACCTGATCGCGGGCCTCGTGTCCGAAGTGAACTACAAGCTCGTGCCGTCGGTGATCTACACGGCGCCCGAGATCGCGTGGGTGGGCCAGACCGAGGAGCAGGTGAAGGCCAGCGGCCGCGCCTACAAGGTCGGCAGCTTTCCGTTCATGGCGAGCGGCCGTGCGCGCGCGATGGAAGCGCCCGCCGGCTTCGCGAAGATCGTCGCGGCGACGGACGACGACGAGATTCTCGGCGTGCACATCATTGGCCCGATGGCGGGCGAGTTGATCGCGGAGGCCGTGCTTGCGATGGAATACTCGGCCAGCACCGAGGATCTGCAGCGCACCATGCACGCCCACCCGACACTGAGCGAGGCGCTGCACGAGGCGGCGCTCGGCGCGGACAAGCGCGCGATCGACTTCCCGAACAAGTGAGGGGATGGGCGATAGGCTATAGGCTACGCCAGAATAAGGCGAGAGGTCGGCTCCGACGCATCGCCTATAGCCCATAGCCTATAGCCCATGCCTATCGCCTATCGCCCATCGCCCATAGCCTCTTTCCTCTCGCCTATCGCCTTCTTCTCGCGCTAATCACGTTCGGCAGGCCGGCGATCCGCGACAGCAGCCGGCTCAGTTCCTCGAAACCGTGCACGCTCACGGTGAGGTCCACCTTGGCGGTGTTCTCCGCCGCGTTCGTCACCGTGTTCATCGTCTCGATGCTGATGTGCTCGTCCGCGAGCACGGCCGAGATGTCGCGCACGAGGCCGCGCCGGTCGAACGCGTTGATCTCGATCGCGACGGCGAAGGTCCGATCCGGCGACGGCCGGCCCCAGTCCACCGCCAGGATGCGCTGGGGCTGCGCGTCCCTGAGGCGCAGCAGATTCGCGCAGGTGGCGCGATGAATGCTCACGCCGCGCCCGAGCGTGATGAATCCTGCGATCGGCTCGGGCGGCACCGGCCGGCAGCACCTCGCGATCGTGCTCATCAGGTCGCCGACGCCGTCGACGATCAGGCCGCTGGAGGAACTCTTCGCCGGGTGCTTCGGGTGCAGGCGCGGCTGCTTCGGCGGTTCCGATTCGTGGAGACGCCGCTGGATGGCGCCGGCCACCTGCGCGAGGGTCATTTCGCCCTCGCCGAGCGCCTGGTGCAGGGCGTCGGCGTTCGGCAAGCCGAGTTCCGTGAGGATCTCCGGCAGGGTCGGCGCGCGCACGCCGAGGCGATCGAGTTCGCGCTCCAGCATCTGCCGGCCCTGCTCGCGGTTCTGGCCCTCGTCGAGCTTGCGGAACCAGCTGCGGACCTTGGCGCGATTGCGCTGTGACGCCAGGAACCCGAGCGTGGGCACCAGCCAGTCGCGGCTCGGCTGCGGATGCTTGCCGGTGATGATCTCGACGGTGTCGCCGTTCGCGAGCTTGTGATCGAGCTGCACCATGCGGCCGTTCACCTTGGCGCCGCGGCAGCGGTGGCCGAGGTTCGTGTGCACGTGGTACGCGAAATCGAGCGGCGTGGCTCCCTTCGGCAGGTCGACGACCTCGCCCTTGGGGCTCAGCGCATAGACGCGGTCCTCGAAAACCTCTGCCTGCAGGCCGCCGAGCAAGTCGGGTTCAGCGCCGTCGCGGGCAGCCGGCTCGAGCAGCTGTCGGAGCCAGTTGATCTTCTGCTGGAAGCTCGACTCCGCCTTGCGGCCTTCCTTGTACTGCCAGTGCGCCGCCACGCCGAGTTCGGCGTGATCGTGCATCTCGCGCGTGCGGATCTGCACTTCGAGCGGGAGCTTCGCGGGCCCGACGACCGCGGTGTGCAGCGAGCGGTAGTTGTTGTCCTTCGGCGTCGCGATGTAATCGTCGAATTCGCCGGGCATGTAGGGCCACAGGCTGTGGACGAGTCCGAGCGCCGCGTAGCACTCCGCCACGTTGCTCACGATGACCCGCACCGCGAGCACGTCCATCACCTGCTCGAAGGCGAGGCCCTTGCGCTGCATCTTCCGCCAGATCGAATAAATGTGCTTGGGGCGCCCCGTGATCTCGCCTTCGATGCCGGCGGCCACGAGCGCGCTCGCGATATCGCGCTTCACGTCCTCGATGTAGCGCTCCCGCTCGTCGCGCTTGACGCGCAGCCAGCCGGCAATGCGCTTGTACTCTTCGGGCTCGCTGTAGCGGAAAGCGAGGTCCTCGAGTTCCCACTTCACGTGCCAGATGCCGAGTCGATTGGCGAGCGGTGCGTAGATCTCGCGCGTCTCCATGGCGGCCCGCTGCTGCTCCGCCGGGGTGGCGCCCTTGAGGTTGCGCAGCCGCACGAGCTGCGCCGCGAGGCGAATCAGCACCAGTCGTACGTCGGAAGCGAGCGCCAGCAGGAGTTTGCGCAGTCCCTCGGCCTGTTCCGGCTTGAGGTGGGTCCCTGGATTCCAGCCTGCCGGCACCCCGCTGTCGCCCGCGCGTTCGAGCGCTCGCGCAAGTTTCAGGGCAGGCTCGCCGAACACGTCGAGCGCAGTCGCCTCGTCGACCCCGCCGCCCTGGAGCATCGGCACCAGCAGCCCTGCGAGGAGAACCTCGTCGTCCGCCTGCAATTGAGCGAGGATGGCGGTCAACTCGAGGCTGCGCGAGACGGCCTCGGCAGCGCCGCGCCCGGCCACCCACTCGATGGCCGCCCGAACGGCAGGCGAGAGGCTGCGGATGTCGATTTCGGCGGCTTTCACGGCGCGCTATCATACCGCGCCGTTTTCCGTTCTTTCTCTTGCGGGGTCACTCTTGCCGATCAATCCACGTGGCAGCCGGCGCTGGACGCTTCCGACGAAGAGTGTCGCCGCGACCCGTGGTCCCAGGGTGCGCATCCTTGGCATCGATCCCGGCTCGCAGGCGACGGGATTCGGCATCATCGACTGGGGTGGCGGCGAAGCCCGCTATGTGGCCAGCGGTGCGATCAAGACCCGGGGCGCCGACTTCCCGCCGCGCCTGCGCCAGATCTTCGAGGGCGTGCTGACCCTGATGCGTGAGTACGAGCCTGCGGAGGTCGCCATCGAGCGGGTATTCATGCATCGCAACGCAGACAGTGCCCTGAAGCTCGGGCAGGCGCGGGGCGCGGCGATCTGCGCGGCTTACTCCGCGAGCCCCGTGCTGTTCGAATATGCTCCGCGCGAGGTCAAGCTGGCCGTGGTCGGCCAGGGCGGCGCCTTGAAGGAACAAGTCCAGCTGATGGTGAAGACGTTGCTCAAGCTGCAGGGCGAGCTGAACCCGGATGCGGCCGATGCCATCGGCATCGCGCTGTGCCACGCGTATTCGCGGGAAATGCGGGCCGCCATCGGCACGCGCAAGACGACAGGAGCGAGGCGTTGATCGGCCACCTGCGCGGCAAGCTGGCCGCCAAGCATCCTCCGTTGCTCCTCATCGACGTGGGCGGCGTCGGCTACGAAGTCGAAGCGCCGATGTCGACGTTCTACGGCTTGCCGGCCGTCGGCGCCGAGGTCACGCTGCTCACGCACCTCGTCGTGCGCGAAGATGCCCATATCCTGTTCGGTTTCGGCACTGACCGCGAACGGAGCCTCTTTCGGGAGTTGATCAAGGTGTCGGGCGTCGGGCCGCGCATCGCGCTCGGAATCCTGTCCGGCGCCTCGGTGGATGATTTCCACCGCAGCGTCGATACCCAGGACGTCGCCGCTTTGACGCGCATCCCGGGCATCGGCCGCAAGACGGCCGAGCGCCTGATCGTCGAGATGCGCGACCGGCTCAAGGCCCTGGGCGGCGCGTCGTTTGCCCCGAGCGCAGGCGGCACGCAGGCGGCGGCGAGCCCGCAATCGGAGGCGTTCAGCGCGCTCGTGGCCCTCGGCTACAAGCCGGCGGAAGTCACGCGGCTGCTGCAGGGCTTGGATCCGTCGGTCGTCACCACCGAAGAGATGATTCGCCACGCGCTCAAGGCGGCCGCCAAGTGAAGCGCTCCGGCGAAGAAGGCCAGGACCAGGGCATGATCGAACAGGATCGGGTGATCGCTGCCGGCAGCCAGCGTGACGACGATGTCTACGACCGCGCCGTGCGGCCCAAGACGCTCGCCGAGTACGTCGGCCAGCCGTCGGTCAAGGCGCAGATGGAGATCTTCATCTCCGCGGCGCGCAATCGCGGCGAGGCGCTCGATCACGTGCTGATCTTCGGGCCGCCCGGGCTCGGCAAGACGACGCTGGCGCACGTCATCGCCAACGAGCTCGGCGTGGGGTACAAGCAGACTTCCGGACCCGTGCTCGAACGCCCGGGGGACCTGGCGGCGCTGCTCACCAACCTGCAGCCGAACGAAGTGCTGTTCGTCGACGAAATCCACCGCCTGAGCCCGGTGGTGGAGGAGATCCTCTATCCGGCGCTCGAGGACTACCAGCTCGACATCGTCATCGGCGAGGGGCCGGGCGCGCGCTCGATCAAGCTCGACCTGCCGCCGTTCACGCTCGTTGGGGCGACGACGCGCGCCGGCCTGCTCACGTCGCCATTGCGCGACCGGTTCGGCATCGTGCAGCGCCTCGAGTTCTACGGCCGCGACGACCTGCAGCGCATCGTCGAGCGTTCGGCCCGCATCCTCGGCGTCCCGATGGACGTGGGCGGCGCCGAACGAATTGCTTCACGCTCACGCGGCACCCCACGCATCGCCAACCGCCTGCTCCGACGCGTGCGTGATTTCGCCGAAGTCAAGGGGGAGGGTCGTGTCACCGACCCGATTGCCCAGGCCGCGCTCGACCTGCTCGACGTCGACCCGCAGGGATTCGACCCGATGGACCGTCGCCTGATGCTGACGATCATCGAGAAGTTCGACGGCGGGCCGGTCGGCGTCGACAGCCTCGCGGCGGCGCTGGGCGAGGAGCGCGGCACCATCGAAGACGTCATCGAGCCCTTCCTCATCCAGCAAGGGTTCATCATGCGCACGGCGCGCGGGCGCGTCGCCACGCGCAACGCGTACCTGCATTTCGGGCTCACGCCCCCCGCGAGCGAGAAGGCCGGCGGGACACTCGGCCTGTTCGAAGGCTGACAGGAAGAACACGATGATCGGTGACCAGTCCGTCTTCACGCTGCTGTGGCACGCCAGTTTCGTCGTGCAGCTCGTCATGCTGCTGCTCGTCGCGGCGTCCGTCGCCTCGTGGGGCATCATCTTCCGCAAGCGCACGGTGCTGTCGCAGGCGCGTGCCGCGGCCGAGCGCTTCGAGGAACAGTTCTGGTCCGGAGGCGACCTGGCCGGGTTGTACAAGTCGCTCGAGGGCGGTACCCACGAAGGCATGGCGGGAATCTTCGTCTCGGGCTTCCGCGAGTTCTCGCGGCTGAAGGGGCAGCTCGGCCTTGCGGGCGCGCAGCTGCTCGACGGCAGCCGCCGTGCCATGAAGGTAGCGCAGATGAAGGAGACGGACCGGCTCGAGCAGAACCTGTCGACGCTCGCTACCATCGGTTCCACGAGCCCGTACGTGGGGCTCTTCGGCACCGTGTGGGGCATCCTGAGTGCGTTCCAGGGGCTCGGCAACGTGCAGCAGGCAACGCTCGCGACCGTGGCGCCCAGCATCGCCGAGGCGCTGATCGCCACGGCGATGGGTCTTTTTGCTGCGATCCCGGCCGTGATCGCCTACAACCGGTATGCCGACCAGGTCGGCCGTCTCGAGTTGCGTTACGACATGTTCATGGAAGAGCTGTCCACGATCCTCCAGCGCCATGCTGGCGGCACGCAGGGCTGACGCATGCAGCGCATGCGCGGCCGCAAGCTGATGGGCGAGATCAACGTCGTGCCGTACATCGACGTGATGCTCGTGCTGCTCATCATCTTCATGGTGACGGCGCCGATGCTGAGCCAGGGCATCAAGGTGGACCTGCCGAAGGCGGGCGCATCGCCCATCGAGCCCGACAAGCTCGAGCCGCTGCTCCTCAGCGTCGATCGCGAGGGCCGCCTGTACCTCAATCTCGGCGATCCGAAGGCTGCGCTCGACGAAAGCCGCGTGCTCGAGATCGCATCGGCGGCCCTGCGCAGGGAACCTGAGCGCCCCGTACTGGTCAAGGCAGACAGGGCCGTGGCTTACGGTCGGGTCGTGGAGGGCATGGTGTTGCTGCAGCAGGCCGGCGCGAAGAAGGTCGGTTTCGTCACGGAACCCGTGCAGCCGGTCCGTGAGAAAGGATCGCGCTGAGCGATGCCGGCGTTCGCGACCGAGCATCTGCGGCCCCTGCTGGGGTCGGTGGCTTTCCACGTCGTGCTGTTCGCGCTGCTGGCGGGCGCTGCACTGAACTGGACCTCGAAGCAGGAACCGGTGCCGATCGCCATCGAGGGCACCGTGGTCCAGTACAAGGACCTGCCGCGCTCGCTGCGTTCGGGCAAGCCGATCGCCGAGCCGACCCCGGCGCCTGCGCAGCCGAAGGCGGAGCCCCGGCCGGAGCCGGCGCCCGATCCCCGGATCGAAGCCGAGAAAGCCGACCAGCAGGCGCGCGAGGAAGCCGCGGCCGAGCGCCGTCAGCAGGAGCAAGAGCGCGAGAAGAAGGCTCGCGAGGTCGCGGCTGCCGAGAAGCGCAAGGCCGCCGATGCGGCCGCCAAGGCGAAGGCGTCCAGGGAAGCCGAGCGCAAGGCCGCGGAGGCCGAGGCGCGCAAGCAATCGGAGGCGGAGGCACGGAAGCTGAAAGCGGCGAAGGAGAAGGCCGCGCAGGAAGCGAAGTCCAGGGCGGCTCGCGAGTCGGAACTGAAGCGCGCCCTGGCCGTCGAGGAAGAAGGTGCCGCAGTCGCGCAATCCGGCGTCGTGGATGAGTACCGGGCGCTGCTGGTGCAGACGATCGAGCGCAACTGGATCCGCCCGGCCTCGGCGCGCGCGGGCCTCGAATGCACGCTGAACGTCACGCAGGCGACAGGCGGCACGGTCGTCGACGTGAAGATCGGCGATTGCAACGGGGATCAAGCCGTGCGGGAGTCGATCACGAATGCAGTGTATCGTTCATCGCCGCTGCCGGCCCCTCGCGACCCGCGGGCGTTCCAGCGTCGCCTGGTCATAGTGTTCAAACCGACGGAGTAACCGCTCGATGAGGTCAGATTTCCTGCGTGCGCGATTCCGGCTGCAGGGCATGGCGCTGCTGTGCCTTGCGATGATTGCGGCGGATCCCGCGAATGCCCAGTTGCGCCTCGACATCACCCAAGGCGTGCGGGACGCCGTGCCGATCGCCGTCGTGCCCTTCGGCGGCCAGGAGGCGAGTGCCGCGACGGACGTGGCGGCCATCGTCGCGAACGACCTGAAGCTGAGCGGACGTTTCGCACCGCTCGAGCGGGCCGACATGGTGTCGCGACCGACCAGCGGCGGGGCGATCCGCTTCCAGGACTGGCGGCTGTTGAAGTCGGATTTCATCGTCGTCGGGCGCGTGGAGCCCGATGCCTCCGGCGCGGCGGTGACTTTCGAACTATTCAATGTCCAAACGGGGCAGCCGCTGCTGACGCAGCGCCTCCCGACTTCAGCGCGCGGCATGCGCGCGACCGCGCACCGCATCTCCGACGCCATTTACGAGCGGCTGACCGGCATTCCGGGCGCGTTCTCCACGCGGGTGGCCTACATCTCGGTCGAGGGCAGGCCGCCGGCGCAGCGCTATCGCCTGGTGGTCGCGGATGCTGACGGCTACGGGCCCCGCACGATCATGGAGTCGCCCGAGCCCATCATGTCTCCTGCGTGGTCACCCGATGGCCAGAGCCTCGCGTACGTGTCGTTCGAGGGCAAGGCCTCGGCGATCTACGTACAGCGGCTTGCGACGGGTGAGCGTCGGCGTGTGTCGGCGCGCTCCGGCATCAATGGCGCCCCGGCCTGGTCCCCTGACGGCAAGCGGTTGGCGCTGACGCTCTCGCGCGACGGGAACCTCGATATCTACACCCTCGATCTCGCCACGCAGACCCTGGCGCGCGTGACCAGCGACGACGCGATCGACACGGAACCGGAGTGGTCGGCGGACGGAAAAAACCTCTACTTCACCTCCGATCGGGCGGGGAACGCGCAGGTCTACCAGGTGGCGCTCGACGGCGCGCGGGAAGCGAAGCGCCTGACGTTCACGAACTCGTACAACGCGCGGCCGCGCCTGTCGCCGGACGGCCAGTCGCTGGCCCTCGTCACGCTCGATCGTGGCGGCTACCGGATCGCGACGTACGACCTGAAGACGCGCAGCCTGCGGGTGCTCACGGATTCGACGCAGGATGAATCGCCGAGCTTCGCGCCGAACGGCGCCGTGATCATCTATGCCACCCAGGGCGGCGGGCGAGGGTCGCTGGCGATGGTTTCGTCCGACGGTCAGTTCCAGCAGCGCTTGAGCTCCGAACGCGGGGATGTCCGCGATCCGGTGTGGTCGCCGTTCCCCCGGCCCTGAATCCACGCCGCGGCAGGTATGATACGCAGCCTCTAGAAGGAGTCCGAGATCCATGAAGTTCATGCACGCGATTGCGGTGACCGTCCTGGCCGTGAGCCTGGCGGCCTGCACCAAGCCGAAGCAGGTCCAGCCCGATGCGGGCGCGCAGAACCCTGTGACGACCACGGATGGAGCGACGACCAGCGGCCTCGGCAACCAGCCTGCCACGGGCTCGAACGCCGCCGGCGCGATGACCGCGCAGCAGCAGGCCATGGCGGAACTGAACGCCAGGAATACGGTGTACTTCGCCTACGACAGCAGCGAGATCCAGTCCGAGTACGTGCCGGTCGTCGCCGCGCACGCCGCGTATCTCGCGAAGTACCCGGGGGCGAAGGTCCGTCTCGAAGGCAACACCGACGAACGCGGCTCCCGTGAATACAACATCGGACTCGGCGAGCGCCGAGCGCAGACGGTGCGCAAGGCCCTGATGCTGCAGGGCGTGGCGGATTCGCAGATCACGACGGTGAGCTACGGCGAGGAGCGGCCGGCGGCCGAGGGCCACGACGAGGCGGCGTACGCCCAGAACCGTCGCGTCGTCCTGGTCCAGATCCAGTAACGGGCCCGCCATGAGCCGACACATGCGCTATTCGATCGTGCTCGTTGTGCTGGGACTGCTCGGCGCGCAGCCCGCTGCCCAGGCGGCCGCGAGCAACAAGGAACTGGAAGCCCAGGCCGCTGCGATCGAGTCGCGGCTCGGCGCGCTCGAGCAGCGCGCGAACCAGTCCCTGGTCGAACTGCAGCAGCAGATCGAGACCTCGCGGCAGGAACTGCGCACGTTGCGCGGGCAGATCGAAGAGGCGACGCATCAGCTCGAGACTCTGCAGCAGCAGCAGCGCGACCTGTACGGCGACCTCGACCGTCGCTTGCTGCTGATCGAGAACGCGGGTGGCACGGCCAGCCCGGGCGCAAGCGCTGCCCCCGCTGCACCCGAAGTGATGTTCGCGGACGAGGCCGCGGTCTACGGCGATGCGTTCGCGGCCATGAAGGCCGGGCGCTACGAGGATGCCGCGAGGGGCTTCCAGCTCTACTTGACGAAGTACCCAAGGGGCCCGCGCGCCGACAACGCGAGCTATTGGCTCGGCGAGGCGCAATACGTCCAGCAGGACTACACCGCCGCGCTGAAGTCTTTCCAGTTGGTGAGCGCGTTCCCCGAATCGCGCAAGCTGCCGGATGCATTGCTCAAGGTGGGTTACTGCCAGTACGAGCTCAAGGCGTTCAGGAACGCCCGCGCCACGTTGCAGAAGGTCATTTCGACCTATCCGGATGCCGATGCGGCCAAGCTGGCGCAGGCCCGCATCGACAAGATGAACGAAGAGGGCCGGTGACCCGACTCAAGATCACGGAGACCTTCGTCTCGATCCAGGGCGAAGCCGACGCGGTAGGCTGGCCGACACTCTTCATCCGCCTGACGGGCTGCCCCCTGCGGTGCGTGTACTGCGACACGCAGTACTCGTTCTACGGGGGCGAATGGCAAGAGCTCGAAGATCTGCTGACGGTCGCGCGGGGAAGCGGGGTGCGCCACGTCTGCGTGACGGGCGGCGAGCCCCTGGCGCAGAAGTCGTGCCACGAGCTGCTGAAAGCACTGTGCGACGAGGGCTACCTCGTGTCGCTCGAGACCAGCGGCGCAATGGACGTCGCGCCGGTCGATCCGCGCGTGAGTCGCGTGGTGGACCTCAAGACTCCCGGCTCGGGCGAGCTGAAGCGTAACCGCCTCGAGAATCTCGAAGTGCTGGGCGGGCACGACCAGGTGAAGTTCGTGCTGTGCTCCCGCGGCGATTACGAGTGGGCACGCGACCTGCTGAGGTCGCGCGCCGAACCGCTGCCGTGCCAGGCGCTGTTCTCGCCGGTCTGGGGCGAGGTGGAGCCGCGCGAACTCGCCGAGTGGATCCTCGCGGACCGGCTCGACGTGCGCCTTCAGGTGCAGCTGCACAAGATCCTCTGGGGCAACCAGCCGGGAAAGTAGGCGAAGGGCATGCAACCAGCGTCCACATGCCAGCGTCGCGCCGTCGTGCTCGTCTCGGGCGGCCTCGATTCGGCCACCTGCCTCGCCATCGCCCGCGGCGAAGGCTTCCAGTGCTATGCGCTCAGCTTCGCGTACGGCCAGCGTCACTCGGCCGAGCTGCAGGCGGCAGCACGCGTCGCGAAGTCGCTCGGTGCGGCGGAGCACCGGGTCATGACGATCGACCTGGCCGCTTTCGGCGGGTCCGCGCTCACCGATACGCACATCGCCATCCCGGAAGGGCCTGGCGCCGGCGGCATCCCGATCACGTATGTCCCGGCGCGCAACACCGTATTCCTCTCGTTCGCGCTCGCATGGAGCGAGGTGCTCGACGCGCACGACATCTTCATCGGCGTGAACGCCGTGGATTACTCGGGCTACCCGGATTGCCGGCCCGAGTTCGTCGCGGCGTACGAGAAAATGGCCAATCTCGCGACGCGCGCGGGCGTCGAGGGCGAGGCGCCGCTCAGGATCCGCACGCCGCTGATCGAGTGGAGCAAGGCCGAAATCATCCGGCGCGGCACCGCCCTCGGCGTCGATTTCGCAGAGACCGTATCCTGCTACCAGGCGGACGAGGCCGGGCGGGCCTGCGGCCGCTGCGATTCGTGCCGGTTGCGTCGCGAGGGCTTCGCAGCCGCAGGATTGGCCGATCCGACCCGTTACCGGTGATCGTCCGCAACCAATCGGATATGATGCGCGCCCCTCCGGCGGGCCGTTAGCTCAGCGGTAGAGCAGCTGGCTTTTAACCAGTTGGTCGATGGTTCGATCCCATCACGGCCCACCAATCAAATCAATCAGTTAGGCCGAAAAGTTCATGCCCCGGCGAGGGCTGTGCTGACCACTTGCCTACTCTTGGCGCGGCGTAGAGGGTCGACAGGGCTGTCCGGACCGACTCTTCTCGGTCGGGAAGAAAGTGCAGGTGGGATCGTCCCCGTCATGGTCGGAGAGGTGTGCGCGGCGAGCCGGGACACCTCGACCTCCGGCCACCCTGCCGCCAGCGCGTGCGAGACGAAACAATGCCGCAGGTCATGCTGGCGGCAGACCGCCAGTGCGGCCCGCTCGAAAACGCACTTTCCCATGAGCGCCGGGCGTGAGTCCAATTGGTCCTAGCGATTACACACGACTTGTCCCTCACCTATCCCGACTTGTGGCGACGTGGCTTCGGCCTAGCCTTTGTCTTAAAGGTTGCGACGCGCCGTTCATGGTGTGCCCAGCCCGAGGCCAAGGCGAGGAGTAGAGCCATGAGCAGGATTCCATGCGGAGTCGCGGTCGCGTTATTCAGCGCAGTGTCAGTCAGCAGCATTGCCGTTGCACAGCAGATCGAGGGGGTCGTCGTCGAAGCGTCGCATATCGTGCAGTCATCAGTGACTGGTCGAAACCCCGCCACCGGGGGAGACATCGTTAGCATGACGGTCAGTTACCGCGTGAGCTATGCGGGACTCGATCTGGCCTCAAAGGCGGGGGCGACTGAACTCGAAAAGCGCGTCAAAGACGCAGCCCTTGCAGCCTGCAAAGACATAGGTCGCGAATATCCACTTGTACCGCCGCACGACGCCACGTGCGCCAAGGAGGCGACTGATAAGGCGATGGTCAAAGTGCATGAGCTAGTCGCTGCGGCCGGTAAGAAGTCCGCCAAGTAGTCGGCGGGAGTTGCCCATTTCTTATTGGCGCAACTCGACTGAGTGCCCCGGCCCCGCGCCGGGGTTCCACTTGAACCTACGTCTTCAACCCACTCGATGTGCTTCAACGGTTGGCCGTCGAACGCGAAGGGCTGTCTGCCGACCTGCACTCCGCAGAAGTCCAACTGGAACCTACGGCAGCGCGACCAGCGTTGCGGCAAATCTGGGGGTAACTGGTTGCGCGAGCCGGGGCAACATCACTGTCAATCGAACGCATGGCGGAATCGCGCGGTGGAATCACGGCCCACCATCCTTGCCTGGCGGTCCTTCCTGACCTGGCCCCAGGTCGGCGTCTGGCGGATGCTTTGCCGCCGCGCGAAGGTCTATCATGGATCCGCCTCAGGGCGGGATTGGGACCCGCCCGCACGAACGACACGAAGCGAGAGGGATTGCGCGATGAAACGCCTCACTGCCCTGTGCCTGCTGGCCTGCCTGCCGTGGTCGATGGCGAACGCCGGCCTGCCTTACACCTTCAAGGCCGGCGACCCGATCCGGGCCTCGGAACTGAATGCCAACTTCCAGTACCTCGACAGTCTCGCGAAGACGGGCTCGGACGGCCTGCTGGTTCGCCGCAAGGCGACGTTGCGCTCGTCCGGTTTCGTCGACGTGGCGACGGTGCCGGACTCGGCCGCCAACGGCTGGGTGCTGCGATCGTACGTCACGGGGTGCGGCGACCCGTTGTTGAAGATCGACAGCGACCCGTCGTTCGCCATGAATGCGAGCGTTCGACTGGTCGTGCGGCCCGGCGAAACCTTGTCCGCGAAATGTTCGAGTTCGACGACGGACACCGTCGTCGGATACTTCATGTTCAATGAGCAATAGACACGCGGCCTTGCTGATCGTCATGGCGGCATCGCTTGCCGCGTGCGGCGGCGGCGGCGGCTCGGGCGGCAAGAACAAGCCGCCTGTTGCCAGCCTGACGGTGTCGCCGACGACGGGAGCCGCGCCGCTCTCGATCGTCGCGTCCGGCGAGGCCTCGACCGATCCCGACGGGACCATTGCCAAGTACGCGTGGAAATTCGGCGACGGCTCGCAGGCCTCCGGTGCCAGGACCCAGCACACATATGCGACGGTCGGCGAGTTCCAGGTCGAGTTGACCGTGACCGACAACCAGGGCGCGAGCAGCAGTGCCACGACGAGCGTCGTGGCCACGGGCACGTCCGCGGTCTTCAACGCCTCGACGTTCGACGGTGCGGCGTACCAGGACGAGCCGCCCAGCGGAACGCTGGATACGACTGCGCTGCAGTAGCCCGGCTTTGCCCACGCCGTCGCCCCCGGGACCGGGTGTATCCCGACGTTATGCTGGTGCGAACGCGGCCATTGAGGGAAACTACCTGTTCCCCCACCCCGTCAAGGAGATGACGATATGAATTTGAAGATTTTCGGTTCCCTGGCCGCGTTGCTGCTGGCAGTGTCGGCCCCGGCGTTCGCGGAAAAGTCGGCCGGTGACGTGGTCGACGATTCGTCGATTACCACGCAGGTGAAGGCCGGTCTGCTCGGTGAGAAGGGCGTGCCGTCGAACGACGTCAACGTCGAGACCTACAAGGGCGTCGTGCTGCTGAGCGGCTTCGTGACCACCCAGGCCGCGAAGGATGCCTCCGGCAAGGTTGCCAAGGGCGTCTCCGGCGTCAAGCAGGTACGCAACCAGCTCATCGTTCACGAAAGCACGTCGATGGGGACCAAGCTCGACGATACGGCGCTCGCGACGAAGGTGAAGACTGCGCTGATGGACGCGGACGACGTGAAGTCCGGCCAGATCAACGTCGAAGTGCGCGGCGGCATCGCGCAGCTCGGCGGCTTCGTGACGTCGACCGGCATGCGTGATCGCGCGATGGCGATCGCCAAGGGCGTGAAGGGCGTGAAGGGCGTCGACGATGCGATGTTCGTCAAGCCGAAGTAACCGTGCGGCATTGATTGCAGCACATTGAGATGACGAGAGGCCCCGGACTCCGGGGCCTCTCCATGTCTGGAGGAACGTTTCGATGATGCGCCGTGTTCTTCTTGTCGCGCTGGCCTGTATCCCGGCACTTGCGTGCGCCGTGCCATTCTGGGGCGCAACGGCGAGTTCACCGCCCGCCACGCCGCCTCTTGTGCTGAAGCCCGGCGAGTTCGTGTGGCACGAAGCCGTCGCCCCGGCCGGGCCCATCGTCGTCGTCGTCTCGCTCGACGACCAGCTGGCGTTCGTCTATCGCAACGGCGTCGTGATCGGTTACTCCACGGTCAGCAGCGGGAAGGGCGGGCACGACACGCCGACCGGCGTGTTCACGATCCTGCAGAAGGACAAGGACCACCACTCGTCGAAGTACAACAATGCGGCGATGCCTTACACGCAGCGATTGACATGGGACGGTGTTGCGCTGCACGCCGGCGGCCTGCCGGGCTATCCGTCGTCGCACGGTTGCGTGCACCTGCCGTCGGTCTTTGCGGAGCGCCTGTTCCAGGTCTCGCCGATGGGCATGACCGTCGTCGTCGTCAATGCACAGACGGCGCCGGTCGACGTCGTGCATCCTGCGGCCCTGGCGCCGGTCGACCCGACGACGGGCCAGCCCGCCATCGAGCCGCGGCTGCTGCCGGACGAGCCGTCCCGCTGGCACCCCGAAAAGTCTCCGGAAGGCCCGGTGTCGATCGTGATGAGCGCCGCCGACCAGCGAGTCGTCGTGCTGCGCAATGGCGTAGAGATCGGTCGGTCGCGCCTCGAGGTGTCCGACCCGACGCGGCCGCTGGGCACGCATGCTTTCATCGTGAAGGAAGGCACGGGGGTCGGCATGAGCGTGCTCGTGTCCGGTGCGGCGGCGCGCAACTGGATGTCCGTGACCATGCCGGGCTACCAGGGCGAACAGGCGGACCTGGCCTCCGTGGTCGGCGGCCGTGTGCACATGCAGCAGGACTTTGCGCGCTTGTTGTACCCTCTGCTGCTGCCGGGGACGACCCTCGTCGTGACGGATGCCCCGATCCTCCGCCAGACGACAGGACTCGAAATGACGGTGCTGACCTCGGACAACGAGGGCGCCAGGTAGCGCGCTCCGAAGGACGCAGAAACGATGCAGGAGACGGGCCGACTGCGCTGGCTGACGTCGGTGACTGCCGCGCTGGTGCTGATCGCGCCCGGACTCGCATGGGCGGCGAAAACCGAGCCGTCCCAGGACCTGCTGCCGGTGGACCTGCCGCGCACGCAGACGCAGAGCCGCGACGGCGTCACGGTGAGCGTATCGATCCCGCCGGCCGCGGTCGCGGCGCAGAAGTTCGGTGCGCCCCTCGCGGAGCATGGCATCCAGCCAGTCTGGATCCGCGTCGAGAACGACAGCGATTTCGACTACTGGTTGATGAACATCGCGCTCGACCCCGACTACTACTCGGCGGACGAGGCGGCACTGGTCGCCGGGGCCAAGCTGAGCAAGCAGGCGCGAGAGGCGCTCCGCACCACGCTGCGGGCCCAGGCCATCCCGAGGTTCCAGGGCCGCCACGGTACCGTGGAAGGCTTCGTGTATGCGTCCTACCTGCGCGGCGGACGATTCGTGGACGTGCTGCTCTCCGGGCTGGGCCATACGCCGCGGTTTCGCTTTGCCGTGCTGCTGCCGACGCAGGGCTTCGACTACGAGCGCTCGGAGCTGCGTGCGCAATACCAGCGAGTCCAGGAGTTTCCCGAAGTCAGCCTCGAGGAGTTGCGCGTGCGGATCCGCGAGCTGCCGTGCTGTGTCACGAATGCCGACGGCAAGGGCGAAGGCGATCCGCTCAATGTCGCGATCGTGGGCACGGGCGAGGATACCCTGGCCGCCCTGATCAGCAGCGGCTGGGCGCTCACCGAAGCCATTACCGCCGAGAGTGTGCGCAAGATGGTCGGTGCGGCAATTGCCGAAAAGTCGTACATCACCGCGCCGGTGAGTTCGCTGTACCTGTTCGGCCGCAAGCAGGACCTTGCGCTGCAGCGCGGTCGATCCACGATCAACCAGCGCAATCACATGCGTCTGTGGCTCGCGCCCTTCCGCTACGACGGCCAGGCTGTCTGGGTGGGGCAGGTGAGCCGCGACATCGGCGTGAAGATGACGAAGAAATCGCCGACGCTGACGACGCATGTCATCGATCCGGTCGTCGACGAATCGCGCGAGTACCTGCTGCAGAGTCTCGTGTTCCATGAATCGATCAGCCAGTTCGTGTTTGTGCGCGGGGTCGGCGAGGCGAGGTTGGACAATCCGAGGCACAACCTCGTCGGCGATCCGTACATCACCGACGGCAACCGGTTGTTGCTGTTCATCTCCCGGGATCCCGTCCCGCTCGAAGAGGTGGTGAACCTCAACTGGAACGAGTCGACCGATGCCGTCCGCGAGGGCCGGGGCGAGGACGCCAAGGTTCCGCAGGGACCGTGAGCAATCGACCTCTCACGGCGCTTCAGCGCGCGAAGTCCGGGGACCGCCCATCCTGCCCGGGATGGCTGCCAATCATCGCCGTGCTTGGGCTCGCGGGCTGTGCCACGACTCCGACCGAGCCGGCGGCGGCGCCCACCCCGCCGCTCCTGGCACCGATCGTCTCCGAACTCCCCGCCGGCGGGGCGCCGTTGATCGACGGGCGGGCGAGATTTCGCGAGGTATTCTGCGCGGCGCTGGCGGCGGATCCGCGGGCCTCGGCGGGCAGGAGTTGCGATCGCTGGTTGTGGCGCCTGTCCGATGAGCCGTCGTTGCCGGAGGCGCCCGGCGCGTCCTGGCCGCCGGCGGATCCGTCGGTGGATATCGTGCTCGTCCCAGGTGCATTCGGCGAATGCTACGGCAATGAAGCCCGTCCGTTCGCCGACGGCGCTAAGCTGCTTGCGGAGCGTGGATATCGCGTGCACCGGCTGGTCGTCGCTGGTCGCTCGGGGACGGAAGCCAACGCGAAGCAGATCGCCGCGGCGTTGGCCGATGTCGACTTCACGCCCGGGCGCCGCGTCGTGCTGATCGGGTTCTCGAAAGGCACGAACGACATCCTGCACTTCCTCGTGGATTTCCCTGACCAGGCGCGCCGGATCGATGCCGTGATCAGTGTCGGCAGCCCGATCCTCGGCACGCCAACGGCCGATCTTGCGGCGGGCGCCTACGACGCGCTCCTCGGAAAAATCCCGCTGGATGCCTGCGCGCCCGGAGATGGGCAGGTGCTGGAAAGCCTGCGGACCGGGACCCGCGAGCGTTGGATGGCTGCCAACCCATTGCCGACCGCAATCCGGTACTACTCGCTGGCGGGCTTCGCCGGCCGCGAGCGGATGGCGAGCCTGCTCGTGCCTGCCTGGCACTACCTGAACTGGTTCGACCCACGCAACGACGGACAGGTAATTGCCAGCAAAGCGGTGATTCCCGGCGCCACGCTGCTCGGGTATGCCAATGCGGATCACTGGGGGCTTGCCATGCACAACGAGCGCACTTCCCCGCACTTCGTCAAGCGCCAGGACACGGTGCCGTTCCCCGTCGAGGTCCTGCTCGCGGCGCTGGTCGCTTTCGTCGAGCAAGACTTGAGCGATTCGGCGGCCGTGCGCTAAAAGAAGCGGGTCCCTGGGAGCACGCACGATGAACCCATTTCGAATACTCTCGCTGGCGGCGCTGGTCATGGCCGGCACGGCCGTAGGTACGGCAGGTGCAGCGAACGCCGGACCCGATCCGCTGCCTGCCCAGATTGCCGCCATCGCCTCCGAGGTGGATCCGCGCGTCAGCGAGGCGATCGAGAGAATCGACGGCACGGGCCGCCAGTTGCTGGCATTGCGTTCATACCTGCGCAGCGGCCGCAACCTCGCGGAGCGCTGGAGCTGGACCCAGGACCAGATCGCCGCATTCGAGGGCTCGCCCGAGCAGCTCGCGCTCCAGAAGGAAGTCGAGCGCGTGCGCGCGGCGTTTGCCGAGGCGAACCCCGGTTACGAACTGTGGGTGAACCCGCAGATCCGCAGTCTCGATGTCCAGATCGCGCATTGGAACGGCAACGAATCGGTCGCGGCGGCGGCTGCAGGATTGCTGCCTGCGGTCCTCGAGCTTGTTTCCTCGCCGCAGTTTCCCGGCAGCCGTCCCGATGCCGCCCGCGAGGCGCTGAAGCGTTTTCTCGTTGCCTATTCGCCTGAGCCCACTCCGACCATCGCGGCGCCCGGCCTGTCGCCTCACGGGCAGATGCGGGCCATCGATTTCCAGGTCCACCTGGGCGGGCAAGTCATTGCCGGGCCCGTGACGGCGTCCATCGCCACCGACTGGGAAGCCGCAGGCTGGGCCGGCAAGCTCGACGCCGCCGTGCGCGCGTCGGGGCAACAATTCGTCGGGCCGCTGGCGAATCCGAGGGAACCCTGGCATTACACCTATGCACCCGACGCAGTGGCCGCGAAGTAGCCACATCCGCACGGGTCGGCTTCGTAGCCTCGAGAAGGGAAGGGGACGAGCTTGTCGCGCGAAGTCTTGAATCGATGGAACTACCGGCAGAAGGTCATGGTGACCATGGCAGCCGCACTGCTCGCGGGATGCGCCACGGCGCCTTCCGGCACCGGTGGCTCGATCAGCCCGGATTCCGCGGCCATGCTCGAACGCGCGCGGGCCTTGTCGGTGTTCGGCCCAGCGGAAGATTTCGTCGGCAGCCCGTTCGAGGACGTCGGCCTGTCCGGCGTCTTCCCCGTGCGATCCGACGGCGCCTGCGAGGTGGCGGTGCTGGAAGGTGGCGAAGACTCCTTCGCGGTCCGCATGGAAACACTGCGCGCCGCGAAGAAGTCGATTCGCATCCAGGCGCTGGTCTTCAAGGGCGACGAGACGGGACTGCGCATTGCTGACATCCTGAAGGAGAAAAAACGCGAAGGGCTCGATGTCCGCGTGATCGTCGATGCGTTCTCGAACCCGTGGCTGCAGACGCAGTGGATGTACTTCGACCTCAAGCAGAACGGCATCGAGGTGGAGGGCTACGAGGCGATGGCACTGCAGTGGATCAACGAAGTGCCGGTCCCGATGTTGATGCCGCACTGGGATCCCGCGCGGGCCAACAAGCGATTCCACGAGAAGATGTGGGTGATCGACGGCGAAACCGACGAGGGTATCGCCGTCGCTGGCGGGCTCAACATCGGCAACGAGTACTTTCGCGCCAATCCCGCCAATCCCGACGAGACATGGCGCGACCAGGACGTGGTGATTCGCGGCGCCATCGTCAAGGACCTCGTTGCCGCGTTCGATCGCAACTTCGAGTACTTCCTGCAGATCAAGAAGAGCCGCGGCATCGCCAACACGAACCTCTATTGGGACGCGACGCGCACGGTGCTCGACAAGACCGGCAAGGTGCCGGTGCACTACGAAAGACGCCCGGAGGTCGAGGCGAACGTCGACGCCATGCAGGCGCGGCACCCGGATCGCAACTTTGCGTCGGCCACCTGCCGCTTCGTGCAGAACCGCCCGCGCTTCAAGGAAACGTACATCCAGCAGTCGTACCTGAGCCTGATCGAGTCGGCGAAGGACGAGATCCTGCTGGCGAACGCGTACTTCGTGCCGACGCCGACGATCATGGCGGCGTTGATGGAGGCGGCACGTCGTTGCGTCGCGGTGACGCTCGTGTCGAACAGCCCGGAGACGAACGACCTTCCGGAAATCACGCTGGTGGGGCGCGGCTATTACAAGCGGCTGCTGGCGGTCAACGCGGAGCCGGCAGTGGCCGCCTGCAGCAAGCCGGGCGCCGGGATCAACGTGTGGGAGTGGGTCGGCAAGCGTCCCGACGATACCGTGCGCACGCAGGGCACGATGCACTCCAAGTTCGGTGTCTTCGATCGCCGCCGGAGCCTCGTGGGCTCGTACAACCTCGATCCCCGCAGCGAGAAGCTCAACAGCGAGTCGGCGCTGGTGTTCGAGCAACCTGACCTCTCCTCGCAGCTGGCCTCGCTGCTGCTCGAGCGAGACCTCGGCTTCAGCGTCCGGGTGACACCTGAGGCCGCCGCGAAGTTCGAGGACCCGGAGGAGGTTGCGTACAAGTTCCGCAAGTCCCTCGGCAATCTGTTCGAACAGGACCTGTAGCGCCGGCGCGGCCGGCGTGGCGACCTGACCCCGGCCGCGTTCTGATGCATCATGCGCAGGACGTGAGTGGGAAAGGCGCTGCGATGCTCGACAAACTCGAAAAGCTTCCCCCGGATCCGATCCTCGGCGTGACGGCGGCCTTCCGGCGCGACACGTCGCCGGACAAGGTGGACCTCGGTGTCGGCGTCTACCGGGACATCGCCGGCAACACGCCCGTGCCGCAGGCCGTGCGCGAAGCCGAGCGCCAGGTGCTGGCCGAGCAGGTGACCAAGGTCTACGTAGGGCCGGCCGGCAACGCCGAGTTCAATGAGCGCATCGTGGGCCTCGCGCTCGGGCCGCTGGCAGCGGAGCTTCGTGCCCGCACGGCGACGATCCAGACGGTGGGCGGCTGCGGCGCGCTGCGAGTCGGCGCCGAGCTGGTCCGCGCGGCGAATCCGGACTCGGTGATCCACGTCAGCACGCCGACGTGGGCGAACCACGAGCCGCTGGTCGGAAGTTCGGGCCTCGCGCTGCAGCGTTATCCCTATTACGACGCGGCCACCAGAGACGTTGACTTCGACCGGATGTTCGAACACATCGGCCGTCTCACGTCGGGTTCGGTCGTGCTGCTGCACGGTTGCTGCCACAACCCCACCGGCGTCGACCTGGAGCCGGGTCACTGGTCGGCACTGGCGGACCTGATGGCCAAGCGAGGCCTGCTGCCGTTCGTCGACCTCGCCTACCAGGGATTCGGGGACGATCTCCAGTCGGACGTCGCCGGCCTGCGCGCCCTCGCGCAGCGCGTGCCGCAGTTCCTGCTGGCGATTTCGTGCTCGAAGAATTTCGGACTGTACCGCGAGCGGACGGGAGCACTGGCGACGGTGGCGAGCAGCGCGGACGCCGCCGCGGCCATCGCGACGCACCAGGCCCGCATCGCTCGACGCCTGTATTCCATGCCCCCGGATCACGGGGCCGCGGTCGCGGCCCGGTTGCTCGCGAGCCCCGAGTTGCTTGCCTCATGGGAGAGCGAGGTGGCGTCCATGGTCTCGCGCATGAAGTCGCTGCGGGCCCTGCTGGCCAGCCGGCTGTCCGCGCTGCGTCCAGACGTCGATTTCGGCTGGCTGACGCGTCAGCGCGGCATGTTCTCGTTGCTCGGACTCGATGATGCTGGGATCACGGCGCTGCGCGAGAAGCATCACGTGTACATGCCGCAGGACGGTCGCATCAACGTCGCCGGGATCAGCGACGCCAACGTGGACTACGTGGCGCGGGCCATCGCGCAGCAGATCGGCTGAAAGCGCGTGAAACTCTGTCCCAAGCTCATCCTCGAGGGGACGCGCCTCACGCACAAGACCGACCTTGCGTTCGCGCTCAACGAGCACCCTCGTATCGTCGGGCCGCGCAAGTACCGCTACCACTCGCCGGTGATTTCCGGCGAGTGGTGCGCCTTCACCAACGTGCCGTGGGGCCGGGGCCTCGTCAATTTCGCAGCGGACGAGGAAGCGCTCGCGCTGGAAACCTACGCGACGTGGGTGCGGCTCTTCGAGCTGCAGCGCTATTACTCGTGGATCGTCGATCGCTTCCACGTCTCGACCATCGTCTGGCAGCGCCAGCATCGGCAGCGCGACTATGATTTCCGCTGGCTCGAGGAGCGATTGCGGCCACTCGGTTTTCGCATCGTGCTGTGCACGCGGCGCCCCGATTCGTTCGCGGCCGCGCGCGACGAGCGCCTCAAGGTGTCCGGCAACCCTTCGCAGTACGACGACTTGTCGCCCTTCCTCGTGGAGCAGGAGGCGATGCGATTGGTCGTCGCCCGCTCGCTGTTGCCCGTGCTCGAACTGGACCTGTCGGACGACGACGTGCCGGCCGCTGCGGGCCGCGTCGCCGACTGGCTCGAGGCGACGGGCGGCCTCGCCGCGCCGTGGGGCGTCTAGCGTCTGCCGGCCGACTCCGGGGCGATCGGGAGGCTGGGGTAGCGCCCCATGCTGAGCAACGCCACGGCGCCGAGCACGAACAGCACGGCCGCCACGTACAGGATGGGTTTGTAGGAACCCATCGTGTCGAACACCTTGCCGAAGACGAACGGCGCAAGGCCCGATGCGAAGCCGAACACGGAATACTGCAACCCGTAGAGCTTGCCGTAGTGCGCGAGCCCGAAGTACCTGGCCGTCAGGAATGCGACCAGGTCCGTCTCGGCGCCCGCCGCGAGCCCGATGAGCGCTGCAGACAAGACGGCCATGCCAGGCGTGACGGTCGACTGTGCGAGCAGGAAGCAGGCGACGGCGGGCAGCGCCAGCATCGGCAACGTCACGGCGGGTGCCCAGAAGCGATCCATCAGGTACCCGGCCACGAGTCGTCCGCCGATCACGCTCAAGCCGATCACGCCAGCGATCTTCGCCGCGAGGGCAGGCTGGAAGCCGCGGTCGATCAGCAAGGGCTGGAAGTTCGTGATCGAGCCGCCGATGCCGGTCGAAACGCACAGGACGGAGAGCGCCAGCACCCAGAACCGGTAGTCGCGCAGCGCCTGACTCACCGCCACGCCCGTGCGATTCGCGGCGGCGACCGCATCCGTGGCCTCGCTAGCGGCGGGCTCCCGGAACAGCCAGATGGCGATCGGCAACGCGATCAGGAGTGGCAGCGCCGCGATGCCGAGGTACGCCTTGCGCCAGCCGACCGTTTCGATGAGCCAGTTCGCGTAGGACGGCAGGAAGACCGCGGTCACGCCCGTGCCGAGCAAGGTGATTGCGAGCGCGAACCCGCGGTTGTGCACGAACCAGGCATTGACGGCGCGCGTCCAGGACACGGGCGTGGATCCGCCGCCCAAGGCCCCGACCGCGAACCACATCAGGTAGAAGACGAGGAGCGACGCCGGGGTCAATGACAACGCCGCGAAGCAGATGCCGAAGGCAGCGAGCGTGCCGATGGCCACCTTGCGTACGCCGTGACGGTCCGCAAGGCCCCCGATGAACGGGACGATGAGCACCACCGCGGCGGTGAACACGAACAATGCGAGCTGGATGTCGCCGCGCCCCCAGCCGAACTCGGCGCTCAGCGGCTTGATGAAGGGACCGATCGAATTGAACGGAATCGGCGATGCGCCGAGGGCAGTGCCCATGGCTGCGGCGAAGAGCACCGTCCAGCCGCGGCGGAATTCGGTCGACGTCGGATTCATGCTAGGGTTACCGCCCGGTGCCAACTGAACAATGACGAAAGCGCCGACTTTAAACGCTTTCGCGCCGGAGTTTCATGCCGAACCTGACGCGCTACCAGTGGACCGTCCTGCTCGCCGCCTGGCTCGGCTGGGGCTTCGACGTCTTCGACTCCTTCCTGTTCAACTACGTTGCGCCCAATTGCGTCCCGGCGCTGCTGCGCCTGCCGCTAGGCAGTCCGGAAGCGAAACAGGCGACGCTCTATTGGACGGGCGTCATGACCTCGCTGTTGCTCCTCGGCTGGGCCGCTGGCGGGGTGCTGTTCGGCATGGTCGCCGACCGGATCGGGCGAACACGCACATTGATGATCACGATGCTGCTCTACGCGTTCGGCACGGCAGCGTGCGCCGCGGCGCCGAACATCTGGGTGCTGGCGTTGTTCCGGATCGTGGCAAGCCTCGGCATCGGCGGCGAATGGGCGGCCGGCGCATCGATGGTGGCCGAAGTCGTGCCGGAGAACAAACGCGTCGAAGCCGGTGCGCTGCTCTATACGGCCGCGCCGCTCGGCCTGTTCCTGGCGACCTTCGTAAACCACCAGGTGGCGGCCGTGTGGCTGGCCGACTCCCCCGAAACGTCCTGGCGGATCGTTTTCCTGTTCGGGTTGATCCCGGCCGTCGTCGCCTTCGTGGTGCGCCTGTTCGTCAAGGAGCCCGAACGCTGGCAGTCGATCAAGGATAAGGTCGCCCCGGCGCGGCTCCGCGACCTGTTCGCGCCTGACGTGATCGGCATCACGGTGCGCGGCACGCTCATGGCCATCGTCGCGTTGATCGCGTGGTGGAGCAGCAATGCCTTCATCCCGACCATCGCGTCCGGGCTGGCCCAGACCGCGGCGGCAGCCGACGGGCTCGATCGGGCCGCCACGCTGGCCCTGGTCGAGTCGTGGAAGACGACGGCGACCACGTGGTTCAACCTCGGCGGCCTGATCGGAACGCTGCTGACGATCCCGATCGCGAAGCGCATGGGCCGCAAGCCGATGTTCGCGATCTATTTCGCGGCATCGGCCGCGGCGATTTTCACGACCTTTGGGCTCGACTGGCTGCCCGAGGTACGCCTGCACCTGTGCTTCCTCGTGGGCTTGAGCGTGTTCGGCATCTTCGGGAGCTTCACGTTCTACCTCCCGGAGCTGTTCAGCACGCGGCTGCGCGGGACGGGCTCCGGGTTCTGCTACAACATCGGCCGGGTCTTCGCGTCCGCCGGTCCCTTCATCGTTGGCACGGTCGCGGCGGGCGGAGTGGGGCACGCAATGGCGGCGATTTCTTACGTCGCGCTGGTTCCGCTGTTCGGCCTGCTCCTCGTCCCGTTCATCACCGAGACCCGGGGGCGGCCGCTCGCGGACTAGCCGGAACCGGCCCCTTGCTATAGAATCCGGGGTCCGAGTCTCCGTGCGTGATCCAAGTGTGTGATCGGCATGGATTCTTGGCCGAGCAGGCGCGGTCCCGACGGGGGCGGCGCCGGTCCGGCGGGAGATTCGCCAGAGAAGTCCCCCAGTGAGGGGATTTTTCTTTTGCGGCGGCCGGTTCGTCCGGCGGGCCGCAAAGCAACGAATGGGCCGCCGGCCCATTTTTTGTTTTCGGGCGTAGCGAGCCTGTGTCGGCGGATGCAGGACAGGGGCGGTGGCGTGCTCAGGGACAAGCTCGAGGAGCTGCTCCGGCCGGTCGTGGAAAGCGCCGGTTGCGAGTTGTGGGAGATCGAGTACTCGCCGGGCCGAGGCAACGCGCTGCTGCGTCTGTACATCGATTCGGCGGAGGGCATCTCCGTCGACGATTGCGAACGCGTGAGCCGGGCGGTCAGCGAGGTCCTCGATGCCTCGGACCCGATTCCCGGGCACTACACCCTCGAGGTGTCGTCGCCGGGGATCGAACGGCCGCTGCGCACCGCGCGGCAGTTCGCGCCCTTCGTGGGCGAGCAGGTTTTCGTGGAGATGGTCCACCCGGTGGACGAGCGCCGGCGGTTCAAGGGGCCGCTGGTCGAGGCGGGCCCCGAGACCATCGTCGTTGAAGTGGACGGCCGGCGCCATGCGCTGCCGGTCCTTGGCATTCGCAAGGCGCACCTCGCGCCGGATATTTGAGTCCCGGGTTCGGGAGGACGAGAGATGCAGAACAAAGAGATTTTGCGGGTCGCGGAAGAAGTCTCCAACGAGAAGGGCGTCGACAAAGAGATCATCTTTGAGGCGCTCGAGATCGCCATCGCCTCTGCCACTCGCAAGAAGTACGGCGAGGAAACGGACGTCCGCGTCGCCATCAACCGCAAGACCGGCGACTACGAAACCTACCGTCGCTGGAAGGTATTCGCCGACGACTCGACCGAGCTCGAGTTCCCGGAAAAAGAGCTTCGCTTCGAGGATGCGCTCGACGTCTCTACGGACGCGGAGATCGGCGGCTACGTCGAGGTGCCGCTCGAGTCGGTCGCGTTCGGCCGCATCGCCGCGCAGACCGCCAAGCAGGTGATCGTGCAGAAGGTGCGCGAGGCCGAGCGCGCGCAGGTCGTCGACCAGTACAAGGGCCGCATCGGCCAGCTCGTGTCCGGCATCGTCAAGCGCGTCGACCGCAACGGCATCTTCGTGGACCTCGGCGGCAACGCCGAAGGCTTCATTTCCCGCGACCAGATGATCCCGCGCGAGCCCGTTCGCACGCAGGACCGCATCAAGGCCTTCCTGAAGGACGTGCGCTCCGAGCCGCGCGGCCCGCAGCTGTTCCTGAGCCGGACGGCCCCCGAGTTCCTGATCGAGCTGTTCAAGCTCGAAGTGCCGGAAGTGGGCCAGGGCCTCATCAACATCCTCGGCGCCGCTCGTGATCCGGGCGCGCGCGCCAAGATTGCGGTGCGCAGCAACGATCCGCGCATCGACCCGGTCGGCGCCTGCGTCGGCATGCGCGGATCGCGCGTGCAGGCCGTGTCGAACGAGATCGCCGGCGAGCGCGTGGACATCATCCCGTTCGACGACAACGCGGCGCAGTTCGTCATCAATGCGATGGCGCCGGCCGAGGTGAGCTCGATCGTGGTCGACGAGGAATCGCACTCGATGGACATCGCCGTCGCCGAAGACAAGCTCTCGCAGGCGATCGGCCGCGGCGGCCAGAACATCCGCCTCGCCTCGGAACTCACCGGCTGGAAGCTCAACATCATGAGCGAGCAGGCGGCCGAGGAGAAGAGCGAGACCGAGCAGAAGTCGCTGCGGGAGCTGTTCATGAAGTCGCTCGACGTCGACGAGGACGTCGCCGTGATCCTGGTGCAGGAAGGCTTCTCGAGCATCGAGGAAATCGCCTACGTGCCCCAGTCGGAGATCGCGTCGATCGAGGAATTCGACGAGGCGATCGTGCAGGAACTGCGCAATCGCGCACGCGACGTCCTGCTCACGCAGGCGATCGCGAGCGAGGAGACGGTCGAGAGGTCGGATCCCTCGGAGGACCTGCTTTCGCTCGAAGGGATGGACAACGAGCTGGCTGCCGAGTTGGCCCGGCACGGCATCGCGACGCGCGAGGACCTCGCCGACCAGGCGGTCGACGATCTCGCCGAGATCCCCAACCTCGACCCCGCCCGCGCCGCCGAGCTGATCCTCGCGGCCCGCAAGCACTGGTTCGAGCAGGGCCAGCAGGCCTGAGCGGAGGAATCCCATGGCGCAAGTCACAGTCAGTCAGTTCGCCGAGGTCCTGAAGATTCCGGTCGAGAAGCTGCTCACGCAGTTCGAAGAGGCCGGGATCAAGGTCGGCGGCGCTGATGCGGTCATCAGCGACGAGGCCAAGATGGAGCTCCTCACGCACCTGCGCCGCGCGCACGGCAGCAAGGAAGACGCCGCCGCGCCGCGCAAGATCACGCTGCAGCGCAAGTCGCAGCAGGAGATCAAGCTTGCGTCCACGCAGGGGCGTGCGCGCACGGTCGCGGTCGAGGTCCGCCGCAAGAAGACGTACCTGAACCGCACCGTGCTCGAGGAAGAGCAGCGGCAGAGGCAGGAAGAAGTCGATCGCGTGCGCACCGCCGAGGAGACGGCGCGCCACGAGGCCGAGTTGCGCGAGAACGAGCAACGCGAAGCCGAGCGGCGCGAGCGCGAGCGGATCGAGGACGAGGCCCGCCGCAAGGCCGACGAGGAGAGCCGCACGCGCGCCGAACTGGAGTCGCGCGCCGCCGCCGAGCAGCATGCGCGTGAACGCGCCGAACGTGACCGGCTCGAGGCCGAGCGGCGCGCGTCGGAGCCGCCGCGGCCGCCGAAGCCGCGCGTCGTCGACGCGCCGGTCGAGAACAAGGGCGCGCCGACGAAGTACGGGCGCCAGGAACTGCACGTTTCGGCCGGCGCAAGCGCGCGCTTCAAGAAGAAGTTCCCGCAGCGCGGCACGCGCCGTTCGCCGCAGATGTCCGCCGACGCGCCGCGACACGGCTTCGTCGAGCCGACGGCGCCCGTCAAGCGCGACGTCCAGTTGCCCGAGACCATCACGGTCGGCGAGCTGGCGAACCGCATGGCCGTGAAGGCCAACGAAGTCATCAAGACCATGATGAAGATGGGCGTGATGGCGACCATCAACCAGCCCATCGACCAGGACACCGCGCAGCTGGTCGTCGAGGAATTCGGCCACACGGCCGTGCGTCTCAACGAGAACGAGCTGGAGGAAAAGCTGCAGGCGGACACCGGCGAGGTCGAGCAGCTGCCGCGCGCTCCGGTCGTGACCATCATGGGCCACGTCGACCACGGCAAGACGTCGCTGCTCGATTACATCCGCACCACGAAGGTGGCCGCGGGCGAGGCAGGCGGCATCACGCAGCACATCGGCGCCTACCAGGTGCAGACGCCGAAGGGCCTGATCACGTTCATCGACACCCCGGGACACGCGGCGTTCACGGCCATGCGCGCCCGCGGGGCGCACGTCACCGACATCGTGATCCTCGTGGTGGCGGCGGACGACGGCGTCATGCCGCAGACGATCGAGGCGATCCAGCACGCGCGCGCGGCCGAAGTGCCCATCGTCGTCGCGGTCAACAAGATCGACAAGCACGGCGCCGACCCGGACCGCGTGCGCAACGATCTCGGCAAGCAGAACGTCATCCCCGAGGAATGGGGCGGCGACGTCATGTTCGTCAACGTCTCGGCCCGCACGGGCGAAGGCGTCGACAAGCTACTGGAGTCGATCCTGCTGCAGGCCGAGGTGCTCGACCTCAAGGCGCCGACGACGGGCCTCGCCGTGGGCGTGGTGCTCGAATCCAGCATCGAGAAGGGCCGCGGCCCGGTCGCCACGGTGCTCGTGAAGCGCGGCACGCTGAAGGCGGGCGACCCGATCATCGCCGGCCAGGAATTCGGCCGTGTTCGAGCACTCTTCGACGCCACCGGCAAGCAGGTGTCCGAGGCGGGCCCTGCGGTGCCGGTGCAGGTGCTCGGCCTGTCCGACCCGCCGAACGCCGGCGACGACCTGCTGGTCGTCGAGAGCGAGCGCAAGGCACGCGAGGTCGCGCTGTACCGCCAGGGCAAGTACCGCGATGTCCGCCTGGCGGGCGCCACGAAGAAGGTCGAAGACGTCTTCTCGCAGCTCGGCGAGAACGCCGCGCAGTCGATCCAGCTCATCGTCAAGGCCGACGTGCAGGGCAGCGCCGAGGCGCTGCGCGACGCGCTGTCGAACGTCGGCACGGAAGAGGTGGCAGTCAAGGTCATTGCGAGTGGCGTCGGCGGCATCACCGAGTCGGACGTCAGCCTGGCGGCCGCCTCGCGCGCCCGCATCATCGGCTTCAACGTGCGCGCCGACGGCGCGGCACGCAGCGCGATCAAGGACAACGGCGTCGAGGTCAACTACTACAGCATCATCTACGAGGCCATCGACGACGTCCGCGGCTGGGTCTCGGGCATGCTGAAGCCGGAGATCAAGGAGCAGATCGTCGGCCTCGCCGAGGTGCGCGAAGTGTTCCGCTCGAGCAAGTTCGGCACCGTGGCCGGCTGCCTCGTGGTGGAGGGCTTCATCAAGCGCGGCAACCCGGTGCGCGTGCTGCGCGACCACGTGGTCATCCACCAGGGCGAGCTCGATTCGCTGCGCCGTTTCAAGGACGACGTGGGCGAGGTGCGTGCCGGCACCGAGTGCGGCATCGGCGTGGTGAAGTACAACGACATTCGCGCGGGAGACCAGATCGAGTGCTTCGCACGCTTCGAGGTCGCGCGCAGCGCGTGACGGCCGATGCCGCGTGAAGTTCCACGGGCCCGGCGCGTCGCAGAGCAGGTGCAGCGCATCCTCGCGCAGATGCTGCCGCGCGAGGTGCGCGATCCGCGGCTCAAGCCGGTGACCATCACCCACGTGAAGGTCTCGCCGGACCTCACGCACGTGTGGGTGCACTACACGATCCTCACGGGCGAGACGCGCGATCCGCTGCAGCGCGAAATCCTCGACGACGCCGCGGTGTACCTGCGCGGGCCGCTCGGCCGCGCGCTGCGCCTGCGCCTGTCTCCCACGCTGCACTTCCTGCCCGACGAGGAACTCGAGCGTGGCAATCGCCTCGACGACCTGATCACCCAGGCGGTGCGCGAAGACGCGTCGAAGCGTCCGCCGGACGCCGAGTCGGACCCCGACCACAAGGACCCATGAGCATGGTCGAGCCCTCGCGTCCCGCGGGCGCTCGCGCTCGCTGGCGTGAGGTCGACGGCATCGTCCTGCTCGACAAGCCTGCCGCGATCTCGTCGAACCACGCGCTGCAGCGCGTCCGCCGCGCCCTGCAGGCCGCCAAGGCCGGGCATGCGGGCACGCTCGATCCCATGGCGACCGGCATGCTGCCGCTGTGCTTCGGCCAGGCGACCAAGGCCTGTGGACAGCTGCTCGGGTCCACCAAGGCCTACCGCGCGACCGTCACGTTCGGTGCGGCGACCGACACCGGCGACGCCGACGGCCAGGTGATCGGGCAGTCCGAGGTTCCGCCGCTCGCCGCGGAGACCATCGATCGGGTCTTAGCCACACTGGTGGGGAATCGAGCGCAGGTTCCACCGATGTACTCGGCCCTGAAGCGCGACGGGCGGCCGCTCTACGAGCTGGCTCGCCGGGGCGAGGAGGTCGAGCGTGCGGCCCGCCCCATCCGCATCGAAGGCCTGACGCGCCTCGCCATCGAGGGCGCCGCGCTCGAATTCGACGTGGTGTGCTCGAAGGGAACCTACGTGCGCGTACTGGCCGAGGAGATTGCGGCCGCGCTCGGCACGCGCGGCCACCTGTCGCGATTGCGCCGGCTCTGGGTCGACCCGTTTCGCGAGGAGGCGATGATCGCGCTCGAGGCGATCGAGCAGTGGGCTGCTTCCGGCGGCTGGGAGCAGGGCCCGCCTCCTGGATTGCTGATGGTGGACCGGGCGTTCCCGGGCCTGCCCAGGCTCGAGCTCGACGACGCGCAGGACCTGCACCTGCGTCAGGGGCGGGCGCTCGATTGCCCGGTTCCGGGCGTCGAACCCGGTGGACTGTTGCGGGTCTACGGAGCCGCAGGCCTGTTCCTGGGGCTTGCGGTGCTCGGCGAAGACCGCCGGGTGCGCGTGCAGCGCCTGTTCGTGCCGGGGGCCGGAACCCAAGGCCCTGAAAAGAGTTGAGAAAAGTCGGGCCGCACGGGTAAAATGCGCGGCTCAGTTCAATGAGATACCAAGGTTTCGAGGCAATCACCGATGGCACTGTCCACCGAGCGCAAGTCCGAGGTTGTGGGGCAATTCAAGCGTGGAGCCGAGGACACGGGTTCGCCCGAAGTCCAGATCGCCCTGCTGTCCGCCCGCATCAACGATCTCGGCGAGCACTTCAACACGCACAAGCGTGACCATTCTTCACGTCGCGGGCTGCTGAAGCTCGTCACGCAGCGCCGCAAGCTCCTTGATTACCTCAAGGAAACCGATGCGTCCCGTTACCAGGACGTCGTCGCCAAGCTGGGCCTGCGCCGCTGACCCACCGCCTTCCGGCCCGCCTCTGCGGGCCGGATTCGTTTTGACCCCTACGTTTGGCATCGCCAACCGGGACACCATCGTGAACGTCCACAAGAAAACTTTTCAGTACGGCTCCCACCCAGTCACCATCGAGACCGGTCGTCTTGCCCGCCAGGCGGACGGTTCCGTCCTCGTGTCGATGGGCGACACTTCCGTCCTCGTAACGGCCGTCGGCCGCAAGGAGGCGGCCGCGGGCAAGGACTTCTTCCCGCTGACCGTCAACTACATCGAGAAGACGTACGCCGCGGGCCGCATCCCCGGCGGCTTCTTCAAGCGCGAAGGCAGACCGACGGAGCGTGAGACGCTGATCTCGCGCCTGATCGACCGCCCGATCCGCCCGCTGTTCCCCGAGTACTTCTTCAACGAAGTGCAGGTCGTCGCGACCGTCGTCTCGCTCGACCCGGAAATCGATTCCGACATTCCCGCGATGCTCGGCGCCTCGGCCGCGCTCGCGCTGTCCGGCATCCCGTTCAAGGGTCCGATCGGCGCCTCGCGCGTCGCCTACATCGACGGCCAGTACGTGCTGAACCCGGTCGCCAAGGACATGGCGAACTCGAAGCTCGACCTCGTCGTCGCCGGCACGGCCGACGCGGTGCTGATGGTCGAGTCCGAAGCCGACATCCTCTCCGAGGAAGTGATGCTGGGCGCCGTCGTCTTCGGCCACCAGCAGATGCAGGTCGCAATCAACGCGATCCGCGAACTGGCGAAGGAAGCCGGCAAGCCGGCCTGGAACTGGACCGCCGCCGAAATCGACGCCGGCATGTCCGCCTCCGTGGCGAAGCTGGCGGAAGCGGAGCTGGGCAAGGCGTATTCGATCATCGAGAAGCAGGCGCGCCAGACGCGCGTCGGCGAGATCAAGAAGGCGACGATCGAGGCGCTCACCTCGGGTGACTCGCCGAAGTGGACTGCCCGGCAGGTGTCCGACGAGATCGGCCGCCTCGAGTACAACCTCGTGCGTCGCCGCATCCTCGCGGGCGAGCCGCGCATCGACGGCCGCGACATGAACACGGTGCGCAAGATCACCGTGCAGACCGGCGTGCTGCCGCGCACCCACGGTTCGGCGCTGTTCACGCGCGGCGAGACGCAGGCGCTCGTCACCACCACGCTCGGCACCGGCCGCGACGCGCAGCTGATCGACGCCCTGACCGGCGAGCGCAAAGAGCCGTTCATGCTGCACTACAACTTCCCTCCGTTCTCGGTGGGCGAGACGGGCATGATGGGCTCGCCGAAGCGCCGCGAAATCGGCCACGGCAACCTCGCGCGCCGCGGCGTCAGCGCCGTGATGCCGGAGATGACGACGTTCCCGTACGTCATTCGCATCGTGTCCGAGATTCTCGAGTCGAACGGCTCGAGCTCGATGGCCTCGGTCTGCGGCACCAGCCTCGCGCTGATGGACGCGGGCGTCCCGCTCAAGGCGCCGGTCGCCGGCGTCGCCATGGGCCTCGTGCTCGAGGGCGGCAAGTTCCAGGTGCTTACCGACATCCTCGGCGACGAGGACCACCTCGGCGACATGGACTTCAAGGTGGCCGGTTCGTCCGAGGGCGTCACGGCCCTGCAGATGGACATCAAGATCGAGGGCATCACCAAGGAGATCATGAAGGTCGCCCTGGATGCCGCGCACAACGCTCGCCTGCACATCCTCGGCGAGATGAACAAGGTGCTCTCGGCTCACCGTCCGCAGATGTCGGAGTGGGCGCCGACGATCATCACGATCAAGATCGATCCGGAGAAGATCCGCGAGGTCATCGGCAAGGGCGGCGCCGTCATCCGTGCCATCACGGAAGAGACGGGCACCACGATCGACATCGAGAACGACGGTACGGTCAAGATTGCTTCGGTGAACGGCGCCGCGGGCCGCGAAGCCCAGCGCCGCATCGAGCTGATCACGTCGGAAGTCGAAGTCGGGTCGATCTACGAGGGCAAGGTCGTCCGCCTGATGGACTTCGGCGCGTTCGTGCAGATCCTGCCGGGCAAGGACGGCCTCGTGCACATCTCGCAGATCTCGGACGAGCGCGTGGAGCGCGTGAGCGACAAGCTGAAGGAAGGGGACGTCGTGCGCGTGAAGGTTCTCGAGGTGGATCGCCAGGGCCGCGTGCGCCTGTCGATGCGCAACGTCGACGGCTGACGTTCCTCACCTCTCCCGCTTGCGGGAGAGGTCGGCGAGCGAAGCGGCCGGGTGAGGGCGTGTTACCTCTCCCACTTGAGTGGGAGAGGTCGCGCAAAGCGCGGGTGAGGGCGGCCCTCACCCCTCGCGACCTGGTTCCCAGATCGCTCGTGCCCTCTCCCGCAAGGCGGGCGAGGGCATTTTCATTCATTCCTTGTCGTCGCGTCCGAACGGGCTGCGCAGGCGGGCAAATACCTCTTCCTGCAGCGAGCGCCAGCGCTGGTAGTTCTTCTGCGCCACGGCCGTGACCGTCTCGAGCGGATCGACGCCGACGACGCTCTTGAAACGCTCGCGCAATTCGCGCTGCTCCTTGGCGAACTGCTGGATGCTCTCGTCGAGATAACGGCCGACGAACTCCTGCAAGCCGTTGCCGTAGGTGCGGATCACCTGAGAGAGGAAGTCGCGGCTCATCAGCGATTCCGCGCCGCCTTCCTGCTCGGCGATCACCTGCAGCAGGATGCTGCGCGTGATGTCCTGCTGGCTCTTGCGATCGAGCACCACGAAATCGACGCGCTCCACGACCAGCCGCCGGATGTCGGCGAGCGTCACGTAGCGGCTCTCGACCGTGTCGTAGAGCCGGCGATTCGGATACTTGCGGATGACGCGCGGCCCCGACTTGCCGTCTTCGCCCGCGGCCTTGGCCCTTTTCGTTCTCGTCTTAGCCGTGGTCATTGGTTCGAATTCCTCGACTCCGGTTCTCAGCTGCTGGCCTCAACACGGCGCTCGCGGACGCCGGCGAATGCCGCCGGCTGCCAATGCGCCACCCCCCAACCCAAGGCCTCCGCGGCGCTGGCGTCGGCCAGCTCACGGGGCGGTTCCTGCCGAAGGAACTCGAGCGCAGCTCGGATCGCGGCGCCCGGCGCCCCTTGCCCCAAGGCAGGAGCGTCCTCCGACTTGGAGAGCTTACGGTCCTTATCGTCCACGGCAAGTGGCAAATGCAGGTAGCCGGGGGTACGAAGCCCGAGGGCACGCTGCAGAACGATCTGCCGGGGCGTGCTCTCCAGCAGATCGGCCCCGCGAACCACGTCGGTGATTCCCTGCCAGGCATCGTCCACTACGACGGCGAGTTGGTAGGCATGAAGCCCATCCCTGCGTTGCAGGACGAAGTCCCCGCAGGCTGTCGCCAGGTTGGTTCGAATACGGCCCTGGGCGCGATCGGTGAACTCGACCGGCTGGTCGGGCACCCGCAGCCGAAGCGCGTGCCCTGGGGCCGCCTCCGGGCCCTCGACGATGCAGTGCGCTGGGTGGAACAGTTCCTCGCCGGGAGGCCGCTCGAGATTCTGCGGCAGGGCCGCCAGCGCCGAACGGGAACAGCGGCAGATGCGGACGAGATCAAGTCCAGAAAGTTTTTCGAGCGCTTCGGCGTAGGCCGACGCACGGGTGCTCTGGCGCAGTACCGGCCCGTCCCATTGCAGGCCAAGCGATTCCAGCGACCGAAGGATCCGGTCCGCCGAGCCGGACCGTTCGCGCGGGGGGTCGAGGTCTTCGATGCGCACCAGCCACGCACCGCGATGCGCATGCGCGTCGACGTAGCTGCCCACGGCAGCGACCAGGGAGCCGAAATGGAGGTCGCCGGTGGGAGAAGGGGCGAACCGGCCTCGGTAAGTGTAAGAACCCTCACCCGGCGTGCCGCCGACCTCTCCCGAGGCGGGAGAGGTGGACCCGGCGACCTCTCCCACTGATGTGGGAGAGGTGAGAGAGACGTCAGCGATAGTCGTCCCGGTCGCCGAACTGCTTCTCGCGCCGCTCGCGCCGCTCCTGGGCTTCGACGCTCAGGGTGGCCACCGGACGCGCCTCGAGGCGTTTCACGCCGATGGGTTCGCCGGTTTCGAGACAGAAGCCGTAGGAACCGTCCTCGATGCGCTTCAACGCCTCTTCGATCTTGCGGATGAGCTTGCGCTCGCGGTCGCGCGTGCGCAGTTCGAGGCTGAACTCGGATTCCTGGGTCGCCCGATCGTTCGGGTCCGGGAAATTCGCCGCCTCGTCCTTCATGTGCAGCACGGTGCGGTCGACTTCCTGCATCAGGTCCTGCTTCCAGCTGGAGAGGATCGTGCGGAAGTGCTCGAGCTGTGCCTTGCTCATGTACTCCTCGCCCTTGAGGACCACGTACGGCTGGACGTTGCGCGGGCCGGAGAGCAGGCTGGCATTCATCTCGACGTCGGAGTCGCCGGTGCGGACGGCGGGTGGCAGGCCCCGGCGGGTCGTGACGACGACGGGCGCCTTGCGAACGGCTTCCTTGGGGGCGGGGGCCTTCTGGGGGGGCTTCTGGGGCGCCTTGGCGGCGACCTTGGTCTTCGGCCCCGCCTTGGGCGCAGCCTTGGTGGCAGCAGGTTTCCGCGCGGCGGCCGGCGCCTTCGCCGCAGCCTTCGCCGCCGGCTTGGCAGCCTTCGCAGAAACAGTCTTGCTGGCCTTGGCAGGCTTGACAGACGGTTTCTTCACGGGCATCTCGAACTCCCCGATCCTATGGAGGACGCGGGATTATACAGACCGCGGCGCGCGGGTCCACCCGTTCTGGACCGGCCGGTCCGGGCCCCTCCGCAAAGGCCTCCCGGCCCCTCGCGTAATGCTGTGGCGAGCGGCGGATTCTTCTAGAATTCGCGCTTCTCCTTCCCGTCCCGTTTCCCGTGGGTGATCGATGCGCCTGACCAAGATCAAGCTGGCCGGATTCAAGTCTTTCGTCGATCCGACGGCAATCGGCTTTCCGACCAACCTCGTGGGCGTCGTCGGCCCGAACGGTTGCGGCAAGTCGAACATCATCGACGCCGTGCGCTGGGTCATGGGCGAGATCTCGGCCAAGCACCTGCGCGGCGACTCGATGGCGGACGTCATCTTCAATGGCTCCGGCTCGCGCAAACCGGTCGGAACCGCGTCCGTCGAACTGGTCTTCGACAATTCGGACGGCAAGCTCGCCGGCGAATACGCGAACTACACCGAGGTGTCGCTCAAGCGCGTCGTTTCGCGCGACGGCCAGTCGTCGTATTTCCTGAACGGCATCCGCTGCCGCCGCAAGGACATCACGCAGCTGTTCCTCGGCACGGGCCTCGGGTCGCGCAGCTACGCGATCATCGAGCAGAACATGATCTCGCGCGTCATCGAGGCCAAGGCCGAGGACATGCGCGCGTTCCTGGAGGAGGCGGCCGGCATCTCCAGGTACAAGGAGCGCCGCAAGGAGACCGAGTCGCGCATTTCGCACACACGCGAGAACCTTGCGCGCCTCTCCGACCTGCGCGACGAAGTCGAGAAGCAGCTGCGCCACCTGCAGCGCCAGGCGGCCACTGCTCGCCGCTACCAGGCCTTGAAGCAGGAGGAACGGCAGCTGCACGCCGAACTGCTGGCGCTTCGCCTGCGCGAAGTCGAGACCGAATCGGGCGCGCGCCAGGCGATCATGAACGAGCGCGACACCGCGCTGCAGGCGGCTCTCGCCGAGCAGCGCAGTCTCGAGGCGGCGATCGAACGCGCCCGCGCCGAGCACGACGCACAGTCGGACGTCCTCGGGGGCGTGCAGGGCCGCTATTACCAGGTGGGGGCGGAAATCTCGCGCACCGAGCAGGCGATCGAGCACGCGCGCGAAATCCGCAGCCGCCAGCGGCAGGAACTCGAACAGATCGCGCAGGGTTCGCTCGAAGCGAACACGCATCGCGTCCGCGATCGCGAGCAGGCCCTGGAGCTCGAAGCGGCGCTGGCGGAGCTGGGCCCCGGTCTGGAGGCCGCGCGCGTGGCGGAGCAGGCGGCCGCGGAAGCGTTCGTCGCGTCCGAAACCGAAATGTCGGCCTGGCAGGAGCACTGGGAAGCCTTCAACCAGTCGCTGCGCAGCGCTTCGACGGCCGCGGAGGGCGAGCGCGCCCGCCTCGAGGGTATCGACGAGCAACTGCGACGCATGGGCGCGCAGCGGGACCGTGCGCGCCAGGAACACGGCACGCTTGCGGCGGCGGACGTCGCGGCGAAGCTCAGTGAGATCGAAGCCGCCGAAGTCGGCGCCCGATCGGAACACGAAGACGCGCGGCGCCGCATGGAGGAGCTGGTGGCTTCGCTGCAGGCCGAGCGAACCCGCGAGCGAGAGCTGGCGGAGAGCGCGCAGCGCGCGCGCCGCGAAGTGCAGGAAAGCGAAGGGCGCATCGTTTCGCTGGAGGCCCTCCAGCGCGCCGCGCTGGGGCAGGGACAGGGCAAGGTCGTCGACTGGCTCAAGTCCCGCGGGATGGAGGGCAGCCCGCGCCTCGCGCAGCAGCTGTCGGTCGACAAGGGCTGGGACCGTGCCGTCGAAACCGTGCTCGGCAGCTACCTCGAGGCCGTGTGCGTCGACTCCATCGACAACGTGGCCGGCATGCTCGAGAGTCTATCGGCCGGCACGGTCACGTTCTTTGCGGGCACCGACGTGCCGGCTTCCGGCGGCCACGGGCACGACACGTTGCGCTCGCGCGTGCGTGGCCCCGCCGGCATCGATGCGTTGTTCGAAGGGATCGTTGCCACCGACAGCCTCGGCGATGCGCTGCGCATCCGCTCGGGCCTGCGCGCCGGCCAGTCGGTGATCACCCGCGACGGCATCTGGATCGGTCCCGACTGGTTGCGCGTCAGCCGCGACAAGGACGCCCACGAGGGCGTGCTCGAGCGCGAGGACGAACTGCGCCGCCAGCGCGGCACGCTCGACACGCGGCAGGCAGCGCACAAGGACCTTGATTCGAAGCTCGAAGCCGCACGCGCCCAGGTCCGCGATTTCGAGGACCGCCTGGCCGAACTCCAGGCGCAGGTGTCGCGCAGTGCTGCGGGCCACATGAGCCTGCGCTCGCAGCTCGATGGCCTGCGCGCACGTGCCGAGCAACGCAACCTCCGCCTGCAGCAGCTGACCGGCGAACTCACGGAACTCGAAGGTGTCATCGGGGAGGCCAATGTCACGAGCCGCTCCACGCGCGGACGCCTCGAGGAGGCGGTCGAGGCCATGGCGCAGCTCGAGGAGCGGCGCAAGGAACTCGAAGCGCAGCGCGACGAGTTGCGCAGCCGCCTCGCCGAGGCCCGCACGAAGGCGGAGACGGAGCGCAATGCGGCTCGCGAGGTGGCCATCCGCGTCGAGTCGCGCCGCACCGGATACGAGTCGCTGCTCGCGGGAATTGCGCGCCTCGACAGCCAGATCGCGCAATTCGACGCGCGTCGCGTGGACCTCGAAACCCAGCTGGCCTCGGGCGACGAAGGCGAAGTCCAGCTGAAGGCCACGCTCGAGGAGGCCCTGCATCGTCGTGTCGCGGTCGAGGAAGAGCTGGCCGCGGCCCGCCGGGTCATGGAAACGGTGGATGCCAACCTGCGCACGCTCGACGAGGGGCGCGCCAGGGCCGAAGCGGCCGTCGACGAGGCTCGCGAACTGCTCGAGAACGTGAAGTTCTCGGTGCAGGAACTGAAGGTGCGCCGCGAGTCGCTGCTCGAGCAGTTCGGGCAGACTCGCCTCGTGCTCGAGGAGGTCGTCACGGCGCTGGTCGAGGAGGCGAATGTCGCCGCCTGGGAGCAGCGCCTGCTCGAGACCTCGGAGAAGATCGAGCGCCTCGGCCAGGTGAACCTCGCGGCGATCGACGAGTTCAAGGAACAGTCGGAGCGCAAGGAATACCTCGATCGCCAGTTCGCCGACCTGACGGACGCGCTAGCGACGCTCGACGATGCGATCAGGAAGATCGACCGCGAGACGAAGAGCCGCTTCCAGGACACCTTCGACCGCGTCAATGCCGGCCTCAAGGAGAAGTTCCCACGGCTCTTCGGCGGCGGCCACGCCTACCTCGAGCTGGTCGGCGACGATGTCCTGGAGTCGGGCGTGGCCATCATGGCGCGTCCGCCGGGCAAGCGGAACAGTTCCATCAGCCAGCTGTCGGGCGGCGAGAAGGCGCTCACGGCGGTGGCGCTCGTGTTCTCGATCTTCGAGCTGAATCCGGCGCCGTTCTGCCTGCTGGACGAGGTCGACGCGCCGCTCGACGAGAACAACGTCGGACGTTTCTGCGACATCGTCAAGGAGATGTCGGACCAGGTGCAGTTCATCTTCGTCACCCACAACAAGACGACGATGGAGCTTGCGAACCAGCTGCTCGGCGTCACGATGAACGAGCCGGGCGTGTCGCGCCTCGTCGCCGTCGACGTCGACGAAGCCCTGCGCATGGCCGCGATGTGAATCGACGCCCATGAACGAGCTGCGCTGGATACTGCTCGCTGCCGGAGTGCTCCTGATCGCGGGGCTCTACTTCTGGGGCATGCGGTCGCGCCAGCGCTCGGCGGCAGCCCCGGTCGAGCGCACCGTGCGCGTCGAGCAGGCGCCTGCGGCCTCTGTTCCGTCACCCGCCCCCCTCGCGGACGGCCCAAGGGTCGAACCCAGCCTTTCGCACGACGACGAGTTCGTTTCCGAACCCGACGTGGACGAGCCCACGGTCGACTTCGACGAGCCGGCGATTTCGCGCGGCTATGGGCGCCGGGAACCCACGCTCGGCGCAGAGGCGACCGTGCTGGGGCAAAGGCCGGCACCGCCCCCGCCGCCCGCATTTGAGGCAGAGCCTGCAGGAGAACCCGAATCCGCCCTCGCGCCGGAGCCGGCCGCGGAAGCTCCGCGCGAACCGGCGAGGCGGCCGCAGCAGAAGATCGTGGCGGTGCGCGTCGTCGCGAATCCGCCCTTGCGCTTCGAGGGCGCGAAGCTGCTCGAGTTGATCCGCGCCGAGGGCCTCGAGTTTGGCCGCTACGACATCTTCCACAACCTGCACGCCGACGGCCGGCCGATCTTCAGCGTTGCGAGCCTGCGCGAACCGGGCACGTTCGACATCGGCGCGATGCCGGTCTCGGTCTATCCCGGCATCGCGTTGTTTGCGGTCCTGCCGGGCCCGCTCCCGGCGGCCGAGGCGTTCGACCAGTTGATCTTCACCGCGCGCGCGCTCGCAGGGCAGCTTGGCGGAGCCCTGGCGGACGATCGCGGTGGGCCGCTCACCGTGCACCGGATCACACGCCTGCGCGAGGACATGGTCGCGTTCGACCGCCAGCGGTCGGGCGGCGAGGCGGACTGAGCCGGCCATGGGTGTGCGCGAGGCCGCAAGGCGGATCCGCGAGTTGCGCGAACAGGTCGAGCACCACAACTACCGTTATTACGTCCTCGACGATCCCGAAATCTCGGACGCCCGCTACGACCAGTTGCTCGCCGAATTGAAGGGGCTCGAGGCGGAGCACCCGGACCTCGTTACGCCCGAATCGCCGACCCAGCGCGTGGGCGCGCAGCCGCTGCGGGAACTGGGCGAGATCGTGCACGACGTGCCGATGCTGTCGCTCGACAACGCCTTCACGGAGCAGGACGCGCTCGATTTCGACCGCAAGGTGCGCGAACGGCTCGACGTCGAGCAGGTGTCCTACTCGGCGGAGCCGAAGATCGACGGGCTGGCCGTCAGCCTGCGTTACGAGCGCGGCAGGCTCACCCAGGCGGCCACGCGCGGCGACGGCACCAAGGGCGAGGACGTCACGGCCAACGTGCGCGCGATCCGCTCCGTACCCCTGGCGTTGCGAGGCAAGGCGCCCGGCCTGCTCGAGGTGCGTGGCGAGGTGTTCATGACGCGCCGCTCGTTCGAGAAGCTCAATCGGCGCGCGGCCGGCAAGGGCGAGAAGACGTTCGTGAATCCGCGCAATGCGGCGGCGGGCAGCCTGCGCCAGCTCGACCCCGCGGTGACCGCGGACCGCTCGCTCGACTTGTTCTTCTACGGGCTCGGGGCCACCGAAGGCTGGGCCGTTCCGCGCCGTCACAGTGAGGTGCTCGCGGCGCTGCGCGAGTTCGGCCTGCGCACCTGTCCGCAGACCGACGTGGTCGAGGGTGCGCAGGGCTGCCTCGAGTACTACGCCCGCATCGGGGCGGCGCGGGATTCGCTCGGCTACGACATCGACGGGGTGGTGTACAAGGTCGATCGCCTCGACTGGCAACGCGACCTTGGCTTCGTCGCTCGCGCCCCGCGCTGGGCCATCGCGCACAAGTTCCCGGCGCAGGAAGAGAACACCGTCGTCCGGGACGTGGAATTCCAGGTCGGGCGCACGGGCGCCCTGACGCCCGTGGCACGCCTCGAGCCGGTGTTCGTCGGCGGCGTCACCGTCAGCAACGTCACGCTCCACAACATGGACGAACTCGCGCGCAAGGACGTCCGCATCGGCGACACGGTCGTCGTGCGCCGGGCCGGCGACGTCATCCCTGAGGTCGTGCGCGTCATCCCCGACCTGCGCCCGCGCAACGCGCGCGCGGTGGAACTGCCGGCCCGATGCCCTGTCTGCGGGTCGCACGTCACGCGGGACGAAGGCGAGGCGGTGGCCCGCTGTACCGGCGGTCTCGTGTGCCCGGCCCAGCGACGCGAAGCCCTGCGGCATTTCGCGTCGCGCAGGGCCATGGACGTCGATGGTCTCGGCGACAAGCTGGTGGAGCAGCTGGTCGAGGCGGGCCGCATCGAAACGCCGGCCGACCTTTACACGCTGACGGCCGGCGAACTGGCTGAACTCGACCGCATGGGCGAGAAGTCCGCGGCGAACCTGGTGGCCGCGCTCGACAAGAGCAAGCAGACGACCCTGCCGCGATTCCTGTTCGCGCTCGGCATCCGCGACGTGGGCGAAGCGACGGCCCTGGCCCTGGCCGAGCATTTCGGCACGCTCGAACCGCTCGAATCGGCCAGCCTCGAAGACATCCAGCAGGTGCGCGACGTCGGTCCCGTGGTGGCCCAGCACGTGCGCGACTTCTTCGACGAAGCGCGCAATCGCAAGGTCATCGACGCCTTACGGAAGGCAGGAGTCAGGTGGCCCGCGATCACGCGTGCCCGAACCGTGGCCGGCGGCCCGCTGACGGGCGAAACCCTCGTGATCACGGGCACCCTGTCCGTCATGTCGCGCGACGAGGCTCGCGATGCGGCGCGCGCGGCCGGCGCAACGGTGACGGATTCGGTGTCGAAGAAGACGACGTTGCTGGTGGTCGGCGCGGACGCTGGCTCGAAGCTCAAGAAAGCCCGGGAGCTCGGCGTGCGCATCGTGGACGAGGACGAGTTCCGCAAGCTGCTGCGAGGTTGACGTCATGAACGCAAGCCAATCCGACGTGATTCGCGAACGGGGCCCGGGCCTCGTCGAACGACTCACGGAACTTCTGGGCGTCGGGAACGTATTCGTGGACGAGGCGTCGCGACGCTTCTTCTCGCAGGACGTCAACAACCGGGGGCACGAGCCCCTGGCGGTGATCGCCCCGGGCACGGTCGACGAACTGTCGGCTGCGGTCGCTGCGATCACTGGCGCCGGATTCGCCGTGGTGCCGCGGGGCGGCGGCATGTCGTACACCGACGGCTACCTGCCGGTGCGCGAGACCAGCGTAACCATCGATACCCGGCGTCTCGATCGCGTGGTCGAGATAAACACGGACGACCGGTACGTGATCGTCGAGTGCGGATGTACCTGGAAGGCGCTGAACGACGCGCTGGAGCCGCACGGCCTCAGGACGCCGTACTGGGGACCGCTGTCGGGCCTCAAGGCGACGGTGGGCGGGGCGCTCTCGCAGGGCAGCATCTTCCTCGGGTCCGGCCTCTTCGGGCCGGTGCAGGAAAGCCTGATCGGCCTCGACGTCGTGATCGCGGACGGCACGCTCGTGCATACGGGCGGCACGGCGCTCGCGCATGGCGCGCCGTTCTTCCGGCACTATGGCCCGGACCTCAGTGGCTTGTTCACGGGGGACTGCGGTGCCATGGGCGTCAAGGCGCGCGCGGCGCTCAAGTTGATTCCGATGCCGGCCGAGTCGCGCTTCCTCTCGTTCACGTTCGACGAGGCCGCGCCGCTGTACGTCGCGATGGCCCGGACCGCGAGGGACGGGCTCGCTTCGGAGTGCTTCTCGTTCGACCCCGGACTGCAGGCCGTGCGCATGAAGCGCGTGAGTCTCACGGAGGACGTCAAGGCCCTCGGCAACGTCGTGAAATCGGCGGGCGGCGTGCTCGCGGGCCTCAAGGAAGGCGCGAAGGTGGTGCTGGCCGGCCGCTCGTTCCTCAAGGAGGGCGGGTTCTCGCTGCACTTCGGCGTCGACGGGCGCGATGCCGCCGACGCCGATGCGAGAGCGGCGGCCATTCGCGCCATCGTCGGCACGTCGGGCCAGGAGACCGACAACACCATCCCGAAGGTGATGCGTGCGAATCCCTTCATGGAAGTGAACAGCATGCTCGGCCCCGGGGGCGAGCGCTGGGTGCCGGTACATTGCTCGGTGCCTTTCTCGAAGGCGAAGGCCATGCATGACGCCTGCGAAGCCCTCTTCGCACGCCACGCGGCCGACCTCGAGCGTTTCGACATCGATCACGGCTACCTGAGTTGCTCCATCGGCAGCTCCGGCATCCTCGTCGAGCCGTGCCTGTACTGGCCGGACGCACGGCAGGCGTTCCACGAGCAGGTGCTCGATGCCGCGTACCTCGCGAAACTGCCGACGTTTCCGGAGAACCTCGCGGCGCGGGCGTTCGTGGCTCGCCTGCGCGGCGAACTGGCCGATCTGTTCGCGTCCTCGGGCGCGGTGAGCTTCCAGATCGGCAAGTTCTATCGCTACCGGCCGTCGCAGCACGCGAGTTCCCTCGCGCTGCTCGACGCGCTCAAGAACGACGTGGATCCGCACGGCCTCATGAACCCGGGCGCACTCGGGTTCCCGGCCTGAAACACGGCGTGTAGACTGCGGCGGCGGGCCGGGGAGGGCGAGCGTGACGACGATCATCGTGTTGTTCAATCTGAAGGCGGGCGTCGATCGCGCCGTGTACGAACGCTGGGCGCGGGAAACCGACCTGCCGATCGTCAACACGCTGCGCTCGGTCGACGGGTTCGAAGTGCTGCGCACGGCCGGCCTGCTCTCGGGCGGCGAGGCGCCGTACCAGTACGTCGAGATCATTCGCGTCAACGACATGCAGGCGTTCGGCGCGGACGTGGCGTCCGAGACGGTGCAGCGCGTCGCGGCGGAGTACCGGGAATTCGCGGACGCGCCGCTGTTCATCAAGACCGAAGCGTTGTGACCGGCGGGGGGCTCGGCCGCGGATGCTGAGTTACGCCCTGCGGCGGCTGCTCCAGGTCGTCCCGACCCTGTTCGTGATCGTCACTGCGGCGTTCTTCGTCATGAGGCTCGCGCCCGGCGGGCCGTTCGACCAGGAACAGACCCTTCCGCCCGAGATCGCCGCCAACCTCGAAGCCGCCTACGGCCTCGACCAGCCGATGGTCGTGCAATACGGCCACTACCTCGCAAGCCTCGCGCACGGCGACCTCGGGCCGTCCTTCAAGTACAAGGATTTCCGAGTGTCGGAGCTGATTGCGCGCGGGCTGCCCGTCACGCTCACGATCGGCGCGCTCGCGCTGCTGCTCGCCGTCGGGCTCGGCGTGCCGCTCGGGATGCTGGCGGCGCTCAGGCACAACGGTGCACTCGATCACGCCGTGATGGGCGTTGCGCTCGTCGGCATCGCGATCCCGAACTTCGTCGTGGCACCCGTGCTGGCCTTGCTGTTCGGCGTCAAGCTCGGCTGGTTGCCGGTGGCCGGCTGGGAGCCGGGCAACGTGCGCTTCCTGATCCTGCCCGTCCTGACGCTGGCCCTGCCGTTCGTGGCCTACATCGCGCGCCTGGCCCGCGGCAGCCTGCTCGAGGTGCTGCAGGCGCCGTACATGCGCGCGGCGCGCGCCAAGGGACTCGCGCAGGGCGTGCTGCTGCGCCGCCATGCGCTGAAACCGACACTGATGCCGGTGATCAGTTTCCTCGGCCCGGCCGCGGCGGCGCTGCTGACGGGATCGCTGGTCGTCGAGCAGGTGTTCGGCCTGCCGGGCGTCGGCCGGTACTTCGTGCAGGGCGCCATCAACCGCGACTACACGCTCGTGATGGGCATGGTGATTTTCTATGCGGCGCTGATCCTGCTGCTCAATCTCGCCGTCGACCTGCTCTACGGCTGGCTCGACCCGCGGATCCGTCATGAGTGAGGCGATCCTGGCGATCGAAGGCGGCGGGTTGTGGGTCGATGCGTGGCGCCGGCTGCGCCGCAACCGGGCGGCCGTGGTGGCCATCGTCGTGTTGCTGACGCTGATGATTGCAGCGATCGTGGGGCCGTGGCTCAGCACATACGCCATCGACAAGGTGGACTGGACGCTCGGCGCACTGGCGTCGCCGCCGTCGTTCGGCAACGGGCACTGGTTCGGCACCGACTCGAATGGACGCGATCTGTTCGTGCGCGTCTGGGCCGGCACGCGGGTCTCGCTGCTGGTCGCCCTGCTCGCCACGGCGGTCAGCCTGGTGATCGGCGTCGCCTGGGGCGCGACGGCGGGCTACCTCGGCGGTCGAGCGGACGCCTGGATGATGCGATTCGTCGACGTGCTGTATGCACTGCCCTACATGTTCTTCGTGATCATCCTCACGGTGGTGTTCGGCCGCAGCCTGTTCCTGATCTTCCTCGCCATCGGGGCGGTGGGCTGGCTCACGATGGCGCGGATCGTGCGCGGGCAGGCCCTCGCACTGCGGCACCGCGAATTCGTCGAGGCGGCCATCGCGCTCGGCTTGCCGTCCTCGACCATAATTGCGCGGCACATCGTGCCGAACGTGCTCGGCACCGTGATCGTCTACGCCACGCTCACCGTGCCGCAGGTGATCCTGTTCGAGAGCTTCCTGAGCTTCCTCGGTCTCGGCGTGCAGGAACCGCTGACGAGCCTCGGCCGGCTCGTGGCGGAAGGCGCACTCGAGATGGAAAGTGCGCCTTGGTTGCTGCTGGTGCCCTCTGCGGTGCTGGCCGTCGTGCTCGTGTGCCTCAACTTCCTCGGCGACGGCTTGCGCGACGCGCTCGACCCGAGGCAGCGCTGAGATGGCCGGCGAAGTCCTGCTCGGCATTCGCAATCTCGGGGTCGAGTTCACGACGCCACAGGGCACCGTGCACGCCGTTCGCGACGTCTCGTTGGACGTCGCCCCCGGTGAATGCCTCGCCATCGTCGGCGAATCCGGGTCCGGCAAGACGCAGTTGATGATGGCCTGTCTCGGCCTGCTGGCAGGGAACGGCACGGCGAGCGGCTCGGCGCGATTCCTCGGCCAGGAACTGATCGGCGCCGACGAGACCGCACTCAACCAGGTGCGGGGCGCCGGCATTTCGCTCGTGCTGCAGGACCCGATGAACAGCCTGACTCCGCACCTGAGCATCGAGCGGCTGCTCACCGAGGGCGTCCTCGACCGGGGCATGCTCGGGCCGAGCGAAGCACGGGCACGTGCGCTGCTGGCCTTGGGCCGTGTCGGCATCACGGAACCCGAGGCGCGGCTGCGACAATACCCGCACGAACTGTCCGGGGGGATGCGACAGCGCGTCGCCATCGCCATTGCCCTGATGACGGAGCCGAAACTGCTGATCGCGGATGAGCCGACCACGGCGCTCGACGTGACGGTGCAGGCAAAGGTGCTCGACGTACTGCGCGACACGCGCGACGAGGGTCTGGCCATCGTGCTCGTGACGCACGACCTCGGCGTCGTTGCCGGCATCGCGGACCGTGTGGCCGTGATGTATGCGGGTGAACTGGTCGAGTTATCGCCGGTGGAGGATCTGCTCGCCGCGCCGGCGCATCCCTATGCCGCCGGTCTGCTCGCCTCGGTGCCGCGTCTCGACGACCTGGCCGAGTCGAGGTTGCGCGGCATCGAAGGCCAGCCACCCCGCCCGGGCGAAGTGGCGATCGGCTGCGCGTTCGCGCCGCGATGCGCGGCGGCCAGCGAGGTCTGCCGCGAGGTTGCGCCGCGTCCCCGGGTCCTCGCGGGTGGTCGCACCGTGTCCTGCCACGCACCGTTCTCGGTGGAGGCGGGTACATGAGAGCCGCTCTGCTGCAGGTCGAGCATCTGTCGGTGCGCTATCCGCTGGGGCGATCACCGCTGCTTGGGCGGCGACGCGAGTTCGACGCGCTCGCCGACGTCAGCGTCTCGATCGAGGAGGGCGGTTCGCTCGGGCTCGTCGGGGAGTCCGGTTCCGGCAAGTCGACGTTGGCCCGCGCGATCCTGGGATTCGTCGCGCCGTCGGCAGGGCGCATCCTCTGGCGGGGCGAGCCAATCGACACGACCGATCGCGAACGCATGCGTCCCTTGCGCAGGCAGATGCAGGTGGTCTTCCAGGATCCCTTCGGCAGCCTCGATCCGCGCATGACGGCCGGTGCCAGCGTGGTCGAATCGATCACGGCGCTCGAGGGTCCCGCCGATCGCGCCACTCTGGAATCGCGGGTTGCCGCCGTTTTCAGGGAGGTGGGTCTCGATCCGTCGCTCGCGCGCCGCTATCCGCACGAATTGAGCGGTGGCCAGTGCCAGCGTGTGGCGATCGCCCGGGCCACCGTGGTGCGCCCGCAGTTGCTGATCTGTGACGAAGCGGTGAGCGCACTCGACGTGTCCGTGCAGGCGCAGATCGTCAACCTGCTGCGCGATACCTGCCGCCGTCACGGCATGGCGCTGATGTTCATCAGTCACAACCTTGCGGTGGTGCGTTACTTGTGCGATGACATTGCGGTGCTCTGCCAGGGTCGGCTCGTGGAGCGAGCCAGGCGCGAACAACTCTTCGCGGCGCCGCGCGATCCGTACACGAAGGCCTTGCTCGCCGCTGTGCCGGAGTTGCGTCGCCCTGTAAAATAGTGGCGGCTCACTTGCGGTCATTTTTCGGCGCATCGGGCGCTGGCAGGCGGAGAGAAGCCCGCAGTCGAGTCAGAAGCTCAGCATGACGTCGGTCGTGAACACCCAGCCGTTGCCACCGACGATGAACGGCGATGCCGTGTTGCCCACGGGCGACTTGTCGAGATACAGGAACTGGGAGTTGAGCCGCAGTTCACGGCGCTTGAAGGGAAACCAGTTCGCGCCGATGCTCACGTCCCACGGATCGCCATACTGGCCATTGATGTACGAACCGGCGACGTAGGCCTGCAGTGTCTTCGGCAACAGCATCGCCGATGCCTGCAACTGGAATCCATCATCGACGAAACTGTTGCGGGGCAGCGGACCGGTTGCCCTGAAATCATCGACCGTACGCCAGTAGTATTCCCCGTCCAGCGAGAAGCCGCGGTACTTGAACCCGGCGTTCACGGCCGCCATCTGGTAGGTGGCCTTGTTGATCTGCGTCCCGGTACCGAACGGATCGGCCTGGAAGATCAACGTGCCATCCGACAGCCGGATCTGGCTGTTCCAGAAATCGTTCACGCCCGGCTGGCTCTGCGCGTCCTCGCGGCTGCGCGTGAAGTTCGCGCCCACCAACGTGGCGAGTTCATCGTGATACTCGAAGTCGCCGAATCCTTCGCCGGGACCGTACTCGCCGGTGGTCGGCATCCACCAGAGTGCGCCGGAATACGCGTTCAAGCCGCTGTCGAGCTTCCCTGCGTCCACGCCAAGCTGGCTCAGGTTGTTCCCGAGCATGACCCGGTACCTGAGGCCATCGGCGACCTCGCCCCAGGCCCAGATGCCGGTGGTGTACGACCCGCGGAAGTATTCATCGGCGATCGTCCGGTGATCCACCTTGAGCCAGTTCGGAAAAGTGTAGTTGGTGGTACGAGTGGTCGGCAGGCCACCGATGCCCCCGGCGAGGCTGAAGGCATCGTTGAAGCGGTAGCTCAGGTTTCCCGCCACGACGACCTGCGCGCCCTGTCCCTGGCTGGTGTTGGATGTCCAGGTATAGAACTGATAGCGGAAGTTGGGATCGAAGAGCCAGCCCTTGAAGAAGAGCATGACTTTCTGCAGTTGCAGGTCATCGCGAATATCGAGTGTCTTGGTCCTGCCGAAGGCGTCCGTGTAGCTGTCGTCGAGCATCCTCTGGTTGAGGTACCGGAGGTAGGTGAACGCGCTGAAGTCGACTTCGACCTGGCTCGTCCTCGCCAGCACCACGCCCTTGCCACCCTCGTAAGTGCCCCAAGCGGATTCGAGCGGGACGTGGTGAGAAGTCGGCTCAGCGGCCGCGGCGGCAGGGATGACCGCATCATCCGCAACGGTTGCGACCTGTGGAGCCGGAGGGGTTGCTGCAACCGGAGCCGCCGGCGCTGGTGCAGGCACCACGGCGGCCGTGGTGCGGCTTGCCGACTCGAGCTGCTGGATCCGGGCGTTGCTTTGCTCGAGCTGGGCGTCGCGGTCACGGATCATCTGCTCAAGCTGTTGCTGCCGCGCCTCGAGGGCGCGCAGCCGCTCGTCCATCGATGGTGCCGTGGCCGCGTTGGTCAACAGCGGAGCCATTGCGAGTGCGAGCGTGAGGGATCGGGTAACTCTCATCGCGATTCTCCGGCCTGAAGGACTCTTCATCTGTTCGCCAAGTCGACTTGGGCCTTTTCCCAGGCGCGTACCCTGACGCGCGCCGCGTCGAACAACTTCTCGTAGTTGCCCTTGCGGATCTTCAGGCTCGCCTCGGGGGTCAGCAGCGCCCAGATAGGATCCCAGAGATTGAACACGCGCAATTGCGTGGCCTGGTCCGGCGGCGCGACGTTGTCGGTGCCGAACAGGAATCGGTCGGGGTACTTGTTGAACATCGAGGCCGTGCCCTGGATCGACTCGGGTGACGCAACGGCGTACTTGGCGACTTCATCCCACGAAACATCGAAATAGACGTGGCTCAGGGTGGGGTCGCTGAGGATGTCCTCGACGATCGCCCGGTGGCCCGGGCTGCGTTCGGCGGTATCCGCGGTCGCCTGCCCCTGCACCGGATGAACGACACGCCCGAGGCCCGTGTGGGCCCAGATGATCGTGGTCCGTGGGTGGCGGCGGAGCAGGTCTTTCATCTGTGTCAGGAAGACGGGCTCCGCACCGGCCTTCGCAAAGGGCATGTCGATGTCGTTGTGCAGGATGACGACGAGACCGACCTCGGCTGCGAACTCGAGAATCCGGTCGAGGGCCGGGTCCGTCAGGCTGGCGGTGTCGCCGGCCACCTTGGACGAGACGAACTCCTTGTGGATCGTGAACTCGCCGATACCGCTGAACACGCCGGGGAATATCTCGAGCACGCGGCGGATGTGGTCGACGGCGTACATGTCGGCCGGATTGAAGCCGGTGATCATCGGGTCGAGGCGCGCCTGCTGCTCCTTCGGCAGCGACTCGTAGACGCGCGCGATGTAGGCGTCGGTGAACGAGTAGTAATAGAGCGGAGCGTCAGACTGCAGGTAATAGGTCGGCGCGTAGTCCCCGGAGTTCCCGTGCGCCCAGGTCTGCTGCAGCGGTATCCCGAAGAGCGTGGAACGACCCACCTTGTCGCCCATGATCTCCAGGTACTTGTGGATCTCCGTACCTTGCTGGATGTAGTTGGTCAGGTGGAAGTGCGAGTCGTTGAAGAGATAGTCCGGCGCCGCCGCAGGCTTGCCCTTCCCTGCGGCCGCTGCCACGGTGATGCCGCCGATTGCGATGACTGCTGCGGCCAGGGCGGCGACGATGTGGCGCACCCGATTCCCCGATACCGACCGGCTGAATTGCATCTTCACTCGAGCCATCTCCCAGGAAAACCAAGCAAGAACCCATCAGGGCCCGAACACCACAGCTCCGGTCCATAACGGCACGCACAGGGTGGTCGTGCCGTCACGACTCACCAAAGGTATTGCGGATGGCGGAGCCACTACCCGCGATCACTTCGGGTTCGGCCCGAACACGCCGAGGCCCAGTTCGCCCGAGATGTCGCGGATGGCATTCAGCGAACGGACGCTGTTGCCGGCCTCGTTCAGCCGCGGCGAGAACGCCGCGATGGCGAAGCGCCCGGGCACGACGGCGACGATGCCGCCACCCACACCCGTCTTGGCCGGCAAGCCCGCCGTGAACATCCAGTCGCCCGACTCGTCGTAGAACCCGGCCGTAGCCATGATCGCCAGCAACTCCGGCACGTGCCGGGCCGGCATCACCTGCTTCCCGGTCAGCGGGTTCACGCCACCGTTGGCCAGCGTCGCCCCCATCATGCCGAGGTCCTTGGCGCTGACGCCCACGGAGCACTCACGCGTGTACACCCGCAGCGCTTCCTCCGGATCGCTGTAGAGGCGACCCCAGTTGTACAGCAGGTTGGCGATACCGCGATTGCCGTAGGCCGTCGAGTACTCCGAGTCGTACACCTTCTCGAGCACCGTCAACGGGCGCCCGGCGAAGTCGCTGAGGTTCTGCGACACCTTGCTCCAGCGGTCCGCTTCGGAAGTGGCCTGCACCAGGCTCACGGCCGCGATCGCACCCGCGTTCACGAGCGGATTCACCGAGTTCTCGTAGACCGCGAGCGCCAGCTTCGAGTTGAACGGCAACCCGGTCGGCTCGACGCCGATCTTTTCCTTCAGGACCTCCGGGCTCTGCTGCGTCATCACCAGCGCCGCCGTGAAGGGCTTGGACACGGACTGGATGGAGAACTTGTAGTCCACGTCGCCCGCGCTGTAGACCTTGCCGTCCTTGGTGACGATCACCACCCCGAACAGGTCGCTCGGCGTCTCGGTCAGGATGGGAATGTAGTCCGCGTTCTTGCCGTCCTGCAGGCCCTTGTACTTCGCGTAGGCGGCGTCCACGAGGCGCTGGAAGTCCTTCACGGCCGGGTCGGGCGCCGGACCGCGAGCGAATGCGGGCATCGAGGTGACCGACAATACGGCCGCGGCCGCGACGGCCGTCAGCATCGAAACCTTCCTGTTGGTGATCATTGCGAGTCTCCCGGTCAGAGCTTGATGCCGAAGTTGTACTTGACGGTGAACTGGAAGCGCACGTCGTCGTCGTTTGCGCCGTCGTTGTTGGTGCGCTTGCCCCACAGCAACTCGCCACCCAGCATCAGGTTGTCGACCGGAGTACGTCAGCAGGTTCACCGAGGCGTAGTCGCCCTTGTGGAAGCTGCTGTCGTCCTGGAAGTTGGTGTTGTCGACTTCCGTGTAGCTGTAGCCGATCGAACTCGACCACTTCTTGCTCCAGTAGTGGTCGTAGTACGCGACGATGCCGGTGAGCGGCACGGCCTTGGCCTGCACGCCTGTGAGGTCCTCGCCCGAGAAGGATGCCTGCGGCGCGAGGTCCATGCCGCCGTCGTTCATGTAGCTGGCGATGCCTTCCCCGTACACCACCTGCAGCAGGATCTTGTCGTCGCCGAAGGTGTTGATGGTCGAGCCGAGGTTGATGCCCCAGCCGGTCTCGCTGTTGCTCCGCCACTTGTCGCCGGGGAACTGCCGGAACTCGAAGCCGACTTTGCGCAGGATGCCCGCGGCCTGGAAATGGCCCCAGTCGCCGCCGATCCGCCACTGGGCCGTGAGGTCGGGCAGCGTCTCGTCGTTCTGGATCTGCGCGTCCTCGAAGCCTTCGATCAGGCGCACGTTGCCGGAATCGATGTCGTTGCCCGGCCGTTCGATGGCGATCGCGAAATGGCTGTTCTCGCTCTTGTAGGGCGTCCAGCGGATCTGCACGTTGCGGTAGAACACCATGCCCGCCGGGCCCCAGTAGTCGATCGTGTTCGGGAACACGTCGCCGTCCATGAACAGGCTGTTGGTCTGGCCCGCCAGCAGCGAGCCCCACTCGCCGTAGGCGTGGCGCAGCCGGAACGTCGTCTGGCCCGCATCGGCGCCGGTGCCGAACAGGTCGAACTCGAACTTGAAGTTGATCGGGTTGCCGCCGTCGGTGGTCGGCATCGCGCCCTTCACGCCGAAGCGGCTCTGCTTGACGCTGATGCTCGACTGTCCGTCGCTGCCGAACTGGTCGTCGATGCCGATCTTGGACGGCCGGAAGGCATCGTCCCATGACGGATCCAGGCGCCCACTGATGTCCTGGATGTAGTCGGCCTGGGCGAAGCCATAGATCTCGAAGGAGCGGCTCGTGTCATCCGCGTCCGCGGTGGCGGTCACCCCACCTGTGAGCAGGCACAAGGCAACTGCCCGTGCCAACACAAGCGACCGCGCATTCATAAACGATTCCATGCTGATGATTCCTTAGAGAGACTGTTGAACCACCGCCCGAGTGAGAGCGCCGGCCGGTCAGGTCTTTGCGCCGAATCCAAAGGCAGGTTTTTTCGCCGATCTACTGATTCGCATCGTACCTGACCGCGAATTCGTCCATGACCAGAGTTTCCGGACCGGCAGCGTTCGTCGCGGTCGCCAACGGCATGGATCGAGCCGGTACCTTTCGGGCATCGACTCTCCAATGTGCCGGATGAATCACTCGCAGGCCCGCGCCGGTGCAGGGCATCGGCCTCGGCACTTGGCCCACCGACACGCCGGCGGTGCGGTTTGCAGCCATCTGCCGATAAATACGCTAACCTCTCTACCTGATCGGCGTCGCTCCAGCGGAATTATTCGCCAAGGCGCGGTTAGACAATGAAAGCCATTCCGCAACTTCCGATCTGGACCTTGGCCGTCCCGCTGCTGGGCTGGGTTGTGCTGGCTGGCCATGGGCATGGCTTCGGCATGGCTTACCAGGCGCTGGTGGCCGTCACTCTGCTGGCTGGCGTATTGGCGGCAGTGCATCATGCCGAAGTCATCGCGCATCGGGTTGGAGAGCCCTTTGGGACGCTGGTGCTGGCCGTGGCCGTCACGGCGATCGAGGTCGCACTCATCGTGACACTGATGCTGTCCGGCGGAGAGGCAAAGTCTGCCTTGGCCCGGGATACCGTGTTTGCCACGGTCATGATCATTCTCAACGGCATTATCGGCTTGTGCTTGTTGTTCGGTGGAAAGCGCTTCGGGGAGCAGCAGTTCGGGCTCTATGGCGTCAGTGCCGCGCTTGAAACACTGGCAGCGATCGTGGTCCTGACACTGATCTTGCCGAACTACACGACGACCGTCGCCGGCCCTTTCTACAGCCCAGGCCAACTTGGCTTCGTGGCGATCGTTTCCCTCGTGCTCTACGGCATGTTTGTCTTCGTTCAAACGGTTCGACATCGCGACTATTTCCTGCCGCAGGGTGCCATTACTGATGAGGCAGCGCATGCACCGCCACCTCCGAACAAGGTTGCGTCCATCAGCGCGATCATGTTGCTGGTCGGTCTCGGTGCCGTCGTTCTGCTGGCCAAAGCGATCTCGCCGACGATAGAGGCCGGGGTGTCCAGCATCGGCGCGCCGAATGCGCTGGTTGGCGTCATCATCGCGGCCATTGTTCTGCTGCCGGAAGGTCTGGCAGCTCTCCGCGCCGCCAGATCGAATCGCCTGCAAACGAGCCTTAACCTGGCCCTGGGATCCGCACTGGCGTCCATTGGCCTGACCATCCCGGTGGTCGCGATCGTGTCAATCGTGAACGGTTGGAATATCACGATGGGGATTGACGCAGAATCAACCGTGCTGCTTGTCCTGTCGCTGATCGTTGCAAGCCTGTCGCTGGGTACCGGCCGCACGACCGTGCTGCAAGGCGCGGTCCATCTCGTCATATTCGCGGTCTACCTCTTCATGACCGTGTTTCCTTAGCCGAATGATCGCTACGCATCCGAAAGCTGCGATTCGCCTGCGGTCGTAACGCACGCCCACCCCGAGGCGACTGCGAGCCTCAAAGGACGTTGCCATTGCATAGTTTGAGTTAACGTTCCGGCGGGAACGTTTCGGGCACGTTTCCGCGGCAATGCCAGTCACGCGTCATCGGTGAGCGCCGGGGTTGGGCTGCGGATGCAGGGGTCACTGAAGCGTGGGCGGCGCGCTCTCAATCAGCTCGATGCGCTCGCCGGACGGACCGAGCAACACGCCGGCACGGCGCCCGCCATAGCCGATACCGTCCAGCTTGCGGGGCGGGGCCACGAGTCGGTCGACATACGGGTCGAGCGACGGCACCGCGAAACTCACCATCGCCATGCCCGACGGCAGGTCCTTCCGGCGGCTCTTCAGCGGCTCCGCGCCGGCCGGATACTCGTCGAGTTCGATGAGGAAGCGCTCCGGCAGCCGCACGATGGCCATGGTGAAGCGCGTGTCCCGCGGCATCCCCCAGGCCTCCGCGATGACTGCGGCGCGCGACGGCGCCGGTTCGGTCACGGCCATGCCGAAGGTTTCCTTGTAAAAATCGAGCGAGCGGCGGATGTCGTGCACGCCGGCCACGACGATGAACACGCGATCCACGAAACTCGTGGCCGAGCCCAGGTTGAACTTCGACTTGCCCGCCGGGATGCGCGTGAAATACAGCATCTCCCTGGAAGGCCCAAGTGCCTGCAGCGCGACCACGGCCGGATTGATCTCGAGCGGCGCCGCCGGCTCGACCACCTGGAACGGGGTGCCGGCCAGCAGCCGCTCGAGTTGCGGCGGATCCTCGACCAGGATCTCCGTGGCGTTCCAGCCGAGGCGCTTGAGCGCTGTCGGGGGCGGCTCCTTGCTTTCGACAAAACGGATGTAGACGGGCTCGCCGCTGGCGGCCTTCATGACGACGTACTCGCGGTTGGCCGTCTTCGCAGCACCCCAGGCCCGGGCCTGGTCCCGACTCACATGGCCGTCCTCGACGGTCTGGTAGTGCAGGGTGTCCTGGTAGGCCCGTTCGGCGGCGTGCACGTCCGGCACCAGCAAGGTGACGGCCACGATGGCGCTGAGCAAGGTACGATTCTCCCGTTGAGCCCTTGGCAATCATAGACCAAGCACATGCCCGCAACCGACACCCCGCTGTATCCCGCCCTGTTGTCGCCGTTCGAGCGCGGCCGGCTGAAGCTGCGCAACCGGCTCGTGCACGCGGCGATGACCACGCGCTTCGTGCAGGACGGCATCGGCATGCCGCAACTGATTCATTACCATGCAAACCGGGCAAAGGGTGGCGCATCTCTGATCGTCACCGAGCCGCTCAGCATGGCACGGCACCAGCGGCTGCCGCACAAGGTGCGGGCCTGGAACGACGACAATTTCGAGTTCCTGCAGCGTTGGGCTGCGGCGGTCGAAGGCGAGGGCACGCGACTGCTCGGGCAGGTCCAGGACGCGGGGCGCGGCCGGCACGAGCGTGGGCGCAACCCGGACGGCATCTCCGCCTCGGCGCTGCCGGATGATCTCAGCTGGTCCGTGCCGCGTGCGCTGAGCGCGGACGAGATCCGCCGCATGATCGACGAGTTTGCAGAGTCCTCGGCGCGCCTGGAGCGCGCAGGCTTCAGCGGCGTCGAGATTTCCGCGGGCCACGGACACTTGTTTCACCAGTTTCTCTCGCCCTGGTCGAATCGGCGTGACGACGAATACGGCGGCGACTTCACCGGGCGGCTGCGTTTCGTCCGTGAACTGATCGCGGCGATCCGCGGCGCCTGCGGCGGTGAATTCCTGCTTGGCTTGAAGCTTCCCGGCGACGACGGCGTGCCCGGAGGCGTGGATCCAGCGCTGGCTGCGCAGATCGCCACCGCCCTGTGCACCGGCGGCGACGTCGAATACGTTTGTTTCACGTGGGGCAGCCACGCCCGCTCGCTCGACTGGCACCTGCCCGACATGCACTGGCCCCGAGCGCCTTTCGTGCCGCTCACGGCGCAACTGCGGGAGGCGATTCCGCACGTGCCAGTGATGGCCGTTGGCCTCATCACGGACCCGGCGGAGGCCGACGGCATTCTCATCCGGGGCCAGGCGGACCTGGTGGCGCTCGGCCGCCCGCTCGTGACCGACCCGGCGTGGCTCAAGAAGGCATCTTCAGGGCGCGAGGCCGACATCCGCTACTGCGTGTCGTGCAACAACTGCTGGGGAATGATTGCCGATGGCAGGCCGATTGCCTGCGACAACAATCCGCGCGTCGGGGCGCCCGATGAAATCGACTGGAAGCCGCCCGTCGCGCCGCATCGCAAGAAAGTCGTGGTGGTCGGTGCCGGCGTCGCCGGCCTGGAGGCCGCGTGGATCGCGGCCGCGCGGGGGCACGCCGTCACGGTGTTCAGCGCGTCCGGTGAACTCGGCGGCAAGGCGCGCCTGCATGCCTCCCTGCCCGGTGGCGAATCGATCAGCAGCGTCTACGACTACCAGCACCTGATGGCAAAGCGATACGGCGTGCGCCTGGAACTCGGCGTGGCGGCCCAGGCGGCTGACGTCCTTACGCTTGCACCCGACCATGTCGTGCTGGCCAGTGGCGCGGAGCTGTCGTGGCCGGTGACGCTGCCGGAGGCCTGGCGCGAGGAGGGATTCATCCCGGATGCGCGAACGCTGGCTGCGCACCTCGCGGACCGCCGGGAGAGGCAGCCCGGCACGGCGGTGATCTTCGACCAGGACCACACCGAGGGCACTTACGCGCTCGCGGACCTGCTCGTGAAGCTGTTCGAGAAGGTCGTGATCGTGACCCCCCGCGAGCGAGTGGCGGGCGACGTGCCGCTCGTGACAGCGCTCGGAATCCACCGGCGCATTGCGAGGCAGGGCATCCGTGTCCTGCCTTTCCACGAGCTCTCCCCACAGTCAGACCTGGAGGACGGGCGGCTCGCCTGCGGCAACGTCTATACGGGCGAGCTGGCCTGGGTCGATGAGGTGGCCCTCGTGACCTATTCGACGCCGCGGATCCAGAATGCCGGTCTCGAGTCTCCGCTGCGCGCCGCCGGTCTGGACCCGGTCCGGATCGGCGATTGCAAGATCCCTCGCGGGGTGATGGCCGCCACTTCTGAAGGCCATGCGATCGGGCTGAGGCTGTAGCCGCCCGCGCTGTCGCCACGGCCGCCGCGATCGTTTATCTTGGGAACGGTGTTCCCATGACTGCAGGGGATGACGATGCCGGGATTGATCAAGCACAAGCGCAGCCGTGAAGCGGAATCGTGGCTGAAGAAAGAGATCGCCGAGCAACGCAAGCGCTATCGCGCGATCGAGCACGAGATGAACGTCGTGATCGCACCGAAGCGCGACAAGTGGTTCGCGGAGTTCCTGGAGAACATCCAGACTCGCGGCTACCACGCGCACTTCAACATGATGCGCAAGATCAAGCCCGAGGAGATCCCGAAGAAGCCGAAGCGCAAGACCAAGGTCGTCTTCTGATTCGCCTTCGCACGGAATCCACACAGGTATAGCGCCATGGCCCGACCGCACATCGAACCATTCGTCGATACGACCGTCCCGTTCAAGAAGATGACCCTGCCCGGGTTCCCGAAGGGCATGCAGTACAAGATGCTGAGCCTCGACACGGACACGGGCGCCTGCTCGATGACCGTCATGTTCGAGCCCGGCTACGAGCTGCCGCCCGGCATGAGCTACACGGAGCTCGAGCTCTTCGTCATGAAGGGTTACATCGAGATGGACGGCAAGCAGCACGGTCCCGGCACCTACATCTGCGTGCCGGCCGGCGTGCACCTCCCGGCGATGAAGATGCCGAGAGGCATCACCGCGCTGATGTTCTACAACCACGGGGAACCATCGTTCGTCGAGTCCGACGCCGACCACCCGCTGGCCGAACGGGACAAGCTGATCAACGTCAACGCCTACGAAGACATGCAGTGGACCTCCACCAACTTCTTCCCGGCCACGGCGCCGGGCTGCCTGGTGAAGATCCTCAAGTTCGACGAACGCACGCAGGCGTTCACGTTCCTGTACTGCATGACGCCGAACTTCTGGCAGGACAACATCAGTTACCACGACTGCGTCGAGGAGGCCTACCACATCTGGGGCACCTCCTGGATGATGCAGTTCGGCGACCTGCCGACGGGCGGCTACTTCTACCGTCCGCCCTACATCAACCACGGCGCGTTCCGTTGCAAGCTCGGCACGCTTGCCATCGGCCGGACCGACAGCCAGCTCTACAACCACTTCCACTTCAACCCGTGGACCACCCCCGAGGAGAATCGCGAGCGCGCCGGCGCGCGCATGCTGGCGTGGAAGCCGGACCTCTACAAATGGATTGCGACGGGCGATCACAACCACCCGACCGATTTCGAGTTCCCGCATGCGCATTACAACGAGAAGGGCGAACGGATCTTCCACCATCACGAAGGTGGCGACATGGACCACAACCACGGCATGAGCCGCCCGCCGACGGGCAAGAGGCGCGGCCGCCGCAAGTAGCCGCAACGCAAGCCAGGGCGAGTTCGGCGCGGCGCCCCGGAGGCCGCGCCGATTTCATTTCCACCGGGAGCCGCGAGACATGCCGGGACCATTGCACGGAATCGTCGTCCTCGACCTGAGCCGGGTGCTCGCCGGCCCGTGGGCCACCCAGGCGCTCGCCGACTACGGCGCCGAGGTCATCAAGATCGAGAAGCCGGGCGTGGGCGACGACACGCGGCAATGGGGTCCACCGTGGTTGAAGGACACGGATGGACGCGACACCGCGCAGTCCGCGTACTACCTCTCGACGAACCGCGGCAAGAAATCGGTGGCGATCGATCTCGCGCATCCGGACGGGCAAGCGCTCATACGCGATCTCGCGCGCGGCGTGGACGTGCTGGTGGAGAACTTCAAGGTCGGCGGGCTTGCGAAGTACGGTCTTTCTTACCAGGACATTGCCGTCCTGAACCCGCGCCTCGTCTACCTCTCCATCTCCGCATTCGGGCAGGACGGGCCGGACGCAACGGGCCCCGGATACGACGCGATGATCCAGGGCATGGGCGGCCTCATGAGCGTCACGGGCGTGCCCGACGGCGAACCCGGCGGCGGACCGCAGAAAGTCGGCGTCGCGGTCGCCGACCTGATGTGCGGCATGTACGGCGTGTCCTCGGTGCTGGCCGCGCTGTTCGAGCGACAGCAGTCCGGTCGTGGTCAGTACATCGATCTGTCGCTCCTCGACACGCAGGTGGCGTGGCTGGCGAACCAGAACATGAACTACCTGGTCGGCGGCACGCCGCCGGCACGCAAGGGCACGGCGCACCCGAACATCGTCCCGTACCAGGCCTTTGCCACGGCCGACGGCTACCTGATGCTGGCGGTCGGCAATGACGGACAGTTCACGCGTTTCTGCGAGGCGGCCGGCCGCGCCGAAGTGTCTACCGACCCGCGCTTCGGCACCAATCAGGCGCGCGTTGCGCATCGGGCCGAACTGGTGCCTCTCGTGCAGGAAATGCTGAAGGGCCGGACCACCGCCGGGTGGATCGAGGCCTTGCGGGCAGCCAACGTGCCGTGCGGTCCGATCAACGACCTTTCACAGGTGTTTGCCGAGCCGCAGGTGCGTCACCGCGGCATGCGCATCGACCTGCCGCATCCGACGGCCGGCTCCGTGCCGGGTGTGCGCAATCCCGCCGTCTTTTCTCGCACGCCGCTTGAGTACCGGCGCGCTCCGCCCGAACTGGGGGCCGACACCGAGTCCGTCCTGCGGGAAAGGCTGGGGTTGACCACCGAGAAGTTGGCCGAATTGCGCAAATCCGGCGTGTGTTCCTGAGCGATCCTGTCCATCGGGCACCCGCCGCGCCATAATTGACGCAGCGCACACCAAAGGTTTCGCCATGTCGACCCGCAGCATCCGATCCAGCCCCGGCCTCGCGAACGTCCGTTACGAGATCCGTGGCAAGCTCGCCCGGCGCGCCCAGGAAATGGAGCGCATGGGCTACGACATCGTCTCGTTGAACATCGGCAACCCGGGGGCGTTCGGCTTCCGTGCGCCCGAGACGATGCGGCTCGCGATCATCGAGAACCTGCGCGCCGCCGAGGGCTACTGCCATCAGAAGGGCATCTTCCCGGCCCGTGAAGCCGTGGTGATGCAGCAGCAGGTGCGCGGTGTGAAGGGCGTCACGGCCGACGAGGTGTTCATCGGCAACGGCGTGAGCGAACTGATCGACCTCACGCTGCGGGCCCTGCTCGCCGCGGACGAGGAAGTGCTGGTCCCGAGCCCCGACTATCCGCTGTGGACCGCCGCGGTGAACCTCAATCGCGGCCGGGCGGTGCATTACCCGTGCAGGCCGGAGCGCGGCTTCGTGCCGGACCCGGACGAGATCGAGTCCCTGGTCACCAAGCGCACGCGCGCCATCGTCGTGATCAATCCGAACAATCCCACGGGCGCCGTGTACCCGCGCGAGACGCTCGAGGCGATCGCGCGCATCGCGGAGAAGTACCACCTCGTGGTGCTGGCGGACGAGATCTACGACCAGATGACCTACGACGGCGCGGAGTTCGTGCCGATGGCGACGCTGGTGCATCACACGCTGTGCGGCACGCTGAGCGGCCTGTCGAAGGTCTATCGCGCCTGCGGCTACCGTGTCGGCTGGGCCTCGTTCTCGGGCGATCTCGAGAATGCGCGCGAATACCTGTCGTCGCTCGAACTGCTTTCGTCGCTGCGCCTGTGCAGCAACGTCGCCGGGCAGTGGGCGGTGCAGACGGCGCTCGGGGGCTACCAGAGCATCCACGAACTGGTGGGGCCCGGCGGGCGCCTCAACGAGTCGCGCAAGGCCATCATCGATGGCGTCGCGCGCAGCAGGTACCTGTACCTCACCCCGCCGCGCGGTGCGATGTACGCGTTCATCGGCGTACAGACGGACCACCTGCCGGAGTTCGACGACCGCCGGTTCGCGATGGACCTGCTCGAGCACAAGCACGTGCTGGTCGCGCCGGGCTCGAGCTTCAACGTGCCGTACAACACCCACTTCCGGATCACCAATCTTCCGGATCCGGCGGTGCTGGCGGACGTGTTTACTCGGATCGAGGAACTGCTCGACAACTATGCGGCGGGTGACCAGCCGGTCTCGCGGCCGAACCCGCTGCGCGTCATCGAGAACGTACCGCGCTAGGCGATGCTTTAGGTATATTCCCTAAGCTGCTGTTTTAATGAAAGAAAGCCGTGGCCAAGGATGACGCACGGCGGGACGAGATCCGGGTCACTCCGACCCGGCGCCTCGCCCATCACCTCAAGGCCCGCCACGACCGCGAGTCGCTCGCGCAAGGCCTCGCAGTCTGGCGCACTCCCGACATCGTGACGTGGTCGGGGCTGATCGAACGCATGTTCCTGCTCGACCGCCAGGCCGGCCACACCGCGCGGCGCTGGCTCGACGACGTCGCGGCCGGTCTCGCCTGGGAACAGCTCGTCCAGCGCGACCCGACGGTCGCAGGGGTGATTTCGCCCGACGGTCTCGCCCGGACCGCACACCGCTCGTGGCGCCTGCTGCACGATTTCCGCATCCCGATCGCATCGGCCGAGGCCAGCGACGGGCCGGAGGTCGCGGTGTTCATGCGCTGGGCGCAGGAGTTCGCCGCGTGGATCGACCGCGAAGGCTGGATGGACGCGGCGGGGGCACAGGTCTGGGTGGATCCGGCGTCGGCGGGACCCCGGCTGAGGTTCGTCGGTTTCGACTCGCTGACGCCCGCTCAGACAGCGTTCATAGAACGCATGCGCGCGGGCGGGGTCGAGGTCATCGTGGAGTTGTCGCCCGAGCCTGCCGAGACGACGGTCTGGGTCCGCGCACAGGATCGCAGCGTCGAACTCGACATGGCGGCTCGCTGGGCGGCGCGGCGACTCGACGGCGCCGAAGGCGTGAGTCTCGCCATCGTGGTGCCGGGACTCGCGCAGGTGCGTGCGCAGGTGCGGCGCGCCCTCGATCGGGTGCTCGCACCGGCCGCGACGGTGTGCGGCGGGCCGGCTCCGGAATCGCACGCCTACGAACTGGCCGCCGCGCGGCCGCTGAGCGATCAGCGCGTCGTTGCTGCCGCGCTCGAATGGCTCTCGGCATTCGTTCACGACACCGACCTTGCACAATGCGGCGCGCTGCTGCGCATTGCGTTCTGTCGCGCAGCCGCGAGCGAGGCGAGCGCGCGCGCCGCGCTCGATGCGTGGATCCGTCGACACGAGGCGCCGGACCTCGGCCTCGAAGCGACTGGCCGGAATTGCGGCCGGCCGCGGTTGTCCCGAGTTGGCGGCCTTGCTGCACGCCGGGCTCGCCGCGCGAGCGAACTGGCCGCCTCGTGCGCTGCCGAGCGTGTGGTCGCAGCGGTTTTTCGAGCTGTTGCAGCAAGTCGGCTGGCCGGGCGAGGACCTCGACACCCACGAGCACCAGGCGCGGCAGCGCTGGCAGAACCTTCTCGGCGAATTTGGCGGTCGCGACGACGTGGCCGGGCCCGTGAGTGCCGGCCCGGCACTGGGCCTGCTGCGCGATCTGGCGGGATCCACGCTGTTCGAACCGCAGGAAGTTCGCGCGCCGCTGCTCGTGATCGATCCTCAGACCAGCGCCGGCATGCGCTTCGACGGGCTATGGGTATGCGGGCTCGACGCCGGGCAATGGCCCGCCGCTGCGTCCCCCGATCCTTTCCTGCCGCGGGCCTGGCAGGTGCGCCGCGGCGTGCCGGGCGCAACCGCCGAACTGACCGCGGCCGAGGCGCGCCGGACGCTCGACAGGCTGCGCGGCAGCGCCAGCGAAGTGATCCTCAGCGTGCCCGCATTCGAGGACGAGGCGCCGCTGCTGCCGAGTGCATTGCTCGCGGGCATCCCGGCCGCGCCGGAGCCGCAACTCTGGGCGCCGCCGTCGCTGGCGCGAGCCGTCTTCGCGGCGCGTCCGGGGCTCATCCTGTCGACGGACGGAGCGATGCCGCCCCTCGCGGCCGGCGAAACCACGCCCGGCGGGGCAAGGCTGCTTGAACTGGAGGCCGCTTGTCCTTTCCGCGCGAGCGCGGAACTGCGCCTGGGCGCGCGTCCCCTCGACGAGCCGTCGCTCGGTCTCGACGCCGCGGCTCGCGGCAACCTCGTGCACGATGTCTTTGCAAGCCTGTGGCGCGGCGTGCGGACGTCGGCGGCCATGCAGGCGCTGCCGGCCGGCGAGCGGATTGCGCAAGTGCGGGCCGCCATCGCGACCGAAATGGCGCCGTTGCGTCGCGAAGCGAATGGTGTGTTGCTGCGCCTGCTCGAGATCGAGGCGCGCTGGCTCGAGCGTCACGCCTTGCAGCTGCTCGAAAAGGACCTGGCCCGCCCGCCGTTCGAGGTCGAGCACGTCGAAGCGGACCACACCGTGGAGCTCGGCGGGCTGTCGCTGAAACTGCGCATCGATCGCGTCGACCGGCTCGAGAACGGATCGTTTGCGGTCATCGACTACAAGACCGGCGGCAACGCGCAGGCCAAGGCGTGGCAGGGCGAGCGGCCTCCATTGCCGCAGCTGCCGCTCTATCTCGAGGCCATGGGAGCGTCGCGCGTGTCCGCCGTCGTGTTCGCGCGCGTCCGCGCCGGCGACACAGGCTTCGAAGGTCTCGCGCGCGATGCCTCCGTATTCCCGGGCTGCAAGCCGCCGCCGAAGGAGTTTGCGTCCTGGGAGGCCTTGCTCGCCGAATGGCATCGGCGGCTGGAGGCCCTCGCGCGCGAATTCGCGGCGGGCGACGCGCGACTCGCCCCGGACCCTCGCCAGGCGTGCCGCTACTGCCACCTGCCGAGCCTGTGCCGGATCGGCGATGCGCGCCTTGCAGGCGAAGACGACGGAGAGGGCGCAGGCGATGAGTGACCTGCGCCGCGAAGATGCCCGTGCCCGCGAGGATGCGCTGCAGATCGCGCGCAGCTTCATCGTGCAGGCGCCGGCGGGCTCGGGAAAGACGGAACTGCTGACGCAGCGCTTCCTGGCCCTGCTCGCGACGGTCGAGCGGCCGGAGTCGGTGCTGGCGATCACCTTTACTCGCAAGGCCGCGGCCGAGATGCGCAACCGCATCCTGGTGGCGCTGCGCAGCGTCGACGACGAGGAACTGCGCCGCAAGCAGCTGCCGCGCACGGTCGAGTTGGCCCGCGCCGTGCTCGAGGCGGATCGCGCGCGTGGGTGGGGCCTGCTCGGGAATCCGAGCCGGCTGCGGCTGCAGACCATCGATGCGCTGAACCAGGGGCTCGCGCGGCGGCTGCCGGTGCTGTCCGGGACCGGATCGCGACTCGGCGTGGAAGAGGATGCGCGTGCGCTCTACGAGCTTGCGGCCGAGCGGCTGCTCGCGCACCTGCCGGGCGAGGACGCGCGCATCTCCGCAGCGGTCGCGCTGCTGCTGGGCCACCTCGACAACAACGTCGGCAGGTTCGTGTCGCTGGTTTCGGAAATGCTGGCGCGTCGCGAGGCGTGGCTTCCCGAGCTGCCGGGGGATCTCGACGTCGATTTCGGCGAGGCGCACACACGCGCCGGCCTCGAAGCGGCGCGCCGGGCAATGGTGACCGCGCACCTGTCCGCGCTCGTCACCGCGTTTCCGATGTCCTTGCTCGCGGAGGCCTGCGGTGTCGCGCGTGAAGCAGCGGAGCACCTGCGCCAGGCAGGCGAGGAGTCGCCGCTCGACGCGTGGCGGGACTGCGACCAGATCCCGGCCGACGATCCCGAAGACGTGCCCTTGTGGCAGGGGCTCGCATTCCTGCTGCTGACCGGCGAGGGCACGGTACGCAAGCAGTTGACCAAGAACGTGGGGATTGCGCGCGAACAGACGGGCCTCAAGGCGCGGGCCAGCGGCGTCTGTGGCGCACTCGATGCGTTGCCGGGAACTGCCGAGCTGTTGGCTGCAGCCCGGCAACTGCCAGGCCCGGCGTACGATGAGGCCGAATGGCAGGTACTGAAGGCGCTGTTCCTCGTGCTGCGCCTCGCCGCCGCCGAACTGCAGGTCGTGTTCGCCGAACGCAGCGTGGCGGACTATCCGCAATTCGCCGCGGCCGCGCGCAACGCCTTGGGCAGCGACCTCGAGCCGACCGACACGGCGCTGGCGCTCGATGCCGCGCTGCGGCACGTGCTGGTGGACGAGTTCCAGGACACATCGGAAGCGCAGGTGCGGCTGCTCGAGCGCCTGACTGCAGGCTGGGAGCCAGGGGACGGTCGAACCGTCTTCCTCGTCGGCGATCCCATGCAATCCATTTATCGCTTCCGCCACGCGGAAGTGGGCCTGTTCCTCAACGTGCGTGATCATGGGCTCGGGCAGGGCGAGCCGCGCATCGAACTCGAACCACTGACCTTGCGTGTGAACTTCCGCTCGACGCAGCCGATCGTCGACTGGGTCAATGCCTGCTTCGCCGCCATCCTCCCGGCACGCGACGACGAGCTGCGCGGCGCCGTCAGTTACGCGCCGGGCGTCTGCAAGGTCGACGCGGGCGCCGACGGCGGCGTGATCGTCCATGCGTTCCTGCGCAGCAGCCGCAAGCACGAGGCGGAGCGCGTCGCGGACATCGCGAACGAGCGTCTCGCGGCGTCCGCTGAAGCGCACGTGGCCGTCCTCGTGCAGGGCCGCAGCCATCTCATCGCGATCGTCGCCGAGCTGGCGAGGCGCGGCATCGCATTCCAGGCGACGGACATCGATCCGCTCGGCGCGCGACCTGCAGTGCTCGACGCGCTCGCGCTGACGCGGGCCCTGGCGCATCTCGCCGATCGTTCCTCCTGGCTCGCCGTGCTGCGAGGCCCGTGGTGCGGGCTCACGCTGGCCGAACTGCACGCGCTGTTCGGCGACGATCGGGACGGCGTCATCCTGGACCTGCTCCGGGACGAAGGGCGGCGGCGGCGCATCGATGCCGATTCACGGGGCCGGCTGGAGCGCGTGCTCGGTGTCCTCGAACGGGCTCGGGACGAGCTCAGGCGCTTCGGGCTGCGCGACACGGTCGAGCGGGCGTGGCTGGCCCTCGACGGTCCGGCGACGCTCGACACGGAGCGTGAGCTCGACGAGGTGGAGGCGTACTTCGAGGAACTCGCGGGACTGGAGGAACGTTCGGCGGGCTCGATCGATCTCGCGTTGCTGTCCGAGGCGCTCGACAAGCTCTATGCGCCGTCGCGTCCAAGTCCCGCGATCCGGGTCGAGCTGATGACGATCCACAAGGCGAAGGGGCTGCAATTCGATACCGTGGTCGTGCCGGGGCTCGAGCGGCGGGGGCGGGCGGACGACAAGCGCCTGCTGCAGTGGATGAAGCTGCCGGACCGGGCGCACAACAACCTGATCGTCGCGCCGCTCGCGCCCGTGGGCGACGATTCCAATCCGCTTTATGCCTGGCTCGCGGGGCTCGAGAAGGATCGCCTGCAGCACGAGCGGCGGCGCCTGCTCTACGTGGCCGCGACGCGCGCCGAACGCTGGCTGCACCTGCTCGGCACGGCCGCAGTCCTCCAGGACAAGAAGACGAACGAGGTGAAGCTGCGCAAGCCGGGCCAGGGCACCGCATTGGGCATGCTGTGGCCGGTCGTGGACAAGGAGTTCGCGCGGCGTCTCGCTGAGGCCGGTGAGATCGAGGGCGAGACGGACGAAAGCGAGCGGCGCGATCCGTCCCTGCGCCGCCTTCCCGATCGGTGGCGATCGCCCGTGGCGATCGTCGGGCCTGCGATCGAGTCGCTGGTGACGGCTCGCAAGGCTGAGCTCGCACCTGTGGATTTCGACTGGGCCAGTGAGACAGCGCGCCATGTCGGAACCGTCGTGCATGGCGAACTGCAGCGGCTCTCGCGCGGCGAAAGCCTCCCGGATGCCGGCGAGCCCGCAGTGCTCGCGCGCTACTCGGTGCAGCTGGCCGAACTCGGCGTGCCGGCCGATCGCCGCGCGACTGCGGCGGAGCGCGTTCGCGAGGCGGTGCGGCGTACGCTGGCCGACGAGCGCGGTCGCTGGATCCTGGACACGACGCACCGCGATGCGCAGAGCGAGCTGGCGCTGACCGGCCGCGTCGACCGTGAGATCGTGAACGTGGTGATCGACCGGACGTTCGTCGACGCCGCTGGCACGCGCTGGATCGTGGACTACAAGACGAGCGCGCACGAAGGCGCGGGCCTCGACGAATTCCTCGATCGAGAACAGGAACGCTATCGGCCGCAGCTCGAACGGTACGCGGCGTTCCTGCGCCTGCTCGGGCCGGAGCCGATTCGCGTCGGGCTGTACTTCCCGCTGCTATCGGCGTGGCGCGAGTGGACCTAGGAAAACAGGGGACATTCTCGGTTTTCCAATAACCGAGAATGTCCCCTGTTTTTCCTGGTCTTTCAGAGCGTTCCGCTGACGCTGAAGGGGCGGCGGCCCGCGGCGTCCGCAGGTCCCAGGATCTCGAGCGAGCGACGCATGGCCTCCGGCACTTCGCCGCGCGGCGCCACCATGCCCTCGAACAGGAAGCTGCGATCCTTTGCGATCGAGAGCTGGCCTTCGACCGAGAAGGGGCCCTGCTTGTCCGTGATCTGCGCGGAGAGGTGCTCCGGCAGCGATGCGACGCCTTTCGGGCTCGGGTGCGGCATCACCACATGGAAGCCGCCGACGTTCGCATTGCGCGGGGGCGGGGCCACGAGGTCGTTCATGTCGAGCGTGCCCCGCAACGTCGTCGGCCAGCCTCCCGCCACGATCACCTCGTCGAAGTTGCCGACGGCGCGGCCTTGCCAGCCCTTCGGCAGGCCGACGGGCAATGTGGCTAGCGCGGCGATGGGGAAGTCGAAGGTCGTGGCGGACAGTCGCGCGTCGCCGCCGAACGAGGCGTTGAAATCCGTCTCGAGCCGGCCGTCGTCACGCTCCAGCCGCGCGTGTCCCGCCAGCCGGCCGTGCAGCAGCGCCGTCGGGGTCAAATGCCACTCGAGGTTGCCGATGGGCGCACTTCGCCACGCAAGGCCGTCGGCTCGTCCGCTCCAGACCGATCCGGAGTACGCGGTCGCCTGAACCCCGAGTTTCTCGAGGCGGCCCGCCGCGATGCCGGCCGGCAGCGTCGCCAGCACGAACACCAGCAACGCGCCGATCCCAAGCGCAATGAGCCACCCGAAACGTTTCACGATGTGCCGGGGACCTGAGGCGCGAATCAGCCCGTCGGACGGCCGAGGGTCATGCTGGCGTTGACGATACCGGGCCCGGTGCCGTCGATGATCGCGGCTTCGATGCTCACGCCATACTGGCTCTGCAGGGTTGCGAGCCAGGTCACCATCGCGTCGAACTGCACGCTTTCGAGACGCAGGCGCAGGGAGTTCTCGCGATCCGGGCTCTGGTCGCGCAGCGAGTTGCCGAGCCCGGCTTCGCGGGCCGTGCGATCGACCAGCACCACCAGCGATTCGTTGCCGTTCGCCTGGCCGGCCGCAGCACTGGCCGAACCGACCTGCGGCGCCACCTGCCGCATCCACGCAAGGTCGACCTGCTTCTGCTCGAGACGCTGTGACAGATGGTGGGTCGCCGTCTGGAACGGCAGCACCAGCACGAGGTAAAGCAGCGCGACGCCCGCGAGGCCGCCCGCGACGTAGACCAGCTTGCGTTCGCGTTCCGCGAGATTGTCGAACCAGGCGCGAACGTTCATGCGGCCCCCAGCTTGACCTGCAGCCGGCCGACCACGACATCGCCCTTCGGCGTTGCCGACTGCAGTTCCACCTGCACGCCGCTGCGGCTCATGGCCTGCTTGATGCCGTCGATCGCCTCGACGGTCGGCGCCGTCAAGTGCAGTTCCAGCGCGTCGCCACGGAAATTCAGCGACTCGACACGAGCGGTCGGCGTGCCGGACACGGCCTGGGCGAGTACCGAGACCACAGGAAGCAACGCGGCACTGCCGCCGCCGCCGCGGCGCAGGACACCTTCGATCTGCTCGCGTGCATTGACCATCTTCTGTCCGGGCAGCACCTGGCCGAACACCTGTGAGATCTGCGCATCGACCTGCTTCTCAGCGCTCTTCAGCTTCCAGAGCGAGAGGCCCTGACCCGCGACGAACACCAGCGCCGTGGCGGCAGCCAGCGCGAGCGGGATTCGCCACTGCTGCAGTTGCGTGCCGAACGAGGAGGGCGGCGCATAGCTGCCTTGCAGAAGGTTGATCGCGTTGCCGTCGGCAATGTGCGCCGCGAGCAGCGGGAGTGCGCCGTCCGGCAAGAGCTTCACCTGCAGCGTGGCCGTGCGGGCCCGCAGGCCCTCGATCTGCGCCTGGTGCTGGTCGTATTCGGCGGGGGTCGCGTAGAACACGACGTGTTCACCCGGTTCGGCCGCCGGACCGAGCGCGAGTTCGAGAGCCGATGCCAGCGGCTGCGAGTCGAGTGCGTACGGAACGCCTTCGGCGCGCCGGACGTACAGCGTGTTCTCATCGAGCAGCAGCGAGCAGACGTTCGGCGACACCGGCACGGCTTGCGATTCGCAGTACGCCGCGGCCGGATGAAGGCCTGCGGCGTGGCAGGCATTGAGCCAGCGGTCGAGCAGGGCACGGGACACGACTGCGACGGGCGTCAGCGTGCTGTCGGCGACGCGTGCGCCGACCGCGAAGTGCAATGTGTCCACGTCCGTCGCCAGCTGCTCTTCGAGCGCGAACGGCACGGCCTGCGCGAGTCGCGCACTTCCCTTGACGGGGAGTTCGGGTGTGGCGAGGGAAACGTCGGTGCCGGGCAGCAGCAGGACGACCTTGCGCCCCTGGGACGCGCCGAGGGCATCGGCGACGGGGCCGTTGCTCACCGAGCCCGAGCGCGCACCGTTCTCGTCCACGATGAGCCACGACGCCAGCGCCTCGTCCTGGGCACGGAGCCGTATCACCAGCGATTCTGTCATCGGACCTCAGGGGTGCTCAGGCGGTGCCGAAACTGCGCAGGACGGGCCTCACCGGGCCGGTGCCCCCGCGCGCGAGCAGACTGTACAGTGTGAACTCTGTGGTGCCAATAGTGACCCATACGGTCGCGCCGAAGTAACTGCTTGATTCTGCGAGCGAGTTCTTGACTTTGTCATAGTCGGCTTGACCGAGCGTGCCCTGCAGGTCGGTCAGTTTCGGGAAGCAGCCGAGGTTCTTGCGCTGCTCGGTCAGGTACGCCGCATTGAGGCTGAACTGGCGCTCGGCCTCGGACAGCGAGTCGAGCACGATGCCGGGCGCCGTGCACACGTTGATCTTGGATCCCACCGGCAGGGCGGCGATGTACGGCTTGAGCTTGGCAAACCGGTCCGCCGTGAACCCCGGCAGGATCATGATCTCGCTGATGCGCGTGATCGGCATGTTCGCCGCGACGTGCGGCGGATTCTGCCCGGTGTAGACCGTGTCCTCGGCCCCGTTCGGGAACCCCGGGTCGACGTCCTCGTCGATCCAGTCCGCCATGGCGGTGGCCCAGTCGGCCTCGATGCCGGCCATGACCATGATGCGTTCGAGCTGTTTCACCGCATCGGGGTTGGTGGTGCCGTCGGGGAAGATCAGGTTGTTGAGGTTGAAACGGCCCTGCAGGTCCTCGAGCCGTCCCTCGACCACGCCGATCCCGTCGTCGATGGGCAGCACGACCGGCTTGGCCCACATTTCGCCGTAGTGGTCCGTCTGCGATTCCTGCGCGTCGCGGCGCAAGCCCTCCGCCGCGAGTGCCTCCGCGCCGAGCGCGATCTGGTACGCCTGGTCGATGCTGAAGAGGTTTGCACTGCGCCGCTGGTCCAGCGCGCCCTTGAACGCCACGTTGACCGCCAGGATCGTGGCGAGTGCGACGATCAGCACCGCCGTGATCAATGCGACGCCGCGCTGCCGCGCCGGATGCATCGGCGGGAAAGCCCGGCGCCTCATCCCGCCACCTCGACCACCCGGCGAATCTGGCCCCAGTCCTCGAGATCGATCAGCACCTCGACGGCGGCGGGTCGCTGACGTTCGCCATCCGCCGTGCCCGTCGCGCCGCCCTGGGGCCAGCTTTCGACCCAGGTGCGGCTCGACGTCATGAAGCGGAACTGGATCGAACGCACGCCGGTGAGGAACTTGACGCGCACGGGCTCCTGCGACTGCGTGCGATCGAGCACCGGCCAGTGGTCGCGCCACAGGCCGTCCTGGTCGAGCCGATAGCCGACGCGCTGCAGCGTGGGGCGCGGCAGGCCGGCGGTGTTGCTCCAGCCGCTGCGCGTGAACTCGATCTTGTATTCGATCGACTCGCCGGACACCAGGGCGGGAATGCGCTCGCCGCCGATCGGCTCGCGAATGGGGCGCGGTTCGAGTTGCTCGAGATCATTGGCCAGGGTCTGCACGGCTCGCTGCACGTCACGCACGCGAGCGAGACGCTGCTCGGTGTACTCGCTCTGCTTCTGCAGTTGCGTGTAGCCGGTGAGCGCCATCGTGCCGACGATCGCGAAAATCGCCATTGCGACCAGCAGCTCCATCAGCGTGAAGCCGCTGTCGTGGGCGCGATGTGGACGCCGGGTCATTCTTCCTGGTCCGCGGGCGGCGGCCGGGGGCGCGGGTTGTCCGATCCCGGGGGGTTGCCGCCCGGCTTTGAGCCGTCTTTTCCGTCGCCGCCGTCCAGCCCGCCGGGGCCGGTGCCGCCGACGCCGGCCCACGTCATCGTGGCACCGCCCGCCGGGCCGACCGCGGTGCCGTAGAAGCCGCTCACGGAGGCAAGCGCGGAGCCCTCGGGGGTCGCGGCCAGTCGCACGCTCACGTCCATGCGCCGCATGCTCTCGACCTGCGTCTGGGTCGTGACGAGTTCCCACTTCCAGCGCTCGCCGGCGAGTTCGACTTCGTCGGAGGTCTTGCCGACTTCGGGTGGCGATGCCGCCAGCCGGCGCTCCGTGACGATGTTCATGGCGACCCAGTGGGCCAGGGTCTTCTCGCGCAGGTAAGTGCCGTTGCGCGCGGACTGCGTCACGGCTTCGATCACGCCCATCATGCCGAGCGCGACGATCACGAGCGCCGCGAGCACCTCGATCAGCGTGAAGCCGCGCCCGCGGGCGCGATCAGCGGCGTTCGCGCGCATCGTCGTGGATCTCGACCTTGCCTTCGACCGTGCCCGAGACGCGGCGCTCTTCCGTGGTGCCGTCGCGCCGCAGGACGATGTCGAAGGGCACGAGGTCGCCCGAGGCCTGCACGACGACCTGCGGCAGCACCAGCTCCTCGCCCTCCTTGAGCAACGGCTTCGAGTCCTCGTCCTTCTCGAAGACCACGTCCCGGCCCTCGAGCCGCAACTGCAGCGTGAGACCGTCCGGCAATGCGCGCGCGCGCAGCATCGGATCGTCAGTGACGGGTTGCCACAGGTCCTTGCGCGAGTCGTAGCGCAGGAAGTCGTAGCCGTGCAGGTCGACGCGCAGGCCGACGTCGGTGCCGACGAGCATGGCGTCGTCCCGCGACTGCACGAGGATGGCCTGCAGCCTGGCCGCTTCCTGGTCCATCTCATGGTCCCCGCCGAGCACCTTCACCGAGATCACCGCCATGCTCGTGATGATCCCGATGATGACGATGACGACGAGCACCTCGAGCAAGGTAAAGCCCGAGGCCGGCCGCGCGGCAGGGTGCCGCGGCAATGTCCTACTCGATGTCCCAGCTGCCGATGTCGGCATCGGATCCCTCGCCACCCGGCTGGCCGTCGGCGCCGAGGGTGAAGAGGTCGTAGTCGCCGTGGGCGCCCGGCGCGATGTACGAGTAACCGTTGCCCCACGGGTCCTTGCGCAGGTTCTGGATGTACCCGCCCTGTTTCCAGTTCTTGATGTTCGGGTCGGCGGGCTGCTTCACGAGCGCCTCGAGGCCCTGCTCGGTCGTCGGATAACGGAAATTATCCATGCGGTAGAGGTTGAGGGCGGTCTCGTAGGCGCGGATGTCCTGCTTGGCCTTGGTGATGCGCGCGTCGTCGATGCGGCGGATCACGTTCGGCGCGACGAGCGCGGCGAGGATGCCGAGGATGACGACGACCACCATGATCTCGATCAGGGTGAAGCCGAGCTGGGTGCGAACGGGGCGTCGAGCGGATGGCAACATAAGGTGGTTCGAAATCTTCATCGCGTGGGTCGTGGCAGGGCGGTAAATTGCGCCGATCATAGCAAACCGAGGCGGCGACCCGCGGACTTCCCACATGCTCGAACGCCTGACACGCCCGCGATTTTCCGACTGGCTCGCACCCCTCGGATTGTCCGGATTGCTGCTCGCGCTGCTCCTCGGCGGAGCGCAAGTGACGGCTGCGCTGCGTTACGAGCGCAGCGCCGTCCTCCACGGACAGTGGTGGCGGCTGGTCACCGGCCACCTTGTGCATTCCGACGCGGTGCACCTGGCCTGGAACGTGCTCGGGATCGTGATCGTGTGGGGGCTGTTCGCGCGTGAGTACCGCCTGCGGGACTGGGGACTGATCCTGCTGGTTTCGACCGCGGCGGTGGGCGCCGGGTTCCTTGCGTTCGAGCCACAACTCGACTGGTACGTCGGCTTCTCGGGCGTGCTGCACGGCGCGATGGCGGCGGGACTGGTCGCCTGGCTGCGTACGGCGCGCGATCCTCTCACCGCCCTCGTGGCCGTGCTGTTTGCGGCGAAGCTTGCCTGGGAGCACACGCATGGCGCGCTGCCCTTCACCAGTGCGACGCTCAGCCTTCCGGTCATCCATCAGGCTCATACCTACGGGGCAATCGGCGGGCTGGCCGCCGCGCTGCTCATCAATCGCCGGGGGCGATCCCGCAAGCCGTCGCTATAATCAATCGCGTCGATGGGGGCGTGCCGCCTGCAGGAGAACGAACAACATGTCGCTGGCATTCGTCTTTCCCGGCCAGGGATCGCAATCGGTCGGGATGCTCGCCGCGCTCGGCGCCGCCGAACCCGTCGTGCTCGAAACGTTCGCCGAGGCCTCCGAGGTGCTCGGCTACGACCTGTGGGCGCTCTGCCAGCAGGGGCCGGAAGCTGACCTCGGCGCGACCGAGCGCACGCAACCCGCGATGCTCGCCGCAGGTGTCGCCACGTGGCGGGTCTGGAAACGCCATGGAGGCGCCCAGCCGGTCGCCATGGCCGGGCACAGCCTCGGCGAATACTCGGCGCTCGTCTGCTCCGACGCGCTCGACTTCCGGACGGCCGTGGATCTCGTTCGGTACCGCGGCCAGCTGATGCAGCAGGCAGTGCCTCTCGGGCAGGGCGCGATGGCCGCGGTGCTTGGTCTCGAGGACGCCGACCTCGAAGCGGCCTGTCGCGAGGCCGCGCAGGGCGAAGTCGTCGAACCCGTCAATTTCAATTCTCCCGGGCAGGTGGTGATCGCGGGACACGCGACGGCCGTGCATCGGGCGCTCGAAGGGGCGAAGCAGCGCGGCGCCAAGCGCGCGGTGCTGTTGCCCGTGAGCGTCCCGTCACACAGCAGCCTGATGGCGGGTGCCGCGGAGAAACTCGCGCTGCGTCTTGCGCAGGTCGACTTGCGAATGCCGAACGTGCCCGCCGTCTACACCGTGGACGTCAAGACGCACAGCAGTCCCGACGGCATTCGCACCGCGCTCAAGGAGCAGCTGTACAAGCCCGTCCGTTGGGCCGACACCGTGCGGGCCATGATCGCCGCGGGTGTCACGGTCTTCGTCGAGTGCGGTCCGGGCAAGGTCCTGACGTCGCTGAACCGCCGTATCGAGCGCAAGCCGGAGCTGAAGATGCTGGCGCTCGAGGACCCCGCGTCGATCGAAGCCGCGCTCGCGGCCTGCAAGGAGTAAGCCATGCTCGAAAACGAAGTCGCCCTGGTGACCGGCGCGTCCCGCGGCATCGGCCGGGCCATCGCCCTCGAGCTGGGCCGGCAGGGCGCCACGGTGATCGGCACGGCCACCAGCGAGGCCGGCGCCGCGTCGATCGATGCCTACCTCGCCGAGGCCGGGCTCAAGGGCCGTGGCGTCGTGCTCGACGTGTCGAAGGCGGAATCCGTGGAGGCCTGCTTCAAGGGCGTCGAAGCCCGGGAAGGGGTTCCGTCGATCCTCGTCAACAACGCGGGCGTCACGAAAGACGGGCTCCTCATGCGCATGAGCGCCGACGACTGGCAGACGGTCATCGAGACCGACCTCAGCGCCGTCTACCGCACCTGCAAGGCCGTGATGCGCGGGATGATGAAGGCCCGGCGCGGCCGGATCATCAACATTGCGTCGGTCATCGGGGTGATGGGCAACGCCGGCCAGAGCAACTACGCGGCGGCCAAGGCCGGCATGATCGGCTTCACGAAAAGCCTGGCGCGCGAGGTCGGGTCGCGGAACATTACGGTCAACGTCGTGGCGCCCGGGTTCATCGTGACGGACATGACGGACAGCCTGGGCGAGGCGAGCAAGACGGCCCTGCTCGGGCAGGTACCGCTGGCCCGGCTGGGCTCCCCCGAGGACATCGCCCATGCCGTGGCGTTCCTGGCGTCCCCGAAAGCGGGCTACATCACCGGCGAAACGCTCCATGTGAACGGGGGCATGTACATGATTTAAAATGGGTTTTGGCCCTATTGGACCCCTCGGACCGCTTAACATAGAATACGCCGCCCATACCGGCAGCCCCAGGGGGCGGCACCGGGATGACTTCATTCCTTTCATAGGATTCCAACGACAATGAGCAGTATTGAACAGCGAGTTAAGGCGATCGTCGCCGAGCAACTGGGCGTCAAAGAGGAAGAGGTGACCAACGAGTCCTCTTTCGTGGATGACCTGGGCGCGGACTCGCTCGACACTGTGGAACTCGTGATGGCGCTCGAAGAGGAATTCGAGACCGAGATCCCTGACGAAGACGCTGAGAAGATAACCACCGTCCAGCAGGCCATCGACTACATCAACGAGCGTCGCAGCCAGGCCTGAGCTGCGACCGGTTCCGCCGCCAGGGAGGGCGGTGTGACCTGACCTTTGCCCATCCCGCCCAACCAGGGGGCCTCAGCTTGTCCAAGCGCAGAGTCGTCGTCACTGGCTTAGGCATCGTCTCCCCGCTCGGCAGCGACATCGCTTCGGCGTGGGACGGCATCGTCAACGGTCGCAGCGGCGTCGGCCGCGTGACCAGGATGGACGTATCCGCGTTTCCCGTGCAGATCGGCGCGCAAGTCGTCGGCTTCAACGCCGAGGACTACATGTCGGCGAAGGACGTGCGCAAGTTCGACCCGTTCGTGCCGTTCGGGTTCGCTTCCGCCGTGCAGGCCGTCAAGGACTCGGGTTTCGTCGTCACCGACGAGAACACTGCCAGGATCGGTGTGGCGATGGGCGCCGGCATCGGCGGCCTCAGCACCATCGAGGAGAACACCGCGAAGTGGCTCGAGTCGAAGAGCCCGCGCAAGATCTCGCCGTTCTTCATCCCGGGCAGCATCATCAATGCCGCCGCCGGGCAGGTGTCCATCCACTTCAAGTTGCGCGGCCCGAACCTCGCGCTCGTCACCGCGTGCACCACCTCCACGCACTCCATCGGTATCGGCGCGCGGTGCATCCAGTACGGCGATGCGGACATCATGGTGGCGGGGGGCGCCGAGATGGCGTTCACGCCGCTCGGCATCGGCAGCTTCTGCCAGGCGCGGGCGCTGTCGCAGCGCAATGACGCACCGGAAAAGGCCAGCCGTCCGTGGGACAGGGACCGCGACGGTTTCGTGATGGCCGAAGGCGGCGGCGCCATCGTGCTCGAGGAGTACGAGCACGCGAAGGCGCGCGGCGCGAAGATTTACGCGGAGTTCGCCGGCTTCGGCATGAGCGGCGATGCGCACCACATCACCGCGCCGCCGGAAGACGGCGAGGGCGCCCGCCTCGCGATGACGGCGGCACTGCGTGACGCGGGCGTCAATCCGGACGGCCTGCATTACATCAACGCGCATGCCACCTCGACGGAGCTGGGCGATCGCGCGGAAACGGTCGCAATCAAGCGCGCGCTCGGCGATTACGCAAAGCGCGTGCCGGTGAGTTCGACCAAGTCCATGACCGGCCACCTGCTCGGCGCCGCCGGCGTGGTCGAAGCGATCTTCTCGATCCTCGCGATCCGCGACGGCATCCTGCCGCCCACCATCAATCTCGAGAATCCCGATCCGGAGTGCGATCTCGACTACGTTCCGGGCACCGCCCGACGGGCCAAGGTGACCGTGGCGTTGTCGAACTCGTTCGGCTTCGGTGGCACCAACGGGAGTCTCGTGTTCCGCGCCCTCGCGTGAGGGTCGCGGCACTCCGCCCGAACGGCCTCGACCTGCTCGCGCTCCACGAGCGACATCCCGAGCGGTACCCGATCCTGCTCGAAAGCGTCAGTGGCGCGGGCCCTCTCGGCCGCCACGACGTCCTGCTCGCGCTGCCGGGCGAGCGCCTGGTCCTCACCCCCGGCGCGGAACTTGCCGGCGACTCGCGGCACATCCCGGGGCGATTCCTGGATGCGCTCGATGCCTGGTGGCAACGGGAGCGCACGCCCGCGAGCGGCCGGGACCTGCCCTTCGAGAGCGGCTGGTTCCTCTACCTCGGCTACGAGCTCGCCGCGCAAATCGAGCCGACGCTGCGCTTGCCGCGCTCGCGGTTCCCGACAGCCATCGCGTGGCGCATGCGCGGCGCCGTCATCCGCGATTGCGGGACCGGGGAGGTGCGCGTCGTGGGCGACCCCGGCCGTGTCGAGGCGTTGCGGGAGCAGGTGACGTGTGACCTGGAAGCCGTCGCGCGCGAGGGCGCGGCAAGCTCGCACAAGCCGCAGCTGATCACGCACCAGACCGTCGAACAGGAACCCGGGATCTTCACCGAGGGCGTGCGCTCGGCACTTGCAGCGATTGGTCGCGGGGACGTGTACCAGGCGAACCTTTCGCGCCCATGGCGGGCCACGCTGGCGCCGAGGGTGCGCGCCACCGACCTCTATCGCGCACTCAGGACCGCGAATCCGGCGCCGTTCGCGGGTATCGCGCAACTGGGCGAGTTCGTGGTGCTAAGCTCGTCGCCGGAGCGCCTGCTGCGCATCGAGGGCTCGATCGCGAGCACACGCCCGATTGCAGGCACGCGACCGCGCGGCCTCGATGCGGCCACGGATGCGTCGCTGGTTCTGGAGCTGCAGCTCAACGAGAAAGAGCGCGCGGAACACGTGATGCTCGTCGACCTCGAGCGCAACGACCTCGGCCGGATCTGCCGGGCCGGCACGGTGCGCGTAGACGAGTACATGACGATCGAGACGTACGCAACGGTGCACCACATCGTGTCCAACGTCTGCGGCGAGCTGCGCGACGACGTGACGCCGGGCCAGGCGATCGCCGCGGTCTTTCCCGGCGGCACGATCACAGGTTGCCCCAAGGTACGCTGCATGCAGCTGCTCGCCGAGTTCGAGCGCACGCCGCGGGATGCGTATACGGGGTCCATGGGATACCTGGGGACGGACGGCTCGCTCGATCTCAATATCCTCATCCGCACGCTGATGGTTCACGGTTCGGAAATCGAGTTCCGGACCGGCGCCGGCATCGTGGCAGACTCTCAACCTGACGCCGAACTGGCCGAAACGAGGGCCAAGGCGCGCGGGATGCTGAGGGCGCTCGGAGGCGAATCATGATCGGACGCCGTCTGGTGAATGGAGTCGAAGGCACGGGAGTCGCCGCGGACGATCGCGGGCTCGCGTACGGCGACGGCCTCTTCGAGACGATGGCGGCCGGGTCCGGGCGCCTGCGTCATTTCGACCTGCACATGGCCCGCCTCGGCGAAGGTTGCAGGCGGCTCGAGATCCCGATGCCGCCCGTTGACGACATCGCCGAGGATTGCAGGCGGGTGCTCGAGGGACTCGGATCGGCCACCGTGAAGCTGATCGTCACGCGCGGCGCCGGACCCCGCGGCTATGCGCCGCCGCCGGAACCCACGGTTACGCGTATCGTGATGGCCGCTTCATCCCATGCCCACGAGTCCGGGACGACGCGCCCGATCGTCGTGCAGGTGTGCCGCACGCGCCTCGCACTCAACGAGCAGCTGGCGGGCATGAAGCACCTGAACCGCCTGGAGCAGGTGATGGCGAGCGCCGAACTGCGCGGGTCGGGCCTCGACGAGGGACTGATGCTCGCGATGGATGGCCGACTCGTGTGCGCCACGTCCGCCAACCTGTTCCTCGTGCGCAGCGGGCGGTTGCAGACTCCCGCGATTCGCGATTGCGGCGTCGCAGGCGTCATGCGGCAGGTGGTGCTGCGTGCGGCGAATGCGCTCGGCATTCCTGCCGAGGTTCATGATCTCGAAGTCGGCGACCTCGAGGCCGCCGACGAAGTGTTCCTGACCAATACCGTGCGCGGTATCCGTTCGGTGGCCGGCGTGGCGGGGATTGCCCAGTACGGAGTCGCAGAAACGACGCCGCGGCTCGTCGAGCACCTGGCACAGGCGAGCGAATGACCCTCGTCCGCCGAGTCCTCGCTCTCCTGCTCTGCGTCGGTCTGGCCGCCGGCGCGGGCGGGTACTTCGTCTTCAAGCAATGGCTCGCGACGCCCCTGCAGACCGGTGCAGCGCCCGCGACGGTCGAGATCGCCCGCGGCGAATCCCTTTCCGCCGTCGCGCGCGGGCTGGCCGACCGCGGCATCCTCGAGCATCCGCGCTGGCTGTCGGCCTACGCGCGTTTGACCGGTGCGGATGCAAAGGTGCGCGCCGGCGAGTACTCCGTCGCGCCGGGCACCACGCCCGCGGGCCTGCTGCGGCAGTTCCAGAGCGGGGTGGTCGTGCCGCACTCGATCACCATCGTCGAAGGATGGACGTTCCGGGAAATGCGCAAGGCGCTCGAGCGCGAGGATGCGCTCGACAACACCCTGCGTGGCCGGAGCGATGCGGACGTGATGCGCGCGCTCGGCGAGGAGGACGCCGCGCCGGAGGGGCTGTTCTTTCCAGACACGTATCGTTACGGCAAGGGCACGACGGATCTCGAGATACTGCGGCAATCGCGCGCGCGCATGAAGAAGGAACTGGACGCCGCCTGGGCTGGGCGCGCGCAGAACCTGCCGTTCTCGACGCCATACGAAGCCCTGATCCTCGCGTCGATCGTGGAGCGTGAAACGGCCAACCCGGCCGAACGTCCGAGGATCGCCGGAGTCTTCGCCGAGCGCCTGCGCATCGGCATGCGCCTGCAGACCGACCCGACCGTGATCTACGGGCTCGGCGCGAAATTCGACGGCAACCTGCGCCGCTCCGACCTCGAGCGCGACGGGCCGTACAATACGTACACGCGGGCAGGCTTGCCGCCGACGCCGATCGCCCTGCCGGGTGCAGATTCCCTTCGGGCGGCCGTGCGGCCGGACGCCCGCGGCGAGCTTTTTTTCGTGGCCACGGGTTTGCCGGACGGCACGCATCGCTTTTCGAAGACCCTGGCCGAGCACGATGCGGCGGTGCGGGAATACCTGGCCCGCTATCGCCGGCAGCAGACGGAGCACTGAGTTGGCGGGCAAGTTCATCACGTTCGAAGGCGGCGAGGGCGTCGGCAAGTCCACGCAACTGCAGCGCGTCGCTGCGTGGTTGCGCAGCCGCGGCCTGGAGGTCGTGATGACGCGCGAGCCGGGCGGCACGCCGCGCGCCGAACGCCTGCGCACGATCCTGCTCGAGCGGGGCGACGAGCCGATGCCCGTGTCCTGCGAACTGCTGTTGATGTTCGCGGCCAGGGCGACCCACCTGGCCAACCGGATCGAGCCCGCGGTCGCGCGTGGCGCATGGGTGCTGTGCGACCGCTTCACCGACGCAACCTATGCCTACCAGGGCGGCGGTCGCGGCGTGCCCGAGCGCGACATCGATGCGCTCGTCTCGATCGTGCATCCCGGTCGGCAACCGGATCTCACCGTGCTGCTCGATGCGCCCGTCGACATCGGCCTGGGCCGGGCGGGGCGACGCAACGGCAGCGACGGTCCCGATCGATTCGAGACCGAGCGGCGGGAGTTCTTCGAGCGCGTTCGGGCCCGCTATCTCGCCCGAGCCGGGCGCGAACCGCGACGCTTCCGCGTGGTGGACGCGTCCGGCGACGTGGCAACGGTGGAGGCCGCGATCCGCGCGATCCTCGAGCGCCTGATCGCCGGATCGGACGCATGAGCGAAGAGCCCGAAATCCTGGAGGAGGGCGATGCCACTGCCCGGCCAATCGAGTTCCTGCCGTGGCATGCCGCCGCGAACGAGCGATTGAGGACGGCCCTTGCCGGCAATCGGATGTCGCACGGTATCCTGCTGCACGGTCCGCGCGGCGTCGGCAAGGAGATCTTTGCATCTGCGCTCGCGGCCGCGATGTTCTGTTCGCGCCGCGGCGCCCGGCTCGCGGCCTGCGGCGTATGCCCCGAATGCCTGCTGAGCCGCGCCGGATCGCATCCCGACCTGCACTGGGTGCAGCTCCTGAAGGACGCCAAGGACAAGAAGGAAAAGAAATCGATCGGAGTCGACCAGATTCGCGAGTTGAGCGAGTCGCTCGGCATGACCAGCATGCGCAGCGGCTATCGCGTCGCGGTGATCGCTCCGGCCGACCTGATGACCATCGCGGCGCAGAATGCATTGCTGAAGACGCTCGAGGAACCGGCCGCACGCACGCTCCTGGTGCTCGTGGCGGCCCGCCCGTCCATCCTGTTGGCGACGCTTCGCAGCCGCTGCCAGCGCGTCGAGATCGCCCGCCCCGAGCCGGAGGCAGCCTTGCGCTGGCTCGACGCCGCGATCGGTGGCGGAGCCTCCGAGCGCCTGTTGACGCTTGCCGGCGGCGCGCCGCTGCGTGCCATGAGCCTCGCGCCGTTTTTCGAGGATCTCGAGATCCAGATGACCGGGATCCTCGAGGCGTTGTGGTCGGGACGGGCCGAGGTGACCCGGCTGGCGGCGGACATGCAGGGCGAAGGACTGCAGTCCCGACTCGACTGGCTCGAGTCCTGGCTGGGCGCGGCCATCCGGTGCCGCAACCCGGGCAGTGAGACCCGGCTCACGCTTCCGGGGGGCGCTCTATTGCAAAGGACCGCGGCGGCAGTGAACATAACGATGGCGTTCCGCCTGGTGGATCGCCTGCGGGAAGCCCGCCGGTTGCTCGATGGCAATTCGGCACCGCAGCTGGTAGTCGAGGCGCTGCTGATCGAGTTCCGGGCAGCCTGCGCCCCATAAGGAGTCGAGTTGATGGCCGTCGCTCCGCGACAACCGAACAAGCCCGGGTTGCTCACGCTCACCATCAAGGACAAGAGCGCCCTGTACCTTGCCTACATGCCGTTCGTGAAGAACGGCGGGCTGTTCATCCCGACGAGCAGCAACTACCGGCTGGGCGACGAAGTATTCATGCTCCTCAACCTCATGGGCGAGGACGAGAAGCTGCCCGTGGCCGGGCGGGTGATCTGGATGACCCCGAAGGGCGCGCAGGGCAAGCGCACGGCTGGCATCGGGGTGCAGTTCAGCGAGCAGGACCGCGGCAATACACAGCGCAAGATCGAGTCCTATCTTGCCGGCGCCCTCGGCGGCGACAAGCCCACCCACACGATGTAGCGCCCGGCAGATATGGCCGCGACCTGACCGCTGCCGGGCACTCTCACCCGCGGCAACCGCGCTCGAACGTGGCAACCAGCAGGCCGCGCTAGCCGATGGAGATGCCCGGGTCCGGCCGAGACCCTTGAACGGCGTCTTGCCATTGGGTCCGCGGGTCTGGAGTGGGCGGATTGCGGGCAGCGATTTGGGCCAGCGCCATGGCCACCATGCCAATCAGACATCCGAACCAAGCGCACAGCACACACCATAAGAGGTTCATATTGGCTCTCCGGTGCGGCCCTTTTGACTACCTGTGAAAGTGAGCCTCGAGAGTAATGAACGAATCGGTGGGCATCCGTGCGGAAGCGAACATAACGTGGGGGCGTTTCGGCCAGTGATGGCCGCGCTGCAACGATCGAAGCCAGCTAAAGAGAGCCGGCCGCGACTACTTCACGATGTGATCTTTACTCACCGGGAGAACCCCGGCGAGTCTCAACGCTTGCCCGTGGCGATCAGCGAATCCGCGAGATCCGTGGTCGCGATGCCGCCCCGCAGGACGTGACAGTCGAAGCCGCGCTCGCTCAGGACGTAGGCGGCGGCAGAGCTGCGCCTCCCGTTGTCGCACACGACCACGTACGGTACCGCCGTATCAAGCGTCTTGATCTTCAGGCGCACGAAATAGAGCGGCACGTTGATCGACTGGTCGAAGTGGCAGTGCTCGTACTCGCTCGGCAGGCGCACGTCCAGCCAACGGCCGCCCGCAGCGACCATGGCCTTGGCCTCCTCGTAATCCACCCAGTGCAGCATCGGCTCGTTGAGGAGCGACGTGAAGTCTTCCTTGGGCAGGCGCATCAGGGCGCCGTCGGTCAGCATGCTGACGGTCGCATTGCGGCGCGCCCCGGAGATCAGCGCTTCCTCGCCGAACGTCTCGCCCATGCCGAGTTCGGCGAGGCGGATGCCTTCCCGGTTCAGCGGCGTTTCGCGGCTGACGGCACAGCGCCCGTTCATGATGATGTAGAAGAAATCGCCTTCCTCGCCCTGGCGGATCACCACGTCGCCCGCCGAGTACTCGACGCGCTGCAGGCGCATGAAGACGGCCTGCAGGTTCGCGGGCGGGATCTTGTGGAACGCGCGGCTCTGCAGCAGCAGCGTCATCCAGTCGTCGCTGGCGGCAGGGTTGGCGCTCAAGTCGCTGACCTCGTAGGCACCCGTCTGGTCCCACGTGATGAGCACGTCGAGGAGGTCGCTGTCGATCGAGAGGTATTCGATCTTCTCGGAGGCGACGCGCGCGGAACAGCGGCGGGGCAGGATCGGCGCGATGGCGTGGCGCGCATCCGGCGTTCCCGCCTTGACGGTGCCGACGACACGGCCCTGCGCCATCAGTTCGACCACGCCGCTCACCAGGAAAAACGTTCGCTTGTCGGTGTCGCTTTCCTTGAAGAGCAGGCGACCCTGGCCGGATTCACGCACGGCCGTCTTGCGCGACAGGGCGACGAGATTCTCCCGCCGCAGGCCGTCGAGCGGGGAGAAGTTCCGGAGTATTGCCAGGTCAACGGGTGCCGGTTCGTTCATTCTTCATGCGTGTCCGCTGGGCGCCTCCGCCTCGGTGCGGACGATTCGAAAAGGATGCGGCATGCTAACACACCGGGTCGCGTGCCAAGGCATCCCAGCCCGGGTCCGGGCGGAAGCGCGGACCGTGCCGGCGCTCCAGTTCCTCGAGCCTGCGACGAACCTCGGCCACGCCGCGCTCGCGCGCGTAGCGCAGCGGTCCGCCGCGGAATGGAGCGAATCCCGAGCCGAAGATCACGCCGGCATCGATGAGGTCCTCTTCCGCGACTACGCCTTCGCGCAGGATCGCAACGGCCTCGTTGACCATGGGCAGCATGAGGCGGTCCTCGAGGTCGTCCGGCGCCTTGGCATCGCCGGCCGCCGGCTTCACGGCCTTGCCTTCCTTCCATTCATAGAGACCAGCACCCGTCTTGCGGCCGAGCTTGCCGGCCTTCACCAGCGGCTCCACGGCCTCCGGCGCTGGCCGGCCGGACGCGTTTGCGAGGATGCGGCCGACGTGCAGGCAGACATCGAGACCCACGGTATCGGCGAGCTCGATCGGGCCCATCGGCATGCCGAAGTCGACGGCAACGCGATCGATGACCGCGTACGGCACGTTCTCCTGCGCCGCGAGCATCGCTTCGGTGAGGTATGGCATCAGGATGCGATTGACGAGGAACCCGGGCGAGCTGCGGCAGGGCAGCGGCAGCTTGTCGATGCCGCGCGTGAACGCGAGCGCGGCAGCGCGCGCCTCGGCGTGCGTGTGCTTCGACTCGATCACCTCCACCAGCGGCATCTGCGCCACCGGGTTGAAGAAATGCAGGCCGACGAGGCGCCCCGGATCGGCGAGGCCCGCGGCCAGCGGTTCCAGCATCAGGCTCGAGGTGTTGGTTGCGAGCAGCGCGCCCGGCTTCAGTCGCGGCTCGAGCTTCGCGTACAACTCGCGCTTGGCATCGAGGCTCTCGAAGATCGCTTCGATCACCACGTCCGCTCCTTCGACGCCGCGGCCTTCCACATCCGCCGTGAGGCGACGCATGGTTTGCTCCGCCTGGCCGGGCACGCGGCTGCGCTTTTCGAACGCGGTTCGCGCTCGCTCCAGCGCGGGAAGGACGAACTCCTCCCCGCGATCCTGCAGCGTGACGGTGTGGCCTCTCAGGGCGCACCACGCAGCGATGTCGCCTCCCATCACGCCCGCGCCGACGACGTGCACGTGCCCCTTCGCGGGTGCGTCGCGGCCGCCGAGGCCCTTCATGCGCTCCTGCAGGAAGAACACGCGGACCAGGTTGCGCGATGTCGGCGAGCACACGAGCCTCGCCACCGACTGCGCTTCCGCCTCGTATGCCGTCGCGGGGTTGGCGCCATACTTGCGCCAGAGGTCCACGATTGCGTACGGGGCGGGGTAGTGCTCGCTTCTTCGCCCGGCGGGCCACCTGTTGCTCGATCTTCGGGGCGACGAATCTCCGCACCGGCCCGAGGGACAGCAGTCGCTGGCCGAACGGCGCCTGCCGGAGAGCCGGAGGATCGAGCACCATCTCGCGCGCCGCGGCGCGCAGCTGCGCGGCGGGCACGACGCGATCGACGAGTCCCACGCCTTGCGCCTTTCCGGGTCGCAGGTTCTTGCCGGTCAGCATCAGGTCCATCGCCGTCGTCACGCCGAGGAGTCGCACAGCGCGCACCGTACCGCCGAATCCCGGGTGGATGCCGAGCAGCACCTCGGGGAACCCGAGCGTCACCTTCGGATCGTCGACGCAGACGCGATGACGGCAGGCCAACGCCAGTTCGAGGCCGCCGCCGAGGCAATAGCCGTTGATCGCGGCCACGGTGGGGAAGGGCAGGCCCTCCAGTCGCGCGAGAACCTGGTGCGCCGCGCGCACGAACGGCACCGCTTCTTCGGGCGAACGCACCTGCCCGAATTCGCCGATGTCGGCGCCCGCAATGAATCCTGCCTTGGCCGAGCGAATCACCAGGCCGCGAGGCGAAGCCCGCTGCACTCCGGTAATCCATTCATTGAGTTGCTCCATCGCCGCCCGCGAGAGGGCGTTGGCGCTCGCGCCAGGCTTGTCGAACGTAAGCCACGCGACGCGATCGGCATCGACCTCGAGCGACCACTGGTTTTCGCCGGCGGTTCCTGGGGTGGACATGCATGCTCCGTGGACGGCGTCAGGCGGCTTTGGCGCGCTGCTGGCCCGTGACGCGGAAATCGCACACCAGCGGCCGGTGATCCGAAAAGGTCACCTCGGGAATCGAGAACGAATCGATCGCGATGTCGCGCGAGTGCAGGATGAAGTCGAGTTCCATGCGCGGCTTGCGCGCGGGGTACGAGGGCAGGCGCGCGACATTGGCGCTCTTGAGCCCGGCGGCTTCCATGAACAGCGCGATCTCGTGCTCGCCCCAGAACGTGTTGAAGTCGCCGGCGACGATGACGGGCTTGGATGAGTTCTTGACGAGTTCGAACAGGTGCCGCAACTGCGCGTGGCGGTGCCGGAACTTGAGCGACAGGTGCACGAGGAACACGCACAGCTCGTCGAGCTCGAGCTCGATGATCAGCTTCTTGATCCCGGTGTCGAAGTAGTGGAAACGCTCGCCTTCGACGCGCGGCGACGCGAGGAACGCATTCGCCTGCTTGTTGACGATGGGCACCAGCGTGTTGAACGAGCTGGTGCCGTACTTGCACTGGTAGATCGAGTAGTGGCCGAGCGAGCTGGCGATGACCTCGGCCTGGTTGACCCGGCGCGAGCGGATCGAGCCGGTGTCGACCTCCACCAGGCCGACGATGTCCGGGTCCTGGGACTTGATGAACCGCGTGATACCCTCGAGGACCCGCGGGTTGCTGCGCAGGTAGCCTGCGCCGGGGACGGGCAGGTGAAAGGCGGCCCCCGTTCCGGTCGCGTAGCGGATGTTGTATAGAAGAAAGCGCATCTGTCCGCAATTCTACGTTTCATTGCGGCGAACAGGAACCGAAAAGGCTAGGCTACACTACGCCAGAACCCACCCGCCCTGGGCGGGTCACGGAGGCATCGTGGGCAGCGTGACGCAAAAAAATCCGGTCCGTTTGTTCGTCTGCCATGTCTATCATCCGGACGACGACTACCACCGGATCTTCGAGTACCTCGAGAGCGCGGACAACTTCTTCTACCTGAACACCTCGACGCCCGACAAACGGCCGCCGGGCGACAAAGAGGCGATCAAGGACGACCTGCGCAAGCAGATCACGGCGGCGGAGTGCATCCTCGTGCCCGCGTCGCTGTATCGCCGGCACCAGGACTGGGTGGATTTCATGCTTCACTGCGCCAAGGCGTTCGACAAGCCCGTGGTGGTGCTCGAGCCGTTCGGCTCGCACGACACGATTGCGCCTGCGGTGATGGACATGGGCGATGAAGTCGTGCCCTGGGACAAGCGCCAGTTGATCGACGCGATCAAGCGCCAGGCGCGTCACGAAGAGACGACGCGCTTCGATACGATCGAATTCAAGCTCGACTGAGGAACGCGGGCAATTCGTCTTCGTCGCCGACCACGCGAAGGCGGGGAAGCGCGGCCGATTCCGGCGCCTCGCGGTTCGCGCCCGACAACATCGTGAACATCGACAGGATGCGCTCGGCATGCGCGGACGCTTCCTGCTCCGACATCTTGCGCACGGCAACCTCTGCCGCGCACAGGCCGCCCGCGGGCCTGACGCAACTGAATGCCGACTGCAGCGCCGCGAATTCCACGCAGACTTCGTCGGGAAGGATTTCGCTCTCGACGCCCTGCAGGTGCTCGAGATAGGCCACGATGAGCCTTTGCTTGACCTGGCCGGGACCGACGAGGACCCGCACCGCGCTGTGAAAGCTGTTCAAGTTGCCAGACATGCGCCACCCTGACCGTCAAATTATTATTAAGATCAATATCTTATTGTCTTCTGTTAAAGCATATTCCCGCCGGCCGCCTTGCAGAATTCCGTTGTGGAATCATGGGGCTACAGCCGGAATATACGCCGACTCTAAGGATCTGCAATGAGGACCCTGAACCAAAATGGGATTCAGCTCCAATTGCTGCACGAATTGACGGGCCGCGCCTCGTGGAAAACCACAACTCGCCTTGCCCCGGCCGGATCTGAACAATGCGCGTCGCTGCGTGTCTGTGGCTTGGCAGAGGGTATATTTGCGAGCACCCACTGGCCATCCATGCCGGCGGAGCGGATTTGATCCATTTTGAGGAGACGAGCGATGAATAAGGTTTCCCTGTCGATCCTGGCCCTGGCTGCCGTCATGTTCGCGGCCGGCCCGGCCAACGCCGCCGGCACCGCAGCGGCGGGCAAGACCAAGTCGGAATCGTGCGTCGACTGCCACGGTGACGACGGCAAGGGCGACGACGAGAATCCTTCGATCGCCGGCCAGGCGCCGGAGAAATTCGTCAAGGCCATGGAGGAGTACAAGGCCGGCACTCGCACCAAGAGCCAGAAGATGATCAAGGAAGCCAAGAAGCTCAGTTCCCAGGACTTCGCGGACCTCGCGGCGTATTACGCGACGCTGAAGCCGTAATTCACGCTCAGTTGGGGCGGGTGTCGTCGACTGCGCAATCGCGCAGACTCGCGGCACCTCGCCCTGTTTCGCCCCGAACGCACCTTCTGCGCGCCGCATGCTCCCTTTCTCGGAAGCATGCGAGCGCAACAAGCAGCCGATCCTCGAGGTTCTTGCCAGGCACCTCCCGGAGAATGCCCGCGTGCTCGAGATCGGCTCGGGTACGGGCCAGCATGCGGTGCATTTTTCCGGTCGCCTCTCGAAGGTGACGTGGCAGCCTTCCGACCGGGCCGAATACCTTCACGGGCTCCTGGCCCGCGTCGAGGTGGAGGGTGGGCCCAACCTGCGGCGTCCGATCGAGCTCGACGTCGCGCGTCCTGCGGATTGGCCGGCCCCAGGTGAATTCGACGCCGTCTTCACGGCGAATACGCTCCACATCATGTCGTGGCAGCAGGTGGTGGCCCTGATGCACGCTGCCGGTCGCCTGCTGAGTGACGTGCCGTCGGCATTCCTGCTGGTCTATGGCCCTTTCCGCTACGATGGTCGCTTCACGACGGCGAGCAACGAAGCGTTCGACCAGATGCTGAAGGGACGCGATCCGGCAAGCGGCCTGCGGGCGTTCGAAGAGGTCGACGCCGAGGCGGCGATTGCGGGTTTCACGCTGGTCGAGGACTGTGCGATGCCGGCGAACAACCAGATGCTGGTGTGGAGAAGGAGCGCGCCATGAATCCGTTTGCGACGGCGACCGAGCTCCTGTCGGCCTTGAACAGTGGCGCCGCTTCGGCAACCGAGGTGGTTGAATCCCATCTCGCACGGCGCCGCCGTCTAGGACCGCGGGTCAACGCCATCGTCACGACGAACGACGCGGCCGCGCTGCAATCCGCTCGTGCGTGCGACGCAGCTGCCACCAGCCCGGACCTCCCTCTGCGCGGGCTGCCCGTCACTATCAAGGATGCCATCCACGTCGCAGGCCTGCCTACCACCGGAGGCATGATCGAACCGGCCAAGGCGGTTGCCGCCGAAGATGCGCCAAACGTGCAACAGTTGCGCAGCGCGGGCGCAATCTTCCTCGGCAAGACCAACGTGCCCGTGGCGAACTCGGACTGGCAGAGCGTGAACCCGCTGTTCGGCCGGACGGTCAATCCCTGGAATGCAGAACTCACTCCCGGCGGCAGCACTGGGGGCGGTGCGGCGGCTCTTGCAGCGGGCCTGACGACCGCCGAACTCGGCAGCGACATCGGCGGATCGATCCGGATTCCGGCTGCGTTCTGTGGCCTGTACGGCCACAAGCCGACGTCGTCAGCCGTGCCTCGAGGGGGGCATTTCCCCGGCCAGAATATTGCGAATCCCGCGCGCGGGATGGCAGTGCAGGGACCACTCGCGCGTGGTGCAGCCGATCTCGAGCTGCTGTTTCGCACGCTTTGCCGCGCCGAGGGCCTCGAAGGCAAGGGCTGGCGGCCGGCCCTGCCGGCCGCACGCTTCGAACGGCTGGCGGATTGCCGAGTTGGAATCCTGCAAGTGCCGCAATGGATTGCGGTGGACGATGCAATCCTCGACGCGCGCCAGCACGTGAGCGACAGGCTCGCCCGCTCCGGCGCGAGGGTAAGCGAATTCGACGCCGCGCCCTGGTTCGGCGACTTCAGCGAGCACTACCGGCAATACCTGGTCGTGCTGCAGTGCCTGCTCGGAGGCAGCTTGCCGCAGGCAACGCGCGCGAAGGCGGCGGCGAAGATGCGCGGTTATTCCGATCCTTTCCTGGCCGCCGTGGCGGACGGGCTGGAGGCCGGCGCTGGGGTGCTGGTCGACCTGCTCGAGACGTTCGAGCGTTACAAGACCGCCTGGGAGGGCATTTTCGAACGAGTGGACGTGCTGTTGCTGCCGGTCTGCAGCAGCAACGCCTTTGCCCACGACGACGGTTACTTCTACGAGCGCACGCTGCCGATCAACGGCCAGTCGATGCCGTATTACCGCCTGAGCGCGCTGCCTGCGCTGGCATCCGTGAGCGGCCTGCCGGCGAGCGTCTTCCCGACCGGTCGGTTCGCGACGAACGGGAGCCCGATCGGACTGCAGGTGATGGGCGCCTATCTCGAGGACCTCACGACGCTGCGTTTCGCGCAACTCATGGAGCAGGAACTGGGCGGGTTCACGGCGCCGCCGGGGTTCGACTGATCGCGGCGGCCGAGGGGCGCTTGGACAAGCGCCGGTGCGTCCCGGCATAGTTGGCAGCACCATGGAAACACCGCTGACTCCGCTCGAGTTCTTCCGCCGGGCACGTAAGCTGCACGCGTCGCGAGAAGCCGTCGTCGACGGCGACTTGCGCCTGACCTACGCCCAGTTCGGCGAGCGCTGCGACCGCTGGTCCGCGGCCTTGTCGAGACTCGGCATCCGCAAGGGCGATCGCGTCGCGACGATCGCGCCCAACACCCACCAGCACCTCGAGCAGTACTACGCGGTGCCGCAGATCGGCGCGGTGATCGTGCCGATGAACTACCGGCTGGTGCCGGACGACTTCGTCTACCTCGCCAACCACAGCGGTTCGCGCGTGCTGTGCGCGCACTCGGAGTACCTCGATGCGGTGGACGGCGTGCGCGACCGCATGACGACCGTCGAGCACTTCGTCGCCCTCGAAGGAAGCAAGCCGGGCTGGCTGAATTACGAAGACCTGGTCGCGCAGGGCGACGGCCGCTTCGAGCGACCGGTGATCGAGGAGGGCGACCTGCTGGCCCTCAACTACACGAGCGGCACGACCTCCCGGCCGAAGGGAGTGATGATCACTCACCGCAATGCGTGGGTGAACGCCATCGGCACGCTCGTGCACTGGCCGATGACCCCGGCAGACCGGTATCTGTGGACGCTCCCGATGTTCCACGCGAACGGCTGGACGTTCACCTGGATCGTGACGGCCGTGGGCGCCACGCACGTCTGCCTGCGGCGCGTCGATGCGGAAACGATTTACAGGCACATCAATGACGAGCGCGTCACGACACTCTGCGCAGCCCCAACCGTGCTCATCGGCATCGCGAACGGCCCCGAGGCCCAGCGCCAGACCTTGCGCCGTGGCCTGCGGCTCCTCACGGCCGGAGCGCCGCCGGCCGCGGCCACGATCGAACGGGTCGAGGGCGATCTCGGCTGGAACGTCACGCAGGTGTACGGCCTGACGGAAACCGCACCGCTCATCACCGTCTGCGAGCCGCTGCCCGAGCACGCATCGCTCGAGCCTGCGGCGCGCGCGAAGGTGAAGGCGCTGACGGGAGTCGAACTCATCACGTCGGGCGAGTTGCGCGTCGTGGACGAAGCAATGTGCGACGTGCCCTGGGACGGCGCCACGATGGGCGAGATCGTCGCGCGCGGCAACGTCGTGATGCAGGGGTACTACGACGATCCGGAGGCGACCGAGAAGGCGTTCCGCGGCGGCTGGTTCCACAGCGGCGACGCCGCGGTGGTGCACCCGAGCGGGTACGTCGAGATCCGGGACCGCTTCAAGGACGTGATCATCAGCGGCGGCGAGAACATTTCCTCGATCGAGGTGGAAGGCGCGTTGCTGCGCCATCCGGCCGTGCTGGAGGTTGCCGTGGTCGGGATGCCGCACGAGAAATGGGGCGAGTCGCCCCACGCCTTCGTGGTGCTGCGGCCGGGCGCCGAGGCCACCGCGGAGCAACTCAAGGAGTTCGCCCGCAGCGTGCTGGCGCACTTCAAGGTCCCGACGGCCTACACGTTCGTGACGGAGTTGCCGAAGACAACCACGGGAAAGATCCAGAAGTTCGTGCTGCGTGGAGGCAAGGCGGCCATCGCCCGGCAGTAGTTGCCGCTCTTGCAAATGGTCCGCACGGCAATATTCTAGGGACGATCGATCCGCCGCCCGCCTACGCAAGAAGTACCGCACTTGTCGAACATCCTCCTGCTGTATTTCAGCGTCTACGGACAGACGAGGAAGATCTGCGAAACCCTCAAGACCGAGCTGGCCGCCCAAGGCGTGGCGGTAGAACTGCGGCCGTTGGCCGAAGCCGGCGAAGGCCTCGAACGGTACGACGCCATCGTGATCGGCGCGAGCATCCGGCATGGCAAGCACAACCCGGCCGTGTTCGAGTTCATCGCGCAGCATCGCGCGTTGCTCGAGAGCAAGCCGAGCGGCTTCTTCTCCGTGAACCTGGTGGCACGCAAGCCGGCGAAGAACACGCCCGAGACCAATCCGTACACGAAGGCATTCGTCTCGCGCTCGCCATGGAAGCCGAACCTGCTCGGCGTGTTCGGCGGCAACCTGGACTACCAGCGCTACAAGCCGTTCGATCGGGCCGCGATCCGCTTCATCATGTGGATCACCAAGGGCCCCACCGATCCGCACACGAACGTCGAGTTCACCGACTGGAACCAGGTGCGGCGCTTCGCAGGCCAGATTGCTGCGCTGGCCGGCCAGCGCAGTCCCTGAGCCTGGCGTGGATACCGGCCGTGACACGCTGACCGGGCGCTTGCACGCGGCCGTTGCCTTCGTGTCGGCCTGGCTCGTCCTCACCAGCCCGTGGATCGGAATGTACCGGCGCATGCCCGACGACGCGGGCTTCCTGAACACGAGCCACGTGGTGCTGGGAATTGCCGCGCTCGCGGTTGCTGCTCCGTACTTCGTTTCATGCGTGCGTGCCGGGAAGTGGCGGTTGTACTTTCCCTGGCTGGCGGGACAGGGCGGCGGAGCACTGCGTGATCTCGCCGGGCTCTGCCGGGGCCGGATCCCTGCGTCGGAAGGCGGCGGTCTGTTCGCCGTCGTCGAGGGGTTCGCGCTGCTTCTTCTGCTCGTCACGGCGGCGACGGGCGCGGCATGGTTCTTCACGCACGGTTCCGGCGACGCCCTCGCCTGGCGGAGCATTCACATCGTTGCGGCGCGAATCTTCATCGTCATGGCCGTGACGCACGTGATTGCGGTGTCGTTGCACCTGCTCGAACTCGTCCGCGACTGAATGCGCCTGGTCGCCACGTGTCCGGAGGAGACCAAGCCGGCGCTCGAGATGGAGCTCGAGGCGCTCGGTGCGACGAACCTGTCGCCCGGTTTTCGCGCGGTTGAATTCGATGCGGACGACGCGCTCTTCTACGAGCTGCACCTGAAGCTGCGCACGGCGAGCCGCATCCTGCGCGTCCTGAAGGACGTGCCGGCCAAGTCGCCGCCGATGCTGCATTCGCAGGCGAGGCGCATCCACTGGCACGAGCTGTTCGACGCTCAGCATGGGTTCATGGTGGAGAGCCTCGGTGCCGATACCGAAGGTGGCGGCATGCCGCCCAGGCAGGTAATCACGCAGGTGCGCGAGGCAATCCTCGACGAGTTCGAACGCAGTGTCGGCCGGCGCCCGAAAGTCGATGTGGTCGAGCCCAAGGTCGTGGTGGTCGCGCATCTCGCGAACGGCCGGTGCATGTTGAGCCTCGACACGTCCGGCAAGTCGCTGCACAAGCGCGGCTACCGCGAGTCGGGACACCCTGCGCCGCTCAAGGAGACGCTGGCCGCAGCCATCCTTCAGTTCGCCGGTTACGACGGAACGCAGGCGTTCCTCGACCCGATGTGCGGCAGCGGCACGCTCGCGATCGAAGCCGCGATGATCGCCATGCGCAAGGCCCCGCGCATCCACCGCAAGAAGGGCGAATTCTACTTCGAATGGCTCAAGTCGCTCGACCGCGAGCTGTGGCGCGCCACGCAGGACCGGGTGCGGGCAGAGAAACTGGAGGCGCCGCCGGCCCCCGTCGTCGCTTCGGACATCGATCCGAAGTTCGTGGCGATGGCGCAGAAGAGCGCGCTCAAGGCCCGCGTCGAGAAGTACATGACGTTTCGCACGGGGCGGTTCCAGGACATCGAGCCGCCGGCGGGGTCCGGACTGCTCGTCACCAATCTGCCGTACGGCGATCGCATCGGCGGCACCGAGGGCGACATCCGCCAGCTCTACGAAGAGGTCGGCGATACGCTGAAGAAACGCTTCGCGGGATGGCGTGCCGTGATCCTGGCCGCCTCGAACTCGCCCTACAAGGCGATCGGCCTGAAGCCCGAGCGAAGCATTGCGCTTATGAACGGCAGCATTTCCTGCCGTCTGCTGTTCTTCGAGCTCTATGCGGGCAGCCGCCAGTCGCCGCGCGACAGCCGTCCGTAACACGCCGCATGCCGGGTGACGGCCTGTCATCGGGTCGTCTCATTGACGCTCGAGGGGCCGATGGTCTATTGATGCCAGCCGAACTGACCCTGCCGCCGCGAAGAGGGCGCCCCAATGGCCGGTGTGAAGCTGCACGTGCTATACCCGTATCCGCTCGACACCGAAATGTTCGACCGCGACTACGAGGCCCACCTCCGTCTTCTGCACGCGAGGATGCAGATCCCGGCGGACGCCCGGCCGTACGCCGTGACTCGTTTCGGCGAACTGCCGCAGGGCAAGCCGGCGTACTATCAGATGTTCACGATGCCGTTCCCGTCCGCCGAGGCCCTGCAGCAGGCGATGGGCTCGCGCGAGATGCAGGAAGTGGCGGCAGACGCCGCGAGGATCTCGTCGGGCGGCCCGCCCGTCGTGCTCGTGGGCTCGAATGAATAAGGAAGGAATCGATGACCCGTCGTAGCAAGATCCTGGGCAGCATCTTCGCGGTGCTTGCCGTCGCGGTCGTGGCGTTCGGCCTCGTCCTGAGCCACGACTCGTCGTGCGAGGCCCCGCCGCCGCCGGGGATGGGGGTGAACCTCATGAAGGCTATCGTGTATCGCTGTTACGGCGGCCCCGAGGTGCTGAAACTCGAGGATGTCGCCGTGCCGACGCCTGCGGACAACGAACTGCTGGTCAGGGTGAGGGCTGCCTCGGTCAACCCGCTCGACTGGCACTACATGCGCGGCAAGCCGTATGTCATGCGACTTTCGTCGGGCATAGGCAAGCCCAAGGACACGCGGTTCGGCGTCGACTTCGCGGGGACCGTCGAAGCCATCGGCAAGAACGTCACGCGTTTCCATGTCGGCGACGAGGTGTTCGGCGGGCGCAACGGCGCGCTCGCTGAGTACGTGGTGGTGCGTGAGGATCGCGGGCTGTCGATCAAGCCGGACAACATGTCGTTCGAGCAGGCGGCCGCCATGCCGATTGCCGCCGTCACGGCGCTGCAGGCGCTACGCGACAAGGGAAAACTCAAGCCGGGGCAGAAGGTCCTGGTGAACGGGGCGTCGGGTGGCGTTGGCACGTTCGCGGTACAGATTGCGAAGGCTGCCGGTGCAAACGTCACCGGCGTGTGCAGCACGAAGAATGTCGAACTGGTCCGGTCGCTCGGGGCCCACCACGTCATCGATTACAAGAAGGAAGACTTCACGAAGGGCGAGCAGAAGTACGACATCATCATCGACAACGTCGGGAGTTACCCGCTGCTGGCCTATCGCCGCGTCCTCAAGCCAGAAGGCATCGTCGTCATGGTGGGCGGACCGAGTGAGAACCCGTGGCTCGGGCCGTTGGGCCGTGCGTTGAGGGCCGCGGTGCTGTCGCCATTTGTGAGCCAGCAGTACGTGATGTTCTTCGCGGAACTGAATGGAAAAGACCTCGGCATCCTGCGCAACATGGTCGAAGGCAACAGCGTAAAGGCCGTGATCGACCGGCGCTACCCGTTGGCGGAAACGCCCGCGGCGATTGCGTACCTCGAGGAAGGGCGCGCGCGCGGCAAGGTCGTGATCAACGTGGAGTAGGGAAGCGGCGCGCGCCTCAGCCGAAGACGCGCTTCATCACCGGCATCATGCGCCGCAGGCCCGCGATGGAGGCCGCGGAGGCCATGCCGCCCATCATGGCACCCGTCACGCCGCAGGACATGACGTCCTGTCCGGTGAGCCACAGGCCCGGCACTCGCGTGCGAGGCCGCAACCATCCCTGGCGCATGCGCTGGGGGTCGTGATCGAGCCCGTACAACTCTCCGCGCCCGTAGCCGCAGAAGTGCTGCATCGAGAGCGGCGTGGAGACTTCCCAGTAGTCGACGCGGGCACGCAGCTGCGGCAACTTGGCGTAGAGGTGCTCGAGCAGGCGTTCGCCGTAGGACTCCTTCAGCGCCTCGTAGTCGTCGCCGCGCTTGCCCCACGTGCGCCCGGCCCAGGGCTCGAAGATCTCGTAAGGCGCGGGTGCGACGATCTCGATCGTCGAGCGGCCGGGATGTCGTCGCTGGAAATCCGGGTCCTTCGCCGACGGAAACGAGAGGTATACGGCGGGAAACGGACCGTGCGGGTCCTTCAGGAAACGCTCGAGCGCGCCGTCGTAGTCGTTGTCCTGGTAGATCCAGTAGTTGGTCTTCGGCAGCCCGAGTTCCTGGGTCGTGCCCTTGAGGCCGATGTACACGCCGAGGTGTCCGATACTCGGCTTCACCGACTGCAGCAGCTTGTCGTACCCGTGTCTCCTCGAGGCCTCTTGCGGCAGCAGGCGTGCAAACGTGTTGATCGCGCCTGCGCTCGAAACGACCACCGGTGATTCGATCTCGTGGCCGTCCGCCATGCGCACGCCCGTCACGCGATCGCCGTGCATCAGCACTGCCTCGACGCTCGCGTAGGTGAAGACCTCGCCGCCCGCGGCACGGATGCGCGGCAGGATCGAATCGGCAATGCGCCACGCGCCTCCGGTGGGATAAAAGCCGCCGTGCATGTAATGCCGGGCGATCAGCGCCTGGATGACGAACGACGACCGCTTGGGCGGCAGGCCCATGTCGCCCCACTGGCCGGTCAGCACGGCGATCAACTCGGGGTCCGATGTGATTTCCGAAAGCACGTCCCAGGTCGTCCGATCGAAACTGCGCGGAAGCCGTCGTCGCAGGAACGGGCCGGCCAGGGTCGCCGCCCAGGGAGGCAGGGTGCGGTCGAGCGCGAAAGTCCGCATGCCTTTCGCAACTTCGCCGAGCAACTCGAGATAACGGTCGATGGCGCGGGCTTCACGCGGGAAGTAACCGACGAGGTTCTCGCGGAACGCGTCCCGGCCCGCAACGGCGTCGTACACGCGATCACCGATGAAGAAGCGGTCGTAGTGGGCGTCCATGGGCGCCCAGGACACCCCGCCTTGCGTGAGGAAATCCATCAGCCGGCGCGACGTGGTGGCCGCGCCCATGTCGCCGATGTAGTGCACACCGACGTCCCACTCGTAGCCGTTGCGTTCGTAGCTGTGCGTGGCGCCGCCCGCCGTGTAGTGCTGCTCGAGCACGGCGACGCGCCAGCCGAGTTCCGAGAGGAGGGCGGCCGTGGTCAGCCCGCCGATGCCGGAGCCGATGACGATCGCATCATAGGGCCCGTCCAGCCGGCCAGGACGGTAACGACGGCCGATGCGCAGCTTGCTCGGCTCGAGGGCCCTTGAGTTGCTCGCCATGCCGGCATTATCGACGAATTGTCGGCGTCGATGTCGACAAGCGTGGTCATGCGTCTTGACGCGACCGGCACCCGGCACCGACCATCGGCGCATGACAATCGACACCGAGGCCGCAACGGCCCACTACATCGACGGCATTGGCGCCGAAGCCCTCGCCAAGGCTGCTGCCTACACGCACGGCGCGCACTGGCTGCTGCTCTGGGGCCTGGTGGTAACCGCGCTCGTCACGTGGCTCATCGTCCGCAGCCGCTTGCTGGATCGCCTCGAGCGAAGGCTCCTGCGACGCGGCCCGAACTTGCGGGCGTTCGTTATCGCGGTGGTCTTCTTCGGAGTGTCGGCGCTGCTGAGCCTGCCGTGGACGCTGTACGAAAGCTGGTGGCGCGAAAAGTCCTACGGACGCACCAGCCAGGCGCTCGCCGATTTCCTGGGGCAGGGCGCGATTGCCCTGCTGCTGTCCGCGGTGCTGGGCGCACTTTTCATGACGGGCGTGTACGCACTCATTCGCCGGACCGGACGCACCTGGTGGATCTGGTCCGCAGGCCTCACCGCGATTGCGATGAGTGCATTGCTGCTCGCCGCGCCCATCGTGATCGAGCCCCTGTTCAACGAGTTCAAGCCGGTACCGGCCGGTCCGGTCCGCGATGCCATCGTCGAGATCGCCCAGCGAGCCGGCGTCCCCACGGATCGCATCTTCGTCTACGACGGCTCGCGACAATCCAATAACTTCACCGCCAACGCGGCCGGCCTCGGCGGATCCGCGCGAATCGCGATTTCCGACGTCGCTTTCAAGGGCGCCTCGCTGGACGAAGTGAAGGCCGTCACGGGTCACGAGGTCGGCCACTACGTGCTCGGCCACGTGTGGCGGTTCGTGGTCATGACGGCCGGGTTCGCCGTCGTGTTCTTCTTCCTGGTCGACCGGCTGTTTCCGGTCTTCATGCGCGCGTTCGGCGGACAGGCGAAGCTGTCCGATCCTGTGGGCCTGCCGGTGGTGCTGTTCATGGTGTCGCTGTTCGGGTTCCTGGCGGGGCCCCTGGTCAACGCACTCAGCCGCGCGGACGAGATCGAGGCCGATCGCTACTCGCTGGAGACCGTCAACCTCCCGGATGCGCTGGCCTCGGCACTCGTGAAGACTGCCGAGTACCGCAACCCACGGCCCACGCCGCTCGAGGAAGCCCTGTTCTACGACCATCCCTCGGTCGAGCGACGCGTGCGCACCGCGATGGAATGGAAAACCTCACACGAGGCGCACTGAACCGACCTCACGCACGGTTGCCTGAAGAACGAGTACCCGACACTCAGGAGCGCCGCCGATGTCTTTCAAGCTGGACGTGTTCTGGTCGTTCCGATCGCCGTACTCGTACCTGGCGACGCCCCGCCTGGTGCAGATGCAGCGCGCCTACGACCTCGACATCACCGTGCGGCCCGTCTATCCGATCGCTTTGCGCATTCCCGGCTTCTTCAAGAAGGTGAACCCGCTGTGGCCGCCGTACCTCGTGAAGGACTGCGTGCGCATTGCGGAAATGAACGGCATCCCGTTCGCCTGGCCGAGGCCGGATCCGATCGTCCAGGACTTCCAGACCATGGAGGTGGCGGCCGACCAGCCCTACATCCATCGCCTCACGCGGATGGGCGTGGCTGCGCAACGGCGCGGTCGCGGACTCGACTTTCATCGATGAAGTGAGCCGACTGACCTTTGGCGGCGTGCAGGGCTGGAACGAGGGCGATCACCTCGCGCGTGCCGCCGTGCGCGCCGGGCTCGACCTTGCCGAACTCGACGCGGCGATCGCTGCCGACCCTGCGGGCTTCGATGCGGAGATCGAGGCCAACGAGGCCGCCCAGAAAGCCGCCGGACACTGGGGTGTGCCGCTGATGGTGTTCCGCGGCGAGCCGTTCTTCGGTCAGGACCGACTCGACGTGCTGCTGTGGCGCATGAAGCAAGAAGGTCTGGCCCCGCGTCCGTAGCGGTCTTCCGCTCAGCCGAACTGCTGCCGCCACTCGTTGAGCTTCGTGCGATTGTCGTAATCCCAGGGATGGAACCCTGGGCGATACCAGTCGCGATAGCGCGGGCCAAGCTTGCGGAAGATCCCCGGCTGGCCGAACAGGAACCGCGTCACCTGCCAGCGCGCCCGCCAGCGATCGGTACCGTCGGCCTCGAGCAGCGCCCCGGCGAAGCGGATGACATCGAGCGTGAAGTGCACGCTGGTGAGCGCCATGATGTGCGCGCGGAACAGATAACGCCGCAGCGCCGACCACTCGCGCGTCGCCTCCTGGAACACGTCGAAGGCGACCGCCTTGTGCTCGGTCTCCTCCATGGCGTGCCAGCGCCACAGCCGGAGGATCTCCTCCGGCGTCCCGTTCCAGAGCTGCGGGTCGGAATCGAACATGTCGGCGAGCATCGCCGTGAAATGCTCGAGCGCAATGGTCACGCCCAGCATCCGCATCCGGCCCAGCCGGCGCAGGAACGCCAGGCGCCGTCGCACCGACGTCTCGATCCGCTCGACCGGGTAACGGCTGCGGTCGAGGCCCGCGTTCAGGCTCGCGTGCTCGCGCGAGTGGATCGCTTCCTGGGCGATGAACGCCCGCACGTCATCGGCGAGCTTTCCCGACAGCCGGCCCCGGAACGCACGCACCGAATCGATGAACAGCCGCTCGCCGTCGGGAAAGGTGAGCGACAGCGCGTTGAACACAGCCGTAGCCACCGGATCGCCACCCAGCCACGCTGTCCCCCACGCGGACTCGGTGCGGAAGTGGATGTCCCGGGGAGTCACCAGAATGTCGTTTGGCGTCTGCATGCTGGAATCATGGCCTCGTCTGGCATCGCTGTCATTGCAAGGAGCATCGGCAGACCCGCGGCCGCTGGGCACGACTCGGGTCCAGCGCGCGGCCCGCACGACTTGGCTTCCACGTGCCATTGGACTACCGTTCGCACCACGGCCGGCATTATCTGGCCGTGATTTCATCAATTCACGAGGTCGAACATACCCCAATGGCAAAAGCTAAGAAGTCCGCCAGGAAGCCTGCGAAGAAGCCCGCCCGGAAGGCTGCCCCGAAGGCCCCGCAATCGATCAAGACGGTGCTGACCAAGTCCGCCCTGGTCGCTCACCTCGCAGATGCAGCGCAGGTCGCCTCGAAAGACGCGCGCGCATTGCTTGCCGCACTCGAGAACGCAATCCTCGCCTCGATTGGCAGGAGGAGCGCCGGCACCTTCATGCTGCCGGGACTGCTGAAGATCACCGTCACCAGCGTTGCGGCGAAGCCCGCACGCAAGGGCATCAATCCCTTCACCGGCGAGCCCACGACCTTCAAGGCCAAGCCGGCGACGGTCAAGGTGAAGGTTCGTGCGATGAAGAAGCTGAAGGACGCCGCGAAGGCCTGACGCCTCGCCCGCGTTGTTTCTCGGGGCCGGGGCGAGCTGCATCAGTCGCCCTGGCCCCAACTTCTCTCGCCACGCATGAACTCACCGCAAGCAACGGCGGTGAACGAATGTGGTTTGGACGGCGCGCTAGGTTGAGCGGAGCAGGGTAGCCGCGCCGTGCAGCGCCCTGCATCGGCCGCGTTGCCCGCGCGGACGGTGCGACGCCAGGGCGCTGTTCGTGCCGGATGAGCAGCGCACGATCACCAACCGATTCCGATCCAGCTCCAAGGCGCGCCCGCCGATCTCCGGCAGCGGACTGATCACGTTCTAGTCCGCATGGCCTCCCGCAAACTTCGCGATGCTGCGTACGGTGCTATCCCGCCCGCCGGGTGTCAGGATCCTACCGTGGTACGCATAAAGTATAGCAAGCACTAATTCTGGCCGACCGAATTCATTACGTTAATCAGTGACTTGCACTTCCTATCTAAAAGTGCAAACTGTGCCTGCAAGGACGTGCGGGGCCGGCATGGACCAAGAAGTACGCGGCGAGTGGTACCTCGCCAAGCAAATTGCGGTCGGAATCCTAGTGGCGGCAACCGTCATTTTCGTAGGATTCCATATTTACCTAGCGCTCGTCGTGAAGGCTACCGAGAAGGTGGGCCAACAGGCTGTTGCGGAGACGCAGCAGCAATCTTCCAAGATACAGGCTCAACTTCAGGAGCAGCTGGCTGAACAGCGTAGGCGGGCGGATCAGGCGCGCCTAGATAAAACCTATGCCGACGCTGCGCGCATGAGAGCCGAGGCGGAAGCGGTTCGTGCGGATCAGGACGCGTCAGCGCGCAAGGCGGTGGCGTGGGAGCGCTTTTACAAACCTGCAAATAGGTGCCTAAACCCGCCGGATTGGGATACCCAGGTCGAATGCGGTAATGCGCATATTCGAGCGCAGAAAGAATTTGAGGCAGGCTGGGCAAGTGGAGAGATTCAGTGACGCCAGAACTGCTTTTTGGTGCCGTTGTTGCAGTTGCATTAGCTCTAGGCGTCGTCTCGCGGTATCTCCCCAAGGCCCGGCCAAAGGAAACTCACTTTCGTTGTGCTCGATGCAGTGCCAGGTCGCCGCATACGGAACGTACGATCGAGGCTTGGCGAAACAAGAAGAACAAGTTCTATTGCCAACCATGCCATAAACAGTGGCTAGCCTCACAACCCGCAGGCGCACGTAGTTCGGATTTGAATTCCAGGGCTTCAGAACGAGCTGGTTGCCTTGGGGTCATGGCGGCGATGGCAGTCCTGCCAGCCGCGGCCATCGCCGCAGCATTGATTCTGCGGTGACGATTGCAAGCAGACTGTCCGCGGTCAATTGATCGCTATGTGTAATGAAACGATCGCGGCATCGACCTCGCTAAGGCAGCGTGCATCCTTGGAATTGGTGTCGAGCGGTAGGGCCTTGGGTTCACGGCTTTGGGTCCGCGGAGACCTGATGCCGGGAACTCTGAAGGTACGCATAATGTATATTATGACAAATATGGACCGGCTACCGATGCCCGGCGCCTGATCGGCAACTCTGCCGGTGTCGTCTTCTCCAAGGAAGTCCTGGCTCGCCTGAAGCTCGACAAGGGCGACAATATAATTCTTGACTGCTCGCCGGCCTGGGCTTGTTGTACGAGTACCGCGCGCATCGCGCCGGGCCGGCCATCCTCGTCAGCGTCGCCGTCGAACTGTTGCTGCTGCTCGGCTTCATCACGTTTCTGCTCGCACCCGCCATCGGCGCCTGATCACACGATCGACAAGACGGCGCACCAACGAATCGCCGCCTGGTCCGCTCCCGATCCAACCCCCTTTGCCCAGCCGATCCGCAGACGGCTCCGCCGTCGAGCTTGCGCAGCGAGCGTCTACTCTTCCGCTTTCGGCTGCTCCCGCGCCACGACGACTTCGCCATCAATCACCGCCCCCGACGGCGGCCTGAAGAGCTGCTTCGCGGTGCGCCCGACCATCCGGCAGACCACGGCATCGAGCGACCCGCCGACCACGCCGCCGAACACCGGAACCGCCCTAGGAAACTTGAGGACCACCCGCTGCCCGACCTTCGCGACCAGGCGCGCCCCGATGCGCTTGTTGATCTCGACGAGCGCCCGCCCAGGAATCTCGTCGACGGCCCGCTGCGTGAGCTTGTTGTCGAGCTTGAGCGCCAGGTCCTTCATTGCATCCTTCGCGACGTCGCCCGCGAGGGCGAGCAGGATCTTCGTCCGTACGCGTTCCGAATCCAGATCGTGCCCGTAGATTCGCGCGATGGCACCCGCCATGCGCGCCTGGATCAACCACGAGGCCCCCAGCGCCGCCGGAATCGAAACCGGAAATGTGACCAGGCCACCCAGGCCCGTGATGAACCCGCTGGTGAAGTTCTTGGTCATCTCCCGGCGGATCAATGCTTCGACTCGCCGGTCGTCGTTCCCGTAACTCGAGTCGATGAGGTATTCGCTTGCGAGGTCCTCTGCGCTCGACAACGGACCCGCACCCGCCAGCCCCTTCTCGAGCAAGTAGCTCGCGAACTGGCCTGCGGAAGCGTCATTCGAAGGGGTTTTCGCCATCTTGATTCTATTTCCCTGAAAACCCACCGCGCCGAAGCGCGGTTCCGAAGCGCGCCTTCAACCGGCGCGCGACAAAGATCGCGGGAACGAGCTGCTGAACGGTCGCCACACTCCCGACGTTACCGCTAGCGCACCGTTCCCAACCCTGGACCCGCTCCCGCCGACTCGCCTCGAACGCTGTCAGTGCGTCGTCGCCGATGCGCCCATGAGCTTGCCGATGCCGACGACGCCGGCGATCAGCAGCGCACCCCCGATTCCGGTGATGGCCATCCACAGGGCTGGATTGGGCGCGGGCAGCTGCACGGCGATGCCGGCCACCGTCAGATACATGAACGCAAAGTTGTTGAACAGCAGCGGCACCATTTCACCGAACGCCACGATGGCGTACACGATGCCGAGAATGTAGGCGAGCGTTGCGTACTCGACACCGATCAGCGGCGCCAGTGCGCCGATGGTCGGTGCGGCCAGCAGGATGCAGCCAATGCCGAACATCCCGCCCACCAGGATATGTGGCACCTTATTGACGTCCATGTCCTCGACGAAGAAGAAGACCATGGCCATGAACGCGGGCCATGCCGGCAGCTTGAGGTGACCGGTGATGAGTACGGCGGCCGCGATCAGCGCCAGCAGGTACAGGCCGAAAACCAGTCTCTGACGGTCGAACTTTGGCATCGGATGGACTCCTGTGATGGCCGGCGTTTACCGAACGGTTCTGAACGTGGGCGGGCATGTTCCGCTCGCAACTCGCCGCCGATCTTAGACCCCAGGCCGCGTCCTGCAATCCGAACTCCCGATCCAACCCCAGAGGGCCCGCGGCTCACTAGTCGCCGGCCGGCTTCTCGGGCGCGAGCCGCTCCAGAAAGTCGAGAACCTCGGCGCGTTCAGCAGCCTCCGGCAGACCGCCCATCTTCATCCTGGTCCCGGGCACCAGTGCCTTGGGGTTCGTCAGGAACCGGTCGAGCCTTGCACGATCCCAAGTTCCGCCGAGCGCCTGCAGCGCAGGCGAATACTCGAATCCCTCGACGCTCGCGGTCGCGCGTCCGACCACTCCCCACAGCGGCGGTCCCTCCAGCGCCGGCTCGTTCTGCTGGTACGAGTGACAGGACGTGCAGACCTCGAAAGCGTCGGGGGCTTGCGGTTCTTCCGCCGCCCGCATGACATCGAATGGCAATGCAGCAGCGACGGCCACAACGGCCGAAACAGCCAGGCGCCCGCGCCGTGCGTTCCCCCTCGGCAGGCCGTCGCAAGTCTTCTGGTGAGGATTCCTGGTGCGCATGTTCGAATGACCACGATGGAGTTGACAGCGGCGATCATGCCTCCGTGCACCGACATCGACAACAACCCGCCCAAACTCGGGTGTCGCAGTGCGGGCGCACCGCACTTTTTCCCGATCCAACCCCTCGCTAGACCAGACCTTCCGAAGCGCGCCTTCAACCGGCGCACGACAAAAATCGCGGGAACGATTTTTTGAACCGCCATCGGCGGGCCCGCAGGGCGAGGCCCAGGGGTGAGTCGCATTGCGACGAACGCCAGCACATTGACGTGCTGGCAGGTCCGCAGCGAAGCACGGAGGCGTAGCGTCGCGGGGTCGAGTAGCCCCGGACTCGGAGCGCAGCTTCAGTCGCTGCGCCAAGCCGCACAGCTCTCACCGCCGTCGCAAATCTTCCCCTGTCACTGAAAACGTGGTAACGTTTTCAGAACCGCCGCAGGCGGGCCCGCAGGGCGAGGCTCACGACGAGCCGAGTAAAACCAGATTCGAGGCGCGATCCGTGATCGCGCGAGGCTCGCAGAGCCGTCCACCCAACCCCCCCGCTCCCCCAACGGCTCGAGCCACGCCCAGCGTCAATCGCCTCGCGCAATTCGATGACCGGCTAGTCCTGGGTCGCCGACAGCACTCCCGCCACAAGCAGCCCATCAATCTCTCGCTCCCCAAATCCCCAATCCAGCAGTGCCGAACGATTGTGCTCGCCAGCCTCCGGCGGCAGCGACTGCACCGCCCCCGGTGTCCGACTGAACTTCGGGACGGGCGCAGGCTGAACCACTCCTCCCAGATCGACAAACGTCCCGCGCGCCACGTTGTGAGGATTTTGAGGTGCCTCGGCAAGACTCGGAACAGGTGCGAAGCATGCGTCGGCGCTGTCCATGATCCGGCACCACTCTGCCTGGGTCTTCTTAGCGAAGATCGCCGCCAGCTTTTCCCGCATCGAGCCCCATTGCGAGCGGTCGACCAGCCCGCCCAGCGTCGGGTCCTCGAGACCGGTCTTCTCCAGCAGCACCGCATAGAATTTCGGCTCGAGCGCGGCGACCGACACCCACTTTCCATCGGCGCAGCGGTACGTGTTGTAGAAATGTGCGCCGCCATCAATCGAATTCGCCTGGCGCTCGTCCAGCCAGAGCCCGGCCGCCCGCACCGCGTAGATGGACGCCATCAGCGAGGCCGCTCCGTCGGACATCGCGCAGTCCACCACCTGGCCTTCACCCGTCGCACGCGCGTCGATGATCGCCGCGAGGACACCGAAAGCGAGATAGAGTGCGCCGCCGCCGAAATCACCGGCCAGGTTCAGCGGAGGCACGGGCCTCTCCGATGTTCCGATCGCATGGGCGGCGCCGCTGATCGCGATGTAGTTGAGATCGTGCCCTGCGCGCGTCGCGTAGGGTCCGGTTTGCCCCCAACCCGTCACGCGTCCGTACACCAGTCCCGGATTGCGATCCAGACATGTGGCCGGGCCCAGACCCAGGCGCTCCATCACGCCCGGCCTGAAACCCTCGATCACGGCATCCGCTTTCTCGATCAGCCTGAGACAGGCCGCGGTCGCTTCGGGTCGTTTCAGGTCAAGGGCGATCGAGCGCCGACCACGCGACAAGATGTTGAACCGTCGAGGCACGTCCGAGCCGGCCAGGTCATTGCCGCCGGGTCGGTCGATACGGATCACGTCCGCACCGAGATCGGCGAACAGCATGCCGCAGAACGGTGCCGGTCCGAGTCCGGCGAATTCAATAATCCGCAGGTCCCGCAACGGGCCGCTGCGCACCTGACTTGCGTTGTTCATCGGATTAATTTCAACGACGCATCGGCCTCAGCACCGTGCGTGACGCGTCGTGCATGAATGACGGGCTTCAGGCGGACACGCGTACACACAGCTTGCCCTTGTTGCCACCCTCGAACATGCGAACGAGCGCCATCGGTGCGTGCTCCAGTCCATCGACGACGTCGGTGATGGCCCTGAGCGCGCTCGTGGCGGCCCAGCGTGCCAGCAGGGTCTCCGCACGTGCGCGCGAGTCCTTGAAGTCACTGAACAGGAAGCCTTCCATTCGAATGCGCTTGGTGACCAGATGCCCGGGCACGCCCCGCGGTCCCGACGCTGCGCGTGGCCCGTTGTATTGCGAAACGACGCCGCAACACGCAATGCGGCCCGATCGGTTCATCAGCGCAAGCGCCACATCGAGCGCTTCGCCGCCGGTGTTGTCGAAATACACATCGATGCCGTCGGGACAGAGCGCCTTGAGCGCGCCGCGCAGGTTGCCGGCCTTGTAGTCGGCCGCACCGTCGAAGTGAAGCTCGTTGACCAGCCAGTCGCATTTCTCCCGGCCGCCGGCGATGCCGATCACGCGGCATCCGGCAATCCTCGCGAGCTGACCGGCGACCGATCCCACCGCACCGGCTGCGCTGGAGACCAGCACAATGTCGCCCGCCCGAATTCGGGCGACATCGAACAGGCCGTGATAGGCCGTGAGACCGGTGACGCCGAGCAGGCCGATTTGCAGCTCGAGCGAGTGTTCCTTGCTGCGCCGCACGAGGTCCGCGCCCGGCTTCACGGCGAAGTCCTGCCAGCCGAGGCTGCCTTCGACGATATCCCCGGGTGCGAATCGTCCGTCACGAGACTGGATGACCTCGCCCAGCGCGAAGCCATCCATGACCGAGCCCCCTGCCAGCGGATCGCGATATGTGGCGCCGTTCATCCAGGCACGGTTCGCCGGATCGATGGATAGCAGCCGGGTTCGGACCAGCACCTCACCCTCGCCGGGCGCCGGCACTGGCGCCTCTCGCCATTCGAAATGCTCCGGCCCGACCGTGCTGTCGGGTCGCGACTTGAACAGCCATTGACGATTCACCAGGTGACTCATCATGCCCCCTTCGCGCCGACGCTCACGCGCCGCCATCGACGCGCATCACGTCCCCCGTCGTAAAGCTCGACGCCGGGCTGGCCAGGTACAGCGCGGCCGTTACGACCTCGTTTGGCTGGCCGGGCCGACCCAGTGCGTTGGTTGCTCGCTCGCGCGCCTCCGATGGCCAGGCCTTGGCGATGTCGGTGAGAAACGGTCCCGGGGCGATGGCATTCACCCGCACGCGCGGCCCGTACTCGTGCGCGAATGTTCGCGTCATGGCGTTGAGTGCCGCCTTCGCGCAGCCGTACGCCGCCACGCCCGGCATCGGCATCGCCGCAGCGGCCGACGACACGTTGATGATCACGCCGCCCTCGCCGCTGCACATGCGCGCGGCGACCTGGCTCGCGAGCCGGAACGGGCCCTTTAAATTGAGGCTCAGGACGCTGTCGAACGAGTCCTCGCTCACCTCGTGGCTTGCGCTGCCCGGACCCTTGCCGGCGTTGTTCACCAGGATGTCGATCCGGCCGAATTCCGCGTAAGCGATGTCGATCAGTCGATCGACATCGTCCCAGCGGCCACAGTGCGCCGCGACCGCAAGGGCACGACGACCTAGTGCCCGTACTTCGGCCGCGGCCGTTTCACAGGCCGCCAGGTTACGGCTTGCAATGATGACGTCGGCGCCATGCCCCGCGAATGCGCGCACGATCTCGAGACCGAGCCCGCGGCTGCCGCCGGTGACCAGCGCGATCTTGCCCGTCAGGTCGAACAGCGGGTCGATCACGCTAGCCGGCCCCGTACAGGGTGACCACACAGGTGCCGATCAGGCCGGCATTGTGCTGCAGTGCGTGTCTTATGCCGCCGACCTGGCGCATCCCAGCCTCGCCGCGAACCTGCTGCACCAGCTCATGGCACTGGGCGAGGCCCGTGGCGCCGAGCGGATGCCCTTTTGACAACAGGCCACCGGAGGGATTGACGACGTACGTGCCGCCGTATGTCGTGTCCCCGTCGAGGATCAGCTTTTCCACCTCGCCTTCCGGGCACAGTCCGAGCGCCTCGGAGAAAATCGCTTCGGCGGTCGTGAAGCAATCGTGCAGTTCAACGACCTGCACATCCTCCGGCCCCACCCCTGCCTGCTCGTAGACGCTGCGGCCGGCGCGTCGAGTCATGTCGTAGCCGACGACGTTGATCATGCTCGGCGCATCGACGATACAGGCCGCATCGGATGTCATCGCCTGGCTCACGATCTCCACCAGCCGCGCAAGCCCTTTCCTTTTCGCGAATGCACGCGACACGATGACGGCCGCCGCCGCGCCACAGGTCGGGGCGCATGCCTGCAGACGCGTCAGCGGCCCATACAGGTGCGGCGACTGCAGAACGTCCTCGACGCTGAGCGGGGTGTTGAACAGCGCGAGCGGATTGTTCGCCGCGTGCCGGCGGGCCTTGACCTGTACGCTGGCAAAGGTCGAGGTCTTCGTCCCGTACCGCTCCTGATGCTCGCGACCGGCACCACCGAACAGCTGGGCCGCATACGGGGCCACGGGATCCAGCTCCTGCAGGCCGCGCCGGACCTCGGCCAGCCGGTCGTGAGCCGGCGGCGCATTGAAGGGCGAGGTCACCACACCCGGCAACATCTGCTCGAAGCCCAGCGCCAGCGCCACGTCGACGACGCCGGCTTCCACCGCCTGTCGCGCCAGGAACAACGCCGTCGAACCGGACGCACAGGCGTTGCTGACGTTCACGATCGGTATCCCGGTCAGCCCGAGCTGGTAGAGGGTCGTTTGCGCGGACGTCGTATTGGCCAGGACGTAGCCGACGTAGGCCTGGCCGATCTCGTCGTAGTCGATGCCCGCATCGGCGATCGCCGCACGCGCGGCCGCGACGCCCATCACATCCCAAGGCTCGCTCCGGCCGGGCTTCTGGAACTTCGTCATGCCGACGCCGGCCACCAGCGCGCGGGAGTTCATCGGGGCGCGCCGCCCCGGGCGATGCGGTTCCTGAGCGTCCCGATGCCGACGATCTCGAGTTCGATCGTATCGCCCGGCTGCAGGAACCTCCCCGTCTCCACCCCGCATCCACCCCCGACGGTCCCCGAGCAGAAGATCTCCCCCGGATACATCATCTCGTGCTTGGACATCCACTCGATCGTGGTTTCGAACCGATGCGTGATCGTCGAGCTGTTGCCCTCGGAGACCTGCTCGCCGTTGATTCGCGCGATCATCCGGGCATTGTAGGGGTCGAACGCGTCGGCGGTGACGATGCAGGGACCGAGGCCGTTTGAATTGTCGAACCCCTTCGACTTCTGCACGCCGAGGCCCATCGGCATCTCAGTCCCCTGCGTGTCGCGCGCGCTGAAATCGTTGAACACCGAGTAGCCGAAGATGTGCGCGCGTGCATTCTCGGCCTTGATGTCACGTCCGCCTTTCCCGATCACGACGGCCATTTCGAGCTCGTAGTCGATCAGCTGGGAGTAATCGGGCCAGACGACCGTGGTGTCGGGGCCGCACACGCACAGGTGGTTCGCGTTGTACCAGAACGGACGACTGTGGAAGTGCATCAGCAGGTGGTCCAGCGTTGCATTGCGCGGCGCACCCATCTTTTCGGCCATGGCGACGGCGCCCTGGAGATGACCGATGAAACTCAAGGTGTCGCGCAACTGGAGCGGTCGCGGGATCGGCGCCAGCAGGTGCCCTTCGGGCCGGAGCGCGACGCAGTCGCGCCGGTCACGAGTCGCTGCCAACTCCTGTGCCACCGGCAATGCCTGGGCATCGATCAGCGTCTGCATCGATTCGAGCGCCGGGCTGCTCGAGCCGTACAGGCGTTCATGCGCGGCCTGCAGATCGACAATCGTGGTGTCCCCGTCAATCAGGGCGCCGACGCGCGGCCCGTGCTCGCTGCGAAAGGTGACGAGTTTCATGGCGTACTCCGCGACGTGGCGTTGGACACCTCGGCCTCAAGGCGGGCGCGAAGCTCGTTCTTCAATATCTTGTCCAGCAGGCCTTTGGGCAGCGCGTCGATGAAGCGGACTTCGCGCGGCCTCTTGAAATCCGACAACACACCGGCGCAATGCGCCAGGATTTCCCGCTCCAGCGACGGTCCGGGCTGGTCGGCGACGACGAACGCCACCGGCACTTCGTCCAGCATCGGATCGGGCTTGCCGACCACCGCGCATTCCTGGACGCCCGGCACGCGGCCGATGGCGGCCTCGATCTCGACCGGCGCGACGTTCTCTCCTCCGACCCGCAGGATGTCCTTGGCGCGGCCCACGAAGAACATGGTGCCGTCCGCGAGCGCGGTCCCGATGTCGCCCGTGTCGAACCAGCCGTCGGCGTCGAACGCCGCGGCAGTCTCCGCCGGCTTGTTCAGGTACTCGTAGAACAGGGACAGGCCGGGAATCCCGCGCACCCAGAGGCCCCCGGCCTCCCCGACGGCCACGGGCGCGCCCTGTGCGTCCCGCAGCGCCACCTCGCATTCGGGACGCGGGCGACCCATGGCGCCTTCCGGACCGACGAAGGCGATTTCGCTGCTGACACACAGACCGACCGTCTCGGTCATGCCGTAGATGCCAAGGGTGCGGATACCCCAACGGTCCCTGACCAGCGACATGTCGCCGGCCGCCGCCCAGAACCGGAACCGGTGTGTCGCCGGATCGGGTTGTGCCGCAATGGCGCGCAAGGTGAACCACACCATCTGCGCCCAGGTGCAGCCGTGATCCTCGGCAATGCTCCAGAACCGACTGGCCGAAAACCTCGGCATGAGAACAATTTTTCCGCCGGACCACAACGTCGCGAGAAACGACAGTCCCAGCGCATTGGTGTGGAACAGCGGCAAGTAGACAGGATGCACGTCCTGCGGCGTCAGCTGGTAGTGCAGCGCGGTGGTGCTTGCAATCCACAACGCATTGGCGTGGGTCCACACCACGCCCTTGGGCCGGGATGTCGTGCCGGAGGTGTAGATGACGTTGCACGGCAGCATCGGATCTGCCGTCCGAGGCGGTGCCTCAGTCGGGTCGCCGCGGAGATTCTCAAACGGCAGCAGATCCCGCGGGCGCTGCGCTCCCACCGGTTCCCCCTGGTCGGCCGCGGTACAGGCGATCCATCGCAATGCAGGGGCCGCCTCCCGCACGAGCGACGCGTACTTGGGCTGGGTCACTGCGGCGACGGCGCCGCTGTCACCGACAAAGTACGCCAGCTCCTGACCCGTCGAGCGCGTATGGGTCGTCACGGCCACCGCGCCGAGGCGGGCGCACGCGACCCAGATGAATAGAAATTCGGGACAATTGTCCATGTGAACGACGACGAAATCGCCTTGGCCGATTCCGCGTGACGCCAGGCCCGCCGCGTACGCACGTGTCTCCGCGGCAAACTCCTCGAACGTCCAGCTCCTCGGCTCGCCGACCAGGGATTCCCACACCAGGAAGACCGCGTGCGGACGTTGCGCGGCCTGCGCATCGACCAGATGTGGCAGGTCGCGCCCGATGAACGGGTGCAGCGACGGAACTTTCAGCGCCGTCGGTGCGGGCATGGGCATGACGTCCGGCGCGACTCACCGGGACCGCGAGGCCGGGGTACGCATGCCGCCATCGGTCAGTTTCCGAACAGCGTCTCGAGCCCGCGCGGCAAGGCCGCCGGGACGGCGCGCTCGTGGGTCTCTCCCTGCAGGATACAGGTGTTCAGGCGCAGGCTCGGGTAGCCGCGCATCAACAGGGACTCGGCCAGCCGCGATGCGCTGCTCGCGACGGAGATCGAAGCCATTCCGGTCAGCTCTTCGCTGCCGAAGCTGATGAATACCCGCGCGGGCAGGTCCTTGTGCGTCGCCGCATACGCGGCTTCCTGGGCGTAGATGTCGTTGCCGCACAGTTCGGTCGCCGGGCTGGCGATCAGGTAATGCGTGAAAGCCGCCGGATCCTTGAAAAGCGCGTACGCCGTGAAGTGCCCTCCCGCGGAACCGCCGAAAAGCACCCGCTCGCGCGTATCGACGCGGTAGCGCTTCTCGACCGTCGCGCGCACCTCCCCGGTCAGCATCTCCAGAAAGGCGCTGGCACCGCCAAAGACATAGTCCGGCGAGACGGCGAGGCAATGCTGCTGCAGCGGCGCCTCCGGGACGGTGCGTGCGGTGTAGTCGAAGATCCGCCGCACCACGGTCTCGCGCGCCACGGCCAGCGGGTCGTCCCCCGGATAGCCGATGCCGGCCACGATCAGCTCCGGGATGCTGCTGCCATGCAGTGGCAGATCCGGAAACATGATGCGTGCGAGGCTTGCGATCCGCACGGAGTCGCAGACGCTGCCGAACAACAGGTTCGCATCGAGCACGTACAGCACCGGGTACCGCGCATCCGGACGGCTCGTGTAGGTCACCGGCAGACTGATGCACACCTCGTAGCGTCGCCCGCCCTCTCCTGTAATGACAAAGCTCTCGCTGATCGTCTTGCTGTGAATCTGCACGTCTCGGCTCCTGCCGCGCCTAGAAGGACTTGCGGATCGACAAGCCGAACGTGCGCGGCGGCAAGCGCCACGCCGCACGGATCGTGTCGAGGCCGAGGTCGAAATTCGCATTGGTCACGCCGTCGGAGTTGCCGACGTTCTTGACGAACGCATCGACACTGATCGTGCCGAAAGTGATGCCACCGTTCAGGTTGAACAGGTTGTAGTCCCCGATTTCGAGTGCGCTCTCCTGAGTGAAGGTGTTGTAGGAGCGACCAACGTATTGATGATCCAGACGAATCCGGCCCGTCCGGCCGCTCCCAAGGGCATGCGAATAGATCAACGCATTCGACATCGTGAACCGCGGCGCGCCGGGCAGGCGGTCGCCGGATTCGACGCCCAGCACCCCCGACGGCTGCGGCAGGTTCGGGATCGACTCCGTGAGCACCGCGTCGTTCAGCGAGAATGCCGTCTGGAAATCGAAATCCGGGGTCAGGTGGACGACGCCCTCGACTTCGAGGCCGACGCTGCGCGCCGACCCGGCATTGCCCGTATAGAGAAACACGGTGCCGGGCGGGCGCAGACCGACCTGCAGATTGCTCCAGTCGATGTAGAAGGCTGCGACGCCCAGCTGCAGCAGATGGTCGAGGAGCGAGCCTTTTGCGCCGACCTCGTAGTTCCATAGGGTATCGGATTCATAGAGCGGCGGTCCGGCGGCAACATTCGCCTGGCCGAGGCGATAGCCCTTCGCGATCTGAGCGTAGAGCGTCAGGTCTCCAGACGGCTTCCATGTCGCGGTGAATCGCGGCGTATAGGAGTCGTCCTCGTTGACCCGATTGAGCAGAACGGGCGGCCCGACGAGGAGCCCCGAAGTGTCGACGTCGACCTCCACCCTGTTGTGAAACGCGCGAATACCGGCGGCCAGCTCGACCTCGTCCGTCACGGCCCAGGCGACCTCACCGAACAACGCCAACTCTTGAATCTTTGAATTCAGATTCGATGCCAGCATGCTGCTCAGGCCCAGGATTTCCTCCAGGGCCGGTGCGCGCACCAAGGTGTGCGTGTCCCGTTTCGCCTCGGAGTAGTAGGCCCCGGCCACGTACGAGACAGGCCCGTTCAGCTGCGACGTCAGCCGCAGCTCCTGGACGAAGTTGTCGCTCTGGTTGTCGTTGTCGCTGTACACCGGCGTCCCGGGCACACCGAGGAGCGGGCTCAAGTCGGGGCTCGCGTCCAGGTTCGTATGTTCCGTCCTCCTCAAGTAGCTGCTCGACGAAGTTAGCGAGGCCCACCCGAGGTCGTAGGTCACCAGCAAGTTGCCGATAGTATTCTCGAAGCGGGTCGCGTCGGGCACGAGGCTGTCCCACTGGTCCGATTGGCCCTGACTGGCAGTGTAGAACGTGCGAAAGCCGTCATCGGTCTTGTCGAGCTGGTAGATCACCGACCCGGTCACTGAAAGTGCCGAGGTGATATCCGAGCTCAGTGCGAGTCGGCCGCCGGTTGTGTGCGCATTGTTGACGTCGTTCTTGTTGCGCGAGACGTTGTCGATATAGCCGCCAGTCTGCCGATCGTAGACGAAGGCACGCAGTGCGGTCGCCTCGCCGAGCGGAATGTTGGCCATTGCTTCGAGGTTCCCCCCGGGCTCTCCGCCCTCAATCGCCGTCAGCCCGCCTTCGACATAGCCGGAAAAGGCCGCCGGATCTGGCTTGTTTGTGATGACACGGATGGCGCCCGACAGCGAGCCGGAGCCAAACAACGTACCCTGCGGGCCGCGCAGCACCTCGACCCGATTGACGTCGCCCAGGTAGAGGTTCAAGGATGAAAGTGCGACGAACGGGTCCTGCGTTGGCGTTTCATCGACGTAGAGGCTGATTGGCGCTTGAGTCGTGCCGATGGTTGTCGACGTCGAGATTCCTCGGATGGAGAAGTTGGGGGTGGTGGAGGTCGGTACCATGGTCAGGCCGGGGGCGAGACGCACGAAGTCCTCGAATCCAGCGGCGCCAATGTCGCCGAGCGTGGCGCTGCCGATGGCGGTGATCGATGCCGGTACGTCCTGCACCGATTCCTCACGCTTTCGTGCGGTCACGATGATCTCCTCCAGCTCCCCGCCGACCTGCGTCGTGGAGTTGGGACTGGCTTTGGAGCGCGTCACCACATAGGCGCCGTCCGTGCCCCGCCGGAAGGTCAGGCCGCTCCCTGCCAGTAACCGCGTCAGCGCTTCGTCCGGCGTCAAGTCGCCTTCGACCCGCGGCGCCTTCAGCGAACGGACGGAGTCCGGCGTGAAGACGATTTCGAGGCTTGTCTGGCGTCCGAATTCTGCAAGCGCAGCCGACAGGCTCTGTGCCTGGATGTCGACGTGCACCCGCTGCCCGGCCTGCGCCCATGCTGCTTCTGGCCCGAGCGCCAACCCCAGGCAGCCAAGCGCAAGAATCATCACACGATTGCGCAACGAATCCATGACGTCCCCCCTGGTGTACTCGCGGCTGTGCGCCGTCTACTCACCCTAGGACGCAGTCCAGGTTCAAATCCACATCCGCAACGTGAAGAATTTCGATTTCAACGACGACTGCGAGCCATGACGAGCTGCTTCTCGCCACTGTCTGCCTGAATGACTTGAACCGGAAGCAGGTCGCTGAGCAGACGTGCGAATCGCGCAGGATCGCCGGTGCGGAACACGCCACTGATGCGAAGGTCGGAAACCGCTGGATCGCGAATGACGAGCGGCTCCGTCGCGTAGCGATTGAGTTCGGTCACGGCTTCACTCAGGGGCGCCTCATCGAATTGCACCAGACCGCGCCGCCAGAGCGTCTCGGTGGTGGTATCGGCGACCCGATCGATGGACATGGCCTTGCCGAGCGTGACCGTGAGCCGGTCGCCCGGGCGAAGGTCTACGTCCCGCTCCCACTTGGCGTCTCCCGCCATGACTCGATTGTGGTCGACATGCACGCGACCGGATATGAGCAGGACCTGCAGCGACGATGGATCCAGCCTCACGTCGAATTGCGTGCCAATCGCGGTTACCTGCCGGTCGTCGGCCTCGACAACGAACGGCCGCGCGGGATTGTGCGCGACATCGAAATAGGCTCGGCCCTTGAGCAGGTAGACGACACGTCGGTCGCGTTCGAACGCGACATCAAGCGCGCTGTCGGTATCGAGTGTCATCAGCGTGCCGTCCGGCAGCGTGACATCCGCGCGCTGACCCCGGACGGTCGTGAAATCTGCCGCTCCCCGCCGCATCAGTGGGTCGTGCTCGGTGCCGGCCACTTGCACGGTCGACGGCGTATTGCGGTGTGCCTCGAGGACGATGCGCCCGCCGGTGCCCAGCCACGCCATGCCGGCCAGCATCACCGCCATGACGCAGGCCGCCGCCAGCGCGCGAAGGCGCATCAATGACGGCGCGCGATCCACCGCCAGCGCCGAGCGGCGCATGGACTCGAGAAAACCTTCATCGTCGGGCACATCAAACACCGCCCAAGCCTGTTCTGCTCGCGCCATCGCACGGCGGTGTGCGTCCGCTTCCGCGAGCCATTGGTCGAACGCGGCCTTGTCTGCGTCGCTCCAGTGCGGTCCGCCGCGCATCACCAGCCAGTGCGCAGCCGCATCGTCGGCCGACATGCCGCGCCACATTCTCGCCGAGAGCCTCTTTAGCGACATCGATCTTCACCGCAACGGTCCATGATGCGCCGCAGGGCGCGCGTCATATGCTTTTCCACGGCGCTGACCGAAATCCCAAGTCGGTGCGCAATGGCCTGGTACTGGAACCCCTCGAGCACGCGCAGGATGTAGACCGTTCGAGTCCGCTCCGGCAGTTCAAGGAGCGCAACCACGGCCACCCGCAACGCCTCCTGGCCCAGGAATGTGCGCTCGGCGGAAATCGACACGCCCTCGTGCAAGTCCGAGTCAGCGGGAATATGGGCATCCGCATGACGCACGGCGCGACGGCGCAGACTGTCCTTGAGGACGCTGGAGGCCGTCTGAAAGACGTACCCCCCGACATGAGCCATGTCCTCGACGCCGCCGCGCACGAGCAGGCGCAGGAACACTTCCTGGACCAGGTCGTCAACCTCGGCGGAATTCTTCAGCCGCCGCTGGAAATATCGCTCCAGCGATGGCCGGAACGCCGTCGAGAGACGTGCGAGTGCCTCGGAGCGTGTGGCAGCTCCGTCCACCTCGCGATCTGGCAATGGACCGCCCATCGGAGCCCTGTTATACCCCGGCAAAATGACCGAAAACGCACGCCCTGGACGCGCGCCCAACACATTAAGACGCACGCGCCGCGAACAGCCACATCACCAATATGACTTTTTTTGAGGAAGGGGTCCATTCCACAGGATCAAGGTAAATTGCCGTCACCGGCCGGGTGGGGATTTCGTCGCCCACGCCGTTGTAATACTTGAACGCAGCGCCGGAGACCGGCTGGCGCTCTGTACGTCCCGAAACGGAGGCCCGAGCGATGCTGCGAGTGCGTCATGTCGCCGTCTGCACGGCGGACCCATGGGGTAGCGAGGCGCGCGTCGCCGAAACGCTCAAGCTGGCGGTCGTACAGCGGGACAAGGTCGACCCGAGGATCGGTATCCGCAATGGCGTATTCGCCTTGCAGAGCACGTTTCTCGAGGTCACCACGCCCGCCGGTCCCGGCACCCCGACACAACGGTTCCTGGATCGGCACGGCGACGGCGGCTACATGGTCTGCCTGCAGGTTGACGACCTGGACAAGGCCAGGGCGCGTGCCGAGGCGCTCGGCATTCGGATCGTGCTCGCGATCGACAAGCACCGTGTCGGCGCACAAACCGTATCCGCCGTACACCTGCATCCCGCGGATACCGGCGGGACCCTGTTCTCGTTCGAACAGGCGGACCCGCCCGATTCCTGGGCCTATGGCGGAGAAGCGTGGCAGGACTACCGACGCGGCGAGGTCGTACGGGACATCGTGGGGGTCGAACTCCGATCGCCGGAACCCGAGGTCCTCGCGCGCCGGCTGAGCCAGCTATTCGGCGTCGACCGCGAGCACGGACTCCTCTCGCTGACCAATGGCCGGATCATCATCGTCGCGGCCGATCCCGACAGCCGTCGGGACACGCTCCACGCGATCGAATTCACAGCGACCGACCGATCCCGTGTCGGTGAGTCACACGTGATCGCCGGCACGATATTCCGGCTGGTGTAGATCGCCGGACCATGGCGGGCGACCATCTATTTCGACTTGAGGTCCGTTCGACACCGATATGCGAGGTGAGTGCATGATTCGGCCACTCGCCACCTCCGTGGCTCGAAACCGAAGGCCGTGACGAACGAGGAACGGGCCCGCGAGCTGCTGCGGCGGCCAACCTGCGGCAGGGTGAGCGCGAATTCGACGCCGGCTGACTGAATGTCAGGCGGTTACTCGGCTCGTCCCTGAGCCTCGCCCTGCGGGCCCGCCCCAGGGGCGGTTCGAGCGGTCGGTCCGGCGACCACTTGTCGCGCGAACGCGCTCTAGAACGCGACTTTGCTGACGGTCATCGCGCCGTCGCCGTTCTGGACCGGCGTGGCGGTGGCCGGCCGGTGCGAAATTGCGGCGGCGACCGCGGGATCGATGAGGCCGGGATAATAGCCAACGATGTACCAGTCTCCGGCGTTCGCATCGCCGGCGAATGTCAGCGCGAGGTCCGCGCCGTCGCAACTGCGTCCATCGCAGCCGACCCTGACGAATTCCGCCGGCTCCGTTCCTTCACCGACATCGGCGAAGTTCGTGATCGCGCCGTCCATGGTGAGCCGACGCGGTTTCGCCGCTTTGGGAACGCGCAGCTGCACGCGATACGCTCCGTTCGCGCGAACATGCGCGTGCAGCGTGCGCTCACCGCCATTGGCCTCGAGGCGGACGCCCTCGAGCACAGGCCCTTGCAGCGGCGGTGTATTCGTGGGCACGGCTGTTGCCCAGTATCGACGCGCGTCTCCCGGAAACATGACTTCGGGCGTGAAGTGGTAGGCCTGCGCGAGTTCCTTCGGCAGCGCGCGCGCGGCCGTGCCCGCGACAATGCGCCGCTCACCGGTGACGGCGTTGCTGACGTGCAACAGGTTCACGTCCTGCGGCCGCACGACCGTGGCGGCCGGGAGGATCGCAGTGGCAATGACGCTCGCGATGGCCGTGAGGCCAACCCCGCCCAGGCTGAGGCGCCATGAGCTGTTGCGATTGAGGCGCGCCAGGATACCGAGCCAGGGCAGCGTCGCGAGCGCATACAGCAGCGCGAAAACGAACGGCATCTCAAAACCAAGTGCCAGTTCCGTGATGTGCACAATCGGTGCCCAGATAGCGAGCGTTAGAAGCCCCGCACAGACGGCGCCGATCATGCGCGCGGGCGGCCAGGCGACGCTCAACGATGCACCGACCGCATAGAACAGCATCGGTGCCGCAAAGAGGATGGATATGCCTGGCGCACGAATGGCGACGAGGGCGCCCAGCAGCGCGAAAACGAGGAACCCTGCGTCCTCGAGCTGTGTCGCTCCACACTGGCGCGCGATCAGGGCAGTTGCGGCGATGACGCCCAGCAGCCCGAGCGCCACGCACCAGGCGCGGGTCGCCGCCGGATAGGCGAAGGAGACATCCACGCCGGGGGCGATGAGCGAGAGCGCCTTGCTGGTGAAGAACGCCAACCCGGCAGCCATGACCACGCCGACGAACGGCGCAGCCAACGCGCGCCAGCGACGCTCCTTGCCGGTGCGCCAGAACATGACGAACGCGACGAACGCGAAAGCCGTGAGCAGCGCTTGCGAAAGCCACGACGGCAGACGGATGAACAGGCGTGACGCGACGTCGGTGTACACGAGCGACCTGTTGTCGTTCTGGTCCGGTGCGCTGGCGAGCCGCCGGATGATTGCAAGGGACTGATCTCCCATGTGCTGCAGGCTGGCAATGTCCTGCGTAGCCATGGTGTCGCGCGGCGTATGGTAGTTCTCGTCGCCATCGAGTACGGCGATGTTGATCACGTCCAGGCCCGGCCGCGTCAGCACGGAAACGTCCGTCGAGTTCGGCATGACGTGATAGATGTCCGCCATGATCGAGTTGCCGAGTGGCCGCGGTGCAGCGGCATACGCGTTCACGGCGTCGGCGTTTGGTTCGTTGCTTTCGAAGAACAAGGCGGGCCCACGCGTCCCGCGCGCCTCGAGATTCACGAGCGTCGTCACCGACCGCATCAGCGGGTCGTGTCGCCCGAAATAGCAGGCGCCGAGCAGCGCTTGCTCTTCGCCGTCGCTGGACAGGAAGATGACGCGGCGCTGAAGATTCTCGTGCGCGAGTTTCTTGGCGACTTCCAGCCACACCGCAATGGCGATGCCGTCATCGGTGGCGCCGGGACCGGCCGGAACGCTGTCGTAGTGCGAAGCAGCGAGGATGGCGGGGCCCGTCTGCGGGCCGATGCTGAACACGATGTTGCGCACGTGGCCGCAATCGATCAGCGGGTCGTCCGGATCCGGACGGCAGGCAAAAGCCTCGCGAACTTCCGGTGTCAGGCCGATCGCTTCGATCTCGCGCAACAGTCGCTCGCGCACGCCGTCTTCTGCGGCACTGTCGATCGGGTGCGCGACTTGCGGCCCGAGAACACGCGCCAGGCGGGCTTGCGCGGCGCGGGCGTCGAATTGCGTGGCGGCGTTGGCGGCGCGCAGCGGCGGCGGTTCGACGGCAACGCCAGCACCCATGAACACGACGAACAGCGCTGCCAGCAGGAGCAGCGGAGTCCGCGCGGATCTTGTTGGTTTTTCGGACATCGTGCCCCCACGGGTCTTATACGCCCAAGGGGCCCAGGGTCACAAACCGTCTCGGCCGTGAGGTCGCGCACGTGCACGCCCCGCTGTTTATCAGCGCCGACTCCGGCACCGACCGCAGCGCCCCGCGCTGGGTCGATGCACGCACCTGCAAGCAGACCCTCAATGGTGAATGACGACCCAGTGAAAGACGATCGCGGACGGCGTGCCCGTGCCGGGCTCTGCCGCAACCTCAGTCCACAATCCGGTTGCGGATCACGCCGAGCGCATCGGCGCGGATCAGGACCTCGTCCCCCGGCCGCAGGTACACCCAGGGATTCCAAAGATTGTGCGGCTTGAATATCACCCCGGCCGGCGTGCCCGAGAAAATCACCGTGCCCGCCGGGATCTTTCCTGCAGCATCGAGCAAGGGCTCGCTTCCTTCGTAGTTCCGAAAGACCCAGTCTTTACGTCGGAAGATCTCGGCGAGGATTTCACGCGGCCCCCATGTCATGTGCCCGGCCGAGTCTTGCTGGCGCAGGCGACCGTTCAGGTAGAGCCGCAGGGTGATCTGCTTGTAGAAAGAATCCAGGTCGCGCGGAATGACCAGCAGTGGGCCCACCACGGCAAAGCCCTCCCGACTCTTGCCCTCGGCGAAACCCGTCGTCCCCATCGGCGCCCCGCGGCGGTAGTGGCGCACGAGCGCCCAGCGGTCCGTGAGTTCATTGCACAGCACCAACCCCATCGTACGAGGCGCTGGCGTCGGCCCTGCGATGTCCTCCAGCGCTACCAGGCCCAGTTCGCCCTCATAGTCGAGAAGCACCGACGGCTTCCTGTGCACGGCGCTGGAGAAGCGCGTCGGCTGCGCGAGCTTCGGGAACACAAACGGCGTCTCCTCGACGTGCGACTCTCGCGCATGCTCCAGGTAGCTGGCTCCGATGCCTATGTTCGCTTCACGCCCCTCGAACGGCACCTCGAACTTCGCCACATCCACTGTCACCGGCGCGCCGCCTGCCGCCTGGGCCATCGCGTCGTAGCCGAACTCGCGGAACAGTCCCAGCGCATCAGCCTCCGGACGGTCGAAGTGGGCCGTAAGATCCACGCCGACAATCGAATCTGCTGCGTAGCTGCGTACGAGCAGGATCCGCGTCCTGCCCTGCTCGCGATACCGTGCCAGCGTCAGCGCCTGATCCACGGGCGCAATCGAAACACCAGTCGCCATGGCGGGATCGAGCCTGTCCGTGAACAGTGGGCGCGACAGGTAAACGCTGGTGAGCAATGCTCCAAGCACCAGCAGACAGAAGCCGGCCACCAGCGATTGAGGGAGTGTCGTCACTGCGGCAGTTTACTATCGCGGCCTCTGCCGCGTATTCCCCACGCGGTGGCCGCAGTCGGGAAAGCAGTCTGACGCCGCGTATGACCGCTCCCGGCCGATTTTCCTCCTCCGCGAACGTCCGCTCTTGTCACCAGTCGTCGCCACGCGATTGCTGAGCGCCTTGAACAGGATCTCCGTCCACCGATCCGTGTCGGCCGCCTTTTCGCTGGGCCGCGAATTCGGTCTGATCATCACGTTACGGCACCAGTGGATAACAATCTCTCAACTCCTCCGCGACAACGCACCCAATCTCAACCCACTGATCTAGACGCCGCACGACCTGACCGTCGCCGAACGGCCGCCCCCGCCGTGATCAGGAGCGCATCGGCGTTTGCGATCAGCTCCGCCACCTTCCGGATGTTTCGATTGGTCAGGTCATTGGTCATGTGCTGGCACCCCAGGACGATGTTGCGAGGCTAACAACTCCGCGCATCCAGTGACGTGCATGTGCCGCACCTGTCACCGCGCACTGGCGCTGCTTTGGGTCTCGCACTTATCTCCCAGCCGTCTGTGACTTTTCTTTCATCCCCGCACTGCGCGCCGCTTCGCGATGAGACACGCGTCCACTGGACATAATGGGTGGGCCAGCTTGTCGCACCAGCGCAAGTCTCACCGATCGCGGGCTCACCCCGTGAGCTTGGGTCCTGTCACTCTCGCCGCATGCAACTGCTGGGCCTCGCCATCCTCGCGCTTCTACTCCTCGTCATCGGGCTCTGGGTCGCGAGCATCCCGCTCGTTTGGTTCCTGGTCGCCGTCGCGCTCTTCTTCTCAGGCGCCATCGGACCCGCGTTCGGCTGCCTGCTATTAGGCGTATTCGCAGGCGTCATCTCGCTCGCGCGAGCCGAATGACACTCAGTCGGGCCGGCGGAGGTCAGCACTTAACCACCGGATAACGCGTGCCGCTTCTTGTACTCGCCACGCTCCGCCATCCTGGGCCCGCTGCGACACGGCCACGACGTCACTTTCGTGGCGTTCGCACGACTCGTGCTCACCCTGCCTCATGACGGTTCGTCGGGAAGCCTCCAGCAACCGGACGCATCCCTCGGACAACCGAGCGTGCGTGGCATCCGTCACGATCATATCGTGGTGCGACGACATGCCCGTGTACGGGTGACGGCCCGCGGAATCACCGCGAGGACGGCGGTCGCCAGGTCTGCGAAGATGCCTCGCAACACAACCTGCCACCCATGATGGAGATCGCGATGAAGTTGCTGACTCTGTTCGCCGCCATGCTATGTGCCGTAACCGTCCCGGCACGTGCGCACGACATCATCCGCCATGCCAACCCGAACGTCCCGGTCGCCACCAGCGTGCTGATACCGGCCGGAATGGACCTGGTCGTCGTGAGCGGTGTGGTTCCGGATGTCGCCGACCCATCCGCACCGATTGGCAGTCCCCAGCGCTTTGGCGACACCGCGACTCAGGCGAAAAGCGTGCTGGGCAAGCTCGCGAGGGAACTCAGCGCCTATGGACTCACGATGGCGGACGTCGTGAAGATGAACGTCTTCCTGGTCGGCGATCCGCGCAAGAAGGGCGAGGTCGATTTCCAGGGGCTGATGCAGGCGTACATGGGGCTCTACGGCATGCGGGCCATGGAGAAGAACCTGCCAGCCCGCACGACGGTGCAGGTGGCAGGGCTCCCCAGCGCCGTGGGCGCGCTCGTGGAAATCGAGGCAACGGCCGCGCGGCACCCGCAGGAATGACGCCTACGGGAGCGCGCCGGGCGGCAGGAAACTTTGCCACCAACCTGGGAAGGCCGGATTCACCTGGGTGGCATCCGAGTTCCCCGTCAGGGCTCCGACCGCGATTAGCGCGTCGTTCGCAATGTCCCAGCCGGCCGAGTTCGTCTCCTCGTAGTGCCCCTGCGCCTCACCCAGCGCCTGCCCATAGCGGCAGCTCGCCGCGATGATCGGAGCGTAGGCGGGAGGATAGGCGCCCAGCTCGCTCGGGTCCTCCGTGATGCGCTTGCAGGTTGCGCCGGCCACTGAGTCCGGGTACTCGATCAGCCCGCCCGCGTTCAGCGCGGCACAGGTCCCGGGCCCGACGAACGCATCGGCGACACACAGCACGCGATAGTTCGAGAGCGGCACGAAATAGCCGATCTGGTCGCTGCCGAGACCGATCGTCCACTTGTACGTGTCGGACATGCGTCGCGTGATGTAACCCGGAATCTGGTAGGCGTTACCGAAGGCGTGCGTGCCCGGCGGCTCTTCGTACCATTTCGCAGGTGTCGACCGGAACGCCGCAGGCAACCCGAACGTCAGCTCGCTCGGAAACTCACCGGGGAGAAACATCATGCCGACTGGGCCGATGCGCACGTATTCGACCGCGCTGCGCAGGTGATCGCCAACCCGGTAATCCGTACCGAGGTTCGGATCGGTCGCGCTCGCGAATTCATCCGACTTGCACGTCGCCGCCGTCTTCGGCCCGGTCAGCGGACAGTTGAACAGCGGCTCGGGCTGGTGCCCCAGGCTCGCGCGTCCTGTCGCCGGGTCGACGACCAGCAGCACGCGGAACCCGAAGTTGCTCAGATACGTATAGAACGGCTGCACCGCATACGAGACTCGCGGATCCGTGATCTTCCGGGCGGAGTCGAGCAGTCGCACGGTTGCGAGCACCAGCTGTTCGCCGATGATGCCGGGACGACGGAAGTTCTTCGCGGTGTAGTCGTTGTTGGCCGCGGGGCCGACGGCGCCAGCCGGCGCAATCATCTGGTTGCCGAGCGGATGGGCGGCGTCGACCTCCCAGACCTGCGCACCGCCCGGGCCGATGAGCACGCCGAGCGGGCCGTTCAGATAGAGCACCTCGCCGCCGTAGCGCGCCTGCAGGTCCTCACGCACGATCCCCGGATAGTCTGCGGTGAAATATCGACCCCTGGCACTGCAGTTGGCGCCCACCAGGCCGAGCTTGACGCAGTCGGCTTGTATCGCGTCGAGTGGCGGGGACCAGTTGAGCGTGCTCTCGGGATGGTTGTTCCACTGCACCGCGGTGGCGACGACCTTCCCTTGCACGTCGATCGCCTGCAGCACGTTGAGCCGCGGATCGAAGACCTGGGGATCCGTGCCGTCCCGCATGCCGAGCCAATGCTCGCCTGCGGCCACCTGCAGTCGCGCCGGACGGCGGTTCTGCACAGCGGCGGCGACGGCCGCCGCCGCCTGGTTCGCCATGTGCTCATACCACGAATGGTTCACGTCGAACGCCGTGTCCGGTCCATGGTGATTGTGGGTCGCGGAAATCACCACCTTGAGCTTCTTGGCGATGCCTGGAGGCAGCAGCGCTGCCGCCTTGTCGCGGATCTCATCACCGTCATGGCGGAAGACCATGTACAGGTCTGTCGCCACGATCACGACGATGTCCGGGCTGCGCGGGTCGTCGATCGCCAGAGCTGTGGCGCGGATATCGTCGTGCACCCAATAGGATTCCGGTTCGCCGTTGCCCACGGCGATGCGGCCGTCGTCCCATTTGGGCACGAGGATACCCGGATCGCTGACATCATGGCGGCCAGGAAAACCTGCCTTCAGGTAGTCGTAGCTGCCATTCACGAGCGGCAAGATTGTGGTGGACGCAGCTCCCACGAGCAGCGTGCCCTGCCCCGGCGCCGATGCCGGTGCTGCGGCGAACGCGGCGGCGGACAACACCATGCCGAGAGTCGTCAACGACTGGAAAAGCAATTTGGGTCGCATCGTCTCATCCCCTGCAGGAGGCCGCGGCTCGCGCAGCCGTCGTTATGGAGTGTTCCTGTGACCGAAACTCTGCTGCAGTACCCCACAGAGCAGTGCAGCAATACAACAGGACTTGCCACATCTCAGACAAACACCTTCATTGCCAATCCAGGGGAGCCGAAAGTCTCCTGGTTCCCGTAGCTCCCTCGTCTTGTCGGACCTGTCAGCGGTGGCGAGGTAGGCTGACGACATGAGACCGCAGCTCCGCCCGACGACACGTCGGGCGAACTCTCAGAATCTGCGATTCAGCTCGGCGGCCTACGGCTGCCCAGGCGCGGAGCTGTTGTCCCCTGTCACGGAATCCGGCGGCGACGCGATGTACAGCTCGACGCCGTACGCGCGATCCGCCTCAACGATCTTGAACTTGACCGTCGGGTAGTTGACGCCTTCCTTCTCCGCGGTGACGTAGTACGTGTGGTTCAAAGGCATGTTGAGCCACGTGACACCACCGTCGACCGACGTGGTCATCTGGCCGGGATCAGGAAAGACATCTTCGTTGAAATAGATGGGACCCACGCCCGCCGCGGGCGATGCAATCGCCGTTGCACCCGGGTCACCGTGAGGCAGCAGGTCGCTGTGCATGCTTGCCCACGACTTGCCGACCGTCACCACCATCGCGTTCTGGAAGGGCACCGGGCCCAGAAACACGGCCTGGACGTATGGCTTCACGTAATACTGGTAGTACAGCGGGTCGATGTACTGGATGGCCAGGTCGGTATCGTCCTTGTCGGTGATCGTGATCGCGTTCGACTTGGTTGTGATCCACCCGTCCTTTTCATAGACGAACGAAAACTCGAGATTCACGCCGGCGTACTTGATGACGTACATCGTCCACCAGCCGGTCGAGTCGGTCTCGATATCCCGGCTGCGCGTGGACGGGTATTCCGACATCCACACCCGGACGCCCGGCACCGTGGCCCAGTAATCGATGTACTCCCCCGTGTTCACGTCCCTGCCGAAATGGTTGGTCTTGCCGCTGAGCTTGACGACCGTAAGCCCGCGTCCCCAGTTCTTGCCGTTCGACTTCGAGCTCGCGATGTCGACGATCTTGCCCTGCGAAATCTGCTTCAGGACCCCCTGCGGAATGTCGCGATTAGTAAAGTTCAAGACGTTCTGCTGCGCCTGGCTGCTGACAGGCAGCAGGACAGCGAGCAGCGCCAGGCTGGTCAGCAGGATTTTCATGGTTTTCACGAATGGTTCCCCTTCTCTTTGTCCGGTCGACGCCCCCAATCCTGAGCATCGGCTCCGTCTCAGCCGCTAACTACACGCCTGTGCGGCGCAACAATTCATCAGGGGAAATCCAACCCTGCGCGGTGGCCGATATTCCCGCCTAAGACTCACTTTACGACCCTGCCTTGGTCCACCCGAGCCGGTCTTTACGAGCACGCACCGCCGTCACCCGACCGCCGCCGAACGGCCGCCGCGACCACCTCCCACGACTGCCGTCGGCTCGAGGTAGTACGTAACCACAGCGGCCCACGTGGCCACACCGCCGATGTACGCACCCATCAACAGGCATTCCGCGGACGTTTCCTTGTGTCGTTTCAACACACGACGCCACAGGACCAGCGCTCCAGCGACGATCCCGAGCGCGACAAACACCGCAACCGGCCCCCCCCCTGAAGTACGGTTCTCGGTCAATCACGCCCTCTTTGAACTTGTCAATGAGGATTGCTAGGCAACCGCCGATGGCGATCAGTGCCGCAGCCGTGTGAATCCGGCGTGCCCAGATTGAGCACGGGCGTCCCAGGCACCGCGACAACTGCGCCAGCGAGACGAGCGGCGCGAGAAATGACGCGAGCAGCCCCGCCAACCACATCGCGCCGGTGGCAACACTGGCGATTATTGAATCAGCCGGGTATTGCTCCGACCGATCCACCAGCGGATCGACGAACCACGGCACCGCCCCCCAGGGCGATGTGCCGTACGCAAACGGCACAAAGAGCGCCACGACCCCGGCCAGCCCCAGCACCAGGATCGCCCACTCGATCCAGTGATCGGTTCTGCTCTGACCGCGGTCCCTCACGCGCCGTTCCTTGCGGACAAACCCCCGTTCATCGACCCGCGCCACACGTCACGCGCTCCGCCGAAACACGCAAGACCGTGCCTCGGATACATCGGCCCTGCACTGACCCTACGCCCGCGCCGAGGCCCGAACATCGGAAATTGCCGCTGACATCCTCCGCACTCGGTCACCGTGACCTCGACCGGCCCGGCGTCGACCCGCGGTCGCCAAACGCAAACACTCCGGCCACTGGCACGCCTTGGCCGCCGCCCTACGCACTTTGAGCAGCGCCAAGGCACCGCGCTGCGCGACTGAATTCAGCGGTGTGCTCTGCACCCAACGAGTCAGCGTCACTATCAAGGACGATCCAGGGGTTCCTGCGCCCGTCCCGGCGACCGCTGTGCAAGCGGGCATGACTCCGGCAGACTGAGCGGCGAATGCGCACCCTGGTCGCAGTCACCCTGGCCGCCGCGGCCCTGCTGCAAGTCATTGCCGCGTTTCTGGCAGTTCGCGCGTTGCCGCACAGCGGAGCCTACCGCTATCCCTGGATCGCGCTGTCGATCGGTCTCGTGCTGATGGTCGAGCGTCGCGTCGAGCCGCTCTTCGATTTTCACGATGGTGCGGAAGATCTCACCGACGCACTCTTTGCGCTCTCGATTTCGGCGTTGCTGACCCTTGGCATGATCGGCCTCGGTCGCATGGTGCGCGCAATCCGCACGAATCAGGAGCATCTCGCCCGTCTTGCCATCACCGATCCCTTGACGGGGCTTGCCAACCGGCGCCACCTGCTCGCCGAGCTTGAGCGGGAACTGCATCGCGCCAGCCGCAGTGGGCATCCCGCGTCGGTGCTGATGCTCGATCTCGACAAGTTCAAGGACATCAATGACCAGTACGGGCACGCGGTCGGCGACGCCGTGCTGGTCGCGGTGGCCGCGCGGTGCACGGCGCGACTGCGCACGACTGATCGGTGCGGCCGCGTGGGCGGCGAGGAATTCGTGGTGGTGCTGCCGGAGACTGATGCCGAAGAAGCGATGACCACGGCAGAACGCTTGCGTTCCGGCGTGGCCGAAAAGCCGATCGACACCGCCGGCGGGCCGCTCGGGGTGACGATCAGCATCGGCGTCGCCACCTGCGATCCACGGACCCCGCGAACGGACGAGGCCGCAGGCGACAACGTGACCCGCACGGCACAGAGCCTGCTGCGACGTGCCGATGTCGCGCTGTACCGGGCCAAGGCCGGCGGGCGCAATGCCGTGTGCAACGACGTCATCGAGTCGCCAGCGAATGCAGGGCTCATGGCCGGCGCCGACAGCAAGGCCGGCCTTGCTTGAACTGCCGCAAGGGCCTGCAGCGACCACGCTGACACCTCCCGCTCGCCTCTCTTGCTGCCGTCCCCGCAAGGGAGATCGGCCATACCGAAAGACTTCATCACACGGTCGCGCCGCGTGCCGTCGCTCATACTCCTTGCGGGCGACCCCCGACCGCACGCGCCGACCACGCCGGCAACTCACTCTCGACCTTGAAGCCCGCCCGCTCCTGGCCGATGTCGCCGCGATACGGCGCCACCGGCCCGGTCAGCAGAAATGGACAAGCCGTGCGGCGCTGAGCGTCAGTGAAGCCGAGCGTTCCGACGCCGAGGTACTGCCCGCCCTCGAGCCGTCGCACTTCGTCCACCATGTGGATGAAGCCGCAGTACGAGTGGAAGGCTCGGTAAACGAGCTGAAACGCCGGACGGCCGTCGTACCGCGAGGGCGCCATGAGCGTCGCCATCGGGTATCGCTGCACCACTCGGCCGAAGTGCCTGAACAAGTTGTACCCACGGCCGCGGCCGTCGCTCGCCGGCCTGAATGCCTTCGCCAGCCAGTGCCCCGGATACAGAGGGTTGTACACGCGTAGAAACAGCGCGGCCGCCCGCGCCGGCTGTCTCAGCAGCAACGCCGCAAACTCGCCATCCATATCTCCGAAGCCCGGCGCCTCGAGCGTCTTAAAGAGCGTGAGCAGTTCCTCCACGCTCAACCGCAAGATGTCATGCATCGCATGCCTCCGATCCGGACCCACTGTCGCCGGTAACACAGACTTCGCCGCCGTACGCCGATCCGCCCTGCTCCCTAACCCCCCGCTCCTGCACCAACGCTCCCAGCTTCGCCGCGCGTTGATCATTCCGGGCTCGCTCCACTTCGTTCCTGGCCTTCTCCGTTTCCTGGGTCATCTGTGAAACCGCACTGGCAGGATGGTCAGACATGGCCAGGTACTTCGCACGCTCAGTGTTTGCTCCCGTCGGTACCTGACGCCGCCGTATCGGCAAAGTACCGGCCCACATGCTGCTGCTCGACTCCACCCTAACCTTCAGCCTGCAAGGCCACGCCCTTGACCCTGCCCATGTCTGCCGGGTAGGTGCGGGCGCCTCGCCATTCCACGTAGGCGGCGACGAATCCAGCGAGACAGACGATGATCAGGGCGTTCCTCAGGCCCTGTGCACCGCCGCCCAACGCATCCGAGATCGCGCCCACAACGACGGGACCCCAGGCGCCACCGAGCACAATGCTGCAGAAGACGCCCATGCCGTACGAGATGCTTCTGATCGCAGGCTCGACGACGTCCTGTGTAACTGCGGTAAGTGCCGGCATCCCGAGCATGACCATCACGCTCCACGCGCACATCAGCAGGAAGCCCGCGCCCTGGACGTCGAGAAGCAGCGCGGCAATCGCACTGACCGCTGCCAGCAGGTCGCCGAGAGCCAGCAGCAGCACGCGGGCCCTTGGCTCCTCCTGTTGCCATCGGTCGGCGAGGACTCCGCCGATCACGGAACCGCCAATCGCCATCACCGCGATTACGGCCATGGCCGTGCCGGCCCGGTCCTCAGCGATGCCCTGCGAGCGCATGAGATACGCGGGAAGCCAGGTCAGCAGCGAGTAGTGCACGAAGCTTCTGATTCCGTAACCGACATAGAGCCGCCTGAGAGTCGGGATCTTCAGGAGCGTGGATACTGAAGAGATGAAGCCTTTCCTGTTGCCTTGGTCGTCTACGTGCGCAACCGTCCTGTAGTCCTTCATGAAGAAAGCCATTGATCCTAGGAGGATGCCGGGTATCGCGAACACAAAGAACGGGTACTGCCAGCCGCCCATTCTTTGTGAAATCAGTCCGCCGAGGAGGAACCCAAGGGATGCGCCGAGCGGTACTACCAGGCTGAAGACACCCATGACCCGGCCGCGTGATCCCGGCGGATACATGGCCGTGATCCAGGCCGCGCCGCCCGCGGCGAACGCGGATTCGCCGACGCCGACCATCACGCGGGGAATGAGTACGCCCACATAGCTCTTGCCGAGTCCCGTGATGAACGTGAATGCGCTCCACACGATCGCCATCAGACCGACCGCCTTCCGTCTGCTCCAGCGGTCGACGAGGTAAGAAACCGGCAACGAGAAAGCCGCCATGCTCAGAAAAAACAGTGTCTGCAGGGACCCGGCCTGCGCATCGCTCAGGCCGAGCGCCACTTTCATCGGCTGCATCACAGCGGCCAGGACCTGCCGGTCCATGTAGTTCACCATGTACAGCAGTGAACACGTGATGAGCACGCCGTGCGCTCCCCAGCCGCCGACCTTGAATTCCTTGATGCCTGGGTCCCCCTTCATTTCCCTATGACCCCCTGCCTGCCGTCTTGATTGCCGGAGCATGGGCGGCGCTGGCCGCGCTCGACGGCCGCAGACCCGCGCGCGACAGGTCGAACACCTTCACGATCGGCCAGTAATTGGCCAGCACGAACGCGGCGAGCGCCACCGCGAATACGGTATTGATCGCCCTGACGAAAGTCCGCGACTGTGTGGCGTTTGTCATCGGTGCAGATCTGTGATGGCTTCGATCATGAACCACTCGCCATGCGCTCCCGGACCAGTGCTCGCAGTTCCGTCACCGTTGTCTCAAGCTGCTCATTCCGGCGCGACAAAGTTCCAATCCGCACCTGCTGGTGCGAGGTTGCCGCCGCCTTGGCAAGCTGATGCAGCAGCTCGATCTCATCCGGATCGAGCAGCGTGTGATTCACATGGGAGCCGTACAGCACCACCGCAGCGAGCGCGTGCTGATTCACGATCGGGATCGCCAATACCGGCAGTGCCGCACCCTCAGGAACGCCGGCCGGCAGCAGCTGCGGATCGTCGAGCCTCAAAGGCTCGTGCTCAGCCTGCAGATAACGCACCAGCAGGGAATCCGCCGTGATACTCGTGGCTTGATTCTCGCTCCAGCCCTGCGCCAGCACACGTCGCAGCGGTCCCTCCGGCGACTCCCGATAGAACAGCGCCGCCGACGCGAGCTCGAGATTCCGCACTGGCTCCACGACCAGTGCCTCGGCGATTGAGCGCTCATCCGTGGCGTACGGCAGCGCCGCGGTGACCCGCCGCAACCGCTCCTCTGCTTGATGGTGCTTGCGGAACAGCACCTGATCCACGAGCATCGTGATCCAGTGCGACGCCCGGTGCAGCACGAGACCGAGGCCGATGGCCGCGAGACCTTCCAGGCCAATGGCGAGACCCGACTGCTCGATCAGACGCCCCCCCAGCCAGTGCACGGCTGCGAGAAACACCAGAGCTGCGGTGGACACCACGCCGAAAGCAAGCGTGCGACTGACGGCAAACTGCACGTCGACGACGCGCTGACGCAGGACGGCGTACCCAAGCGCAAGCGGGAAGACGATGCCCTGGTTGAATGCCAGGACCCAGTTGAGCGGTGTGAGACCGACGACAGCCGGCCATCGAAAGCGCAGAGCCAGCACAACACTGAGACACGCCCACGCGACCGACATGCCCAGCAGGGCCCATTTCAGGCGGGCTCTGTCCTCAGCATCCGATCTGCGATAGGTCCACGCGAGCGACGCAATGGCGACCAGAAGCGAAGGTGTCGCTCCAAAAGCCCATACCACGTTCCAGGCACTGCGGGCCGGATCCGGCTGAAATGGCGTGATCGCGGCGTAGCCGAGGATCCAGGAGTACGCGGTCAATGCCAGTGCGGCCCCCAGCACGGCGGTACGCTTCCAGCAAGCCCAGGCAGGCAAGGTGTCCCGCGGAAAACACAGGGCGAACACGAGGGTCCAGATGCCTACGCTCTCGAATCCGCTCACCAGCAACGGCATCGAGCCAAGGTCGGGTCCGGCCTCAAAGGCAAGGAAAACGCTCGCCCACGGGTCGCTCGGAAATGACCATATCATCGCAAGCAACAGCGACCACGTCATCAGGCTGGGCCGTGCCCAGACCATGAAGATCGCAACCAGAATCGAGACCGTATAGCCACTCAGGCGCGCCAGCAGCGCGATGCGGCTGTGGAGGGTCGGCAGGTAAGCGGCCCGCCGAGGCGCAATGGTGACGATGGCTCGTGAGCCATCGACGTGGCGCACCGGCAGCGTCGCGCTGAATCGCTCGGGCATTTGGCGGTAGCCCGCCACTACCCAGTCCGCGTCTCGGTTTACATCGAACTCCAGCACGTCGCCCGCGCGCAATCCGGCGCAATCAGCGACGCCGCCCGGCGTCACCGCCGTTATCTTCTTCGCATGCCCATCGATCCAGGCGCTCTCGATCATGAGATCCGCGCGCGAGATGTCGAACGCCCGAATCGTTGACCAGCAAGTAACGAGGACCACTGCGCCGAGCGCCACCGCGAACGCGGTGTTGATCGCTCTGATAAATGGCCGTGCCGAAGAGGAATTCGTCATTTTCGCGAACTTACTTGCCGCCGGGTTCGGCCATCCATCCCTCGATCATTCCTTGGCGCCGGCGACCTTGCTCCGACCGCAAGGCCACTACTTGCCCATCTCGCTCTGGTCCATGAGCAACGTCCGTTTCGCAAACTTCCAGCCTCCTTCCGTCTTGATGAACAGATCGCGGTAGATCCCCGTCGTCACCGTGTAGGGCTTCTCGCCCGGCACTTGCCACATCAGATTCAGCATGGTGGTCCCCTCTACCTGTCCGCCGGCACGCCCGACGAGGAGTGTGTTCGTCTGATAGTGACGGGACTGGATACCCTTCTGTTGCAGCATCGCCAGCCGTTGCGTGACCACGGCACGTAGTTCGTCACGGCTCACCGCTCTCACGATCGGCTTGGCGGCCCCACTCGCGGAGGCCTCCCAGACGCAGTCCTTCGTCAGCAGCACGAGAAAGCCTTCGATGTCCTTGGCGTCGTAGGTCTGTGAGTAGGTCGAAATGAGATCCAGTATCTGCTGACGGTCTTCGGCGGATACGCTCGCCGGAGAACCGGCGTAGCCCGCGGACGACACACCCAGCAGCGCGAACGCAAACAGCGATACCAGCGTCTTCTTCATAAGTTCCCCCGATATGCCTGTCGGCCGTACCAACCCACGGGTCGCGCGGGCCGCGCCTCAATCTCCTGCCCGGCACCGCTGACCAGAGCTACCTTGCGTTTGAGGTCACGCATTCGAATTCTCCCTGATGAAGTGGGCATCGGATCCCACGCCTGCGATTCCCCCACCGCCCCGAACCCGACCTGCCCCCGCCCACACGCACGCCCAGCGTCATCAAGTGCGCGACCTGAATCGGTTCCATTGGCCTGCTCCCCGCAGCTGGACCCGTTCCCGCATCGAGCCGCTCAGCATTCGCGGTAGAGCTTCCCACGCGCCCGAACGGCATCGAGCAGCGATAGATCGTCCGGCTCGACGTCATACCCCTCCGGATGCGGCGGCCGCGCATTGCCGTTGAGCGCAGTGAGAACTTGTTCGCTCGAGTAATAGCCGACGCAAGCGAGCGTCAGCAGTGTCGGCAGGAACAACGGGGCAGACTGCTCGAGTTCGCCAAGTACCTCGATGCGCGTGCCGCGAGCGAGGGCGGCGAAACCCTTCGCGTCGCGCCGTCGGGCAAGGTCCTCGAGTGCTGCGAACCCCTGCGTGAGCAGCGGCTCCAGTCCGGGTGTCGCGGCAGCCGCGTGCTGCACGATCGCCCCCGCGCCGAGCGCGCCAGCGCCCGGCATGCGTCCGTCCACGCTCGGCGGGATCAGCTCGTCGAGCACCAGCGCCAGCAGTTGGGCATTCATGGTCATGGCTCAGTCGAACAAGTTGGCGAGGTTCTTCTTCATCGTGTCGGCGATGTACAGCGCCAGAGCCTGGATGGTCGAGCACGGGTTCACGCCGGCCGAAGTGACGAAGATGCTGCCGTCGACGATGAAGACGTTGCGAACGTCGTGACAACGTCCCCATTCGTTCACGACCGAACGCTCCGGGTCGGTGCCCATGCGCGCCGTCCCCATCAGGTGCCAGCCGGCGACTTTCCACGGGCTCTCGGACAGCACTTCGCGCGCGCCGGCCGCCTTCAGCGCTTCGGTGGCGCGAGCGACGGCAAAGTCGAGCATCCTCCGGCTGTTCTCGCTCAGCTGATAGCTGATCTTCGGGGCCGGGATGCCGTTCGAGTCGGTGAGCCGCTCGTCGAGCGTCACACAGTTTGCGGGATCGGGCAGGTCCTCGCAGATGCCGACCAGGCTGGCCGTGCGATCGTGTAAAGCGGCGACCGCCGCGTGGTGATTGTCGCCCCATGGAAGGCGTCCCTGGTTTAGCACCCACAATGCCTTGAATACCGGGGCGAGCCCACGCGCACCTTCGAACATGAAGCCGCGCACGAACCCCCGCGATGCATCGGTCTCGTAGAACTCATGGCTCCACAGGCTGCAACCGGTCGGCCCCTTGTAGCCTTCGAGCGGCTCGTCGAATATCCCGGTCGTCGCCGCATACGGGTGGAACATCAGGTTCTTGCCGACCAGTCCGCTGCGGTTGGCAAGTCCGTCCGGGAATTGCGCGGAACGCGAGTTCAGGAGCAGTCGCGGAGTGCCCACACCATTGCACGCAATCACGACCACCTCGGCCTTCTGCCGCTGCTCCGTGCCGTTCTCGTCGTAATAGATCACGCCGTCCGCCAGGCCGTTGGGGCCGACGGTGATCTCGCGCACGCGGCATCGGGTGCGCAATTCCACGCCGGCGCGCAGTGCGGCCGGCCAGTAGGTAACGTCCGTGCTGCCCTTCGCGCCCTGCGGACACCCCGCCATGCACGTGCCGGCGTTGATGCAGGCCGCGCGGCCTTCGTATTCCTCGGTCACAATTGCGCTGTCAGACGGCCACCAGTGCCATCCAAGCTTGTTGAAGCCCGATGCCATCTTTCGCCCGAGCTTGCCGAGGCGCACGGGCGGGAGCGGCGGCTCCTTCGATGGGTACGCAGGATCGCCCGCGAGGCCGGCGACGCCCGTCATCCGGTCGTTCAGCGCATAAAACGGCTCGAGCCGCTGGTAATCGATCGGCCAGTCGTCGCCGACGCCGTCGAGAGTACGCACGCGGAAGTCGGACGGATGGAAGCGCGGGAAGTGCGCCGCATAGAGAATGGTACTGCCGCCGACCGCGTTGAACATCGACAGCGAGATCGGGGAGGCGCTGTCGTTCGCGGGATAGTCCTCCGTACGGCCGCGAGCGTTGGGGCTCAATGCGAAATCCCCGGCCTGCCTGAGTTCCCAGTTCGCCTTCAGCCCTGGATACGCGTCGGATGGCACCCAGTCCCCCTGCTCGAGGCAGAGGATGTGCATGCGCGTGTCGGCCAGGCTCCATGCGACGGCAGCCCCTGACGCCCCGGCACCGATGATCAGTACGTCTACGGTTTGCTCGTTCATGTCGCGCTCACGCCCCCTTTCTCTCTATCCTTGCGCGCCCCGATCCCCGAGCTGCTTTGGTTCCCAGGCCCGCTCAGCCGCCGATGGTGTCGTCAAGACCTTCAACCATCTGTCGCAACTCCTCCGGTGCGGTTGACTCGTCATTTCCACGGTGGTCACCCTCCTCCGCGCAACCCGCCACGATCAGGCCGAAGCGAGAAAACGCAGAGTACGTTCATTGACCAGTTCTGGCTTCTCGACCCAGAAGAAGTGGCCTGCGTTTGCAACTTGCTCAACGGCCGACCCCGGCCCTAACACTTTCGGGATTGCATCGAAGGCTATGGCGTCGAGTCCGAAGCAGCCGTCCCGGGTGCCATGAAGGTACAGGACGGGCTGTGGAACAGGACGACCGCAGAGCGCTCCCTGCTCCTGGACCCACTCGGCGGAACCAAACCGGGATGGTTCAAAGTAGCGGCGGTAGTACCCCAAGGCAGCCTTCAGGTTTGAGGGATGTCCGAGGCATTCCTTCACCTTCGCGAGGTCGAATGTCGCATCGTAGCCAGGCGACCAGTCACCCCACAGTCCGTCGAGGAACGCCATGTTGTCCGCTGCGACGATGGTGTCGGCAGACGCCATCTGGAACAGCCAGAAGTAGAACGAGCGCTTCAGTTGCGGGTAACTGAATTCGGCGCATCCGAACGGCGGCACACTGCCGATCACGGCACGACGCCAGCGAGTGGGATCGGCCGCGAGCGCGCCCCAGCCCGCGATGGCGCCCCAGTCGTGCGCGATGAGCACCGCGTCGCCGTCTCCGCCAAGTGCCGCGTGCAGGGCGTTCGGGTCATTCGTCAGGGCCTGCGTAGAGAAGTCGCTGTCGGCCGGAATCTCGGTAGGTGCATATCCCCGCATGAAGGGCGCAACCGCCCTAAATCCGGCCCGCGCCAGTTCCGGGAGCAGATGCCGGTAAGTCCAAGGCGAGTCCGGAAACCCGTGCAGACATAGCGCCAATGGCCCCGATCCGAACTCCAGGTACTGAAATTCGATGCCGTTCGCTTGCACTGAGCCGCACCTGAAGTGTGGCGTTGCGCCAGCGGTTCCGTTCGCGCTAAGACTGGTCATTGTCTCTTTCATGTCGCCCCCAAGGCCGGCGGCTATACCCCTTCCATGCCCACGATGTTCGCGCTGCTTGCCTCCATGCGTAGCGCCTTGAGCGGTTGATACTCGGGACTGACATAGAAGGACTGCGCGGCCGCCTGTGACGGAAATTCAAATATCACGAGGCGCGTCGGTTTCCAGTCGCCCTCGATCACCGTGTGCGCCCCACCGCGCACGAGATACCGACCGCCGGCGGCCTCGATGACCGGTTTGATCTTCGCCATGTACTCCTGGTACTTCGGCAGGTCGTGAATCGTCACGTCAAAGATCGCGTAGTACGCCATGTGGTCGCTCTCCTCGTGCTGCTCGCTTCCTGTGAGACCGGCTCGCACCCGGTTCGCTACTGCGCTGCCCCCTTCTCTTCCGCGTCGCTTTCCAGCCCCATCCGCTTCAACAGCGCCAGGAACCGCGGATCCTTGCCGATGATCGGATGATTGCGATTGCGGACGGGCATGATCGCCAGTGCCCAGATCTCGTATCGATCGACCGCGCGTGTCCACCACTCGATGGTACGGTCGTAGTCGCCCATCGCCTTGCATCCCTCTCCAACAAGGTAATAGGAAACCGCTCCACCCGCGGAGTCTTCCGCGACCAGTCGTTCAAGGATCCTCTTGGTTTCCACGAGGTTCGCGGTCGCCGCGGCAAGGTAGAATTGCATCATCACGGCTACCGGGGAATTACTGCCCGCCGTAGCGCAAAGGGCCGTGATGAAATCGCCAGCATGTTTCGTATCTCCCGCCGAGATGTAGGCGTTCGCGAGGTAGGCGTACGAGAGCTGACCGAGGACTCCCGGAACCGTTGCCTCGAGCCTCTCCAATTCCTGTGCGGCGGCGAGCGCCTCGTCGGTCCGCCCTGACGCCGCATACATCTCGACCAACTCCCACTTCAGGTTGGGCGCGAGAGGATCCTGGCGTTCCGCCTCCCTCAGCTCCGCGATGGCCTCGTCGTAGCGGCCAAGCGGCGCGTAATAGAAGATGGCTAGATTGAAAGCGAGGAGATACCGCTCCACTCCTGCGGCACGGGCCCGTTCGTAGTAGCTGAGAGCGCCCGCTGGATCACGATCGAACAGCGTAGTGATCAGTGCCTTCTCGAGAAGGGCCGGCACATTGCGGGGCGCGTGGACCAGCGCAATCGCTGCGGCTTCGTTGGTCTTCATCAGGAGTGGCACCGGATCGCCGACCCAGTTCGCGCGTGTCGTATACGAGTACGCCAAGTCGCCCCACGCCTCCCCGAAGCCCGGGTCGATCACGAGAGCCTGACGCAATTGCGAAATCGCGTCGCTCCCCGTAATGGGATCCGGACTTCGCAGCGTCTGGTGAGCCTTGAGCCACAGGTTGTACGCCTCGAGATTGCTCGTCCCCTGCCTGACCAGCATCACCTCATTGCTCAGTCCCAACTTGGGTAGCAAGGCACTCGCAATCTCCCGCGCGATCTCGTTCTGGATATCGAAGATGTCCGTGACCTCACGGTCGTAGCTCTGGGTGAACAGATGAAACCCGTTCTTCACATCAATGAGCTGCGCAGTGATCCGGAGTCTCTGACCCGCACGCCGCACACTGCCCTCGAGTACGTGACGCACGTGCAGCGTGTCGCCGATCTCCGTCATGCTCGCGCCCTTGCCGGCGAAGGCAAACGACGAGGTCCGCGCGGCGACGTTGAGTCCCTCGATGGACGCGAGCGCGTTCAGGAGCTCTTCGGCAATGCCATCCCCGAGATACTGCTGGTCGTGCTCCGCGCTCATGTCGGCGAACGGCAGCACTGCGATCGAGGGCGGCGCCGTCACTTTCGGTGCGGGCAGCGCCGGCTGGGTCTCCTTGGGCACACGCGGGACGGAGCGCACACCGCTTTCCTTGAACTCGAATCCCCACGCCATGAGACACGCCACCGGCAGGCCGACGATCAGCAGAGTGGTAATGACCTTCAGCACCCACTGCGGTGCCTCGAAGTTGTGGAACAGGTGCGTCAGCACCTCGAGCAGCACGACGGCCGCAGCGGTATATGCCACCGCCACCTTGAACACGTTGCGGTGGTGCAGCTCCTTGAAGAACTCCCTGAGGCTCATGTTCTTTGTGCCCCCTGTTTGCGTGGATTTTGCGCCCGATCTTGCTGCGCGCGAAATGGCTGCGATTCGATGCGAATGGTTCGCGGTTGATCTCCGACCAGACCCCGCCCGCAACGAAAGAGCCCGGCTCATCGCCGGGCTCGCATTTCCAGCATAGGTCAGACCTGACTACGGCTTCACCACCGTCACATACCAGGTGTTGTAGTAGCCGAGCACGAAGCCATACCCGGGCACCTCGGTCAGGTCGGACAGCACCTGCAAGTCAATGATGTGCGCGCCCGGCGACATCGGCGGCAACAGGATGCCGAGACCAAACATCCAGATCGCGGCGTTCGAGCCGTACGACGACGGCGCCGGATAGACGATCGGCTGCGGGAAGTACGTCAGGTCAATGTACACGCAGTCGAGCTTGGTGCGCGTGCTGTCGACGATGACGCGACCGTCCACCGTGAGCAGCAGGCTGCTCGCCTTGTAGTCGATCGGGAAGTTCGCCGGATCATCCGGCGGACCCTCAACATACGATTCGCCGACGAAGAACGACATCGGCAGCACCAGCGTCTTGCCGGTTCGCACGGTGAACGACGTATCGCCCTGGAAGATCAGCGGGGCGTCGCTGATCAGGTGGCCGTTCGTCGGCGTCGGCACCAGGAACCGATTTCCGATCTGCTGCGTGCCGACCCCGCCGTAATACCAGGTCCAGTACTTGGCCATCGCATCGGCCAGCACGACCTTGTTGTAGCCGCCCGCCTGACAGATGCCCTTCGGGCTCCCGGCCAACACGGACGGCGACGCCAGCATCAATGCCGCGAGCATCGTGGCGGCGATAATTCCCAGCTTCCTCATGACTCCCTCCTCGCAGCCATCCTGGCTGCGTCTGTGATCCGGCGTCCCACGGCGTCCTTCGTGGTCTTTCGCGGAGGGCAACCGGCAGACCGCCGGCGATGGACACAGACTGCACCTTATGGTCCGCCTCGACCATTCGCCGTAATCGATAGTCGGCACCCGTCCCCTGGAGTCGCCGTGCCACTGGATCGAGCTCACCCGCCACCCCGATCGCCCGGGCGGCCCAGTCCTCGACGCCTGATTCCGCTGTCTCACTACCGCACGCCGACGCGGCCCGCACCGCCGCGACGTACTCCCGCAGCAAGGTCGCCCGCCGCCACGCTCGCGCTTCCTTGAGCAGCGACACCCGTCTCTGCCGCTCCGCTTCCCGACGCGCTTCTTCCTCGCGCTCCCTCCGCTCCACCTCCGCCCGCTCCGCCGCCAGCAGCGCAGCATGCCGCTCACGCTCCTCCTCGTCCCGCGTCTTCTGCCAGCACAGCACGACCTGCTTCCACACCCCCGCGAAGAACTCGTTGAGCTTCGCCTCGAGCGGCGCGTCCAGACGCTCCTCGCAGGTCCACACCTTGCCGTAGCCGCGCTCGACGAAGATCCGCAGCCCACCGGTCGGCACCCGGTAGCGCTCGTCCTCGATCTTTCCGTCGTAGCGTTTCTCCTGGCGCGTCTTTTGCTCCGTCTTCTCCGACATGCGGAGCTCGATCTCCCCTCCGTGCCCCTCGAGCACGACGCGACCCTTCGCCTCCGAGTACGTCACCTCAAACCCGCGCTTCGTCGCCGCGAGCGCCACCCCGTTCAGGATCGCAAGCCCCCGCCGGAACTGCGCGAGCGACAACCGCACCATGCTCGCATGATGCGTCCCCGGCATCAGCTGCCCCGCCCGCTCGTACCAGAAGCACGCCATCCGATCCGGCCCCGACTCGCGCTGCTTGCGCCGTGCTTGTTACTCGCGCCAATGGCGCCGCGACCATCCGATCAGCATCCAGCCGGCCACGGCTCCGTACAGTAGCCAAAGCCAGGGATCGTTACCCATGGAATCTCTCAGACGCTCAAGCATTGCCAACCCTCAGGCCCCGCCCGCCACCGGCGATGTTGTCCGGCGAGTCATCAATGCAAACGTCCGTGCCGATCGCTGCAGCTGCCGGTAGTAATACTCGTCGCGGGTGCCCCACTCCGTAAGCCTGTACGATCTCACCTTTATCCATGAATCCCAGATGCGTTTATGTGCGAACAGCCTGCAAGCCCTACGCTGAATCCGCCGCAATGCCGGCTCTCCTGCCCGCTCGAACACACAGCCACCCTCGTCCCCGCACATCTTTGGAAGTCGTCCGATGAAAACCCTCTTTGAACCGACCAGTCTCAGTGGTCTCGCGCTGCGGAACCGCATCGTGATGGCGCCGCTCACGCGCAACCGGGCCGATGCGATGGGCGTGCCGAAACCCTTCGTTCGGGACTACTACGCCCAGCGCGCTGGCGCGGGCCTGATCATTTCCGAAGGCACGCAGCCGAGTTTCGCCGGACAGGGTTATTGCCGGACGCCCGGGATGCACACGCCGGAGCAGATTGCCGCCTGGAAGCGCGTGACGGATGCGGTCCACGCCAAGGGCGCCAAGATGTTCATGCAGCTGATGCACTGCGGCCGCATCGCGCACCCGCTGAACCGGCAGATCGCGGATGCGCCGGTCGCCCCCTCGTCCGTCAAGCCTGCCGGCCAGATGTGGACCGACCAGATGCAGCTGCAGGACTTTCCCACCCCGCGTGCGCTCGAGACCGCCGAGCTGGCCGGGGTCCTCGATGAGTACGTCGCCGCCTCGCGCAATGCGATCGAGGCCGGCTTCGATGGCGTCGAACTGCACGCGGCGAACGGATATCTGTTGAACCAGTTCCTCGCCACGAACTCGAATCAGCGCAAGGACGCGTACGGCGGCTCGGTGAGCGGCCGGATCCGCTTCGTGGTGGAGACGGTCGAAGCCGTGGCCAGCGCCATCGGTGCGGCACGCACGGGCATTCGCGTCTCGCCCGGCCACATGTTCAACGATCTCGTCGACGCCAACCCGCTCGAGACGCACCTTGCGCTGCTCGACGAGCTGCCGACCGCGAAGATGGCCTACGTGCACGTGATGCTGCCGGACGCCTTCAGCCCGCAGCTGAACAACGCCGGCGATCCGCAAGCGCTGATCCCTGCACTGCGGCCGCACGTCAAAGGGGCCTTGATTGCGGCCGGCAACCTGAATGCCGCGAGCGCGCAGGCGATGCTGGACTCGGGTCTCATCCAGCTCGCGGTGTTCGGGCGACCCTTCATTGCCAACCCGGATCTCGTCGCGCGTATGAAGACGGGGGCGGCGCTGGCCGCTCCGCGCGAGGATCTCTTCTACACTGCGGGCCCGGAAGGCTACAGCGACTATCCGACGCTGGCCTAGTTGCCAGCGTGCTGACGCGTCGTCGGCTTCTCGCGGTGCTAACGCACCGCCCCTCGCTCGATCCAACAACTGCCTGCAGCAAACGCGGGAACGGTTGCTGAACCGCTGCAGGCGGGCCCGCAGGGCGAGGCCCAAACCGCTCGAACCTCAAGGCGCCGGCGGCCTGACTTTCAACGTCCCGTCCACCTGGCACTCCTCACCGCGCTCCCGGCGTACACGATCGAACTCGAGCATCGCCTCGGTGACCGAGACGCACCCGATCGACCTCTTGGCGCCTTTGTTCACGCGTTCGCACCACGCCGCCGTGCCATAGCCCTCTGCTGCGGTGATGTCGTGCAACCCGAACCGCTCCATGGTGGGAACGTCATAGGTGAAATTGTCGGAGGTATACCCGCCAGGCCTGACGACAGGTTCCTGACCGGCGCGCGTGATGTACTCGTTGACGCCGATCGACTCGAAGAACTCGGCCTGATGCCGCCGCACGGCACTCCACGATTCAAGAGCCTGCGCTCTATCCTCGGGAGTGATCGAAGGCATCTTGCCGCCGTACAGGGATGAGATCTCCCGGCCACACAGGTAGACCTCACGCAGGTCCTTCTGCTCCACGCTGCCGTGCCACATGACCAGGCCGGCGATCACACGGCTCTTGCCCGCGGTAAACACATTGTTGGCGCAGGAAGACGCGCAATAGTCCTTCACGATCACGGCCAGTTTCGCGTCCCTGACCAGTTCACCCAGCCGGATTCCGGCATCGACGCGACCGCCGGTGGAACGGATGTACAAGGTCTGGAGCGTGCCCGCGCGCAGCGCGTCTTCAGCGACCTGGACAGCAGCGTCGTCGATGAAGCCATCAAAGAAGATGGCCGCCTGGTCCGGCGAAATCCTGATCGTGGCGGGGGCCTGCTCGTCGCGCGGTTCCGCCGCGTTGCCGGCCGGCGCGAGTTCGCCTCCGGCAAGCGTGACGACCGTGACCAGCGCCGCCGTCCGCATGATCCATCGCAGCGTTCCCCCGGACATTCGCTCTCCCTGTCCAACCTCAGAGAAACTTCTCGACCAGCGCGTGTACGTTGATGCTGGCGCGCAAGCGGCTGCTGATCAGGAACGTCCCCAGCAGCTTGCGATGCAGGAACATCGTCTCGGGCGGTGGCGAGCGCAGGCCCTGCTTCATCAGGACCTTGAGGCTGAGATCGCGCGCGCGGACGAACAGGCCCGAGGCCGCGAAGTCGTAGGACCCGCGATGCGCCAGCGGCTCGCAGACCAGCTGGATGATGTCTACCGCGTTGCGGATCATGGGCTCCGGGTCGTCGGGTTGCGCATAGCCGATCTCGAAGACGGCCTCGCGGATGACGTTCGTGTTACCTGCGATCACGCCGCGGCAGGCCCGCCGATAAGCGTCGACAAACCGTTCCGGGTACTCGCCCACCGACCCGAGGTCGAGAGCCGCGAGCTGCTGTGTCGTCGGCAGGTACAGGTAGTTGGCGAGGTTGGGATCCGTCTGCATGAAGCGGAACTCGAACAGCTCTCTGAACAGCAACTCGTACAGCAGGCGGGCCGCGGCATTGCGCCGAGGCTGCGGCACCGCCTCGCTGGCCAGTACCTCGAGCGGCTCTCCCTCGATCCACTCCATGGCGAGTATGTGACGCGTGCTGAGGCTGCGATCCACGCGCGGCACGATGATCCCAGGCATGTCCGCCACCAACCGTCGATAGCGCTCGAGGCAGTTCGCCTCCGCTTCGTAGTCCGTCTCGAGCTTGAGCTGCCGCTTCGCCTCACTGGCCAGCGCCGGGATGTCGAGTTTCATCGACAGGAATTCCAGCCGCCCGAGCAAGCCGGCCAGGTTGTCGATGTCGCTGTCCACGCTGCGCGCGACGCCCGGGTACTGGATCTTGAGCGCCAGTTCCCGGCCGCCGTGCTTGCGGGCGCGGTGCACCTGGCCGATCGAAGCCGCGGCGACCGGCTCGAAATCGAATTGATCGAACTTCCGCTGCCAGCCTTTGCCGTACTCCCGGCCTAGAACCCGCCTGAGCTGCGTGTCAGGCATCGCATAACCCTGCGCGTGCAGCATCGCGAGCGCGTCTCGGAACGCCTCCGGGAGAATCTCCTCGCTCTGCAACGACAGGATCTGCCCGAGTTTCATCGCCGGACCACGCAATGACGACAGGCGGCGCGCGAGCAGATCCGCGTTACCCGGTGTCAGAAGCGCCGCCGCCAAGTCCGGCTTCCGGCCGGCGGACACCTGTCGCACCGTGCCGAGCGCCGCCGACAGGGCGAGTTCGCCGCCCAGCATCCCGAAACGCAGCATTCGGCCCACGCGGGACGACGACACGGCGCTGCGCTTGCGAGTGGGTCCGGCGACCATGATCAGTACGTCCAGCCGAACAGGCCCAGCCCGATCACATTGAGCAATGCGGCTACGGTGAACAGCGACACCGGCACGCGCACTTTCGCTCTCAGCGACGTCCGCTCGATGGCGAACTTCGCGGCGAGATAGAACCACAGGTAACCGAAGACGAAGATAGGCAACACCTCGATGAGACCGCGGTTCCACCAGCGATAGTCCCAGACCAGCAGGCCACCCTGATTGAGCGCGAGTTCCACCAGCACCGAGACGGCCGAATAGAACAGCGCCCAGAACCACCGATTCGGTATTCCCCACACCGTCGCCGCCCGATCCTCGTCGATCGACTTGTAGTAGAGGATGCCGACGATGGCGAACATGAACATGATTTCCACGTTCCAGCCGACCAGGGTGCGCAGCGCCGTCGGACCCGGAGCGAGCCACAGCGCGCTGTAGCCGGAGATCGCGAAGATCCAGCCGTTGATCGACTCGTTGAGGAAGTCGGCGCAGAAGATCGTGACGCCGGCGATCACTGCATCCCAGTTACCGGTCCGCCGTGCGTCACGGATCTCCACAACGTAGATGTAGAAGAGCAGCGCGAGCAGCGGCACCACGTACCACTGCAGCGTACTGAAGTCTCGAAGACCAATGAGTGCCTGGCGTGCCGATTCGGTCATGGTCACTCCTCGCGGGGCCCGCGCATGGCGGTTGACCCATCATAGTCGAGCCACTGCGCCGCATCGCTCCGAGTGGCCTTCGAAGCGATCTCGGTTTCGCCCCCGGGATCGCCGGCATTGTGCGAAACTGACTCTGCATGAGACCGTCCAAGGCACGAGGTCGGGCTGACGGCGACCCGTCACGTCGGCGGCGCCGGCAATTGGTCGTGCGACTGCAACAGCCCGCCTCTTCCCAACGGCAGCCGGTGCGACTTTCCGAAATGTGCGCACTCTGCTTCGGACGTAAAATCGGTCATCCCAGTTCCGCTCAAGCGAGTCCCTGAAATGAACAACTTCGAACAGCAGAAACTGAAGTTCCGCACGCAGCCCGGTTTCATTGCCGCGCTGGACCAGAGCGGCGGCAGTACGCCCAAGGCGTTGCACCTGTACGGGATCCCGGATGGCGGCTGGTCCGGCGACGCCGAGATGATGGATCTCATGCACGCCATGCGGGCTCGCATCATCACGAGCCCGGCCTTCAACGGTGACCGCATCCTGGCGGCCATCCTGTTCGAGGACACGATGGATCGGGACATCCTGGGCCGGCCGACGGCGCAGTACCTCTGGGAAGTGAAAAAGGTCGTCCCGATCCTGAAAGTCGACAAGGGACTCGAAGCGGAAGCGAACGGAGTGCAGCTCATGAAGCCCATGCCGGACCTCGACAAGCTGCTGGCGCGCGCGCGCGCCAAGGGCATCTTCGGCACCAAGATGCGCTCCGTGATCAAGCACGCCAACGCCGCCGGAATTGGCGCGGTGGCGGATCAGCAGTTTGCGATCGCCCGGCAGATCATCGCCGCGGGTTTGGTGCCGATCATCGAGCCCGAGGTCGACATCAAGTGCCCGGACAAGGCGGCCGCAGAGGACCTGCTCAAAGCTGCGCTCATGACTCGGCTCGACGCTCTGCCGGACGGCCAGCAGGTGATGCTCAAGCTCACCCTCCCCAACCGGGACAACCTCTACGCCGAGTGCATCACCCACCCGCGCGTGCTGAAGGTCGTGGCATTGTCCGGTGGCTACTCGCGGGACGAAGCCAATGCGCGCCTGGCCCGCCAGCACAACATGGCGGCCAGTTTCTCACGGGCATTGACCGAAGGACTGACGGCCCAGCAGTCGGACGCCGAGTTCAACGCCGCACTTGACCGGTCCATTGAGAGCATCTTCCAGGCCTCGAACACCTGACCGGCGCGGAGCGGCGGCGCGCCGGCAACAGTCACCGACTGCCGAAGCGATACATCGCGCCGACGTTGACGTTGAATACTTCGCTGTCGTGGAACCGTACGTCGGAATCGTCCTTGCCCCAGAGGATGCTGCCCATCGCCTGCCAGCGTCCGCTCGCGGTCGGCAGCCGGTAGAACAGCGTGGAGTCGAGGGCGTACCGGGTGGAGTCCGTCTTCTCGCCGAAGATCGGATTGCGCGCGTCCTGGCTGCTGCCGCCGAAGGCGACGTTGCTGGCGACCGTGTAACCCTGTCCCAGGAAGACGTACGTCAGTTGCAGGCGGTACGAATCACCGCTGATCGCATCGCCTTTTCGGTCGTCGATCGTGTAGCGCACCAGCGGGCGCAGCAGGTGGCGCGTACCGTCCCCCACCTTGTAGAGGTAGGACACGTCGAAGGAGTATTGATCGCCGTCTCGCCGCAACAGGTCCTGGCAGGAGACGTCGCAGGCGACGCTCTCTACGCCCTGACCGCTGCGCTCCTTGTCGAAGGAAATGTCGCGATAGGAAAAGGTGAATTGGTAAGCGGACCCCATGAACCGGTCCCACTGCAGGCGCACGCCATTGGAGTCGCGAGTGGTCTCCTTGCGCTTGACGCCTTCCGCATAGGGGTCCTCCCAGGACTGGGTCGGGATGCCGCTGAACAGGTAACCGGCCTGCAGCACCCCGGGCGCGCCTAGGTCCTTGCGAGCCCCGAACTGGCTGACGCCGTCCAGCGTCACGGCGTCTTCCAGCGAGGTTCCGAAGAAGACCTGCCACTGGTCCTCGAACGTGTAGTTGACTTCACCTGTGACGATCGGGTGCACGACGGAGTCACTGCGCGCGGCATCGTTGACGGAATTGATGGTGTCACGACCGATCTCGATCATATTGTTACCGGCCACGAGGTTGCTCTTCAGGTCCGTGTATCCAATGCCGCCGACGACGAATCCCCGCCAGCCTGGGGTTGCCGGGATGGGATCTATCGCGTATGCGAGCGGCGCCGCGGCGCTTGCGCTCAAAGCCAGGATCAGCGAGCAGGCATGTTTGATCTTCATTCTTGCGGTTCCATGTCAGGATGAGTTAGCAATGCCGGCGTCGATCGAGTCATCGCAATTTGGGTCGAAGTGCTTGACCGGCATTGTCGGGTCGTCATCGTGCCAATTGCGTAGTTCAGCTGCCGGAAAATCAGGGGAACGGCCCGCAGTGTAAATCATAAACGTATTCAATGCGGCCGGGGCCTGGCCTTGGGTATCGATGCGCGTATCCGGCTGGCGCTTATCACTGTATTCGATGCCGACTGTGCTGCTATTGTATGCGGCGTGGCGCGCATCGCGCGGCGACGCATGCGCTGGCTGCCAGACTTACCTTCGAAGCAACTCGGGAGCAATAGCAATGAACATGCGCTGGAGTCTTGTCGGGTCGATCGCGCTGCTGGGCGTGGTTCTCGTGGCGGGTGAGGCCAATGCACAGACCACGGTGACGTATGGCCGGATCACGGCAGTGCGCCAGGTCGACATCGCCAACCAGAGCGCGCAGGCCACTGGAACGCTCATCGGCGGCGCCCTCGGCGTCGCGTCGGGCTCCGGGCAGTCGCGCAGCAATCGCGCATTGCGTGGCGTCGGCGGCGCGGCCGTCGGCAATCGCCTGGCGGGCGCTGCGGGATCATCGACCGGGTTCGAATACACGGTGCTGATCGGCGGGACGAACACGATCCGGATGGTGACCGAGCAGGCCGGCCTGCGCGTCGGCGATTGCGTGTCTGTCGAGCGCGGATCGCTCAACAACATACGCCTCGCCGATGACGCACGTTGCAATGCGCCCGCCAACACGCCGGTGCCTGCGAGCGCCACGGCGGACGCGAACGCCTGCGCTGCCGCCAAGGATCAGTTGATTGAATGCGGCGACGGACGCGGACTTTGACCGCGCCGAGCGCCGGATGCGGCTGCTGTGCGGTGACTGATTCCCGGGGACGGGGCGAATTCGCCGACTGAGCATATCGGGGGAGGCCGAGTTTCCGGCCTCCAGAGGGCATTAGTCGAACAGAGGTATTGACGATGAACAAGAGGCATTTCTTTGCGGCGTTGGTGGGCATGCTGACGCTAGCTGCAGGCTGCACCACGACCGGCCCGGGCTCCAGCGACCCGGCGACTCGGCGCCAGAACATCGATTCCGGCGTCGACAATGCGCTGGCGAGGTTGTACCAGCAGGATCCCGGTGCTCAGCAGCTGGTCAACCGCGCCAGGGGCGTCTTGGTGTTTCCGGCCGTGCTCGAGGCCGGGTTCATCTTCGGCGCCTGGCAGGGCGACGGCGCCCTGCGCAAGGGGGGCAGGACGGTCAGCTATCACCGCACGACGGGCGGTTCGTTCGGGCTGCAGGCCGGCGCCCAGTCCACCGCGGTCATCCTGCTGTTCATGACGGATGACGCGCTGGCACGATTCGAGGCCAGTAACGGCTGGACTGCCGGCGTCGATGCGACTGTCACGCTCATGACGGTCGGAGCGAACGCACAATTGACCAGCGCCACCTCGCAGCAGCCGATCATCGGCTACGTGCTCTCGAACCAGGGGATCATGGCAGGCGTTACCGTCGATGGCTCGCGAATTACCCGCCTGCAGCTCTGACGAACGACCCGCGTGAAGCCGTCGTCGGGCCGGAGCCCAGCGCGCCTGCCAGGGTTGGTCGCAATCCTGGCAGGTGCGGCACTCGGCCCGTGCATCGCATGGGCAGCGACGCCCGGGGCGCAGTGCCTGGAGATCGCGGACTCTGCCGAACGGCTTGCCTGTTTTGACCGGGCCATCGGCGCTGCGGTGCACGGCCCGGCGGCGGCCGTGGCCCCGCCGCCGACCGCGCCGGGGCCCGCGGTGGAAGACGTTCCAGTCGCGCCGCGTCCGGTGTCGCTGATCGACACGACATGGGGCTTCTCCCTCGACTCCAGGCGCGCGTACGTCCGGCTCCACCAGCCCAACTACATCCTGCTGGGCCGCTACACGACGGACGTCAATACCAAGCCCTACGAGCCGTTGTTCGATGCATTCGGGGAAGAAGGTGATTTCAAGAACGTCGAGGCTAAGTTCCAGCTGAGCGTCAAGGGGCGGCTTTTCACCACGGATGATCGCCGCTGGGGTTTGTGGTTCGCCTACACCCAGCAGAACCAGTGGCAGTTATACAGCGCCGACATCTCGCGCCCGTTCCGGGAAACGAACTACTCGCCGGAAATCTTCGGCAGCTTCCGTCCCGGCGTCGACATCGGCGGCATGCACTGGAACCTGCTCAATTTCGGCTACACCCACCAGTCGAACGGGCGGGCCGACCCGATCTCCCGCAGCTGGGACAGGCTGTTCGTCGAGGCGGGCTTCGAACGCGACAATTTTGTCCTGCTCGCCCGGGCCTGGACCCGCGTTACGCCTTCAAACTACGAAGACGACAACCCCGACATCGTGGACTACTACGGCCACGGTGAGGTCACGGGCTTCTACAAGTGGCGGGACAACAGCTTTACGCTGATGGGTCGAGGCAACTTCGGCACCGGCAAGGGCGCGGCGCAATTCACGTGGGCCACGCGTCCCCTGCTGGGACCGCTGCGCGGCTACCTCCAGTTGTTCACCGGCTACGGCGAAAGCATGATCGATTACGACTGGCGGCAGACGACGATCGGCCTCGGCGTGACGCTCAACGACCGGTTCTGAACCGGGCCGGCCTGGCAGGCAGAAACGCCTAGTTGGCCTTGGCCCGGCCGTACATCTCGTCCAGGGCCTGGCGCAACGCCGTCGCCCAGATTCCCATCGCGCGCCGTGCATCCGCGGTGTTCGTCACCCTGTTCGTGACTTGCCACGTCCCGCTGGAGCGGCCGCTCCGTGCATCGACGGCACGCGCGAGGAGTTCACCGGTCATCGAATCGCGCAATTCAGCGACGAGCGTCATGCGTCCCGTGCTGGCCGTGTACGTGCGCGACCGGCCGGGCGACATCGTGTCGGGCGCAGTCACGTACAGGTCGACGATGGCCGCAGTGACCCGCAGCGTGTCCGGACCCGCCACGTCGACGAGCTGGTAGCCGCCTCGTTCGAGTTCCGCGCGGAACGTCTCACGGAACAGGTCCGCCACCCCGGCCTGCATCGCAGCCATGTCGCCGGCATCGAGCCGGCTGAGCTGGCTGCGGCCGCCGCGGTTCGGCTCCCAGTTCCGGGCGAAACTGACTTCCACCGGGTCGATCATCACGCTTCTGTAGCCAACGATCTCGGCATCCGGCCGGACGAAGACCGCGCCGAGCCGTGTACCCGTCTGCCGGACGAGGCCATCCCATTCATCCGCGGGGGCAGGTCCGGTACTGGCGCAACCCGCAATTGCTGCCGCACCAAGCACGAGCAACATTGGCAGCAAAGTACGAAAGCGAGTCATGTCGATGCTCCAAGGTGGGGGTGGTGACTTGCGTGCAGCGCGGCCAAGGATATTCCAAGTTGTTCTGGGTTATCAGGCGCTCGCACGAGACTAGCATGACAAAACCTGCGGTTTCAACGCAGCCGCGGATTCCCCGGAGCGTCGCCAGGCTTGTGACGGGGCAGCCGACCTGCGGGGACGAAGGCCAGCAGGCCGAGCCCCGTCAGCAGCAGGAACGTGAGCTTCAGCGCGCGCAGCCGCGCGTCGGCGTTGATCTGCAGTGCCGCCTTGACCTGCTCGGGTGTTGCCGTCGTGCGCGACATCATCTCCAGCAGCCGATCGTTGCTGACGAACGTGACGTTATCGAGATCGACCTTGGAGATGAGTCCCGGCGGGATCGTCGGATGATCGACGAGAGCACGCTGGATGTTCGCGCTCAGTATGCCGACCACGAGCGCGCCCGTGACCGCCGTGCCGACTGCGGCGGCAAGGTTGCTGACCGTGCCACGCAATGCGCCCACGTCGCCGGCAAACTCCTTCGGCGAGGACGTGACCAGCACGTTGAACAGCAAGGTGGACAGCGCACCCTGGCCGAGACCGACCAGCATCAATCCGAGGACCACGTAGACGTTGCTCCAGTCGTTTCTCATGACCACCGCCAGCAACAGCGTCCCGACCGTGACGACCGCAAAGGCGTTCCGCGCGATCTGCCGCGGCGTAAGCCGGCCGTAAAGCCTCACCACGAGAACCGCAGCGGCCAGGACCGCCAGCTGGTACGGAATCATCGAGACGGCCGTCTGCAGGCTCGTCCTGCCCTGCACTATCTGGATATAGAGCGGGATCATGAAGGTGACGGCCTTGCCCAGCATCGTCATGGCCATCATCGAAATCACCGCAGCCCGGTCCTGTTGCGATTCGATGACTACGAGTGCCAGCAGCGGCGTCTGCCCGGCGGCCTGGCGGCTCTGCGTCCATGCGATGAACAACTGCGCGCACACGATGCCGCCGACGATCATGACTGGCGCCGGGGACAGGCCGAGCACGCTGAACGGCGCCGCGCCCTTCGCCAGCAGCAGGCCCCAGTCGTCGAGGTTGTTGAATCCAAGGCTGATCAGCGTGACCGCAACCGCGGCGAGCACGACGCCACGCCGGTCGATCCTGACGCCCGGCATTCTCTCGACCGGCGTCAGGTGCCTGCTGAACAGCAGCACGCCGATCGACAGCGGGATCAGCAGCCCGAACGAGTAACGCCACCCGAAGTACGTGCCCACGACGCCCGCAATGAAGAAAGCGACAACCGTGGCGATGGCCTGCACAGCGCCGAGCACGCCGAGGGCGGTCGCCTGCTGCCTGCCCTTGTAGTGATGCGCCGTCAGCACGACGAGCGACGGGATGATCGCTGCGGACGCCAGCCCGGCCAGGATCTGGGCCGCGATCATGACTGCGGGACTCGCACTCGACGTCATGATCACCATGGCGACGAGGAAGACGGCGGTCATCCAGCGGAACACGCGCAGCGGACCGAACTTCTGGCCGAGCCTGGCTCCAAGCATGGTGAAGCCGGCCACGCCGAGTGAATACGCAACGATCGCGGTGACCACCGTCGTGGGGGCCGTGCTGAACTCCGCGCTGATGCCGCCAATCGAGACTGGCAGGGCGTTGATGTTCCAGGACATCTGTGCCTGGCCCATCGCGATTGCCGCCATCGGCAGCCACGAGGTTTTCCCTTCAGTCGCGACGCCCGCGGTGGAGCAGCTGTTCATGGGTGCTGTTCCTGGCGTGGCTTCAAGGCCGAGACGCAATGAGCCCGGCTGCGGCCTAGAACGCTTTGCGGATCGTCAGCCAGTATTCTGTCGAACTGTAAGCCAGCTCGTCGATGTTGCTGTCTTCCCAGTTGTACTCGATCGTAGGCCGCAGCGACCAGCCGCGCGCGAAGCCCCATACCAGGCTGGCGCCGAAATGCCACAGGTCGTCGTTGCGGGTCAGCAGCAGGCCGGGATTCGTGGTGAAGTCCGGGCGCTCGTCGTCGTAGGACTCGTTGTCGTAGGACCACCAGAAAACGCCGTCGAGTACATCGCTGAACGAATGGTCGACCTCGCCGTTGACGCCCCAGAAGGAGGCATTTCCGTCCGGACGCTCCTGCGTGGCCCATTCCTGCGTCATCTGCCCGCCCAACGTGAACGACGTCCGGCCATCCGGCAGCGAGTGTGTCCAGCTCGCGGTGAGTTGGGCAATGTCGCGCGTCCGATCGCGTTCCGGACCCCGCGGGTACCTGCGCTCGCGGAGCTCGCCGCCGATCGTCACCTGGTCTGTGTCGCCGAACCCCAGGCGATAATCGACGAACATACCCCAGTCATTGCGGTACTGGCCGTCGCCGCGATAGCTGACCCGGCCGCGCATGCCGAAGCGCAGGTTGTCGTCGTCGACCGGGCGACTGAGATTGAAGTTCCAGCGCAGGTCCGAGTCGTTGCGCCGGTCGCTGTCGTCGTACGAGCGGAAGCGGTAATCGAGCGTGCCGGTGAACGAGTGCCGCTCGCCCACGTTTGCGTTCACGCCGCCGCCGACGCGTATGGGCAGGAACGTATCGTTGTTCCCGGCGCCGCCAAAGATGTCCGTCGAGCTGGAGGCATTCTCCCGATAGTTGCCGATACCGGTCTCGGCATAATAAAACGGCTGCCAACGCCGGCCGGCAAGGTAGTCTGCGGCCGCCTTGTCATAGACTTCCGTCTGGCTCTGCATGTCGGGCGGCAGATTGCCGAATTTCAGCACCGACTCGAATTCGATCCGCGCGCGCGCGTACTCACCTGCAGCGTAGAGGGCGCGGCCTAGCCCGAGATGCGCACCTACCGAACTCGGGTCGGCCTCGAGTGCCTGCTCGAAAAGCGCCACGGCTTCTGCCGCCTGGCCCTCCTTCAGCAGCTGCTCGGCCTTGAGGAGGTCCGGCTCGGCGGCCTGGGCGGCGCCAGCCAGCAGCAGGCCGGCAACGGCCATGACCCTGGGCCACCGGCCCGCTGTCGGGCGCCAGCCCGACTCGAAATCGTTAGCCTGTGCCATGAGGAAACCTTACGGTTGGACGTCGATAGTAGCAAGCAGGATAAACTCGCAGCCGCTGGCTTGCGGGAGCCCCCCTATACTAGCCCTCACAAAATAGAGGAAGGCACCGAGATGAGGAAGTTAGCGATCCCGGCGCTCGCGGTGGCCGTCATGACCGGCTGCATGCCTGGTCCCGACTACGTACGCCCCGTCGTGGAAACACCGGCGACGTGGCGCATCGACTACTCGCAGGCCGCCGAGATGGCCAACACGAAGTGGTGGGAGCAATTCGGTGATCCGGTACTCAACCAACTGGTGGATTCCGCGCTGCGCGAGAACCTCGACGTGCGCATTGCCGCCGCGCGGGTCGATCAGTTCATCGGCGCACTGGAAGCCACGCGCTCGCAGTTGTATCCGCAGATCGGCTACGGTGCGGATGCCAATCGGGTGCGGGCCAGCCGCGTCGGCCAGCCTCCGATTCCCGCTGGTGCCGACAACTACTTTTCGCTGTACCAGGCGTCGCTCGGCGCCTCCTGGCAACTCGACCTGTTCGGGCGCGTGCGGCGCCTCAGTGAGGCGTCGCAGGCGCAGGTCTACGCCAGCGAGGAGGCGCAGCGCGGCGTAGTGTTGTCGTTGGTGGCGGGCGTCACGACCAGCTACATCGCGCTGCGTGCACTCGACCGTCAGCTCGAGATCGCGCAGGCGACAGCCCGCAACTTCGGCGAAACGGCGCGGATTTTCGACCTGCGATTCAAGGCTGGCATCGTTGCCAAGACCGACGTGATGCAGATCACCTCGCAGCATCAACAGGCGCTGGCCGCAATTCCCGCCTTCGAGCAGGCCATCGCGGCGCAGGAAAACCTGATCTCCGTCCTGCTCGGGCGCAACCCGGGGCCGATCCCGCGCGGCAAGACCCTCGACCAGCTCGTCGCGCCTCAGATACCGGCAGATCTGCCGTCGACGCTGCTGCAGCGGCGGCCGGACATCCTGCAGGCCGAGCAGAACCTCGTGGCGACGAATGCCAACGTCGGCGCCACGCGGGCACTCTATTATCCGAACATCTCGATAACAGGCGCCCTTGGCACCGTGAGCACGGCATTCGCAGACCTGCTCTCCGACCCGGCGACCACGCTGCTTCTCGCGGGCGGGGTGACCGGCCCGATCTTCACGTTCGGCGGCATCAAGGGTCAGGTCGATACGGCCGAGGCGCAGAATAGAGCGGCCGTGCTGGTATATCAGCAGACGATCCTGAACGCGTTTCGCGAGACCAACGATGCGTTGACCGGGTCGCAGAAAAAGATCGAAGAGGTCGCGATGCAGCAGCAGCGTGTGGACGCGCTGCGCGAGTTCGCCCGGCTGTCGACGCTGAGATTCGACAAGGGCGTGGCCGGTTACCTCGACGTGCTGGTGGCCGAAAACGAGTTGTTCGCGGCCGAACTGGCCTCGGTGCGCCTGCTGGCTGATCGCTACGTGCAGGTGGTCAACGTGTACCAGGCGATGGGCGGCGGCTGGGTCGATATCGCCAGCTCGATCGCACCGAAACCGCAGAATTCCGTCGCGCCGCGCCTGTGACGTACTCTGAGTCGCACCCAGACGCCGACTGGCGCTATTTCTTGCGCGTCGGAAACCGGGCGAACATCTCCCGCATCGCTTCGTCGATCACCGGTCCGATGTTGTCGGCGCGGCTCTGGGTAATCCGGTGCGAGGCCACGCCCTCCCAGACGAGCTGCATCCTGGACGCATCGACGACGTCAACGACCAGGGTACCCTTCGTGTACTGTTGAACGTCGGTCCGGTATGTGGGCCAGGTACTGTAGAAACCGCGGCGGTGCGAACCAATGGGGCCCATGCTGGATTGCGGCGTCTGCGTGACGCGCAGGCGCTGATCGAGGTTGGCGCTGAAGTTGACGAGCAGGTCCGGACTCGTGTCGGTGCGCTTGAGGCCAAGCCCCACGAGTTCGCGCTCGGCCGCGGCCATGAGGTCCCGCGAGATGAACGACTGGTAGCCCTCCCGGTCGGTGGAGAGCGGCTGCATGAAATTGAAGGTCTGGAAACGCGCGAAATCGACGCCCGGATCGGCGTTGCTTCGAATCGTCGGACCGGAGGCGCAGCCTGTCATCGCAAGCAAACCAAGCAACGAGCATGCGAGCAGCAAGCGTCGACGGGAATGGTCGTGGTTCACGGGTGGCCCCTGCGTTCGTTGGTGACGGGAAATGCCTCGTTGATTAATAACAAGTATCCAGGTTGAAGTCCATCAGGTCGCCACCAGCGCAAACGCACTTGGACACCGCCGCGCGGTAGCATACGAGCCTGGGCCCGTGCCCGTGCAAAGCGTGGAGTTCCGGTGAAGCGAGCATGCACTGACGTCAAAAGGCTGCCCCGCGGTCCGGCAGGGATGCTGCTGTGCGCGTTTGTCGCCTGCGCGGCGTTCCCGGTTCATGCGAGCGCAGCCGAGGGTGCTGCCGCGGAGGCGCCGGCGAAACCCCGGCCGCGTATCGGCCTCGTGCTCGGCGGCGGCGGCGCGAAGGGCGCGGCGCACGTCGGCGTGTTGGACGTACTCGATGAACTGCGCATTCCCGTCGATTGCATCGTCGGCACGAGCATGGGCGCGCTCGTCGGCGGCACATACGCCTCCGGCATGAGTGCGGAAGAGCTCGACGCTGCGGTCCGGTCCATCTCATGGCAGGAAGCGATCGCGCGCAGCGGACTGCGCGGACAGGTGCCGATGCGCCGCAAGCTCGCCGGCAACAACTACAGCAACAGCCTCGAGTTCGGCGTGCGTGACGGTCGCCTCGTTGCGCCGTCCGGCTTCATAAACACCCAGAACGTCGACCTGACGATCCAGTACCTCGTGGGTCGCAGCCGCGGCACGACCGAATTCGACAAGTTGCCCATTCCTTTCCGTGCCGTGGCCACCGACATGCAGACCGGCCAGATGGTCGTCCTCGATCGCGGCGACCTGGCGCTCGCGCTGCGGGCGAGCATGGCCGTGCCCGGCGTGTTCTCACCCGTGAGCATCGACGGCCGCATCCTCGGGGACGGCGGACTCACCCGCAATGTCCCCGTGGACATTGCCCGCGAGACCTGTGCCGACGTGGTCATCGCGGTTGCGGTGCCGAATCCACCGCCCACGACTGACGACCTGCGCTCGCCGCTCACGATGGTGTCGCGCACGCTCGACGTGCTCGTGGGCGCCAACGAGCGGCAACAGCTCGATACGCTCGGGCCCAAGGACGTGAAGATCGTGATCGACATGGGGGACATCGGCTCGGCGTCGTTCGACCGGATCGATGACGCCATCCCGAAGGGGCGCGCGGCGGCGCTGGCGCATCGCGCCGAACTCATGCGGTATGCCGTGAGCGAGGACGAGTACCTGGCCTGGCGCGAAACGGCGTCCCGGCCCGGGAGGGACAAGGTCACGCTGGCGGCCGTGAACCTGGTCGGACTCGAGCGGGCCAATCCAGAATTCGTCGGGAACACGCTTGGCCTGCAGGCAGGCGACGTGGTCGACTCGCGCCAGCTTGGCCAGCGAATGAACGCCGTGTTTGCGCTCTCCGACTTCGAGCGCGTGGCCTACACTTTGTCCGGGGACGCGGGTCAGTCGACCCTCGACGTGCATCTGCTCGAGAAATCCTGGGGGCCGCACATCGTCCGGTTCGATCTCGGATTCCATATCGGCACGGATGAGGATGCGGCGTTCATGATCGGCGCCGACTACCTGCAGACATGGGTCAACGACCTCGGCGGAGAGCTGGGCGGATCGGTACGGCTGGGTCGAACCTCGGGCCTTGAGGCCTCCCTCTACCAGCCACTCGACGCGGCGCATCGCTGGTTCGTCGAACCGGGCCTGACGGCGCAGCGATCCCTCGAGGATCTCTACGATGACGGCGACGCGGTGACCAGCTATCGTTTCTCTTCCGGCTGGGGCTACCTCGACGCGGGGCGCGTTTTCGGCAGGCGGGCCGAGCTGCGTGCGGGCGTCCGCTCCGGCGTCCAGTCGGCCACGCGGGAAATCGGCGCCCAGGACTTGCCCGACATTCCAGCGGAGGGCTATGGCGGCCTCTCCTTGCGCTATACCTTCGACACGCGCGACCGCGACGTGCTCTGGCAGCGTGGCATGGTCGCCCGCATGACGTATTTTCGCAGCGAGAAAGCCCTTGGAGCCGAGGCGCCCTACGACCGTCTCGAGGGCACGGCTACTTTCGTGCTGCCGTTGGATCGCAACGTCGGGTACTTGAGAGTGAGCGGCGGGTCGTCGTTCGATAGCGCGCTGCCCCTGTACGACAGGTTCACTCTCGGCGGGCCGGTCAGCTTTCCGGGCCTCAACCTCGGGGAACTGCGCGGGACGTCGTACTGGAGCGCGCAGGCGTCCTACCTGTGGCGGATCGCAGACATCAGCTACATCTTCGGCCAGTCGATCTTCGCGGGCATGAAGTTTACCGCTGCGGACATGAGCGGCCGCATCGACGGTGTCAGGGCGTCGCCGATCTATTCCGGGGCATTCGTGCTGGCCGGCCGCACTCCGCTCGGCCCGCTGTCGCTTTCACTTGCCGGCACCACCACCAGCGACTGGCAGCTGGTGCTCGGACTGGGACGACCGATCGAGGAAGGCACGATCAACGACTTCGGCTGGTGAGCGCACCGCCGCAAAGGGAGGCCGGACGTCCGGCCTCCCCTCGATTTTCAGCCCGCGGATTCTCCGACCCCTCTGGGATCAGTCACCGCACAGCAGCCGCATCCGGCGCTCGGCGAGGGCAAAGTCCGCGTCCGTCGCCGCGTTCAGCAGTTGGTCCTTGGCGGCAACGCAGGCGTCCGCTTCCGCCCTGGCATTCGCCGGTACCGGCGTGTTCGCAGGAGCGTCGCAACGCGCGTCATCGACGAGGCGAATGTTGTTGAACTGTCCGCGCTCGACCGACACGCAATCGCCAACGCGCAGGCCAGCCTGCTCGGTCGTTATATCGATCGTGTTTCTCCCGCCGAGCAGGACCGTGTACCGGAACCCGGTCGACGATCCGGCAGCACCTGCCAGGCGGTTGCCGGCCGCTGCGCCACCTACGCCCCGCAGGGCGCGATTGCTGCGCGACTGACCGGAGCCCGACGCAACGCCGAGGGCGCCGCCGACGAGCGTTCCGGCAGCCTGCGCGCCCTCGTTCTGGATATTGACCTGCCGCACCGCAGTGATGCGGCCATAGCTCACAGTCGTCTGTGCGATCGCTTCGCCCGCCACGAGGACGCTGCCCAGCAGCGCGATCGAACAGAAAACACTCCAGCGCATAGTCATTGGTATTGCTCCTCAAGTTGCTCCGAAATCGCTCGACGGGCATCGATGACCTGGCCTGCGTTGCGCCGTCGATCAAGAGTATCGGCGAGTCCGTGACTCGGGCCGGCGATGAACTCTTGCCGCACTGCACAATGCCTGTCGTGCGGGATACGATAGCAGCGATCGGGCAACGTATGAACGCTGATTGCTGCGCCATTGTCACGAGTTCGTTACGAGGCGTGAACAGGCGCGGGGTTCGGACGCCGGCGCTTTGCGTTTGCGCGCTGGCGAGCTGAGGCCTAGTCTGGCAAGCTCGCTGGAAAATTAGCTCGGCCGGGGCACGCGCATCCCGGCCCACAAGAATTTCAAGGGAGAAAGGCATGGCCGATCAGAAGATGTCGCGGACGGCGCTCACCGCGATGGTGGTGGGCGGAATGGTGGGGGCGGGCATATTCTCGCTGCCGCGAACGTTTGCGAATGCGACGGGTCCGATGGGGGCTGTCATCGCCTGGCTCATCGCGGGAACCGGCATGTACATGCTGGCGCGAGTTTTCCAGGCCCTGGCTGAGCGCCGGCCCGACATCGACGCAGGCGTTTATGCTTACGCCCGCGAGGGTTTCGGTGATTACGCGGGTTTCCTCTCGGCCTTTGGCTACTGGATCGGCAGCTGCATCGGCAACGTGTCCTACTGGGTTCTGATCAAGTCCACCCTTGGCGCCTTCTTTCCGGTCTTCGGCGACGGCAACACGGTCGTCGCGATCCTCGTGGCCTCCGTCGGCATCTGGTTGTTCCACTTCCTGATCCTCCGTGGCGTGCAGCAGGCGGCGGCAATCAACAAGATCGTCACCATCGCGAAGGTCATCCCGATCATGGTCTTTATCCTGATCCTGATCTTCGCCTTCAAGATCGACCTGTTCAGATTTAATCTCTACGGCGGAGACCTGACCAACGGCCTGTTCGAGCAGGTCAAGGCGACGATGCTGGTCACGGTGTTCGTCTTCATCGGCATCGAGGGCGCCAGCGTCTATTCGCGCTTCGCCAAGGAACGCACCGATGTGGGCCTGGCCACTATCACTGGCTTCATCATCGTCACCAGCCTGATGGTGCTGGTAACCCTGCTGCCCTATGCCGTGATGCAGCGTGCCGACATCGCCGGCGTGCGCCAGCCGTCGATGGCTGCGGTGCTGGAGTCGGTGGTCGGGCCCTGGGGCGCGATCTTTGTCAGTGTAGGCCTGCTGGTGTCGGTCCTCGGCGCCTACCTGGCCTGGGCGCTGATCTGCGCCGAAGTCATGTTCGCCGCCGGCAAGTCCAAGGACATGCCCCAGGCCTTCGCCAGAACCAACCAGAACAACGTGCCGGTCGTGGCGATGTGGACGACCAGCATCATCATCCAGCTCATCGTCATCTCGACCTACTGGTCGCGCGATGCGTTTGCGCTGATGCTGAGCCTGACCAGCGCGACCACGCTGATCCCCTATTTCTTCGTCGCCGCCTACGGCCTGATGATCGCGCGGCGCGGCCAGACCTACGAGGTCCGGCCGGAGGAACGCAAGCGCGACCTGATCCTGGCCTCGCTGGCCGTGATCTACACGCTGTTCATGATCTACGCCGGCGGCCTGAAGTACATCCTGCTCGCCGCACTGCTGTTCGCCCCCGGCACGATCCTCTATTACATGGCGCGCCGTGAACAAGGCAAGCCCGTTTTCGTCGGCACCAGCGACTGGGTCGTGTTCGGCCTCATCGTCGCTGCAGCTCTGTACTGCATCTACGGTCTGTCGACCGGCACCCTCTCCCTCTGACACCACCCCCGTATCCAGCGAGTCCAATCATGGCAAGCACTAAAGAAGTCAAATTCGGCGTCCACTCGGAAGTCGGTCAGCTGCGCAAGGTCATGGTCTGCGCACCTGGTCGCGCGCACCAGCGGCTGACGCCGTCCAACTGCGACCAGTTGCTGTTCGACGACGTGCTATGGGTCGAGAACGCCAAGCGCGACCACTTCGACTTCGTCACCAAGATGCGCGACCGCGGTGTGGACGTGGTGGAGATGCACAACCTGCTGGCCGAGACTGTCGCGGTCCCGGAAGGCAAGAAGTGGATCCTGGACAACCAGGTCGTGCCCAACCAGGTTGGCCTCGGCTTCATCGACGAGTTGCGCAGTTACCTCGAAGGCCTCGACAACCGCGTCCTCGCAGAAACCCTGATCGGCGGCCTCTCGACGCTCGAGTTTCCCGAGACGGTCGGCGGCAAGGCGCTGCAGGTAGTCAAGGAAGCGGCCGGCGTCACCGAATACCTGCTGCCGCCACTGCCGAACACGCTATACACGCGCGACACTACCTGCTGGATCTATGGCGGGGTCACCCTCAACCCGCTGTACTGGCCAGCGCGGCATGAAGAAACAATCGTGACGACGGCCATCTACAAGTTCCATCCGGATTTCGCCGGCAAGGTCAATGTCTGGTGGGGCGACCCGACCGAGGACCACGGCCTCGCGACGCTGGAAGGCGGCGACGTGATGCCCATCGGCAAGGGCAACGTACTGATCGGCATGAGCGAGCGCACTTCGCGACAGGCCATCAGCCAACTGGCGGCCACGCTGTTCAAGAAGGGCGCCGCGGAACGCGTGATCGTCGCCGCGATGCCCAAGATCAGGGCTGCGATGCACCTGGACACGGTATTCACGTTCGCAGACCGCGACTGCGTGCTGCTGGCACCGGACTTCCTCGCCCAGACGACGACCTTCTCCTACCGGCCGAGCGACCATCCGAGCGGCGTCGAGTTCCACGCCGAGAAGAAGTCGTTCGTCGAGGTCGTGCGCGAGGCGCTGGGCCTGAAGAAGCTGCGCGTTGTCGAGGCTGGCGGCACCGACTACCAGCGTGAACGCACGCAGTGGGACAGCGGCGCCAATCTCGTGTGCGCATCGCCGGGCGTCGTCTACGCCTACGACCGCAACACGTACACCAATACGCTGCTGCGCAAGGAAGGCATCGAGGTCATAACCATCGTCGGTGCGGAACTGGGTCGCGGGCGCGGCGGCGGCCACTGCATGACCTGCCCGATCATCCGTGACCCTGTGGACTACTGATCGCGACGCCCTGGTAACCGTTCGCGCCGTCTGGCCAGGCCGGCGCGGACGGTTATCGGTTCGCGCTGCAGTGCCGTGACGTGGCCAGATACCGGATACATCCCGCATGAGCAGGCCTGACTCACCGCAGCCGGTTTCGCTGAGCGAGGCCATCGTGCCGGTCGCCAGCCTCATCCTGCTGGTCGGGCTGTCCTACTTCCTGTTCGGCGACGCGGGCGCGGTCGGGCCGAACCAGGTGGCGCTGGTCGTCGCGACCATGATCGCGGTGTTGATCGGCTGGCGCCGTGGCCACTCTCTCGAAGCGCTGGGCAAAGCCGCCGCGGACAGCGTCGCCACGGGCATCGGCGCGATCTTCATCCTGTTCGCGGTGGGCGGGCTGATCGGCACCTGGGCGATGAGCGGCACGCTGGTGGCGATGGTGTACTACGGGCTGCAGTTGCTGAGCCCCAATTACTTCTTCGTCACCGCCTGCGCGATCTGCGCCGTCGTCGCGGCCAGCATCGGCAGCTCGTGGACGGTCGTCGGTACCATCGGCGTCGGCTTCATGGGCATTGCCGCGAGCATGGGGCTCAACCCCGCCATAGCCGCGGGCGCGGTGATCTCGGGCGCTTATTTCGGCGACAAGTCGTCGCCGCTATCCGACTCGGCCAATCTTGCCGCCGCCGCCGCCGGGGTAGATCTCTACCAGCACATTCGAGAAACGCTGCTGACCTCAACGATGACGCTGGCAATCGCGCTCGCAGTCTTCTTCATCCTGGGCGAACCCGGCGACTACGACGCGACCGACAAGATGGCGGCGATACGCGGCGCGTTCGATATCTCGCCGGTCCTGTTCCTGCCGCTAATCGTGGTCGTCGTGCTCGCGTTGCTCCGGTTCCCGCCATTCACGGCGATTTTCCTCGGTTCGATAGCCGGCGGCGTACTTGCCGCGTTCGTTGCCCCGGAGCGCGTCATCCGGTTTGCCGACGCCGGCGAGTTGCCGACGTGGCTGGCGCTTCTCAAGGGCGTGTGGCTTGCGCTGGCGAGTGGCTATCACTCGACCACTGGATTCGCACCGATGGACATGCTCGCCACGCGCGGCGGCATGGACAGCATGCTGAATACGATCTGGCTCATCGTCTCCGCGCTCGCCTTCGGTGGCGTCGTAGAGAAAGTCGGGGTGCTCGACCGGCTGATCACGCCGATCATCGAGAAGGCAAAGTCCGATGGCGCCCTCGTCGCCTCGCTGATCTCCTCCATCGTCGCGACCAACGTCATCACCGCCGACCAGTACATCGCCATCGTCCTGCCAGGCCGGATGTTCAAGTCGGCATTTGCCAGGCGTGGGCTCGCGCCCGTCGTGCTCTCGCGCGCGGTGGGCGACACGGCGACTCCGACATCGGCGCTGATTCCTTGGAACAGTTGCGGCGCCTACATGGCTGCAACTCTCGGCGTGGCCACCTGGAGCTACGCGCCATATGCTGTTTTCAGCTATGTCAGCCCGCTGCTGACGATTGCCCTCGCGTATGCCGGCTTCCGCATGTTGCGCTTGCCACCGGCTGGCGCTGCATCTGGCTCGCCGGCGCAGTCCCGCACCAGTTGACTTACGCCGCATCGAAGCAATGCTGCATCGAAATGAAGGAATAGGGAGCCGCCCAGTGTCATTTAGGTCTGCCGCCACGCGAAACGCCTGTCCGCCGGGAACCACGACCCTCCTCGCGCTCGCCTCGCTGACACTGCTTTCAGCCTGCCGATCCGGTGACGAGGCGACTGCAGCCGAAGTGCGCCCGGTCCGCGCGACGACCATCGAGACCCGCGCCATCGGCGACACCGTCGCCCTGACCGGCACGGTGCAGGCGCAGACCGAAATCAACCAGTCTTTCCGCATCGACGGACGTCTGATCGAGCGCGCCGTCGACATCGGCGACACCGTGCGATCCGGCCAACTGCTGGCGCGGCTGGACCCGCAGAACGAGGAAAGCGGTGTGCTGGCGGCACGCGCGCAGCTGGTCGCGGCACGGGCGCAGCTCGTGGAGGCGCGAAACAACCACGCGCGCATGCGCGACCTGGTGGCGGAGAACGCCGTGTCGCGCGCGGCGTTTGACCAGGCGGTGGCGATGCTGCAGACCGCCGAGTCGCAGGTCGAGGCCGTGAAGGCGAACCTCAACCTGGCTGAGAACCGCCTCAGTTACACGCGCCTCTTTGCCGACGTGGGCGGCGTGGTGACGGCGCGCGGGCCTGAACCGGGCGAAGTGGTGTCGGCCGGACGCATGGTCGTGCAGATCGCGCGCGAAGGCGCCCGCGACGCCGTGTTTGACGTGCCGGCACAGATCAAGGACAGTGCGCCGCGCGACGCCGTCATCACAGTCGCGCTGAGCAGCGACCCGAACGTCACCGCGGCGGGCAAGGTGCGCGAGGTCTCCCCACGCGCCGACCCGGTGACCGGTACGTTTGCGGTGCGCGTGCAGCTCCTCGACCCGCCTGCGGCGATGCGGCTGGGCAGCACGGTGACGGGGCGCGTCAAGCTCGACTCCGCACCGGGCATCGAGATCCCGGCCGCGGCCTTGGTGCGCGCCGAAGGCAGCACCGCCGTGTGGGTGGTCGATCCAGCGGCCGGCACCGTCTCGATGCGCAACATCACGGTGCAGAGTTCCAATGCGACCACGGTGCAGGTTGCATCCGGCCTGAAACCCGGTGACGTCGTCGTCATCGCCGGCGTGCAGGCGCTGCGTCCCGGCCAGAAAGTCCGCCTGCTGGAGACGACCAAGTCGTGATCGGCCCGAACCTGTCGGAATGGGCGCTGCTGAAGCGCTCGTTGGTGGTCTTCCTGATGATTCTCGCGGTGATCGCGGGAACGCTATCGTTCACGCGCCTCGGGCGCGGCGAGGATCCCGGCGTTCACCTTCCGCTCGATGGTGGTCGGAGCGGCCTGGCCCGGCGCCACCGTGGAAGAGACGTTGCAGCAGGTGACGGAGAGGCTCGAACGCACGCTGCAGGAAACCGACCACCTCGACCGCGTGCGCAGCTACACGACGGCCGGCCAGACGACGATCTTCGTCGACCTGAAACAGTCCACGCCACCCGACGCCGTGTCCGATGTCTGGTACCAGGTGCGCAAGAACATCGGCGACATGCGCCACACGCTGCCGATCGGCACCGTCGGGCCGTTCATGAACGACGACTTCGGCAGCACCTTCGGCATCATCTATGCCTTCACCGCCGACGGTTTCAGTTTCCGCGAACTGAGGGACTACGTTGAGGCAGCCCGTTCGCGCCTGCTGCACGTGCCCGACGTGTCGAAGATCGAAGTGCTCGGCGCGCAGGACGAACAGATCTACCTGGAATTCTCCACCGAGCGCCTCGCGGGACTGCGGCTGAACATGGGGACCATCCTGGCGACGCTGCAGGCGCAGAACGTCGTGCGGCCGGCCGGCACTATCCAGGGCGAGCAGGAACGCGTGTTCCTGCGCGTCACCGGCGCCTTCGATTCCGCGGCCGACATCGAATCGGTGAACATCGTCTCGGGCGATCGCATCTTCCGGCTTGGCGACATCGCCACGGTGCGGCGCGGCTTCGTCGATCCCCCGCAACCGATGTTCCGCGTCAACGGCCAGCCGGCGATCGGCCTCGCGATCGCCATGCGCGACGCCGGCGACATCCTGGCGCTCGGCGCGAACGTGCGCAAGGAAATGGCCGACATCAAGGCCAACCTGCCGGTCGGCATCGAGCCCGTGCTGGTTGCCGACCAGGCCGTCACGGTGGACGTCGCGATCAACGACTTCATGACCTCGCTCTGGCAGGCGATCGTGATCATCCTCGCCTGCAGCTTCGTCAGCCTGGGGGTGCGGCCCGGCACCGTGGTCGCGCTCGCGATCCCGCTGACGCTGGCGATCGTGTTCGCGGTGATGGACGTGGTCAACATCGACCTGCATCGCATCTCGCTGGGTGCGCTGATCATCGCGCTCGGCCTGCTCGTCGACGATGCGATGACCACGGTCGATGCGATGATCCGGCGCCTCGGGTTGGGCGATACCAAGGACCAGGCGGCGACCTTCGCCTACCGCACGCTGGCCGCGCCGATGCTGATCGGGACTCTGGTCACGATCGCCAGTTTCGTGCCGATCGGCTTCGCGCAGAGCTCCGCGGGCGAGTACACGTTCTCGATCTTCTCGGTGGTCGGCATCTCGCTGATCGTCTCATGGCTGGTGGCCGTGATCTTCGCGCCGCTGATCGGCAAGGCCATCCTGAAGCCGCCGAAGGTCGAGACCGACCCCAAACCGAGCAAGCTGCTGGCGGCGTACAGCGCCCTGCTGAAGGGCGCGATCCGCATGAAGTGGGTGACCATCGGGCTCACGCTCGCAGCGTTCGTGGTCTCGCTTTTCCTCCTGCGCTTCGTGCCGCAGCAGTTCTTCCCCTCCTCCGACAGGCCCGAGCTGACGGTCGACCTGACGCTGCGGCAGAACGCGTCGATCCACGCCACCGAGGCGCACGTCGAGCGCCTGGAAGCGCTGCTGAAGGATGATCCCGACGTCGACCACTACAGCACGTATGTCGGTCGCGGCGCGATCCGCTTCATCCTGACGCTCAACGTCCAGCTCGCCAACCCGTTCTTCGCCCAGTTCGTGATCGTCGCGAAGGACATCGACGCCCGCGAGCGGCTGCAGGTGAAGCTCGAGAAGATTCTTTCCGAGCAGTTCCCCGACGTCGTGGCGCGCGTGTCGCCGCTCGAGCTCGGACCGCCGGTCGGCTGGCCGCTGCAGTACCGGGTGTCCGGTCCGGACAAGGACGAGGTGCGGCGGCTCTCGCTGGAGCTGGCCCAGGTGCTCGGCACCGACCCTCGTACCCGGCACGTCAACTTCGACTGGATGGAGCCGGCGCGTCAGTTGCGTGTCGAGATCAACCAGGACCAGGCGCGCCAGCTGGGCATCAGCACGCAGGCACTGGCCGGCGTTCTGAACGCCGCCGTCACCGGCACGACTGTCACCCAGGTGCGCGACGACATCTACCTCGTAAACGTCGTGGCGCGCGCCATCGACAGCGAGCGCGCATCGTTCAAGACGCTGAGTTCGCTGCAGGTGGCCACGCCGAGCGGACGCATGGTGCCGCTGAAGCAGTTCGCCACCTTTGCCGAGGAGCAGGAGTTCCCGATGGTCTGGCGCCGCGACCGCGTGCCCACGCTCACCGTGCGAGCCGACGTCACGCCGGGCGTGCTTCCCGATACGGTGGTCACCGCGCTCGCGCCGAAGATCAAGGAATTCTCGGCCAAGTTGCCCAAGTACTACTCGGTCGCCACCGGCGGCCTCTACGAAGAGAGCGGAGCCTCCAGCGCGTCGGTGTTCGCGGTGGTGCCGTTGATGATCGTGCTGATGCTGCTCGTCATGATGGTCCAGCTGGTGAGCTTCCGCCGGCTGGCAATCGTGGTCGGCATCATGCCGCTCGGCCTGATCGGCGTGGTGCTGGCGCTGCTGTTGTTCAACCGCCCGCTGGGCTTCGTCGCCATCCTCGGCGTGCTGGCGCTGATCGGCATGATCGCCAAGAACGCGGTGATCCTGATCGTGCAGATCGAAACCGACCGGGCCGAAGGCAAAGGCGTGTATGACGCCGTGATCGCCTCGGCGACCTCGCGCATGCGGCCGATGATTCTCGCGGCTATCTCGACCATCCTCGGCCTGGTCCCGATCGCGCCCACCGTGTTCTGGGGGCCGATGGCCTTTGCCATCATGGGCGGGCTGATGGTGGCCACGCTGCTGACGCTGGTTTTGTTGCCGACCGTCTACGTGGCGGTGTTCGGTAACGAGAAGGCGCAGACGACGCCCGCACCGAGCGCCGAGGCCGCCTGACCCGCCATGGCAACCGCGCCGTCGACGCCGGAACAGGCAACCGGCACCGGACAGCCCGCCGCCGACAGCAGGTCCGGCCGGCGCGACGTGCTGGACCTGTACCTCGCGGACACGCGGCAGCTGTTCAACTCGATGGATCCCGCGCCGTTTCGCCAGCGCGACCTCGACCCAAACGCGGCGGCTTACATTGTCGATTGGGCCGAGGAAGCGCCGGCCGGCCAGCCGCTCGGCATGATCCTGCACCTCGGCAGCGGTACGACGACCGAGGCCGACGCGGCAATCGTGCGGGAGTCCGTGCACGAGTACTTCCTGCGGCGCGCAGTGGCCACCCGGCGGAAGTTGCGGCACCTGTTCCGGGTCGGTCGCTACAGCCTGCTGATCGCGCTGGTATTCCTTGGGCTGGTGATCGTCGTCGGCGAGTCCATCGCCAGCCTGGTCAGCAAGGAGCGCTATGCCTCGCTGATCCAGGACAGCCTGGTCATCGGTTCGTGGGTCGCGCTGTGGCGACCGCTCGAGATCTTCCTGTACGACTGGTGGCCGATCAGCGCCGAAGCGAAGCTGTATGACCGGCTGAGCCAGATGGACGTGCGCATACGCAACGCAACGGCGACCGAGTGCGACAGGGTCGAAGGAGCTCAGTCGTGAACAGCGATCCGTCGCTCGCGCCGACGGCCCGGCCGGAATCGCTGCTCTCTACCGCAGCATGGCGCGGCACGGCATTCTTTCTGCTATGGATGCTGCTGATGCAGAGCCTGAAGCGGGCCGATCTCGCCGTCGGAGTGCTCGCCAGCGTCGGCGCAACCTGGGTCAGCCTGCGCCTGCTGCCACCCTCCTCCGGGGGTCTGCGCTTCGGCCGGCTGCTCGCGCTTCTACCGCACTTCGTGTGGGAGTCGGTGCTGGCGGGGGTCGACGTGGCGCGCCGAGCGCTCCACCCGCGCATGCCGCTGCGACCCGGTTTCGTCACTTGCCCGCTGGGCTTCCCGCCCGGGTTTGCGCGCAACACCTTTGCGACGATCACCAGTCTCTTGCCGGGCTCGGTGGCTGCAGGCGAGGTCGAGGGCGAGATCGTCTACCACTGCCTCGATACCAGCGCGCCGGTGGTGGAGCAGATCTGGAAGGAGGAACGGCTGCTGGCCAGGGCGCTCGTCGCCGGGCGACACCATGGCTGAATTCCTGGTCGGAGCGGCCGCGTTCATCCTGGCGATGGTCGCGCTGGGACTCATCCGCATTCTGCGCGGGCCGGGGAACGCCGACCGCATCATGGCCGCGCAGTTGCTGGGCACGGGCGGCATCGCAGCGGTGCTGCTGCTGGGTGCGGCGACCGGCGAAGCCGCGACGGTCGACGTCGCCTTGACGCTGGCGCCTGCTAGCGGCCTTCGCCGCCTTCGCTTTCGTAAAGGCGCAGCTCGCGCCGACACCCGGCGAGTCCCGGGCAGCAGACGACCGATGAACCTCTTCCTCGATCTGTGGACGGTGGTCGCCGTCGTCGCCGGTGCGTTTTTCTTTTTCGCCGGCACCGTGGGGCTGCTGCGATTCCCGGATTCGTTGACGCGCCTGCACGCACTGAGCAAGGCCGACAACCTCGGTCTCGGCCTCGTGGTGCTGGGCCTGCTGCCGCAGGTGGACAGCGTGCCTGCCGGGCTCAAGCTGGTCGGCATCTGGCTGCTCGTGCTCCTGTCCGGGGCGACCGCCGTCTCAGTGGATCGCACGCACCCTCCGACACAGCGGCCCGGGTCCATGATCGACGTCCTGAACATCGGACTGGCGGCGCTGATCCTCGGCCTGGCGGTGTGGACCATCATCGCCCGCGAGGCCCCCGCCGCGGTCGTCGGGTTCATCGTCTACGGTCTGCTGCTGACGCTGGTCTGGGTGCAGTTGCACGGCATCGACGTGGCGCTGACCGAAGCTGCCATCGGCGGCGGACTCACCGGCGTCCTGCTGATCAGCGCCGCGGTGAGGCTGCGCGGCACCGAATCGGCAGCCCGCGCGCAACGCCCCAGCGCGTCGACACGCTGGCTTGCCGCGGCCCTGTCAGCCGCCGTCACCGGGGCGCTCGCGATCTGTGTGCTCGCGTTGCCCGGGCCTGCGCCCACGCTGGCACCGCAAGTTCTCGCCAACATCGCCGTCACCGAGGTTGGCAACCCGATCACCGCGGTGCTGCTCGCGTTTCGCGCCATGGACACGCTGCTCGAGGCGATCGTGCTGCTGTTCGCGCTGATCGGGGTCTGGTCGCTGGCGCCGGACCGCGCCTGGGGCGGGCGCCCGGGCCTGCTGCAGCAGGCCGACCCGAACGGCATGCTGGCCTATGTGGCGCGCGTGCTGCCGCCGATCGGCATCGTCGCCGGCATCTACATCTTCTGGGTCGGCGCCGACCATCCGGGCGGCAAGTTCCAGGGCGCCACCATGCTGGCCGCAATGTGGCTGCTGGTCATGATGGCGGGCCTGGCCGATGCACCACCGATCAGCCGCAGTTGGCTGCGCCGGCTGCTGGTGGCGGGGCCGCTGGCATTCATCGCCATCGGTGTGGTCGGTGCGGCAACGGCGGGCGCGTTTCTCGCCTACCCGCAAGGCTTTGCCAAGATCGCTGATCCTGGCCATCGAGTTCGCGCTGATGCCCACGCTCACGCTGGTCCTCGGCCTGATGCTGCTGGGCGCTCCGCTGCGCGGCGAGGCGCCGTGACCGCCGGCACGCTGTTCGGCCTGTGTGCCGCGGTGCTGATCGGCGTCGGCCTGTACGGGCTGATCGTCAACCCGCACCCGCTGCGCAAGATCCTGGCGTTCAACGTCGTCGGCAGCGGCGTGTTCCTGCTGTTCGGCGCCATTGCACACCGCGGCGCCGCGGCCGGCATGGGCGGCGACCCGGTGCCGCAGGCCCTGCTGATCACCGGCATCGTGGTCGCGTTCTCGGCCACGGCGCTGGCCGTCGCGCTGCTGTTGCGACTGTTCGACGAGTCTGGTTCGGTCACGCTCTCAGTCGACGCGCCCGCCAAGTCCGGGACGGACACTGGTGCAGCTTGAGGCGCGCGTGAAGGGTCTACTCGGGCCATGCTGACGACGCCCGGCGGTTGGCTGCTGCTGGTTGCGGTGCTGGCGCCGTTCGTCGGCGTGCTCGCCGGGCTGGCGCTCGGCGGTCGCAGCGCGCAACGCGTGGCCGCGCTGATCCTGCCGATCGGCCTGGCCGTTGCAGGCGGCATCGCCTGGACGCTGGCGCAATCCGGCGACACGGTTGTCTACCTGCTCGGCGGCTGGGCGCCGCCGCTCGGTATTGCGCTGCGTGCCGACGGCCTGTCTGCGGCGATGCTGCTCGCCGTCGCGGTGGTCATCTGCGGCATCGGCATCTATGCCCGGTCCGACTTCAGCACCCCGGCCGGCGTCGCCGGAGAAGCGCGCGCCGTTCGTCTTCTGGCTGCTGTTGCTCGCGGTGTGGGGCTCGCTCAACCTGGTCTTCGTCAGCGGCGACCTGTTCACGCTGTACGTCGCGCTCGAACTGCTGACGTTCTCGGGCGTTCCGCTGGTCTGCCTCGACGGCCGCGGCGAGACGCTGCGCGCCGCGTTGCGCTACCTGCTGTTCGCGCTGGCCGGCTCGTTGCTCTATCTGCTTGGCGCCGTGCTGCTGTACGGTGGCTACGGCACGCTGGACATCGCGCTGCTGGCCGAGCGCATCCAGCCCGAGCCCATCGCCTGGGCCGCCGCCGCGCTGATGACGGTCGGCCTGCTCGCCAAGACCGCGCTTTTCCCGCTGCACATCTGGCTGCCACCTGCGCATGCCGGCGCGCCGGCCGCAGCGAGTGCGGTGCTGTCGGCGCTGGTCATCAAGGGCTCGTGGTTCCTGGTCGTGCGCCTGTGGTTCGACGCAATGCCCGGCGTAGTGACGTTGCCTGCCGCGCAACTGCTGGCGGGCCTGGGTGCGGCGGCCATCGTGGCCGGCAGCATCGTCGCGCTGCGGCAGGAGCGGCTGAAGCTGCTGGTCGCCTATTCGACGATCGCGCAGATCGGCTACCTGTTCCTGATGTTCCCGCTCGCGTTCGATGCCGGCGGCCACACTCTGGTGCATGGCGCGGCCTTGACGGGCGGACTCCTGCAGGCGGTCTCGCATGCCACCGCCAAGGCCGGCATGTTCATGGCGGCGGGCCTCGTCTATGCCGCGCTCGGTCACGACCGGATCGCCGACCTCGGCGGCGTGGCGCGCAGGATGCCCGTCACCGTGCTCACGTTCGCCATTTCCGGCCTGGCGCTCATGGGCGTCGTGCCGAGCGGCGCCTATCTCGCGAAGAAGCTGCTGCTCGAGTCCGCGGACAGCTCGGGACAATGGTGGTGGACCATCGTGCTGCAGGGCGGCGCTGCGTTCACGGCCGGGTACGTGGTGCTGGTGCTTGCCAATGCCCTGCGCCGCCCCGCCGCTCCGGTCACGCTGGCGAAGCGGGTCTCGCGACTCTCCGAGTACGCGGCACTGGCCCTCGCCCTTTGCTCGCTGCTGCTCGCGTTCGCCGCACTCGGGCCGGTGCCGGGCGACCTCATCTCGAATCCGCTGGCTCCCAAGGAACTGGGGTCGACACTGCTCGTGGTCTTGGGCGGCGCGCTGCTGGCGCTCGGCCTGTCGCGCCGGCCCTTGCTCGGCAGCACCGAAATGACGGGCCGATGCGCCGTGCCACAGTGGCAGCGGGCAAGGGCTTCGAGCAGCGCCGACGCTTTCCTGCGGCGCTGGCCGTCCGCAAGCCTCGCCCTGATGTTGCTGGCGGCACTGTTCGGCGGATTGATGCTCGCGCGGGGTCCTTGATGAGCGGCACGCAAGACCGGCAACTCTCGCGCGGCGCCCTGGTCGCGCTGGTCGTCGGCTCGATGGTCGGCGCAGGCATCTTCACGCTGCCTGCCGCGTTCGGCCGCACCACCGGCGTCCTCGGGGCGCTCATCGCCTGGTGCATCGCCGGTGCCGGCATGCTGATGCTCGCCTTCGTGTTCCAGACGCTGTCGCGGCGGCGGCCCGACCTCGACGCCGGCATCTACGCGTACGCGAAGGCCGGCTTCGGCAGTTACCTCGGCTTCGTGTCTGCATTCGGCTACTGGATCGCCTGCTGCCTGGCCGACGTCGCGTGCCTGATATTGATCAAGGCCACGCTTGGCCAGTTCTTCCCGGTGTTCGGTGACGGTTCGACCGCAGTGGCGATCGTGTCGGCCTCGGTCCTGCTGTGGGGCGTCCACATCCTGGTGCTGCGCGGCGTCAAGGAGGCGGCAGCGCTCAACACCATCGCCACCGTCGCCAAGATGGTCCCGATCGTCATCTTCATCGCGGTCGTCATTGCGGGATTCAAGGCCGACGTCTTCGCGCTGAATTTCTGGGGCGATGCCGAGCGCAGCCTCACGAGCGTGGCGAACCAGGTGCGCAACACGATGCTCGTCACCGTGTTCGTGTTCGTCGGCATCGAGGGCGCCAGCGTCTATTCGCGCTACGCGAAGGATCGGAACGACGTGGGTGCCGCCACCGTCCTCGGCTTCCTGGGCGTGCTGTGCCTGCTGGTGCTGGTCACGGTGTTCTCCTATGGAATCCTGCTGCGAGACGACCTTGCGGCGCTGGCCAATCCGTCGATGGCCGGCGTGATGGAGGCGATCGTCGGGCCATGGGGACGCGTCTTCATCAGCATCGGCCTGCTGATCTCGATCCTCGGCAACTACCTGTCGTGGTCGCTGCTCGCCGCCGAAGTGCTGCATTCCGCTGGCGAGAGCGGCACGATGCCGTCTGTCCTCGCGCGGGAGAATCGCAACGGCGTACCGTCGGTGGCGCTGTGGCTGACCAACGTCGTGATCCAGTTCTTCGTGCTCGTCACCTGGTTCGCCGAATCCGCCTTCACCATCGCCGCGAAGATGACCAGTGCAATGACGCTCGTGCCCTACCTGCTGGTAGCCGCCTACGGCTTCAAGCTCGCGTGGACCGGCGAGACTTACGGCCTCGACGGACGCGACCGCCGTGGCGACGGACTGCGCGGCGCCATCGCCACGGTCTATGCGGCCGGCATGCTCTACGCCGGCGGCGCGAAGTTCCTGCTGCTGTCGGCGCTGCTGTACGCGCCCGGCACCTGGCTCTACTTCTACGCACGCCGTGAGCAGCGGCAGCGTGTGTTCTCCCTGGCCGAAATGATGGTATTCGCCGTCGTGGCAATCGCGGCGATCGTGGCGCTGGTCGCGCTCGCCTCCGGCGCGATCGTCATCTAGTCATCACAAAGGCCGCCGACCTGCCGCTCACACGACGCCATGCTGCACCGCAGCATCGGCCGGTCCAGGTGCACCGCTACGGCGCTACGCGGGAAGCCGCGGTGCGCTCCCAAGGTCGGGACATCGCGTATTTACGGAGGATCGACGGTTGCATCCAGGCTATGAGGGCATGTCTGTAATGCAGTGGACATACCCTGCGCAGAAAGTGCGAATCCGTGCGCTTGCGCCACGGTGACGTCTCAAAGCGCTGCTCGAGTCCGCGCGCCGATTGCGCCCGTGCCTCGTCCATCGGTATCGTTGAGCCGTCGCACGTCTCGGCAGAGAGGGACAGAGAAGATGACTAAGGCGGTAACGAAGTCCCAGGTGTTTCTGGCTCGACTGGTGGTCGGCCTGATGGTCGCTTTCGTCGTTGGCGGCCTGATCTGGTACGGCTTCTCGGCGGAGGTTCGCGCCCGCCTCTGGCAGAACCTGTTCGAGCGTCCGGGTGGGCCGATGGTCTTCCGCTTCTTCCTGCAGCCGACCATGGCGGCGATCGCCGCGTGGCGCGATGGGGTCAGCTGACGCCCGGACCGGGCGCACCCCTTTCTTCGCGGGCGCCCTCACCGACCCGGCGCAGCGCACTGTCCGCCTGAACGAGGCACTGGTAGCCACCGCGCGCATCATCCTGCTGGGACTGGTGATGGACGGCATCTACCAGGCGATCGAATTCAAGAGCTTCCACCCGGCCGAGGCCGTGATCATCGCGCTGGTGCTTGCCTTCGTGCCCTACCTGTTGCTGCGCGGGCTGATCGCGCGAGCCGCGCGCTGGTGGTTCAGCCGTGAACAGGATTTCCAGCGATGAGTGACCCACAGGCCGGCGGCCAGCCGGAGCGGTTTGAAGTCCGCGTGACCTCCGACAGCCATTTCGCCTGGCTGCGCACGCGGCTCGCCGTCGAACGCACGATGATGGCCTACATGCGCACGTCCGTCGCGCTGATCGGGTTCGGCTTCACGATCTTCCAGTTTCTCCAGAGAGTCCAGGCAGGTTCCTGGCAGGGCTGTCCACTTTCCGCGCGCGGCGTGGTACCTGGGCCTGGCACTGATCTTCTGCGGCGTGGCGGCGGCGGTCGCCTCGCTGTTCGAGTATCACCGGCTGATCAGCTACCTGAGGAGCGGCGGGTTCGCAGCCATCGCCGGCGTGTCCAGCATGCAGAAGAGGACGCCGCTCTACGCGATTACGGGCGTCCTGATCGTCATCGGCATCTTTGCCTTTTTCTCCGTGCTGTTGAGCGTCGAGTGATGACTGCCGCCAGTCCCACCGTCGCGGCCCCGCCGCTGCCCGCGAACGCCCCGCCGGGCTTCCACCTGCTGGCCAAGCCGAGCGGGTCCACGTGCAACATCGACTGCACGTACTGCTTCTTCCTGTCCAAGGAATCGCTCTACCCGAACGACAAGCACCGCATGTCCGAGGCCACGCTCGAGGCCTACATCCGCCAGCTGCTCGAGTCGCACCGCACGCCGCAGGTCACCGTGGCCTGGCAGGGTGGCGAGCCCACGCTGATGAAGCTCGAGTTCTTTCGCCGCGCGGTCGAGCTGGTCGAGAAGCACCGCCAGCCCGGGCAGACCGTGCAGCACACCTTCCAGACCAACGGCCTGCTGATCGACGACGACTGGTGCGCGTTCTTCAAGCAGCACAACTTCCTCGTCGGCCTGAGCGTGGATGGCCCGCGCGAACTGCACGACACCTACCGTGTCGACCGTCGCGGCAAGGGCACATTCGACCTGGTGATGCGCGGCTGGCGGTACCTGCGCAAGCACGAGGTCGACTTCAACATCCTGTGCACCGTCAACGCCGCCAACCAGCACCACGGTCGCGCCGTCTATCGTTTCTTCCGCGACGAACTCGGCGCGAAGTGGGTGCAGTTCATCCCGATCATCGAGCGCGCCACCGAGCAGACGATCCAGATCGCCAACAAGGGCTGGAGCGAGCAGGCGGGCAAGAAGCGGCTGCTCTACACGCAGACCGGCAACCTGGTCACCGAGCGCACGGTCGGCGCCGAGCAATACGGCCGCTTCCTGATCGACATCTTCGAGGAGTGGGTGCGCCACGACGTCGGCCAGGTCTACGTGCAGCTCTTCGACGTCACGCTGGAAGCCTTCTTCGGCCGCCACCTGCTCTGCATCCACGCGCCCACCTGCGGCTACGGCCCGGCGCTGGAGCACAACGGCGACCTCTACTCCTGCGATCACTTCGTCGAGCCGAAGTACAAGCTCGGCAACATCCATGAGACCCACATGCTCGAGCTGGTGGCCTCGCCCGCGCAGCGCAAGTTCGGCGAGGACAAGCGCGACACGCTCACGGCCCAGTGCCGGGGTTGCAAGGTCCTCAACTGGTGCAACGGCGGCTGCCCCAAGGACCGGTTCGCGCTGTCGCGCGACGGCGAGCCGGGCCAGAACTACCTGTGCCCGGGCCTCGAGCTGTTCTTCACCCACACCGGGCCGACCTTCAACGTCATGGTGCAACTGCTGCGGCAGAACCGCCCGCCGGCCGACGTGATGGCCTCGGTTGCCGCGGAAGATGCCCGGCGCGGGGCTTACCAGCCCTGCCCTTGCGGCAGCGGCAGGAAGTTCCGCTTCTGCCACGGCGACAAGACGCCGAGCTTCGGCCTTCAGCCGGGTCGATCGCGAACCGATGGCGGAGCGAGGCCGTAGATTTCTTCGAACCGGGTTGCCGCGAGGCGACCCGGAATCTGTGTCATCACTGAAAGGACGAGACCATGCCAGCGAAAAAACCGAACATCCTGATCCTCTGGGGCGACGACGTGGGCTGGTGGAACATCAGCTACAACAGCCGCGGCCAGATGGGCTACCGCACGCCCAATATCGACCGCGTGGCCAACGAGGGCGTGGCCTTCACCGACTACTACGCCCAGCAGAGCTGCACGGCGGGTCGCGCCGCGTTCATGACCGGGCAGAACCCGATCCGCACCGGGCTGACCAAGGTGGGCATGCCCGGCGCCCCCAACGGCCTGCATGCGGACGACCCGACCATGGCCGAGCTGCTGAAGCCGCTGGGCTACGCCACCGGCCAGTTCGGCAAGAACCACTTCGGCGACCGCGACGAGCATCTGCCGACGATGCACGGCTTCGACGAGTTCTTCGGCAACCTGTACCACCTCAATGCCGAGGAAGAGCCGGAGGATCCGGACTACCCGAAGAACCCGGAGTTCAAGAAGAAGTTCGGGCCGCGCGGCGTGCTGCACTGCCTGGCCGACGGCAAGGGCGGACAGAAGATCACGGACACCGGGCCGCTGACGAAGAAGCGCATGGAGACCATCGACGACGAGGTGACCAAGCATGCGCTGCGCTTCATCGACGAGGCGCACAAGGCCAAGACGCCGTTCTTCCTCTGGTACAACACGACGGCGATGCACTTCCGCACCCATTGCGCCGAGAAGCACAAGGGCAAGAGCGGCCAGGGCGACTACAACGACGTGATGGTCGCGCACGACGAGAACATCGGCATGATGCTGAACAAGCTCGACAAGCTCGGCATTGCCGACGACACCATCGTCATGTATTCCACCGACAACGGCGTGCACTACAACACCTGGCCGGATGCCGGCATCACGCCGTTCCGCTCCGAGAAGAACACCAACTGGGAAGGCGGCTGGCGCGTGCCGTGCTTCGTGCGCTGGCCGGGCAAGTTCAAGGCCGGCACGGTGCTCAACGGCATCGTCACCCACCAGGACTGGCTGGCGACGTTCCTCGCCGCCGCCGGCGTGCCGGACATCAAGGAAAAGCTTCTCAAGGGCCACAAGGCCGGCAAGAAGACCTTCAAGGTCCACATCGACGGCTTCAACATGCTGCCCTACCTGACGGGCGAGGTGAAGGAGAGCCCGCGCAATTTCTTCTTCTACATCAGCGACGACGGCGACATCATGGCGATCCGGATGCAGGACTGGAAGGTGGTGCTGATGGAGCAGCGCGCCAAGCAGCTGGCGTGCTGGGCGGAGCCGTTCGTGAAGTTGCGGGTCCCGAAGATGTTCCATCTGCGGCGTGACCCGTTCGAGCGGGCCGACGAGAACTCGAACACCTACTACGACTGGATGATCTCCCACGCCTACATCATGTATCTGATGCAGGGCGTGGTCGCCAGCCAGATCGAGAACTTCACGAAGTTCCCGCCGCGGCAGAAGCCGGCCTCGTTCAACCTGGATGCCGTGATGCGTGACCTGGAAGCAGCCAAGGCCGATTGACCTGCCCGCTCCATCGGCCGCAGCGATGGGGCCGCGCCCGGCCTGAAGACCGGGCGCGCTGACTCAGCAGACCCGGGCGACGGATCCGTCGCCCGGGTCTCTCCCTGCATTCTCGGCGTGGATGTCAACACACCCTAGGAGACTGCCATGACGAAAGACTCACCTGCCGAAGTCATGCCCGGTCCGCTGTCGTCCGCAGACGCGGCCGTGGCCGCCGACCCTCTTCCGTCCTGGAACGACGGGCCCGACGAAGCAGGGAATCTTCAGCTTCGTCGAGAAGGTGACAAAAGAAGGTTCGCCATCTTTTGTCCCCGTCCCCGAACGGATCGCCACCTTCGACAACGACGGGACGCTCTGGTGCGAGACGCCGGTTCCCGTGCAAGTGTATTTCGCACTCGACCGTGTGAAGGCCCTTGAGTCGCAGCACCCCGAATGGAAGACCACGGAACCGTTCGCCTCGCTGCTCAAGGGGGATCTGAAGGCCACGATCGCCGGCGGTGACGAGGCGCTGCTCGAAATAGTCATGGCCACCCACGCGGGAATGACCACCGTGGAGTTCGGGCGGATCGTGGAGGATTGGATTGCCACGGCGAAGCATCCGAAGACCGGCAGGCTCTTCACCGAAATGACCTACCAGCCGATGCTCGAACTGCTCGCCTACCTGCGCGCCAACGGGTTCAGGAACTACATCGTCACGGGCGGCGGCATCGAGTTCGTGCGCCAATGGGCTGAGCGCATCTACGGCGTCACACCCGAGCAGGTCATTGGCAGCAGCATCAAGACCAAATTCGAGCTGCGCGACGGAAAGCCGGTTCTCATGCGCCTGCCGCAGTTGAACTTCAACAACGACAAGGCCGGCAAGCCGGTCACCATCCACCAGCACATCGGTCGCGCGCCCACTGCAGCCTTCGGCAACTCCGTCGGTGACCAGCAGATGCTGGAATACACACTGGGCAGCGGCGGCGCGCGCTTCGGGCTGCTCGTGCTGCACGATGACGCGGCACGCGAATACGCCTACGGCCCGGCACAGGGCTTGCCAACGCCCCAGCTCGGGGCCTTCACGCCGGCTCTTTACGAGCAGGCGAAGAGAGCCGGCTGGACCGTCGTCAGCATGAAGGACGATTGGAAGCAGGTGTTCCCGTTCGAGTCGAGCGCGGTCACCGCCATCAACATCCTGCTGGAGCCCGACGCCACGATGCTGCAGCGTGCGAAGCCAACAACGCCCGGCTGCTCGAAGGTCTTCCCGAAGGGGTTCGCGCTGGATGCGACGCACCGTCCGCACGTCACGCTCCTGCAGCGTTTCGTTCGCACGGCGGACCTGGACAAGATCTATCGCTGCCGCCGGCAAGGTTTTCGCTGGCACCAATGTGCTCGGCTTGCGGATGGAGGCTTTCAAGTATTACTACATCCCGAGCGGCCCCATTGGACTGGCGGGCATTGTCGCCAGGCCGACTCCTGAATTGCGCGAGCTGCAGCAGGACTTGATTGATGCCGTGGCCCCGTTCACTGTGCCGACCGGACTCTCGGACGCCTTCGCCACGACGCCGGATGATCCCGTCATCGACCCGCTTCTGATCGACTACGTTTCGACGTTCGTGCCGAAATCGTCCGGCGAACATTTCAGATCCGCACGTCACCACGGGCATTGCGCCCCGTGATTACCTCGACAAGATGCTCGCTGAACCGTTTGAGTCGTTTACGTTCTCGCCGGCAGGCGCAGCCGTCTACCAGCTGGGTCAGTTCGGCACCGCGGCGAAGAAACTCCATGAAATTGACAGCCTAACACTCGCAGCGGCGATGCCGCGCATTGAGCCATTGCGCCGCTTATTGCCGCAGCTCCGTCAGTCCTGGGCGACACAGGAGAACTTGATGAAAGACTTGCTGACCGTCATCGCCTTCAACGTAGTCATGATCATCCAGATCATGGCGCTGCTGGTCGTGACCTTCGGAACGATCCAGGCTTTCGTCCATAGCCTGCGCGCGATGGTCAGCCCGTCGGCGACTGGCCAGCAATTTCCATAGCGGCTACGTTCAATATGCGCGCTGGCTGATCGCCGGGCTGACTTTTCAGCTTGCGGCCGACATCATCCAGACTTCCTTCGCACCGAGCTGGGATGAAATCGGGCAGCTTGCCGCCATCGCCGGCGATTCGAGCGTTCGTCAATTTCTTCCTCGAGCACGACATGGCGGCGCAGGAGAGGCGCGAGGCCAGGTGATTGCTGCTGCCAGACTCGTCGCGAGTTGCGTCCACGCAGAGGGGTTCCGGTCATGTTGCGCGTTCTGACGATTGCGGCGGTCTGTGTTGCGTTGACGGCGACGCTGGCGGGTTGCTCCACCGCGGGCGGCACAACCGCCACGGCCCCGGCGGTCGCACGGAGCCCAATCGCCGGCGACGGCCGGCACGCCCTTTCGCGCCACCGGCAACGAGCCCAGCTGGCGGCTGGACATCGGCAGCACAGAAATGACCTTGCTGACGAACTTCGGGCAGGACCGCCTCGTTGCGGCCACCCCGACGGCCCAGGTTTCCGGCGGAACGACAAGGTACGTCGCCCGCACGAACCAGGGCGAGCTGACGGCGACGATCGTCAACCAGCTGTGCGTCGATTCGATGAGCGGCATGCCGCACCCGCAGTCCGTGACGGTCGTCGTTGGCGGCAAGACGCTGACCGGCTGTGGCGGCGAACCCGCGTCCCTGCTGCAGGGCGCCGAGTGGACCGTGGTGGAAATCGGCGGAGCACCGCTCGTTGCAGGTTCGCAGGTGACGCTCGACTTCGCGCCGGACGGCCGCGTTTCGGGTCATGCCTCCTGCAACAATTTCACCGGCGCCTACGCGCTTTCGGGAGAGGGACTCGCCATCTCCAAGGTGGCCGGCACCAGGATGATGTGCGACGCGGCCCTGATGGACCAGGAACGCAGGTTCCTCGACACGCTCGGCGGCGTGCAGAACTTCTCAATCGCGGCCGACGGCGCCCTGCTCCTCAACACCGGCGATGGGCGCACCATCAAGGCGCGACGCCGCTGAGGCGTGCGCCAGTGGAACTCGGCTGCAGGCTGCGCAGCCACAGCATGCGGCAAACCACCAGGCCGGCGAAGGCGGCCGCGAGGTGCTTGAGCGTGTGGCCGCTGACCAGGTGGCCGAGCGAGAGCAGTTGCCGGTCGAACGTTTCCAGCAGCTTTGCGAGCACGTAGCCCGCGAACACCCAGTAGATGTCATTGCCCCGCGTGTAGCGCGAGGGCTGCAGCAGCGCCATCAGGAACAGGATCACCACCGAGTATCCCTGCAGCACGGCGTAAGGCATGACGTTGCCCGCGCCCGCCCGCTCCGTCGCCCGCCAGTAGAGGACCGACGCCGCCCCGACCAGCAGCATCGGCACCAGCAGGGCGAGTCCCGTCTTCGCGTCGATGCGATCGACCACCTGCGCGGCGATCAGCGACATGAAGGCGATGGTCATCGGCAGGCGGTCCCAGAACAGCCGCTCGTTGTCGGGCACGAGGTGATAGTAGGCGGAGCCCAGCCCGGTCAGCACCACGCCGGCAAAGAACACGGCGTACGGCCAGCGCTCGGCGTTCGACGCGAACTCCGTGCGCGGCCGCAGGACGACGGCAAAGCCGGCCAGGCCAGCCAGCACGAATGCCACGTTGGACGCCACGTCGAGGAAGTTGGCGACCCCGAGCATCTCCCGGTGATCGGCGAAATCGTGGTACGAGACGGGCTGGGGCATGGCCGGCAGCAGCGAAGGCCGCCAGCACGCTCAGCACCGTGAACCCGACGATGTAGCGGGTGCGAGTCGCCATGCTACTTGCAGCCTAGGAGCGCCGCGTGGCGCCGTGGACCCAGGAGCGCAACAGCGCGAGCAGGAAGCCGCCGGTGAGCATGCCGAGCACGTAGATGAGCAGGACCAGCACCGAGACCGGCAGCGTGACGCTGGCCGAGAACAGCGAGACGGTGACTGACTCGAGGTTCTGGAACTTGAACAGGATGATGATGGCGGCGAGGACGGCGATGAGCGCCATGTAGACGTAACGCATGTCGTCTCCTTGATTGTTGCAACGAGTTACGGATGTGCCTGATCTTAACGCGGATTCCCCGGAGCGCGACCGAAGTTTCGTCTGCCCCGGTCGTTGCGGAACTCGAGTGCGAATGGCAAGCTGCGCCCGAGTGGCGCCGGGGTGTCACGCAACCTCCGGCGGTGACGACCTCTGTGCCACGCAGCAATGGCCAAAGCCAACGCTGGCATGAAGAATAAGGAGCACGAGATTGCGCAAGACGTTGACGCTGCTGAGTGCCCTGTTCCTGCTGACCGCCTGCGCCACGGCGCCCCGGACGACTCCGGCCGAGCGACTCGAGTTTTATCGGGCGAACGCCGGCGCGCCTGTCCGCAGCTTCCACAGCCCCGGGCGACTGTGGGGCTGGCGAGCGATTGGCGACAGCGCGCTGACGGTCTGGACCAGCAGCAATCAGGGGTTCCTGCTGGAACTGGCGAATCGCTGTCCCGACATGGCCTTCGCGTCGACGATCGGACTCACCACCCGCACCGGACGGGTCTCGGCCGGATTCGACAGCGTAGTAGTCCAGAGAAGCGGATTCCAGGGCAGCCGGACCGCGTGCCGGATCGACACGATCCGTCCGCTCAACACCCGGGTTGTCAAGGAATCCAAGCGCGACCTGCACGACGTGGCACTGGAAGAGCGCGATCCCTCGATACCTGACGACCCGCAATAAGCCGCGCAATGGGCGCAGGCACGCCGCCAACCGGACGGTCCTTTCAGGTTAGACTTGAAGCCGCCGGATACCGGAGCACGCCACGTACCACGGGAGGACATCGAGATGAGGCCATGCGCGGTCCCGGCGCTCGCGGCGATCATCGTTCGCCCGATTGCGCCAAAGCGGCAGAACACGGTTGCACCCCGCACATGACATCCACTGAATCGGGCCGGGCGGGCTGGCTGCGGAAGATTCCGGGCTGGCTGTTGCGCGGCCTCGGGTTTCTCGTCCTGGCGCTGGCCCTCGCTTGGGCCAGCCTCGCAATCTACTTTTCGCCGCTGCCCTGGGCAGGATTGCGGATCGGGCTCGCGGTCGCGTTCGCGGCGTTCGGCATCTGGGCGTTGTGGATTACGCGCCGGCCGCGCATGCGTTGGGTCTTTGCGGGGCTTTACCTCGTCGTTCTCGTCGGGTGGGGCTTCATCAAGCCCTCACACGATCGTGAATGGCGGCAGGACGTCGCCGTCATGCCCCGTGCCACCATCGACGGTGATCGCGTGCGCTTTACCGGAGTGCGCAATTTCGACTACCGCAGCCGCGACGACTTCACAGTGCGCTACGAAGAGCGCGAGGTGTCGTTGTCGCACCTGACGGGGCTCGACTTCTTCATCTCGTACTGGATGCCGGGGCCCGTGGGCCACACCTTCGTCAGTTTCATCTTCGACAACGCGCCCCCGCTCAACGTCTCCATCGAGACCAGGCCGGAAGTGCACGAGGGCTTCGACCCGCTCGCGTCGCTCTTCAAGCAGTACGAGTTGATCTACGTGGTGGGCGAGGAGCGCGACATCGTCGGCGTACGCACGAATTTCCGCAAAGAAGACGTGTACGTTTACCGCCTGCGGGTGTCCGCGGAAAGCGCGCGCAAGCTCTTCCAGGTCTATCTCGAGCGCATCAACCAGCTGGCCGATCACCCTGAGTTCTACCACCTGCTCAGCAACAGCTGCACGATCAACATCGTGCGCTACGCGAACCTGGTCGGCCGCTCCGGCGACCTCGACCTCCGGCACTACCTCAACGGCTGGGTCGACCGCTATTTCTACGACACGCGGCTGCTCAATTCACAGTTCCCCTTCGCGGAACTGCGTCGGCGATCGCGGGTCAGCGAAACCGTGCGAGCCTCCGAGCCCACGGAGCAATTCTCACAGCACATTCGTGAGTCCGTGCCGGGGATGAACCCTTGAATCTGCGCCTGACGTGCCGCCGCACGCTGGCTTTTGGTCCCGCGCGCAAGCCGGTGCGCTTCCATGGTCAACTTTTAGAACGGAGTACGCCCATGTCCCCGCAACACCCCTATCGTCTTGCTCTCGTTGTCGCAGCAATGTGCGTGTCGGGCTGCGCTCCGAGCACACCATCCGGATCATCGTCGGCACCGGGGGATGCAACTGCGCCCGCCGTTGCGTCTGCACCTGCCAGTCCCACCGCGGCCGCGCCCACCCCTGACACGGCCACGACCCTCGTTGCCTTCGAGTGGCGGCTCAAGTCGGCCACCGATGCCGCGGGTCAGTCGATCGCTGCGTTCTTCCCGTCACCGGACAAGCCGCTGGGACTCCTGTTCAGCGACGGCCGGCTCGGCGTGACCGGCAGCTGCAATCGCATCAGCGTCGGCTACCAGCTGGTCGACTCGACGAAACTGCAGGTCGGCCCGGGGATGTCGACCATGATGGCTTGCCCGCCACCGCTGGCGAACGCGGATGCCGCCTTCGCCAAGTTCCTGGTCGGCACCCTGCAGGTTGCGGTAGAGGGTGACGCCGGTGCGCCGCAGCTGCGACTCGCCGCGGCCGATGGCAGTTCCTTGACCTTCGGCGGCACGCCCACGCCGGAAACCCGGTTCGGCGGACCCGGCACGCGCGCCTTCCTCGAGGTGTCGCCCAAGCCTTGCGTGGCGCCGGCCCCCACTGCACGGCCCTGCCTGATGGTGCGCGATCGCTTCTTTGACGAGCACGGCCTCGCCAGCGGAACGCCGGGCGAGTGGCGCGCGCTGCCCGAGGGCATCGAGGGCTACACGCCGGTCGAAGGCGAGCAGCACGTCGTGCGGGTCAAGCGCTTCGAGCAGGCCGGTGCCGCGGGCAGCGCACCGACGGAGCACTTCGTGCTCGACCTGGTCATCGAGACGCGAACCGTTCAATGAGACGGGTCGGTGCCCTGGCCTGCGGGCGCTGACGCTTCGGCTCGGTCGGCGCGCTGTCCACCGGCGCTGTCGATCCACGCCAGCGTCCGTGCCTCGAGGTAGGCATAGAACGGATTGTGCCGCAGGCGCAGCAGCCATTCGGCGGGCAGCACCAGCGTACCCCGCTCGCCCTGGACCGCCATCTGGCCGAGGAAGAGAACGTCCCGGTTGCCGGGCGGCCGCTGACCGTACAGCGGGTCATCGGGCGGGATGGGCAGCGCCACGTGGGACAGGGAAATCACGCCGGCTGGCCAGGCCATGTGCAGCGGTTCCGTCTGCGACACGTCGGCTGAGAAGGGCGCCTGGTGGCGGGCCACGACCGTGGCGCTCTCCTCGTTCTCGTTGGTCACCAGCGTCACGGCGAACGGTAGCCGGTTGTTGCCCATCACACGGTTGGTCAATGCCCGCCTGTCCGCGACCAGCAGCATGGACTTGGCGGCGTCACGGTTGACGTCGAACAGCACGAGTTCGTGCCGGTTGGGATCGAGTAGACCGAGCAGCCGCGTGACCACGGCGTCGGTCGACACCGTCGAGTCCGCGTTCGACTTGAACACCAGGATCGGCGGTAAGGCGCCGGCCTTTTGCGACCGCGCCAGGCTCGCAATGCGCCTGGACACCGCACCCGTCAGGCGATGCACTTGCTCGCCCGCATTGGTCGTGAACGAGTTGTACTTGTAGGGATCGAACTCCGGCTCGATGTTGAGCCACGCCAGGTTGCCCAGCCCGGGCAGCACGGATAACCGGCGCTTCCAACCAGCCGCCGCGGCTGCAGCGTGGATCCCGATGGCCGGTGACACCAGGACGAGGCTGGCCGGCACGGGCCCGGTCCGTCCGTCGAGCGCATTGAGCGTGAAATCCAGTGCGAGCGGCGCACCGGTCGAATAGCCGACGATGTGGATCGGCTGCTTGCCGACTTTTTGTGCGAGGTGCTCGGCCGCCAACTGCACGGCGGCGGCCATGTCCTCCCAGCGGACATCGAGCAGTCCGGAGGGTGCGGTGCCGTGACCGGGAAGGCGCAGGCCGACCACCCAATAGTTGCGCCGGTTCAGTTCCTCGCCCAGCGCCCGCAGGCTGTATGGCGAGTCCGACATACCGTGCAGCAGCAGCACCCCGCCCACCGGCGCCGTGGCTGGCAATTCGAAGCTGCGATTCCAGTTGGGCTTGCGACTCTGCGGATCGCTGGCACTGCCCTTGCTGTAGCGCATGAGCGCACTGCCGGGCCCGGCCTCGGTGCGCGCGTACACTTTCGCTTCGAGTTGCGCGAACAACCGGTCTTCCAGGCGGAGGTAGTCCTCGAAGGTGCGGATCTCGTCAGCCTTGGCCGCGCGATACTCTTCCGTCAGCACCCGGTCGTGCCACGGACTGAGGGGTCTGCTGCTGCAGCCAAGGAGAAAGACCACGGTGCCCGCCATGACGCAAAGCGCACGCCCTCCGCGATGAAGCAGCAGATGCCGGGCGGAAGCTGCGATTCGACTCATGGGCACTCCTGCGGTCGGGCGCTGCCGGATCGGGCGGATCGCGCCGTCGGGGACCCGGATCGGGTTCGCCGGCCTATTCTCGCGGGTTCGACGGGCTTCCGCTACGGCACGGCGCGAAGCTGCGTTCAGACGGGGCGCTTCGACCGCGCCCGATCGACGCGCACCATGAGGTCATCCGCGATCGGGTTGCGGGCGAATGGATTGAGCGAGAACGGGCGGACCGGCGAGAAGACGATCTCGGGGCCCAGCTGACCGGGCATCACCAAACGCAAGGAGAGGCGCGGTGGGTTCAGGCTGGTCGACATACTGACGTTCATGATGTTGCTGAGCGGAAGGTGCTCTTCCGTCCCGCGATTGCGGATCAGCAGGAACTCGCCGCAGTCGTAGACCTCATCCACGAGGTCCCACACCAGGTTCTTCATGACGAGATACCCGATCAGCGCCATGAAACCCGGCGTGACGATGAAGGGCCACTGCCATGCCCCGGCGGCTCCACCGAGAAAAGCCGCGCCAAGAAACAGGGCGAGGAAGCCAAACCACATGGCAGGAAAACCCGCTTGTAGAAACCCGTCGAAGTCGCGGAAATCTTCGTCACAGGACGCCCGTTCGACCGCAGGACTGCGTATCACGCGCAAACTTCACAAGGTGATGCGGATCGCCTGGCCTTGCGCTGCACTGTTGCTTTCGATGGTCTTGCCCGTCTCATCCACGATATCGAGCCTGATGGTCGACTTAAACGACTTACCGTCCTCCGCAAGGGTGATCTTCTCGACGAGCACACCGCTTCCCCCAGGCAGCCAGCCACCGCCGGCGGTGATGTCCGCAATCGCTTTCGGAGCCTTCGAGAGGAAGAAGACGTACTTTGCCTCGTATACCCTCGGTTGGATCCTTCGCCAGACGCCATATGCGGGCGGCACGGGCGGCGATGCGTCGTAGTTGGACGACTCGGTCATGGTCCCGCCCTCATTGAAGGCATACAGGAACTCGAGATCCTTGACCGACGCAAATGCCCCGCTCTCGAACTGCACCCGCGAACGCCAGGCACCGACGAGGCCCTCGTCAGCGTCCTTCTGGGTTGCTGGTGGGGACGCCGTCGCGTAGCCGACGGCCAGCAACATGGCCGATAGGGTCAACATGACCATCGTTCGTTGCCTCATGCACGCTCTCCTTCTGCCAGACTCCCCGGATTACATACCCAATTGCGAGCCTCGGCAATTCACCGTCCGACCCTCACCCCGCTACACTGGAACACGGCTCCGCGCCACCAGGGGAGTTTCCCATCATGCTCGTCGTCGCTGGTTTCATCCGCATCGCTCCGGGCTACCGTCAGGCCGCCGTCACCGCCGCAACAGCAGCCATGGAAGGCACCCGCAGGGAACGGGGCTGCATTTCCTACACGTTCTCCGCCGATCTCGAGGACGAGTCGCTCTTCTACGTCTTCGAGGAGTGGAAGAACCAGGCGGCACTGGACGAGCACTTCCAGCAGCCGCACATGGTGGACTTCCAGAAGTCGCTCGCCACGCTCGGCGTCATCGACATGCAGATCCGGCGCTACGCGATCGCGCAGGTCGGTCCGCTGCGCGATTGAACGCGTGCGCTCGCCGTCAAATTCTGTTCCCGCGACTGCGACCGCCATTCGCCCAGGCGCCTGTCCTGAGCCGAGACCACGGGAAAGCCCGGCCTTGACCGCCTTTCCATGTCTCTTCTTGGACGACACACGAACGTACTGCATACTGGCGCCTCGAATAAGCTGTTGATCCATGTCGCTTGACGTTACATCGAGCGCCTGAAGCCGACAGCGGTTATCCTGATCCACAGTTACCCAAAGAGGTCGTCCGTTAATGGCCAAGCCGAATTACGCACAGCAGAAGAAACAGCGCGAGCAAGCCGCCAAGAAGAAGCGCGAGGAAAAGCTGCAGCGTCGTCAGCCGAAAAAGGACGAACCTCTGCCGCCGCCAGCTTGACCGCTGGCCGTCTGGCGCGCCGGCCTCGACGCCGACTGGAGCGCCAGGCCAGCCGGTCCGCCGCATGCATGTCGATGGCCGACGACCGGCGAGCAGCTCAAGCGCTGCACGAATTCCATTCGAATCTCACGGCGCCGCACCGCTCCCGCCCAGCAACCCTGCGACCATTTCGAACGACCGCAGCCGCGCCGCGTGATCGAACACGTTCGCCGTCACCATGATTTCATCCGGACGATGACGCGCAACGAAGGATTCAATGCCGCGAGCAACCGTGGGTGGCGCACCGATCACGGCGCAGGCCAGTGCCGCGTCGACACCCATCCGTTCCTGCGGCGTACTCACGGCGGCGATGTCTTCCACCGGTGGTTGAACCAGCCCCGGATGGCCGCGCCGCAGGTTGATGAACCCGATTTGCTGGGACGTGAACAAGCGCCGCGCCTCGCTGTCCGTGTCCGCCGCAACGACGTTCAACGCCAGCATGACGTGCGGGCGGCCCAGGCGTGCCGATGGACGAAAGGTCGTTCGATATACGGCCAGTGCCTGTTCCAGCAGGTCGGGCGCGAAGTGCGATGCAAACGCGTATGGCAGCCCGAGCGCTGCCGCCAGTTGCGCGCCGAACAGGCTTGAGCCCAGGATCCACGCTTCGACTGCAACGCCCGCACCCGGGACCGCGCGGACCTGCTGTCCGGCCTGCGCCGGCTCGAAGAACTGAAGCAGTTCGATTACGTCGTTCGGGAATTCTTCGGCACCCTGGTAGTAGCGCCGTAACGCGCGTGTCGCCGCCTGGTCCGTGCCCGGAGCCCGGCCAAGCCCGAGGTCGATGCGATTTGGATACAACGTGGCCAGCGTGCCGAACTGCTCGGCCACCTGCAGCGGCGCATGGTTCGGCAACATGATGCCGCCGGCACCGACGCGAATCTTCGAGGTTGCGCCTGCGACATGGCCGATCAGCACGGCCGTCGCGGCGCTCGCGATGCCCGGCATGTTGTGATGCTCGGCGAGCCAGTAGCGGCGATAACCCAGTCGCTCGCCGTGCCGCGCGAGGTCCACCATGTTTGCGAAAGCGGTTCGGACGTCGCTGCCTTCCGTGACCGGCACGAGATCCAGGATCGAGAAAGGAATGGGTTCGTTCACGATCGTTTGCACCTTCGAAACGCCAGCACGAAGCACCAGACCCCGAATGACGCGAGGCCCACGACGACATAGATGTCATTCCACTGCATCGGCCTCGTCGTGAGGATGGCGAACGACATCAATCCCGCCATGCCGAGCAGCCCCGCGCCAATGGCCGCCCAGCCCGGCCTCGAGAAGAGCGATCCATTGGGGCCGGGTCGATCCAACGCGAGCCGATACCCGGCCTGCCAGCAGAAACCGCAGAGCGCCAGGAGGATCAGGCCGAAGATCAGGGTCGAACTCGTGAGCTGACGTCGCGCCACGTCGTCGGTGGCCAACCACCACAGTTCTCTCGACAGGAAACCCGTACACGCCAGTCCCGACGCGAGCAGGGCGATTCCGGCAACACGACGCCAGATCGATGCTACCGGCCGCAGGTATGGACTCGACATGGCGCCGCCAGCGCGAATCAGTCACACGGCCCGGGCGGGTTGGCGCATCACGCCTTCTTCAGGAAGCAGGTCTTCAGCACCACCGTATTGCGACCCTGCCCGCATTCGATCGCCTCTTCATCGTCCTCGATCAGGCGAATTCCCTTGAACGCCGTGCCCCGCTTCAACGTATCGGACGAACCCTTGACCTTGAGATCCTTGATGACCACGACGGCGTCGCCGTCCTTGAGTTCGTTGCCATTGCTGTCCTTCACTGTCACGTTCTTCTCTCCGATACGGGTGGCGGGGTCTCGAATGGAAGCGACATGATACGCCGCCGGGAACTTAAACGCCGATGCAAGAATCGCACATAAGTTATTGAACAGACTGGCTATCTAAGTATAGAAGCGGCCACCCAGATCAGCGCAGCGATGACCATCGCGGGAACCAGCCACTCGACGATGCGCAGCGCGAGCATGACCCGTCGAAAGAACGTTCGGTCGTTGAGATTCGGAAACGGCTGATCCACCGGCAAGGGTCTGTCGAGAAAGTGGCACAACGGCGCCCAGCCCCCTTTCACGTCGTACTCGAGCAGACGCTCAGGCGGCACCGTGCGCCGCACTTCGTCCAGGTGCGCCTGGTACGCCGCAATGCTGCTGGCGCGGTTCGCGAAATCGCCGTTGAACCGTGAGTTCCAGAGTATGTCGTCGTGGATCCTCCAGACGTTCTTCGGCAGCCACCAGGGAAACACCTTCTGGATGGCCCAGATCGTGTCCACCATGCTGTCGTACCAGCTGTCCGGGTCGCGGACGTTGAGCAGCACCTTGGCATCGGGAAAGGCCGCCATGAGTTCCTTGTAGAACTCGCAGGCCGGCCAGTCGACGGTGGCGCGGTACCTGCGAAAGACCCAGCGGTAATCGACCGCCGCGCCCGCCTGTGCGCGAATCCAGAACTTCATGTGCGAGTTGCGCAGCAGCGCCACCCGCATGTGGTAACAGGGGGCAAAGCCGAGGATCTGCAGCGCCGTGCGGAGCGACGTCGTGCCAGAGCGGCCGAAACCCGCGCCGATCACCTGGAGTTCCGGCGCCGCAGGAATTGCTATTTCTCCACGGCCTTGCATTCGACGGCGACGTCGACCGACATCCACTTGCGCTTGGCGCGGAATGTGCTGTCCTCGGTCTTGCCGGGATCGACGTAAGTCGTCTTGCGATACGGCGTCTGCGGCGCGGCGTCGTACCGAACGTCGCAGCGGACCTTCTTGTCGGTCGCGTTCGTCAGCTTGACGACGAGCATCCCCGACATCGCCACCGGTTCGACCTTCACGTCGAGGCCATTCAACGTCGACTGGACATTGACCGAGTACGTCTGCGCGAGCGCCGCGCTCGCGAACAGCGAGAGCGCAACGACCGCGCAACGCCCGATCGATCCGTGCATGCTTGGCTTGACCTGGCTCATGGCGTTTTCCCGGTGGCTGGTTTTCGTGCGGCATTGTCGCCGCTCGCTCCTGCCAATTCGATACCGCTTTTCCACTACGACTCCGGGGCCGCGCCGCCGCTGCCTTGCGGCCCGTGACCATCGGGCGTACCTTGCGTGGAGTCCAGCAAACCGAGGCCGAAAGTGAATCCCATCCGCTTCCAGTTCGTCGCATTGGCCAGCCTTGCAGCCCTGCTCGCCTCGACCGCCGAGGCCGATATCGTCACCGGAACCGTCACCCCGGAAGGCGCCAAGGTGGTCATCCTGGATTCGAGCGGCAAGGAAGTCGCGAGGCTCGGGGCGGGCCCGTACCAGCTGCAATTGCCGGTGGGCAAATACACGGCACGGTGCGAAGCCCCGAAAGCGCGCGATCAGGCTCTGCTCAGCCTCTCGGATCCGGTGACGGTCAACATCGCCTGCAACTGATCGGGGCGGCCATGGCGGACTCACCCGAGAAGGCTAAGGGCGGCTGGCGAGCCAATTTCCGGTTTGCCGCCGACGTCATCCAGACGCTCGCGATTCCGATCCTCACCCTCGGCGCCACGATCGTGGGCGTGCACCTCTCCAACTCCATGAAGGAACGTGAGATTGCCATCGCCGAGCAGAACAACCAGCAGAGCCTGAGGAACCAGCGCGAATCCTCGGAGACGAGCCTGCGGTCCGCCATGTTCAGCGAGCTCGTCGGTCCCCTGCTGCAGAAAGACAACGAATCGGGCAAGGACCAGTCCGGTGACATGCCCAAGGCCCAGCGGCTTGCGCTGCTTGCGGAACTGCTGACGCTCAACTTCCACGAGCATTTCGAACTCGGCCCCCTCCTTCGCTACGTGGACACGCTGCCGGGGCAGACCGAAGATGCGCGGGCGCGGTTGCGCGGAACCGCCCGGCGAGTCGTGTCTCGCCAGCTGGCCCCGATGCTGGCGGTCGGCAATGGGACGCGCACCGAGCATCCCGGTTTCTTCGAGATTTCCCTGAACTCCGACGTTTCCGAGCCCGCCAGCACGTCGCAATCCTGCGCCCTGCCCAAAGGGGATTCGCAGCAGACAGCCGGGTCGCTCGCGCTCGAATGCTCGAGCAAGGCGAACGGTTCGCCGCTGCCAGTGACCTCGCCGGATGGCAAGGACCGCCTGGCCGTGAGCCTTCGCGCCGCCCGGTGGGATGACCAGACCGTCGGCATCTACGTGCTGCGGCTCGACCCCAAAGGCGTGCCGGATCCGGATGCGCCGCCGATCGAGTTCACGCTCACGCCCTATTCCTTCCCGTTCTCCGACAACACGCTCCTGCCGAGCGGCAATCGCTTCGGCGTGTACCTGACGCGGGTCGACAACATTCCGGACGTCGCGCGAGTCATGCGGCTCTCGTTCGTGTGGTTCCCGAAAGACTTCGTCCCGCCCCGCGAGCGTCCGCTGGACCTCGATCTCACTGTGCCGATCGCTGCGGCACCGTAGTTTCGGTCTGTCTTGCCGCCGGTCGAAACAGTCCGGGAGCCTGCGGACCATCTCTGACTCCAGATGCTCATCGCCTACACGCGCCCCGTCAGTCCGACACTTGCCGAGTGCGAGCTGACGCACCTCGACCGCAGCCCGATCGATGTCGACCGCGCGTCGGAAGAGCACGCCGCCTATGCGCAAGTGCTCCGGGACCTTGGCGTGAGCGTGACGCAGCTCCCGCCGGAACCCCGGCTTCCCGACGCGGTATTCGTGGAGGACACTGCGGTCGTGCTCGACGAAGTCGCGGTCATCACGCGGCCCGGTGCGGCGTCGAGGCGGCCGGAGACGCGAACCGTCGAGGCAGCGCTGGCCGTGCATCGTCCGCTCGCGCACATCCGCGCACCGGCGACGCTCGATGGCGGGGACGTCCTGGTGACAACCGGACGGCGCATCTACGTCGGCTTGTCCACGCGCACCGGCGCGGACGCGGTCAAGCAGATGGCTGCCCTGCTCCGGCCCTACGACTACGAAGTGATCGCCGTGCCCTTCAAGGGCTGCCTGCACCTCAAGTCGGGCGTGACGGAGGTGCGCGATGAACTGGTGCTCCTCAACCCCGAGTGGGTCGATCCGGCGGTGTTCAAACACCACCGCGCGCTGAGTGTGGATCCATCGGAACCGCAGGCGGCCAACGCGCTCGCCATCCATGGTGCGGTCATCCATCCCCGCCATCATCCCCGAACTCGTGCGCGGCTCGAAGCCGAGGGATTGCGCGTCCTCACTGTCGAGCAGACGGAACTCGCGAAGGCCGAGGCAGGCGTCACCTGCTGCAGCCTGATCGTGCGGGTTGCCTGATGAACCGTCACGCGGCAGCCCGTCGATCGCGGGCGAGACGGCCGGGGCTCTAGCTCGCCGGGACCTTCGCCAGCGAGGCCATGTCGATCACGAAACGGTACTTCACGTCCGCGCGCTCCATGCGTTCAAAGGCATGATTGACCTGCTGGATCGGAATCATCTCGCAGTCCGGCAGCACGCCCTTCTCCGCGCAGAATTCGAGCAACGCCTGCGTCTCTGCGATGCCGCCGATGGGCGATGCGCTGATGCTCCTGCGTCCCCGCAGCAGCGACCGCGTGTGATAGCCCGGCATCTGCGCAATCGCGCCCACGATCACCAGCGTGCCCTCGACGTCGAGCAGGCCGAGTGAAGGCTCGAGATCGTGGGTGACCGGAATCGTGTCGAGGATCAGGTCGAGACTCGACGCCAGCGCCGCCATCGCCTCCTTGTCCGACGACAGCAGCACCTTGTGCGCCCCCAACGCGAGTGCATCCGACCGCTTGCTCTCGGAACTCGTGATGACTGTGACTTCACATCCGAGCGCCACGCCGATCTTCACGGCCATGTGGCCGAGCCCGCCGAGGCCGGCCACGCCGAGACGCGTGCCCTTCCCCGCCTTGTGCTTGCGCAGGGGCGAATACACGGTGATTCCCGCGCACAGGAGCGGCGCCGCACGGGCCAGGTCGAGCTTTTCGGGTACGCGCAGCACGAACGCCTCGCGAGCGACGATGTGGTTCGAGTACCCGCCGTGCGTGAGTTCGCCGGTCGCCTTGTCGCGGCCGTTGTAGGTCAGCGTGTAACCGTTGCGGCAGAACTGCTCTTCGCCTCGCCGGCACTGGTCGCAGGTACCGCAGGAATCGACGAGACAGCCGATCGCCGCAAGGTCGCCGACCTTGAACTTGCGCACGGCGGTACCGACCTCGGCTACGCGTCCCACGATCTCGTGCCCGGGGCAACACGGGTAGGTCGTCACGCCCCAGTCGTTGCGCGCCAGATGCAGGTCGGTGTGACAGATGCCGCAGTAACGGATCTCGATCCGGACGTCGTCCGGCCGCAGGTCGCGCCGTTCGAATTGAAATGGCCCCAAGGGCGACTTCGCATCCTGGGTGGCAAAACCGAACGCTTTCGACATGGTGTGACCTCGGGCTTGGGGGCCGATTGTCACCCGCGTGGTGTCGCACTGTCGATGGAGTCGCACTGCCCCTGGTCCCACTGTTGGCGCAGAACGAACTTCTGGATCTTGCCGGAACCCGTCAGTGGGAACTGCTCGAGGAACACCCAGTAGCGCGGCGTCTTGGGCGCCGCGAGCCGCTGGCGAACGTGGGCACGCAGGTCGTCGATCTCCGGGCGCGCCCCGGCCACGCGGATGAACGCCGCCAGTTCCTCTCCCATCCTCGGATCCGGCACCCCGATCACCGCCACTTCGGTCACGAGCGGGTGTTCGATCAGCGCGGCTTCGATCTCCGCCGGGAACATGTTCTCGCCGCCGCGAATCACCATGTCCTTCAATCGCCCCGTGATCCGGCAATAGCCGCGCTCGTCCATCGTGGCCAGGTCGCCGGTGTGCAGCCAGCCCTCGGCGTCGATCGCCGCCGCGGTGGCCTCCGGCTTGTCGAAGTATTCCTTCATGACCATGTAGCCGCGCGCGCAGAGCTCGCCGATGTCGCCGAACGGCACGGGTAGCCCCGTCGACGGATCGGCAATCTTAACGTCGGCGCAGGGCATGGGCCGCCCGACCGTCAGTGCCTTGTCGTCGGGAGTATCGTCGAGCCGCGTCTGCGTGATGAGCGGCGCGGCTTCCGTCTGCCCGTAGACGATGCTGAAGCAGACGCCGAGCCGTGCTTCGATCGCCCGCACGATTTCCGGAGGAACGCTCGCACCCCCGGCGACCGCGACCCGCAAGCGGCACAGGTCGCGTCGCGCGAAGTCAGGATGCTCCATCATCGCGATCATCATGGTGGGCACGCCGAGCATGTGCGTGCTCCCTTCCTGCTCGAGCAGCTCCAGCAGTCGCCCTGGTTCGAATGCCGGGAGGAACGCGTGTGTCGCGCGAGCCTGGATCGCGCCGAGCAGGGCCATCACGCAGCCGGCGGTGTGGAAGAACGGCATGGCGTGGCCGTACACATCGCCTTCCATCAAGCCGATGACCTGGCCGTAGAAGCGCGAGTTGTTGGTCAGGGCCCGATGGTGCAGCAGAGCGCCCTTGGGCGATCCCGTGGTGCCGGACGTGTACTGGATCTGGGCGGGATCGTCGGGCGTCACGTCCGGCAGCGCGATGGACGCATCGCCGCTGTCGAGAAAGGCCTGCCAGTCCTCGATCCGAATCGACTCGCGCAGCCCCGTGAGCCCGGGCCGCACCTGGGCCACCCACTCCGCGAGCGGATTGCCGCGGAACTGGCCGACGTAGAACACGCCGGCCGACCGCGACTGGTGCAGCACGTACTCGAGCTCGCGCGCTCGATAGGCGGGATTGACGGTGACGAGCACGATGCCTGCGAGGCCCGCGCCGACTTCGAGCAGCAGCCACTCGGCGGAGTTCGGCGCGTACACCGAGACGTGCTCGCCGGGCTTGAACCGCGTCAGCAGCGCCCGGGCAGTGCGCTCCGCAGCGTGCAGCAGTTCGGCGTACGTCCAGCGGCGCCGCTCGCCCGGGACCTGTCCCCACGCGACGACCGCCGTCTGCGCCGGTGCCTTGGCAGCCGCCTCGCGCAGCACCGACCCGACGGTGGTTTCGAGCACCGGCTCGGACCGGTCAGCCAACCAGAGCGAACTTGTCGCGCGCGCCATGTTCATTCCCCGCTCAAGCCGCTTCTTGTTGTTTCGCTGGGTAAAGGCGATCGAGCACGGCCCTCAGGACCCGATGCAGCGCGCCGTCGAGTGTCGCCTGGAGGGACGACGCCGGGGCTCCTCCCTCCGCGATCGCCCAGGTCTGCCCGAGAACCGCCGCCTCGCGCTTGACGGCCTCCTCGACCGTAGGCGACCAATGGGGTGGATATTCGCTCTCCACGTAGTCCCCACGGCCACGGCCGAAATGCGCGACGGCCAGGTACCGGAGAACGGCCGCCCGGACCAGCCTGTTGAGCACTTCCCCGTCCCAGCGCACGGTGGAAGCCTCGGTGCCACGCAGGAGGTTGTAGCCGTGTGCGATCCCGGCTGCCCCGGCAGCCCCCACCAGGGCCCCCACGAGGGCACCACCGCCCAAGGTGAGGCCGCCCGTGGCCAGATCCGCGGCGAGACCGCCGATCGCGCCGGAAACCGCCGCGCCGATCATGCCGGCCTTGCCTCGGCTGGCCGCAGTGTCCACCGCGAAATCGCCGGCCATGCGCGCCTGCACTGCGGCGGCGGCGCCGCCCGAAAGCCCATGCAGCGCGATCAGCTCGTCGGTCACCTGCCGTATGCGAGCATCCGCCCGCTCGGCCATGGCCTTCATGGCGCGATCCAGCGCGTCGTTGCGCCGCTCGCCTCCCGTGACGACGCTGCGCAGCCAGGCTTTCGCGGTTTCGCCGAGACCGCTGGTGGGCACCTGTTCGCCGTCCGCCGCAACCGTCGCCAGTTGCTCGGCCAGCGCGCGGACCGAGCGACGGAAGATATCCTCGTTGCGCGCCCGCCAGGCGGCATCGATGCGAGCGTACGCGTCATGCTGCTCGGCAGGAAGCGCCGCACCGATGCAGTCGAGCAACGCGTGCTCCTGCACCCAGCAGCGGGCGAAGGCATCGAACGCGAGCGTGTCGCGCACCCAGTCGTAGCGCGCGAGGAACCGCCTCCAGCGCTCCACTTCCTCGCGCTCCCGATCCGCCGCGCGCGGCGGGCCCATCTGGTTGAGGAGCACGATCACCGGCTTGCCGAGCCAGCCGACGATCCGCATCTCGGCATCGAGATAACCGACGCCCGTCGGATCCTCCGCGGAGTTCACCATGTACAGCACGACGTCGGCTTCGTCGCGAACGTTGCACAGGGCCTGCTGGCTGCTGAAGAACGGCCGGTCCGTATAGCGATCCCAGACCTGCGTCAGGAACCAGCCGAGCGCCTTGCCGCCCTGCTGCAGACGCTTCAGCAGTCGCGCGCTGTCGCCGAATCCCGGCGTGTCCCAGACACGCAGCGCATCGCCGGCGGATGTTTCGATCAGCGTGTATTCGCTCGCCAGCTCCGTGACGTGCGGGGCATCGACCACTTCGCCCACGTCCTTGCGCAGCAGCGTGCGCGCCAGCGTGGTCTTGCCGACGTTGGTGTGCGAGATGAGGCTGAGCTGGACGTCCGCCATTCAGCGCGGCCCCGCAGGCACGAACGAGATCTCGATCCCGTGCTTCACCGCGAAGTCGCGCCAGAGCTGGCGTCGCTGTTCGAGCCGGCCGGCGAGCGACGGGTCCGTTCCGAATCGTTCCGCATAGGAGGCTTCGTCGACCACGAGGCGGCAGTGTGCCGCACCAGGCGCGGCACGCGAATGCTGGCGTGCCGTGTCGAGCACAAGGCCGTGATTCTCCGTCTCCGGCGTGGATGCGAGATTCATCAACAGGACGCAGCCGCCCCCGGTGCGGCCGAATTCCTGCAGAACCGGGGACAGGCTGGCTTCTGCGCCGTAGGCCACGGCGCGATGCACGCGGGCCCGCGCGCCTCGACCGAACATTTCCTGCAATGCCGGCTCGAGCCTTGCCGTCGCATGCGCACCGGGCTCGTACGCATAGGGAATGACGTGGATCGACGTCTGCAGCCCCTGCCCGCCCGCGCCCAATGCGGTGCGCGCGTAGGCCGACAGGTCTTCGGGGAGGGCGGCGGAGTGTTGCAGGCGCCGCCCCCTGAACCAGGCAAAGCCCGCCAGCAGCAGGCGCGGCAGGACCACGGCAGCCAGCAGGCACAACGCAATGACGTGGATCCAGGGCGCGGCCGACGCGCCGCCGCTTCCGTCAGGCTGGAACTGCAACTGCGCAACCTGCTCGACCGTCTTCGGCAGCGCGATCCCGGCCCATGAAGCGACTGGCCCGAACAGCGCATCGATCAGCCATTTCACCTGCGGCGCGGCGAGCCAGGTGCTTTCCCAGCCGGCGAGGTAGGCATGCCCGATGCCGCGCTGGTACAGGCCCGCGATCAGGCCCATCGCGAGAGCCGCGGCGGCGAGGTGCAGCCATTGCCGCATCTGCTGTGCAAGGATCGGCGCGCCGTGGTGGCTCCAGTCCGAGACGAAGCGCCGCACCGCGTCACCCATGACGGTGTCGACCTGCGCCGTTCGCGCGATCAGCGGCCCGAGCCGGCGACCGATGTTCCTCACGGCCGACCCGGCCATGCGCGTGGCGGAACTCGCGCCTTGCGCCAGCTGTTTCACGCCGCCCGCCGCCACCCACGCGTATACGGCGAGATTCCAGGCCAGCAGGCCGAGGAACGGCAGCGCCAGGATGTTGATGCGACGCGACTCGTTCATCGCGGAGAGGCCGAAGCCGCTGACGAACGCCACCACCAGCAGCGCAACACCGACCCACGTCGGCCAGCCACTGCGAGCCAGCAGGTCGTTCAACACCGGATAGCGCTGCAACAGCGGCCCCGACAGCCGGCCTGCCCGATCGGCGAGTGCTTGAAGCACACTCGGCCCGGCCGAGTCCTGCCCGACCTCGTCCGTCGTGAGCCCCTTGGCTCGCAATGCGTCTCGTGCAGCCCGTTCACGTTCGCCCCAGGCGAGGACCTGGCCGGAGCGATCCGCTTCCTCGACCGCCTTGACGAGCAGTATTTCGCGCAGGGTGTCGGGACGCATGGCGATCGTGACTACGGGACGCGACCCACGGCGCCGATCGTCTCATCGGCAAAATACACACGGATCGTCGAGCCGGTTTCCGTGGACCACCGGGTCTGCGTGACGAGCCATTTGCGCACGAACTCCACGACCGTCTTGCGCGCGTCCTCGCGTTGCAGCTCGATGTAGGCCGGCAACACGGCCTTCCTGGCGAGCTTGGCCGTCAGCTCGCGCTCGAGATCGTCGAGCGAATCCGTTGCGGTGAACGGCAGCAGCACCCAGGTGCCCGACGCGTCCTTCTCCATGCGGCCGAAATCGACCGCCACCGGCAGGCTCGGCTTCACGGGCGGTGCGATCACGGTGAATTCCGTGCCGGTCCGCACCACGCGCCACTCCGGCGCCAGTTCGATGTGATAGCGATATACGACCGGCACCCGGATGCGCGGCACCGTCTCTCCCACGGGAATGCCGAGCAGCGAGTGGATGAACTTCGTCTCGAACACCTCGGTGGCCTGGATCCTCGAGACCTCGAGCAGTCCGCCCTTGGTGCGCATCACGAGGATTTCCTCGGGCGCGCTCGAAGTCACCTCGCCGTGTGTCGAATTCCAGGCCTTGAACGAGGCGATCTTCTGGTACGCGTACATCAGGCCGGCGCCCACGCAGAGCGCCAGCACGATCGCACCGACCCGCGTCGACGTATTCACGAAATCAACCCACCAGGGGCTCGAAACGAGCCGTGAAGTGCCGCAGCTGCTTCGGCTGGGCGACGATGCGCAGGCCGCGCAGCCGGTCCTTGCGGGCAGCGACTTCCTCGAACACCTCGACGAGGTAGTCGGCGTGCGATTGCGTGTACACGCGACGCGGCATCGCCAGGCGCACGAGATCCATCTCCGCTGCCCCTTCCGACCCATCCGGCTTCAGGCCGAACATGACCGTGCCGATCTCGCAGGCGCGGATGCCACCGTGCTCGTACAGGGCGACCGCCAGCGCCTGGCCGGGATACTGCAACGGCGCGATGTGCGGCAGGAAACGTCGCGCATCGACGAACACTGCGTGCCCGCCTACGGGACGCACGATCGGGATACCGAGCTCGAGGAGCTTCTCGCCGATGTATTCATTGGTGCGCACGCGGTAACGCAGGTACTGCTCGTCGACGATTTCGCCGAGTCCGACCGCAATGGCGTCGAGGTCGCGCCCGGCAAGGCCGCCGTACGTGGGAAACCCTTCCGTGAGGATCAGCCGATTGCGCGCCGCAGCGGCCAGCGTATCGTCATTGACCGCGAGCCAGCCGCCGATGTTGGCGAAGGCATCCTTCTTGGCACTCATCGTCATGCCGTCGGCCACCGAGAACATGTCGCGCACGATGTCCGTCACGCGGCGATCGGCCTGTCCGGGCTCGCGGCACTTGATGAACCAGGCGTTCTCGGCGAAGCGGCAACCATCGATGAAGAACGGCTTGCCATGCCGATGCGCGACCTCGGCGGTGGCGCGGATGTTCGCAAGGCTCACCGGCTGGCCGCCGCCCGCATTGTTGGTGACCGTCAGCATCACGAGCGGGATGCGGTCGGCCGATTCCTGCAGCAGCTTCTCGAGCCGCGCGAGGTCGATGTTGCCCTTGAAGGGAAATGGCTGGTCGGTGTCGTGCGCTTCCGGCACCAGGAGGTCGACCGCCGATGCACCCGTCGCCTCGATGTTGCCGCGGGTCGTGTCGAAGTGCGTGTTCGACGGAATGACCTTGCCGGCCCCGCCGACGATCGAGAACAGGATTGCCTCCGCGGCCCGCCCCTGGTGCGTCGGGATGACGTGCCGGAACGGCATCAGGTCACGCACCGCCTTCTCGAAGCGGTAATACGACGGCGAGCCCGCGTACGACTCGTCGCCGCGCATGACGGCGCCCCATTGCGCGGCGCTCATCGCGCCCGTGCCGGAGTCGGTCAGCAGGTCGATGATCACGTCGTCCGAGTGCAGGGCGAACAGGTTCCAGCCGGCTTTCTGCAGCAACCCGCGCCGTTCGTCGAGTGTCGTGAGCCGGATAGGCTCGACGGCCTTGATGCGGAACGGCTCGATGATGGTCTTCATGTCTTCCCCGTCGATTCCCTGGTCGCGAACCCGTTCAGGTCCGCACTTTTTCTCGTTTGCCGTCGCGCGCCGAATACCTCGACTTCGCGTCGAACTCCTCGAGATCGAGCGCCATGCTCTTGCCGCCGTAGACGGCTTGCTTCAGCCAGGCCAGCTCCGCGTCCACGGCCTCGCGCGAGGCGAACTCGCCGCACCACGTGCGCTTGTCCGGCACCCAGCGGTAGCCCCGTTGCCTGAGCACGTCCTTCGACTCGAACGGCGAGTTGTTCGCCCAGAGCCGGTATGACGGCTTGCGTGCGGATTCGAGGAGGATCCTGAGCGCGGGCGCGCCCGACTCGCCGAATGGCCGGCGCAGCACTTCGAGCAGCGCGAGGCAATCGATCTCCGCGCGGTGGCCCTCGTAGAAGAAGCCGTAACGATACGCGAGGTATTCGAGCTTCGAGCTTTCGATGCCCGCGTCCGACCAGGGCACCTCCTGCCACGAGCAGGCCCAGGGCAGCCCGGCGAAGACCGGCAGCCGCGCCTCGAGGAAACCCCGGTCGAAACGCGCGTTGTGCGCGATGACGAGGCCCGCCTGCTTCAGCAGCGCCTCCACGCGTGCGTCGTCGATCTTGTGCCCGGCCACCATGGCATCGGTGATGCCGTGGATCGCCGTCGACTCCGGCGGAATGGGGAAGCCCGGATCCTCGAGGCCATCGTAGGTCTCGACGACGCGGCCGACTTCACCGGTGTCGGCGCAGTACTCGAACACGATCACGGCGAGTTCGATGACCTTGTCGGTCGATGCGTCGGTGCCGGTCGTCTCCGTGTCCACGATGGCCCCACGGCGGATCCTGCGGCCCTCGAGTGCCGCGGAGTCCTGTGCCGTGTCGAGCCTGCGGATCACCCGGAAATCCGGATGCGCGTCGAGCCGGGCAGCGAGTTCGTCGTAGTCCTTCCGGTTCATCGGCCCCTCACCGCCAGCACGCCGTCTCCCTCGAACCCGGTACGAAAACCGGCCAGTTGCAGTCGCCTGGCGACTTCACGCGGCACGTCCCGGCCGCTCGTCAGCTTATTGGGCGTCCCGGTGTAATGGAACAGCTTACCCCTTGGCCTCAGCACCCGCGCGAGCTGTTGATAGAACGACTCCGAGTAAAGTTCGCCGGCGATGCCGAAGCGTGGAGGGTCGTGCAGCACGGCGTCGAACGCAGCCGCGGGGAGGTCTGCGATGCGTTGCACAACGTCTCCCTCCTGCAGTTCGAGGACGCCCCCGGGCGCGGGCGACCAGGGATTGACGCTGCGCAGCCAGAGCACGTCCGGGTTTTTCTCGAACGACACGATGCGAGCCGCCTTTCCGGCCAGGCACCACGCCGCGAAATAGCCGAGGCCGCCGCAGGTATCGAGGATGACCTTGCCCGCGGGCTGGATGCACTCGACCTTCGTGCGGGCATCCTCGTACGGCGAGACCTTCGAGGTCGGCAGCATCTTGATGCCGTCGATTTCGAACGTCGGAGCACCCCACTCCGTCGGCACCAGCTTCACCAGTGCATTCGTGTATCGGGAGACGGGCGCAAAGGCGTCACCGGTCCAGTGATAGATCGTGCGGTCCTTGCAGGATTCGAGGTATGGGTAACGGGCGTCCTGCCATGCCCAGCCCGATTCGACCGTCTCGACCGTCGTGACCGAACGGCCGAGATCGAGCGAGCACTCGACGGACAGTGCGCCGGATCGTCGGGCCGCGGTGAGACGCTCGTGAACCGGCAGGGTCAGCAACGGCCCCAAGATCAACCCAGCGTGAGCAGGTGCCGGCCGTACGCCGCGACGTCGTCCCACTTGGTGTAGTCGATGACGGTCTTGCGGTCGGTCGGGCCCTGGGTGAACTTCATGATCAGCTGGATCATGAACACCTCGTACCAGCGCCACGACGGATAATCGACCTTGCCCGCGATCACCTTGAGGTCTTTCGGCTTCCAGGGCGAGAGCTGCAGGAATTTCTGCATGTAGCGATTGCCCTCGACGGTCGCTTTCTCGGGCGTGCGGGCCACGACGGACACGTTGAAGAAGCTGTTCGGCTTGGCGTCGAGCCGTGACTTGTTGGCCGCGATGAATTCGAGGAAAGGCTTGTCGTAGGTGCCGTAGATGACTGGCGCGCCGAGCGCGACCACGTCATGGCGGTCCCAGTCGACCCCTTCGTGAATCGCCTCCTGCACGTCCATCATCTGCGCCCGCCCGCCGGCCTCCGCGATCGCGTCGCAGATCCGCCGGGAAACGCGGGCCGTGTGGCCGCGGCGGCTCCAGTACAACACCAGCACTGATTTCATCCGTTTGTCCCGCTCTCTTGGCCGGCCGTCATGGCCTCTTCCCACAGTCGCCTGGGCACGTGGCGCGTCAGGCGCTCCACCACGAGTTGCAAGCGTCTCGTTGCGGATCTCGTGCCCGATGCCCGGATACACGTCCGCCGTCACGTCGCCGCCGAGTTCACGCAATCGATTCGCACCCTCGACCGTGTGCCGACAGGGCACGACAGCGTCTTCCAGCCCGTGCAGCAGGTGAATCGTCACCTCGGGCGAAACCTGGGTCGGCAGGCGCGCAAAGCGTCCGGCGATCGCCACGACGCGCGCCGCCGGCGGATGCGCACCGACGCTCGCTTCGAGCGCCATGGTCGAACCCTGCGAGAAACCGACCAGCGCCGTCATCGCCTCGCTCACTTTCGCCCGCTGTTGCCACTCGCGGATGGCCTGCAGGAGTCCCGGCAGCGCGTCGGCCACGCGGGTCACCCGGTTGACGTCGTCGATGCCGTCGAGCGAGAACCACTGCAGCCCGCCGGGGTACCCCATGGGCTCTGGAGCGGCGATGCTCACCACCGTGGCATTCGGGAAAACCCTCGCAAGATGCTGGCCGATCGGTACGAGGTCCTCGGCGTTGGCGCCATAGCCATGGAACAGCAGGAAAAGCTGCCGTGCGCCGCCGGGTTGTTCCTGCACCACGATCGATCGAGCTGTCATTGCCGCGCGTTCCATCCGGGGCGACGAGGCTACCCGCCACCGCCGCGTCGGGCAAGCGCGCTTCCCGCGAGTCCGAGGTTGATCTTGCGGCGTCACGCAGGGATGCTTGGGGCCCGCGGCTCCACGCGAACGACGACAAGCAGGCTTCAGGCGCATGACCACCCCGAGTCCCGAGAACCCGTCGGCCACGAGCAACCGCGACCGCTGGATCATCCTGCTGTTCAGCCTCTTCGCCTGGACGGTGAGCAACCTCGACCAGTCGCTGTTCGGCTACGCGGTGCCGGGCATCCTCGCCGACTTCAACGTCGGGCTCGAAACCGTCGGGCACATCCTGTCCCTGGGGTTCATCGTGGCGGCCGTGCTGGTCGTGTTTGCCGGGCTTGCGGCCGACCGCTACGGCCGCCGCTGGACGCTGGCAGCCCTGCTCGCGGCGTCGGCGCTCTTCGTGGGCCTGCACGGCTTTGCGGCGACCGTGGGCCAGCTCACGCTGTTCCGCGCCTTGGCCTTCGGGCTCGCGGCGGGGCTCGCCCCGATCACCGCCGCTTACGTCGCCGAGTCGGCGCCCAACCGCCACCGCGGCGTCCTGATGGGCGTCCTGCAGTGCGGCTACCCGCTAGGCTGGTTTCTAGCCGCCATGATCGCGGCGCCCCTGCTGGAATCACGGGGCTGGCGTTCGATCTTCCTGGTCGGCTTCGCCGTCATCCCGATCGCCTTCCTGATTGCCTGGCGCCTGCCCGAGAGCCGCCGCTACCAGGCCGTTGCGTCTGCCCGCGCGCGCGGCGAGTCGCAAGGCGCCCTCAACAAGGCGTTGCTCGGCGAACTCTTCTCGCCCCGCTTCCGGTTCCGCACCTTCGCCTGCATCGTCTTGTTCTTCGCTTTCGGCTGCGCGTACGCCGGCACGGCGTTCTTCTTCCCGACGTATTTCATGGCCGTGCGCGGCTATACGCAGGCCGAGGCGGCGCAGCTCGTGGGCCTGTCGAACGGTATCGCGATCGCCGGCTACCTGGCCGCCGCCGTGATCGGCGAGTACGTCCTCACGCGGCGCAATACCTACGCCATCTGGTGCGTGCTCGGCGCGATCGCGCTCGTCGGCCTCATGTGGCTGCCGAGCGAGCGCTGGCACGACCTTACGCTGTTCGCGCTCACCGGAGCATTCTTCTACGGCAGCAACGCAGTGGTCGGCACCTTGCTGGCGGACCTCTATCCAACCCGCGTGCGCACCACGGCCTACGCAGTCTGCGGTTCTGCACCGCTCAGTGCAGGGTTCGCGCTGTTCCCGAGCATCGTGCCGCTCGCGGTCGCTTCGATGGGTTGGCAGTGGGCCTTCACGGCCCTGATCGCGCCGCTGCTCGTCGTGTCGTCCATTGCCGCGCTGGCGCTGCCGAACCTGCGCTCGGGCCTCGACGTCGAGGATTGACCGGCCGTCAGAACCAGTTGAAGTTGAAGCTGATGCTGATGCGCTCGGCCGCGACTGGATTGACCGGCACTTCGTGCCGTAGCCAGCTCTCGAACAGCACCACGTTGCCTGCGGAAGCCGGCAAGGTCACCCAGGGACGGTTCGCGGCGCGATGCCGGGCCTTGCGCGGCGGCGCCGCCATGAAGCGATCGAGCCGCGGATCCTCGAACTTGAGGCCGGGCGACCCTTTCGGCGTCCGCACGTAATACGTGCCGCTGATGGTGGAGACCGGATGCAGGTGCAGGGAGTGCGTCACGCCGCGCGGCATGATGTTCACCCAGCAGTCCGTCATCGTGAGTTCGCGCCCATCGAGGTCGAAATCGAGCGCGCGGGCGAACCTGAGCACGTGCCGTTGCAGCTTGCGACCCAGGGTCTCGAACGTGGGCGACAGCGTGTGCATGCGGCACAGCGAGCCGTAGGACGTGTAGCCGCCCGGGTAGTGCGTCTTCGACCACATCCGCCCTCCCCGGTCGTCCTCGCGCAGCTGCAGCGACTCCTGCAGCAGGCGGCGGTTCAGCGCCTGCCAGCCCGAAGGCTGGAGGCGCGCGACGTATACCTGCGTCGGGAACAGCGAGTGAACCGGCATCAGCTGCCTTTGAACAGCCCCAATGCCCGGAGGATGAAGATCAACGCTGCAGCGCCGGCCACGGCGACCACGAACCTCAAGATGCCGCCAGTCGGCGCGATGCCGAGCATGCCGGCGAGCCAGAAGCCCAGCATCGATCCGACGATGCCGACCAGCACGTTCGCGACCATGCCCATCTGCGCGTTCGTCTTCATGACGATGCTCGCGAGCCAGCCGACGATGCCACCGATGACCAGTGAAATGATCCAGCCCATGTTGACTCCCTATTGCTTTTTCAAATGACTACATCCCCCCAACCCGAACCACCAGCTTGCCGAAGTTTGCGCCCTTCAGAAGGCCGATGAAAGCCTCCGGCGCCTTGTCCAGTCCGTCTACCACGTCCTCGCGGTACTTCACCTGCCCGGACGCGAGCCAGCCCGACATGTCGCGCAGGAAGTCCTTCTGGCGCTCGTAGTGATCGAAGATGATGAAGCCCTGCATCTTGACCCGCTTCGTGAGCACCGTGCGCATCACCATCGGCGTGAAGTCCGGGCCCTGCGGCAGGCCCGTGAGGTTGTACCAGGCGATCACGCCGCACACAGGCATCCGCGCATGGACGTTGAGCAGCGGCAGCACGGCCAGCAAGACCTTGCCGCCGACGTTCTCGAAATACACGTCGATACCCTTGGGGCACGCGGCCGCAAGCTGCGCCGCGAGATCGTCGGCGTGGTGATCGAGGCAGGCGTCGAAGCCGAGTTCCTTGACCGCAAATTCGCACTTGTCCTTGCCGCCTGCGATGCCGACGACACGGCAACCCTTCAGCTTCGCGATCTGTCCGACGGTGGCGCCCACCGGTCCCGTGGCTGCGGCCACCACGACCGTCTCGCCGGCCTTCGGCTGGCCGATGTCGAGCAGACCCACGTAGGCCGTCAGTCCCGGCATGCCGAGGACGCCGAGTGCCCACGACAGCGGCGCCTTGCCGGTGTCGAGCTTCACGAGGCCCGCGGCCGGCACGACGGGCTCCTCCTGCCAACCGGTATCGCCGACCACGATGTCGCCCACGGAGAAACCGGGAGCGCGCGATTCGACGACGCGACTCACGGCGCCACCTGTCATCAGGCCGCCGATGGGAATCGGCGGGACGTACGACGGCGCGTCGGAAATGCGTCCACGCATGTACGGATCGAGTGAAAGAAACAGCGTCTTCAGCCGCAGTTCGCCCTCGCCCGGCTTCGCCGTCTCGACGTCTTCGAGCCGGAAGCAATCCGGCGTGGGCTGGCCGACCGGCCGCTTTGCAAGAACGATGCGACGATTCATATCAGACTCCTCAATAGATCCCTGGGAACAGGCGCCGGGTGCGCCCAGTGTATGCGCGATACGTCTCGCCGAGTGCGGAGTTCAGCGCCGCCTCCTCGATGTCGATACGCCTTGCGAAGACGAGCCCGACAGGCACGGTGACCGCGAGCAGCGACACCCAGTTGCCGTACGGGAAGGCGACATCGCCGGTAGCCGAGCGAAGCGCGACGAGTCGCCGCGATGGCCACGACGTGAAGAAACGCCGAGGGCACGATCGCCCACCAGCGCAGGGCGAGCCCAAGGACGAACAGCAGCAGGCCCATCGGATACAGGAAATCGAGCCACCGCGAATGCGCGGCCGGCACCATCGCCGGAGCGAGCACGGCCACCACCACGCTGCCCAGGATGACCATCCACAGCATGCGCAGCGAGCGGCCGTCGGCCTGGGTGACCGCGCCCCGGGAACGCTTGAAGATCGACAGCGCGATTTCCGAGCAGCCGTACACAATGCCGATCAGGTCCGGGCCGGGCAGCCGCAACGCGTCAGTCCTCGACCGTCTCGCGCCGCCGGCCGGGCGGAGGATCGTCCTCGTCCGGCATCGAGCGCTGCAGCACGTCGAGCACGCCCTGCGCCGCCCGGTAGCGGTACTCGTAGCGTTGATCGATCGGAGACTTGCGCGTGCGCAGGTACAGTTCGAGCGCCTCGCCGACGACTTCCGACTCGAGTTCCGGCAGCAGCAGCTTGATGTGGCGGTTCGGCATCGGCGTGCGCCTCAGCCCTTCTGCTGCGAATAGATCTTCACGACTTCGTAGAGGAAGCGGCGACCGTCGAGCAGCGACTTCACGCGGATGCGCTCGTTGAGACCGTGGGCCTTGCTGCCCTCGGCGTCGTGGAACATGCCCGAGAGGCCGTACGTGTGGATGCCGGCGCGATTGAGGTAGCGACCGTCCGTCGCGCCCGGCGACATCGTCGGCACCAGCGGCACGCCCGGCCAAAGCTTCGCGGCGACCGTTCGGACCGGATCGAGCACCTCTGGAGACAGCGGCGGCACGGGCGCAGTGATGCCGCGCATGTCCGAGATCGAGATCTTGATGCCTTCGTCCGCGACGATCCGCTGCAGCTCCGCCTGGACGGCATCGATCGTCTCATCGGGCAGGATGCGGCAATTGACGTTGGCCACGGCGCGCTGCGGCAGGGCATTGGGCGCGTGCCCGCCGTCGATCATCGTCGCGGTGCAGGTGGTGCGCATCATGCCATTCCAGCCCGGGTTCGCGGTCCAGAGCCGGCCTGCGGCTTCGGCATCATTGGGGTTCGCAAGGACGGCGCGCATGTCGGCGGCCACCTGCGGATCCTTGGTAAGCTCGGCCTGCTTTTCGAAGTACGCCCGCGTCGTCGAGTTGAGCCGCAGCGGGAACTGGTAGGCCGCGAGCTTCATGAGACCGCTCGCGAGCTGGTTGATCGCGTTGGCCCGCACCGGCAGCGAGCTGTGCCCACCGACGTTCGTCGTCTCGAGCTTGAAGTCCTGGTAGACCTTCTCGCCCGCCTGGATGCCGAGCGATAACGGATTGCCCTGCGCGTCGAGCAGACCGCCGGCGCCTTCGTTCAGCACGATCTGCGCCTGCATCGTCTCGGGGCGGTGCTGCATGAGCCATTCGACGCCGTCGAACTGCTCGGAGGTTTCCTCGCCGCAGGTCAGCGCGAGTTTCACGTCTCGACGCGGCTTGAAGCCTTCGCGGTGGTAGCGGATCAGCATGTCCGTGAACACGGCGGCCATCGCCTTGTCGTCACTGGCGCCGCGCGCGTAGAAGAAGCCGTTCTCCTCGACGAGCTTGAACGGATCGCGCTCCCAGTCTTCTCGCCTGGCTTCGACCACGTCGATGTGCGCGAGCAGCAGGACCGGCTTCAGCTTGCGGTCCATGCCGGGATACGTCGCTACGAGCGCGCCGGCCTTCGGATACTCCGGCGGCACGATGACTTCCATCGAGTCCTTCGGCAAGCCCGCGGCCTGCAGGCGCGCGGCCATCTTTTCCGCGGCCTCCGTGCAGCTGCCCACGGAAAGCGTGGTGTTGGTCTCGACGAGTTCCTTGTAGAGCGAGCGGAACTCCGCCTCGCCGTCCGACGCCGGGGCGGTCTGGGCCTGGGCGGCAGCTGCGAGCACAAGAATCGTTGCGAGCAATCGCCCAAAGGACATGTGCAGGCCGCGGTCGTGCATCAGGGTCTCCGGTCAGAACTTGTGCGTCGAGAGTAGCAGGCTCGTTTCGGTGCTGGCGATGCCGTCGAGCTGGCGGATGCGCGTGAGCACGGCGTCGAAGGCCTGCAGGCTGTCGGCGCGCACCTCGGCGACGATGTCCCACCGGCCGTTCGTCGTGTGCAGGGCGATCACCGCCGGCTCGCCACGCAGGGCTTTCAAGACCGCCTCCGCGCGATTGCCCTCCACCGCCACCGTCATGCAGCCCGCGGATGCGCTGCTCCTCGTGCTGCGGCTTGAGGCGCACGCTGTAGCCGACGATGGTGCCGTCGGCCTCGAGCTTCGCGAGCCGGTTCTGCACCGTGCCGCGCGCCACCCCGAGCTGCTTGGCAAGCGCCGCGACCGAAGCCCGGCCGTCGTCCCGCAGCAGTGCGATCAATCGGCGATCGACGTCGTCCATGGAAGCTCCCCGGGGCACCGGCCCCGCTGCAGAGTCTAGTCAATATGCTCACAGAAAGCATTCATTTTGATCAATTGACTTCAAGTTTTGCGCACTCTTCTGTCTTTTCGTTGGCTGCCGGGCGGTGGACACTAGGTCTTGCCCGCCAGCCGGGCCCCCGTGAACTGAGGACACCCCCATGGTCGACTACATCGGGATGGAGCGAATCCAGGAACTCGTGATGCGCCGCGGCCCCGCCGCGTTCCTCCAGGGTCTCGCGGCTGAAATCGAGGCCGACTATCGCCGCTGGAACGACTTCGACAAGTCGCCGCGCCATGCCATTCACTCGCCGGTGGGTGTCATCGAACTGATGCCCGCGAGCGACGGCAAGCTCTACGCCTTCAAGTACGTCAACGGCCACCCGAAGAACACGGCCGAGGGCCTGCTCACCGTCACCGCATTCGGCGTGCTCGCCGACGTTGACACCGGCTACCCGCTGCTGCTCTCCGAACTCACCGTGACCACCGCGTTGCGCACGGCTGCCACTTCGATCGTGGCCGCGCGCCTGATGGCGCGTCGCGACAGCAAGGTGATGGCGCTCATCGGCAACGGCGCACAGAGCGAGTTCCAGGCGCTGGCGTTCCACAGCCAGCTCGCCATCCGCGAGCTGCGGCTGTTCGACGTCGACCCGCGCGCCACGGACAAGCTCGTTCGAAACCTGGAGGCCATGCGCCTGCAGGACCTCACGATCGTGCGCTGCAGCTCCACCGCCGCAGCCGTGCGCGGCGCCGACATCGTGACCACCGTCACCGCCGACAAGTGCAACGCCACGATCCTCACGCCGGAGATGATCGAGCCCGGCATGCACCTCAATGCCATCGGGGGCGATTGCCCGGGCAAGACCGAACTTCACGCCGACATCCTGCGCAGGCCGGACGCGCGCGTGGTCGTCGAATACGAGCCGCAGTCGCGGATCGAGGGCGAGATCCAGCAGCTCGAGCCGACGTTCCCCGTCATCGAGCTGACCGATGTGCTGAACGGCCGCGCGGCCGGCCGTGCGCACGACGGCGAAGTGACGATCTTCGACTCGGTCGGTTTCGCGCTCGAGGACTTCTCGTCGCTGCGCTACCTGCACCAGTTGCTGCGCGCCGAAGGCCGCGAGCAGCCGCAGATCGACCTCGTCCCGGATCTGCGCGACCCGAAGGACCTCTTCAGCGTCCTCAACCGCCAGCAGCCGCGCGCGATGACCGTCAGGGCGCCAGGCCGCGCGGAAGCGAAGGTGCGCCTCGCGTGATCACCGACGTGAGCCGCACCGTCAGCCTGATCGGTGCGCCCACCGACGTGGGTGCGGGCGATCGCGGCGCGTCGATGGGCCCCGAGGCGATGCGCGTCGCCGGCCTGCAGGGCGCGCTGCAGGCCCGCGGCTTGAAGGTCATGGACCGCGGCAACCTCGTGGGGCCGCCCAATCCGGAAGAAGCGGCGGTCAACGGCTACCGTCACGTCGACGAAGTCGCCGAGTGGAACCGGCGCGTGTACGAGGCCGTGCATGCTGAACTCGCGCGCGACCACCTGCCGATCCTGCTCGGCGGCGACCACAGCCTCGCGATCGGGTCGATCGGCGCCGTCGCTCGACATTGTCGCGACCAGAAGCGGAAGCTGCGCGTGCTGTGGCTCGACGCGCACGCGGACTTCAACACGCGCGAGATTTCGCCTTCGGGCGCGATCCACGGCATGCCGGTCGCCTGCCTGTGCGGGTTCGGCCCCGCTCCGCTGCTCGCACTGGGCGGCAACTCCCCCGCCATCGACCCGCACTGGATCCGCCAGATCGGCATCCGCAGCGTGGACCAGGGCGAGAAGGCGTTCGTGCACGAGCAGGGGCTCGAAGTGTTCGACATGCGCTACATCGACGAGCACGGCATGCGGCACACGATGGAGCAGGCGCTGGCCGGCCTCGACGAGGACACCCACGTGCACGTCAGCTTCGACGTGGATTTCCTCGACCCGGAGATCGCCCCGGGTGTCGGCACCACGATCCCGGGTGGCCCCTCGTACCGCGAGGCCCAGCTGTGCATGGAGATGATCGCGGACACCGGGCAGCTGCGCTCCATGGACGTCATGGAGCTGAACCCGGCCCTCGACGTGCGCAACAAGACGGCCCGGCTGGCGGTGGACCTGATCGAGTCCCTGTTCGGCAAGAGCACGCTGATGCGCAAGGCGACGCGCCCCGGTCACTAGTCTTGCGTACAATGCGCGACCCTACTTCCGCCAGGACCGGGTCGAGCGATGGGCGATTCCCTACGTGATCAGTTGCTGAAGGCCGGCCTCGTCACCGAGAAGCAGGCGCGCCAGGCCGAGCAGCAGACCAACCAGCAGCGCCACCAGCAGGCGCGCGGTCCCAAGAAGAACCGCCCGACCCAGTCGGCGCCGGGGCCGAGTCCGGCCGTGCTGAAGGCGCAGGCGGAGAAAGCTGCGCGCGACGCGGAACTGAACCGCAAGCAACAGGAAAAGGCCGCCGCCCGTGCGCGCGCTGCCGAGATCACGCAGATCATCGAGCAGCACAAGGTGCCTCGCGTCGAGGAAAGCGACGACTATTTCAATTTCGTGGCGAACGGCAAGGTGCGGCGCATGGCCGTGTCGCCCGAGCAGCGCGAGCGCATCGTGGCCGGCACGCTCGTGATCGTGCGCTGGGGTGGCCGCAACGAACTGCTGCCGCCCGAGGCAGCCGCGCAGGTGCGTGAACGTCACGCGACGGCCGTGATCAGCCTGCCGTCGGGCGAGACTTCCGTGCCGGCGGAGGACGATCCCTACAAGGACTTCGTCGTCCCCGACGACCTCAAGTGGTGAACCGCTGCGTTCAGCGCTTCGAGATTTCGAAGCTGCCGATCGCGACGCCGAGATCCCAGCCGGTGCCTGTGCCGGCCAGCGACAGCGACACCTCGCCCTTCGTGACCACTTGCGCCTTGGCCGATTTCACCGCCCCCGCCTGCGCCTCGGCCGAAGCGTAGGTACCCAGCAGCTCGTTGATGCTGCTCACGGACGAGAAGTCGCCCTGGCCGTTGTCGATCGACGACTTCCCCACCGTCAGGCCGCCGCCGCGAGCCTTGAGCTTCACGTTCATCGACTGGCCGTTCGAGCACTTGATCGTGCCGGTCCCGTCCGACTCCTTGTAAAGCACCGACCAGCCGGAGATCTGGAACGTCATCCGGCACTTCACGTTGCCGCCAGCGTGTGCCGTCGCAGGCACCGCGAGCGCCACGCCAGCGGCGAGGATGAAGGTGGCGATGGTCTTGTTCATGAGAGATCCTCCAGGTTTCGTCCAATGTGCCCAATGCGGCGTCGTGTTAAACGATTGGACGCCCGCATCGAACGACGCGCCGAAGTCCGCGCAACGCGTCCTGGGCCTGAGGAGCGGCCGCCTTTCGATTCTTCATCAAGGCAGCACCCGGGGCCATGGATCATGCCGGCTCGAGCATCGTGCGTTCGAGCGACTTGCGAGTGGCATCGTCGACACCGAGGACTGCTCGCAGGTAGTCGTCCACCGTGCCGTGCGCAACCTCGATCGCGGTGAACGCCGCGCGGAGGTAGTCTGCGTCGGCGGCCAGCACCGCCTCCCGCGCCTCGGGTTGCAGTTCCATGATGAAGCGCGTGCTCGGGGCCAGGCCGAATCCCGATTCGTCCTTCACGAGCCGGGCCCGCAGGTCGGCGGACGCGTTCGTCAGAAGGTAGTCCTCGACGATCGCATCGCGCGGCACGCCAAGCGCGCTCAACAGCAGGGCTGCCGAAAACCCCGTGCGATCCTTGCCCGCCGTGCAATGGAGGATCATCGGCGACCCCGGGCCGTGCGCGAGCGCGTGAAACATGCCCCGCACGTGCGCAGCGAGCCGCGTCGGCATGCCTGCGTAATGCCGGATCATCACCTTGCGCGCGACCGAGCGATCCACGGCCGAGGGTTCGGGCAACGACTGCATCAGGGCGCTGTCCTGGATTTCGTCCCAGCAGACGCTGCTCACGCCGGGCCCGAAATCGGGATTGGGCTGGCTGGCCCGCTCATCGGGGCGGCGCAGGTCGCAGATCAGGCGCACGCCGAACCCGGCCACCTGCGCGCGGTCGGCTTCCGTGAACCGATGCATCACGCCGGAGCGGTACAACCGACCCCAGCGCACGCGCCGGCCATCGATCGTCTCGTAGCCGCCGAAATCGCGGAAATTGCAGGCGCCCTGCAGTTCTGGAATGCGCGTCATCGGGTCATGATCACACGGCAACGGGCTCATTTCCAACGTGATGCAGGCGCGCGGAACCCTCGGGCCTGCGCCCACGCGCACAGGAGCCGTCATTCCCGCCAGTGTGCGTACATGTGGACCCGGCCGGTCCGCACGTCGCACATGGCCCGGCGTGACTCCCCCGCCTCTTCCCACTGCTTGACGGTCACCTTCGCCGGCAACTGGACCGGCGTCAGGAACTGCGTGTCGAGCCTCGCGCCCGGCTTCGGGCCGCGCAACGGCTCCTTCGCAAGCGAACGCGCGAGCGACCACATTCCGTGCGAGATCGCACCGCGCAGGCCGAAGAACCTTGCGGCGCGATGGTTGAGGTGGATCGGGTTGAAGTCGTTCGACACGCGAGCGTAGTCCCACGACGTCTTCAGCGACACGTCGAATTCGTCGAGCACGCGGGCATCCTTCGGGGCCTTGGGCGGCCGCTGCGGCCGACCGGCCGGCCGGGCCTGTGGCTCGGGCAAGCGCGAGAGAAACACGCAGGTTTCCCGCCATAGCACGCGGTCTGCGTGCTTGATCTCGCTGTCGAGGTCGAACTCGATCCCTGCGTCCGTCTTGCGATACGAACGCAGCGCCACGTCGACGGAATAGTCCACGCCCGGCTGGATCTCGTCGAGCAACTCGATACGATTCGAAACGTGGATGAGGCCCATCGGCCGCAGCGGAAAGGCTTCCGTGGCGAAGATCTTCAGGTGCAGCGGCATCGCCACCACGTGCGGGTACGTCAGCGGCACGCCCGCCGCGGCATCGAACCCGCAGGCGTCGGCGTACCTCGCAATTTCGCCGCGGCTCAGCCGTACGCGTTCGACGTGAGCGCGAAACTCGGGAGGATCGGCGACCTCGGTGAGCGGCTGGCGCCTCGTCAACACCACCCGCGGATAGCACGCCAGTCCGGATGGCAGCTGGCTGAACCGCAGGTGGATCGACCGCGTCACCTCAGGGTTGGACCCTGGAGATCGCTACGCTCAAGTCCTCGGCGCCGCCCTTCTTCTGGATCGCGGACCCGGTCAGGTCTCCGCTGGCCGACATGACCGCGCCGCTGAGCGCAATGCGCGCGATCACTTCGACATCGTTGACCGCCGAGAGATTGCGGCCTTCAACCATCGAATTGGCGTCGCTCAGCACCACGGTGGTCGGCAATTCGTCCGCCGTCAGGCGCACAGCGGCGAGCGGCGGGCCAGGAATGCCCGGCTCGCGCGCCGAGACGAACAACACCGCGCCCGGCGCCACCTTGGCCTTCAGCGCCGGATCGATCGATACATTCACGTGAATCGTGCGGCCCGCCGGGGCCGGGCCACCCTGGGTGTCCGCCGTCGCGCCGGCGGCCGGCACGCTCGGGGCGGCAGCCGCTGCCGCGGGCACGGCAACACCGAGCGACGACAGTTGCTGCTCGATGATCTGGCGGATCTCCGGCGGCGGGTTCTGCTCGAGCAGCTTCGACCAGCGCGCCTTGGCCGTCTCGTTATCGTTCGCGCGGTAGGCCATCACGCCGGAATACCAGAGCGCCTTCTGGTTGTTCGCATCGGCCGCGAGCGAGGCATCGACGATTTCCCGGGCCTTGCCCTGCAGCGCCGGGTCCTCGGTGAGAATCATCGCCTCGGCCAGGTCCAGCTTCAGCGAAGCGTCGCTGTCGCCGGCGATCGCGAGCGCCTTCTCGTACGCCCCGATCGCATCCTGCGGACGATTCGTGACGATGTAGGTGCGCGCCAGCATGCGCCATCCCTCGAGATCGTTCGGCGTCTGCTTCAGTTTCGCTTCGAGCGTGCGCGTCACCTCGTCCATCGAGGCGGACGCTGCATCACCGCCGTGTCCCGGAGGCGCCTGCTCGGCGAGACGCGGGTCTTGCCAGGGGAAGTTCGACGCGTGCCTGTACATGGCGGCCGTGCCGATCACGAGCAGCACACCGATGACGGCGGCCGGCACGATGGCCGCAGGGACGGCGGGCTGTCCCTTGGCAGTGGTCGCCACGGGCCGGAGCAACGGGTAGGCAACCGCGGCAATCGCCGCCAGCAGCATGACGGCGCAGAAGACGATGAAAGCAGTCACGATTTGCCGGCCTCCGAGCCTGCGTTGTCGGTATCGGTGGCGATGTCGGCCTCGGCGGCGCGCTTGCGGATGAAGCGCATCGCGGCGAATACGCCGAACAGCAGGAGCAGCACGGGCGCGGCCCACAGCACGAAGTTCTTGCCCGTCATGCGCGGCTTGTACAGCACGAAGTCGCCGTAGCGCGCGAGCATGAACTCCTGGATCTCGTCGTCGGTCTTGCCCTCGGCGATCATCCTGTGCACTTCACGCCGCAGGTCGACCGCGAGCGACGCGTTCGAGTCCGCGATGGTCTCGTTCTGGCAGACGAGGCAGCGCAGTTCCTTGGTGATGGCCTCGTAGCGGGCCTGCAGCACCGGGTCCTGGAAGTCCCGCTCCGTGTCGATGGCGAGTGCATTGCCCGCGAGGGCCACGCCCAGTGCGACCAGCGCCGCACGTACGAAAGCGAATCGCATCACGATGTCGTCCCCTGGCCGCCCTGGGCAGCCTGAATGCGCGGCAGGAACTCCTTGTTCCAGACCTCGAAGGTCATCGGCGCGATGTGCTTGTAGAGCACCTTGCCGTCGGGCCCGATCAGGAACGTTTCGGGCGCGCCGTACACGCCCCAGTCGATCGCAGTCCGGCCCTCGTGGTCGGTCGCCACGGCCGCATACGGGTTGCCGAGCTGGCGCAGCCAGTCCTCGGCGGCGGCGTTGTCGTCCTTCCAGTTGAGCCCGATGAGCGGCACGACGTTCTGCTTCGAGATCGCAACCAGGGTTTCGTGCTCTTCACGGCAACCGCCGCACCAGGTGCCCCACACGTTCAGCACCCAGGTCTTGCCCGCGAGGTCCTTCGACGCGATCGGGAACGCCGGATCCTGCAGGCTCGGCAGGCTGAACTCCGGCGCCGGCTTGCCGATCAGCGGCGACGGCACCAGCGACGGATCGCGGTACAAGCCCACGAACAGGAACGCGCCCAGCGCCGTGAACAACGCGAACGGGACGATGAACTTCCACATGATGCGAACCCTATCCCTTCAAGTGGCTTTCGCCGTGCCCGGTGCGCCGATCTTCTCGGCAGCCTTCGAGCGCTGCCGCAGGAAACGCCGGTCGGTGATCGCGAGCAGGCCGCCGAGCGCCATGATGACGGCGCCGAGCCAGATGAAGCGGACCATCGGCTTGTACTGCAGCCGCAGGCTCCAGCTGCCGTTGCCGAGGTCCTCGCCCATGGCGACGAACAGGTCGCGGTTCCAGTCGACCTCGAGGCCCGCCTCGGTCATCGGGCTCTTCTGCACGCGATACACGCGCTTCTGGGGATGCAACACCGCGATGGTCTTGCCTTCCTTGGTGATCGCCACCTCGGACTGCATGGCCACGTAGTTCGGCCCGTCGATCTGCTTCGTGCCGTTGAAGCGGAACTCGTAGCCCTGCATCGTGTAGGACTCGCCCGGCTTGAGCGCGATGTCCTTCTCGATCTTGTACATCTGCACCACGGTCACGCCGATGGCGAAGAGGCCGACGCCGATGTGGGCGATCGACATGCCGAGCAGGCCGCGCGACAGGGTCTGCTTCCTGCGCCAGCGCTGGATCGGGTCCCACAGCGACGAGAGGATGACCCAGACGCCGGCCGAGAGGCCGACGGCGCTCATGACGTGGAAGCCGCCGTAGGCCACGACCGGCACGAGCAGGCCGAAGAGCGCGGCGCCGATGCCGAGCACGGTGAGCGGGCCCTTCATTTCACCGAGCTGGCCCTTCTTCCATTTCGCGTGCATGCCGACGGCCAGCAGGAACAGCAGCGGCACGGTCGGGATCAGGAAGACGAAGTTGAAGTACGGCGGCCCGACCGAGATCTTGCCGAGGTTCATGGCGTCGAGGAACAAGGGGTACAGCGTGCCGATCAGGATCAGCGCGGCCGTCACGACCAGCAGCACGTTGTTGAACATCAGGAACGATTCGCGCGAGATCACGTCGAATCCGCCGCGCGTGCGGAACGCCGGGCCGCGCCACGCATAGAGTGCGAGCGAGCCGCCGATCGCGACGCCGAGGAAGCCGAGGATGAACAGGCCGCGGCTCGGGTCGGACGCGAACGAGTGCACGGAGACCAGCACGCCTGAGCGCACGAGGAACGTGCCGACGAGGCTCAGCGAGAACTGGATGATCGCCAGCAGCAGCGTCCAGCTCTTGAACAGGCCGCGCTTCTCCGTCACCGCGAGCGAGTGGATCAGCGCGGTGCCGACCAGCCACGGCATGAACGAGGCGTTTTCGACCGGGTCCCAGAACCACCAGCCGCCCCAGCCGAGTTCGTAGTACGCCCACCAGCTGCCGCCCGCGATGCCGAGCGTCAGGAACAGCCAGGAGACGGTGGTCCACGGACGCGTCCAGCGCGCCCACTTCTCGTCGAGGTGCCCCTCGAGCATGGCCGCGACCGCGAACGCGAAGGCCACGGCCGAGCCGACGTAGCCAGCGTAGAGGGTCGGCGGGTGCACGGCGAGCGCGAAGTCCTGCAGCAGCGGGTTCAGGTCACGGCCGTCCATCGCCGCCGGGATGAGCCGCTCGAACGGGCTCGACGTGAAGAGGATGAACGAGAGGAAGCCGATGCTGACGACGCCGAGCACGCCCATGACGCGTGATGCGAACGTCTCGGGAAGGTTGCGGCTGAACGCGGCGACCGCCAGCGACCACGTGGAGAGAGCGAACGCCCACAGCAGCAGCGAGCCTTCGTGCGCGCCCCACACCGCGGTGAAGCGGTAGAACGTGGGCAGCTCCGAGTTCGAGTTGTTCGCGACGTACAGGACCGAGAAATCGTTCTTGTAGAACGCGTAGCACAGGACGCCGAAGGCCAGGGCCACGAAGACCCACTGCCCTGCGACCGCCGGGCGCACCGCGCTCATCCAGCGCCGGTTGACCGTCTGCGCTCCCGCCAGCCCGAGGAACGCCTGGGCGACGGCGATCATGAGCGCGAGGCTCAGGGCGAATAGACCGAGTTCGACCACCATGTGTGATGCCTCCCTAGTGGCCGAAAAATCAGGTGCTGCCGGGCTGGGCGGCGGCCGTTGCCGCTGCCGGCGCCGGCGCCGTGGATTGCGCCGTACCGCCGGCCGCACCCATGTGCGGCTTCAGGCTGTCCTTCACTTCGGGCGGCATGTAGTTCTCGTCGTGCTTGGCGAGGACTTCCTCGGCCACGAATTGTCCGTTGTCGAGCTTGCCGCGCGCGATGATGCCCTGCCCCTCGCGGAACAGGTCCGGCAGGATGCCCGTGTAGCTGACGCCGATTTCCTTGTTGAAGTCGGTCAGCGTGAAGTGCACCTCGAGACTGCCCGGCTCGCGCTTGACGCTGCCGTTCTCCACGAGGCCGCCGACGCGGAACGTCCGCGAACTGGGCGCTTCGCCGGCCGAGATCTGCGTCGGGCTGTAGTAGTAGAGCAGGTTCTTGTTGAAAGCCTGCAAGGCGAACGCGGTGGCGATGCCGACACCGGCGATGATGGCAGCCACCGCGACCATGCGCTTCTGTCGAGGGGTCATGAACGTGTCTCCCGGGCGATTTCGTTACGGCGCTGGGCGCTGCGCTGGGCCTCGGCCTCGCTGCGCAGGGCTGCCCAGGTGTTCCAGATCAGTACCACGGCGGTTAGACCAAACGCAGGCCAGACATATCCCGCATAACCACCCATCTCAAGAACTTTCTGCAAGTCCATGATTTAGTTCGCCTCTTTGAGCCAACCAGCATTGCGCTCGCGGCGCAGGATCTCGCCGCGCAGGCGCCGGGAGATGGCCCAGCCGAAATACAGCTGGAACCCGGCGATCATCATGAACAACGGCACGAGCATGACCAGCGCAATCGACGGTTTGTCCATCTTCGTCACACTGGCGGGCTGGTGCAGGGTCGTCCACCACTGGACCGAGTAGTGGATGATCGGCACGTTGATCACGCCGACGATGGCCAGGACGGCGCTCGCCCGGTCGGCCCGCTGCGGGTCGTCGAAGGATGCGCGCAGGGCCATGTAGCCGAGGTACAGGAACAGGAGCAGGAGTTCCGAAGTGAGGCGTGCGTCCCACACCCACCACGTGCCCCACATCGGCTTGCCCCAGATCGAGCCCGTTGCGAGCGCCAGGAACGTGAACGAGGCGCCGATCGGGGCGCAGGCGGCCGACGCAGCATGCGCCAGCTTGATGCGCCAGATCAGCCCGACGGCTGCGGCCACCGCCATGACGACGTACGCAAACATCGACATCCACGCGCTCGGCGCATGGACGTAGAGGATGCGGAAGGCATCGCCCTGCTGGTAATCCGGCGGGACCTTGAAGAGCCCCCACCAGGCCGCAAGCAGGATGAGAAACAGGGCCGGCCAGCCGAACCAGGGTGCCATCTTGCCGAGCAGCCGGTAGGCGTGCGGCGGTGAGGCGAGCTTATGAAACCACAACCACATGATTTGCCTGTGACTCCTGGGATCCGGATCAGTTCTCGACGCTTATACGTATTGCGGCCGACATCGCCAACGGGCCGAGGCTCAGCACCATGAAGAAGATGGCCGCCAGCAGCTGCAAGGGGCCTGACGGCGAATCGCCGTCCATCGCCATGCCGACCGCACGCGCGCCGAAGATCAACAGCGGCATGGCGAGCGGCAGGACCAGCAGCGAGAGCAGCACGCTGCCGCGGCGTACGCCGACGGTGAGTGCGGCGCCGATGCCGCCCAGGACGCTGAGCGTGCCCGTGCCGAGCAGCAGCGACAGCATCAGGGTGCCCCAGGCCTCCGTCGGCAAGCCGAGGGCGGTGCCGACGATGGGCGACATGATGACGAGCGGCAAGCCCGTCAAAACCCAGTGCGCGGCCGTCTTTGCGAGCAGCAGCCAGCCGAGCGGCTGGCCGGAGAGTACCCACTGCTCCGTGGTGCCGTCCTCGACGTCTGCGCGGAACAACGCCTCGAGCGCGAGCAACGAGGCCAGCAGGGCCGCCACCCAGACGATGCCGCCCGAGATCACGCGGAGCTGCTTGAGGTCCGGCGTCGTGGCCAGCGGGAACATCGTGGTGACCACCACGTAGAAGATCAGCGGTTGGGTCACTTCGTCCCAGCGCCGCCAGGCGAGCGTGAGGTCGCGCTGGAAGACCAGCCGCGCGGCCCGCGTGATGGGCGTGCGGTTCATGGCTCGAGTTCCAGCCGGCGCAGGATGGCCGCGTCGTCGAGCAGGCGCTGGTGCGCCGCTGCAATGGCGAGCCCGCCCGCGGAGACGTGCTCGTGGATCAGCTCCTCGACCAGCGCGATGCCCGCGATGTCGAGGTTGGTGACCGGCTCGTCGAGCATCCAGAGCGGCGCGTTGTCCAGCACCAGCCGGGCGAGCGCCAGGCGGCGCTTCTGGCCCGCCGAGAGCGAGCGTGCCGGCAGGTCGCCCCGCGAAAGAATGCCCACCCGGTCGAGCGCGGCATCGATGTCCTCGGCCGTCAGGCTCTCGCGCAGGCCCGAAAGGAACTTGAGGTTTTCGCGCGCGGTGAGGTCGGCCTTCAGGGAATTGAGGTGGCCGAGGTAGGACATCTCGGCGTTGAACTCGTCGCGGTTGCCGCGGATGGACTTGCCGCGCCACTCGAGCGATCCGGTTTCGGCGGGCAGCAGGCCGCAGATCACTCGCAGCAGCGTCGTCTTGCCGACGCCGTTGGGCCCCGTGATCTTGAGAAACTCGCCGGAGCGCACCGTGAACGACACGTCCCTCAGGATATGCCGCTCACCTCGCCAGGCGTTGATTGCGCGAGCCTCGAACAAGGCTCCGTCGAAAGCCATCCATCCTCCGCCGTCTGGCCGCTCCAGGGTTGCCCCGAACGGGCCCGAGAGGCGACTTAAGTCGGCGCGGAGTCTAGCAAAAGAGACTCATTCCAGTCTTGCGGAATGCCGCAGTCACGCCGCGGGTCGCGGTTCCAGCAGGACGAGGTCTGCGCCCTCTTCCACTCGGTCGCCGGCCTTGACATGCACGGCTTTGACGCGTCCGTCCCAGGGCGCGTAGAGCGAGTGCTCCATCTTCATCGCTTCGAGCACCACGAGCACGGCGCCGCCCGTGACCTCTTGGCCCTCGGCCACGCGAACGTCCAGCACGTGTCCCGGCATGGGCGCCCGGAAGTGACCTTCGTGTTCCGCGGATGCGCGGTGCTCGGCGCCGGTATCGTCGCGGAAGTCGAAGCGCAGGCACTGGCGACGCACCGTGATCTGGTCGTGGTCGGCTTCGACGCGCGCCTCGACCGGCCGACCGTCGATGAGCCCGTGGATGAGCGCCGGAGTCGTCGCAGCTCGACCGAGCTCCACACCGTGGTGCCGGCCGCCGATACTCGATCCTCAGGAGAGATCGGGCGACATTCGTCCGTTCTTCGCCCGCGCGAAAAAGGTAGAATGTCGCCTGATTGTTCCTCGCGCTTACGCATTTCGATCCAGTGCGCGGTCTCGCCGAGCCGCAAAGGCACTCGAATCGTCGCCGGTGAATTCATCCGGAATCCCGTCGCTGATTCCCAAGGGCTCGCGGCCGCATGCGCGGCACCGCCCGCGCCACCCGGCATGCGCTGCACGGAGACCGCGGCCGCAATCAGCCACGCGTCCGTCGCCTCAGCGTCCGGCACGCCGACGACAGGTTGTAGCGTCTGTTCGAGCAGACGCGTGCTCACATCGCCCGCACGCACCGGTTCGGCGCCGAGAATCTCCCACAGGAAGCGCGCGTTGGTGCGCACACCATCCACCTCCGTCTGTTCGAGCGCCGATCGCAGGCGCTCGAGCGCGCCGAGGCGGTCCGGCGCCCACGCGATGACCTTCGCGATCATCGGGTCGTAATGCATGCTGACCTCGTCGCCCTGGTGGACGCCCGCGTCGACGCGCACGTGCTCCATGCCTTCCGGCAAGCGCAGTCGCGTGAGCACCCCGGTCGATGGCAGGAAGCCGCGCTCCGGATCCTCGGCATACAGGCGCGCTTCGACCGCATGCCCGCGACGCTCGACCTGGTCCTGGCGCAGCGGCAGCGGCTCGCCCGACGCCACGCGCAACTGCCATTCGACGAGGTCGAGGCCCGTGATCATCTCGGTGACCGGGTGCTCGACCTGCAGTCGCGTGTTCATTTCGAGGAAATAGAACTCTCGGCCATCGAACAGGAACTCGACGGTGCCCGCGCCCTGGTAGCCGACGGCGCGAGCCGCTGCGACGGCCGCAGCGCCCATGGCCGCGCGAGTCTCGTCGCTGAGGCCCGGAGCAGGCGCCTCCTCGATGACCTTCTGGTGGCGACGCTGCAGCGAGCAGTCGCGCTCGAAAAGATGCAAGGCATGCCCGTGCGAATCGGCAAATACCTGAATCTCGACGTGCCGTCCCTTCTCGACGAAGCGCTCGAGCAGCACGCGATCGTCGCCGAACGCCTTGTTCGCCTCGCGCCGCGCACCCGCCAGCGCTTCGGCCAACTCGCCCGCCGCGCGCACGATGCGCATGCCTTTGCCGCCGCCACCCGCGGTGGGCTTGATCAACAGCGGAAAACCGACTTTCTTCGCCGCCTTTGCCAGCGTGGCGTCGGCCTGGTCCTCGTCGTCATAACCCGGCAGCACGGGCACGCCCGCGGCCGACATCAGCCTCCGCGCCTCGCTCTTCGAACCCATCTGCACGATGGAGTGCGGCGGCGGGCCGATGAACACCACGCCGGCCTCGCCGCAGGCCCTGGCGAACGCCGCGTTCTCGGACAGGAATCCGTACCCCGGATGGATGGACTCGGCGCCCGTCTGGCGCGCCGCCTCGAGGATGCGCGCAATGTTCAGGTAGCTCTCGCGCGCGGCCGCCGGCCCGATGCACACGGCTTCGTCGGCCAGCCGCACGTGCAGCGCGTCGCGATCGGCTTCCGAATACACGGCGATGGTGCGCAGCCCGAGGCGGCGCGCCGTGCGGATGACGCGGCAGGCGATTTCGCCGCGGTTGGCAATGAGGACGCTCTTCAGCATGGCGGAGCTCACATCCTGAAGATGCCGTAAGGGGTCTCGCCTTCGTCGGGCCGGCAGGTCGAGGCCGCGAGCGCGAGCGACAACACGGCGCGCGTATCGGCCGGATCGATCACCCCGTCGTCCCACAGGCGCGCGCTCGCGTACGTCGGGTGACCCTGCGTCTCGTACTGGCCGCGAATCTCGTCCTTGAAGGCCTTCTCGTCGGCTTCGGGCCACTCTTCATTGCGGCGCTGCAGGCCTTCGCGCTTCACGATGGCGAGCACCGTGGCCGCCTGCTCGCCGCCCATCACCGAGATGCGCGAGTTCGGCCACGTCCAGAGGAAGCGTCCGCCGTAGGCACGGCCGCACATGGCGTAGTTCCCGGCCCCGAACGAGCCGCCGATGATCACGGTGAACTTCGGCACCGAGGCGCACGCCACGGCCGTCACCATCTTGGCGCCGTCACGCGCGATGCCGCCGGCTTCGTACTTGCGGCCCACCATGAACCCCGTGATGTTCTGCAGGAACACCAGCGGGATGCGGCGGCGGTTGCACAGCTCGACGAAGTGCGCGCCCTTGAGGGCCGACTCGGAGAACAGCACCCCGTTGTTGGCGATGATGCCGACGGGATACCCCGCGATGCGCGCAATGCCGCACACGAGCGTGGTGCCGTACAGCGCCTTGAACTCATCGAACTCCGACGCATCCACGAGCCGCGCGATCACTTCGCGAATGTCGTACGGATGACGCGTGTCGCGCGGAACGATGCCGTACAGTTCCTCGATCGGATACCTGGGCGCGCGGGCCGGCTCCGGCGGCGGGCGCGACCCATCGCGGTTCAGGTTTGACACCAGCCGCCGCGCCATCCACAGCGCATGCGCGTCGTTGTCGGCAAGGTGATCCACCACGCCGGACTGGCGTGCGTGCACGTCGCCGCCGCCGAGGGTCTCGGCATCAACGCGCTCACCGGTGGCCGCCTGCACCAGCGGCGGGCCGCCGAGGAAGATCGTGCCCTGCTCGCGCACGATGATCGCTTCGTCGCACATGGCGGGGACGTAGGCGCCGCCCGCCGTGCACGAACCCATCACGACCGCGAGCTGCGGGATGCCGCGAGCCGACATCTGCGCCTGGTTGTAGAAGATGCGGCCGAAGTGTTCCTTGTCCGGGAACACGTCGTCCTGGCGCGGCAGGAAGGCGCCGCCCGAATCGACGAGGTACACGCAAGGCAATCGGTTCTCGAGCGCGACTTCCTGTGCCCGCAGGTGCTTGCGCACCGTGATCGGGTAATAGGTGCCGCCCTTCACCGTGGCGTCGTTGCCGACGATCACGCACTCACGGCCGCTCACACGGCCGATGCCCGTGACGATGCCGCCCGAGGGAATCCAGTCGTCGTAGAGCTGGTGGCCGGCGAGCTGGCCGATCTCGAGAAACGGCGAACCCGGGTCGAGCAGGCGATCGATGCGATCGCGCACGAACATCTTGCCGCGACCTTCGTGCTGGGCCCGCGCTGCGGTCGAACCGCCCGCGCGGATCCTGTCAACGAGGACCCGCAGATCCTCGGCAAGGCCGCGGTTCACCGAATCGTTGGCGGCGAAGTCCTCGGAGCTGCGGTGGATGCGGGTTTCGATGACGCTCACGGCATTGCTCTCTCGTTCAGGGCGAGTTCAGCGCGGCAGCGGGACGGCGGCCAGGATGCGCTCGGCCTGCCGCACGTGCGGGCGGTCGAGCAACTTGCCGTCCAGGGTGAGCGCGCCCTTGCCCGGCGCATCGCGGAACGCGACGATCACGCGCTGCGCCCAGTCGATCTCCTCGGCCGTCGGCGTGAACGCCGCGTGGATGGCGGGGATCTGCGCGGGATGGATCGCCAGCTTGGCGACATAGCCCGAGCGACGCGACGCGCGCGCACGGCGCTCGACGCCCTGGACGTCCTTCACTTCCGTGTCCACCGTGTCGATGGCCCAGACGCCCGCGGCCGCGGCCGCGTACAGGCACATCGTGCTGGCAATGACGTACGGCGGCTCGTACTCGCCGGCGGGCGACTTGTTGCCGAGCGAGCCCAGGTCCGCCGCGAGGTCCTCGGCGCCCCAGGTGAGACCCAGCACGCGCGAGGGCGCCGGCGCGAACGTCGCAGCGTTCAACACTGCCTGCGCGCTCTCGGTGATGAGCGGGATGACCTCGATGCTGCCGACGTCGAAACCGTGCGACGTCTCGAGAATCTCGAGCCAATGGTCGAGCCGGCGCACGTCGTCGCCGTTGCGCGCCTTCGGCAGCAGGATGCCGTCGGGTCGCGCGAATGCGACTGCCGCAAGGTCCGGCAGCGCGTCAACGGGTCTCGATTGGGTTGATGCGAACCCACAGCGGCACGTGCCGGTCCGACATCTTCAGGTAGTTGGAAATCTCGACGCGCGCGCGCGGTCGGTTGGCCGCGGCCACCGCATCCTCGAGATCGAAGATCACGGCATCGGCGCCGCTCGCCTCCGCCTTCGCAAAGCGCTCCGGCCGGTCGCCGGGCACGAACAGCATGGAACGCATCAGGCTTTGTCCTTGCGCTTCATCAGCGCGGTTCGCTTGCACACGGCCACCAGCTCGTTGCGTTGGTTGAAGCAACGGTGACTGAATACCACGATCCCCGCGTCGGGGCGCGACTTGCTCTCGCGCATCTCCAGCACTTCCGTCTCGCACCGCAAGGTGTCGCCCGGGTAGACCGGCTTCGGGAAACGCACCTCGTCCCAGCCGAGGTTCGCGACCGTGGTGCCGAGGGTGGTGTCGGCCACCGACACACCGACCATCAGGCTCAGCGTGAAGCAGCTGTTCACGATACGCGAGCCGAACTCGGTGCCCTTCATGTACTCCTCGTCGAGGTGCAGCGCCGCCGGGTTGTGGGTCAGCGTGCTGAAGATCAGGTTGTCCGTCTCGGTGACCGTGCGCCGCAGGACGTGCTCGAAGCGCATGCCCGGGGTGAATTCCTCGTAGTACAGGCCGCCCATCGCCATGGCTCGAGGCTCACTTCAGGCCGTGGCCGCGAACAGCTCGCGCCCGATCAGCATGCGCCGGATCTCGCTGGTGCCGGCGCCGATCTCGTAGAGCTTCGCGTCGCGCAACAGCCGTCCGGCGGGGAAATCATTGATGTAGCCATTGCCGCCGAGGGCCTGGATGGCCTCGAGCGCCATCGCCGTGGCGCGCTCCGAGGCCAGCAGGATGCATCCGGCCGCGTCGGCGCGCGTCGTCTTGCCGGCATCGCAGGCACGGGCCACGGCGTAGACATATGCGCTGCACGAGCTCTTTGCCGTGTACATGTCCGCAAGCTTGCCCTGCATCAGCTGGAACGAGCCGATCGGCTGGCCGAACTGGTGACGGTCGTGCACGTAGGGCACGACGAGATCGAGGCACGCGCCCATCAGGCCGAGCGGTCCGCCGGCGAGCACCACGCGCTCGTAGTCGAGGCCGCTCATCAGGACGCGTGGCACCCTTGCCCACCTCGCCCAGCACGTTCTCGACGGGGACTTCGCAGTCCTGGAACACCAGTTCGCAGGTATCCGAACCGCGCATGCCGAGCTTGTCGAGCTTCTGCGCCGTCGAGTAGCCCTTGAAGCCCTTCTCGACCAGGAACGCCGTCACGCCCTTGGGACCCAGCGACGGATCGACGGTGGCGTAGACCACGAGCACGTCGGCCGTGGGGCCGTTCGTGATCCACATCTTGTTGCCGTTGAGGACGTAACGATCGCCGCGCCGTTCGGCTCGCAGCTTCATGCCCATCACGTCGGAACCCGCGCCCGGCTCGCTCATCGCGAGCGCGCCGAGATGCTCGCCGGTCGCGAGCCGTGGCAGATGGCGGCGCTTCTGCTCGGGCGTGCCCCAGCGAGCGATCTGGTTCACGCAGAGATTGGAGTGCGCCCCATAGGAGAGGCCCACGGAGCCCGAGGCACGGCTGATCTCTTCCACAGCGACGACGTGCGCGAGGTAACCCATGCCCGTGCCGCCGTAGTCGGCGTCCACCGTGATGCCGAGCAGGCCGAGTTCGCCGAGCTTGGGCCACAGGTCGCGAGGGAAGAGGTTGCTGCGGTCGATCTCCGCAGCGCGTGGCGCGATTTCCGCACTCGCAAAGCTGCGCACGGTTTCCCGCAGGAGGTCGATCTCCTCGCCCAGGCCAAAATCGAAGTCGAGCATCGGAATCGCCCCCGGGGACTTGCCATCCGTTTCGGTCAGCGTATATTGTCCGACAATAGGACAATCCGTCAATACTTGGGCTCCCCCATGACCCAGATCTCTGCGAAGCCCCCGATTTTCGAACCCCTGACCCGCCAGCCCGCCTACCAACGGGTGTCCTCGGTCATCGAGCAGAAGATCCTGCGCCGCAGCCTGCGCCTCGGAGACCTCTTGCCGACGGAGACCGAGCTGGCCGAGCAGTTCGCCGTGAACCGCTCCACGGTGCGCGAAGCATTGCGACGGCTTGAATCCGCCGGACTCGTGGAACGCGCTGCCGGTGGCAAGCGGTTGAGAGTGTCGAGGCCCGGCCAGGCGGAGACCGCATCACGCGTCGGACGTGCGCTCGCGCTCGACGACGTCACGTTCATCGAACTGTGGGAAGCCATGCGGGCCGTTGCGCCACGCACGGCGGCACTCGCGGCAGAGCACGCCGATGAAGAAGGCCTCGCCCGCCTGGAGGCCATCATCGCCCTCGTCGAGACGGCGCGCGGCGCAGACAGCGTGGTGGTGCACGTCGGCGAATTCTTCGGCGTATTGGCCGAACTCAGCGCCAATCGAGTCCTGCAGCTCGCCATGCAACCGGTGACGCAGCTGCTCGCCCCTTCCCTGCGCCGCATGATCGATCGTGTGCCCCAGGGCCGCACGCGCATCCTCGTGGCCCAGCGCTGCATCGTCGAAGCCATGCGTTCGCGCAAGCCCGCCGAGGCCGAATCGTGGATGAACCGCCACGTGCAGGACTTCCGTCGCGGCTACGAACTCGCGGGCATCGCGCTCGACACCCGCGTCGGCACCTCGACGATCACCGAATAGGTTTCGAGACCCTCACCCGACCTGCGGTCGACCTCTCCCGCAAGCGGGAGAGGTGATCCACCCCCCTCTCCCGTTTACGGGAGAGGGCACGAGCGACGTCGCGAAAGCGATGTTGCAAGGGGTGAGGGTCTTGTTTTTTTCGGAGCCCTCACCCGACCTACGGTCGACCTCTCCCGCAAGCGGGAGAGGTGATCGGCCCCCTCTCCCGCCGGCAGCGGGAGAGGGTTGGGGTGAGGGCAGACTAGTGGTATTCCTCGCCGCCGCTGACGTTCATCGACTCGCCGGTCACGTAGGCGGCCTGGTCGGACGCCAGGAAAGCGCAGGCCTTCGCGATGTCGTCCTGCAGCCCGACCCGGCCCAGCGGAATGCGCGCCCGCATCTCCGCAAAATACTCCTCTGACGTCCGGCCCTTCACGCCGCTGAAGAACTGGTTCTGCCACGCGCCGAGCCCCGTCGTCACGTGGTTCGGACAGATCGTGTTCACCGTAATGCCGTGCTTGCCCAACTCGATCGCGGCCGTGCGCGTCAGGCCCACCACGCCGTGCTTCGAGGCGACGTAGGCCGCAGCGAACGGGAAGCCCGACTTCGACGCCTGGCTGCCGATGTTGATGATCCGCCCGCCCGTGCCCTGCGCGATCATCTGCCGGGCCGCGTGCTTGATGCCGAGGAAGACGCCGCGCAGATTGACCCCCAGCACCGCATCCCAGTTCTCCACCGACGCTTCGACGATCGGCTGCATCAAGTAGCCGATGCCGGCGTTGTTCACCAGGATGTCGAGGCTGCCGTACTTCGCAACCGCGCCCTTCACCAGCGCCTCGACCTGCGCTTCATCGAGCATGTCGCAGGCGATGGCCGCGGCCTCGCCGCCCGCTGCCCGGATCTCCGCGACGATCTGCTCCATCTCGCTCAGCTCACCGATCGCGTTCGCAGGCATCTGCTCACCGCGCGGCTTGCCCAGGTCGCTCACGACCACCTTGCAGCCTTCCGCCGCGAGGCGTTTCGCCATGGCCTCGCCGAGGCCCTTGTGCCGGCCCGAGCCGGTGACGATAGCCACTTTGCCGCGCAGATCGGGGTACTGACTCATGCCTGCCTCGGGTTAATGATGGGAATGCGCTACTTGCCGGCGGCCGCCCGGCACACGCTGCGCACGATCGTCTCGGACAGCGAACCCTTGGCCGCCGGGCGCAGGCTCAGTTCGTCCCGCGACGCTGCGAGCACCGTGTACTCGGAGCCGTCGGCCGCGATGTAGGCGCGGGACTGCAGTGCAAACGATGCGGCATCGCAGTTGACCACCATGCGGTCGAGCGACGCAAAGACGTTCTTGCCGGTTTTCTCGTCGGTGCGCGGCGTGGCATATTCATTGCGAATCACCGCAGTGACGGTATCCCGGTCACGGATGACCGAACGCGGGTCGAGCGAATACCGGTTGCCCTTGTCGTCCTGCGCGATGTCCACCCATTCGGCAGCGCTCGCCGCAGCGGCAAAGTGCACGAAAGCCAGGACGATCGGGCCAGTCTTTTTCAACACGCTGCGGATTCCTCGCAAAGGGTTCAACGATTGCGGCCGTACTGCTCGTGGCTCGAGACCCACTCGTCCGCGACGATGGCCGAGCCCAGCGACAATTCGCCGCACAGCACGGTGGCCGCGACGATCTCGGCGAACTTGAACACGGTGCCGGGCCCGACGCACCCGAGCATCTGCAGGCACTCACGCTGGGTCGCGAGGCCGGTGCCGCCGCCGTGCGTCGCGACGATCAGCGACGGAATGGTGATCGAATAATAGTAGTCGCCCGTCGGCGTCAGCTCGGCGTGGACCATCGCCGCCGAAGACTCTGCGACGTTCGCGACGTCCTGGCCCGTGGCGATGAAGATGGCCGTGATGGCGTTCGCCGAATGCGCGCCGTTGTTCACCACGCCCGACATGAAGCCACCGAGCTGGCTCACCTGCCGCGCCTTGAACAGGGTCGCGGCATTGGTGTTCATGATCTCGCGCAGCAGCTTGTTGGGGATGAGCGCCTCGGCCACCACCCGCTTGCCGCGCGTGCGCAGCGTGTTGATGCGCGAGGCCTTCTTGTCGGTGTCGAAGTTCGCCGCGAGGAAATAGTGCTGCAGCGGACCCTGGTAGTTCGCCTGCATCCAGTCGCACGCGGCCTTGGTGGCGCGGCCGACCATGTTCTGCCCGGCGGCGTCGCCCGTCGTGTAGTTGAAGCGCAGGTAGCGGAAGCGGCTAGCCGAATACTGCTCGATGTCGCGCAGCTTGCCCGAGCGCGTGGTGGTCTCGGCCACTGCCTTGATCTCCGCGAAGTGCTCGACGACCCACGCCCCGAAGTCACGGGCCTGGCGCGCGTTGTCGAACAGGAACGCGGGCGCGCGCTGCATGGCGTCGTCGACGACAGTCGTGGTCACGCCGCCGGCGGCCCGGAGCAACTTCATGCCGCGGTTGTAGCTCGCGACGAGCGTCCCCTCGGTGGTGGCCATCGGCACGAAGAACTCGCCCTTGGCATGCTCACCGTTCACGACCAGCGGGCCCGCGATGCCGATCGGCACCTGGGCGACGCCTGTGAAGTGCTCGATGTTGCCCGGCAGCGAGCCGGGAGGGACCGAGTAGCGGCCCACGTGATCGAGCGACGTCCCGGTGGCCTCCATCACGAAGCGACGGCGTGCGGCCGCGGCCTCGTCGGTGTAGTCGTCGTCGCTTGCTCGCGGGATCTTGCGTTCGGTCATTGCTACCCTCCCCGGGGGGTGGAGTGTGGCCGACAAGGTGCCCGGCGCGTCAAGCAGGACGGAACCGACCGCTCCACGCTCGAGTCCGTTGGGCGAAAGCTCGGGCATCGGGTTGCAATCCCCGAACACCCTGTATTACGTTAAACGCGATGCATTCCTGACACGGTTGGACGGTCGGGGAGTTTCGGCCAGACAAATCTGACCGGGGCTTGCTAGTATCAAATTGAACGGTTCGGGCGCCATGGGTGGGCGGCGTCGCGATCCCCATTAGGGAACCGAAGGGAAGGACAATGACCATGGAACTGCTCCGCGGGAAGGCGGTGCGTTCGGCCGCCAATGCCGCTGTCGTCGCCTTGACGCTGGCCGCGTCGACTGTGTCTTCGCAGCCAGCGTTGACTGACGGACGCGCTGGGGTCGACGATCCTACCAGGACGGCCTTATTGCAGCCGCGCGATCAGAATGCGTCGACTGCCGTTGCGGTAGAGTCGGGGGCGGCCGCGCAGGCGCCCGCAGTTTCTGTCTTGCCCGAAGAAGACGACAGCCCGATCAAGACCTTGTTGCTCATCCTGGCCGGGATATTGTTGTGCGCGGCCGCGACCGCAGGACTCGTACTCACCATCCTCGCGTTGCGCCGGGACATCCAGCGCCGCAAGCGCGCGCATCGCAGACGCCTCCAGCCGATGTCGCGTGACAGTGCAATCACCGCCGAGCATCGCTGAACACGTCCGGCAAGCCTTAAATCCGAATCGTTTAGCGGTCTCTAGCCGCCGGGGCCGGGGTGCCCTGGGCTTCTGGGGTCGCTCGTAATGTCGGAAATCTTTACGGAACGTCCCGAGGATGCGGACGCAACGTATTGATTTTAAAAGATAGAGATGCGATGGTATGACTCGTGCAAGCTATCAGGCATCTGGCAAAGTTTTCGAAGCCAGGTGATGCCACTTCCTGCAGGAGAGCGCGATGAAACTGAAATCCATCCTCGTCATTGTCAGCGGTGCGCTGGCGTTAGCTGTCAGCGTGGCACCCGCAAGCGCTACCACGGTTTCATACGACTGGACTGCAGACTATGGCCATTCCGGCAGCTTCGTTTTTGACGATGCCGCAACGTCGATTGGAAGCGGTCCCTTTGGAGGTGGCGGCGTCGCATACGATGCCCTGAGCTTCGTCATCGACGGAATTGCGCAAGCGAACCCTCTCCTGGTGATTTACGAGGATATCGGCGGCAACCAGATGGCGTTCTTCACGTCGGCCGCCTACCCCTATATTCAATTGATTTCAACCGGAACGGGTCTGTTCAACAGTTCTGCAGCCAGCGAAATGGCGCATCGGAGTCTCGGCGACTTCTCCAGTGGCGTGCTTTACGCTTTTGGAAGCGGATTCCAGTTGAACACCATGGTTCCGGAACCGGGCACGCTCGCGCTGCTCGGCATCGGTCTCGCAGGACTTGGATTTGCTCGCCGGCGCAAGGCATAGCGCAACACCAGTTTGAGATCACAGGACCCCGCTTCGGCGGGGTTTCTGTTTGTGCCGTACCACTAGGAGTTCGCCAGGCCGGATGGATGGTGCCCCGGACCGGAGTCAAACGGGGTACCCGGTGAACGATCCGGACCAGCCCGTCCAAGTCGCCCGGCTTAGGCGTGGGCCATGCGCTGATCCCGTGCCATATAGCCGTGAATTTCTGCCGAGATTGCGCCGGACCGACCACTGTGTTCAGCGGATAGCGACTCCACGAACTGCCAGTCGTAGCCGCGCCGTCATTGGTTCAATGAAGTGATAATAGGCAAGCGGGAGCCCAAGACCGAACGCAATCAATAATGTGCCTGCCATAACCGGGGAATACGATGGGTACGATTGTCGTAGAGCCACAAAGACAAGTAACGGCAACCAGTGGCCAACATAAACGGGATATGAATAGTCCCCCAGCCGACGATCAACAGCATGGGTCCGTGTCGTCCGGATGGCAAGAAACAAGCAGGCGAGCACTAGCACGACGAAAAGGAATGTTGGCCAAAAGAACGGCTTCCCGGCTTCAATTCTGGTTAACGCCGTCACTATTACGGAAAGAACCATAGCAATTGAAAGAATCACCCAATCAAACCAAGATCCCCGAAGTGCAAAAAAAAATGCCCCGCCAGCACAGAAAAATGGCGCGAACATTAGGATGGAGTTCCATGCGGGTCGCGCGGTCACGTAGTAGATAACCAACAACAGCAGCACAGCCGAAGCAAGACTGAACGCGGCGTGAAGGGTGACCCGCTTGCCGAGCATGCATACCAGTAGAAGAATGGCCATGCCGAAATAAAAAGCCATTTCAACGCGCAAGGCCCATGCGATTCTCAGCACGCTGACGTCCGGTTCCATAGCCAACCTACCAGGTAGCGGGAGAATCATCGCCAAGTTACGTACCAAATTGCCGTCGGAAAAAGGATCGGCAAGCGGAGTCCCTGTCTCGTCGGTCAACGTGGTGTAGCCACTCAGGACGAAAAGAGTCGCAAACGACACCAGGACAGCTACGGCAAAGAGCGGCCAGATGCGAAGCACTCGATTCATAAGAAATGCACCGGGTCTATTCGTGTAAATCAATTCAGCCGCCTCTGTGACGACAAAGCCGGACAGAAAGAAGAAGACGAGAACCGCAATGCTGCCCGGCTCAAGAAGCACTACGGTCGCTTTCCAAGTCACACCACTCCACAGCACGTAATGCTGGAGCACCACGAGCATTGCCAGGAACAAACGGAACGTTCCGAAGGGTCGGTAGGGGATCGAACGAATTGCGCGGTTCAATGCAAATGGTCCTGTGAGTGCGAACAACGGACGCAAGCGCAATCCGAAGTATGTCTCCTTCCCAGGGATGACCACGCGCGACCCCGCGTGTCGGTCGCTGAACCCGTTGATCTCATGGGATACCGCCAAGGCGCAACTGGCAATCCAGTTCGAAGCGCGAATAGACGCCTGTCGTCCTTAACGCCGGGGTACCCAAGAAGTTCCATGTAGCGTACTCGGCTTCTTGCCTCTGCGATGCGGGCAAATCGGAATTGCTCAATTCGTAAGAGAAGAATTGTCTCTCAGAAATCGAGCCAACGACCACATGTGGGCTCTCTCCGCTTCCACATGGATTTCAGGGCGCAGGCGACATCCCCCACCTTCAGTCCTTGCCAAGACCCCGGAAGCGCCTTACCAGTTTCTAGACGGCCACGAAGAACCGGTGTGACGTCGGCCTTGAATAACAAAATTCTTCTGTGGATTTACCGTGTACAAGAGTGGTGCCCCGGGCCGGATTCGAACCGGTACGGCCTTGCGGCCAGCGGATTTTAAGTCCGAAGCGTCTACCAGTTTCGCCACCGGGGCCGGTGTGCTCTGGAATCGTTGGGGGCGCAGTGTACGGACGGGGCGCTCACTTGTCCCGGCGCCAACTTGGACCGTGCGCGAGGAGCCCAGGCTCGATTCTGGTGCAGACCGCGATCACCCAACGCTTGGCGGGGTCTGGCATTCCCAAGAGTCACGCGGGTTTCCTCCCGTTGATCTCCCTGTCGCGACTGGCACGCCGGTTGCAACGCAGTTTGAAATGAACCGGCGCCAGGGGAACGTGCAATCGATGAACGCCCTCTCCCTTCAGCACCTCGGCTGGCGGACCAAGCCGGGCATCCTCGGCCGCCATGCCTCGAGCCCGCAGTCGGTACACGCGCTTCTCGGCTATTTCCTCAAGGACCGGAAATCCCCGACTCCGTTTCCCGGCCGCGATCGCCTCACGACCGAGGGCCTGTTCGAATGGGGGCTCGCGCCGCCGCTCGAGAAGGTGATCGAGACCCAGAAGCACCTCGACCTGCTGCTTCAGATGCCGGAACTGTACCGGCGCAGCGTGGCGGTCATTGAGCCCTGGGGCGACGTGGGGACCAATCCGCAGGGCGAACCGGTCCGCGCATCCAAGAACGTCGCCTACATCCTGCAGCAGGTGGCGGACGCCGACACCGTGCTGCACCCGGTCTGGCAAAGCGGTATCGCAATCCCGAACGACTGGCCAGCGTGCTCGGCGCCTCGATCGCGACCATCGTGCAGGGTGGCAACCCCTCGGTGCACGAACCCCGGAGCTTCGACGGTTCCAAGGCGAGCCTCGACGATCTGCTGGGACTGACGGACCAACTGCTGCTGCAGCGCTCGCTCGGCAGCGGTCCGACCATCTTCATCTGCCTCGGCCATCAGCTGGCTGCGGCCTCGCACATCCGCTTGCTGAAGCGCGCCGTGAGGGACGTGCAGGCCGCCCAGCCGCTCCCGCTGGACCCCGGTGGACGCGCCCTCGCCTCGCTGCAGCGGGTATGCAAGCGCATTGCGGCAGTCGGCGAGTCCCTGCGGGTGATCAAGCAGGACGAGGTTTGCGCCCATGGCTGGAACGACCCGGCCTTTGCCGTGGCGCGCAACGAGAGCATCGAGGTGGGTACGCGCCGGCTGATGCCCTATGCCCGGCGCGGGCAGATGGACCACTTGCCTCCGGAACTGCACGAGGCGCACGCGCTGGTGTCCGACGAGCTCGATGGCGTGATCGACATGGTCATGGCGCTCGAGCGCGACCTCACGGTCCAGATGTTCCATGGAGACGAGGTCAACGAAGAGGCGGGCTTGTTTGCGAACTGGGCCTACAAGACCCTGCACGAGACGATCGTGCCGATTCGCCACGAGCTTGCGGTCAGCCCCCTCGGCTGGCTGTTGCACCTGCCCTACGCCGTCGAAATCCTGGCCCAGACACAGGTGGACGAGGACGCCTGGACCGAGGTGAGCACCACGGCCATCTACTACAAGGACTGGGAAACCCACCGGATCCGGCGGTCGTTCACCTGCCAGTTCCACCCCGAATTGATGGCGGATATCCGGGGGATCGGCGACCGGACGGCACCGAGGTATGCGGAACTGAAGGACAACGACGGGGTTCGCCTGCTGGTGCGGCTCCTGTATCATGCCATGCAGGAGTGACGGGCCCTGGGGGGAGGGAGCACTAGGACTTGTGCTGCCCGTCATGTCCGCGGTCTTGAAAGAGGCCACGCCGAGTCAGTTGGTCATGCCCCCTCAATCACAGGCTTGTCGATGCCGCGAACGGATTTGACATGGAAGTAGGCCCCATCGCCATCTGGGCCGGCTTGGCCGCCGTCATGGCTGGGCTGCTGGTACTGATACGCCCGATTTGCCGCAAATTGAAGCTGGTCGATCACCCGGACGAGCGTAAGCAGCACGGCGAGTCCGTGCCGCTCGCCGGTGGCGTCGCGATGGTGCTGGTAGTGCTCCCGGCAATGTTGAGCGCCGCAGCGCTGCAGAGCGTCTCGCTTGACCCAAAGTGGTGGGTGGTGCTCGCCGCCGCCGTGGGATTGCTCTGCGTCGGCATCATCGACGATCGATCGCCCCTGAATGCGGGCGCACGCATGTTTGCGCAGATCGCCGCGGCACTCACGCTGGTGTATGCCGGTGGTTTCCGGGTGGAATCTATGGGTGCGCTCGGCGAACTGGGGACGTTCTCGGTGCCCTTCACCGTCCTGGTCATCGTTTCCTTCCTCAACGCCTGCAACATGGTCGATGGCGCGGACGGCTTGCTCGGCAGCGTGCTGCTGCCCCCGCTCGTCGCCATCGCGTTGGTCGCCAGCGCACCGCTCAGCTGGGCTGCCGGCATGCTGGCCGCCGTCGTCTTCGGCTTCCTGCTGTTCAACTGGCCGGCCAAGTCGGCCACGCGATCCCGGCTGCGCGTGTTCATGGGCAATGGCGGCGTCCTGTTCATTGCACTGTTCGCCGCGGCGATCCTGATTGACGCTTCGGGCCGGAACGGGCCGTTGCTGCCGGGCGCCATTGCCCTGTTGACCCTGATTCCGTTGATGGACTTGGCGACGACCTGCGTGCGCCGCATCGTGCACCGGGTGTCGCCACTCTCGGCGGACCGCGGGCACATTCATCACCGGCTGCTGCTGGGCGGGCTCAGCCCTGCGCAGATCGCCTTGACCTATCTCGGGGTTACCACGGCGGCGACCCTGGCGGCCGTGTTGCTGCCCAGGACTGGATCCCGACGATTTCTGGCTATGGACCATCGCTGCTGCGGTCCTGACGTCGGCCACGATGATCGAGCTCTGGCGATCCACCCGTGCGCGTACCCGAGCGAGGGCGCTGGTTCACGCGCACCTGCCCGAGCCGTGCGCGCCAGATCTAGTCCGGCCGCACCCGACCGTGGCCAGAACCCATCCGCACCACCCATTGCCCGACAAGTTCCTTAAGCGCACGGGCACTGGCGGATAACGAATCGGCATCTGGGAGGTAACGCCAGGGAATCGGTGGTGGCGCGCCTGCTTCGCGGTCGGTCGGTGCGGCAATCACCTCCAGCCCCTCGGACTCGAACTCAAGCCGTGCACGTTCCATGTGCAGCGCAGAAGTCACCAACAGGATCCGACCGAGGTCTCGTTCGCGTAGGAGTCGAGCCGCGTATTCAGCGTTCTGTCGCGTATTACGACTTTCCTCCTCAAGCAGTACGGCTTGGTCGGGCACGCCGAGGTCGCGCAGGAAGACCTGCATGGCTTGCGCCTCGGACATGACGCTGAACCCTGCGATCGCTGCCGCCGCACAGCAGGATGAGCGGTGCCTTACCAGCCTTGTAGAGGCGTGCGGCGTGCCAGACACGATCGGCGCCACCACCAAGGTCAACCGGCGCATCCAGCGTCTCCGGCGGCCTCACCGATCCGCCCAAGACGACTATGGCCGCCGCTGATGGAAGAGAACTGATCGGAACAGCGGGGTATTGCGACTCGACATAGGCGCTCAAAGCCAAACTTGCGGCCGGGGTCGACCAGATCCACAGCCAGGCAATTGCTATCGAGCCGAACCACAGGCCAAGGCGCTCGCATTTTCTTGAGAGCGCTGCCAGCGCAAGAATGCCCAGCAAGACGGCTGTGCCCAGCGGAGATATCAGCGCGGCGACGAATTGAGAAGACGTCAAAGAGAACTCGCGGCGCGACTAGACGGGCTTCTGTGCGATAACCACCACGCCCATCCAAAGCACAGAAATACGACCCACTTCTGAAAACGCGGCAAAAGCAAAGCCGCGCTCGGATAGAAGCCATGTCCGGGGTAACCTACGCCAAGTCGTGACACGCCCGCCGTGCGACAGCGGCACAAGGTGCGCGTCGCGCCGATTCAGTACCGACAAGGCCAGGCCCCAAAGACCCCCATGACAGGAATTTGAAGGGACCGAGCAGCCGCCGGCGCGCGCACTCAGTATCGTGCATGATTTGGCAGCAATTGTGGCGCAAACAGATGTTCCAGCGCCTCCGTCGATACAACGGCATCGAACGGCCACTCAGCCGCCATTGGCTCAGATGGCTCGGCCTGGAAGTCAAGATCACGGAATCGAACGCGCGGAACAGCCGAAGCCGACAAGTGCACAACTCGCTGGCCACCCTCAACCCCAACAAGGACAATCGCTTCCCAATTGAATGTTCAGAGTTAAGTCTCCCCCCACGAACCATGCAGACATTCGGCGCGGTCGCCGCGGACCGCACTCCATGCGATCCCGCGCTTAAACGCTCACGCGCAATTCTTCCTGAAGGTCCTTGTCGACGGCGAAGAGATTAACTCCGGCCGTTGAAATCAGCTTATCGTCAAAAGACACTGAGCCGTCTCGACGCACAAATAAGATCTTGTAACCCGCCGAATCCAGAAAGTGGCGAACCCGGCCGAGATTCGTCCGGCCGAGCCGCTCAAACATCAACAAGCCTACGCGCCTTGCCGACAGGAGCTTCCGTGCGCCCAACAGAACCCTCTCCTCAAATCCTTCGACATCGATCTTGATCGATAGCTTGCCTTCGACATGCGCAAGCCGATCATCCAACGTGTCGCACGCAATCTTCACCAGAGGTCCAGGGTGGTCCGAAGCCCGCTCAGCGACGAATCTGCTGGTAGTTGAACAGCGGCCAAGGTCAAGGAAGTCCATCTCTCCTGAAGCGTCCGCAATACCTATGTTGACCGCCTTGGCATTGACCTGCGGATTGAGGCGAAGCGTCTCCTCGATCGCCCGAAAGGAACTTGGCGACGGCTCGAATAGAATGAATTCTCGATACGAATCGAAAAGATATGCAGAGAATAGACCGACATTCGCGCCAACGTCGACGAAGACGTCACCCAGATGGCGATTGGCCCGAAAGAACTGCAGGTCCTTCCCTTCCGGCCACTTCGTGTAGAAAATCGGGGAGTACGAGGAATTCGGCTCAACGAAGACCTTTGCGCCGCTCGGCAAAGTCGCTACAAATCGGTGACCCAAACGCTTTCGAACCTGCCAAATCCCCCCCCTGACCAGGAATCGCAATCTGTCCGCTCCGACATTGTTTGCGAGTATCTCTCCAATGACTGGAACTAACGGCAACGACGTCTCCCTCGGGTCATACTCGTCTCTGGCACGGGCAAACAGAATTCGGAGATTGGATGTGGGCCGAAACCTGTAGACCGGTACTCATGACCCGAGACGTTTCGTCTTCGGTCTCTCGCGGCATGTGAAATGGAGTGGACGGCAGGTCAGTCGAGAAGACCGCGGCGGTATCGCCATAGCCGCCTCAACTCAACCGGCCCTGCCATGAAGCGCGGAACGCTTCGCGAGTGTGCCGTCAGGGAAGGAATTGCCCGAGCTTGCTGACATTCTTCCAAACCAGCGTTACCAATCCACCGACCTGGTTCCGCCGCAGCGCCGCGTAATCCTCTTTCGACTTGCGCAGGATGCGCGCGACGGAGCGATTACTCTCTCCGCCCACACGCATCTTCACCAGCACGCGCGGAACGTAGGCGGGCCGGATGCAGCCGCGGCCGAAGTATCGCAGGATGGCGTCGTAGTCGGCCGCAATCCGGTAGCTCGATCGTCGAAAGCGCCCCAGCGCTCGATCACCTGCCGCCGCAGGTACAGCGTCGGGTGCGGCGGCATCCAGCCGCGGCGCAGCAATGCCGGGGAATATGCTCCCGACCGCCAGCGACGGATCACCTGGCTCGTGTCGGCCTTGCGCCACGTAGTCGAGATCGCCATAGACGGCGTCGACTCTGCTGGTCGTCAAACGCCGCGGCCACGTCGGCCAGTACGCTCTCGATCGGCATACAGGTCGTCCGAGTGCATCAGGCCAATCACGTCCCCGGTGGCCCGGGCGATACCCTTGTTGAGGGCATCGTAGATCCCCTTGTCCGGTTCGCTGACCAGCACCGATATCCCGTCCCGGCGCGCCTGCAGCAGCTCCAGCGTTCCGTCCGTGGACGCGCCGTCGATCACCACGTGCTCCACGTCCGGCCACGTCTGGGCACGCACGCTGTCGAGCGCGTCGCCGATCGTCGCGACCCGATTGTAGACGGCCGTGATGACCGAGATCTTCAATGCGTGTCGCGGTACCAGGCGTACGTCGCTGCAATGCCGTCCTGCAGGCTGACGCGCGGCTGCCACCCGAGGGCCGTGGCCCGCGACGTGTCGAGCAGCTTGCGCGGCGTGCCGTCGGGCTTGGTGGCGTCGAACGCGATGCGCCCGGGATACTCGACCGCGGCGGCCACCATTTCCGCGAGCTCGCGGATCGTGACGTCGCTGCCGCAGCCCACGTTGACCAGTTCCTCGCCTTCGTACGTCCGCATCAGGTGCACGATGGCCTTCGCCAGGTCATCGACGTACAGGAACTCCCGACGGGGCGTGCCCGTGCCCCACACGACCACCTCGGCATCGCCGCGAAGCTTGGCCTCGTGGAAGCGACGGATCAGCGCCGGCAGCACGTGCGAGTTCTGTCAGGTCGAAATTGTCGCCGGGCCCGTACATGTTGGTCGGCATCAGCGAGATGGCGTTGAAGCCGTACTGCCGGCGATAGGCCTGGCACATCTTCAGCCCGGCGATCTTGGCAATGGCGTACCACTCGTTGGTCGGCTCCAGCGGCCCGGTCAGCAGCACGTCCTCGCGCATCGGCTGCGGTGCGAGCTTGGGATAGATGCAGCTGGACCCGAGGAAACACAGCTTGCGCACACCCGCCTGCCGGGCCGACTCGATGACGTTGGTCTGGATCTGCAGGTTGTCGCGGATGAAGTCGGCCGGGTACGTGCTGTTGGCGAGGATGCCGCCCACTTTCGCAGCGGCGAGGATCACGTGGTCCGGCCGTTCCGCCTCGAAGAACTCCGCGACGGCCGCCTGGTCGCGCAGGTCCAGCTTCGCTGCGCGTCCTGAGCAGCAGGTTGTCGTAGCCCTCGCGCTGCAGTTCGCGCACCGTGGCCGAACCGACCAGCCCGCGATGGCCCGCGACGAAGATGCGGTCGGACTTATTCATGGCGCGGATGGACCCGGAAGCCTTCGCGCTGCAGGTGCGCGTCCCGGCGGGCCAGCTCGACGTCGGCCGCCACCATCTCCTTGACGAGCGTCTCGAACGAGATCTCGGGCTTCCAGCCGAGCCGCGTGCGCGCCTTGGTGCTGTCGCCGAGCAGGGTCTCGACCTCGGCCGGCCGGAAATAGCGCGGGTCGACCTTCACGATGACCCGACCGGTAGGCGGGTCGATTCCCTCCTCGCTCACCCCTGCTCCACGCCACTCGATCGCATGTCCGAGCTCGGCGCCGACACGCTCGACGAACTCGCGCACCGAGTGCTGCTCGCCCGTGGCGATGACGTAATCGTCGGCAACCTCGTGCTGCATCAGCAGCCATTGCGCCTTCACGTAGTCGAGCGCATGGCCCCAGTCGCGCAATGCGTCGAGATTGCCGAGGATACAGGCACTGGTCCAGCCCTTCGCGGATGCGCGCCAGCCCACGGGTGATCTTGCGCGTCACGAACGTTTCGCCGCGGATCGGGAGACTCATGGTTGAACAGGATGCCGTTGCAGGCGTACAGCCCATACGACTCCCGGTAGTTGACCGTGATCCAGTACGCGTAGACCTTGGCCGCGCCGTAGGGTGAGCGCGGATAAAACGGCGTGGTCTCCTTCTGCGGAATTTCCTGCACCTTGCCGAACATCTCCGACGTCGAGGCCTGGTAGAAGCGGGTCTTCTTCTCGAGCCCCAGGATGCGGATTGCCTCCAGCAGCCGCAGCGTGCCGAGCGCATCGGCATTGGCCGTGTACTCGGGTGTTTCGAACGAAACGGCCACGTGGCTCTGCGCCGCCAGGTTGTAGATCTCGTCCGGCTGCACCTGCTGGACCACCCGGATCAGGTTGGTCGCGTCCGTCAGGTCGCCATAGTGCAGCTTGAGCTTCGGACCCCTGATTCGTGCGGGTCGCGATACAGGTGATCGATGCGATCGGTGTTGAACGACGAGGCCCGGCGCTTGATGCCATGCACCTCGTAACCTTTGCCGAGCAGGAACTCGGCGAGGTACGCGCCGTCCTGCCCGGTAATGCCCGTAATCAGCGCCTTGCGAGTCAAGTGGTTCTCCCTGCTTCTTTGCCCGTCGGCGCGTCCCGCCGGATCGATCACATCGTCGAGCACCAGCACGTCCATCTTCGTGCGCAGGAAGCAGTCGAGCGCTTCCTGCGGCTTGCAGACGACCGGCTCATTCTCGTTGAAGGAGGTGTTGAGCACCATCGGCACGCCGGTCAGCTCCCGAAACGCGCTGATCAGCGCGTAGTAGCGCGCGATTTTCCTCGCGCGTGACCGTCTGCAGCCGGCCCGTGCCGTCGACGTGGGTCACCGCCGGAATGCGCTGCACGCTGTTCCGTGCGGATCGGGTAGACCTGCATCATGAACGGGACGTCGCCGTCCAGCTCGAACCACTCCGGCACCGCCTCGCGCAGTACCGACGGCGCGAACGGCCGGAACGACTCCCGGCGCTTGATCTTGAGGTTCAGGATGTCCTTCATGTCGGCCCGGCGCGGGTCGCCCAGGATCGACCGGTTGCCGAGCGCGCGCGGGCCCCACTCCATGCGGCCCTGGAACCAGCCGATGACGAGGCCGTCGGCGATGGCCGCCGCAGTCTCGCGGCACAGTGCCGCCTCGTCATCGATCCGCCGCACGCTGCACCCGGCCGCGGCGATGTCGTCGCCGCGGGCAGCGAGCAGCGCCTCGATTTCGCCTCGACTGGCCCGCGGCCCGAGGTACGCATGCGTCATGGGCGGCGAGCGCTGTCCACCCAAGCCGGTGGTGCGTTTCGAGGGCGGCCCCGATGGCGCCGCCGCGCATCGCCGGCCGCCGACTGGACATAGACGCGCTTGAACGGGGTGTTCGTCAAGTCACCTTGCCGTTCGCAACGGAGTTCATGCCGCAGCCGCCGGCGATGGCCAGTTGATCGACTGCCGTACCGCCGATGCAGGGCGTTAGCAGGTGGAAGAACGCCTCCTCGTACATCGCCTGCGCGGAGCGGGCAATGTCCTTGTGACGCTGCTCGAGCGGTTGGTCCGGCCGCCGTGCCGGGCCGAGCAGCTCCGCCATCGCGGCGGAGAAGTGCTCGCCGACCACCGGCGTGCCGCTGGACCACTGGTGCGGAAGACGCTCGCGGGCGTGCCGGAAATAATCGAGAGTCAGCGAATACGTGCCGTCGGCCGCCAGCGGGACGATCTGCCGCATCTTCTCGAGATACGTCGGCTGGCCGTAAGGCGCCAGGCCCATGACCTTGTATTCGTCGCCGTAGTGCGGAAAGCCCAGGAACTGCGTGACCGCCGTGTAGAACGCACCAGGGAGTGCGGGAAGAACACGCCTGCCGTCCACCGTGACGGACGTGCCGCGCCCGAGGCCCCAGGCGCCACTGGCGAAATCGCCGAATCCGTCGACGGAGACGGCGACCGCCTCGTCGAACGGCGAGCAATGGAACGCCGACGACAAGTGCGCCAGGTGATGCTCGACAAAGTGCACCTCGGCACGCAAAGTCCTGCTGCGGAAACGAGCCGCGCAAGCTCGTCGGCAACGCTGGCGCGCTCCTGCTTGTTGCGGAGCTTCTGCGCGATGAATCGCGGCTCGGGCCGATGGACGAGCAGGTAGGCCAGCTTGCGCCAGCGATTGGCCGACGGCGCCGTATTGATCGCCACGTGATCGACATCCGCCATGCCGAGCCCGGCATCCGCCAGGCACCAGCGAATGGCCTCCGAGCGGGAAGCCCGCCCAATGCTTGATCCGGCGGAAGCGCTCTTCTTCTGCTGCTGCGACGATCTGGCCGTCGACGACGAGGCACGCGGCCGCGTCGGCGTGATAGGCATTGATTCCGAGAATGCTGCTCAACGACGCTCCTTCAACGTCGCGTCCCCACGACTCAGGTCGGCGCCGACGAGTTCGTCCAATCTCGTGCGCGCTCACATGGGCTGCCGGCCGGCCGCCCTGAGTCCGCGGAAGTGCCTCGCGCGGGCGCCAGCCGCGCGCAGCGACCCGGCATCCTCGGCGACGAGGATCCGGCCGGCGGCGCTCAATTCCCGGACCAACTCCAGCTGGTGGTCGTCCACATGCTCGCCCAGACCGCGCGGCGCGCCATGACGACGGCCGCTTACCCGCCTGCAACGCCGTGATGATCGACCCCGCCCCGCCATGCAGGATGACGAGCTGTGGCATCCGCCACCCTTTGCTGGAACTCCTCCATCTTCAGGAACGGCACGGCTTCGCAATTCGGATCGTCGAACGGCGTAGTGGCCGTGCTGCACCATGACCGGGCCGGGCAGGAGGCCGACATTATCGCTCACCGCCTGCAACAGGCGCACGAAAGGCTTTTTCAGGTTGCCGACGGAGACGAACGTGCTCAAAACACCAGGCCGCCGTAGGTTCCGCGCGGGAAATGCGGCGCCAGCGAGCGCCACTGGTAATAGAACCGGTGCGCCAGCCGATACATGATGCGTCCCGTCATCGAGGGCTCTGTGATTCGGGCGGCGGTCTCGATGAAGATGATCCGCGTCCGCGGCAGAGACGCGTGCCACGAGCGCAAACGGCACGACAGGGCCCGCTCCCGTGCTCAGGATCACGTCGGGCCGCTCGCGCGACAGGATGCGCGCGGCCTCCCAGAGGTTGACCAGGAACAGCCAGTCCCGCTCCGAGTGGCGAATGAAGTGCGTTCGCCCGACCATGTCGTCCGGGAGTTCCGCGTGATCGTTCAGGACGTAGAAATGGTCGAAGCGCTCGTAGTGCTTGCCGCAGCTGGCGGACTTCCGTCAGATGGCCGCCGCAAGACGAGACGATGCAGACCTTCATCTCAGGCCTTGCGGAAGAAGAACGCATGGACGTTGCCGACGTTCGGGATGGTACTCGAGGAGCTCGAGGCCGTTGCGACGCCCCCATTCCTCCACTTCCTCCCGCGTATGGAACGTGGCGCGCGGCGTGATGATGTAGTCGTAGAAGAAGTTCTTGGCGCCGCTGCCAGGTGCGCTTGCCACGGGATTTCACCAGGTGTGCGAGGTAATACACCGGCAACAGCGTGCCGTTGACCAGAGGCGCCCCCACGGCCGGTGCTCGAGCCAGCGCACGGGCCGGCCCGAGGTAGGTGTACAGGTAGTAGTAGTACCGGTTGCGCTTGTACACCCCAGATACAGGTGGCCGCCCGGGCGCAGCACGCGCACGTTCTCGACGAACGCGCGATAGGGATCGGGCGTGTGATGTATGACGCCATCCGACACCACGGCATCGAACGATCCGCGGCGAACGGCAGGTCGAGGTTGCTCGCCTGGACGAATCGCGCCGGCGGGCCCGCGTCCCCGCGTCAGGGATAAGGCCTGTCGCGTGAGATCAACCGCAGTCACGGCGCAGCCTTTGGTCAAGCAGGTACAGCGTTGCCCGGCCGGGTCCACAGCCGACGTCCGCCACCGTGTCGCCAGCATGCAGGTGGCGCTCCACGAATTGGCGGAACGGTGGCGGCTGCAGGGATTCGATCCGCGCGGCGTCGGCGTCGGCGTCGGTCATGAACTCGAAGGGATGGCTCTCGTAGTGCGCCGCCGTGCCCAATTGCGTGCTCTTGCCAGATGTTCGGTCGATCATGGACAGATTCATCTCCGCGGAGCGCGGCCAGGAATAGTGTCGGCTGCGCTCCAACGCCCGCCGCGACTGCAGGGCGTACCGCTCGGAATCGCCCATTACCGCCGCAATCGCGTGGGCCAGCTCATGATCGTCATCGGGCGGGAAATAATCGAGGGCTGTCCCGCCGATTTCGCGCGTACTGGGAACATCGGCGCCGATCACAGGCAGCCCGCGCGCCATCGCCTCGACCAGCGGGAAGCCGAAGGACTCGCAAAGCGACGGAAACACGAAGACGTCGAGTTCGTCGTAGATCGACTGCATACGACCTCGATCCATCTCGCCGAGGTTACGCACGGTCTGGGTCAGGCCGAGCTCCGCGATACGCGATGCAATTCGCGGGAATCCTGGCTCGCGCTCGTTCAGCGTCAGGGTCAGCCGCAGCGGGTGTCGTTTGCGCAGCGATGCCACTGCGCGCAGGACCACGTCGAAGTTCTTCTGCACGCCGAACTTGCTGACATAGCCGATCTCCCACGCACGGGAGCCGTTGCGCAACTGTCGCGACGTGCCCTCCTCGACCAGCCCGGGGCCATGTGGAACGACCGTGATGCGCTCGGGGGGCACCGGCACGTCGCGGCGTATGGCCTCGGCAAGGGACTGGGTTTGAACCGTCACCCGGCTGGCCGACTTGACTGACCGGCGTACCCAGCGCCCGGTGGCCCTGAAGACCCAGCGAGCGAATGGACCTCCAGCGTGCGCCGCCATCAGCCGGCGGAACTCGTCGGAAAAGTGCCCCGCATGCTGCACGAGCAGCAACGTCGGACACGTCAGCCTTCGCGTCGGCAGGTAGTTGGTCTGCGAAAACACTAGGTCGATGGAGCGCTCCCGCACGATCCGGGGCAATGTGCGCTCGTACCACAGACGCAGGTGCAATGGCGAGCGGACCGCTGCATCGACGGGAAGGACGATCACCTCCGGACGGACCGGCAGCGCCGGTACGATCGAGGGGTGCACGGCAACGTGCCAGCGATAGTGCGGGCGCTGCCGCACGAATTCGTCCAGCAGTCGCAGCAGCACGACCGACGAGCCGCCCTCCTTGATGGAGGCCGCGTTGATCAGGATGTTCAACTGCGCCGATTCCGCCACGCCTGCCAGGTGCCGAGGAAATCCCAGTCGCCGCGGACGATGGCTACGAAGTCCTCGATCGAGTAATCGTGGTGAATGTTCATGCGCGGGAACGCGAAGCGGTCGGCGGAGCCGGTGAGCGGGCCGTGTACCGCCGCTGCCGCAAACTCGTACCCGGCGTCGCGCACGGCCTCGCGCACCTCAGACGAATTTCGCCCCCAGGTGTAGGCAAAGTGCCGGCACTGAACGCCTAATCGCGACTCAATCGTTTGCCGCGATCCGACCAGCTCCGAGGTCACTCGATCTCGTGACTGGACAGTCAGGTCGACGTGTTGCATTCCATGCGAACCGATGATCCAGCCGAGGCGCCGAAGGTCGTGGACCCCGGCCCAGGTGAGAAACACTTCGCTCGGATAGTGGCCGGCTCCTGCGTCTGAAGGCCGCCCCTTTGCGTCATCGATCTGCGCCGTATTCAGATAGACCGTGGCCGTCATCCCCGCATCCCTTAGAATCCGGGCCGCTGGCACTGCAAGGCTCTCATAGCCGTCATCAAAGGTAATTGCGACACGCAGTCCGGGCGTCACCGGGTCCCTCAGCAAGGCATCGAGGCTCTCGACCCTCGAGTTTCTTTCGAGCCAGTTCACCTGCAATCGGAACTGTTCTTCCTTGACGGCCCAAGGTGAGTCGCCCACCGAGTGATACAGCAGCACGAGCCGGCGATCGCCGGAATGCTGGACCAGTCGGTGCAGACGGCCAAGGCGGCGTTTCCAGGGAAGCGAATTCACCAGCGAACGTCACTCGTCGCCAGACGCGCCGTGGAGGTACGCGCAGGCGCCCGACTCACGGGTTCACTCAGGACGGCATCGCAAAGGCCCAAGGCCACACCCACGAGGGCCCAGAACCATATGCTCTCCGGCGACCCTGGTGCGACCCACCACGCCTCAAAGATACCGGCCACCAATTCACCCAGGATCGCGCCCAACACAATACCAAGCAGCACGCGCGTTTGCCGGTCCCGCGCGGCGGAATAGGCCCGCCAAAGTCGCGTGGCCAGCGCGGCCACAATCAGGCCGTACATCAGCAATCCGATCACACCGGTCTCTTCCATGATCGCCAGCTGGGTATTGCCTTTCTCGCGACCGTAGCCGAACGATGTCAGGCCTCCCTCGAATTTGCCACCATCGATGCTGACACCGTAGCCAGCCCCAAGGATTCCGCCCTGTTTCGCCATCTCCATTGAAACCTGCCATGGTGTCTCACGAGAGAAAAGCACGTGTGAGTTCTGCACAGACACGTTCTTGCGTACGTACCGCGTCTCGACGTGTTCCAGAGTGCCGGGCATCATGAGGATCGCGGTGATAAGACCGAGGATGCCGAAAAACGCGATGCTTGCGCGCCGTGCCATCGGCAGCGAGAGCCCGTACACCCCGATCATGAGCATGGTCGCGAGAATGCTCGATCTCGCGACGCTGAGCGCAAGCATTGCCAGCGTCAGCGCGAGAGCGGCGGCCCACAAGATCTTGGCGCGACCCCTGCTCAAGTGAAGCTTCCACAACAGAAGGGGCGAAATCATGAACATCAAGGATCCGAGCATGTTCGAATTGCCCGTCAGTCCGCGGTACAGGTCCATTCCCTGACTCTGGACCGTCGACGATTCCTGAGTTCGCCCAAGCACGGCGGCAATGAGTGCGACGATCATCAGGGGCGTGAGGAAGGACAGCACGTCGCGCGGGGGATTGGTGCGAACCCAGCGATAACCCGATGTCACCATCGCAACGACGACGAGGGCGAAAGCGCTCGCTTTCATGAAGGTCAGCGGCGGCTGCAGTGACCATAAGTAGGTCAGCAGGCTCCATGCTAGATATGCCGCGATCAAGGCCCCCGTACGGCTCTGCAGCCACCCGAATGCCCGGCTCCGGGTGCCGGCCCAAGCCAGCACCGCAATCAGGATCAGCCAACGCACGCTCGTATTGAGCACAGGCGAGAGGAAAGTGATTGCCGGACCCGCGCCGCCGAGGATCGCGAGTGGCAGCGCGGCATTGCCACGTTTCAGCCACTGCTGCTTCAAAGCACTTCGCTCCACTCACAGCAGATTCGCTCCGCTTCCGCCTGCAGGGTCCACCCTGAAATCAGACGGCTCGCGTTGCACCCCATGCGTTGGCGTGACTCGGGGTCGATGAGCAGGCGACGCATCGCGTCGCCCAGAGCGCAGGTTTGGTGTAATCGTAGATGACGCCCGTGTCCCTCAGTTCCACGAGATCGGTTCCGCATCCCGCACGGTCGGAGACGATCGCCGGCAGTCCAGCCGCCATCGCCTCGTTCACAACCAGTCCCCACGGCTCAAAGGCAGAGGGCAGCACCAACACATCCGACGAGCAGTACGCTGACAGCAGGTCGTTTCCTTTCAGCCTTCCCAGCGCGCGAAGCGACGTGCAGGCATCAGCGACGGCCCTGACATCGCTTCGCATCGACCCGTCGCCCACGAGCACCAGGCGCGCAGAGGGAAACTCTTTCGCGATGTGCCCGAACTGATCAAGCAAATTCGAGATGCCCTTGTGCGCTTCCAGGCGGCCGACGAACAGGAAGACGGTTGCATCCCTCGGCAAGCCCAGACTTGACCTCCACTCGTCGCGCCGATCCTGACCAAAGTCGTCCGCGAACGCGGCAATCGCTTCCACATCGACCGTCATGTTGACCGTACGGATCCTTCGCTCCGGGACACCAAATCCTTGAAGGTAGGCGGCCTGCCGACTTCCGCCCGGAAAGAACATTCGGGGCAACGCGAACAGCATCGGATATGCGAATCGCTTGGCGGCCTTCCGGGCGCCGGCCTCATTGAACGGTGCCTGCGTGTCGGATTCGACAAAGACAGGAACGCCGCGCAGGCGGGCCATCGCGATCAGCAGCGGTAGCCTGCGATCGCCACCCCAGCCGCAGAGATGCACGAGCGCGGTTTCACTTCGTCGCACATCCGCGAACAACGCGCGCGTCGACCTCAAGACCGACCGATCGAGAAAACGACAATACTCAGGAACCTCCAGGCCCCATTCCTGGCTCAGGTTCTCTTTCAGAAAACCGACGTCCAACCGAAGCGGGCTTATTCGGCGAATCTGTTCGATCAGACCCAGGATATAAGGTGTGGGTTCGATGTAGACCAACAGCGCGCGTCGGTCCGTCGTCATGGTGTTTCCGCAAGCATCTCGTCATAAATGCCAGTGAGAGCTTCCGCGTGCCTGGTCCACGTGTAGTCACTTCTGGCTTTGCGCGATCCTTCGGCCGCGATCCCACGAAACTTCGTCGGGTCGGACAGAATGTCCGTCAGGCGGAGCTCGAGGTCGTCCGGGTCCCGCGGGGCCACCAGCACTCCGGTGACCTGGTCCGTAATGAACGCGCCGGGTCCCTGTCCGCGTACGCCGATCGCCAGCAAGCCGACCGCCATTGCCTCCAGATATGCAATCCCGAACGCCTCTCGATAGGACGGAAGCACAAAGACGTCTGCAGCTGCAAGGCATGAGTAGACATGCTCATGTGGCACGGCGCCCGTGAATCGGACATTCGTTTCAATACCCAGCGACTGGGCCAAACGACGCAGCTGCGGTTTGCTCGGTCCGTCACCCACGACCGTGTACGTCCAAGTTCTCAGCCCTCGCCGCCAGACCTGGCCCAGCGCTTGGATCGTCACCTCGATGCCTTTGCCTTCGGTGAGGTTCGAGACACTGATCAGTTCGAGCTTTCGCCCCCGTTCCAGAACAGACGGATTGGCAACAATCGAAGGCAGGACGAAGCCATTCGGCACCACCCGAAAATGGTCGGTTCTGCCGGTCAGGTCCGCGAAGAACTCCCTCAGCGGTTCGCCCACTAGAATGACTCTGTCGGCCGCGTTCAGAGCACTCCGGAAGCGTTCGCGACGTTTGGCATCGCCGAAGAAGCGCTTGCCTACATTGATACCGTGCAGCGTGACAGCCACCTTCGCTCCCGTGTGCCGAGCGACTGAGACAGCCGCAGGCGCCATGGACTCCGTGTGCGCGTGGATGATTCCGGCAGATAGTCGCGTGACGAGCCCATTGAGAGCGGGCTCGAGAACTGCATCAAGATTCCGGTCGCTGATACCTGGAGCTAGATTACGCGGCACGCTGAGGTGCCTGACGAACTCGACATGGCGCAGCTCGGGGAATGACCGATTGTCGAATGAATGTGATTCCTTCGCGGCGAAGCCGGAGCGTCCGGCGAACGGTCGGTAAGGACGTGCGACAAGTACCGACACGTTGCGTCCCGACGCGGCCACGGCCGACGCCGAGTCGTACACGTAGTTTCCTTCGCGCTCACCCGGGCGGTTTGGAAACCAGGGCGTGACGGTCACCACATTGTGCCGATCCCGAATCGACCGCTCGTCGACCTTGCTCGCATCGCTTACCAGCCGCACCGTCACGCGCCAAAGAACTTCGACAGCACAGGCGCAGCGAGCCTGCCCCGGAGACTGAGGGCGCTAATTGTCGTTTTGGGGAGCTGGATCTCCTCGCCCCCCATTTTGCGCTTGAACTCGTATGTCCCGGCATTGCCGTCCGGATCGACGCCTTCCAAGTCGTAGATCGTGCAGCCCTGAGCCAATGCCCACTCGATGACTGCCCATTGCAAAGCTTCCCCTGGACGCACTTTAGAAAGATCCCGATCTGTCGCGCCCCAGAAGTAGTGAACGTGCCGACCACACCGGATGATGAACGCACCAGCGGCGAGGCGGTCTTCTAAGGTCGCGATGAAAAGGTGCGATGAAACCGGCCTGCCCGCTGGTGACTCGAGCAGACGCCGCATCAAGGGCTCGGACGCGGGCAGCGAAAATCCTTTCGCCTGACTGATCGATTGGCACAACCCAAAAAACTCTCCCAAGCGCCTGGCGTCTCGCGTTTCGGCAACCTGAACGCCGGCACGCGCGGCATACCCCACACCGTGACGCCACTTCTTCTGCAAGCCCGCCCACAAATGCTCCTGCCCCTGTGTTAGATCGATCCAGATCGTGCGCGGTCCAGCGGACCCATCGCCTGCGTCGGGCACCCTGCGCCACGGACTGCACACAGAGATGAAGAATCCCAATGCTGATATTCGCTCCATCCCGGCGTCGGTCACGTCGCTTGACACCTTCGGTGATATCGTCGGGCCTCGCGGTATCCATGCCACCCGGCCGAGCACCGGCACAGGCCGAATTTCCGCCCTGGCCATCCAAACCGGCTCGCCGAGCTCGTATCCTGCGACGCCAACAAACCGCCGACCGTCCGTCTGCTCGCGGGCCCGACCCCAGTGCGAAGATTGCAGCGGATGGCCCCCGAGTCGCACCAAGGCCTCGTCCCACTGTGCATCGTCTAACCCCTCTCTGAACTGGACGTCGTCCGTCAATGGAGGTCCCCACACCATGCATTACTCCGCCCTGCCGCCGAAACCGCGGGCGGTCGTGAAACTCCATGCAACCGTCTACGTTCGAAGGCCAGCAAACTTGTCCTTGAAGTGACGAAGAAGCACCCGATCATCGTCATGCAGCCCGTGAATCAACGAAATGCCATGGTAAATGGCATAAAGACATCCCAGATAGGCGGCAAGAAGGACTGCGCCAACTTCGGTGGGGCCTGCCCAACGGGCAATCAGGGCAGCGGCAAGCGACGCCAGCGTGGGTACGATCCAGCGCAGGTACCTGCCGTCCGACCACCGCAAGCCGATCTGCTTCCGCGCGACGACGAACTCGAAAACATTGACGAAAAGAATGCTGACGCACATTGCGCAGGACGCGCCGACGAGTCCGAACGCCGGAATCAATACGCAGAGTGCAAGAACGCTCACGATCATCTGGTAGGCGGAAATCGCGACGGCACGACGCTCCATGCCGCTCATGTACATGACGCTTCCAACCGGGCCGAAGGCAAGATTCACGAGCTGTGATGCCAGGAGGACCTGCAGGGGAATCGTGCCTTCGGCAGCAAATTGCGGCCCAAAGAGGCGCAGCAGCGGCGCCGCGAAAATGAACGCGAAAATGAACAATGGCATCGACAGGCGTACGACCCAGTCCGTCGTGAGGTGGTAGATGTGCTGCATCTCGGAAGGAGCGCCGCGCGCGTGGGCCGCAGAGAACATCGGAGCTGCAACGGAAAGAAACATCTGCTGAAAGATGACGGGCATCTGCTGGATCTGTTTACGACCGCCAGCACGCCGACGGGTTGGACGCCCGCAAGGGCCCCCAACAGAAAACGGTCGATGTACGTGCCGCCGACCCCGAGCAGCGACCCGCTGTACATGACTCCTGCATAGGTCCGCCACGCGGACCGATGATGCGCCTCACAGTGTGGGTTCGCGTCAGCAGGCATCTCCGTCACCTTCCGACGCAGCCCAAGCGCCATCCAGGCAACTGCAATGGCCACCGAGAGCACGACAGCCCAGACGTAACCGATGAGATGCAAGCCCGCCGTGAGCAGTGCGACTGCCAGCACGGCCTTTACGGTCAACTGCAGGAACGAAGAACCGATGACAATGTAGCGGATCTCCTGGAATCCGCGCAGGCCCTGCTGCAGGTAAAAGCTGATCACACTGAGCGGAATCAATACGGCCATTACCGACATCTCAGCCTGATAGGGCGCCACCGCCGGCAGGTGCTTGACGAAAACAGGGTATACCGCAACCACGATCACGTAGGTCACGCATCCCGCAACCAACAAGATCCTCGCGCCATCACGCAAGAGCATCCGAATGCATGCATATTCCGCACGCTCGAGGTGAAACGGGATGAACTTCACCAGAGCTGGCGCCTGCCCAAATGCAATCAAGCCGGCAATCAGACTTACAAAACCTTCGATCAGACTGAACGCCCCAATACCGTCGGATCCGAGCACACGCGCCAAGTAGACCTGCAACGGAAGTCCAACGATGAGTGTGAAGACGTTGCCGAGCAGGAACAGCGCCGCCTGACCTCCCAACTGTTTGGCAGATCTGGAGTTGCCGCGCGTCAACTTGCCCGTTTCCGAGTACCGGATGCGGCGATGGCCTTGACGAGCGTCGACTCCCATCGCGGCGCCAGTAGGTTCCAGTTCCACTCCTGCGACATTGTCGCGCCACACCGCCCCATATCAGATGCCAACAGCGGGTTCGTCAGCAGCTCGCCGGTGCGGGAAATGAACTCATCGTCCGACCAGACAACGAAACCATTCCTGCCGTGCACGACGCTTGGGGCTTCGTAATGACCAAAGGCGACCACCGGCAATCCGCATGCGGCAGCCTCTTGCGTCACTTTCGGCACACCTTCACAGCGTGAAGGCAGCACGAAGATGTTTGCGGCGCGAAACTCTTGCGCAAGCCTCTCGGGCGGGCAGCTCCCCGGGAACTCCACATTCGCGATGTTCCTTGCCGCTGCCACTGCAATGAGCGCCTTACGCCGGTCCCCCTCACCGAACCACTTGAAACGAACCTCTGGGTAACGTTCCGCAAGATCGAGGAAAACTTCCGGGCGCTTGTGCGCCGCCACCCGACCTGCCGAGACCACCGTCCTCACGGTCCGCTCCGGTTGCGCCGCCTCTGAATGAAAGGTCCCGAGATCTACTCCCAGAGGAAGCACGGAAAACTTGTCACCGTAGCGCGCCTGGCCCATACGCCTCAGGAAGGGACTGATTGCGATGACGTGATCGGCCGTCTGCAGAACGTAATCGCAGCACTTCAATTCACGTTCCGTGACAGGCTGACAATGCACCGCGTGACCAGCCGCCAATGAATAAAATTGCTCCCGCTCCTTGTCCCCGACCAGCCCTTCGAGCGTGGCAATGATCGGTCCGCGCAGTCGCAGGGCCCGGCGGACCCGCAGGCCCGCAAAATCGGCGCGGCTCGCCCCAGGATAGAACACGGCCACGCAGGGGCGAAGGTATTGAACGAAGAGGTGGGCAAGCCACAGGTGCCGTCGCCACAGTCGGACGACTCGATGCCGTCGCGAGTCGCCACACCCGAGTCCGGTTCATCGTAGGCCAGCGTACGAATGCGTAGTCATCTGCTGTCACCATCGACTCAGCAACATGCGTGCATTGTTATTCTGCGCGTTCGGTTGCGTGCATCGACCAGGCGGGGAACGAAGACGTTAGTCGTCATTTACGGCGACGAGACGCCTAACCGTCTCGAGCGATGCAAGCGTTGCACGATAGGCGCGTCATCGCACATGATCTCCGCAATCGCTCGCTGGTCCTGCGGCCATCGCAACGCACGATCGAGCAGCGGATAGACCAGATCGCGATCGCCGGTGTGGACTCATCACTGACGGAAACCGGGACGATTCCACAATTGAGGGCCTCAGCAAGCGCTGTCGAATACCAGGAAACGACGATCCGCGGCCGAAGTCGACGCAGGGCGTCCTCAAACGAGGGGTCGGCGTCCTCGATCTGAACGATGGTCCGGTCGACACCCTGACTCCAGAATGCCCGGTCCTCACGCGGATGGGGTCGAACCCGGACCCTCCAGCCGCGGCTGCGCGCCCACTCCAGGACGGGTGAGATGCGCCGCATTTCGCCCGGAAGCTCATAAACCGACGCGACCAGCATTTCGTGAGTCAGTTCAGTCACGTCATACCTTGTGGGCCGTGCCACGCTGACCTGGGGACCGGCGAGTGCCCGCGCAAAGTGGCGTGCCTCGTCGTCGGTTAGCGCATCGATGGAATCAAATTCTGGCAATAGCAGACTGCGTCGAACAAAGCCGTGCTGCAGGTACCTCGTTTTCAATCCTGCATCCGCGGCGGCGAAAGCCGGCGTGTCGGCAGCGAGAAAGCAAACTTCCGCATCCGGATCGCACTGATCGCGGACGCCCTCGAACCAGGCCCGCATGTAGCTGTATCCACCGAGCCGCAGCCCACCGTACGTCAGGAAATCGATCCGTCGGCTGCTGAGCGCATCAGGAAGTTGGCGCACGGTGCGCAGGATCGTCCTGCAGGCCGCCCACAGGTTACGGATGGCTTCCCTGGCCCCGACGCGATAAATCCGACCCATGGATGCGATGTCGACCTGATTCACGCGAGCGACCGGCCGCTGCGATTGTTCACGGTAGCGACTGAACAGGACTTCCTCGGCCCCGGCGCCGAAGCCGACGAACAGTCGCGACAATCGCTCGTTTGTGCAAGGCCGCGCGCGCTGTTGACGCAATTTCGTGATCAGGTCGAAGGAGCCCACGACCAGCAATGCTGGCCCGACGAGGAACATCCGGTCCGCCCAAGCCAGGATGCCTTGCAGTCGGCGACCACGCATGCCGCGCATCACCGGTTGATCTGTGGCAATCGCTTGCAGTAGCGAAGAATCCGCGAGCGTCCAGCGTTGTTTCGCATCGAACAGACCCAGATGCTCGGCGCAGCGGGTACGTACACCAGCGGTCGCATGTACGTCCAATCGTCAGCCGCCCTTCGGCGGAGGCTGGGCAGGGTTCCCCACGGCGACGGTCCGGGCCGGTATCGACTTTGTGACGACACTACCGGCTCCGATCACTGCATTCTCGCCGACTTCTACGCCCGCAAGAATCGTCACGTTCGCGCCGATCCAGCAGCCGCGCCGGAGCACGACCTTCCGGGCCGGCGAGTGACCCTGGTCGATGATCGGTGTGACGGGATCGCGAAAGGCGTGATTCGCGTTATATATATGCACTCCTGAGCCGATCAACACCCCATCTTCGATGACGATACCGGCGCCCTCGGAATCCGGGTTGGCGAAGAGCATGGTGCCTGGACGAATGACCACTCGTTCGCCGATCTCGATCTTCGAGCAGGCGACGGCGTATGCCCCGGGCCGAAACTCCGCGCTGTCCGGGAAACGCAGGAATCGCTTCTGGCACAATGCGCGCTGCGTGCTCCTGAAATGCAGCCGCCAGTGCGTCCACGGGATGTCCGGCCCGATTCGATCAGCGGACCGCCAATACCTGATTCGTTCGATCAGTTCACGCAGGAACATCTCATTCCTTCAGGACTACCAGGCGCTCCAGCCGCCGTCGACGACGATGTTCTCGCCGGTCACATACGCCGACAGATCGGACGCGAGATAGGCGATCGCACCCTTGAAGTCCTCCTCGGTCGCCATTCGACGCAGCGGGGTCCTCGCGACGTATCTCGTCACGAACGACTCCGGCTGTCCCCGCGCTACGCCTCCCGGGCAGATGCTGTTGACGCGAACGTCCGGCGCGAGCACGGTGGACAGCCAGCGCGTCAACTGCAGCAGCCCGCCCTTGCTGGCGGCGTATGCTGCCGGGCTGCCCATCGCGGTCCCAGCGTAAAGGCTCATGTCCGGCCCGACGAGGGCGTAGATCGACCCGACGTTCACGATCGAACCGCGGCCGCCTTCCCGCAAAACCGGCGCAAACGCCTGGCTGAGGTGAAAGGCCGTTGTCAGATTCACCTCAAATGCTCGACGCCAGGTGGCCAGGCTCTGATTCTCGAACGGAGCGACCCACCCCTCGAGCTGTCGGCTGCCGACGAATGCCGCGTTGTTCACGAGCACATCGAGTCGACCAAATTCCGACCTGACGATCGCCGGCAGGCGGGTCCGCGCAGCCTCGTCCTCGAGTTCGCACACGACGGACTGCACCCGCACCGTGCAGGTCGCCACGATTCCAGCCTTGACCTCGTCGAGACGCTGTTTGTCGACGTCGACCAGGCACAAGTGGCATCCAAGTTCGGCCAGTGCCTCGGCCATCGCGGTCCCGATGTGCCCTGCCCCACCGGTGATCAACGCGACACGCCCGTCAAGCCGCATCAGTTCACGAACCGTCTTCATTGAGAATCCACTCGGTCTTGCAGGAGGAATTCAGCGAGCCGGAAGTCGAACGGGGTGTCGATGTCCAGCGACCGCTCACGCGGCACCTCCACCGTTCGCACCAGACCCGCGAAGATCCGTTCGGCGGACAGGACGAAAGCCGGCCGCGCGACATACGCGACCGTCGTAATGTCGTAGACAACGGGAGCGTCCTGCCGTCGGGCCGGGCCTCCCGCGCCCTCGATCACCAGGCGAGCATGCCCTTTGGCATCGAGACGCACCATGTTGAAGTACGGGCTGCGCTCGGACTCGCGAACGGTGATTACGATATCGGTGTCGGGGCAATCGATGAAGGCATCCAGGCATCTGTCCACGTCAGACACGGCCCGCAGCGGTGACGTCGCCGGGAGGCTGACAAAAGCGTCGAAGGAGCCCCGCTCACGCTGGAACCAGTCGACGGCGTGCTGCCAGGCAAGCCATTCGGGCGCGGTGTCCGTAGCGAGATGCGGCGGGCGCATGAAGGGCACTTCGGCGCCAAAGGCACGGGCCACGTCAGCAATTCCGGGATCGTCCGTTGACACGATGACGGTCTCCAGTCGGCGGCAGGCACGAGCCGTCATGATCGAATGCGCGATCAGAGGTCGCCCCGCCAGTTCCTTGAGGTTCTTGCCCGGTACGCCTTTGGAACCGCCGCGGGCAAATATGAAAGCGATGCATCTGGAGGTGTCACTCACCGGGAGGCACCACCTCTACGGTCGAATTGCGGACCATGGACCGATTCGCCGAGTCGGCGATGACCAGGGTCCTCAGGCCATCGGTGCCGTCCACCATAGGCCGCGATCCCCGCTCGATGCAGTCGAGAAAGTGCTGCAATTCGTCAACATACATCTGGTTACGGTCGGATAGGGAACGCACCGGCACCTGAGTCCAGGTCCCTGACGCCGCCTGATACGCCTCTACGCTGTCCCGCATGGCGTCCCAGACGAGCGTGCCCTCGCTGCCGATGAATCGGCAGGATCGATGCGCAACGCGCTGCAGCAGGTCGAGATGCACGTTAACCAGCCGCCGAGGCGATTCGTACTCGAGGGTCAGTTCGACCAGATCCTCCACATCCGTTACGAGATCGCCGAACTGGCCTCCCCGAGCCGTCACACGAGACGGCATCCCGAACATCCAGTAGAGATAGTGCAGTTCGTGGCTCAACTCCAGCAATGCTCCGCCACCCAACCGGCGTTGCGCGCTGACGCCAGCCCGATAATCCGTGCCCGGCCGCCAATCCGGGAGGAACTGACCCACCTCGGCCCGAACCGCGATAACGCGGCCGATCATCCCGCGATCGAGGCACGCCTTCGCCACCTGAAGCGACGGAAGAAACGGCAGGTTGTAACCAGTCATGAGCACCAGACCGCGGCGCTGTACCGTACCGATCAGCTCCGGACAGCCCTCGACGGTGTTTGAGATGGGCTTCTCCACCAGGAGGTGCACACCCGCCTCGGCCAATTTCTGCGCGATTGGAACGTGCGTGCTCGCGGGTCCCGCGACGATGGCTGCCTTCGGCGCGAAAGCCACGGCCTCCTCCACGGATGCAAAGTGATGATTGCCTTCGTCCGCCGCTCGCGAATGCTCGGGCAATGCCCGCAAATGCAGGATTCCAATCCCCGACTTGGGTCGGAGTTGCCTGAGGTTGCGAAGGTGACGCTGACCGATGCTGCCCAGACTGACGATCAGGTATCGCTCGGGGCCGGCGGTCATGAAACCCCGTCCTGAACCGATCGATAATCTTCGGGTTTGCCGACGTCCAGCCACGGTTCGTGCATCGGATACACCACCGTGCGCCCTCCTCGCTCCCGCACACGCTCGAACAGCGTCGGCATGTCGCAGCGCTCACCGCCACCCAGGCAATCGACGGCTTGAGGATCCAGAACGTAGATGCCGGCATTCACCAGGGCCGTCGTCACCGGCTTCTCCTCGAAGCCGATGATCTCGACACCCCGCGTGCGCACGACACCGAACGGATACTGCCATTCGTGCTGCCGGACGGCCATCGTTGCCGCTGCACCGTGGCGCATGTGGAAATCGAGCAGTTCGCCGTAATGGATGTCCGTGAGCACGTCGCCGTTCGACACGACGAACGGCTGCTCTGGTCTCTGCGTCAGAAGGGTCAGCGCGCCGGCCGTACCGAGCGGCTCCTGCTCCCGCAGGTAGTCGATGTGAATCTGCCATCGGTCGCCCGTGCCGAAATACTCCTCGATCACGTGCCCGAGGTAATGCACGGCAAACACGAACTGGCGAAAGCCCTGTCCCCGCGCCCGTTCGACGATGTGCTCGAGCATCGGTTTGCCGGCAACCGGCAGCATCGGCTTCGGGCAGTTCTCCGTGTAAGGACGCAAGCGCGAACCCACACCGCCCGCCATGATCAGCACGGTGTTCGGGCGCTCCACCTCGCTGTTCAATTCATCCCAGAGATGCAGGCCCAGAAGGCGACGGTCCGGATCGACGATCGGCACGTGCAGCAGCTTGTTCGCCTGCATCAGGTGCCGAACCATCTCGCGGTCCATGCCCGGGGGCGCCACGAACGGCTCCCGGTGAACGACGGAAGCAATGGAACTCTGCAGGCCGAGTCCGCGCAACAGCGCGCGCCGGATGTCACCGTCCGTGATCGTGCCGACCAGCACATCGTTGGCAGCCACGACCAAGGCGATCTTCAGCGCGGCGCTGTCCAGCGTTTCAATCGCCTGTTGCAGCGTGGCCGACTCCGGCAGGAGCGCGCGACGCCAGGATCGTTCAGCGGAGTTCGTCATGACGTTCCGGTCCTCATGGGTGGCCGGGAATCGCGTAGAAGGACTTCTTGAGGATGCCATCCAGCGGATACCGACGCAGAATCTCCACGACCTTCTCGCTGGCGCCTCCGTCACCATATGGATTGACCGCCCGCGGCAAGTCCGCCTTGAAGGACGACGAGTAAAGTTGTTCGATCGCCGTTCGAATGGCCCCTCTCTCGGGCGCGCAATCGATCACGCTGCTTGCCTTCAGCCGGCCGCGCTGGCGGTCACCGATGTTGATCGTACCCTTCAGGAACGACGGCACTTCTGTGAGGCCGCTCGAGGAGTTCCCGACGACACCGTCCACCTGGGCGATGCAGGACAGGTAGCGCAACTGTCCGAGCGACGTGTACGACCTGGCACTGGCGTGGGATGCCACAAACCGTTCGATCAGTTCAAAGATGCTGCGACTGCCCGTATCGGCATTGGGCATCGTGAAAATGAGCCCGGTGTCGTGCAACGATCCGAGCGCGGCGAGCAGTTCGGTCATCTGCGCTGCGGCCGTCGAGTCTTCGAGCGTCACGGGATGGAACGTGACGAGAAGATTCCGTGCCTTGAAGCGGAAGTCCATCGAAGGCTCGAGCTCACTGCGCCCGAGCAGGCGGTGCCGCTTGATGCTGTCGACGCCTAGACCGCCCACCAGGAACACCCGGTCCGGAGGCTCGCCCATCTGGATCACACGCTGCCGGTAAGGTTCGGCGGCGACGAAGTGCAGATGCGACATCTTGGTGATCGCATGGCGCATGGCTTCGTCGAACGCCCCCTCCGTCGTTTCCCCGCCATGGAGGTGCGCAATGGGGACCCTCGAGATCGCGGCAGCAGCAGCCGCTGCGAGGATCTCGTATCGGTCACCGAGCAGCACCAGCACGTCGGGCTTCAGTTCCTGCAGTGCTGCACCCGCGCCCTGCAGTGCCAAACCCATCGATCGCGTGACTCCCACGGGCGTGTCCGACTCGAGCTCGATCTCGACCTTACAGTCGATACGGAATTCATCGGCTTCGATCTCCCGGTACGTGAGTCCGAATACCGGCGACAGATGCGCACCGGTCGCGAGCACCCGCAGTTCGAGGTCCGGGGCGTTACGGATGCCCTCCATGATCCAGCGCAGCAGACCGTAGTCCGCGCGCGTGCTGGTGACGACGCAGATCTTTCTCAAAGCTCGATCAACTCGTCGGGTTCGAAATCACGGCGCGCAATCTGCCCGATGACCTCGTCCCAGCGCATTGGCGAGACCCCCGTCCCGGGTCGCTTCACCGCCAGGTTCTCCGCAGAGAATAGCTCGCCGGCGCGGATCTGCCGTGCCGCCACGACAGACTTGCGGGCGATCGGAAGGTTTTTCGACTCACTCGGACTCGGCCGCTTGATGCCGTCGCCAAGCGCCAGCTCGATGTTCCGGATGGCGCGGACCATGGCCTTGAACTCGTCCGGCTCAAGGCTCGCGCGATGGTCCGGTCCCGGCAAGTTGCGATCGAGCGTGAAGTGCTTTTCGATGACGGTCGCGCCTAGCGCGACCGCAGCGACGGCCACTTCCGTGCCCTCGGTGTGATCCGAGTACCCGACCGCCACACCGAATGCATCCTTTATGGTCCGCATCGCCCGGAGGTTCACGTCCTCCATGGGAGTGGGATATTCGGTGTTGCAATGCAGAATCGTGATCAACTCGCGCCGCGTCCCGGCCGCTTCCAGCGCCCGCAATGCAGCCTCGATCTCGTCCAACCGGGACATCCCGGATGAGAGGATGACCGGTTTGCCCAAGCGACCAACGTGTCGCAGGTACGGCAGGTTCGTGATCTCGCCCGACGGGATCTTGAAACATTCCAGGCCGAGTTCCGTCAGGAAGTCGATGCTCGCCTCGTCGAATCCCGAGGAAAAAAAACCGATGCCGTGCTGTCGGCAATGTTCGGCGAGCACGCGGTGGGCTTCCTCCGACAACTCGAGCCGCCGAATCATCGCGTGCTGCGACTCAGTCGCGTCCGTCGTCTGCCTCTGATAGTCCGCTTTCTTCGCACTTTGCGTGACCAGCCGGTCCGCCGAGAAGGTCTGGAACTTGACGAGATCGGCCCCGGCCCGCGCAGCCTCCTCGACGAGCCGTCGCGCAAGCGCGGGATCACCGTTGTGATTCACCCCAGCTTCGGCAATGACCAGTACGCGGCTCCCGGTCATCCGACGCCCCGTATCGCCGAGCCATCGGCAACGTCGGCAAGGACGAGACTGCCCGCCCCGATGATTACCCCGGATCCGATGCGGATGCCCTCGCGAATCACGGCTCCGCTGCCGACAAACGTCCCGGGTCCGATGACCACGTCGCCGTTGACGCGCGCGCCGGTGGCGATGTGGCAATGCTCACCCACCATTGCGCCGTGCTCGATCAGCGCCATACTGTTGACGATGCAGTTGGCGCCGACCGAAGCAGCTGCGTTGACCACCGCGCCGTGCATCGCAATCGTCCCTTCCCCGAGTTCCGCATGCCGGGACACGTGCGCGTGCGGCGACACGATTGCCGGCAGGCGCGCACCCGAATCCTTCAGCAATACGTACAACCGCCGGCGAGCGTCCGGGGACTTGATCTGACCGACGGTCACGAGCGCATCCGCACAGCTCGCGAGAAGACGTGCGAGGTCCTCGTCGTCGCCCAGTACCGGATACCCGAGGACGGGAGGCCCGCTCCTGGCGCGATCGACGATGCCGGCGACACGGTAGCGACCTTCCTCTTCGATGACGTCTATGCAAGATCGACAATGGCCGCCGCCACCGACCAGGAGCAAGGGAATCATGCCAGGCCTGCGCTGCTCGGGATGTTGACGATGCGCCGCGCGAGCGAATCAGCCACCGGGGTCGGAGCGCGTGGACAATCGCGATACGGCGCGAGTCGATGCATCAGGCCCCACGCGGGTCGCGTCATCACGCCGGCCGCATTGGTCGTCGCGAGGATTGTGTCGCGCTCCTCCGCCACGGCTTGGTCGAGCACCAGCGTCTGCAACCAGTAATTGCTGGTACACCCCTCGGGTTCACTCACCAGTCGAACCGACGGAAGATCGCGAAAAGCGGCGGCATACCGCTCGAACAACCGGCGCTTGGAGATGAGGAACCCGGCCAACTGCTCGAGTTGTGCGCAACCAAGGGCTGCATTGATGTTGGGCAAGCGATAGTTGAACCCTACCTCGTCGTGCACGTACTCCCAGCGGTGAGGCACCTTGGCAGTCGTCGTCAAGTGCTTCGCGCGACGCGCCAGATCGGTGTCGCTGGTGATGATCGCGCCACCTCCGCCGGTCGTGATGGTCTTGTTGCCGTTAAAACTAAGTGTTGCGAGCCGACCGAAGGTCCCTGTGTGCCGGGACCCGTAGTAACTGCCGATTGACTCGGCAGCATCCTCGACGAGCACGAGCCCGAAGTCTTTCGCGATGGCCAGCAGGCCATCGAGTTCGCACGGATGGCCAAACGTGTGCATGGGGAGCAGCGCGCGGATCGGGCGGCCAGTGCGGCGGTTGATGCAGACTCCCGATCGCCTCTCAGTCACTGCATCGAGCCATATGCGAAGCGCCTCGGGATCCATGCCGAGCGTGCCTTCGTCGCTGTCCACGAAATGGGGCGTCGCGCCGCAGTACCGTACGGCATTGGCCGTTGCCACGAAGGTGAGCGTCGGCACCAGCACTTCGTCACCCGGCACAACTCCAGCGAGCAGGAGTGCCACGTGCAATGCCGCAGTGCCGTTGACCACGGCCACCGCGTGCCTCGCCCCGGTGAACGCGGCCAGGTCCGCTTCGAATCGATCCACGAACTTGCCGACCGACGACACAAATGTCGTGTCGAGGCATTCCTTGAGGTACGACCATTCCGCTCCCGCGAACACCGGCTCGTGCAAGGCGACGGAACGATTGCCCAGCGCCTCCTGGAGTCTCGCGAGAACTGCGGCCGCCAGCGGGGACTCGGTGGGTGCGGTGCTCACAGGTTATAGATTCCCGCCTTGTAGCCACGCAGGTTGTCGGGGTCCATGAACCACTCGACGGTAGTGGCGAGTCCGCGCTTCAATCCGTCTCGATTTCCGTGTCGCGGAGTCCAGCCGAACAAGTCGCGCGCCTTGGCATTGTCGGCCCAGAGTCGTTCGACTTCGGACTTGGCCGGCCGCAGCCGCACTTCGTCGGTCACAATCTCGAGGCTCGTCTCCATGACCTCGGCGATCAACGCTGCCGTGTCACCAATCGAAATCTCGAAATTGCTGCCGAAATTGACGACCTCGCCGAGTCCTCGGTCTGAGTCGAGCGCGGCAATGAACGCGTCCACGGTGTCATGCACGAAATTGAAATCCCGGGTCGGCGAGATTGCCCCAAGCTTGATCTGCCGTTGGCCACTGGCGATCTGCGTGATGATCGTCGGAATGACCGCGCGGGCCGACTGCCGCGGGCCGTAAGTATTGAACGGCCGGGCAATGACAACCGGCAGTCCGAACGAGGCATAGAACGAATACGCCAACTGGTCTGCCGCAATCTTCGACGCCGAGTACGGCGACTGACCCTGCAGCGGATGCTCCTCGGTGATCGGGACGAACCGCGCCGTGCCGTAGACCTCGCTCGTCGACGTATGGATCACACGCCGCACACCGAGTTGCCGCGCTGCCTGCAGCACGTTGAGCGTGCCCTTCACGTTCGTGTCCACATACGTGTCGGGCGAGTGATACGAATACGGGATCGCGATCAGGGCGGCGAGGTGCAGCACCGCATCGCAGCCTTTCATGGCTTCCTTCACGCCGTTAGGGTCGCGGATGTCCCCCGCGAAGACGTCGAACTTGCCCTTGACGTCAGGGGCGCATTGATCGAGCCAGCCCCACGAATTGAAAGAGTTGTACAGGACAAAGGCGCGCACGTCGTGGCCCTTGCGGACCAGGGCTTCCGTGAGGTGCGAGCCGATGAAACCGTCGGCTCCGGTCACCAGCAGTTTGGTCATGGCTATAACTCGACCTCGCGTCGCAATTCCTCGATCTCCGCACGAAGCATGTCGAACTCGTCCAGCTTTCGGCGCAGGAACCGCACGGTGAGCCGGGCCTTGGCATCCATGCCGGCCGGCGTCAGCAAGTAGGCATATCCGAGCTTGTTGGGATTCGCGCGAAAGTTCTGCGTCTTGACCCAGCCCTTGTCGACCACTGCCTTGAGACAGTAGTGCGCCTTGCCGAGGCTAACGCCAAGGGCCTCGGACAGCTCACGCTGCGTCGCCTGCGGATTCGCCTGGATCGCCTTGAGCAGGCGAAGGTGTATTTCGTCCATTAGGGGGTCGGGGCCGGAATGGCTACCGCACTGCCCTGTACTGCGTCGAGGCAGCGGCAGTCGGACCGTGTTCAACAGTTGAACACGGCTCCTACTCTAGTGAATTTTCGCCGGAATTGCCATCGCTCCACCGACCCGACGCTGACCGCGCGCGGCACAGAACAGGACCGCGGCCAGCAAACTCGCCAGCGTGGCCAGCGTAAGTGTGCGCAACGGATAGTCGACGATCGAGTGCAATGCCAGCAGCACCAGCGCAAATGCGGCTCCGGCCTCAAGACCGCGGCTTTCGGTCACGCCCGCAGCAGCATCCCGAGAGCCACGCCACTGCAGGAAAGCTTGCCAGCCGATCATCGCCAAGGCCGCAAAAATAAGAATCATTGCCGCCACGCCACCTTCAAGCCATAGCTCCACGTAATCGTTGTGTGCGTGATTGACGTAGGACGGAATGTCTGCGCTTGCATCGCCTATCTCGTCATAGGCCTGTACGAACGTCCCAAGCCCATAACCGATGCCGCGAGCGGGTCCGGCGGCCTGAATCGTGTTCTCTACGAGGGTCCACCGGTATTCGTCGAGCGGGTCCTTGTCGAGCCGGCTGAGCATTCCGTACAGGGTGAGTTGCACGATGAGGACGCAGGCCAGTCCCGCGCCGAGTTGCAACCACAGGCGCGTACGCGCCACGTCTCGCGAATCGCGAGCACGGAACAGCACGACCGAACTCGCCAGCACGCTCAGCATGAACAACGCAAATCCGGCCCGCGAGTGCGTGGCCGTGACGGCCACGCTGAGCAGCACGACCAGCGCCGTCAGCAACCACACCTGCAGGTCCCGAATGGCGTGCGAGCGCCGACGAATTCGATCGGCGAGTACGCCAGCGGCCACCGGGAGCGAGATCGCAAGCAGGCTCGCGAGGTGATTGCGATTGGCAAACAGGCCGACCGCCTCGCCTTCATTGGTGATCCGATACAGGTAGAGGGCGCTCGTCGGCCCTTCCATCAACTGCCACAGCCCAATGAAGGCGCTGAGTCCGGCGAACGCAAGCGCGGCCAGTACCAATGCCCGACGGCGTGCCTCATCCAGAAGCGACGCGCCCATGAATACCGCCGCAGGCACGAGTGCCGACCAGAGGACGCCTTCCGTGGCGATCGGCGATACCGTCCAGGCGCCGGGCGATATTGCAGCACCTGCGGTCGCAAGGCCGGCCGCCAACGGCGCGCGACCCGGCAAATGCCTCCAAAACGCATGAGGCAGCGGCACGAGTTGCAGCACTGGCAGCGCCAACAGACCAGCGGGCAGCAGCCAGAACCATCGCATCCGAGCGGAATGGAGTTCGGAGGTACCCGCGCGAAACGCTGACAGGACAATGAGCAGCAGTGCGGGAAGGCTGACAAGTGACTCGGCGAGGGATCCCTGCCCGCCACCGACCAGCAGCGCCAGGGCGAACGTGACCGCCGTAAGCGCGAAGAGCGCCCGACTGGATGCGTCTGGGGATCCGAGCCCGGTGACGGGCAACCGCATCAGGGGCTGATCGGGCTGCCCTGGTTACTGTCGGCGAGCAGCAGCAGCGGCGTCGCGATGCCGAGTGCGATCAGGCCATACTTGAAGTACTGGCTGGTGGCGGCCGTGGTTGCCGCGCCCGTGCCGGAGACCGGGGCTGCGGCACGCATACCGCGATCGGCTGCGCCCGGCGCACAAGGCGCCACGGCCGGAACCGTGTAAACCTGGGCCGTATCGACGGTCACTTTGCAGCCATTGTCGAACTGCACGGTGACCATGCCGTTCTCAAGGACGACCAGCCTGTCGCCGGCCTGCAGGGGCAGGTCCTTTTTCGCGACTTCATACACGGACGCCCGATTCAGCATCGTTCGGCCATTGGTTTCGGCCACAGTGGCAACGTTGACAGCGGGCGCGGTCGCAGCCGTGCCACCCGGCGCAGCGGCAGCGGGAACGGCAGTCGCCGGCTTGGCGGGAGCGCTGGTCTCCTGGGCGGTCGCGTGAGCGGCCACCAACGTCGAGATCGCGACGATCGCTGCCAAGCGGACCAGTCCCTTCATGCTTAACGCTCCATCTTCGTCACACATACTGCCGGACGCTGCGGACTGTACCAAACTCGCGGCCGAATTCCTAGGAAACACCCGGCGAGACGATGCGAACGTCGTCGAACCAAGCGGTTCCGCGCGCGAGCGTCTCCGCGGCGATCCGTGCATCGAGTTCGAGGACCAGCCACTGCGCCGGGCACCTGGCAGGCACGTCGAACGTCACCGAGCTGGCGCGCCAAGGCCGTGTGCCCGCCTCCGGCTCCGTCGCAAGAATCGTCACTGCCGGCCCGTCCGCACAGGTTATGGTCCAGCGCAACCCCCGTGCGGCCTCCAATGCCTCGAACTGGCTGCGCCACTCTAGCTGGTAACCGCGCCCCCGGGGCAGCAGCAAAAGTTGACGCACGTCGCGAAATTCGCTGCGCTGGCCCTGAAACTCGATCCTGAGCACATGCCCGGACCTGTCGGACAAGGGCTGCACCGAGGCGTCGATCCCGGGGCGGCGAGTGACCACCCAGTCGAATGGTCCGCTCGCCGGCGACAGGTTCTCGAACCCTCCATCCATCGGCGCCGTGACGTTGGCGAGTTGCTCGGCAGTCAATCCGCCTGCCCAGGCGACGAACGCCTGGTCCCAGAGCCGCTCCTGCACGAGCCGGCCGAGAAAACCCGCGCTCTCCTCCGCACTGATGCCGCCTCGTGCGCGCAGGTCCCCGAACAACGCTTCGAGATCGCCGGGGCTCGGCCCTCCGTGCGCAAGATCGCGGAGGAACTCGGCACGCCAGGGGGGATGCCCAGCCAAGGTCGACACGAGTGCGTCGCGCCCTTCGGGAATCGACGCCAGACCAATCAGCACGGGGAAAACGACGGGCTGCTGCTCCGGCGCAACGCGCAGCATCCGGTCGTAGTGCCGCACCGCAGCCGCGGCATTCTCGTTTGCGAGCGCAATCTGCGCAGCCCAAGCGCGTGCCGGCACGTCGCGCGGAGCGTGACGCGCCGCGAGATCCATCATCGCCTGCTGCTGCTTGCTGTCCCCGCGCAGTCCCGCCACGTTACCGAGCACACGGTAGCCGCGGCCATCGAGCGGATCTGCTGCCAGCGATCGCCGGGCCAGGGCCTCCGCTTCGTCCAGCCGGCCCTCGATCAACCGTTGCTCCGAAAGTTTGAGCAGCGCGCCCGGATGATCGTCACGCCATTCGAGCGCACGCTCGGGTTCCGCGTCGGCCAGAAACTCCGCCATGGCAAGCGAGACGACTCGCCACGCCGCGAACATACCAACGGCGACTAGGGCCGCGAGGAGCGCAGATTGCGACGTCCAACGCACCGCGCTCAAAGGCATGGGTTCAGAAGCGCTTCAGACGTCGTGCGTCCGAGCCTTCCGCGTTACGGTGATAGTAGTCGGAATACCCGTAGCCGTAGCCGTAGCCCTCGCCCGCGGCGCGGGGGTCGTACTTGACGAGCAGTGCGCCCGCGATGCGCGCGCGCACCGCGAACAGCCGCTTGAGCGCGCCGCGCAGCACCCCGATCCTGGCGTTTCCCGCCTCAATGGCGATCAGGGTGCCGTCGGCAGCGTTGGCGATGATCGGGGCGTCGGCCAGCCCCAGCAGCGGGGGGCCGTCGATGATGATCTGATCATAGGTCTGCACGGCCTCCGTGAGCAGCGACCTGAACCGCGCCGCGGACAGCAATTCGGCAGGGTTCGGAGGCGTGCCACCAGACGTTACGACGGTGAGGTTGTCCTCCGTCGTGGGCCGGAAAATCAACGTCGCCTCCGCCTGGCCCGACAGGTAGTCGCTTAGACCGGGTTCGTTGTCGAGATTGAGGCGTGTGTGCAGCGAAGGCCTGCGCAGGTCCGCATCGATGAGCAGCACCTTGACGCCGAGCTGCGCGAACTTGCGCGCGAGCATCACCGCCGTTGTCGTCTTGCCCTCACCGGCCAGCGCACTCGTGATCAGCAACACCCGCGGCGCACCCGACTCCGTCGCGTACTGCAATCCCGTGCGCAGGGAACGGTACGCCTCCGAGAACGACGAGCGCGGATCCGTCGCCGCGGACTCGATCACCTCATCGGCAATCTTCGGCACGATCCCGATGACCGGCAAGTGCAGGTGACGCTCGATGTCTTCCGGGGTCTTAATCGTCTCGTCAAGGCGCTCGAGCAGGAACGCCAGCCCGAAGCTGAGCAGCAGGCCAAGCAACAGGCCGATGACCGTGCGGCGCCGGATGTCCGGCTCGAAGCGGTACCCGGGCAAGGCTCCGTCCACGAGCGACACGTTATTGGTCGTCGCCCCGCCCGCGACGCCAATCTCCTTGTACCGTTGCAGCAGCGCGTCGTAGAGCTGGCGGTTCGTGTCGGATTCGCGCTTCAGGATGTTGAACTTCACGCTGCGACCTTGCAGGTCGAGCAGTTCCGACTGCAGGGCGGCCACCTGTTCGCGCAACAGGTTTTCATTGGCGCGGGCCGACTCGTACTCCGCGCGCGCCGCATTCGCATACTGCCCGGCTTCGTCCTTGATCCTCGTCTCGACCTCCACAATCCGCCGCGCGAGCGCCAGCATCTCGGGGTATTCGGGCTTGAACGTGGCGCGCTTCGACTCGTACTCGCTCTTGAGGTCAACTCGCAACTGGCGCAGTTTGTCGAGCAGCGGACTCTTCATCGCATCGGCCGACACTCCACCGGCCGCCTCCGCCTGGCGCCAACGCGACTCGGCGCGAATGCGCTCAGTGGTTGCGGTTCCAAGCGCGTCGTTGAGCTGCTCCAGGTTCTTGCTCGCGAGGGAGGTGTTCTGGTCCACGCTCGCGAGTCTCTGCTGCTGCGCGAACTGGATCTGCGCTCGCTCGCTATCCTCCAGCTTGAGCTTCAGCTGCGCAAGGCGATCCTCCAGGAAGGTGCGCGCGTACTTGGAATTATCTTCCCGTCGGCTCAGGTTCGCTTCCATGAACGCCTGGGCCAGGCCATTGGCGACCTTCTGCGACACTTTGGGATCGGGGCTGACGAAGCTCACTCGCACCAGCTGCGAGTTGAGCACCACGTCCACGGCGCGATTGTTCATCACCTGGTCGACCGCGCTGGCCTCCCGGACGTCGAGAGGCTCCGTGGAAGCCGCCTGCTTCGGCTCCTTGCCACGGAACAATGCGATGACGCTGCGGATTCCTCCCGGCGTCGAAATCGCGCGCTGGAAGGCTTCGTCCGAGACGAGGCCGAGCTGCCGCACGGCACGTTCCGCGAGAGCTCGGCTCTTGAGCAACTCGATCTGCGTGCCCATGAAGTCGTAGCTGGTATCGACGGCTTCGACACCTTCCATATTCACGATTCGCAGCGACGAGGTCTCGATCTGCAGCGTCGCGTTCGAGCGGTAAAGCGGCGTCTCCAGCAGGGCCGTGATGAGCGCAATGATGGTCACGAGCGCCGTGCACCCGAGCACCGTCCACCGGCGCTTGACCAGAATGTTCCAGACGTCGCGCAGCGTCAGTTCGTCTTCGACTTCATCACGCCTGTCTTGCGGCAACAGGTGCCCCAGCTCGCTCGATTCCGAAGTCGAGAATTCGCGGCGGCGAGACGCGCCGTAAGGAGGGCGGCTGCGTTCGTCATCTCGCGGATCTGAGGGTTCGACAGCCATCACAACAAGACCAGGAATATCGCAAGGGTCGGCACTGTGTCTATGAAATCCTTCATGAAGGACCGGGTCCCGGAAAAATCCACCACCACGATGTCGTTGCCGAGCACCTCGGGATCGATCAACCGGCCCGCGCGAATCTCGCGAATGTCGAACGCGGCCGCGTAGCGCCGCCCCTCCCCGTAGCGATAGATGACGACGCCGCCCGGATTGGCGAGTGGGTCGAGCCCTTTCGACAGAGCGATCACCTGCAGCAGCGACGTTCGCCCGGTCAGTGAATAGAGCCCAGGGTCCCTCGACGGCGCCTTCCACGGTCACCCGCTGGCTCAAGTATTCCTTTACGAACACCGAGACCTGCGGGTTCTCCATGAAGCCGTCCTTGAGGCGCGCGGCGATGTCGGTCTCGAGCTCGCTCACGGTCTTGCCCGAGGCGGGGACTCGGCCAACGAGCGGCATGGTGAAATTGCCATCGACGCTCACGCGCACCGATCGCGTGAGGTCCTTGGCGCCGAACACTTCGATGTCGAGCACGTCCAGCGGGCCAACGCGGTAGTCCGTTGGACCGGTCACTGGAGTAGCGGGCAGCCCTCCGGCGGTCGGCTGGCGGATCACCGGCTGGGCGTTCGCCTGCTCCACCGTTTTCTGATTGATTCCGGCGCTAAGGCAGCCAGCCAATAGCGCCATGGCCGCCACCAGACAGGCTGTTGCGACCGGTATCCGTCGCAAAGTCAACTTATTGTCAAGTCGTAGTCGCATCGCGCCTCATGAGGATCCTGTCGAGCCAGGCCATGACCGAAATCTCCAGCTGCCCCAGACAATATTCATACTCCGCCCGACTCGCCCCGTAGGGATCGTCGATCGGCCCCGCGCCCCAACGCCCGAGCAGTTGCACTCGGCCCGCCAGCGTCGGCGCCGCGGCCATGATGCGTCGCTGGTGCTCAGGCTCCATGACCAGCACAAGCTCATGGCACATCGCACCCTCCGGGCTGAAGCGCTGCGCCCGATGCTCCGTCAGATCGATCCCGCGTTCCGCGAGAAGTTCCACGCAGGTCAGGTCGGCGGACCGGCCTGGCTGCGCCTCGATCCCGGCCGAAGCCACCGGAAACGTGGGGCCCAGCCGCGAGGCGGCGTCCCGCCACAAGGCCTCCGCCATCGGGCTGCGGCAGATATTCGCCGTGCAGACCAGAAGCGTGCTCGGACCGGTGGCTGGCGGGATAGCTTCGCCGCGGCGATCCGCCTCCAAGCCTACGTCAATGGGCGTCATTGTAAGCGCATACGTGCACGGTCCGTGTGCTCCGCGAGCATGCTTAGGGCAGTTTGGACTGGAAATACTCGATGGTGCGCCGGAGGCCCTCTTCGAGCTGCACCGAAGGTTCCCAGCCCAGCTTTTCGCGCGCCACCGCGATGTCCGGCCGGCGCTGCGTCGGGTCATCGGCCGGCAAGGGGCGCGCAACAATTTTCGAGCGGGATCCCGTCAGCCGGACGACGTGTTCCGCCAGTTCGCGAATGGTGAACTCGACCGGGTTGCCGAGGTTGACGGGCCCGACGAAGTCGTCGCTCGTGTCCATGAGCCGCAGGAATGCCTCCACGAGGTCGTCGACATAGCAGAAAGAGCGCGTCTGTGCGCCGGTGCCAAAGATCGTGATGGCTTCGCCTTGCAGTGCCTGCACGATGAAATTCGACACGACGCGCCCGTCGTTGGGGTGCATGCGTGGGCCGTAGGTGTTGAAGATACGCGCGACCTTGATGCTCATCTGGTGCTGGCGGTGATAGTCGAAGAAGAGCGTCTCCGCGCAACGCTTGCCCTCGTCGTAGCAGGCGCGCAACCCGATGGGATTGACGCGGCCCCAGTAGTCCTCCCGCTGCGGGTGCACCTCGGGATCGCCGTAGACCTCGCTGGTCGAGGCCTGGAAGATCCTTGCGCGCGTGCGCTTTGCGAGTCCGAGCATGTTGATCGCGCCGTGCACGCTGGTCTTGGTCGTCTGCACCGGGTCGAGCTGGTAGTGGATCGGCGAGGCGGGACACGCCAGGTTGTAGATCTCGTCGACCTCGACGTACAGCGGGAAGCACACGTCGTGCCGCATCAGCTCGAAACGCGGATGCCCGATCAGGTGCTCGATGTTTGCTCGCGTCCCGGTGTAGAAGTTGTCCACGCACAGCACTTCGTCGCCCCGCGCGAGGAGTCGCTCGCACAGGTGCGACCCAAGGAAGCCCGCCCCGCCCGTGACGAGCACGCGCCGGTGCAGGGAGTAACGGCGGGCGGTGGGACGCGGAGTCGTGGACATCAGGCAACCTCTTTTCCCCGGCGATGCGCCGGCACGATAAATCCCGTGGGCAGCGTGACCGACGTCGCGCCGCCCAGCACGTCGAGCAACACCCGCGACCGGTCCGCGCCGCGCTCGCACTCGAACACGGCCTCGAAGCCCTCGAAAGGGCCGGCAATGATACGCAGGCGGTCACCCTTGCGCAGGCCGGAATCCCGGAGCACGTGCAGCCCGGCCTCGTTGGCCCGGGTGCGCAGGGAGTCGACCAGTCCGGCCGGCACCTCCGCGTACCGGTTCCCGAACTTGAGCACGGCGGAAACGCCGCGGGTCGAGCGAATGGGCGCCAGGGCCTGTTCCCCGACCTCGACCCGGACGAACAGGTAGCGCGGAAACAGGGGCTCAATGGTTTCCGCCCAGCGCCCGCGGCGCAGGCGCGGCAGGCTCAGGCGGGGAAGGTACACGGGGTACCCCTGGCGTTCGAGCTGGGCCTGGGCGACCGACTCCTGGCGCGGCTTGGTCTGCACAACGAACCAGGTGCTCATCCGTCCCTTCCACGCTTAAGGTCCGCGACGCTCGCGGCGGGCGCCAAGAGTGCGTTAAAGATTCAGCAAAATCAATAGAATAGAGAAGATTGCAAAACGCAGCCTGAACCAATGAAGCTGCCCGGTGCCTTCGCTTCAGGTCTGGGGCCCCTTGCCGGCAGCGACGTCGATAAACACATACGTGCCGCAACGCGGGCAATGGGTGGCATCGACCGGCGAGAGCTCGAACCAGCGCCGCCCGCACTGGCACCGCACCTGCAGGATCCAGTTGCCGACCGCGCGTCCGACGCGCTGCTCGACGACTTCGATCCCCTCGGGCAGGCTCGTGATCGCCGGAACGGGCGAGGCATCGTCCGCGTCCTCCCCGAAGACCGGCATGCGAGACGTGTCCGAGGTGTCATCCGACTCCCGGAAAAGCACCTTGGGATCGATGAAGTCCATGTCCTGGCGTTCGTCACGGCGACTCATGCCGTTTCCTCGCTCGTTTACATGTACGTGAGCATCGTCCGCTCGGTCACCGGCGCCGTCAAGGTGGCGCACGACTGGATCGGCCAGGCAGTGCCGCACTGCAGCATGCAAGCCCGTCGATGCGGCGCCTCGGACGTGCGGCGCATCCGAACCGTCCGAGCGCAACGCGACATCTAGAAATTCGCTGCACGGCCCATCTCCATGCCTCGGTTGGCACCACCGCAAGCTGGCCGTAAGATCGCCGGCCATTGCATCGTGCGACGAGTGAGGTCTGCAGCAAGCCATGGCCGAGACCGATCTCCAGCGCCAAGCCCTGGTCGACGGCATCCTGGCGACCCACGCGGCCCAGCCGGGTCCCCTGCTGCCGATCCTGCACGGGATCCAGGACGCGCTGGGATACATCCCGCCGGACCAGGTTCCACGCATCGCCCACGCGCTCAACCTCTCGCGCGCCGAAGTGCACGGCGTCATCAGTTTCTATCACTACTTCCGGCAGGAGCCGCCGGGCCGACACGTGCTGCACCTATGCCGCGCAGAGGCCTGCCAGGCCGTGCAGTGCGAACGGACGGAGGCTCACGCCAAGGCACGGCTCGGCGTCGACTACGGCGAAACCACCGCCGACGGTGCCTTCACGCTCGAAGCGGTCTATTGCCTCGGCAACTGCGCCGCCGGCCCGTCCGTCATGGTGGACGACAAGCTCTACGGTCGCGTCACGCCCGAGCGGCTCGACGCAGTCCTCGACGAATGGCGCAAGCGCTGATGGTTACGCGCCTCTACGTTTCATGTGATGCGGCGGCCGAAGCCCTGGGGGTCGATGAGACGGTCGTCGCGCTGCAGGCGGCGGCAACGGCGCGCGGCGTCCAGGTCCAACTGAAGCGGGTCGGCTCGCGCGGCATGGTCTGGCTCGAGCCGCTCGTCGAAGTCGAGGATGCAGCGGGCCAGCGCATCGCCTATGGGCCGGTGACGGCCGATCACGTGCCCGAACTCGTGGCGGCCGGGCTCTTTGATGCGAAGCCCCATGCCCTGCGCTTGGGCCGCGTCGAGGAGATCCCCTACTTCGCGAAGCAGGAGCGCCTGACGTTCGCGCGGGTGGGCGTCATCGAGCCTTGCAGCGTCGAGGACTACGTGGCCCACGGCGGCTTTGAAGGCCTGAAGCGGGCCCTCACGCTGTCCGGCGCGGCGGTGGTGCAGGAAGTGACGGACTCCGGCCTGCGCGGGCGCGGCGGCGCGGCGTTCCCGACCGGCATCAAGTGGAAGACGGTGCACGACCAGTCGGCGGCCCCGAAGTACGTCGTCTGCAATGCGGACGAAGGCGACTCGGGCACGTTTTCCGATCGCATGCTGATGGAGGGCGATCCGTTTACGCTCGTCGAGGGCATGACCATCGCCGGCATCGCTGTGGGCGCCACGCAGGGTTACATCTACGTGCGCTGCGAGTACCCGCATTCGATCCGGGCGCTGCGCGAGGCCATCGTCAACGCACGTGCGCACGGCTATCTCGGCAGCAACATGCTGCGGCAGCGGCAAGGCGTTCGAACTCGAAGTGCGGGTGGGCGCCGGCGCGTACATCTGCGGCGAGGAAACCTCGCTGCTCGAGAGCCTCGAGGGCAAGCGTGCGGAAGTTCGTTACCGCCCGCCCCTGCCCGCCATCCAGGGCCTGTTCGGCAAGCCCACGGTGATCAACAACGTCATCTCACTGGCGTCGGTGCCGATCATCCTCGCGCGCGGCGCGGCCTACTACCGCGATTTCGGCATGGGCCGTTCGCGCGGCACGCTGCCGATCCAGCTGGCCGGCAACCTCAAGCACGGTGGCCTCGTCGAGAAGGCATTCGGCGTCACGCTGCGCGAACTGCTGTACGACTTCGGTGGCGGCTCGGCCTCGGGTCGCCCGATCCGCGCGGTGCAGGTGGGCGGGCCGCTCGGCGCGTACCTGCCCGAGTCGCAGTTCGACACGCCGCTCGACTACGAAGCGTTCTCGGCGCTCGGCGCGCTGGTGGGCCACGGCGGCATCGTCGCCTTCGACGACACCGTCGACATGGCGCGGATGGCCCGCTACGCGATGGAGTTCTGCGCGGTCGAATCCTGCGGCAAGTGCACGCCCTGCCGCATCGGCTCGACCCGAGGCGTCGAGGTGATCGACCGGATCATTCGCGGCGACGCGCGCGACGCCAACATTGCGCAGCTTGCAGACCTGTGCGAAACGATGCAGCACGGCTCGCTGTGCGGCCTCGGCGGGATGACCCCGTTCCCGGTGATGAGCGCCCTGAAGCATTTCCGCGAGCGATTTTTCGCGCGAGCGGTAAGGTTGGGAGGACGGAGATGTTCGCAATCAACCGCAAGGATTCCGGCACTCCCGCCGCGCAGGGCGAGCCCGTCACGCTGACCATCGACGGCGCGCAGGTCACGGTGCCGGCCGGCACGTCGATCATGCGCGCGGCGGCAGCGGCCGGCGGCGCCATCCCCAAGCTTTGTGCCACCGAAACCCTGAAGGCCTTCGGCTCTTGCCGCGTGTGCCTCGTCGAGGTCGAGGGCCAGAAAGGCTACCCGGCCTCGTGCACCACCCTCGTTGCCCCGGGCATGAAGGTGAAGACGGACAGCGACAAGCTCCGCCAGCTGCGCAAGGGCGTGGTCGAGCTGTACGTTTCGGACCACCCGCTCAACTGCAAGGGCTGCCCGGCGGATACGCACTGCGAACTGCAGAGCGTCGCCGCGGACCTGGGCGTGACGACGAGCCCCTATGGCTTCGACGGTGCCAGTCACCAGAAGGCACCCTGCGATACCAGCAACCCCTATTTCGAATTCGACCCCAAGCTCTGCATCGCGTGCTCGCGCTGCGTGCGCGCCTGCGATGAAGTGCAGGGTACTTTCGCGATCACGATCGAGGGTCGCGGCTTCGAATCGCGCGTCGTCGCGAGCCAGGACCAGTCGTTCCTCGAGTCCGAATGCGTTTCCTGCGGCGCCTGCGTCGAGTCCTGCCCCACCGCTGCGCTGAGCGAGAAGCCGCTCGCGATCCTCGGCCGGCCCGACAAGGCGGTAACGACCACCTGCGCCTACTGCGGCGTGGGTTGCTCGTTCGAGGCCGAGGTGAAGGGTGAGCAGGTGGTGCGCATGGTGCCGAGCCGCGACGGCAAGGCCAACCGCGGCCACGCCTGCGTGAAGGGCCGCTTCGCCTACGGCTACGCGACGCACGAAGACCGCATCACCACGCCGATGATCCGCAGGAAGATCACGGATCCGTGGCAGAAGGTGTCCTGGGACGAGGCGTTCAAGTACGCGGCGTCAGAGTTCCGCCGCATCCAGGCCACATACGGCCGGCAGTCGGTGGGCGGCATCACCTCCTCCCGCTGCACCAACGAAGAGGCGTTCCTGGTCCAGAAACTGGTCCGCGCCGCGCTCGGCACCAACAACGTCGATACCTGCGCGCGCGTCTGCCACTCGCCCACCGGCTACGGCTTGAAGCACACGCTCGGCGAATCCGCCGGCACGCAGACGTTCGATTCCGTGCAGAAGTCGGACGTCATCTTCGTCATCGGCGCGAACCCGACCGATGGCCACCCGGTGTTCGCCTCGCGCATGAAGCGCAGGCTGCGCGAAGGCGCAAAGCTGATCGTCGCCGATCCGCGCGCGATCGACCTCGTGCGCAGCCCGCACGTGCAGGCCGACTACCACCTGCCGCTGAAGCCGGGCACGAATGTGGCGCTGATCAACTCGATCGCGCACGTGGTGGTGACCGAGGGCCTCGTCAACGAGGCGTTCGTCGCCGAGCGCTGCGAACCGGGTCCCTTCCAGAAGTGGCGCGACTTCGTGTCGCAGCCGAAGAACTCGCCCGAGGCCATGGCCGGGATCACCGGCGTGCCGGCGGCGCTGGTTCGCGGGGCGGCACGGCTGTATGCCAAGGGCGGCAACGGCGCCATCTACTACGGGCTCGGCGTCACCGAGCACAGCCAGGGCAGCACCATGGTGCTCGGAATCGCGAACCTCGCGATGGCCACGGGCAACCTCGGCCGCGAAGGCGTGGGCGTGAACCCGCTGCGCGGCCAGAACAACGTGCAGGGCTCGTGCGACATGGGTTCGTTCCCGCACGAACTGGCGGGCTACCGCCACATTTCGGACACGGTCACGCGCGACCTGTTCGGCCAGACCTGGGGCGTGACGCTCGAGCCCGAGCCCGGCCTGCGCATCCCGAACATGTTCGAGGCCGCGCTCGACGGCAGCTTCAAGGCGTTGTACGTGCAGGGCGAGGACATGGCCCAGTCCGACCCGAACACGCAGCACGTGACCGCCGCGCTCTCCGCGCTCGAGTGCCTGATCGTGCAGGACATCTTCCTCAACGAGACGGCCAAGTACGCGCACGTGTTCTTCCCGGGCTCGTCGTTCCTCGAGAAGGACGGCACCTTTACCAATGCCGAGCGGCGCATCTCGCGTGTTCGAAAGGTCATGCAGCCGCTGGCCGGCCTCGCGGACTGGGAAGCCACGGTCGGCTTCGCCCGTGCGCTCGGCTACGAGATGACCTACTCGCACCCGTCCGAGATCATGGACGAGATCGCGCGGCTCACACCGACGTTCACCGGCGTCTCCTACGAGAAGCTCGACCGCCTCGGCAGCATCCAGTGGCCCTGCAACGACGCGGCGCCGGAAGGCACGCCGACGATGCACATCGGCGAGTTCGTGCGCGGCAAGGGGCGGTTCTACGTCACCGAGTACGTGCCGACGCAGGAGCGCGTGACCGCCCGCTTCCCGCTGATCCTCACCACCGGCCGCGTGCTCACGCAGTACAACGTGGGCGCCCAGACGCGCCGCACGGCGAACAGCCAGTGGTACGAGGAGGACGTGCTCGAGATCCACCCGCAGGACGCGGAGGACCGCGGCATCAGCACGGGCGAATGGGTGGGCGTGACGAGCCGCGCCGGTGAAACGGTGCTGCGCGCCGTCGTCACCGAGCGCGTGCAGCCGGGCGTGGTCTACACCACGTTCCACTTCCCGGATTCGGGCGCCAACGTGATCACCACCGAGAACTCGGACTGGGCGACCAACTGCCCCGAGTACAAGGTCACGGCGGTCCAGGCGGTAAAGGTGCAGCGCCCGTCCGAGTGGCAGCGCCGCTATCGCAAGCGCAACGAAGAGCAGTTGGCGCTGGCCCGCGAAGCCACCGGTTCGAGCACGGCGAACTGACGGGCCGCGCTCGCATGAACATCCAGCACCTGGTGAACATGGCCAACGAGATCGGGGCGTTCTTCCTCTCGGAAGCCGGGGAGGACAACGCGCCGGCCGAGATCGCCTCGCACATCACGAAGTTCTGGGATCCGCGGATGCGTGCCCAGATCATCGCGCATGCGAACGCCGGGGGCGCCGGCCTCAGCACGGCGGCGTGCAAGGCCGCCCTGCTCTTGAAGCCGGTCGCTGCAGCGAGCTCAGGCGTCCGCTGATCCGGACAGGAACCTCGCCGAGCGCAGCGTGTTCTCGAGCAGCATCGCGATCGTCATCGGGCCCACGCCGCCCGGCACGGGCGTAATGGCCGATGCGACCTGCGCCGCTGCCGCGTAGTCCACGTCTCCCACGAGCTTGTCGCCGAGGCGGTTGATGCCGACGTCGATCACAACGGCGCCGGGCTTCACCATGTCGCCCTTCACGAACTGCGGGATGCCGATAGCGGCCACGAGGATGTCGGCTGAGCGGCAGAATGCGCCGAGATCCGGCGTGCGGCTGTGGCACAGCGTGACCGTGGCATCCACGCCCTTCTGCGCCAGCAGCATCGCCATCGGCTTGCCGACGATGTCGCTGCGGCCGATCACGACCGCGTGCTTGCCGCTGGTCGGGATGCCCGACACCTTGAGCATGCGCATCACCCCTGCCGGCGTGCAGGGCAGGAACCGCGGACGGCCCTGAGACATCAGGCCCACGTTCTCGGCGTGGAAGCCGTCCACGTCCTTCGACGGGTGAATGGCATCGAGGATCGCCGTCGAATCGAGGCCCTTCGGCAGCGGCAACTGCACGAGAATGCCGTGCACGTCCTGATCCGCATTGAGCGATTGCACGAGTGTCATCAGCTCGGTCTGCGACGTGTTGGCGGCCAGCCGATGCAGCGTGCTCTTGAAGCCGGCCTTCTCGCAGGCGATCTGCTTGTTGCGCACGTAGACGGCGCTGGCGGGGTCGTCGCCGACCAGCACTGCGGCGAGATGCGGCACCACACCTTTCTCCTTCAGGAGCCGCGCCGCTCCCTCCGCCGCCTCCGCGCGCGTCTGTTCCGCAATCTGCTTGCCGTCGATCACCCTGGCCGTCATGCGCTCACTCCGATCTCATTGCGGGGATCCCCCGGTGGATACGGCGGGCTGCGGTTCCGCAGCCGGTAATACGGCGCGTCCGACGGAGGCAACGGCGTGTGGCCGAGGATCAGGTCGGCGCTCTTTTCCGCCACCATCATCACCGGCGCATAAGTATTGCCGTTGGTGACGTACGGGAATGCGCTCGCATCCACCACGCGCAGGCCCTGCAGGCCGTGGACACGCATCGAGGCGGGGTCGAGCACCGCGTCGTCGCTCAGCCCCATCCTGGCGGTGCACGACGGATGCAAGGCGGTTTCCGCATCCTTGCGGACCCAGTCGAGGATCTGTTCGTCAGTCTCGACCTTCGGCCCTGGCGAGATCTCGCCCGCGTTGTAGGGCTCGAATGCGTCCTGGTTGAGGATGCGCCGCGCGACGCGGATCGCCTCCACCCACTCGCGGCGGTCCTGGTCGGTCGAGAGGTAGTTGAACAGCAACGCCGGCTTCTCGAGCGGGTCGCGCGAGCGGATGCGCACCCAGCCGCGCGCGTCCGAGTACATCGGCCCGACGTGCACCTGGTACCCGTACCCTTGCGGCGGCGACGTGCCGTCGTAGCGGATCGCCATCGGCAGGAAGTGAAACATCAGGTTCGGGTAGTCCACGTCGTCGTTGCTGCGGCAGAAGCCGCCGCCTTCGAAGTGGTTGGTTGCGCCGATTCCCTTGCGCAGGAAGAGCCACTGCGCTCCGACCCCGAGTCTCCTGATCCAGCCGATCTGAGGGTTCACCGACACCGGCTGCCGGTTCGCGAACTGCACGTAGACCTCGAGGTGGTCCTGCAGGTTGGCGCCGACGCCGGGCAGGTGCGCCACCACATCGATGCCGAGCGGCCGCAGCAATTCCGCGCTGCCGACGCCCGAGAGTTGCAGTATGTGCGGCGTGTTGATCGAACCGCCGCACAGGATCACTTCGCCCGCGCGCACGCTCTGCGCGCTGCCGCCCTGCAGGTACTCGACGCCGACGGCGCGCTTGCCTTCGAACAGCACGCGCGTCACCTGTGCGCGAGTGCGCACCGTGAGGTTCCTGCGATCCCGCACCGGGTGCAGGTAGGCGCGGGCCGCGCTCAGGCGTCGGCCGCGGTGGATGTTGCGATCGAACTTCGCGAAGCCTTCCTGGCGATAGCCGTTCACGTCGTCAGTCGGCGGATAGCCGGCCTGCTTCGCCGCCGCGAAGAATGCGTCGAAGAGCGGGTTGGTCGCCGGCCCGCGCTCGAGCACCAGCGGCCCGTCGCCGCCTCTCCAGCGATCGGCACCGGCGAGGCAGGTTTCCATGCGCTGGAAGTACGGCAGGCAATGCCGGTAGTCCCAGTGCTGCATGCCCGGATCGGCCGCCCAGCGCTCGTAGTCGAGCGGATTGCCGCGCTGGAAGATCATGCCGTTGATGCTGCTCGAGCCACCGAGCACCTTTCCGCGCGCGTGGTAGACGCGCCGCCCGTTCATGCAGGGCTCGGGCTCGCTCTGGTAACCCCAGTCGTAGTTCGGGTTGCCGATCGGCATCGAGAGCGCCGCCGGCATGTGGATCAGCGGGTCCCAGATGAAATCCATGCGGCCGGCTTCGAGCACCAGCACCGAGGTGCCGGGATCGGCGCTCAGTCGATTGGCGAGCGCGGAACCGGCCGAGCCGCCCCCGACGATCACGAAATCGAAATGGCGCGAGTTCATGCGAGGGAAGCTCGTGGCTGCAAACGAGGCATGTTCAGTGGATCCGCGCGCCCTGGCGGCGCAATTCGGCCTGCACGATCTGGATGTCGAGCGACGCGAAGGGCTTGCCCGTCTTGATCGACACGGCCGCCGCCACGCCTGCCCCCTGCCCGCTCACCGCGCAGCACATCATGTTGCGCACGGCCGCGTGCGAGACCTTGTCGCCGCCGATGCTGCGACCGGCCACCAGCAGGCCGTCGATGCCCTTTGGCACGAGCGAGCGATACGGCACGTGGAAGTAGCGACCGGTCGTCGGCAGGATGAGCAGGCCGTAACCGTCGATGAACTCGGGGAAGATGCCGATCGAGTCCTCGAAGCGGCCCTGCTCGCGGACGTTGTGCGCCGTCAGGTTGTAGAGCGCGTCGATCTTGCGCGTGTCGCGGACGCCGAGGGTCATGCCGAAGTTGCGCAGCTTGGCGTTCTCGCACCCCGGCATGAAAGCCTTGAGCGCGTTCACCGCGTGGATCGCCTGCCGCCGGCCTTCGATCTCGCCGCGCGTGAGTTCGTCCGGATCGGTGCCGTCCACCGGCACGAAGATCAGGTTGAGGTAGGTGAGATCGCCCTGGTCGCTGACCGTGCCCCAGGTGCCGGCGATCGTCGCCAGCTTCGCCGGGATGACGCCCGACGCGGCCGCCTGCTTGAACGGCTTGCGCAGGAACGGCGAGAACATCTCGTCTTCCTTGCCGGTGGTCTCGATGTTCCACTCGCCGTTGCCGACCCAGTCCTTGTAGGTCTGCGGGTCCGCCTTCACGCCGTCGATGAAGCGCTGCTTGTTGACGCCGGTCATCGAGAACATGACCGAGGCGGCCATCATCTGTTCCCTGGGTGTCTTGCGCACCGGCGCTCCGACGCGGGCCGCGAGGTCCGCATCGCCCGTGCCGTCGATAACCCGCTGCGCCAGGATCGCTTCGCGTCCTGCCTTGCTCTCGACGATTACGCCGCGAATGGCGCCGTCGCGCACGATGGGTGCCACGACCTGCCGGTGCAGCATCGGGTGCACGCCGGCCTCCTCGACCAGCACGTCCGCGACGTGCTTGAACATCTCGGCGTCGAGCGAGTGGCTGATGGACTGCGGCTCGGGCATCGCGGCGCCCATGGCCTTGGCGCGCTGCTCGAACTCGGGGCCGATGCCCTCGCTGTCGACGGTCTGCTCGTGGCGATACCACGCGAATCCCTCGACGCCGACCTGGGTGATATTGCCGCCGAAGCAGCCGTAGCGTTCCACGAGCGTTGTCGGCACGCCGGCGCGCGCGGCCGCGAGGGCCGCCGCGAGGCCGCCGGGGCCGCTGCCCACGACCAGCACGTCCGTCTCGTGGATTACGTCGATTTCGCGCGCTGGTTCAGCGATCTTCTTCATGGCCGGACTGCCTTGCCTTCCCGCAGTACTCGCTCCGCGCCCCAGTCGATGGGCCGCACCTCGGGCACGATCACCAGCCATGCGACGAGGCCGCACAGCGCGACGCACCCCGAAACGATCAACGCGGAAGTGTAATGGCCGGTCCGCTGCACCAGATATCCGGTCACGACGGGCGCTGTCATTCCCGCGACATTGCCGACGGCATTCTGGATCCCCATCCAGCGCCCCGTGGCCCGGGGACCGGCGAACGTCTGGGTGACGGACGGGTTCGACGGGCTGTTGAGACCGTCCAGGAGCCCGGTCAGCAGCAGGATGGCCGCGGCGGCCACGAGTCCAGTGACCATGCTGCTCGCGATCAGGCAAAGCCCCACCCCCGCGCTGCTGAGGGCCAGTGCCGTTTTGTACGCGCGATTGAAGCTCGCCCCGTTGGTGACCCAGCGATCGAGCAGGAACCCCGCCGCCAGCACGCTCGCCCCGTCCACCACGTAGAAGGCGCCGGCCACCTCGGTCATGGTGGCGAGCGACAGGCCCCGCTCGTTGACGAGGTACAGCGGCAGCCAGGAGAAGACGAAGTAGAAGGCGTAATTGGAGCAGAACGTGCCCATCATGCCGCCCCAAAGCGCGCGCTGGCGCAGGATCAGCCAGTACGGCGGGTCGTCGCCCGTGGCGGCGTGCGGCTTGCTGCCGGCCGGCGTGCGCATCCAGCGCAACCAGACGACGAGCCAGAGCAGCGAGGCCGTGCCCATGACGATGAACATGGCGCGCCAGCCGTAGCGGACCATGATCATGCCGCCCAGCAGCGTGCCGAGCGCAGGCCCGACGACCGCGCCGAACTGCATGGTCGCCGTGGCGCGGGCGCGTTGCAGCGGCGGCACGTTGCGCGACAGGAGGCTCAGCGCGCTGGGATAGAACGCGGACTCGCCGATACCCATCATCATGCGCAGGGCGACCAGGGCGACGAGTCCACCCACGAGGCCGGTGGTGGCCGTCGCGAGGCTCCATATCAGGAACCCGCCTGCAAGAACCCGTGCGGGACCGAACCGGTCGGCAAACCAGCCCATGACCGGCTGCATCGGTGCATACGCCCAATAGAACGCGGCGAGCACCCAGCCCATCTCGCTCGGCGAGAGCGTGAGTTCCTTTTCGAGCAGCGGCGCGGCGGTGGCGATGCTGCCCCGGTCCACGTAATTGATGAGCAGCGCCGTGGACAGCAGCGCGACCAGCCCGAGCGGCGCGCGAGTCGCCGCCGAAGGATTCGTCATGTGATGGGTCTCTCCCCCGATCCGTGCCGGAGTGTAGCCCAGAGCCTTGCCGCGGGCGTGGCCAGCGTGCGGCACAATGCGCGACAATCCCGGGCCGCACGTCCGGACATTTCACGCAGAAGAGGTTCCTTCGATGAAGACCGCCGTCGTGACTGGCGCCGCACAAGGCCTGGGATTCGAAACGGCCCGGCTGCTGGCGCGGCAGGGTTTCGAAGTGATCCTGACCGACATCCAGCCCCTCGACGGCCCGCTGGCCCAACTCGAGGCCGAGGGGCTGAAAGCCCACGGTATCGCCGGCGACATCGCATCCGAAGCCTTCGTCGAAACGCTGGCGGCGCGCATTGCCCGCGACTACGGTGCGGTCGATGTGCTGGTGAACAACGCGGGCGTCAGTCTCATCCAGCCTGCCGAATCCACGACCACCACGCAGTGGCAGCGCGTCATCGACATCAACCTGCTCGCGCCGTTCCTGCTGTGCCGCGCGCTCGGCACGCAGATGCTCGAGCGCCGCCGCGGCAGCATCGTCAACGTGGCGTCGATCGCCGGCATCGCGGGAGTCATCCATCGCAGCGCATACAACGCGTCGAAGCACGGTCTCATCGGCCTCACGCGCACGCTCGCGGCCGAATGGGGCGGCCGTGGCGTGCGCGTCAACGCGGTGTGCCCTGGCTGGATCAAGACCGAAATGGACGTGCGCGACATGGGCTCGGGCGCGTACACGGATGCGGACATCGAGAATCGCGTGCCGATGGGCCGCTTCGCGCGGCCGGGCGACGTGGCCTCGGCCATCGCGTACCTGGCCGATCCGGAGCGCAGCGGCTTCATCAATGGCGTGAGCCTGCCCGTGGACGGCGGCTGGACCGCGGACGCGAGCTGGGATTCGTTGCGCTTGAAGACCCGCGACTGACCGGGCAGGAGGGGGATGGACATGGGTGGAAGAAGCCCAGGCCATGGGCGCGAGGCTCGAGGCATTGGGATGGCGGTGCTGCTCGCCTCGGCGATGTCTTTCGCGGTGCCTGCACGCACGCAAGCGGAGGCAGGAGGCCCCCCGCTGGCCGTCAAGACGACCGACGGACTCGTGCGGGGCGCGGAAGCCGCGGGCGTCCGCCACTTCAAGGGCATACCCTTCGCGGCTCCGCCATTGGGCGCGCTGCGCTTCGAACCGCCCGCACCGGTGGTTCCCTGGCAGGGCGTGCTCGATGCCAGCCAGTACCGCGCCGCGTGTCCGCAAGCAGTGCGCTTCGGCCTGACCGAGGCAAGCGACGAGGAGGATTGCCTGCACCTCAATGTCGCCGTGCCCGCCACACCGGACAAGGGCCTGCTGCGGCCTGTGCTCGTATGGTTCTACGGCGGCGCCTTCGTGGGCGGCAGCACCAAGCTCTATCCGCTCGATCACCTCGCGCGAGAAGGCGACATGGTCGTCGTCTCGCCGAACTACCGGCTCGGCCCGCTCGGGTTCATGGCGCATCCGGCGTTCGGTGCGGACTTTAACGGCAGCTATGCCCTCGAGGACCAGCGCCAGGCACTGCGCTGGGTGCAGCAGAACATCGCGGCATTCGGCGGCGACCCGCGCAACGTGACGATCGGCGGCGTCTCGGCCGGTGCGGCCAGCGTGTGCATGCATCTCATCGCGCCCGAGCGCACGGCGGGCCTGTTCCACAAGGCGATCATCCAGAGCGCCGGCTGCACCTGGCAGATGCGGCCCGTCGCGGAGGCGCAGAAATCCGGGCTCGAGGTGGCGAAGATCGTCGGCTGCACGGATCCGGCCACCGCCCTCGCCTGCCTGCGCAGCAAGTCCGCGCACGATCTTGTCGCGGCGGGCACCACGGTGGCCGGCAGGGATTACCTCGCCTTCGCACCGAGCTACGGCACGAAGGCACAGCCCCGCCCGAGCGCCGAGGCATTCGCGAGCGGCAACTTCGTCCGCGTGCCGATCCTGAACGGCGGCGCCAAGGACGAGATGCGGGTCTACATCGGCTACGAGGTGGAGGCCGGCGTGAAGATCACGCCCGAGGTGTACCGCGAGCGCCTGCGCGCCTTGTACGGCAAGAATGCCGATGCGGTCATCACGAATTATCCGGTCGAGCGCTACTCGTCGCCGCCCACGGCGCTCGGCAGCGTCATGTCGGACTTCATGCCCGGGGCCGGCCTCAACATGTGCCTGTTCCTGCGCACGGCATGGCTCGCCTCGCGCTGGGTGCCCGTCTACCAGTACGAATTCGCCGATCCGGACGCGCCGCCGGTGATGAAGAACCCCGGCATGGAACTCGGGGCCGTGCACACGGCGGAGATGCCGTACCTGTTCCCGCGTTTCTCGAACACGAGCCGCCTGGATGGGCCCGAAGTCGAACCGGGGTCGCAGCCGCTGTCGACGCAGATGGTCGCCTACTGGAGTGCGTTCGTTCACACCGGCGTTCCGTCGGTGAAAGGGCTCCCGCAGTGGCAACCGTTCGCCGCGAACGGCCTCACGCTGCGACTGAAGCCCGGCGAAGTCGGCATGTTCGATGCTGGCGCGACACACCAGTGCCCGTTCTGGGAGAAGCTCTACCCGGACGAGATCGCGCGCCAGGCGCAGTAAGGCGCGATCAAATCCGCTGCGCGCCTTCGACCCGCGACAGCTGGCGATCGAACGTGCCGAGTGGCAGGTGGCCTGCCTTGCGTGCGATTTCGAGCACGAGGCAATCCGAGAACCCAAGGGCCGGTCGTGCACGGAAGGCATCAAGGGCACGTCCGACCACGTCCGCCTCCTGGACGGATAGCTGCTGGTGATTGAGCAGCATCTCGATGGCCGCGGCCAGTTGCGTCGCAGACCGTTCATGTACCGCATCGAGCACCCAGATCGTCTCCGCGAGCACCAGCTGCGAGACCCAGGCGCCGCCGGCGATAAAATCCTCCGCCGCCTCGACCTGCGCCGGATCATCGCGTACGATCAATCGCACCAGCAGGTTGGTATCAACGGCGCGCATGCCGCCGCCGGATGTACTTGCGGATCCCCTCATCGACGTCGATCGCCTTGCCCTTGCGTGGCCTCACAGCGCCGAACACCGCCGCGTGGATGTCGGCGGAGGTGCACTTTCCCTCCCGCCGCACGACGAACGCCCCGTCCCGCCACTCCCAGACGAGTACCGACCCCGGACCCACGCCGAGCTGCCGCCGTACCTCGGCCGGCACCGAAATCTGACCTTGCGCAGTGACTTTGGACTGTATGCTGCTCATTGCAATACATTACCCGGGTAATGTATTCGCGTCAAATCGATTGCGGCGTCGGAGCGTGACCCGGCCGCATTTCAGAACCGGACGCCGCCCCCATGCAAGGGATGCCGGCGCAATGCCGAAACAGCCCTGCCTCAGGCCGCGGCGGGCTTGCGCGGCGCCTGCGTGGCGATCCAGTCCATGAACGCGCGCACGCGGCTGTTCTCCTGGGTTTCCGCGCGGCAGATCAGGCCCCAGGATCCCGGGCAGGTCACCTGGTGCTGCACGGGTCGCACGAGGCGGCCCGCGGCCAGGTCGTCGTCCGCAAACGGCCCGTTGATCAGCGCCACGCCGCGACCGTCGAGCGCAATCTCGAGCGCCACCGCCAGCGTATCGACCACGATGGCCGGGACCGTCGAATACGTCAGTTGCGCCGCCTCGCACCAGATGTCCCAGTTGTGCTCCTCGCTGTAGATCTGCACGAGCGGCAGGTCGAGCACGTTCGCCGGCGTCGGCGACTTGCCGAGCTTCTCCGCCAGTTGCGGGCTGCAGACCGGCATCAGCGTGTAGTCGAAGAGCGGTATCCAGTGGTACTCCGGTCCCGGCGGCGTCGGGCAATACACGAGTCCGACGTCGGCGATGGAATCGTCGAACTCCCAGTCGAACGCGCAGGTGCTGAGCTGGATGCGGATGTCCGGATGCTTGGCGACGAAGTCCGGCAGCTTGCGGGCCAGCCAGCGGATCGAGGCGGTGACGTAGGTCTGGACGCGTAGCGGCGTGCCGGCACGGGTGCGGCGGACGCCCTCGGCGCCTTCGATGAGAATTTCGAGCGCGGAGCGCACGTGCTTGTAGAAGACGCGCCCTTCCTCGGTCGGCACCAGCGCGCGGCCGGTGCGCGAAAAGAGGGGCACACCGAGATCCTGCTCCAGCACCTGGATCTGGTAGCTGACCGCCGGGTGCGTCAGGCACAGCTCCTCGGCTGCTTCGCGCACGCTCTCGCGCCGCGTGGTGGCCTCGAATCCTTTCAGGGCGTTGAGCGGCGGAAGCTTGCGGAGGTCGATCTTCTTGCTCAACGCGGACTCCGGCTCAGGGCAGGAGCACGATCTTGCCCGTATGCGCCTTCTTTAGGAAGGCTGCCTGCGCCTCGGCGATCTCCCGGAGCGGATATGTGGCGCTCACCCGCGGCCGGATCTCGCCGCGCTCGACATACCGCACGAGGTTTTCGAACACCGCCGGCGGCGTGACGGTACAGCCGAGCAGGCGGAGATCCTTCAGGTAAAGCGTGCGCAGATCGAGTTCGACGATCGGACCTGCGATGGCGCCGGCCACCGCGTACCGCCCTCCTCGCTGCAGCACGTCGAGCAGCGCCGGGAACGAACTCCCGCCCACGACGTCGATGACCACGTCGACGGATTCACGCCCGAGTTCGGCCACGAGGTCGGCTTCACGCGCAAGGACGCGCCGAGCGCCCATCGCTTCGAGGTCGCGAGCCTTCGCCAGCTGGGCTACGGCGATGACCTGTGCGCCCCGGCGGACCGCCAACTGCACCGCAGCAGTACCCACCCCGCCGGACGCGCCGGTGATCAGCACCGTCTCGTCGTCCGTGACCTGCGCCCGGTCGATCATGTTCTCCGCTGCCGAATACGAGCACGGCAGCGCAGCCAGTTCCACGTCGAAGAGCGTGGTGTCGATCCGATGCGCATCGATCGACGGCACCGTCATGAATTCGGCAAAGGCCCCGTCACGATCGGCGCCCAGATACGCAACGTTGGCAAGGCTGCCATCTGCCGGACGCAGCACCGGATCGACGATGATCCGTTCGCCGATGCGGTGCGCGTCGACGCCCTTGCCCACCGCCACGATGCGACCGCAGGCATCGGCGCCCTGGATGCGCGGGAATGCGAACGGCGTGCCGGTCCAACCACCATCGTCGGCAGCAACGCGCTGCGACTGCGCCGCCGCGTCCGTGTCGCTGCTGACGGACTTCGAGTACCAGCCGATCCGCGTGTTGACGTCGGTATTGTTGAGCCCGGCCGCCAGCACCTGCACCAGCACCTCGCCGGTTGCGGGCGCCGGCACCGGAACATCCTCGCGGTACTCGAGCTGTTCGTATCCGCCGTGGCCGCGCAGCAGGACGGCCTTCATGGTGCGAGGAATCATTGCGTTGTGGTCATCCGCGTGGTGGTCAGCGCCACTGCTCGTGACGATACCCCTCCTCGGGGATCACGTAATAGTCGCCCTTGCTGGCGCAGAAGATGTGGCCTTCGGTGGTCACGCCCGTCGGGCCATCGATGGTGCCGGCCGTGATCGATATGTCCGAACGGCCATCCATCTGCCAGAACAGCACGGAGCCGCAGCGGCCGCAGAAACCTCGCTCCGCCTCGGCCGAGGAGCGATACCAGCGCAGCTCCTCGCCGCTCACCAGCTTGAATCGATCACGTTGCGCGCTCGTCGCGGCCAGGTAATGGCCCGTCTGCTTGCGGCACTGTGTGCAATGACACGCGATGACGTTCCGCAGCGGCCCGTGCACCTCATATCGAACGGCGCCGCACAGGCACGAACCACGGTGCAGGGGTGTGGGTGTATTCATGCCGACCTCCGCCTTCTCGACGTCCCGGACTCCTGGCCCTTCACAGCGGCCGGCTGCTCGACGAAGAGGTCCGCGAGTTGCTCGATCATCGCGCCGCCCAGTTCGTCCACGCTCGGAATCGCCACCGCACGCGCATAGAAATCGGTCACGTCGTGCCCGATGCCGATCGCCACCAGCTCGACGGGCGAGCGCTTCTCGATCCACTTCACCACGTTGCGCAGGTGCTGCTCGAGGTAGCCCCCGGGGTTGGCGGAGAGTGTCGCCTCGTCGAGCGGCACGCCGTCAGAGATGACCATCAGGATGCGCCGCTGCTCGTTGCGGCGCAGCAGGCGCTCGTGCGCCCACAGCAGCGCCTCGCCGTCGATATTGTCCTTGAGCAGGTCTTCGCGCAGCAGCGCACCGAGGTTGCGCCGCGCTCGCCGCCACGGCACGTCGGCGGACTTGTAGACGATGTAGCGCAAGTCGTTGAGCCGGCCGGGCGCCGAGGGACGCCCGGCCGCAAGCCAGTCCTCGCGCGCGGCGCCGCCGCTCCACTCGCGCGTCGTGAAGCCGAGGATCTCGACCTTCACGCCGCAGCGCTCGAGCGTGCGGGCGAGCACGTCCGCACACAGCGCGGCGACCCGGATCGGCCGGCCGCGCATGGACCCCGAGTTGTCGAGCAGAACGCTGACGACGGTGTCCTTGAACTCCATCTCGGACTCTTCGCGGAACGCTAGCGGCGCAAGCGGATCGGTCACCACGCGCGACAGGCGCGCCGCATCGAGCACGCCTTCCTCGAGATCGAAATGCCAGCGCCGTGTCTGGCTCGCGAGCAGCAGCCGTTCGAGCCGGATGGCCAGGCGCGCCACGGCCGGCTGCAGCAGCTTCGATTCCCGGTCCAGCTCGGCGCGCAGCGCGGTCAGCTCCGCGTCGTCACACAGTTCCCGGGGCTCGACCACTTCGTCGTGCGCGCGGGTGAAGACCCTGTAGTTGCGATTCGGGTGATCCGAATCGTCCTGCATGAGCTCGCGCGACAGCCGTGCGCCGGTGACGTCTTCCTCGGCCTTGCGCTCGGCCTCCTCCTGGCCGAGCCGCGAGCCGATCTTCTCGCCCTCGGAAAGCTCGGGCGCGTCCTGCTCCATCGTGCCCGCCTGGGCACGAACCGTGGCGTCCGCATGGCCGGTGGCCTGCGACATCTCGGGCGAAGGCGGCTCGACCGGCGAGACCGCCACGCGGCGCCTCTCCTCCGCCGCACCCAGCTCGAAGCCCAGGTCGAGGTCCTCGACCACCTCGTGCAGCGCGAAGGCAAACTGCTGCTGGTCGTCGATGGTCTTCGACAGCTTGCCGAAGCTGTCCGTCGTGCGGCGCTCGAGGTCGTCACGCCAGCGTGCCATCAGTTCCGCCGCGACGGTTGGCGGGGACTCGCCGGTCAGCCGCTCTCGCAGGATCAGGGCCAGCGCCTGCGCCATCGGCGCCGGCTTCGGCCCGTATCCCGCCTGCGGGCCCTTGCGCGACAGCGACTCGACGAGCGCCGCCGTGAGGTTCTGCGCCACCCCAGCCATCACCCGCCCGCCAATGGCCTGGCAACGCATGTCCTCGAGCGCGTCGTAAATCTCGCGTGCGCGGGAACCGGCCGGACGGAAGCGCGCATGCACCGCTGGATCGTGGTACGCACGGCGCAGCGCGAGGCGATCGGCCTGGCCGCGGATGCGCGCGGCATCGGCGTCGGAGAGTTCCTGCGGCAGGGGCGGCAGGCGGATCGTCGTGTCGCCGGGGCTCGGCAGTTGCGTTCCGAAGCGGACCTCGACGTCCTTCACCCCGGCCAGCGCGCGCGTTGCCTGACTCAGCGCCCTTTCGGTTCGCTCCGCCAGGGAGCCGGCGTCGCGCTTGCCGGGCGTCTTCACACGACCTTCACGCGCGTGATCGATTCCGGCAGGTCGGCCGCGAACGCGCGCTGGAAGAATTCTGCGATCGTGGGGCGCTCGAGCTCGTCGCACTTGTTGAGGAACGTGACGCGGAACGCGAGGCCGACGTCGCCGAAGATCTGCGCGTTCTCGGCCCACGTGATCACCGTCCGCGGACTCATGACGGTCGAGATGTCGCCGTTCATGAAACCGTTGCGGGTCATGTCGGCGACGCGAACCATCGCCATGATCGTGCGGCGGCCCTCTTCCGTGTCGTAGGCCGGCGCCTTCGCGAGCACGATGGCCGCTTCGGCATCGTGATCGAGGTAGTTGAGCGTCGTCACGATCGACCAGCGGTCCATCTGTCCCTGGTTGATCTGCTGCGTGCCGTGATAGAGCCCGCTGGTGTCGCCGAGGCCGATGGTGTTGCTGGTCGCAAACAGCCGGAAGTACGGGTGCGGGCTGATGATGCGGTTCTGGTCGAGCAGCGTGAGCTTGCCGCTCGCCTCGAGCACGCGCTGGATGACGAACATTACGTCCGGCCTGCCCGCGTCGTACTCGTCGAACACCAGCGCAACGGGACGCTGCAGCGCCCAGGGCAGCAGGCCCTCGCGGAACTCGGTGACCTGCCGTCCGTCCTTGAGCACGATCGCATCGCGCCCGACGAGGTCGATGCGGCTCACGTGGCCGTCGAGGTTGATGCGTACAAGGGGCCAGTTGAGCCGCGCGGCCACCTGCTCGATGTGCGTCGACTTTCCCGTGCCGTGATAGCCCTGCACCATCACGCGGCGGTTGTGCTTGAAGCCCGCAAGAATCGCGAGCGTGGTCGCCGGATCGAAGCGATAGCCTTCGTCACACTCGGGCACATACTCACTGCGCTGGGAAAACGCAGGGACGGTCATGTCGCTCGGCACGCCGAAGGCGCGCGCCGAGACCTCGGTGTCCGGCTGCAGGGGAATCAGTTCGTCGGATCCGTTCATCGCGTCATCCCAGGTGGACCCACGCGGACTTCATCTGCGTGTAGCTCAGCAGGCCCTCGAGGCACTTGTCGCCGCCCTGTCCCGACTGCTTGTGGCCGAGGAACGGCTGCGTCGGGTCGCCGTGGTCGAAGCAGTTCACCCAGATGGTGCCGGCATCGAGGCCACGCACCGCCTCGTGCGCCTTGCGTAGGTCCTTCGTCCACACCGAGCCTGCCAGGCCGTAGATCGTGTCGTTGGCCACGCGCAGCGCATCCTCGAGCCCGTCGACTTCGATCAGCGCGGCCACGGGTCCGAAGATTTCCTCGCGGGCGATGGTCATCTGGTTGTTCACGCCGGTGAACAGCGCCGGACTCACGTAGAACCCCGGGCGGTTCGGACGCTGGCCGCCGAACTCGAGCTTCGCGCCCTCCGCGCTGCCCTTGGCGATGTAGTCCATCACCTTGGCGTGCTGTTTCTCCGACACCAGCGGGCCGAGCGTCGTGTCCGGATCGAGCGGATCACCGCAGACGTAGGCGGTCTGGCCCTTCTCGATGAAGCGCTCGGTGAAGTCGCCGACGATGCGCTTGTCCACTAGCAGGCGCGAACCCGCGCTGCAGACTTCGCCCATCACGCCGAAGATGCCGTTGATGGCGTACGTGACCGCTCGATCGAGGTCCTCGAGGTCCGCGAGGAAGATCTGCGGCGATTTGCCCCCGCACTCGAGGCTCACCCGCTTCATGTTCGACTGGCCGGCGTACACCAGCATTTTCTTGCCGGTGACCGTCGAGCCGGTGAACGAGATCTTGGCCACGTCGTTGTGCAGGGCCAGCGCCTCGCCCGCGACGGCGCCATAACCGTTCACGACGTTGAGAACCCCGGGAGGAGCGCCGGCTTCCACGAACAGCTGTGCCAGCAGCAAGGCCGACAGAGGTGCCAGCTCGGAAGGCTTGAGCACCACGCAGTTGCCGGCGGCAAGGGCCGGGGCGATTTTCCAGGCGATCTGCATCAGCGGGTAGTTCCAGGGCGTGACGCAGCCGACGACGCCGAGCGGCTCGCGCAGCGTGTAATGGAATGCATCGACGGCCGTGGCCGTCACCGAGCCTTCGACCTTGTCGGACAGCTCCGCGAAATAGCGGAACGTGAGCGCAGACTGGGGCACGTCGACGGCCACCATGTCGCGCACGGGCTTGCCCATGCACAGCGTGTCGAGCAGCACAAAGTCAGCCGTGTGCTTCTCAATCAGCGCAGCCAGCCGATTCATCACGTCCAGCCGATCGCGCGGAGCCATGCGGCGCCAACTGCCGGCTGCAAACGCGCGCTTGCCGCTGGCGACCGCCGCATCGATGTCCGCAGCCTGCCCGGCCGCGACCTCGCAGAGGGGCTCGGCCGTCGCGGGATTCACGACCGTGAAGCGCGGGCCCTTGGCCGCGACGTGCTTCCCGTCGATGAAATGCCCGGTCTCGTAACGGAAGCCGGCGGCCAGTTTCTGCCAGTCGGCGCGGGTCTGCGGAAGGGTCATGTTTTCACCTCGGAGACGACCGTCGCGGAGGCGACGGCCGGGGCGCAATCTTAAGCGACTCGGCCTCCGCGCGCCGCGCCGGTACGTACCGCCGGGCGGCGACAATCCTTTTCCCGGTTGGTAGATAATTCTTTACGCGTCCGGCCGGCCTTTTATGCGAGTCTAGCCGCCGCGCAGACGCCCCCTTCAGTCGCCGCGCACTGCAAAAAAACGGAGTGGCACGTGACAGATACCCCGACCTCGGCCCGCCGCCCGTCCGGGCGCGACGCGCGCAGGGCCCAGCGCGCAGGCCCCCTCCCGGACCACCTGCGTCCCGTCCGCCCGGGCATGGAGTCGGGCCGCTACAAGCCGCTGTCGCAGAACGACATCGACCAGATCCACCGGACGGCCCTGCGGCTGCTGGCCGAGGTCGGGCTCGCCGACGCGCCGGAGAGCGGTGTCGAGATCCTGACCCGCGCCGGCTGCACGATGACGAGCACCGGCCGCCTGCTGTTCCCGGCCTCCCTGGTCGAGGACACGCTAGCCAAGGCCGCCCGCCATTTCGTGCTGCACGGCCAGGACCCGAAGCACGACCTCGAGCCCTGGGGCAAGCGCTCGTACTTCGGCACGGCCGGCGCGGCCGTGAACGTGGTGGACCCGCACACCGGCTACCGCGAATCGACGATCAAGGACCTCTACGACATCGGCCGCATCGTCGACGTCATGGAGCACATCCATTTCTTCCAGCGCGCCGTCGTGCCGCGCGACATCCCCGATCCGTTCGAGATGGACTTCAACACCTGCTACGCGGCGGTCTCGAGCACGACCAAGCACGTGGGCAGCAGCTGGGTTCAGCCCGAGCACGTCACCGCGTCGCTCGAAATGCTGCATGCGATCGCCGGCGGCGAGCAGCAGTGGCGCGAGCGACCGTTCGTCAGCCAGTCGAACTGCTTCGTCGTGCCGCCGATGAAGTTCGCGACCGACGCCTGCAAGTGCCTCGAAGTGGCCGTGCGCGGCGGGATGCCCGTGCTGCTGCTCTCCGCGGGCCAGGCCGGCGCCACCGCCCCGGCAGCCCTCGCGGGCGCGCTGGCGCAGGAAGTCGCCGAGGTGCTTGCAGGCCTCGTCTACGTCAATGCGATCAAGCCGGGGCATCCCGGCGATCTTCGGCACCTGGTGCTTCGTGTCCGACCTGCGCACCGGCGCGATGTCGGGCGGTAGCCCGGAACAGGCGCTGCTCTCCGCCGCGGCCGCTCAGATGGCGCACTTCTACGACCTGACGGGGGGCACGGCCTCCGGCATGACGGACTCGAAGCTGCCCGATGCGCAGTCGGGGGGCGAGAAGGCGCTGAACCATGCACTGGTCGGCAACGCCGGCGCGAACATGATCTACGAGTCGGCCGGCATGCACGCGAGCCTGCTCGGTTTCTCCCTCGAGAGCCTGATCATCGACAACGACATCATCGGCGCCACCCAGCGCACGATCAAGGGCATCGAGGTCAACGAGGAGCGCCTGTCGTTCGAGACGATCAAGGACGTGTGCCTCAACGGCCCGGGGCATTTCCTCGGCAGCGAACAGACGCTGCAGCTGATGCAGACCGAGTACCTGTACCCGTCCGTCGGCGACCGCAAGAGCCCGAACGAATGGAAAGACCAGGGCGCCACCGACGTCGTGACGCGCGCCGAGGCCAAGGTGCAGGAGATCCTCGCGTCGCATTACCCCGCGCACGTCGCGGAGGCAGTCGATGCCGAAATCCGCAAGCGCTTCCCGGTGAAGCTGCGTCGAGAACTGATGCTGCCCGCGACGGACGCGCCGCCGGGGCGGCGGGCGGCTCGGGCCTGAGCCCGCCGCAGGCCTGACCGCATGGCCCTTCCGAATCACGCGAACGTCGTCATCGTCGGGGGCGGCATCTCCGGCGCCTCGATCGCGTACCACCTGACCAAGGTCGGCATTACCGACGTGGTGCTGCTGGAGCGCAGGCAGCTCACCTGCGGCACCACCTGGCACGCCGCGGGACTCGTCGGGCAACTGCGCGCGACGCGCAATCTGACGGAGCTCGCGAAGTACACCGCCGACCTCTACCACTCGCTCGAGGCCGAGACCGGCCAGGCGACCGGCTTCAAGCAGAACGGCTCGATCAGCGTTGCAAAGACGCACGCCCGGCTCGAAGAGCTGAAGCGCGGCGCGTCGATGGGCAAGACGTTCGGGCTGCGCATCGACGAGCTGACGCCCGGCGAGATCAAGGAGCGCTGGCCCCTGCTCGAGGTCGGCGACCTCGTCGGCGGCATCTTCCTGCCGAAGGACGGCCAGACCAATCCGATCGACACCACGCAGGCGCTCGCCAAGGGCGCGAAGATGCGCGGCGCGAAGGTCTTCGAAAACACGCTCGTCAAGCACATCCGTGTCGAGAATGGCCGCGCCACGGGCGTCGAACTCGAGGACGGGTTCATCTCGGCCGACACGGTCGTGCTGTGCGCCGGCATGTGGTCGCACCGGCTCGCGGCGGAGGTCGGGGTGGCTTTGCCGCTGCACGCCGCCGAGCACTTCTACATCGTCACCGAGGCGATCGCCGGAGTGCCGCGCAACCTCCCGGTCCTGCGCGTCCAGGACGAATGCGCCTATTACAAGGAAGACGCCGGCAAGCTGCTGATGGGTTGCTTCGAGCCCGTGGCGAAGCCCTGGGGCATGAACGGCATCCCCGAGGACTTCTGCTTCGACACGTTGCCCGAAGACCACGATCACTTCGAGCCGATCCTCAGCGACGCGGTGAAGCGCGTGCCGGTGCTCGCAAACGCCGGCATCCAGTTGTTCTTCAACGGCCCGGAGAGCTTCACGCCGGACGACCGCTACTACATCGGCGAAGCCCCGGAAGTGAGGGACCTGTTCGTCGCGACGGGTTTCAATTCAGTGGGCATCGCGGCCTGCGGCGGCACGGGCAAAGTGGTGGCCGACTGGATCCGGGATCGCCGTCCGCCCATGGACCTCGCCGACGTCGATGTCAGGCGGGTGATGCCATTCCAGGCCAATCGACGCTACTTGCGCGATCGCACGGTCGAGACACTCGGCCTGCTGTACGCGATGCACTGGCCCTACTACCAGTACCAGTCGGCTCGCGGGGCGCGACGCACGCCGCTGCACGACCGGCTGGTGGCCGCCGGCGCCTGCATGGGCGAGACCGCGGGCTGGGAGCGCCCCAACTGGTTCGCCGAGCCCGGCTCGAACCCGGCCTACGAGTACTCTTACGGTCGCCAGAACTGGTTCGATGCGTGCAAGCGCGAGTGCGAAGCCGTGCGGGACGCCGTCGGCCTGTTCGACCAGACCTGCTTCGCGAAATTCCTGGTGCAGGGCGCCGATGCATGCTCGCTCCTGAACCACCTGTCGACGGCAAACGTCGACGTGGCGCCGGGCCGCATCGTCTATACGCAGTGGCTCAACGAGCGCGGCGGCATCGAGGCGGATCTCACCATCACGCGGCTGGCGCCCAATGAGTTCATGGTCGTCACGTCCGCCATTTGCCAGACCCGCGACCTGGCGTGGCTCAGGCGCGCCATCGAGGCCCGGCCGAACACGCACTGCACGGTGACCGACGTCACCGCCGGCATCGCGATGCTGGGCGTCATGGGACCGCGCAGCCGCGAGTTGCTGCAGACACTGTCCGGCGCGGACCTGTCGAACGAAGCTCATCCGTTCGGCTGGTCGCGAGAGATCGAGATCGGCTACGCCAGGGTGCGCGCGAGCCGCATCACGTACGTCGGCGAACTCGGCTGGGAGTTGTATTTCTCCGCCGAGCATTGTCTTGACGTGTACGAGCAGATTCTGGCCGCCGGCGCTCCGCTGGGCCTGCGGCACGCCGGCTACCACGCGATGGGCGCCTGCCGCGTCGAAAAGGGTTACCGGCACTGGAGCCACGATATCGGGGACGAGGACACGCCGCTCGAAGGCGGCCTCGGCTTCACGGTGGCCTGGGACAAGCCCGGCGGTTTCGTCGGACGCGACGCGCTCGTGGCACAAAAAGCGCGCGGTGTACTCACCAAGCGCCTCGTGCAGGTGATGCTCGACGATGGGTCGGAGTCAGCACCCCTGCTCTATCACGAGGAACCGATCCTGCGCGACGGCGTGATCGTCGGCTCGATTCGTTCCGGCGCCTGGGGCCACCGCCTCGGCCGCTCGATCGGCATGGGGTACGTGAGCTGCGAGTCCGGTGTCACGCCCGAGTGGCTCTCGACGGGCCAGTGGGCCGTCGAAGTCGCGTGCAGGCCCTATCCCGGCCGGGTACAGCTGCAGCCGTGGTACGACCCCGCCAATTCACGCATCAAGCTGTGAGGTCCGCATGAAGACGCATGCCCGTGTGGTCGTGATCGGCGGCGGCGCCGTCGGTTGCAGCGCCCTGTATCACCTCACGCAGCTCGGCGTCACCGATGCGGTGCTGATCGAGCGCGACGAACTCACGGCAGGCTCGACCTGGCATGCGGCGGGCAACTGCCCGAACTTCTCGACGTCCTGGAACGTCATCAAGCTGCAGCGGTACAGCACCAAGCTCTTTGCCGGGCTCGCCGAGAAAGTGGGCTACGACATCAATTACCACATCACGGGCAGCGTCCGGCTCGCGCACACGCGCGACCGCGTGGACGAATTCAGGCACGTCGTCTCGCAGGCGCACGCGCAGGGCATCGAGTTCGAGATGCTGAGCCCTGCGGAAATTCGGGAACGTCATCCGTTCGTCACCACCGACGACATCCTGGCGGGCCTGTATGACCCGCACGACGGCGACATCGATCCGGCGCAGATGACGCAGGCGCTGGCCAAGGGCGCGCGGGACGGCGGCGCGCAGATCTACCGCAATACCAAGGTGACCGGCATCCAGCGCATGCCCTCGGGCGAGTGGCGCGTCGAGACCAGCAAGGGCGCGATTACTTGCGAGAAGGTGATCAACGCGGCCGGCTATCGCGGCGGCGAGGTGGCGGCGATGGTCGGCGAGTACCTGCCGATCGTGACCCTGTCGCACCAGTACCTGATCACGGAAGACATCCCGGCGCTGGTCGAGCGCGGTGCGGCGCGGCTGCCGCTGCTGCGCGACCCGGACGTCAGCTACTACATGCGCCAGGAGCGCCACGGCCTGATTCTCGGCCCTTACGAATGGAAAGCCACGGCGCATTGGCTCGACCGGATTCCCGATGAGTTTGCGAACCAGCTGTTCGACGACGACCTCGGACGGCTCGAGAAGTACATCGAAGCCGCGTGCGAGCGCGTGCCGATACTCGGCACGGCCGGAGTCAAGAAAGTGATCAACGGGCCGATCCCCTATGCGCCCGACGGCAATCCGCTGATCGGTCCTGCGCCTGGACTGCCGGGGTTCTTTCACGCCTGTGCCTTCACTTTCGGAATTGCGCAAGCCGGCGGCGCCGGCAAGATCATCGCCGAGTGGGTCGCCCACGGGCAGCCCGAATGGGACGTGTGGCCGCTTGACTCGCGGCGCTATCTCGATTTCGCCAATGACAAGTTCGTGCTCGCGAAAGCCATCGAGACGTACCAGCACGAATACGGCATCGGCTATCCGGCCGAGGAACGCCCTGCGGGCCGGCCGGCGAAATGTTCGCCGGTGTACCTGCGCCTCGCGGCGAAGGGCGCGAAATTCGGCGCCCGCGGTGGCTGGGAGCGCGCGGTCTATTTCCCGCAGCCTTCGGACCCCAAGGGACCCGAGGTCTCGTTCCGCCGCCCCGCCTGGCACGCGGCGATTGCGCGTGAATGCGAGGCGGCGCACGAGCGCGTGGCGATCCTCGACCTGCCGGGCTTCACCAAGTTCGAGGTCACCGGGCCTGGCGCGGCCGCCTGGCTTGACCACATGGTAGCCGGCGTGGTGCCGAAAGCCGGCCGCACGGCGCTCAACTATTTCCTCAACGACAAGGGCGGCATCGTCACCGAGATGACGATCACCAACCTGGGCGAAGGACGGTACTGGCTCATCAGCGCCGCCGCCGGCGAGCGTCACGACGAGCATTGGCTGCGCGAACACCTGCCGGCCGACGGCTCGGTCCGCGTGGAGAATCTCTCGGCACGCTACGGCTCGCTGATTGTCGTGGGGCCGAAGTCACGGGAACTGCTGGCGAAGCTGACGTCGGCGGATCTTTCGAACGAAGCGTTCCCCTGGCTCTCCGTGCGCACGATCGCGATCGGCTACACGAAGGCGATTGCGCTGCGCGTCAACTACGTCGGCGAGCTGGGCTGGGAACTACACATCCCCGCCGAGCACTTGCTGTCGATTTACGACCTGATCTGGGCTGCGGGCGAGCCGCTCGGCATCCACGACTACGGCCTGTACGCGATGGACAGCCTGCGCCTCGAGAAATGCTATCGCGGGTGGAAGGGCGACCTGACGACCGAGTACACGCCGTACATGGCTTCGCTCGATCGGTTCGTGAAGCTCGAGAAGCCGGGCGGCTTCATCGGCCAGGACGCGCTGCGCAAGGAAGCCGCGGCTGGACCGAAAGAACGCTTCGTGCCTCTGATCGTCGATGCGACGGATGCCGACGCGGCGGCGGTCTCGATCGTCTACGACGGCAAGACCCAGGTGGGGCTCGTCACTTCTGGCGGCTACGGCTATCGCCTCAAGCAGAGCATCGCCCTCGCCTACTTGCGCACCGATTTCGCGGTGCCCGGCAAGGTGCTGGAGATCGAAATCCTCGGTGAGCGTCGCCGCGCCGTTGTCGGCCGCGAACCGCTCTTCGATCCCGACAACACCCGCCTCCGCTCCTGAAAATAGGGGACATTCTTCGTTTTCTAAAAAATTGGGGACATTCTCGGTTTTCGGCAGAGTCTCCGAAAACCGAGAATGTCCCCAATTTTTTAGAAAACGAAGAATGTCCCCTATATTCAGAATCGTGTATAGATACCCGCACGAAGTGGTGATCGGTATGTGATGCGCTGGGAGCGGCTGGTGATCAAGTCATTGGGCAGAAGACCGGACGGCCTGCGACAGGAGCGCATCGAGGCATCTCCGCTCTGGGGCGGCACTTCGTTCCGCAACATGCATCCACTGCTGTCGCGGCTGGTCAAGCCCGACATCGCAGGGCCGACGCTGAGCGCGTTCCTGTTCGAGGGCAACCGCCGGACTCCGAGCGCACCCCTGCCGGCAATGGATCCGAAGGGTCGGTGGGCCAGGAAGCCACGCAGCGGACTGCGCGCCACATGGCTCGGGCATTCCACGGTGCTGCTCGAGATCGACGGCGTTCGAGTGCTGACGGATCCGGTGTGGGGCATGCGCGCCTCGCCGTCACAATGGGCAGGACCGAAACGCTTTCAGCCGGTGTCGGTCCCGATCCGTGCCCTGCCACCCCTCGACGCGGTCGTGATCTCCCACGATCACTACGATCACCTCGACCACAAGACCATCCTGGCGCTCGCGAAGCGCGATGTGCCGTTCGTGACGTCGCTCGGCGTCGGGGCACATCTCGAAGCATGGGGCGTGCCCTCCGAGCGGATCATCGAACTCGACTGGTGGGAGTCGTACGCGCTCCCGAAGGTGGATCTCACGGTGACCGCCGCGCCGTCGCAGCATTTCTCCGGTCGTGGCCTGCGTACGCGAAACTCCACGCTCTGGTCCTCCATGGTGCTGCGATCGCAGCGACACTCGGTGTTCTTCAGCGGCGATACGGGCCTGACGACCGAGTACGCGGCCATCCGCGAGCGCCTTGGGCCGTTCGACCTGGTGATGCTCGAGGTCGGCGCCTTCCATCCTGCCTGGGGGCACATCCACCTCGGTCCGGAGAATGCGCTCGAGGCGTGGGCGCTGCTCGGCAAGGGCGCGTTCCTGCCGGTGCATTGGGGCACGTTCAGCCTGGCGATGCACGCCTGGGACGAGCCCGCCGAGACCCTGGTTGCGCTCGGCCCGAAGCACGGCGTGCCCCTCGTGATGCCGCGGCTCGGGGAGCCCGTGGAACCGAGCCATGTCGAGCGGGTCGCGCCCTGGTGGCGCGAGGTCGAGCGGCAACGGCCCCACGCGAAGGTCCCGCAGCCACGTGAGACGAACATACCGGCCAGCCCGCCCTGGCCGGTGGACTGAGGGCGATGGAACTGCCGGATGCGTTGACGCTCGCACGTTTCCAGTTCGCCTTCACGGTGAGCTTCCACATCATCTTCCCGGCGATCTCGATCGGGCTGGCGAGCTACCTCGCCGTGCTCGAGGGACTCTGGCTCGTCACCGGCCGCGCCGTGTTCCACGACCTGTTCAACTACTGGAAGAAGATCTTCGCCGTAGCCTTCGGCATGGGCGTGGTCTCGGGGCTCGTCATGAGCTACCAGTTCGGCACCAACTGGAGCGTTTTCTCCGACAAGGCCGGCCCCGTGATCGGCCCGTTGATGGGTTACGAAGTGCTGTCCGCGTTCTTCCTCGAGGCCGGCTTCCTGGGCGTCATGCTGTTCGGGCTGAAGCGCGTCGGCCCGAAGCTGCACTTCGTAGCCACGCTGATGGTCGCGCTCGGCACCTTCATGTCGGCGTTCTGGATCCTCTCCGTCAACAGCTGGATGCAGACGCCCGCAGGGTATGGGTTGAACGCCGCCGGGCAGTTCGTGCCGCGCGACTGGTGGGCGGTGATCTTCAATCCGTCCTTCCCGTATCGCCTGCTGCACATGCTGCTGGCCGCGTACCTGACGACGGCCTTCATCGTCGGCGGCACCGGCGCGTTGCACTTGCTGCGCGACGCGACACAACCCGCCTCGCGCATCATGTTCTCGATGGCGATGTGGATGGCTGCGCTCGTCGCGCCGCTGCAGATCGTTGCCGGCGACCTGCACGGCCTCAACACGCTCGAACACCAGCCGGCCAAGATCGCAGCGATGGAAGGCCATTTCGAGACCCGGACGGGCGCGCCCCTGCTGATCTTCGGCCTGCCCGACATGGTCGAGGAGCGCACCAGGTTCGCGCTCGAGATCCCGAAGCTCGGCAGCCTGATTCTGACGCGCGACTTGAACGGCAAGGTGCGCGGCCTCAAGGAATGGCCGCCCGCCGAGCGGCCCAACGCGCTGCTGCTGTTCTGGAGTTTTCGCGTCATGGTCGGCCTCGGTGTCGCCATGTTCCTCATGGGCGTGTGGAGCCTGGCGCTGCGCCTGCGCCAGCGGCTCTTCGCGACTCCGCTGCTGCTCAAAGCCACGATCCTGATGAGCCCCGCAGGCTTGCTCGCCGTCATTGCCGGCTGGATCACCACCGAAGCGGGACGCCAGCCCTACACCGTCTACGGACTGCTGACGACGGCCGACTCCGCCTCGCCCGTCGGGGCCGCTGCGGTAGGCGCCTCGCTCGCGGCGTTCGTGGTCGTGTACTTCCTCGTGTTCGGGGCCGGCGCCTTCTACATGCTACGGCTGATGAATGCACCGCCGCGCGCTTCCGAGGACGACCTGTCGCCGGGTGAGCCCCTGCGCGCCGGCGGCCTGATGCCGGCGCCGATCCTCGCCGGGGTCACAGGAGCAGCAAGACCGCAGCGGGGATCGCCATCATGAACCTCGACCTCCCACTCGTCTGGGCGGGACTGATCGCCTTCGCGGTGCTCGCCTACGTCCTGCTCGACGGCTTCGACCTCGGCGTCGGCATGCTCTTTCCCTTCGTGCAGGGCGAGGCGAATCGCGACGAGATGATGAACTCGGTCGCACCGGTCTGGGATGGCAACGAAACCTGGCTGGTGCTGGGCGGCGGCGGGCTGTTCGCGGTGTTTCCGCTCGCCTACGCGATCATCATGCCCGCGTTGTACGCACCGGTGATCGCGATGCTGCTCGGCCTGGTCTTGCGCGGGGTCGCGTTCGAGTTTCGCTGGAAGACCCGGCGCGGCAAGTTCCTGTGGGACGGCGCATTCGCCATCGGCTCGACGATTGCGACGTTCGCGCAAGGCATCGCCCTCGGCGCGCTCGTGCAGGGAATACCGGTCGCCGGCCGGGCCTATGCCGGCGGATGGTGGGACTGGCTCACACCTTTCAGCCTCCTGACCGGGATCGCGCTGATCATCGGCTACACGTTGCTTGGTGCGACCTGGCTCATCCACAAGACCGAGGGGCCGGTACGGGACAGGGCCTTCGTATTCGCCCGCATCGCGGCCATCGCGACGCTCAGCCTCATTTTCGTCGTCAGTCTCTGGACGCCGTTCCTGAGCGACGTCTTCATGAAGCGCTGGTTCGCGTGGCCCCAGGTCCTGTTCGTCGCACCTGTGCCGCTGCTGGTCGGCCTGGCAGGATTCGTCCTGCTCAAGGGCCTCGAGCAGCGCAACGAGCGCCGGCCTTTCCTCGCCTCGCTCGCGTTGTTCGTGCTGTGCTTCGTCGGCCTGCTGATCAGCTTCTATCCGTATCTCGTGCCGACTTCCGTGACGATCTGGCAGGCCGCCGCACCCGACGCCAGCCTCGAATTCCTGCTGGCGGGAGCTGCGGTCCTGCTGCCGATCATCCTCGCCTATACGGGCTACTCGTACTGGGTCTTCCGCGGCAAGGTGAACAGCATGGGCGGTTACCACTGATGAACGCGCACCCGCGCCCGTCCGTCTGGACACGCCTCGCGTGGTTCGCGGCCATCTGGGCCTGCAGCGTCGCCGCGCTCGGACTGGTCGCTTTGGTGATCCGCAGCATCCTGCGCGCGTGACGCGCGCGAATCACTCGAACTCGATCGCCAGCGGCAGGCGAGCCAAAGCCTCGGCCGCCGAGGCGCGAGACGCCGGGTCCGCCAGTCGAATCGCCGCCACGGTGCCGAGACGCTTGTCGTCGCGCACAGTGACCGCCGCCTCGATGCCGGAAGCATGCAGCATTTCTCGGCAGACTCGCTCGATGGCCAGGTGGCGCAGTCGTGGCTTGAAGATCTTGCCGACGGCGGTCATCGGCATCTGCGGCAGGATCTCGATGCGCACCGGCACCGCCGCACGTTCGGGAACGCGTTCGGCCGCGAATTCGCGCAGCGCCTGGGCGGAAGCACCGGAACCGTCCTTCAGCACGACGTACGCGATCGGAACCTCGCCGGCGTGCGCATCGAGCTGGCCGACAGCTGCCGCGAGCACCACGTCCGGGTGCTCGCACAGCCGCTCCTCGATCATCTGCGGGTCGATGTTGTGACCACCGCGGATGATGAGGTCCTTCGCTCGTCCGGCGAGCCACAGGTACCCGTCGTCGTCGTATCGGGCGAGGTCGCCGGAGTTGAACCAGCGCTTGCCATCGGCGTCCACGACCCAGGCGCGCGCGTCGTGTGATGGGTCCAGGTAACCCGGAAAAACGTTTGGACCGCGCATCAGCAGCACCCCGATCTCGCCCGTCTCGCAGAAGCGCTGCAGGGTGGTGTCCTCGACGATTCCCACCGCCAATTCGTTGTAGGGCAATGGGAGCCCGATCGAGCCGACCTTGCGCTCGCCGCCGCCGGGATTCAGCGACGAGACCGCCGTGCCTTCGGTCATGCCGTAGCCTTCGAGCATCCGGACGCCCGTGGTGCGCTCGAACCGGTTGAAGACCTCGATCGGCATCGGCGCCGCGCCGACGAGGCAATGGCGCAAGTTCGACAGGTCGTGCTCGCCGCGAGGCACGTCGAGCAGCGATGCATAGACCGTCGGGACGGCCATCATGGCAAAGACGTGGTGCCGGGCCAGCAGCCCCCAGAGGTTGGCCAACAGCCCCGGTGTCCGGTAACCGCCTGGGGTGGCGAGGACGACGTTGCCGCCGGCGGCCCAGACCGCCAGTCCGGTGGCGAGCGGCGCGTTGACGTGAAACAGCGGCAGGCCGCAGAACACGGCCTGTCCGGGCTCCGTGCCCAGCGTGGCCGCCACGGACCAGGCGAGAAACACCTCGTTCGCCTGAGTGTGCGGGGCGACCTTCGGCATGCCGGTGGTGCCGCCGGTGTGGAACAGGCTGGCAATGTCGCCCGGGTCGATCTGCCGAGTGAAGTCGAGGCGCGAATCAGGCTCGCGGTCCAGCAACGTGTCGAAGTCGTGAACCGCCACTCGCCCTTGCGCTGCGTACACGCGCGGGGCGGCGGATGTAAGGAGACGCGACGGATCCACACACAACACGTGCTCGAGCGTCTCGATCTCGCCGAGGATCGGCGCGCATTTTGCCCACAGGTCGAGTCCCGGCGCGCCGGGCGCCAGCGTCACGAGCAGTCGCGCTCGCACGGTGCGCAGGATCTGCAGGATCTGCGAGGGCTCGAGCAGCGGGTTGATCGCCGCGACTCGACCCGCCGTCTCGCCGCCCCAGATTGAAAAATGCGTCTGCGGCAGGTTCGGCAGCAGGTAGGCCACGGTCTCGTGGGCGCCGAGTCCGAGGCGGTTGAAGGCGTTGGCCGCCTGGGTGATGCGCGCGAAGAATTCCCGGTAACGATAGACGACGGGCTCCTCGTCCAGCGTGCCGCGCATCAGGAACGTCAGTGCCGGACGCTCGGCGTGAGCCGCGGCGCTCGCCTGCAGCAGGTCGTAGGTGCTGCGCTCCGTGTAGCGGCTTGCGAGCGGAATGGAATTCTGCGCGCGAACGTCCGCCGCGGAGCGAATGCTCAGTCGCTCAGGCTTCATCTTCGCCTCCTCGCTGCCGCTTCTCAGTTCCCGTTCCGGTCGCGGCGCCGCGTGCGAGTGCCCACCGCCTGCTACGTCTCCCGCGCGATTTCCGCCAGAAGTTCGACGACGTAGCGGCTGAACGAGCGCCACACTTCCACGTGGAAGGTTTCGGGCGCCGTACGCCACAGCACGACTTCGGCCTTCGCGAAGATCGTACGCGTGCACATCCCGACCGGGAAGGCCGTCGCATCGAGCGGCAGCGGACACTGCGCGGCCAGCAGCCATTCGGCGTGCGGACCGATGACCTCGAAGGCGACCTGCCGATGACTGATGTCCACCAGCGAATGCGGTTGATCGCCGATCTCCCGGGCGTTGGCGGAAACGATCGCCGCCCCCTCGCCGTCCGGCGCGAGAAGCAGATACTCATCGGGCCCGAGCCACAACGCTGCGCGCGACCCATTTGTCGCGGCACGGCACGCTTCGGAAGGCAACGCCACGCCGAACGACGCTCCGGCCGCGGCCTGAACTGCAGGTGCACCCCGGAAAATGAATCGTGTCGCCGCGGGCAGCGTGCGCAGCCAGGGGGCCGGCACGAATTCCACGGAGCGTCGGGCTGCCGTCTCAACCATGGAGGCGCGCTCCTTCCGTGTCGTAGAACACCGGCGCAGCGACGGTCACGGCAATGTCGCGACCCGGCATCGGCACGTAAAGTGTCTGTCCGATGCGTGCACGACCGCCCGACACCATCGCCAGCGCGATCGAGCGGCCCAGCGCCGGGCTCTCGTACGACGACGTGACGTGGCCGATCAGCTGCATCGGCGCCTTCTGGCCCGGAGTCGCGACGACCTGCGCGCCCTCTTCGAGCACCGTGCCCGCATCCACCGTGAGCAAACCCACGAGTTGCTTGCGGTCGGCGCGCTTCATTTCGACGCGATCGAGCGAGCGTTTGCCGACGAAGTCGGACTTGGTCTTGCCGATCGCCCAGGCCACGCCCGCGTCGTCCGGGGTCACCGTGCCGTCCGTTTCCTGTCCGACGATGATGTAACCCTTCTCGGCACGCATGACGTGCATGGACTCGGTACCGTACGGCGTGATGCCGAAGCGCTGGCCGGACGCATGGATGGCCTCCCAGATCGCCCGGCCGTAATCGGCAGGCACGTTGACCTCGAAACCCATCTCGCCGGTGAAGCTGACGCGGAACAGGCGCATCGGCACGCCGCAGATGCGGCCGGTCGTGACGGCAAGGTGCGGGAGCGCCTCCGCAGAGATGTCGCAATCGCTCACGAGCGGCGCGAGCACCTCGCGGGCCTTCGGGCCCTGCACCGCAACGACCGACCACTGCTCGGTGGTCGACGTGATCCAGACCTTCAGGTCCGGCCATTCCGTCTGCAGGTAGTCTTCCATCAGCGCGAACACGCGGGCCGCGCCGCCCGTGGTGGTGGTCACGTGAAAGCAGTCGGTCGCCATGCGCGCGATCACGCCGTCGTCGTAGATGAAACCGTCGTCGCGGCACAGGATGCCGTAACGCGAGCGGCCCACGGCAAGGTTCGCGAAGTTGTTCACGTACATGCGCGAGAGGAACGTGGCCGCGTCGGCACCGACCACCTCGATCTTGCCCAGCGTAGAGGCGTCGAACATGCCGACACTGGCGCGCACCGCCTTGCACTCCCGTGCGACCGCGGCGTGCATGTCCTCCCCCCTCTGCGGGAAGTACCGGGCTCGCTTCCACTGCCCGACGTCCTCGAATACCGCGCCCTGCGCCACGGCCCATTCGTGGGTCGGCGTCGTGCGAACGGGGTCGAACAGATCGCCGCGGTCGTAGCCCGCGAAGATGCCGAACGTGACCGGCGTGTACGGCATTCGGAACGTCGTGAGGCCCACCTGCGGCACGGTCTTGCCGAGGTCGCCCGCCACGATCGCGAGCGCGTTCAGGTTCGACGTCTTGCCCTGGTCCGTCGCCATGCCCGTCGTCGTATAGCGCTTGATGTGCTCGATCGACTCGAAGCCTTCACGACGCGCGAGCGCAAGGTCCTTGCTCGTCACGTCGTTCTGGAAGTCGACGAACGCGCCCTTCGGCGCCTTGTCGCCCGGCTGGGGCAAAGCCCCGGGCGAACCGAGCATGCTGTAGTCGCGGCATTCGACTCGGTACTGGCGCGCGTCGCCGCCACGATTGGCCGCGGCGAGGCCCGCCTGCGAACCATCGTGCAGCGTATTGGCGAGCCCATCCACGCCGCGGCAGGCGCCGGCCGAGCGCTCCCGCTCCGCCGACGACGACGGCAGGAAGGCCTGGCGCCCGGCATCCCACGCCAGCTTCCCGCGCGACTGCGAGAACAGGTGCACGGCCGGCGTGTAACCGCCGGAGACCAGCAGCGCATCGCAGGACACGCTGCGCTTGCCCTCGATCCGCCCGCCCTTGGCGACCGCGATCGTGACACTACGCACGCCGAGCCGGCCACTCGTGCCGAGCACCGTGGCGCTGGTCAGCACGTCAATGCCCGCGGCTCGAGCGGCATTCACTGCGTCGCCTTGGGGCGCTTCGCGCACGTCCGCGATCAGGGGAATCGACGAGCCGGCCGCCTTCAGTTCGAATGCCGATGCGTAAGCAGCATCGCTGCCGGTTACGAGCACCACTTTCGAGCCCACGGCCACGCCGTGGCGATGGAGGTAGGCGCGAGCCGCAGATGCGAGCATCACGCCCGGTCGGTCGTTGCCCGGGAACACGAGCGGACGCTCGATCGCGCCCGTCGCGAGGACGACTTCGCCTGCCCTCACCTGCCACAGCCGCTCGCGGGGCATGTCCTTCGGGGGCGCCGCAAGGTGATCGGTGAGCCGCTCGCACAGGCCGACGAGGTTGTGCGGGAAGTAGCCGAACGCCGTCGTGCGCTTGAGCACCGTCACGTTCGGCAGGCGCGCCAGCGCGGCCTCAGCCTCGGCAAGCCACGTGACGACCGGCTGACCGTCGATCGTCGCCCCGCCCTCATCGAGCAGCGATCCGCCCAAGCCCGGCTGCTCGTCGCAGAGCACGACGCGTGCGCCGGTCGAACCGGTGGACAACGCCGCCGCCAGTCCCGCCGGGCCCGCGCCCACGACGAGCACGTCGCAATGCGCAAAGCGCTGCGCATAGCGATCCGGATCGGGCGCTTCGGGCGCACGGCCCAGGCCCGCCGCCTTGCGGATCACCGGTTCGTACCAGCGGTGCCAGGCCTTCGGCGGCCACATGAACGTCTTGTAGTAGAAAGCGGCCGGGATCAGCGGGGCGACGAAGTCGTTCACCGCATTGACGTCGAACGACAGGCTCGGCCAGCGGTTCTGGCTTTCCGCGACGAGGCCGTCGTAGATCTCGACCTGAGTGGCACGCACGTTCGGCGTGCGCCGCCCCGCATCGCGGATCAGCGCGACGAGTGCATTGGGCTCTTCGGACCCGGCGGCGATCACGCCGCGTGGGCGGTGGTACTTGAACGAGCGCCCAAACAGCTGAATGCCATTTGCAATCAATGCGGAAGCCAGCGTATCGCCGGCCAGGCCGGTGTAACTGCGTCCGTCGAACGTGAAGCTCACGGGCTTCGAGCGATCGACCCGACCGCCGGCGCCAACCCGGCGGCCACTCATTTCGCGCCTCCGGTCGGCAGGTTCGGCATCGTCTCGCCGACGCGATACGTCGCGATGAACTGGTCCGTGGTCGTGTCGCGCAGTGCGTTGAAGAACCGCGCGCAGCCGCGGACGTGACGCCAGCGTTCAGCGTGCACGCCGCGCGTGTTCTTGCGCAGGTACAGGAATTCACCCCAGTCGTCGGAGTTCACCTGCGACGGATCCGCAGGACGCGCGATGTGCGCCTGCCCGCCGTAGCTGAATTCCAGTTCGGGGCGCGGTCCGCAGTACGGGCAATGGATGACCAGCATGACCGGGCCTCAGTGCGCGACCGCCGCGGCGGCGGCCTCGTCGATCAGCAGGCCGTCGCGGAACCGCTCGATCGTGAACGGCGCGTTGATCCTGTGCGGCTCGTCGCGCGCCATGGTCCAGGCCAGCAGGTGACCGGCGCCCGGCGTCGCCTTGAAGCCGCCGGTGCCCCAGCCGCAGTTGACGTACAGCCCGGGCACGGGGGTCTTGGCGATGATCGGCGAGCGATCCGGCGTCACGTCCACGATGCCGCCCCAGTTCCGCAGCATGCGCATGCGGCGGAACATCGGGAACAGTTCGCAGATGGCCGACAGCGTGTGCGAATTGACGTGCAGCGCGCCGCGCTGCGTATAGCTCGTGTAGGCGTCGGTGCCGGCGCCGATGACCAGCTCGCCCTTGTCGGACTGGCTGATGTACGCATGCACCGAGTTCGACATGACGACGCAGGGCACAGCGGGCTTGACCGGCTCGGAGACCAGCGCCTGCAGCGGGAAGCTTTCGAGCGGCAGCTTCACGCCGGCGAGACCCAGCACCACCGACGTATTGCCGGCGGCCGACACGCCCACGCGCTTGCAGCGGATCACGCCGCGCGTCGTCTCGAGCGCCTCGATGGCGCCCCTGGCATCACGGCGCATGGCCGTCACTTCGCAGTTCTCGATGATGTCCACGCCGAGCGCATCGGCGCGCGCGTGCGTAGCCCCAGGCCACCGCGTCGTGACGCGCCGTGCCGCCGCGCCGCTGCAGCGCGGCGCCCATCACCGGGTAGCGGATGTTCGACTCGATGTTGAGCGGCGGGCAGAAGGCCTTCGCCTCCTCCGGCGACAGCCACTCGTTGTCGACGCCGTTGCAGCGGTTCGCATGGATGTGGCGCTTCAGCACCTGCACGTCGTGCACCTTGTGGGCCAGCATCATGACGCCGCGCGGCGAGAACATGACGTTGTAGTTGAGGACCTGCGAGAGGTCCTCCCAGAGCTTCACGGCGTGGTCGTAGAGTGCCGCGCTCTCGCTGAACAGGTAGTTGGAGCGGATGATCGTGGTGTTGCGGCCCGTGTTGCCGCCGCCGATCCAGCCTTTCTCGAGCACCGCCACGCGCGTGATGCCGTGCTCATCCGCGAGGTAATACGCCGCGGCGAGCCCGTGGCCGCCGCCGCCCACGATGATCGCGTCGTACTCCGCCTGCGGCGCAGCGCGACGCCATTGCGGTGTCCAGCCCTGCTGGCCGCCAAAGGCTTCCTTGAGCAGCCGGAAGGCCGAGAACTTCGACATCAGGCCCTCAGGTCGGCGTTCGGCACTGTCGTAGGGCGAATCAACGAGGACCGTGGCCTTCCTGCGTTCGCCGAGCACCTCGACCTCTAGCTCGGTGCCGACGGCCGAGTTCGCCGGGTCCACGTAGCCGATGATGAGGCTCTTCTTCAGGCAGTGGCCGTAGTAGCCGGACGTGGCGCGCCCGACCAGCTTGCCGGACTTGTCGAAGATCGGCTCGTTGCCGAGCGGATCCGCGTCCGTCACGCCGTGGACTTCGAGCGTAACGAAGTCGTGCGGCACGCCCGCCGCCAGCTGCTTCTCCAGCGCCTCGCGGCCCGTGAACGGACCCTTGTCCATGCGCACGAAGCGCTTCAGGCCCGCCTCGAACGGCGTGTAGTCGCGCGTGAGGTCGCTGCCCCACATGCGGTACGACTTCTCCATGCGGAGCGACTCCATCGCGCGCATGCCCGCCATGCCGATGCCGTACTCGGCGCCGGCCGCGAAGATCGCGTCGAACAGGTGGTGCGCGTACTCGATCGGGAAATGCAGCTCCCAGCCCAGCGCGCCGACGAAGTTCACGCGCAGCGCGTACACGTCGGTGGCGAGTCCCGCTTCGATCACCTGCCCGGTCAGCCACGGGAAGGAGGCGTTGTCGAGCGGCACGTCGGTGAGCTTGGCCATCACGTCGCGCGCGCGCGGACCGGCGACCACGAAGCAACCGCGCGCGCCGGTGATGTTGCGCAGCGCGACGGAACCGTCGGCCGGCAGGCGCTTATGCAGGAAGTCGCTGTCGTACCGCTCGGCCGCGCCGGCGCTGACGACGTAGAAATGCCCGTCGGCCAGCTTGGTGATCGTGAACTCGGAGCGGATGCCGCCACGCTTCGTGAGCGCATGGCACAGCGCGATGCGCCCGACCTTGGTCGGCACCTTGTTGGCGACCAGGCTGTCGAGCCAGGCTTCGGAGCCCGGGCCCGTCACCTCGAACTTGGTGAACGGCGTGAGGTCGATGACGCCGACCTTCTTGCGCAGGCGCCGGCACTCGTTGCCGACGTGCTTGAAGTAATTCGTGCGGCGGAAGCTCCAGGCGTCCTCGGCTTTCACGCGTTTCGGCGCGAACCAGTTCGCCCGCTCCCAACCGTAGCGCTGGCCGAACACCGCACCCATGCGCTTCAACTTGTCGTAGACGGGGCTCGTCTTGGCCGGACGCGCGTCGTGACGCTCTTCGTCGGGGAAGTGGATCGTGAAAACGTTGCGATACGTCTCCTCGTTCTTCGTCACGGTGTAGCGCTTGCTCGTGTAAGGGCCGAAGCGCCGCGGGTCGACCGCAAGCATGTCGATGCCCGGCTCGCCTTCGACGATCCATTCCGCGAGCTGCCAGCCCGCGCCGCCCGCGGCCGTGATGCCGAAGCTGTGACCTTCGTTGAGCCAAAGGCCGTGCTTGCCCCAGGCCGGACCGATCAGCGGCGTGCCGTCCGGCGTGTAGGAAATCGGACCGTTGACGATGTCCTTGATGCCGCAGTGCTCGAGCGCGGGCACGCGACGCTGTGCCGCTTCGACGTGCGGGAGCAGGCGATCGAGGTCGCCCGGAAACAGGTTCTTGCCGAACCAATCGGGCACGCCGTCCGCGAAGCGCGCCGGGGCGCCGGCCTCGTAGGGCCCCAGGATCCAGCCCATGCGCTCTTCGCGCAGGTAGTACGACTTGTCGGACTCGCGCAGCACGGCAAGCTCGCGGCCGCCCGCGGCGCGGTACGCCTTCAGCTCGGGCGACTCGTCGTACACGATGTACTGGTGCTCGACCGGAATGGCCGGCACGTTGAGGCCGAACATGCGGCCCGTCTGGCGCGCGTAGTTGCCGGTGGCGCACACGACGTGCTCGGCGGTGATGACGCCCTTCGTCGTCGTCAGCTTCCACTCGCCGCTCGCGGTGCGCTCGACGGCGGTGACCTCCGTCTGCTCGTGGATCTCGGCGCCCGCGCCGCGCGCCGCACGGCGCAAGGCCATCGTCAGGTCCGCCGGCGCGATGTGCCCGTCATCCGGGTGATAAAGCGCGCCGACGATCTTCGGCGTGTCGGCGCTCGCCGCCGAGTTCCACCAGCGGCCACAGCTCCTTCACTTCGGCGGGGCTGATGACGCGGAACGGCACGCCGATGGTGTTCGCCGTGCCGCAGTACTTGAGGTATTCGTCCATTCGCTCGCGGCAGGTCGCGAGACGCAGGTTGCCCGTGACGTGGAAGCTGACGTCCTGGCCGGTCTCCGCGGGCAGCCGCTTGTAGAGATCGACCGAGTACTTGTGCAACTGCCCGACGGTGTAGCTCATGTTGAAGAGCGGCAGCAGGCCGGCAGCGTGCCACGTCGAGCCGGCCGTCAGCTCGGTGCGCTCGAGCAGCACCACGTCGGACCAGCCCTTCTTCGTCAGGTGATAGAGCGTACTGACGCCAACGACGCCACCGCCGATGACCACGACGCGAGCATGCGATTTCATTCGTCGGTTCTCCCCGCGCGGCCGGTAAGCGCCCGGCCCTGTCCCGTCAGGATGGTTTGAAGCATCGCGCGAGTTTAGCAACGAGGCGCGACCCGACCACTCTGATTGCGACAAAAGCTTACGCGAATGCGTCAGCGGCGCTTATACTTTTGGACGCCCGCCCGATGCCGACCATGCCTGCCCGGAGGCACTCGATTGAAGCCCGCCGACGGCCACCGCAAGACCCGGTACGCGTTCCTGACGCTGCCCGATTACTCGATGATCGCGGTGACGAACGCCGTCGAGCCGTTGCGCATGGCCAATCGCGTCTCGGGGCAGGCCGCCTACGAATGGGTGATCGTGAGCCTCGACGGCGCACCCGGTTCCCGCCAGCAACGGCCTGACATTGACGCCGACACAGCGCCTCGGCGATGGCGAACCCGTCGACCTCGTGTTCGTGTGCGGCGGCGTCAACGTGCGCGAGGCCGTCTCGCCTGCCCTCCTCTCGACCCTGCGTCGCCTGGCCGCCAAGCAGATGCCGCTCGGCGCACTCTGCACCGGCGGTTACGCGCTGGCGCAGGCCGGATTGCTCGACGGCTATCGCGCCACGATCCACTGGGAAAATCTATCGGCGCTGCGCGAACAGTTCCCGCGCGTGCTGATCTCGGACCACCTGTTCTCGATCGATCGCAATCGCTACACGTGCTCCGGCGGCGTCGCGCCGCTCGAGCTGATGCTGAACCTGATCGAGGAAAAGATGGGTCCGGCGGTTTCGCGCCTCGTGTCGGAGCAGTTCATCGTCGACCGCATCCGCGACAGCAGCGACCGGCAGTACGTCCCGCTGCGCGCGCAGGTGGGGCCGGTGCATCGCAGCGTGCTCGCGGTGGCTTCCCTCATGGAGGCCCACATCGAGAACCCGCTGCCCCTCGAGGAAATCGCGCACCGGTCCGGACTGTCGCGCCGGCAGATCGAGCGGCTCTTCAAGCGGCACGTGCACTGCGTGCCGAAGCGCTACTACCTCGAGCTGCGCCTGAAGCGCGCCCGCGAGCTGCTCTTGCAGACATCGATGCCGATCATGGCGATCAGCACGGCCTGCGGATTCCAGTCGCCGCCGCATTTTTCGAAGTGCTACCGCGGCCACTTCGGACGACCGCCGACGGCCGAGCGCCAGCCACGACGCGCGTGAGGACGGTCGGACCGTCAGGCGAATCCGAGGAAGACTGCGAGCGCGCGGTTGACGGAGACTGGAGCGCAGCCGTGGCGAGGTCGCCGCGCTTCATGGGGCCCAGCCATCCCGGTCGGCGACCCGGTCGAGCCAGTCGATTGTTTCGCCTTCGGCGGCATCGCCCGTCAGGCTCGACGACTGACGCCGGCACTCGACCGCGAATCCGCGCCGCCGCGTGTCCGGCACCCAGATCTGCACGGGCCGCAGTCCGGCCGCCCGCAGCGCCGCACGGTACTTCTGCACCCGTTCCGATGCACGGCTCGTTGTCGCTCATGCGTTGGCCCCCGGCGCGTTACGTTTATCAAATTGGATCGGGCTTTCGTGACATGCAATATGCGCAGAAAGCACTCGATGAAGTTTCAATAACTCTCTGTTTAATATGATTATTAGTCGCCTTTGCGAATGCTGCCGAGTTCGCGCCATCGGCGACGTACTCGGGCCAGCCGGACGAGTCGACGACGTCATGCGCGGTCGTCGTCGCGGGCCACCTCGGTGCCGATGCCTTTGAGGAACTCGCGTGCGGCCCTGATGGAGCGGACCGGGACGAGAGCGATGTGTCCGCAGCAGGGCATCGCATCGAATTTCTGGCCGGCCTTGATGCCGAAGGCCTGCCTGACATCCTTCGGGATCACGATCTGGTACTTGGGCGAGACGGTTACGATTGTCATACGCTTCTCCGATCGATCGTAGGTATTTCTGGAACTGCCGCAGCGCCACGACGCGGCGTACAAAGAAAGCGAGTCCCGCGTGTCGATGCCTGCTGGCGGTCGGCGACACGGGGCCGAGTGGGCCAGGGCCGCAGACATCCTCCCTTGCAGTCCGCCCCTCGAATCCGCGGCGTGCGTACGCGGCGGATTGCCTCCCCTGACGGGCGATTGACTATGTCCGCCCGGCAGCGAGGCTCGGGAAACCGGTGCCAGCAAGGCCGAGCGCGCTCATTCGACGCTCGGCCTTTCTTTTCCGCCGCATCGAATCACGCGCGCATGCGCAGTCCCTTCGGATCGTAAAGCGCTTCCGCAGATCGGACGGCCGCCCGCTTCTCGCCCATCAGCTCGACGGCGAAGCCGCTCGGTCTCGTTCGCCACCGCGTTGTCGACATACCCGAGTGCGATCGACTTGCCGACGCAGTGGCCGTAGCCGCCCGACGTCACCCAGCCAACCACCTTGTCGCCGTGCCAGATCGGCTCGTCGCCGATGGCGTCCGCGTCATTGGCATCGACGGCCAGCGTGATGAGCTTGCGCACACCGCCGCTCGCCTTCTCCGCGGCCACAGCCGCGCGACCGATGAACTCGCCCTTGTCGAGGTGCACGAAGCGGCCGAGGCCCGGCCTCGTACGGCCCGTAGATGGGACGGAACTCGCGCGCCCAGTTGCCGAAGCTCTTCTCGAGGCGCAGCGAGTTGAGCGCACGCCCGCCGAAATTCCGCAGCCCGTGACCCTTGCCCGCTTCGTGCAGCAGGTCGTACAGCGAGCGCAGGTACTCCGACGTCACCCAGATCTCGTAACCCATCTCGCCGGTGAACGACACGCGGCCGACGAGCGCCGGGATCATGCCCACGTCCATCTGCGCGAACGACATGAACGGGAACGCGGCGGTCGAGAGGTCGTGGTCCACGAGCTTCTGCAGGACATCCCGCGACTTCGGGCCGGCGACGGACAGGCCCAGGTATTCCATCGCGCACGGCCGCACGTGTGACGCCGGACGGCGGCAGGTGCTTCTCGAACCAGCGCAGGTAGAAGACTTCAGCCGCATAGGTGCCGACGACGAAGAAGCGGTCTTCGCGGACGCGGCACATCGTGAAGTCGCCGATCAGGCGGCCCCGCTCGTTCAACATCGGCGAAAGCGCGATGCGGCCGACCGCCGGAACCTTGCACGCCATGATCTTCGAAAGCCACTCGGCTGCCTTCGGCCCGGTGATCTCGAACTTGCCGTAGTTGGAAATCTCGATCAGTCCGCAGCCTTCGCGGACGGCGCGGCACTCGCCGGCGACGTGCGGATGCGCATTCGAGCGGCGGAACGTCGCATCCTCGCGGGCCGGCGAGCCCTTCGGCGCGAACCACAGCGGGTGCTCGAGCGTGCAGTAGTCGCCGAACACGGCATTCTCGGCCTGCAGCTTCTCGTAGATCGGCGTCGTGCGCAGCGGGCGGGCGGCCTCGAGTTCCTCGTTCGGGAAACGGATGCGGAAGCGCCGCGAGTAGTTCTCGCGCACTTTCGCGTTCGTGTAGGGCCGATTGGCCCAGTCGCCGTAGCGCGCGACGTCCATCGCCCAGATGTCCGCGCCCGGGTCGCCGTCGACCATCCAGTTCGCGAGCGAGAGGCCGACACCGCCGCCCTGGCTGAGGCCCGCCATGACGCCACAGGCCACCCAGTAGTTCTTCAGGCCCTTGACCGGGCCGATGAGCGGATTGCCGTCGGGCGCGAACGTGAACGGGCCGTTGACGACCTTCTTGATGCCGGCGCTCTCGAGGCGCGGGAAATGCTCGAATGCCACGCTGACACTCGGCGCGATGCGCTCGAGGTCGTTCGGCAGCAGGTCCTGGCCGAAGTCCCAGGGCGTCGTCTTCGGCGACCACGGCACGCCCGCGCGCTCATACGTGCCGAGCAGCATGCCGCCGCGCTCCTGGCGCATGTAGATCTCGGCTTCGAAGTCGATGACGTGCAGCAGTTCCTTCTGGCCTTTCAGTTCCGGCAGGTCTTCGGTGATGAAGTACTGGTGCTCCATCGCGAGGATCGGCAGCTCGAGCCCGACGAAGCGCCCGACCTCGCGCGCCCACAGGCCGCCCGCGTTGACGACGTGCTCCGCATGCACCGTGCCCTTTTCGGTGACGACGTCCCAGGTGCCGTCGGCGCGCTGCTTCGTGTCGACGCACGCGGTTCTGGCGCACGACCTCGGCGCCGCCGATCTGCGCCGACTTGGCATAGGCATGCGTCACGCCGTAGGGATCGACGTGGCCTTCGATCGGATCGTAGATCGCCCCGAGGAAATGCTTTTCCTCGAGCAGCGGATATATTTTCTTGGCTTCGGCCGGCGTGATCAGCTGCAGGTCCATGCCGAGATAGCGGCCGCGCGCCTGCGCCATGCGCAGCCAGTCCACGCGCTCGGGCGTGCCGGCCAGCATGAGGCCGCCGGTGATGTGCACGCCGCAGGAGACGCCGGAGATCTGCTCGATCTCCTTGTACAGGTTGATCGTGTACTGCTGCAGCTTGGCGACGTTGGGGTCGCCGTTGACCGTGTGCATGCCGCCCGCGGCATGCCAGGTCGAGCCCGAAGTGAGCTCCGCTCGCTCGATGAGCAGCACGTCTTTCCAGCCGGCCTTGGTGAGGTGATACAGCACGCTCGCGCCGACGACGCCGCCACCGATCACCGCCACCTGCACATGGTTCCGCATATCCGCTCCCGCTGAATTGCCTTTGCTGTGATCGAGTGTTTCGATGCCGGCATGCCGGATCAGGTCACCGGCGGCGCTCCGCCCTCTTCCGTGCGGCGCGCAATGAAGGCGCTCATCGCCTCGACCACGGCTGGGTCGCGCTCGGGCGCCACGTAGCGCGCCAGTGTTTCCTGGTACACGGTGTTGGCGCGTTCGGTGGCCGTCTTCGCGCCGTCGTTCGACCAGGTGCCGTAGTTGCGCCAGTCGGAGATGAGCGGCGAATAGAACGCCGTCCTGTACCGCTCCATCGTGTGCGCGCAGGCGAAGAAGTGCCCGCCGTAGCCGACTTCCGCAATCGCGTCGAGCGCGAGGTCCGCGACTTCCGCCCCGACGGGCTGGAACAGTTCGGCGAACATCTGCAGCATCTCGATGTCCATGATGAATTTCTCATAGGACGTCGAGAGGCCACCCTCGAGCCAGCCGGCCGCGTGCAGCATGAAATTGGCGCCGCCCATCAGCGCGCCCCACAGGCTCATCTGCGCCTCGTACGCGGCCTGCGCATCCGGCGCGTTCGACGCGGTGGCGTTCGACGAGCGCCAGGGCAGCTTGATGTGACGAGCGAGCTGCCCGGCGCCGAAGGACGCCTTGGAATACTCGGGCGTGCCGAATGCAGGCGATCCGGATTTCATGTCCACATTGGACGTGAAGCTGCCGTAGATGATCGGCGTGCCCGGGCGGACCATCTGCGCCAGCGTGATGCCGGCCAACGCCTCCGCATGCGCAAGCAACAGCGCACCGGTGATCGTCACCGGAGCCATCGCGCCCGCGAGCGTGAACGGCGTGATGATCAGCACCTGCCCCGCTTCGGCGAAGTCGATGATGCCCTCGGCCATCGGGATGTCGAGCTGCAGCGGCGAATTCGTGTTGATGACCGTCCAGACGTACGGCTTCTTCCTGAAGTCGTCGGCGCTGACGCCGTGCGCGAGGCGAATCAGCTCGAACGAGTCCGCGATCTGCTTCGAGCCGCGCGAAAAGATGAACGGCACCTTGTCCGAGAGCAGCAGCATCGAGCGCGTGGTCTCGTAGTGGCGCAGGTGCACGGGCACGTCCTGCGGCTCCACGGCTCCGCCGAGCGAATGGATCACGTCGAAGCTCTGGCACAGCTTGATGAGGTTGCAGAAGTCCTCGAACGTGCCCGCGCGACGCCCGTGGTGGATGTCCATGATGTTCGGCGGACCCGACGTCGGCGCGAGGCAGACGTGCCGGCCGCCGACCGGCACGTGCAGTTCCGGGTTCAGCGCCTGGAAGGTGAACTGGCTCGGGGTCGTCGCGAGCGCCTTGGCGACCAGCGCGCGATCGAGGCGCACCACCTGGGTGGCCTCGTCGACGGTGGCGCCGCCCTCGCGCGTACCGCTTGCGGGCCAGGGCCGACAGCACCTTCATGCCCTGGGTTTCGAGCACGCCGAGCGCGGCCTCGTGGATCGCCGCCACCTGGTCGTCCGAGTAGATCCGCGGGCGGCTCGAACGGATTGACCAGGCGGCGATAGGCGCGCGAGCGCTCGACTGTCGGCGCGCGTCACCGGAGCCGGGCGGCGCCGACCCGCACGCCGGGCGCTGTTCGTTTCGGGCTCGCTCATTCTTCTGCCACTCCCGGGGTACTGGCCGCCGTGCTGCGTCCCGCGACCAACCCGCGGACGGCGCGCGGACCGACTTGCTCGATGAGCCACGAGCGGAACAGGGCGGTGGCCGTGTCGCTCAGCGCCTCGGGATCGGTGACGAGGTAGTACCCAAAGCCCTCGTCGAGGGTCTCCTCGAAGGGACAGACCAGCCGGCCCGCATCGAGGTGATCGCGGAACAGCGCCAGGTCCACCAGTGCCAGCCCCGAGCCGCTCAGGATGTACTGGACGGTGAGTATTTCGGTATCGAAGACGAGGCCGCGCTCGACTTCGAGGCCCGGCAGCCCGTGATGACGCACGAACTGCGACCAGAAATGGCGACGCGGGAGTCCTTCCACGCGCATGTGCACGAGTTCGTTGTCACGGATGAAGGTCTCGAGGTTCTTGCCGGCGTGGCGTGCCGCGAGGTCCGGGTGACAGAGGATGCCCAGCTTCGCAGGCCACAAGAGGTCGCTCACGCGGTCGGTCACGGACGGACGCGAATACAGCACCGCCACGTCGACGTCGCTCGCGGGCGGGCCGATGCCGTAGGGGCTGACGACGTCGATCTCGACCTCGGGATTGGCGCAACGGAAGTCCTGCAGGATCGGCACCATCAGGTGCGCTGCAAAACTGGGCGGCATCTGCACCCGCAGCGTGCGCAGGCGCGGCGCCTTGGCGTCGCGAATCTCGTCGATGGCGTGCTCGAGGCGGTCGAAGGAGCGCGACACGACCGGCAGCAGGTGCTGGCCCGCCGCCGTGAGCACCAGCGAATGCGGGCGCCGCTCGAACAACTTCACTCCGATCAGGTTCTCGAGGGCGATGACATGGCGCGAGAGCGCGCTCTGGGCGATGTTGAGCGCGCTGGCGGCGCTGGTGAAGCTGCCATAGCGGGCCACGCCCTCGAAGGCCCGCAGCGCGTTGAGCGGCAGCCAGCGACGGTCGATGCGCACCTTGTCCATCATTGGATTCCTCGCCCCGCGAAACGCCGTCCGAGGTGCCCCACGCCCCTCACCGGGCAGATCGGGTGCTTCCCCCAGACTTGTTGCGCAAGCGTGGCGCAATCGCCACACGCCGGGCAATGCCTTTTTTTCGATCCGGTTAATGCTTTTTTCAGATGCGGCAAGTGTGGACTTCTACGTATTTAGCTTGATATCTTCGGGCCGCAGTGCGATTGGCCGGGCGGCGAGCCGCACGGTCTCGAGAAAGCGGCAACATCCAGCCGGTAGCCGGAGTTGCATCAGAAACACAGCGAATGTCAGGGGGCCTCCACGCATGAACTACAGACTCGCATCCACCGTTGGCGCCATTCTTGCGGCCAGCGCGGCGCAATCCGCATATGCACAGCAGGCGGCATCCGGCGGAGGTCTCGAGGAAGTCGTCGTCACGGCCCAGCGCCGTTCCGAGAACCTGCAGGACGTGCCGATCTCGATCCAGGCCCTGACCGGCGACACGCTCAGCCAACTCAACGTATCGACGATCGAGGAGTTCGTCAGGTTCCTGCCCAGCGTCACGACGGCGAGCATCGGACCGGGCCAGAGCAACATCTACATGCGCGGTCTCAACACCGGCACGCTGGGCACTCAAGGTTCCGGCACCAACGGTCCGTGGCCGAACGTAGCCGTCTACCTTGACGAACAGTCTACGCAGGTTCCAGGCCGCAACCTCGACGTCTACGCGGCCGACTTCGAGCGCATCGAAGTCCTGACGGGCCCTCAGGGCACACTTTTCGGCGCCGGCGCCCAGGCGGGCGTGCTGCGTTACATCACGAACAAGCCCGTGATGAACGAGTTCCAGTCCAACGTGAAGGCCGGCGTCGCGTCGACGGCCCATGGGTCTGAAAGCTATAACGTCGAAGGCGTCGTCAACCTGCCGATCATCGACGACAAGCTGTCGGCACGACTCGTCGCGTATTACGACAAGCGTGGCGGCTACATCGACAACGTCTACAGCACGTTCACGAGGCAACCCACAGACCTTTCCTTCGCAGTACTGACGGGCGGCGTGGTTCCGACAGACTCAGTCGTGATCAACAATGGCGCGATCGTCAAGGACGACATCAACGAGGTCGAGTACACCGGCGCACGCGGGAGCCTGAAGTGGCAGATCACCGACGACTGGGATGCCCTGCTGGCCATCGCGTACCAGAAGATCGACGGCGAGGGCGTGTTTTACGAGACCCCGAATGGCTCCGACTCCGGTTGCGGCGTCGTCGTTGGCGGAGTTCTCCCCCAGAACTGCCCACAGTCCACCCAACGGCTCAAGCCGCTCGAGGTGACGGTCTTTAACAACGCGTACACCGAAGACGAGTTCGTCAACACTGCGCTGACCATCAACGGCAAGGTGGGCGCGCTCGACCTGGTCTACGCCGGCGCCTACCTGACGCGCGACGCCGAGACCGTCTCCGATTACACCAACTATGCACGCGGCTTGTACGGTGCTTACTACCAGTGCGATGGGTATGCCGGGACCTCTGTCGACAAGTGCTACACGCCGTCGAGCGTGTGGAACGATAAGAACGACAACACCAACATGAGCCATGAAATCCGCCTGAGCAGCCCGACGGACTGGCGCATGCGCTTCGTTGGTGGCGTGTTCTATGAAGATCGCGAAGTTCAGGCGACGACCGATTGGCTTTACAAGTCCGTCCCCGAGTGCCCGGCGGGCACCACCCCGTCGGCCAGCGACTGCTTCTATTATCTCGATCCTGTGAATACGGCGAAGTTCGCGTCGGCAACCTTCAACAATCGCAATCGACGCTCCCCGACCACGGGATTCATCAATGACTTCACCCGCGAATATTCGCAGTTTGCCGCGTTTGCGTCCGTTGATTTCGACATCCTCGAGAATCTGACCCTGACGCTTGGCACACGGTATTACGACATCGAAAACTCGATGCGGGGCGCGAACGTCGGTAGCTTTAACTGCAAGGCCTATGGCGGCGGCGTGGAGGCGCGCTGCGCGGTCCCGTACGGACAAAACGTCAACGAGCAGCCCATCAACGATCTCCAGGACGACGGGTTCAAGAGCCGGGCCAACCTGACCTGGCGCGTGAATACCGACGTGCTGTTGTACGCAACCTGGTCCGAAGGCTATCGCCCTGGTGGCTTCAACCGCGGCACATCGCTGGTCGCCTATGATCCCGAAACGCTTCGGCCCCAGTATCAAAGGCCCTACGCCTACGAGGGAGACGACCTGACCAACATCGAGCTGGGCTGGAAGACGACATTCTGGGACGGGCGGGCGCAGTTCAACGGCGCGATCTACCAGGTCTCTTGGAAAGACGCGCAGACAGGATTTTTTGCGCCGCAGCTCGGCTTTGGCAACCTGCAGTTCTTCACGAACGGCCCTGACTATGAAGTCAATGGCATTGAGTTCGATCTCGCCCTGGCACCGATCGACGGCCTGACGGTGAATCTGGCCGGCTCCTACAACAAGGGCGAACTGACGAACTCGCCGCAGTTGATCAACAACATCCCGGGCGACCCGAAGGAAGGTCAGCCGATCACCGATTCGTGCATCAACTCCGCCTGCTCGGCAAGCGTGCCGCTCGTAGATGTGTTTGGTGCGGAAGGTACCGAACTGGCGAACTCGCCCAAACTGCAGTTCAACATTCGTGCGCGCTACGAGTGGGCGTGGGGCGACTTCCAGCCCTACGTCGGAACCGCCGTGCAGTACCAGGACGAGTCATACTCCTCGGCCAATACGGTCAATCGATACTTGATGCCTTCCTGGACCACCTGGGATGCCTCGTTTGGCGTGAGCAAGGACGCGTGGAACGCCGAGTTCTACGTCGTCAATCTGACGGACGAGGATGCAAGCCTGTACACGACGGCTTCGCAGTTCATCATTGCCGAGGTACCGATTCGGCCGCGTACGATGGGCCTGCGGGTCGCCTACAGTTTCGGCGGCAACTGATCGCTCCTTGTCTTGAAGCAGGCCGGTGGAGTGATCCACCGGCCTGTTTTGCTTTTGCGGCAGATCGGTCATCATCGCGGCATGCAGCCCGCCACCACGCCGAGCAACCCACCGATTTCGCCCGACCTGGATCAGGCGTTGCTCGATCTGCGGCAACAGATCGAACAGCGCCAGTTTGACGACGCATTGCACGCGACCGACCGCCTGCTTGCAAGCTCCCCGGGACATCGCGACCTGCTTTACATGCGCGCCGTGGCTTTACGGCACCTAGGCCGAGTGCCGGAGGCGCTCGCGACGCTGAACACCCTGGAAGACATGCATCCGACCTACCCTCGGCTGTTCCAGGAGCGCGGACATTGCCATGTGTTTCTGCGCCAGGCACCGGAGGCAATCCAGGCGTTCACCAAGGCAGTTGAATTGAATCCGGCCCTGCCGGCGAGCTGGCGAATGCTCGCATCGCTCTATGCGCTCACGGGCCGCCGGTCCGAGGCAGAAAATGCCGCTCAACACGTCGCCAAGCTCGCCACCCTCGCCACCGAGGTAGTCACCGCCCGCAGCATGCTCGATGACGGCAACCTGCTGGAGGCTGAGGCGCTGATCCGGCCTTACGTCAAGCGCGCACCCCATGACATCGAAGGCTTGCGTGTGTTTGCGCTCATCGCGCAGCGGAGCGGATTCTCGAGGGATGCCGCGACCGTCCTCGAGGAGGTCGTGGCGATGGACCCCGAGTATCACGCTGCGCGCCAGGACCTGGTGGATGCGCTGCTGTTGACCCGCCAGCACGCCCGCGCGCGGGAACACATAGCGATACTGATGCGAGCTCAGCCGGACGAGTCGAGGCATCGACGCACGCTGGCGAGCATCCTCGTCAGCCAGGGTTTGACGACCGAGGCCATCGACCTGTTCCGCGAACTCCTTGGCGAGCACCCAGATGACCCGGATTTGCACATGTACTTCGGACACGCATTGAAGACGAATGGAAGCCGCGCCGAGGCCGAGCATCATTACCAGGAGGCGGTGCGACTTCGTCCAAGTTTCGGAGAGGCCTACTGGAGCCTGGCGAATCTGAAGACATATCGGTTCTCGACGCAGCAGATTGCCGCTATGCGCGGCCAGGTCGACGCGCCGCGAGTTCCCCTGGCGGACCGGTATCACCTGTGTTTTGCGCTGGGCAAGGCCTACGAAGACATTGGCAGTTACGAGGACTCCTTTCACTTCTATGCGCGTGGCAACGCATTCAAGAAAGCGGAGTCCACCTACCGGCTCGAATCGCTGGAGCGAACGGCGCAGAAGCAGATCGAACTCTGCACCCCTGAGTTCTTCCGGCAGCGTGAAGGTTACGGCTTCGCCGACCCCGCGCCGATATTCATCGTGGGACTGCCTCGCGCCGGCTCGACCCTGCTGGAACAGATCCTCGCGTCGCACTCGCAGGTCGAAGGCACGATGGAACTTGCCAATGTTCCGCGACTCGTCAGCTCGATCGCTCTGCATCCGAGTGGCGCGCGCTACCCAGGCGCGCTGGAGCTACTGTCGGCCGAGGAATACCGTGGCTTCGGCGAGGCCTACATCCGCGACACAGGCATCTATCGTGTAACCAACAAGCCCTTCTTCATCGACAAGTTGCCGAACAATTTCCGGCACATCAGCCTGATCCACTTGATGCTGCCGAATGCAAAGATCATAGACGCGCGGCGCGAGCCGATGGCGTGCTGCTTCAGCAACTTCAAGCAGCTGTTCGCGTCTGGGCAGCAGTTCACGTACCAGCTCGAAGACATCGGCCGCTATTACGCGCTGTATGTCAGCCTGATGAACCACTGGGACTCGGTTCTGCCGGGACGGGTCCTGCGCGTGCAGCACGAGGACGTCATCGACGATCTGGAAGGCAGCGTACGCCGTATCTTGGATTACTGCGGCCTGCCCTTCGAACAATCCTGCGTCGAGTTCCACAAGAACGAGCGCGGCGTGCACACCGCCAGCTCCGAGCAGGTTCGGCGCCCGATCAACCGCGAAGGCGTCGACCAGTGGAAGAACTTCGAGCCGTGGCTCGGCCCGCTGCGCGAGGCGCTCGGACCGCTCGCTACGACCTGAACCGGAGTACGCGACTCGCTACGCGGGACGGATCCCCGTCGCCCGCTCCTCGTCCTGGACGATGCGCTTCGCGCTGCGGAAGTAGTGCCACGTCGCCCACGCGCCAACGGGCACCAGGCAGAGCATCGCGAGGCGCAGCGACTCACCGTTCGCGACGTGATTCGGCGCGAACGCGTCGCTCAGGAAGCCCACCAGCTGCGGCGCGACGATAAGGTTGCCCACGTTCGCGACGAATAGCGTCGCGGCGCAGAACTGCGCGCGCATGCGCGGCTCGCAGAGGTTGTTGAGCAGGCCGAAGCACGGCCCAATGTAGAAGTAGATCGCCGGGATGAAGATCCAGAACAGCCACTGCGCCAGCACCAGCGAGTGCGTCCAGTAGATGATGCCCGACACGACCGTCGCGATACCGACGCCCCAGCCCATCATGCGCACGATCTTGCGCGGATCCTTCATCGACGGCTGGGCCAGCCACCAGCTAGTGGCGAGCGTCGCGAGGCCGCCGCCGATCAGGTGGACCGGCCCGAGGATCGAACCTGCCTCGCCCGGCGTCAGCCCGAAATTGCGGATCAGGTAGGTCGGCGTCCACCACATCAGGCCCCAGCCCCAAAGCGCGGTGAGCGCGCTGGCCACCATCACGTGCACGGCGGAACGCTGCGTCCAGAGAAAACGCATGCTCTCGGGGAAGGACGCGCCTTCGTGGTCGCCGCCTTTCTTGTCGAGCTGGCCCCGCCGCGGCTCCCGCACCGTGAAGAAGATCAACAGGCCCACGATCACGCCGGGAATGCCCAGCACCAGGAACACCGTGCGCCAGTTGTAATGGTCGTTGACGATGCCGGCGATGTCCGCGCCGATCCACGCGCCGATCGGCGCGCCGAGCGAGAAGACGGTGAGCGCCATCGGGCGTTTCGACTGCGGGAAATAGTCCGAGATGATGGAGTTGGCGCCGGGCGTACCGCCTGCCTCGCCGATGCCCACGCCGATGCGGGAGAGCAGCAGCTGGATGTAGTTCTTCGAGAGGCCGCAGAACGCGGTCATCACCGACCACGCGACGAGGCAGAACGCGATGATGTTGCGCCGGTTGCCACGGTCGATGAGCCAGGAAATCGGAAATCCCAGCACCACGTAGAACAAGGCCAGCGACACGCCGGTGAGGAAGGCAATGCCCGAGTCGGTGAGCTGCAACTCGAGCCGGATCGGTTCGAGTACGGTCGAGATCACGTAGCGGTCGGCGATGCTGAGCGTGTAGACGAGCACCATCATGATCAGCACGTACCAGCGCTGCATCGTGGTGCCGACACCCCCGTCCGCCGCCTCAACCTGCGCTTTGGCAGTCATTCGCTCTCCCCCAGGTCGTTGTTTCTATTCGCCTGTCACCGGGATGGAGGGACTTGCCCGCCGGGCGCACGCGATGAGATCTCTTGTACTGAAAATCTGCAGCGGATACCAGCAGTTCCTGCGGTCGCCGGCGCCTTGCCCGGGCCTCGATTTACCAATATTCCTTTCGGGTCCCGTGATTTTTTTTGCTTGTTCGGGCCGCCAGAGAGCCTTTAGCCTCGCGGCACGATCGATCCGGGCCGCACAGCGCGAACCCGGCTATTTTCAGGGAGAAGGGCTCGTGACGACGGCACGCATCGGCTTCATCGGTCTCGGCAACGTCGGCGCCTCGCTGGCCGGCAACCTCCTGCGCCACGGCGTCGACCTGACCGTACGAGACATCAACGAGGATGCGGTGGCCTCGTTCGTCGCCAAGGGTGCCAAGCGTGGCACGTCCCCGAAGGCGATGATGGAGGCCTGCGACATCGTCATCACGTGCCTGCCCTCGCCCGCCATCTCGGCCGAGGTCGTCGAAGGCAAGGATGGGCTGCTCGACGGCATCGGCCCGGGCAAGCTCTGGCTCGAGATGAGCACGACCGACTCAGACGAGATCAAGCGCCTCGCGCCGAAGGTCGAGGCCAGGGGCGGCACGGCCATGGACTGCCCGGTGTCCGGTGGCTGCCACCGCGCGGCGACGGGCAACATTTCCATTTTCGCGGGCGGCACGCGCGAGGCGTTCGAAAAGGCATTTCCCGTACTGACGATCCTCGGGCACCAGATCCTGCACACGGGGCCGATCGGCTCCGCCTCGATGCTGAAGGTCATGACCAACTACCTGTGCACGGTGCACCTGGTGGCGCTGGCCGAGGCGCTCACGACCTGCAAGGTCATGGGGTTCGACATGAACACGACCTACGAGGCGATCCGCATCTCGTCGGGCAATTCGTTCGTGCACGAGACGGAGTCGCAGGTGATCCTGAACGGCAGCCGCGACATCGGCTTCACGATGGACCTCGTGATCAAGGACGTGGGACTGTTCGATGAGCTGGCCACCGAATACAAGGTGCCGCTCGAACTGTCGCCGCTGATAGTGAAGATCTTCAAGGACGCCGCGGCCAAGTACGGCCCGCGCGAGAACTCGCCGAACATCATCCGGCGCTACGAGGAGCCCTGCGGCGTGAAGGTGCTGGGCACCGGATTCCCCGCGACAATGGTCGACAACAACCCGAAGGAACCGGGCATCGAAGTCGTCCCGACCAATCGCTGAGGTTCGGCTCCCTCTCCCGTTTACGGGAGAGGGCACGAGCATCGACGCGAGAGCGGCGATGCGAGGGGTGAGGGTCCGGAGCCCTCACCCGCGCTACGCGCGACCTCTCCCGCAAGCGGGAGAGGTGAAAGATTCCCTCTCCCGTTTACGGGAGAGGGCACGAGCATCGACGCGAGAGCGGCGATGCGAAGGGTGAGGGTCCGGAGCCCTCACCCGCGCCACGCGCGACCTCTCCCGCAAGCGGGAGAGGTAAAGATACCCTCACCCGCGCTACGCCCGACCTCTCCCGCAAGCGGGAGAGGTGAGGAAGCTCTCCCGCAAGCGGGAGAGGTGAAGACGCTCTTACCGGAAGATCACCGTCCGGCTGCCGTTGAGGAACACGCGATGTTCCGTGTCCAGCCGCACCGCCCGCGACAACGCTCGGCGCTCCGAATCCCGGCCCGCGGCCACCAGCATGTCCGGCGTATACGCATGATCCACGTGCTCGACGATCTGCTCGATGATCGGGCCTTCGTCGAGATCCGCCGTCACGTAGTGCGCCGTGGCGCCGATGACCTTCACGCCGCGGTCGTACGCCTGGTGGTACGGCTTGGCGCCCTTGAAGCCCGGCAGGAACGAATGGTGGATGTTGATCGCGCGGCCGCGCAGCTTGCCGCACAGGTCGTCCGAGAGGATCTGCATGTAGCGCGCCAGCACCACGAGATCCGTCTTCGTGGAGTCGATCAGTTCGAGCAGCTTCTGCTCCTGCTGGGGCTTCGTCTGCGGCGTGACCGGCAGGTGGAAGAACGGGATGCGATGCTGCGCCGCCGTCGGCTGCAGCGTGACGTGGTTCGAAACGATGGCCGTGATGTCCATCTTCAGCTCGCCGATGCGGTGGCGGTAAAGCAGGTCCTCGAGGCAGTGGTCGTAGTTCGACACCATGATCAGCACGCGGGCGCGCTGGCTGGAATCGTGGATCTGCCACTCCATGTCCTCGGCGTCCGCGACGGCCTGGAACTCGGCGCGCAGCTTCGCGAGATCGACCGGCTCGCCCACCACGCCGCAGAACGTGACGCGGACGAAGAAGCGCTGGGAGATCGTGTCGTCGAACTGCTGCATCTCGACGATGTAGAAACGCCGGCTGGCGAGGAACGCCGTGACGCGGGCCGTGGTGCCCATGCGGCTGGCGCAGGTGGCGGTCAGGACGTACGGGTGCTCGATGTTGAAACTCATGCCTCGCGCTCCAGCGGGCCCCAGCGGGGTCCGGTCGATTGTGCTGGGCGCGGAGATTGTCAGAATGCGACGCGTGGGCGCAAGCAACTTCGCGACGGAATCTTCTCCGCACGCGACGTGCCCGGGCTCCGGTAGAAAGCATGGACCCAGCGAAAAAAACGATTTGCGCCATGCCTCTCGCAGGCGCGCGGCCTTGCGGCGCGCCGACCGGCATCCGCAGCGATCCGGCCCCCTTTACAGTACCGGGCAAATGTCGCAAGGTGACAAGTGCATGTCGCCGCGGCACCACTTGTGGCCGTGGCGTGACCGTAACATCGCGCAACATCCCGGGGTTCGTCCCGGTACCTGCGCGCGACCGATCAGAGCCCGGAGTAAACGAGCGATGAGTGACGAGCAATCGGAAGCATTCGACCTCAACAGCCTGAACGACCAGGAACTGACCGAGCAGGTCCACGACGACCTCTACAACGGCCTGAAGGACGAGGTCGTCGAGGCGACGAACCTGTTCCTGCAGCGCGGCTGGGGGCCCGACAAGGTCCTCAACGACGCTCTGGTCGAAGGCATGCGCATCGTCGGCATCGACTTCCGTGACGGCATCCTGTTCGTCCCCGAGGTGCTGCTCGCCGCCAACGCCATGAAGGCGGGCATGGAGATCCTGCGCCCCCTCCTCGCCGAGACCGGCGCGGAACCCATCGGCAAGGTCGTGATCGGCACCGTCAAGGGCGACATCCACGACATCGGCAAGAACCTCGTCTCGATGATGCTCGAGGGCGCCGGCTTCGAAGTGATCAACATCGGCATCAACAACCCGGTCGAGAACTACCTCGCAGCGCTCGAAGAGCACCAGCCGGACATCCTCGGCATGTCCGCGCTGCTCACGACGACGATGCCGTACATGAAGGTCGTCATCGACACGCTCAAGCAGAAGGGCCTGCGCGACAAATACATCGTGCTCGTCGGCGGAGCCCCTCTCAACGAGGAGTTCGCCACGGCCGTCGGCGCGGACGCCTATTGCCGCGACGCTGCCGTCGCCGTGGAGACCGCCAAGGCACTGATTGCCGCGCGTCGCGCCGCGGCGCGCTGACGTGGTCGATGTCGAGTGACGCGCCCGTCCTGATCATCGCCTGCGGAGCACTCGCCCGCGAGATCGTGGCGTTGAAGCGCGTCAACGGCTGGTCGGGGATGGACGTGCAGTGCCTACCGCCGGAGTTGCACAACCGTCCCGAACAGATTCCAGCGGCCGTGCAGCAAGCGATCGACGAAGCGCGCGGCCGTCATGCCCGCATCTTCGTTGCGTACGCGGACTGCGGCACAGGCGGCAGGCTGGACGCCGTGCTGCAGGCCGAAGGCATCGAACGGCTGCCGGGCGCGCACTGCTACGAGTTCTACGCCTCGTCCGCGGCGTTCGAGAAGCTGGCCGACGAGGAACCCGGCACGTTCTACCTGACGGACTTCCTGGTGCGCCACTTCGACCGCCTAGTGATCGAGGGCCTCGGGATCGACAGGCACCCGGAGCTGACCGGCGAGTACTTCCGCAACTACCGGCGGCTCGTCTACCTCGTGCAATCGCAAGACGCGGAACTGTCCGCAGCGGCGCGAGTCGCGGCGGGAAAACTCGGACTGGCCTATGAAGAACGCCACACCGGCTACGGTGAACTCGCGACGGGCCTCGAGTCCGCCGTGCGTCCGTCGAACGGGCCGTCCACGGGCACTGAAAAGAGGGTTGCATGGCATCGTTGATCATCATTTCCTGGCGTGACGTCCCGGCCCAGGTCATCGTGAAGCGCGGCCGGGAGGTTGCGAAAGTGCAGCTCTCGATGCGCTTCCAGGAAGCAGTCGATCGCGCCGCCATGCGCGCCGGCCGCGGCAGCTCCGACGCCTATCTCGAGGATTGGCAGCGCAGCCCGCCGACCCCCTGTGGCGACGACCTCCGGGCCGAGGCCGACAAGGCCGCGGCGGACATCGAAGCCCGGTACACGGATGACGACCTCCTGCGCCTGATCCGCGCCAAGGGCATCGACGAGAACAAGGCGCAGGGGGCACCTGCGAGCCCCGCCACGGACAGCGGGTCGCCCTGATGTACGCGGTGCGCCTCTGGTCCGTGCGCCATGCGCGAGGCCTCTCGCGCGTCTACGCGGGATTCGAATCCGTGCTGATGAAGCTCGCCCCGTTGTTCGAGAAGATCGGCTACCAGCGCATGGAGCGCCCGGTGGCGGCGGTCGAGCATGCGGTCAAGGGCCTGCTGTTCGACTGCAAGATGTGCGGTCGCTGCGTGCTCAGCTCGACCGGCCTCTCCTGCCCGATGAACTGCCCCAAGCAGCTGCGCAACGGCCCTTGCGGCGGTGTGCGCGCCAACGGCAACTGCGAAGTGAAGCCCGAGATGCGCTGCGTGTGGGTCGAGGCGTGGCAAGGCGCCGAGAGGATCCCGGGCGGCCTCGAGGCGATCAGCGTCGTGCAGGCGCCGGTCGACCGGCGGCTCGAAGGCACGTCTGCGTGGCTGCGCGTCGCTCGCGAGAAGAGCGGAGCCGCCAAGTGATCTTCGAAGACGAGCCGGTACCGGGCTACCCGCTGCCGATCCTGCCCGGGCACACCTCGCCCGGGCCGGTTCGAGCGCGTGTTGCGCGCCGGTGCGTTCGCCATCACGGCGGAACTCGCGCCGCCGGACTCCGCCGATCCCGACGAAGTCTACAAGCGGGCTCGGGTATTCGACGGCTACGTCGACGCCATCAATGCGACGGACGGCAGCGGCGCGAACTGCCACATGTCGAGCATGGCCGTGTGCGCCCTGCTCACCCGCGTCGGCTACGCGCCGGTGATGCAGATCTCCTGCCGCGACAAGAACCGCATCGCCATCCAGGGCGACATCCTCGGTGGGGCCGCGATGGGTGTCTGCAACATGCTTTGCCTGACGGGCGACGGCGTGCAGGCCGGCGACCACCCGCAGGCCAAGGCCGTGTTCGACCTCGATTCGGTGTCGCTGCTCGGCATCGCGCGCGGCCTGCGCGACGACCACCATTTCGAAAGCGGGCGCAAAGTCACTTTCGCGCCGCGCGTGTTCTTCGGCGCGGCCGAGAATCCGAGTGTGCCGCCCGTCGAGCACCGCATGCGCCGACTGGCCAAGAAGGTGGCGGCCGGCGCGCAGTTCATCCAGACGCAGTACTGCTACGACATGGACCTGCTGCGCGCGTTCATGAAAGGCGTCGAGGATGCCGGGTTGCTCGACAAGGTGTTCATCCTGATCGGCGTCGGGCCGCTGCGCTCCGCCAAGGCCGCCGACTGGATGCGCACCAACGTCCCGGGCATCCACATTCCGGACGCCATCGTAAACCGCCTGAAAGGCGCGCAGGACCAGGCCCGCGAAGGCCGCGACCTCTGCGTCGACCTCATCCAGGAAGCCCGCTCCATCAAGGGCGTGGCCGGCGTCCACGTCATGGCCTACCGGCAGGAGGAATCCGTCGCCGAGGTCATCGACCGCTCGGGCGTCCTCGGCGGCCGCGTGCCGTGGTACCCGGGCCGCGACGCACAGATCAACGAAGACAGGAAGACATCATGACCGACACCGTCATCAGCTCCGCGACCCGCGAGGTCGTCATCGGCTTCGATCGCCCGTTCGTCATCATCGGCGAGCGCATCAACCCGACCGGCCGCAAGCTGCTCGCCGCGGAAATGGCCGCCGGCGACTTCAGCCGCGTCGAATCCGATGCGCTGGCGCAGGTTGCGGCCGGCGCCCACATGCTCGACGTCAATGCCGGCATCCCGCTCGCCGACGAGCCCGCCATCCTCGCCAAGGCCGTGCAGCTGGTGCAGTCGATCACCGACGTGCCGCTCTCGATCGACTCCTCGATCGTCGCCGCGCTCGCTGCCGGCCTCGCGGTCTACAAGGGCAAGGCGCTGGTGAACTCGGTGACGGGCGAAGAAGATCGCCTCGAGACGGTGCTGCCCCTGGTCAAGAAGTACGGCGCGGCGGTCGTCGCCATCTCGAACGACGAGACCGGCATCTCCGAAGACCCGGACGTGCGCTTCGAGGTGGCGAAGAAGATCGTGCACCGCGCGATGGACCACGGCATCCCGGCGTCCGACGTCGTCGTCGACCCGCTCGTGATGCCGATCGGCGCCATCAACCAGGCCGGCGTGCAGGTCATGCGCCTCGTGAAGCGGCTCAAGGACGAACTGAAGGTCAACACGACCTGCGGCGCCTCGAACGTCAGCTTCGGCCTGCCCGCGCGCGACGGCATCAACAGCGGCTTCCTCACGATGGCCATCGCTTCGGGCCTGACGTCCGCGATCACCAACCCGCTGCACGGCGACATCGTCCGCGCCTGCATGGCCGCGGACGTGATGATGGGTCACGACCCGGACTGTGCGCGCTGGATCCGCCGGTTCCGCGAAGTCCCGGCTCCGGGTGCCCCGGGCGCAGGCGGCGACGCGCCGCGCGGCCGCCGCGAAGGCGGACACCGTCGCCGTCCCACCCCTTGAGCCTGAGGCAGATCGCTTGAGTCCGCAGGATCCGCTCGTCGTCTTCACGCCCTCCGGCAAGCGCGGACGCTTTGCCGTGGGCACGCCGCTGCTCACCGCCGCGCGCCTGCTCGGCGTCGACATCGATTCGGTGTGCGGCGGGCGTGCGATCTGCGGCCGCTGCCAGGTGCTGGTGGCGGAAGGCGAATTCGCCAAGCACGGCGTTCGCTCGAGCGCCGCGAGCCTGACGGAAGTCTCGGCGACGGAAAAGCGCTACGGCGAACGCAAGGGCCTCGCAGCAGGCTGCCGCTTGTCCTGCCAGGCGAAGGTCCAGGGCGACGTCGTGGTGGACGTGCCGCAGAACAGCCAGGTGCACCGCCAGGTCGTGCGCAAGGAAGCCGAGGCGCGCGACATCGAGCTGTATCCGCTCGTGAAGCTCCACTACGTCGAAGTCGCGGAGCCCGACATGCACGATCCTTCGGGGGACCTGCAGCGGCTCGAGCTGGCGCTGGCGCGCGAGTGGCAGCTGAAGAACCTCGAGTGCGACCTCACCACGTTGCAGCAGCTGCAGCCGATCCTGCGCGCCGGCGACTGGAAGGTCACCGTCGCCGTGCACGACGAGTCGCGCATCATCGCGGTGTGGCCGGGCTTCCACGAAACGGCGTTCGGCATGGCCGTGGACGTCGGCTCGACCACGATCGCGGCGCACCTGTGCGATCTCGTCACCGGCGAAGTGGTGACCTCCGCGGGCCGCATGAACCCGCAGATCCGCTTCGGCGAAGACCTCATGAGCCGCGTGTCGTACTCGATGATGAACCCGGGCGGCGCGGCGCAGATGACTGCGGCCGTGCGCGAGGCGCTCAGCCAGTTGGCTGGCGAGGTGGCTGCGGCCGCCGGCGTCGAACGTGAATCGATCGTCGAGGCGACGATCGTCGGTAACCCGATCATGCACCACCTCGTGCTCGGCATCGATCCGGTCGAGCTCGGCGGCGCGCCCTTTGCGCTGGCAATCGATCGTGCGGTGACGGTGACGGCCGCCGAGATCGGCGTCGCCCTGCATCCGAATGCGCGGGTCTACGCCCTGCCCTGCATCGCCGGGCACGTGGGCGCGGACACGGCGGGGGTGATCCTGGCCGAGCGGCCCGACCTCACCGACGAGATGACCCTGCTCGTGGACGTCGGCACCAACGCCGAAATCGTCCTTGGCAACCGGCAGAAGCTGGTGGCCTGCTCGAGCCCGACGGGGCCTGCGTTCGAAGGCGCGCAGATCAGCTGCGGCCAGCGCGCGGCGCCCGGCGCCATCGAGCGCGTACGGATCGATCGCGAGACGCTGGAGCCGCGCTTCAAGGTCATCGGGTCGGACCTGTGGTCCGACGATCCTGAATTTGCCGTCGCGACGGCGGGAACCGGCGTCACGGGCGTGTGCGGCTCCGGCATCATCGAAGTGATCGCCGAAATGTACCTCGCTGGCATCCTGACGCAGGACGGCGTGATCGACGGATCCCTGGCCGCCAAGTCACCCCGCGTCGTCGCGAACGGCCGCACGTTCTCCTACGTGCTGCACCATGGCGCGCAGATGCTCAGCATTACCCAGAACGACGTGCGCGCCATCCAGCTCGCCAAGGCGGCCCTGATGGCCGGCATCCGGCTGTTGATGGAACGCCTCGGCGTCGAGAAGGTGGATCGCATCCGCCTGGCGGGCGCGTTCGGAGCCCACATCGACGTCATGTACGCCACGGTGCTCGGCATGATCCCGGACTGCGACCTGACGAAGGTCACGTCGGCGGGCAACGCCGCGGGGACAGGCGCACGTATCGCCCTGCTCGATTCGCGCTCTCGCGAAACCATCGAGAACCTCGTGCGGCGCGTGGAGAAGATCGAGACTGCCATCGAGCCGCGCTTCCAGGAGCACTTCGTCGAGGCGATGTCGATTCCGCACAAGACAGCGGACTACCCGAACCTGCGCAAGGTCGTGGAACTGCCGGCGCCGAAGGTGCTGGCTCAGTCGTCGCCTGACGGACGGGAACGCCGCAACCGCCGGAAATAGGGAAAAATAGGGGACATTCTCGGTTTTCGAAAAAAGGGGGACATTCTCGGTTTTTGAAAGCAGGGAAGAAAACCGAGAATGTCCCCCTTTTTTCGAAAACCGAGAATGTCCCCTATTTTCAGATGTTGGAGTCGGGAGCCGCGGCCTTGCGGCGGTCGATGAAGTCGACGAGCGCGTCGTCGATCGCCGGATCGAGCGGGGGCGCGACGTATTCCTCGAGCTGCTTCTTCCAGTACGCATTGGCGCGGTGCGCCATGTCGAGCGAGCCCTCGGCCTGCCACTGCTCGAAGCTGTTGTTGTCCGCGAGCGGCGAGCGGTAGAACGCGCCCTCGAAATTGGCCTGCGTGTGCGCGCAACCGAGGAAGTGGTTGCCGTGGCCGACCTCGGCGATCGCGTCCATGGCCTGGCCGTTCTCCGACAGGTCCACGCCCGCCAGCAGCGTGTGCATCATCCCGGCCTGGTCCGCGTCCATCACGAACTTCTCGTAACCCATCGCGAGGCCGCCCTCGAGCCAGCCCGCGGTGTGCAGCACGAAGTTCACGCCGGCGAGGCAGGTCGGGAGCAGCGTCTGAGCCGACTCGAAAGCCGCCTGCGCGTCCGGAATCTTGGCGGCACATAGACTGCCGCCCGAGCGGAACGGCACGCCGAGACGGCGCGCCAGCGCGGCCATGATGTAGAGCACCAGCGCGGGCTCGGGCGTGCCGAACGTCGGCGCGCCGGACTGCATCGACATCGACGAGGCGAAGCTGCCAAGCACGACCGGGGCGCCGGGGCGCACGAGCTGCGCGAAGGCCATGCCGGCGAGGGCCTCGGCCAGCGTCTGCGCCGCCGTGCCGGCCACGGTCACCGGCGACATCGCACCCGAGAGGATGAACGGCGTGATGATCGTGGCCTGGTTGGCGCGCGCATAGACCTTCAGCGCGCCGAGCATCGTCGCGTCGTAGATCAGCGGCGAGTTCACGTTGATCAGGCTGATCAACAGCGTCTTCGGAAGGCCGGTGGCCGGGTCGTCCGCTTCGGCACCGAAGGCAAGGCGCGCCATCTCGACGCTGTCCTCGGCGCGCTCGGGGGCCGTCACGGAGCCCATGAACGGCTTGTCGCTGTACTTGACGTGCGTGTACACCATGTCGAGGTGACGCTTGTTCACCGGCAGGTCCACCGGCTCGCAGATCGTGCCGCCCGAGTGGTGCAGCGAGTTCGCCATGTAGGCGAGCTTCACGAAGTTGCGGAAGTCGTCGAGGCGCGCGTACCGGCGGCCTTCGTCGATGTTGTAGATGAACGGCGAACCGTACGCCGGCGCGAACACGGTGGCGTCCCCGCCGATCCGCACGCTGCGAGCGGGATTGCGCGCGTGCTGCACGAACTCGCGCGGGGCGTTCTTCTGCACCAGCTCGCGGCACATGCCGCGCGGAAACTTGACGATCTCGCCGTTGACGTCGGCGCCCGCCCTCTTCCAGATCGCGAGGGCCTCGGGATCGTCGCGGAAGATGATGCCGGTCTCCGCGAGGATCGTCTCGGCGTTGCGCTCGATGAGGGCCAGGCCCTCCTCGTTCAGCACCTCGAATCGCGGGATGGCACGGACGATGTACGGCACGGAGGCCGAGGCTCGCGCCGCCCGCGCGGCCCGCTTGGCGTCACGGCCGTGGCGCAGCGCGCGCTTCTCCGCCGGCTGCCCGCCCGCGTTGGATTCCGTATCTGACATGGCGACCGTCTCCCGGCTGCTAGGAGATCAGTATGGTCAGCCCGCCCCAGGGGGGCTGATCAATTTGCGACAAAGACATGCCTGTGCGCGCCATGGCCCGGCGCGCACGGGCCTGCCGTGCGATCAGGGCACGCCGAAGCGGTACGTCCCGCTCAGGCCATACCAGCGGGGCTTGGCATACACGCCGGCCACCACGCCCGCGAACAGCGAGCTGTCGAACGCGTACAACCGGTACTTCTCTTCGAAAAGGTTGCTCACGAACGCCGCGACGCCCCAGCGGCCACTGCCGCTCTCGTAGCTCAGGCGGGCATTCGCCACGGTGTACGAATCCTCCTCTTCCACCGGCGCGCACAGCACCGTGAAGCAGAAGCTGCTCGAGTACTGGACGTCGCCCTGGATGCCGAACGTGCCACCCGCGACGCCGAACTCGTACCGGGCCAGCGCATTGCCGGAGAATTCCGGGGTCTGCGGCAGCTCGTGGTCCTCGACCGTCACGCCGTCCGGCAGCGGCACGTCCTTGACCGTCGAATCGAGGAACGACGCAGCGACCTGCAGCGTCAGCCCCTCGATCGGCCGCGACATGAGTTCCGCCTCGAGGCCGGTGATGTTCGCGTCGAGGTTGATCACGGTCTGCACCGGCCCGAACTGCGCGAAAGCCTGGTAATCGGAGTAGTCGTAGTAGAACGCCGCCAGGTTCAGCGTGGTCGTGCCGCCGAGCGTCGACTTGACGCCGATCTCGTAGGCATCCAGCGTCTCCTCGTCGAACGGAATGCCGTCGAGGAAGACGCGCGGATTGTCGCCGCTGCCATCGGGGTCGAACGGCGTGCCCGTCGAGAACGTATAGCCGCCGCTCTTGCTGCCGCGGTTGAAGCTTCCATAGAGCAGCAGATTGTCGGTCGGCTTCCAGTCGAGCTGCACACGCGCGGTGATTCCGTCGAAGCTGTGGGTGGCATCGCCCGGAGTCAGGTCGCTGCCGAGCGGAAAGACCTCGTTCTTGTTGAAGATGATCGTGACGGGCGCCGACAGCGGCGGCGCGCCCTCGGACGGTGGAGGCACTTCCGGCGCGGTGCCGAAATAGCTGCCTTCGCGCTCGTCGCTCCAGTAGCGCGCGCCGACGATCAGCTTCCAGGCGTCGGCAAAGGCCCATTCGTCCTGCGCGAATACCGCGTAGGAGGTCGTCTTCTGGGTCATCTCGACCGTCGGGTCGTAGCCGTAGAACGGATCGGCAAACTTGCCGGTGTAGTCGCCGTCGACCTTCATGCCGTACACGCCCGCCACCCACGTGTGTGCGCCGGATTGGCCCGACAGCCGGAATTCCTGCGAGTACTGGTCGAGGTCGCTGCCCTGGTAGAACAGTACGCCGTCGACCGGCGAGGCATCGCCGCCTTCGAGGTAGAACTTCTCGCCGTGCTGCCAGTCGGTGATCGAGATCAGGTGCAGTGCATCGCCGATGTCCCAGTCGAAGTGCAGCGTGGCGCCGGTGATCTCGCGGTCCACGTAGGAGCGCTGCGTCTCCGCAGTCTTCCAGGGGTCGCCGCCCCATTGCGGCGTAATGGCGTCGTTGCGATATCCCGTGCCGGCCTCACCGGGCCCGGTGCCCCAGAACGCACAGGACTGGTCCTGCCGCGTGAATTCGCCCTGGAACCGGTCGTTCGGGCAGGCCGGCGCCATCGAGTACAGGCCCGCCTGCGTCTCCTTGTTCGCCTTCATGTAGCGGACGATCAGGTTCAGGTCCGTGGCGTCCGAAGGCTGCCACGACAGCTGGCCGCGGACCGAGTACTGGTCGTTGCCTCCGCGGTCGCCGACGCCCGGGATGACGGACTCCATGTATCCATCGTCCTGGTTGCTGATCGCGGCGATGCGTGCCTGCACCTTGTCGCCGAGCGGGCCCGAGACCGCACCCTCGAGGATCCACTGGTTGTAGCTGCCGACGGTCGCGGTCGCGTAACCCGTGAAATAGTCGGTCGGCTTGTTCGACACGAACTGGATTGCGCCGCCCGTCGCATTGCGGCCGAACAGCGTGCCCTGCGGACCGCGCAGCACTTCCACGCGCGCCAGGTCGAAGATCGGGAAGCTCGCCATGTTGATCGAGCTCGAGTAGCTGTCGTCCTGGTAGACGGCGACGGGCGGCTCCTGCTGGTCGCCGTAGTCGTTCTGCGATACGCCGCGGATGTTGAACACCACCTGCGAAGACGAATACGCATTCATCTTGAGGCTGGGCACCGCGCGCGCGATGTCCGTGGCCGTCGTGATGTTGAGGTCGGTCAGCATCTGGTTTCCGAGCACCGTGACCGCAATGCCGACGTCCTGCAGCTTTTCTTCACGGCGTTGCGCGGTCACCACGACTTCCTCGATTCCCGTCGTCGCGGAGGCTTCCTGTGCCAGGGCCGCATGCGGCGCACAGGCGAGCGCCACGGCCGAGCCCACGAGGGAACCTGAAATACGACTCACTACGGATGGACAGCGTCGGACGACCATGACGGACTCCCAGGGTGACGGATCAGGTGAAAGCGTGGGCGCGGGCGTCGCTCGTGGCGAGCGCGCGCAGGACTTCAGTCGGGCCGCAGACACCGCGCACGCTGCCGGACTCCGCGAGCAGCACGGGTTGGCCGGCTCGGCACCATTGGATCAGTTGGCGCAACGGCGTTTCGATGTCGGCGACGAGCATCCCCGTGCCGTCCTCGCCCGCCGAGCGCAGCGAAATCGACTCGCCATCGCGCGTGGCCGCGAGCGGGCGGCCTTGGGCATCGATCGTGGCGGAAAACTGGCGCGCCGGATCGAGCCAGCGCCGCTCGCCGTCGGTCTGCAGATCGGACAGCGGCTTCATGACCATGCGACCGTTCAGCACCGACAGCGGGTTCATGTGCTGCACGAACTCGCCGACATACGCGTTGGCCGGTCGCAGCACGATGTCCTCGGGCGTGCCGGTCTGCACGATGCGCCCGCCTTCGAGGACGGACGTCTGGTTGCCGAGCTTCAACGCCTCGTCGAGATCGTGCGTCACGAACAGGATGGTCTTGCGCACGCGCGCCTGCAGCGCCAGCAGCTCGTCCTGCAGCTTGGTCCTGATCAGTGGATCGAGCGCCGAGAACGGTTCGTCCATCAGCAGGATCGGTGCGTCGGTCGCAAAGGCTCGCGCCAGGCCCACGCGTTGCTGCATGCCGCCCGACAGCTCGTGTCCGTACCGATCCGCCCAGCGCTCCAGGCCGACGAGCTCGAGTTTCTCGTCCACGATGCGTTTGCGAGCATCCTCGGAGTCGCCGCGCAGCTCGAGGCCGAGCCCCACGTTCTCGCGCACGGTGCGCCAGGGCAGCAGGCCGAACTGCTGGAAGATCATCGCGATCGAGCCGCGGCGCAGCCGGCGCAGGTCGGCCGCGCTGCAACTGGCGACGTCGACGTGCTTCTCCCCGTCGTACACGAGCACGTGTCCGCGCGTGACGCGATTGAGGCCGTTGGCCGCGCGCAGCAGCGTCGACTTGCCGGAGCCGGATAACCCCATGAGCACGGAGATCTGCCCGCGCTGCACGGTGAGGCTCGCCTGGCTGACGCCGACGACGACGCCTGTCGCCGACTCGATCTCGGTCCGGTTCTTGCCGCCGTCGAGCTGGCCGAGCGCCGTCCTGATCGAGGCATCGCGCTTCCTTCCCGACAGGCTCTTGCTCGGGAACAGGATGTCGACCTTGTCGAACTCGACCGCCGCGGCGCTCATTCATCCCCCTTGCGATCCGGTGGCCGGCTGATCCGATCGAGCATGATCGCGAGCAGCACGATCGCGAGGCCAGCCTCGAAACCCATACCGACCTGCACGGTGTTGAGCGCCCGCACGACCGGCACACCGAGGCCTCCCGCGCCGACCAGCGCTGCAATGACGACCATCGACAGGCTCAGCATGATGCACTGGGTGACGCCGGCGAGGATCATCGGCCCCGCACTCGGCAGTTCGACCTTGAACAGCAACTGCAACGGCGTGGCGCCGAACGCCTGTCCTGCCTCGCGCAGCGTCTTCGGCACCGACGAGATGCCGAGTTGCGTGAGGCGAATCGGCGCCGGCAACGCGAAGATGATCGTCGAGATCAGGCCCGGCACGACGCCGAGCCCGAACAGGACCAGCGTCGGCGTCAGGTAGACGAACGTCGGCAGCGTCTGCATCAGGTCGAGCACCGGTCGCATTGCGGCGTAGACCCTCGGGCGCTTGGCGCCCCAGATGCCGAGCGGCACGCCGATCACCGTCGCGATGAATGCCGCAACCAGCACCAGCGTAAGCGTCTCGAGCGTCGCATCCCAGTAGCCCTGGTTCATGATGAAGAGCAGCGACAGGATGACGAACACGACGAGCCCGATGGACCTGCGCACGGCGTAGGCGATGGCGGCCAGGGCCAGGATCAGCATCGGCGCCGGCATCGCGTTCAGCACCCATGCCACGGCCCGTGTACAGCCCGTGAGCACGCTCGCGACGCCGTCGAAGAAGCCGCGCGCGTGCTTCTTCGTGTATTCGACGAACCGCGTGGCCGTGTCGCCAACCGGGATCTTGTGCGCGGCCACCCAGTCGTCGAACCGCGGTCTGTGCCGCTTCGCTTTGGCCGTGCCGCGCAGCACGTCGAGCGCGGGCAGGCCGTCGTACGACTGCACGCCCTGCAACCACGGTTCCATGCGTGCGGGGCGCTTCGACACCCACTCGCGGGCCAGGTCCGCGGCGGACACCTTGTCCGTGAGGATACGATCCATGAAGCCGTTCTCGAGGTCGACGTCGAACTCGAGGTTCTTGAACAGTCGGCCAAGGTTGGGGCACTGTTCGACGTAACCCTTGCGCACCAGCGTGTTGACGGTCGCGGCGCCAAAGTCGGGGCCGAATGAATCGTCGCCGCCCGTCAGGTACTTGAGCGGGAAGTGCGTGTTCATCGGGTGCGGCGCCCAGGCGAGGAACACGATCGGCGACTTGCCCCGCACGGCCCGCTCGACCTGCGCCAGCATGCCCTGCTCGCTCGACTCCACGACCTTGAATCCAGCCGAGGCCGAACTCGTTCTTCTTGATCAGGTCGAGGATCAGTTCATTGCCGTCGTTGCCGGGCTCGATGCCATAAATCGATGCCCCCAGCTCTTTTCTGAATTTGTTGATGTCGGCGAAATCCTTGAGGCCCTTCTCCCACAGGTAATCGGGCACCGCGAGGGTGTACTTCGCGCCGACGAGGTTCGGGCGCAGCGACTGGATCGAGCCGTCGTCGAGGTACGGCTGCAGCATCGGGCCCTGCGTGGGCATCCAGTTCGCGAGGAACACGTCCATGTCCCCGTTCTTCATGGACTGGAAGGTGACTGGCACGGACAGCACCGTGATCGACGGCTGGTAGCCGAGTTCCGTGAGGATCTGGGCCGTCACGGCGGTGGTGGCGGATTCGGCCGTCCAGCCCACGTCGGAGAGGCGGACCTTGCGGCAGCTCGGCGGATCCGCAGTCTCGGCCGAGGCCTGGCCGATGCCGACGACGAACGCGCACACGAGAGCCGCAGCCGCAGCGTACGACCGCAATCCTCGGAGCAGCGTGGCCATGGCCGGCCGCCGGCTCGCATCCATTTTCGAGACCCCCTGATCTCCGCGTGTTATGGCGCATAGGTAACAGGCCCGGACGGGCCGCGTCAAACGTCGCCGCGAGAGACGCCTCGTTTAGCGCTGGCCGGGCTCGGGTTGCGTCGTATAATCTGCGCCGCTGCGCCACGGATTCGCGCATCCCATACCCACATGAAAGGCCGGATCGGCAGCGGCGTGATCCCGGCCCTGGAGCAGCTGCGATGGAGATCAGGGATTTTGCGATGGACTTCTTCTCGCTCGCGGGCAAGAAGGCCATCGTCACGGGCGGCAACACCGGGCTCGGCCAGGCATTCACGCTGGCCCTCGCGAAAGCGGGCGCCGACGTGTTCGTGCCGAGCGTCATGGACGACGACGGCAAGACCGGGCCGCTCGTCGCGGAGACGGGACGCCGCTACGAGTACTTGAAGACCGACATCACGAAGCCCGGCGCGGCGGCCAGCGTGATCGACGAGTGCGTGAAGCGCTTCGGCAGCGTCGACATCCTCGTCAACAGCGCAGGCATCTGCCCGCTCGCCGAAGTCCTCGACTTCGGGCGGCCGCAATGGGACGCGACGGTTGCCGTGAATCTCACGGCCGCGTTCGAGCTCAGCTACGAAGCCGCGAAGAAGATGATTCCGCAGCAGAGCGGCAAGATCATCAACATCTGCTCGCTGTTTTCCTTCCTCGGCGGCCGCTGGTCGTCGGCCTATGCGGCGACCAAGCACGGCCTCGCCGGCTTCACCAAGGCGTACTGCGACGAGCTCGCGATGCACAACATCCAGGTGAACGGCATCGCGCCCGGGTACTACGCGACCGAGATCACCCGCCAGACGCGCAGCAACCCGGAGACGAACCAGCGCGTGCTCGACCACATCCCGGCCGAGCGCTGGGGCGAGCCGGTCGACCTGATGGGAGCGCTCGTGTTCCTCGCGAGCCGTGCGTCGAACTACGTCAACGGCCACCTGCTCGTCGTCGACGGTGGCTATCTCGTTCGCTGAGGCACGCATCCACGCATGTCCGGCCGCTATCTCATCGGAATCGACAACGGCTCGCAGAGCACGAAGGTCGTCATCTACGACCTCGCCGGCAATCCCGTGGCGGAGGGTCGCCAGGTGCTGCGTCCGGCCCACCGGCCGCGGCCCGGCATCGTGCAGCATCCGGACGACGATCTCTGGGACTCGATCGTCGTCGCGAGCCGGCAGGCGCTGGCGAATTTCAAGGGCGATCCGCGCGAGATCGTCGGCGTCGGCCTCTGCACGATCCGCTGCTGCAAGGCGTTCCTGAAAGCCGACGGTTCGCTCGTCGAGCCGGTGATGAGCTGGATGGACTCGCGCGCGTACCAGCCGTGGCTGCCGGACGATCCGTCGCTGGCCTATGCGACCACTTCGTCGGGCTACATCACCCATCGCTTTACAGGCCAGTTCCGCGACACCGCGGCCAACAGCATCCTGCTGCAGTGGCCGATCGATACCGACGCCTGGCAGTGGAGCCGGGATCCGGCGCTGTTGAAGCAGTTCAATCTGCGCCGCGAGCAATTGTTCGAACTGGTCATGCCGGGCGCGATCGTCGGTCACGTCACCGCCGACGCATCCAGGGCCACCGGCATACCCGAAGGGCTGCCCGTCGTCGCCACGGCGAACGACAAGGCCGTCGAAGCGCTCGGCTCCGGCTCGCTCGACGAGCGCACTGCCCTGATCTCGCTCGGCACGTACATCGCCTCGATGGTGCACGGCCGCGAGAACCGGCAGGACGCGCAGCATTTCTGGACCAACTTCGGCTGCATCCCCGGCAAGTACCTCTACGAGAGCCACGGCATCCGCCGCGGCATGTGGACGCTGACGTGGTTCATGGATCTGCTCGGCCCGGAGTTCGCTGCGGCTGCTGCAGCGAACGGCGTGACGCGCGAGCACGTGCTCGAGCAGGAAGCGGCCACGGTCCATGCCGGCAGCGACGGCCTGATGACGGTGCTCGACTGGCTTGCGCCGACGGACAAGCCGTTCCGCAAGGGCCTCATGCTTGGGTTCGATGCCCGCCAGACGCGCGGCCACATCTATCGCTCCATCCTCGAAGCCATCGCGCTCACGATGAAGGACAACGTCGACGCGATGTGCCAGGGAACTCGGGACCTCGCTGCAGGAAGTGGTGATCTCGGGAGGCGGCGCGCAGAGCCCGCTCTTCATGCAGATCTTCGCCGACGTCTTCGGCATCCCGACTTCACGCGCCGTGGGGCCAAGCGGCGCCAGCCTTGGAGCCGCCGTCTGTGCTGCGGTCGCGACGGGCCTCTATCCTGACTTTGCGACGGCCGTGGCGACGATGGAAAAGCCGCGCCAGTCGTTCGCGCCGAACGCCGCGAACACCGAAACTTACCGTCGCATGAACACGGGCTACCGGACCATCCGCGACGCGACGGATCCGGTGCTCGAACGTTCCTTCGCCCTCTTCCACTGACTCCGGCTCACGCCGCGACTTGAAAAGGATCGCACCATGCCCTTGAGCAGAACCGCCATCGTCCAGGGACTCCAGAAGATCGTCGGTCCCGCGAACGTCATCACGGACGAGCAGGAACTGAAGCAGAGCAGCATCGACCGCCTGCACCTGTACGAGGACGTGCACGGCGTGTTCACGCAGCCGTTGCCGGCCGCCGTCGTCATGGCGCGCAGCACGCAGCACGTGGTCGACGTGCTGAAGATGGCGAACGAGCATCGTATCAACGTCGTGGCGCGGACCGGCCGCACCGCTACCGAGGGCGGGCTGCAGACGATCGTGCCCGACTCGATCGTGCTCGACGGCTCGGGCATGAACAAGATCCTCAAGATCGACGCCTACAACATGCAGGCCACCGCGCAGTGCGGCGTGTGCCTGCAGACGCTCGAGGACGAGGTGCGCAAGCACGGCGTCACGACCGGCCATTCGCCGCAGTCGAAGCCGATCGCGCAGATGGGCGGCCTCGTGGCGACCCGCAGCATCGGCCAGTTCTCGACGCTGTACGGCGGCATCGAGGACATGGTCGTCGGCTGCGAGGCCGTGTTCCCCGACGGCACCATCACCCGCATCAAGAATGTGCCGCGCCGCGCGGTCGGCCCGGACATCCGCCACGTGGTGATCGGCAACGAAGGCGCGCTCTGCTACATCACGGAAGTGACGGTGAAACTCTTCCCGTACCTGCCGAAGAACAACACCTTCGTCGGCTGGACGCTCAAGAACATGCGCACCGGCTTCGAGGCCCTGCGCGAAGTGATGGTTGGCGGCTACAAGCCGTCCGTCGCCCGGCTCTACGATCCGCCGGACGGCGCCTTCCACTTCTCGAAATTCGCCGCCAAGGACGACTGCGTGCTGCTGTTCATGGCCGAAGGTCCGGCCGGCGTCGTGAAGGCGACGATCGAGGGCATCAAGGAACTGGTCGCGAAATTCCCGGAGTGCAGACCGGTGGATCCGCACCATCTCGAAGAGTGGTTCGCCGACCTCAACTGGGGGGCGGACAAGATTGCCAACGAGCGCAAGGAAATCGTTGCAACCAAGACGATGGGCCGCACGACGGAAGTGTCGGCCGACTGGAGCACGATCTGCGACATCTACGAGAACGCGTTGAAGCGCCTCAAGGTCGACGTGCCGGACATCACCGTGGCGGGCGGGCATTCCTCGCACAGCTACGTCAACGGCACCAACATGTACTTCATCTACTACTACAACGTGAACTGCCCGCCGGAGCAGGAAGTCACGAAGTACCGGCGCGAGATCAATCGCGTGATCTGCGAGGAGACGCTGAAGCTTGGCGGGTCGGTGGTGCACCACCATGGCATGGGCAAGGCGCGCACGCCGTGGGTGAAGGAAGAGTACGGCTCGTCGTACTACATCCTCGAGCGCCTGAAGCGGGCGTTCGACCCGAACGACGTCATGAACAAGGCCACGATCATTCCGGACTGACCTCGTGCCCAAGCGCTACTCGATCTTCAGCCTGCTCCGGGAAACCTTCAGCGGGCATCGCGGCTGGCAACCCGCGTGGCGAGACGCGGCGCCGAAGCCGAACTACGACGTGATCATCGTCGGCGGCGGTGGACATGGTCTCGCCACGGCGTACTACCTCGCGAAGAACCATGGCATCCGCAACGTTGCGGTGGTCGAGAAGGGCTACATCGGCAGCGGTAACGTCGGTCGCAACACCACGATCGTCCGTTCGAACTACCTGATGCCCGGCAATGTGCCGTTCTACGAGTGGTCTTTGAAGCTCTGGGAGGGGCTCGAGCAGGACATCAACTACAACGCGATGGTCAGCCAGCGCGGCGTCCTGAACCTGTTCCACAGCGATTCGCAGCGCGACGCATTCGTGCGCCGCGGCAACTCGATGCGGCTGCATGGCGTCGATGGCGAGATCCTGGGCGTCGAGGAGATCCGCAAGCTCCTGCCGATGGCCGACTTCGACAACGCCCGCTTCCCGATCCGCGGCGGCCTGCTGCAACGTCGCGGCGGCACGGTGCGGCACGACGCGGTGGCCTGGGGCTTTGCGCGCGCCGCCAGCCAGCTCGGCGTGGACGTGATTCAGAACTGCGAAGTCACCGGCATAAAGCGCGAGAACGGCTCAGTGGTCGGCGTCGAAACCACGCGCGGCTTCATCGGAAGCCGTCGAGTCGGGCTTGCTTGCGCGGGCAATACGTCGCGCGTCGGCGCGATGGCGGGATTGCGGCTGCCGATCGAGAGCCACGTACTGCAGGCCTTCATCTCCGAGGGCCTCAAGCCGATCGTGCCCTGCGTCGTGACATTCGGCGCCGGGCACTTTTACATCAGCCAGTCCGACAAGGGTGGGCTCGTGTTCGGCGGCAGCATCGACATGTACAACTCGTACGCCCAGCGCGGCAACCTGCCGACCGTCGAGGACGTGTGCGAGGAAGGCGTCGCCCTGATGCCGTGCCTCAGCCGCGTGCGCGTGCTTCGCTCGTGGGGCGGCACCTGCGACATGTCGATGGACGGTTCGCCGATCATCGATCGCACGCCGGTGGACGGGCTTTACCTGAACGCCGGGTGGAATTATGGCGGCTTCAAGGCGACACCCGCGTCTGGTTGGTGCTTCGCGCACCTGATCGCGACCGACGAGCCGCACGCGGTCGGCGCCGCGTATCGGCTGGACCGTTTCGCCACCGGCAAACTCATCGACGAGCGTGGCGCCGGCGCGTCCCCGAACAAGCACTGAGCGACCATGCGTATCCCATGCCCATACTGCGGCCTGCGTAGCCACGACGAGTTCGTCTATTACGGCGACGCCACGCTGCGCAGGCCGGACGCGTCCGTGGCCGATGCCGAACGCGCGTTCTTCGAGTACGTCTACATCCGCGACAACCCGGCCGGCCCGCATCGCGAGCTGTGGTTCCACGCGGGCGGTTGCCACGAATGGCTGGTCGTCTCGCGCGACACCCGCACCCACGAGATCTCGGGAGCGGAGCCGGCGCGCGCATCGAATGCCGCTGCGGCGGGAGGCGTCCGATGAGCGCATCCGGCAACGATTCACGTCTTGCAGACGGCGGCCTCATCGATCGCCGGAAGCCGCTGCGCTTTCGCTTCGACGAACGCGAATTCCAGGGATTCGCGGGAGACACGCTGGCGTCCGCCTTGCTCGCCAATGGCGTGCGGCTCGTGGCTCGCTCGTTCAAGTATCACCGGCCGCGCGGCATCCTGAGTGCAGGTTCCGAGGAGCCGAACGCCCTGGTGGAACTGCGCGGCGGCCCGCGACGCGAGCCGAACACGCGCGCCACGGTCATCGAGTTGTACGACGGACTCGAAGCCACCAGTCAGAACCGCTGGCCTTCGCTCGAGTTCGACGTACAGGCAATCAACGGCTGGTTCGCGCCGCTGTTCGTCGCCGGCTTCTATTACAAGACTTTCATGTGGCCGGCGAAGTTCTGGGAAAAGGTTTATGAGCCGCTGATCCGCCGCGCCGCCGGCCTGGGCCGCGCATCGCTGGAAGCGGATCCCGACCACTGCGACAAATGCTGGACGCACTGCGACGTGCTGGTGATCGGTGGCGGACCCGCCGGCCTTTCGGCCGCGCTCGCCGCGGCTCGCTCCGGTGCCCGGGTGGTGATCGCCGATGAAGACTTCGTCCTCGGCGGCCGCTGCATCGCGGACCGGCGCTCGATCGACGGCAAGCCCTCGGCGGCCTGGGCTGCCGAAGCAGTGGAGGAATTGCGCTCGATGCCGCACGTCCGCGTTCTCCGGCGCACGACGGTGTTCGGCACATTCGACGACGGAGTGTACGGCGCGGTCGAGAAAGTCAACGATCACCTGCCCGTTCCGCCGGCGTTCGAGCCCCGCCAACGCCTCTGGCGCATCGTCGCGAAGCAGGCCGTGCTCGCGTCGGGATCGATCGAACGTCCGCTGGTGTTCGGCAACAACGACCTGCCGGGCGTCATGCTGGCCGGCGCGGTGCGCGCGTACGTGAATCGATACGCAGCGTGCCCGGGAAGGCGCGCCGTCGTCTTCACCGACAACGACGACGGCTGGACCACGGCCCGCGACCTCGTCGCTGCCGGCGTCGCAGTCGCTGCGGTCGTCGATCCGCGTGAGGAAGCCGTCGTCGCCGCGCTTGCCCGCCAGATCCCGGACGTCGAGGCCATTTCCGGCGAGATCACCGGGGCCCGCGGCGGACGCGCCGTACAGGCGCGTCGAGGTGACCCATCGCAAGGGGTCGTCGCGTCGCATCGATTGCGACCTCGTCGCCGTCTCAGGCGGCTGGTCGCCGACGCTGCATCTCACGTCGCACCGCGGGCAGCGCCCGCGCTGGGACGAAGCGCGCTCGATTTTCGTGCCCGGGCAGCTGCCGGCAGGTATGCACGTGGCCGGCGCGGCCAATGGGGATTTCACGCTGCGCGAGGCCTTGCAGCACGGGCAGCGGCTCGGACTCGAGTCGGCTGCGGCGGCGGGCTTCAAGGGATTGCCGTCGGCAGCACGCCAGGTCGATGACGAATCGACACGGCGCGAGCCCCTGTGGCGCGTCCGAAACCCCAGGGGCAAATGCTTCGTCGACCTGCAGAGCGACGTGACGGACTCGGACGTGGAACTGGCGGAGCGCGAGGGTTTCCGCTCGGTGGAGCTCCTTAAGCGCTACACGACGCTCGGCATGGCCACGGACCAGGGCAAGACCTCGAACGTCACGGCGATCGCGTTGATGGCCCGGCAGACGTCCCGTTCGATCACTGACACGGGCGTTACGACCTTCCGCCCGCCCTACACGCCCGTTGCCCTGGGCGCGCTGGCCGGCCATCACCGCGGCAAGGACTTCCGTCCGACGCGGCTGCCGCCCTCCCACGCCTGGGCGAAGGAACAGGGGGCGGTATTCATCGAGGCCGGACCCTGGCTACGCGCGCAATGGTTCCCGCGCCCGGGTGAGTCCGGTTGGATGGAGCCCACGTGCCGTGAAGTGCGCGCCACGCGCACGTCCGTGGGCATCTGCGACGTCTCGACGCTCGGCAAGATCGACGTGCAGGGACCCGACGCCGCAAGGTTTCTCGATCGCATCTATGCCAATGGCTACGCGTCGCTGGCGGTCGGCCGCGTGCGCTACGGCATCATGCTGCGCGAAGACGGCTTCGTGATGGACGACGGCACGGCCGCAAGGCTCAGTGAGCAGCGCTTCCTGATCACGACCACGACTGCCAATGCGGTGGCCGTCTACCAGCACATGCACTTCTGTCACCAGGTGCTGTGGCCGGAACTCGACGTGCAGTTCGTGTCGGTGACGGACCAATGGGCGCAGTTCTCGGTGGCGGGTCCGCGTTCGCGGGATCTGCTGCAGCGGGTCCTCGACCCACGCTCCGACATCGGCAACGAGGCGTTCCCCTACATGGCTTGCGGCCACGTGACCCTGGCCGATGGCGAGCCGGCGCGGCTGTTCCGCATCTCGTTCTCCGGGGAACTGGCCTACGAAATCGCCGTGCCCGCCAAACGAGGTGACGCGCTGATCCGCAAGCTCTTCGCAGCCGGCGCCGATCTTGGCGTGACGCCCTACGGGCTCGAGGCACTCAACGTGATGCGCATCGAGAAGGGGCACTGCACCGGCAACGAGTTGAACGGCCAGACGACGGCGTTCGACCTCGGGCTGGGCCGCATGGCTTCCACGCAGAAGGACTACATCGGCTCCGTGATGGCGCGCCGTCCCGTCCTCCTCGATCCGGACCGGCCGAGACTGGTGGGCATTCGAACGGTGGATCCGAACGCGAAGCTTTGCGGCGGCATGCACTTTTTGGCGCAGGGCGCGGACCGCAAGGCTGCCAACGACCTGGGACACGTGTCCTCGGTCGGATACTCGCCCATCCTCAAACAGTGGATCGGCCTCGGCCTGCTGAAGCGGGGTCCGGAGCGCATCGGCGAGAAGCTGCTCGCGGTCGACCTGTTGCGCGGCGACGAGGCCCTGGTCGAAGTCTGCTCGCCCGTGTTCGTGGATCCCGAGGGAGCCCGCCTCCGTGTCTGATGCAGCCAGGATGGAATTCCGGCCCGGCCAGTTCGGGCGCAAGACGGGCGCTCCGGGTGTCTCGATCCGCGAGATCACCGGATTTGCGCTGGCCAGCGTGCTCGCACGGCGAGGACAGCGCGATGCGGCGGCGGACGCTGCCGAACGGGCCTTTGGCGTGCGCCTGCCGGATCGCCCCAAGGCCGTCACCGGCCGCGGCATGACATTCATCGGCACCGGACCGGGCCAGTGGCTCGCGCTCGCCGAGCCGCCGCAAGACGGAATCGAAGCCTGGGTTTCGGGCGCGCTGGCCGGAGCCGTCTCGGTGTTCGAACAGAGCGACAGCCGCGTCATGCTGGAGTTGCGCGGCGACAAGGTGCGCGACATGCTCTCCAAGGGCGTGTCGGTCGACCTGCACCCTCGCGCCTTCAAGCCCGGCGACGCGGCGCTCACCACGGTCTCGCACCTGGCGGTGCAGATCTGGCAGACCGACGCGGCCCCGGTGTACCGCCTGCTCGTTATCCGCACGTTTTTCGAAAGCTTCTGGAGTTGGCTCGCGTCGTCCGCGGCCGAATACGGAGCCGAGGTGCTCGAGCCGTCGCGGTATCCTGCCGCTGAGTAGCGCCGCCCCGCGCGCAGGAGACCGAGGATTTCGAGGCCCCATGCCCGAGGACGAGAACCGCATCGAGCCGAGCCAGCGCGGCGTCCACGTGACGCGCGTCGGCGACGGGCAGGCGCAGGCTGCAAGCCCGGACTTCGTTGCCGTCGAGGAGCCGCTCGAAATCCGCATCGGACACTCCGAAGGCGGCCGTCCGAAACACCAGGCGGTGTCGATCACGATGCGCACGCCGGGGCACGATTTCGAGCTCGCCGCGGGATTCCTCTGCACGGAAGGCATCCTGAAATCCCGCGACCAGGTCGCCGGGATCGAGCACTGCGGCCATGGCCCGAGTCTCACGAACACGGTGCGCGTCGATCTCGTCGCGGGCGTCGCCGTGGACGTGAAGCGACTCGAGCGGAACTTCTATACGACTTCGAGTTGCGGCGTTTGCGGCAAGACGTCGCTCGAAGCACTTGCGACCGGCGCCACCCGGGTCGTCACCGCCCCCGGATTCCAGGTCGAAGCGCGCGTGATCCACAGCCTGCCTGCGAAGCTGCGCGAGCGGCAGCGTACGTTCGAACACACCGGCGGCCTGCATGCCGCGGCGTTTTTTTCGCACACGGGCGAACTGCTCGGCCTGCGCGAGGACGTGGGTCGGCACAATGCGGTCGACAAGCTGATCGGGTCGCAGTTTCTCGCGGGGACGCTGCCAGCGCGCGAAAGCATCCTCTTCCTGAGCGGTCGCGCGAGCTTCGAACTGCTGCAGAAAGCAGTGATGGCCGGCGTCGCGATCGTCTGCGCCGTGGGCGCGCCCTCGAGCCTGGCGGTCGAGGCGGCGAACGAATTCGGCGTGACCCTGCTCGGCTTCGTGCGCGACAACCGCTTCAACATCTACTCGGGTGCGGACCGCGTCTCCGGCTTTTGACCGGCCAACGCACCCAAAGGATTCCACCGATGTCCATCGATCGTCGCAGGTTCCTCCTCGGTACGGCCGCAGCCACCAGCCTCGCCTGGTTCCCGCGCACCAGGGCCGCATCGGTCACGGAGACCGCCGATGTCATCGTCATCGGGGCCGGGCTCTCCGGCCTGCAAGCGGCGCTCCAACTGGAACAAGCCGGACTGCGCGTGCTGGTGCTGGAGGGACGCGACCGCGTCGGCGGCAAGATCCTGACGTTCTCGAACGTGCAAGGCGTGCCGGAAGCCGGAGGCAACACCATCGGCGGGGATTACCAGCGCCTGATGGCGCTGGCGCCGCGCATAGGCATCACCCTCGAGGATCAAGTTCCTCGCATGGGAAAGCACGCGGATTTCACGCTCGTCCTCGATGGTGCGCCGATGTCGAAGGCCCAGTGGCACGACTCACCGCGCAATCCGTTCAAGGCTCCGCTGCGTGAATTGATGCCGTGGCAGTACGCTCCGACGGTGTTCAATCGCGCCAATCCCCTCAAGACGGTCGACGGCTGGTATTCGCCATCGAACGCTCCCCTCGACATCTCGGTGGAGGACTTCCTGCGAGCGCAGGGAGCCGACGACGAGACGATCAAGATCGCGTACGACGCGTTGCCGACCTATGGGATGAATGCGCGCGATGTCTCCGCGCTGCTGCTGGCGTGCGTGGCAAAGTTCACCGGCGTGCAACGCGACGCGAAACCGGCGCTGTACCAGGCGAAAGGGGGCAACCAGCGCATTCCCGAAGCGATGGCCGGGCAACTCAAGCAAGGCGTGCGTTTCGGGAAGACGGTCAGGTCGATCGAAAACGGCAAGGGTGGCGTGCAGGTGCGCACTCGCAGCGGCGAGCGCTACACAGCCAAGGCAGCCGTCTGCGCCCTGCCCTTTGCGATCGTGCGCCAGCTCGACCTGAAGCCTTCGCTTTCGGGAGAACAGGCGCGCGCGGTCCGCACCCTGCCCCACCAGTTGATTCACCAGACCGCCCTGCACGTGTCACGTCCATTCTGGGAGACGGATGGCCTGGCGCCCTCCATGTGGACCAACTCGCCCATCGGGCGCGTCGCAGCCATCTACCACGGGCAGACGGATGACGAGGTCTCGAGCCTGCTGGTCACATCGTTCGGTCCCGGCGCCGCGCAGCTCGACCGCATGGATCGCGAGACGGCCGCGCGGTACGTGGTCTCGACGATCGAATCGATGCGGCCCGCCGCCCGGGGAACGCTGCAGGTGATCGCCCAGCAGTCCTGGGCGCAGGACCCGTTCAGCCTGGGCGCCTGGAGCTACTTCCATCCCGGCACGGTGACGAAGTTCCTGCCCGCGATGAACCAGCCGAACGGCCGGATCCACTTCTGCGGCGAGCAGACGGCGCTGGGGGCACGAGGCATGGAAGGCGCGCTCGAGTCCGGCGCCCGGGCGGCGAAGGAAGTCTTGTCGGCGCTGTCCTGAACTCGGCGAGACCCACCCCGAGGAGCGCGAGCGAGCCTGGCTCCGGCACCGAGCGGTATTGCAGGCGGACGACCATGTCGTCGTGGTCGTCGTCCATGTTCGCGCCCGAGTCGTCCCAAAACAGCCAGGCCGTGTTGGCGTCGGTGATACGCATGGCGATCGACTGAAACGAGCCGAGAACGGTCGTGTCGTTGCCCGCGTTCGTCAGGCTGCCGACGAATCTCTGACCGCTGTAAGCAATGAAAGCTGAACGACAGCGCGCCGGCCGAGGCCAGCAACAGAGCCCCTCCGAGGACGAACGCGCTCAACGAGTTCCTGCTCTTCACGATGCTCTCTACCCATATGACCAAACGCCGGTGGCAGCAGTGGCCGGCTTGTGTGATTCCAGCGGTATGGGTACAGGAGCAGGAAATATTCCATCTGTCTTTCTGTATATTTTTCAATTGTTTATGGCACTGAAATAATGTATTTTGTGAGGTTTCCCGACGCCAAGGCCCGGGTTATGTCTTGAACCCATTCGGGTACGAGCGTCGATGCGCGCGGCCACGCATTGCAGAACTTCTTCCAACCCGCCTGGGCAACCTTCGACTCCTCCCCAGCCCGACGCATGACGCGATTCAGGGCCCGAGTTCCTGCACACGCGGAAGGGGTCGGGAGGCCATCCGCTTTTCTTGTACCATCTTGCGAAATTCGCGATCCGATCCTGTTACCGGAGGCGCCCGATGTCCCTGACGACGATGCTAGTGACGCTTGTCATCTTCGTCATCGGCGTTGCGATCGGGTGGCGCTTGCGCGTCGGAAGCCTCTACGCGCTCTTCTTCCTGATCCTCGCCTTTGCCGCGCTCGACTACGCCGTCGAGAAGATCACGCTGTGGCCGAGGACTCATTGGGTGATCGTCGATCTGATCGCGGTCCAGATCGGGTATTTCATCGGCGCCGCGCTCGGATTCGTCATGGCAGAGCGCAAGGCTCGCAATCGCCGCGAGCCCGGCTGAGGTCGCCGCAGCCGCACTTCCATCGCCGCTTCGGGGAACGGTCGAACGCTCCCGCGGCCGCTGTCGCAAATGGCCGCCGGGCCCGGGCAGGCACGACTCAGCAGGCATCCTCAGCGGCGCAGCGGGTGCGCTGGCCGATGTCTGCGTGCGCAATCAACGTCACATCCGGCATCACGTCCGGTATCACCGTGCCGAGAACAGTGCTCGCCGGCATCGACTGTGCCAGGAATCACGTTTTTCGGCGACGGATTGCGGATAGCATGTTTGCCCGGCGCCTGCCGCGACAGCGGTCGATTGTGCCGAGGGAGAGTCCGCGATTGAACGACGATGGCGACAATTCGAACGCCGGGACACCGCAGGTCGGTTCGCGAGTCACCTTGGCGATCGTGCCTCGCGAACGCTTCAGCTATGCCATCCCCTCGCTGGAGAGCGTGCTTGCCAATACCGACCCGTCGGTGGCCACGGTTTACGTCGATGGTCGATCCCCGAGCGACGTTGAATTCTTCGTCCGTGATGTAGCGAGTGACCGCGCGGGATTCCAGCACCTGCGATTCGACCGCTATCTGACCCCGAATGAGGCGCGAAATGTCGCGCTCGACACGGTGGACACGGAGTTCGTGGCTTTCGTCGACAACGATCTCGTCGTCGAACCGGGCTGGCTCGAGGCACTGGTGAAATGTGCCGACGAGACCGGTGCCTCAGTGGTCGGGCCGCTCTACCTCGAGGGTGGTGCGCACGATGCACGAATCCACATGGCCGGCGGCATTGCGCATATCGAGCAGCGAGGGCACGACCGGTATCTGAAGGAGGGGCACACTTGCCCGCATGCTTCCCGGGCAGACGTTGTCGGGCAGTTGACGCGCACGCCCACGGAACTGCTCGAGTTTCACTGCATGCTGGTCCGGACGAGTGTCTTTCACGCCCTGGGCAGGCTCGACCCTCGGCTCCTGAGTGTTCACGAACATGTGGATCTGTGCCTGAATGTCCGGGCGGCAGGGGGAAGCGTCTACCTCGAGCCGGCATCGGTCGTCCGCTACAGCTTCGAGGGGCCACTGCGCCTTTCTGACCTGCCTTACGTCGCGCTGCGCTGGAGCGATGACTGGACCGTGCGGGCGCTCGAGGCATTCCGGCAGAAGTGGGCACTCGCCGCGGACGACCCGAGCCTCGGCTATTCGTGGCAGTTTGGCCGGACCCACCGCAAGGTCCTGATGAAGCAATTCCTGCCGCGCAAGCTCAGGCGTTCGCGACTGGGGGCAGCGATCGCCATGTGCATCGAACATGTCGCGTTGATGGTCGGTCGCTCCCGGTACCGACGGTCCGCCGGGAACGAGCAGCTCGCGATGCGAACGGCCGATCCGCTGCGTGTCCTGGTCGATGCCGCGCCAAGCTAGCTATCGGGCGCGGCCGCCCGATGCATGGGCCGGGCCACGGCTCGCGTTCACTGCGACTGGTCCGCGACGCCTGCGGACAGGTGGTGCTTGGAGGCTAGGGTCACGCCCCCAAAGTCGGTCTAAGCCACTGATTCTGCGAAAGCCACTGGATCTGACGTACACGACATACCCCCAAAGATACCCCCGCGTTGGTCTTGCTGCCCTCGGTTCAAGCAGGCTTTCTTCGGACGTCAACTCAGCCGCCCTCGCCCCTTCCCACGCTGCCTCAATCTCCGCGATCCACGCCTGCCGCTCATGATCTGACAGGTTCATCCGGTTGATGCTGTCGATCGCCTGCCGGACCAGCCGCGCCAGCCCGTCCAGGTCGCCGACGTCGGGAACGTCATCATCCATGCCCCGGACCGTGCCGCGCCCCGTGGAGGGTGTCTCCGCGCATTTCTGCTGCGTTGGACCAAAGAGAAACCCCGGCGCCGGGCCGGGGCCGAGAGGACCATCAGTCGAGCATCACTGGTGTGCGCCGATTGCCGACACCGCGAGGTTGCAGCCCTGATTGATGCGCCCTCCGCCCATCGTCACGTCGAGTCGCTGGACGACAGAGGAACCTGCCGGAATTTCAATCGGCACCGGAAATGGCAGCACGATCGATTGAAACTGCCCCGGCGACCAGGTCATCATGCCGATTCGTTGTGAGGTTGCGCCGCCGTTAATCGACAGCCAGTACATGGCAGAACAGCTCGCGGCCTTGTAATCATCGTCCATGGGAAATGCCGCGCTGGCCGGTTCGAAGATCACGTTCCATATCAGGAACCGGTCATTCAATGTGACCGGCGCCGTGTCGGTGCAAGTCTTCGATTCCGACCAATAGCTTGGCGGCTCTGTGGTTCGCCTGAGCAGACACCAGACGGGAGGTCTAAGACCGTCAAATTTCGCAAATGGGATCACTGCCTGCGTAGGTACCACCGGCACCGTATTTCCGACCGTCACCGGCAGCGGCACGTTCTGCACCGTCACCGGCGCACCACTCGGACCAGGACTTGCCGAAAACGATGCGAACGCAAGCGCGATACCAAAGAGCATCCTTCTCATGGCTCCCTCCATCCTCCCTGAGGCTGGGCGCGCCACGAACGGCGCGTCGTCCGCCCTGTTCAGGGCCACGCTAGCGCGAGCCGTCGAACACTCACATTCGGACTGTCGGAAACGGGGCAGGTATTAATCGGTGACCCGGCTCGTCCAGTGAGTCTTTTGCGCTTCGATCGATGGCGCGTCCTCCCTCGCCGACAATCGGTGGTCCGACACGGGTTCCAATCTTTCGTTTCAAGGTCCACGCGTAGGCTCCCCCGTCAAGTAGACAGTCGATAACCAGACTCCACCGGACGGTTGACGTTGGTCCCGTTCGTAGACAGCGTCGATCTAGAGTTCCGCCGATCTCTGGGCCCGATGCTCCTGACGGTTTCGAACGAACTCGCTGGGTGTCAGGTGCCCCAGTGAGCTATGGGGTCGTCGCTGATTGTAATCGACTCGCCAGGCCTCGATCTTTGCCCGTGCATCGTCCAGCGACAGGAACTGCATGACGTTCAGGCACTCGTCTCGTAGCCGACCATTAAACGATTCGACATGCCCGTTTTCCATGGGTTTTCCGGGTCGGATGAAGTCGAGCTTCACGCCACGACGCCAAGCCCATTCCTCGAGTGCCTTGGACGTGAACTCGGAGCCGTGATCGACGGTGATCGACAGCGGCGCCGGCATGTCAGTGGTGCGCGCCTCCAAGGCCCTGGCGACTCGCTGACCGGACATCGCAAAATCGACCTCAATCAACGGACTCTCGCGACTCAACTGATCGACCACCGTGAGGATGCGGAGCGGCCGGCCGTCGAACAGCTGATCGTGCACAAAATCCATGCTCCAGCGCTCGTGCGGAGCGCTCGGCACGGGCACCGGACCACGGTGAAGGCACATGTGCTTGCGTCGGCGAATGCGGGTACGCAGCTGCAGCCCGTCCAGCCGGTAAAGACGTCGAACGCGCTTCTTGTTCACCGGCCAGCCCTCCCGTCGCAGCATCACGTGGATGCGTTGGTAGCCGAACCGCGGTCTGGCGTGGGCGATCTCGCGGATGCGCAGGCGCAAGGCCGACTGGTCCGTAGCGATGCTCTTGCGATAGAACCCCGCCCGAGAGAATCGCGCCAGCCGACAGGCCCGCACCGTGCTCACCTGAAAGCGCTCTTTCATCCAGCCCGCCAGCACACGGCGCCGGGCGGGCTTCAAAGCTTTTTTCGGATCACTTCCCCCAGGATGTGCTTGTCCAGGGTGAGATCGGCCACCAGGCGCTTCAGGCGGGCGTTCTCATCGCGCAGCTGGCGGAGCTCGCGGATCTCGGTGAGTCCGAGTTGGCCGTACTTCTTCTTCCAGACGTAGAAGCTCGCCTCGCTCACGCCCATCTGCCGGCAGACGTCGGCAACCGGCGAACCGCCCTCGGCCTGACGCAGCGCAAAGGCGATCTGCTCCTCGGTGTACCTCGACTTCTTCATGCCCTCATCTCCGTTGCTGAGGACCCGAGAAGCCAGCTTAGTCCAGTTCTAATCTGTCGTCGAAAAGTGGGGTGACGTCACACGGATGGCGCAGAAAGCCGCCGCCGAATACGTCAATGTCACCAGGCTGCTAGCGAGGTAGCGCGTACGCTCTTCGGTCCATCGCCCGCCCCGCTTCGGTGGATAACCCAGAAATTGAAACCCCGGCGCGGGGCCGGGGTCCTGTTTCGCGTCAAGCGTGTCGCTTACGCTTTGCGTCGTCGGCTCAGCCCGAGACTCGCGAGCCCAAGTCCAAGCAGCGCAAGCGTGCCGGGTTCGGGGACGGTGGTGCCATTCGGGACACGCTCCATCACGTAGCCACGGGCAAATCCAAACATCTCGCCGAGGTTGTTAGGCGCGTCGTTCCACGCCCAGCTGCCGGAATGCAGATCCATGGCGAGGTAGTCCTCATTGCCCGAATTGTTCGGTTCCCCGGCCCACCAGTCGGTGAACGAAAACGGGGTTCCATCGACCCAAACAAAAGTGCCTTCGCTCACCTGGTCGGTAGCGCCGAGCCAGAAGTGGGAACGAGAGGCCAGGCTCGAATTCAGTAGCGACTCGACGAAGTCATTCTCGTCAGATGATCCGATGGTCGCCGGATACCAACCCGATGACTGTGCCGCGGCATTTGCACTCGTCCAAGTGATGCCTTCGGAGGTAATGACCTCATACTCGTGGCCATTGGTGCCCCAGATCATCCCCGCATTCGCTGCCGTCGGCCCGGCCAGCAGCCCCACGACCAGCATCCTCAGATATGTCGACTTCATGTTGTTCCCCTTAATCTCGCGTTGCGAGCCAGCACGACGGGCTTCCGCCGTTATGTCATGCAAATTTCGCGCCGGCTGGAGGTCAGGAACCAATTCAATCGCTTGCCTCGTCCAGACTGACTGCGTCAAGGCTTCCGGCACGGTGGTTTGTAAAGAAGCCCGACGCGGCAGAATCCTCTTTGCCGGAGCGCCTTGTGAACTGGTCCCTGTGCTGCCGCCGCATGATCGACCTCGGCAGCATCGCCGGCCTTTACGAGCATGACCATGAATTGCACGCCTACTGCCTGCGCTGCGACCGCTGGCGCGTGCTGCCACTCAAGAGGATGGTCGCCCAAGGGAAGGGATCGCTGCGCCTGCCGGTCACAGCGCGCTGCCAGAACTGCAGCGAGGCTGGGCAGCTTACAAGTGTGCCCGCCGATGCCCGAGTCACCCGCGGGCGGTCGGATGGGTGCAGCCAGAGTCCTGACAAGCCAGCGTGCTGCCCACGTGGCGGGCGTCTCTACAAATTCCTGCCCTAAACGTACAGAAATGCAGTTGGATTTTGCTGCGCTGCAATGCTCGCGGCCCAATGCATTGCTATGCATTACCGCGAATTGCGCCGCTCCGCTGCCAGCTCAGCATGTCCAGTAACGTCCGGTCAGTCCGGGCAATACGAAGACAAGGGAAGGGAGTGCCATGAGGAATAGGACAGTCACGGCCCTGACGCACAGGCTCTTGTTAGTTGTAATCGGCGCCATGCTGGCGATACCGGCGATCGCCCAGCTTCCGACATACCAGATGAGGGACCTCGGTACGCTGACGGGCTCTTCGAGTAGCGCTTCGGACATCAATGAAAAGGGACAAGTGACCGGAATCTTCCGCTGGTCGAATGGATTTGATGGGTCGACTTCGCGTCCTTTCTTGTACGACTTTTCAAGTAAGACCATGGCCAATCTTGGTTGGCCGTATTACCGCCCTTTGGATAATTTGGCTCGCGTGTCGTCGATCAACGATGCAGGACAAGTAGCCGCCTCTGGTCCATTGTCCTTGCGACCAGCGAGCTGCAGCAGTGTACGACCCTGCCGACGGCAGTTGGACGATTTTTGGCGCCTGTTATGCATCGGGAATCGGATGCACCACGGACATCAATAACTCTGGGGAGGTCACCGGAAGCGTATATGTGGACGAGATTTTTGGGGAGGATGCATTTCTTCTGTATAGCGATGGTGTGCTGGTTGGAGTTGGGGCCCCCGGCAGGACCGAGGGCTGGCCATCAATGAGCATGGCGCTATAACGGGCTACATGATCGTAGCAGGGACTTCGCACCCGTTCCTGTTCAGCGACGGGGCGCTCACCGACCTTTACGACCTCGGCGGGTCCGGTGGGGGCTCAGGCCAGGACATTAACGAACTCGGGCAGGTGACCGGTTATGCCTCGACCGCAGATGGCAGTTACAGGGCCTTCGTATACTCGGCGGGCTACATGACCGACATTGGCGCGCTGGGAGGTACTACAAGCTGGGGCGACTGACATGAATAATAGTGGGCAGGTTACAGGCTACGCAGCGAACTGCCGATGGCAGCTATCACGCGTTCTTGTATGAACAGGGCGAGATGTATAACCTCGATACTCTCGGCGGAACAGACAGCTACGGCTACGCGATCAATGAAGTTGGCGAGGTGACCGGAGAGGCATTTCTTGCAGATGGCTCGTACCACGCATTCGTGTATAGCGATGGTGTGATGATCGACTTGGGCACCTTGGGCGGATTGAACAGTTACGGAATCGCTATTAACGACTCAGGCCAAGTCGCTGGTGACTCAGACACCAGCGACGGAGGGACGATGTATTTCTCGCCACTCCCATCTCTTTGCTGTACACGCAGACTGCTCGCAAGCGTGACGAGACGTTGGTTCGGGCAAGAGTCTTGCGAACAAGGTGACGCTTGCACAGACCTACTACGCCGCGGACGACGGACCGGCAACATGCGCTGCCCTTTCCGATTTTGTGTACACGGTGCAAAGTTGGGCCGTCGGAAAGAAGCCAAAGCTCTCGCCCACACTTGCCTCAAGACTGATTGCCGACGCGAAGGAGATTCAGGCGGCGGTAGGCTGCAACTGACCGACACTCCATCTACACAGGACCCCGCTTCGGCGGGGTCTCTGTTTCCGCACCAGCCCGTCCAAGTCGCCGAAGGCAGGAACGGCGTAATCCATGCCCCGGATCGTGCCGCGCTCCATGGCGTGGGTCACCACGCATTACGGCTGCGTTCGCCCAGAAGCAGAAACCCCGGCGCGGGGCCGGGGTTATGAACAGCGCTAAGTCACTGCGCGTGTCTCAACAACTGGTAATAGAATCTCATCGTCATATTCGGCAGACCAGTGTCATTGCACTGCGTCCATGGCGAGTCCAGAACATTGCATGTAACAAGACCAACCTTGAAGTAATTGCCGGAGCAGGTATGCACAATCGCCGTGTCATCTGCGTCAAAAACGGGCATGAACTGCGCATCGCCAACGCCACTTACGAAGGTAGTGCCGTCTATCGTTGAGGGTGAAACGGCTCCAAACGGCGTGCCATTGAGGAAAGCATAATCCAAGGGTTGCCCGTACCGCGGGTCGCCCGGTTCGGAACATGTGATTGGCGACGCTAGGAGTCGAAAAGGATTGAGATACACCGGCGGCTCGGTTCCGTCGAAGGCGGTCCCAGGTCCATCGCTCCGCGAGGACCTACCAGAATACCGCTAGAATCAACTAGTAGCTGTCCTGTTTCGAGGTCGATGTACTGACCGTCGTCGACGACAGCCGATTGGACCGGGTAATTCAGATAGATCCATGGCACATCCTGTTTGCCCGTGAGCCTACGGTAGCGCTCCTCCATTGCGAGACAAATTGCTGTCCCAGCGTTTTCCTTCAAACATCGTGAGGCGGCTGCGCCGTTACACAGACCGAGAGCGACGCCTGTCAGACCGTCGCAAACCCAGAAATCATCGCGCACTGTTCCAGCCGCATATGAAGCACTTGGCAGCGCCAACAGCCAAGCCACGCCGGTCAATAAACCAAGCACAGGATGACGTGATTGATACCTCGTATACATGTTTCCCCCTGACTCCGTGTGTAAGGGTTGTAGTCCGGCGACCAGCGGCGTCCTTCGTGGTCTTTTCGCGGAGGGCCACCGGCAAACCGCCGGGTGTTTTCGCCCTATGCGCGCAACCCTTCAGCTTGAACAGTCAGGGGAAATCGCTATGCGAAAAATCGATGCGATTGCGATCCACTTGCATCATCGACCTCGGCACCGTCGCGGGTCTGGAAACAGAGACCCCGGCATTGAGCCGGGGTGCTGCTTCACCATCTGATTTGGATGATATTCGCGCTACCTCTTCCCCTTGGTCGGTACCGTGTACGTCACCGTACCGATGCGGCCCGTGTCCCCGTACGTCGCTAACGCGAAGGCAATCTTCTTCCTCGGCGGCGCATCGAGCGAGACCGTGTGGGTTCCGGTCAGGCGCTGATAGGTCTCAGCCAACAACACGCCCCTCCGGTCGTAGATTTGCAGCATGGCTGTGTCGTCCCCAGCCTCGAAGAGCACGGCGACAGAAGTGGCGGGAGTGGCGAACGACACCTTCAATACGTTCGTCTGGTTGCCGCAACAGAGGCTATTGGCCGACCAAACATCACCGGCCGCATGGGCGAATCGATTGCCGGTGGCGTTGACATAGACCGGCGTTGTCAGGTCCGAGATGAGGTGAGGGGCTCCCACACCTCCAGGAAATAGACCTGACTTGTTCCCTCCGCGGTCTCCAGTCGAACGCCCGTATAGGCATCGGTCACATCCGTGCCGGCGGGAAACACCGACGGATCAACGATCACGTTCTCTGCGAATCCGGCGCTGCTAAGCAGCAGGCACGCGGTGAACAGTGCAACGCGCTTCATGGCAACTCCCTTCCTGTCTTCGCGAGTTCTTGGGACTTGCTGCGGAGCCTGCGACCAAACTCGCGAGCGAGAGAAGTCGGACAAATGCCTAACCCCAGAAGGCGAATCCCGAGCGAGCTCAGAAGGGGCGCCCCCCAACATCGGGTCGTCTTGCTACACGCCCGCAGCGCAGGACGCTCGAGCTTATTGCCCGGCGGGTCCACCCGGTCCAGGCGCAGGATCAGGCGGGCCCGCGCACTGCTCCTGTTCAGTGGCCGCCGGCAGAGCAGGTGCGCGGCCGGCCCACAACTCCCGCACCAGTCGCAGGGACGGCGAGTCCTCTCGTGGAGCCGCCAGGACGTTCTGGTTAATGATCTGCGTGGGCGGAGGATCAGACTGTCAACAGGCATCCAAATTTCCCCAGGTTCCGGCAGTGAAAATTCCCCACCCGGTCAGTTGATGGCCTCAGGCTCCTCGGCGCGGACGAGTCCGGCCTTGAGCTTGTCCTTGAGCCGGTAGGAGTTGCCACGAATGTTGATGGTGATGGCGTGGTGGAGGACGCGATCGAGGATGGCGGTGGCGATGACGCGGTCGCCGAACACCTCGCCCAGGCGCCGAAGGACTGGTTGCTGGTGAGGATCATCGGGCCCTTCTCGTAGCGGCGGCTGATGAGCTGGAAGAACAGGTTGGCGCTGTTGCGATCGATGGGCAGGTAGCCAATCTCGTCGACGATGAGCAGTCGCGGGACGGTGAACGTCTTGAGCTTCTCCTCGAGGCGGTTCTCGGCGAGCGCACGGGTGAGCGTGGCGATCATGGCGGCGGCGGTGGTGAACAGCACGCGGTAGCCGTGCTCGATGGCCTTGAGGCCGAGGCCCACGGCGAGATGACTTTTGCCGACACCGGGCGGTCCGAGGATGACGACGTTCTCACCGTGCTCGATGAAGTGGCAGGAAGCGAGGTTATGGACCTGCTTCTTGTCGAGCGAGGGCTGGTAGGCGAAGTCGAACTGCTCGAGGCCTTTGACGAACGGGAAGCGCGCCAGGCTGGTGCGCATGGTGACGTTCTTGGCGGTCTTGGAGGCGACCTCCTCGCTGAGCAGCTGATCGAGGAAGTCGGCGTAGCTGCACTCCTTGCTGGTGGCGTCCTGCAGCAGCGCCTCGAGCCGTTCGCGGCTCTTGATCAGGCGCAGGCGGCCGAGGTGCTCGTTGAGGCGTTCATCTGGGCGGCGTTCATGCGGGAATCTCCTGGGTGGGGTGATGGGCGAGCGCGTCGTAGAGGGCGAGGTCACGGATCTCGACCTCGGGAAAGGCGGCGTGGGCGGTGGTAGCGGCGAACGGCGACGGGCGTTGACGTCGCTGCGAGCGCTGCACGGCGCCGGGACCGTGCTCGGGCAGGATGTGGAACTGGTGCTGCCCGAGCAGCCGTGGGTGCATGGCGACCAGGGCACCGCGATGGAAGACACGGACCTGCTCGTCGGCGACCTCGACTTCGACGGTCTGACTGATGAGCGAGAACGGTACGGAGTAGCGGTTGGTGTCGAAGCTGACCAGGTAGTCGCTGGCGACGATGCGGCTCTGGCGCGCGCGCAGCCGGAAGCTCGGGTGCTCGGTGACTGGAACCAGGTGCGCACGCTCCGCGACGAAGCGCTCGAGCGGCGGCACATGAGTCGTGCCGTGGATGCGCGCATCGGCAATGGTCGCGTTCCACTCGTCGAGCTGGGCCTGGAAGTCGACGATGTCGAGGAAGCGCCGGCCCGGCATGAAGTTGCGCTTGACGTACTTCACGCCGACTCGACCTTACCCTTGGTCTGGGGACGGTAGGCGCGGCAGACACGTGGCTCGAAGCTCCAGTACTGCGCGAAGGCGAGGAACGTGCGGTTCCAGGCGAAGCGACCCTCGCCGTCGGGCCGGCAGACGATGCGCGGGCGGTCGTAGAGGTGCTCGCGGGTGTGGCCACCGAAGTGCTCGAAGGCGCGCTCGTGGGCCTCGAGGAACTGCGGCAGCCGTTCGTCGGGACTCGCCCAATAGAAGCCGCGGCGACTGAAGCCGAGCGTGAGCACGAAGATATGCAGGCGAATCGGGCGGCCGCCGAGCTCGGTGCCGACCTCGCCCCAGTCGATCTGGCTCTGCTGGCCGGGCGGCGTCTCGAACCGGGTCTGGCAGAGCTCGGCACGGCCGGCCAGTTGCCGCAGCGGCGCGACGAAGCGCCGGACCGTGTCGTAGCCGCCGCGGTAACCGTGCTGCCGGCGCAGCTCCTGGAACAGGATCTGGGCCGAGTACTGAACCTCGGGCGCTCGTTGCCGCAGAAAGTCGGCGTACGGAGCCAGCAACGTGTCCGGCCGCGGCGCGCGCGCGTATGGGCGCCATGCCGAATCCCGCAGACAACGTCGCACCGTCTTGCGGTCGAGATCGAGCAGCCGGGCGATCGCCGAGACCGACCGGCGCTCCTCAAAATGCAGTCGCCGGATCTCCTCCCAACGGTCCTGATGCAGCATGGTATCCCCCGCGGCGGCGTCCGCCTCGGGGACCATGCTGCGCACGTCGAGCGATGTCATGGAACACCCTCCTGCAGGTTGGAGGGTGGGGAAAATCCGATGCCCTCAACTGGGGATTTTTAGGTGCCCGGTGACATCAGACCGCAGCGTCTCCCGAATCTCACGCAGGATCTGGACCATCAACGCGCTGCGCCGCAGCCCACGACGCCCGTCGCGGATCTCCCGATAGAGCTTGGCGAGTTCGCGCCGCACCGCGGGCAGGGAGTCGAGGCGTGGGTGCTCCGGTGTTAAGACAGGCTCAACAACGCACGGAAGATCTTCAACTTTTCTCATGGCTGGAAGTCTCGGCCCACGGTTCAACTTGAACCGGGGAGCGATGCCTTTCCCCTTCTAATCAGAATGGCGGGTCGAAGTCCTCGCACGAGCGGTCGTGCTCGGGATCTACAGGTCGTTCACGTTTCCGGCAAAGGGTGGCTTCAGGATCGAAGTTGGCACCGTCCCGACAAAGGACACTCCGAGGCCCCTCTCCCCCTTTATGAACAGGAACCTCCGGAACCTCTGGAACCTTTCCCGCCGCGGGTTCCGCTGGTTCCACAGGTTCCGCTTCCTTTGGGGAGGGAGCGAGGTACCGCTGCCAGGCGTCCCAGAGGTGTTCCCGGCGATAGCCTTGCAAGGCGCTCGCCGGGACCTTCACCTTCATGGAACTGATGTCGTACTTCTTCAGCATCGAGGCGAGGCCGCGTTCGGCCAATGGCTTGCCATGCAGGTCGGCCCAAGGTGCATCGGAGTCGAGACCCCACTCTTCGCCATTGCACAGCCGGTCAAGGATGGTCACGGTGTGCAGCGCATCCGCCTCGCCGAAGATCGTCCGGAGATCCGCCAGCAACCGGATACCAAGAGTTACCCGGCGATCCAACGCAACCTTCACAGTGCCACACACGCAGCCCTGGCCCGCTTCGGCCAGTCCCCCCAGCGGCATCCGCGAGGGCGATCAGCGGTTCCCATACCTCGGCAGGACGATCCACGATGCCTTCCGGCAGCGTCGGCCAGGACGCGCCGACATCCTGGCCGACGACGAACGCCCATTCCGCCAGCTGCTCCGGATCGCATGACCGGGTGCCTCATGCTCTCGGGACCGGAACGGCTCGATGCGCTCGTGCGGTGCGCGCTTCTTCATCCGGATGATGATCGAGCGCGACATCACCGTGTCCGGCAGGTCGCCCAGACCAGCGAGCGCGGTGGCGGCGAACACCTCGAAGTTCTGCACCTCATGCTTCGGACCGACACATCGCGGAATGGTCGCGCCGCGCTTGTAGCCGGCATTGAGCAGCGCCCTAAGATCCTCGTTGCCGTCATCCTTTCCGCGCCGCGCAAAGATAGTGTCGATCTCGTCGACCAGCAACGTGATCTGCGCATTGGACAATGTGCGGAAGACCGCCGCCGGGGATGCGCTCAGGCAGAACATGGTCTCCGGCACCAGCAGGTCCAGAACCTCCAGAACCCGCGTCTTGCCCGATCCGGCCTCCGGTGAGAGCAGTGCAAGCCTGGGCGTCGTGTGGAAATACTCGACCATGTGGCAATGCGCTGCCCACAAGGTCACAGCGACGAGTGCGTGTTCATCGGGGAACGCACAGAACCTTTTGATGAAGGACTCGGTGAACGTCAGCAGTGAGCACCGTCGATCGGGATGACATCGGGGTTATCGGTCATCCATACAGGATCGGAACTCATCGTCGCGTCCTCACGCTCGCCAGCGCGGACTGCAATTCCGCCAGCTGGCGTGTGTGCTTTTCCACGGCCTGCTGGTGACAGCCAAGGACGTATGCAACGCGACTCATCTTCTCGACGATCGATCGGGTTCGTTGGTCAAGATCCGTGGCCACGTTACCGTCGCGCTCGACGGCGTATGCGTGTAAAGTTTCCATTGCTTGAAATCTCCGGCCCGCTTCTCGTTAGCGCGAGGGCGGGCCGATTTTTTTCGGCACCGCGCAGCGGGCGCATGATGAGTTGGGGGTCAGGCCGCGTTGGCGCGGCTGCGTTCGACCTGGGCGGCGAGCCACGCATCTATCTCGGCTTCGAGCCAGCCGACCGCACGTGCACCCAGATTCACGGGCTTGGGAAAGTGACCGTCCGCCACGCGCTGGTAGATCGTGGAACGGCTCAGACCGCAGCGAGCCTTTACGGCAGGAAGTCTCAGTACATTGGTAGTCATGTCTACGCCACTCCGGCGGTTGTTGGACATGACACCCCTATTATTCAGGGAGAATTCTGGAAGGGTAGCTAATTACCATTTCTCCCTATGACTTCTTCGGTCGACCCCCGCCCAACTTCCGGGCCTCGCTCCCCCGCCGACGCCTCTTTTCGACTTGCTCTTTGAATTGGCGCAGAACCTCAAGCTCACGTTCGCAAGCGGCATTCCTATCTCGGAGCGCCCGTAATTCGACCTCTTGCCGCTTGACCAGATCGCGGTAACCGACAATGTCGTTGGGTGGAATCGTCGGCGGCCCGGACCTAGTGCCGAGTTGCGAAGCACCTGCATCACCACGGCACTGCGTTTCCAGGGCCAACCCGAGAACTTGCCGGGCCACTCTTCCTTCGCCCAGGCCACGACGCAGCCGAAGACGAAATCCTTCGCCTGCGCGTCGTGGTATTTCAGTGACGTGGCCTGGCCCTTGGCCATTGCGTATCTGAGTCGGTTACTCACACGATTTCGCGCCTGTTGCGCCGTCTCGTCAGATCTGGCGACCTCAGCTCCGATGAGCCACACCGCGTTCTCACGAGTGATGACCCTATCGCGCCCGTAATCGGCCAGCTGAGGCAGCCGCGACTTCCGCTTCGCCTTCATCTCGTGCCCCTTCGTGCGCCCTTCAATGAATAGCCGCGCCGGGCCGGTGAAGGTCTCCGGCTTGTCGCCCTCGGGGATCAGCCTCGGGCTAGGCGCAGCGGTATGCGGTCAGCGTTTCTTCGCGGCTTTCATGTTCACGACTTTGGCACCGCTGGCGAGTCCGTCCAAGTAGTCGGCCCACTCCTGCATCATCCTGCGGCGATCAGGTAGGTGTTCCGCGAAGTTGTAGCGGGCGCGCACTGAGTTTCGGTCGCCGTGCGCCAACTGCCGTTCGACCCACTCGGACCGGTAGCCCCGTTCGTGCAGCAGGGTTGATGCCATGTGCCGGAAGCCGTGCCCGGTCATTTCGTCCTGGGCGAAGCCCATCGTCCGCAGGGCTGCGTTGATGGTGTTCTCGGACATGCACCGGGCCTTGCTACGAATCGACGGAAACAGGAACCCCTCGGGGCCCGTGATCTTGTGCAGCTCGCGCAGCACCGCAACGGCCTGCCGCGACAACGGGACGATGTGCTGCTCGCCCATCTTCATGCGGCTCGCGGGGATGCGCCATTGCGGCTCGGGGTGCTGTGGCTTCTTGCCCTTCGGCGGGTCTACCAGGTCAAAGGCAAACTCGGACCACTGCGCCCCACGCAACTCGCCAGGGCGCACGAACGTCAGCGCCGCCAGTTTGAGCGCGCAGCGGGTTACGTCCCCGCCGCCATAGCCGGCAATCGCCCGCATCAGGTCGCCCGCCTTCTTCGGCTCGGTGATTGCGGCGAAGTGCTTATCGGGAACCGGGGCCAGCGCACCCTTTAGGGCTGCCGACGGGTCCACCTCGGCCCGGTGAGTCAGGACCGCATAGCGCATGATCGCGGACAGGCTGCGGCGGACCCGGTGCGCGGTTTCGGCCCTGCCTTTCTTCTCGATCCGTTGCAGCACGTCCAGCAGATCGCGGGAGGTCAATTCGCGGATGGGGTCGCCGCCGATGCGCGGAAACACATGGCGGACCAACTGGCCCAGTTCCTTCTCCGCGTAGTCGGAGGACCAAACTGCGCTCTGCTTGGCGTGCCATTCGCGGGCGACCACCTCGAAGGCACCTTCGGCCCGGTCTACACGCGCCGACTTCTCGGCCTTGCGAGCCGCGCCGGGGTCCACTCCTTCGCGTAACTGGCGCTTAATCCCGTCCAGGCTGCCGCGGGCTTCCTTCGCCCCAACGTGCCCCGGCAGCCCCGGACGATACACGCCGACCGATACCAACTTCTCTTTGCCCGCGTAACGGTATTTGACGCGCCACCAGCGCGAGCCGTCGGGGTTGATGAGTAGATAGCCCCCCGCCGTCAAACAGCTTGTAAGGCTTCTCGGAGGGCTTCGCGGCCCGAATTTCTGCATCGGTGAGTGTCATGGGTGGGGGTAGGCGTTTGGCAGACTGGCCGGATACCCCCTAACTTACCCCCGCCTGCTCGTGGCTCGCAACGGCGCACTTCGGCGCTAGTCGGACCATGAAACCGCACATTTCAGCCGTTCGCTGGCATAAAAAAACCCGCAATTACGCGGGTTTACGTGCTCTCTCGGGCGCGCCTCGGCAGGCATCGGACGGCACCGGAAATGAGGCTGAAAAGTGAATTTGGAGGCTAGGGTCGGAATCGAACCGGCGTACACGGCTTTGCAGGCCGCTGCATGACCACTCTGCCACCTAGCCTCGGAGTGCGGTGACTATAAACGAATAACCCCGGTTTACCCGGGGTTCGTTCGCGAAAACTGGAGCGGGTAACGAGGCTCGAACTCGTGACCTCGACCTTGGCAAGGTCGCGCTCTACCAACTGAGCTACACCCGCTTGGGCTCACGAAGCCAGCTTCGTGAGCCGTGAATTTTGGCGTCCTGGTCCCAGCCTGTCAAGGGACGTTGCTGCGGCGCAACTCGGGCCAGGCGGCCTGCAGATAGGCCAGCATGGACCACAGGGTCAGGACCGCGGCGATCACGAGCAGGACCACCCCAATCTCGTACATGGGCAGGCCGAAGACGTCCTGCCGGAACATCATCAGGCTGAGGCCCGTCATCTGCACGATGGTCTTGAATTTCCCCATGGCCGAGACGGCCACTTTCGCACGCGACCCGATGTGGGCCATCCACTCGCGCAATGCCGAGACGGTGATCTCGCGCCCGATGATGACGGCCGCGGTGATGACGATGAAAGGCCTCGTGTCGTAGCCCACCAGCAGCACCAGGGCGACGGCAACGATCAGCTTGTCAGCCACCGGGTCCAGGAACTCGCCGAGCGGCGTCGTGATGCCCATCCGGCGCGCGAGATACCCGTCGAGCGAGTCCGTGATCGCGGCAGCGATGAAGACGCTGGCGGCAAGCACGTGGGCCCACGGGTGGTCGAGGTAGAAAAGCGCCACCAGCAGCGGCACGGCCACGATCCGCCCGACGGTCAGCACATTGGGGAGTGAGGTCAGGTTCACCGCGGCTCAGGTTCCGGAATTGACGCGTTCGAAGATCTGCTCGGCGAGCTGGCGACTGACACCATGCACCTTCGCGAGGTCCTCGATCGATGCCTGCCGGACACCCTGCAGTCCCCCGAACGCTTTCAGCAGTTCGCGGCGCCGCTTGGGCCCCAGGCCGGGAATCTCCTCGAGCAGCGATTCGCGCCGCGCCCGGTCTCTCGACTGCCGGTGTCCGGTGATGGCGAAGCGGTGCGCTTCGTCGCGGATGCGCTGGATCAATCGCAACGCCGGCGAGTCGGCAGGCAGTATAAGCGGCACCTCCCGACCGGGAAAGAAGATGCGCTCCTGCCCCACCCTGCGGTCCGCGCCCTTGGCGACGCCGACGACGTTCACGTCCGTGGCGCCGACGGCCGCCAACGCTTCCGTCGCGGCCCCGAGCTGCCCCGGCCCGCCGTCGATCAGCAGGAGATCGGGCATCGGCGCTTCCCCGCGCAGGATGCGCGCAAAGCGACGTTCCACGGCCTGCCGGATGCCGGCGTAATCGTCGCCTGGCGTGAGCCCGCGCAGGTTGAAGCGCCGGTAGTCGCTCTTGATCGGGCCGTCGGGCCCGAGCACCACGCACGAAGCGATCGGGGATTCGCCCATCGAGTGACTCACGTCGAAGCACTCGAGGCGCTGCGGCGTGCGCGCCAGCTCCAGCTCTCGGCCCACGGCTTCCAGCTGGTCCGTGATCGTCGCGCGGCTCGCGGCGCGCATCTGCAACCCGAGGGTCGCGTTGTTGCGCGCCATCTCGATCCAGCGTGCGCGGGTGCCGCGCACGTTGCTGCGGATGCGCACCGCATGCCCGGCCTTCTCCGCGAGCGCGGGCTCGAGGAGGTCCGCGTCCTCCACCGGCCGGCCGACGAGGATCTCCGCCGGGGCCTCGCGCGCAAGGTAGTACTGGGCGAGAAATCCCGCGAGCACTTCGGCCTCGTCGCCGAGGCCGCCCTTGGGGAAGAAATTGGTGCTGCCGAGATTGCGCCCGCCACGCACGAACACGACCGACACGCAATGCGTCCCGCCGGCGCCGGCAATGGCCACGGCATCCACGTCCTGTCCGTCGATGCGGCTGATGGACTGGCTCGCCTGGACCTGCTTCAGCATTGCAATCTGGTCGCGCAGGCGGGCTGCGTCCTCGAAGGCGAGACGCGAGGAAGCGTCTTCCATGCGGCGCGCAAGATCGTCGATGACTTCGGTGTTGCGCCCTTCGAGCACCTTCGCTGCATCGGCAACGTCGCGCCGGTAGTCCGCGGCGCTGATGAGCCCCACGCAGGGCGCGGTGCAGCGCTGGATCTGGTACTGCAGGCAGGGCCGCGATCGGTTGCTGAAGAAGGAATCCTCGCAAGGGCGCAGCCGGAACAGCTTCTGCAGCAGCAGCAGGGTTTCGCGCGCCGCGACGCTGTTGGGGTACGGCCCGTAGAAGCGGCCCGGCAGCTTCTTCGACCCGCGGAAATAGGCGATGCGCGGGAACTCGTGCCCGGTGACGTGGATGTACGGGAAGCTCTTGTCGTCCTTCAGCAGCACGTTGTAGTGCGGCTTGTGGCGCTGGATGAGGTTGTACTCGAGCAGCAGCGCCTCGGTCTCGGACGACGTGACCGTCACTTCGAGCCGCGCGACCTGCGACAGCAGCGCCTGGGTCTTGTCGGAATGCGCCCTGCCCCGGAAATAGCTCGTCACGCGGTTCTTCAGGGTCCGCGCCTTGCCGATGTAGAGGATTTCGCCCTCGCGGTCGAACATCCGGTACACGCCCGGCTTGGCGGGCAGTGAGGCAAGGAAGGTCTTCAGGTCGAAGGCGGCACTGGACACTGAGCGGCATTCTACGCGACCTCGCCAGTTCGCTCGCTCGCCCGACGACGGCCCGGAACATTGCGGGCGTCAGGCGTCCGTGTATTCGTGTTGTAGCGGCTGCAGTGGTAGGAATCGACCATGCGCAGGCCGCGGGGCAGCTCGAACTGCGCGCCGTGCACGAACTTCGCTGCGGAGGCCTTGAGGCCGCAGGCGCGCAGGATCGCGCCATGCGCGATGGAGCCGAGCGCCAGCAACACCGTGCCGGGCGCGAGACCGGCAATCTCCGCGGCAAGGTACCGGTTGCAAGTCCGGATTTCCTCGGGCGTCGGCTTGTTCCCTGGCGGAACGCACTTGACCGCATTGGTGATGCGGGCGCCGATCAGTGCCAGCCCGTCGTCACGCGACACGGACGTGCTTGCGCTCGCGAATCCGAATGCGTGCAGCGTCTCGTACAGCAGGATGCCCGCGTGATCGCCGGTGAACGGACGCCCCGTGGCATTCGCGCCATGAAAGCCCGGGGCGAGGCCGACGACGAGCAACCGGACGTCGCGAGCGCCAAACGGTGCCACGGGCGCGCAGTGGTATTGCGGGTACTGACGCTTGCCCTCGGTGAGGAACCCGGCGAGCCGCGGGCAGAGCGTGCAGCGCGGATCGAAGGACGTATTGGCTGGCGTCGTCATGTCACGAAGAGCATAACAGTCGACGCCGGAGGCCCTCACCCGCGCCATGCGCGACCTCTCCCGGGGGACCGGGAGAGGTGTGCGGACGAGCAGCTCTCCCGGGGGACCGGGAGAGGTGTGCGGGGCGATCAACTCTCCCGGGGGGACCGGGAGAGGTGTGCGGGGTGGTCAGCTCAGTGGTGGGCGCCGCCCGTGTTGAACTGCTCTTCCTCGGTCGAGCCGTGCATGGCGGTCGTCGAGGAATGGCCTTCCTGGATCACGTTGGTCACGTCGTCGAAGTAGCCCGTGCCCACTTCCTGCTGGTGCGACACGAACGTGTAGCCGCGATCGCGCGCCGCGAACTCGGGCTCCTGCACCTTCTCGACGTACGCCGTCATGCCGCTCTTCACGTATTCCTGCGCGAGGTCGAACATGTGGAACCACATGTTGTGGATGCCGGCCAGCGTGATGAACTGGTACTTGTAGCCCATCGCGCCCAGCTCGCGCTGGAACTTGGCGATGGTCGCGTCGTCGAGGTTCTTCTTCCAGTTGAACGACGGCGAGCAGTTGTACGCGAGCAGCTTGCCCGGGTACTGCTTGCGGATCGCTTCGGCGAACTTCTTCGCGAACGCGAGGTCCGGCTTGCCGGTCTCGCACCACACCATGTCCGCGTACGGCGCGTACGCGAGGCCGCGGGAGATCGACTGCTCGACGCCCGGCTTGGTGCGATAGAAGCCTTCCGGCGTGCGCTCGCCCGTGCAGAACGGCTTGTCGTTCGGGTCCACGTCGCTCGTGAGCAGGTCGGCCGCTTCGGCGTCCGTGCGGGCGAGGATGATGGTCGGCACGCCCATCACGTCGGCCGCGAGGCGCGCCGCGATCAGCTTCTGCACCGCCTCCTGCGAGGGCACGAGCACCTTGCCGCCCATGTGGCCGCACTTCTTCACCGAGGCCAGCTGGTCCTCGAAGTGCACGCCGCCGGCGCCGGCGCGGATCATCGCCTTCATCAGCTCGAAGGCGTTCAGCACGCCGCCGAAACCCGCTTCCGCATCCGCCACGATCGGCGCGAAGAAATCGACGTAGTCCTTGTGACCGGCCGTGATGCCCTTCGAGTGCTGGATCTCGTCGGCGCGCTTGAACGACGAGTTGATGCGCTCGATGACCTTCGGCACGGAGTCGACCGGGTACAGGGACTGGTCGGGGTACATCGACATGTACGAGTTGTTGTCGGCGGCGACCTGCCAGCCCGACAGGTAGATGGCCTTGATGCCGGCCTTCACCTGCTGCATCGCCTGGCCGCCCGTGAGCGCGCCGAGGCAGTTGACGTACGGCTCCGTGTTGACGAGCTTCCAGAGCTTTTCTGCGCCCATGCGGGCGAGCGTGTGTTCGATCTGGACGCTGCCGCGCAGACGCACGACGTCCTCCGCCTTGTACGTGCGCTTGATGCCCTTCCAGCGAGGATCCGTCTCCCACGCCTTGCGCAGCTGGTCCGCAGTCTGGTTCGTCATGTCATCGTCCTCGTGTCTCTAAAACCTGTGTCCTGGAAATCAGTCGATCGCCCGGTACGCCGGCAGCGTCAGGAACGTCTCGAACGAATCGTCCGTGGTGATGGCGTCGATGAGCTTCGCGGCGCGCTCGAAGTTGCCGCTGGCAAAGGCCGCCTCGCCGAGCTTCGCGCGCAGCTTCGCGAGTTCCTCGCGCGTAATCTGCCGGAAAAGCTCGACGGTAACCTTGCGACCATCGTCCAACACGCCGCTCGGGTGGTGGATCCACTGCCAGACCTGCGAGCGGGAAATCTCGGCCGTCGCGGCGTCTTCCATCAGGTTGTGGATCGGCACGCAGCCGTTGCCGCCGAGCCAGGCGGCCATGTACTGGATCGAGACGTCGACGTTGTTGCGCAGGCCCTGCTTCCGTGATCGTGCCCGGCGGGATCGCCAGCAGGTCCGCCGCCGTGACCTTCACGTCGTCGAGCGTGCGATGCAGCTGGTTGGGCGTGGGCATCAGGCGGTCGAACACTTCCATCGCGATCGGCACGAGGCCCGGGTGCGCCACCCAGGTGCCGTCGTGGCCGTCGCCGGCCTCGCGCTCCTTGTCGGCGCGCACCTTGGCGATCGCCGCGTCGTTCGCTGCCGCGTCGCCCTTGATCGGGATCTGCGCTGCCATGCCTCCCATCGCGAACGCGCCGCGGCGGTGCGTCGTCTTGATCAGCAGCTTCGAGTACGAGCGCAGGAAGTGCGTCGTCATCGTCACCTGGCCGCGCTCGGGCAGTACCTTGTCCGGGTAGCGGTTGAACTTCTTGATGAAGCTGAAGATGTAGTCCCAGCGGCCGCAGTTGAGCCCGACGATGTAGTCGCGCAGCTCCCACAGGATCTCGTCCATCTCGAAGGCAGCGAGGATCACCTCGATCAGCAGCGTCGCCTTGATGGTCTGCGGCGCGAGACCCAGGCGCGCCTCGGCGTGCTTGAACACGTCCGCCCACAGCCGCGCCTCGACGTGGCTCTCGGTCTTCGGCAGGTAGAAGTAGGGGCCAGTACCGCGCCGCTTCAGTTCGGCGTGGTTGTGGAAGAGGTACAGGCCGAAGTCGACGAACGCGCCGGGGATCTGCTGCCCGTCGACCCGGATGTGCTTTTCGTAGAGATGCCAGCCGCGCGGCCGGACGATCAGGGTGGCGATCGTCGGGTTGAGCCGGTAGCTCTTCCCTTCCGGGCTGGTGAACTCGATGCGGCGCGCCACGGCATCGCGCAGGTTGATCTGACCCTGCACGACGTTGTCCCACGTGGGCGTCATCGAGTCTTCGCAGTCGGCCATGAAGACTTTCGCGCCCGAGTTGAGCGCGTTGATCACCATCTTGCGCTCGGTGGGGCCGGTGATCTCGACGCGGCGATCCTGCAGGTCGGCCGGGATCGCGGTCACACGCCATTCGCTGTCGCGGATGGACTGGGTCTCGGGCAGGAAATCCGGCAGCTTGCCGGCGTCGATCTCCTTCTGGCGGACCTCGCGGCGTGCCAGCAGCTCGGTGACACGGGGCCCGAACTTGCGGGCCAGCTCCACGACGAAATCCATCGCCTCACGGGTCAGGATCGTTTCAAATCCCGGTCGCGAGGTCGCAACGATCTCGCAGCCCGGTGGAAGATCGAGCTTCGTCTGTGTGCTCAAGGCGTACTCCGTGACGAAAGGCTGCGTCCGGCAGACCCGGCGAGCCCGAACCGACGGCGTGTTGCACCGCACAAAGAGAATAGACTTGGCACCCCTCGCGATCAAGTACCCACAAGTACCAATTTCCCTGCGGTGGGCTGGCTTCCGGTGCAACTGGTCCTGTTCAACAAGCCGTTCGGGGTGCTGCCCCAGTTCACGAGCACGGACGGGCGCCCGTGCCTGCGTGATTTTGTTGCCCTGCAGGGCGTCTATCCGGCCGGGCGGCTCGATTTCGACAGCGAAGGCCTGATGCTGCTGACGGATTTCGGGCCCTGGCAGGCGCGCATCAGCCAGCCCGGATCGCCATTCGTGAAGCGCTACCGGGTGCAGGTCGAAGGCGCTCCGGACGACTCGGCCCTCGAACCGCTGCGACGTGGAATCGTACTGAAGGATGGGCCCACCCTGCCCGCCCAGGCGAGGCTCATCGATGAACCGGCGGGAATCTGGCCGCGGGTACCGCCCATTCGCGTCCGCAAGGCCATCCCCGACCGCTGGATCGAAATCGAGCTACGCGAGGGACGCAATCGCCAGGTCCGGCGCATGACGGCCGCCCTCGGATTTCCGACCCTGCGGCTGATCCGCTGGGCCATTGGTCCGTGGAGCGTCGAGGGCCTGGAACCGGGGGCCTGGCGGGTCGTGCCAGCCGACGAGGCGGAGCGCGTCCTGGCGGCCGGCCGGCCTGTCAGGCCGAGCGGGCCTTCGTCGCGATCCGCATCGCGAGCTCGAGGGCCTGCTCGTAATTGAGGCGAGGATCGACCTGGGTGCGGTAGGCACGCGAAAGATCGCCGTCCCCGAGCCCGCGTGCGCCGCCGGTGCACTCCGTGACGTCCTCGCCCGTCAGTTCGAAGTGCACGCCGCCGAGGTAGCTGCCCATCGCCCGGTGGACTTTCACCGCGGCCTCGAGTTCTCCCACGATGTTCTCGAAGCGGCGGGTCTTCACGCCCGTACTGGTCGATTCCGTGTTGCCGTGCATCGGGTCGCACATCCAGAGCACCGGCACGCCGGTCGCCTGCACCGCCTTGATGAGCCCCGGCAGCTTGCTCTCGACGTGTGGCCGCGCCCATGCGATGAATGAGCACCAGCCGGCCGGGCTCGTGCAGCGGGTTCAGCACTTCGCACAGGCCTTGTACCCACGCCGTCTCCATCGCCGGGCCGACTTTCACACCGACCGGGTTCGCGATGCCGCGGCAATACTCGACGTGCGCACCGTCGAGATCGGCCGTACGCATGCCGATCCACGGCAGGTGCGTCGAGAGGTTGTACCAGCGGTTCTGGCGCGGGATGTAGCGCGTCTGCGCCTGCTCGTACAGGAGGTGCAGCGCTTCGTGGCTCGCGTAGAACGGCGCGCGGCTCGCTTCGTGCACGCGGCTGCCGCTCATCGCTTCGAAGAAGTCCAGCGAGTCCGCGATCGACGCGGCGATCTGGCGATACTGGTCACGCCACGGCGAGTGGTGCACGAACTCGAGGTCCCAGTACTCGGGGTGGTGCAGGTCGGCGAAGCCGCCGTCGATCAGTGCGCGGACGAAATTGAGCGTCAGTGCCGCGCGCTCGTAGCCGCGCAGCAGGAGTTCCGGATCCGGCTCGCGGTCCGCCGGAGTGAAATCGGGGCGGTTCACGAGATCGCCGCGATAACAGGGCAGCGTGACCCCGTCGCGCGTCTCGGTGTCCGCCGAGCGCGGCTTGGCGTACTGGCCCGCGAAACGGCCCACGCGGATGACGGGTTTCTTGAGCCCGTGCAGCAGCACCAGGCTCATCTGCAGCAGGATCTTGAGCTTGCGGGCAATCTGCCCGGACTCGCAGTCGTCGAAGCTCTCGGCGCAGTCGCCACCCTGCAGCAGGAAACGCTCCCCGCGCTGGGCCTCGGCAATCTGCTGCCTGAGCGCCTCGACTTCCCAGGACACGACGATCGGCGGCAGCCTGCTGAGCGCATCCACGGCCCGTGCGAGGGCCGCGGGGTCCCGGTACACGGGTTGCTGCCGGGCGGGACGGGTCGTCCAGCTGGTGGGCGACCAATCTCCCGAGGGTGGTGTCGCAATCATCCGCGGATCTTACCCGAAACTTTGCAACGCAAAAGAATGGGGGTGTTGGGAACGCGCGCGGCCTGTCAAAATCGCGCCCCTCATAAAGACTGCCCGGCCGTGCCTGTGCACGGTCCCAGACGGATCGGGCGGCACACACCAGGAGTCATCATGCAGAAGGTCCTCATCCTCGGCGCGGGCAAGATCGGTGCGCTGATCTCGGGTCTGCTTGCCGATTGCGGCGATTACAGGGTGCACGTCGCCGACGTGAACCCCGCCGCCGCGCGTTCCGTCGTGGACGCACACGGCCTGCCGAATCTCGAAGCGCACTCGTTCGACGCGCGCGACCCGGCCGCGCTCGAGGCGCACCTGCGCCAGCACCCGGCCGACGCGATCATTTCGAGCCTGCCTTTCTACTGCAACGTCCTGGTGGCGGAAGTGGCGAAGAAAGTCGGCGCGCACTATTTCGACCTCACCGAGGACGTCGCCGTGACCCGCGCCGTGCGCAAGCTCGCGGACGGCTCGAAGCAGGCATTCGTGCCGCAGTGCGGCCTCGCGCCCGGCTTCATCAGCATCGCCGCGAACGCGCTGATCCAGCACTTCGACGAGATCCGCAGCGTGAAGCTGCGCGTGGGCGCCCTGCCCCAGCACCCGAACAACGCGTTGAAGTACTCGCTCACGTGGTCGACCGACGGCCTCATCAACGAGTACGGCAATCCCTGCGAGGCGCTGGTGGACGGCCGCTACGTCGAAGCCGCGCCGCTCGAAGGCCTCGAGGAGATCGAGATCGACGGCACGCTGTACGAGGCCTTCAACACCTCGGGCGGGCTCGGCTCGCTCGCCGACACCTACGGCAGCAAGGTGCAGGTTATGGACTACAAGACCATCCGCTATCCGGGCCACTGCGGCCAGATGCGCCTGCTGATGAACGACCTCAAGCTCAACCAGGACCGCGCCACGCTGAAGCGCGTGCTCGAGAACGCCGTGCCGCAGACGCTGCAGGACGTCGTGATCGTCTACGTGGCCGTCGCCGGCCGCCAGGACGGCGAATTGCGCGAAGAGAACTACGTCAGCAAGATCTATCCGCAGATGATCGCGGGCCGGCTGTGGTCGGCGATCCAGGTGACCACCGCCGCCGGCATCGCGGCGGTCGTGGATCTCGTGTTGCGCGAGCCCGGCCGCTACCACGGCTTCGTGCGCCAGGAAGACTTCAGCCTCGTCGACGTGCTCGCCAATCGCTTCGGCCGGCACTACGCCGACGGCGGCTCCAAGGACGTCTCGGCCCGCATGGTCGTCGCCGGCAAGACGGGACACCAGCGCCTGGCACGGGAGATGCACTGATGAACGACATCCTGAAGAGCCTCGGTCTCGAGGCCGTCAATGCCGGAACCTGGGCCGCGGAGGCTTGGCTGGCTGTCGGACGCCGCCGGCGCCCGCATCGACTCGATCAACCCGTCGACCGGCCAGGTCATCGGCAGCGTCACCGCCACCACGGCCGCGCAGTATGAAAAGCTGATGGCTTCCGCCGTCGCCGCGGCGCGCGAGTGGCGCAACGTGCCGGCGCCGAAGCGCGGCGAAGCCGTGCGGCTGATGGCCGAGGAACTGCGCCAGCACAAGAAGGCGCTCGGCAGCCTCGTCTCGCTCGAGATGGGCAAGATCCTCGCCGAGGGCGAAGGCGAAGTGCAGGAGATGATCGACATCGCCGACTTCGCGGTCGGCCAGTCGCGCATGCTCTACGGCCTGCAGATGCACTCGGAGCGCCCCAACCACCGCATGTTCGAGCAGTGGCACCCGCTCGGCGTCGTGGGCGTGATCAGCGCCTTCAATTTCCCGGTGGCCGTGTGGTCCTGGAACGCATTCCTCGCGGCGATCTGCGGCAACGTGACGGTGTGGAAGCCCTCGCCGAAGACCGCGCTCTGCGCCGTGGCCGTGCAGCACATCTGCAATCGCGTGCTCGAGCGCAACGGCTTCCCCGGCATCTTCCAGCTGTTCATCGATGCCGGAAACGACCTGGCGACGCGCTTCGTCGACGACCGGCGTGTGGATCTCGTGTCGTTCACCGGCTCGACCGCCGTGGGACGCGAAGTCGGCATGCGAGTCGCCAAGCGCCTTGGCAAGAGCCTGCTCGAACTCGGCGGCAACAACGCGATCATCGTCGACGAGTTCGCGAACCTCGACCTCGTCGTGCCCGCGATCGTGTTCGGCGCGGTCGGCACGGCCGGCCAGCGTTGCACGACCACACGCCGCGTGTTCGTGCACGAATCGCGCATGGCCGACCTCGAGCGGCGCCTCGTCGCGGCCTACAAGCAGGTGCGCATCGGCGACCCGCTCGCGCAGGGCACGCTGATGGGCCCGTTGATCGACGGCGGCTCCGTCGAGCGATTCGAGTCGGCGGTCGCGCAGGCCGTGGCGATGGGCGGCAAGCTGCTGGTCGGCGGCAAGCGTCGCCCCGGCCCCGGATTTTTCGTCGAACCCGCGATCGTCACCGCGCGCGGCGAGTGGGACATCGTGAAGACGGAGACATTCGGCCCGGTGCTCTACCTGATTCCGTTCAGGACCCTCGAGGAAGCCATCGCGGCGCAGAACGAGGTTGCGCACGGACTGTCGTCCGCGATCTTCACGGACCGGCTGCAGCATGCGGAGCGTTTCCTGTCCGCGAACGGATCGGACTGTGGCATCGCCAACGTCAACATCGGCACGTCGGGTGCGGAGATTGGTGGCGCGTTCGGCGGCGAGAAGGACACGGGCGGCGGCCGCGAGTCGGGCTCCGATGCGTGGAAGGCCTACATGCGCCGGCAGACCTGCACCGTGAACTACGGCGCCCAGCTGCCGCTCGCGCAGGGCATCAACTTCGACCTATCGGCCTGACCTCGGCTTCGACAGGTCGCGATACACGGTGCGGACGAAACTCTCGGGGCTCACCGCACCCTTCGCATAGCGCTCGTCGAAATCACCCGTGAGGTGCAACGCGAGCACTTCGTCCAGGCTGGAACCCGCCTCGACCTGTTCGCGCACCTTGCGGCCGACCGCGACCAGCATGTCCCGGTACGCGGCGAGTTCCGCGCGCGTCGCCACCGGGCCGTGTCCCGGAATTACGGCCGTCTGCGCATCGCTGCGCGCCAGGACCGCTTCGAGCGCGGCCACGACACCGGCCAGCGAGCCACCGCTCGCGACGTCGATGAACGGATACCCGCCGTTGTAGAAAAGATCGCCGACGTGGACGGCGTTCGCTTCCTGCCAGCGCACGATCACGTCCGAATCCGTATGCGCGTCCGCGACGTGCACGATGCCGATCCGCTCGCCGTCGAGCTGGATCGCCAGCGAATCCGCGAAGGTGACGACCGGCAAAGCCGCGGCGGGAGAGGCAGGAACCTTGGTGTCGTATTCCTCGACCACCTGCGGTCGGCTCATCCGCTCGCGCACGCTCTCGTGCGCCACGACGGTCGCCCCTGCTTTCGCGAGCGCCTCGTTGCCGCCCGTGTGATCGGGGTGCCAGTGCGTATTCACGATGAAGCGGACCGGCGTCCGCCCCACGCGGGCCAGCACCTCCTGCAACTGCGGCGCGAGACCCGCGACGCCATCGTCGACCAGCACCGTGCCGCTCGGGCCCGACCAGACGGCGATATTGCCGCCGGAACTCATCAGTACGCTCAGGTTCGGGCGCACCTGCTGCACGCGGTAGTCCGGCTTCGCGGCGACGGCCGCGGCCGGTGTCGCGGGAGGACTCGCCGCCTGCGCCTGGCAGAGCAGCGGGAAGCACGCCAGGCAGGCGATCGAGGCGAAAACGCGACGTACGGCGGACATGCGGGTGCGGAACCTCTGGCGGGGCCGGGAAACCCCCTGAAGTATAGGCGACCGCAACGCGAAGGGAGCGGCTGCTATCATGGACGGCATGGACGCAAGGATGGGCAGACGACTCCCGGCTTGGCTTGCCCTGGTCCTGGTGCCCGTGCTGGGCCCGCTCGCCTGGGCGGCTGCACCGGCCATGGGAGGCACGGGCGTCCTCATCCCGATCGCGGGGCCCATCGGTCCGGCCACCAGCGACTTCTTCGTCCGCCAGCTGCAGGCGGCCGAGCAGGACAAGGCTTCGCTCGTGGTCGTCACGCTCGACACGCCGGGCGGCCTCGACACCTCCATGCGGGACATGGTGCAGGCGATCCTGGCGTCAGACGTGCCGGTCGTGACCTACGTCGCTCCCAGCGGAGCACGCGCCGCCAGCGCCGGTACGTTCATCCTCGTATGCGAGCCACGTAGCCGCCATGGCACCGGCCACCAACCTCGGTGCCGCGACGCCCGTCCAGATCGGCGGGCAGCCTGACAAGTCCAAGGACGGGGAAAGCGCGCTCGAGCGCAAGTCCGTCAACGACGCGGTCGCCTACATCGAGAGCCTCGCCCACCTGCGCGGCCGCAATGCCGCGTGGGCCGAGAAGGCCGTGCGCGAAGGGGCCAGCCTGCCCTCGGACGAAGCCGTGACGAACCACGCAATCGACGTCGTCGCCACCGACCTGCCTGAACTGCTCCGGGCGATCGACGGCCGGGTCGTGAAGCTGCGAACGCGCGAGGTCACGCTGGACACGGGCGGCCTCGTGCTGCGGGGCGTGCAGCCGGACTGGCGCACGGAACTCCTCTCGCTCATCACCAACCCGAACGTCGCCTACCTGCTGATGCTGATCGGCATCTACGGGCTGCTGCTCGAGGGGTACAACCCGGGCACCTTCCTGCCGGGCGTGGTCGGCGCGATCAGCCTGCTGCTCGCCCTCTTCGCCTTCCAGGTGCTCTCGGTGAACTACGCCGGGCTCGCGTTGATCGCACTCGGGGTGGTGTTGATCGTCGCGGAGTCGTTCGTGCCGTCGTTCGGCGCGTTGGGACTCGGCGGCATCGTCGCATTCGTCATCGGCTCGGTGATGCTGCTCGACGCCGACGTGCCGGGCTTCGGTATCGCGTGGCAGCTGATCGGGGGCATGGCGCTCGTCGGCGCGTTGCTGCTGCTCGCGATCGTCTCGTTCGCCGTGAAGGCCCGCCGCCGCCCGGTCGTGAGCGGCGTCGAAGGGCTGCTGCGCGAGAGCGCGCAGGCCGTCGAATCGTTCGAGCGCGAAGGCCTGGTGCGCGCGCAAGGTGCAATCTGGAATGCAGTCAGCCGCGAACCGATCCGGGAAGGACAGCGACTGCGCATTCTCGCCGTGAAGGGCCTGCGCCTGGAAGTCGAGCCCGTGAAGGACTGAATCAGGAGAACCGTTCGATGTTCAATTTCGCCACCCTCGCCTTCGCCATCGTCGCCCTGGTCGTGATTGCGACCCAGATCTTCAAGGTCCTCAATGAGTACGAACGGGGCGTCGTCCTGACCTTCGGCCGATTCACGGGCGTCAAGGGCCCGGGCCTGATCGTCCTCATTCCGCTGATCCAGCGCATGATCAAGGTCGACCTGCGCGTGATCGTGCTGGACGTGCCGACGCAGGACGTGATCTCGCGCGACAACGTGTCGGTGAAGGTGAACGCCGTCGTGTACTTCCGCATCGTGGACCCGGAGAAGGCGATCATCCAGGTCGCCAATCCGTTCGAGGCGACCAGCCAGCTGGCGCAGACGACGCTGCGCTCCGTGCTCGGCCAGCACGAACTGGACGAGATGCTGTCGCAACGCGACAAGTTGAACGTCGCCATCCAGCACATCCTCGACCAGTCGACCGATGCCTGGGGCATCAAGGTGTCGAACGTCGAGATCAAGCAGATGGACCTCGACGAAAGCATGATCCGCGCGATGGCCAAGCAGGCCGAGGCGGAACGGACGCGGCGCTCGAAGATCATCCACGCGGAAGGCGAGAAGCAGGCGGCGGCACAGCTGGTCGAGGCGGCTGCGACCCTCGGCGCCCAGCCGAGCGCGATACAGTTGCGTTACCTGCAGACCCTGGCGGACCTGGCGAACGACAAGACCACGACCATCGTCTTCCCGCTGCCGATCGACATCATTCAATCGTTCCTCGGTCGACAGAACAAGACCTGAGCCCTCACCCGCGCACTGCGCCGACCTCTCCCGCAAGCGGGAGAGGTGAACGCCCCCTCTCCCGTTTACGGGAGAGGGCTCGAGCGTCGACGCGAACGTGTCGATGCGAGAAATAGGGGACATTCTCGGTTTTCGCGAAAAACGAGAATGTCCCCTATTTTCCTATCGCTTCCCGGCTTCCTTGCGCGCGAGCAGCAGTTGCTCATCGAGCCGCTTGGCGGAGATCGGCATCATCGTGCGCAGTTCTTGCGCGAAAAGCGACAGCCGGAACTCCTCGATCATCCAGCGGAAGCGCTCGAGTTCCGGCGTCGCCCGGTCCGAATCGGCGCTGACCAGCATCTGCATGCCGGCTGCGAGGTAAGGCTCGATCTGCTGCTGCAGACGCCGGTCGCGTGCCACGTCGCCTCGCGCACGCTCGAGGCGGCGCAGGAGCGCTTTGACGTACTTCGGCAGCTGCACGAACCAGGCGTCCGGCGTCTCGCGCACCCAGCCCGGACCCAGGATGTCGTCCAGATGGTTCTGCGCCGCGCGCCGCACGCCGTCGAAGGCCGGACCGGCCAACTCGCCGAGCAAGGCGCGAACTTCCTTGACGCCTTGGAGCACCGCGCGCACGACTCGCGCGGTGTCTTCGCCTTGCTCCGCCACCCGGCTGCGGCCCTGTTCCACGGCCGCCTCGAACGCCGCTTTCGTGACGGGCAGCGTCCTTGCCGGGCCCAGCACCGCTGCTTCCACGGCCCGGTCGGCGACCTCGTCGATCAAGGCCTTGCCGAAACCGCTGCCGGCCACCAGCAGGGTGAAGTTCCGGTCGTCCGCCAGCTGGCGACGCACGAACTCACGCTGCTGCGGCATGGCGAGCGCGGCCAGCCGCACGATGCCGTGCCGCGTGCGCTTGCGCGCGGTGTCCGCGCTCGGAAACAGCTTGAGCCGCACGGCGCTCTCGAGATCCTCGATGCCCGGGTACATGCGCAAGGTGAGGTTCCCGCTGCGCACGCTCACCGACTCGGGCAGGTCGCCGAAGTCCCAGTGCCGCACGCCCTCGCGCGCCCAGGGATGTCCCACGCTCTCATCGGCACGCGCGCCGCCCCGCACGCGCAGATCTTCGCGGACCGCGAGCAGGTCGCGGCCTTGACGCAGCGGCCGGCCCTGCGCATCGAGGATCCGCAGGTTCACGTTCAGCCAGGGCGGCAACTCGATGGCCGCCAGTTGCGCAGCCTCGACCGTTGCACCGGCCTCGCGCGTCGCGAATGCGGCGAGCTGATCGAACAGCGAACCGCGCCCGAAGCCGTTCGACTCCCGCACCGTCTCCAGGAACCGATCCGCAGTGTCCGGGATCGGCACCAGCTCGCGCCGCAGGTCCTTCGGCAAGCCGCGCAGGAGCGCGATGACCTTCTCGCGCAGCCAGCCCGGCACGAGCCATTCGACACGTTCCGCCGGCACCACGCGGAGCAGGGGCAGCGGCACGTCGAGCGTCACGCCGTCGGCAGCGTCCGTGGCATCGAATGCGTACGACAGTCGCAGCTCGTTGCCGTCGACGTCGAGGCTTTCCGGATAGTCCTCGCGACGCACCGCGGGCAATGGCTCGGACAGGAAGACTTGCTCCGGCGCATCGAGCATGTGCGGGCTGCGAGGCTCTTCCGTCCGCCACCAGCGATCGAAGCGACGGATGGACGTGATCGATTCGGGAATGCGCTCCAGATAGAAGTCCGTCAATGCGTCGTCGGAGGCAAGCAGGTCGCGCCGTCGCAGGCAGCATTCGACGTGCTCGAGGCGGCGGCGAGTGTGCTCGTTGCGCTCGACAAACGCGTACGGCAGGGACGGAGGCCGTCGAACCAGCGCCTCCTCGACGAACATCCGTCGGGCCGCCACCGGATCGACGGTCGGAAAAGTCCACCAGCCTCCCGCTGCTGAGAGTGCGGCCGTACAGGGAGACGGTCTCCCGCGCGCGGGCCGCGCCGCGGACCGGGTCCCATTCGGCCTCGCCGTACGTACGACGCACGAGGTGCGCTCCCGCCGACTCGATCCACGAGGGCTGCACCTGGGCGACCATGCGCGCATACAGCCTCTGCGTCTCGACCAGGCTCGCCGCGACGATCCAGCGCGGCGGCCGCTTCTGCAATGGCGTTCCCGGCGCGATGACGAAGCGCGTGTCGCGCGCACCGAGATACACCTTGCCTTCGTCGAGCACGCCGATGCCGCCCAGGAACCCGGTGAGGATCGTCTGGTGCAAAACCGCAGTGCCCGCCGGCTCCGCGCGCTTCGACAGCTTCTGCGCGGCCGTCATGTCGTCAAGCTGGTCGTGCAGATCGGACCATTCCCGCATGCGCAGGTAGGACAGGAAATTCAGCTTGCACCAGTGGCGCAGCGCCCGAGTGCTCGCCGCCGCCTGCTCGCGTGAAGCGCGCCAGAGGTTCAGCACGCCGATGAAATCGGAGCGCTCGTCGGCAAACTGCGCATGCCGCTCGTCCGCGGCCTCGGGCTGCTCGACAGGCCGCGACCTCGGGTCCTGGATGCTGAGGAACGATGCGATGACCAGCGCTTCGGAGAGACATCCCGTGCGCCCGGCTTCCACGAGGATGCGCGCGAGGCGCGGATCGACCGGCAGTGCCGCCATCTGTCGCCCGAGCCGCGTGATGCGTCGGTCGCCATCCACCGCACCGAGTTCCTGCAGCAACCGGTAGCCGTCGTTGAGCAGCCTCGCATCCGGCGCATCGAGGAACGGGAAGTCCTCCGGCGTGCCGAGACCCAGCGCCGCCATCTGCAGGATCAGGCTCGCGAGGTTGGTGCGAAGAATCTCCGGGTCGGTGTACCGGGGTCGCGACGCGAAATCCTCCTCGGAATACAGTCGGATGCAGATGCCCTCTCCTTCGCGCCCGCACCGTCCCTTGCGCTGGTCCGCACTCGCTTGTGACACGGGCTCGATCGGCAGGCGCTGGAACTTCGCGCGCGGACTGTAGCGGCTGACGCGCGCCAGGCCCGCATCGACGACGAAGCGAACGCCGGGAATGGTCAGCGAGGTTTCGGCCACGTTGGTCGCGAGCACCACGCGCCGCTTCTCGTGCGGCGCGAAGATTTTCTCCTGCTCCGGCGCGGTCAGGCGCGCATACAGCGGCAGGACGTCCCAGCCCACCTCGCTGCGGGTCAGCAGGTCGCGCACCTCGTTGATCTGCTTCTCGCCCGGCAGGAACACCAGCGCGTCGCCGCAGATGCCGTGCGCATCCGATTCGAGTTCCTCGAGCGCCCCGCGGACGGCTTCGGGCAGGGACGGTGCCTCCTCGTCGTCTTCCTGCAGCGGCCGATAGCGCACGTCCACCGGATAGCTGCGCCCCTCGACGTCGACCACCGTCGCGCCGCCAAAATAGTCGGCGAAGCGCTGTGTCTCGATCGTCGCCGAGGTGACGATGACGCGCAGGTCCGGGCGCCGCTGGACGAGCGTGCGGCACACGCCCAGCAGGAAATCGACGTTGAGGTTGCGCTCGTGAGCCTCGTCGATGATGAGCGTGTCGTATCGCAGCAGCCCCGGATCGCTCTCGAGCTCGCGCAACAGCAGTCCGTCGGTCATCAGCTTTACCAGCGTACGCGGGCTCGTGCGGTCCACGAACCGGACCTGGTAGCCGACGAGGTCGCCAGGCGTCGAACCAAGCTCAGCGCTGATGCGGCTCGCGAGCGCCTGGGCGGCAATGCGCCGCGGCTGGGTGTGGCCGATGAGGCCCGTGATGCCGCGCCCGAGTTCGAGGCAGATCTTCGGCAACTGCGTGCTCTTGCCGCTGCCCGTCGCGCCGCTCACGATCGTCACCGGCGAGCGTACGATGGCGGCAGCAATCTCGGCACGGCGCAGATGAACGGGCAACGTGTCGTCGTAACGAACCTTGGGCACCGAGGTCCGCCGCGCCTCGACGATGGCCTGGGAGGCATGCACTTGCGTCTCGAGCCGTGCGATCTCGCGCGGGTCCACCGCGGCCGGCCGCCGCATCAGCCGATCGAACACGCCCGTGAGACGCGCTCGGTCCCTGAGCAGGCAACCGTCCAGCGCCTGCCGGAGCGCTGCGAGCCTCGCAGCGGTTTCGCGCGCGGAGGAACCCATCGATCGTCAGCCGAGGTCGCGCTTGGCGAGCGCCCAGAGCGCCTCGAGCTCCTCCGGCGTGGCATCGGTCACCGCGCGACCCTCCGCATCGAGGCGGACTTCCATGTCGCGGAAGCGGCGTTCGAACTTCGCGTTGGCATCACGCAACGCGGACTCGGGTTCGACACCGAGGTGCCGCGCGGCCTGCACGACGCTGAAGAGCAGGTCGCCGAGTTCTTCCTTCACTTCGTCCACGGCACCCGCCTGCGCGGCCTGCCGCATCTCGGCAATCTCCTCCTCGACCTTGGCCAGCACGCCACCGAGCTCGGGCCAATCGAAGCCGACGCGCGACGCGCGCCTGCCGAGCTTGCTGGCGCGCGTGAGCGCGGGCAATCCGAGCGTGACGCCGTCGAGCGCACCCATCCCCTGACCCTTTTCGCGGCGCTCGGCCGCCTTGTGTGCCTCCCAGGCTTCCGATTGCTCGGCGACACCCGATACCTGCGCCTCACCAAAGACATGGGGATGACGGCGCTCGAGCTTGTCGCTGATCGTGTCGGCGACCGCGGCGAAGTCGAAGAGGCCACGCTCCTCGGCGATGCGCGACTGGAAGACCACCTGGAACAGCACGTCGCCGAGTTCGTCCCGCACCAGCGCCGCATCATCCTGCCGGATGGCGTCCGCAAGTTCGTAGGCTTCCTCGATGGTGTGCGGCGCAATCGTCGCCCACGTCTGCTCACGATCCCACGGACAGCCGGTCGCCGGATCCCGCAATCGCGCCATGATGGCCAGCAAGCGTTCGATCGACACGCTTCAGCCCTCCCGCAACATGCGGAACAACGACACCAGCATGTTGGCCGTCGCGCCCCAGATCTGCCGCCCCTGGTAGGGAATGTCGTAGCTCACGATCGTCGCGCCCATGAAGTGGCGATCGCGCGGCACGTGATTCGCCGGGTCGAGGATGAAATCGAGCGGCACCTCGAACACATCCTCGACCTCGGTCCGGTCGAGGCGCAGATCGAAGCCGGGGCGCACGAATCCAACCGCGGGCGTGACCCGGAATCCCGAGATCACCATCTGGTCGGCCAGGTAACCGGCGCGCGTGATGAAGTCGCGCGTCAAGCCGATTTCCTCTTCGGCCTCGCGCAGCGCCGCTTCCCAGGGGCCGGCGTCGTGGGGCTCGACCCGGCCGCCCGGAAAGCTGATCTGTCCGGCGTGGTGCTTGAGATGCGAGGCTCGCAAGGTCAGCAGCACCGTCAGGCCTGCGGGTCGTTCGACGAGCGGCACCAGTACTGCGGCACTCGCGAGATTGGCCGGCACGGCGCTGCGCAGCGCCTCGTGCTTCTCCGGCGGCAAGTCACGCATGAAGGGGGCCAGCGGATCGCCGCCCGGCAGGGTGTCGCGCAGGCGAGTCTCGATCCTCGTGCGCAAGTCGATCGCGGCGTTGACGGGCGTGTCAGGCAATCATTCGCCTCCGCCCTGCCGGACACCACCCCGCGTGAGTGTCGCGGGATCGAGCAACTTCGCGAGGCGTTCCTCGCCGAGGTCCGTCATTTCGAGCGCGACGTCGCGAATGGCCCGGCCCTCGGCATAGGCGCGCTTGGCGATTGCCGCCGCCTTGTCGTAGCCGATCACGGGATTGAGCGCAGTGACCAGCATCGGATTGCGCTCGAGCGCATTGGCGATCTGGCGCGCGTTGATGGCGAAACCCGCGATGGCGCTGCGGGCCAGGCCGCGCGAGGCCGCCGCGAGCAACTCGATGCTCTGCAGCAGGTTGTACGCGATCAGCGGCAGCATCACGTTCAACTGGAAGTTCCCCGACTGGCCGGCAAGGGTCACGGTGGCGTCGTTGCCGATCACCTGCGCCGAGGCCATTGCGACTGCCTCCGGCACGACCGGGTTCACCTTGCCCGGCATGATGCTGCTGCCGGGCTGCAGCGCGGGCAGCGCGATCTCGCCGAGCCCCGCGAGCGGGCCGCTGTTCATCCAGCGCAGGTCGTTGGCGATCTTCGTCAGGCTGACGGCCAGCGTGCGCAACTGCCCGGAGAGTTCGACCGCCGTGTCCTGCGACGAGAGCGACGCGAAGAAGTCGCGGCTCGGCCGCAGGTCGAGGCCGGTCTGCTTCGACAGCTGCGCCGCGACACGGGCGCCGAATTCAGGGTGGGCGTTGATGCCGGTCCCGACGGCCGTCCCGCCCTGCGCCAACGCATGCAAGCGCGGACGAACGCCCTGCAGCCGCGCGACGCAGTCTTCGATCTGGCTGCGCCAGCCACCGAGCTCCTGCGCGAGCGTGAGCGGCATCGCGTCCATCAGGTGCGTCCGGCCAGTCTTCACCGTCTCGCCGATGTCGCCGGCCTTGCGCCCGATGGTCTCGATCAGCTCCTTCATGGCCGGCAGCAGGCTTTCGGCCAGCGCGAGCGCGGCACTCAAGTGGATGGCCGTCGGAATCACGTCGTTGCTGCTCTGGCCCTGGTTGACGTGGTCGTTCGGATGCACCGGGGCCCCGCCCGAGTACTGGGTGGCAAGGTGCGCGATCACCTCGTTGGCGTTCATGTTGCTGCTGGTGCCGGAGCCCGTCTGGAACACGTCCACCGGGAAGTGGGCGTCGTGCTTGCCCTCCGCCACTTCGAGCGCTGCCCGCTGGATGGCAAAACCACGGACCTTGTCGAGGTCGCCCAGCTCGATGTTGACCCCGGCCGCGGCCCACTTGATCAACCCGAGCGCCCGGATGAACCCGCGCGGCATGGGCAGGTGGCTGATGGGGAAGTTCTGGACCGCGCGCTGGGTCTGCGCTCCCCAGAGGGCCTGCGCGGGCACGCGAACCTCGCCCATGCTGTCGCGTTCGACGCGAAACTCGTTTGCGGACATCGGTGGCGCTCCGGGACGATGCGCAGGCGACGCGGACGGGCCCTGCGGTATCATTCGGAATCGTAACACCTCCCGGATTTCGGTATGAGCCTCACCTCCCTGACGGCGCTCTCCCCTGTCGACGGCCGGTACGCCTCGCGCTGCGCCGACCTCCGGGAAATCTTCAGCGAAGCCGGCCTCATTCGCGCCCGGGTCCGGGTCGAGGTAGCCTGGCTGCACGTGCTGGCGAACAGCCGGTCGTTGCCGGAACTGAACGGCCTCACGGCGGACGACCTGAAAGCCGCCACTGCGGTCGCCGAGCATTTCTCCGACGAGGACGCACAGGCGGTCAAGACGATCGAGCGCGAAACCAACCACGACGTGAAGGCGGTCGAGTACCTCATCAAGCGCAAGCTCGGCGACCATCCCGCCTGGAAACCGCGGCTCGAGTTCGTGCACTTCGCCTGCACGTCGGAGGACATCAACAATCTTGCGTACGCGATGATGTGTCGCGATGCGCGTGCCAAGGTGTTGCTGCCGCACCTTCAGCACCTCGAGAGCGTGCTGCGGGCCATGGCACACGCCCATGCCGACGACCCGATGATGGCCCGCACTCACGGCCAGGCCGCCACGCCCACGACGCTCGGCAAGGAAGTCGCGGTGTTCGTGCATCGCCTGCGCAATGCCTGCGAGCAGTTCGCGAGCGTGCGCATCCTCGGCAAGGCCAACGGCGCCGTCGGCAATTTCAACGCGCACCTCGCCGCGTACCCCGGCGTGGACTGGTCCCACCTCGGCCGCACTCTCGTCGAATCGCTGGGCATCGAGTGGAACCCGTACACGACGCAGATCGAGCCGCACGACTGGGTGGCCCAGTATTGCGACGCCCTCGCCCGCTGCAACACCATCCTCACGGACCTCTGCCGCGACTTCTGGGGTTACGTCTCGCTCGGCTACTTCCGGCAGAAGGTGGTCGCCGGCGAAGTCGGCTCCTCGACGATGCCGCACAAGGTCAACCCGATCGACTTCGAGAACGGCGAAGGCAACTTCGGGGTCGCGAACGCGCTGCTGCGCTTCATGTCCGAGAAGCTGCCGATCTCGCGCTGGCAGCGCGACCTCACCGACTCCACCGTCCAGCGCAATCTCGGAGTCGCGCTCGCGCACACCGACGTCGCCGTGCAGTCGGTATCGCGCGGCCTGGCGCGTCTCGAGGTCGATCGCGATCGACTCGCCGACGATCTCGCCGCGAACTGGGAGCTGCTGGCAGAACCGATCCAGACGGTGATGCGTCGTTACGCCGTGCCCGACGCCTACGAGCAACTGAAGGCGCTCACGCGCGGGCGTCGCATCGATGCGAAATCGATCGCGGCCTTCGTGGACGGCCTGCCGATCCCGGCCGATGAGAAGAAGCGCCTGAAGGCGATGACACCCGCGAGCTACATCGGGTTGGCGGCGCGCCTCGCCCGCGAAATCTGACTCCGGCTTGACATAATTCCACCGCGATGAGCCTGCAGCGCGCCGGCGTGACACTCGAAATCGTCCGCTGGCCGGATGACCGGCCGCGCATCGAACGCGTGCGTCGCGCTGTTTTCATCGAGGAACAGCGCATTCCCGAAGATGACGAATGGGACGATGACGATCCCCTGTGCTGGCACCTGCTGGCGCTCGGCCCGAATCGTGACGTGGTTGGCACAGGCAGGCTGGACCCCGCCGGTAAGATTGGTCGCGTCGCAGTACTGCCGCAGTACCGCGGCACCGGGGTCGGCGCCGTGATCGTGAGCCACCTCGTGAGCCTTGCCGCCGAGCAGGGGCTTGCGCAGGTGTACCTCAACGCACAGACCACCGCCCTGCGTTTCTACGAGCGGCTGGGTTTCCGGGCCGAAGGGCCGGAATTTGACGAGGTCGGAATACCGCACCGGCGAATGCGCCAGCGGATCGGGAAAACGGATGAACAGCGGGCTGGACGTGACGGGAACACGGAGCATCCTGTCGAATCTTGACGAATACCGGGCAGCGGTCGCGACCCTCGCGACGCGCGCCAATCGCACCCTTTCGATCTACACGCCGAACCTCGAGCCGCAGATCTACGACCACGACAGTTTCCTCGAGCCCGTGAAGCGGCTCGTGCTCGCCCGCAGCCACGCCCGCCTGCGCGTGCTGATCTCCGATCCCGGCCGCGCGGTCCGCGACGGCAACCGGTTCTTCATGATGGCGCGTCGCCTGACGAGCTACATCGACCTGCGCAACGTGGCTGCCGAGTACCGCAGCAACCCCTGCGCCTTCATCGTCGCGGACGACAAGACCATCGTGTATCGCCAGCAGTCGTCGAAGTGGGAAGGCATGGCCGAGTTCAACGACCCCAGCATCGTCAAGCGCTACCTCGCCTACTTCGACGAAGTGTGGGCCGGCAGCCTGATCCAGCCGGAGCTGCGCGCCACGGCGATGGACTTCTAGGACGTTCGCCGCAGGGCCCGGGCGGCTATAATGACCGACATGGTATGGAAACCTGACGTCACGGTCGCCGCGGTCGCCGAGCGCGACGGCCAGTTCCTCCTGGTCGAGGAACGCGCCAGCGGGCGCATCGTCCTCAACCAGCCGGCCGGACACCTCGAGCTCGGTGAAACCTTCCTCGATGCGGTCGTGCGCGAGACGCTCGAGGAGACGGGCTGGAGCTTCCGCCCGCAATCCGTCGTCGGCGTGTACGTCTGGCAGCCCGAGCATCTCTCCCGCACCTTCCTGCGCGTCGCTTTTTCCGGCGTGCTCGAGTCCCACGACCCCGATCGCCCGCTCGATCAAGGCATCGTGCGCACTCGCTGGTGCGGGCGTGACCAGCTCATCGCCCAGCAGGCGAAGCTGCGCAGCCCGCTCGTGCTCAGCTGCGTCGACGACTACCTCGCCGGTGCACGCTACCCGCTCGAATTGATCAGTCACCTGATGCGTTCAGCGTCGGCCACCCGCGCCGCCACGGGTTGAGCCCTTCACCTCTCCCGCTTGCGGGAGAGGTAGGCCAACGGCCGGGTGAGGGTTCCGCCTTCACCTCTCCCGCGGCAGTGGGAGAGGTCGGCCAACGGCCGGGTGAGGGTTCCGCCTTCACCTCTCCCGTTCACGGGAGAGGTCGGCGAGCGAAGCGGCCGGGTGAGGGCCGCCTTCACCTCTCCCGCGGCAGTGGGAGAGGTCGGCCGCGAGGTCGGGTGAGGGCTCTTCGTCGTTGCGGCATGTCTCCAACCATTCCGAGCGACCATCGGACCCTCACCCGCGCTTTGCGCGACCTCTCCCGCAAGCGGGAGAGGTAAATCACCCCACCCGCCCCGCGGGCGACCTCTCCCGCAGGCGGGAGAGGTGAAGACCCTATAATTCGCGGATGCCCACTTCCCGCGTCGTGCTCGCGATCTCCGGCGGAGTCGATTCCGCCGTGTCGGCTGCGCTCCTCAAGGACGCGGGTCACGACGTGCACGGGCTGTTCATGCGCAACTGGGAAGAGGACGAGGACGACTACTGCACGGCGGCGGCGGACCTGCAGGATGCGCGCAAGGTCTGCGACGACCTCGGCATTGCGCTGCACACCGTCAGTTTCGCGGCCGAGTACCGCGATCGCGTCTTCCGCCACTTCCTCGACGAACTCGCGGCGGGCCGAACACCGAATCCCGACGTCGCGTGCAATCGCGAAATCAAGTTTGGCGTGTGTTTCGAGCACGCGCAAAGGCTCGGCGCAGACTGGTTCGCCACAGGCCACTACGCGCGCACGACTCGCGACCTGCAAGGCGTGCGCCTGCTGCGCGGCCTCGATCGCGGCAAGGACCAGACGTACTTCCTGCACACGGTGCCGGGCGCCATGCTGGCGCGCACGCTGTTTCCGATCGGCCACCTGCCGAAAGAAGAGGTGCGCCGCATCGCGCACGAGCGCGCGCTGCCCGTACACGACAAGCGCGACAGCACCGGCATCTGCTTCATCGGCGAGCGGCCGTTCGCCGAGTTCCTGTCGCAGTACCTGCCCGCGAAGCCCGGTGAAATCGAGGCCCCGGACGGCCGCAGACTCGGCAAGCATCGAGGGCTGATGTACTACACGCTCGGCCAGCGCCAGGGCCTCGAAGTCGGCGGCGTGAAAGGCGCCAGCGAGAAGCCGTGGTACGTCGCCGCCAAGGATCTGGCGCGCAACGTGCTCGTGGTGGTGCAGGACCACGACCATCCGCTGCTGCTGGCCAACGAGATTGTCACCGAGCCCGCGCATTGGGTGGCGGGCCGGGCGCCGGCGGCGACGTTCGCGTGCACCGTGAAAACACGTTACCGGCAGGCCGACCAGGCCTGCACCGTCGAAGTCCGGCCGGACGGTCGGTGCACGATCCGGACCGAGGTCCCGCAACGGGCCGTCACGCCTGGCCAATCCGCGGTTTTCTACGACGGAGACACCTGCCTAGGGGGGGCGATTATCGCCTCCGCACGCTGCTTGCCGTTATAATTCCGCGGCTAAGTCGAGCCCGTTTGCCCCTCCCGGAGGTCCGATGAAAGACAGCTTCAAGACCCGCAAGACGCTTGCGGTCGGTTCCCAGTCGTACGAGATCTTCAGCCTCCCGGCGATCCAGGGTCACGACCTCGCCCGCCTGCCCTTCTCCCTCAAGATCCTGCTCGAGAACCTGCTGCGGTTCGAAGACGGCGTGAACGTCACGCGCAAGGACATCGAGGCGCTCCTGAAGTGGGACGCCAAGGCGGCCCCGAGCTACGAAATCGCCTTCACGCCGGCGCGCGTGATCATGCAGGACTTCACCGGCGTGCCGGCCATCGTCGACCTCGCCGCCATGCGCGAAGCGATGATCCGCCTCGGCGGCAACCCGCAGGAAATCAATCCGCTGGCACCGGCCGAACTGGTCATCGACCACTCGGTGCAGGTCGACAATTACGGTACGGCCGACTCGCTGAGCAAGAACAACGCGACCGAGTTCGGCCGCAACGTCGAACGCTATTCGTTCCTGCGCTGGGGCCAGACGGCGTTCAGCAACTTCAAGGTCGTGCCGCCGAACACCGGCATCGTGCACCAGGTGAACGTCGAGCACCTCGCGCGCGTCGTATTCGCCGAGGACAAGGACGGCGTGAAGCGCGCCTTCCCCGACACGCTGGTCGGCACCGACTCGCACACCACGATGGTCAACGGCCTCGGCGTGCTCGGCTGGGGCGTGGGCGGCATCGAGGCGGAGGCCGCGATGCTCGGCCAGCCCGTCACCATGCTGATCCCGCAGGTCATCGGCTTTCGCCTGAAGGGCGCCCTGCCCGCCGGCGCGACCGCCACCGACCTCGTGCTGACGATCACGGAGATGCTGCGCAAGAAGGGCGTGGTGGACAAGTTCGTCGAGTTCTTCGGCGACGGCCTCGCCGCGTTGCCGCTGGCCGACCGCGCCACCATCGCCAACATGTCGCCGGAATTCGGCAGCACCTGCGGCATCTTCCCGATCGACGAGGAGACCATCCGCTACCTCGAACTGACGGGGCGCCCGGCCGAGCAGATCGCGCTGGTCGAGGCCTATGCCAGGGCCCAGGGCATGTGGCGCACGAACGGCATGCGCGAGGCCGATTACACCGACGTGATCGAACTCGATCTCGCGACGATCGAGCCGAGCCTTGCCGGTCCGAAGCGCCCGCAGGACCGCGTGCCGCTGCGCACGGCGAAGACGGTGTACCGCGGCGCGCTCGGCAAGATGGTCGAGGAGCGCAAGCAAAAGAATCCAGGCGCCTCGGGCAAGGCCGCCGTCACCTCCGGCGGGAAGACCTTCGAACTGGCCGACGGTGCGGTGATGATCGCCGCGATCACCAGCTGCACGAACACGTCGAACCCCGCAGTGCTGATCGGGGCCGGCCTGCTCGCGCGCAAGGCGCGCCAGCGCGGCCTGGTCTCGAAGCCCTGGGTGAAGACGAGCCTCGCGCCGGGCTCGCGCGTCGTCACGGACTACCTGACGAAGGCCGGCCTGCTGACCGATCTCGAGAGCGTCGGTTTCTACGTCGTGGGTTACGGCTGCACCACCTGCATCGGCAACTCCGGCCCGCTGAAGCCCGAGATCTCGGACGGCATCAAGGCGGGTGACGTCGTCACCACCTCCGTGCTCTCCGGCAACCGCAACTTCGAAGGGCGCGTGCATCCGGAAGTGAAGATGAATTTCCTCGCGTCGCCGCCGCTCGTGGTCGCCTACGCGCTCGCCGGCACGATGGACATCGACATGAACAACGAGCCGATCGGCACCGGCTCGGACGGCAAGCCGGTCTTCCTGAAGGACATCTGGCCGACCGCGCAGGAGATCCAGGCGTCGATGGCGGCGAACATCAACTCCGCGATGTTCAAGAAGGGCTACGCAAGCGCCTTCGCCGGCGACGAGAACTGGAACGCGATCAAGGTGCCGGAGGGCGAGATCTACAAGTGGGAGCCGGCGTCGACCTACGTGCGCAATCCGCCGTACTTCGACGGCATGACGATGTCCCCGGGTGCCGTTGCCGACATCCGCGGCGCGCGCGTGCTCGCGCTGCTCGGCGACTCCGTCACGACCGACCACATCTCGCCGGCCGGCAACATTGCCAAGGCCAGTGCCGCAGCCAAGTACCTCATGGCGCAAGGCGTGCAGCCGGTCGACTTCAACCAGTACGGCGCTCGCCGCGGCAACCACGAGGTGATGATGCGCGGCACGTTCGCCAACATCCGCCTGCGCAACCTGCTGCTGCCGGGCACGGAAGGCGGCGTCTCGGTGCACGTGCCGACCGGCGAGCAGATGTCGATCTATGACACCGCCATGAAGTACAAGTCGGAAGGCACGCCGCTGGTCGTGATCGCCGGCAAGGAATACGGCACGGGCTCGTCGCGCGACTGGGCAGCCAAGGGCACGATGCTGCTCGGCGTGAAGGCGGTGATCGCCGAAAGCTTCGAGCGCATCCACCGCTCCAACCTGATCGGCATGGGCGTGCTGCCCCTGCAGTTCAAGGACGGCGAGAACGCGCAGTCGCTCGGCCTGACGGGCAAGGAGAGCATCGAGATCATCGGCCTCAACGGCGGCTCGGCGAAGATGGTCACCGTGGTGGCCACGCCGGCCTCGGGCGCGCCCGTCAAGTTCGAAGTACGCGTGCGCATCGACACGCCGAAGGAACGCGAGTACTACCAGCACGGCGGCATCCTGCAGTACGTGATCCGGCAGCTCGCCGGCGCGACCAAGGCAGCGTGACGAAAGGCGATAGGCTCAAGGCTATGGGAGATAGGCTCGGACCTATAGCCTATAGCCTGTAGCCTATAGCCTATCCAGCCCATGACAACGGATCTGCGGTCTGCCGCGCGACGTGTTCTGCGCTCGGCGCGGCACGTGTGCGTGCTGACGGGTGCCGGCATCTCGGCGGAGAGCGGCATCCCGACCTTCCGCGACGCGCTCACGGGCCTGTGGTCGCGTTTCAAGCCCGAAGAACTCGCCACGCTCGAGGCATTCGAGCGCAACCCGCAGTTCGTCTGGGAGTGGTACGAGTCGCGTCGTGCGAAGGTGCTGCAGACCCAGCCGAACGCGGGGCACTACGCCCTCGCCGAGCTCGCCCGCCTCGTTCCGAAACTCACGCTCGTCACCCAGAACGTCGACGGACTGCATCAACGCGCGGGCAGCCCCGGCGTGCTCGAATACCATGGCAACATCCTGCGCGACCGCTGCATGGTCGAGCAGGTCGTTGCGGACCGCGCGCCTGAGGCCGTCGGACGAACTGCCGCGCTGTGCCGGGTGCGGCGGCCTCCTGCGGCCCGACGTCGTCTGGTTCGGCGAGGCCATCCCGGCCGAGCCCATGCGGGCCGCAGACCGCGCCGCGCACGACTGCGACGTGTTCCTCTCGATCGGCACCTCGTCGCTGGTCTATCCAGCCGCCGGCCTGGCGGAGACCGCGCTCAGGCGCGGGGCGACGGTGATCGAGGTCAACCCGAATGCGACGGACCTGACGCCGCTGGCCGACGTGCGCGCTGCGCGGACCCGCCGGGGTGCTGCTGCCGCAGCTGCTGGAGGCGATGCTGTAACGTTGTGGCCCGAGCTCCGGTCTCCTCGATGGAACCGCAATCCCTCGCCGGACGAACACATCCCCATGCGCCGACGCCCCTCGAACCCGCCCCGCCCGTCCGAGATCACGCCGCGCGAGCGGTACCTGAACCGCCGCGAAATCATGGCGGGTCTGGCAGGCGCCGGCCTCGCCTTCGTGGCCCCGGGCAGCCTCGGCCGGGCAGCGGCTCGCGTATCGGAAGAACGCCCGCTACAGCACTTCCGAGGCGGCCAATTCTCATGAAGATATAACGACTTACAACAACTTCTACGAATTCGGCACAGGTAAGTCCGACCCGGCCGAGCGCTCCGGCGCGTTCAAGCCGAAGCCCTGGAGCGTGACGATCGCCGGCGAGGCCGAGGTCAAGGGCACGTTCACGCTCGAGGACATCCTGAAGCCTCACGCGCTCGAGGAGCGCGTCTACCGGCTGCGCTGCGTGGAGGCGTGGTCGATGGTCATCCCGTGGATCGGCTTCCCGCTCGGCGACCTGATCCGTCGCTTCAAGCCCACGTCGCGTGCCAGGTACGTGGCGTTCAAGACCGTCCTGCGGCCCGCCGAGATGCCCGGCCAGCGCTTCCCGGTGCTCGAGTGGCCCTACGTCGAGGGCCTGCGCATGGACGAGGCGATGCACCCGCTCGCCCTCATGGCCGTCGGTCTCTATGGCGAGGTGCTGCCGAACCAGAACGGCGCGCCGCTGCGCCTCGTGGTGCCCTGGAAGTACGGCTTCAAGAGCATCAAGTCGATCGTCGAGATCCGCTTCACCGAGCGCATGCCGCCGACGTCCTGGAACATCTCCGCGCCCCGCGAGTACGGGTTCTACGCCAACGTGAATCCGGCCGTGGACCACCCGCGCTGGAGCCAGGCCGAGGAGCGGCGCATCGGTGGCGGCATCTTCTCACCGAAGCAGCCGACGCAGATGTTCAACGGCTACGCGGACGACGTCGCCTCGCTCTACTCCGGCATGGACCTGCGGAAGTTCTATTGAAGCCCGGCAAGCCCCTGCTCTTCGTGGCATGTGCGCTGCCACTCGCCTGGATCGCAGCGCGCACTTTCGGGCTCGGCGGCCTCACCCTCGGCGCCGACCCGATCAAGGAACTGATCCATGCGCTCGGCCTGTGGGGCTTGCGCCTGCTGCTGGCGACGCTGTTCATATCGCCGCTGGCTGTCACGCTGCGCAAGCCCAGGCTCATGCAGGTCCGCCGCATGCTGGGCCTGTACGCATTCACCTACCTCAGCCTGCACTTCCTCGCGTGGCTGGTGCTGGACCAGTCCCTGCGCATGCCGGCGATCCTCGCGGACATCGTGAAGCGCCCGTACATCACCGTCGGCTTTGCAGCGTTGATGCTGCTGCTGCCGCTCGCGATCACCTCGACCCGCGGGTGGATGCGGCGGCTCGGGCAGCCGCTGGCACGCGGCTGCACAAGCTGATCTACCCCGCGGCGATCCTGGGCTGCGTGCACTTCTGGTGGCAGGTGAAGGCCGACTGGCGCGAGCCCCTCGTCTACGCAGCGGTCCTGGCCGGCCTGCTGGCATGGCGGTGGCGGCGTGCGAGAATGCGGCGACCCGTCCCGGCCACCGCCACGGCGCGATTATGACCACGCAAGCGAATCCAGGCGCTCCTTCCATCCCCGCATTCATTCCGAGCCTGATCGACGGCCGACCTGCGGCGCCGTCGCAAGGCGCGCACGAGATCCCGGTCGTCTACGCGGCGACCGAGGAGACGATCACCGTCCTCATCGAGGCGGATGCGGACGAGGTCGACGCCGCCGTGCAGGCCGCGCGCCAGGCGTTCGACAGCGGCCCGTGGCCGCGCATGCACGTCGACGAGCGCAAGGACATCCTCTACCGCATCCGCGACCTGCTGAGGACCCACGCCGAGGAACTGGTGCACCTCGAGTGCCTCAACACCGGCATCCCGGTCAATCACATCCGCGGCCACGTCACTCGCATGGCCCGGAACTTCGAGTTCTTCGCCGAAGTGTCGAGCACGATGAGCGGCCAGTCGTACACCCAGGCGAAGGGCTACCTGACCTATGTGACGCGCGAGCCCAAGGGCGTGGCGGCGTTGATCGCGCCCTGGAACGCGCCGCTCGCGCTCGCCTCCATGCGCGTCGCGTCGTGCATCGCATTCGGCAACACCTGCGTGCTGAAGCCCTCCGAGTACACGCCGCTCTCCATGCTGCGCATGGTCGAGATCTTGCACGAGGCCGGCCTGCCGAAAGGCGTCGTGAACCTCGTGAACGGCCGCGGCGCCGTGACGGGCCAGGCGCTGGTCGCGCATCAGGGCATCGACATGATCGCGTTCACCGGAGGCACGCATACCGGCCGGGCGATCATGTCGGCGGCGGGCCGCGACCTCAAACCGTGCCTGCTGGAACTGGGCGGGAAGTCGGCCAACATCATCACGGCGCACGCAGACTTCGAGCGCGCGCTCGACGGCGCCCTGCTCGGCATCTACGCGAACAATGGCCAGCAGTGCCTCGCCGGCTCGCGCATCCTGCTGCAGCGCTCGATCGCCGAGGAGTTCATCGCGCGCTTCGTCGAGCGCAGCAAGCGCATCCGCATCGGCGACCCGATGCAGGCCGCCACCGAGGTGGGCCCACTGTGCTTCAAGGCGCACCTGGAGCGAGTACTGAGCTACGTCGACGTGGCCCGCGAAGACGGCGCGGTGCTCCTCACGGGCGGCCACCGCGCGCCCGGCTTCGATCGCGGCTACTACATGCAGCCGACCGCGGTCCTTGCGCCGAGCAATGTCGCGCGTGTGTGCCAGGAGGAAATCTTCGGGCCGTTCGCGACGTTCGTGATCTTCGATACGCTCGATGAAGCCATCGCGGACGCCAACGCCTCGCCGTTCGGGCTCGTGAGCTACGTGTGGTCGCAGGACCTCACCGAGGTGATGCGTGTCAGCCGCGAGGTGCGCGCCGGCACCGTGTGGGTGAATACGCCGATGATGCGCGAGCTGCGCGCGCCCTTCGGCGGCTTCAAGCAATCCGGCGTGGGCCGCGACGGCCCCACCTCGAGCGTCGAGTTCTTCACGGAACTGAAGGCGACCACGATCCCGATCGACCCGGTCACGATGCCGAGGTTCGGAGCTTGAGCGCCGTGTGCGCGAACACCGAGCCGAGGATGATCGCGACGCCGAGGTAGAACGCGAGGCCGAGTTCCCGCTGCTCGCCGAGCAGCACGATCGCCAGCACGATCGCGTAGACCGGCTCGAGGCTCACGGCCAGTTGCGCGCTGAACGCGCTGAGGTGACGCAGAGCCAACAGCGACAGCGAGAACGGCAGCAGCGTGCAGCCGATCGAGAGGATCACCAGCAGGATGGCGTCCCGCGTCCCCGGGACCTGCGGCATTGCGCCGGACAGTCCCGGCGTTGCCACGGCGATCAGCGTCAGGAACGCCGCACCCGAAGCCAGTTCGAGACCGGTGACCGCAATGGGCTCGCCGAGCCGGACGTAGCGCTTGTTCAGCACCCCGAACAGCGCGACCAGGAACGCCGACAGGATGCCGATGGCGATCCCGACGCGCATGCCCTGCGGCGTGCCGCCGACGACGAGCATCACGCCGGGAATGGCGACCACGCCGATCAACAGGTCCCGCGGATCAAAACGCGTGCGCAGGATCCACGGCTCGAGCACCGCGATGAACACGGGCGCTACACCCATGCAGGTCGCGGCCACGGACGCGTTGGCGAGCTTGATCGAACCGTAGAAAGTCAGCCAGTGCACGGCCACGATCAAGCCGATGCCGGCGAAAAGCGCGATGGCGCGGCGGCCCATGCCTCGCAGTCCGCGCCAGAACGCCGGCATCATCGCAGCCGCGGCGACCACGATCACCATGCGCCACCAGACCAGATCGAAGGCCGGCAGGCTGATCAGCCGGCCGAGAATTGCCGTAAAGCCCCACAGGACGACGCAGAAGTGAATCTGCAGCAGGGCCCTGCGGTAGGCGGGCTCGTCCGTCAGAGTTCGACACCCTTGCCGCGCGAATAGCGGCGGATCAGTTCCAAAGCCGTCTCGTTGCACGGCGGCAGTTCGACATCGCTGGTGCCCTTCGGCGTCACACGGTCACCCCAGCGCACGAGATGTGCGCACCACGTGAGGCCCGCGCCGAACGCGGGCATCAGCAGCAGGTTGCCCGGTTTCACGCGGCCTTCCTCGAGCGCCTCGACCAGCGCCACCGGGACGGTCGCCGCGGACATGTTGCCGTAGCGCTGCACGTTCACGAACACACGCTCGTTGGCGAGGCCGGCCCGCTTTGCCACGGCGTCGATGATGCGCTGGTTAGCCTGGTGCGGGATGACGAGGTCGATGTCGTCGGGCGTGAGGTGGCGCTTCTCCAGCACGTCGGCGCAGGCGCCCGACATGCCGAGCACGGCGCGCTTGAAGATCTCGGGGCCCTCGAAGATCCAGTTTGTCTGGCCGAGGATGCGGCCCTGGTTGGCGTACCGGCAGCCCATGCCTTCGACCACCAGCGTGCCGCGGGCGTCGCTGTCGCAGCCGAGCTTCTCCGCGAGCAGGCCCTCTTCCTTGTCCGTCGCCTCGAGCACCACTGCCGCGCAGCCGTCGCCGAACAGCACCGCCACACCGCGATTCGTCCAGTCCATGTAGGCCGTGATGATCTCGCCGCCGACGACCACGGCGTTCTTCACGACGCCCGTGCGAATCAGCGCGGTGGCCGTGCTGAGCGCGTACAGGAAGCTGGTGCAGGCGGTATTGACGTCCATCGACGCCGCCTTCTTCGCGCCGATCTCGGCCTGCAGGCCGGAAGCCTGGTTCGGCACCTGGTCGTCGTAGCTGCAGCACCCGACGACGATCAGTTCGACGTCGGCGGCATCGAGCCCGGCGCAGGCGAGCGCACGCATCGTGCTGACGTAGGCGAGGTCGCTGAGCGGCACATGGGAGATCCGCCGCTCCTTGATGCCGGTGCGGCTGGTGATCCACTCGTCGTTCGTGTCGAGGAACGTGGCGAGGTCGGCGTTCGTCAGGACGGCCGGCGGCATGCACTTGCCCCAGCCCGTGATGGCGGCGTAGGTCACCGGTGGACCCCCGGGTGGTTTACGGAAGGGGCTACTCTACCAGCAGCGACCGCTCGAGGCTTGCCAGCTCGTAGGTGTAGTGCTTCGGCGCACCCACGTGCGCCTTGACGATGACGTGGTCGCCGTCGTCCGTGACCCAGTTGTCGTATTGCGGATGCCCGTCGACCGCGCTGCCGCCGAGGATGTACCGGTACCGCCGGCAGCGGAAAGTGCCCGCAGGCACCGTGACCTCCTCGCGCCCCAGGAATTCCAGCCCGAACTCGATCGGGAGCAGCATCGGTCCGGTCGCGCCGTTGAACGCGTACGAGCTCATGAAGAGATTCGCAAAGTGCTGCCGGCGCGGCCCGGCCGGATCGAACATCGCGGTCATCAGCCCATCCGCGACGATGGCATGCGAGCCGAAGGCCCGGGCGCGCCTCGGCGTGGCGACACGCTGGCTCACACGGCCTTCCGCGGCGGTGAACACCTCGCCTTCGGCCTCGCGCTCCTCGAAGCGGAACCATCCCGACCCCACGAATCGGTCGGCCACCGTCAGTCGAATCGAGCAATCGCGCGGGTGCCAATCCGGACCCAGCGACCACGTCACGTCGCGCAGGACCTCGCCTTCCTCGATTTCGGACTGCGCCCGCACGATGCGGCTGCCGTCGCGATGCATGGTGAAGGTGAACCACTCGCGGCCGCGCTCGCCTGCGGGGCCCGTGTAGAGGAGCCTGCCTCGGATCGATCGATGCTGCATTGCCCCGTCTCCGGCCGCGCCCCCTGGGCGCCCTGCCTGCCCGGCAGCGTAGCGCGTTGGAGGTCCGGACGCACCCCGCCGCGCTCGCCAGGACGCCCGGGCCAGAACGCCCGGGCGAGAACGCTTGGGCCAGAACGCTTGGGTTTGACCCGCAGGATGCGACTCTGGCTATCATCCCTGACCCGAGGGGAGGAATCATGCGTCGATTGGACTCGTGCATTGCGCTGCTGGTGGCGCTACTGGTGACCGGACCTGTGTTTGCCGCCGAAAAGGACAAGGCGGAGCGGGCCATTCGCGCCGGGGTCGATGAATGGCTCGTGGCCTTCAAGGCCGGCGACATCGACCACCTGATGACGATGTACATGCCCGATGCGATCGTGGCCCTGCATGGGCAGCCGGCGCTCAAGGGCAAGGATGCCATTCGGGCGTACTTCGCGCCCCGCATGGGCAAGAGCGACATCGACTTCAGGATCGAAATCGACTCGATCCACGTGCACGGCAAGACCGCAGATCTCCTGAGCCGCTACTGGCTCACCGCCAAACCGCGCGGTGAAGGTCCCGTATACCGCGATGCGGGGCGCTCCGTGGTGCTCTACAAGCGCGACGCGGACGGCCGCTGGAAGATCCGGCTCGACATGGACCAGGACACGCCGGACGTCCGCTTCGAGGACGCCAAGTGATCAGCGCGATCGACGTCTGGAAGTTCGTCCACATCCTGCTGTTCGTCTACTGGCTCGGCGCGGACCTCGGCGTGTTCCTGCTCGCGCTCGCTTCCAAGCGCAGCAACCTGTCGTTCGCCGAGCGCGCCCTTGCGCTCAAGATGGCCATGGTCATCGACGTCATGCCGCGACTCTCCTTCGCGCTGATGTTCCCGGTGGGCCTCGAACTTGCGGCGGCCAAGGGCTACGTCGAACCGTCGGCGCTCGCGCGAAGTGCGTCCTGGCTGATCTCGGCCGGGTGGGTGAGCATCGTCATCGGCATGACGAAGCTCGAAGGCAAGCCGGTGGCGCACACGCTGGCCAAGGCCAATGCGGCACTGCACTGGGTGCTCCTCTTCGTCGTCGTCGGCATCGGCGCATCGTCGGTCCTGGGTCACGGCCCCTTCCCCGCCGGCTGGCTCGGCTGGAAGATCCTGCTGTTCGGGCTGATTTTTTTCTGCGGCATCATGATCGACCGCGAGTTCAAGCCGATGCTGCCGGCCTTCACACGGCTGGCGACCGAAGGCTCCCGGCCCGACATCGAGCGAGACATCACGCGAGCCGTGAACGGCGCCGTCGTCTGGGTGCTCGCGCTGTACGCCCTCGTGGCCGGCGTCGCGTTCCTCGGCACGGCGAAACCGTTCTAGCGCCCGGCAGCGAATTCCTCGACACGCACGGGATTTCCGTTTCCACCTTCCCACGACTGGCACGCAATCCATGCCTACCGCACGCATCAACAACCACTCGATGTACTACGAAGTCCTCGGCCAGGGAGAACCCGTGCTGTGCATGGGCGGCTGGGGCACGTTTGCCCACGACAACCACGGGCAACTCGCGCGCGGCCTGGCGGATCGCTACCAGGTCATCGTGTTCGATTACCGCGGCATCTGCGATTCGGGCGACGACCTGAACGTGCCCTCGACGATGGAACTGCACGCGAACGACGCGATCGGCCTGCTCGATTACCTGCGTCTCAGCAAAGTGCACCTGATGGGACTCGTCGGCATGGGCGCCTGCGTGTGCCAGGAGATCGCAATTCGCCGGCCGGACCTCGCCCGCAGCATGCTCAACATGGGCGCCTGGTGCGAAGTGGACGATTTCCTGCGCGACCAGCTCGAGATGTTCCGCTGGATCCACCGCGACCTCGGCTTCTTCGAATTCCAGAAGGCAGTGACGCTGCTGTCGTTCGACGCGGATTTCTACAACGCCAACAAGGAGCGCCTGCTCGGCCCGCAGGGCGGCTGGAAGGAACTCAACGGCCGCTACCAGGCGCACTCGCGGCTGATCGACGCCTGCGTGGGCTTCGAGTCGAAGTCACGGCTGAAGAGCATCCGCTGCCCGTCGCTGATCATCCATGCGGGCAAGGACGTGGTGACGGCCCCGCGCAACACGATTCCCATCGAGAAGGGCATCCCTGGCGCGAAAGGCATCCTCTGGGAAGATCTCGCGCACGTCGTCGCCGGCAAAGAACAGAAGATCCGCTTCGCGAACACGCTGTTCGACTGGCTCGGCGCGAACTGACCCCGGCGACGGTCGTCGCCCCGCCCGCTCGACACGCGACATAACGCGGTCCGCCGACCGGGACGACAGGCGCCGCGCACGAACTGCCGTGGCCGCGCGACGGCCCCCGTCTCCCGAACTGTGACGCGGCACAAGTTCGGGGAAAGAACCTTATCTACACTCCAGAGCGCAATGGCCGTCGAACCAGGCGAATCGGCCGGGCACCACGACAGGAGCGTTCCTTTGTCCGCACTACCAGTGCCCCCTTTTGCGCAATCGTCGCCAGCACTCGCTGCCAACCCGGGGGCTGCGCGCCCGCCGCGCGTCGAAATCGTTGCACTGACGGACGATGACGCGCTGCTCGAACAGATCGGCCAGGCGCTCGACGGCGAGTCCACGATTCGACACGCCGACTCCGTCGATGCGGCCCGCGAATTCATCCGGCCATTGCGGCCCTGCGTGCTGCTGCTCGATGCGCGAGGCCAACAGGACCTCGCAGCCACGGTCGATGTCCTGCAATCGCCTGACGGCACGTGCGTCGCCGTCGTGCTGGCGACGGCGAACGAGAGCGCGAACGTCTCGAACTCTCTCAGGGGATCGGCAACCTTCGCCATCCTGCCGATTCCGGTCGAACAAGGCCAGACGATGGCCGTTCTCGAAGGCGCACGCGAAGAAGCCCTGGCTCGATTGACGCTGGCCACGCATCCCGTCACCGGGACGGCCGCATCCGCCGCTACTGCGGCACCGGCCGCACCCGCGGCACCGGCGGCACGGACGGCGCCCGCGACGATCGCAACGCCGTCTCCTGCCCTGGCGACGGAGTCGCGCCGCAACGATGCTCCAGAGACGGGCCCGGCAACGGTCACCAAGACCGGCTCGGCCGCCTCGGCCGGCGGCTTCAACCGGCGCTCGTCGCGTCCCATCCTGGCCGGCCTTGCGTTCCTTGTGGTCGCCGCGATCTGCGTGGCGTGGTTCACCTTGCGCACGCCGAGCCCGAGCGAGCACGCCCCCGCTGCCACGGGGACTGCGAAGCGGGTTGCCGAGCCCGACGTGCCGCATCCGCCGGCACCGAACGCAGCCGTGGTGCCTGCGGGCTCGAGCGACGAGCTGCTGGAAAAGGCGCACATCGCGCTCGGCGCCCGTCACTACACCGATCCAGAAGGCGACAATGCCCTCGCCTACTTCCGCGCCGTGCTCGCACAGGATCCCGCGAATGACGAAGCCCGGGAAGGCGTGCAGCGCATCGGCGCCCTGCTCGACGAGCGGCTGCAGTCGGAACTCGGGCAGCGAAAGTTCACCGATGCCGCGAGCACGCTCGCCAACCTGAGGTTGATCCGCCCGGACGATCCGGGACTGGCGCAGATCGACGCCAGGCTGGCCGAGATGCAGATTTCGGCAGCCATCGACGCCGGGAACATCGAGCGCGCAAGCCAGTTGCTTCTGCAGGCTTCGCAGCTCCGCACGCTGCCCGAGCCGGTCGCCGTGCGGTTGCGCAACGAGATCGGACGCCGGCAGGGAGACACGCGTGCGCAGGTGCTGGCGCAGCTCGTCACGACGCGAATCCGCGAAGGAAAACTGCTGGACCCGGCCACCGACAGCGCGAAGTTCCATCTCACGCAACTGCGCAATGTCCCGTCCGACCCGAGGGGACTGGCCGACGCCGCGACCGCGGAGCTGCAGGAGGCCTACTTGCTGAAGATTCGCGACGCCGCCGCACAGTCGGACCGCGAGGGCCTCGATCGCTGGCTGGCGGAAGCACGCGCCCTCGGCGTCAGCCCCACCCGGCTCGCCGACGCGATGCGCACCGCGCCGCCGACACCTGCAGTGCAGCCGACCATCCCTCAATCCGAGCGACTCGCGCAACTGGTGCAGGATCGCATCAGGGACGGTCGCCTGCTCGAACCGTCTCGAGACAGCGCCGTTGCCTACCTCAATACGCTGCGTGTCGAGGATCCGTCCGGAAGCGCAGTCGCGGCAGGCACTCGCGCCTTGTCGAACGCGTTGCTCAACCGCGGGCGACAATCGCTGGCCGATCGGAATCTCGACGCAGCGCAGGCGGACGCCACCGCGGCCCGGCAGCTCGGCGTGAACACGGCGGAAGTGGATGACCTCGAGCGAGCGATCCGTGCTGCGCGCGCGGCCTCCACGACAAAGTCGTTGCCGCCGGTGGAGATCAAGCGCACCCGGTACGTGCCGCCCGAATATCCGGCGGATGCCCTGAAAAAAGGCATCCGTGGCGAGGTACGGGTGCGCATCACCGTCGGTGGCGACGGCAAGGTCAAGTCGGCGACGGTGGTGAATTCGAACCCGGCTGCCGTGTTCGACCGGGCCGCACTCGACGCGGTTCGACGGTGGCGTTTCGCGCCTCCTGCGGTCGACAACCCCGACACCGAGGCGACGGTCATGACCAATATCGTCTTCCGACCCGACGAAACGCAAAGACCATGAGCAAGGCACATCGCCCGCCACCAGGCGAGCAAGGCACCCTGACCGGACGCATCTCCGGACGCCTGCGCGACCGGGCCGCGACGGTCGGCTTCATTGTCCTGCTCGTTGCATTCATCGGGCTGGTGCTGGTGCCGGGTTACCGTCTCGCCAGCCAGCTTTCGGCCGACACTGCGGCGCTCAAGCTTGCCAGCGAGCATCGAGGCCAACCGGCGTCAATCGCCGGTTCCCTCACATCGATCCGCGACCGGCTCGCGTCCGGCGTTTATGTCGGGCAGGCGGTCAAGGGCCTTCGCGTCTCCGTGCATGACTTCGATCGGGCACTGGCGCAGCTCGAACGATCTGCGGCCGGCAATTCGGCCGAACTGCGCCAGATCGAGAACCTGTGGTCCGGTTACCGCAAGGCGCTGGAACCTGTCGCGGGATTCGAAGGCCTTCCCTACCGTGACTCGGACTCGGCCGGCGCACAGCTCACTGACCTCGGGCGCCAGCTCCTGAAGGACACGCGCGGTGCCATCAAGGCCAGCCGCAGCAGCACCGATCCGTTGAATGCCGCGTTGTCGTCAGTCAGCTCGCGGCTGCAGCAGCAGGTCGTCACGGCGTCCGCCACCCTGCGCACGCTGATGATCACCGGCGTCCTCTTCGCCTGCCTGCTGGTGGCGCTGCTCGCGTACTTTCAGTGGCTGAAGGCCCGCCACGAGCGGATGGCGGTCGAGGCGCAGAACCAGACGCGCGACATCCTGAGCACGGTCAAGGACGGGCTGTTCCTGATCGACGCCGACTTCCGCATCGGCAAGACGCATTCCGCCTCGCTGTCCGCTCTCTTCCGCCGCGACGACTTCAGCGACATGACGCTCGAGGAGCTGCTGCGCGGCACGGTGACCGAGAGGACGCTGGCCACGGCGACCAAGTACGTCAAGCTGCTCTGGGGCGAGCGCGCCAACGAAAACCTGATCCGAAGCATCAACCCGCTGGCGGAAGTCGAGGTCCATTTCGATCGCGGGGACGGCGGCCGCGACCTGCGATATCTCGAGTTCGATTTCCACCGCGTGAAGGGCGACCAGGGGGTGCACCACGTCCTGGTCTCCGTCAACGACGTGACATCCAGGGTCCTGATGGCTCGCGAGCTGAAGGAGTCCCAGGCCAATGCCGAGGCGCAGATGGACACGCTGCTCGGGCTGCTGCAGGTCGACCCGCAGCAACTGGTGTCGTTCCTCGACGACACGGGTGCGGCCCTTTCCCAGGTCAACAATGTCCTCAAGGTCCCGGCGCGCGACGACGGAGATTTTCGCGCCAAGATCGACCAGTTGTTCCGCGAAATGCACCGTATCAAGGGCGAGGCCGCGACGCTCGGCCTGGGTTCGGTCGAGGGCCGCGCGCACTCGTTCGAGGACCTGCTGAAGGAATTACGCGATCGCCCGCAGTTGTCCGGCAATGACTTCCTGCCGCTCGTCGTCAGCCTCGACGAGATCCTCGGCCACCTGCACTCGATCCGTGACCTGGTGGGCCGGGCCGACGCGCTGCGGTCGACGGCGCTGCTTACGGCCGCACCGCGCGCACCCGTCGCGAGGCGTGGCCGTCAACGCGGCCGACCAGGACCTGGCGCCGCCGCTGGACGCGCTGGCCCAGCGCATTGCCGCGGATCTCGGCAAGAAGGTCCGGCTCGTCGCGTCGGGCCTCGACGCGGTGCCCGCCGAGATGCGCAGGACGGTGCGCGACGTCGCGATCCAGCTCGTGCGCAACGCGGTGGTGCACGGCATCGAGGATGCCGCTGCACGGCGCGGAACCCACAAGGACGAGACCGGCGTGCTGCAGCTGCACTTCAAGTCCCGCGACCAGGGCTTCGAGCTGGTGTTCCAGGACGACGGGCGCGGCATCGTCGCCGAGCGGCTGCGTGAAACGGCGGTGCGCCGTGGCATCCTGAGCGCACGGGAGGCCGAGCAGCTCGACACGAAAGCGAGCCTGGCCATGATATTCAAGCCCGGCTTCTCGACCCACGACAGCGACACACGGGACGCCGGACGCGGCGTGGGGCTCGACTTCGTATTGAAAGCGGTTCAAGCGGTCGGCGGCAGGATCAATGTCGCCACCACGCCCGGCAACTACACCCGCTTTTCCATCCTGCTGCCGGCACCAGTCAGGCAACACGGCGCCGTCGCCTGACGCCCGCCCCCTCTGGAAGCCCTCCGATGGCAGCCACAGCACGTTCGCTCTCGAGGCCACTCCGGTTGCTCATCGTCGATGACTCCAACGTAATCCGCCGGCGAATCGAGCGCTGCCAGCAGATCGCCGACCTGCAGGTCGTCGGCCAGGCGTCGAACGGCGTCGAGGCGGTCGAAGTCTTCCAACGGACCGACCCGGACATCGTCACGATGGACATCACGATGCCCCGGATGGACGGCATCGAGTGCGTCGAGCGGCTGGTCGCGATCAAGCCGGACATCCTGATCCTGGTCGTCTCCGCGCTGGCCGACAAGGCGACCGCCGTGGAAGCCATGGAGCGAGGCGCCAATGGCTTCCTGAGCAAACCCTTCTCGGACCGTCAGCTGAACGAAGCGCTGGAAGAACTGATCGCGGGCGCCTGAGACACCCATGCTCGAGGAACAGGACATCCGCGCGTTCGTGCATGGCACGACCCGTTACTTCGAGGTTGCGGCGCAGCAGGCGGCCTCCGTGGGCTCGCCTTACCTCGTCACCAAGGGCGCGCCCGAAGCCCACGACTACAACGGCGTGATCTCGGTCTCGGGCCGCCGCAACGGCATCGTCTATTTCTCGGCGCCACGCGGCATGCTGACCGTGCTGCTGATGAAGATGAACGAGAGCAACGTCTCGCACGAATACCTGTGCGATGTGGTCGGTGAGGTTGCAAACACCATTGCCGGCAACGTGCGACGCGACCTGGGCAAGGACTTCGCGATTTCGGTGCCCACCGTCGTCTCCGGAGCAGGCAATGCGGTCGAGCTGCCGGCCGGCAGCCGGCCGGTCGTGATTCCGATCAACTGGCGCAGCCACGTGGCGAAACTGGTCGTCTGCCTGAAGTAGACGCGTTCCCGCCGGAACGTCTTCGAAAAAAAAGCGCCCCCACGGAGGGGGGCGAAAAATGGGTGTCGAGCACGCGGGTTGATGCGCCTCGATGCGCACGCGTCCGGACCCCGGGGGTAAGGTCGCCCGAACATGCGCACACCACCCCCCTTGGACGTCGCCAGCCGGCAAAATCAATCGCAGGGGTCGATTTGCGTCGACCCGACCAGGGGCGGAAGATGGCGGTGCGCGGCCGTTCCGGGGCGACTCGCCCTGGGGCCGTGGCTCGAGGAGCACCCCATGAAGGTTCACCGCATTGCCCTCACCGCATCCCTGCTCTGCGCCGTCCTGGTCGTGGCACCCGCCATGGCCGTTGCCGCCGTCGATCCATATCCGAACGGCTGCGTCAGCTGTCACGTCATCGACAAGGCCAAGGGCGTCGACCATCGGCTGAGCGTCGCGCTGGCGAAATGGACTGGAGGCAAGATCGACGCCGGCCTGCTGGCAAAAGCCAAGGCCAGCGCGCCTGCCGGACTCACGCTGAAAGGCAAGCATCCATCTGCCGAGGACTCGCTCGAGGACGTGCCGTCGGGTTGCCTGGACTGCCACGGCGTCGACTCGAAGAAGGCGCCGCCGTTCTCCCGCCTGATCCACCTCGTGCACCTGACGGGCGGCGCGAGCAACACCTACGTCACGACGTTCAAGAGCGACTGCATGAGCTGCCACAAGCTCAGCACGCAGACCGGCGCATGGTCGATGCCGAGCGGGCCTGAGAAATAGCCGCCTACGCGGCGCGTGACAGACCGCCCAGGTAGCGCAGCACCTCGGACGTGCCGGTCACGTCGGCGTAGCGGCGTCCCACGTCCGTGAGGTTGGCGCGGTGCGGCCCTTCGGCCGCATCGCCGCAGCATTCGTCGGGCACGAGCACCCGCAAGCCGTACGAGAACGCATCCACGATCGTGGCGCGCACGCAGCCGCTCGTGGTGCAGCCCGTGACGATCACCGTATCCACGTTCTGCTTCACGAGGAACGTGATCAGCGGCGTCTGGAAAAACATCGACGGCGCGTTCTTGCAGTAGGTGAAGTTCTGCTCGTGGTGGATCTTCGGGTCCATCTCCGTGCACGGGTGCCCGTAGAAGAATTCGTCGCGAACCGCCTTCACCTTCCACAGCGGCATGTCGGCCAGGCTGCCGTAGGCGGTGTAGCAGGCGGCCACGGGCACGTTGCGCGCCCGCGCCACCTGCAACAGTTCCGCCGTCCGATCACGGGCAGCGTGGATCAGGGGCAGCCCGCCGAGCGGGTACTTCGGATCGGTAAAGGCCGTCTGGAAATCGACCACCAGCACGGCCGGCCTCGATCCCGGTTCGATGCGGGTCGAACTGTACCCGACCTTCGTGTACTGATCCTGCCCTTCGCTGCCCATGACCGTCAGGCCGCCTTGCCGGCCTTCCTGGCCTTCACACGCTGCGAGAACGTCGGCTGGCGCGGGGCCTCGTGGCCCGTCTCGGCCTTGCAGCGGCCCTTCAGCTCGTCGATCGTCTCGAACCCGCGGTCGAACAGCTTGACGTCGCCGCGTTCGGCCTTGAGCTTCGCGCGCAGCTTCTCGGTCGCCGCCACGTCGGCCTTGAGGTCATCCTTGATGACCACGCCGTAGTTCAGCGCGCCCTTCGCCGTCACCAGGCCGGCCTGCACGTCGAACACGACGCGCTCGATCTCGCGCTCGAACGGATCGCCGCAGCCGCCGCCGCCCCAGGTGTCGGACAGCAGCAGGTCGCCCGCCTCGACCTTGATGTGGTCCATCTTCGACGGCAGGTTCTCGCGGGTGCCGTCCGCGCGGACCAGGGTCTTCTTGCTGCGCGCACCCGGCAGGCCGCCGTTCACGCCCCACGGATAGGTGAGCCAGCGATCGTCGTGGATCGAGATCTCGCCCGGCTCCAGGAAGCGGTAGCCGATGCGCAGGCCGTTGCCGCCGCGGTTCTTGCCGGCGCCGCCGGTGTCCGGGATCGTCTCGTAGATGTCGATGCGCAGCGGGAAGTAGCTCTCGAGGAACTCGTTCGGCACGTTGGTGAACGAGGGCCACAGCGAGTGGCCGTCCGGGCCGTCGCCGAACGGCTTGCCCGGGATGCCGCCGAAGGTGATCTGGTAGAGCTGGTACCAGTCGCCGTTCTTGTCGTAGCCCGAGTACATGAAGTGCGGGCTGTCGGAGAAGCCGGCCGCGCACATGAACGCCGGATTGCCCTGGCCGAGCAGGCCGCCGAGGATGTCGAAGATGCGGCCGAGCGCGTGCGTGCGGCACGAGAGCGCGGCGGGCTTCAGCGGCTTCAGCAGCGTGCCCGGCGGGATGCGCACTTCCATCAGGTCGTAGAACCCGTCGTTGAACAGGATCTGCGGATCGAACACCATGATCATGTAGACGCCGGCGAACATCTTGAACATCTCTTCGTTCAACAGGAAGTTGATCGAGGAGATCGACTGCGGGTCGGTGCCCGTGAAGTCGAAGATGCACAGATCGCCCTCGCGCCACATCGTGCAGGCGATCTTGTACGGGCCCATGTTCATGCCGTCGTCGCAGATGTAGTCCTCGAAGTACTGCTTCTTCTCCGGGACGGTCTGGCGGATCAGCTGGCGCATCGCGCGCTTGTTGCGCTCGAGCATGGCGTCCATCGCCGAGTAGAACACGTCGTCGCCGAAGCGCGTCGAGATCTCGGTGCAGCGGATGGCCGCGGTGCGCAGCGCCGCGACGATGGCGTTGAAGTCGGAGAAGTTCCAGGTCGGCAGGCGGCAGTTGTGCAGGATGACCTTGAGGATGTCCTCCTGCAGCACGCCGGCCTTGATGATCTTGATCGGCGGCACGCAGACGCCTTCCTCGTAGATGGTGCGCGCGTCGGTCGGCAGCGAGCCCGGCACCTTGCCGCCCACGTCGGTCATGTGGCCGAACATGGCCGACCACGCGATGATGCGGCCGTCCTTGTAGATCGGCATCAGCATCAGCCAGTCGTTCTGGTGGCTGATCGCGCCGTTGACGGAGTACGGGTCGTTGGTGAGGAACACGTCGCCCTCTTCCACCGTGCCGTCGTACCCCTGCATGAAGCCCCAGATGAACGAGCCGAACTGGCCGACGACCATCTTGCCTTCGAGGTTGGCGATCATCGGGAACTCGTCGTGCTGCTCGCGGATGCCCGGCGACATCGCGGTGCGGAACAGCACGGTATCCATCTCGTAGCGGGCGTTGCGCAGCGCGCTCTCGATGATGTCGATCGTGACCGAGTCGACCTTCACCTTCTTCATCGGCTTCTTGTTGCGCTGAATGATCTTGGCAGGCATGTGCGTATCTCCGGATCTGTTTTGAAAGCGGGCGGTTACTTGGCCTTGCGGGCGGCTTTGCCCGCCGCGCGCTTGACCTTCGCGGCAGCCGCCTTCGGCCTGGCCGCACCCGCCTTCCTCGGCGCCTTGTAGTTGTCGGGATAGATCAGGATGTTGCCGTAGACATCCACCTTGCCGTGATGCTTCGGGAGGATCACCGAGGTCGAGTCCATTTCCATCACGATCGCGGGGCCCGCAATGCGGTTGCCCGCCTTCAGCTGCGCGCGGTCGTACACCGTCGCCGTGCAGTCCTTGCCGACCATGTAGGACTTCTGCTTGCCGACCGCCGCGGCCGCCGGCGAGGTGCCGCCCTTCGCGATGACCTGGCGCTTGATGTTGATGCCCTTGCCAGTGACGACCGCGCGCAGCGCGACGAACTCGTGCTCGAGCGGCAGCGCGAACGTGAACAGCCGCGTGTGCTCGGCGTCGAACGGCTTGCGGATGGCGTCGAGGCCTTCCTTCTCGAGACGCTTCAGGTCGATGTCCACCGTCAGGCGCAGGCCCTGGCCGTGGTAGCGCACGTCCACCTGGTAGCCGAACTCCATGTCGGAGGCGGCCACCTTCTCGCCCGCCAGCGCCTTGGCGGCATCGTTCGCCTGCGCCTTCAGCAGCTTGACGATGTCGTCCTTGGTCGTCTCGGAGAACTTGCGGATGTAGGTGCGCGACGACTCGTCGCGGACCGCCGTCGTCGCGTCGCCGAGGGCGCAGAGCACGCCCGGGCCCGGCGGGAATGATCGACGGCCACGAGCCGAGCAGGATCGACAGCGCGTTGGCGTGCAGCGGGCCGGCGCCGCCGAACGCGATCAGCGCGTAGTCGCGCGGATCGTGGCCCTGCTCGACCGACACGAGGCGCAGCGCGCCGACCATGTTCTCGTTGACGATGTTGAAGATGCCGAGCGCGGCATCCTTGACGTTCTTGCCGAGCGCCTTGCCGACCTTCTCGACGGACTGCTGCGCGAGCTTGCGGTCAAGCGCCATGTCGCCGCCGAGCTTCTGCATCTCGGGCAGGTAGCCGAGCACGACGTTGGCATCGGTCACGGTGGGCTCCGTGCCGCCCTTGCCGTACGCGGCCGGACCGGGCACTGCGCCCGCGGACTGCGGGCCGACGCGCAAGCGCCGGTCAGTTCGGGGACGTGGGCGATCGAGCCGCCGCCGGCGCCGACCGTGCGGATGTCCACCGACGAGGCGCGCACCGTCACGTCGCCGACCGTCGTCTCACGACGCAGCCGCGGCTGCCCGTTCTTGATCAGCGCGACGTCGGTGGAGGTGCCGCCGACGTCGACGGTGAGCAGGTTCGGAAAGCCCGCCTGCACCGCGACCCACAAGGCGCCAGTGACGCCGCCCGCCGGGCCGGACATCAGCAGGTTGACCGGGAAATCCTCGGCCGACTTCGCCGACGCGAGGCCGCCGTCGGAGCGCAGGATGTGCAGCTTGACCTTCTTGGCCTTGGCCTCGAGCTTGTTCTGCAGGTTGTGCACGTACTTCTGCACGCGCGGACGCACGTAGGAATTGGCGACCGTCGTCACGGTGCGCTCGTATTCCTGCATTTCCGGAACGACTTCCGAGGAGAGCGAAACCGGGATGCCGGGCAGCACTTCCTGGGCGATCGCCTTGACGCGGCGCTCGTGCAAGTCGTTGGCGAATGAATTGATCAGCGAGACGGTGAGCGCCTCGATCTTCTTCTCGCCGAGCGCAGCGAGATCCCTGCGCAGCGCGGCTTCGTCGAGCTTGGTGACGAGGTCGCCCTTGGTGCCGACGCGCTCGTCGGCTTCGATGGTCAGCGCCAGCGGCGCCATCGGCAGCGACTTGTTGTAGATCACCCAGCCGCCGAGGCCGCCCGGGACGAAGCTGCGCGCGATCTGCAGCACCTGCTTGTAACCCTTGGTCGTCACCAGGCCGACGCGCGCGCCGGTGCCCGTGAGCACCGTGTTGGTCGCGACCGTCGTGCCGTGCATCACGTGATCGATCTCCTCGGGGGAGATCCGCGCCTCGTCGCACACGCGCTTGAGGCCACGCAGCACACCTTCGGACTGGTCGTGCGGGGTCGACGACACCTTCGCCTTCCACGTCTGGCCAGTCTTCTCGTTCACCAGGAGCAGGTCCGTGAAGGTCCCGCCCACGTCGACGCCCAATCGGTATGTCATGCAATCACCTGTGATCGTTGATCATCGGGAGGACAGGCAAGCCTGTCGAAAGATCGAACCTTGAAGCCGCGTCCCTTGAAGCCGTGTCCAAGAGCCGCAGAAGTATTCCGCTTTCGCCGCAAGGGCGCAATGCGCTGCGCACGCGTCTACAAGCGTGGACGAGCGCTTCAGGCCGCCACCGGCCGCGGGAAATTGCCCGCCTTCACCAGCATGCCCGGCACGGCGCGGCCGAGCCGATCCTGCAGCCACTTGCCGGTCTCGATGGCGCCGTCGAGGTTGACGCCGGTGTCGTAGCCGCAGCGATGCAGCATGTAGACCAGGTCTTCGGTCGGGATGTTGCCCGTGGCCGCCGGGGCGAACGGGCAGCCGCCGATTCCGCCGAGGCTCGCATCGAGCGTGTGGACGCCCGCCTGCACGGCAGCAAATGCGTTGGCGAGGCCCGGTATTGCGGGTGTTGTGGAAATGACAGCGCAGGGGGATGCCCGGCACCGCTTCGCGCACCCGGGAGACGATCTCCGTGACCTGCGCCGGCACGCCGACGCCGATCGTGTCCGCGAGCGCGATTTCGAAGGGGCGTGCTTCGGCCACCATCCTGGCCAGCTCGACCACGCGCTCGACCGGCACCTCGCCCTCGAACGGGCAGCCGAACGCGGCCGACACGGTCACCTGCGCCCGGATACCGGCTTGCTGCGCCGCAGCAGCGATCTGCAGCCAGGCCTTCACGGACTCCTCGCTCGACACGCCGTTGTTGCGCTGGTTGAAGGTATTGCTGGCGACCACCGCCATGCCGATCTCGTTGCAACCGGCCGCCGCGGCCCGCTCGAACCCCTTCTGGTTCAGAACCAGCCCGATGTAGTGGACGCCCTCGCGGCGCGGCAGGGCCTTCAGCACGTCCTCCGCGTCGGCCATCTGCGGCACGCGCTTCGGGTTCACGAAGCTGGTGACTTCGATGCGACGCAGCCCGTTGGCGATCGCCCGCTCGATGAACTCGACCTTCACGGCGGTCGGGACGGCCTCGGGCTCGCTCTGCAACCCGTCGCGGGGGCCGACTTCGACGATTTCGACGTGGCGCTTCATGCTTGCAACCCCCGGATCCTGGAATGGGCGAGAATAACAACGGCTCGTTCGCACGTTCAACACGTATGGATCAACAAAAGTCCGGACAATCGGCTCGTGGCCACGGGAACGCCTTGACCCCCGGCCGCGCGGACAGGTAAAAACCCTCGCTCTCCTCCGTCCAGGTGACCACGATGACCAGCCCCCCGAACTTCAAGGCCGGCCCGCTGTCCGGCCTGCGCGTGATCGAACTCGGCACCCTGCTCGCCGGCCCGTTCTGCGGCCAGCTGCTCGGGGACTTCGGCGCCGAGGTGATCAAGGTCGAACCGCCCGGCCAGGGCGACCCGATGCGCGTCTGGGGCCGCGAGAAGGCCCACGGCAAGTCGCTGTGGTGGCCGGTGGTCGCCCGCAACAAGAAGGCGATCACGCTCGACCTGCGCCAGGCCGAGGGCCAGCAGATCCTCAAGGACCTCGTCGCGAAATCGGACTTCCTGCTCGAGAATTTCCGCCCGGGCACCATGGAGAAGTGGGGCCTCGGCTGGGAGCAGCTCTCGGCCATCAACCCGAAGCTCATCATGATCCGGGTGTCGGGCTTCGGCCAGACCGGCCCGTACGCCAAGCAGGCCGGTTTCGGCGCCATCGGCGAGGCCATGGGCGGCCTGCGATACGTGGTGGGCGATCCGACCACGCCGCCGTCGCGCATGGGCATCTCGATCGGCGACTCGCTGGCGGCCACGTTCGCCTGCATCGGCGCACTCGCGGCGCTGCACCACCGCGACGTGACCGGCCGCGGCCAGGTCGTCGATTCGGCGATCTACGAAGCCGTGCTCAACATGATGGAGTCGCTGATCACCGAGTACGACAAGGCGAACTTCATCCGCGAGCGCACCGGCGCCATCCTGCCGAACGTCGCGCCGTCGAACGTCTACAAGACCCGGGACGCACTGGTGCTGATCGCGGCCAACCAGGACACCGTGTTCTCGCGGCTGGCCGAGGCGATGGGGCAGCCCGGCCTGTCGAGCGATCCGCGCTACTCCACCCACGGCGCTCGCGGCGCCCACCAGGTCGAGCTGGATGCCCTCGTCGAGAAGTGGACGCAGACCCTCACGACGCGCGAAGTGCTCGAGGCCATGGACAAGTTCGGCGTTCCGGCGGGCCTCATCTACCGCGCGCCGGAAATGCTGGACGACCCGCACTTCAAGGCGCGCGACGCGATCGTCAGCGTGCCAGCATCCGGACTTCGGCCAGCTGCGCATGCAGAACGTCGCGCCGAAGCTGTCGGAGACGCCGGGCAGCGTCCGCTCGCCGAGCCCGGACCTTGGCCAGCACAACGAGGAGATCTACCAGCAGCATGCTCGGGTTCGCCAAGGACCAGTACGAGCGGCTGAAGGCGCAGAAGGTCATCTGAGGGCCCGGCCATGAGCGCATCGCTGTTCGAGAACTACGCCGCGGGCGGCTTCGGCCACGCGCTGCAACCCGGACGGCGCCCGGCGCTGCTCGTGATCGACTTCGTCCGCGCGTATCTCGTGCAGGGCTCGCCGCTGTATGCCGGCGTCGATGCCGCCCGCGATGCGTGCCGCGAATTGCTGCTCGCTGCGCGGGGCGCCGGCATTCCGGTCGTGCACACCAACGTGCAGTACCAGAGCGGCGGACGCGACGGCGGCGTTTTCTTCCGCAAGGTGCCCGCGTTGAAGACGTTCGAAGCCGGCGCGCACCCGGACCTTGCCGCCTTCGCCGAAGGGCTCGAACCCCTGCCCGGCGAAACCGTGATCACCAAGCAATACGCCAGCGCGTTCTTCGCGACGTCGCTGGCCTCCACGCTCACGTCCCTCGGCGTCGACACCGTCCTCATCGCCGGCGTCAGCACCAGCGGCTGCGTGCGCGCATCGACGCTCGACGCCTGCCAGCACGGCTTCATCCCGCTGGTGGTGCGCGACGCGGTCGGCGACCGGCACCCGGCGCCGCACGAAGCGAACCTGTTCGACCTGCAGGCCAAGTACGCCGAGGTGATCGGCCTGCGGCAGGCGACGGACTACCTGAAGCAAGTCGCCCAGTGGTAGCGCGGATGCTCGGCCGCATTTCCACCGTCACCATCACCACGCCCGACCTGCGGGCGAGCACGTCCGCGTACCAGCGCTACCTCGGATACCGGATCACCGACGACGGCGCCATCGGTCGCGACACGGCCAGGGCCTGGGGCCGGCCGGCGCTCGCCTCGGCGCGAGCGGTGCTGATGGAGCCGGAGAGCGGCGCGGACACGTATCTGCGTTTCGTCGAGGGTCCGTCCTACGTCGACTACGAGCCGTTCGCCTGCCTCGGCTGGAACGCGGCCGAGTTGATCGTTGCGGACGTGGACCGTCTCGCGGACCAGTTGCGCGGCGCGCCGTTCCGCATCATCGGACCGCCGGCCGACCTGTCGTTTTCGGACCAGATCCGCGCCATGCAGGTCGTCGGCCCGGCGCGAGAAGTGCTGTATCTCACCCAGATCAAGTCGAAGCTGCCGGTTTTCGACACGCCCGACGCGACGAGCTTCGTCGACCGCGTGTTCATCGTCATCCTCGGCGGGGCTTCGCTCGACGGCCTGCAGGACTACTACCACGAACAGCACGGCCTCCCGCGGGCCCCGGCCATGCCGTCGGTGATCTCGGTGCTGTCGGCGCAGTTCGGCCTGCCGCCCGACCACCTGCACCCCATCGCCGCGATCCCGGTTCCCGGGCAGTGCTACATCGAGGCGGACCAGATGCCGGCCGCAGCGCGGCCCCGCCCCTGCTTCCCGGGCCAGCTGCCGCCCGGGGTTTCCATGGTCAGTTTCGAAGTCGACCGGCTGCCGGACACCGTGTCGGGCGGCGCTGGGCGAAATCCACCGGTCGGCGACCCTCCCGTACGCCGGCCGCCGCGCCTGCGCCTGTGTCGGGGCGGCGGGGGAATTGATCGAGCTCATCGAAGCCGCCTGACTTTCGCCGGCTGATAGGTACAATGCGCGGCTATCATTGGCGTTTTTTCTGCCACGAGAGGCACAAATGAAGAAAGCGAACCTTGTGTTGACGGCCGCGCTGGCCGCGGCGGGCCTGGTCGGTGTCGCGGCCGGAACGCTCGTTCCAACCACCGCGCTGGCGGCGGCGGCCAAGAAACCCACGCTCAGCGCCGCGGTGCTGCCGCCGCTCAAGGCCACACAGGAAGCGGTCAACGCGAAGAACTGGGACGAAGCCCTGCTGCGCGTCCAGGAAGCCCAGGCCGTCCCGGGCCGCACGGCGTACGACGATTTCCAGATCAACGACTTCCTCTGGTTCATCCAGTACCAGCGCAAGCAGCTGCCGGAAGCGGCAGCAGCGCTCGAGCAGGTCGTGAACTCCGGCTTCGTGCCGCCCGAGCTGCTGCAGCAGCGCCTCAAGGCCGTGACCCAGCTGAATCTCGCGGCGAAGAACTACGGCAAGGCGATCGAGTTCGGGAACAAGTACCTCGCGCTGGATCCGTCCGACCAGGAGACGGCGCTGCAGGTCGCCCAGGCCATGTACCTCAACAAGGACTTTGCCGGTGCCAAGGCTGCGGCCGAGAAACTGGTGGCCAGCGGCGGCAAGCCGAGCGAGGACGCGCTGAAGCTCGTGCTGCGCTCCAACATGGATCTCAAGAACGACGCGGGCGCGCTCGCGGCCCTCGAGAGCCTGGTGCGTTACTACCCGGCGCAGAAATACTGGGAAGACCTGCTGACCAACCAGCTCTTCCGCACCAAGGACGACCGCGCGCTGCGTCACCTCTATCGCCTGATGAACGACACCAGCACGCTCGACAAGGCCGACGAAATCGGCGAGATGGGTTCGTCGCTGATCGCGGGCGGCTTCCCGACCGAGGCCAAGGGCGTGCTCGAGCGCGGGATCGCGGCGGGCGTGTTCTCTGGCGACGCCAAGGCTCGCGCGCAGGCCGACCTCGACCGGGCCCGCACCCAGGCGGCGGCGGATGCCAAGGATCTCCCGAACGCCGACAAGGCACTTGCGACGGCCAAGACCGGCAACGAGATGGTGGCGACCGGCAAGCTGTACTTCAGCGCGGGCAACTACGAGAAGGCGGCCGACGCGATCCAGAAGGGACTCGCGAAAGGCGGCGTCACCGACGTCGATGACGCGAACATGCTGCTCGGCATCGCCTACGCCCGCTCGGGCAAGACCGCGGAAGGCAATGCTGCATTCGGAACCGTCAAGGATGCAAAATTCGCCGACGTGTCGAGGCTTTGGAAGCTCAAGCTCGAAACTGTCGCAACTGCGGCGGCCCCGGCCCCGAGCGCCGGCTGACCTGGAGTGACGGGCCGCGGACGCGCGCGGCCCGTCCCTGCAAACAAAAAGGGCTCCCGGATCGTCCGGGAGCCCTTTGTTTTTGTGGTCCGACTCCGGCCGCGACTGCTGCGATCAGCGCATCGCCATCTTGTAGAGCTTGCCGATCTCGGCAAACTTCGGGTCCTTGATGGCGTCGAACGCCTTGCCGGCTTCGGCCTTGTTTCCCTGGCGGGCCAGCGACACGCCATACAGCATCTCCGCCGCATCGAAGTCTGCGATGCCGCCCTTGGCCAGCGCTTTCTTCAGCGCATCCGAGGCCTTGGCATAGTCGCCGGAGCTGAAGTACAGCTTGCCCACGTTGTACATTTCATCGCCCGTCTTGGCCGCGGCGAGCATGCCCGCCGCTTTCGGCAACGCCGCGCGCTCGGCATCCGCCTTGCGCTTGGCCGCTTCGAGCGTGCGCTGGGCGCGATTGAGATCCTCGCCAGTGAACAGGTTCGCTGCGATGCCTTTTTCCATGATCCGCTGGCCTTCGATGCCGAAGCCGCCGAGGATCAGCGCCTGCGTCATGTCGATGTACTGGCGCGGCTTGTCGAGGGTGCCCACGTCTTCGGACAGACGATACAGCGCCATCAACTCGTGGTCGTGCTTCGTCGTCTGGAAGAAGCCGTCCAGCACGCGACCCCAGGTATCGGTGCTCGGGTAGTACTTGAGCAGCTGATCGAGGGCCTTGGCAGTACCCGCCGAGTCCTTCAGCTCGTAGTTGCTGCGCAGGACCAGCTGCAGCAGGTCCTGGCTCGGCGTGCCGCCGGCCTTGATGACGCGGTCGGCCGCGGCGATGGCGCCCTTGTAATCCTTCTGCTGATACGCGGCGGTGGCCACGATCATCTGCATGTCCTTGTCGCCCGGCATGGTCTTCGCGATCTGCGCGGCCCTGCCGTAATTGCCGGCGCGGAAGTAAAGCTGCGCCAGCGTCTTGGAGCGCTGCGCCTTCTCGCCGGCGGGCATCTGCCCCGAGTTGATCTGGCCTTCGAGGACGCGGGCGGCGTCGGCATTGCGCCCCTGCTGCAGGTACACGTACCACAGCATGTCGTTGATCTTGTACTGGTCGTAGGCGGTCTTCGGCGAGATGCCGTCGGCCTCCTTGATCTTTGCGAGCGCCTGGTCCCACTTCTTCTTCTGGATGGCTTCCTGCGCCGCCTTGAGCGGGACGCCGACCTTGGCGCTCACTTTCTGCTGCGCCATCGCCACCGAAGGAACCAGCAGGCCGCCGACGCCCGCAACGCCTGCCAGGGCCAGGGCGGCACTCAGTACGAAACTCGCCTTCCTCATCGAACGCCTCGCTTGGGGGGCCGCGAAGCCCCGGCTCTCAAGATAAAAGCCGCCTGGGCTTTCGGGCCCAGGCAGCCTCGTTGAACTCACACCGCCCGCCGCCCCCACACGCCGGCGGGCGACGGAACCGACTACATGAACTGCTCGTTGCCGACGAAACCGATCTTCCTCAGGCCGTTGCGCTGCGCCGACGCGAGCACGCGGGCGACGATGTCGTACTCGGCGCGCTTGTTCGGCCGGATGTGCAACTCCGGCTGCGGATCGTTGGCGGCCTCGCGACGGAAGTACGCGTCGAGCGTGTCCACGTTCGCGACCGGCGACCCGTTCCAGAGGATCGTCCCGTCGAAGTCGATCTCGAGGTTGATCACCACGGGCAGGGTCGTCTGCGGCGCGTTGGTGGGCCGCGGCATGTCCAGCTTCACGGCGTGCGTCATCACCGGGATGGTGATGATGAACATGACGAGCAAGACGAGCAGGACGTCGATCAACGGCGTCATGTTCATTTCCATCATCGGCTCGTCTTCGCCGCCGCCAATGCTCATACTCATGTCGTTCTCTCCTGCACGCTCAGAACGAGCGCGCCAAGCCGCGGTCCGGCTCGGTGATGAAACCCACCTTCAGGATGCCGCTGCGCTGGCAGAGCACCATGACGCGCCCGATCGACTCGTACTGCGTGTGCTTGTCGCCACGCACGTGGATCTCGGGCTGCGGATCCAGCACGGCCACGCTCTTCAGCCGATCGAGCAACGCTTCCTGCGTGGGCACCAACGACGTGTTCCAGTAGACGTTGCCGTCCTTGTCGACCGCGATGTTGATGTTCTCCGGCTTGGTCTGGGTCGGGATGTTGGCCGCCTTCGGCAGTTCCACCTTGACCGACTGCGTGATGACCGGGACGGTGATCAGGAAGATGATGAGCAGCACCAGCATCACGTCCACGAGGGGCGTGGTGTTGATCTCCGACATCGGCTTGTCGTCCTGGTCCGATCCAACTGACATGCTCATGGTGTACCAGTCTCCGGCGTGTGCCCTGGCCGGGATTACTTCTTGGGACCGCCGGCAATGACCTTCGCGCCCGCGCCTTCGATGCGCGAACCGCTGACGATCACCTGTTCGAGGTCGCTCTGGAACAGCTTCACGCGCTCCATGATCGCCTTGTTGCGGCCGAGCAGGAAGTTGTAGCCGAGCACCGCGGGCACGGCGACCGCAAGGCCGATGGCCGTCATGATGAGCGCTTCACCGACCGGGCCGGCAACCTTGTCGATGCTCGCCTGGCCGGCGACACCGATGGCCACGAGGGCGTGGTAGATGCCCCACACGGTGCCGAACAGGCCGATGAACGGCGCGGTCGAACCGGTCGTGGCGAGGAACGGCAGCTGGGTGGACAGCGCGCTGTTGATGCGCGCGACGGCGCGGGCCAGCACGTTGTCGATCCACTCGTGCAGCGGAACCTGCTGCGTCATGCGCGAATCGTGGTGCTCGGCGGCATCGATCGCTTCGGAGGCCATCGCCTTGAAGATGTTGCCCTTGCCCGAGAGCTTGCCGACGCCGGTCTTGATGTTGTCGGCGGCCCAGAAATTCTTCTCGGCCTCGTGCGCCTGGCCGAGCAGTCGCCGCTGTTCCCACCACTTCGTGAAGATGATGAACCACGAGTACGCGGACATCAGCACCAGCAGGACCATCACGCCCTTGGCGACGAAGTCGCCCTGAGCCCACAGGGCCTGGATTCCATACGGGTTGTCGACTTGAATGCTTTCAGTGGCCATGGGGATCTCTTCCTCCGAACAAATCGGTTTGCGTGTCGTTTGGTGCCGAAGCGGCGTGTTGTGAGTAAACGGTCTGAGCGGGAATCAGTCGGTCAGCTTGAACGTGACGGCGAAGGTGTGCCACATGGCCACGGGCTTGCCGTCTTCCTTGCCGGGGACGAAGCGCCAGTTGCGCTGGACTTCCTTGACGGCAGCTTCATCGAGCTTCTCGAATCCGCTGCTCTTGACGACCTCGACCTGGGAGCAGCGCCCGTCCTCTCCGACGAACGCCTTCAACGTCACGGTGCCGGCCTCGCCGGCGCGGCGCGAGGCCGGCGGGTACTCCGGAAGCGAGGTTCGCGCGCCCTTGCCCTGCGTCGACGGAGGCGTGCGTACGACCTTGTGCTCGGCCGTCGGCGGCGGCGGCGGCGCTGCGGCGACCGGGCGCTCGCTGGTCGCGTTGGAAATCGCAGTGGTATTCGAAGTGTCGACGATGGTGTCGATGGAAATCTCGGGCGGCGGGACGTAGGGAGGCGGCTGTTCGATGTCCGGCGGCGGCGGCGGCGGCTCCTTCTCGTCCGGCAACTCTTCGATGATCTTGGTTTCGACCGGGCCGACGACCGTCTCGACGATCTTCGCGCCGAGGCCGGAGGCGAGCACCCAGAAGAACAGCATGTGGATGATCACCACGAGCACGAACGCGAGGGTGCGTTTTTGTGCTTTTGCCGGATCGTCGATCGAATAACTGTAAGCCACAAACCCTCCACTGCCAGGGACGATGCACGTGCATGCCCGGCGTCGATGCCGCGGTCCGCCGGGACTGGCGACACTACAAGAGCCTACTGACCCTCGCAACCCCCTGAGTAGGCCGTCGATCGCCGGTGCGTGCCGGCGCCTTCGTGCCAGCCCTTCCCCATTCACTCTCCGCCATCGTGCGGATTATTTTTGATGCACCGCATCAAAGCGACCGGACCTGCTGTGCCGACGATCCGCTCGAGCGGATCCGCCGACGGCCCGCACTTTACCGGCGCACCTGTCGATACTCAATAGGCTCGAAATCGATTCGCCGTTCAACCCTTGACTTGCACATCACCGCCGGTCGTGCGCAAGCCGCGATCGGTCACCGCACCGAGCGACGCGCTGCTCACGAGCTCCGCGTACTTCGCCAGCACGCCGCGCGTCGCGTACGGCGCGCGTGGCCGCCATGCCGCGCGACGACGCGCGAGTTCCGCGTCGCTGACTGCCAGCGACAATGCGCGCGTCGTGGCATCGATGCTGATGCGCGTCGCCGTCGCGCACGAGCGCGAGCGGACCGCCGAGCGCCGCTTCCGGCGACACGTGGCCGACCACGAAGCCATGGCTGCCGCCGGAGAAGCGCCCGTCCGTGATCAGCGCGACCTTGTCGCCGAGGCCCTTGCCCATGATCGCGGCCGTCGGGCTCAGCATTTCGCGCATGCCCGGCCCGCCGCGCGGCCCCTCGTAGCGCACGACGATCACGTCGCCTGCCTTGACCGTGCCATCGAGAATCGCTTGCAACGTCGCCTCCTCGCCATCGAACACTCGTGCGCGGCCCGTGAAACTCAGGCCTTCCTTGCCGCTGATCTTCGCCACCGCGCCTTCGGGCGCGAGATTGCCGTACATCACGACCAGATGGCTGTCGGGCTTGATCGGGTTCGACAGCGGGCGAACCATGTCCTGCCCGGCCGGATACGGCTTCACGCGCTTCAGGTTCTGCGCGAGGGTCTTGCCGGTCACGGTGAGGCAGTCGCCGTGCAGCAGCCCCTCGTCTAGCAAGGCCTTCATCAGCGGCTGGATGCCGCCGATGCGGATCAGGTCCGACATCGAGTACTTGCCGCTCGGGCGCAGGTCGGCCAGCACCGGGACGCGCGCGCCGATGCGCGTGAAGTCATCGAGCTGCAGCGGGATGCGCGCCGAGTGCGCGATCGCCAGAAGGTGCAGCACCGCATTGGTGGAACCCGAGAGCGCGATCGTCACGGTGATGGCGTTCTCGAACGCCTCACGGCCCAGGATGTCCGACGGCTTGATGCCGCGCTTGATCAGGTTGACGACGGCCGCGCCGGCATTGCGCGCGTCCTGCCGCTTCGTTCGCGAGACGGCCTCCTGCGCCGAGCTGTTCGCGAGACTCATTCCAAGCGCTTCGATGGCCGACGCCATCGTGTTGGCGGTGTACATGCCGCCGCAGCTGCCCGGACCCGGAATCGACGTGCGCTCGACCTCGCGCAGCTGGCGGTCGTTGATCGCACCCCGTGCATGGGCTCCCACGGCCTCGAAGACCGACACGATGTCGCGCTTCTTCTCGCCCGGGCGGATCGTGCCGCCATAGACGAACACCGCAGGCCGGTCGAGCCGCGCAATGGCCATCATGCAGCCCGGCATGTTCTTGTCGCAGCCGCCGAGCGCCACGAAGCCGTCGAACCCCTGGGCGCCGACGACGGTCTCGATCGAGTCGGCGATTACTTCGCGCGACACGAGCGAATAGCGCATGCCCGGCGTGCCCATCGAGATGCCGTCGGACACGGTGATCGTGCCGAAGATCGTGCTCTTGCCGCCCGCATCCTCGGCGCCGGCCGCCGCGGCCGTCGCGAGCTTGTCGATGTGCATGTTGCACGGCGTGAGCGTGCTCCACGTGGAGGCAACGCCGATCTGCGGCTTGCGGAAGTCCCGGTCCTCGAAGCCGACTGCGCGCAGCATCGCGCGGCTGGGCGTCTGCTTGACGCCGTCGAAGACGACACTGGAATGGGCGCGGACATCGGGCTTGCGACGGGACATTCGGCAGCTCCTGGCTCGGGATCGATCGACGTGACGTGAATGCGGCTATTTTGCGCGTCGGAGCGGGCCGAGGTCACGTACCGTCGGCCGCAAGCTGCGCGCGGTGCATGCGCACGAACCGGCGCGCTCCCGCCACGATCAGCCCGAACGGCAGCAGCAGGGCCAGCGCCCCACCGTGCGCATGGACCGACTCCAGCAGGTAGTACAGGCCGATCGCGACTGGCGGGGTGATGAGTCCGCGGATGCCGGTCATGGTGACGTGCAGCGCCATGTAGCGCGTTTCCTCGCCGCGCGGCGCGAAGTCGTTGTGTCCGAGCGTCCAGCCGAGGCTGCCGGCTGCATTCGACATTCCCATGATCATAGCCCCCGGGACGAGCAGCCATGGCAACTTGAGAAAGACCGCGGTCACCAGCAATGCTGCGCCCGCGATCGTGAACCGGCCGTGCACCGAGCGGAACGCGAGCACCCGGTGAGTGTCGAGATACGCGGCCCAGGGCCGGATCGCGAACGGCACGACCAGCACCGGAATCGCCGTGGTCACGAGCACCTGCCAGAACGCGGGCAGCCCGAGCACTTCGCTCAGGCAGACGACCATGAGCGGCGTCAGCGAGATCATGCCGGCACCGAACACGGACATGGCGATCTGGTAGTCCTTGAATGCCGGGTCGCGCGCGAGCAACTCGCGGATGCCCGCCACCCCGAACGTCGCGCCCTGCTCCACCCTTGCGCGCTCCAGGTCGAGCAACTGGTCCTCGCGCCGCACGCGGAACTGCCGGATCGCGATCGAGCCTCCGAGGCCGAGCGCAGCGCCAACGATGACGGCGATGCGCCACCAAGGGCCTTCGTGGCCGAGCAGCCAGCCGATGCCGAGGCTGACGATCGCCAGCACGACCGACGTATTGATCGTGATGCGTCCCGTGATCCGCGCCCGCATGCGGCTCGGGTAGTTGACGGTCCACAGCACCGCGCGCACGGTCTCGACGCCGGCCCACAGCAGGCGCGCGGCCGAATACAGCACGAAGAACAGCAGCAGCCCGGTGGCCGAACGCGGGACCAGCGCGAGTGCCGCGATTGCGACGCACATGGCGATCAGCAGCGGCTGCAGGAACGCAACCTTCGGCCTGCCCTGCGCGCGACGCGCATAGGCGAGGCTCGCGAGGTTTGCCCACATCGGGGCCGCGCTGACGATCGCGAGCACGAGGTCGACGACCAGCTTCGGCGCCTGCTCGCCGAACAACGAACGCACCATGACCGCAGCCGTGCCGCCTTCCACGAGGCCGAGCGCGCAGTAGATCGCCGTCCAGGCCCGACGCTCGTAAGCGAGATCCATGGGCCGGCGCGATCCTAGCGGTAGCGCTCGGCGAGATACGCGTGCACGGCCCGCACGGCCTGCGCCTCGGCCCCGACTGGACGGCCCGGCCTGTCCTTGGGGTTCCACGCGAACAGGTCGATGTGCACCCAGTCCACCGGCTCCGTGACGAACCGGCGCAGGTACAGCGCGCCGATGATTGCGCCGGCGAAGGCCTGCGAAGACACGTTGTTCAGGTCGGCGACCTTGCTCGAGATCTCGTCGTCGTAACCGCTCCACAGCGGCATCGGCCACAGGGGATCGGCGACGGCGCGGCCGTGGCGCACGATCGCATCGACCGTCTCGGGCCGGCTGCCGAACACGGCCGGAAGCTCGGGCCCGAGCGCCACTCGCGCAGCACCGGTCAGCGTGGCCATGTCGACGATCAGATCCGGCCGCTCGGCGTCCGCATCGGCGAGCGCATCGCAAAGCACGAGGCGGCCCTCGGCGTCGGTGTTGCCGACTTCGACCGTCAGTCCCTTGCGGGTGCGCAGGATGTCGCCGGGGCGCATGGCATTGCCGGAGATGGCGTTCTCGACCGCAGGAATCAGCACTCGCAGGCGCACGGGCAACCCGGAATCCATGACGAGGCGCGCGAGCGCGAGCGTGCAGGCCGCGCCGCCCATGTCCTTCTTCATGAGCAGCATGCCGGCCGGCGGCTTGATGTCGAGGCCGCCGGAATCGAAGCAGACGCCTTTGCCGATGAGCGTGACCTTGGGATGCGACGGATTGCCCCAGGTGAAATCCACGAGCCGCGGCTCGTTCGTCGCGGCGCGCCCGACCGCGTGGATCGCCGGATATCCCGCCAGCAGCTCGTCGCCCCGCACCTCCCGCCCGTGCGCTCCCCGCGCCCTCGCCATGGCGAGCGCCTCCTCCGCGAGGCGGGCGGGCGTCATGTCGGCCGCCGGCGTGTTGATCATGTCGCGTGCCATCGCCAGCGCGCCGACGCTGCGGTGCACGAGGGTCATGTCGGCGTTGGCCGGCGGCACGAGCGTGGCCTGCGCACCGGGCGGACGACTCGTGGTGCGATAGCGCTCGAATCGGTAGCCGCCGTAGGCCCAACCCAGGGCCGCGGCCGTCGCCGAGGCGGCATCGAGGTCGTTTGCGATCCGCCACGGCCCGGGTGGCACGCGATCGCAGGCCCCGGCCAGGTGCCAGAGGTCCAGCGGATCATGCGAAGCGATCGGCCCGAGCCCGAGCACGGCTTCCCGCACCTCACCGTCTGCGGCCGGCAGGCCGATGACCTGGTGCCGTTCCGCGCGAAAGCGCATCGCCTGCAACCACGCGCAGGTCGCTGCGTCGCGGGTCTCGAGCCACGCGCTTCGATCGCGTTCACCGACCAGCCACAGTGGCCGGGCGGCAGAGGGATTGTTCTCCTCGAACATGGCGGGTAACTCTTTCATCTGTTACGGAATGACACAGCTTAGCGGAACTTTTTTGCAGTGCGGTTGACATCTTGCCTGCGGCTGTGCTGCTATCCGCTTTCTACTCAACGCAACCCTGCAGGCTCGTGATGAAGTTGTCCCACGACACTTCCCAGTTCTCGACCACCGCCTTTGTGGCGGGCCTGCTGCTGCTTGCTTCCCTGACCCTGCTTCCCTTGCGGAGGTGCGGGGCTCTGGGCTGAACGCGCGAGAGGCGCAACGGATACCAGGAACCCCGCACGGCGGACAGGCCGTCGCGGGGTTCTTCGTTATGGCACTGGTGAAAATCGGTTCGGATTGATTCTGAGGAGAATGACGATGCGAGCGTACTCGACGAAAGACGTGGACAAGAAGGCCCTGGCCGGCGCGCGGATCGCGGTGGTCGGCTACGGCAGCCAGGGACGCGCGCACGCGCTCAACCTGAAGGACTCGGGCTACGACGTCGTCATCGGCGTGCGCAAGGGCGAGAGCTGGAACAAGGCGAAGAAGGACGGCCTCAAGGTCATGGAGCCGGCCGACGCCGTGAAGGGCGCCGCACTGGTTGCCCTCCTGACGCCGGATACCACGCAGGCGCAGAACTACAAGGAAATCCTGCCGAACCTCGGCAAGGGCGCCACGCTGCTCTTCGCGCACGGCTTCAACATCCACTTCAAGCAGATCAAGCCGCGCAAGGACCTCGACGTCGTGCTGATCGCGCCGAAGGGCCCGGGCGACCTCGTCCGCCGCCAGTACCAGCAGGGCCGCGGCGTGCCGTGCCTGATCGCCGTGCACCAGGACGCGACGAAGAAGGCCAAGAAGAAGGCGCTCGCCTATGCCGACGGCATCGGCGGCACGCGCGCCGGCGTCATCGAGACGACGTTCAAGGAAGAGACCGAGACCGACCTGTTCGGCGAGCAGGCCGTGCTGTGCGGCGGCGCGACCGAACTCGTGCTGAAGGGCTTCGAAACGCTGGTCGAGGCCGGCTACCAGCCCGAAGTCGCCTACTACGAGTGCCTGCACGAGCTGAAGCTGATCGTCGACCTGCTGCACGAAGGCGGCCTCGACAAGATGCATCAGCTACATCTCCCACACCGCCAAGTGGGGTGACCTCACCCGCGGCCCGCGCGTCGTGAACAAGGCCACCAAGAAGGAGATGAAGAAGATCCTCACCGAGGTGCAGGACGGCACGTTCGCGCGGCAGTGGATCCGCGAGAACAAGACCGGCCGCAAGAAGTACAACGCACTGATGAAGAAGGACCTCGCCCACCCGATCGAGAAGGTGGGCGTGAAGCTCCGCGCACGCATGCCCTGGCTCAACGACGGACGGTAACCGCCATGCCCACCCCAGCCGACCCGAACCGCGTCCTCATCTTCGACACCACGCTGCGCGACGGCGAGCAATCGCCCGGCTGCAGCATGACGCAGCCCGAGAAGCTGCGGATGGCGCGCGCCCTGGCCGAGCTGGGCGTGGACATCATCGAGGCCGGCTTCCCGGCCGCCTCGAAGGGCGACTGGGACGCCGTCAACCAGATCGCCCGCGAGGTGAAGGGGCCGGTCATCGCCGGCCTCGCCCGCTGCAATCGCGAGGACATCGACAAGGTGTGGAGCGCGATCAAGGACGCCGCGAAGCCGCGCATCCACGTGTTCCTCGCCACGAGCGCGATCCATCGCGAGCACAAGCTCAACATGGCCAAGGGCGAGATCATCCACACGGCCGTCGAGGGCGTGCGGTACGCCCGCAGCCTGTGCGCGGACGTCGAGTTCTCGCCCGAGGACGCCTCGCGCACGGAGCTCGAGTTCCTCGCGGAAGTCGTCGAGGCCGCGATCGACGCCGGCGCGACGACGATCAACGTGCCCGACACGGTCGGCTACACGGTGCCCGAGGAGTTCCACGAGGTCTTCTCGTACCTGAAGAAGAACGTCCGCAGCGCGGACAAGGCCGTCTTCAGCGTCCACTGCCACGACGACCTCGGCATGGCCGTCGCCAACAGCCTGGCGGCCGTGCGCGCCGGCGCCCGCCAGGTCGAGTGCACCATCAACGGCATCGGCGAGCGCGCGGGCAACTGCTCGCTCGAGGAAGTCGTGATGGCGATGAAGACGCGCGAGGGCCTGTTCGGCCTGCACACGGGCATCGACACCAAGCGCCTCTTCCCGACCAGCCGCCTGCTCTCCTCGATCACGGGCCTGCCGATCCCGCGCAACAAGGCGGTCGTCGGCGAGAACGCCTTCGCGCACGAGTCGGGCATCCACCAGCACGGCATGCTGAAGCACCACTCGACCTACGAGATCATGCGTCCGCAGGACGTCGGCATGTCGCGCACGAACCTCGTGCTCGGCAAGCACAGCGGCCGCGCCGCGCTGCGCGAGCGCATCAAGGAACTCGGGTTCGAGCTGAGCGACAACGAGCTCAACCGCGTCTTCGAGGAATTCAAGGCCCTCGCCGACAAGAAGAAGGAACTGTTCGACGGCGACATCGAGGCGCTGGTGCTGAAGTCCGAGTTCGGCACGTCGGGCCCCTGGCACCTCGAAGCGCTGCACGCCGTGACGGATTCCGCCAAGGGCGCGACGGGCCGCGTGGTGCTGCGCCATTCCGACGGCCGCGTCGTGTCGCAGGAAGAAACGGGCGACGGCCCGGTGGACGCCGCGTTCAAGGCCATCGAGGTGGCGACGGGAATCACCGTCAAGCTGCGCAAGTTCGAAGTGCGCAGCGTGACCGTGGGCGAGGACGCCCAGGGCGAGGCCGTGGTCACCGTCGAACACAACGGCCGCGCCTATCGCGGCAACAGCGTCACGACCGACATCGTCGAGTCGGGCGTGCGCGCTTTCCTCGAAGTGGTGAACCGCATCGAATCGAACCGCGCCTCCGTGGCGCGCGCCGAGAAACGCACGCCGGACGCGGAAGTCGCCGCCTCCTCGATCTGACTTTCGGAGCCTGAATGACCGCGAAGACCCTGTTCGAGAAAGTCTGGGAACGGCACGTCGTCGTGCCGGAGAGCGCGGAGACGCCTGCCGTGCTCTACATCGACCTGCACCTCACGCACGAGGTGACCTCGCCGCAGGCGTTCGAGGTGCTGCGCAGCCGCGGCCTGAAGGTGCGCCGGCTCGACCGCACGCTCGCGACGATGGACCACTCCACGCCGACGGACACGGCGCAGATCTTCGGCGGCCTGCCGATCAAGCTGGAGTCCGCGGCCAAGCAGGTCCGCCAGCTCGAGCTGAACTGCGCCGAGTTCGGCGTGAACCTGATCGGCCTCAAGGACGACAGGCGCGGCATCGTGCACATCATCGGGCCCGAGCTCGGCGCCACGCAGCCGGGCAAGACCATCGTCTGCGGCGACAGCCACACCAGCACGCACGGCGCCTTCGGCGCCCTCGCCTTCGGCATCGGCACCACGGAGGTGGGGTACGTCCTCGCCACGCAGTGCCTGCTGCAGCGCAAGCCGAAGTCGTTCGCGATCGACGTCACCGGCAGGTTGCCGGCCGGCGTCACCGCCAAGGACCTCGTGCTCGCGATCATCGGCCGCATCGGCGTGAACGGCGGCACGGGCCACGTCATCGAGTACCGCGGCCCGGCGATCGAGGCGCTGTCGATGGACGAGCGCATGACGGTCTGCAACATGTCGATCGAAGCCGGTGCGCGCGCGGGCATGATCGCGCCGGACGAGACCACCTTCGAATACCTCAAGGGCCGGCCCTACGCGCCGCAGGGCGCGGATTGGGATCGCGCCGTGGCCGACTGGAAGCAGCTGCGCACCGACGCGGGCGCGCGCTTCGACAAGCAGGTGACGATCGACGCGAGCAGCCTCGAGCCGATGATCACCTTCGGCACGAACCCCGGCATGGTCACGGGCATCACGGGCCGAGTGCCCGAGCGCCCGGGCGACACCGTGTTCGCCAAGTCGCTCGCCTACATGGGCTTGCAGCCGGGCGAGTCCCTGCGCGAGAAACCGGTGCAGGTGGTCTTCATCGGCAGCTGCACCAACGCGCGTCTCTCGGACCTCGAACTGGCCGCGAAGGTCCTCAAGGGCCGCAAGGTGGCGCCGGGCGTGCACGCGCTGATCGTGCCGGGCTCGCAGCAGATCAAGCGCGAAGCCGAGGCACTCGGCTACGCCAAGATCTTCATCGACGCGGGGGCCGACTGGCGCGAGTCCGGTTGCTCGATGTGCCTCGGCATGAACGGCGACACGGTGGACGCGGGCCAGTACTGCGTCAGCACCAGCAACCGCAATTTCGAGGGCCGCCAGGGCATCGGCGCGCGCACGCTGCTCGCCAGTCCGGCGACGGCGGCAGCGTCCGCCGTGCGTGGCCGCATCACCGACCCGCGCGAGCTCCTCGGCTGAGCGGCTTCGCGCATTCCGAAACAGGCAATCATTCCATGGACCCGATCAAAGTCATCCGTTCGAAGACGGTCGTCATGCCGTCGAGCAACATCGACACCGACCAGATCATTCCCGCGCGCTTCCTGACGACCACCGTGCGCGACGGCCTCGGCAAGTCGCTGTTCTCCGAATGGCGGTACGACTCGAACGGCCGGCCCAATCCGGATTTCGTGCTCAACCAGCCGGCGGCCAAGGGCTGCCAGGTGCTGGTCGCGGGCCGCAACATCGGCTGCGGCTCGTCGCGCGAGCACGCGCCGTGGGCATTGCTCGATTTCGGCTTCCGCGCGGTGATCAGCACCGAGATCGCGGACATCTTCCGCAGCAACAGCCTCAAGAACGGCCTGCTGCCCGTCGTGGTCGACGAGGACACGCACGGCTGGCTGCTCGCCAACCCCGGCGTCGAGGTCGAGATCGATCTTCCGGCGACGACCCTGCGCTTGCCGACCGGCAAGAGCGTGACGTTCCCGATCGAGGCGTTCTCGCGCTACTGCCTCGTGAACGGCGTCGACGAACTCGGCTACCTGCTGGGCCAGGCGACGGCGATCGAGCAGTTCGAACGGCAGCACGAACGATGAAGGCCCGCATCACGGTGCTCGGGGGCGACGGGATCGGCCCCGAGGTCACCGAACAGGCGGTCCACGTACTGCAGGCCGTGGCGAAGAAGTACGGCCACGAATTCGAATTCACGCCGGCGCTGATCGGTGGGGCCGCCATCGACGCCACGGGCGCGGCCCTGCCCCCGGCGACGGTCGAAGCCTGCCGCAACAGCGCTGCGGTGCTGCTCGGCGCCGTCGGCGGACCGAAGTGGTCCGACCCGGGCGCCAAGGTGCGGCCGGAGCAAGGGCTGCTCGAACTGCGCAAGGCGCTCGGCCTCTACGCGAACCTGCGTCCGGTGCGCACGATGCCGTGCATGTACGACGCCTCGCCTCTCAAGCGCGAAGTCATCGAGGGCGCCGACATCCTGGTCGTCCGCGAACTGACGGGCGGCATCTACTTCGGCAGGAAGACGCGCACGGCCGATGCGGCCGAAGACGTCTGCAGCTACACGGTCGCCGAGGTCGAGCGCGTCACGCGCATGGCCGGGCGACTCGCCATGGGACGCTCGAAGCGCATCGCTTCCGTCGACAAGGCCAACGTGCTCGAGACCTCGCGCCTGTGGCGATCGGTCGTCGAGCGCGTCCTGAAGTCCGAGTTCCCGCAGGTCGAGTTCGAGCACGTGCTGGTCGATGCCGCGGCCATGCACCTGATCCGGCGCCCGGCGTCGTTCGACGTGCTGCTCACCGAGAACATGTTCGGCGACATCCTCACCGACGAAGCGTCGATGATCGCCGGATCGCTGGGCCTGCTCCCGTCCGCCTCGCTCGGCGACGGCACCAATGGCCTTTACGAACCGATCCACGGCTCGGCGCCCGACATCGCCGGGCGCGGCATCGCGAATCCGTACGGCACGATCCTGAGCGCTGCGATGCTGCTGCGACATTCGCTCGGACTCGAGGCCGAAGCGCAGGCCGTCGAGCGTGCGGTCGAGGCTTCGCTGGCCGCGGGAGTACGAACGGCCGACGTGCGCACGACGAGCGCGGAACCGGTTGGAAGCGCTGCTGCGGGCGCCGCCGTGATCGCCCGGATCTAGCAGGTCGATTATTTATAAATCAATGACTTAGGTAGTTATCCACAGAAACTGTCAAGGTCAGGTTGAGAACGCGCCGCCCCTCGGGCGGCGTATTTTTTTTCCGCTGTTATTCGTCGAAAAACCGGGGCTATACTGCGCCTCCGCAGGCGATCCCGAGGATCCCTGCCCCCGTTCGACGATCGATTCTCTCAACGAGTGATGCGGACTTGAGTCGGGTTAGTCTTTGTCTCAAGGAATGAGGCAGCTCGGGTCCCGTCCCCGGAAGGCCGGCAGCAATGCCGGCCTTTCTTTTTGTGCTTCCACCTCTCCCGCTTGCTGCTCGATCACCTCTCCCGCTTGCGGGAGAGGTCGCACGAAGTGCGGGTGAGGGTTCCATCACCTCTCCCGCTTGCGGGAGAGGTCGGCCGCAGGCCGGGTGAGGGTTCCGATCCCTCACCCCTCGCATCGTCGCTGCCGCGACGACGCTCGTGCCCTCTCCCGCAAGCGGGAGAGGGAATGACGATTACTTCGCGCCGTGAGGCACCAGAAAGCCGCGCTTGCGTATCAGCGCACCGCGAGCGCCGCGTCGAGCCCCGCCTTGAGATCCGCCACAAGGTCGTCGCCGTCCTCGATGCCGATCGAGAGGCGCACCAGCGTGTCCGTGATGCCGGCTCGCAGGCGCGCCGCTTCGTCCATCGCCGCATGCGTCATGCTCGAAGGGTGGGCCACGAGACTTTCGACGCCGCCGAGCGACTCGGCCAGCGAGAACAGCTTCACCCCGTGCAGGAACGCCTTGGCGTTCTCGAGCGTGCCCGCCAGTTCGAAGCTGACCATGGCGCCGAAGCCCTTCTGCTGGGCGCGCGCAATGGCGTGCCCCGGATGCGTCGTCAGCCCCGGGTAATAAACTTTCGCCACCGCCTTGTGCGACGCGAGCAGTTCGGCAACGCGGGCGGCGTTCTCGCCGTGCGAGCGCATGCGCGCATGCAGCGTGCGCAGGCCGCGCAGGGTCATGAAGCTGTCGAACGGCGCGCCGGTGACGCCGGTGCAGTTGCCCCACCACTTCAGCAGGTCGTGGGTCTCCTGCTTCGCGGCGATCACGGCGCCGCCGACCACATCGCTGTGGCCGTTCAGGTACTTCGTCGTGGAGTGCACGACGACGTCCGCGCCGAGCGCGATCGGCTGCTGCCACACCGGCGAGAGGAACGTGTTGTCGGCCACCACCAGGGCGCCGACGGCCTTGGCCTTGCGGGCCGTCTCGGCGATATCCACGATGCGCAGCAGCGGATTGCTCGGCGTCTCGATCCACACCAGCGCCGGCTTCTCGGCCAGCGCCGCATCGAATGCACCGGGCGCGTGATAGTCCACGAAGCGCACCTTGAGCGAGCCGCGGGTATTGAGCGCATTGAACAGCCGGTACGTGCCGCCGTAGCAGTCGTGCGGAACGACCGCGACCTGGTCCGGCCGGAAGAGTTGGGTGACCAACGCCACGGCCGCCATGCCCGAGGCCGTCACGACCGCGCCGGCCCCTCCTTCGAGTTCCGCGAGCGCGCCGCCCAGCGCATCCCGCGTCGGATTGCCGGAGCGTGAGTAGTCGTACTCGCGCTTCTCGCCGTATCCGCTGAATGCAAACGTGGACGTCAGGTGCAGCGGCGGCACCACAGCGCCGTGCTGGCTGTCGGTCTCGAGCGCGGCTCGCACCGTGCGCGTCGTCTGGGAGAAGTCTTTGCGGGTCGAGTCGCTCATGGGTTCATTCGAGGCAGTGCGCGAAGAGGTCGCGCAGGACTGCCGTCTCCTTCAGGAAAGCGTCGTGGCCATAGATGGAACTGATTTCGAGCAGCTGGCAGGTGCCGGCGAGGCGATCGCGCAGCTCACGGATGTCGGACAGCGGGACGAGCTGGTCCTCCTCGACGCCGACCACCGTCACGTGCGAGTGGATCCGCTCCGGCTCGATGCGGTGCAGGTCGATCGACTCCGAGAGGGTGACGAATGCCTCCGGCCTGTAATAGGCCGCATAACTCTCGCCTCGCGACATCAGGTACTGCTCGACGGGGAATACGAAACCCTCGCCGCCCGGCGCAGGCTGCGGCAGACCGGCAGCGAACCGCTCGTCGAATTCGCGGGCGGTACGGTAGGTGGCCATGGCCAGTGCCCGAGCCAGCACCAGGCCGCGCGGACCTTCGCCATGGCGGATCGCGTAGCGCACGATGTTTCGCTGCACGGAACGCCAGGCCGTGGACATCGGATGCGTGCGATGGGCGGCGCTGAAAATCACCATGCGGCCTGCGAGTTCCGGTCGCCGCTCGGCGAGCGCCAGGGTCACCATGCCGCCGTAGGACGCGCCGACCGTGCCCCACAGTTGCGCCAGGCCGAGGTGCTTCAGGAGTGCGGCGACGCACTCGACCTGGTCGTAGGCGCTGATGCTTGGGAAGGTCGCGCCCTGCGCGGGGCCCGTCGAGCGGTGCCCGCCCCCCAGCCAATCGATGCCGAGGATGCGGAAGCGGTCGCTGTCGAGCGATTTTCCGGGACCGACCATCTCGTCCCACCAGCCGAACTCGCCTTCCCGCACCGCGCTGATGTTCCTGCCCGAGGAGATACCGCCCAGCACGAGCACCACGGGCGCCTCCCGGGCGCCGGTCATGCGGTACGCGATCTCGACCGATTCCAGCCGGCCGCCGAAATGCAGGGCTAGCGGCCCGTCGAGCGCGATCACGCCTTCCCGCAGCTCGTGGCCGTCCGGGATCGTGAGGGCCGCCTGGGGCGGCTCGGCAGGTTTCGAAGGCGCAGTCGACACGCAAGCTCCAACACAGCGGGCAGCCGGGGCCAGCCCATTGAACGGTACGAGATTCCAGGGGGTGCGCGTGCGACGGTTGCGGCGACCAACACCCCCGGCCGGAACCGGGGCAGCCTCGCTGCAACTCATCTTCCGGCGGACCGTGTCCCCGTGGAGTTGGCACCATTTCGGGCGGGTTGGGCCCGATGGTTGCCCCGGCTTCAAAGGGCCATTCCCTCAGCCGGTCTCGATGAGTGGGGCAAATTCTAGGGGCCGGGACCCTCGAGCGTCAAGGATTTCCGGGGTTGCGGCGCCTCCTTCCAATGTATTAATGTGCTAGCACGTTAATACACTGAGACGAACCGGACCGTGAAGAACCACCGAGGCATCACCCCCCGCCAGGAAGCCGCCGCGGAACGCTCGCTCATGCAGGCCGTGCTCACCCTGCGCACGGTCGAAGAATGCCGCGACTTCTTCCGCGACCTCTGCACGCCCGCCGAGCTGCAGGCGCTCGCGGACCGCTGGACGGTCGTCGGGCTGCTGCAGGACGGCCTGCCCTATCGGGAGATCAACCGCCAGACCGGCGTCAGCGTCACCACCATCGGGCGCGTCGCCCGTTACCTCGCTGCCGGCAACGGCGGCTACGCGCTGGCGGCCCGCCGCCTGAAGGAGCGTTGACATGGAGAATCGCCAGCAGCGGCTGCGCATCGCCGTCCAGAAATCCGGCCGCCTGACCGACGACTCGCTCGACCTGCTGCGCCGCTGCGGCCTGAAGTTCAGCCGCGGCAAGGACCAGTTGATGTGCTACGGCGAGAACATGCCGCTCGACGTGCTGTTCGTGCGCGACGACGACATCCCGGACCTCGTCCAGGAGGACGTCTGCGACCTCGGCATCGTCGGCATCAACGTGATCGAGGAAAAGCGCCTCGCCATGGCGGCGCGCGGGGCCACGTCCAGCTTCGAACTGCTGCAGCGCATGGACTTCGGCCGCTGCCGCCTGTCGATCGCGGTGCCCGAGGACTTCAAGTACGAAGGCATCAAGAGCATCGCCGGCCGGCGGATCGCCACGACCTACCCCAACGTGCTGGCGCGTTTCCTGCGCGAGAACTCGCTCGAGGCGGAAGTCGTCACGCTGTCGGGCGCCGTCGAGATCGCGCCGCGCCTCGGCCGGTCGGACATGATCTGCGACCTCGTCTCGACCGGCTCCACGCTGAGCGCCAACCACCTGCGGGAAGTCGAAGTGGTGCTCGAGAGCCAGGCCGCCCTCGTGCGCACGCCGGTCGCGCTGCCCGACGAAAAAGCCGACTGGGTGCGTCGCCTGCTGATGCGCATCGACGGCGTTCAGCAGGTGAAGGAAAGCAAGTACATCATGCTGCACGCGCCGCGCTCGGCGCTGGCGCAGATCGCCAAGCTGCTGCCGGGCAGCGAGTCGCCGACGGTGCTGCCGCTCGACGGCACGGGCGACAAGGTCGCGGTGCATGCGGTGTGCCGTGAAACCGTCTTCTGGGAGACGCTCGAAAGCCTCAAGGCCGCGGGCGCAAGCGCGGTGCTGGTGCTGCCGGTCGAGAAAATGCTCGCATGAACCGCACGCTCGACATCCTGGAGTGGTCTTCGCTCGACGAGGCGCGCCGCACCGCGGTGCTGCGTCGCCCCGCGCAGCGCGAGGCCGCGAGCCTGCTCGAGCGCGCCGGCCGCATCGTCTCGGACGTGCGCGAGCGTGGCGATGCGGCGCTCGTCGAATACACCGAGCGGCTCGACAAGGTCCGACTCGCGTCGTTTGCGGTGACGGAGGACGAGTTTCGCGCAGCCGAAGCCGCCCTGACCGCCGAGCAGCTCGCCGCACTGCGACGCGCGATCGGCACCGTCACACGCTTCCATGAAACGCAGTCGCTCGAGGCGATCCGGCTCGAAACCTCGCCGGGCGTGATCTGCGAACGCCACATGGTGCCGCTCAACGCCGTCGGCTTGTACGTGCCCGCCGGCACGGCGCCGCTGCCTTCGACGGCGCTGATGCTGGCCATTCCGGCGCGCATTGCGGGATGCCCGGTGCGCGTGATGTGCACGCCGCCGCGTCCGGACGGCAGCGCCGACCCGGCCGTGTTGACGGTCGCCCGCCTGTGCGGCGTCGAGCAGGTGTTCAAGCTCGGCGGCGCGCAGGCCGTGGCCGCCATGGCGTACGGCACGGCGACCGTGCCGAAGGTGGACAAGATCTTCGGACCCGGCAACTCGTGGGTGACGGCCGCCAAGCAGATCGTTTCGGCCGACGCGGACGGCGCGGCACTCGACATGCCGGCGGGCCCTTCCGAAGTGCTGGTGATCGCCGACGCGGGCGCCCGCCCCGCCTTCGTCGCCGCCGACCTGCTCGCGCAGGCCGAACACAGCGAGGACGCGCAGGTCGTGCTGGTCACGACCTCGCGGGAGATCGCAGCCGCCTGCATCGCGGAAGTGGAGCGCCAGATGGTTCTCCTGCCCCGTCGCGACATCGTGGCGAAGTCGATCGCCGAGAGCCGCGTCCTCGTCGTGCCGAATCTCGAGACGGCGCTCGACGTGTCGAATCGCTATGCGCCGGAGCACCTGATCCTGCAGGTCGAATCGCCGCGCCAGTGGCTGCCGCGCGTGCGCAACGCAGGCTCCGTGTTCCTCGGCGCCTGGACGCCGGAGACGATGGGCGACTACTGCAGCGGCACCAACCACGTGCTGCCCACCTACGGCCACGCACGGGCCTACAGCGGCCTCGGGGTGCTCGATTTCGTGAAACGCATGACCGTGCAGGAAGTTACGCGCGAAGGCCTCGCCGACCTCGGCCTGACGGCGCGCACGCTGGCAAGGCTGGAATCGCTGGACGCGCATGCCAACGCGGTGACGGTGCGGCTCGATGCGATCGCGACGGAGTCGCGGCCATGAGTTCCGTGCTGTCGCTGGCGCGTCCCGACATCCTGCAGCTGCAACCCTACCAGCACGCCACATGGGACCCGTCGCTCGAGCGCATGCACGCCAACGAAATGCCGTGGCGCGCGCAGGGCGACAATTCCGCGGCGGGCCTCAACCGCTATCCGGAGCCGCAGCCGAAGGTGCTCGTCGATCGCATGGCGCAGCTCTACGGCGTTCCGGCCTCGCGCGTGCTGGTTGGACGCGGCAGCGACGAGGCCATCGACCTGCTGGTGCGCGCATTCTGCCGCGCCGGGCAGGACAGCGTGGTCATCTGCCCCCCGACTTTCGGCTTCTACAAGGTGGCCGCGAAGATCCAGGGCGCGCAGGTGATCGAGGTGCCGCTGCGGCGCGACGGCTTTGCGCTCGATACGGACGCCGTGATCGCCTCCGGTCGCACCGCGAAGATCGTGTTCCTGTGCTCGCCGAACAATCCGACGGGGAACCTGCTCGACGAGGCGGCGATGCTGCGCATCTGCCGTGAACTGGCGACGACCTCGCTCGTCTGCGTGGACGAGGCGTACATCGAATTCGCGGGGCGAGCCAGCCTCTCGGCGCGGCTCGACGAGTTCCCGAACCTCGTGCTGCTGCGGACCTTGTCGAAGGCGTACGCGCTCGCGGGCGCCCGCCTCGGCACGCTGATTGCCGGCGAAGAGATCGTGAGCCTGCTGAAGCGCATCATCCCGCCCTACGCAATCCCCGCCTCTACCGTCGAGGACGTGCTGCGCCTGACCGAAGCGCCGCAACGCGCCGAGTTCGGCGGCAAGGATCCAGACCCTGATCGAGGAACGCGGACGCCTGCAGGCGCGCCTCGCGAAGATGCCGGTCGTCGTGCGCCAGTTCCCGTCGGACGCCAATTTCCTGCTGGTCGAGTTCCGCGACGCGCGCGCGGCGCTGGAGGCCGGTAAATCGACCGGACTGCTCGTGCGTGATTTCAGCACGGCCCCCGGCCTCACGAATTGCCTGCGCATCTCGGTCGGCACCCCGGATCAGAACGAGCGGCTGATGGCCGCCCTGGAGCGTCCATGAGCGGCGATCGCATCCTGTTCATCGACCGTGACGGCACGTTGATCGCCGAGCCTCCAGACCACCAGGTGGACGCGCTGCACAAGCTGCGCCTGCTGCCGGGCGTCGTGCCTGCCCTGCTCGAGCTCAAGCGCGCGGGCTATCGCTTCGTGCTGGTCAGCAACCAGGACGGGCTCGGCACCGATTCCTTCCCCGAGCCGACGTTCCGCGAGCCGCAGGACTTCCTGCGCGAGCTGTTCGCGTCGCAGGGCATCACCTTCGACGCGGAATTCTTCTGCCCCCACTTCCCGAAGGACGGCTGCGACTGCCGCAAGCCGCGCATCGGCCTGCTGACGGAGTTCCTCGCGGCCCGCAGTCTCGACGTCCGGCACAGCTACGTCGTCGGCGACCGCGACACCGACATGCAGCTGGCTGCGAACCTCGGCATCCAGGGACTGCGCGTGCGGCTCGGCGGCACGGACGAAGAAACCTGGCCGGCGATCACGACACGCCTCTGCCGCCTGGAGCGTTCGGCGAGCATCAAGCGGGTGACCAAGGAAACGAACATCGCGGTCGACGTGAACCTCGACCGGACCTCGCCCATCGCGATCTCGACCGGCATCGGTTTCTTCGATCACATGATCGAGCAGGTCGCGCGGCACGGCGGCTTCGCGTTGCAGCTCACTTGCAAGGGCGACCTCGAGGTGGACGAGCACCACACGGTCGAAGACTGTGCGCTGGCGCTCGGCCAGGCGCTGCGCGAGGCGCTCGGCGACAAGCGCGGCATCGCGCGCTTCGGCTTCCTGCTGCCGATGGACGAAGCGCGCGCGCAGGTCGCCATCGACCTGTCGGGTCGCGCGTACGCCGTCTTCGAAGGCCAGTTCGGGCGGGATGCCGTGGGGGGCCTGCCGACCGAACTCGTGCCGCACTTCTTCCGTTCGCTCGGCGAGAGCCTCGGCGCGGCGATCCACATCCAGGTGCAGGGCGAGAACACGCACCACATGGTCGAGGCCTGCTTCAAGGGCGTCGGCCGCGCGCTGCGCCAGGCGCTGCGCGTCGAAGGCACGGAGTTGCCGAGCAGCAAGGGCGTGCTGTGAGGGCGCGGGAATGACGGACGTCGTCATCATCGACAACGGCGGCGCGAACATCGCCTCGCTGCGCTATGCGCTGCAGCGGCTGGGTGTCACGTCCCACCTGACGGCGGATCCGACACGAGATCCGCGCGGGCCGGCGCGTCATCCTGCCGGGCGTCGGCGCCGCGGCGGACGCGATGCAGCGGCTCCACGCGCTCGAACTGGTCGACGTGATTTCGCAGCTGGCCCAGCCCGTGCTCGGCATCTGCCTCGGCATGCAGTTGCTGTTCGCCGAGAGCGAGGAAGGCACGGACGGCGACGACACCGAATGCCTCGGCATCATTGCGGAGCGCGTGTCCCGGCTCGCCGGCCGGCCCGACCTGCCGGTGCCGCACATGGGCTGGAACCAGGTCCGCACGACGCAGGTGTCGCCGCTGTTCGCCGGGATCGAGCCGGGCGCCTATGTGTACTTCGTCCACAGCTACGCCGCGCCCGTCGGCCCATGGACGCTGGCGACGACGGATTACGGCGGAGAATTCTCCTCGGCCGTGCAGCACGAGAATTTTCACGGCGTGCAGTTTCACCCGGAACGCTCGGCACAGGCCGGCAGCCGCCTGCTCGCGAATTTCCTGGAGCTGCGCTGATGCTGCTCATTCCCGCCATCGACATCCGCGGCGGCCGGTGCGTGCGCCTGCTGCAGGGCCGCTTCGACGCCGAGACCGTGTACGCGGAAGATCCCTGCGTGGTGCTCGAGCAATATCTCGCGTTCGGTGCGAGCCGCATCCACGTCGTCGACCTCGACGGCGCGCGCGAAGGCTCGCAGGGCAACCGCGAGGCGCTGGCGCGGCTGGTCGCCGCATCGCCGGCCCAGTCGCTGCAGGTGGGAGGCGGCATTCGCACCCGCCAGACCGCCGATGAGCTTCTCGCGCTCGGCATCGCGCGGGTCGTGGTCGGCTCGATGGCCGTCACGAAGCCGGCCGAGGTGGAAACCTGGCTGCGTGAACTCGGCCCGGACCGGGTCGTGCTCGCGTTCGACGTGCGGCTCGATGCCGGCGGCACACCGCGGCTCGCCACCCACGGCTGGGAGCAGCAGACCGAGACGAGGCTGTGGGACGCCGTCGAGCGCTACCTGCCGCACGGGCTGCGACACGTGCTCTGCACGGATGTCGCCAGGGACGGCGCACTGTCGGGCCCGAACTTGCGGTTGTACGCCGAGGCGGTCAAGCGCTTCCCGGGCGTGCAGTGGCAGGCCTCGGGCGGCGTGAGCAGCCTCGCGGACCTGCATGCGCTCGCCCAGACGGGCGCCGCCTCGGTCGTGAGCGGCCGGGCGCTGCTCGAAGGACGCCTGGACCTCAAGGAGCTCGAGCCATTCTTGCGAAACGCATAATTCCCTGCCTCGACGTGCGCGACGGCCAGGTCGTAAAAGGCGTGCGCTTTCGCGACCACAAGGTCGTGGGCGACATCCTCGAGCTGGCCGCTCGCTACCGCGCCGAGGGCGCGGACGAGCTCGTCTTCTACGACATCACGGCGAGTCCGGAGAACCGGTCCGTGGACCGCAGCTGGATCGCGAGCGATCGCCGAGGTGCTCGACATCCCCTTCTGCGTCGCCGGCGGCATCCGCAGCGTGGCCGACGCGGAAAGCGTGCTGAATGCGGGCGCCGAGAAGATCTCGGTGAACTCGCCGGCCCTCGCCGAGCCCGGGCCTGATCGACCAGCTGGCGCGGCGTTTCGGTTCGCAGTGCGTGGTGGTCGGGATCGACAGCCAGACCGTGGGCGGCGATTACGTCGTCTACCAGTTCACAGGCGATCCGGATCGGTCCCGCAGCACGGCGCGCCGCACCCTCGACTGGGTGAGCGAAGCGCAGGACCGCGGGGCCGGCGAAATCGTCCTCAATTGCATGGCGAGCGACGGGGTTCGCACCGGGTACGACCTTGCGCAGTTGCGCCGTGTGCGAGAGGCTTGCCACGTGCCGCTGATCGCCTCGGGGGGCGCCGGCGCACCGGAGCATTTCGCGGACGTGTTTGCGCAGGCGCGCGTGGACGGCGCGCTGGCGGCAAGCGTCTTCCATTCCGGCGCGATCGCCATCCCCGATCTCAAGCGGTTCCTGCGCGACCACGACGTCGAGGTGAGATTGTGACCCCGGAAGCGATCGGCCAGCTCGACTGGAGCAAGGACGACGGATTGCTGCCCGCCATCGTGCAGGACGCACGGACCGGGCGCGTCCTGATGCTCGGCTACATGAACCAGGCCGCGCTGCAGGAAACACTGGAAGGCGGACGCGTCGTGTTCTTCAGCCGCTCGCGTGGCGGACGCTGGCTGAAGGGCGAGACCTCGGGGCACTACCTGGAGGTCGTGCAGGTCAGCACGGACTGCGACTCGGATGCACTGCTGGTGCTGGCGAACCCCGTGGGTCCGACCTGTCACAAGGGCACGGTGTCCTGCTTCGACGACGCGCAGGCCACCGATGCGCAACTGCTCGGGTTCCTCGGCATCCTCGAGAAGACGATCGCCCACCGCATGGCCGAGCAGCCGGAAGGCAGCTACACCGCGCGCCTCGTCGCGCAGGGGCCGAGCCGCATCGCGCAGAAGGTCGGCGAGGAAGGACTCGAGACCGCGCTGGCGGCCGTCACGCGCGACGATGCCGGCGTGATCGGCGAATCCGCCGACCTGCTCTACCACCTGCTGGTGTTGCTGAAGTCGCGCAACCTGTCGCTCGCCGACGTCACCCGCGAACTGCAGTCACGCCACACCGCCCGGCCTTGAAGGCCTAGTCGCCGGACGCGCCCTGGAACCACTCAGCATCAGCGCGGCGGCCAGGACGGTGACCACGGCGGCCGTCACGAACGCCGTCGCGGAGCCGAAACGCTCCCACAGCACGCCGAACAGCACCGCGCCCGGCAGCACGAGCAGGCCGCTCGCGAGGTGATACAGGCCGTACGCCGTGCCGCGCTCGTGTGGTGCGTGCGTGGTCGCCGATGAGCGAGCGCTCGGCAGGCTCGGTGATCGCGAGCGCCGCCGCGTACGAAACGAAGAGCACCCAGACCCAGGCTCCATCCGGACGCAGGAACGCCAGCAGCAGCAACACGGCGACGCGCGCGCTCCAGCCTGTCAGCAGCAGCGGCATCCGGCCGAGCCGGTCCGACAGGATGCCCGCCGGCATCGCGATACCCATCTTGGCCAGGCTCGCCGCCGCCCAGACGAGCGGGATCCAGACGACTTCCATGCCCGCCTGGCGCGCCCACAGCACCACGAACGCCTCGGGCACGCTCGCGAGCGCGAGCAGGCCCGCCGCCACGATCATCGCCTTCAGGCGGCCGTGCAGTGCGCCCCACGAGAACCGCGGCTGGCGCGGCCACCTCGACCTTCTGCCCTGCCGGCAAGCCGAAATAGAGGAGCAACAGCACCAGCACGCCGGGAATCGCCGAGGCGAAGAACACGTGGGCGAGGTCGACCTTGGCGGCCAGCAACGCAAACGCCAGCAGCGGCCCGATCACCGCGCCCGCATGGTCCATCGAGCGATGGAAGCCGAACGCCCGGCCCCGCTGTTCCGGTGCCGTCGAGTTCGCGATCAACGCATCGCGCGGGCGCCGTGCGCAGGCCCTTGCCGACGCGATCGAGGAACCGCAGCAGCAGCACGGCACCCCATGCCGACGCGAGGCCGATGAGCGGTCGCATGCCGTTCGACAAGCGTGTAGCCGCCGAGCACCAGCGATTTCGCGGGCATGCCGCGATCGGCGAGCCGCCCGGAGACGCAGCTTGATGATGCTCGCCGTGGCTTCGGCGATGCCCTCGACGAGACCGACGACCGCCGGCCCGGCGCCCAGCGTGGCCGTGAGGAAGATCGGCAGCAGCGGCGTGATCATCTCGCTCGCGGCGTCGTTCAGCAGCGACACCAGTCCCAGCACGACGACCGTGCGAGGCAGCAGCCCGCGGTTCAAGACGCCCGGCGGACTGCTGCTCACTCGGCGCAGGATCAGCCCGACAGGATGCGCAGCATGCGGCGGATCGGCTCGGCGGCGCCCCACAGCAGCTGGTCGCCCACCGTGAACGCCGAGAGGTACTCGCCGCCCATCGCGAGCTTGCGCACGCGGCCGATCGGGATGTCGAGCGTGCCGCTCACCGCGGCCGGCGACAGCTCGCGGATCGACGAATCGCGATCGTTCTTCACCAGCCGCACCCACTCGTTGCCGCCGGCGATCAGCCGCTCGATCTCGGCGAGCGGCAGGTCGCGCTTGAGCTTGATCGTCATCGCCTGGCTGTGGCAGCGCATCGCGCCGATGCGCACGCAGATGCCCTCGACCGGGATCGGGTTTGCCGAGCGGCCGAGGATCTTGTTGGTCTCGGCGCTGCCCTTCCATTCCTCGCGGCTCTGGCCGTTGCCCATGTCCTTGTCGATCCACGGGATCAGGCTGCCGGCCAGCGCCGCGCCGAAATTTGCGCGCGGCAGCGCATCGCGATCGCAGCGTCTCGGTCACGGCGCGGTCGATGTCGAGGATCGCGCTGCCCGGGTCGCGCAGCAGCGAAGCTGCGGACGCGTGCGCCGCGCCCATCTGCTCGAGCAAGCTCGCGCATGTTCGGCGCGCCGGCGCCCGAGGCGGCCTGGTAGGTCATCGACGTGATCCACTCGATCAGGCCTTCGCGGAACAGCCCGCCAGCGCCATCATCATCAGCGACACGGTGCAGTTGCCGCCGATGTAGTCCTGCACGCCGGCCTTGCAGCGCCTGCATCGATGACGTCGCGGTTGACCGGATCGAGGATGATCACCGCGTCGTCCTTCATGCGCAGCGCCGAGGCCGCGTCGATCCAGTAACCCTTCCAGCCGGCGGCGCGCAGCTTCGGGTGCACCGCATTCGTGTAGTCGCCGCCCTGGCAGGTCACGATGACGTCGCACTTCGCCAGCGCCTCGAGATCGTTCGCGTCCTGCAGCGGGCCGCGCCTTGCGCCCGCCGATCGCCGGCGCCGCACCGCCCGCCTGCGACGTGCTGAAGAACACCGGGTCGACGTGATCGAGGTCGCGCTCCGCAGCCATGCGCTGCATCAGCACCGAACCCACCATCCCGCGCCAGCCGACGATTGCAGTCTTCACGCTCTCACTCCGGCCGCGCTCGCAGCCCCTTCAGACGATCACTTCCGCGCCGGTTCGCGCAGGTTGTACGACGAACTCATCGCGTGGCCGTAGGCGCCGGCATTGGCGACCAGCAGCACGTCGCCCTCGCGGGTCGGCGGCAGCAGCCGCTCGTAGCCCAGGCACGTCCGCCGATTCGCAGATCGGCCCCACGACGTTGTACACCTCGGTGCCCGGCTCGCCGAAGCGCGAGAGGTTCACGATGTCGTGGTGCGCGCCGTACAAGCGCCGGGCGGATCAGCGAGTTCATGCCGGTCGCGACGCCGACGTACTGCACCGCGCCCTTGCCCTTCAGCTGCGTCACCTCGACCACGAGCACGCCGCCCTGGGCCACCAGGAAGCGGCCCGGCTCGAGCCACAGGTCGAGTTTCGGGAAGCGGTCGCGCAGTTCGTCGACGACCGACCTGCAGCGCCGCGAGGTCGACCGGGCACCTGGCCCGGCTTCTCCGGCACGCCGAGGCCGCCGCCGAGATCGATGGCGCGGACCTTCGGGAAGCGCTTCGCGAGGTCGCCGAGCATCTGCCCGACTTCCTTCCAGTTGCGCACGTCGAACACGCCGCTGCCGGTGTGCGCGTGCAGCGCCGACGACGCGCGCGCCGCACGGACTTCACCAGCCGCTCGAGTTCGTCGATCTCGAACAGCGGCACCCCGAACTTGGCGTGCACGCCCGCCGTGCGGACGTGGTCGTGGTGGCCGCGGCCGAAGCCCGTGTCGATGCGCACCAGCACGTCGCGATCCCGGAACAGGTCGCCCCACTCGCGCAGCGCGTACAGGTTGTCGATCGTCAGGTGCACGCCCTGCTTCACCGCCCACTCGTACTCGCTGCGCGGCGCGAAATTCGGCGTGAACAGCATCTTGCCCGGGTCGATGCCCGGCAAGGTCTTGAAGACGTGCTCGCACTCGCCCTGCGAGACGCACTCGAACGAAAGCCCGAGGCCCGCGAAGATGCGCAGGATCTCCGCGTGCGGGTTCGCCTTCATCGCATAGAAGATGCGATCGACGCCGCGGATGGCGAGCAGCTGCTTGCGCGGCACGCTCGAACGAAGCCCTTTCGTAGACGTAGGCGCTGCCGTGCTCGTGCGCGATGCGCTCGAGTTCCGCGCGGCGCTCCTGCCACCAGGGCGGGCCGCCCACCGGAATCACCGGCCCGAGTCCGTGGATCTGCTCCCACGTCGGCCCGAGCACGTGATCCGAAGGCGCGTTCCAGACGATGACGTCGTGCAGGCGACGCACGAGGCGATCGCCCTGGTCTTCGTCCACCACGAAGGTGATGTTGAGGTCGTTCGCCGCCTGCGTGACGAGGTAGATGCGCTGCTCTTCGAACAACTCCAGCGCATCGCCGAGGCGATGCAGCGTCGCGCGGATGCTGCGGCCGACGAGGCTCACGGCGGCGCACGGTCCGATGACCTCGGCGCGGCAGAGCTTCGACAGGTCGGTCACCAGCGCGTCGAGCGTCTTGCTGTCGAGCGAGTTCGCGGCCGGATCGAGCGAGACGGTGACGCTGGTCTCGGAGGTCGACACGAGGTCCACCGAGATGCCGTGCTGCTTGAAGACGGCAAACGCGTCGGCGAGGAAGCCGACCTGGTGCCACATGCCGAGCGTCTCCATCGCGATGAGCGTGATGCCCTTCTTGATGCAGACCGCCTTGACGCGCGCGCCGCCGTCGCCGCCCGTGGCGGTGATGACGGTGCCTGCGAGTTCCGGCTGCTGCGTGGCGTGCACCGTCAGCGGGATCGCGTACTGCTTCACCGGCAGGATGCAGCGCGGATGCAGCACCTTGGCGCCGCTCGAGGCGATTTCCTGAGCCTCGTCGTAGTCGAGGGACTTCAGCAGGCGGGCGTTCGACACCGAGCGTGGATTGGACGTGAACATGCCGGGCACGTCCGTCCAGATCTCGAGGCGGCGCGCGCCGAGCTTGGCGGCGAAATAGCTGCCGGAGGTGTCGGAGCCGCCGCGGCCGAGCAGCACGGTGTCGCCGTTCTCGTCGCTGGCGATGAAGCCCTGCGTGATGAATACGCTGCCACCGGAGGCCAGCCGCTGCTGGAACGCCGCGTCGGGATCGAAGTTGCAGGTGGCCGAGAGGTAGCTCGCACGCTCCGTCGCACCCGGCCGCTCCTGCGCGTGCAGCACCGTGCGCGCATCGAGCCACTGCACGTCGATGCCTTCGTGCGCGAGGAAGGCCGCGCCGATGCGCGTCGCCATCAACTCGCCGTTGGCCATCACCCGCGCGCGCAGGCGATCGCTGACCTCGCCGATCAGGTGGATGCCCTCGGCGCTGCGGCGCAGCTCGTGGAAATGACGTTCGAGTTCCGGCGAGATCGCGATGCCGAGATCGCGTGAGAGATCGACGTGACGGCGCTCGATCTGCTCCATGACCGGCTCCCATTCGCCGGTGAGCGCCTTGGCGAGCAATTGCTCGAGCCGGTCGGTGATGCCCGACAGCGCGGAGTGGACGATGACGGGGTGGAGGCCTTCGGCGAGGCGCTCGCGGACGACGGCAGCGACGTTCTTCCAGTTGCTGACGCTCGAAACGCTGGTCCCCCCGAACTTGAGGACGACCCAGTGCGATTCGGTATGGCTGGTCATCGAACGAACCCCGGACTGGCTCCCCGCATCGGGAGTCGGGGACCCGTGAATGTGCTGGCTACTTCTCTTCGAAGAAGTCTTTCAGTTCCTTCTGGAGGCGCTTCTCGGCAAGCACGTCCTCGAGCTTGCTCCAGGCAGCCTTGCCCTTCTTGACCGCCTGCTTGCGCCGGTCAACGCGCTCGATGAAGCGGTCGTAATCCTCTTCCTCGGCGCCCGCCACGAAGTCTTCGTCCAAGTCGAAGTGCTCCTCGTCTCTTTCCATTTCGCGGCCCTGAGAAAAGCCTGAGATTTCAACGTGCTGCCCATGAAATCTGGGCACAGGGCTGCGAACTATACACGGATCGCCTTGCATCTCAACAGGTCTTTGTGCGCCGCAATGCGACGGCTCCGACCGATGCGAACGGGTTTCATGTACGGACATTCCCGCCGTCCCTGCCCCGCCCAAATCTGCCCCGGAATCAAGGATTTAACTCAGCGCTGGACGACGACCACCGGGGCGCCGCGGGCCAGCCCGAGACCGCCGCGGCGCTCTGTTCCGCCCGGGCCACCTCGATCACCCCGAACGAATTGACGAGGGCGAGGTAGTCCCCGGGCCGGACGTCGGAATAGGTCCGCCGCATGGGCAATTCCCTCCCACCGACCTTCACGACGGGGTGCGAGAACCCGGCCACGAGCCCTGCGTCGATGTTGGTGATGAGGTTGCCGAAGTGATCGACCGTCACCACCACGCCGGTCACCTGCCCGGCCGACTGCATCGGCTCTTCGATCCAACCGGGGATCAGGTCGGTCACGGTGTCCCCGAGCGCCTCGGGGGCCAGCCGGCCAGCCGCCACTTCGGCCGCCACCGGGGCAAAGATGTCGCGCCCGTGGAACGTGGCGCTCGACCTTGTGGATGCCGAGGCCGGTGAGCACAGACGCGGCGAGCCGACGCTGGACCACGGGTGCGCCCGCCTGCTCGACGACGGTGCCCAGCAGCCCGTTGTCGGGCGCGAGAAAGAGGTGGCCCTCGGTCTCGACCACTGCAATCTCGCGCGAGCTGCCGACGCCAGGGTCCACGACCGCCACGTGCACCGTGCCTTCGGGGAAGTAACGGAAGGACCGCGACAGCCAGAACCCCGCCTCGGCCGGCCAGTGCGCGAGGATCTCGTGCGTCAGGTCGATGATCCGCGCGTCGGGGAAGCGGCGCAGCACCTGCCCCTTCATGACGCCGACGAACGGATCCTTGAGGCCGAAGTCCGTGGTGAGCGTGATGACGCCGCTGGCGCGGAAGTTGCCGGAGTGCATGACGGGCCCTGCGCTAAACTTCGCGCACCATGCCTTATTTGTACCTCGTCCGCCACGGACAGCCCGACTTCACGGGCAATTACGACTCGATCACGCCCCTCGGTTTCCAGCAGTCGGACTGGCTGGGCGAGCACTTCGCGGCGCGCGGCCTGCGCTTCGCACGCATCGTCTCGGGGACGCTGGTGCGGCAGGTCGAGACCTGCGATGCGATCCTCAATCGCCTCGAGGACGCGCCGGCGCCTCGCCGCGACGCCCGCTTCAACGAATACGACCATGCGAGCCTGCTGTCGTTCTTCGAGCACGAGGACCAGCGGCGCCTGCGCGCGGCCGGCGATCGACGCGCCTACTTCTCGGCGATCCGCGACGCACTGTATGCCTGGGCGAAGCACGAAGGGCCCTTGTCGGGCGCCGAAACCTGGGACGACTTCGGCGGCCGGATCGCAGGACGCGTTCGCGGACGTGTGCGAAGGACTCGGGCGCGACGACGCGGTGCTGGTCGTGACCTCGGGCGGCGTGATCGGCCGGTCGGTAGCCGATGCGCTCGGCGCCGGAGCGGACGCGGCGATCCAGCTGAACCTGCAGACGCGCAACACCGGGGTCACGGAAATCGTGCGCGGCAGTTCCGTGGCGCGGCTGGCGGCATTCAACGCCGTGCCGCACCTCGAGCGCCCCGACCGCGCACACGCGCTGTCGTATTCCTGATCCTCACCTCTCCCGCTTGCGGGAGAGGTCGGCCAGCGAAGCGGCCGGGTGAGGGTTCATTCACCTCTCCCGCTTGCGGGAGAGGTCGGCCGACAGGCCGGGTGAGGGTTC